>OY970335.1:0-3154596 GCA_963717425.1 Vulcanimicrobiota bacterium | reverse complement strand
CCATCGGCACCGCTTTACGGTAGCCCGTCAGCGCCACGTGCGCCGGATCGTTCGCGGAGGTTATCGTATCGCCGACGTCGATCTCTCCCAGCGACTTGATGTTCGCGATCACGTAACCCACGTCGCCGATGCCCAAGGATGCCGTGGGGGTCATCTTCGGGGCGAACAAGCCCACCTCGGTGCATTCGAAAACTCGTTCGTGCGCCATCGACATGAACCGCGTTCCCGCGGCGAGCGTGCCGTCGACGACGCGGACGTAACTCACGACGCCGCGATACGGATCGAACTGCGCGTTGAAGACCAGCCCGCGAAGACGGTCGGGGTGCCCCTTGGGTGGGGGAATCCGGTGAACGATCGCCTCCAGGATCTCCTCGATCCCGACGCCGTTCTTGGCGCTGGCGAGAATGCACTCACTTTTTTCCATCACGAGGAGTTCCTCGACTTCTCCCATGACGCGCTCCGGATCCGCGGAGGGAAGGTCGATCTTATTGATGACCGGGATGATCGTGAGCTCGTGCTCGAGCGCGAGATGGTAGTTCGCCAGTGTTTGCGCCTCGATGCCCTGCGCGGCGTCGATGATCAGTATCGCGCCTTCGCAGGCCGCCAGCGAGCGCGAAACTTCGTATGAAAAATCCACGTGCCCCGGCGTGTCGATCAGGTTCAGGCTATAGAGCTCGCCATTGTGGGCCCGATAGTCGAGCCTAACGGGGTGCATTCGAATCGTAATGCCGCGCTCGCGCTCGAGGTCCATCGCGTCGAGTGCCTGTTCCTCGAGATCGCGCAATTCGATCGTACGGGTGATCTCCAGCAAGCGATCGGAAAGCGTCGTCTTGCCGTGATCGATATGCGCGATGATGCAGAAGTTACGAACGTTGGTTGCAACGTCGACGCGGTGCGGACGGTCGGATTTCAGCGCCACGTTACGGGCGAGCTCCTAAAAGAGCTGGATGCAGCTGTTGAAGACCAGCTGTCCTAGCGCGGGTCGTACGAGCAGCTGCAGCACGAGAAGAACGATGAGGAACGCGAGATCCAATCCACCGAGCGGTGGGATTACGCGGCGAATGGGCGTGAGGACCGGCTCGATGACCGAGCCGAGAAGATAGACCCAGCGCCCGCGCCGCAGGTCGGGAATCCAGGAGAGCACGGCATAGACGAACAGCAGCAACGTGTAGACGTTGACCGCGTAGTACAGCACTTTGGAAAGGTCGCAGAGCAGCAGATTCACGGCGACTGCGGGTTCTCCGATTGGGCGGCGCGCGCCCGCTCGATGGCTTCGAGCTCTTCGGCCGACGCATGCACCGTGGGCCTGAAGCCGGTAACGGGCTTGCCGAAGGTGCGCGTGTCCGCGCGCGAATAGATACTCGTTATTACGACGCCATCGCCTTGGCGATTCAGCAGGGCTAGCGCGTAAGACAGCCCCGATTCGGCGTCCGTAAAGGCATCGTAGCGCACGAAGCCCGCGCGCGATAAATCCGTTCGAGCCAACGCTTCGAGCGCCCCGATGCGCTCCGAAAGCCGCTCGAGGGCCGCACGCGTCGAGGCCCGCGCTTCTTCTAATCCGCCCAGGCGATCCGCCGCACCGCCGGCACCCCCGGCGATCAGCCCGTCGTGGAGCCCAAGCAGCCGCCCGACCCAGGCCAGCGCCGGGCGCATGACGACGAGGTGATAGATCAGGAGCGCGAGGAGCGCTCCCACAAAGGCGGCGGCGGCGGCATAAAACGGTAAGAGCGGCATAGTTTGAAGCTGTTAGGAGTTAACCACGACGAGAGTCAGGTGGATCACGGCGCCCGTAAGCGCTCGCTTACCGTTGCTACCTTCCGGTCCTGGCGGGGTTCACGAGTTTACGCCGCGTGAAGCCCAACTCCCATCATGGCCACGCCATGATACCATACGGCCATGGTTCGAACGGTGGCGCTGGCCGGCGTCGTACTGGCGACGGCAGCGGGGCTGATGCAGCTGCGCAGCAGCGACTTTGCCGCCGGCGGTTCACTTCCGCGGCGGCTCATAGCGACGCAGTGCGGCGGCCAAAACCATTCTCCGGCACTGACCTGGAGCGGCGCGCCGAAGGGCACGCGGTCGTTTGCCTTAGTGATGCACGACCCGGACGCGCCAATCCCGGGCGGCTTCTATCACTGGGTCGTTTACAATCTCCCGGCGGCTACGGACTCCCTCAGCGCCAGTGCCCAGCTTTCCCCCAACCAGCTGGGCGAGACGTCTGCCGGAAATGTCGGATATTACGGCCCGTGCCCGCCTCCGGGACCGGCGCATCACTACGTCTTCACGCTGTACGCGCTCGACGTCGCGCGGATCGCAAGCCATTCGCCGCCGCGCGGTGCACAACTCGAGCAAGAAATTGGCGGCCACATCATCGCTCGCGCGGCTTTGCTGGGAACGGCCTCGCGGCCGTGACTTCTTAGGAGCTCGGCGGCCCCGCGTCGAATTGGCAGACATCCATATGAACGAAGTAAACATCAAAGTACGCGAAAGCGGCCCGTATCTCGTTCGGGGCAACGTCACGCTCACCGACGCGGACGGCAATCAGTACACGATCGAGGGCGAGAACGTGGCGCTGTGCCGTTGCGGCGGTTCGCACACGAAGCCGTTCTGCGACGGCTCCCATCGAGATAACGGTTTCGCTGCGACGGAACGCGCCTCCATCGCAAACGAGGGCGTCTGATGCCGTCATACGTGCGCGCCGGCTCCGTACCGCATAAGCGGCACATCCAATTTCGCCGCCCCGACGGCGGTTTGTACGCCGAAGAGCTCTTCTCGACCAAGGGCTTCGAGAGCGTCTACTCCCTCCTCTATCACCTCCGTCCCCCAACGGCGACGCTCGACGTGCGGCCATGGGATCGCCCGGGGGCACAACTCGTGCCCAACGACCCGCTTCGAAATCGGCATCTCAAGACGCAGTCCCTGCACCTGCTGGGAAACGACCCGGTGGAATCGCGCACGCCGCTGCTCGGCAACGAAGACGTTCTCATCTCGATTGCGCAGGCGGAGCAGCCGATGGAGTATTTCTATCGCAACACCGGCGGCGACGAACTACTCTTCATTCACACCGGAACGGGCGTTATCGAAACGCAGCTCGGCGAGCTCGCGTATCGCGAGCACGATTATCTCGTGATCCCTACGGGAACGATTTATCGCGTCACGCCGGCGCAGCCGACGCGCATGCTCGTTTACGAGTGCTCCGGCGCCGTAACCATTCCGCGAAAGTATCGCAACGATTTCGGCCAGCTCGAAGAGCAGGCTCCCTACTACGAGCGCGACTTCCGGGTACCGGTGCTCAGAGCGCCCATTGCGGATCAAGCCAAATACGAAGTGCGCGTCACTAACGGCGGGCGCAATGCGGTCTACATCGTTCAAAACCATCCATGCGACGTGATTGGTTGGGACGGTTACTGTTATCCGTATGCGTTCAATCTCGAGGAGTTCGCGCCGATTACCGGCAAGCTGCACCAGCCGCCGCCCGCGCACGCGACCTTCGAAGCGCCGGGGGCTGCGTTTTGCGCCTTCGTCCCGCGACTCTTCGACTATCATCCGCTCGCGATTCCCGTGCCGTACAATCACTCGAGCGTCGATTGCGACGAGGTTCTCTATTACGTCAGTGGCGATTTCATGAGCCGCCGCGGCGTTAGCGAGGGTTCCATTACGCTGCACGCGGCGGGCGCACCGCACGGCCCGCAGCCGGGCGCGGTCGAGTCGAGCCTGGGCAAGAAATCAACCGACGAAATCGCCGTGATGATCGATACCTTTAGGCCGCTCATGCTCGCGCAAGCCGCGCTGGAGTGTGAGGAACCGCAATATTTTCGCTCCTGGATCGAGCAGCCGACGAGCGTTTAAGCCGATTCGATTGCGGGCTCGATGCGGCCACGAGCCGCACCGAACCCGATGCGGCGCGCGCCCGGTTTTTCGCACCAGCCCCGCAACGCGATCTCATCGCCGTCCTCTAAGAAGCGGCGCGTTTCGCCGTCGGGAAGGTCGATGGGGCGTTCGCCGTTCCACGTGAGCTCGATCAGGCTGCCTTGCGTGCCCGGTGCCGAACCGCTGATCGTCCCGGAAGCAAACAGGTCGCCCGGGCGGGTGATTGCACCGTTGACGGTCGCGTGCGCCAGTTGCTGCGCGACGTTCCAATACATATCGCGGAACGTCGTGTGCGAAATCGTGGCCGGTGCGATTCCGCGTTCCCGCATCAGCTCCGTTTGAAGGTCTACGGCCAGCGCAATCGCATAGGCCCATGACTCGTCGGAACGGAGATACTTCAAGGGGATGGGATCTTGGATCGGCCCCTCGACGCGAAAAGGTTCGAGCGCTTCGAGCGTTACGATCCACGGTGAGATCGTCGTCGCGAACGACTTTCCTAGGAATGGTCCGAGCGGCTGGTATTCCCACGCCTGGATATCCCGGGCGCTCCAATCGTTGACCAGGAGGAGCCCGAAGATGTGCTCGGCTGCATCCTGCACCGCGATCGGGGTCCCGAGTTGGTTCTCAGGCCCCACCACGAAGCCCATCTCGAGCTCGATGTCGAGACGCTGGCTCGCGCCGAACTCCGGCGCCGCCGCACCGGCGCTTTTTCTCTGCCCGCATGGACGGCGTATCGGCGTGCCGTCGATCACGATCGTCGCGGATCTTCCGTGATATCCGACCGGAATCCAACGCCAGTTTGGCAGCAGCGCCTCGGCGTCCGGTCGAAAAAGCCGGCCTAAGTTCGTCGCGTGTTCCATCGAGGAATAGAAATCGACGTAGTCGCCGATCTGCATCGGGACGCGCATCGTCACGTCGTTGCGCGCGACGACCAGCCGATCGACGTTTCGTCCGCGCAGTGCGTCATCGCCGTCCGCGCGAAGCAGCCACGAGAGGCGCTGGCGAAGAGGGCGCCAAATCGAGCGTCCCGCGGCGAGCAAGGGGTTGAGCAGAGGCGCTTGGAGCAGTTCGGGCTCGCAGCAATCGTCCAACAATCCCATTTGCGCAACGGCATGCATGTCGAGTAGGTTCTCCCCAATCGCAACGCCGATTCTCGCCGGCGCACCCTTCTTCGTGAAAATACCGAAAGGCAAGTTTTGAATCGGGAAATCGCTGTCCCTCGAAACGGGCAGCCAGGATTCGAGCCGTGGATCGGTCGTGTCGGCCGGCGCGATCATTGCGCGGAAAGAATTCCGAGTCCGGACAAATCTTCGATCGGCTCGGAAAAACTGCAGCTTCCGTAGGCGACGAACGCGCTTCGCCGAGTTGCCTCTAATCGGGGGATGCCGATGCGTTCGGCGCGCCAAGCAAAGGAGCTGTCATCAAACGCGAAGCTACGTGATTCTTCTTCCGCAATGATCGTGCGAAGCGTTTCTTGGTCGACGGCCGGGGCCAAAGCCGCGGCGGCGAGCAGGTTCAAGAAGCCGTGCATCATGAAGCCGGAGGCGGAATCGCGGTGGCGGACCGGATGGTGAAGTCCGGCAGTCGCCTTAAACGGCACGTCGCCTTGATTTGCGGCGATGATGAAGTCCGCTACCTCCTCGACGCTAGGGAACGCTTCGACCGAGACGCCGCCGCAACGCAGTTTTGCGCCGAGACGTGCCTCATTCAGTGCGCTCATCGAGGCTGCCAGCAGGTCGGGCCAGCGCTCGGAGCGCGGGATCTCGACGAATGCCGCCAGATCGCCGAGCCCGGCGTCATCGATGCGTTCGCGCAGTTCGCGAATCGCGTGTGGGATCTCATCGGGACTAAGCGTTTGGGGCAGCGGTATCTCCAGTGCTGCAATCTCTACTTTCTCTCCCCGCAAGCGAGCGATGCCGGTCAACTGAGCCGAGCCGTCGTCGAGGATCGTCGAAAACGATGTTTTTAGCGCCGAGCCGGATTCGAGCATGCGGGCCGGGATGATGAATCGCCCCAACATCCACGCGAACGGACCGGCGCGCGCCCTTTCGTATTCACGTTGCGCCGCGCTCATTGGAAGCTGTGCCGGAGGAAAGAGACCAGCATAGTCGATCAATGCTTCAAACGCAGCGCGCACGGAGGGGCGCAGCGCCGTCGAGGTGGCCATGGACGGCTGCTTTGACAGGGCCCCCCGCGAGCCTTCGCCAAGTCCGCTGTCCATGAGCACCGCGACCGAGGCCCGCAGCAATCCGCTGGCACAGATCGACTGGGACCACGTCGAGTTCTATGTCGGGAACGCAAAGCAGGCGGCGCACTATTATATGTCGGCCTTTGGTTTCCACCAGCTTGCTTACGCCGGACCCGAAACCGGCGTTCGAAATCGCGTCAGTTACCTGCTCGAGCAGAACAAACTGCGCTTCGTTCTAACGGCGAGCCTTGCTCCGGACGACGAAATCGCGCGTCACGTCATGCTGCACGGCGACGGCATAAAGGACATCGCCATCCTCGTGGAAGACGCCGGTGCAGCGTTCGAGATGGCCGTGCGCGGCGGCGCGCGGGTCGTCCTCGAACCGACGGTGCTCGAAGACGCCACCGGGCGAATCGTGAAGGCGACGATCGCGACCTACGGCGACACCGTGCATTCGTTCATCCAGCGGGACGCCTACCGCGGAGTTTTTGCGCCCGGATTCGTGGAAGCTCGGAAGACGAGCGGGCATGCGGCCAAGCCGGATCTGCAGTTCATCGACCACTGCGTCGGCAACGTCGGATGGGGCGAGATGGACGCTTGGGGCGATTTCTACGCGCGCGTCTTTGGCTTCTCCCAGCTCGTCTCGTTCGACGACAAAGACATTTCGACCGAATACACGGCCTTGCGGTCGAAGGTCATGACCGACCCGCGCCATCAAGTAAAATTTCCGATCAACGAGCCGGCCCAGGGCAAAAAGAAATCGCAAATCGAGGAATATCTGGACTTCTATCGCGGCGCGGGCGTCCAGCACATGGCCATCCGCACCGACGACATCGCCGCGACGATCCGAGCCCTGAAGGCCAACGGTGTCGAGTTCCTCGATACGCCGGACTCATACTACGATATGCTCGAAGAACGCGTCGGGCGGATCGACGAAGCGATGGAGACGCTGCGTGGGCTGCGGATCCTCGTCGATCGTGACGATATGGGCTACATGCTGCAAATATTTACCGAGCCGCTTCAGGACCGGCCTACACTGTTTTTCGAAATCATCCAACGCAAAGGCAGTCTCTCGTTCGGCAAGGGAAATTTCAAAGCGCTCTTCGTTTCGATCGAGCGCGAACAGGAAAAGCGAGGAACGCTATAGTCTCCGCGCTCCGCCCCAACCTCGTGGATTGGTACCGGTGCAATCGCGGGCGATCGGCGACGCTCTTTGCGTTGATTCACGACGACGCGTTTTACGAACGTCCCATTCCGTTGCGCCATCCGTTCGCGTTTTATGAAGGGCATATTCCGGCGTTCAGCTTTCTGACCCTCAACGAACGAGGGCTCGGCGAAGCCTCGATCGATTCGGTGCTGGAACGGCTCTTCGAGCGCGGCATAGATCCGGCAAGTTCGGATGAGGCGCGGCGCCACGACCGGTCGGATTGGCCCTCGCGCGAAGCGGTTGCCGCGTTTGCGGCGCAGTGCGACGACCGCGTCGAACGGGCGCTCGAGTTCGGGCATATCGAGGATGCGAGCGTGCCGCGGCTCGTTCGCGGACAGGCTGCCTATACGATTCTCGAGCATGAAGCGATGCATCAAGAGACGCTGATGTACATCGTTCATCAGCTCGACTATGCGCACAAGCGCCGCATCATCGGGCGGCACGAAGACCATACGATTCCGAAGCAAGAGCTTCGAAGCGTCGCTTCGGGCACCGCGACCTTGGGCGTCGAGCCGGACGAGATCCTCTTTGCCTGGGATAACGAGTTTCGTCGTACCGAGATCGCGGTGCCGGCTTTCGATATCGCCGCACATCCCGTTACCAACGGTGACTGGATGAGCTTCGTTGCCGACGGGGGCCCGGTTCCGCCGTTCTGGATAGAGCGCGACGGGAAATGGCGGCTGCGCGCCCAGTTCGAGGAGATTCCGCTGCCCCTCTCGTGGCCGGTATACGTAACGCATCGGCAGGCCGAAGCCTACGCGCGATGGGCGCGCATGCGCTTGCCGAGCGAAGCGGAGTACCATCGGGCCGCGTTCGGCGCGCCCAGCGGCGAGGAGCGAGCCTTCCCGTGGGGCGCCGAGCCCCCCGGCGAGCTGCACGGCAACTTCGATTTTGCGCGCTTCGACCCCGAACCGGTTGACGCACATCCCGCCGGCAGGAGCGCGT
Organism: Vulcanimicrobiota bacterium; assembly: GCA_963717425.1. Taxonomy (GTDB): domain Bacteria; phylum Vulcanimicrobiota; class Vulcanimicrobiia; order Vulcanimicrobiales; family Vulcanimicrobiaceae; genus Cybelea. The sequence continues at coordinate 3,146,389 of OY970335.1, read as the reverse complement.
GGGGCGTCGCAGACCTGATCGGCAACGGCTGGGAGTGGACATCCACCCCGTTTGGCCCGTTGCCCGGCTTCGAGCCTATGGCGTCGTATCCGCAGTACTCGACCGACTTCTTCGACGGTAAGCATTACGTGATGAAGGGTGCGTCGCCGGTTACTCCCGTGCAGCTGATTCGCCGGTCGTTTCGAAACTGGTTTTACGACGACTATCCCTACATGTATGCGAAGTTCCGTTGCGTAGCACCGTAGCCACGAAGACGCCGGTAACGGTCGCATACGGCGACGGAATCGGGCCGGAAATCATGACCGCGACGCTGCGCATCCTCGACGCGGCCGGAGCGCGTCTCGAACTCGACCCGATCGAGATCGGCGAATCCGTCTATAAGAGAGGCCTCACGAACGGGATCGAACCGGCGTCCTGGGAGTCGCTGCGCCGCACGCGAGTTTTCCTGAAGGCGCCGATCACGACGCCGCAAGGTGGCGGCTTCAAGAGCCTCAACGTCACGGTACGGAAAACGCTGGGAATGTATGCGAACGTGCGGCCCTGCATGTCGCTCCACCCTTACGTAGCGACGAAACATCCGCAGATGGATATCGTCATCGTGCGCGAAAACGAAGAGGACGTCTACGGCGGCATAGAACACCGCCAGACGAACCAGGTCGCGCAGTGCCTCAAGTTAATTTCTCGCCCTGGCAGCAAGCGCATCATCCGTTACGCCTTTGAGTACGCCCGCGCTAACAAGCGCAAAAAAGTGACGTGCTTCACCAAAGACAACATCATGAAGATCACGGATGGCCTGTTCCATCGGACGTTCAACGAGATCGCGCTGGAATATCCCGAAATCGAAAGCGAGCACTGGATCGTCGACATCGGGGCCGCCAAAATGGCCGATACGCCGGAAGCTTTCGACGTGATTGTGATGCCGAATCTTTACGGAGACGTGCTTTCCGACGTCGCGGCGCAGATCACCGGCTCAGTGGGATTGGCCGGATCGGCAAACATCGGGGACCATTGCTCGATGTTCGAGGCGATCCACGGCTCGGCGCCACGGCGCGCCGGGCAAAACCTGGCCAATCCGTCCGGCCTCCTGCACGGTGCGATTCTGATGCTGGTGCACGTTACTCAAGCCGACGTCGCCGAACGCGTTCACAACGCGTGGCTGCGCACGATCGAAGACGGCATCCATACCTACGATATCTACAAGGAGGGCACGTCTCGTAAGAAAGTTGGGACGAAGGAGTTCGCCGACGCGGTGATCGCGCGCCTCGACAAAAAGCCCGAGCACTTGACACCTGCCGAGTACGATAAAGAGTCCCAGATGAACCTGGCGATTCGGCCGGCCGGAAAGCCGCCGATGAAGCTGCGTGCGGGCGTCGATCTCTTTATCGACCGTCGCGACGGGGATCCAGACCTGATTGCGGCGATCATGCAGCGCTTCAACGTCCCGGGCGCGAAGCTGACGACGATCAGCAATCGCGGCACGAAAGTGTGGCCCAACGGCAACCCCGACACCTATTGGAGCGATCACTGGTGCTGCCGCTTCGAAGCCGACGACGAACCGTTTAGCGCCGAGCACGTGATCAAACTGCTAACGGCCGCACAAAACGCGGGTTTTGACGTGATCAAGACCGAAGGTCTGTATACGTTCAACGGCCAGCGCGGCTACTCGCTCGCCCAAGGAGAGTAGCCCGACGCGCATCGCCAGCCTGTTGCCGAGTGCGACGGAGATTTTCTTCGCGATCGGCGCCGGCGACGACGTCGTTGCGGTAACGCATGAGTGTGACTATCCACCGGAGGCCGTGCGCTTGCCGAAGGTCACTTCTTCCACCGGGCCGGAACTACGCGACGCGGGTGCGATCGATCGGCACGTGCGCGCCGCGATTCACGCCGGGTCGAGCCTATACGCTTTAGACGCCGAACTGCTGGACCGCTTGGACCCGGACCTGATCGTGACGCAAGAACTCTGCGCCGTTTGCGCCGTTTCCTACGACATCGTCGCAACCGCAGCAAAGCGTTTACGCTCTCGTCACGCGCGAATCATATCGCTAGAGCCGTCCTCGCTGGATGACGTACTTGCGAACATTGAATTGCTTGGTCAGATCACCGGCCGCTCGGACGGCGCGCAGCGTTTAATCGAAGCGTTGCGCTCGCGCATCGCGATCTTACGGCAGCGCGCCGGAAATGGCCGGCCGCGTACGCTGCTGTTGGAGTGGACCGATCCGCCGATGAGTGCGGGACATTGGATTCCGGAACTGATCGAACTCGCCGGAGGCACGCCGATTCTTGCCGATCCCCGCGTGAACTCACGGCGTCTCGAGTGGGACGCGATTGGAGCGGCCGACCCTGATGCCGTGATCGTTGCGCCGTGCGGCTTCGATCTCACGAAGACGAAGGACGCAATCGAGCAGCTCGCGGGCATCCCACAATGGCGAACGCTACGCGCGGTGCGCGAGGGCAGACTCCTGCCGTTCGACGGGAACGCGTATGTGAGCCGGCCGGGGCCTCGACTCGTCGATACTGCGGAAATGATCGCACAATGGTATACTACCGTCGCGGAGTACGCTGGATGACCGCGCCCCCGCTAAAGCGTCGAAGTCGACAAGGGGGCCCCACGTAAGTGGGGGGCGCGCAGGCGCGAAGCGCCGGAGTGCCTTTCAAACAAATTGGGGTCCCCGATCGACGAAGTCGATTGGGGGGTGAGGAAAGTCCGGGCTTCATATGGGCAGGGTGCAGGATAACGTCCTGTCGGGGAAACTCGAAGGAAAGTGCCACAGAAACATACCGCGGGATGGTCCGCCATCCCGCAAGGGTGAAATTGTGAGGTAAGAGCTCACAGAGCGCTGCGGTGACGCAGGCTCGGGTAAACCCCACCTGAAGCAAGACCGCTCGATCTAAAGGACGGCCCGTCCGAACGAGCTATGTTGCATCGAGGCGCTTGGTAACAAGCGTCCCAGAGAGATGGTCATCACCCATTCGTGGGAACAGAATCCGGCTTACAGGCGTGCTCCGCCTACGCGCCCCCCGCTAAGAATGACGCCGGTGCAACCAGTGGGGTAGCGCACGCGTTGTAGCGAAAGAGAAGTATCGATGAACGAAACCTATTTTACTCCGGAAATGACGGTCGATGAGGCGTTCAAAGTGCACGCCGGCGCACGGCGCGTGTTTGCGCGCTTTCACCTCGGCGGCTGCTCGAACTGCGCGATCAGCGAGACCCATACAATCGGCGCCATTAGCGTCGATTACGGCATTCCGTTACCGATGCTGCTCGAAAGCCTCAACGCGCTTTTCGATCAGAACACCTTAGCGGTCGGCACACACGTTCGCATCCCCGACGAGATTCGGTCGAAGATCCCGCAGCTCGCAAATGTACCGGAGATTGGAGAGATCACCGGAGCGGAGAGCGGCGCGTATACCGCCGACTTCGGCGAGGTACGTCTCCAAGGACTAGCCGAGGATTTTGTGGCCGTTGAGGCCGAGGCGGCGGCCGGCTAGAGTTGGCGGCGGGCGCTAAAGCCCTCATCGATGCCGTGCCAATATGCCACCTTCGGCTCTCCGAGCTTCCAACACAAATAGATCGGCTCGTTATCCTGGACCGCCGGGAAATCGACGAGGCCCAGGTCGATATCCTTTACCACGCACCCGTAGGACTCAACCCGGTAAATCAACCGGCCGATTTCGTGTTTGAGTTCGGCGAAGCGGGGCGCCGGCAAGGATGACCGCACGCCGGCGAGTCGTGGCCGTCGGGCGGGTTGATGATGATGCAGCGCCGGATCCGATTCCAACAGTTTGATGGCGAGCTCTCGACGCCGGCTCAAGAGCTCCTCAATGAGCGGCTCCAACTTCGAAATGAGGGCGTTGGCGCGTTCGGGCGAAAAGAGCTTCATATGAGTGCGCTGCGCATCGTCTTCGTGACGGGCCTCTCTGGTGCAGGCTTGAGCCAAGCGATCAAGTCGTTTGAAGATTTGGGCTTTTACTGCATCGAACACCTTCCTCCCGTCGTGCTCGATGCCGCGGTTGCGGCCCTCGAGGAATCGGCGGCGCGGGACGTCGCCATTGCGCTCGACGTGCGCAGCGACTCGCGCCTAGGGGACGCCGGCGCCGCGATCGATCGAATCATCCGTACCCACGATGCCAAGGTGCTCTTTTTGGATGCCGCCGACGAACTGCTGGTTCGGCGCTTCAGCCAAACTCGGCGACGCCACCCGTTCGCGCAAACGGGCTCGGTGCGCGAAGCCATCGAGGCCGACCGGCGCCTGCTCGCTCCATTGCGCGAGCGGGCCGACATCGTCATCGATACGACGAGCCTCACGCAGGGGGCGCTCAAGGAGCGGATCGCCACGGCCTTCTGCCCAGATGGCCCCGGCCGGCTCGCCGTGACGTTTGTTTCGTTCGGATTCAAATTCGGCGTGCCGACCGACCTCGATCTGCTCTTCGACGTACGCTTCTTGAGAAATCCCAACTACGAGGAACCGCTTGCCGGCCAGACGGGGGAGGATGCGGCGGTCGGCGCATTTATCGAAGATGACCCTTCGCTGGAACCCTTCCTTGCGAAGGTCGCCGATCTGCTCGACTATCTGATGCCACGCTACCTCGCCGAAGGCAAGACCCAACTCACCGTCGGAATCGGCTGCACGGGCGGTCGCCACCGCTCCGTATACGTCGCCCGCCGCCTGATGCAACGGTTTGCCGACGATACCCGGCTCAGTTTGGCTTTCGAGGCGCGCGACCTCGCGCGAGTGGCCTGAATGCGCGAGCGTGTCGCACGGTCGATGCACTGGCTCGTTCCGGGTCTCGGCGTGAAGCGTTGGATACTGCTCGGCGCCGTCGGCATCGTGTTGCTGCTCGACGCCGTTACCCGATGGTTCATTGCGGAAGGCACGGGCATTCACGTCAACGAGATTCTCGACGACATCGTTGACGATTATTTTCCGCCCGCGTACCTGACTTGGATTCTGGGTATCGGGGGACTCGTCGCAATCAGCACGGGAATCTGGATGGGGTTACGCGCGGTCGTTCGCATCGCGCGCGATCGTACCCCAAAGGGGTTTCGCGACGCGCTGGCCGGACGGCGCCTTCAGCAAGGTTACAAGATCGTTGCGATCGGCGGCGGCACCGGTCTCTCGACGCTGCTGCGCGGCTTAAAGCGCCGCACGAGCAATTTGACGGCAATCGTCACGGTTAGCGACGATGGCGGATCGTCGGGACGGCTCCAGAAGGAGCTCGGCGTACTGCCGCCCGGCGATATTCGCAACTGCCTCGTTGCCCTTGCCGACGACGAAGCCTTGGTCACGGATCTGTTTCGCTACCGCTTCAGCGAAGGCGGCGGACTGGGCGGCCATTCCTTCGGCAATCTTTTCCTGGCTGCCATGAGCGGCATTACGGGCAACTTCGATCAAGCCATCAAGGAGTCGAGCCGCGTGCTCAACGTCGTAGGGCGCGTCCTTCCGGCAACGCTCGGTGTCGTGCGGCTCTGCGCCGAACTCGACGACGGCACGATTGTGGAAGGCGAATCGAACATTTCCAGAGCGACGCGCCCGATCAAACGCGTCTTTTTCGATCCGCCGGCGGCTGCGCCGCTCGACGAAGTTATCGAAGCGATTCACGATGCCGATGCGATCGTTCTGGGCCCGGGCTCGCTCTTCACTTCGGTCGTGCCGAACCTCTTGGTGAACCGGATCGCCCGTGAAGTAGCCGACGCGCATGCGGTCAAAGTATACGTCTGCAACGTGATGACGCAGCCCGGAGAAACCGACGGCATGACCGCCGCCGATCACGTAGAGGCCTTGCTCGCGAACGCGGGAGAGCGGGTCTGCGATTACGTCATCGTCAACGATCAGCCGCCGTCGCGGCTGCTTGCAGCGTATGCGCAGGAGCGTCAGGTTCCCGTCGAGCCCGACACAAAGCGAATTTTCGCACTCGGGTTAGAGCCGGTTCCCGCGCCCGTAATCGGTGAAACGGAAATGGTTCGCCACGACCCCGACAAGCTGGCGACGGTGGTTATGGCCATCGTCGACCGCACCGTCGCGGATCGCGCGACGCTGGTGAAACCCGCCAGCGCTTATCGCCGTTCTACCGCCTTCGGCTAAAGTTTAGCTCAGCTCTGTTATTCGTGGGGCGGCTGCTGGGCTAACGTAAGGTTCAGCGCAAACGGCTTACCGGGTTCGATGTTCGTAGTCGCCGAGAGCGCCTGATAGCCTTTGGCTTGCACGGAATAATCGGCAATGCCGCTAGGAACCTTATCGATGGAAAATTTTCCGGCCGCATCGGTCGTCGCGGTAAGCACCGTGTCGATCGTGATCACGGCACCGGCGATCGGCGAACTCGTGGCGGCATCCAGGATGCTTCCCGTAACGGCAGCGTAGCCCGCTGCAGGCGGAAGCGCATCGTTATTGCATGCGGTGGCCGCCAACAGCAGCATAGCGATTGCGACGAAGAGTCGGCCGGCGAGCGGTTTCATAGGTGAACTTCTTCGCCGCGCGGAAGCCGCCGGTCCTATGGCAAGCACCGCACCGTCGTCCCGAACGGCCGGCCTAGCCTTTTGCGAAAATGCGCTAGAGGCAATCGGGCATACGCCGCTCGTTAAGCTTAACAAGGTCGTCGACGATGCGCGTTGCCTCGTGCTGGCCAAAGTCGAGTACGTCAACCCCGGCGGCAGCGTAAAGGACCGCCCGGCCGTTGCGATGCTCGAGGCCGCGGAGCGACAGGGCTTGCTCAAGCCGGGCGGCACGATCGTCGAACCGACGAGCGGCAACACCGGGACCGGTCTGGCGATGGCCGCCGCCATTCGCGGCTATCGCTGCATTTTGGTGATGCCCGACAAGATGTCGAGAGAAAAGATCGACCTGTTGCGCGCGTACGGCGCCGAGGTCGTGATTACGCCGACGAACGTTTCACCGGATTCGCCCGAATCGTATTACGGCGTGGCCAACCGCCTGGCCTCAGAGATACCGGGCGCGTTTCAGCCGAATCAGTTCCACAATCATTTCAATCCCGACGCGCACTACAATACGACGGGTCCCGAGATCTGGGAGCAAACGCGCGGAACCATCACGCATTTCGTTGCCGGAATCGGTACCGGTGGAACGATCTCCGGCACCGCGCGTTTTCTCAAAGAAAAGAATCCGGCCGTTCACGTGATCGGCGCGGATCCGGAGGGCTCGATTTACTCCGGCGACATCCCGCGCTCGTATGCCGTCGAGGGGATCGGCATGAACTACTTGCCCGAGACGGTTGACCTGCGCGTGATCGACGAAATGGTGCGCGTTTCCGATCGGGATTCGTTTTTGATGGCGCGGCGCATTGCCCGCGAAGAGGGCTTGCTCGTCGGCGGCTCCTCCGGGACCGCGGCCGTAGCCGCAGTCAAGCTGGCGAAAACGTTGCCGCCCGATGCGATCGTCGTGGTCATTCTGCCCGACTCCGGTCGCGGCTATATGTCGAAGATCTTCAACGACGATTGGATGATCGCCAACGGATTCATCGCGGATGCCAAGCGCCGAGCGACCGTGGGGGACGTGCTGCGCAGCAAGACACCGATGCCGCAGCTGATAACCGTCCAGCAAGAAGACACGGTAAAAACGGCGCTCGATCTGCTGCGCAAATACGGGATCTCACAGCTGCCGGTCACCCGCGGGCACGAGCAGGTGGGAAGCGTTAACGACGTCGGCGTCATGCAGAGCGTGTTCGACCACGCCGACATCCTCCATCAACCAGTCAGCGAAGTGATGGGCCGCCCGTTTCCGGCACTGGAGCAGTCCGAGGAAATCGAACTTGCGTATAAGCTCTTGACCCTCGCAAACCCGGCAATCGTCGTTACCGACGATGCGGAGCCGATCGGGGTGCTCACGCGCCAAGATATCATCACGTTTCTCTCGACCAGCTCGGACGTCGTGCGAAAGTGAAGTTCGCGACACGCGCGATCCACGTCGGGCAGGAACCGGATCCGACGACGGGCGCGACGATCGTCCCCATCTATCAGACCTCTACCTACACGCAAACCGGCGTCGGCCAGCACAAAGGCTTCGATTATAGCCGCACGATCAATCCGACGCGATTGGCCTTGGAGCGACAGCTCGCCTCGCTCGAAGGCGCGCGCTTCGGCAGCGCCTTTGCCAGCGGCATGGCGGCGACGAGCGCCGTCCTGGGGCTGTTCTCAGCGGGCGATCACGTAGTCGTGAGCGAGGACCTCTACGGCGGCACCTATCGCCTCTTTACGCACGTGTTGCAGCGCTGCGGCCTGGAATTCACCTACGTCGACATGCGCGATCTCGACGCCGTGCGAGCCGTCATGCGCCCTGCAACGAAACTGTTTTGGGTCGAAACGCCGACCAATCCGCTGCTGAGCATCGTCGACATCGCGGCGATCGCGGCCCTGCGCCAGGGCGATCAGATCGTCGCCGTAGACAATACCTTCGCGACGCCGTATTTCCAACAGCCGCTCGCGCTAGGCGCACAAATCGTCGTTCACTCGACCACGAAGTACATCGGCGGCCACAGCGACGTGGTCGGCGGCGTCGCCATCACGGACGATCCGGCGCTCCATGACCGAATTCGCTTTCAGCAAAACGCCGCTGGCGGCGTTCCGGGTCCTAACGACGCTTGGCTGACGATGCGTGGGGCAAAGACGCTGGCCTTGCGCATGCGCGAGCACGCGCGCAACGCCCAAACGATTGCGGAGTTTCTGGAATCGCGGAGCGACGTCGCGCGGGTTTACTATCCGGGGCTGCGCTCGCATCCGCAACACGATCTCGCCAAGCGTCAGATGAGCGGCTTCGGTGGAATGGTTTCGTTCGCGATGGACGACGCGCAACGCGCAATGGAGTTCGCGGCCCGCCTGAAACTCTTCAGTCTGGCGGAGAGCCTGGGCGGGGTCGAGTCGCTGATTACCCATCCGGGTCGCATGACGCACGGATCGATTCCGAAAGCCGATCGGGAGCGGCGCGGAATCGGCGACGGGCTGCTGCGGCTTTCGGTCGGGATCGAAGACGTGTCCGATTTGCTCGAGGATCTTCGGACCGCGCTCGACGCGACTACGGTTGTGATGCGGGGTAACGCACCGCCGTTACCTGCTTGAGGACGCGCATGGCCTCTTGGGCGCTCGCATCTCCAATGCGGGTCGTTTCCGAAAGAACGATTCCGCGCTGGCCATCCGCCCAGACGATTGCGTACTCCTTCCGCGCTTCGAAGCCGCTGCCGTAGGCAACCTCCACGAAATAGGCCGGCATTCCGTTGAGCAGCGTGATCGGCGTCTTGTTGCGGATCAGCGTGCCGTCTTGCGCACCGTGCGTTTGGCTCTCGAACTGCCCTTCCCATTGATCTGGCGCCCCCGAGTAGGATTCCATGGAGAGCTGGATCGTGCGAGCGTCTTCTTGACCGGGCCGCAAAACCCACATGGCCACGGTTTGAAGGTCCTCGTTGAGCTGATCGGGTGAGGTTGGCTGGCGGCCCACCAGCACGGCTTCCGGCGGCGCCGTATAATCCATCGCGGCGTCGCTGTAGGTGTGCGGGTCCGGTGTCGGCGTCGGAGGCGGCGGGATTTGCGCCTCTACCGGAGCCGCGACGGCGAAGGCCACAAGGACACTAGATAAAATCAAAAACGGTTTCATTGCTGGTCCAGTACGGCCGAAAGGGCCGGAAGTGAGACGGCGTAACGATATCCAACGTTGCGATGATCGTCGTCGAATTCCTCGTGACGCACGTCGAGCCCCAGGTCGCGAATGCGCCGGCTGACGACTCGCGCTCCGATGTCGAGATTATACTCGTCGCGCCGGCCGCAATCCAGATAGCGCAGCCGCAAGCGGCTCAACTCCGCCTGCCGGCCCGCGACGCGCTCGGCCGGATCGAAGGCCAGCCAGCGCGCGAACACCTCATGACGCAACTCGCCGCTCGCCGTATCGAAGGGCAGGTCGAGATCGAACGCGGTTGCGCTGCGGGGAGAGTATGCCGCCGCATACGCGAGCATTTCCATCGCGGTGTATTCGGCCGAGCTGCGCTTGGGCTTGCGCTCGAACGCCTCAACGTAAGCGCCGACGTCAAAGGCGTGCGCTTCCAGCACGCGCTGAACCGTTGCAAACGCCGGCGGGTGCGCGTACTGAAAGTACGAATCGCCGCTGTGCGAAGCGAACGCTGCAAACACGCCGGGGTGCTCCATCACCAAGTGCATCGCGCCAAAACCGCCGGAGGATTTTCCCAAGACGGCGCGCCCACCTTCGGAGGCGATCGTGCGATAGTTTCCGTCCACGTGGCCGATCACGTCGCGCACGGTGTAGGTGGCATAGGCGCCGTTATGAATCGAATCGACGTACTGAGACCCGCCCAAGCGCGTAAAGCCGTCCACGAGCACGACGAGCGCGGGCGGCATGCGCCGCTCTTGTATCAGGCGGTCGGTCCACTGCAGCACGTTGGTTTCCCACGGTCGTGAAGCGATCAGCGCGGCCGCGTCCCCGGTGTAACCGTGCAGCACGTACAATGCCGGATAGCGACGCGTCGCCTGCGCGTCGTATCCTTCGGGCAGATAGACGACGACCGGGCGCTCCACCGGGTCGCCCAAGGGGTTCCCGGCGAGCGCGGCGCTTCGCACGGAATCTATCCGAACGTCGCCGGCTACTCTTAGGAGCCGCGCAAGTTGTGAACGCTCCGGCATGGCGATTCCCTTCGTCGCACGAAGAAGCGAAGCCTAGAGTGAAGACGCATTAGTGGGCGAGCTAAAGCGCGCAATCGATTTGCGTGGAGCGATTGCGATCAACGTCATCACGATGATCGGAATCGGTCCGCTCGTGACGATTCCGTTGGTCATAGCCGCGCTTGGCGGCCCGCTGGCCCTGGCTGGCTGGATCGCGGGAGCGATCGTGGCGCTGTGCGACGGATTGGTATGGGCGGAACTGTCGTCGCGTTTTCCTGGATCCGGCGGCACGTACGTTTATCTGCGCAACGTCTTCGGGCCGCAGCGTCTCGGCAAGGCCCTGGCTTTTTTGTTCAACTGGCAGTTTTTGTTATACGCCCCGTGCCTACTGGCCAGCGGCTACATCGGTTTTGCGAATTATGCAGCCTACCTGTATCCGCCGCTCGGGACCAACGTTGTCGCGCACGATGCCGCGGCGATCGGCATCGGCATCATTACGATCGTGTTGCTGTACCGGCGCACGTCGCAGGTCGCCTCGTTGGGAGCGATACTCGCCCTTGCCGCGGCGCTGACCATCGCGCTGGTTGCTTTGGCCGGGCTCTCACATGCCGACTTTACTCGAGCATTTCACCTAACGCAGCCGGTGCGCTTCAATCTCGGGTTCCTCGCCGGGTTTGGAGTCGCGCTGTTCATCACGCTCTACGATTACGCGGGTTACGCCGACAGCGCGCTGCTCGGCGACGAAGTCGTCCGCCCGCAGCGCACGATTCCTATGTCCATCCTCCTCTCGGTGCTCATCGTGGCGATCCTCTACATCCTGCTTCAAGTCGGCGTGCTTGGCGCCGTTCCGTGGCAATCGCTGCTGGATGCGCATGGTCAGCCGACCGCGCAGGCGCAATACGTCGGGGCATTCGTGGTCGAACGGACTTGGGGACGCCTTGCGGCCGTGGCCGTCACGCTGCTCGTCCTCGTTACCGCCTTCGCATCGCTGTACGGAAATCTGCTCGGGTTTTCGCGCATCTCCTTTGCAGCCGCGCGCGACGGCGCCTTTCTTCCCAGCTTCGGGAAGCTGCATCCACGCAAAGACATCCCCTCCGTCGCGTTGCTAGCCATCGGCGGCCTGTCGCTCGTTGCTAGTCTTTTCGCACTGGATCAGGTGATCGCATTTCTCACCGCCGGCATCGTGCTGATCCAGGGCATCGCGCAGATCGTTGCGCTGGGATTTCTGCGAGCTCGAGGCGAACGCGCGCCATTTCGAATGCCGTTCTATCCATTGCCGGCACTCCTAGCGCTCGTGGGTTGGAGCCTCGCATTCGTGATGTCGGGCGCCGTGGCGATTGCGTTAGGCGTCGGTTGGCTCGTCGCCGGCGCGATGGTCTTTTTAATCGCGGCATGGCGACGGCGCTGGTGGCCGTTCGCGGTCGCAACGCTGCTCGCTTTTGCGCTGCCGACGGGTGCCCGAGCGGATGCACCGACCGCGAGCTGGGCTAGCTGGAACACGTCGCGCGTCCTCTCCGAACGCGGGTATCCGGTTTTCTGGGTCGATGGCCGGCCGTTCTTCGTCTACGGCGCGGCGTTCTTTTACGAACGCATTCCGCGCGATCGCTGGCGCCAGGCGCTGCTGGCCTACAAGCGCCTGGGCGTCAACACGCTGGACCTGTATCTGATGTGGAATTGGCACCAGCCGTCGGAAAGCGTAGAGGATTTTGCGGGCAATACCGACCCCCGGCGCGACCTGCTCGGCCTGTTGAGACTCGCCCACGAGTTTGGTTTCAAGCTCATTCTGCGTCCGGGGCCCGTAATTCGTAACGAATGGCGCAACGGCGGCTATCCGGCGTGGCTGCTCGAGCGGCCGGAATACAAGATGCCGCTGCACGACGTGCTCGAAGGGCGCTACCCGGCCACCGCAACGCTGCAGAACGCGCACGCCGACGCCGCCGCGGCTGAGTGGCTCGCCAACGACACGCATCTCGCCTCCGCCGCACAATGGCTGCGCGACGTGTTGCGAGCGGTTGAGCCGTACTCGCGCGATGCGATCGCGATTGCGCTGGACGACGATCAAGGCGCATACCTCGATAACGACACGTGGCCGGCGCCGCACTGGCATGCATATGTGAGTTGGCTGCGTGGGACCATCGAATCGGTTGTCGGCAACAAGATCCCGCTGTTTATCAATACGTACGAGATGAAGGTGCCGAGCAGCTCGCCGGCCTGGGCCTGGGGCAACTGGTATCAGAGCGACGCGTACCGCATCGGCGCCCACGATCTCGCCGATCTCGACTTCGCGACCGGATTGCTTCAAACGCAGGCGCATGTCCCCGTGATGCAGTCGGAGTTTCAAGCCGGATGGCTGCAGGCTGCGGATGAAGCCGCTCCCCGGCCGAGCGACCCGTCCAACACGAGCCTCGCGTTGGGGGAGCTGCTTCGCGACGGCGCACACGGTATCGTGAATTTTCCGGTGCAGGACACGGTCGATCCCCACGGCTGGGAGGCGCCGTGGGCGAACTGGTCTTACGCCTGGGACGCCGCGCTTAGCGAAGATCTCCATGCCTCATCGCGCTACGCACCCACCCGCGTTTTCGGCGACGTCGTCCGGCGATACGGAACGCTCCTGGCAAGAACCCACGTTGCCGCCGATGCGTCCATCGTCTGGCCGCCGAGCCTCTACGCGGCGGGGAGCTTGAGCAACGACGATTTCGCTGCGTTCGCCGCTGCAACGATCGCCATGCAGCGCGCGTGCAACAGCCGCGGGCTGAACTGCACGCTCGTCGATCTGCGCGCCCAGGCCGATCGCTCGCCGCGCTCCGGCGTGCTTCTTCTTCCGGTGCTTCCATCCACGATTGCGATGCGCCGGGTGGAGCCATGGGCGGTTGCTCGGCTGCGCAGGTTGATGGCGGCGCACCGGCTCGCTTCGAGTCCCGCCGACGTACCCCGAGCGCACGGCGTTCCGCGAACTCGAGATGTAACGCTGCTGCTCGCTAACGACTCCGCATACGGCTTTATCGTCGCGATCAATCCGAGCGGCCGGGCGCGCAAAGTCGGCCTCATCCGGGTTCGACTCGCTCATCGCACGGTGAGCGTTCCGGCCTTCTCCGTGCCCGCTGGCGGAGCACGAGTGGTCCGCGTTGGCGTCAACGCCCCGGCGCCGAACGAGGCTCCTCGCCCATCCCTAGCTAGCCCGCCGCCGTTTAGCGATCCAGAGGGCAGCCGCATCGCTAACGCGCATCTGCAGATCGTCTTTGCACCCTTTGCCGGCGCGAGGGTTGCGGAATTCGACGACGGTCACGGCAACGCGGCAACGAGTATAGGACTTTTCCGGGATGCGACGGATCCGCAGCCGGCGACGTCCTCCCGCGACTACATTGCGCCATACACGCATCCGCTCGCCGCGGGGACCTTCAACCGTCAGTACGACTGTACGCGACTCGACGCGTTTACCACCGAGCGCGTCACGTGTGCGTACGATGCGCCGGACTTACCAATCGGCGGCGGATTCTTTAAACGCACGCTGACGCTGACCGGCGGCAGCAGCGAGTTGATCGTCGGCGAGGAGTTTCATCCGCATGACACCGGATCGCCCGCGCGTCTCGAAAGCATCTCCGGTTTTGCATTCGCGTTAGGGGATACGCTCGTTACATCTCCGTCAGGATATGCTCTCGGAATTCTGCACGGCGAACGCTTACTGATACTGCGCTGGCGGCGCGGAGATGTCGCGCGCATGGATCTTCGCCGGACTCGCGGCGCCGAGATCGTCACACTCGTTTTTGCGCGCAGGTCCGTAGAGCTGCGGCTCGGCACCTACGCCGCGAACACCGCCGCCGAGGCACGGCGGCTGCTCGACGCGAATCAGCCGTAGCTCTGCGGGGAAGTGGCGGAATGGCAGACGCAGCCGCCTCAAAAGCGGCCGAGGCAACTCATGTGGGTTCGACTCCCACCTTCCCCACCATCATCTGAGCATGAAGGAGCCTTAGTCTTCGAGTCGAGCGTCTTGCTTGCTCCAGGTGTGTGCTTGCGCACAGTGAGGGCATGAGACCGAATTGTTTGTTATCGTTGCGGTCGCGAAGCTTTCCTTACTCATCGCGATGCTGGTGTTGACCGTTTTTCCGGTAGTGGGGCACGTGATAACGACGTTTGCCATTGTAGTTCCCTTCCCGAAGGGGTCGTGATTGCGTCTTATCCCTTCAGGGGCTGTCAATGGCTTGCCCTTGCCAAACCTGGCCGAAGCGACCGGTTGCCCGATGCGGTCGGCAACCACGCGGCTAGATCGTTGGTGACGCGACTGGTGACGTCTCCGCTTTCTGCATATCTCTAGTTCGCTAAAATAGGGAAATTGCGAGCGGTGTGCCCGTTCTATTTTTCAGTTGCCATCGTAGTCGAGGTTCGATGCCTACCTTCCCCGCGAGAGCGTGGGCGAATGCACGCCCCGGGTGATCGTCAGCAGTAACCTGTCACTGCGCGGGCCGTAGGCCGTCAATGTCTAGGAAGCGCCGGGTGAGGCACAGAACGCTCGAAACCGATCGCCGAACGATCGCTGATTTTCGTTGTGGAGGTGTTGCTGTGAACGTTTCTCTCGCCACATCGGTTACCGTCGTAGTATTGGTTGGATGCGGCAATGGTGTCGCAACGCAATCGCCGAGCGCAGTTACAAACGCCGGCGCCCACACGAGCGCGTCGCGCTCGTGGATGGACCCCAAGGCCACAGCAGAAAACCTCCTGTACGTCTCGACCTTCCCATTCCAGGCAGTCCCCGACGTGGAGGTCTACTCCTGGGAGCGGCGCGAGTTGGTTGGAACCTTGATGGGGTTCGAAGCCCCGCAACATCTGTGCGCCGACAAAACCGGAAACGTTTTTATTCCTGACGGTGGTGCGTCGCGGATCTTTGAGTATGCACACGGCGGAACAAGCCCCATCGCGACCTTACACGACACGCTGCATACGCCGCGCGCGTGTTCCGTCGACGGGGTTACGGGGGACCTTGCCGTCGTCGACGCTGGGACTTCGGGTGATATCGCAATTTATCGAAACGCCTCGGGGAACCCAACCCGACACTATGACACCCACTTCACAAAATACGATTTCTGCGGCTACGACGATGCGGGGAACCTCTTTGTCGATGGAACGAATCATTTGGAGCACTTTAGATTCGCCGAAATCCCTAAAGGCAGCAAGTTTCTTACGGGTGTTAACCTAGATGCATACATCATAACGCCTGGCTCGGTCCAGTGGGACGGAAAATATATGGCCGTCGGCGATGAGGTGGGCAACTCTGTGTACCAATTTGCAATAACCGGGTCGAGCGGAACGGAGAAGGGTAGAACCGACCTCGAGGGTGGGGAGGGTCCGGTTCGCCAATTCTGGATACCGAGGTTCGCAAGAGGCCACGTGAATCCCCAAGGTAGGCATGTCGTTGCGGCACAGTTCCACTTTTCGCGGTTCGACTTCGGCGACGTAGGCTATTGGGGTTATCCTGCCGGCGGTGCTGCCACGCATTTCATCGTGGGACCGGACCACCCGCTGGGCGTGACCGTTAGTGTTTCCCCGAAATAACCCGGCCTACATACGGCGGGCAAAACCTGGTCGACCTTAGTGCAGTCGCTGGACGAGCATGCCTGCGTTCTTCATGAGATTTGTCGTCGCAGCGCCCGAAGCCGTGCCGAGATGGTATTTCAATTCCTTTAGGCTGCTCACGGGACCGAACGTCTTGCAGGTGGCGATTTTGTTCGTACCGTTCCCGGTTACCGTGCCGTCGGCGCGACGCCGTCCGGTGATCTTGAAGGTTTCCGCAAAGGTCCAAAGACTCTGGCCTCCGACGCGGTAAAAATTCCACTGGCCCGACGCGACGAAGTTTCCCCCATAGGGTCCGCTCGCGTTGCCTTTCGCGCTAAATGTCGCTTCTCCGGACTGGCCGGCTATGCACGACTGTTTCTTGACGACGATCCGGCCGGCCTTAAAGACCTCACCTAACGACGGGGCACCGACGCGATCTCCTTGCCGGCCGCCGGGAACAAGCGCCGGCGCGGACGGAGTTCCGGTCGAGCAACCCGCGAACAAGAGCATCGCACAGGCGACGAAGTGCGCGGGCCGCTCAAAAAGAGCGCGCCGAATCTCCACACGTGCTAGCACCTCAGCCGAGCGCCTAGCTCTCGTCTTTTAGCGCGGTGCGTAATACCATGCGCAGCTCTTCCCATCCGCGGTAACCGTGCGCTGAAACCGCGTGTTCCACGGCCGCGGCGAGCACGTCAGGCTCCGTTCCTGAAATTCGGAGCGAGCAGCCGCTTTGGCCGTCGAACTCGCGGCAGTCTATGTATTTGCGCGTTCCCAGCTTGGTCGACATGGAGCCTTTCGATTCAAGTTGACCTCCACCGTGAGGGACGGCGAAATCACTGCACAACGTGATCCTACAGCGCGATGGTCAAGAAATCGTCAAGGCCGTCGCGCCTTAGTTGACGCGCGCGGGCCGAACCGGGAAAGAGGCGACGAAGGTGCTTCCAAGGCCGATTTGGCTCGTCACGGTGACATCGCCGCCGTGACGACGCGCCAGCGCGCGGGCGATCGCGAGGCCGAGGCCCGATCCTCCGGGGGAACGCGCCGGGTCGGCGCGCCAAAAGCGGTCGAAGATGCGATCCAGATGTTCGGGCGCTATACCAATTCCCGAATCGCAGACCTTGATGAGGATCGCGCCTCTATCCCGCCCAGTTTCAACGGAGACCCGGCCATCGGCCGGCGTATAGCGCAGGGCATTCTCGAGCAGGTTTGCGATGATACGCTCGATTTGACCCGGGTTACCGTAGACGATCGCCGTGTTTTCCGTAGCGAAACTCAGCGTGATCCCCGCCTCAGAGAAACGTGCTCCGTAACCCTGCGCGACCTTATTCAACATTGCGCAGAGATCGACCACGAATAGGTCGTGTTCTAGCGAGCGGTCTGCGCCCGCGAGTAACAAAAGGTCGTTCGTGAGGCGTGACATCTGCTTTGCCCCATCTGCGATGGCTTCGAATCGAGCGCGGTCGTGGGCACGATCTCGCTCGGCGTCGCGCAGCGCGGCGTCGGCGGTACTGGCAATGGCGGTAAGCGGCCCGCGCAACTCGTGCGACGCATTGGCGGTAAACTCACGCAACGTTTCCAAGCTCTGCGCCACGGGTTGTACGGCCCGACGGGCGAGTGCGAGCCCTCCGGCACCGCTTGCGACGACTGCGAGCAGCGTGCCAACCAAGAGGCCGGTATCGAGATACCGGATGTCCACCCGCTCCTGTTCGTTCCACTCGCTAGCCCTGACCGTGCCGAGACGCTGGTGCGTCTTCGGACTTACAATTGGCATCGTAACGCTATTGAAGGCCTGCTGCCCGGTACCGGTTGTGAGGCCCTGGGAGCCAACGAGGCGCCCGTGCCGGTCGTACCATTGGAGGCCTTGATCTCGCGTTAAGAGCGCCGTGTTGGATATTTCGCTTTTGTCGATCGCTAAATCGCCGTTGGCGAACAGGACACTCCTCAGCCCCGCGCGCGCCACGTCCTGGAGCCGCGTCGCCGTTTGCTCGTTCATGATGCCAACGAACGCAACATGCACCACGACCGCGGCGACGATGAAGATTAGCGCGAATGCCGCGAGGTACGAAAGTAGCAGGCGACGTTCGAGTTTGAGCGGCCTAGAATCGGGCTCACGAGCCGAGGTCTGCAAGCCGATAGCCCATGCCGTAAACGTTTTTGATCGGGTCGTGACTTCCGGTCACGTCGCGGAATTTGCGGCGGATGTTGGTGATGTGGGCTTTGATCGAGTCGTGCTCGGAACCCTCGTCGAATGTGGTGAGCTTGTCGCGCAACATCCCGCGACTAAAGACCTGCAGCGGGCTCCGCATTAGCGTTTCGAGAATCGTGTACTCGGTTCCGGTGAGTGGTACTGGAATCCGATTGTAAGTGACTTGGCCGCAGCTGGGATCGAGTTGGAGGCGACCGTGTTCGAGAACCGGCTGGCGCAACGCTCCGTGTCGACGGGAGACGGCTCGAACTCGCGCGGAGAGCTCGGCCAAATCGAACGGCTTAACCAGGTAGTCGTCGGCCCCGGTATCGAGGGCCCGCACCTTGTCGCCGACGTCGTCGCGCGCGGTAATCATCAAGATCACCGCCTTCGACTTCTCGGCACGGAGCCGTCGACATAGCTCCAAACCGTCGAGTCCGGGCAGGAGAATGTCGAGCAAGATGACGTCGTGCACCTCAGTGCGGGCGAAGTCGAGACCAATCAAACCGTCTTCGACGACGTCCACGGCGTGATGTTGGCGGCGCAGGTCGTCGGCCAGCGATTGATGTATCCGCGGGTCGTCCTCAACGATCAGGATGCGCATCGGGGGTGGCTTTTTCTCAATGACGCTGGAGCCGGAGGCAGAACCTCCCGTGATATCTGCCGTCCGGCTCCCTCACGCTCAAGCCGTGAGCTTCTAGCTAATCGTTACGCTCACCGGCGCCGACGAAATGCCGTTGACCACGACATACAGCATGCTCGCACCGGTTTCGATACCGGAAGGAACGTCGAACATCGTCGAGACCTTACGGCTTGATCCGACACCCATATAGCTGTGTCCGTGCGTCCGTGCGTAGAACACGTGGCCCGTCGTGTTGTTCACGATGCGCACGAGCGGATAGTTCGTGGCTTCTTGGACGTCGTCGCCGTAGAAATTGGCCTGCGACGCGCCGTTAAAGCGCTTGCCTTTGATCGTGTAGGTGCTGCCCGGAGTAAGGGTCGTGGGAACCGAGCTAATCGTAGGCTTGATCCCGGGGTACACGCGGTTGTTCCCCGTGTAGATCTCCACGTCCGTGGAGCCGTCAGCCTCCATCACTTGACCCGTTGGAAGCACCAAGAGCCGGATGTTATAACTCGAATCATTCGGAGCGTTCGGTGGCGCTACGATACTGTTGAGTTTGTTGGCTTTGTAGATGTAGAACGTCGCCGGCGCCTGATATAGGCCCGGGCTTCCCGCGATCATGACGGTCCCATCGGTCAGCAACGAAGACGGCGCATCCGCCGCGTCGATCTGCTGGCTGTTGATTTTCGGGAAACTGGGACCCTGAACCCACGTACCAGTCCTGACCTTGTACGTGGCGGACAGACCACTTGCGCCCGCAACCCAAATCGTGTTGTTGGGTCGCATGGTCTGCGGACCGATCTCTTCGCCGGAGGTTAGGTTGACCGGAATCGTCCCGGCAGTCTGCCACATGTTCGTGGTTGGGTTGTAATACTCGGAGTTCGGCTCGCTGATGACATCGGCCGTCAGAACGTTGCCGTTGCGCAGCAGTGTCCAGCCCTCTTCGCTATTCGCGTCGTGCTTGCCGGTTCCGATTTGCGTCCAGGTCATCGACGATTCGTCCAACAGCGCTTGGTCGGTCGTGCAGCAGTTTCCGAGCATGTAGGTCCCGTCGTCCAATACCACGCTCGACGCGTCGCCGATTTCACCCCAGCCGGTCGGTCCGGTGACCGCCGTCCACGTGTTTGCGACCGGATCGTAGATCGCACCCAGGTTCGTCTCGACCTGACGGCAAGCGGTTGTATTATACTCCCCACCGTTCACGATCACTTTTCCGTCGGCGAGAACCGCCGATCCGAAGTACAACGGTGAGTAGTTGGAGGGCATCGATCCCAACTTCGTCCACGTGCCGTTGATATAGTTTCCGGTGTTGTCGGGCGTAAGGCTGTACCAATTGGAAGTGCAATAGTCTTGCACCATGATGGTTCCGTTGGTCAGCAATAACTCGGTTCCCGGGCCGTTGGTCCATGGTGCCGTGTGCGTGACCGGAGTCCAGCCGGCGGCGCGTGCGCGAGCCCGTTCCGTGCCGGTGATGTTGTGCCGGTGCGGTGGCGGAAATGCCGGCGTATGCTTAAAGTGCAGCAGGCGCGCGGCATCGGCCATGGCGTCCGAGCGAACAAACGGAACCGAAGACGTGCCAGGTCCGTTTGCGACCGGGGCGCTCGAGTTGCCGCTGCAACCGGCCACCAGGGTGGCCGGCAACAGCATCGAGAGAAGAATCCAAAAACGTCGCATTATAACTCCTGTACCGAAAGTAGCGCGGGCTTTATAAGCCGTTCGCCGTGAATGCCGCGCAGAGTGCTGTGAACGCGAAGACGCGATCACGATGGAGCGTTGGGTACCCGCCAGAACGGATGGCGTTCTAGCGCTTCTTGCGGCTCGGGGCCTTCCTCGCGGGCGGAGCTTTGCGCGCGGTGGATTTCGCGCCGGCCTTCTTGCGAGCTGCGCCTGCGCGCGCGCCGCGCTTCGACATGACCGCCTCTTTGAGCGCCTTTGCAGGCAAGAACTTGAAAACGCGCTTCGCGGGTACTTTTACTTGTTCGCCCGTCGCAGGATTGCGAGCCATGCGCGCCGCGCGATCGCGAACCTTGAACTGGCCGAAGCCGGGGATCTTGACCGGATCACCCGCTACCACGGCGGCTTGAATATCTTCGAAGACTCCGTCGATTAACGCGACGGCATCCTTGCGCGAAAGCTCCAGGCGATCAACCGCCGAGCGCACCAAATCGAGTTTGTTCATCGGTTCCTTTCGTGTGAAAAAAGCAGCCTCTGACGTACCAAATCGCTTCGCGCTGCTTGCTACGAAATGATGATGGACTCCTTGTCTAAAAAAGGCGCCTGATGCCCGGCAAGGTCGTAACCTTTCAACCAGGTCCACTGCAAGGTAGCGTCGGCGTCCCCGGCGACAAGTCGATTTCACACCGGGCGTTGATCGCCGGCGCCGCCTGCGCGCAGCCTTTGCGCATCGCGAATCTCAACCCGGGTCGCGACGTACAAGCAACGCGCGAGGCGTTAATTTCCCTCGGTGCCCGCATCGAGGCAGCGGGCGACGGCGTCATCGTTCGCGCCGGACGCCTGCATCCGGCTAGCGGAGTGCTCGACTGCATGAACTCCGGATCCACGGCCAGGATGCTTCTTGGCGCGTGCAGCGGAGCCGGCGTTGCGGCTCGATTCGATGGCGACGCCTCGCTCCGCGGCCGCCCGATGGAGCCGGTGGCCGCGCAGCTGCGCGCCTTCGGCGCACGGATTGAGACCTCGGATGGCCGTCTCCCCCTCAAGTTGCTCGGAACGCCCGAAATCCAAACACGTCGTTTCATTCTGCTCGCACCCTCGGCGCAGGTGAAATCCGCGTTGCTGTTCGCCGGGATCTTTGCCGGCGTTGCGGTGCGCGTGGACGGGGATCGAGGCTCGCGGGACCATACCGAACGGCTGCTGCGATACCTGGGAGCCGAGGTCACCTGGAACGCACGCTCCGTTTCCCTACCGGCGGGCACGCTGCTAAGCCAGCCGGTCGAAATCGCCGGCGACTTCTCGTCGGCGGCGTTTTTCATCACCGCGGCGGCGATCACACCCGGCAGTGCGATCCTCGTGCGGGACGTCGGCGTGAATGAGACTCGAACAGGCTTGCTCGATACGCTGCGCGGCATGGGGGCGTCGATCGAGCTTCGCAATCCGAGCACTCGCTCGGGCGAGCCGATCGCCGACATCGCCGTCGAGTATCGGCCGCTTACGGCCACTCAGATCGGTCCCGAGCTCGCTCTGCGCGCGATCGACGAAATTCCCCTGGTCGCAATCGCGGCGGCATTTGCGGCGGGCACGAGCACTATCGCCG
Source organism: Vulcanimicrobiota bacterium (assembly GCA_963717425.1). Lineage (GTDB taxonomy): Bacteria > Vulcanimicrobiota > Vulcanimicrobiia > Vulcanimicrobiales > Vulcanimicrobiaceae > Cybelea. The sequence continues at coordinate 3,124,149 of OY970335.1, read as the reverse complement.
GCGTGGGCGACCTGCGCGCCAAGGAATCCGACCGAATCGCGGGTATAGCTCGCCTCCTTCGTGCGGTCGGGATACGCGTCGACAGCGAGCGCCGCGGCCTAAGCATTACCGGCGGAGTTCCGCGAGGGGATGGCGCGCCGGTCGAGACGCACGACGACCATCGTATCGCGATGGCCGCTGCCGTTTTAGGGCGTGCCGCCGGGCCGTTGGCGATCGATAGCGACGCCAGCTTGGACGTCAGCTTCCCAGGGTTCGTGGCGGCGTTAGGCCGCCTTTAGGGCGCTTTAGGCCGCTGGTTCGGCTGCCGAAGGCTTGTCCGGCTTTGCCGAGCTCTCAGTCTTGGCGGATTCGGTCTTGGGCTTGGCGGGCTCGGCCTTCGGCTTATCGGCCTGATCGGATTTGCTGCTTTCCGACGGGCGACGCGAATCGGTGACGTAGAATCCCGAACCTTTGAACAGCACAGGCGCGGCGTTGAATACCCGGCGAACGGGCGCGCCACAACTCTCGCACGGGGCCGCGTACGTCTCGTTGAAGCCGTGTCGCACCTCGTGGACCCGGCCGCACTGGGTGCACGCGTAGTCATAGAGCGGCATGTTCAGAGTATACCCACGTTAGCACTCACGGTCAATGACTGCTAGCGCCGCACTCCTTGGCTAGAAATCGGCCAGAACCGGAGCGTCCCGCTGGTATTCGACCAGGCCCTTGAAATGGACGAGCGAGTCGTCAAGGGCGCTGGCAAGGCGGCGTCCGCGTTGCCAGCTGTCCAGCAATCGGCCGAGGCGACCGTGATAGGCTGGGTAGGCAAGCCGCACGTGCACTTTGGAGCACGAGGTGCGCCGTTCGATCCGGAAGTCGAGCCTGCGGCGCACCGAATAGGCACCAACCAACGAAAGACGATAGTTGGCGATCAGCGCATCGACCTCGTAGAGCTGCTCTGCGTCACCCGGAAGCCACGAACGAAGGACGACCTCGCTGCCGAGGGTCAACGGCTGGTCCGACCGAGCGCGCCGGGCACTGCGCAAGAGCGAGAGCCAGACGGGCCACTTCTCCACCGCGCAAAGCAGCGCGAACGCATCTTCTGCGGGGCAGTTGACGTCGACACTCGCGCTATGTGAAGGAAGCCCAGGCACAAATACGTCGTCCGCGATGGCCACAGCGAGGCTGTATTCCGTGCCCTCGCCTTAAGAATCCTTCGCCTTTCCACCGGCCGCAATCGCCGCCGCGAAGAGGACCAGTGTCTCAACGCCGATCGGCATCGCCGCTTCGTCAATTCGAAATAGCGGGCTGTGCCCAGGGTGGATCGCGCCGGCAGTTTCGCTGCGCACGCCGAGACGAATCAAGAGGCCGGGAACGCGCTGGGCAAAATAGGCGAAGTCTTCGCCGCCCATGGTCGCGGGCGGACTCTCCACCTGGATAGTGCTGTGTTCGCGCACATAGCGCGCGAATTGCCGGGCGAGCGACGCGTCGTTGATGACCGGCGGGTATCCGCGCACGAATCGGAGCTCGCTGCGTACGTTATAAGCCTGCGCGACGCCGGCGACGATTCGTCCAACGCGCTCCACGAGCTCCTCCCGCACGGCCGGATCGTGCGCGCGCAACGTGCCGCTCAGCGAGACCTCGTCGGCGATCACGTTGTTGCGATATCCGCCCGAAATCGTTCCAATCGTGACCACGGCGCTTGCTAGCGGATCGGTTTCGCGCGCCACGACGTTTTGCAGCGCGAGCACCGTAGCCGCCGCGGCAGGAAGCGCATCGACCGCGCTATGCGGATAACCGCCATGGCCGCCGCTGCCGCGTACCGTGAGATAGAGCTCGTCGGTCGAAGCGTTTACGGGTCCGGGCGTGATACCGACCGTTCCAACGTCGAGGCGTGAATCGACGTGGAGCATCGCAATCGCTTCGACTTCCGGAGTCTGCAGCGCGCCTTCCTCGATCATGGGCAATGCTCCGCCCGGCCCTTCTTCCGCCGGCTGAAACAGCAACACGATCGTCCCTTGCAATCGCTCGCGGCGCGACGCGAGAACACGCGCCGCACCCAACAGCATCGCGGTGTGGGCGTCGTGACCGCAGGCGTGCATCTTGCCGTCAACCTGCGATGCGAACGCTAGGCCGGTGCGCTCGGTAACCGGTAGGGCATCCATGTCAGCGCGCAGGGCCACGACGCTCCCTGGCGCGCCCCCTTCGATGTACCCGATCACTCCGGTTTTTGCGACGCGCCGGTGCCGGATCTGCAGCGAATCGAGCTCCCGCTCGACCAGCGCCGCGGTCTCGTGCTCTTCAAAGCCGAGCTCGGGGTGCCGATGAATCGTGCGGCGCAGCTCGACGATTCGTCCAACCAGCGCCTCGTTGATCTCGATAGTCATTCCAAGCGGAGTTAACGGGCCGGTACTTTCCTTCCCGCTGCCGAAACGGAACCGCCGCCATGATGACGCCGGATCTCGCCTTCGCGATTCTCATCAACCGCACGAGCGCGTTCTACAACGCAAATCCTCCGGCCTATATGACATACACCGAGCACACGCACGTCAACGCTCCAACGCTGGGCCGAACGCAAGAGATAAACCGCTCGGTGGCGGTCCGCGTGGCGGACGATTTCGCCGTGATGCAAGATCTCCCCAACGGAGGATATCGAACCGGTCAGGCCTTTCCGGTGGTCGCCTATTTCGATCCGTTGTCCGCCTTTGCGTTTAGCTACTTCGCGAACCTCAAACGCGTCGACATCACGCTGCAGCGGGGGGCGCCCATGTTTCTCGCCATACCCTCTCCCGATCCGAGCGTCAACGTCGTCGTTCCATACAATAGCTATTGGGCGGCTCGCTACGCGCCGGACTCTACCGATTCGGCGATCCATCTCCTGATCGAGCCCACCCCGCGCGTGCGGGAAGGCTTCTACCCGTCGGAGGTCGTCGAGGACGGCACCACGGGCTTACCTTCGCGCATTGAAATGCGCGTTGCCGGCGGCGACGAGTCGATCCAGCTCGATTACGCGGTTATGGGCGGCCATTGGGTCATCGTGCACGGCCGGTTCAGCGCTACGCAGCATGCCGCGTTTCTCACCTTCAAGGTGATTGCGGACGTCACGTTTAGCGATATTGCGTTTCCAGCGCAGCCGCCTGATCCCCGTTTGGCCGGAACGCCGGTGCCGGGCGCGACTCCGACGCCTTAGCCGGATGGTCGCGCGGCGCGACCCACATATAAACGTTCGGAATTAGCAGCAGCGTCAACACTAGCGAGCTGAAGACGCCGCCAATCACGACGATGCCCAGGCTAGAACGGGACGCGGATCCCGGATCCAGTGCGAGAGCCAACGGTACGTTGCCGGCCATCACGGCGAAGCTCGTCATGATAATCGGACGAAATCGCGTGTGCGCGCTTTCCTTGATCGCCGCGAGCTTGTCGAGCCCTCGCGTGCGTAGCGTGTTGGCGTAATCCACCAACAGAATTCCGTTCTTGGTCGCGATACCGATCAACAGAATCGTACCGATCAGCGAGAAGAGATTCAGGGTGCGATGCGTCAGCACGAGGCCGCCGATCGCACCGATGGCCGCGACCGGTACCGAAAAGATGATGATGAACGGCGAGACGTAGCTGTTGTAGAGCGCGACCATGAGGAGATACACGAGGATTACCGAGACGATCATTGCGAGGCCCATGCCGACGAGCGTCTGATGCATGAAGTCCTGCTGTCCCAGCGGTGCGGGGCGGACGACGATGTTCGGGGGAAGGTGCAGCGAGGGCAGGCGTTTGATCAAGCCTTGCTCGACGGCCGAAAGGGATGAGTTTGTGCTGTAGTTGGCGTTGACGTGGATCACGTTATTGCGATCGGTTCGCGTGACCAACGGTGCAGTCGGCGTCGAAACGAACCGCGCGATGTCGCTTAGGTAGGCGATGCTTCCGGTCGACGACCGGATAGCCACCGACTTGAGTACGTCGAGGCTCGTCTGGGCCGACTGCGGATAGATCACCTGCACCTGCTCAAGCCCCGACGTCGTCTCGAACTGAGCGGCTTGATTGCCGCCGAAGGCCGCACCGGCGGCCTGCGCCGCTTGTCCTAAGTCAACTCCCAGCGCCTGCGCCTTATTGCGGTCGAACTGAATCGATATCTCCGGCGCGAGCTGCGTTCCGGTGCTATTGACGCTAGTGGCGCCGGGCACTTTCTGCAACAACGCAGCCACCTGCTGCGCGTAGGGCGTCGGGTCGCCGCCGGTTACGTCCGTGACGAGAAAGTCGATAGGTTGCGAGTTGCCTCCGGCGGTCGAGGTGGCCGGAACGACGACGGCTTGTACGCCGGACGGCAAGTTGCTTCGTGCGATCCTTCTAAACTGCGTCACCCAATAATCCGTGGGGTGCTTACGGGCGTCTTTGAGCCAGAAATGGACTTGGCCCACGTTGCTTTGCGAGACGAAGCCGCCGAACGAAGCGGCGTAAGCGCCCGCGACCGCCGTGTTGGCGAACGCGTCGGGCGTGTTGAGCATCTTTTGTTCGAGCGCGAACGTGCCGGTCTCGACCGTCTGAATCGGCGTCCCGATCGGGTAGATGAGCTGCACGAAGATCTCGCCCCGATCTACCGGCGGGATGAACTCCTCGCCGACGACACCCAATCCAACGAGCGCGAGCGCCAGCACGAACGTGCCGGCACAAAAGAGTGCCACGAGCCGCCCGTGCGCGAGGCTCCAGGGTAATACTCGCTTCGTGTACCAGAGCCGCGTGTCGTCGAACTTCCGGCCGAACCACTCCACAACGCCCCAGGGTTTCCAACGCGATCGCAGCGCCCACAGCCCGGCCAGCGTCGGAGTAATGGTGAACGACACGAAGAGTGATGTCAACGTCGAGATCACCACGACGATCGCAAACTCGGCAATCTGTCGCCCAACCTGCCCCTGGATGAACGCGATCGGGAAAAACACGACGACGTCGACCAACGTTATCACGACGGCGGCCGCACCGATTTCCTCTCGGCCCCGCACCGCGGCGTCCTGCGGGCTTTCTTTTAGCTCGGTGAAGTGACGTTCGATGTTCTCGAGCACGACGGTGGAATCGTCGACGAGTATCCCGATCACCAGCGACATGCCGAGCAGCGAGATCGTGTCGATCGTCAAGTTCATGAGCTTCATGACCGTGATGGCGATCGCCAGAGACGTCGGAATCGAGACGCACACGACGATGGCGCTGCGCCACGAGCGGAGGAAAAAGACCATGGCGATGCCGGTGAGCAGGATGGCCGCGATCAACGTCCGGGTAACGAGACCGATCTGCTGCGCCGTGAATTTAGATTGGACGTTAATGACGCGGAAGCTGATTTCCGGGAATTGCCGCTCGATCTGAGGGAGCGCCCGAAGAATATTGTTCGAGGCGTCGACCTCGCTGCCGGTCGACGCCTTTTGCACCTGCATGAAGAGGCCGGGCTGGCCGCTGATGTGGGCGTACTGCAGTCGCGGCTCATAGCCTTCGGAGACAGTCGCGACGTCGCCGATACGAACCACGGAATTCGTCGCGGTCCAGGGGTTGACGATGCCGGGAAGGGCCCCCACACCGCCATGATAGTCTTCGACTTGCGCCCCGGTGGAGTTTTGCAGCGCGCCGCTCGAGGCCGCGCCCCCCGCTGGGATGATCGCGAGGTTGCGCACCGTGTCGAGATTCTGGATGTCGCCGCGAATGTCGATCGTCGTTTGCCGGTTCGGCTCGTAGGCAAAGCCGCCCGGGACGCGCTGGTTGTCGAGTTGAAGCGTATTGATGACGTCGTTCAGCGTCAGGTTCGCGGCGGTAAGGCGAGCGGGGTCGACGACGACCTCGTAGGCCGGAGTGACGACGCCGCCCACGTTCACAAACGAGATGTCGGGGACTTGCTCCATCTGCGGTGCGATCACGTTGACCGCATACATCGCGAGTCGCGACAGCGAAAGCTTCTTGGAATACAGCGCTAGCGTGACGACGACCGACTCCGCGGGATCCCGGAGATTGACGGTCGGCGGGCTTATGTTCGTTGGGAGGTACTTTTCGGCGGCCTGGATCGCCTTATTGGTCAGCGCGAGATCCGTGGCGGTATCCGACGCGATATAAAAGACTGCCGTGATCGTCGCTTGGCCCTGTTGAACCACGGAGTTCATGGTCTGCAGGTCGGGCGTCCCGGCGAGATTCTGCTCGATCGGCTGGACGATGTTGTCGCGCATCTCCGTGACCGACGCGCCGCTATACTGGACCGAAATCGTGACCGTCGGCTGACTGACGTCGGGATAGAGCTGCTTGACGATCGTCGCGCCCGATAAAATGCCGGCGAACGCCATGAGCGCGACGATGACGAAGACGAGCGTGGGACGCTGAATGAAAAGGCGGGTGAGGCTGAAGTTCACGGTTGGAACGACACCTTCTCGCCGTCCCCGACGCTGGTTTGACCGTTGCTGACCACACGGGTCCCCGCAGCGATGCCGCTGACGACGGAGGTGGTCCCATCGCTTCCAAGCTCGGTCACTTTGACGGTCTTCACGCTGCTCTCAGGCACAACCGTCATGATGGCGTCGTGATTGTCGTCGGTAAACGCGGTTTCGGGAACGCGGATCCCGCGAACCGGAACGGTCGCGATCGTTCCTTGAACGACCATTCCGGGCCGCAGCCGCTGTAGCGGATTGGCCAGTTGCACCTTCACTTGAAAATCGGTAGAGCCGGGGTTGATTTCGTTGAGGACGCCGACGACGCGTCCCGTAAAGCGGGCCATTCCGCTCAAATCGGGGGCCGTCACGGTCGCGGTGGCGCGGGGAACTATTTGCGCCACCTGCTCGCTCGAGGCGTGCAGCACCGCATAGATCGGGTTGATCTGTTGGAGCGTGAATAGTTCCCGGTTGCCCGGGTACTCGCCGGGGTTGAGGTTGCGGTTGACCACGACGCCATCGATCGGCGACACCAAGGTCGCTTTGCCGATCTGCACGCGCACCTGCTGGGCTTGCGCCATCGCAACCTGCTCCTGCGCCTGCGATTGCTGCACGGCGGCGGACTGTAAGCCTTGGCCCGAGAGCGTGCCGTTGGCTTGCACGTTGGATCGCGCGGAGGCGAGGTTTGCATTGGCGGAATTGAGTGCCTGCTGATCGTTCCGGACAAGGGTTGATTGCGCGTCGACCGCTTGCTGCGAAACATAGCCCTGCGCCAGGAGATTCTGATCCCTCGTCAGGTTTGCGCGGTCGTTTACGAGCGTTTGCTGGGCCTGCTGGACCGCGGCTTGATCGGTGCGCATCGTGTCCACGCCTTGCGCGATCGAGAGCGAGCCTTGATAGACCGTGTGCGAGGTGTTGGCGTGATTGCTATTGGCGGTTGCGAGGTCCGATTGAAGTTGTGCCTGCAAGTCCGAAGTGTCGAGCTGGGCAAGCACCTGCCCGGTGTGCACCGAGTCGCCCTCGCGCACGTATACTTGATCGGCCGGCTCGGCAAGCGTGCTTTGAATGGCGACGTTCTGATACGGCGCGACGATGCCCGCCAGGTGCTGTTCGGGTTCGATCGTTCCGTAGCTGGCAACGCTCGTCTGTACGTACGGCAGTCGGGGCGCTTGGGAGTTTTGATGGCCTCCGCAAGCACTGGCGGCCAGGATTGCGAATGCCGCACAGAAGAATCGCAAGGAGGCGTCGCTTCGTTTCATTGGCTGGCATGATTGTACCTAACGCGGCGGTTCCTAGTCCTGGAGTGAGTCTGAGAATGAGTTTGGCGGGCGAGCGGCCGCGGGTACTCGTCATCGATGACGAGCGCGGTTTGCGCGAGCTCCTCGAATATGGCCTCGAGCGGGCCGGTTTCGAGGTCAAAAGCGTCACCGAGGGCTCGGCGGCATTGCCCCTGCTCGAAACCTGGCTACCGGACGTCATCGTGCTGGACGTGATGCTCCCCGGGCGCGACGGGTTTGCGCTGCTTCCGGAGATCCGGCTCCTGACGACCGCCCCGGTGGTGATGCTCAGCGCGCGCACGGAGATCTCCGAAAAGGTAGCCGGGCTCTCGGCCGGCGCCGACGACTACGTCGGCAAGCCCTTTGACTTCGAAGAGCTCGTTGCGCGGCTTCGCACCGTCCTACGGCGCCCGAGAATCGAAGGGCGCGAGACGTTGACGTATGCCGATCTCAGCATCGATACGCCGAGTCGTGCCGTGCATCGCGGCAACCGGCGGATCGACCTTTCCGCTCGCGAGTTCGAGCTGCTCCGGGTCTTCGCCGAACATGCCGAGCAGGTGTTGACGCGGTCGGAGCTACTCGATTTGGTATGGGGTGTAGATCGCGACGTCGTGCCGAACACCGTCGAGACCTACGTTTCATTCCTACGGGCTAAACTGGATAGCGGCGAAGAGATCAAGCTGATCCAAACGCTGCGCGGTGCCGGCTATTGCCTGCGAGCTACGCCGTCGTGACGACGCGACTATCTCGCCGTCTTCGCGCGCTTGCCGCGATCGAAATCTCGCTGGTGCTCGCCGTGGTGATCGTCGCCGGCGCGCTGCTCGGGTTCGGCGTATACATCCGGACGATATCGAATGAATTGGGCGGCACGCTGACGCAGCTCCAAGCCGCACTGACGCGGACGTCCTTGCCGAATGCCCGAGCCGGCGGCGCCTTCGCCGCGTCGCTGCTGCTTGGCGCCGGCAGCGAAATCGTGTTCCTGGATGCCAACACGCGCGTCACCGTGTACCGCATGCACCGCACCGACCCACAGCCAACCGTGACGGTGCACAGCCGCGGCGATCTTTCGGGCGATCCACGGCCTGGCGGACCTTTGGCCCGCAGCATCCTCGGTTTGGCGACGGCGTTCGGTTTACAACCGCTGTTCGCCCACGTAGGAAGCCTCTACGTGATCGTGAGAGCCAATGACGGCGTGCTCGTCGCAACGGTACGCTCGTTTCTCATTCCCTTGCTGATCGCACTGGCGATTGCCGTCGCGTGCGGCTTTCTCATCGCGGGGGCACTCACGCGCCAGGCGTTGCGGCCGCTCGACGACGTGACCGCGGCGCTGGAACGGTTCGCATCCGGGGATTTGACGCCGCACACGATCGCTGCCGACGAAGGGCACGAGCTTGCATCGTTGGCCGCCGCTTATAACGGTGCGATCGATCAGATGGAGCGTGCTTTCGCAGCCCGGGACCGGGCCAACGCTTCGATGCGACAGTTCATCGCGGATGCCGGACACGAATTGCGGACGCCGCTGACCGTCGTTCAGGGGTTCATTGCAATATTGCGGCGCGGCGGCTTCGACAGCGCACCCGATCGCGAGCGCATTCTCGACACGATGAACGATCAAAGCCGAATAATGGGGTCGCTGATCGACAAGCTGATCTTGCTCGAACGCTGGGAGAGTCCCGAGGCCGGGCTGCCGACCGTACCCATCGACGTTGGGACGCTGGTAGCAGACTTGGTCACGCCGATCGCCGACGCCCATCCTGACCGCCATTTTGCGATTTCGACGCGCGGAGGAATACTCGCGACCATCGATCCGATCGAGCTGGGATACGTGGTCACGAATCTCACCGATAACGCGGTGAAGTACGGCGTCGGCGAGATCGGTGTGCGCGTTCGCTCCGAAGATTCGAAGGCGGTTATCGAGGTCGTCGATCAGGGACCGGGGATCCCCTCAACCGATGCGACGCGGGTCTTCGATCGCTTCTACCGTGGCGCGCAGCGCGACGTCGCGGGCTCGGGCCTCGGCTTGGCGATCGTCAAGCGCGCGGTGGAGCGCGCCCACGGCACGATCTCGCTCCATACCAGCCCGAGCGGCTCCCGTTTCACCGTGCTTCTGCCACGCGCGGCGCCATCCTAGTCCAAGCATGGCGGAGAGGGTGAGATTCGAACTCACGGAACGCTGTTAACGTTCGCCCGCTTTCGAGGCGGGTGCCTTCAACCACTCGACCACCTCTCCGCCGCTATGCTTCAGGGCGTAGGCGCTATATCTTTTTCTCGCGCGGGAGCCGTTTCGCGCGGAAGAATTGCTGCAACTGTTCGGCTGCCTCGGCCTCAAGAACGCCCGCCGTAACCTCCGGCCGATGATTCGCGCGGGGTGAGCGGAGGATATCGAATGCGCTGCCGTCCGCACCTCCCTTGGGGTCTCGCGCGCCGTACACGAGCCGCTGGACGCGTGCCGCGATCAGCGCACCGGCGCACATCACGCATGGCTCTTTCGTGACGTAGACCGTCGCCTGGGAAAGACGCCACGCTCCCAGCCGCCGTGCGGCTTCGCGCAGGAGCAGCATTTCCGCGTGCGCCGTCGGGTCGCTCCGGGCTTCTTTTTCGTTCTTCGCCTCCAGCTGCAGGTCGCCGCTGATCAGCACCGCTCCGATCGGCACGTCGCCGGCGCCGGCTGCCTCCTGCGCCAACTCGAGCGCGCGGCGGAGATACGATTCGTCGTCAGCGATGGTCATCGGTGTGCGCCCTTTTCGCGAGGCGCGAAGCGGATTCCGACCGGTGCTTCGGAAATAGCAGCGCCGGATGCGGTTCGAATTGATCGCGGATGACGCCATGCACGTGCGCGCCGGCGAGCCGCTTGCGTCGTTCTACCAGCTAAGCCCGTTCGTCTGGCACGCGAATGACGGGCTCGAAGTGATGCTGCGTGCCGTGCCGCATTCGGAGAACCCGGCGGAGAAGATCGCTCGAATCTATCACGGAGTTTCGAGCGACGGACTGATTTTTTACATGGATCAGTCGCCGGTCATCGTGCCTGGCCCGGCGCCCGCAGATCTCGACGGATGCGAGGATCCTACGGTCGCCGTTTTCTCCGGCACGACCTACGTGTATTACACCGGCTGGAATCAAGCCCAACTGCGCGGTTGTCTCATGCTGGCGCTCGGGCCAGACGCGTCGCATTTACGCAAGCGTGGCATCGCTCTGGACTCATTCGTGGGCTGCAGCAATCCCAAGGAGGCCGAAATCGCACAGGCCGGCGACAAAACTTGGCGGCTGTTTTTCGAATACGCCAACGACGATGCGTCGCGCATCGGGCTCGCTGTTTCGGAGCGAGTAGATGGCCCCTGGGACGTGCGCCAACCGCCCTTCGAGCGGCGGCTGACGCAATGGGATTCGTGGCATCTGAGCACGGGCCCGGTGGTGACGGTGGACGGCACGCCGGTGATGTTCTACAACGGGGCAACGCGCGACGCAAAGTGGCGCATCGGATGGATACGATTCGATCCTGCGTACACGCAAGTGTTGGGTCGTTGCAACGAACCGCTAGTTGCGCCACCCACCCCGAAGGGCGACGACACCGATATTGCCTTTGCCGCTTCCGCGGTGCGAGAGGGCGATCTCATTCGGATCTACTATTCCGTGGCCGATCAGTATCTGCGACGAGCGACGGTGCGCCCGGGCTAAACAAAGGGAATCGCGCCCGGAGGGATTCGAACCCCCGATCCCAGCCTTCGGAGGGCTGTGCGTTATCCAGCTACGCTACGGGCGCCGGCGATAGAAGTCAACGAGCCGCGTCGGGAGGCGATCCTGCACTCGGGATGTGTTTGAAAAGATCGAGTTTGTGGTCGACGAGCGTTCGGTAAAACTTGCGCACGCAATCCGGATGCCCAAAAAAATAGGTCCTTGCGTACGCCAGATCTTCGCCGGAGCTATCCGGCACGTAGTGCGAAATCTCGATCTCTTCCATTTGTCCCCGGTCGACGGGGTGAGGGCAGAAATCGCACGGAATCGTAGACATGAGATGGTACCTTAACCCTTTGCGTTGTGGCTCGGGTAGGACTTGAACCTACGACCAAGGGCTTATGAGTCCCCTGCTCTACCACTGAGCTACCGAGCCGCGGCTCACTTGGCGGCGGATTCGACACCGCAGTATATCAGGACCCTCGGCCACGGACAATAGCTGCAATGGTCGCCGACGTCACGCGGGGAAACAGGAGGCGGGAATGTCACGCCGCGCGTTTTGCGTTGCTCTTGCCATCGCCGTTTTGCGCCTTGCGGCGCCCGACCCGGCTGCGGCAACGGCCGACACCGGCGTCGAAACGCTGCTTTCCAAGCATCGCGCCTTCGTCGGGTGGCAGCTCGGGGACGGCGCCTTTCGGACGATCCGGCTCACGCGCGTCCGCAGTGGTGGCGAGGGTCAGGTGACGCAGCGCGGCACCGAATACCGCATCGGAATCGTCTATCGGAACAGGTACGTCTTTCCCAAACGGGCCGATACCGTCGAAGAAGCGGGCTTTACCGGAAATATCTTTTGGAGCACCAACGAAAATGGCTTTACGACGCCGCTGTACGGCGGCCTGGCGAAATTCCGCCTGAGTTACGCGCTCCTGATGAACGAGGGAACGAACGACCTCAAAGGCACGATGCGGGGCCCCGTTACCGTTAACGGTAAGCAGCTTGCGAGCGTCCGTCTTGAGGTTCCCCACGCCGATCCGATCGACGTCGACATCGACCCCGGTTCGGGAGCGTACGTCGCGGCGGTCATCGATCCGGACGGCGACCACGAAACGACGGTGCGGATTCTCTCATACGCCGACGTGCTGCCGGGAAAGAAAATGATCCGTTCCTTCCGTTTCGGCGACGACTCTCGCGAAACGTATACGTACACGAAAATCGAGCCCAACGTACCGATATCCGATGCAGATCTCCATCCCCCGCCCCCGCGCGCGAGCTGGACATTTTCCAATCCTAACCCTTTTTCCATCAGCGTTACGCCGAAGCGAGTCCTCGTTGACGCCACGGTCAATGGAGTAAAGGGCCGCTTCATCCTGGACACCGGAGCGAGCTCGATCTTCATCAATCAGGGCTTCGCGGACCGAGCCAAGCTTGCTAAGCTCAACGTCCATGGCAGCGCGGTAGGCCTCTACGGCGCGCAGCCTTCGGACATGCGCCGAGCCGACTCCATCACCGTCGGGGGCAACACGCTATCCAACGTCATCGTGGATGCTCCCGATTTTAACTCGAGAGATTATCGGGGCTTAGACCGGCAGAACTACGACGGCCTGTTAGGCTACGATCTGTTCGCCGGCGCGCTTGTTACGGTAGACTTCCGATCACAGACGATGACGGTCGCCGATCCCGCAACGCAGCAACGCGATCCCGCTGGTTTGGGAGTTCTCACGGACACGTCGGGCTGGATTCCGACGATTCCCATGACCCTCAATCGCAGCATCGACGTCAACGCCATGCTCGACACCGGCGACCCGTCGGAGATCGTGTTCGGGCCGGACATACTTTACAAGTACCATCTGCGGATGGCCCGCAACATCGGCACGCGCGCCGGGCTGGGGAGCGTCGAATGCGGCAACATCGACACGCTGCAAATCGGCCCAATCACCTACTTCGGAGAGATGGCGTGCAAACTCGACTCGGGGTTCATTACGGGACGAAACATCCTGGTCGGGCTGGACTTCCTGCGGCATTTTACCGTCGTTTTCGACTACCCGCATGGCCGGCTGTTCCTCCAGCCCTCGCGCTAATAAGCGCTAAGCAGTCCTACTGGACCACGAATTTCTCGATTAAGCAGTCGTACCTGTAGTGCGGGCCATGGTCTTCTTCCATGACGCCCCGCCCCAACGAGTATCCGTAGTTATGGGTTCTGGCGCTTTCGAAATAGGGCGCTACCCGGAATGTTCCAAGCGGCGTCTTATTGGTGTTCTCAAAGTTCAGAAAGAGCCGCGTGATCTTTCCATGTGTTGGTGCTGGGTAGTCGTAATAGGTGTACGGCACGGGCTTTGCCGCAACGATCTCCGCTGGTTTGACGGCGTGGACCTTGCCACCGATCAGGTAACCGTAGATCCAAGTGTTGCCTTTGACGTCGTTGGCGAGGAGCTGAATGACGCGCACCGATTTCGTTGGTGAGCTCGGTATCTGGAGCGACAGCGCGTAGACGAGACGCCCTTTGACATGGGACGTGCCAATCACCCGGTCCACGATGGGGAACAGGTGATTGCACGTAAACTTCCAGTAGTTCCCTACCGCGAGCGGTTGATAGACTTTGCGGGCGCCGGTGACGGCTGGCGCGGGCTGCTCGGCGATTGCGCTGCGCAACGGTGTCGCGCCTCCGCCGCACGCCGCAAGCGCGGCCACAAGTGCAACGCTGGCGATCGTGTAAGGAAATCGCGGTCGGAGGGACTCGAACCCCCAACCTACAAGTTCGTAGCCTGTTGCTCTATCCAATTGAGCTACGACCGCGTACCCCGTTTCAATACCCTTCGGAGAGGGAGGGATTCGAACCCTCGATACGACTTTACATCGTATAACGGTTTAGCAAACCGCCGCCTTCAGCCGCTCGGCCACCTCTCCACTTCACTGACCTCGATTTTTGCGGTTTTTCCGCTTATCGCTCCGACAACGTTAAGCCGGCGGAGGCGACTCGCTAACCGTTTGCCAGCGCGGTCGCTCTACCTCCGAGCTCCCCAGCGCCGATGAGCCGAGGCTATTTATGGCTGCTCGCCCAGCTCCTCCATTAATCGAGGTACCGCTCGAGAGGCTAAGCGTGGCGAAGGCATGCCGAAGGTCGTGGAACCGTCCACCCGGGTCATTGCGTCGCGCTTAGGCTGGGAACCCTCGTATGCGATAGCGCAATTGGATTACTCCGCTGCCGAAAGGGCGCGTCTCAAGGAGTTCGAGATTCCGTCGTAAGGCGGCTCGGAATGCCGGCTTTGCGCCGCCGACGATCACCGGGTTGAGAAAGAGCTGACATTCGTCGACGAGGTCGGCTTCGAGCGCAAGCCCCGCAAGCTCGGCGCCGCCAATGCTGATGTCGTGCTTCGATTCCCGCTTGAGCTTCCGAATAGCCCCGAGGTCGAAGTCCCGCTCGACACGCGTGTTGCGTGTCGTAGCGCCTGTCAGCGTTCGTGAAAAGACGATCTTCTCGGCCTCCTGCCAGATCCGTGCGAAGTCGCGCTGTTCGGGTGGATAGCCCTCGACCGGCGCATCCCAATATGCCATCGTCTCATAGAGTCGCCGCCCATAGAGATAGGTTCCGATCGGCCGCAACAACTCAGTGATGATCGCGAATACCGGTTCGGGATTGACCCAATCGAAGGCACCGGTTTCGTCCTCCACGTAACCATCGAGCGACGTATTGGTCATGTAGATCAACTTCGACATACGCGAGAAGTGTAATGTTTCGTTACGGTTGCCCTCCCTGTGAAGCCTCGACCCGCGGAACACAGCGAGAAGCCGGCGGGAGGACCTTGCCGGCCGAAATCGCCAAAACAGACGAAAATGTTCAAGCACATTCGCAGATTTGGCGTTTGCTGCATCGTGCTCGTCACCATAACGGCCGACGTGACGCGCGCAACCGAATATGCGGACACGTCGCCCGTTGTCTGGCTCTGCCGGCCACGCACGACAAACGACCCCTGTACGGCATCCCGCACGGCGACCGTAGTCGTAAGGGGCAAAATCATCGGCGTAGAGACCACGGAAAGGGATGCGCGGGCCGCACGTTTCGATTGCTTCTACGTCTATCCGACCGTAAGCGCCGAGACTACCAGCAACGCGGACCTTCTCGTAGGCAAAGAGGAGCGCGGCATCGCGACCGACGAGGCGTCGCGCTTCTCAGAAGCCTGTAACGTATGGTCGCCGATCTATCGCCAAATTACGTCAACGACGCAGAATCGGGGACGCTACGACACCGCTTCCTATGGCGACGTCGCCTACGCCAGCGTTCTCGCTTCCTGGCACGAGTACCGTTCGAAGTACAACCGGGGACGGCCGGTCGTGTTCATCGGCCATTCGCAAGGCACCCAGATGATCTCGCAGCTTCTGCGCCAGGAAATCGAGCCAAACCCGTCTCTGCGCAAACAGGTGCTGCTCGCAATTCTCGTGGGCGGAAACGTCGCCGTCGCGGACGTCCCTAGCGCACAAGGTAGCTTCTCACTGATTCCAGCCTGCCGTGCCGCGGCGCAGATCGGATGCGCGATCGGCTACTCTATCTATTCGGAGCAGCCGCCGGCCGACAGCAGGTTCGGCATTCCGGGGCAAGGCGCAAGTTTTCAAGGTAAACAATTCGCCCGCACCGGCGTGCACATCGTCTGCACGAACCCGTCGACGCTCAGCGGCGGCACGGGAGCGCTCGACACATATCTGCGCACGATACCGAGCCCGCATGCGATGGCGGCAAAGGACACCGCGGCTTCAAACGTGACCACCCCGTGGGTGGAGTACCCCGGGCTCTTCAGCGCGGCGTCCCGTCGCCTCGGCAACGCGACGTGGCTCAATGTGACACGCAACGGGCCTCCGGATGCATACCCGCGTCTTTTCATCGAGGCGCCGAAGTTTGGCTTGCACAGCTATGACCTGATGCTGCCGCTTGGCAATCTCGTCGACGACATCAAAGGTGCCGAAGCGACGTATTTGCGGGCTCGGCCCATTTCGCTCGCTATTTTGCGACGGTCGTCTCCTGCGCGGCAATAGCGAGCCACGTACCGTTTTGGTTGACGAAGACGTCGGTAAAACGCTCGCGCACCGTCTTTCCGGCAGCAGCCATGGTGTTCAGTCCGTGCACGATGCCCATATTGCCGGAGAGAGTAATCGTTTCATCCGTCCATTTCATCGGGCCTGCCGGTTCGCTTGCGGTCGCAAGTTCTTGGTCGCGGTCGAGCAACGTTCCACTGCTGTTTATGTGCTTGTAACCAGGCGCGAGAAGCGACGCGATCGAGGCTCTATCGCCTTTCATCAGAGCGTCGAGCCAGCGCGCCTCCTGGCGTAGGATCGCGGCTTTCGCGGTCGGTGTGGACACGGTCGCGGATTCGACGGGAAGCACGAGTCCGGCGGTGGCGGTGGCGATGGCGATGGCGACGGCGGTCGCAGCAGACTTCATGCGTTAGTTGCCCCCTAACGCTTCGGGTTGCGCGCCGCGCGTGGACTCTACGACGTGAATGCGCTTGGCGCTCAACGACGTTGCGGTTTTACTTGCGCGGAACAGCTCATACTTGGCAACCGAAACGCCCTTTCCATCGGGGGTTCCGCTCACCAAGAGATCCGCTCCCACGGTCGTCGCCGTTGTGCCTACGGCGACGCCGCCGTCGCCGCCAAACGGGTGCAGGCGCGCGATCGGGCCGAAAGCGATGTGGTAATCGTGCATCTGAGGATCGTGTAGGTAGATCTTCGGTGCGCCTTGGAGTGCGTTACCGCTGGAGTAGACCGCGACGCCGCCGTCGGTACGCTGCCCAATGACGATGCTCTGTGCGCCGCCGAGGGAACCGGCGATCCATCCGACACCCAGGGACACGCCGCCGCGATAATCGGCGCCAAACGGCTGAAACGTTGCCGTGGTAACGGGACCTTGTGAATCCTGGTGCATCTCTTTGGCGTCGACCTGGCTGGGGAAGCCCGGAATCGGAGTCAGCAGCCAGAGCTTGAAGACCTTCACGACCGCCGGGCTGCCCGGGCCGGGCGCGGCGACGATGCTATAGCGGCCCGACATGAGATCGACCAATCCAGCGGCCACCGTCACGCCGCTGCGATCGTTTTCGAAAGGAACAAAGCTCGTGAAGAGCTTCGGTGAATCTTCACCCTCGGCTCGTCTCTCCAACGCGTAGACGTTGATACGGTCTTGCATCCGCGCCGGAGATCCGACGATGATGTTGTCGGCGGTGCTCCCGTCGATCTGTGCCGACGCGACGCTGACGCCGCCTCGTTCATCCGCCGCGAAGGGCGCGAAGCGCGCGATTTCCTTGCGAAAGCCGCTCTTGCCCGAATACACCGCGACTTGAGGGCTTGCTCCCTTTCCCGTTCCGATGATTAAGTCCAGCACGCCGGTCGACTCCGTGTCGCCCATCGCGACGCTTAGGGAGCCGTCGAACGAGGGGAACGGCGTCAGGGTCGTGATGAGGCGGTCGCCTTTGCCGTCGTACACGCGCACCTTGGGAGGATGTCCGGACGAACCCGGCACCGCCACGGCGTAGGCGGAAACGGCGGGGATCACGTTGATGAGCGCCATCAAGCCGTTGTCTTCATGATTCAACCGGTGACAATGCAGCACGTACGTGCCGGTGTATTCTTCGAACTTCGTGCGCATGGAAAGCTCGCCGGGTGAGACCACCGTCTCGTGTGCACCCATCGTCGGCGCGGGAACGTTGGCGTTGTCTTCGCCCCACATGTCCGGACCGGTCCGCAGGCCTGTCGTGGGGTCGTAATACTTCGTCACTTGAAAATCGTTGACGTGAACGTGAATCGGGTGTTCGTCGTTATTGTGGTTGACGAAGTTCCACTCTTCGACCGATCCCAGGCGCGGCTGGATGAGCGGAATATAGGGAAACGCATTGCCATCGAACGCATATACGAACGACTTGGGGTCGTCGATGCTCGCGTAGTTATTGAGGAAGCCGCCGTTGATCAGCAGCGTGCGGCGAACGTCGGGCTTGAGGTGCGACAGGTCGACGAACGACGTGTATGCGTGAAGTTTCTGTCCCTCGGCAAAGGCCGTCGATTCGCCCTGGCCGCCAGAGGTGGTCGCGCGGGCGAGTTCTTGGCTCGGAAAGACGAAGAATCCGTCGTTATAACTGATAGCGCTGGGAAGGACGGTCTCGCTGCCGAGCACCGCCGGCGAGTTTTGGGTTCCGTTGTTCGCGTACAGAATCGCCGGCAGGGTCATGGCTTTCGTGCCCCGCCCGTACGGGGGCATCGAGAGCACGAGGTCGCCGCGCTCCGGCATCGTCACCGCGATCGCGGTGCGCGAAGCAGGGGGAATGAGTAGCTCAGTGCCGCCCGCCGTCGGGGGATAGTGCACCGCGAGAAACGGGTTGCCGTCTTGGCCGACCACGGCGATCTTCGGATGGCCGCCCGTGGCCGTCTCCGTCAGCTCCACGTTGATGTAGGCCATGTCGCTGATGTTTTCGAGGACCCAGATCTCGGTCTGGCCGGCCTTGCTGCGCACGACGGGCTCGAACTGGCCGTTCACCGTGAACTGTACGTCGCGCTTCGCGTCGGGAAGGTTCGGCTCGGCCGGGAGGTCGTGTGCCCCGTTGCCGCCGTCGGCCTTGAACGCTTGCACGTTCGCCGGCATGAACTGAAAGACGCCGCGATTGTTGTCGTGGGACCCCGGCGGACCAGCCCACCACACCGTGGTGTACTTCGTGCCTTTCGGCGAGTCCGTAAAGTTGACCGGCGCGAGCGACGGCCGATAGGTGCCGTCGGCGAGCTGCGTTCCCTTCGGCACCGCCAGCGTGCTGACACCTTCCTTCGGCCAGTTGTAGTTGCTGATCTCGGCGAGGCCGTCCCTCCGGTCGAAGACGGCGTTCTCTTGCAAGATCATGTTGCGAACGGGAATGTGCCGTTGCGTCACGATTGGCAGGTTGCCGTCGACGCGGCCGATCTCCAGAAGTCCCGCCAGCCCGAGATACGTCTGCAGCATCGTCAGCGTGTGCAGGTGGCTGTGATACCAGTACGCGCCCTGCGGCATGTCGTTTGGAATGTGATAGACGTAGGTGTTGGACATTCCGGCTTGGACGTCGAGCAATACGTTGTCGGAGTTGCCCCTCGGGCTAACGTGCACGCCGTGAACGTGCAGGTTGAACGGGGACGACGTGAGCATCGGCGCGTAGATCGGGACCTGTTCACCCTTAGGCGTGTACGCCGGGTTGTAGTAGTCGCGAATCGTCAATCCCGCCAGCTCGTTGTTGAGGTGCACGATCAGCGTTTGGCCGGGCCAGACCTGCAGAGTAGGGGCCGGATACAGATTGTCGCCGGAGCTTTGACCGTTCGACGAAGTGCCGCGCTCGAGACGATAGCGAAAGACGAGCATCTTCTTCGTTGGTGTCGGCACAGTGTCGAACTGCGCGGTGCCTTGGTGAGGCGTAAGCGTCAACTCCAAGACGCCGTCCTTGCTTGCGAGCACCACCGGTTCTCGGAGTTCGTCGTGAGCCGCACGCGCCGGCTTCGACGCGTCTTGCGCTCCGACGCGCAGGCCGCCCACCGTCAGTCCAACCACGATGATCAACGCCAACGGTAAAATCGAAAATCGAATAAACCGGGACATGCAGATACCCCCCGAGACGTATAAGTACGGTTCCGCTTCGTTCAGCAGGCAGGGGGTCAATTCCCTCGTTGAGGAGTCGACACGCGCGTGCAGTCGCGTTCTTTTGCGACGCTCTTCACAATTACGGATGACAGATGCTTGATCCAGCGCTCAGCACTTTGTCCTTCGACTTCGGCGCTTCGCGCTTCGGAGTTTATCCTGAGCGCTTAGGGCGATGCGGTCGGGCGGTCCAATGGACGTTCCGGCACGACTTCGGGGATAACGGTTGCCGGCCTAATGCGTCTGCGCGCAAAGAGAGCGTCGACGCCGAGAACGCGGCCCGTCGGCAGCACGAGGCTGATCGCGGAGAGCAGCGCCATGCAGCTGTCGATGCTCGACCAATCGGTAAAGGTGCCGATCGCCCCGCGCGCAGCCATGTAGTTCAGGGGAAGCAGGATCCCCACGAACCCGCCGACGCGCGTAAAAAGGCCGAGCACGAGCGAAATGCCGACGCAGACTTCACCGAGGCGCACCAATTCGGCGAAGACCGCGATGTTCGGTTGCACGACGCCGACGAGGAAATCGTGATACGGCCCCGTCGCCTTGGCGGCCCCTTGCGCAACGTAGGTGACGATAACGCCATTGGGCGGCATGAACGCTGCGCTATTGAGAAACTTCGGAACGCCGTGAATGAGCCAGATCAATCCCGTGAGGATGCGCACGATCGCCAACCATCCTCCATAGGCTCGCGCGGAAGGTAGCTTCATGCGACGCTCTCCTTTCGTACCTTCACCATTTGTGCAATCATCGAAGCGGCGTCACTAGCCGCGTCGGGCCTTCCCAATCGTCGGGCGGCCGCGACGAGCCGTTCGCGACAATTCGCATCTGTCAGCGCCGCGGCGATCGCCGCCGGCAGTTCGTCGATCCGTCGCGCGCGCAGCGCCGCGCCCGAGCTCACCAGCACGCGGGCGTTGCGCTCTTCTTGTCCCGGCAGCGGTTTGCAAAGCACCATCGGGATCTGCGCCACCAGCGCTTCGGCCGTGCTCAGGCCTCCCGGTTTGGTCACGAGAACATCGGCCGCGTGCATGTAGTCGTAGACGTTATCGACGAAACGCAATGCGCGAACCGGATACGCGACGTTCTCCGCCGCAGTCGTGAGCCGCCGTTCGATGCGGGCATTTTTCCCCGCAATGACCACGGCCGCCAACGGAGTGCGAAGCGAGCTCAGCGCGCCTAACATGCGTTCGAGCGGCGCGATTCCAAGACCGCCGCCCATGAGTAGCGCGATCTTACGATCGCGGGGTAGGTCGAGGCGTTCGCGTAGCGCCTCGCGCGGCTCTGGACCCGGCGCAAACTCCGGCCGAACCGGGATCCCACTCACCGAGACCCGTTCGCGCGCCACGCCGCGCGTCGTCAACGCGTCGCGCATCGCGTCGGTCGCCACGACGTATCGGTCGACGTTGTGATGCACCCAAAATCCGTGCACGGCAAAATCGGTGACGATCCCGACGACCGGCGGCGCGTCGGCAAACGATCGCTTGTACTCCGCCATCGCACCGCAAGGAAACGCGTGCGTGCAGACGACCGCGTCCGGCCGTTCCCCCAGCAGCAGCGGCCGCAGATTGCCGGCGGTAAACTGATGCGCCCACGAGCGAAGCCGGCCGATCTGGGTGGCCCGCTCTGCCCGATCGTAGATGTAGCGGTACATTTGTGGAATGGTTTTGACCATCCGCAGATACCCGTCCGCGGCGATCCGTGAAACCACCAAGGCGGCATATTCGTAGGAGTCGACCACCGTCGTCTCGGCGCTGGGATCGAGCGCACGCAAGGCTCCGCCGACCGCATTTGCCGCCGAGACGTGGCCGACACCGACGCTTGCGGACAGAAAGAGGACGCGAATTAGTTCTTGTCCTCCTGCGGTGCGGTTTCGTCTTCCTCGTCCTCCGCGAATGCAAGGAAATCGTCGAGCACGTGTTGGGCGAGCGTGTCGTCCTCGAGAAACTTCCCCGCCAGGTCCGTGACGATGAACTGGCCTTCGCCCCCGTCGGTCGACTCGTGCCAGAGCACCGCATAAGATGCGTTCGCTTCGGGATCTTCCAAGATACCGACCACCTCGAACTCCAGCGACGCACCGTCGTTCGTCTGAATGTGAAGCAACTCGCTGAGCTCCAGGGGAGCGTGAGGGCTCTCGCTCTCACCGTTGACGGATGACATTTTCAAATCTACCTTTCTATTGCAAACAGCGTGCCACGTTGGCTTGGTGCTCGGCGAGCGTCTTGGCGAAAACGTGGCGTCCATTCCCGCAGTAGACGTAGTACAGATCGTCGCTCTTCCACGGATTCAATGCCGCCTCCAACGACGGGCGCCCGGGGTTGGCGATCGGCGTGGGGGGCAGCCCGGCGTGCGCGTAGGTATTGTACGGTGAATCAATCTTCAAATCGGCAAACGAGAGTTCGCTTTTATGCTTGGGCAAAGCGTATTCGATGGTGGCGTCGACCTGAAGCGGCATCCCCAGCCGCAGCCGGTTATAGATCACCGCCGCGATCCGCGGCCGATCCGCCGACTCTTGGGCTTCTCGCTCGACGAGCGATGCGACGGTCACCGCCTGGGCGACGCTCACATGCTGCTTTCGCGCCAGAGACGCCGCATCCGCTGGAAGCTGCCTGAAGAACTCAGCGGTCAGCATGCCCGCCACCTGCGAGGGGGCTGCGCCGAGCGGTACCAGGTAGGTGCTCGGGAAAAGATACCCTTCCAAGTTCCTGGTGCGGACGCCGTAAACTTCGAGCGGTTGATGCATGAAATAGCGGTCGAAATCCGCAGCCGGTCCGATACCCGTAGCCGCGAGGCGTTCCGCGATCTGGCCGGCAGCGAAGCCTTCCGGAATCGTTACCCAGCTGGCTACCTGCGCGCCCCCGCTCACCAACGCCCGCAAGATCTCGTCCTGCGTGCGATGCGGCGTGAAGCGATACTCACCGGCGTGCACCGCGACGTCTTCCCGACGCAACCGCGCGAGCATACGAAAGGTCCACACGTTGCTGATGATACCCTCGGTAGCGAGCCGCTCCGCGATTTCATCGAAGGTAGAGCCGCGCGCGATGATCACCTGGGTGGATGACGCGGGATGGGATCGCTCGCCATAGAGCGCGTAGGCCAATGCCGCGCCCAGCCCAGCGACGACGAGCGCACAAGCGATCCCTGCAAACGCGATCCGCCGAAGCTGCTTCACTCCGGCGCGTTTCGGCGCCGTGCGAGAAACGTTTCTAGAATCAGCGCCGCGGCCACCCGATCCACGACATCCCGGCATTTGCGTCGCGACACGTCGGCTGCGATGAGGCTCTTCGTTGCTTGCGCGGTGGTCATGCGCTCGTCCACGCGGTGAATCGTTCCGTCGAAGATCTCGCGCAAGCTTTCTACAAACATATCGATCCCGCGAGCGGCGATCCCGCGCTCCCCCGCGAGCGTGAGCGGATCCCCGACGACCAGCTCGTCGACGTCGTACGAGTCGAGGTAACTTTTGATGGATTCCAGATCGTTCCGCCTATTCGTTCGAACGATCGTTGCAAGCGGCATCGCGAAGCTTTCACCGGGGGCCGCGACCGCTAGGCCGATTCGCTTGCTGCCGATGTCGAGCGCCATAATCACGCGCCGAGCGCGCCCAGAGCCGCCATCGCCTTGGGGCGCCTGCCCAGATGGTGCGCGACCAGCTCCTCGACGGCGGCCGCGGCTCGCGGCGTCGCCTGCACCGCGGCGGCGTTGGCGCCGCCCTTTGGCTCGGCAAGGGCGCGGAGATTTTCGAGATCGCCTTCTTCCAACTCGGGAAGGTCGCGCCAGCGTTCGCGGCAGGTGGCATCCACGATGCCGCCTGCCTGGGCGTCCAGCCACACCGGCCCCGTGCCGAGCGCTAAGCCGCACTGCACGCAGGTCGTCAGCGGTGGCGCCAAGCCCAGCATCTCGAGAAACCGCAGCGAAAACCGGGGCAGCAGCGCCTGCGGTTTTGGCGCCGCGGCGATAGCCGCAATAGCGGCGACGAGGAGCTCGTAGACGTCGGGTAAGGCAAGGTCGGGTTCGCAGAATGCGTCGATCATTTCCGCTACAACCGAGGCGACGCCGTAGCGTTCGGGTTCGACCAACCGCGACCAACGCGCACGCAGGATCTCCGCCGACACCACGACGTCGAGCGAGCGTCCCCGGTGCATCACGAAATCGCATTCATTCCCAAACTCCAGCCGCCCCGCGAAGTGGCTGCGCGCGCGGCGCACGCCTTTTGCTACGGCATCGACCTTGCCTCGTTCGAGCGTGAACAGCGTCAGGATGCGGTCCGCTTCGCCCAGTTGCCGTCCGCGTAGAACGACGCCGCGCGTCTTATAGGCGCGCGGCTGCGTCAGAGTCCTCGGCTTCCTGCGGACGGCTGAGGGCGCCGTTGGTGTAAATACGAACCGCCAAGATACGCCGGCCGCGCGTTCGATCGACGCGCAGGCGCGTGTGGTCGTCGGCGTCGATTTCCTCGCCCTCTTTCGGAAGGCGCCCGAAGAGCCCGACCGTGTAACCGCCGATCGTCTCGAAATCCTCCGTGGGAAGCCGCGTCCCGAGTTTCGCATTGACGTCTTCGACGTTCGTGCCGGCCTCGACCACCGCTTCGACATCGGAGACGACCGCGATCGGCTCCTGCTCGTCCGCGTCGTGCTCGTCCCGAATCTCACCGACGATCTCTTCCAGCAGATCTTCCATCGTGACGAGGCCCGCGGTCCCGCCGTACTCGTCGACGACGATCACCAGCGAGAACTTGTCGCGCTGCATCTCGCGGAGCAGCTCGGAGATCTTCTTCGTTTCCGGCACGTGTACGGCGGTGCGCATCAAAAGGCGGACGCTGGTATGCGCTAACGAGCCATTAGCCAAAGCGACCAGGAGTTCGCGGTCGTGAATCACCCCGACGATGTCGTCCTTGGACTCCTGATAGACGGGAAGCTTGGAATAGCCTTCGGCGATGACGACATCCAGCACGCGCCGCGGGGAGTCGTCGATAGAGACCGCAACCATCTCGGGCCTGGGCTTCATCACCTCGCGCACGATCGTGTCGCCGAACTCCATCACGGAGTGAATCAGCTGACGCTCCTCCTCCTCGATCACGCGCTGCTCCGCTCCCACGTTGACCAAGGCACGAATATCTTCTTCCGTTACGAAGGCGTGATGCGCGTGTCTGATGCGAAAGAGGCGCAGCAGCAGAGTGGTGATTCCTTGAAACGTCCGGGCGATCGGCGCGAGGACGTAGGCGACGTAGAAGGTCGGGAGCGCCAGGCGAAGCGCCCAGCGCTCGGCGTCGCCCGTGGCGATCGTCTTGGGGATGATCTCGCCAAAAAGCAAAAAAACCACCGTCATGGCGGCGGTCGAAAGGAGGGCCGCCGAGGGTAGCCCGATCGATATCGCGACGTAGGTGGCGAGCGAAGAGCCCGCGAGCAGCACGACCGTATTTCCAACCAAAATCGAGGTAAGAAAGCGGTTCTTGTCTTCCACGAGCAATTCAAGGTTGCGTGAGCCGCGTACCCGCCGCTCGGCAATCGCTCGCGCGCGCAAGCGCGAGATCGAGACGAGCGCGGCCTCGGCGGCCGCAAAGAAGGCCGCCAGGAGGACCAGCACGACGAGCGCGATGAGCTGGTACGGCAGGCCTTCGGGACTACTTCGAGCCGGGTCCGTGTTCAAGTCGGCGCCATTATAACACAACGTGAGGCCGCACTAGCACGTAGATCGCCAGGGCGGCGAGCGTGCCCAGGACGGCTCCCCAGAACACTTCGAAGGGGCGGTGGATGCGTGCCTCGACGCGGCTTTGCGCGACCAAGAAGGCGACGAAGTAAGCCAGAATCGCCGCCAGCGGCTTCTGATAGAAAAATGCCAGCATGGTCGCGACGGCAAAGGCCAGAGCCGCATGGCCAGAGACGGCGCCACCCTGCAACGCCGAGCCTCGACCAACCCAGGCCTTGGCAAAAATCGTTGCGATCGCCACCACGGCGAGCACGATCAGCGCCACGTTGGCCGGCACCGACTGCACGGCTTCGAAAACCCGCATCCCGCCGCTGATGATGCCTTGGTAGAAGATCAAATACGCGGCTAGCACCGCGCCAATCGCCGCAATCAACACCGCGCCGGCGGCCGCGTCTTTGGCGGTCTTTGCCAGCGGATGGTGCGCGACCGTCAGTAAATCCACGAGCGACTCGATCGCGGTATTCATCAATTCGAGGCTCAGCACCAGCGCAACGAGCGTAACCGTTACGACCACATATAAGCGATCCAGTCGCAAGATCAGGGTTGCCAGAAGCACGAGTGCCGCGATGAGAAAATGCACGCGCATGTTGGGCTGCGTGCGCGTGGCGTAGATGATCCCTTCAAAGGCATGATGGAAGGAGCGCAAGACGCGGCTGCGGTCGATCGGCAGGTAATGCGGCTCGCCGGTCCGCAGCGGCGTCGAAGGGTGTTTACCGCGTTCTTCGGCCGGGTGGTGCATCAGCGTCCTCTACCGGTTGCCCGGATAGGGCCACGGCAGCGCAATCGCGTCGGCGAGGCGGCGTTCCTCGCGCTGCATCGCGCGCCGCTCTGCGACGGCATCGTGGTCGTGCCCTATGAGGTGGAGCAAACCGTGAATGAGCAAGCGATAGATTTCGCGCTGCAGGGGGGCGTCGTACTGCGCGGCCTGCTTGCGAGCCGTATCGACCGAGATTACGACGTCCCCTAAGAGGCGCTCGACCGGCTGTTGCGGCGCGTCGTCGAGCGCGAAGCTGAGTACATCCGTTGCTCGATCTCTCCCGCGGTAGTCTCGGTTGAGCGAACGAATCGCGTCGTCACCAACCAGCGACAATGAGACCGCGGAACCTCGCTCGCCCAGAGCTGCCAACAGACGCTTCGCCGTCGCGACGAGGGCGCGCCCGTTTACCCCGCTGCGGCGTACGTCGTTACGGTAGTAAATCATAGGCGCGCACGATCTTCGCCACCAGCGGATGGCGCACGACGTCGGTATCGTCGAGCTCGACAACGCCGACGTCCTCGATGCCGCTCAGGCGCTTTGCGGCCCTGCGAAGTCCGCTGCTTTGACCGAAGGGCAGGTCGATTTGCGTGGCGTCGCCGGTCACAACCATCTTCGATCCCCTGCCGAGGCGCGTGAGAAACATCTTGAGTTGATCGTCGGTCGCGTTCTGTGCCTCATCCAAAATCACGAACGCTTCGGAGAGCGTGCGACCGCGCATATATGCCAGCGGTGCAACCTCGAGCGTTCCGCGCTCGAGGTATTTGTTCACTAGGGGATCGTCGAGCAGCTCCGCGAGCGCATCGAAGAGCGGACGCATGTACGGATCGACTTTTTCGCGCAAATCACCGGGCAGGAAACCGAGCCGCTCCCCGGCTTCCACCGCGGGGCGCGAAAGAATCACTCGGGATGCTTCGCGTCGCTTCAACGCGCGTACCGCCATGACGATGGCCAAATAGGTTTTTCCGGTGCCGGCGGGGCCGATACCAAAGGTCAGCGTGGATTCCTCGATCGAGCGGATGAAGCGTCGCTGACCCGCGGTTCGCGGGCGCACTTCGCGGCCGCGGTGCGTTCGCAGCAGCGTGACGGGAACGTCGACGTGCGGGTCTGCGCGCGTGTCGGAAAGCGCGAGTGCTACGTCCTCGGGAGTGATGTGGGCTCCGCCGACCGCCGCTTGGAGGACGCGCCGGACCACTTCCTCGGCGCGCGCGACGGCGGCATCCTCGCCCGCCAACAACAAGCGGTCGCCGTCGGCGTGCACCGCAACGTCCAGTGAGGATTCAATCGCCGAAAGATTGCGATCGTACTCTCCGAACAGCCGCACCCGATCGGGCAGCTCGTGGAGATCGATGGAACGTTGCGCGGTCAACGGGGAAAGTGTTCGTCGCTGAGGCCGCGAGGCTTTCCAAGCACTTCCATGGCGATGACGGCCCGAACCAGCTCGCCTTTGCGGGCAAAGAGGCCGTATTTGCGGGCCGGCGCCGTGGCGGGATGCTCGCTGGGCGCTTTGGGCTCAATTCGGGCTGTGGGAGCCGGCGGGGCGGGAGGTCGCGGGCGAGGGCCACTCGATGGCGGCGCGACCTGGGGTGGCGCGGCTAGGGGCGACGTAGGGCGTGCCGGCGGGGTTGTGAAGCGGGCCTGGCCGGGGGCTTGCGCTTCCCCTTTCTTGCGGATTGTAGAGACCATGCTGCTGACCACGCCGATGAAGACGAGGACCACCCAGACGAGCGTTCCGACATCTCGCACGAAAGCGACTTACTTGCCGGGCCCCGAAAGCGGCGGCGGCTGCGGCTCGTTGGCACTCTCCGTAGAGGCTCCGATCGACGAGCGCATCTCGGTGTCCGCTTGGACGTTCCTCAGACGATAGTAATCCATAACGCCAAGGTTCCCGCTGCGGAACGCCGCGGCGATGGCTTGCGGAATCGTCGCTTCGGCTTCGACGACTTTGGCACGCATGGCCTGAGTTTCCGCCTTCTGCTCCTGCTCGGCCGCAAGCGCGGCGTATTGGCGCTCCGCCGCCTTTGCCTGCGCGATCCGGCGATCGGCTTCGGCTTGACTGGTCTGCAGCTCCGCGCCGATGTTCTTGCCGACGTCCACATCTGCGATGTCGATCGACACGATTTCAAACGCCGTACCGGCGTCCAGTCCTTTCGCCAGCACCGCCTTGCTGATGCGATCCGGATATTCGAGCACTTCCTTGTGATCGATCGCCGCGCCGACCGCGGAAACGACGCCTTCGCCGACACGCGCGACGATCGTCGGCTCGCCGGCGCCGCCGACGTAGCGATCGAGATTGCTGCGCACTGTGATACGAGCCTTCACGTTGAGCTGAATGCCGTTTTGGGCGACACCTTGGAAGATCGGCGTCTCGATCACTTTGGGAGTCACCGACGTTTGCAGCGCTTCCAGGACGTTACGTCCGGCGAGGTCGATTGCGGCGGCCCGTTGCCACTCGAGCGGAATCTGCGCCCGTTGCGCCGCGATCATCGCGAGCGTCACGTTCTCCACGTTGCCGCCGGCGAGATAGTGGGACTGCATTTGGTCCACGGTCAGGTTCAGGCCGGCCTTGCGCGCGCGCACGTAGTTGGTAACGATGACGCCCGGCGGAATTCCGATCAGGCGCATCCGCACCAGCGCGATAATTCCCAGTGGGACGCCGGCTGCGACCGTTCGTATCCATAACCCGATCGGGAAGTAGTACAGGAACGCGAAAAACGCGATGATGACGAGAATGATTATGACGGCGCCGCTGACGGCTATCATCTCTGCTCCTATGAAAGGATGGGCTCGACGAAAATGCGCGAGCCCTCGACACGCACGACTCGGATTGGAGTTCCCTGCGCGATGAATTCACCCTCGGTGAGGACGTCGACCCTTCGCCCGTCGATCGACGCGATGCCGGCCGGGCGCAGGTAGCTCGCGGCCGTCCCGCTGCGGCCGCGAAGGCTCGTGTGGTCGGCGCTCGTCACGTATTCCGGACCTTGCGCCGCCGCTAACGCCAAGCGGTGAGCCCAGGCGTTTTCCGGCACCGCGCGCACCGCTAACGTAAAAACGATC
This sequence comes from Vulcanimicrobiota bacterium, assembly GCA_963717425.1. GTDB lineage: Bacteria > Vulcanimicrobiota > Vulcanimicrobiia > Vulcanimicrobiales > Vulcanimicrobiaceae > Cybelea. The sequence goes on along the minus strand of OY970335.1, from coordinate 3,094,698 downwards.
ACGGTGAGAACGATCGCCGTCGCGATCGTCTCGATCCCGACGAAGAAAAACGGCAACCCAAACGCCAGCACGACCGCCACTAGAAGCGCGCCGGCGCCGAGGATGCCCGGAAGGCCGTGCCCCGGAACGACGTGCAGTTCCCATAGGATGCCCAACAGCCCCAGGACGGCGAGTACCGCCACGAATCCATTGGAAAAACCGGCATAGACGTGGCTCCCAAAGAAGAGTCCCAGCGCGCCGATGCCGATCAAGCCGGCAATGCCGTGCAGCGTCTGCATTTCGATCAACAGCCCGAGCATGCCGATCGTCAACAGAAGGCCACTGACAATTGGATCGGTTGCGAATCGTGCGACGCTCTCGCCCCAAGTAAGGGATTGGGCAACTCGCGGCGCGTTGGCCAAGTGAAGTTGCGCGAGCGCGGCATCTAAGGTCGGAGCGGTCGACTCGGCGATTCCCGCGCGCACCGCGTCGTCGGTGTTCAGGGTGAGGATCGCGCCGGAGCGCTTGTATTGCGGCAGGTCCACGTTCTTGTCGACCATGGCGCCCGCGATTTTAGGATTGCGATGACTACGCTCCGCGGTAGATTCAAACTCTCCGCGCAGTCCGGAGATCAGTTTAACCGTTGCGGGAATTGGCTCGGCGGCGCCAATGGACGCACCCGGTGCCATCACGATGCGATTTGCCGCGAGCGTAATCAACGCCGCGGCGGAGTACGCGCGCGCACCGACGTAGGCGTAGACCGGCTCGTGTGCGGAAAACAGTGCGTCGCGAATGCTAAATGCCGCCTCCACCAGCCCACCCGGGCTGTTGACGTCGAGAACGATTGCGCGCGCTCCATCCTGATTGGCTTCGGCGACGGACCGCTCGACGAGATGGGCCATCCCGTCGTCGACGGTTCCGGTGATGGGAATGACGACGATCGGGCGCCCCGTCTGAGCGCTCGCAGCCATTCCGGCCATCCCAGCCATGCCGGCCAGCAAGAAAAGCGCGCTCCAGGCGCTCAGGCCGAGTGCCTTCATGCCGATTGGTACCTTCCCCTAAGAGAGGAAGTTACGTTCCCAACTCTTCGGTGACGATCTGGCGCACGAGGTTTCCGTCCGCGAGGCCGCGGAGCTGCGGCATCACGACTTTCATCACCGCGCCGGCGTTGCGCGAGTCGGCCGGCAGCTCTGCCAAGACGCTTTGAACGATCTCGCGGATCTGGGCTGCGGATCGCTGCGGCGGGAGATAGGCCAGCAAGATCTCGCGCTCGGCACGTTCCTTGTCGGCCAGATCCTTGCGCCCGGCCTTGTCGAATTCGGTCAGTGAATCGCCCCGCTGCTTTACGAGCCGTCGCACGACCTCGAGCTCGTCGAGCTCGGAAAGCTCGTGGCCGCCTTCGGTCCGCTTGTAGATAAACCCGGACAGGGCCGAACGCAACGTATCCAGGCGCAGTTGATCCCGCGCCCGCATCGCCTCTTTTAAATCCGAAGAGATTCGGTCTTTGAGCGCTCCCACGAGAACGGGCTTTTGGCTTACGCCCGGCGCTTGCGCGCCGCAGCCGACTTCTTCTTGCGGCGAACGCTCGGCTTTTCGTAGTGCTCGTGCTTGCGCGCCTCGGCCAGGATCCCCGCCTTTTGGGTGGCCTTTTTGAAGCGGCGCAATGCGCTCTCGATCGTCTCTCCCGGAGCTATGCGAACTTCCATGTAATCCACCCCCTTTCAGCGTGCTGCGGCCTCCGCGAAACACGAAAAATTAGGCCCTAGAGGGCCTCCTTCAGTAGCCTAACACAGCGCCCGCGCAGCGTCAAATCGCCCAGTCGCAACTACCGGCATTTCACGACGAGTTTAAAATGGCATGTTGAATGTAGCCACTGCACTACAGGCGCCGGCGGTGCGGCGCTCGTTATGTGCGTTCGGATTGTTTTTTGCATGCGTGACTCCGGCAGGCTGGGTGCAAGCGGGCACGCTCGGCGGTATCGCCGGCACGGTCACCGACGCCGCGACCGGTAATCCGATTTCGGGCGCGCGTCTCCAGATCAGCTCCCCGTCCCAAGCGGTCACGGCGACGACCGACGCTCGCGGGCATTTCGTCGCCTTTTCGCTCCAACCCGATGACTATACGATCACGGTAGAAAAGACCGGATACGACACGCACTCTGGCAGCGGCTACGCCGTTAGCGCCGACCAGACGCAGCAGTACGACATAAGCCTCACGCCTTCTGCAAGTCCCGCGCCGCCACAACGTAGATAACGAGGCCGCCCACTATCCGGGCGGCCAGGTCATACGACGTCCGCTCATCACGTGGACGTGAACGTGATCTACGGTCTGTCCTCCGTACTGACCGGTGTTGACGACGAGGCGGAACCCTTCTTCTCCGCCCCGCTCGTGCCCAAGTTTGGCTGCGACCTCGAAGAGGTGCGCCGCAATCGCGGCGTCGCCGGAAAAAAGCTCCGCTACGGTTGCGTAATGTCGTAGCGGAATGGCCAGCAGATGGACCGGTGCTTGCGGATTGACGTCCGCGATGACGATAACGTCGTTATCGCGATACACGCTCTGCGCCGCGAGCTCGCCGCTGCCGATTTTGCAAAAAATGCAGTCTGCGGTCAATGCGTCCGGATCCAAAAGCTCCACGACTTCGTCGTCGTATTGCCGGCTTCGTCCGCGACGCGTACCGTAACGTGGACCGGCCCGTCGGGATACGCGTACGACGGCAGGTATTGGATGAACTCGGCGGTGCGCACGCATTCGGAGGTGACGTCCCTCCCGTCGATCCAGAGCAACGCGCTCGACGGATTGACTGGAACGGCATCCGAGGCGAAGGTGGCGTACACGGCGGGCCGATTCGTGTTCACGGTGGCCCCTGCGCCCGGCGCAAAATCGCCAACACCCGGCGGAACGCTCGATGCCGAGACGGTGTACGGTGCCGGGGCTTCGGCGCTCGAGTTGCCCGAAGCAAGCCGTCCGATCACGGCCACGTCGTCAAAGTTGGCGCCTCGCGGAATCGTGTAGCTTCCAACGTACACGCTTGGCATACGCTCCTGCATGGCTTGATCCGTGACGTCGGAGCCGATGTCGAAGGTCGCGGATCCGCCCGGCGTCCCGTGCAGCGTAACGTGAACCGTGTCGCCCGGGCGTAACGGGCGGCTCGCATCGCTCTGCACGCTTGCGATGCGAATGCCGCCGGTCTGACTTGCCGGCGCAGTAGCAACGACTCGGCTCGCCAAAATCTCGCGAACCTCGTTCGTCTCCACGTTGTAGCGTACCGTAACCTCATCGTTGGGCCGCAAATCGCTGAGCGAGGCAGCTTTGCCGTTGAGCGAGATTTCGCTCGTGCGCCCCGCCGAGATCACCTGACCGTCGCCGAGAACGAACTCATTTCCGGCGATGGCGACGATGTGGCCGTTGCGGGAGCCGTACTCGTCGATCACGCGCTGCACGCGCCCGTCTTTGCGCATCTCTACCCGAGCGAAGTCACCTGGGCGAACGTCGCCAAGCTCGCCCGGAGAGGTGACGTTGACGTTGACGTCCAGGACTTCGATGATCGCGTTGGCGCCAACCGGAATCGTTTTGATGCTGCCGTTGTACCCCAGCGTCAGCGTTGGCGGATCCGAAAGCACGTCAACGGCCGCGACCGTCCCGAATCGTTCGTAGCCGCTTCCCGTTGCGACCAAGCCGCTCTCCGATCGACCGACGAGCTCAGCCACGATGATGACGGCGTTAGCGTGGCGATCGAAATGGGCTTGCGCCCCGAGGACGTCCGTGAAGAACCGCAGCGGAACGTAGAGCACGTCTTTGATTTCCTGCGGTGGCGCGTCCAACTCCAATCGATCGCTATCAACTAGAGCAACGCGACTGCCCAGCGTTAGAACGACCGTTTTGGAGCCCACCTGCGTCGTGACCCGATTTCCCGATCGATCGAACGCGAGTCCAAGCGCCTCCATCGTTCGGCGCACCGGCACCAGAAGCACGTTGTTCTCCATGCGCGGCGGCGGATGAAGCGACAGCGTATCGCCGTTGATGACGATGGCGATGGGCTGGGGCGTCGCTGCGGTCGTTGCCGCAAAAACGAGCGCCATCACCAGGCGTTTCACAATTGCTCCAAAACCTCTCGGTAAACGTCGGCGGTAGCGCGAGCGCATCGGTCCCAGGTCAGCCGTTGCGCCAGCTCCCGTCCTGAGTTGATTGAGCGAATGCGCAGCCCCTCGTCGGCGAGAAGCTTTTCGAGCTCTGCGCTCAACGCGGAGGCGTCGCGCGGGGGAAAGCTTAGCGCCGCCGCGGCGAGCGGGCGGGGTACCGCGTCTTCGCAGGCCACTACCGGACAACCCGCAGCCATCGCCTCGAGCATCGGCAACCCGAAGCCCTCGCGCAAGGCGGGCTGAACCAAGGCGCGCGCCCCGGCGTAGTAGGCCGCAAGATCCGGCGTCGTCAGGTCCCCCAGCGCAACGATCTCCCCACAGCGCGCGCTGCGGCGCTGCAGCTCGCCGCCGAAGTCGTCGTCTCCGGTCAGGTAGAGGTCGATGGGCCAGCGCTCGAGCAACGCAGACCACGCGTCGAAAAGCGTCGCCAGATCCTTATGCTCGCGGTGATTGCCGACGTAGAGCAGGTATGGGCGCCGCGCCACAAACGGCGTCACGGGCTGCAGAAAACTCTCCGCGACGCCGAGCGGAATTACCCTGACCTTCGCGGGATCCACGTGCAGAAGCTCGGCCAGATCCGCGACCGTACGCTCGTCGTCGGTTATGACGCGCTGAGCCCGCGCGCATGCCCAGCGCACGACCGTCGAGTAATAGGGGCGAACCTTCGCCTTGAAATACTGCGGGAACCGTAAGTGAATCAGGTCGTGAATCGTAATGACGAAGCGCGGCGGCAGCAGCAACGGCGTGTAGAGCGACAGAAAGTGCACGACGTCCAGGCGCGCCCGTCGTATCGCGGCGGGCAGCCGGACTTGCTCGTCCCAACCGAAGTTGGCGCCTTGCGTAAAGGTGACGTATGCATATTCCGGCGCAGCGCGCGGCAGGCGCGCGGCGAGCTCTCGTGCGTAGGTCTTCATTCCGATCGACATTTGGGGCGTCAGGCGCGCATCCAAACCGACGCGCGCGAGCTTCATCTCACCAACGCTTTAAACGCCGCTACCGCAGGATAGATCGCAGAGCGGTACGCGACGTACCAGCCGCGCGGACCATCGAGCAAGGCACCCCGCGCAAAGAGCAGCCACGCCAGGCGCGGCAGTGCTAGACTGGACGCGCTCAAGAAAGCGAACGCGGGTCTTTTCAGGCTGTCGGCTTCGAGGCTCGTGTACCGTTCGTATTTCGCGCGGTAAGCAGCCGCGTCGGGATACGAGTAATGAAGCAGCGTCCCGGGAAGTTCGTCCACTTGGCCCGCGCAGGACCAGGCCTCGTGCACGGGCGCCGTGCTGGCGGCTGCGGGGTGCGCGTCGAGCGTCGCGCGATCGGTTCGAAAAAGGCGCAGCAGCGGTTCGTCGCGCCACAGGCGCATCGGCTTGCCGCAGAAGTACGTCGTGCGTTTGACGCGATAGCCGTCGATAGCGTCTGAGGCCGAAAGGATCGCGTCGCACAGGATGTCGTCGAGCGCCTCGTCGGCATCGAGCATCAGCGTCCAGGGCGTCCGCACCTGCGACAGCGCAAAGCGCCGGGCGTCCAAAAAGTCCGTCCACGCTCGCTGCTCGACGCGCGCGCCCGCGCTTCGCGCGAACTGCACCGTATGGTCGCCCGAACCGGCATCCAGGACGAAGACATTCATTCCGCGGGGCAGGCTCGTAAGAGCGCGCGGCAGGTTGCGCTCCTCGTCCCGCGTCAGAACGACCGCGGTGATTAGGCCTGAGTCCAGGATGCCTCGGCAATTCCGGCGCGGCCGTCCAATCGCTCTTCGTGCGCGAGCGCCGCGCCGATGAACTCGCGATAGAGCGGCGCCGGACGGTTCGGCCGCGACTTGAACTCCGGATGCGCTTGTGTTGCTACGAACCAGGGATGCATGTCCACTGGGAGCTCGACGACTTCCACCAGCCGCGTCTTCCCGATAGCATGATGCCCGGTAAAGCGCATGCCGTGCTCTTCAAAGATGGGCCGATAGCGGTTGTTGAATTCGTACCGGTGACGGTGGCGCTCGCTAATCTCGAGCGTGCCATAGGCCTGCGCGGCTTGGCTTCCTTCTTCCAGGGTGCATGCATACGTCCCCAAGCGCATCGTCCCGCCGTACATCTCCAGATTCCGTTGATCCGGCATGAAATCGATCACGGGGTCGACGCTGGTTTCGTCGACCTCGCTCGTCATGGCGTCAGGCAGCTCGCAGACGTTGCGCGCAAACTCCACGCAGGCAAGCTGCATGCCGTAGCAGATTCCCAGAAACGGGATCCGGTGCTCCCGCACGTATTGGATCGCGCGAAGCTTACCTTTCACGCCGCGGGCTCCGAACCCGGGGGCCACGACCACGCCGTGCGCACCCCGCAACACGTCGACACCGTCGTTTTCAACCCACTCCGAGTCGACCCGTTTGATCTCCACCGCGGCGTGGTGAAACACCCCGGCATGGTGCAGCGCCTCGATGATCGAGATATAGGCGTCCTTGAGCTCCACGTACTTGCCAACCAGCGCGATCGAGACGTGGCGACGCGGATGCAGCAGGCGATCGGCAATTCCGACCCAGTCGTCGAGCTTCGGGGCGGCCGCCGGTAAATTCAGCTTGCGGACCGCGGCCTGCGCCAAACCTTCGGCTTCCAAGTTCAACGGAACCTGATAGATCGTGCGCGCGTCGCTATTCTGAACGACCGCGCTGGGCGGAACGTCGCAGAACAGCGCGATCTTCTCCTTCAGCTCCAGCGGCATCGGCACCGCCGATTGCGTTCGGCAAACGATCGCGTCGGGAGAAATTCCGATTCCGCGAAGCTCTCGAACGGAGTGCTGGGTCGGCTTCGTCTTGAGCTCGTCCGCGGCGCCGAGGTGCGGCACTAGCGTCAGATGCACGTACATGACGTTCTCGTCGCCCACGTCGTAGCGCATCTGGCGAATCGCTTCAAGGAATGGCAGCGACTCGATGTCGCCGACCGTTCCGCCGACCTCGATGATGCAAACGTCGGCGTGGCTGGCTTCGGCCACGCGCTTGATGTGCGCCTTGATCTCGTTGGTGATGTGAGGAATCACTTGAACGGTGGCGCCGAGATACTCGCCGCGCCGCTCCTTTTCGATCACGGAGTTGTAGATCTGCCCGGTCGTGACGTTGTTCGCGCGCTGCAGATTTTCGTCGATGAAGCGCTCGTAGTGCCCGAGATCCAAATCGGTCTCCGCCCCGTCCTCCGTTACGAAGACCTCGCCGTGCTGGTACGGGTTCATCGTCCCCGCATCCACGTTGATGTACGGATCGAGCTTTTGGATCGAAACGCTGAGGCCGCGCGCTTTCAGGAGCCGTCCGAGGGAGGCGGCGGTGATGCCCTTGCCGAGCGAACTCACAACGCCCCCAGTGAAGAAGATATACTTCGCCATCTCGGGTCGTCTTCGTTCGCCGGTAGCGTTTGAAAAGCCTCGGGGCGCGCGTACCTTAGGGATACATGCCGGCTACGTGGCTTGCCGAGCACGTCCGGTGCTCGGCTGCGCTCGATTCTCCGCCCTCTCGTCCTCCTGGCTCCGGGCGGATTCAGACGCGGCTCGCCGGCACGTACCCCTAAGGTACGCCGGCGGCTGCCTTGATGTAGCGGGCGAGGCCGGCGTAATCATGACCGACCGAAATGGCGAAGTTAGGAAGAGTTGTTTGCAGAAGTTCTTTTAGCATTGGGATTGTGGGTGGGGCCGCTTCGAGCAACACGAGCGATTCGCTCGTAAGGAGTTGCGGGATTTGCGGAAGCAGTCTGCGGTACAGCTCGAGGCCGTCGGGGCCGCCGTCTAAAGCCAAGCGCGGTTCAAATCCTGTCGGATCGGGTGCTTGGCGCAGGTCGGAGCTCGGAACGTACGGCAGGTTCGCGACGACGACGTCGTAGCGGTTGTCGCGAACCGGTTCGACGAGATCGCCTTCGTAAAAGCGGCAGCGCTCGCTCACGCCGAGGCGGCGCGCGTTTTCGATCGCGACCGTCAGGGCATTTTTGGAAACGTCGGTGGCGTCGACCCTGGCATCCGTCTCGGATGCGATCGTACACGCAATCGCGCCGGAGCCGGTTCCAACGTCGAGAACCTTCGGCGGTCCGTCGCGCGGGTAGATGCGCTCGCGTATGAATTCGAGAGCTCCTTCTACGAGGTGCTCCGTCTCCGGCCGCGGCACCAGCACGCTTTCATCAACCAAAAACTCGCGTCCCCAAAACCCTGCGGATTCCAAGAGGTACGCGACGGGGACTCCTGCGCGCCGTCGCTCGCACAGGGCCACGAACGCCCGCGCTTCTTCCGCCGGGAGCGGCGCTTCAGGGTGCGCGACCGCCCACGCGCGCGATTGCCTCACGGCATGCGCGAGTAACAACTGCGTATCCGTCCTCGCGGACTCACTCGATTCCGACAGCAGGCCCAAGCCCCACGCGAACGCTTCTCCAGCGCTCACCGAAATCTCAAACCCCTTCCCCGGCCATCAGGCGCGCGCGCTCGTCGGCGATGAGCTCGTCGGCAATCTGGCTCAAATTGCCGTCCATGATGCCGCGAATGTTTCCAAAGCTGCGGTTGATCCGATGATCGGTGACCCGGTCTTGCGGAAAGTTGTAGGTACGAATCTTTTCGGAGCGCTCCCCGCTGCCGACTTGCGAGCGGCGCATTTCTACCACCGCGTCCTCTTGCTCGCGACGCTTGCGATCGTAAATCGTCGCGCGGAGCATCTGCATTGCTTTCTCACGATTTTGCTGCTGCGAGCGTTCCTGCTGCGACGCAACGATAATTCCGGTTGGCACGTGGGTGATGCGAATTGCGGACTCGGTTTTATTGACGTATTGACCGCCTGCGCCCGAAGCTTTGTACGTATCGACCTGCAGATCTGAAGACCTGATCTCGATCTCGACGTCGTCCTCGACTTGTGGAAGGATAGCGACGGTCGCCGTACTGGTGTGGATGCGGCCTTGGGCTTCGGTTGCCGGCACGCGCTGGACCCGGTGAACGCCCGATTCGTGCTTGAGGAAGCGATACGGCTCGTGCCCTTTGAGCGCAAAGACGATCTCTTTGTAACCGCCGGCGTCGCTCGGGCTCTCGGAGACGAGCTCGACCCTCATCCCGGTCGACTCGGCGAAACGCATGTACATGCGGGTCAGGTCTCCCGCGAAGATCGCGGCTTCATCTCCGCCGGTGCCGGCGCGGATCTCTACGAAAACGTCCTTGGAGTCGTTCGGGTCGCGCGGCAGCATGAGCTGCGTCAGCTCGCCCTCGAGCGCGGTCGCGCGCTCCCGCAGGTCTTCGTTCTCTGTTTGCGCGAGTTCGCGCAGCTCGCCGTCGCCTTCGCGCGCGAGCGCGTCGTTTGCGCCGATTTCCGATAGCGTTTTGCGCAGTCGCCGATAGGTTTGGACCACGACTTCCAACTGCGCTCGTTCCTTCACGAGCGCCGTGAACCGCGATTGGTCGAATGCGCCGGTTGGATTGGCGAGCTGCGCCTCTATTTCGTCGAAGCGCCGCGCCATCGAATCGAGACGCACAGCCAAAGAGTCGTTCATTGCCAGTTAGAGTTCGCCACAGTTAAACCGAATGCCGCGGAGATCCCTCATCCTTCGACTACGCGCCTGCGTTCGCGGAGGCGCGAAGCGCCGGAGTCGAAGGGTCAGGATGACAAGGATGGGAGTGCCCTGCGGTCAGGGTGACACCGGGCGCCCGTTTTGAAAACGGGCTGCTTTAGAGTGCGGCTGCGGCCTTCTTCGCTTCGCGGGCCGTTTTGCGCGCGGCAGCCTCTTCTTGCTTTTGGCGGGCCGCCGCGGAGCGCTGATTGAACTTGTCTACGCGTCCCGCCGTATCTACCAGCTTTTGCTGACCGGTAAACAACGGATGACAGGCGGCACAAATTTCAACGGAGATCTCCGGCAGCGTGGAGCCGGTGACGAAGGTGTTGCCGCACGCGCAGTGCACGCGGGCTTCGGGGAACCATTTAGGATGTATTTTGCTCTTCACAGCCCTAGCATTATATCAGGGCGTGCAAGTTTGGCGAGTTTGGGCTCGCTCGATTTGCGGAGGAGCCGCAGCCGCCGCGCCCAAAGCCAATTGCGTGAAGCCGTTTTCATTCTTCGCAGCCGCGGCGCTCGCGGCAGGCACCCTGACGTTCGCCGGCAGCCTGGAGGCGCGCGCCCCCGCCCTGGCGGCGACCCCGCCGCCGACGCCTCCTCCGATCGGCACGCCGGCCAGTCCAGTGCCGAACGCCAGTCCACAGCCGAACGCCACGTACGTCCCCGGTGCCGCACCAACCTACGGGCCGTCGCCCAGCCCGCCGCCGAACGCCCGCAAAGGCATCGAAGGCGTCTGGGAGGTGCAGATCCAGCATCCCAGTGGCACGGACTACACGCACTTCAAGCTGACGCAGCAGGGCGACGCCCTTACCGGCACTTACCTCGACACGCGCGGCAAGCGCTATCCGCTGGCCGGAACGGTCGATGGCCAGGCGGTGCGGCTGATCGTCTCCATGCCGAACGGCACCACGCTCTTGCTCGAGGGCAAGCTCGACGGCACGACCGATATGATCGGCATGCTAACGATGACCGAGGGACAGGTGCCCTTTACCGCGTCGTATCGCCCCAAAGAGAAATGGATTGAGAACGTCAATCCGTCGCCCGGCGGAATACCGTCCTCAAACGGCGGCTATACCCCGCCGTAAAATGGCGGCCTAGGGGGCATTTTCGGCGAGGCGCTTCTCGGCGAGGCGCTTCTCGACGTAGGGGACGAGTCCACCGGCGTCGATTAGCGAGCGCATGAACGGCGGGAACTCTGCCGAGCGATACGTTTTCCCCTTGCTGAGGTTACGAATGATTCCGCTCTCCGGTTCGAGCTCGATCTCGTCGCCGGATTCGATTCCGTCCACCGCTTCTGCCGACTCGAAGATCGGCAGGCCGATGTTGAGCGCGTTCCGATAGAAGATTCGGGCGAAGCTTTTTGCAATCACGGCTGAGGTCCCCGAGCCCTTGATGGCGATCGGCGCGACTTCCCTACTCGAACCACAACCGAAGTTGGTGCCGGCGACGATGATGTCGCCGGCCTTCATTCGTCCCGTGTACTCAGGGTCGAGCCCTTCCAACGCGTGCTTGCCGAGTTCGGCGGGATCGATGATGTTGCAGTACTTTCCCGGAATGATCACGTCGGTATCGACGTTCTTGCCGTACTTGTGAGCGTGTCCGCGCAGCTGTGCTTCCATAATTATGCTTCGACTCCACTCAGAACGACACGGCGTTCAACGACGCGCGGGTCAGTGATTCGGCCGGTCAGCGCCGAAGCCGCGCAGGTTGCCGGCGAGGCGAGATAGATCTCGGCCTTCGGCGAGCCCATGCGGCCCACGTAGTTTCGGTTGGTGGTTGAAATCGCGCGCTCGCCATCGCCCAGCGTTCCCATGTGACCGCCGAAACAGGCTCCGCAACCGGGCGTGTTCACCGCGCATCCCGCCGCAGCCAGTGTCGTGAGGATGCCCTCTTCCGCCGCCTGCATCCACACCTTTTGCGAGCCCGGATTGACGATCACCCGGAGGTTTGACGCAATCTTCTGGCCCTTGAGAATTTGCGCTACCACGCGCAGGTCCTCGATGTATCCGTTGGTGCACGAACCGATGAAGACTTGATCTACCGGGAGATCCTCTCGCGTCACCTCCGAAATCGGATGAACGTTATCGGGCGTGTGCGGGCACGCGACCTGCGGTTCCATCTGCCCGATGTCGATCGCGACGACGCGCTCGTAGATCGCATCGGGGTCTGCACTTTCGACGACGAAGGGCCGGTTCGTGCGCTCTTTAACGTACGCGATCGTCTTTTCGTCTGCATGGAAAATGCCGTTTTTGGCACCGGCCTCGATCGCCATATTGGCCATGGTAATGCGTCCGGTGATCGAAAGCTCGCGCACCGTCGATCCGTGATATTCGATGGCGCGATAGGTCGCTCCGTCTATGCCGAGTTCGCCGACGGTGCGCAGCATGATGTCCTTCGCATACACCATGGGGCCCGGGGTTCCGTTGTACACGAGCTTGATTGAGCCGGGGACCTTGAGCCAGACCTCGCCCAAAACGAACGCGGCCGCGATGTCGGTGGAACCCATTCCGGTGGCAAACGCGCCGAACGCTCCATACGTGCAGGTGTGCGAGTCGCCGCCGACGATCAGTTCCCCCGGTGCCACCAAACCCTCTTCCGGCAGCACGACGTGCTCGATTCCGCCCCGGCCGACGTCGAAAAAGTGTTCGATGCCCTGCTCGAAGGCAAAGTCTTTCATGACCTTCGCCAGCCCCGCGGATTGCGCGTCCTTGGCGGGGACGAAATGGTCCGCCACCAACGCGATCTTGCTCGAATCGAATACGCGCTGCGCGCCCGCAATGCCGCGCATCACCTTGATGGCGACCGCGGCAGACAGCTCGTTTGCCAGCACCAGGTCCACCTTGGCGTTGACGATTTGCCCCGGCTCCACTTTTTCCAGACCGCAATGGCGAGCGAGGATCTTCTCGGTTAGTGTCATGCCCATGATACCAACATTATAGGGCGAAATAAGGGCCGGAACCTCTGATGACCAACGGTGAACGCGAATTCGGCTTCTCTACGCGGGCGCTCCATGCGGGCACGCCGCCCGACCCTGCCACGGGCGCACGCGCCGCGCCAATCTATCAAACGTCGGCGTTCGTCTTCGGGTCGACCGAGCAGGCGGCAGAGCTCTTCGCGTTGCGCAGCTACGGGCACATCTATAGCCGAATCAGCAATCCGACGGTCGCGGCGTTCGAGGAACGAATGGCTAGTCTCGAGGGAGGGCTCGGCGGGCTTGCCTTCTCGAGCGGATTAGCGGCGCAGCTCTGCACCGTTTTGTCCCTCGCGCAAAACGGCGACCATCTCGTTTGCACGCAAAACGTTTACGGCGGAACGGTGACGCAGCTCAGCGTCACGATCAAGCGGATGGGAATTGAGACGACGTTCGTCCCGGCCGAGAATCTGGACGCCGTTCGCGCCGCAATTCGCCCCAACACGAAGCTGGTCTTCGTGGAGACAATCGGCAACCCGTCCGGCGTCGTCCCAGACATGGCCGCGTTTGCGGAGCTGGCGCATGCGGCCGGGATACCGCTGGTCGTTGACAATACGTTCGCGACCCCGTATTTCTGCCGGCCCATCGAGCACGGCGCGGATATCGTCGTCCATTCCGCCACGAAATTCATCAACGGACACGGAACAGCGATCGGCGGCGTGCTGGTCGAATCGGGAAAGTTCCCGTGGGAGAATGGGCGCTTTCCGTTACTCTCGACGCCGAGCCCGGGTTACCATCAAAAAGTCTTTACCGAAACGTTCGGGGAGTACGCGTTCCTGATGCGCGCGAGGGCCGAAGTGTTGCGCGACGTGGGCGCGCAGATGTCGCCCATGGACGCGTGGCTGGCCCTGCTCGGGCTGGAAACGCTCCCGGTGCGGATGGACCGCCACGTCAGCAATGCGCGTGCGGTGGTGGAGTTCTTGAAGTCGCACCCCGACGTTGCGTGGGTTCGCGAACCGCAGCTCGGCTCGATCTTCACGTTCGGTCTGCGCGGCGGCCGGCCAGCGGCGCGGCACTTCATCGACGCCCTCGTGCTGTGGAGCCATCTCGCCAATGTCGGAGACTCCAAAAGCCTGGTTATTCATCCCGCGTCTACGACCCATTCCCAGCTTTCGGATGACGAGCTGCGCAACGCGGGCGTCGAGCCGGAGGCCGTGCGCCTCTCCGTGGGATTGGAAGACGTCGCCGATCTGATCTGGGATCTGGAGCAAGCCCTGCGAGCAGAAGTGCCGGTTGCATGATCCTTACGACGCCTTCCCAGCGCCGTGACCTGTTGGGGCGAATTCGTACCGTCGCCGTGGTCGGCGCATCCGCCAATCCGCTCCGGCCCAGCTACACGGTCTTCTCCTATCTGCGAACCCAATCGGATTATGACGCTACGCCGGTCAACCCGACGATCGAGCGAATCGACGGCGTCCGGGCTTTCGCGTCGCTCGAAGTCTACGCGCAGGAGCGTGGCGCCCCCGATCTCATCGACGTGTTTCGCAAACCCAGCGAGCTCACGAGCCTCGTGCGGGAAGCCATTGCGATTGGCGCGCCGGCGATTTGGTTTCAATACGGCGTCGTCAACGCGGAGGCGATCGCTCTCGCCGAGCAGGCCGGGCTCAGCGTCGTCGTGGATCGTTGCATCAAGGTCGAGCATGCACGCTTTTCGGGCGGCCTTTCGATGAGCGGCCTCAACAGCGGCCTCATCACCTCGCAGCGGAGGCACCACGAGCCTCCGTAGTGCCGTCGCGAACCTGCGGCGTAACGTCTTCAGCTTCGGCGAGTAGCGAGCTCCTCGGCGTCGAGCGAACAGCCGCGCGGCGGCGCGTCCTGGTCCCTCCCAAGCAAGACGAAACCGTCGTCATATTGGATTCCGAGGTCCTCGGTTTGAATCGCCAGGCACGAAGACCGATTCGCCAAGTCAACGTGCAGCAGCGCGCCGATGCTGCCGTTCGCAAGCGTCGTTCGGTCGGGCCCGACGACGCGGGCGCGCAGCCACGGCGGCCCGACCTTTCGCCGCGTCGCCGTGTCGTCGTAGTATTGCGACGTGAGTTCGGTCATGCCGTATTCGGCGATGATTGCCTCCGGTGCGATGCCGAAGGCTTCGGCAATGCGGCCGTAGAGTTCGGCTTTGTCGACGGCGCGCGCGCGGCCCTTGAATCCGCCGGTCTCGATAATGCGTGAACACGATGGCAGCACGAAGCGCGCGCCGGAGAGGTCCATTGCATCGAGCAAATGCACGAGAGCGAAGGCCGTGGCCGAAATGCAGACCGCTTGGCGTTCGGCGACGGCTGCGAGCAGGTCACCTTGAAATGAAGCGAAGAGCAGGTCGTCGCCGTGTAGATGCCACCCGGTTCGCCCGTCGCCGCGGGCTTCGCCGACGCGCCGCATCATGTATCCCAGCGAGGATCCCGGCCGCTCGAGGGGGTTGGGGACGAGATTGAAGTACCGCAAGCGCGCCCCGTCTGAAAGCACGAAGCGATCAAACGCTGCGAGCAGCGCAGCATCGCAGAGCGCAGGAATCTCCATGTAGTGGTGCCCGCAAGACGTGCCGGTCGTGCCGCTGGTTTCGAACGCGAGCGCGGCCGCAGGCGCATCGAACGTCGTAATGGCTGCCTCTTTGAAAGCGGCGGCGGGTACCGCCGGAATAGATTCCCAGGATTCGGGCAGCGCCGAGGCCGTGATGCCGAGGCGCGCGCAGTAGCGCGCGTACGGAGCGTTGTACCGCAGCTGATAGGCCAACAGGCGCAACGCGAGGTCGTTGAAGGCCGAATCTTGCAGCGTCTCGCCCCGGCGATGCCAGGCTTCGATGACGGACAAAATCTCGCCATCGAGCGCCTGTGATTCCGACTCGTAGGTCATGGTCACGATCTATTCAGCCCTTCGCCGTTGCCCGCTCCATTCGCCCTTCGACTACGCTCGCTACGCTCGCTACGCTCGCTGCGCTCAGGGTGACAACATAGGGAGGGCGCTCTCCCAGGATAAACTCCGCGCTAAAGGCGCGCACTAGACGGAACGTTGTCGTCCTGAGGGCAGCGCACTCCCCACCTTGTCATCCTGAGCGCAGGCGCGAAGCGCCGTAGTCGAAGGGCGAAGGGGTCGGGGGTGTTAGGTGACCAGCTCGATTAGCGAAAGCTCGGCGGCATCGCCAGGTCGCACGCGGGTTTTGGTGATCCGCGTGTAGCCGCCGGATCGCCCGCGCAATGCCGGAGCGATCTGCTCGACGAGCTTCTTCAGGACCGCGGGCTCCGTGATGAACTCTGCCAGATTGCGGCGGGCCGCGAGATCCCCCTCCATGGCGGCGGTGATGCACCGCTCCGCGACGCGGCTGATCTGCTTTGCCTTGGTCGAGGTGGTTTCTATCTTTTCGTGCTTGAACAACGACGTCGCAAGGTTGCGCAGCAGCGCCTTGCGATGGCCGTCCGTACGCGACAGCCGTTTATACGCGATGGAATGCGGCATGTTTAGTGCGCTACGTTAGGCGTAGCGACAGCCCCCTCTCCGCTAAGACCTGCTTGATCTCGTCGAGCGATTTCTTGCCGAAGTTTCGCATCTTCATGATTTCGTCCTCGGTCAGATCCAGCAGCTCGGAGACCTTCGAGATGCCCGCGCGCTTAAGGCAGTTGAACGAACGCACCGAAAGGTTGAGCGTCTCCACCGGGATGTCCCACTCGTTCGGCGGCGTCTCCGGGAGAGGCTCGGCCCGATTCGTAAACGAGACGAACAGGTCCAGCTCCTCCTGCATCAGGGAAGCCGCGGTGGAGAGGGCCTCGTCGGGCGTGATCGATCCATTGGTTTCGACTTCCACCGTCAGGCGGTCGTAGTCCACGCTTTGGCCGACGCGCGTGTCGTCGACCGTGAAGTTTACCTTTCGGATCGGCGAGAAAATAGAATCGAGCGGTATGAGGCCGATCATGTGCTCGACGTTGCGCTGTTTGTCGGCCATAACGTAGCCGCGCCCCTTCTCAACGCCGATTTCCATCGTCAGCTTCGCGTCTTTGGACGAGAGCGTACACAACCGATAGTCCGGATCGAGAATCTCGACGTCGGCATCCGGAACGATGTCGCCCGCGGTCACGACGCGCGCGCCGCTGACCGATAGCGTCAGCACCTTGGGTTCCTCGCTGTTCAACCGGACCGGCATGCCCTTGAGGTTGAGCATGAGCGCGATCGTATCTTCGACCATGCCCGGGATGGTTGAGAACTCGTGCAGGACGCCGTCGATCTTCATGTACGTCACGGCAGCGCCGGGGATCGAGCTCAGAAGCACGCGCCGCAGCGCGTTGCCGAGCGTTATCCCAAAGCCGCGCTCGAGCGGCTCGATCACGAACTTCGCGTAGTTATCGCGGCGTTCGCGAACTTCGATGCTGGCGCCGATCGGCGCCTCTAAGATGGTCATTTGCTTTCGTTTGTCCTTTGTTGCTGCTTACGTTATCCGCAGCGACCCTCCGGTCGCAACGATCATACGCCTAACAGCGGAGTTGTGTCGTTTACGCCGCTCTGAAGAGCCCGACGTATCGGACTCTCAAATGCGACCTAAATTTTATTGCTAAGAATATATCCAGTCCGCGTGCCGATTGCGTGTTAGCGAGAGTAGTACTCCACGATTAGCTGTTCGTCGACGGGGGTATCGATCTGCTCGCGCGGCGGCGGCTGCAGCACCTTGCCCGTTTTCTCTTGATCGTTCCATTCGAGCCACTCGGGAGGCCGCCGGCTCTGCGCAACTTCCAGGTTGGACTCGAACACCGTGGATTTCAAACTGCCTGGGGCGATCGAGATCACGTCGCCCGCGCGGACGATGTAGGACGGAATATTGACGATCCGCCCGTTGACGCGAAAATGGCGATGCGTGACCAACTGGCGCGCCTGAGCGCGGCTCGTCGCGAGGTTCAGGCGGTACACGACGTTGTCGAGCCGCCGCTCCAGAAGCGCAAGAAACGTGCGCCCCGTTTGACCCGGAACGCGCGCGGCTTCGCGGAAATAGTTTTCAAACTGCGTTTCGTGCACGCCGTAATAGCGGCGCATCTTCTGCTTCTCTCGCAGCTGCCGCCCGTATTCGGAAACCTTGGTGCGAGATTTTCCGGTGGTTTTTTGCCCGGGCGCCGTTCCGCGCCGCTCGACGGCGCAGTTGCGGGACAGACAGCGATCGCCTTTGAGAAAGAGCTTGATCTTCTCGCCGGTCTTGCTGGAGGCCGTTTCACGGCGGCAGAGGCGGCAGACCGGACCCGTATAACGCGACATGCGGCCTAAACCCGGCGCCGCTTCGGCGGGCGGCAGCCATTGTGCGGGATCGGCGTCACGTCTTTGATCATCGTGATTTCGAGCCCGGCAGCCTGCAGCGATCGAATCGCGGCTTCGCGGCCCGCGCCGGGGCCTTTCACGAGGACCTCGGTGGACTTCATCCCGTGTTCCATCGCCTTGCGCGCAGCGGCTTCGGCGGCCATTTGCGCGGCAAACGGCGTCGACTTCTTCGACCCCTTGAAGCCGAGGTTGCCGGCCGATGCCCAGGACACAACGCCGCCGTGCGGATCGCTGATCGTGACGATCGTGTTGTTGAAGGACGCGTGCACGTGAGCGACGCCGGCCAGAACGTTCTTTACCTCGCGCTTACGCCGAGCCTTAGTTTGCTTTTTCGCAGCCAAAAAAATATCTCCGAAATTACTAGGACGTGGTTAAGCTAGGGCGCCGTGGTGACGCCCAAGTGGATATCTTACCCTAGGAGGTGAAGCGGGGTCAACAAAGGCGTGGGGCCCAGCCGAACGGCCGGGCCCCCTTACCTTACTAGGCGATCCCTCCCTTACGGGTAGAGGATGCGGAATCCGAGCCCTGCGAACGGGCCATTGTAGGTACGGTTGATCGGAGCGTTCTGCTTGTTCGACCAGTTATCGCCCATCCAGCCGAGGTCGATGAAGACCGGGCTGTTGCCGATGACGTAATCCACGCCCACTTGGTACTTGAGGATGTTGTAGCCCAGCGACAGGCTACGGTTGGTGAACCCGGTGTTCGGGAAGGGGTTTTCGATCTGGAAGTTCCCCGTCCCAGTGACGCTCGGGTAGTACCAAACGCTGCCAAAGAACGACAGCGGCTGGTTGAGGTCGGGCAGCTTCTCGCCGCCGAAACCGACGCCGTTCATGCTCGGGTAGCCGTAGTTGTTCGACATCCAGAGGTATCCCACGCCGATGTAGATACGCGGTTGAAGGACGCGGACGGCGAACCGGACGTCGACGTCCTGATCGTTCAGCCTCGTGGTCGTGGCAACGGGCGAACTTCCTCCACCGCCCACGATCGTCACGTAGCAGTTCGCCTGCGGGACGCCGCCGATGGTCGTGCAGTTGTGCTGATAAGGCCACTGCTCGTACGAGCCTTCCAGCATGAACGGGATGCTTCCGAGACTGAACTCGCCTGCGCCGCGGATTGCATACCCGCCGTTGCCGCCATTGCTATGGCTGCCCGGAGTGAACTCGTTGTACACACTCGGCGAGAAGATGTAGTCACCGGCCACGAAGGCTTCTCCGCGGAGGGGCCTGGGCGTGGGCGGCGGCGGCGGTGGCGGCGGTGGGGCGGCCGAAGGCGGCGGCGGTGCCGGGCTCGGCGGCGGCGTCGCCGGAATGTACCGTACGACGACGAGACGCTTGTCCGGAACCCACTGGACGTACGCGCCCATGCCTTCTGAAATCACACGGACCGGCACGAGGACGACGCCTTGATAGATCACCGGCGGCACGTCGAGTGGACGCGATTCGCCGTTGATCATCACCTCCGGTTTGCCGACGGTCACTTTGACCTCGGCCCCCGGTTTCGAAACGGTCGCGGTTTTGCTTCCCGCGTCCCACGAGACCGTTGCGCCCATTTGTTCGAACATGGAACGCAGCGGAATAAGTAACGAGCCGCCCTTGACGAGAGCCGCCAAGACGCGACCTTGCTTGAGAATATCGGGTTTACTGTAAACGTGGTGATCGTTGTACAGAATAGGAATTTGCCCGGACGGTGGACTTCCGAAGTCCGCCGCTGGCGGTGAGCCCGTCTGCGCGACGCCGTTTCCAATGTTTCCTTGCGCCAGCGCTGTCGACGGAGCAGCAACCGCGCTAAACCCGCATAGCGCCACCAGCGCTGCGAGTACTCCGGTGCTGAGTCGTTTCACGAGTGCCTCCTTATGGAAAACTCAAAATGCCGGCGAGAGCGTTCTCTTGCCAGCCCTGTAGCACGAGCGGACGCTCGTAGCGTTGCTGCCCGCACAAACACACGATACCCGTTATTCCCCTATCGCGCAACGAGATAAACGCCAGAGCCAAGCGATTCCTAACAAAGTCTCACCTAGCGCCAAGCTGAAGGCGACCCGCGGTCCGGCTGCCCCCGGACTGGGTCCCAGGTGTGCCAGCACGAGCGTCGTCAACGCCGGTGCGACGATCTGCGGGAGGACCACGGCGAGGTTCCAGATGCCCATGGAAGCCGCCATCGCACCCGCCGGAAGCACCCGGCATGCGATGGCCCAGTCGGCGACCAGGAACACCCCCCAGCCGATGCCCGCGAGCAGCGTTGCCGCCGCCACGCCGAGCGTGCCGCGCGACCCGATGAAGAGCGCCAGCGCCAGAATGAACGCCGCCGCGCCGGCGGATGCGACGAGCCGCTTGTCGAGGCGGTCGCTGGGCCGCGCCGCAAGACCGGCGCCAACCGCTCCGAGCAGCGTGAACGCCACGATCAGAATCCCGGTTTCGCGGCGCGCGTCCGCCAGGTTGGCAACGTGTAGAACGCTCCTGACGTAAAACAGCAGATAGCCAAGCAGCGTGTAGAAGCCGACGTAGATCAGCGCGCGCGAGATAAACAGATCGACGAACGCGCGGCTGATCCGCGGTGAGCCGGGGTTCTCGTCCGGAGCGCTTCGTAACGGGAGACGCTTCGCGTGCGCGACCGTGACCGCGCACGTGGCTACCAGCAGCGCGGCCAACGAGGAGCTCAGCAAACGCGCGTTGAGGATAAAGCTCGCTGCGAGCGCGCCGACCGCATTCCCCGCGCCCTGCAACGCCGCCATCCACGAGGCTGCGCCGCCCGTGCGGGTGCGTTCCACGAAATCCGGGATGATGGCCTGATACGGCCCGATCGCGACGTTCAGCGCGGCCTGCAGCGCGATGAATGCTACGGTGAGTCCCACCAGCGTGCGCGCGTCATAGAAAAAGATCAGCGCCGCGGCGCCGCCAATCGCGCCGAAAACATAAAACTCGATTCGCCGGCTGTCGCGCTCCCGGCGCGCGTCCGACCAGAAACCGACGACGACCTGCGTGATCGCCGCGACGAGGGCGCCCGCGGTCGCGAGCCTGCCGTACGCAATCAGCGCGTTTCCCGAGGAGAGCTCGATCGTACGCGATTGCAGCGAGATGCCCAACAGCGCGCCCCAGATCGCTTGGACCCCCAGCCAAAACAGCGCGAGCCTGAAGGCATTAGCCGCGCGCGCAGGCATAACCATATTCGACCGGCGTGTCGACGTCATACGCGAGTTCGGGCGCGCAATTGCGGACAGCTCGCGCGGGCATCTGCAGCACGCGCAACGCCACCGCCTCGAGATCGCTCACGCTCAAACGATGCAGTAGAAAGCGTATCAAAACGATCGGGCTCACCAAGCGCGCCATCTGCCATGGGCGTTTACGGGCATCGAAGAACCGCGCCGCGATCGAAGCCAGCTTTTCGCTGCTGCCGTCGGGGAGCAGGAACACGCCGCCGTTGACGACTTTTTCGCCTGCGAGGGTGATGCCGTAGGGCGGCGCCTCCGGGAATCTTTTCTCGAAGTCTGCGAAGTCCGCGAGCGAAATGGCGAGCGTGCCCGCCGGAACGCGTTTCGTGAACGCCGTAATCGCGGCTGGGGTGACGTAAGGCAGGTCGCTCGTTGCATACAGCAGCGGCTCGCCGTCGTCGGCCCACGCACGCAGGGCACGCAGCAAGTTCTCGCTCCCGGAAGGGCTCTCCGGGACGAACCGATCGATGTCGGCGCCACAGGCCGCGCGAACCTCTTCGCCTCCCACCACGGCGATGCGGCCAACCCCACAGGAACGCAGCGCTTCGAGCATGCGCTGCAACATCGTGCGGCCACGCACCGGCGCGAGAGCTTTCACGCGGGTTCCGGCGGTTTGTGCGAAAACGCCGTCGATCCGCCCGCCGGCGGTAATCACGGCTTTCACGCGGCCTACTTCTTCGCGATCGTTTTCTTCTTGCCGGCCACGGTCCGTTTGGGACCTTTGCGCGTGCGCGCGTTGGTCTTGGTCCGTTGACCGCGTACGGGCAGCCCGCGGCGATGTCGCATCCCGCGATAGCAGCCGATGTCCATCAGGCGCTTGATGTTCCCCTGTATCTCACGTCGAAGGTCGCCTTCGACGCGCAACTGCAGGGAATCAATCGCGTCACGCAGCTTTTTCTCGTCTTCTTCGCTCAGCGCTTTCACGCGAAGATTCGCGTCGATTCCTGCAAACGCGAGCAACTTGCGGGCGGTTGTGGTACCGATCCCGTAGATGTAAGTGAGCGCGACCTCGATGCGCTTCTCGCGCGGGAGATCGATACCAGCGATACGAGCCATGAATTGCCTCTCTTATCCTTGAACCTGCTTGTGTTTAGGATTGACGTCGCAGATCACGCGCACCTTGCCGTAGCGCCGAATGATCTTGCACTTTTCGCAAATTTTCTTTACCGAAGGTCTAACTTTCATAATTCTGCCTTTATTACTGAGAGCGGCACGTCACTTGTATCGATAGGTTATCCGGCCGTGCGTTAAATCGTAGGGCGACAGCTCGACGAGCACGCGGTCCCCGGGCAGTATCCGGATGAAGTGCATTCGGATCTTACCGGAAACGTGGGCGAGGACGCGCTGCCCGGTGGTCAGTTCGACCCTGAACATCGCGTTCGGCAGCGGCTCGACGATCATGCCCTCGACCTCGATCGCTTCCTCTTTTGGGGTGGCCGTTTGCGCTGCTTTCTCCGCAGGTGCTTTGGCGCGCGCCGGGCGCCCTCCCCGCCGCCGCGCCATTTACGCAAGTGCCTCCCGTTCCGGACGATATCGCTCGACGTCCGGATCCTCGGCATAGTCGCGCAGCGTTAAGATCTTGGGGCCGTCCTCGGTCACCGCGATCGTGTGCTCGAAATGCGCTGCGAGTTTACCATCTGCGGTCACGACTGTCCAGCCGTCGTTGAGGATCCGGATCTTCGGCCCCCCCTCTGTGATCATCGGCTCGATGGCCAGCACCAATCCCGCCCGCAGCTCCATTCCGGTCCCCGGCTCGCCGTAATTCGGAACCTGCGGCTCCTCGTGCATCGATCGCCCCACCCCGTGCCCGACCAGCTCGCGGACCACGCCATAGCCGTGCCGCTCCGCGTGCGCTTGCACCGCCGCACCGATGTCGCCGAGCCGTTTACCGGGCTGCATCTGTCCGATGCCGATCGTGAGGCACTCCCGCGTAACGGAGAGCAGGCGCTGCGCCTCCTGCGAGATGTTGCCCACGGCGACCGTCACCGCGCAGTCGCTGACGTAGCCCTGGACCGTCGTCCCGATGTCGATCGAAAGTAGATCCCCGTCGCGCAACACGCGCGAACCTGGGATTCCGTGCACGACCTCGTCGTTGACCGAAGCGCAAATCGATCCGGTGAATCCATTGTAGCCTTTGAAGGTTGGTATTCCGCCGGCTTGCCGAATCCGCTCCTCCGCCATCCGATCGAGCTCGCCGGTCGCAACCCCGGGTCGGACCGCCTTCATCAGCTCGGTCAGGACGCGCGACGTGATTTTTCCACTGCGGCGCATCAGATCGATCTCACGCGGAGACTTCAGCGTAACCATGCGCTATTTTTTGGCGTGCTCGGCGCCGATTGCGCCTGCGATCCGATCGGCAATCGCGTCGACGCTCGCGAGAGCATCGACCTCCAAGAGCTTGCCCTTCTTACGATAGTACTCGGCGAGCGGCCGCGTTTGGGCATCGTACACTTCCAGCCGCTTGGCGATCGTCTCTGCGCGATCGTCCTCGCGTTGAATCAGTACGCCGCCGTCGTCGTCGTCGACTCCGGGAACCTTCGGCGGCTTCGTGAGCGCATTATACGTCCGACCGTTGCGCGGGTTGGTCCAGCGCACCGCGAGCCGGTCGATCAGCGTGGCACGATCTCCCTTGAAAAGCACGACCACGTTCAGCGGGGAGCTCCGCCGTGAGAGCATCGCGTCGAGCGCCTCGGCTTGGGCAACCGTGCGGGGAAAGCCATCCATCACAAAACCGGATCCGGTGTGCTCCAGCTCGCTTTCGATCATGTGGATCACGAGGTCGTCCGGAACGAGCTCACCGCGCCGCATATATCCTTCCGCCTGTTTGCCGAGCTCCGTCCCCTTTGCGCGGTGCGCGCGGAGAATGTCGCCCGTCGAAATCTGTTTGAGACCGATGCGCTGCTCCAGCAGACGGGCCTGCGTTCCTTTCCCGGCACCGGGCGGCCCAAGAAAGACCAACCGCATTGTGTTGTCTCCTCCGGGGCCTTATCGTTTGATGAAGCCGCGGTAGTCGCGCATCGCGAGCCGGGCCTCGATTTGCGTGATCGTATCCAGCGCCACACCTACGACGATCAGGAGCGACGTCGAACCAAGATAAAACGTCGTCACCGAAAGCCCGCGCTGGAACGCTCCGGGCAGCACCGCGAGCAGGCCGAGATAGATGGCCGCGGCGGTCGTGATGCGCATCAGGATTTTGTTCAGATAGTCCACGGTCGGCTGGCCCGGCCGAATTCCGGGTACGAACGCGCCGGTCTTCTTGAGATTGTCGGCGACGTCGCGCGTGTTGAGCACGACGGAGCTATAGAAGAACGTGAACACGACGACCAGCAAGAAGTAGACGACGTTGTAGAGCAAACCGTTAGGGCTGAACCACACGTTCAGCCAAGACGAGAAGCCCTGCATGCCGTGCTGAATCGCCGCCCAGATTCCGGTGCCCGTTATCGCCTGGCCACGGCCGAACCACGAAAGCGCCTGCTGCGGCAAGAGCAGGATCGAAATCGCGAAGATGATCGAGATGACGCCCGCGTTGTTCAGGCGCAGGGGAATGTAGGTCGAGCGCCCGGCAAACATCTTGCGGCCCACGACGCGACGCGCCTGCTGCACCGGCACTCGGCGCTGCCCTTGATAAAGGAAGACGATCGAAATGATGATGGCGATGGCCAGGACGATGTAGATAATCAAGTTTACCAGCGATTCGGCGCCCTGGCTCGCGGAAGCGTACGTCTGTTTGACGTACTGTGGATAGCGCAGCACGATGCCGATGAAAATGATCAGGGAAACGCCGTTGCCGATACCCTTGTCGCTAATCTGCTCGCCAAGCCACATGAGGAAGAGCGTGCCGCCGACCATGGCGATGATCGCGTAGAGCAGATACCACATCGAGGTATCGTAGAACACGCCCGAGCGCTCCATAGAAATCGCCATGAAGGTGGCTTGAATGCTTGCCAGGACGATCGTTAACCAGCGCGTGTACTGGCTGATCTTCTTACGCCCTTCCTCGCCGCCTTTCTTGGCCATCTCTTCGAGCTGCGGCATCACGACCGTCATGAGCTGCATGATGATCGAGGCGTTGATGTACGGCGTGATCCCCATCGCGATGATCGAGAGTTTTTGAAGCGCGCCGCCGGAGAGGAAGCCTAGAAGATTGTAGAAGGCGCCGCTCTGCAGGACCCGCTGCCAAGCGTCTTGATTGACGTTGGGCAGCTGCACGTGGATCATGAAAACGAACCACGCGAACGCAAAAAACACAAAAAGGATGCGCTGACGGATCTCCGGCACGAGCACGGCGGCTCGCAGGTTGTCAAACATTCCTTATCGCTGTCCTTCGGCTTTGCTCGCTACGCTCAGGTTGACAGGTCTTCGATGTGCGCGCCCGCGGCCGCCAGCATCTCGCGTGCCTTCTTCGAAAAGAGCACGTCGCGCAAGCGCAGGCCCGACGGAAGCGCCTCGCCCGTTTCCTTGCCGAGAATCTTCACGCCGTCCAGCACCAACTTCACGAGCCCGTGTTCGCGCAGCGACTCGGGCGTGATTTCGATTGCCGGATCCCACTCCGCTAGCTGATGAATATTGATCACGGCGAAGTGCGTCCCGAAGTGCCCGGTGTCGCGGGCCTTCTGCGAGTAGCCGCGACGGTGGGGTATGCGACGGGCCCACGCGGTCTGTCCGCCTTCGAACGCTGGACCTTTTCCGCCGCCCGAGCGGACCGTTTGTCCCTTGCCGCCCTCGCCGCCCGTCTTTACCATACCCGAGCCGTGGCCGCGACCGATGCGCTGCCGCTTCGGCCGGCTGCCGGGCGCGGGTTTGAGCCCGCCGAGTTTCAGAAGTTGTTTTTCTGCCATGTTGATTATGCCAAGTAAATTTCTTTGACGGTCTTGCCGCGCATTGCCGCGACTTGTTCCGCCGTTCGCAGGGATCGTAAGGCCGAAATCGTCGCCATAACGACGTTGATCGGATTAGTCGTGCCCAGGCATTTCGTGAGGATGTCATGGATGCCGGCCAGCTCGAGCACGGCGCGCATCGAACCGCCGGCGATGACACCGGTTCCCGGCGCGGCCGGCTTTAACAGCACGGTCGCGGCGCCGACCTCATGACGCACTTCGTGAGGAATGGTTCGTTCGACCATGGCAACGTTTATGACGCTCTTGCGCGCCTGCTCGACGGCTTTCCGAATCGCCTCCGGAACTTCGCCCGCTTTGCCGATTGCGAAGCCGACTTTGCCCTTGCGGTCCCCGACCACGACGAGTGCGCTGAAGCTAAAGCGTTTGCCGCCCTTGACGACCTTGGCGACACGGTTAACGCGAACCACGGTTTCTTCGAATCCGCTGGAATCGCGCTCTCGACCTCGGTATTGCATCAGAACGTCAACCCCGCTTCACGTGCCGCATCCGCGAGCGCGCGCACGCGCCCGTGATATTTGTAGCCGCCGCGATCGAAAACGACCTGCGATATGCCGGCCGCCTTGGCCTTTTCGGCGATAGCCGTTCCAACCGCTTGCGCCGCGGCGAGGTTGGTGCGCGAGGGCAACTCGGCTCCGAACGGTTTTTCAAGCGTCGACGCGGCCGCGAGCGTGTGCCCTTTGGCGTCGTCGACCAGCAACGCGTAGATGTGATGCAACGACCGGCGCACACAAAGCCGCGGCCGGTCCGGCGTACCGGATAGCTTCTTGCGCAACCGCACGTGGCGCGTGCGCCGCGCCTCCGCTCTAACCACTATTTCTTGGCCGCCTTTCCAGCTTTGCCGAGTTTCTTACGAATCCGCTCGCCCTCATAACGAATGCCTTTGCCCTTATACGGTTCGGGTTTACGCAGACTCCGAATGTCCGCAGCAACTTGGCCGACGGCCTGCTTATCGATGCCATCCACGTGAATTTTGTTTTGTCCCTCGACCGAAAGCGCCACCCCTTTGGGGGCCTCGAACGCCACCGGATGCGAGAACCCCAAGCTCAGGTTCAAGCGTTCGCCGGACTTCGCAGCGCGGTACCCAACGCCGCTGATCTCCAGGCTCTTACGAAACCCTTTGCTGACGCCTTCGATCATGTTGGCAATCAGCGTGCGCGTCAGCCCGTGCGCGCTGCGATGCGGCTTGGCGTCCCCCTTGCGGTCGACGATGACCTTCCCGTCGCTCAGCCGAATCTCGACGAACTCCGACAGAATGTGCTGGCGCAGCTCCCCCTTGGGCCCCGTAACCAGCACTACGTCAGCCTCGAGCTTCACGTCGACGCCCGACGGTACCGTGACCGGCAACTTTCCTATGCGCGACACCGAGTCGCCCCCTTACCAAACATATGCTAGAACCTCTCCTCCCACGCCGCGCTTCTTCGCGCGCTTGCCCGACATGATTCCTTGCGGCGTGGAGATGATCACCAGGCCTAATCCTCCGAGCACTCGGGGTATCTCGGTCTTGCGCGTATACACGCGCAACCCCGGACGGGAAATGCGGCGCAGGCCCGTGATGACTTTTTCTTTTTCCGGCCCGTAACGAAGTTGAATGCGGATCGTCCCCTGGGGCCCACTTTCGAGTCGCTCGTAGCTATCTATGAAGCCTTCGTCTTGGAGGATCTGCGCGATGGCCTTCTTCGTGCGGGATGCGGGGACGTCGACCGTCTTGTGGTTGGCCGTGTTAGCGTTGCGAATGCGTGTCAGCATATCGGCGATCGGATCGGTTATCGACATTTGCTCGTCTCCCTCACCACGAGGCTTTCGTCACGCCGGGCACGACGCCGGCGTGAGCGTTCTCGCGAAAGCAAATGCGGCACATCGCGAACTTGCGCAGATAACCGCGCGGACGCCCGCAAACCAGGCACCGATTGTGCTGCCGCACACCGAACTTCGGCGTGCGTCGCGATTTCATGATCGAGCTTGTCTTTGCCATTCCTACTTATCTCTGCTTCCCTGAGGCGGAGGCCGCCGGCTTCTGCAGCGGCAGACCCATCGCAACCAAGAATTCCGAGGCTTCCTCGTCGGTCTTGGCCGTCGTTACGATCGTGACGTCCATGCCGCGCGTCTTGTCGACCTTGTCGTAGTTGATTTCCGGAAACACCAGCTGCTCGCGCAGGCCCAAGTTGTAGTTGCCGCGCCCGTCAAACGACTTGGCGGGCAAGCCCCGAAAATCGCGAATGCGCGGCAGCACGACGTTGAAGAGCTTGTCCACGAACACGTACATGCGGTCGCCCCGGAGCGTTACCTTGGCACCGATATTCATGCCCTCTCGCAGCTTAAAGGCGGCGATCGATTTCTTCGCTTTGGTGACGATCGGCTTTTGACCCGTGATCGCCGCCAACTCGTTCACCGCGGCATCGAGGGCCTTCGCGTTAACGATCGCCTCGCCCACGCTCATATTGACCACGACCTTCTCGAGCTTGGGAATCTGGTTGACGTTCTTGTACCCGAACCGCTCCTGAAGCTTCGGTCGAATCTGCTTGGTGTAGGTTTCCTTCAGACGCTCAGCCACTCGTTACGCTCCCTTCGCCGAATCGCGCGCCGGCTCGCTGCAACGCGCGCAGATACGGTGAACCGAACCGTCCGTCGTACGGCCGCGCCGCAAGCGCGTGGGCAGCTTGCATTTCTCGCAAACGTATTGCAGCGCCGACAGCGGCAGCGGCGACTCTTTTTCGATGATCCCGCCGGTCTGCATCGCGCCGCCCATGTTGCCGGACTTCGAACCCTGTTTGGTGTGACGCTTGACGATGTTGACACCCTCGACCGTCGCCATCCCCGCAGCCGGATGGATCGCTTTCACCGTGCCGCGTTTTCCGCGTTCCTTACCGCGCCGGATCATGACCGGATCGCCCTTGATAATCATTGCTTTGATCGCCACGTCAGAGTACCTCGGGTGCGAGCGATGCGATCTTCAAAAACCCGCGCTCGCGCAGCTCGCGCATCACGGGGCCGAAAACGCGCGTGCCGCGCGGGTCGAGATTATCCTTTTCACCCTTGATGATCACGCACGCGTTGTCGTCGCAGCGCACGACCGATCCGTCGACGCGCCGAATCGGCGCGCTGGTGCGCACGACGACCGCCTTGACCACTTGGCCCTTCTTCACCGCCGCGCCCGGAATCGCGCTCTTGACGGTTCCGACGACAACGTCGCCGACGTGTGCGTACACGTGCCGGCCGCCGCCCGTGACGTGAATCACGAGCAACTCCCGAGCGCCGCTATTGTCGGCCACCTTTAGGCGCGTCTCTTGCTGAATCATCGCGCTCGCTCCACTATTTCGAGCAAACGCCAACGCTTGTCGCGCGAGAGCGGGCGGCACTCCTCGATCCGAACGAGATCGCCGATGTTGGCTTCGTTGCGTTCGTCGTGCGCCTTGAAGCGCGACGATTTGCGGACGATTTTGCCATAGGTCGAGTGTGGAACGCGCGTCTCGGAAACGACGACGATCGTCTTGTCCATTTTGTTCGAGGCAACGCGCCCTTGCTTTACGCGACGCGAGCCGCGAATCGTCGAAGAAGTGTTAGGCTGCTCCATGCTCTCCCTCGGCCAGGCGCTTTTCGGAAATTACGGTCTCAATTTGCGCGTACGAACGGCGCATCGCGCGGATTTTGCTAAAGTCGGTCAAATGGCCGGTGCGCAATGCAAAGCGTAAGTTGAATAGCTCCGCTTTCGCATCGCGAGCCTTCTGCTGCAATTCCTTGATGGTAAGGTCGCGCAAGCCATCGAGCTCTTGGTGTTTCACGCCGCCTCCTCACGAGAAATGATCTTCGTGCTGATCGGCAGCTTTGAAGCGGCGCGCTGCAGTGCTTCGCGTGCAACGATCGGCGCAACGCCGGATAGTTCGAAGAGCACTCGGCCCGGTCGCACGACGGCCACCCACGCCTCGGGATTCCCTTTGCCCGAGCCCATGCGTACCTCGGCCGGTTTCTTCGTGATCGGCTTATCGGGAAAGACCTTGATCCACACTTTGCCGCCGCGCTTGATGTGGCGAGTCATCGCAATACGGGCAGCTTCGATCTGGCGGTTGGTCATCCAGCACGGCTCCATCGCCTGAAGGCCGAAATCGCCAAAAGTCAACGAGTTGCCGCGCGAGGCGGCACCGGACATCCGGCCGCGCTGGACCTTGCGCCACTTGACGCGTTTTGGGGTCAGCATCTTATTCGGATACCTCGCTGGTGACGGTCACGGGCTCGGCGAGCGCCGTTACCGGTTCCGGAGGCGCCACTACCGGTTCCGGAGGCGCCATTACCGGTTCCGGAGGCGTCGTTACCGGTTCCGGAGGCGTCGTTACCGGTTCCGGAGGCGTCGTTACCGGTTCGGGAACGACGTCGGGCAGAGCCTCAGGCGCAGCGGCCTGTCGCACCGGCGGCGCGGCGGACTGCATGCGCGGCTCGCGTCCCCGTCCGCGTCCGCCACGTTCGCGACGCTCGCGGCCGCGGTCGGCGCGATCGCGAAGCGCACCGTCGGCGCGCGGCTGATCCGGCAGCACTTCGCCGCGATAAATCCAAACCTTCACGCCAATCCGGCCGAACGTCGTGAACGCCTCGACTTGCGCGTAATCGATGTCGGCGCGCAACGTGTGGAGCGGCACTTTTCCATCGGCGTTATGCTCGGTGCGCGCGATTTCCGCGCCGCCCAGGCGTCCCGAAACTTGTACCTTAATGCCTCGCGCGCCGGCTCGCATCGTTCGCATGATCGCCTGTTTCATGGCGCGCCGGAACGCGATCCGCTTCTCGAGCTGATCGACGATGTTCTGCGCCACCAATCGCGCGTCCAGCTCTGGGTGCGATATCTCCATCACGTTGACGGCAACACTCTTGCCCGTGAGCAGTTCGAGGTTTTTCCGAATGTCGTCGATTCCAACGCCGCGCTTGCCGATGATGATTCCCGGCTTAGCAGTGTTGACGATGACGCGGGCCTGG
This sequence comes from Vulcanimicrobiota bacterium, assembly GCA_963717425.1. Classification (GTDB taxonomy): domain Bacteria; phylum Vulcanimicrobiota; class Vulcanimicrobiia; order Vulcanimicrobiales; family Vulcanimicrobiaceae; genus Cybelea. The sequence continues at coordinate 3,063,712 of OY970335.1, read as the reverse complement.
TTGGCGCGCCGCTCGATCTCGATCTTGCTGATCGACGCCGACCGCATCCAGCGATTGAACGATTTCCGAATCGCGACGTCTTCGTGCAGCCACTCGACGTAGTGCTTTTTTTCAAACCAACGGCTGTCCCACGTGCGCGTGATGCCCAGCCGCATGCCGACCGGGTGAATTTTCTGCCCCACTTACGCTCCTCTTGCCGCGCGTTTGCGACCGCTTTGCTTCTTGCGCGGCGCCTTCTTGGATGCCGCCGCCGATGCAGCGGGAGCGGACCGCCGCACCCTCTCAGGGGCTTGCACCGAGGCGCCGGGCGTCCTCTTCTGCCGCTTGACCGGCTTCGTTTCGCTCACGATCACGGTCACGTGCGAGAGCCGCTTGCGTTTGAAAGCAGCGCGCCCTTGTGCGCGTGGATCGAGCCGCTTCGTAAAGCGCCCCCCGGGACCGCCATCGACGGTAATGCGCGAAATGTACAGATCGTCGGCGTTCATATCGTGATTGTTGCCGGCGTTCGCGACGGCGCTGCGCACGAGCTTCTCGATCGGCTCGGCCGCAAAGACCTCGGCAAACTTCAAAAGGACCAAGGCTTCGCGCACGCTCTTGCCGCGAATGGCGTCGGCGACGCGCCGCAGCTTACGGGGCGCGGTGCGAACGAAGCGCAGATGCGCGACGGCCTGCTGAGTTGCCGTCGTCACGTTTTCACCGTTGCTTTGTCGCCGCCATGGCCGCGGAAATGGCGCGTCGGCGCGAACTCGCCGAGCTTATGCCCGACCATGTTTTCGCTGATGTATACGGGGATGTGGGTCTTGCCATTGTGCACGCCGATCGTGTGCCCGACCATGGTCGGGAGCACGGTCGAGGCGCGGCTCCACGTCTTTATCACGCGGCGCTCGCGGGTCTCGTTCAGTTGCTCGATCTTCTGCACGAGATGCTCCGCGACATAGGGACCCTTCTTCAGCGATCTAGCCATTTATTTCGAACCCCGCCGGCGCACGATCATTTTAGTGGTGCGCTTATTGCGCCGTGTCTTCTTGCCCATCGTCATCTGGCCCCAGGGCGTCGTGGGCGGCCGCCCGGACGTCGAGCGCGCTTCGCCGCCGCCGTGCGGATGATCGACAGGGTTCATCGCGATGCCGCGGACGCTGGGACGCTTCCCGAGATGCCGAGAACGCCCGGCCTTCCCGATCACTTGGTTTTCGTGTTCGATGTTGCCGAGCTGACCGATCGTCGCGCGGCACTCGATGTGGATTTTACGAACCTCGCCCGACGGCATGCGGACTTGCGAATACTCATCCTCTTTGGCCATCAACTGCGCCGAAACGCCGGCCGAGCGCACGAGCTTGCCGCCCTGACCGGGCCGCAACTCGATGTTATGAATCACCGTGCCAACCGGGATGTTCTTGATCGGCAACGCGTTGCCGATCTTGATGTCGGCGTCGGAACCGGATTCCACGACCTCGCCGACCTGCAGCCCCAGCGGCGCGAGGATATAGCGCTTTTCGCCGTCGCGATAGTTCAGCAATGCGATACGGCAGGAGCGATTCGGGTCGTACTCGATCGTCGCGACCTTCGCCGCAACCCCATCTTTCGTGCGTTTGAAGTCAATAATCCGGTACTGGCGCCGCGTGCCGCCACCCCGGTGCCGCACCGTGATGTGGCCGTTGTTGTTGCGTCCCGAATGCTTCTTGCGCACTTCCACCAAGGATTTTTTCGGGGCGACCTTCGTCAGCTCCGAGAAATCGAGCGTCGTGAGAAACCGCTTGCCCGGGGAGGTAGGCCTATATTTCTTTACAGGCATGGCTTATTGCTCAAAATAGTTCACTCCGCCGAGCTCGATCTTCTGGCCGGCCTTGATCGTGACGATTGCCTTCTTATAGTCGCTTTGCTTACCGCTCGTGCGCACGCCGCGGCGCGCGAAGGTGCGCGACTTTCCGCGAACGTTGACGGTGTTGACGCGCAACACGCTCACCTTGAAGATTTCCTCGATGGCGTGGCGGATCTGGGTCTTCGTGGCGTGCGGATGCACAACGAAGGTATACTGATGCGCGAGCGCATCGGCCATCGCCTTTTCGGTGATGCGCGGTGCAACGATTACGTCACGCGCGTCCATGAGACTGCTCCTTTTGCGCGGCGACCATCTCGCCGAGCGCGTTGTAGGCGGTAACCGTGAAAACGATCCGCTCGTAACGCAGGACGTCTTTCACGTCCAGGGCGCCGACATCGGTGACGGAGACGCGCTGTAAGTTCCGGCTGACACGCTGGATCTCCGCGCCCGGTTCCTCGTCGTGGCCGCAAACGATCAGCGTCTTTGGACCGCTGCGCGCCGACTTTGTGCTGCCGAACAGCAGCTTCGCAAAGTCCGCGGTTTTCGAACTCGCGAAGCCGGTTGGGTCGAAGACCGAAACGGCGTCGTTTTGAAAGCGGTTGGATAACGCCGCCACGAACGCCAGCCGACGCTCCTTTTTGTTGAGCGATTCGACAAAACTCCGCGGCTGAGGCCCGAAGACCACGCCGCCGTGGCGCCACTGCGGCGAACGAATCGATCCCTGACGCGCACGTCCCGTTCCCTTTTGTCGCCAGGGTTTGCGTCCGCCGCCGGCGACCTCGTCGCGCTTCTTGGTCGAGGCCGTGCCGGCTCGGGAGTTGGCGAACTCGCGATGGACGGCGCGATAGATCACGTCGAGCCTATCGCTGAGATCCCGCTCCGGAAAAACGGGCGCCGCAACTTCGCGAACGGTCTTGCCGGTGGCGTCGATCACGCTCGGCATTTAAATGTTGGCCTTCCGAGTCTTGATGCTCTGGCGCACGATCACCAACGCGTTCTTGGCTCCGGGCACCGCACCGCGGATCAGCAACAGATTGCGCTCCCCGTCGGCACGGACGACTTCCAAGTTCTGCAGCGTCGTGCGGTCGACGCCCAGATGCCCCGGACGGCGGCTTCCCTTGACCGTTCGGCCGGCGTTCGTGTCGCCGTTCGAGCCCGGTTGGCGATGGATCATCGAGCCGTGACTCGCGCCGCCGCCCTTAAAATTGTGGCGCTTGATGCCGCCGGCGAAGCCGTGTCCCTTCGACATGCCCACCACGTCAACGCGATCGCCGGGCTCGAAACCGGTGACCGTGACGGTTTGGCCGGGCTCACCCTCGGGTTCGTCCCGAAACTCGCGAACGAAGCGCACCGGCTCCACGCCGTGCTTTTTGAAATGCCCAGCGAGCGGTCTGGTCGTGCGGTTCCGCTTCATCGGCTCGAAACCCAAAGCCACGGCGTCGTAGCCGTCTTTTTCCTTGCTCTTACGTTCGATGACGGTGCAGGGACCGGCCGCAATCACCGTAACCGGAACGTACCTTCCGTCATCGGTGAACACGTTGGTCATCCCGACCTTCCGCCCAAGGATGTTCTTCATGTTTCTTTCTTCGGAGCCGATTATGGACCACGGGCCCAGGCGTATTGATAATCGCTTCCGCCGATTCGCAAATAAGCCGCGAATCGGCGCAAATCGCAACTTCGGCAGTGTACCAGGGCCACGGCCCGCGGTCAAGGCCACGTAAATCCCGGACAAACGTGCATGCCCGCCGTACTATCTCGCCATGTGCGATAAACGCCTCACCGCTTCCCTCGTTGCCGGCGCCTTCGTCTTAATGGCCGGCGCGCCGTCGCCCGGATCGGCTTCGACGGCGACCCTCCTGGAGGCGCTCGGCAAGGCCAGCCTCACCCGGCCGTTGAGCTCGATTGCCTCAATTCGTACGGCCGGGCGCATCGAGATCGTCGGCCTCAAGGGGACGGCCCAAGAGTGGGATGACCTGCACAACCGGCGCTTCAGCGTCACCCAAGAAGCCGGGGCCCTCAGCGGATCGAACGGCTGGGACGGCAAGGTCGCCTGGAGCTCGGACTACTCGGGGCTGGTAACGATCGACGGCGGCCAGGCGGGACGCTTGCAGGCCATCGATCAGGCGTACCTGGACAATCTCGCGTACCTGCGTCCGGATGCCGGCGGGGCCACGATCATTTATGCGGGCCAGCAAAGCGCGGATGGGAAGACCTACGATCTTCTCGCCGTGACGCCGCCCGAAGGCAGCGAGATTCGCCTCTGGCTCGACCCGAACTCGCATCTGATCGCGCGCGAGACCGGCACGATCGGCGTGGTGTCGCAGACGACGATCCTCTCCAACTACCGGCGCGTCGATGGAATTACGTATCCGTTTACCAGCAGCACGCAAACCTCGACCGGCAACTCGGAGACGATGCGGCTTTCATCGCTGGAGATCAACGCGCCGGTTGCCGAGCGCCTGCGAGTACCGCGATCTAGCGTGCACGACTTCTCGATCTCGGGCGGGACCAGCAGCACGGTACCGCTGCAATTGGTCAACAATCACGTCTACGTCAGCGTGATGCTGGACAGCCGCGGGCCGTACACCTTCGTCGTGGACAGCGGCGGCGATTATATCGTCACGCCCGAGGTCGCGTCCGCCGTACAGGCAAAGAGCGTCGGCGGCCTTCGCCTTTCGGGGGTCGGGAATGCAACCGAAGGGGCCGCGTTCACGCACGTCGCTTCGATCGGAGTCGGCAATGTGCTGGTTCGCAACCAGTACGCGCTCGTCTTACCCATCGCAACGGGGTTCGGAGTGGCGGAGGGCATGCGCATCGATGGAATGCTCGGCTACCAATTCTTGGCGCGCTTCCTCACGACGATCGATTACGCCAACTCCAAATTCACCCTGGCGATGCCGTCTTCTTCACCCGCATCGGCCCCCGGCGCCGCGGCGATTCCGTTCTTCATCGACGGTACCATTCCGCGCATTTCGGTCGGCATCGACGGCGTGAGCACGTCGGCCGAAATTGATACCGGAAATCGCGCGGGCCTAGAGTTATCCGCGCCTTTCCTGGCGGGGCACCCCGCGATCGCAGCCCTCGCGAAGACGCCGCCTGGCATCGTTGGATTTGGCGTCGGCGGACCCGCCTACGCGCGGCTCGGGCGGATACCGACGCTGCAAATCGGCCCCTTCGCTATGACCAATAGCATCGCGTCATTTACCTATCAGACGCAAGGCGCATTCGCCGATCCGTTTAATCCCGCGAACATCGGCGCGGCGATTTTGAACCGTTTCAGCGTGACGTTTGATTACGCGCACCAACAGCTGCTGCTCGCCAAGAACGCCCAGTTCGGGGCGCCCTTTACTTACGACCGCTCGGGGCTCTTTCTCATCGACCAAGACAGCGCGTACACCGTGCTCTCGGTGTTTCCCGGAACCCCCGCGGCAGCCGTAGGATTGGCAAAAGGCGACGTCGTGCTGACCGTCAACGGCGCCCCCGCGGCGAACGAATCCCTCGCGGCCCTGCGCGCGCAGCTCTCGGCGCCGGTGGGTACGAGCGTTCGCCTGCACATTCGGGGTCCCCACGGCGTGGAACGCGACACGACGCTCAAACTCGCCGACTACGTGTAGTCCGCACACTCCCGTCATCAGGGAGGGGGCTTACGTGAACGCGGCGAGGCCGGTGATTTCCTTTCCGACGATGAGCGTGTGCATTTCGCTCGTGCCCTCGTAGGTTAGGACCGATTCGAGGTTGTTCATGTGACGGATCACGGGATACTCTAGCGTAACGCCGTTCGCCCCCAACACCGTGCGCGCTTGCCGTGCGATTGCGAGCGCTTCGCGCACGTTGTTGAGCTTGCCCAAACTCACTTGCGTGGGATGCAGGCATCCCGCATCCTTTGCCCGTCCCATATGCAATGCAAGGAGCGTACCTTTGTTCAACTCCACGAGCATATTGACGAGCTTCTCTTGAGTGAGCTGATAGGCGCCGATCGCACGATCGAACTGAATGCGCGTCTTGCTGTATTCCAGCGCAGCTTCGTAGCAGCTGCGGGCCGCGCCCATCGCTCCCCAAATGATCCCGTATCGCGCTTCGTTCAGGCAAACCAGCGGCGCGCCCAAGCCGTCGGCCAGCGGCAGTAACGCGTCGGCCGGAAGCCGGCAGTCGGCCAGCACGAGTTCGCTCGTAACCGACGCCCGCAGCGAAAGCTTGCGCTCAATGGGGGTGGCACTGAAGCCCTTGGCCTCGCGCGGAACGATGAAGCCGCGAATGCCCTCGGCGGTTTGAACCCAAACGATCGCGAGATCCGCGATCGAGCCGTTCGTGATCCACATCTTCGTGCCGTTGAGGATCCAGTCCGAACCGTCGCGTTTCGCATGAGTTCGCATGCCCGCCGGATTGCTGCCAAAGTCGGGCTCGGTCAAGCCAAAGCAGCCGATGAGCTCGCCACGCGCCATCCCTGGCAGCCATGCGCGCTTCTGTGCTTCGTCGCCCCAGCGATAAATCGCATACATCGCGAGCGATCCCTGAACGGACGCGAAGCTGCGCACACCGGAGTCGCCGGCCTCGAGTTCCAAACACGCAATGCCGTAAGCAACCGCGCTCGCGCCGCTGCAGCCGTAGCCGTGCAAATGCATGCCGAGCAGTCCGAGCCGGCCGAGCTCGGTCCCAAGGTCGCGCGGAAGAATGCCCGCTTCGAACCAATCGGCCACATTTGGAATGATACGATCGCGAACGTACGAAGCGACGGTGTCGCGCACCAGCCGCTCTTCGCCGGAGAACAGCCGCGAAACGTCGATGAAGTCGACCGCATCCGGCGCGTTTGGTTTGGCCGTCTGCAACACGGTTAGCGCTTTAGGACGCGCGCCAGTTTGTCGAAGAGCGCCTCAGTCGATCGCTCGAACTGGTCCTCGAAGCGCCGCCATAGCAGCCGGCCGTCCGTGTCGGAAAGCATCGCGTCGACGCGGTACTGCAGGACCGTCTCTTTACCTTCGCTGCTCAGGTGGAAACCGTGGGTACCGTCGAATCCATCGTTGCGAAACCGCCAGACGATCCGCTCCTCGGGGACCGCTTCCTCGAGTATTGCGTGAATGCCGAGATGCCACTCTTCGGTGCGGCCCGGCGTCAGCGGTCCCGGAGAGCGCATGAACGGCTGCGATGCAAACGGCCAGATCTGATCGCCCGAGGTGCCCATTTCCTCCAGCAGATGGTAGATCCGCCGTTTGGTGCCGTGAAAAGACCGCGACCGGAGTTCGTGAAGATCGATGGGCATGGGCGGTCGTTCGATTATCGGAGCGCTACAACCCCTACGCCGCCGGACAGCAGGATCAGCAGCGGCGCGCTGATTTTGCTGCGCAGCATCAGAACGGCGACGACGGCCGTCACGGCATAGGCGATGACGCTTGCGGGAGCGCCGCGTGCAATAGTCCAGACGCTGGACCACACCAAGCCGACAATAGCCGGCGCTAATCCCTGGGAGATCACCGCGCGCCACGGTGAAGCTTCGAATCGCGTCCACAGCGCATTGAAGAGCACCATGATCACGCTGGACGGAAGGAACATCGCGAGCGCCGCGGCGGCGGCACCGAGCAGCGGCCGGCCCGGCGTGGCGGCGTAGCCGATCAGGGCCGCGAAGATCGTCGTCGGCCCCGGCACCAGCTTACCGATCGTATAGAACTGCGTGAACTGCTGCGATGTGACCCAATGGTAGCGGCTTACCGCGTCCTCGTGCATCTGCGGAATGATTCCTTTGCCGCCGCCGAAGCCCAGGACCGAAAGTTGCGCGAATGTCCACAGCAGGTGCAGCATCGTCCTTAAGCTATCGTTCATTGGGCACGCCTGCGCGACTGAACGTATTCATGCGCTATTCCGGCGCCTCCAAAGATCACCAGCACGAGCAGCAGCGGCATCTTCAGAAACGACACGACTAACGCGGTAACGACGAGCAATGCAATCCGAATCCAATCGCCGCGCTCGTCCCAGGTCAGTTCCAAGGCGTTGCCGATCGTCAATCCGACCGCGCCCGCGGCACAACCGCGCAGCACGCCTTGCACGTACGGGTTCGATGCGAACTTGAAATAGAGCGCTCCGGCGATCAGGACGATGACGAATGGTGGAACGCTAGCACCGACGAACGCCGCAACCGCGCCGGGAAAACCTCGGACCTTTTGCCCGCAGTAGATCGCCAGATTCAAAATGTTGGGGCCTGGTAGGACCTGCGCGATTTCCAGACCATCCATGAAGCGTTCGCGGTCCAACCAGCCACGCGCAATGACCTGCTGACGAATGCTCGCCTTTTGACCGCCCCCGAACGCGGTCGAGGAAATCGCTGCGAAGGTTAGCGCCACACTCGTCAGGGATGGACGGCTTTCACCCGACATCCGGAATCGGCCCGTCCACTACCGGGGAAGTGTGCTTACCGGAGAGGATGTGGATGTGCACGTGCTCCGTGTGCTGGTACGGCGGAAGCACGCCCATGCGGATCATAAACCCCTTCTCGTAAAGACCCAATGCGAGCGCCACTTTCTGAACGCCCGCGATGAGCCGATGCCAGATGCCGGCGTCGCCAAGGCCTAGATCCAGAATCGTCGGTACCCATTTTTTGGGGATGATGACGACGTGGATTTCCCACCATTCGCCCTTGGTTCGATCGATGTTGTGCCGGAACGCAAACACATCGTCGTCCTGATAGACGACTTCATCCAACCGCTCTCGCGTGCCGTCCAATCGCCCGCGAAACGTATGCTCCGGATCGGGCTTTTCCCACACGCGCTGTTCCGGGCCGGAGATCATTTCTGAAATCCAGTGTGCCATGCGCGCTGGCTTCAGTCAGCACAGGCAGGCGTCCTCTTGGAGATGGTGAAGCTGCGCGCATGAGCGCCGCCCGCGCCAAGAAGATTACGCCCGCCGACGTTCTGGGTGCCGAGCCGAGATGGCCGAAGGAACCAAAATCGTGGGAACACCTCGTAACCGGCAACGAAGTCGTGTACGAGGATCGCCACGTCGTCGTTTTTCACGATCCCGTCGACGAGGAAAACGAATCGCAACGCGTTTCCGGTGAGATTCGGCTGACGCTGCTTTCCAAGAAAGACAACGTCGATAGCCTGATGCATCTGGGAGTTGCCGACGAGACGCTGAACGCCGCGATTTTGCACGGCATTCAGCAAGCCGCGCTGCGACTTGGCTTGGAGAAGACCGGCTTCGAAGTGCGCGCGCATGTTTATCCGCCGCTCCAGCACCGCCCCGAACTCGCCTTCAAAATTCGCGCAGGTAAAGCACCCAAGCGGACCGAGACAGCGCCGAGCTGACGCCGTCTCTCGTCAAGCCCGCGGCAGCGTATTTGCCGTCGTACGTTGCGGCGTTGCGACGTGGGTATTCGCCCAGCGCGCACGGTCCCTCGGCGCGGCTCGAAGAGCTTCGCGAGGTCGAGTCCGACGAGGCGGCGTTCCTCGAGCGCCGCAACGATCCCGCGGCAAATGTCTCTCCAATTAGACTGCCGGACGGTTCGACGGTCCTGCGGATCCCCGGATTCCAACGCTGGCTATGGGACGGCGATTTTGCCGGCAGCATCGGCCTGCGCTGGCAATCCGGAACCCCTGAGCTGCCGCCTTGGTGCCTGGGGCACATCGGCTATGGCGTGGTGCCCTGGAAACGCCGGCGCGGCTACGCTACGACCGCCCTACAGCTGATGCTTCCGGAAGCGCGCCGCGTCGGTTTACCGTATGTCGAAGTCGTCGCCGACCTCGAAAACGTCCCGTCGCAACGTGTCATCCTCGCCAACGGCGGAATGCTTATCGAAACATTCGAAAAGATCGCCGCCTACGGCGACGGCAAGGCGCTGCGTTACCGGATTACGCTCTAGGCTCGGCGACGGCGGCTATTCTTGCGGCTTTTTGGCGAACGGCAATTTGCCTGCCAGCGCGGCCTGTTTTTCGGCGAGTTTAGCTAGAGCCTGAACGACGACTATTGCCAGGATCGTCACGATAATGGCGTAGATCAACTCGGCCAGCACGCCGCTGCCGGGTTTCAGGAACAGCGCAATCATGTCGCTGATGAACTTGTTCCACGCTCCGGCCGCGATGAGGCCGAAGGCTACGGTGGCGAGCGCGATCATGGTCCCGAGGTAGCCGGATTTGGTGTCCATGGTATTCCTCCAAGCGATGGCGAGGTGCCCAGGACCTATTTCAAAAGAAAAAGCCCGAAGCTTGCAGCTCCGGGTCTAAAAATGGCAATTCGCTGAGAGCTAGGCCTTCAGCTCGATATCGACGCCCGCGGGGAGGTCCAGGTGCATCAGCGCGTCCATCGTCTTCGGCGAGGCCTGAAGAATATCAATCAGGCGCTTGTGCGTCCGCATCTCGAAGTGCTCGCGCGACTTCTTGTCGTTGTTGGTAGAGCGCTGCACGCAGAACCGGTTGATCTCCGTCGGAAGCGGCACGGGGCCGCTGACGAAGGCGCCGGTGCGCTTTGCCGTCTCGACGATGCGCTCCGCCGATTGATCCAAGACTTTGTGGTCATACGCCTTGAGGCGTATGCGAATCATTTGCTTCGCCATGTTTCCTACGTTAGATGTTCAGTTTGCAAGGAGCTCGATTGGGATATTCGCTGCGTTCTTCGCCGTTCGTCCGTGGTCCTTCGCCCTTCGTCCTTCGACTTCGCTCGCGGAGTTTATCCTGAGCGAAGGCGCGAAGCGCCGTAGTCGAAGGGCTCAGGATGACAAAGATTTTTTCCTTAGCGCCCGCGCGGAGCGCGGTCCTGAGCGAGGCGCATTTGCGCCGAGTCGAAGGGTCAGGATGACAAAGTCTGGTTTATGACAACTTGTTCATTCGGAGACGGCGGTGACGACGCCGGCACCGACGGTTCTGCCGCCCTCACGGATCGCGAAGCGGAGGCCTTCCTCGCATGCGATCGGCGTGATGAGCTCGACGTCCATTTGAACGTTGTCGCCCGGCATGACCATTTCGACGCCCTCGGGCAGCTTGATCGTCCCGGTGACGTCGGTCGTGCGGAAATAGAACTGCGGCCGATAGTTTGCAAAGAACGGCGTGTGCCGGCCGCCCTCGTCTTTTGAGAGGACGTAGCATTCCGCCTTGAACTTCTTGTGCGGTTTCACGGACCCGGGCTTCGCGATGACTTGGCCGCGTTCGATCTCGTTGCGGTCGATGCCGCGAAGCAAGACGCCGATGTTATCGCCGGCGATACCGGAGTCGAGGAGCTTGCGGAACATCTCGATGCCCGTGACGACGGTCTTCTTCGTCTCCTCTTTCAGGCCGACGATCTCGACCTCTTCTCCGACCTTCACCTGACCGCGCTCCACGCGACCGGTGCCGACCGTTCCACGGCCCGTAATGGTGAAGACGTCCTCGACCGGCATCAGGAAGGGCTTGTCCACTTCGCGTTGCGGCTCGGGGATGTAATCGTCCACGGTCTCCATGAGCTTGAAGATCGCATCCGCGTCGGGGTCGCCGCGCTTGCCGCTCGAGTTCAGTGCCTTCAGGGCCGAGCCGCGAATGATCGGCGTATCGTCGCCGGGGAACTCGTACTTGGAGAGCAACTCGCGGATCTCCATTTCGACCAGCTCGAGCAGCTCCTCGTCGTCGACCATGTCGACCTTATTAAGGTAGACGATGATGCGGGGAACGCCGACCTGGCGCATGAGCAGGATGTGCTCCCGCGTCTGGGGCATCGGGCCGTCCGTCGCGGCCACGACGAGAATCGCGCCGTCCATTTGGGCCGCGCCGGTGATCATGTTCTTGATATAGTCCGCATGACCGGGGCAATCGACGTGCGCGTAGTGACGCTTGGGCGTCTCATACTCCTGGTGTGAGATGGCGATCGTAATTCCGCGTTCTTTTTCTTCCGGCGCGTTGTCGATCTGATCGACGCCGACTTTTTGCGCCAGGCCCTCGGTCGAAAGGCAATGCATGATTGCCGCGGTCAACGTCGTCTTACCGTGGTCGACGTGACCGGTCGTGCCGATATTTACGTGCGGTTTGTTACGATTGAACTTTTGCTTCGCCATCTCTTTCCTTTCATAACGCATTGCACTGCGCGCAATGCTTTGGCACTTCGCCTTTCGCTTCCGGAGCTTCGCTCCGGAAACTCGGCTGCGCGCCCCCACGCCACTCCGCGGCGTGGGACCCCCTAGGGGTGTAGGTCACTAAGTACACGGAGCCAGGCGTCCTGCCTGGCTTTAGCCGCTTTACGCGGTAAACGCCCCCACCCTTCGGCTTTCGCTCAGGGCAGAGGGCGCACGACCACGGAATACTATCAGGCGCAACGATACCCTGTCAACGCCGCTCCCACTTGCTCAGGCCGGTGCCAATTTCTTGCCAGCGGCCTTCGCCACAATTTCTTCCTCGACGCTTTTCGGCGCCTTTTCGTAGTGCGCGAACTCCATGGTGTACGTCGCGCGTCCCTGGGTCGCCGATCGCATGTCCGTCGCGTATCCGAACATCTCGGAAAGCGGTACGTGGGCCGTAATCACCTGCGCGCCCCCTGGAGCCTCTTCGGTGGCATGAATCGCGCCGCGGCGACGGCTGAGATCGCCGTTGATCGCGCCCATGTACTCTTTCGGCGTCGTGACCTCGACCTTCATGATCGGTTCCAGCAAAATCGGCCCCGCCGACCGGTTGGCTTCCTTCCATGCCATCGAAGCCGCGATCTTAAAGGCCATTTCCGACGAGTCCACCTCATGGTAGGAGCCATCGAAGGCCTCGACTTTAAAGTCCATCACCGGAAAGCCGGCAAGCACGCCGCTTTGAGCCGACTCGCGTACGCCCTCTTGAATCGCCTTTGAGTACTCTTTGGGTACCGAGCCGCCGACGATCTTCCACTCGAAGATAAAGCCGGTGCCGGGCGGTTGCGGCGCGACGCGCAGCCAGACGTCGCCGTACTGACCCTTGCCGCCGGTCTGGCGCACGAAGCGGCCTTCCTTTTCAACGGTCTTGGTAATCGCTTCTTTATACGCAACCTGTGGCTTGCCAACGTTCGCCTCGACTTTGAACTCGCGACGCAAACGATCCAGGATGATCTCGAGATGCAACTCGCCCATCCCGGCGATGATGGTCTGCTGCGTTTCCTCGTCGGTTCGCATGCGAAACGTGGGATCTTCCTGTGCCAGCCGTGCGAGCGCGAGGCCAAGCTTGTCCTGATCGGCCTTGCTCTTGGGTTCGATGGCTTGATGAATCACCGGTTCGGGGAACGTTATCGACTCCAACGAGATCGGCGAGCGTTCGTCGCAGAGCGTATCCCCGGTACGGGTATCGGAAAGTCCAACGGCCGCGGCGATGTCGCCCGCGCCGATGGAATCGATATCCTCGCGATGGTTTGCGTGCATGCGTAGAATTCGGCCGATTCGTTCCTTGCGACCGCTCCGCGAGTTCAACACGTAGCTGCCTTTATTTAGGACGCCCGAGTACACGCGAAAATACGTAAGGTTCCCGTAAGGATCGGTCGCGATCTTGAAGGCTAAGGCACAGAACGGCTGCGCATCGTCCGGCTTGCGAGCGAGCTCATCGCCGGTTTTGGGATCGCGTCCGACGATGGCCTTGGCCTCCAAGGGCGAGGGCATGTAATCGACCACCGCGTCCAGCAGCGGCTGAATGCCCTTGTTCTTGAATGCCGATCCGCACAGCATCGGCAGCACCGTGCCCTCGATCGTCGCTTTGCGCAGCGCCGTTTTCATGCGATCTATCGGCAGCTCTTTGCCTTCGAAGAACATCTCCAGCAGCTCGTCGTCTTGTTCGGCGATGGCTTCCACCAAGTGCTGGCGCCATTCCATCGCGAGCTCGCGCAGCTCACCCGTCGCGTCTTCCTGGCCCGTCGTCGAGCCCAAGTCGTCGGTGTAGACAACCTTCTTCATCGTGAAGAGATCGACGACGCCCTGAAACTTATCTTCGGCGCCTATTGGGACCTGAATCGGAACCGCGCGGGCTCCGAGCCGTTCCCGAATCTTTTCGACGACGTTGAAGAAATCCGCACCAACGCGGTCCATCTTATTGACGAAGATGATTCGCGGAACCTTATACTTGTTCGCCTGTCGCCAAACCGTCTCGGATTGCGGCTGCACGGCGGCAACGGAATCGAAGAGCGCGACCAAGCCATCGAGCACGCGCAGCGAGCGCTCGACCTCGACCGTAAAGTCCACGTGACCGGGAGTATCGATGATATTGATGCGCGTATCGCGCCACGTCGTAGCGGTCGCGGCCGACGTAATCGTGATGCCGCGCTCCTGCTCCTGAACCATCCAATCCATCGTGGCTGCACCGTCATGGACCTCGCCCATTTTGTGCACGCGCCCGGTGAAGAAGAGGATGCGCTCGGTACAGGTCGTCTTGCCGGCGTTGATGTGCGCCGCAATGCCGATATTCCTCGTGCGTTCGAGCGGATATTCCCTTACTGCCATGGTGTTAGTCTAGAACTTATTACCAACGATAATGGGCAAAAGCTTTGTTCGCTTCGGCCATCTTGTGCGTGTCTTCACGCTTCTTGATCGTAGCGCCGGTGTTGTTGGAAGCATCGAGCAGCTCGCCGGCCAGTTTTTCTTCCATCGAGCGGCCACCGCGCGAGCGCGCGAAACCAATTAGCCAACGCATCGCCATCGCTTGGCGACGGTCGGGCCGAACTTCCATCGGTACCTGATACGTGGCGCCACCGACGCGGCGCGGCCGAACCTCGACCAGCGGCATCGCATTGGAGAGCGCCTGCGAAAACACTTCCATCGGATCGCGGCCGGTCTTCTCCGCCACGATATTGAGCGCGCCATAAGTGATGTGCTCGGCGGTCGACTTCTTACCGCATAGCATTACCTTATTGATGAAGCGCGCCAGCACTTTTGAGTTGAAGCGCCCGTCGGGCAGTATCTGCCGCTTGGGTGCGGGACCTTTACGAGGCATCGTTACTTCTTTTTCTCGCGCTTGGCGCCGTATTTCGAACGGCCTTGCTTGCGATTGGCCGTGCCGGCCGTATCAAGCGTGCCGCGAATGATGTGATAGCGAACGCCCGGCAGATCCTTGACGCGGCCGCCGCGCACGAGGACCACCGAGTGCTCCTGGAGGTTGTGACCAATGCCGGGGATGTAGGCGGTGACCTCTTCACCGTTGGTCAGCCGAACGCGCGCAACTTTGCGTAGCGCCGAGTTCGGCTTCTTCGGCGTCACCGTCTTGACTTGGGTGCATACCCCGCGCCGCTGAGGATTGCCCGCGACTTCGAACGTGCGCGTCGGCAGATCCGGATGGCCCGGCTTCGGCCCCGTGAGAATGACTCGGAACGCCCTCGTTTTGACCTTTTGCTCGGTCTTTTCGCGCCCGCGGCGCACCAGTTGGTTTATGGTCGGCAAAGCTGGCTCGGATCTCCTGGAAAAGCGAACGCACACAAACAACGGCCTCACCCGCAGGTGGGACCGAGCCTCAACTATACCAAGGGCCGATTTTCGCGTCAAATCCTGAAGCGGCAACCGGCAGGCAGGCTACCGCGCGGACAGGCGCGCCGTAGAGGAGCTTGCCGCTCCGAAACCCGTATCTGCGCGCCATGGCGGCGAGTGGGACGCTTCATGAAGAGCCGCGGCTCGGCGTACTCGACGGCCTGCGCGGCGTCGCCGTGCTGCTCGTCCTCTGGTATCACGTCTGGGAGATTGCCTGGCTAGCGACTCCGCCCTGGCTAGCCTTCCTGCCGGCGACGGGCTTCGTCGGCGTTCAGCTCTTCTTCTTTCTGAGCGGGTTCGTCATCTCGTATCCGTTCGTTCGCGCGACGCTCCACCGGCGACCGCAGCCGGCCTGGGGCAATTTCGCCTGGCGCCGCTTCATCAAAATCGTGCCCTCGTACGTGCTGTCCATCGCCGTGGCTTACGCCATCGGCTACGCTCAAGTGCAGCCCTACGCGTCCCCCGTTCTCGACGTCTTGACGCACCTGCTCTTCATCCATACCTGGTTTCCCGCTCGCTTCGGCAGCATCAACGGCGTCCTGTGGACGCTCGCCGTCGAAGTCGAGTTCTACTGCTTCTTCCCGTTGATCTGGGCGTGCTTCAAGCGCCAACCCTGGATTACGGCCGCCGGGATGATCGCGATCGCGTGGATCTGGCGGGCCGCGATGGCGCAATGCTGTTACGACACGCTCTTCGCGCAGTACGAGGAGAACCTGCCGGGATATCTAGATATCTTTGCGTTCGGTATGATCGGGGCGCATGCGTTCGCGCGCTTCGGCGACCGCTGGCGCGCGTCGCGCGCTACGAACGTCTCCCCGGCGATTGCGCTAATCGGGATCGTTGCACTGTTGGCGCTCTTGGAAAACCTCTATGGCTACAGTCTTCACGATCAGTGGGCCGGCGTCTGGCAGATCGACAGGCGCCCGCTGCTGGGTGTCGCGTTTTTGATCGTCGCACTAGGTTCGCTGACGAGCCCACGATGGTGGCAGATCCTGCTCGACAACCCGCCCCTGCGATTCCTAGCGACGATTTCGTACAACCTCTATCTGTACCACCAGTTGATCGCTCGAGAGTTGTTCTGGCATCAGATTCCCGCTTACGCCGGCGATCCGCACCAGGATAGGACGTGGCAGGAACGCTACACCGCTTGCGCGTTCGCAATTACAATCGCGCAAGCGGCGCTGGTGACCTACGGCTTCGAGCGCCCCTTGTTGCGGCTGAGGCTTCCCGCTCGGAGCTCTAGCGGCCCTACGAGAGCTGAGACTTAAAGACGCTCTGCGTGATGCTGTCGATTCCCGGCACGCGCACTTCTTTGCCTTGGAAAGCACTGATGGTCGTCCAAAGCCAAACGACGAGCGCGAGGATCCATAGAATCGGGTAGAGCAGCCAGAGGTGAATAAAGCTCAATACGAACGAGAGTATGAAGTAGAATGCCCAGATCACGATGGACTGAGCCGCCGCCCACTTCACGAATCGGTTCGTCCCTCCGCCAACGAGCATAACGATGCCGCCGAGCAGGCAGAACAAGTACGCAAGTCCGGCCGCGACGTTCGGTTCCAGCCCAAACGGCGCTTTTTCCGGGGGTTGAGTTACGGACACGGTTAAGCCCCTTTCGCTTTTAGATGTCCTCCGAGCTTGTGGGTTGTTTGATTCGCGTGGTGATCGACCCTTTATCGAGCGCTCGCCAGCGACAGGCTCATAGCGCAGCTCTGCGAAACGAGCCCGGCATGCATCGCCGCGGATGGTATCTGCTGTTGCTGCTGCCGTTCATCGGAACGCTGCTGCCCCCGCTCTACAATCACGCCCGTCCGACGCTCTTTGGAATGCCGTTCTTCTATTGGTATCAGCTCGGCTGGGTGCTCGTCACCGCGGCGCTGCTCGGCGCCGTCGTCGTTCTCACCCGAGACCGCAACGGTGTCTAGCGCCGGCGTCGTCCTGTCGGTCGCCGTTGCGGGCGTTACCGTTTTGGGGTTTCTCGCAGCGCGCTGGGGACGCGGAAATCTCGCCGACCTCGAGCAATGGGCTCTGGGCGGCCGGAGCTTCGGGACCGTCGTTTCCTGGTTCTTGCTCGGCGGTGACCTCTACACCGCCTACACCTTCATCGCCGTGCCGGCGCTCGTATATGGCGTGGGCGCCTTGGGCTTTTTCGCGGTCCCGTACGCGACGATCAGCTACCCGATCGCGCTGGTCGTGTTGAGTCGATTTTGGGGTATCGCGCGCCGGCGCGGCTACGTGACTGCGGCGGACTTCGTTCGAGACCGCTTTGGCGACCGGACGCTGGAACTTGCGATAGCTTGGACCGGGGTTGCGGCGGCGTTACCGTATATCGCCCTGCAGCTCGTCGGGATGCGCGCGGTTTTCGCTCAGTTCGGTTTACTCGGCGCCGGCGGAGCGCTGCCCGCGCTCACGATTGCGTTCGTTTTGCTCGCGGCGTACACGTACACGAGCGGCCTGCGGGCGCCCGCGCTGATCGCGTTCGTCAAGGACACGTTGATCTACGCCACGGTAATCGCCGCATTGGTCGTGATTCCGTCGCGCTTGGGCGGCTGGGCGCACGTCTTCGCCACCTCCGCCGCACGGCTGGCGAGCCGGCCGCACCCCTCCTCCATCTACCTTGCGCCATCCCAGTACTTTACCTACGCGACGATGGCATTCGGATCCGCGCTTTCGCTCTTCATTTACCCGCATTCGATAACGAGCGTTCTGGCTGCGCGAAGCCGCGAAGTGATTCGGCGAAACGCCGCCTTGCTGCCAATCTATTCGCTGCTCCTCGGGTTACTGGCGCTGCTCGGGTACTGCGCGCTCTCGGCCGGCATCGCCCCAAAGGATGCCAGCAGCGTCGTGCCGCTGCTCTTCGCCCGTTACTTTCCCTCCTGGTTTACGGGGCTCGCGGATGCGGCCATCGTGATCGGCGCGCTCGTGCCCGCCGCCATCATGTGCATTGGCGCGGCAAACCTTTTCGCAAGCAACGTCTTTCGCGAGTTCTCGCCGCAACGCTCGTCCGTCGAAACCGCCACCGCCAAGATCGTGACGATCGCAATTGCCGCGTTAGCTTTGCTCTTCGTCTTCTTCGTTCCGGTTCCGTATGCAATTGATTTCCAGCTGTTAGGAGGCGCCTTGATGCTCCAGATTTTTCCCGCCTTCGTCTTCGGACTTTGGACACGTTGGTTTCATCCCAAAGCGCTGCTGGCCGGATGGGCGAGCGGCCTGATCGTGAGCTGCGGCATGGCTTACGAAAGCGGCTTTACGTCCAACTTTACGCTGCATGCCTTCGGCGCTTCGCTTACGGGTTTCATCGCGCTCTACTCGCTGGCGGTGAACCTGCTGATCAGCATCGCGCTCACGCTGGTCCTACGAATTTCCGGCGCAACCACCGGCGTCGATCGCACCAGCGCCGCGGACTTCGCATGAGCCAGGCGATCAATCCGCCCGGTTGGCCTCGCCCGAGCGGCTACTCCAACGGCGTCCTGGCGGAAGGCCGCCACCTCGCGATCTCGGGCCAGATCGGTTGGAACGAGCGCAACGAGCTCGTCTCCGAGAATTTCGCCGAACAAGCGCGTCAGGCGCTGAGCAACGTCATGGCGGTGGTGCGCGCCGCCGGCGGCAACGCAGAGCATCTGATCCGCCTCACCTGGTACGTCACCGACAAAAGCGAGTACCGGGCCTCGCTCAAAGAACTGGGCGCGGCCTACCGCGAGATCGTCGGCGAACACTACCCCGCAATGGCGTTGGTTCAGGTCGCGGGTCTTCTCGAAGAAGGCGCCAAAGTGGAAATTGAGGCGACGGCCGTGCTGCCAAAAGCGTCTTCTGACCGATCGTAGAGCGTCCACCAGGGGACGTTTCGAAGCCGCTACTCGCTCTACGATCGGTCGACGCTCTCGCGCAACTTGTAGCGTTGGAGTTTTCCAGTTTCGGTTCGGGGAAGCGCGGCTACGAACTCGATTTCACGAGGCGCTTTGAACGGCGCAATCTGGCGGATGCAGAATTCGCGCAACTCCTCGGCCTTTGCGTCGTCCGCGGTACAGCCCTCGACCAGCACGATGAAGGCCTTGACCAGATGCGTCTCCCGGTGCGGATCGCGTTTCGCTACGACCGCGACCTCTTTGACGTGCGCGTGCGCGATCAGCGTCTGTTCGACCTCGGGGCCTGAAATGTTATAGCCGGCGGAAACGATCATGTCGTCCACGCGCGCGACGTACCAGAAGTAGCCGTCCGCGTCGCGCCGGTAAGCGTCGCCGGGGTAGTTCCAGCCTTCCTGTACGTAGATCTTCTGGCGCTCGTCTCGGAGATATTTGCATCCGGTCGGGCCTCGCACCGCGAGCCGCCCGACGACGCCGTCGGGCACGGGGCTGCCGGCTTCATCGTGTACCTCCGCGACGTAGCCCGGAACGACGCGCCCGGTGGATCCCGCGCGCGCTTCGGACTCGGGAGAGCCTACGAAGATGTGCAGCATCTCGGTGCTGCCGATGCCATCGAGAATTTTGAGGCCCGTCTTGGCGCACCACTCGTGCCAAACCGCCGGCGGCAGAGTTTCTCCGGCCGACACGCACGTGCGCAGCGTCGAGATGTCGTAGGGCTCCAACGCACGCGCCATCGCGCGATAGGCCAGCGGCGCCGTGAAGAGCGTCGTGACGCCGCACGCATCGACCGCCTGCAGCAATTCGGCCGGACCGGCCTTCTCGAGCAACAGCGTCGCCGCCCCGACGGACAGTGGGAAGAGCAGCAGTCCGCCAAGGCCGAACGTAAACCCCAACGGCGGGCTGCCGCAGAAGAGATCGTCGCTTCCAGGCTGGAGCACGCGGGCGCAGTACGTGTCGCAGATCGCCAGCAGGTCGCGATGATAGTGCATCGCGGCCTTGGGCGTCCCGGTCGTTCCCGACGTGAAGGCGATGATGGCAACGTCTTCGGCCCGCGTTTCCAGGTTGTCGAAGTCCGACGGTTTCGCGGCCATCATCGCTTCCAGCGAACCCGGCGAGCTCGAATCGTCGTGGAAATACGCGATTCGGACGCCCGAATGCCCTTCGCACGCGCGCTCGAGTTCACGGCGCAGGCGCACGTCGCACAGCGCATGCTCGACCGCCGCTTTCTCCAGCATGAAACGCAGTTCGGTCGCGCGGTAGAGCGGCATCGTGGTCACCGCAATGCCGCCCGCCTTGAGGACTGCAAACCAACACGCCGCCAGCATCGGCGTATTAGGCGCGCGGAGCAAGACGCGGTTTCCCGGTTCCAGCCGCAAATCTTCGGTCAGCACGCGTGCGACGCGATTGGCCGCCTCCAGCAGTCGCGCGTAGCTCCAAGCCTCGCCATTCGGCGTGAGGAT
This sequence comes from Vulcanimicrobiota bacterium, assembly GCA_963717425.1. Classification (GTDB taxonomy): domain Bacteria; phylum Vulcanimicrobiota; class Vulcanimicrobiia; order Vulcanimicrobiales; family Vulcanimicrobiaceae; genus Cybelea. The sequence continues at coordinate 3,043,168 of OY970335.1, read as the reverse complement.
GCAGCGCCGGTCGCCGCCCCATTTCTGAACCTGCCGATCGAGCAGCGCCGTGGCCGCGTTGATGCGCTCGGGATATTGCCGTCCCTCGAAGAGGAGCATCGGCATTTGTTCGGGCGAGGGCAGATTTTCTTGCGCGAAAGAATCTCGGTACGGCGTGGTGCGCATGACTCGACGCCCTAGTTTTCCAAGAGCTGCTTCGCGATGACGATCTGTTGGATTTCGTTGGCGCCCTCGTAAATGCGCAGCGCGCGCACGTCGCGATAGAGCCGCTCGACGACCTCGCCGCGTGTGACGCCTCGGCCCCCGAACAACTGCACGGCTCGATCGCAAACCCGGCCCGCCGCTTCCGTTGCGAACCATTTTGCCATCGCCGACTCGAGCGTCACCCTGGGGCGGCCGAGGTCTTTCATCCACGCGGCTCGATAGACGAGCAGCGCGCTTGCGTCGACGTCCGTCGCCATCGCGGCGATCGCGGCCTGCGTCAGCTGCAGCGACGCCAGGGGCGCGCCGAAAAGCTTGCGTGATTTTGCGTGTTCGACCGATTCCCGCAGCGCGCGGCGTGCGAACCCCACCCCGGCGGCGCCGACCGTGCTCCGAAACACGTCCAGCGTTGCCATCGCGATCTTGAAGCCTTCGCCTTCCTCGCCGATGCGGCAAGCCACCGGTATGCGCGCGCGCTCGAAGCGCAGCGTCCCGAGCGGATGCGGAGACATCGTCTCGATTCGTTTGCCCGACGAACATCCGGGTGTCGCCGCATCGACCGCGAAGGCCGTCAGGCCTTTCGCGCCATCGCTTGAGGTGCGCGCGAACACGACGTAGAGATCCGCGATGCCGGCGTTGGAAATCCACGTCTTTTCGCCGTCGATGACGTAAGCGTCGCCATCGCGGCGCGCCGTCGTCGCCAGCGCGGCGACGTCCGAACCAGCTTCCCGTTCCGACAGCGCGAAGGCCGCCACGCATCGCCCGATGGCGACGTTGGGAAGGTAACGCTTTTGAAGGTCGGCGTTGCCAAAAAGGGCGATGGGAGCACTTCCCAGGCCTTGCATCGCAAAAGAGAAGTCGGCCAATGCCGAACGGTACGCGAGCGTTTCACGGGCGAGACACAGCGTACGCACGTCGAGTCCCGCGCGCACGCCACCGAAGGTGCCCGGTACGCAGGCACGCAGCCAGCCGTTTTCGGCCAACGCGCGCACCCACGCGCGGCAGCTCGCGTCAACTTTGCGTTCGTCGTCGAGCACGTCGGCCCGATCCACCCAGCGCTCCAGCGCCACGGCGAAAGCTCGATGCTCTTCGTCGAAAAACGGCCATTCGAGCCTTCCGCGGAGCCTGCCCTGAGCGGAGTCGAAGGCCACAGACTGGTCCATTATCGGCCTTAATTCCCTTCGAACTGGGGCGCGCGTTTGGCCATGAAGGCCTCATACGCACGGCGGAAGTCGTTGCTCTCCATGCACGCGGCTTGTGCCTGCGCTTCGGCGTCAATCGCTTCGTCGAGCGGCAACGCCCACTCGTGCTTGAGCATGCGTTTGGTCATCGCGTGCGCGAGAGTCGGCCCGCGCGCGATGCCGCGCGCGATCTCCCCCGCGCGAGGCAGCAAAGCTTCGGGCATGCAAAGTTCGTTGTAAAAGCCCCACTCGAATGCCTGCGTCCCGGACATCGCGCGTCCCGTGTAGAGCAGCTCGCTCGCTCGTCCGAGCCCGATGATGCGCGGCAGCATCGCGCACGCGCCCATGTCGCAGCCGGCCAAACCAACGCGGACGAACAGAAACGCAACGCGCGAGCGTTCGGTCCCGAAGCGCAAGTCGCTGGCCATCGCGAGAATGGCGCCGGCACCGGCACATGCCCCATCCACCGCGGCCACGATTGGCTGCGGACACGCCCGCATCGCTTTGACCAGGTCGCCGGTCATCTGCGTGAACTCGAGGAGTCCCTGCGAATCCCGTCGGGTCAGCGGCCCGATGATCTCACCGACATCGCCTCCGGAGCAAAAATCCCCACCGGCTCCGGTGAGGAGCACCGCTTTGACCTCGCGATCGTCGTTTAGGGCCCGAAACCGGTCCCGCAGCTCGGCGTAGAGCTCGAAGGTCAAGGCATTCTTGCGCGGCGGTCCGTCTAGCGTGATCGACATCACGTTTTCCGACCTGTCGTAACGAGCCTGAGTCATCGAATGCGGAACGGCAGATCCTCTTCGTACGTGTTCCCAGCGCTGTTGCGCGCTATCACGCGAAGGCGATAGGCTCGTACGAAGATCGGTGGGACGTCGAGGACGTGGAGCGTGAAACTAAATCGCCCGGGGCTGCGATGCGGGACGTTGATCGAGAACAGGTTCGTCCGAACTTCGATGCTCGCCACGTTCGTGCCGGTAATGAAAGCTCCCGACCACGGTTCGCCGCGGTGAACGTCGAGCGACGAGAAGCGCATCGCGAGTATCCGAGGCAGCGCATCGTTCGGCTCGATCCGCGGACTTGGCAGCACCTGTGGTCCGATCGTGGCATTGGGCGGAATCCCCGACGGACGCGACATGCATCCCGGCAGCAGCACCGCAAGACCGAGCGCTCCGATGCGAAGAAGCACGTCAGAACTCGTACGGAATGCGCCAGCACGCCACCTGCTGGTGAGAAGGCGCCTCGCACATTCCCGCGTAAGGCCCTTTCTCATGCTGCAGCACGCCGCTCCGCGAAGTCTCGTGCTGGACTATGCAATCGGCGTCTGCGGAGTCTGGATTTCAGGCGGCTTCTTTTTGGACGCCTGGGCGCACGGCCACGTCCCCGTGGAGAGCTTCTTTACGCCGTACCACGCCGTGTTCTATTCCGGGATGCTGGCTCTGGCATTCGTCATCCTCGCGTTCGGGCTACGCAACCACAGTCTGGGCTACACGTGGTCCAACTCTCTCCCCCGGCCGTATCGTTTAGCTCTGCTCGGCATTCCGATCTTCGCCCTAGGCGGGATTGGCGACATGATCTGGCATCACGTCCTGGGGATCGAAGAAGGCGTTGACGCGCTCCTTAGCCCAACGCATCAGATCCTGGGGCTAGGAATCTTCTTCTTCTCGAGCGGGCCGATCCGTTCCGTACTGGCGGATCGCGCCCATTCGACGACGCTCGGCCGCCAACTGCCGTTGGCTCTCGGGCTAGCGACGTGGCTGATCCTCGCCCATTTCGGAACGGCATACGCCTTCGATCCCGCAGCCGGGCATACGAACGCTCCGCCGCCCATCGTACCTTTTAACTCGCACTATCTCACGGCGCTTGCGATCGGCTATTACAAGGTTGCAACGGGCGTTCTCATCGTGATCTTCCAAAGCACGCTGATCGCGGGTTTTGCGCTTTGGCTCGTCTCGCGCATGCACCCGTGCCCTGGAATGTTCACCATCCTCTTGCTGATCGGCAATATCCCGGCAGCCGCGGCGTTCACCAACGAGACCCCGTTGCTAGCCGTTACCATCGCGCAATCCTTGATCGCCGGCATCCTCGCCGACGCCTTCGTCGCACTTTTTGACCCGCATCCCGCGTTCGGCAAGACTCGAGCGTTTCGAATCTTTGCCATAGGGTTACCGATGACGTACATCGGCATCTACCTTGTGGGCACGCTGCTGAGCGACCGAATCTGGTGGGATTGGAACATCGCACTCGGCTCGTGGATCTGGTCCGGCGTGTGCGGCTTTGCCCTGAGCTTGATGGTTCTCGCGCGCCGCACCGCGTGATCGCCGCAGCCCTCGCAATCCTAACCGCGCTTCTTCACATCGCAACGGCGTGGCGGTACGGCTACTTCCGCGACGAGTTGTACTTCATCGCGTGCTCGAAACACCTGGCCTGGGGCTACGTCGATCAGCCGCCGTTCGTGGCGGTGGCCGCGCTGCTCGCCGCGCCGGCGGGGTACTCGCTCCTCGCGTTGCGCGCGCTTCCGATCGCGGCAGCCGCGCTGACGGTGTATCTCGCGGTCAGGCTCGCGCGCGAGCTGGGGGGAGGGCGCTTCGCTCAGCTGCTCGCCGGCATCGCAACCCTGCTGATGCCCGCGTACTTGCTGCTGGGCAACACGCTGACGACGACGTCCTTCGAACCGCTTTTCTGGACTCTCGCGATCTATCTCACGATTCGCATCGTGCGCGGTCCAGGAGACCCGGCACGGTGGGGATGGCTCGGCGTCGTGGCGGCCTTCGGTGCTTACGGGAAGTACTCGATGCTGCTGCCAATCGTGGGGCTCGCCGCCGGCTTGCTCGCAACGAAGCAACGGCGCGTGCTGCGTTCGGCGTATCCGCTATACGCCTGCGGACTGGCGCTGCTGTTGCTCGCTCCGAACTTGATGTGGCAAGCGTTTCATGGATGGCCGTTCGTCGAGGTGCTGCGCGGCGACGCAATCCATCGCCCGGCCTTCGCGGCCGGCTTTGCGTTGGAGTATCGTGACTGGGCGAGCAACGCGGAGGCTTTCGTACTGGAGCAGCTCCTGTACACCAATCCGCTTGCCGTTCCGATCTGGTTGGCCGGGCTGATCGCGCCGTTTCGCCTTACCGCATTGCGCGATCTGCGATTCGTCAGCATCGCGTACGCGGCCGTCTTTTTGATCGCAACGCTGTTGGACGCGAAAGGCTATTACATCGTCGGCTTCTATGCGTCGTTGCTCGCGATCGGATCCGTAGGGGTCGAACGCGCCCAAGCGCGCCTGCGCGCGACGGTTTTTGCGCTCGTGGGCGGCGTTGCGCTCGTCGCTCTGCCGCTTTCGCTGCCGGTCCTGCCGGTCGATGGTTTGATCGCCTACACGCAGCGCTTCGGCTTGACCGGGCGCGACGGTGCGCCGCCGCATCTCATCGAGCCCGTCTTCGCCGAGGAATTCGGCTGGCAGCGGCTCGCGCGCGACGTCGCCGCAGAATATTTCTCGCTCCCACCCCGCGTTCGTGAGGGCACCGCGATTTACGCCGACACCTACGGCGACGCGGCGGCGCTCGACTTTTACGGAAGCCGCTATGGCCTCCCCGCCCCGATCTCGACCCAAAACAACTATTATCTCTGGGGAACGCGCGGCTACGACGGCCGCACCTTGGTCGCCGTCGGCGCGACGCAGATCGATCGCCTGCGTCGCTACTATCGCAGCGTCGCGCTCGTACGCACGTCCACGGAACCGTACAAGTGGATCGTCGAGGGACCCGCGCCGATCTATCTCTGCCGCGATCCGATCGCGCCGCTTTCAGTGATTTGGCCGGAGCTCCGCTGGTACGGCGCTTAGGAGCGCAGCGATCGCGCTACTTCCGGCTCACCGTCACGCCTACCGGTTCGCTAAGCGACTCGCTGATCGTCTTTGTCGACGAGCCACCCGCGGGGTAGTTGAAGTATAGGACGTGCGACGCGCAGACGTTGCTGGCGATGACGCGCTTGCCCTGGATCCAAAACTGTAGGACGTCGCACGAATCCGCAAGCGACGTGGTGCCGACGCGGGTCCCCGAGCTTCCGTTGATTGAGAACTGGTAAATCTTCGAGGGCCCGTAGATCGACACTTGATCGCCAACCGCGAGGTATTTGCCGTCCCACTGAATTGCACCGGGAAGAACGATGTTTTGGTTCAGCGTGATGGCTTTCGGAGTCGTGCTTCCCGCCGGCAGCTCGGCGATCTCGAACATCAAGTGGTAGGCGCTCCCGTCGACGAACAGATTGCCGTTGCCGTCGTAGCCGATGAAGTAGACGCGGAAGACGTTCGGCGTCGTGTATTCCGTGGGCTTACCCTTCGCGTGCCTATAAATCGAGAAGCCGCCGTAACCGCTCGACGGAGGATCGTGCAGGATGGCGAGGTCTCCGGTTTTTGGATCGACGGAACAGCCGTGCGTGAACCCGGGCTCGGTGTAGGTTTTTATCGGCGTCTTACCGCCATGGGCGTATTCGAGCACCTGCTTTGCGTCGCCGTTGGCGATGAAGACGTTTCCCGCAGCGTCGACGCACTCGTAGTGCACCGCCGAGAAACCGGTCAGCACGCCTTTCAGCGCGCCGCCCGGATACGTATAGACGTTGACGTGATCCGTTCCGAGATCGGAAACGTAGAGCAGATCTTGGGATTTGGCATCGGGCGCCATCCACGAACCACGCCGGTCCGTCCCGAGCCGCTGCGTGCTCGCAGCGTTCAGGCCCGCTGCCGGCAGCCGTGAAAACTGCGAGCCGCCACTGCCGCCGCAGCCGGCCAAAAGGCCGATGGCTGAAAAAACCCCCAAAAGGTGCGCGGCCGATTTTCCAATCCGCATAGAAGTCGATCCCCCGTCTCAGACGAGCGCCGGTGCTTTGTCGACGATCTTACTCGGGCCGCCCTGCGGGCGCATGGGCAATTTGCCCATGCTTCTGTCCGCAGTTCAGTCGGCCGCGGGCCGCTCCACGAGTGCCGGCAAGAGTTGCCAACGCGAGCGGATGCCGAGCTTGGAGAAGATCGACTCGCAATGGTGGTGGACGGTCCGCTCGCTCAATCCCAGCGCGGTTGCGATCGCCCGATTCGGCTCCCCGCGCGCCGCCAGCCGCGCGACCTCGGATTCACGCGGCGTGAGCCCCGTCGCCAGGCGCCGGTGGATCGGCGTGCCGCCCCACACGGGATGCAGCGCATCGACCCGCGCCCCGCAACGCGAGCGGAGCGCTCGAGCGCCGGTCGCGTGCCCGGCGGCGTCCAGGGCCAGCGCCTGCATCAAGGGCCGGCTCTCTCGCGCGAACTCGCCTTCGGCCCGCAAAGCGAGCTTCTTCGCGCGCTCCGGCATTTGGCGGCGCGCGGCGACGAAGCTATCGAAGAGGTCCTGGTAAGCACGCAGCAATGGCGAGACTCCCGCTCCGCACTGTCGCGACATCAGCGCGCTCATTCGCGGAAGTTGCATCGCCGGTCCGAGCCGCGCCGCGCGGATGCCGAGCAACAGGCTGTTATCGAGCACCGATAGCGACTCGAGGCTGCGATTAAGCAGCGCGTCGTGCTGGTCGCGCCAGCCGCGGTGCTCGTACAGTGCGCAGAACGACTCGACGAGCGGGCCGAGCAATCCCTGTTCGGGCAGCGCGAAGGCGAGATCGAGCAAACTTGGATCGCAGCTCGAATCCAACAGGGCTTCCTCACCGAGCATCATTCCTAGCGGAATCGCCGTAGCGGCCGCAACCAACAGCGTTTGCGTATTGCTGGTGCGGATGGTGTGCAGCTCGTGAAGCAACGCCGCTGCGCGACGAAAGTCACCGGCCGCAAACAGCGCCTCCGCGAGGCTCACCATCGCGAACGGCTTGGCGCTGCCGAGCGCGTGGGATTTTTCCAGCGCCTCCGCGAGCCGCTCCGCGGCCTCGATCCGGCGCGACGTTTCGAGCGCTTCTTCCAGACACGCGACCGCGAGCGCAACGTTGCCGTCTTGTATCGCCGCCGAGCCATAGTTCACCAACACGCGCGCGCAAAGCGCCGGCTCGCCATGCTCGCGGGCCGCGGCCAGCGACCGTTCGAACGCCTCGAATCCATCGGCGATCGCGCGGGCTTTGATGTGTGCGATCGCGCGCGCGTGAAAAAACAGCGCATCGATTTCCCCGTGACCCAAACCGACGAGCGGCGCTATGGAATCGAGCGCGCGGTGCGCCTGAACGGGACCGTTGCCGATCGCCAGATCGACCGCCACGCGAATGCGCGCGCGCAGCGACTCGAGATCCTGCGCGCTAACCGCCCGACGAACGTTGATCTGTATGAACTCCTCCTTATTCCGCGCAAACTGCTTTCCCATCACGGCGCCCACCCCTTCGTCCTTACCACCTGTCATCCTGAGCGCAGGCGCGAAGCGCCGTAGTCGAAGGACGCGGAAACCACCTCGTCGTCATTTGTCCTTCGACTTCGCTCGCTACGCTCGTTGCGCTCAGGATGACACGGTTTTTGCTGTTGGGATCACCACTGCGAGGCCGGTGCGAGAGTCGTTGATAAGCTCGAGGATTGCATCGGCGACCTCTTGCGTGGTTGCGATGCGGCCCTCAGGGTTGCCGATCGCCAGGAGCTCGCGCGCGGCCGCTTCGGTTCTTCCCGTTTTTTCGGCGATGTTCGCGATCGCTCGGTAAAGCATATCGCTTTCCGTATAACCTGGGCACACCGCGTTGACGCTAATCTCGGTTGCGGCGTATTCTGCCGCGACCGCGCGGGTAAATCCCACGACGCCGTGTTTACTGGCACAGTACGCCGCGATGTACGGGGCGCCGACGAGGCCGGCCGTACTCGCAACGTTGACGATGCGACCCCATCCGCCTGCCATCATATCCTGCAGCGCTTCGCGCGTGCACAGGAAGGTGCCGGTCAGGTTGGTCGCCACGATCCGATCCCACATGGCGCGCGGCGTCCGCGTCACCCGCGCCGATTCGGCGACGCCGGAGTTATTGACGAGGATCGCGATCGGTCCATTGACCTTTCGGCAGGCGTCGAACGCGCGGCGAATTTGCTCTTCGTCGGTCACGTCGGCTTGCGCCGCGAAGAAGGGCTCGACGTCGGCCGACACGACGGATCGGCTGACCACGCTGATCCGCGCACCCTGTTGCGCGAGCAGCGCCGCTGCAGCGTGACCAATGCCGCGCGCGCCGCCGGTCACGATCGCGTGCTTGCCGGCAAGGCTCAACGCGCCACCTCCTGCGCCCGCGCGATCAGGCGCTCCAACTGCTCCTTGCCCGCCAGATACTGAACCGGCCAGGCCGCATCGCGATACCCCAGCTGGGCCGCCGCGTGCAGCGTCCAGAACGGGTCGGCAAGGTGCGGGCGGCCGAGTGCAACGAGATCGGCGCGTCCCCCCGCCAGGATCGCATTTACCTGGTCAACGTCCGTGATGTTGCCGACGGCCATCGTCGCAATGCCGACCTCGTTGCGGATTTTATCGGCATAGGGCGTCTGAAACATACGGCCGTAAATGGGTTTCGCATCGGGTGAGGTTTGTCCGGTCGAGACGTCGATCAGATCCGCGCCGCAAGCCTTGAACGCGCGCGCGATCTCTACCGCGTCGTCGCCCGACACGCCGCCGTCGACCCAATCGGTGGCGGAAATGCGCACCGACATCGGCCTCTCCTGCGGCCACACCGCGCGCATCGCCGCAAAAACCTCGAGCGGATAACGCAGGCGGTTCTCGAGCGAACCGCCGTACACGTCGGCACGCCGATTGCGAAGCGGCGTGATGAACGACGAGAGTAGATAGCCGTGCGCGCAATGCAACTCGAGCATATCGAAGCCCGCTTCGATTCCCATTTGCGCCGCACGGACGAAGGCCGACCGGATCTCGTCCATCTGCTCCCGAGTGAGTTCGAGCGGCACCTGACTGATCGGCGCGTACGCAACGGGCGACGGGCCCACGATCGGCCAGTTGTCACGCTCGAGCGGTTCGTCCATACCCTCCCACATCAGTTTGGTCGAGCCCTTGGGCCCCGAATGGCCGAGCTGCAAACAGATTTTCGCCCCAGAGGACCGATGCACGAAATCGACGATCCGCTTCCAGGCGCCGGCGTGCTCAGCCGAATACATGCCGGTACAGCCGGGAGAGATCCGCCCCTCTCGCGTGACGCAGGTCATCTCGGTAAAGATGAGCCCCGCGCCGCCGAGCGCGCGTGCACCCAAGTGCACCAGGTGAAACTCGCTGGGCATTCCGTCAATCGCGCTGTACATATCCATCGGCGAGACCACGATGCGGTTTCGCAGCTCGAGGCCGCGCAAGCGCAATGGCGTGAACATCGGGGGCGCCGCGCGCCCCGCGAACCACTGCTCGATCCGATCGACGTAGGTCGTGTCGCGCAGCCGAAGATTTTCGTGACCGATTCGTTGGCTGCGCGTGAGCAGGCTGTACGCGAACTGTTCGGGCGGAAGAGTTGCGTAGCGCGCTACGTTCTCGAACCATTCTGTCGAGTTTCGCGCGGCGTTCTGCAGTTTGAGTACTTCGACTCGCCGGGTCTGCTCGTATTCTTCCAGCGCCGCCAGTACGGGCAGCACGGCGAGCGCATCGGCGAGTGCGATCGCGTCTTCCATCGCCATCTTCGTGCCCGAGCCCACCGAAAAATGCGCGGTGTGGGCCGCATCTCCCAGCAGCACGACGCCGTCGTGAACCCAGCGTTCGTTCGCGACCCGCGTAAAATTCAACCAGTCCCGCCCCCGCAGGTGCGCACTGTTGGCCATCAAGCGATGCCCGTGCAGATACGGCTCGAAGAGCCTTTCGCAAAATGCGATCGTCTGCTCGGTGTCCGCGCCGTCCAGCCCGTGCGCCAGATACGTCTCCTCGCGGCACTCCACGATGAACGTGCTGAGCTGCGGGTCGAAGCGGTATGCGTGCACGGTAAACCAACCGTGCTCGGTTCGTTCGAAGATGAACGTAAAAGCATTGAGCGGTAGCGTCGTACCGAGCCAGACGAAGCGACAACGCCCGCTTTCCAAACTCGGTACGAAACCTTGCGCGTAAGCGCCCCGCACTCGGCTATTGATACCATCCGCTCCGACGAGCAGATCGCACGCCGCGCGCTCCGCCGCTACCTCGCTCACATCGGTCTCGAAGCGGACGTCGACGCCGAGCTCGCCGGCGCGCCGCTGCAAAATGTTTAGGAGATGCTTGCGCGCGATACCGCAAAAACCGTGACCGCCCGAGCTCATCGTGTGGCCTCGGAAATAAACCTCTACGTCGTCCCAGTGCGCGAAGGCCTCGGTGATTTCGCGATGCGTCGGCGCGTCGGCCGTGCGCAGATTCTCCAGCGTCGCGTCGGAGAAAACGACACCCCACCCGAAGGTATCGAGGGGACGATTGCGCTCGAGAACGCGGATCGACCATTCCGGAAAGCGCCGCTTGGCCAGGATTCCAAAGTACAGCCCGGCAGGTCCGCCACCAATGCAAGTTATGCGCATCTTACTTGCTTACACTTTGATGAGAGGCGCGGACGAATCCCGCTCGGCTGTGGTAACCTACGTTCGAGCCGTGATCAAAGCAACACAGTTCCGCGCAGTCCTCTTCTGCTTGTGCCTGGGCGCAGCGCTCACATTGACCGCTCGCGACACCCGTCCCGCAGCTGCATCGGCGTCGGTCACACTGGCAAGCGGCTTCAACGAGACGCGCACGACGATTCCGGTGACGATCGACGGCCAACGCGCGTCCTGCGTGCTCGACACGGGCAGCTCGGCCATCTTGGTTTCACCCTCGCTCGCTCAAGCCGCACGGCTGGCCGGACGCGCCGGGACCTTTGAAGTTGCACCCGACGGACGCACCTACGTAGACCGCCAGACCCAAATAGGCCGCTTGGGCGTCGCCGATTATGCGCTGAGCAACGTTCCCGCGCTGATCTCTTCGAACCTTACCGGCTACAGCGCACTTTGCGGATACGATTTCTTCACGCATTTTCCCACGCTCATCGATCGCGAACACCGGCAGGTTACGCTCTATCCCAGCCAGTCGAAATTGGCGCGGTTTCGTTGTCTGACGATCGATCTTTCGCCACACGTCCCGTTGGCGACGATCGAGATCAACGGCAGTTGGCTGAACCACATCGTGCTCGACTCCGGAATGGCGGGCGGCGGCGCACTTTGGGACGGCGTGCGTCCGCAGCTGCGCCAGCCCCTCGTAGCAAATGCCGACTATGACACGACGCCCTCGGCCGTGCGAGACGGCTTTGCCTGCGGCGCCGTGGCCGCGGTTCGATACGCCGCGGGCGCGCCTGCGACCTCAATGCCGATCTGCACCGAGACGCGGCGGCCCGATGGCTACAACGGCATTATCGAAACGAACCTTCCCACCGTTCACGCCATAGCCGTGGACTATCCGCACCGCCGCATGTGCTTCGATGTCGGCAGCTATCCCCAAGTTACCGCTGATGGCTCGGCAACAAGCCGCAATCGAACCGCGTGGTCGCGCTTTAAGTACCTTCGGCCTCCGTAGCCGTCCGTTTGCGGGCGATCAACAGCCCGTCGCAAAGCGGCAGGAGCGCCACGTCGACGCGCGCGTCGCGGCCGGCTTTCAGATTGAGCGCTCGCAACGCCTGTGTATCGGCATCCTTCATCGTTGCATCGACGACGGCTCCGTCCCAGATGACGTTGTCGACCAGTATCAGGCCGCCGGGGCGAACCCATTCCAAACACGCCTCGTAGTACCGATCGACGTTTGCCTTGTCGGCGTCAATAAATGCCATGTCGAACGGCGCAGTATTTTCCGCGCGCAACCGAGCCAGCGTCTCGAGCGCCGGAGCGATGCGCAGATCGATCTTGCGCGCGACCCCGGCGGCCTCCCAGTACCGGCGCGCGACCGCCGTGTACGTTTCGCTGACGTCACACGCAAGTACGTAGCCGTCCTCGGGCAATGCGAACGCCATGGCGAGCGAGCTATATCCCGTGAACACGCCGATCTCCAAATAACGCCGCGCCCCGATCGTTCGCGCGAGCAGCCGCATGAACTGCCCTTGCTCGGGTCCGATCGCCATGCGGGCCTGCGGTAGCCGTGACGTCTCCTCGCGCAAGTCCCGCAAGATTGGATCTTCGCGAACGACCGTCGCGATGATGTAATTTTGAACCGCAGGATCGATAAAGGTGCTCTTTGCCGTCATCGCCGTATCATAGCATCAACGAAAGAGCGCCCGATATATGCGGGCGCTCTTTGGCGTGGCTCGGACCCGGATTATCCCGTCTTGTGAGTCGGCACGCACAAGAGTGTCGGCGTACCGACTGCGACTTGGCCTTTCGTAAACTGATTGGAATAGGCTCGGGCCTGGTTAATCGTCGGCCCTTGGATCCCATAGCACGTCAAGTGATCCGCCGGCGGCGGGGGTCTTAGGTGAGGACCCGATATCACTTTCTTAACGACGGGCGTACAAAACAGCTCGGGTGCTCCGACGCCGGTTTGGAACTCTTGGAACTGGTCCTTGAGATCGACCGTAGCGCTAAAGCTGCCCGAAATCTTACCCGTATAGCACTCGAAGTGCGAAAAGGTCGTCGCCTCCGGCATCATCATTCCTGAGGCTACCGCCGGGGGCGAAGCCGTCACCCTGCCAATGATGAAGGCCGACGCGATCAGTAGTACTCCGAACGCTAAGCTGACAAACCGCATGGGGGAACTCCTTACACGCGCCGAGATGGGAAGGGGGTAAGCCCCTCCCTGGCGTGCAGCCCAAGCATACATCCGGCGGCTGCAAATTCCAAGCCCGAAAAGGGCCGGAAAATAGCGGCTCCCGCGCCTACCTGCGGATCACTCGTTGGTGGATTTCGTCCAGGTCTTCCACGGTATTGAGCGTCACGGCGTCCATCACCGATGCGTCCCGAACCTTTGAATTCTCGCGCATCGTGCGCGCCAGCTCGTCTCCATGGTTGTAGCCGCGTATGGCTGCGTTGTGCCGTTCGATCGTGGATTTATCGGTCTTTCCGTTGGCGACGACCCACTCTTCGAACTGCATGTACGTCGGGCGCGTTTGCCGTATGAAATCGATGGTTTTCTGTCGATCGAGGCCGAGCGCGTTCAGCGTCATGGCGTCGAAACCCGCCCCGCACTCGTCGTAGCCATCGGGTAGCGCGCCGATCCCGGCGAGCGAGAGTTTGAGCCAAAGGCGAGGCAGATGGATCGCGCCCAGTGGACCCGCGGTCCCAGAACTGACCAAGGGTACGATCAACGTTTCAGTTTCACTGGCCATTGTAACTCCTCCGAATTTAGGTGCGCGCCGCCGGACGGCCGTGGCGCCCTTTGAACGTAAGCTCCGATATGCCGGACTTGTCGAGTTCCCCTAGCCCTAAGGCCTTCATTCGCTCGTATTGGTCGAGGGTCGCCTGCGCCAGCGGAAGGCTGAGGTTTGCGGCGCTCGCGAGCGAAAGAGCGATGCCGGAATCCTTCGCGGCATGCGCCGCCGAGAAATAAACGTCGTGCTCGCGGTTTTGCATGTCGGCGCCGTCGGTTTCGAGCACGCGCGAAGCCGCACCCGTCTGCGAAAAGACTTCGCGTAGCGCATCGAGGTCGAGGCCCAGCGCGTCGCCGAGTCCGAGGCCTTCGGCAAGGCCCGCGGTGTTGATGTTCATGACCATGTTGACCAGAGCTTTTACCTGCGCCGCTCTTCCCGCCTCGCCGACGTATTTCAAGGACGCGCTCATCGCTTCGAGGAGCGGCTTGACGCGTTCGAAGGTCTCGCGCCGGCCGCCGATCATCAAATACAGCGTGCCGTCTCGCGCCTGCGTGATCGAGCTCGCCATGCACGCTTCGAGCGATTGCGCGCCACGCTCCTCGGCCATGCGCTGGACGTCCACGTGGACCTTCGGCGTAATCGTCGCGCAGTTGATGAAGATTTTTCCCCGCGCGCCGGTCAGCAGCGAGTCTCCTTCCGGCGCGAAGATTCGATACATCGCGGCATCGTCGGTAACGACGGTCAGGATGATGTCCGATAATTCCGTCACGCGAACCAGCGTCGCCGTCACCTCTGCGCCCGTCTCAGCAGCCGTCTTTTCGGCCGAGTCAGGATGCGCGTCGTACACCGCAGCGACCGGGTAGCCCACGTCGTGGAGGCGCTTTGCGATATTGGCGCCCATGCGGCCGGTACCGACGACTCCGATTTCTGGAAAGTTGCTCATCGTTGGCTGGTGGCCTTACCCGGAGCTAAACCGGGTTTCCCCCCGCCCTCCGGTCGCGGCAACCGCTCGGTGGTCCTGCAGGCGTGGGCCAGCATGCTGCCAAAAAAGCTGGGTTGCCACCGGTGCGTTTGCCGGTTACTTGGGAGGAGAGAAATACTGCTATGAAACGCATTCTAGTCGCCGTTGCCATCGCGCTGGCGGTTGCGATTCCGTCTTATGTTGGGGCGCAGGTTGAAAGCACGCCGATTCCGGCCCCGATGAAACCGAACTTTTCTTCGATGAGCTTCTTGATCGGCACCTGGACCTGCAGCACGAAGAGTTCGCGGCGCCCGGCCGCTTACGTAACCACGGCGACCTATACCATGGATCCAACCGGTTACTGGATAAGCGAAACGTCCACGACCAAATCGACCTCGTGGATCTCGAGAAAGCTCACGCTCTGGGACAAAATTACCTACGACCCGGATTCGAAGCGCTGGGTGGACGTAACGTATGGTGACGGCGGCGCATACGGCTTGTCGTTCTCGAGCGGCTGGGATGGCAACAAGATGACCTGGCACGACGTCGGATTCGCGGCGGGCCCGGACATCGCGAGCCAAACCGACATCACCAACACGAAAGTCAGCCCAACCAAGATGACGTCCATGTCATCGTTTACGGAAACGAAGACCGGCCGCCACGTGACCGTCGCAGGTATCTGCACGAAGCAGTAATCTTGGCCTTAAGGATGACAAGGTAAGCAAAGAGGCCCCGCGTGAGCGGGGCCTCTTGTTTTCGAAGCGCTGTCGAACGGAGGGGCTAAAACTCTTCCTCGGAGTTGGGCTCGACGAATGGCGTTTCTTCTTCTTCGCCATCGTACGCCGGCTTTTCGTCCTCGTAGGTCGCGTCTTCGTCCTCTTCCTCGAGCTCGTAACCCTGGGCTCCCTCGATCTCCTCCTCGGGAGCTGCTTCCTCTGCCTCGAAGATCTCTTCCGGTTCGATCTCGGCGGCGCGCGCCGCGGGCGGGGGAGGCGGAATGACAGCCGTTGCATCGAGCGGCTTGGTGTCGTCGATTTCTTCCTCTTCTTCTTCCTCGGGTTCCTCGGGCACCGCTTCGGCGACGGCTTCGCGCGTGGCCACGATGGTATGCGACACAAGGGGTTGTTCGTCGCCCATCAACAGACCGAACTCGCGGCGCTCCGATTCGCCCATCTCGTCCTCAGGCGTCTTGATCTCGACCTCTTCGCGGTTTTCGGTGAGCACCTTGACGTCCAGCGCTAGCGATTGGAGTTCCTTGATCAAGACCTTGAACGACTCCGGAACGCCGGGTTCCATGACGTTCTCACCTTTGACGATCGCCTCGTACGTCTTGACGCGTCCGACGACGTCGTCGGATTTCACCGTCAACAGCTCTTGCAGCGTGTACGCAGCACCGTAGGCTTCCAGCGCCCAGACTTCCATTTCTCCAAAGCGCTGACCGCCGAACTGCGCCTTGCCGCCGAGCGGCTGTTGGGTGATCATCGAGTACGGACCGGTCGAGCGCGCATGGATCTTGTCGTCAACAAGATGAGCGAGCTTGAGCATGTAGATCAAACCAACCGTGATCGGACGCGAGAAGCGTTCGCCGCTGCGCCCGTCGCGAAGCCATGTTTTTCCGTCGGACGGAAGGCCTGCGTCTTGCAGCCATTCGGCAATATCTTCCGCGTGGGCACCATCGAAGACCGGCGTCGCGACGCTCAAGCCGAGCATCTGAGCCGCCCATCCGAGGTGCGTCTCCATGATCTGTCCCAGATTCATGCGCGACGGCACGCCCAAAGGATTGAGCACGATGTCCACCGGTGAGCCGTCCTCCATGTACGGCATATCGTGTTCCGGCAGCACCTTGGCGATCACGCCCTTGTTGCCGTGGCGTCCGGCCATCTTATCGCCTTGCAGAATCTTGCGCTTTTGTGCGACGTACACCCGAACCAAGTGATTGACGCCCGGCGAGAGCTCGTCGCCGTTTTCGCGCGAGAACACCTTGACGTCGATGATCTTGCCCTTTTCACCGTGCGGAACTTTCAGGCTCGTATCGCGAACTTCGCGCGACTTCTCACCGAAGATTGCGCGGAGCAGCCGCTCCTCGGCGGTCAGCTCGGTCTCGCCCTTCGGCGTGACCTTGCCCACCAGGATATCTTCAGGGCGAACCTCCGCGCCGATGCGAATGATGCCGCGTTCGTCGAGATCCTTGAGCGCATCTTCACCCACATTGGGAATGTCGCGCGTAATCTCTTCCGGTCCCAGCTTCGTGTCACGGGCTTCGCATTCGTACTCCTCGATGTGAATCGAGGTGAAGCGGTCCTCTTTGACCATTCGCTCGCTGATCAGAATCGCGTCTTCGTAGTTATAGCCTTCCCACGGCATGAACGCGACCAGTACGTTTTGTCCCAGCGCGAGCTCGCCTTGATCGGATGACGGGCCGTCCACGATGACCTGCCCCGAAACGACCTCGTCGCCAACCGCGACGATCGGCCGCTGATTGATGCACGTGCCGGCGTTGCTCCGCACGAACTTCAGTAGCTCGTAGGTGCGCTCCACTCCGTCACCATTGCGCACGGCGACGCCCTTGGCGTCCACCGACGTGACGGTACCCGCCTCCTCGGCGACGAGCAGGCTGCCGGAGTCCTTGGCGGCACGATATTCCATCCCGGTGCCGACGATCGGCGCGTCGGGACGAAGCAGCGGCACGGCTTGACGCTGCATGTTCGCGCCCATCAGCGCTCGATTGGCATCGTCGTGCTCGAGGAACGGAATGAGCGCCGTCGCGACCGAGACGATCTGCTTCGGCGAAACGTCCATCAACTGCACGCGCTGCGCGGGCTCTTCGATGTACTCTTCCGCGTAGCGGCAAACGACTGAATCGGAAGTGATCTTTCCACTCGTCGAATCGACCGGCGTGTTCGCCTGGGCGATGATATACTCGTCTTCGCGATCGGCGGTGAGATAGACGATCTCGTCGGTCACGATCCCATCGCGCACGACGCGATAAGGCGTTTCGATGAAACCAAACCTATTCACGCGACCGTACGTCGCGAGCGACCCGATCAAGCCGATGTTCGGGCCTTCCGGCGTTTCGATCGGGCAGATGCGACCGTAGTGCGAATGGTGCACGTCGCGCACCTCGAAGCCCGCCCGTTCGCGCGATAGACCGCCCGGCCCGAGCGCCGAGAGCCGGCGTTTGTGCGTCAGCTCGGCCAGCGAGTTGGTCTGGTCCATGAACTGCGAAAGCTGCGAGGACCCGAAGAACTCCTTGATCGCGGCGACGACGGGTCGAATGTTGATCAATGCCTGGGGCGTGACCGTTTCGATATCTTGCACCGTCATGCGCTCGCGAACGACCCGTTCCAAGCGGAGGAGTCCGACGCGGAACTGGTTTTGCAACAGCTCGCCGACCGAGCGGACGCGCCGGTTGCCCAGATGATCGATATCGTCTTTGGGCACGACGCCGGTCGCAACTTTGATGAGGCGGCGAATCACCGCGATCATGTCGGCGCGCGTCAGGCACTTCCCCGTGATGGGGGGCATCTCGAGGCCGGCATCGGCGTACTCGTCGATAACGACGTACGGCTGATCGACTCGAGCGTCGACGTCGCGATTGGCGATGCGGTAGTGGAACTTGGCGTTGAGCTTATAGCGTCCCACTCCGGCTAAGTCGTATCGCTTCTCGTCGAAAAAGAGCGACTCGAGCAGCTTCTCAGCGTTTTCCGCGTTTTCGGGCTCGCCGGGGCGCAGCTTCTTGTAAATCTCCTTGAGCGCGTCTTCACGCGTCTTGATGTCTTTGTCTTTTTCGATCGAATTGCGGACCAGCGGGCTGTCATCGAACAGCCGCATGATCGCTTCATCCGTTTCCCAGTCGAGGCCGAGGTCGGGGCGCGAAAGCGCCCGGACGAAGGTCGAGACGTAAATCTTCCTATTCTTGTCGATCCGAACGCCGATCGTACCCTCGGTCTCGTCGTTCTTCGTGCCGTTGTCGGTTTCGAATTCGATCCAAGCGCCGCGGTTGGGGATGATCGTGGCGTTAAACGTCGGACGCGAGTTCGTATCGACGTCCTGGCTGTAATAAACGCCGGGCGAGCGCACGAGCTGACTCACGATCACGCGTTCCGCGCCGTTGATCATGAACGTGCCCTTGTCGGTCATGAGCGGAAAATCGCCCATGAAGATCTCTTGGTCCGGAATGCCTTTGATTTCACCCGACTCCGCCGTGATCAAGCGCACCCGTACGCGCAGCGGCGCGCTGTAGGTCATGTCGCGCTCGCGGCACTCCTCGATCGAGTACTTGGGTTCGCCGAGCGAGTGCTCGCCGAACTCGAGAATTAGGTTACCGGTGAAGTCCTTGATCGGCGAGATGGAGGAAAAGGCTTCCGCCAGACCCTCGGTCTTGAACCAATCGAAGCTGGCCTTCTGCAGCTCGATGAGGTTCGGTACCTCGAGAACGTGCGGAATACTTCCAAACGAGTACCGTTCGCGTTTCGGTCCGGGGTCGGGACGCTGCTCGACCGTGAAGGCACCCGTTGGCATCGGAAACGTCGAGGGCATGATCTTGGAGGCGCCGTTTCCATCGGATTTGAGCGCGCCCGAACGTTTCGACCTGCTCTTCGTCGCCCGGACAGGTTCCATCGAACTCTTCGGTGCGGACTTCGGAGCTGTCGTCTTCGCCATTACTCTCTTTCTCTGTGAAAAAATCTTCAGTTATAGCCCACGAGGGCTGGTCGCGCTTTTCGGGCACACCAAAAAGACGAAACACGGGCTCCGTAAAATGGAGGTGTCTCGCCCTGCTCTCTGTGGCGGCTTTCATGCGCCCCGGGGCATAGGTGAGAGTTTAGCACCCGTCGCCACCAGCGTCAAGGAACCCTTCTTGGCGGGCTTAACGGCCTTGACGAAAGTAGCAGGGCGGAGCCTGCCTGACGAGCCGCTTTAGAAGCTACCGAGCTCGCAGCTTGATCGGCTGTGCGCCCGAGCGAACGTTGTCGAACTGCGCCGGACCAGCATATACGAGCAACTTTCAAACGTGCAACCGTCTAATGTCGCCTAACCGCGCGCGCCATACACGATATCACAGTTTGGGAATAGGCAGTCGGGATTGGATCTGTAGGTAAGTACGCCCGGCGTGTCGCAGCCGTGACTCCGGAGGTGCCCATGGCACAGAGCCGTTCAGCTCGCGCTTCGCTTGCCGCTCTAGCAGGCGCCGTAATCGTCATTCCCTCGCTTGCCGGGTGCGGCGGCGGTATGCCCAGCAACGCGACCCGCCAAGCCGCTTCGAGCCGCGTGCGCAGCGACGCGTCGGGGTGCGGAAAGTCGCTCGTCTACGTGACGTCATACAACAACTCCGTTTACATCTACGACCAGACGCACAATGCGAAGAAGGCTTGCGGGCAAATCACCGGCGTGACCAACCCTCAAGGTGTGTTTGTCGACAAGCACCGCAACCTGTGGGTTGCCATCAGTGGCGACTGCAAAACCCAGTTTTCGAGCGTGCTCGAGTTCGCGCCAGGCAACCCGACGCCGATCAAAACCTTGCAGGATCCGGACGGAGCGGCCACAGACGTCGCGGTCGACAACGCCTCGGGGATAGTTTACGTCACGAATTTCTTTGACTACACCAAGGGATGCGCTAGCGGCAACAACGGTGCGGTCGAGGTCTACGCAAACGGCAGCACCACGCCGACGGCGACGCTCAGCGACCCACACATGACCTACGCGTTCAACGATGCGGTAGATGACAAGGGAAACGTTTACGTCACCTATCTGCAGGTCAATGGCCCCTCGGGCGCCGGGCGGATCGACGAGTGGCTCGGAGGGGCTGGGTCGCCGGTAGACCTTGGCATCACGCTAAAAGCTCCGGGCGGCATTCAGACCACCGCGTCGGGCGCGCTGCTCGTGTGCGATCAGTCGGTCGCGTGCGGCGACTTCGCTCCGGGCACCACGACGATGACCAACCTCTTTGCGACGAAGAATCCGGGATCGTTCGGGATCGCGCTCGACAAGCGCGAGAAGCATGCCTGGGTCGAGAACCCGGCTCTTAGCGCGGGGCAGCTGCAGCGATACGTCTATCCGGGGCCCGACGCCCATGCCACCCAGTCAATCACGGTGCCCGGCGGCGGGTATGCCGGAGTAGCCCTGAGCCCCGCGGCCCCGCAGGGCCACCAGTACTAGGCTCGCACCCGGGCCGGCGACTGAGCGCTGAGAATCTGATTGATGCGCGCCGCAAGCGCATCGCCGGTCAGCCCGAAAAGGCCCCGTTGCTTGTCTTGGGAGTCGTGCTGGACGAGGACGTTCGAAACGCCGATGCGCTCGACGCTGAGGCTGAGCGCGTGGTCCGAGACGAACTCGGCCACCGCTGAGCCGAAGCCGCCGGCCAGCGAGTGCTCCTCTAGGGTGATGATGTGATGGTGGTCGCGCGCCAGCTCGAGTAGCAGCGCTTCGTCCAGCGGCTTGGCGAATCGGGCGTTGACGACGGTGACCCCCTCCACGCCGGCGTCAAGCGCGGTGTCAAGCGTCGTGCCGTACGCGAGGAGCGCCACGTCGCGGCCCCGCTGCAGCACCTCGGCCTTGCCATGCACGATCGGCGCGGGTGTGCGCTGGTGGCGGCCGCTCGTCGAGCCGCGCGGATAGCGGATCCCCGCCGGCGAGTTCAGCGACAGGGCGTGCTCGAGCATCGGCAGCAGCTCCGCCTCGGTGCTCGGCGCCATGAGCGTCATGTTCGGCAGCGTGCGCAGATAGGCGATATCGTATAATCCCATGTGCGTCGGTCCGTCGTCGCCGACGAAGCCCGCCCGATCCATGCAGAAGACGACCGGGAGATTCTGCACGACGACGTCGTGCACGACCTGATCGTACGCGCGCTGCAGGAAGGTCGAGTAGATCGCGCAGACGGGTTTGAGCCCGTTGGTCGCGAGACCGGCCGCGAAGCACACGGCGTGCGCCTCGGCGATGCCGACGTCGAAATATCGCTCCGGAAAGCGTTTGCCGAACTTCGCGAGCCCGGTCCCGTCCGGCATCGCCGCCGTGATGCCGACGACGCGAGGGTCCTTCTCCGCGACGGCGATCATCGCGTCACCGAAGACGTCCTGGAACTTCGGCCGGGCGCCGGAGCTGCTCTTCTTCGCCCCGTTGCTCGGCTCGAACGCGTTGGCGCCGATGCCGTGAAACGTGCGAGAGTCGCGCTCGGCCGGCTCGTATCCCTTGCCTTTGACGGTGCGGACGTGGAGCAGGACGGGCCGGTCGATCTCCATGGCGGTCTGCAGCGCGTCGAGCACGACGTCGTAATTGTGGCCGTCGATCGGCCCGATGTATCGGAAGCCCAGCTCTTCGAAGATCACCGCCGTCTTCTCGGACGGCCCGATGAAGTGCATGGCACCGATCTCGGCGCCTTCGATCGCCTTCTTCGCGGCGCCGCCGAGCGGAAGGCGCTTGAGCACCTCCTTGCCGGTGCGGCGAACGAAGTTCGCAAACGGCTTGCTGCGCAGCACCGAGAGGTAGGACGCGATGGAACCCACGTTCGGCGCTATCGACATCTCGTTGTCGTTGAGGATTACCGTGAACTGGCTGCGCCGGGCGCCCGCGTTGTTGAGCGCCTCGTACGCGAGGCCGCCCGTCAGAGCACCGTCGCCGATGACCGCGACGACGCGCTCGTCGCCGCCGACGAGATCGCGGGCGGTCGCCATTCCGAGCGCCGCGGCGACCGCGGTGCTGGCGTGGCCCGCTCCGAACGGATCGTACGGCGACTCCGTGCGCATCGCAAATCCCGAAAGACCGCCGCCCTTGCGAAGCGTCCCAAAGCGGTCCCGGCGCCCGGTAAGAATCTTGTGCACGTAGGTTTGATGGCTGACGTCCCAGACGAGCTTGTCGGCTGGAAGGTCCAGCACTCGGTGAAGCGCGAGCGTCAGTTCCACCACCCCGAGATTTGGAGCCAAATGGCCGCCGTTCGTCGCGCACGTGCGAACGAGCAAGTCTCGGATCTCGCTCGCTAAGACGTCGATTTCGTCGCGCCCGAGGCGCTTGACATCCGCGGGAGATTCGATGCGCTCGATCACCATTGGCGCGTTATACGCAGCTCCGGCCCGATGACCTGCGCGACGACACGCGCCGCCAGCCGAGCCCCGCGGGGCGCCTCACGCGCTAACCACAGCGCCTGCGCCCAGTTCCACGGTTTGAGCATCGCTTGCAGCGGATGTTCCCAATCTCGCGAGAGCTCTCGCTGCGGCGTGTCGAGCACCACGCGCACGGCCGCGAGCCGCGCGGCTTCGATACGGCCCGTCTCCATGTCGACGCCGGCGTAACCGCGAGCCGCCCATTCGCTGCGGCTTGCCCCCGTTACGATCGTATCGGCCGTCAACAGCGGATCGAAGACCGGATCGATGCCGAGGCTGCGCGCGGCATCGGCAAATGCTTCGATCATCGCGGCGTCGCAATAGACCACGCGCCCGTCCGGTCGCCGAACCTCTCTAGGAAGCAGCAGCGTTCCCGTGGGGAGATCCTCGCGCAGCGCTCCTGCCAGCCCGCAGCTTACTACCGTCTCCCCCAAATGCCCGCGAACGTCCGCCAGCGCTATGCCGGCTTTTACGATCGTAGCGCGCGGTAACTCACGGCGCAGCGCCCGCGCCTCGAGCGCCGTTGCGGCGACGAGCACCACGCTCGACGCCGATTTCATCCCCCACGTAGGGTTTCGTTCGCTCACGGTGGTAGGATTTGCCATGAGCACCGTCACCCAGCCTTTTGTTTCAGATATTACCGAGCTTCGCCGGAGAGCTCGCCAGCAGATGGAGCGCGGAGCCGTCACCGAGAATTACGGCGGCGAAGTTGCGCAAACGATCGATCTCCTCCAGACCGCGTTGGCCACCGAGGTCGTTTGCGTCCTGCGCTACACGATGCACAACATTTCCGCCGTGGGGATCGACAGCGAGAGCGTCAAGCAAGAATTCGCCGAGCATGCGCGCGACGAACACGATCACATGGAGAAGATCGCGAACCGCATCAATCAGTTGGGCGGAACGCCGAATCTCAACCCGGAAGGCCTGCACACGCGCTCGGCGACCGAATACGGGAACGCCCACAAGCTGATCGAGATGATCAAAGAGAACCTCGTCGCAGAGCGGATCGCCGTGGAACATTACCGCGACCTCATCCGCTTCTTCGGCGAAAAGGACCCGACGACGCGCATCATGCTGGAGGGCATTTTGGCGCAAGAGGAAGATCACGCCAACGACATGCACGACCTGCTCGTGGCGCACGAAGGAAAGCCGTTCCTGGATTCTTAGACGTAGCCGCTCTCGCGGTACCATGCGACCGCGCGTTCGAGCGCGTCGCGAACCGGCGTCGCATCGTAGCCGAGATCCCGTTGCGCGGCCGATGAGTCCGCGTACATCCGCTCTCGCGACATGCGCACGCCCTCGAGCGGAACGTTTGGAACCGCGCGGCGACTGATGCGGCAGCGCAGCTCGTCGGCGTACCCGGCAGCCAGCGCGAGCGCGTAGGGCGCACGCCACGCGGGCATCGGCTTGCCGGTTATCTCGGCGAGCATCGCCCAGATCCGATCCATGCTGAGATCCTCGCCGCCGACCACGTAACGCTCTCCGATCGCGCCGCGGGTGAGCGCGGCGACGTGCGCCCGGGCGACGTCTTCAACCGCGACCAAATTCATGCCGCCATCTCCGGGTGCCCTCGCAACGATCTTTCCGCGCGCGAAGTCGAGGATCAACTTTCCGGTCGGCGTCGGCTTCCAATCCCCCGGCCCAACCGGAGCCGTCGGGAGGATTGCAACGACGGGAATTCGCGCGTCAAACGCGGCGCGTTCCTGCTCGAGTTTCGAGCGATGATAGCCGCTGTGCGCGTGATCCAGCGTGGCGGAACTGGACGTCAACACGGCGCGCTCGGCGCCGCCGAGATATGCGGCGAGCATCAGACCGGACGTGCCGTCCACGTTAACCGCATGCGCCATCTTGCGTTCGCGCGGCGCAAAAGAGTAGAGCGCGGCACAGTGCACCAGGTAACGGCAGCCGCGCAACGCCGCGGCGAATCCGCCAACTCGCAGCAGATCGCCCTCGACCCACTCGATGCGTTCTTCTTCGGCCGTCCTTCGTGCTTCGACTTCGCTCAGCATGACACGAGACGGGCGCGCGAGGGCGCGTACGGCGTAACCCGCGGCGAGGAGTTCGCGCAGAACGTGCGAGCCGACGAAGCCCGTCGCTCCGGTAAGAAAGACGCGATCGCCGTTCAAAGGGCTCGCCAACGCACGAACGGTACTACGCGAGCAAGGGAGGGCAACATGAAGCTTTCATTCGTGGCAATTGCGGCAATGGGCGCCGTTTTCTTTTCCGGGTGCGGTTCGAGCTCCGGCGGCGGGTTTACAGCGTCGCCTGCGTCGAGCGGCGTGAGCGTCCCGTCCGACATTGCGGAGGCGGACGGAACGGCGGCGGCCTACTGCCGGCAGACCGGAGGTCAAGTCGAGGTGCGCCACCCGGTCTATGGCAGCAATGGGCCGAGTCTGTTGTTCCTCGCCGGCGTGCGGACGTTCTGCCAGTACACCCGCAAGAAGGATGGCTCGCGCATCCACATCTTGCTCACGACGCTCTACACGACGAAGCCAACCTTGGCCGCCCTGGCGTACATCCTGAAGCCTCCCGTCGGTTCGTGCCAAGGCAATCCCGCATCGTGCTACTGCTCCTATCTGGGCGGATCGGATCAGTTCGGCGGCACGACGGGCGCCGGCGGCGGTTGGTACAAGAAGAACTCCATCGATCAAACGCTCGAGGCGTGCATCTTTCCGGACATGTCCTCGATCGATTCCTGGGGCCTCGCCTATCACGCGAACGGCATCATCCGAGGCATCAATTTAGAGAAAGTGATGCGTTATAAATATCCGGGACACAGCTGATCGGGCCCGAAACTGGTCGGCGATGAATCTCAACGAGGGCTATTATCCGGTAGCCCCGGGGATGCTGGCGAACGTTCAAACCTTTCTCGAGATGCGGGCCAAGCCCGGGCTCCGCGATGCTCCGCAAGGCGTATGGAAACTCGAACGTCTGCAACACCCGGACCTCCCGCGCTACCGAGCCGTGGTCCATCGCGTTGGCGACGAATATCTCTGGGCCTCGCGTTTGGCGATGTCGGATAGCGACCTCGAAGGCTTTCTCACGCATACGCAAATCGAAGCGTATCTGCTCGTTACGGATAGCGGAGACGAAGGCGTTTTGGAGCTGGATTTCCGCGCGGCCGACGCGTGTGAGCTCAGCCTCTTCGGCGTCGCCGTACCGCTGGTCGGCACCGGCGCGGGACGCTGGCTGATGAACCAGGGCATCGAGATTGCCTGGTCGCACCCGATCGAACGCTTTTGGCTGCATACCTGTACGCTCGATCATCCCAACGCGCTGGCGTTTTACCAGCGCTCCGGATTTCGTCCCTTCAAGCGTGAGATCGAAATCTACGGCGATCCTCGCGTGCTCGGAATTACCCGTAAGGATGCGGCGCCGCGCGTTCCCATCCTATGAAACGAGGAGCTCTCAACGCCGTTACATCTTAAGATGTCGAGGAAACATTTCGGGCCCCGCCGTAGTGGAGGATCGGTCGATGAACAGCGGAGATGCGATGCTGATATCGCGCGCAACGGCCGATGACGTCGTGGCAGTCGCCCCACTCTTCGATTCCTATCGCGCGTTCTTTGCCGGCGGCTCGAATCTGGAGCAATCCCGCCGCTTTTTGGAGCAACGACTAGCGTCCGGGGAGTCGGTCCTCTTCGTGGCGCGGGACGACGGCGACGCGGTCGGATTCATTCAGCTCTATCCACTCTGGTCGTCGTGGTATTGCCGCCGCATTTGGTTCTTGAGCGATCTCTACGTCGGAGAGACCTCGCGCAAACGCGGCGTCGGCCGCCAATTGGTGGAGCGCGTGATCGAGTACGCGCATGAGACAAACGCCGCGAGTATTATGGTGGAGCTACCTCGCCGCGAGCCGCACCTGACCGAGTTTTATCGGAGGCTCGGCTTCGTTCGCGACCAGGTCTTTGAGCTGGCGCGCTACTCCTGCGAACCCTCAGCTTGACAAGAAGCGGTGCGAGTTAGTTCCCGAAGGCCGCGCGAACCGATTCCTTGATCGACGTGGTGGTGCGAATGACGGCGGTCGGTTCGTAGCCGCAGTGCGCCATGCAGTTCTCGCACGATTCGTGTTTGCCGCGACCGTACTTCGACCAGTCCGTTTCGTCGAGCAGCTCTTTGTAGGTTTTGGCGTAGCCCTCTTTGCTCATCAGATAACAGGGACGCTGCCAGCCGAACACCGTGTAGCACGGAATGCCCCATGGCGTGCACTCGAAATCGACCTTCCCCTCGAGGAAGTCGAGATAGAGCGGGCTATGGTTGAGGCGCCACTTCTTGCGCTTACCACCGGCAAAGGCTTCCTTGAAGATTTCGCGGGTGCGACGCACGCCCAAGAAATGTTCTTGGTCCGGCGCCTTCTCGTAGGCGTACGCCGGCGAGATCTGCATCATGTCGACCTTCAGCTCGTCGTTGAGGTAATCGAGCACCTCGCGAATCGAGTCCGGGCCGTCTTGATCGAAGAACGTAGTGTTCGTGAACACGCGGAAGCCGCGGGCCTTGGCTTCTTTGATCGCATCGACCGCTTTGTCGAACACGCCCGTACGGCAGACCGACTGATCGTGGCGCTCGCGCATGCCGTCCATGTGGATCATCCACGCAAAGTACACCGAAGGCTTAAAGAGGTGGATCTTCTTCTTGAGCAGCAGCGCGTTGGTGCAAAGGAAGATGAACTTTTTGCGTTTGACCAGCTCCTCGACGATTTGCGGCATCTGCTCGTGGACCAACGGCTCGCCGCCCGCGATCGAAACCATCGGCGCCCCGCATTCCTCCACGGCCGCGATGCACTCTTCCACGCTCAACCGTTGGCGCAAAATCTCGTCGGGATGCTGAATTTTGCCGCACCCTGCGCACGCCAGGTTGCACTGAAGCAGCGGCTCGAGCTCCAGGACGAGCGGATACTTCTTTTCGCCTTTGAGCTTCTTGCCTGCGACATATTTCGCAACGGCGATCTTCTGCTGGATGGGCATGGTCATGGTTGAGTAGCTGCTTCCTTATAGTTGGGCCGCGTCCTTTGCCCTTCGCCCGTCAAAAGCGATAGCGGTCTTGCGGCGGTGGCGAGTGCCATGGTTGGGAAGAGATGCCGGTAGAGGTGATAGTTGATATAAAAATCGCCAGGGAAGCCCGTTCCAGTGCACTCGGGCTCGTCCCACGTGCCGTCGCGCCGCTGCCGCTCGCACAGGTAGCGTAGACCCCGCTGGGCGGCGGCATGTTGCGGAAACCCCGAAAGTTGGAGTGAAAGCACGGCCCACGCGGTTTGCGAAGGCGTGCTCGCGCCGATGCCGGCAAACGATTCGTCGGCGTACGAGTGGCAGCTTTCTCCCCAGCCGCCGTCCTCGTTTTGCACCGAAACGAGCCACGCGACGGCACGCTCGATCATGTCCTGACCCGTACCCAGCGCCGCTAACGCCGAAATGACGCACCACGTCCCGTAGATGTGGTTCACGCCCCAGCGCCCGTACCACGAACCCCACGGCTTTTGCGTCGCCCGCAGATAGGCCAAGCCTCGCTCGACGTAGCGATTGCTCAAATCGTAGCCGAGCGCCGCGAGCATCTCCAGCACGTGCGCCGTGACGTCTTCCGTCGGAGGGTCGATCATCGCGCCGAAATCCGAAAACGGCATGCGGTAAAGAAGCTCGCGCGTGTTGTCGCGGTCGAACGCCGCCCACGCGCCGTTGCGCGAGTCCATCGCCAGCGTCCAGCGCCGCGCGCGCTCGCAGGCATCCGCGACGGCGCCCCGATCGCCGCCCTCGAGCAGCCCCAACACGACGATCGTCGTATCGTCAATGTCGGGATACGCGTCGTTGTCGAACTCAAAGGCCCAGCCGTTGCCGCGCTTCTCGGCACACTTCATGCGCCAATCGCCGGGTGCATCATCGGGAATCTGCTCGCGAAGAAGCCAACTTACGGCTCGCCGCATCGCGGGATGCGACGCATTCAAACCGGCAAGCGCCAGCGCGCGCACCGCCCACGCGGTATCCCACACCGGCGACATGCAGGCCTGAAAGCGCCAGCCTTCGGCATCGTCGATCACGAAGCGCCGCATCCCCTCGATGCCTTTGCGCATCACGGGGTGATCGACTGAGTAGCCCATCAAGTTGAGCGCGATCAGCGAGTAGACCCACGGCGGTTGAATGCCGCCCCAGCTCCCGTCGGCCTCTTGACGGTCGATCACCCACTGCGCCATGCGCTGCTGCGCGCGGTCGCGTCCCGGCTGAGTCCGTAAGCGTTCGTACAGTTTTTGCAAGCGCTCGACGTACATCAGCCAATGCCTGCGGCCGGTCACACGTTTGCGCTCGTGCTCCGTTCCCGGCACAACGATTTCACTAATGTCCACACCCAGCGAGCGCTGCGGTTTTTTCGAAACGACGATCGTCAGCGGTGCCACGGTGCCGCGCGCCCAGCAAGCGAAATCGTACAGATTGAATGGCATCCACAGCGGAAAGTCGACCATCTCCGGTGGGAGCGACGGCACGCCGCTCCACGGATACTCGCCGAAGATCGCCAGCCAAATCTTCGTGAAGACCCGCGCGCTCGCAACGCCGCCGCCGCGCTGGATGACCTCCAGCGCCTTGCGCATCGGCTCGCTCTTGGGATCGACGCCCAGCACCTTGAGTGCCACGTACGCCTCGATGGTCGTGCTCAGATCCGCTGGCCCATCGTAGTAGAGCGCCCAGGATCCGTCTTCGCGCTGATTGCGCAACATGTGCAGAATCGCTCCGGCGCTGAACGCCTCGAGCGGTAAACCCAAAAAACGGAAGAGCAGCACGTGTTCGGCCGTCATCGTCACGTTCGTCTCCAGCTCGCCCGACCACCAGCCCTCGGTCGACTGCGCCTGCAATAGCCATTCCACCGCGCGCTTTAACGATTGTTGCGTCGCAGCAGCAGCGGGAGCGGAACGTGGAGGTGGAGCGACGGGTGGTCTCGCGGCAGAGTCAGGGTGGCCCCGCGCGCTCAAGAGGCCTGAAGCCGCAGTGACTCCGCTGCGGACTGCGGATTCCATGGTGTCGGGCCAGCCGGTGTCCGTCCAGGAGCCGGCAACGGCAATCGCGGGATGCGACGTGTGCTGCGACGTTCGCTGCGCGCCCACGCGGGGGAGCCACGTGGCCTCAGGGTTGCGCGTCACCGCGCTGCGCAAGAGCGTGGCTTCGCTCAGCGACGGAAGAAACGCTTGCACTTCGCGCCATGCAAAAACTTCGAGCTCGGCGGTCGGGAGCAACAGATACTCCTGCGCGGCGCTGAAGCTGCAACACAAGTATCCCGGCGACTTCTCGAAGATCCACTGCAATGGCGAATCGAGTGCGGCCGCGAAATCGAGGCCAATGCTGCCGCCGTCGTGCCACAGATGCACGTCGATGATGGGGTAGGGGTCGTACGCATCCAGATTCTCGACGCCATACGCCGCGGCATCGCCCAAGAGCCTCGCCACCTGGCGCGGGGGAACCGCAAGCACGACGGCATCAAAGTGCGCCGTGTCGCCCCCCAACAAGTCCAGGGTGACACCGGCGCCATCCGGCGTCACCGACAGCACCGCCGTCGAAAGGTGCACCGCGTCGAGCCGCGCGGCGGCGGCCTCCGCGAACCGCGCGAGCGGCACCGTCGAGAATCCGAAGCGCGCCGCGGAGGCATCGCGTAGAAATGCCGTCCTCAGTACGAACATCGCGTCGGCGGCGCCGACGCGATCGAATGGTGCGTTGAGTGCGGGGATGAAAAACGGATCCCAGAACGCTCGGCGCTCGGCCACCCCTTGATGGTTGCGCTGCAGCCACGCTTCGAAGGTTTCCGTGTTAGAGGTTGTCGGTTTGCTCGTCCTTCGCCCTTCGACTGCGCTCGCGCAGTTTGTCCGGAGCGTAGTCGAAGGGCTCAGGGTGACAGAGGCGAGAGCGCGGGCAATGCGGAGTTTTTCGCGTAGCCGGAGATGCTTATAGGTTGCAAAGGAAGGCAGCAAATGGAACGGCGCGGGCAGGTTCGCGGCATGCAAGCGTCCCGTGACGCCGTCGCGCGACAGAATGCGCGCTTCGAAGCGATCCTGCAGGCGCAGCTGGTTCTCCATCCCGACGGATCGCGCGAACCGCATGAACTCGTCGCAGCACGCTAAAAAGACGTGCTGGCCGTTGTCGACTTCGACGCCGTCGAGCTCGAAGGACGTCGCGCGACCGCCAAGGAGACGGCTTCGCTCGAAAAGCTCGACGCACGCGCCGGCCTCTTTCAAGCGAAGCGCCGACGCGCAGCCGGCGAGCCCCGCCCCAACGACGGCTACGCGCTCGAGAGCCACGAACGTACGACGACGCGCAGTTTCTCCGTCTTCGAAAGCGCCGCCCGCGCCCTTAGCGGAAGGCCCGGCTCGCGCTCGATTTTCTTGAGAAGTTCCTCGTAGATGCCCGCCATCGTGGCAACGCACGCTCCGGGACGCCGCGGGATGTAGCGCAAGACCTCGTAACCGGTCTCGAAATAGCGCCGCGCCCGGGCAACGTTATGCGCGATCAAATCCTGCCAGCCCGAGTGGATTTCGCCCTCGTACAGCGCCGGCTCCGGGATGCCGAAGCGCGCGAGCTCGTCTTGCGGCAGATAGACGCGATTCATGTCAACCGCATCTTCGCGCACGTCGCGCAAGATGTTGGTGAGCTGTAGTGCCAGCCCAAGATCGTCGGCACGCTCGAGCGCGATCGGGTCGTCGAAGCCGAAGATGCGCACGCACATCCGGCCAACCACCGAGGCGACGAGGTTGCAGTACGTGCGCAGTTCGTCGAACGTCGCGTATCGCGAGCGAGTAAAGTCCATCTCGACGCCGTCGACGAGCATCTGTAGTTCGGCTTCGGGGATCGCGTAACGGTCGACCGCCTCGGAAAGGACCCGCAGGATGGGATCGTCGCCGTATTCCCGGCGCACGCAGCGCGAGATACGCTCCCGATGCACCGCGAGCCGGGCCGGCAAATTGTCGACGCCCACCGCGTCGGCTTCGTCGTCCACCTGCCGCGCAAAGTTGTAGAGCGCATAGATCGCCATGCGTTCGTGGTAGCCCAGCGAGATGAAGCCCCAATAGAAATTCCCCGCTTCCCGCTTGGCCATATCGCGGTTGAAGCGCTCGGCGCGATGTTGGTCGGACCGCGGCATCGCCATGCCCAGCAAAGCGCGCTGAAGGTTGATCATTTACGCAGAACGGCCTTGAGCAAGGGTCTGTAATGCGGCACGAACCACAAGGAATACCTTCGTGGCAGCTGAGACGCTGGGACGTTCGTGCTCCGTCTTATACCCGATGGCCGAGATCGCATCGCAAATCGCCAAGCCGCCCATGCGGTAGAGCGCAAGCTGCAGGCGCAGCGGCCGGGGTACGCGCCCTTCCAGGGCGAGCCCCGAGGCCAGCAGCCCGCGAGCCCGCTCCACCATCGCCTGGGTGGCCCCGGTGATGCCGCCGCTTGTGACGTCGCTCTCGACGAGATACCTGCGACCCAGCGTGGCGTCGCGGCTAACGTCTTGCGCGTGATTTGCGAGTTGCAGCCCGATGCAGACGTCGTCAGACAGGCGCTCTGCAACCTCGTCGCGGACTTCGAAGACGCTCAGCACCATCCGCCCAATGGGTGCCGCCGAAAGCCGGCAGTACGCAACGAGCTCATCCCAGGTAGCATAACCGGTTACGCGCTGATCCTGCACGTTGGCCGCGATGAGATCCAGAAACGGCTGTGACGGCATAGCGTAGCGCTCGATCGTCGGCGCCAATGCAACCAACACCGGATGAACTGGCGGAATGCCTTGGAAGAGGGCCTCGACTTCGGTTCGCCAGCGCTCTAAACGCGCCAGCGCGGTGCCGTTCGGGCTTTCGTCGCCGAGATCGTCAGTCGTGCGACAATAGGCGTAAATGCGCGCCAGGTCGCGTCGCGTGCGCGCATCCACGAACCTCGACGCAACGCTAAAATTCTCGTAGTGCCGGCGCGTCAACGTACGGCAGTACGCGTCGGCAATTTCAAGGTTCAACGTCATTCGCGCGTATCAGCCTCGGCGGAGAAAAGCGCCGCGGCGCGGAGGCCGGCGAGCGTCGTCGCGCCGACACAGAACATCGTAATGCGGAGCGTTAGGATCAGTTCCTTCACCAACTCCTCTGCGGCATCGAAGCCTTTGTCCGCCGCGCGCAAAAACGGGCCCGCAATGCCGGCCAAATCCGCGCCGAGTGCTAGGGCCTTCGCAACATCGACGCCCGTTCGCATTCCGCCGCTGCCGATAAGCATTTCGGTGGGTGCTACGCGCCGTGCTTCAATCAAACATTGAGCCGTGGGAATGCCCCAGCCCGCGAACGCGGCGGCCACCCGGGCTCGCCAAGGTTCCGCGATTCGATAGCGCTCGACCTCGCTCCAGGACGTCCCGCCTGCGCCGGCAAGATCGACCGCCGCAACACCGGCATCGAACAGCCTTCGCACGTCGCCGCTTCCGATGCCCCATCCAACTTCTTTGACGACGATTGGGAACTCGGCACGTGCGCAGAGCTCGGCGATTTGGCCGAGCAGTCCGCGAAAGCACGTGTCACCTTCCGGCTGGAGCGCTTCTTGGAGAGGATTGAGATGAAGCACGAGCGCATCGGCGCGCAACATCTCGACCAGGCGCCGGCACTGCGCGATAGTGTATCCCTTGTTGAGCTGCACGGCGCCGATGTTGGCGAACAGCACGATGTCGGGCGCCTCGGCGCGAACGTCAAAGGTGCCGATCGAATCGGGCGATTCCAGCAACGCACGGCCGGACCCAAGGCCCATCGCCAACCCGTGGAGCTGCGCGACACGTGCGAGCCGCAGGTTTATGTCGCGCGCGGCTGGGGTACCGCCCGTCATGCAGGAGATGAGGATCGGTGCGCTCAGGCGCCGCCCGAAGACGACGGAGGACGGATCGACTTCCTCCAAATCAATTTCCGGCAACGCGCGATGCTCGAATCCGAAAGCGTCCCAACCGCTGACGATCCCTTTTGCGCTGACGTCACGCTCGACGTTGATCCGGAGATGCTCCGCCTTGCGCGAAGGCGTCGCGCTTTCAGGCCGCTCGTTGCGCAAAGTAGAGCGTGACCTCCTCGAGAGCCTGGAGGTCGGCACGCGTGGCATGCCGCGTAAGCGCGGCCACGGCTTGCCGGCCAAGGCGCTGTGCGAGCGCGCAATCCTCCGTGGCGGCGGCCACGCCCAGCAGCCGGCCAGCACGCCCAAAAGCGCGCGTGACGGACTCGGACGCTCCACCCACGATCGCTCCGGCTTGAAGCGCCGCAGCGGTGAGCACGCCGTTTGCCCGGATGTCGCCTCCGGGCCGCTCGATCGCCTCCAGCACGGCTTGTCCCACGAGGCGCGCCGCCTGCAGCCGCCGATCCGGGTGCTGCACGTCGCTCGCGAGGGTGCGAAAAGCCACCGCGTAAAATGCATCGCCCGCGTTGAGACTTTGACCCAAGCCCCAGCGCTTCGCTATCGGCGCGGACTCTTTGGCGAGCTCCTCGTGCAGGAGCATGAAACGGTCGAAAAGATCGAATGCCGCGGCGACGGGAAGCGCATCGCCGACCTCGGATCCATTGGCGGCGCAGGCCCAGAGCACGAGGCTCGGCCGAACCGGGTCCCGAGCGCCGCTCAACGGCAGGCGCTCCTCAATTATTTGCCCCGCGACGGCCGAGAATGAAAACTCGATCCCCCGGAGGTACTCCTCGACGCGGGTGCGATGCTCGCTCAGAGGTAGAGCGTGGGGGAGTAGGGTCATTATGGCCGCTCTTTGACCGCGCTCGGGACGGTTGCCTTCCTTTATTTCGCCCAGCCAGAAGTGGGAGAGTTATTGAAAGTGCAGATCGGATCCAACGAACATAAAGAGCTTTTTTGCCGCTCGTTCATCGAGTCGCATCGTCCGTACGAGCCAAACGACCTGCCGTGGCCGGCGCTCGACGAGATCTCGCTCGCACGCTTGCGCGCTATTCCGGTTTGGACAATGGCGCTCGAGGTCGAGACCGGCGCGGGCCTCATGCTCTCGAGCTTCGCGAAGGCCGAACCGGATAAGCTCGTGCGCCAGGCGCTCGAACTTCAAGGTTACGAGGAAGATCGCCACGGCCGCATCTTGCAGTGCATGATCGAGCGCTACGGGCTCGAGGTCAACCCACAGGTACCCGATATCAAACCCACTCGCGCGGCGTTCATCGATTTTGGTTACAACGAATGCGTCGACTCGTTTGCCGGCTTCGGAATCTTCCGCTTGGCGCGCGAGGGCCGTGTTTTCCCCGAAACCCTGACGTCGCTGTTCGTGCGCGTGCTGCAAGAAGAGGCGCGGCATATCGTGTTCTTCGTTAACTGGGTCGCGTGGGACCGCCGCCGGCGAGGGCTGCGCGGCCCGGTCTTGCAGGCATTGCCTGCCTTGTCGAGCTACGGCGCGGCCATCGCCCGCCGCATCAAAGGCGACGCCCAAATGCAGAGCAGCAACAAGCCACGAGAAAATCCGATCGAGTTGTTCGCCGACGTCCTGAGCGACCTCACGCCGAGCCGCTTCGTCCGCGCCTGCGTCGACGAGAACGAGCGTTACATGGCGGCGTTCGACTCGCGTCTCGTGCGCCCACGAGTCATCCCCTCACTCGGAAAGTTTGCCTTGGCAATCTTCGATACCGTCGAACTCTTGCGTGCCGCTTTCCGGAGATCGACGCGTTCCACGAGCTCAGGGTAACCGCTGCTCCAAATACTTCGCCCGCTGCGCCGAAACGCCAAACAGAGCATCCAAATTCGTCAACTCGAGCAAGCGCCGCATGTTGCTGCCGCCGACAAGCGCTTCGAGTCGAAATCCCCGATCGGTGAGCCTCTTGTAGAGCCAGATCAGCTCGGCCAGGGCGGTTGAGTCGAAAAAACGGGCTTCGCGCAGATCCAGCAACACGTCCGACTCTGTTCCCAGCGATAGGAGCTTTTCGCGCAGGCGATCGCGGTTGGAGACGTCCCATTCGCCAGGTAGAACGACGACCTGCGATCCTTCGAAGCAGTAGGTCGAAATGTCCTGATCTGCTTCGTTCTCCATCCCCGCAATTGTATGCGCCTGGGCGACGGCTGAAAATGGGCCACCGGCTGGATGCTTACCGCCCTCCTCGCAGCGAATGAGCGAACCACAGCCCGACCCCGCCCAGAACGACGACCGCGAGTGGGTCAAAGCCCATTAGCGGAAGCACTCCGATGATATAAGCGCACCCGATGATTCGCGTGCGCCAAGGCTCACCTGCGACGCGCATCACATAGCAGAGCGAGGGGATCAATAACCCGACGTCATACGGCCATGCGTGCGGGCTAATCGCCAGCGTAATCAGTGGCGTCACGCTCGCCGCTTCGAGCATCGGGGCGCGGGCGAGCAGAGCACTGCAAGCTAAGAACAACAATACGCCCGCGATCATTGCCACGCTCTGAGGAACCTTCGCGTACATGAGGACCGTCGGCAGGCTAAACGATTTGATCGCATTCGCCGCAAAGTCGGCGTTATAGTAGCTTTGAATCGAGTGCAGGTATGCTATCGGCCATCCCCAGTCCCCGGCCGTCGCAGCTACGCTCGCTACATACCAAAAGACTCCGCACGCGGACGCTATGGCCAAGGCCTTCCAACGCCCTCGCAGGGCCAGCAGCACGATCAGCACGATCGCGTCCGTTGGCTTGAAAAGGAGCGCGCCGGCGGCGAGGCCAGCCAATACTGGACGCTCTTCGGTCAGCGCTAGAATCGCGAGTAGGAAAAGGAGGAGCGCAACCGGAGTGCTCTGCCCGACGACAATTGCGTAGAGCAGCGGCGCCCAAGCGAAAACGACGGCGATTGCAAACCAGCGCGCAAATCGATAGATGCGCGCCACGAGCAACGCTGCAAGGAAGGATACCGCGACCATGAGCGCTTGATCGATGAAAAAGCTGGGCGTCGGCGACAGATGTGAAAACGGCGCGTAAAGCCATGCCACTGCAGGCGGATACGCAAACGATTGGACGCGCATGTGGTGCGCGATCTGCCAGGCCGAATGCAGCGAGGGATCTATCAACGTGTGCGTGCCTACTGTGGCCCCGGCCGCCCAGAAGTTGCCCCAATCGGCATCATGCGCGGTGCGCACGAAGTAGTGGGGGATCACGAGAAGCGGGATTAATCCCACGCACGCGAGCGTGGCCCCATAGAGCCAGATTCGCTCCCGCGAAAGCCGTAACGGAGCTTCCGAAGGATTCACGATCTGAGCCATTACCAGCTACCTTCTGAGCGCACCACACGCCTCCCACCCCGTCAAGGTGTGCCCGGACAGCGGCGCGGTTAGAACTTGAAGTAGATGAAGGTCGGTGAAAGGCCTGGCCACGTGAGCAGTTCGAGGACTAATAGCAATCCGGCCAGCGTTCCGATCTGCGCCATCGGACGCAACTGCAACCACGACGGTTCGATTCGCCGTTCGCGCAGAAGCAACCGCAGCAGTCCGAATGCCACGACACCCGCAGCTAAGACGGCTTGCCAGCCGCCGAGCAAACCTTTTCCCGGGCCCCCCGCGAACAGCGCGTGGTAAACTGTAAGCGCCGCGCCAAATGTCGGCGCGCGAAACAACACCCAGCCCAAGGTAACGATCGTAAACGTCAGGACAACGCGCGCGAACAGCGCGATCCCGCGCGGCGCGGCACGTTCGTGCCCGACGCCCAACAACCGCTCGATGCAGAGCATGACCCCGTGAAAACCGCCCCACGCGACGAACGTCCATTGCGCGCCGTGCCAAAGGCCGCCCAAAAGCATCGTCAGCATGAGGTTGCGCAATGTGGCCAGCTGCCCGTGGCGGCTGCCGCCCAGCGGAATGTAAAGGTAGTCCCGCAGCCACGTGGAGAGCGTGATGTGCCACCGGTGCCAAAAATCCGTAACGCTCGTTGCGAGGTACGGCATCCGAAAGTTCTCGGGAAAGACGAATCCCAGCAAGCGCGCGCAGCCGATCGCGATGTCGCTGTAGCCGGAAAAGTCGAAATAGATCTGCATCCCGAACGCGAAGACCGCGCTCCACGCGGCGGCCGATCCGGGGTACGTCGCAATCGAGCCGAAATAGCCGTTTGCCACCGAAGCAAACTGATCGGCGATGGCCATCTTCTTCGCCAAGCCGAAGCTCACGCGCGCAAGGCCGTAACTGACGTCGTCCGGGCCGGGCGGCCGCCACGAAATGAGTTCCCCGACGAACAGCCCCGCGCGCACAATCGGGCCCGCCAACAACTGGGGGAAGAACGCCAGGTAGAGAGCGTAGTCAAGCGGCTTGCGCACCGCTCGCATCTTTCCGCGAAAGACGTCCACCAAATACGAGATGCTCTGGAACGTATGAAAGCTGATTCCGATTGGCACGAACAGATTGACGAGCCAGGGGTTCTGATGCATGCCGATCAGCGCCGCAACCGTGCTGCTTGCGAAGTTCGTGTACTTGAGGCTGCCCAGGAATGCGAGGTTCGCGGCGACGCCAAGCCCCAGCAAGAGCCGCGGATCGCGCCCGCGTTTGCGCTGACGCTCCAACGCGATGGCTATCGCAAAATCGCTGACCGTCAGGATCCATAGGAACACCACGTACCAAGCGTTCCAGCGTGCATAGAAGTAGTAGCTGGCGACGAGCAGCACGTATTTGCCGACACGTCGCGGCACCAGGTAAAATATGCCGGCGACGATCGCAAAGAAGAGCCAGAACTCGTAGGATTGAAAAAGCAGCGGGATGCCGATCCCGACGGCCGCGGCGAACCACGAAAGCGTCCTTCGCCCTTCGCCCTTCGACTGCGCGTCGCTCGATGCGGAGTTTATCCTGAGCGGAGTCGAAGGGCTCAGGGTGACAAGATGCGCGCGGAGTTTGTCCTGAGCGAAGGCGCGCAGCGCCGCAGTCGAAGGGCTCAGAATTGCAACGACATCGGTGCCGAGCAATCGGCTAAAGCGCAGGCTGCCTTCGCGATTCAAATGGTCTTCGTCGGCGAAGAGCTCGGGGCGCTCCAACGCAATGTATTTTCGGGCTGGAAGCAATCGGGCGTGCTGATCGAGCGACATCGCGAGCAGTGAGCCGCTGGGAAGCTGATCGGACGAACGATGGACCGGACGCGTCGGGATGCGGACGAAGATCACGGGAACGCCCGCGGATTCGTACTTTGCAACGATCGGCGCGAGCCATTGCTCGCGGTACCGTGCGTACGAGGGGCTGGGGGTGGGCACGTGCAGCACCTGCGTCGCAATCGCTGCGCGCTCGTCGTTCGACATACCGGCCGGGTAGGTAATGGCCCCGGTCGCAAAATTCACGTGCAGCCCTCGGAGCGTTTCGCTTCGCGGATGCGCCGCTAGCGGCGCATAGGTCGAGGCGCCACGCGCTTGCGCAATCGCGGCCAATCGCGCCGCCGGGTCGGCCGCAAAGGCCTGGAAGTCCTCGCGTAGCTCCGGCCCACGCAAGAACAAATCGATTCCATGCTCGACTCGCTCGCGTGGATCCGAAAACGAACCGGCCAGCTTCGGAAGGTCCCGCAGGCGCGTCTGAAAGACGACGTAGCGCAGGTCCATCGGGCGATCGTCGCCGTCGAGGCTTCCGATTGCGCTATCGTCGTCGGCATACGTATCGACCGCAATGACGACGGCGCGAAAGCGGCTCGCCGCTGGGTCGATCGCGCGCACGAAGAACGGCCAGCAGCGCGGGGTGGTGCCGGGAACGCCGCCGTTAAGGAAGCGCAGATCGCCGCCGGCGAGACTCGCGACACCAGGATCGAGGCCGGAGTAGACGCGCGAATCACCCAGCACCAAGACGTCCCGCGGAGCATCGCTACGAAACGTTTCAAGCTGCCGGATTGCCGCTTCGAAGCTGCCCGTGCTGGACGACGGATCGAGCATGCGCCGGTAGAGCCCCGTACGAAACGTGAGAACGCCCAGCACCGCAAAGATCGCAAGCGCGGCCGCGACAATAGTCGCGGCCGTCTTCGACCGTGGCCCGGCCGCAGATTCCACGGCGCCATTGGTTCGCTCCCTCCTCGCGCCGGCCCCCGCGCCCCACCGACTGGTGAAACCTATCCAGAAGGGTACTCGTCAAGAAACAGGATGCAAGCCGCCGTTCGAAGTCGCGTATCGGGCCCGGTCGCGCTGATCACCATAACCGTGATGCTCGGCATGATCATGGCGATCATCGACACGACGATCGTCAACGTGGCGATCAACACGATCGGCGGCAACCTTGGCGCGACCGTGGACGAAGTCGCTTGGGTTGCGACCGGTTACATTCTCGCCAGCGTCGTCATCATGCCGCTCAACGGTTGGCTCACCGCACTGCTGG
Organism: Vulcanimicrobiota bacterium; assembly: GCA_963717425.1. Classification (GTDB taxonomy): domain Bacteria; phylum Vulcanimicrobiota; class Vulcanimicrobiia; order Vulcanimicrobiales; family Vulcanimicrobiaceae; genus Cybelea. Next base: position 3,003,301 of record OY970335.1, on the reverse strand, counting down.
GCCGCAAGCTGTTCTATGCGATCTCGCTCGGCTTGTTTACCGTTGCGTCCTTCTTCTGCGGAACGGCCCGGTCGATTTGGGTGCTCGTTTTTTATCGCGTCATCCAAGGCATAGGCGGCGGCGCGCTGCAGCCCACCGCCCAAGCGATTTTGTTCGAAACGTTTCCGCCGGAGCGGCGCGGGGCCGCGATGGCCATCTTCGGCATGGGCGCCATGGTTGGTCCAGCGATCGGGCCGACCCTGGGCGGGTGGATCGTCGACAACGCAAACTGGCCGCTGATCTTCTACATCAACGTTCCGATCGGCATCGTCGCGTTTATTATGACGCTGGCCTTCATTCCCAGTCCCAAATACATTGCCAAACCGAAGGGCGGCATCGACTGGGTCGGTCTCGGCTTGCTAACCGCCGGACTGGCATCGCTGCAGTTCGTGTTGGAGCAAGGCGAACGCGACGATTGGTTCCAGTCTCAAACGATCGTTCTCTTGACGGTGGTCGCGGTGGTCTCGCTGATCGTCTTCGTAATGAAGGCGCTGCGCGACCGGCACCCGGTCGTCGACTTGACGGTGTTCAAGTTCCGTTCGTTCTCGGTGGGCTCGTTCTTGGGGATCATCATGGGGTTCGGCCTCTTTGGCACGGCGCTGATCTTGCCGCTCTTTTTCCAGTCCATCCTCGGCATGACGGCCTTCGACACGGGCATGGCGCTGATGCCGGGCGCGTTTGCAACCGCGGTGTCGATGCTGATCATCGGGCGCATCCTAAACCGGATCGACGGGCGCTGGTCGATCGTGTTCGGGACGCTGTTGTTCGCGTGGTCCACCTGGCTCTTGGGCGGCCTCGACGTCCAGGCCGGATACTGGGACGTCTTCTGGCCGCGGATCGTGCAAGGCTTCGCGCTCGGCTTTCTCTTCGTTCCGCTCACCACGATTTCGCTGAGCGACGTGCCGGTACCCGAGCTCGCGAACGCAACCGGCGTCCTCACGCTGCTGCGCCAACTCGGCGGCAGTCTCGGCATCGCGATTCTCACGACGCTGCTCGTCCACCAAACCGCCATCGCCTGGAACGTCCTGGCTTCCGGCGTGACCCAGACCCACGGTTACTCCACCGGTCAGCTCACGCAGATGGTCGCGCAGCAATCCGCCATGATCGCCTACAACTATCTCTTCCGCCTAACGGCAATCGTCTTCGTAATCTCGACGCCGCTGGTGTTTCTCATCCGGCGCCCCACGCGCCAAGTGGCTCCCGCGCTCGCCGCCGCCGACTAGGTGCCCCTTCCGCTTAGTTCGAGATAACCATCTCCGAGGTGCTCGACATGTTGATTTGCAGGCTCGATACAAATGGCGCGATGAAGGTAAACGGATATTGTACCGTTACCCTGGCCACGCATCCCGGCGCGTTAGGTGGGCTGGTGCAAGAGGCACTCGGGAAGTTTAAGGTTGCGACGATTTTCGAGGCGGTCATCGCGCCTTCCGAGAGACTCTGGACGTACGTCTGAAGATCTGCTGATTGTGCGGAACAGTGGTCCAGCTGGGTGCATTGCGATCCGCGCACGATCGCCCAGCGTGCGCCTTCGCGCGCGGCGTTCGCCACGAACCCATAGGTGTACAGAGCCCGACCGAAGTCCATGATCCCGAACATCACCGCCAGGAGTACCCCCATGACGATCACGGTTTCGGGAAGGGTGCTCCCTCGCTCGCGAAACGCGCGGCGGTTCATTGACTCACCACGCGCATGATCGCGCTGCCGCTCACAGGCACGTTCGCCGGAATGCCCGGATAGTTCAGCATCGGGTGGAACGTGCCCGTGACCTGAACCTGAACGTAGTAAGTCGTGTTGGTCGGCGGCCCCGAACCGGTCGCCACGGAACATGCCTGCGGCGTGCCCCCGCTCACGGAGCACAAGTGATTCGGCGTGACGGTCCAGCTAGAGAGATGTTGCCCATCGGCGGTCGCAGCATTTATAATGCCCTGCGAATCGATCGCCGTGCTGGTGTCTTGGGCGCCGTACTGTACGCCGGCGCGGGCCGCGTTGGCCGCGAGGATCGAATCGTAACCGAACCGGCCAAACTCGATCAGGCCAACGAGTAGGAACATCAGCACGGGCAACACGATCGCAAACTCGATCAGGCTCGTGCCCTTGTCCGAGCGCAAGAAGCGTAGTTTCATTCCGCGAGCACCGCTTTCTTGATGAGCGACTGGCCGGGCGGAGACGCTGCGAAATCTTGGGCGTTGCTGCCGTTGAAGTTCGTGGCGCCGAAGACCAGCACCACGTAGCCCCCGGCGGCCCCGTTGAAATTCACCGACGTCGCGCTCGGCGCGTACATCAGGCCGCTATAGCTGTTGGAGCTTCCGTTGAAGTTTGGGCTGCCCGTGTTGGCAGGCACCTGATAGTAGAGAATGCCGGTCTCGCTCCCGCTCGTGGGCGGCGAGAGCGTAACGTTCGCGCCGTTGAAGTTGGGAGGAGTGCCGTTCGCCGTTACGTAGATCGTGACGCCGCTTCCCGTGACGTGCGCGCCGTTGAAGTTGGATCCGCCGTTCAAAACGTAAACCCCAGGATTCAACGTAACGTTCGCGCCGTTGAGGTTGAGGTTGCTGTAACAGCCCGGATTCAGCGTGCCGTTGAATCCGTTGCCGTTGAACGACATGCATCCGCTACTGGATTGCGGGTTCGCGGTTAGGTACGAGCACCCGGCGATCTCGGAGCACGGATCTGCGACCGGCAGCATCGGTGCGGGCGTCGCTTGCGTGAAAGTGGCGCCGTTCTCATTGGGCGCGCTTCCCGCATAGCTGATGCTTTGTACGTCGATATGCGCGCCGTTGAAGTTCGCCGTATCGTTGATGAGGACGCCGCACTTTAGGGCATTGACCGTTGAACCGTTGAAGTTCGACGACGTCGTCGTGCTAAGCAGGTAGATGCACCCGCTGCCGCTCCCAGTCAGCGTCGCGACGGCTTGAGTCGACTCGGGCACGCCCGTCGCGCGTCCGAGCACCCGCGTGAAAAGCGAGGCGACGTGCTGTTTAGTGATTTGCACCATCACCGCGCAGTTGTCGGAGGCAAACGTGGCGGGCGGCGGGTTTGACACGTTCACGGCCACGTTCCCACCGTTGGGGAAGCCGCCGCTCGACGCGTCGTTCTGGGCCGCCGTTGTGGCCGCACTTACATTCGGGCAGCCGCTGAAGAGCAGCTGCTGGGCACCGCCGAGCGCCGCCGCATCGGTAGCGGACTGCTGCTCGCGCTGCTGGTAGCGCCAGTAGCCAACGTCCACCGCCATGCCGCCAAAGCCCATGAGGGACGCCATGCAGAGCGCGATCAGCGGCAACACCTGGCCAGACTCTCCCCTGCGCTTCATTCAAAGTCTCCTTATCCGGGCCCGAATGCTAGAAAAGCCGCGCCTTGAAAGCACGACCGAATACCGAGGGGTCTCTTGAGCCCTCAGGCATTATGCTACAGAAGGCGTTAACGCGTCAACAAATTTTAACGCAAAAGGCGGGGGAAAAGCTGGCGGACGGCCAAAAGCAGGCCTGACGAGCCGCCGCTTTAGCGAGCGGTAGCTTGGTTTGTTCCTCGCTTGTCAGTCATTGAAGGAGAAGCTATGCTTACTACTCTCACGTCCATGCTTCGCGACGACGAAGGCGCCACGATGGTCGAGTACGGCCTTATGGTCGCCCTGGTCGCGATCGTTTGCATTACGGCCGTTTCGCTGCTCGGGACGCACTTGAGCACGCTGTTCACCAACGTAGCAAACACGCTCTAAACCCGACCCTCAGCTCTTCGCCCTGCGACTACGGCGCTTCGCGCCTGCGCTCAGGGTGACAAGGTAGGGTTCAGGTGACAAAGGGTTGAGAAGCTTCCCTCAACCCTTTTTTAATTTCGCACTTCGCCCTTCGACTTCGCGCCTTCGGCGCTGCGCTCAGGTTGACAGGAACGGGGTGACCGTGCCCTCAGGTGAGTTACGGGGTTATCGTAACGGGCTGGACGACGCTTTCCTGTCCGAAACCATCGGTGAAGCTGGCGACGATCGTATAGCGGGTCGGAACGGTAACGGCTGGAGCTCGCAGCGTTACGACGTCCGCCTCCGCACCCACGGCCAGGGCCGTGACCTCGTGTGACTGGGCGTCGGTGAGCGCGATCCGCATGCCGTTTCGGGGCGACAGGACGTGGATGCGAATGGTGCCGCCGCTCTTGACGGCCGGCGTCAAGAGTTCGAAGGTCCCGTTGGCGGTGCCGGCCGCGGCCGGTGCATTGGTTTCATCGTCGCCGGCGATCTGCGGACTGCTGTCGCCTCGGGCAGGCCCGGGTGCAACGACGAGCCCCGCCATGGTTTGCGCGCTCGAACGCCCCTTGCTCACGTGCACCAGCACGCGCATCTCGCGCAAGCTCGCAACAGCTGGGACGACGAGCTGGGTTTGACCGCCGTGTGAAAATGGCTGCTGCGCCCAAACCGTGCCGTCGGTTCCGAGCAGCTGGACGTAGCCTCCATCGCCTGCCGCGGCGTATGCGACGTCAACCGTTTGTCCCGGCTTCGCAACCGCCGGCCTAACTGAAACGTCCTGAATCTGCGCGGGTTCCGCGCCCTTCGCAACGATTGCGTTGAGCACGCGCGTTTCCGTAGCGCTTCCAAGCGGACCGCTCATCGTCATCTGGAGGGTGAACGCCCCAGGATCGTTTGAGGCCGGAATCGGGATCGGGATCGATCCGGAGCGTGCATCCAGCGGGCCGCCTTGTAAGCGGCGGCCGTCCGGCGCCGTGACGATGTAAGAAAGCCGGCCGGCGCCAAATGCGTCGTATTGCGCGGCAACGGTCGTTCCCGCGAGTGCTTCCGGCGGCACCGCGAACGCGGCAATATGCGGGAGTGCTGACCGCAATCCGGCCGCGATGCCGAGCACGAGCATGCCGACGGCGAAACACGCTGCGGCGAAGAAAGCGTAGGTGCGGTGCGGCTGGCCGCGCGGTGGTACCGCGGCCTCGACGATGCAATGCACGCCGTCGCCGGCGACTTCGGCGAGCGCGCGATCGAACGAAGCGAAATCTTTGGGCCAGACGGGGATCTGCGTCGCGCTGGTCGATAAGGGTTCGACTTCAAACGAAACCGGATACGCCAGCACGGCATCGCCGGTGCGCGAAACGATCCACGTGCGGCACACGAGCGCCGACGCCGTGCGGTTGACTACGCGCAGCGCATAGATCGCAACGCCACGGCGCTTATCGAAACTCTCGAGCGCGAAATATGCGGACACGCTGCCCGCAAGTGTCTGGAGCGCCATCGAAGAACCGAATCGCGCCAACGAGCCGGACTGCGCCGGCGACGGCACTGCTAGAGCCGTGCTCAACGGATCCGTCGCCCCGTCATTGCGAAATCACCATTTGCGAAGTGCTCGTCATTGAATACGTCGGGAAGTTCGTGTTCATGAACGGCAGCACGAATTGGAATGGATACGTAACCGTGACGATAACGATGCAACCGGGCGATTTCGCCGGTAGGCCGGCCGGGCAACCCGACGGAGGCCAGGTGGCATTTACGCTGATGCTGCTGGGATTCATCACGCCCATCGACTGGCCTTGCACGAACGTCTGCACGTCCGTTGACACGGCTTGGCAATGGTCGAGCTGCGTGCACTGCGCGCCGCGCACGATCGCCCAGCGAGCGCCTTGGCGAGCTAGCTGCGCAACCGACGCATAGGTATACATCGCGCGACCGAAGTCAATGATCCCGAGCAGCAATACGAGCACGATGCCCATCACGATGGCCGTCTCCGGCAAGCTGCCCCCGCGCTCGCCCTGGCGCGCGGGCCTCATTGGTTACCTACCGGCATGACCGCCGTCGAGGTGATCGGGATGTTTGTTGGGATCCCCGGGTAGTTCATGAGCGTGTTGAACCTCCCGGTGACCTTGACTTGAACGTAGTAGACCAAATTCGCGGGAACCGCATTCGCCGTGTTCAGCGGGCAGGTCGACGCCTGTCCATTCACCGTGCAAAGTAGGCTCGAGGTTATCGTCCAGTTCGAAAGATTTTGCCCATCTGCCAGGGCAGCGCTCTTTGTTGCCGGCCCATTAGTGTTCGCATCGGCAGCCGTCTCCGTGGTCTGCGATGCGTATTGAACGCCCGCGCGTGCGGCATGCGCGGCAACGATCCCAAAGTACGTGTAGCGGCTGACCTCGACGATCCCCATCGTCAGGAAGACAAAGACCGGCAGGATCAGAGCAAACTCGCTCATGCTCGTCCCGGCGTCTCCAGGGTGTAACTTGCGGCGCCCGATCATTGTGCCACCACCGCTTGTTTGATCAACGACTGGCCGGGTGGCGGCGTGGCAAAGTCTTGCGGGGTGCTGCCATTAAAGTTCGCGGCGCCAAAGACCAAAACGAGATAGCCGCCGCCCGAGCCGTTGAAGTTGACCGACGTCGCACCGGGCGCATAGATTAGGCCGCTCATGGTCTCCGTCGAGCCGTTGAAGTTTGGCGGCTGCGTGTTGCTCGGCACCTGATAGTACAGCACGCCTTGCTGGCTGCCGGTCGTTGGCGGAGAAAGCGTCATCGACTGTACCCCGTTGAAGTTCGGCGGTGTCCCAGTGGCGGTAACATAAATCGTAACGCCGCTACCGGTGACGGACGCCCCGTTGAAGTTCGTGCCGCCGTTGAAAACGTAGGTTCCCGGGTTCAGCGTGACGTGGGCGCCGTTAAGATTGAGATTGTTGTAACAGCCGGGGTTCAGCGAGCCGACATAACCGTTTCCGGCGAAGTCGCTGCAGCTACTCGTCGAAGGTGGATTCGCGGCAAGGAACGCGCAGCCGGAAATTTCGGGGCAGGGATCCGTGACGGGCAACATCGGCGCGGGAATTCCCTCGGTGAAGGTCGCTCCGTTTTCGTTGGGTGCCGGGCCAGCGTAGCCGATGTTGAGCACGTGCGCCGTCGCACCGTTGAAGTTCGCACTGTCGTTGATGAGCATGCCGCACTGCGACGCGTTGATGTGTCCGCCGTTGAAGTTCGTCTCAACCGTCATGCTCAGCAGAAAGATACAACCAGCACCCGTAGAGGTCACTTCCGCGACCGCCAGCGTCGACTCCGACATGCCGTTGTAATAGCCGAAGAGTTTCGAAAAGAACGTCGCCACGTGCTGGCTCGTGATCGTCACCGAAACGGCGCACGGATTGCTGGCAAATGGGCCGGTCACCGGCGGGTTGACTGGCGTAACGCTGACGTTGCCGGCGTTCGGGAAACCGTTGTTCGTCGCGTTGGCTAAAGCAGCCGCACTGGCGGCACTGCTATTGGGGCACCCCGCGTGCAGCAGCGCTTCGGCGCCGCCGGCGGCGGCTGCATCGGTTGCGGTTTGCTGCGCCTGCTGACGATACTCCAAGTAGCCGACATCCACTCCGATGCCAGCAAAACCCATTAACACGGCTAGGCTTATGGCGATCAGCGGTAGGACTTGACCTCGTTCGTTCGTTCGTTTCATCGTGTCACTATCTCCGGGGTCATGACAAAGACCACGTCAGATTGAGAGTTTTGGTAATTGGTCGATGTAAAGAGCTTGCCGAGGATCGGGATTGACGAGAGCAGCGGGATCTTCGAGATCGTTTTTATCTCCTGACGATTCACGAGACCGCCCAGGATGATGCTCTCACCCGGCCGCGTTATCACGTCCGTGGAAAGCTGGCTGACGATCAGCGCGGGGATCGTGAAGCCCGAAACGACTACGGCATTTGCATAGTCGAGCCGTGAGATCTCGGGAGCGATCACTGCATGAATGGACCCGTTCCCGAGAATGTCGGGCGTGACGTTTAGCTGAACGCCGTAATCCTTGTAAGTTACGTTCACGGTGCCGAGCCCGCTCGAGGTTACGACCGGGATCTGTCCGCCGACTAGGAACGTTGCCTTCGCGCCGGGACTCGTCACGAGATTGGGGCTCGAGAGAACTTTGACGTGCCCCTCTTGCATCAGCAAGTTCAGCGTCGGCGCGAGCGTAATCGAACGGAAGAACGGCTGGATCGTGAAGCCGAGTCCCGAGCCAAGTCCAGATGGCGACTCGACCACGGGGAACGAGGGCGGGGTTAGGGTGTATCCACCGCTACTACCCGGAATGAACGTTGCCGATTGCAGCGAGATGCCCAGATTCGATTGCGCCGTCTTATCGACTTCCAGCACGTACATCTTGATGTCGATCTGACTGTTGCTCAACGAGTTGAGCCGGTCGATCAGCTGCCCGTTGCTGGCCAGGTATGGACCCGCAAGGCCTCGCGCGCGATCGAGAATCGCCTGAGCGGTAACGGCGTCGGTGGCGTTTCCGCTGACGATCACGTTGCCTTTGCCGTCGGGATCCACGTGTATGTCGCTGGCGCCGCGAATGCTCTCAATTGCGCGCTGCAGGTTTCCAAGGTTCTGCGAGATCGTCACCGCGTTCACGAGGACCGCGTCTTGGGCTTTCATGACCGGCGCAAAGCGGGCGATGATGTCGGTGATCTGTTGGAACTGCGCCCCGTCGCTCACGCTTCCGCGTACGACGATCGAGTGATCGAAGCTCACGACCTGGACGCTGGGCGCCGAAATGGCGCTGCGCAGCATCTGCGCGAGATCGTCGAGTTGCTGCTCCGTGACCGTGACCTCGTAGGTCTCGCGCCGGCCGCCGGCCCATATGAACACCGTAGTATGGCCTGGCGCTTTGCCGTTGACGACGACCTGCGACGTCCCGACCGGAACGATGCCGGCGATCCGGCCGTCACCCACCGCGACGCGAGTCAATCCTTCGGCCTTTAAAAGGATGGAATGCCCGGATTGAATCGAGACGAGGGTGATCGAATCGGCCGATACCGGCGTGGCGCAGGCGAGAATGCCCGCCGCTAAAACAAATGAAAGAACCCGACGACTTATGTAGTTCATCGCAAAGCATTATGCCACAGATTCGGGCGTTAATGCGTAAACGGATCAAAAACGTTGAGTTAGAATTCCGGTTTTAGAGGCCCGCCCTTCTTGCCAGCAGGCCTTCGCGATGGCATGATACTGCGCACCAGGAGCAGGAGGTTTCCATTGCGGCCTTATTATCAGGTGGTTCTCTTTGCGCTCTGTTTACAAGTCACGACGGTATCTGTCGTGGCTGATTCAGCGCAAAGCGTTCCGCTCGCCACCGTCGCCCGTGCTGCACATTTGCAATACACGTGGCTGTCGGCTTCGCGTGCCGTACAACTGAGCGGCCCCGGGATCGTGCTGGTGATTCGCCCCGGCGATAACCTGTACGAAGTGGACGATCGTGTCGAAGTAACCGCGGTTACGCCGCGCTATATCTCGAACGACATCTACGTTTCACGCAAGCTTGCCAATCACATCAACCAACTAGCATGGCAAGCCCAACGCCTCGCAAGCATCCAGGAAGCACAAGCCGCGAGCGTTGTGAACGCGATGTTACAACAAGTCAACGCGCCGGAACTGCACGGCACGATCGTCCTCAACGTGACGCAGCTGCAAGGAGCTGAAGCGCTCCTCGTGACGGGAACGGCGCCACCGTCGGCACCCGTGCGGATCACGTTGCTCGCAACGCTCTCCTCCGAAATTCCCAACGTTCTGCTCAGCCGCCACGACCTGACGGCCGGCCCCGATGGAAAGTTCCAAGCGATCGTGCCGATTTCGCCCGACTACCTGCGCGACTCATTCATTCACGTTCTGGCGACATCGTCGCCGGGCGTCATCTCGGCAAGCTCGCAGCTTCTGATCCACTCAGCCAATGCCGGGATCACTGTCCCGGTTGACGCATACCCCGGCGGAATCTGGTAAATCTAGGAGACATATGCTTCATAGCTTCACCTCGATGATTCGCGACGAAGAGGGCGCTACGATGGTCGAATACGGCCTGCTCGTGGCGCTGATCGCTCTAGTGGCCCTGGCCGCTGTGACGACCTTGGGCACGAACCTTAGCACGTTGTTTAACAACACCGCTAATACTCTATAGTCCCGGAATCTTTCCTAACTGTCCCTCGTTGTCGATTACACACACCAACACTAAGGAGATACCATGTTAACCACCCTCAAATCGATGATTCGCGACGAAAAAGGCGCGACGATGGTCGAATACGGCCTGCTCGTAGCGCTGATCGCGCTCGTCGCGCTCGGTGCCGTTACGACCCTCGGCACCAAGTTGAGCACGCTCTTCAACAACGTCGCCAACACCCTCTAGAAGCCACACGCAGGGTTGCGGGGCGCGGCCCTTCGAGTTCCGCCGCGCCTCCTCCCAACCCAACGCCAATGTCCGTCGTAATTTGGTTGACCCTCGCGGGCTGTACGATCGCCGGCTTTTGTGACTGGCGGACTCGGCGCATTCCCAACTGGCTCACCGGCGGCCTCGCCCTAGCCGCAATCGTGGTTCACTCGCTGGGCGGCTGGAAATCTCTCGTTATAGCCCTGGCGGTGATGGCCGCCTTGACCCTGGCCGGGACGCTCGTTTACTCGCGTGGCGGCATCGGTGGCGGCGATATCAAACTTGCGATCGCCGGATCGGGCCTGCTCAGCTACCCGCTGTTCATACCATTCCTGATCTACACCGCGCTGGCGGGCGGCGCGCTCGCGCTCCTCTACCTGATCTTTCGCCCTAACGCCCGACCCTCGCTTTCGCCGATGATCGCCCTCGCGGCCGGCGGCTTGCAGGGCATCGCCGGGCAACGCGAAACGTTGCCATACGCCCTTGCGTTTGCATTTGGCGCTCTTTTGGTCGTTCTTTCGCAGAGCGTCGCTCCATGTCTAAGGATAAATCTGTCGTGAACATCCGGCGCACCACCCTGCTCATCGCCAGCATTCTTGCCGTAGGCACGGGCTGGCTGACGCTCACGTATCTTTCGGGGCTGCGTCCGAGCAACGGCGAGCAGCGGCCCGTTCTCGTCGCGGCTCAGGATATCGCGCCCCGCGAGCGGATCACGGCCGCGATGTTCGTAAAGCAGACTCGCCCGGCCGAGGCCCTTGAGCCGGGAGCGATCTCCGATCCGAGCCAGGCCGAAGGATCCCTCGCGCTGATCACGATCCCGTCGGGCTCCCAGTTGACCGCCTCAGAGATCGGGACCAACGTCGCGTTTGCGCTTCCGGTGCGGCTGCAGCCGGGGATGCGGGCCGTTAGCATTCCAGTGGATCGGGTGAAAGACGTGGCCGGCCTCATTCAGCCCGGCGACCGCGTCGACGTGATCGCCATACCGCCCGGGCGCTCCGGCGGGTCGCCACCCAAGGCCGTCACGATTTTTCGAGCGGTCCGCGTGCTGGCCGTCGGCAACGCGCTGGAGAACCCCTCAGCCACACCCTCACCCGCGGAGCAAGAGGCGGGCACGGTGACCCTCGAAGTGACTCCCGGTCAAGCCGATTTGCTAGCCTGGGCCGACTCCAACTCGACGCTTCGACTAGCGCTGCGCTCCCCGCGGGAAGCGCCGCACACCGAACCGGTCGAGCAGTTGACGCTGGCGGGGAACGATGCGGCAGGGCCCCCGGGAGAACCCGCGCCGCCCATCGGACCTCCCGCCGCAGTAGCCGCGCCCCCGCCGGTGAGCGCTCCCGCGCCCGCGCCGCGCACCCTTCAAACCCCCGTGGAGCTGATCGTCGGCGATCAAATCGTGGATCCGGGTAAAGCCGCTCCGAACCAATGACTGGCGCGCCGATTTTCCTCTTCATCGGCTCGAAGGGCGGCGTGGGCACGACTACGCTCTGCCGCGAGCTGGCGCGGGCCATGCGCGAAAAAGCCAACGTTGCGATCGTTGACGCGGACCTAACCGGACGGCGAAGCGTCGCACTGTTGTGCGAAGCGGTTCACAGCTTGGATGCGGCGCGCGGCGACTCTTCGATCGCGTACGTGCGGACCGACGGGATCACGATCGTGGAGCTGGCAAGCCGCTACGACGCGGCCTTCATCCTCAATCCGGAAGCGGTCGAAGCGCGCGCCGCCGACCTGACCGGTTTCGACGCGATCCTGGTGGACGCGCCCCAACCCTTCGCCGCGGCGGTCCGTCCGTTCGTCGCGCGTGCGCGGCGCATCATCGTCGTGGTCGAGCCGACGCTGTTGGGAATCGCCGGAGCGCAATCGCTCGTTGCCAACCTCCTGCGGTTCGGAATCCCAGCCGAAAGAATTGCCTTGGTTAGCAACGCGCGCGCCGAGGGTGAACCGGTTTCGCGCAGTGAGATCGAGCGCGGGCTCGACGCGAAGATCGTGGCCGAGATCCCGCATTCACATCAGCGCGGCTATGCTAAGAGCATCGCGGCGCTGCAGCGCTACATTCAATCGCAACCACCGGAAGATCTGCTTACGGGTTTGCAGCCATCGGCGGCCTCGCCGATCGGCGACTCTCGCGTGCCGTTGCGGCGCACGGTAAGCGTCCGCCCCAACGGCCATGCAGCCGGCACCCCCGTAGACCCCAAGCGCGACGCGTTCAAGCAACAGGTTCATCAGACGCTGCTGCGGCAACTCGATCTGGTGTCGGCAAGCGCGGCACACACCGACTCGGCGAAGCTCGCCGAGCTGCGCGGGAAGGTCGAAAGCATCACGGCAACTCTGGCCGCGCAGCTGGGCGGCTCCGCGGAAGAGCTCGCCGCATTGCGCCAAGAGATCGTTGACGAGGCGCTAGGGTTGGGACCGCTCGAGGACCTGATGAAGGACCCGGACGTCAGCGAAATCATGGTTAACGGTCCGGACAGGATTTACGTGGAGCGGCACGGCGTGATCGAGCGTACTGCCAAGCGCTTCAGCGAAGCGCGGCAGCTGCGGTTGGTGATCGAGCGGATCATCACGCCGCTTGGCCGCCGCATCGACGAATCCTCGCCAATGGTCGACGCGCGTCTGCCGGACGGCTCGCGCGTGAACGCGATCATCGAGCCGGTCTCGATCGACGGCACGACGCTGACGATTCGCCGCTTCGGCCAACACCGCTTGACGACGGACGACCTCATCGAACTCGGTGCCGCACCCCGCGTGGTGATGGACTTTCTCCGCGCCGCCGTCCAGTCGCGGCTCAACTGCATGGTGAGCGGCGGTACCGGCTCGGGCAAAACGACTTTCCTCAACGTGCTGTCGTCGTTCTTGCCGGAAGCCGAGCGTATCGTGACCATCGAAGATGCGGCCGAACTGCTGCTCAATCAACCGCACGTCGTTCGCCTCGAGTCACGGCCGGCCAACGTGGAAGGCACCGGCGAGATTCGCATTCGCGACCTCTTCCGCAACGCGCTGCGCATGCGGCCCGACCGGATCATCATCGGCGAGTGCCGTGGCCCCGAAGCGCTCGACATGCTCCAAGCCATGAACACGGGCCACGACGGATCGCTGACGACGATCCACGCCAACAGCCAGCGCGATGCGCTCTCGCGCATCGAAACGATGGTGCTGATGGCGGGCTTCGACCTTCCGGTACGGGCCATCCGCGAGCAGGTGGCAAGCGCGCTCGATCTCGTGGTTCATACGGCTCGCTTGCGCGACGGCTCGCGCAAAGTCATCGGTGTAAGCGAGATCGTGGGCATGGAAGGCGACATCGTAACCATGCAGGAGATCGTGCGTTTCACGCAGCGCGGCGTGGACAAAGAAAACCGCGTCCTCGGCGAGTTTTGTTATACGGGCGTGCAGCCGGTTTGCCTGAAGCGCTTCGCCGAGTATGGGATCACCTACGATGCGCGCGCCTTGAACGAACTCTCGCCGCTTCCGTCGCTATGGTAACTGCGCTCGTCCCGATCGCGGTCTTTGCCGGAGTTTCGGCGACGGTGTTCTTTGGATTTCTTTCCGTGTGGGGCGCGCTCAACAAACGCGCCACGGCGCGAGTACATACCTTCGCCGAGCAGCTGGACCGAGCCGGCATGAACATGAGTGCACAAGAGCTCGTGCTCACTTCGCTAGGCGGCATTGCTATCGTGTGGGTCTCGCTCGTGGTGATATTCCACCCGAAGCCTTTGATCTCGTTGATTCTGCTGCCGATCATCGCCGGCGTAGCGTGGCTCGGCTTTTCCGCCTACGTGAAATTCAGGGTGTCCCGGCGGCTCGCCGCGTTCGTGAACCAGCTCGAGCCGGCCACGCGGCTGATGGCGGGCGGCCTTCGCGTTGGGTTGGGCCTACGACAAGCGCTCGCGATCGTTATCGACGAGCTCCCCGATCCAGCTCGGCATGAGTTTCGCCGCGTCATCGGCCAAACCAACATCGGCGCCAGCGTGTACGATGCGATGGACGATCTTTCCGCGCGCATGCCCAGCCATGAATCGTTGATGATGGCGCGCGTCTTTCGCGTGCAGTCCGAAACCGGCGGCGATTTGGCGCGAATTCTCGATCAGCTGGCCGACACGGTCAAAGACCGGCGACAAGTGCAGCGTAAGTGCTCGGCGCTCACCGCTGAAGGGCGCATGAGCGCCTGGGTGCTGATGCTCATTCCGGTAGGCCTCGGCGCGTTTATCGCAAGCACTCAGCACGACATGGCCAACGCGCTCTTTTACACGATGATCGGCCGCGTCGTGCTGCTGGTCGTGCTGGGCCTCGAAGTCGCGGCCTTCGTCGTCCTGAAGGCGATGCTCCGGGTCGACGTCTGATGAGTGCGGTATTCAGCTATCTGATCGCGCTGCTCGCCGCCATGTCGGCGTTCTTTCTCGCGATTTCGCTTATTCCGTCGAAAAGCGTTCTCTCGGAGCAGCTCGAGGAGCTCAAGGCGCGCGATCCCTTCAAACGCGAGGACCCGCGCTTTCCGCTCCTCGAGCGAATACTCCATAAGGACCGGCGCATCGCGCTCGCGCAGAAGCTGATCGAAGCCGGCTGGTATACGACGACACCGATGAAGTTCAGTCTGCGCGTGATCGCCGGCACCCTTGCGGGTGCGTTCATCGCGCTGCTGGCCATGAAGTTCTTCAATCTCGGGTCAAACTGGCTGCTCCCGCTGCTGGTGATCTTAACGTTCTGCGGCGGCTACTCACCGTTTTTCATGCTCAATCAAGCTGCCGAAAAACGCAAGGCCGCCATTCAAAAGAACCTTCCGGAGTTCTTGGACATGGTCGCCTCGACGGTCCAGGCGGGCCTGGCGCTCAACTCGGCGCTGGGTTACGCAGTCGATGCGGTCACGGGGCCGCTCAGCGACGAGATCAAGGAGGCGCTTTCGGAGATTCGGCTCGGCCGCGCCCGCGCGGATGCGCTACGCGCCGTCGGCGAACGAACGAATCAACCCGCGCTACGCAACGCGCTGCGGGTCATGACGCAGGCCGAACGGCTCGGCGCGAACATCGCCAAAATGCTGAACGATTTGGCCCAGGATGCACGCCATCAACGGCTGATGCTCGTCGAAGAGATCGCCGCCAAGCTTCCGGTCAAAATGGTTTTCCCAATGGTGTTCTTCATGATACCCGCCATTATCACGATCATCTTCGGAACCGTCGCCGCCAACTATTTCGCCGGCAAGCCGTGATCGCCGCCGCGCTCGCAGCCGTCTTCTTCGGCTGCATCGCCTTCATCGGCACGCAGCTTAGCCGCACCGTCTGCGCCGGCATAACGCCGGAATCCGACGGCCCTGCGGCCGGAACGCCGCCGTACGCCGTGCTCATCGTCGCAGCCGCGCTTTTGGGAGGATCGCTCGTCGCTCTCGGAACGGCACCGGTGCAGATCGGCATCGCGGCGATCGTCGTTTTTGCACTGGTGGCCTGCTGGTGCAGCGACACAATCTGCGGCATTGTCCCGGACGTCTTCACGCTCGTGCCGTTAGCAGCGCTGGTGCTCTACGCCCTCGCGCAGCGCGATTGGGGGATCTTGGTCTCGGCATCCGTTGTTTTTGTGCCGTTCGCGGCCGCCGCGGTCTTTTCGCGCGGGTACGGGATGGGCTGGGGCGACGTGAAACTGGTCGCGCTTGCAGGCGCAGCCCTCGGCGCGCCACTTGCCGTTTTTACGCTGGCGATCGCCTGCGTCGCTGCGGTCGTCGGGCACCGGATTGCAAAAGGAGCGGGTAAGCCGATCGCCTTTGCGCCATACATCGCGGCGGCGACGGGAATCGCCCTCCCGCTCGGATTCGTGCACTGAGCGCCGTTCGACTCGTCATATTCTTCTGGGGCGCCTTGTACGTAGCACTAGACCCATTTCGCGCGCTAAGTAACGGCGATCTGTACTGGCAACGCTGGCTCGGCGATTACGCGATCGTGTGGCATCATCTGCCCACGGCGTTAGGAAACGAAACGTTTACTGCAACCGGCGCCTCGTACGTGCCACAGGAATGGTTCATCAGTCTCGTGGTCGCGATTGCGATGCGCTACCATCTCCTTCTGCCGCTCGCGATGCTCATGGCCGTTATCCCCATTGCGATCCTCGTATCTATTTACTTCCGCTCGCGCAGAACCGCAAGCGCGGAGGCGATCGCCGCAGTCTTGCTGCTCACGGGCGTTGCGCTCGTGGCATCGTTCGGAATTCGCGCGCAGGTTTTAGGATGGGGATGCTTTGCTGCGTTTCTACTCTGCATCGAGCGACGCGACCGATGGGCCTACGCCGCCGTCCCGATCGTCGTCATCTGGGCGAACGTCCATGCCAGCGTGCTCCTCGCACCCGCGTACCTTCTCTTTCGATTAGCGGGCACTGCCTTCAGCGACGGACTGCCCGCCATGCTGAAAACGCGCGATTTGCGAATCCTGGCGCTAGCGCTGCCGGCAATGCTCTGCACGCCCCTGGGCTGGCATCTGCCGGCGTATGGCGTGGCGCTATCCGTTAGCCCAATACGGCACTACATCGAAGAATGGCAGCCCGCCACATTTCGCGATCTGGAGTTTATGCTCGGCGGCTTGCCCTTGGCGTTGCTGATCGCAGTGGCCGCTTTAAGAACCGGCCCGCGCGATATGCGCGAAACCCTGCCGGCCGCCGCGCTCTTCGTCGCCATGCTGCTGGCGGTGAGAAACATCCCCTTGTTTGCGATCGCCGCGGCACCCCTAGCGGCGCGCAGCCTCGATGCGTTGCTACCTTCATTTTCTCGAATCGGCAAAAAGATTGCCGAGATGGAACGCTTCGCGCTGATCTCGATAGGCGTAGCCGTAATAGGATCCGCGCTGTTCCTTGCGCGGCTGCAGCGCCTGGAGCCGCCGCCAAGTTCCGTTACCGCCATCGCCTCGCTCGGCGACGCCGGGGTGCCGCGCCGGGTCTTTTGCGAAAACTTTTACGCGTGCAGCGCCGCCTTAGGTTATCCGAGTTTGCGCGTTTTCATAGACGGTCGCGCCGACCCATATCCGCTTTCTGTTTGGCGATCCTACCTGTCGGTAATCCAGCTCACGCCGTCGTGGAAGCGCGTTCTCGGCGAGTACGGAGTTGACGCGGTGCTCGCGTCGAGTGGAGATCGCTTCGCGATTGCGCTTTCAAGGGAGCCGGATTGGAAGCGTTCCTTCGAAGACGGCGGCTTCGTGGTATTTCGGCATGACTGAAGCCCGTCGCGCAAACTTTGCCGCCGCGACCGTCATCCTCTTGGCGGGCGCCCTGAGCAGCATATGGGTTTTTCTCGTCCCGATTTTTCAGGCGCCAGACGAGCCGGCACATTTCGACTACGCAATTTCGATTTATAGCGCTCACCGTTTAATCCGCCTCAGTGATGGGACGCCGGATTGGATCGTCAGCCCTTACACCAAGTACCTGCTGCAGGCTTCGGACTACGAACGCATCGCTCGGCATTCATCGATGCGCGTACCGACCGGCTATGGAAGCAAGGCCTATTTCTATCGCGTTAACACCGGTGCCCCCAGCCTCCGCCAGACGCTGCCGCCCAATGGGAAAATCAACTACATTGTTCCTTCGTATCCGTTTGGGTTCTATGGGCTCGAGGCGCTGTGGATGCATGCCGTTTCGCTCTTTAGCGGATCGCTGGTCAGCCTCTTTTTTGCAGCGCGCCTGCTTTGCGTTTTCCTTTTAATGGTCGGGCTTTATTTCAACTATCGAACCGCGATCAACCTTGGAATACCTCGATGGACGGGTATCGCCTTGATCGCAGCCGTGGGCTTTTTCCCGCTGACCTCGTTCGTTTCGTCATATGTGCAGCCCGATAACCTCGTTTACGCCCTCGTCTCCGCGGCTTTGTTTTTCGCGACGAGCCTGCGCCCCGGAAAGCTCGACCCCGCAACGTTCGTGCCCCTCGGTATTTCCCTCGGGCTGCTCGCGATTACAAAGTATCAATTTTTTGTGAGTGTAGCCGTGCCCGTCGCGCTCCTACTCTGCGTGCGCTTCGCTCAAGCTGCCCCGACTGCGACGCGCCGCATTGCCGCGCTCGGAGCGCTCGTAGCGCCGACGGTTCTGCTCCTGGCGGTGCAGCATTGGGGCGTCGACAGATTACACCCGGGGATCCGAACGAACGCACCAAGCGACATGAACCTGGCGTACTTCAGAAGTGTCGCCTCGCTTGGAGCAGTTTCGACCATTCGATACGTGGCGACCACCGGTATGTCCGGCTTTTACAACTGTTTCGTTTCAGGCGGATGCGCCGTGACATTTTGGCAGGTGGTGGGATGGTTTGACACCCCCGTCGTCATAGTCAACGTCGCGGTCGAGACGTGGATCCGCGCAGCGATCAGCCTAGTATCGGTTGCCGTGTTCGTCGTTCTCGCTTATTTCACATCGCGCAATGCCTTACGCCTTCTCTGGGCAGCTGTCCACCGTCACGCATGTGCAGCTTTGCGCATCGCGTCAGCCGACCCCGTACTCAACAGTTATTTTTGCTTTCTGGCCATCATGTTCGCGCTCTATGTGCTAACGGATAACGGCTTTACGGCGGAAGGGCGGCACTGGTATCCGTACGTCTTTCCCGCTTTCCTTTGCCTGGTATGGTACGCACCACGCGCTCTGCGCAAAGAGCACCATACCGCAAGCGCGATTCTCGCAGGCGCGCTGCTCACTTATGCCCTGGCGGCGTCGGGCTATGCGCTGGCGGACGTCCACCAGCGCTATTACGGCCCGCGGACGCCTGGATATGTTGCGACGGTACCACCCGACGCAAACGACGTGTCGCCCCGGAACGCGGGCGTTCTATGGCCGGTAACCGCTGCTGCATACCACGTGGACAGCAGCGACCTACCCTTCAGTTTTTCCCGTGGGTCCCGACTACTTGTGGGAGGGTTAGCGGTTCTACCCGAGGCTAACGTCGTACCCTCGAGGGTGGCCGTGGTCGTCGATTCACGCGTCGCGCTGCCCGTGCTTGCGGATCAGTATTTGTCTCATTTCGCCGAGCTAACACACAACCTCAGCGACGGCGACGGCGCCTTTTACGCGAATCTTGAGACAAACCACCTCAGGGAGGGCGCGCATACGGTCGTCGCATATGCGCAACGCTTGCACGATCGCGGGTACGACGTGATCCCGCCCGTACGGCTGTTTTTCCTAACGGGTCCCCACGGCCACTTTTCGCCTGCAACGATGCGCGCACTCGAGAAAGTGCCGCGCGTCGAGGGGACGGTGACAATCATTGGTGCTTGTAGAGGCGCTTCGTCGCCCATTCTGGCAGCGCGCGAGCTCCATTCAGGCGGCGTCGTGCTCGTGGGAGGCAGCGTGCCCAGCGGTTCATATCAGGCCGTATGGCTGCTCGCAGATGGCCTTCCCTATCCGACTCGTTATGATGAAGAGACGCGTTCGTTCGCTGGAACCGTTCCGACGGGAGGCCTCGCACTGGGTCTTCATCGCCTAACGGCCTTCGCGGTAACCGAGCGTGGGACAAGGTCTCTCAGGATCTCGCAAATGACCGCTTTTCACGTTTTGCCCGGGCGTGGTGAATCCGAATTCTCTGCGCACCGGCCCGCGGTGTGCACCGATCCGCTACGCCAGATGGAGGGGACGTTCGGCACATGAAGCGACCCGATTTCTTGACTGCTCTAGTGGGCGCCGCGCTCACAGGAATGTCGCCGGCGGCGGTTCGGGCGGCGGTGCCCAACGCCACCGAACGAGTCCTCTGGCTGCGCCGCGGCGGATACGGCGACGACATCCAAGCTCCGTTTTGCGTCGACGGGCGCACCATTTACGAGCCAGGGTACCGCACGATCTGCTGGCTGATGCGCGATCGACAGGTCCCCGCCGCTCAAGGGTACGTCAAGGTCGACATCGTCGAGATCGAGGCCCTTTGGGAGGTGCAGCAGGCACTAGCGCTTCACGGAATCCGCCGGCCTCTGGTGATCACGAGCGGCTATCGCACGTGGCAAACGAACGTCGCGACCGAGGGCGCCGCTCGAAATAGCGCACATCTTTACGCGAAGGCGGCCGACATGTACGTGGACGGCGTCTCCATGCGGGACCTCTTCGACGCCTGCTGGTCGCGCGGAGTCTCGGGTGGGATCGGCTACTACGACGACCACGTCCATCTCGATTCGGGGGCCCGCCGCTGGTGGGTCGGAGACCTGGCCGTGCCAGAATTTACCTAAATCGGCCAGAGGACGTATCCTTTTGCTCCGTGACGGGTACAAGCGATCATCATGGAGCATCTGGTGCGAGTGCCAAAATGGTTCGGTTCGCGGTATGCGTGGGGCGCGGGGTTCTATCTGGCGCTCAACTTTTTGATCCTCGCCGTAGAGGCGCGCTGGCACTTCCTCTACCGCTTGACGGCTTGGGATATTGCGGAACTCAAGACGCTGGCATTCTTAGTTAACCAAGGCATACACCACTAAAGTATCGTCCCGAGATGCCATGATATACTCGTGGCATGCGCGTGCCGATCCGGGTTTCCCGCGACCGCGTCGTTCTTTACGGAAGCGCGCTCTTTTTGTTCAGCCTGTGGCAGCTCGCTCGCAACACACCCCGCGACCCCAGTCTCGTCGTTCTCGCATAGTGGGCAACCCTATCCGATCGCTCGCGATTGTGAGTCCCTTCTATCCTCCGCACGTTGGCGGGATCGAACGGTATGCCCAAGAGTTTGCGCGCGCCGCTGCCGATCTCGGCTTATCGGTCAATGTCGTTACGACCGATGCGGTTGCCAAACCTATCGAGACGGTCGAGGACTCTAGGCTTCGCGTTCTGCGATTGCCAGCGTACAAGTTTCCGATCATGGGTTCTCACTACCCGATTGCCTTCGGCTGGCGGAAAGCCAACGAGTTTCTTCGGTGCGACGTTGTGATGGCACACACACGGTTCTTTATGACAACTCTAGCTGCAGCGGCCGCGACCGCTCGCATGGGCAAGCGTATCTGCGTGGTCGACCACGGGTCCGGCCCGCTACGCTCGTCCCCTCGTGCCCTCGCTTTGGCGTCGCTGGCGTACGAACACGCGGCCACGGCAGCGCTGAAGCGACTAGCCGCGAGATTCTTTGCCGTCTCGGCGGCCTCAGCGAATTGGCTGCGCCGGTTCGGCATCGCGAACGCGCCGGTGCTTCCCAACAGTGTCGCATCCTTGGCAACGCCGCCGCACCAGCAGGTTCTTGGCGACAGAAAAAAGATCGTGGTGTTTTATGCAGGCCGACTTCTCGCAGAAAAAGGCCTATTGGAACTCGTGGATGGCGTCGAACTGCTCTTGGGTCGAGGCTATATAACAGAGGTTCGAATAGCAGGCGAAGGTCCGCTGGCCGAGGCGCTTCGCCGGCGTGCCGTTAACTCTGCACACGTGACCTATCTGGGCCGCATTGCTCACGACGCGGTGGAAAGTGAGCTGAGGAACGCCACGGTTTTCGTAAACCCGTCAAAACTTCCGGAGGGCTCGCCGACTGCGCTACTCGAGGCCGGACTCGCCGCCTTACCGGTGATATCGACGCCATTCGGCGGGAGCGCTGAGCTAGTCCATCACGGCCGCACCGGGTGGATCATCCCGTCTAGCGACCCGGAAAGCATAGCTTCTGCTCTTGAGGAGGTTGTAACTAATCCGGAAGAGGCGTCGCGACGTGGGTTAGCACTCTTCCGGTACGGACAAGAAAACTGGACTTGGCCGTCAACGGTTCGTAGGTTCCTTGGATACATGGAGGCAGCGCTTTCCAACGATCAAACGGTCAACGCTCAGCCGCCATCTGATTGATCTCCAACGCACCGGCGCAGCCTGGATTAACCGCTAAGAAATTGTAGCCTTGGCGGCGGTTCGCTTTGCTTCGCACTACGTCATCCAGCGTACGCATCTGCCTAACACGCTGCTCAAGTCCGTAGATACAGAGGCCCGTCTCAAACAGCGACGCTGTAACACTGCAGGCCCGGTCGCTTCCGTGGTCCTCGTAAATTAATATTGCCCCGTGCGCGACGGCGTTTTGCGCACCCTCGATCGCCTCGCGTTCGGCCCCCTCGACATCGAGCTTTATCACAATGCGGTCGAACGTTTTCTCCGATGTCGCATTTGACACGATGGAATCAACCGTTACGGTGCTCACCTCTTCGGACGCTTCGAGGCGCCAGTTACCAACGAAGCCCGCAACACTCCCGAGGTGGCCACCCGCGTGAGCCTGACGACCAGTTCTGAAGGTTAGCCGCTCTCCATTGCTTCTCCACAGCGCGTTATGGAGAATCGTAAAGCTTGCGCCGTTTGAGGAGCGATTTTTCTCGATCCGCGCCACCAACGCGCTCGAGGCCTCGATTGCTACGCTGCTCCAACCCCAACGCTTCTCTGCTAAAAGCGACCACCATCCAACGTTTGCCCCACCATCGATAAACAGTGTGGTGCGATCATCCAAGGCTTCTGCGAATCGGAAAATCTCGGCTTCGTAGGCCCCATCCATTCCAGCGGCGACCCAGTAGGCGTCCGATAACGGTATCTCCAGCGTCACATCGTCGACTCGCAAGAGTAGCTTGCCCTCGTTTCCGAAGCAGGCGCCAATCAGCGAGAGCGCCGGGTTCAGGAGCGGCCGCAGTCCCATGCCGCGGATCACGGCATTTGCCATTCTGACGGTGGCGAAGTGCGCCACGGTACGAAGAGAGCCCCCCAATCGCGTTGCCTGAATCATGTGACCTCCCGAACTGATCGTGTGATGATCCTCACCTTAGCGCGGGAATTCCTGAAGGGCGCCATGCTCGTTTTGCAAAAGACGGCTTCCAACTCAATGCAGAGGGCGCACGATGGCATCGATCATTATTGCTAGTCTCGTCATTATCGCGCTTTACGTCGGCACCAAGCGGCTTTCAGGCATGCAAACCCTTGCCATCATCTTGCTCGCGCTCGTCGGGATCGTCCTTGCCATCTTTCCAGCACTTTCAAGTCGCGCCGCTACGTTCTTACACGTCGGCCGTGGCACCGATTTGGTCTTTTATTTCGCTGTCCTTGCCGGCCTTTTTGTGGCCTCAAACTTTTACTTCAGATTCAAGCGCCATGAGGAGGCCCTGATAGCGCTGGCTCGTCAAAACGCTATCGAGCATGCGCAACGCCCGGCAGACGAACCCCCTGCGAGGTCAATGCCGCAGGGCGATCGAGCGGTAGAGGAGATCGATCAGAATCTTCACCGCATCGAACCCTGATTGACCTTTCCTCCGCGAGTGCTCGGTGTAGGCAACTTGTACCGGCACCTCGACGAAGCGCAACTTCGCTGCGCCGATCTTCTGCAGGATTTCAGACGCGTGCGCCATCGCAGGCTGTTCTATGTGTATCGACTGCGCCGCATGTCTAGTAAATATCCGTAGCCCGTTGTGGGTATCGGTAACGCCGACGTGAGCGTGGATGCGTGTGAATATCAAAGCAGCCTTCAAGAGCATCCGACGCAATAGTGGGACGGCGCATTCGTTGGCTAGGAATCTCGACCCGAGCGCAACGTCGGCCCCCGACTGCTCCAAAGCAGCGACCAGCGCCCCAACCGAGTGCGCCGGGTGTTGTCCGTCCGCATCAAACGTGCAGATGTATTCGGCTCCGTTGCCAAGCGCATAGCTAATGCCAGTTTGCAGCGCGGCGCCTTGCCCGAGATTAACCACGTGCTCCAAGACGTGCGCGCCCGCGGCGAGCGCAAGTAGGCCGGTCTCGTCCGGTGACCCGTCGTTGACAACGCAAACCTGCTGATAGCCGAGAACCCTCAGCGACGTGACGACGCCGCCGATCGTTGCCGCTTCTTTATACGCCGGTATGACGATCCACACGTCGTCCGCAGGGGGGCGCGGAGCACCAGCGGTCATACGGACTCCGTTGCCAGCGCGAGCTGCGGCCGTCGCGCGAGCAGCAGCGCGGGAAGCATGAACGCAACGAGCCCCGCCCAGCTCGGCAGGCGCAGCAGCCACATCACCGGCCGATTCGTTACGTTGCCAAGCACGAACTGACGCCAGCTCGCCTCCGCCAGCCGCGGGTCGATGAACGGATAGATGTGTGCCTGCAGCGCCGCCGGCCCCGAAGTTTGAGCCAGCGCAAAAAGTCCGAAGATCAGCACAAACGCCGCCACTGCCGTCGCCAAGACCAGCGTTCGATTGCGCCACAGTACGTAAGCCAGGTATGCGATCGGAAAGATCGGGGCAAGGAACAACGCTACCGACGTCGCCATCATCCATGGCACCGCGAGCAGCAGCAACGCGGCGCCGAGCCATCCGCGCTGTACCTGCGCGTGCGTCACGAGCAAAAGGCACGCAGGAACAGCGGCAGCGATTTGCTCGACGTGCACGAAGGATCCGCCAAACACGGCGAACGCCGGCGGAACGAGCACCGCCAGAGCCAAATCGTCGTAGCGGCAAGCGAGACGCAGGCCGACGAAGAGGCCTAGTCCCGTCATGGCCAGGTAGGAGATGCTTCCGGAAAACGCGGCCGAGGCGTCGGGTACGCCGAGCGCCGCGAGAACGGTTGAAAGGCTATATTGGTTGTCGCGCGACACTTCCGAAAGCGCATGCGCTGGAAGCACCTTCGTCAGATAATCGATGTTTGCGTAAAAGCCGCCGCTGACGATCGAGAGCGCGCCAATCACCGCACCCGTCAGGGCAAGCCTGAGGCGAATTGCCGGATACGCGATAAAGAGCCCGAGGGCTGCCGGCAGCGCAATCTGCGGCTCGACCGTTGCAACGGCAATGGCGGCAACCGCAAACGACGATCGCCCGCGCGCCGCGCACAATGCGGCGACCACAATCGCCGCCAGCGAGAGCGGCATGATGTTTCCGGATGCGAAGGACGTCAAACCGAGGGAAAGCGCGAGTGCGGCCCACGCGACCAGCAACGGCTGCCTCGCGGCCTGCGCCAGCGCGTACGCTGCCACGGCAATTGCAAGCGCGAGCAAACCCCACCAGAGCATCGCCGCGGTATCGAACGGCAGGAGCGTCAGCGGGGCGAGCAGCGCCAGCGCATAGGGCGGATATGGCGCAGGCACCGTCACCTTCGCCGGCGCGCGATAGTACGGCGCGGCAGTGCTGTTTTCACAGCCGTGAAGCGGCTGCGAGAAATATGGATCGAAGCCTTCGCGTTGGGCCAGCGACGCGCAGTAATACGCGCGGAAATCCACCATAAGCCACCCACGCGACTTGTCTCCGTACATTTGACCGGCAATAGGGAAGAGCACGCAGAGGGCGGCCGCTACCGCCAACGCATGCTTCTTGCTAAATTGCAGGCCAGCCGCTCGAGCTGACACGATGAGCAGCAGTGCGAGCCCGACCCACGTTGGCAGTCGTACCGCCCAAGCTGCGAGGCTGCCCTTTGAGCCGTTCTGCGAATACACGCTCCACGACGCCTCGGCGAGGCGCGGGTCGATTGCCGGCCCGGCAGCGTGCGCAAGCGTGAGCGGCACGGCGACCGTGTACAGCATCTCTAGCCCAAAGGTCAGCGCAGCGGCGCCGATTGCAACCAACAGTACGATCGCGAGATTTTCGCCCCAATACCGCCACGCAAGAAAACCGACTGGAAAGAGCGGCGCGATCATCAATGCCGGTGAAACTGCCCAGCCCCACGGCACCGCGAGCAACAGCATCGCGGCAATGCCCCAGGGCCGATATTCGCGCGGTGCCGCGGTAACGATCAGCACGGCCGCCGGTAGCGCCGCGGCAATCTGCGTTGCATGAATGAACGTTCCGCCGAAGACGGCAAACGCGACCGGCATGCACACGAGGAATGCGTCGTTCCGAGTCCGTTTCGCTAAGCGCCCCCCGACAAACGTACCGGCCGCGAGCATCGCGATGTAGCACAGCATCCCCGCTCGCATGGCTATCGCGGGTGCCACGCCCAACGAAGCCAGTACCGCCGTCAAGCTGTACTGCGTGTCGCGCGTGATCTCGGACAGCGCGTGGGCCGGCAGCACGCTGCTGACGTATTCGAGATTCGTTGCCGGGCCGAGCAGGGCCAGTGAGAGCGTGCCCAGCGCCGCGAACGCCAGCGCTAGCGGAATTCGCGATGCCGGCAGCCAGACCGCAAGCGCGACGCAGGCCGGCAACCCCAGGTGCGGCTCGACCATCGCGCCCGCAGCCAGCAACGCCGCGGCTTGTGGGCGTCCGCGCCACGCGGCATACGCCGCCAAACAAATGAACCCGAGCGCGAGCGGCACGACCTCGCCGAACGGCAGCGAAAGCATCGCAAGCGAAAGCGCGAAAACCGCCAGAGCGATCTCCCAAGATACGGCCCCGAACCGAGCCAAAGCGACGATGCACGCCGTCACCGCGAGGAGGAGCAGCGCCGCCCAGAGCGCCGCAGCAATTCCAAATGGAAGCATGGCGAGCGGCACGAGCGCCGCGAGCGCATAGCCCGGCAACGGCGCCGGAATCGTTACGCCGGGGTTCTTCTCAAAGAAGACTTTCGGGCCGATTGCCGTTTCGCACG
This sequence comes from Vulcanimicrobiota bacterium, assembly GCA_963717425.1. GTDB lineage: Bacteria > Vulcanimicrobiota > Vulcanimicrobiia > Vulcanimicrobiales > Vulcanimicrobiaceae > Cybelea. Next base: position 2,976,726 of record OY970335.1, on the reverse strand, counting down.
ATCGCAGCGGCTCCGTGTGGTATGGGTCCGCGCCCTGCGACGCGACGCGTGCCGCGCAATAGAACGCGCGGAAATCGCCCATCAAAAAGCCGGTGCGCGTCACGACGCTGGTTTGAATGCCGAGCGCCAACAGCGCCGCGAGCACAACCGCCGCGCCGGTCCAGAGCCTCTGCACCCCGGTTACGACCCTGACGCGAGACGCAGGTCGGGTTCGGCGGTCGCCTGGTCGTCGATGCTGTTGACGATCTCGGCGATTCGGTCCAACACCGTGGCGTGCCGCTGTTTGAGGATCGCGTCGAGCGTGGCGACCCACGGCTCGTGCGCGTCGCCAATCAAAAGGTCTCCGCGATAAACCCGAGCCGCGCTGCGGTAGTGTGCGTACGCGGCGCGCAACTCGCTGCGCTCGTATTGCGCGTCGGCATCGTCCACATGCGATACGAAGCGATTGACGTCGACGATGACGTTGTCCAGGTCGATCGCAAGATCGTCGCCGGCGCGGAAGTACGCCTCGACTTGCCGGAAGCCGACGACGTGCGCGATCGCCTTACGAATGTTGGAGCAGACGGTGCGCAGGCTCTGCGAGACGAGATGCCGCTCGGCGCCCGGCCAAAAGACCTGTGCCAGCTCGGCGCGCGAAACGCTGCCGCCGGGCTGCAGGGCAACGTATTTGAAAATCTGTCGATCGCGGCGCCGAATCCATTCGATCGGCTGCCGATCGATCTCGGCTAGAAACCACCCGAAGAGCCGAACCTGCATCGGATTCGCGGGCTGCGCGCGGCGTCCGTAGCGGTCGTGCAGTTTGCTGCGCGAGAGCGCGCGAAGCGGGCGATATCCCTCCGCCGTATGGATCACGAACAACCCTTGTTCTTCCAACGCTTGCAGTTGCTCGCGATCGTCCAGAAACGAACCGCTCATGAGTTTGAGCACGAGATCCGCTTCGCGTTCCGAAACGTGCGATAACGTCACGGCGACGAACTCGTTGAACAGATGTCCGCGGCGCATGCGCCAGTTCTCGAAGGCTTGCCCCAGGGCGCAGCTATCTTCGGCAGCCTTGCGCAGCGCGCCGCTTACGACCTCAGGCCATCCGTCCGTGACCTCGAGCATGCGAAGCACGTCGGCGTGCGTGTGCGAGACGTTGCAGGTCTCGGCGACGTGCCGAATCTCGGCGGCATCGAAGGCCAGACGCTCGGCGTCGCAGAGCGAGGCGGCGCCTTGTGACACCAGGTGCCCGACCTGAAACGCTTTGCGCGCCCGGCAAGCTATGAGTAATCCGACGTCGTCCGGGAGATCCTCGATGAGCGCCAGGATCGCTTCGATGCCGGCGTCGTCCGGTAGCTGCTCGCAGTCCAGCGCGAGCTCGATCGGCGCACGCGCAGCCAATGCCTTGAGGAGCTCGTCGTTCGAAGCGATCTCCGTGTCGAGCCCGAGGGCGCGGCCGGCCGCTTTCCAGACCTCCTCCGGGCTGGCTTTCGGCGGCACCGCGCAGTAGAAACCGTTCGTCGCGCAGTGTCGCAAATAACCGACGAGCGCCATGGTTTTCCCGAATCCGGGAGGCGCGACCAAAAATCGAACTGGAACGCTTCTAAAGCGCCCTAACCAATCTTCCAGTTGCGGCCGCCGGACGATCGACGGGCCGACCCGGGGCATCCCTGAGATCATAACTCCCTGGAGGCGGTCACTAAGTAGCCCCCTCTGTGGACAAGTATACCTTTTTTGATCATAATTGCCAACGGAGCATGCCGCCCATTTTCAAATTCTTTTCGCGGATTGTTCGGCGCTCAGGCAAAAAAACGCTGGTAGGTACGGTCATTTAGCCCAAAATATTCGGGTAATAGCGGTATAGGGGCGCAAATGCATCGGCGGGTTGAGTTCCTAGCCGATGAGACTGCGCGCGATGGGGATGACGGCCTTCCCGCGCCACCGCAGCTCGTAATTCAGCTTTCGAAAGACGTTACCGAACCTTATGACTGGGGGCTGGCGTTCCACTACTTCGCGGGTCAGCCGATGATGCGAAGCGAGGCCGCCGCGCAGCCGGTCGATCGTCGCCCGAGCCGCCGCCGGGTGTGCGCCCGCGAAGCGCAGCAGCCGCGGATACACGGGCGCAAAATACCGAACGACGTCGAAATCGTTCAGCTCGTCTTCGCGCAACACGTTGCCCGGCGCCCCGAGGGACGAGTAGTGCCGCCCTTTCTCGGCATGCCGGCGCGGCTCGAGCGTATGGCCGTAATGCGCGTAGAGATACGGCACCGCGATCCGCTTGCCGGTTAGCCCCCGCAGCCGTTCGTGCACGGCGCCCTCCCACCGAATGTCCGGCGAATAGCGGAAGAACATCATCCGGCGTTCGATCGATGTGTAGAAGTCAAACGACGCAAAGAAATGCCATGTATAGCCGTCGACGAAATCGTACTGCGCGGGTACGCGATCCAGCCGAGCGGCGATGCGCCGCACCCCTTCGCCATGAACTTCGTCGGCGTCAACAAACATCACCCACGCCCCCGCGTCGTGTTCGCGGTGCAAGCGCAGACAGACGTTGCGCGCCGCCGCGAATCCGGAGAACTCCGTGCGATCGACGACGAGCCGCTTTTCCTTGCCAAAAGGGCTCCCCCACAAGGTTTCTGTGTGCGGCGAAGGATGCGGCGCGTTGTCGTTAACGATCAGCAGGGTTGCGCTAGAGGCAATCGATTCCAGCATCGCACCCAAGAACGGCTCCTCACGCGGGCCCAAGATCAAGTGCGCGGCGATCGTCACGATTTCGCCCTTCGCCCTTCGACTTCGCGCCTCCGCGCGGAGTTTATCCTGAGAGAAGTCGAAGGGCTCAGGATGACAAAGTGAGGAGCTTCCGTCAGGGTGAGGGGTTTCCGTCGGGCAAGCGAAGTCGGCGCGATGCCGCCTCTGCGCGTTGCCGTTGACGCTCGCGTCATCGCCGAAGACACTCGCGGAATCGGGCGATACGCGCGCGCGGTGTTACGGCGCCTAACCGATCGCGACGACGTGGCGTTGACGCTGCTTGCTAATCCTCCGTTTCCGCAGCGTTATCGTGCGGCCTACGCTGCCGCGCTGGGCAGCGACGCGTTCGTGGTACGCGCGCGTCCATCACGCGATCACGATCTGATCTGGCACCCCGCGAATGGAACCTTCTTCACTTCTTCACTTCCCAGCGTCGCGACGATTCACGATGCGGTGCCGTTTCGCTATCCCGATCCCGACGCCAAGCGCCGCCTGCACGCGCAGGAGCCATTTCTTCGTTCGGCCCGCACCGCGGCGCGCGTGATTGCCGTTTCCACGTTCGGCCGCGCGGAAGTGCACGATCTCTTGAACGTCCCGCTCGAGAATATTGCCGTCATCTCGCATGGCGTAGACGCGTCATTCACGCCGGGAACGCCGGATTCGCTGCCGGCGGCTTTGAAGGATCGGTCGTTTCTGCTGTTCGTCGGCGACCCGATCGCGGAGCCACGCAAAAATTTCCCGCTGCTCTACGAAGCTTACCGCCGGGCGTGGCCCGACGGCGACGGGCCCGCTCTCGCCATCGCCGGGCCGCGTGCTCTCGAACTCCCAGGCGTGATTCACGTTGGGAATCTCGCGGATGACGTAGTCGCCCGGGGTGCTCACCCGCTCCGAGCCTGCTATCGCGCCGCGCTTGCCCTTACGCTCGCGTCGTATCACGAAACGTTTGGGATGCCCATGCTCGAGGCGATGGCCTGCGGGACGCCGGTCGTAGCGTCGCGCGCCAGCGCGCTGCCCGAGATTGCCGGCGACGCGGCGCTCTACGCGCTCCCTGACGACCCCGAAGCGTGGGGCGCCGCACTGCTGCGCGTCGTACGCGACGAGGCGTTGCGCGAACGCTTGCGCGCCGAAGGCTTACGGCGCGCGCAGCTCTTTAGTTGGGACGAAAGCGCGCGCCAACATCTGACGCTTTTTCAATCCGTGGCCGGATGATTCGGCTGGGGGTCGACGCGTGGAACTTGCCGGGGGATCGGCGCGGCATCGGGCGCTACCTGCGCGCGATCTTGCGCGTGTGGTCGGAGCGCGAGCGGAATCGCGTCGAGGTGACGCTCATCGTGCCGGAGTGGCACACGTGGACGGTCCGGCGACGATATCTGTCCGAGGTGCCATTTCATCGGTACCGGATCGTTTCGCGGCGTTGGCACCGGCGCGCGGGTTTGGACGCGCTTTGGTTTCCTTTCAATGGATGCAGCTGGACCAACTTTAGCTTGCCGGCAACGGCGACGCTGCACGATGCGTCCAACTTCGTCGTGGCCGATTACGCGCCGGCAACGCAGGCGATTTTTCGCGCAGCCGCCGAGCGTTGCCGCGCCTTGATTACCGACTCCCACTTTGCGCAAGCCGAGCTCGCGCGCGAGTTGGCGATTCCGCGCGAACGGCTGGTGCCAATTCCGCTCGGCGTCGCGCCGCCGAGACCGCCGGCAGAAATTTCGCTCGATGTTCCGGCGCTGATGCCGTACGTTCTCTACGTCGGCGCAGCGGAACGGCGCAAGGGCTTCGACACGCTGCTCGGCGCGATGGCTCGCGTTGCGAAGGAGCGCCCAGAACTTTCCCTGGTCGTGACGACGCGCCTTGAAGGCTGGCAGATACCGCCGGGCGTGCGCGTCGTTGCGCTCGGGCATGTTGACGACGACACGTTGGCGGCGCTCTATCGCAGCTGCGTTGCGCTCGCATTTCCATCGCGCTACGAAGGCTTTGGGCTGCCGGTGCTCGAGGCGATGACCTACGGCGCGCCGGTCGTTGCATCGAGCTCGTCGGCAATACCCGAAGCCGGCGGCGATGCAGCCTGTTACGTCCCGCCCGGCGACGACGCCGCGCTGGCAGCCGCGATCCTTCGCGTCGCCGGCGACGCCGCGTTTGCGGACGATCTACGCCGGCGCGGGCGCATTCGCGCCACTGGCTTCACGTGGGAAGAAACGGCAACGCGCACGCTCGTTATAATCGAAGGAACGCTTCTCTAACCATTGTCGATTCCGCTGAAGTAATGATGGATCGAGTTAACGCGTTAACGTAAGGCGCGACCAGCCGCTTGAGCGGCGAGGCACAATCGAGAGCAATGGCCGCCTCGTGGCACAGGACCGGTTATCTCGACGGCCCAGAGGGGTCGCGGTTTTGCTCGTGGTCATCCATCATGCAATCGTCACATCGAAGAACGCCACGGGTCCGCTGGCGAATCTATTCGCTCAAGGCAATCACGGAGTCCAACTCTTTCACATCCGATCAACTCCTCGGAGCAGACCTCATGGGTAAGCTCTTGACGTAGGAGTAAGAACGCGTGCTCCCGCCATAATGCTTCGAGAGTTTAATCGCACTGGCGCGGTGCGAACGTATATATCGCCAGCAGTAAAATGAAGGGGATGCGTGGTTGCGTACATCGTCGTGTGCGCATCGATGATCGTCTCGCCCTTATAGAGTTGGGCGGCAGCCAAAGCCGTCGTCAACGCAATGCACGGCAGGAAGGGGGAGAGCCTTTTCATCGGTACTTCAATTCCAAAAACGGCTTGGGGCTCGGGAACGGAAAGCGGACCTGTGCTATAATCGCGGAGCATGATTGCCCCGAGGCATCGTATAGGCTACGTGGATGGCCTTAGAGCCATCGCGGTTCTATCTGTCGTCGCGTTTCACGCGGCCATCAGCATCCCAGGAATCGAGAAGCTCCCAATCCCTTGGGCCTTGACGCTGGCAGGAAAGCACGGCGTCGATCTGTTTTTCGTGCTATCGGGTTTCTGTCTCTCGTATCCCACGCTGAAGCGTTTACGCGATCGCGGGGAATCAGTATTCAGCGTATCCGCGTTTGCGGCGAAGCGGCTTGTGCGCATCCTGCCACCTTACTTCGCCGCGATCGCGCTGCTCTCGGCGCTTGCGGTCACCCTCTGGCACTTCGGGATTGTCTATTCAGTCTACGAGCCGTTTTCGTGGTTGACTGTCGCGCAAAACCTTTTGTTTGCCGATGCCTCGACGCTATATGTCAACCCGTCTTTTTGGACGTTAGCCGTCGAGCTACGCTGGTATTTCTTCTTCCCGTTCTTGCTTTGGCTATGGATACAATTCCCTCGTGCCTTTGCGGCGGTTGCCTGCGCCTGTGTCTTGGCGTACTTCACGCGGGCGAATAGCTTGGATGTAAGCATCTTGCCTGCGTTCATGCTTGGAATCGTTGCCGCCGACATGCGTATCCGAGACTATCGCTTGCCATTACTCGCGCTTCCGGTCGGCATCGGCATTCTTGCGTCCGCGATCTCACAGGGAGACATAAACGTTAGTCTCACGTGGCAGATAACTGCGTTCCTGTTTGTCGTAGGCGTCGGTCAGTCCGAAGGAATCGAAAAGGTGCTCTCCGTCAGACTTCTCACGATCGTGGGCGTCGCATCCTATTCCATCTACCTGGTGCACGAGCCGCTAATCAGGATAACCGAGCGCTTCGGTACTCCGGCTCCGGCCGCAGCTGCAATCGGGATCGCCGCCGGCTTTGCGTTTTGGGGCGCCTTCGAAAGACCATTTACGAACGACCAGGTCCGCTTAAGACTCGTACGATCGCTAGCTCCGGTGGCGCGCCGGATACTACAGTTTGTGGGACTGCCTGAGCAATTGTCTCTTAACCGACGATCCGCCGAGCCGCTAAGCGACCAGGAGGCTGCGCCGACTTCGACCGCGCAATCGCGGCGGTTATCCAAACTTTAGGACGAGTATCTCGGGCTGGAGCCCCAGATTGATGACCATCGGAAGCGAAAAGGTTCGCAGCTGCGATACGTGCATCCGCGCTACCGGATTTCGCAAGAACAGCTCTGCTTCGATTCGATTTCTTGCTTGGATTTGAAGTGTGTACTTTTTGCGCGACTCCCCTACATGGAGTTGACCCGCTTTCGTGGATTTGCTTCCGCGGCTGTTCGAAACGATCTTAGGCGGGCGGACCTTGATGTGCGCACTTAGACCTCCTTACCGAGCAATGGCAGGCGCAGAACGCATAGTTTTGCATAGCTAAAGCAAGCTAGCCAAACAAGCCCCAGCTTTGGGGTATGGAAACCGTGGCCTGGCGAAGGAAAAGCCGATGCTTCGGTCCGCGTTTGCGGCGGTATTGCTCGCGCAAGGCTTTGCTTTCCCTCCGGTTCCAACCCACTTCTTGACCGACAACACGGGCGTGCTCGACTTGAGCACGCGCGCCTATGTCGAAAGCGATTTGCACGCCTACGAACGCGCGACGGCCATCAAGTCATCGTCTGGATCGGTGAGACGACCGGCGACGTTCCGTTGGAAACGTTTACCGGCGCGACGGCCGATCACTGGAAGATCGGGCGGCGTGGCCACGACGACGGCGCGGTGCTTTTTCTTTTCATGCGCGATCGCAAGGTGCGCATCGAGGTCGGCTACGGGCTGGAGAGCGCGCTGACCGACGCGGACGCGCATCGCATCATCGCCGGCACGATTCTGCCGCGGATGCGGGCGGATGACGTGAACGGCGCGGTGTCGGCGGGTGTGGCGGCGATGCTCGCGACGATCACGCCGTCCTTTGCCGGCGTCTCGGCGCCGGCGCAACGGCGACCGATTCCGCTGCAAGTCTTCATGTATTGGTTGATCTACGCGCTCGTGGCGTTGACCATCGCCGTGCGGCTTGCTGCGGACGTGCGCTACGGCTATCTCGTGATACGCGAAGGCTCGGCAGCCGCACGGCAGGATATGCGCCCCTCGCGCTTTTGGGGAACGAATGGTTTTCTAGCTGGGCTCGGCTTTCGCGAAGCGAGCAGCGGCGGAGGCGGGGATTCCAACGGAGGCGGATTCTCGGCCGGCGGCGGAAGCTTCGGCGGCGGAGGCTCATCCGGCTCGTGGTAATCCGGGCGCGAAGCGGGAGGCGACTCCGGCACAGAAAGTGCCATTGAAAATATCCGGTTTGCGACGTAACTGGGATCTCAGCGTTTATACTGGGGCCATGAACCAATATATTATTGGCCTCTATGCACTTGCATTGGCCGCCGGAGCCGCGGTCCTTCCGGCCTGCTCCGCGAACGGAACTGCGAGCTCCTCACCGCTGCCGAACGTGCGGCGAGCTTGGGTCGAGCCGGTCCCCAAGTCCCAGGCTCTCCTCTACGTCTCGGACATCGCGACCAACTTGGTCGATATCTTCACGTACCCGTCGGGCACGAAGATTGGCTCGCTAAGCGGTTTCGGCGCAGTCGCGGGGCTCTGCTCCGATAAGGCAGGCGACATCTTCGTCGTCGACGAGGCCGGTCCGGTCCAAATGTTCGCGCACGGCGGCACGAGCCCCATACGAAAACTCACGACTCGCGGGGCGCCGTACGGCTGCGCGATCGACCCGGTCACCGGCAACCTCGCGCTAACGAACTTGTCGTCGTACCTCTACGGTGCGCTCGACATCTATCCCAAAGCCAAAGGGAGCCCCAAGCAGTACAACGACCCGAAGCAGATCGACTCCACTTACTTCTGCGCGTACGATGGCTCGGGTAACTTGTATGTCGACGGCTGGGACCGTTCGGGAAAGTTCATTTTCGTCAAGCTGCCCAAAGGCGGCAAGTCGCTGGGTGTCACGGAACTTAACCTCAGGACGAGCAGTCCTGCCGGCGTGCAGTGGGACGGCACCTACGTTGCAATGGGCGACAAAGGCACCGGGCACGTCTACCGTGTGACTACGAGCGGCAAGATAAAGGGAACCGTGGCGCTCAAGCGCGGCACCAACGTAATGGCGTTCTGGCTCGACGGCTCGACACTCATTGGCCCGAACTTCTCCGGCGGTGGCCCCGTCGGTCTGTGGAAATACCCGGTCGGCGGTTCACCGATCAAAACGATCAGCGGTACCCAGGAACCGTTCGCCGCGACGTTGAGCACCGGAAGCGACGGCGACGAACTCTAGCTCGCCAAGAGTGGCGGTAAAAATCAGAGATTCTGTGCCAGTGAGGGCGTTTAACCTGGCATCGATTTTGGGAAACTCTGAAAATTGCGACCGCTCGACTGACTCCTCGGTCAGACAGCCCTTCCGCGCTTCGCGCGGCTGCACTTCTTCGGAGGTTCGTCGATGCTCAGATCTGTGGTTACATCCTTGGTCCTCGCCATCGCTATGCTCCCCATCGCTGGCGCTCCCCAGTCGCCGAATCCCATCATCAACGCCACTGGCAACTGGAACGTCAATCCTACCGGTGAGGCCCTCGCCAGCGGAGTGCTCAGACTACGACAAGACGGTTCGACTGTGGCTGGCAGCTACGGTCAAGCTGGCACGATCGACGGCAAGTTTGAACCGGGCACCTTGCAGGTCGACGCTACCTGGAGTGATTCCCGAGGCAAAGGCTGGATGACGATTCTCTTCACCGCTGATGGGAATAGATTTTCCGGCGAGTGGGGACGCCCCGGTAGTAAGCCGAGCGGACATTTCGACGCAGCTCGTTCCGTATATCCCATTGTGACCGGTCGCTATCACGTGAGTGTTACTGGTGGTACGGAATTTACGACGCGGGGGATCAGCTTGCGGCAGTTGGGCTTAGACGTCGTCGGCAACTACGGACCAGGCACGCAGCTGAGCGGCACGATGGCCATGGACAGCAACACTCTTACCGGGACATGGCAGGGGGCCAGCGGACACGGCTGGATCAAGTTGAAGTTCGCCGATGACAGCAAGACTTTCGACGGCGCGTGGGGCGTGGTAGCGGGCACAGCGCCGTCGGGTCAGATGACCGGGACGATCGTCAATACCGCTCAGCTCTGGGTCAGAGGCCTTTGGAACGTAGCCTCGAGCGGCGCCGCGTTTACAACGAGCGCTCTGAAACTCGAGCAAGAAGGCCAGACGGTGACCGCCTCCTACAAAGGTGGACACTTGCAGGGTACGATTCCGCGCGGTTCATACGTATTAACCGGAACCTGGAGAGACTCGCATGGCACCGGCAGTTTCGTCTTCAAGTTCGCGTCCGACGGTAAGAGTTTCCAAGGCACCTGGGTCACAAAGAACCACAACAACGGAAGCATTATAGGAAAACGCGTGATCGCCGCAATGCCCGCTTTGCATCAGTAGCCCATCGTGCGGGCCGGCGTGCTGCCGGCCTTCCAGGGCGGGAACCGCAATGCAACAGCGCAAATGCAGCGGAAACTTGAGAGGAGCTACCCCGTGAGCACGAAACCGGGTTCCGCGCCCGCGGCGCCGTTATTCAGCAGTCTCCCGATCCAGGATGCGTTGCCATTCCCGCCGACGCCGTCCGCCAGCATCGCTGGTCGTACTTTGCAGGAGTCGGTCTACAACCCCCAGGTCGCGCAGCCGCGCCTGCCCGCTGATGCTCCGAATATCCTGATCGTTCTGATCGACGACGCGGGGCCCGGTCTACCGACGACATTCGGCGGCGAGATCCAAACGCGCACGATGGACCGCATCGTTGCGGAGGGAATCGCGTATAACCGATTTCATACGACCGCGATGTGCTCGCCGACGCGTGCTTCGCTCCTGACGGGTCGCAATCATCATCACGTGGGCAGTGGGCAGATCGCAGAGTTGGCGAACGACTGGGACGGCTACTCCGGCCATATACCCAAGAGCAGCGCGCTCGCAGCCGAGGTGCTGAAAGACTACGGCTACGCTACCGCCGCTTGGGGCAAGTGGCACAATACGCCAGCGGAGGAGACAACTGCTGCGGGCCCCTTCGAGAACTGGCCTACCGGTCTCGGCTTTGAGTATTTCTACGGCTTTCTCGCGGGTGAGGCCTCGCAGTACGACCCGAACTTGGTGCGAAACACGACCGTCGTCCTGCCTCCCAAAAGCCCCGAGGAGGGCTATCACCTCAGCGAAGATCTGGCCGACGACGCAATTGGTTGGTTGAACAACCACAAGGCTTTCCGACCCGATAAACCGTTCTTCATGTACTGGGCGAGTGGTGCTATTCACGGGCCGCACCACATCATGAAGGAGTGGGCAGATAAGTATAAAGGCAAGTTTGACGACGGCTGGGACGCCTACCGCGAGCGTGTCTTCAAACGCGCGAAGGACAAAGGCTGGATCCCGGCCGCTGCGCAACTGACCCCGCGGCACCCGACGATGGCATCGTGGGACAGTATCCCTCAGGACGAAAAACCGTTTCAGCGCCGCCTAATGGAAGTGGCCGCCGGCTACGCGGAACACGTGGATGTGCAAGTCGGTCGTGTGATCGACGAGGTCGAGAAGCTCGGCTATGCCGACAACACGCTGATCTTTTACATTTGGGGCGACAACGGATCTTCTGCAGAAGGGCAGAACGGAACGATCAGCGAGCTGTTGGCCCAAAACGGGATACCAACAACCGTTCAGCAGCATATTCAAGCGCTGGAAGGGCTCGGCGGCCTCGACGCGCTTGGTTCACCCAAAACCGACAATCAGTACCACGCCGCTTGGGCGTGGGCCGGAAGTACCCCATATAAAGGTACGAAGTTGTTGGCTTCCCATTTCGGTGGGACGCGGAATCCCATGGCGATTCGCTGGCCCGCGCGGATCAAGCCGGATACGACGCCGCGCACACAGTTCCACCACTGCAACGATATCGTTCCTACCCTCTACGAGATTCTCGGCGTAAGCCACCCGCGCATCGTGAACGGCGTCCCGCAGGACCCGATCGACGGAGTGAGTTTCGCCTATTCGTTCGACGACCCCAAGGCTAAAGGCCGACTGCTTACCCAGTATTTTGAAATCATGGGCAGCCGGGGCATTTATCATGATGGATGGATGGCGTCCGCATTCGGTCCGCGCATCCCGTGGGTCCCCGGTTTACCTCCCGGTTTCGAGCAGTGGACCCCGGATAAGGACATCTGGGAGCTCTACAACCTCGACGAGGATTGGACTCAGTCGAACGACCTGGCAACGCAAATGCCCGAGAAGGTCGCCCAGATGAAGGAGACGTTTGCTATTGAGTTCGCCCGCAACAACGGCTTCCCCATCGGCGGCGCGCTCTGGGTCCCGATCTACCATCCCGAGTTGCGTATCGCTCCCCCGTACAAGCAATGGACGTTTTCGGGCGAGACGGTCCGAATGCCCGAGTTTTGTGCGCCGGCGCTCGGAAACAAACCCAACGTCGTCACCATTGACCTAGATGTCCCGAACAATGCGAAGGGCGTGCTTTACAAGCTCGGTGCTAACTCAGGCGGCCTCACGTGTTTCGTAGAAGACGGGATCCTCTGCTACGAGTACAACCTTTTCCTCATCCAGCGCACGAAGATCCGTGCAAAGGAAAAACTGCCCGTCGGCCGGGCCAAGATCGAGATCGAAACGGTATACGTGGAACTCAGGCCGGCCGGTCCGCTAAAGGTCTCGATGAAGGTCAACAACGAGCTGATGGCCGAGGGCACGGTGCCGGTCAGTGCTCCGCTGCTTTTCACTGCCAACGACTGCCTAGACATCGGCATTGCGCTCGGCTCGCCGGTGTCACTCGACTACTTCGACAAGGCACCCTTTAAGTTCAACGGCAAGATCGAACAGGTGCAGGTCAAGTATATTGTAGCTCGCTAGCCGCGAAAATTTTATACTCGGACAAGGCACGTGCTGTTATCGAAGCAATCTGTGCGATCATGTCCCTTGTACTGTGTTCAGATGCTCGACCCACTTTGGGTCGGGCGAGGCGTCAGCGGGATAATTGTCGTGCCAGTTCCACCACGTGTACGGTTCGGTCTGCGGGTAGCCCTCAGGTGAGTCCTCCCACAGCTCCTGGCGACCGAGCGGCGTAATGTCGAGATAGCTCCAAACGCTGCCCATCTGCTCGTCGCCGCGACTGCTGACGAGATACGTACGGAACACACGCTCGCCATCGCGGAAGAACACATTGTTGCCGTGCCATTCATCAACGCCGAAGTCGACATCGAAGCTATCGGTAATCGTGTACCACGGCATTTTCCATTCCATGCGTTTCTTGAGGCGCTCGATGTCGGGCTGACTCGCCCGCGACGCGAATGCGAGCGTCGTGTTGCGCGCATTCAAGTGTGCGAGATGCGAGACCTGATCGGCCCCGAGAGAACAGCCGCGGCACGCATGTTCCGGCCAGCCGAACACCCCGGGCTCGAAGAAGGCGCGCTAGAGAATTAGCTGCGGCCGACCCTCGAATAAGTCGAGCAGGGTCGCCTTACCTTTAGGCCCTTCGAACTCGTACTTCGTCTCTACGGCCATCCACGGCATCCGGCGACGCTCTGCAGCTAGCGCGTCGCGCGAGCGAAGCACGGCTTTCTCCTTCACGAGCAGCTTTTTCCGCGCTTCCTCCCACTCTTGAGGCGACACAACTGGGGGCGTATTCATGTGAGGTTTCCTCCAAACATCAGCACTTTGTAATAAGAACGAATATTGGACCGCAGTAAAGATCGTTGCCCTAGCGCTAGCCCTCCGTGCGTAATGCTAGCAACGCGCGCGTCGACCGTTCTTATACCCAGATTTGTTCTACCTTGCCAGGCTACACGTTCAAATTCAAGGAACATCGGCGTACCGTATCGTTCGTGCCTGCGAGCAGCGGTTGCTTCGGCTTGTTCGCTCACGCATTCATGCCGAGCACGGTCAAGGAGCGGCCGACGAAGTGGACGCGCACGGTGCCGATGTTGTGGATAGTTTCGGTCACGCGAACGACGGAAAAGGGTCCGTCGTTTCCTACATGACGCATGCTGACCGTAAATGTCGGCGTCGGTCCGCGTCCTACTCGGGGCGCCCCGGGCACTTGGCCAGACATGGAGCGCGCCACCGAATCGGCGAGCTGGACGCCCTTGGCCCAAGGCGACGCTGGCTGTGGCGGTTTGGCTGCTACGCTGGGACTGAGCCTCGCTGCGCCGAACACAGCCAAACGCTGCCGAGTTCGTGCAGCGCGGGGAGGAAAGCGATGAAGATTCCGGGGCTTGCCCATGCGTTTAGCATTAGCGTCTCCGCAGCACTGCTTGCCGGCTGCGGCGGATCGCAGCCGCTGATCGGCACGCCCGGAGCGATGCCGCAGATGCAAGCGAATCGGCAGATTGTCGCCGAGGCGAAGGACTTGCAATCAGGTTCGCGGGCAGAGGTCCACGCAACATGGTATGTCGATGGGGTCCACGGCGACGACGGCAATAACTGCAAGACGAAATCCACGGCCTGCGCCACCATCGGACATGCGATCTCCCTTGCGGCGTCCGGCGACGCCATTCAGATCGCCCCGGCCACCTACCAAGAAAATTTAAGCATCCCGTTTAACCTGACGCTGAACGGCGCTAAAGCGGCGACCACCATCGTCGATGGCACCAACACCGCCAACGTCTTCACGGTCGGTGCCGGCATCAGTCTTGCCCTGTCGAATCTCACCATCAAAAACGGTGTCGGCTATTCGGGCGGCGGAGGTGTCGACAATTCCGGTACGCTTACCGTCAAAAAGAGCAATTTCTATGTGAACACTGCGCTCTCTGGCGGTGCCATCTTGAACACCGGGATGGCGACCATCAGCAATACCAACTTAAGCGGCAACAGCCCTTATTTTTTCGGACACAGCGCGAGCTGTGGCGCCATCGACAATCGCAGCACGATGACAATCTCGGCTTCGACCTTCTTCAACAACTACGCGAATAATAACGTCACCGCGGGCGGCGCCATCTGCAACGGCGGGGCGTTGGCAATAAGCGGCACCACGTTTAGCACCAACTCGTCGCAGGGGAACAACACGGGCTACGGCGGCGGGATTTACAATTATGCGGGTACCCTCAACGTTACGAACAGTACCTTCAGCGCGAACTCTGCGACGACGAGCGGGGGAGCCATCTACAGCAACGGGGGGACCGTCCAGATCAGCAATTCGACTTTTGGCAACAACCCCGAGAATATCGGCGGCGGCGGGGCTCTGAGCAACGCAGGCAGCTCGGTTCTCATCCAAAACAGCATTGTCGCGAACAGCGGGAACGGCGGGAACTGTGCCGGCACAATCACGTCCGACGGCTACAACCTGAGCAGCGACGGTACATGCAATTTTACAAGTAATGGGGATCTCAACAACACGAATCCCAAGCTCAGCGCGCTTGGCAAGAACGGAGGTCCCACGCAAACAATGGGGCTGCAGATAGGCAGCCCAGCGCTTGACGCCGGCAATCCCGCCGGCTGCCGTAACTTCCTTGGGAAGCTTTTGAAGACCGACCAGCGCGGCAAGCGGCGTCCTGGCGGAAGCGAGACCAGTGGCTGCGATATGGGCGCGTACGAAAGCCAAACGTATTGACTTGAGGATATGCGGTTGCCCTACATCGAGTGATGAGTGCATCCGACGCTTTACGGCTCTGGCGTCGGTTTAGGCGATTCAGGATGCTCTTCGATCGGTTGTGGCAACTGCTTCCCGTCGTTTTCATATCCACGAAGGAACGGCATTCCGGGCTCCCACGACGACTCATCCTTGAATGTCACGCGTTTCACGGTGATGACTTCGCGCGACATGAGCCTCACGACGCGATCGGACCAGAGGGGGCCGTGCCAGCAGTGATCGGCGATGTCAACCGGCGGCGTAAACGTGCCTCGGTCGACAACGCCAAAATCTGCTTCGACGGTGCCAGAATAACTCTCGACCACGAATGACAAGTCAGCCGAGGTCGCCACTTTGGTCGAAACGTTTCGAAACGACACGCATTGATTGTAATAGCGGCCCGTGTCTGAGTTATGCAATCCAACTAAATAGATGTGGATCGGCAGCGACTTATAATTTCGCACGATGTAACTCTGGATCCGGAGGCGCTCGGGCACGGGGGTCGCCGCGGCCGCGGTGGAAGCGGCTGCGCATCGCACCCAGACTTCGCCGGAGGCCCAGGTGATTTTGTCGCTGTAACTCAGGGTGGCCGTCTGTGCCCAGCGTTCGGCAACAAGAGTCGAGGAGACGATGCGAGCGTAGGTGTCTCCGTACTTTGGGTCTTTTATAATTAGCCTCGGGCTATCGGTGATCGTAATCGGCTGCTGCGGGATTATGCTGGAGCCGGGGCGGCACCAGGTGCCTAGAAATCCGCTGCTAGCCAGCGCAGTGCTGTTGCTATGCCATGAGGTCCACAAAAAGAATGCGGCAGCCGCTACGCAAACAATTAGCGCGTCACGGCTTTGCCTCAAATTCGTCATCTGCTTTGCTCCTTTCGCAGACGAAAAGCCGCGTGAGCTTTTGCAAGTTCGCCTAGCCTCATCTTAGCATCCAAGTCGCGATCTCGAAAGCCGTCGCGGCCCACGGACTCCGCCGCCACCTCGCTGATCGGAGGCCCCCTCGTCCCTGTACGAAACGGGTCTGCGGTGATCGTCACACGGGGACACGAGCCAAGGCCTTTCAAAACGAGGCCACTCGGTGGCAGCTACGGTCCGCAATCTAAACCCTGGCGCAAAGCCTTACGGAAAAGCGCAGATCCTTACGCAATGCTGCATGACGCGATCGTGCTGCCGCGCATCTCCAACGCGCAAAGCTCACTGATCAAAACGGCCTCGCGATCGCGCAGCCTTGTGGGGCTGCGGGGTGAAAAGCAGCGAGCCCGCCGAAGCGGGCCCGTTTTTGCGATGCTTTCAGCGTAGCCGTTTCACGGCGATAACGAGAAGACCGTTCCGTAGCCGTTCGCGCCCCCAGCTCCGCTCGTGCCGTAGAGCGTGCCCTTGACGTTGAGCAGTCTCGCCACAGGGTATGCACCGTCCCCCGAGCCGCCTTTGAAACTGTAGAGTACGGTTTCCGTGCCGGAAGTTGTGATCGAGAAGACAGTTCCGCGGGCGTTTGCGCCTCCTTGATCGGTAGTGCCGTAGAGAGTGCCATTGACGTTGATGAGATCCGCAGCTGGGTATGCGCCGTCCCCCGAGCCGAGGCCGAAACTATGGAGGACGGTTTCCTTGCCTGAAGCTGTGATCTTGAAGACCGTTCCGCAACCGCCGGTCCCGCCGCAGTTCGCGCCCCCTTGGATGGTCGTGCCGTAGAGCGTGCCATTGACGTTGACGAGACCCGCAACCGGATAAGCGCCATCCGTGCCGTAGTTGAAACTGTAGAGCTCTGTGTAGCCAGCTCCAGAGGTGCTAACCTTGAAGACTGTCCCATTGTCCGTTCGCGCGCCCCCTTCGTAAGTCGTGCCGTAGAGCGTGCCGTTGACGTTGATGAGGCCGGCTTCCGGGAATGCGCCGTCCCCCGAGCCGAGGCCGCTGAAACCGTGGAGCACGGTTTCCGTGCCGGAGGTTGTGATCGAGAAGGCCGTTCCGTAGGCCTCTGGGCCCCCTGATAAGGTGGTGCCGTAGAGGGTGCCCTTGACGTTGATAAGGCCCGCATAAGGATATGCGCCGTCCCCATAGCCGCCGAAGCTATGGAGCACGGTTTCCGCTCCGGACGTCGTGATCGCGAAGACCGTTCCGCAGACATGTTGGCCGCCGCAGCCGCCCCCGCGCCTGGTGGTGCCGTAAAGGGTGCCCTTGACGTCGATGAGGCCCGCATACGGGCCTGCGCCGTCCGGCGAGCCGCCGAAGCTATGGAGCACAGTTTCCGCTCCGGAAGTCGTGATCGCGAAGACCGTTCCGCAACCACCACTTGCCTTGCAATGCGCGCCGCCTTCTTTGGTCGTGCCGTAGAGCGTACCCCTGACCATGATCAAGCCGGCAATTGGGTCTGCGCCGTCCCCGTGGTGGCGGCCTTTGAAACTGTAAAGTACGCTGTACGCGGGACGCACCTGCCTTCGTTCCGCCGTTGTCGCCCTGAGCGCAGTCGAAGGGCCGGCAGGCGATGGACTGAGCGGCGTACCGCTTCCGCCGCCGCAGCCTGCGAGTATCGAGACCGTCGTGCATAGCGATAATGCATAGCGAGACAAATTAGCAATGCGCAAAATGTTCTAATCCACTTCCAAAGGCGTTCTGAACGCGAGATGCAGCAAACAAGGCTGCGACAGAGCCGCCCCTTAAGGCTGAAGATGCGCCTTCTTGCTGGCTTTGTCAATCCAGCGAGCAAGCCGTCTTGTGGACTTAGAGACCCGGGGCACAAAGCTACGATGACACGCACACGAGCGCACAGACTGCGGATTCGGAAGCCTTCCATAACGAGGCCTCCGTGGGAGCTAACGGTCCGCGATCTAAACTCTGGCACAAAGCCTTACGGAAAAGCGCAGATCCTTAAGCAATGCTGCATGATGCGATCGTACTGCCGCGCATCTTGCAACGCGCAAAGCTCACTCAGCAACACGGCCTCGCGATCGCGCAGCCTCGCGCGGTGTTGCGCGGCGTAAAAGCAACGAGCCCGTCGAACGGGCCCGTTTTGCGATGCTTTCAGCGTAGCCGTTTCACGGCGATAACGAGAAGACCGTTCCGCAACCGCTAAATGCGCCACAGTGCGCGCCTCCTTCACTGGTCGTGCCGTAGAGTGTGCCGTTGACGTTGAGGAGGCCGGCTTCCGGGTCGGCGCCGTCAGGTTTGCCGGTAAAACTGTGGAGCAGGGTCTCCTCGCCAGACGTCGTGATCGCGAAGACCGTTCCGCATCCGAAGCTGCAGGAGCCCGAACCACCGTTGGAGGTTGTGCCGTAGAGCGTGCCGTTGACGTCGATGAGCCCCGCTGTCGGGTTTTCGCCGTCCGTGCCATTGAAGCTGTGGAGCACGGTCTCCACACCGGACGTCGTGATCGAGAAGACAGTTCCGCATCCATAACCATTGCACCCGGAGCCTCCCCCCTGGGGGGTCGTTCCGTAGAGCGTGCCTTTGACGTTGATGAGGCCCGCAAGCGGGTATCTGCCGTCTCTATAGCCACGGAAGATGCGGAGCACTTTTTCCACACCGGACGGCGTGATCGAGAAGACCGTTCCCTTGTTCCTCGCGCCACCCCTGGAGGTCGTCCCGTAGAGCGTGCCACTGACGTCGAGGAGGTCCGCCGTGTACGGCTTTGCGCCGTCTCGCTTCCCGCCTTTGAAGCTGTAGAGCACGGTTTCCTTGCCGGACGGCGTTAACGAAAAGACCGTTCCATAGCCGTTGTCCCCGTAGTAGGTCGTGCCGTAGAGCGTGCCCTTGACGTTGATGAGGCCCGCGTCTGGGTTTTGGCCGTCCCCCGACCCGCCGAATCTATGGAGCACGGTTTCCGTGCCGGATTTCGTCATCTTAAAGACGGTGCCGCTGCCGTACCTTGAACCGCCCATCTCGGTCGTGCCGTAGAGCGTGCCGTTCACGTAGGTCAGTCCGGCAAGTGGGTTTGCGCCGTCACGACGATCCTTAAAAAAGCTGTACAGCTCCTTGTAGTCAGCTCCGGACGGCGTGATCGAGAAGACGGTTCCTGCATTGTTTGCGCCACTGTTCGCGGTCGTGCCGTAGAGCGTGCGATTGACGTTGAGGAGGCCCGCCGTTGGGCCTCTGCCGTCCCCCGTCCCACCCTTGAAACTGTAGATCACGCTGTACGCGGGGCGCACGTGCGTTCGCTCCGCCGTTGTCACCCTGAGCGCAGTCGAAGGGCCGGCAGGCGATGGGCTAAGCGGCGTGCCGCTCTCCCCGCCACAGCCTGCGAGCATTGCAGCCGCCCAAACGCCCAAAGCGTAGCGGCCAAGATCTGAAATCCCCATTCTCTGCCCTTCCCCAACATAACGCACCGACTACATAACGCGTCGACGGTCAGCTATGAACTGCCCGTTACACTCAGTTCCATCTTAGCACCCGAGCCTCGGTGTCGTCTCGGCCCATGGTTCCGTCGCCACCTCGCCGACCGGCGGCCCTCGTTGTCGCCCTGGTGCTGGCTTAGAGGACTTACGGCCCGAACGCCAACGCTTCCGGAAGATCTACGCCCTTGGAAATCGTCCGTAGCACAGATGTCTTGCCTGGGGCGTAGACGGTAACGTTGTTATCGGGAAGGCAGTTTGCGACGTAGAGATTACTGGAGGGGTCGAATGCCAGCGCGTTGGGACAACTGATTCCCTGGGAGATCGTCCGCAGTAACTTTATTTTTCCCGCAACGTAAATCGTGACGTGCGGATTGGACTTACTATGGGGATTACTAACACTTCCGACATAGAGCTTGCCGGAACGGTCAAGCGCGAGCGCGATCAGATCGTTGATGCCACGGGAGATTGTCCGCAGGACCTTTGTTTTTCCCGGCGCGTAAACGGTGACGTTTGAAGCGTTTCCGAGGTAAAGATTTCCGGAGCGGTCAAACGCCATTGCCCATGGATCCACCACGCCCTGAGAGATCGTCCGCAGTACCTTTGTCTTCCCTGGCGCATAGACGCTTACCCAATCAATGTGGTCGAGCACATAGAGATTCCCGGAGGTGTCAAACGCCAATGCACGAGGATAGCTCACGCCCTGGTAGATTGTCCGTAGTAAAGACGTTTTGCCAGCGGGATAGACGGTGACTGCGAATGGTACAGAAGGACTGCACGAGGATGACTCGCAGCCGTAATTTGCGACATAGAGCTTCCCCGATCCGTCAAACGCCAGCGCGGTCGGAACATAGATGCCTTGGGAGATCGTCCGTAGCACAGACGTTTTGCCTGGGGCGTAGACAGTAACCGTGGACGGTACGTAAGGACTGCACGAGACCGGGCAGCCGGCGTTTGTGACATAGAGATTCCCGGATCCGTCGAATGCCAGCGCGGTCGGCCGGTTTATACCTTGCGAGATTCTGCGCAGTAACCTTTTGCTGCCATGGGCGTAAACCGTCACGCTGTTGTCGTTGCTGTTTGCGACGTAGAGATCAGGGTCCGCCGCGGGGGCTAATGGCGAGCCTGCGAGCACGGATTGAGGTGCCGCGATCTGCGACGCAACCGGCATTGCCGCCGACGAAGAAAAACTTGCGCCGCCGCACGCGACTAACAGCGCCGCGCTAAAGCAGGCGCCGACGAGATTGCTGAGATGTTTCATAAGTAGGTCTTTTCAAAAGGTAGCAAAGCGGGCGAGGGTGTAGGCGTCTCCCCCTCGACTGGTTGAATGTTTCGACACCAGGTTGCCGTTCGCCGCTTTGGGGATTTTGAACGCCGAATTCATTTCTCGGGGGCGATGCAGAGGGCTACGGCGTTGCAGAAGGATGAGGCGACGGGCTCGCGGCTCCGTTGATGAGTGCCTGGACCTTCTCAATGCTCCGCGTTACCTGCGCCGGATGGGATTGATCGCCGAGCCGCTGGTAAAGCGTGAGCGCCTGATGGTACGATTGCAACGCATCCGCATACCGGCGTTGATTCGCTTCAACGTCACCGATCCTACTGAGTGCGTCAGCCTCGCCATCTGCGTTGCCGATCTTTTGGTATAGCGCCAGCGACTGCTGCAGTAATGCTAACGCATCGGTGTACCGCGCTTGGTTTGTTTCTACGACGCCGAGTTCGTCGAGCACCTCGGCTTCGCCGTCATTATCGCCGAGTCGCACAAAGAGCTCGAGTGCTTGCTTTTCGGAGCGTTGCGCGTCAGCGTATTGCCCTTCTTTATCTTCGACATCGCCGGCATTGCCGAGCGCGTATGCCGCGCCGTCCGAGTCTTTCACTTGTTGGTAGAGCGTGAGGGCTTGCTCGTGGAGCCGTAGTGCATCGGCATACCTTCCCTGGTCCTTTTGTATGATGCCGGCGCCATTAATCGCGCGTGCCTCGCCGTCGAGGTCTCCAACGCGATGCATCAGCGCGATTGCATCCTGGTACGCTGCAAACCCCTCAGTATAGCGGGCTTGTTTTGTTTCGGTATAGCCGATGTACGTCAGCGCTACCGCCTCGCCGTGAGGATCTCCCAACCGGCGGAACAGCTGCAGCGCTTCCTGAAGCCACTGCATGGCGTCGGCATGTCGACCTTGATCGTTCCTGATGATGCCGATGTTCAAGCGGACAACTGCCGCGCCATCGACGTCGCCGAGCTCTTGAATGAGCCCGAGTGCCTCCTGTAGCGACCGGAGCGCATCTGGAAACTGTCCCTCTTGCTGCTGAACCATCCCGATGTTGTTAAGGGCCGACGCCATGCCGTGGAAATCGTCTATCTGCCGCATAAGTGCAAGAGCTCGCTCATGCGATCGGAGCGCTTCGGCGTAATTACCTTGATTTCCGTAAACGAGCCCAATATCGTTCAGGGAGTCTGCTTCTCCAGTAGGGTCTCCGGCCTTCGAGAAGAGTGAAAGCGCCTGCTGGTACGCGTGCAGCGCGTCAGCATACAAGCTCTGATAGAAATTGACGATGCCGATGTTCATCAAAGCGCGCGCCTCGCGATCGCGATCTCCATCTTGTCGATAAAACGCCAGCGCTTGATCGAACGACTCCAGCGCATCGGCATACCTGCCTTGGAACCTTTGCACGTTTCCAAGGTTCATCCGCGCCGCGTTGATGGCGTTGGCATCGCCGCTCTGCTGCGCAGCCGTAAGCTGCTGTCGATAAAATGCCTCGGCCTGCGCAAAGTTCGCAAACTTCGCCAAGTACCACGTCGGACTCGGGTGATAGGTCACTTGCGGCCGCTCTGTCGCCGAGATCACGTCAATCAGCGAAGCCTTCAGCCGTTTTGCTCCAATCAGTACGTAGCCGGTTTTTGTGATGTTGACTTCGCCGCGCGTGCAGGTAAACGTCACGCCGCTCGCGGTCGCATCGATCGAGAACCCGGTGCCGTGCACGGATGCGGTGAGCGACTCACCGGATTGCACGCGGAAGAAGTCCAGCGTGCCGGGCACGATGTCGAAGATCGACTTACCACCGTTACTGGAGACCAGTTCTCCGGAGCTCGTACTCATGAAGGTTACGCTTGCGCCCGGATCGAGCGTTACCGTGCTCTTCCCGCCAGTACTCGTAATGACCACGATCAGACGTGGCGGGACATCGATCCGGGTTCCATCAGGGATGTTCTCACCACGCCGAAGCGTATGCTCGACTCTGCTACCGCGGCTGACCGTCACGCCCGTGGCCGATGCCACCGGCTTCTCATCGAGCAGGATTTGTTGCACCATGTGTATGCGCACCGGATCCGCCGCGGCCGGCAGTGAGAAAAGCGCCGCAAGGGCAGCAACGGCACCCACAAGGGCCACGACGCGCCGCGCGTTCATGGATGGTTTCATTCGGTCGGCTCTAAACGCAGCCTGCAAATGGGCAGATCAGCTACGGTGTCGTGCGATCGCGGACATCCTACATATCGTTGCGAACTTTGCGTTAGGTCAATCGCAGAACTGTGCTCGCATCGTCTTCGAACTAGGCCCACGACAATCTAGCGTCGAAACACTCAGTTAGCTGAGGAAGATACGTTTACGCCCCTGGCCGCTTTGCTACTTTCGAAAAGGGCTGCTCATGAAACATCTACGCAATCTCGTCGGCGCGTGCCTTAGCGCAGCGCTTTTAACCGCATGTGGCGGCAGCAATACCTTTTCTTCGTCAGCTGCGATGCCCGTCGCGCCGCAGATCGTTGCGCCGGAATCCGTTGCGCGGCAACCGCTCACCGGCAACGGCTACAAGTTGCTGTACAGTTTCGGAAAACCGCCCGACGGCGAGAGCCCGAACGGCTTGATCAGCGTGCACGGCGAGCTTTACGGCACGACATCGTTTGGGGGCTCGGGAGGCTGTCAGCCCTCTGGGTGCAACATAGCCGGGACCGTCTTCGACGTGACCACCTCTGGCCACGAGCACGTGCTCTACAGTTTCGAAGGCGCACCTGACGGCCTTACGCCGTCTGCGGACCCAGTCGCCGTGAATGGCGAGCTCTACGGACCTACCCTGCACGGTGGTTCGGGGCAGCATTGCAGCGGCAGCGGCTTCTACGGGTGCGGGATCATCTTTAAGGTAAGCACGTCCGGCATGGAACACGTGCTCTACAGCTTCAAAGGCCGCACGGACGGTGCAAATCCAGACGCAAACCTAATCGCTGTAAACGGCGCGCTTTACGGTACTACGACCTCCGGTGGCACGCTCCGCGCGGGCGGCAATGGGACCGTCTTCGAACTGAGCACGTCCGGCCAGGAGCACGTGCTCCACCGCTTCGCGGGATCCCCAAACGATGGCGCTGACCCGCTAGGGAGCCTCATCAGCGTCAAGGGCACGCTCTACGGCACGACCCAGGTAGGTGGTGCAGGCTATGGGACCGTCTTCTCGGTCGCGCCTTCCGGCACGGAAACCGTGCTCCACAGCTTCGCCGGCTCGGGGGATGGCGCATATCCGCAAGCGGGCCTTCTCAACGTCAAAGGCACGCTCTACGGCACGACCACGGAAGGAGGCGCAAACAACTACGGAACCGTCTTCTCGATCACGCCGTCCGGCACGGAAACCGTGCTCCACAGCTTCGGCGGCTCGGGGGATGGCGCAACTCCGGTTGCAGGCCTCATCAACGTCAAAGGCACGCTCTATGGCACTACGATTGAAGGTGGCTCGCGCTGCCGCGTCAACGGAGGGTGCGGGACCGTCTTCGAGGTGACCACGTCCGGCCAAGAGCATGTGCGTTACAGCTTTAAGGGCCGGCATGGCGACGGCGCCTACCCCGCCGCGGCTCTGACCGCCGCGGCGGGCGTGCTCTACGGCACCACGCTTCAAGGTGGCGCAAGCGGCGCCGGGACGGTCTTTCGCATCTCACCGTGATTTGCGATCAGGCCGCTCTTCGCATTCGAACGCGATCGGCGGCCCATTGAGGCCCCTAGTGCTGTCGAAAAACTAGCACTCGTCGTTCCCGCGCCGAACGGTCCAGGAAAGCATCGCTCTCGCGAGAGGCCACTTTTTATGTCGTTAGAGCTTATCAATACGTTTGTCACCTTTGGTACGTTCGTCGTTATCGCCGCAACTGCCATCGCCGCCATCGTGCAACTCCGCCACGCCCGCAGCAATCACATCGCAGCCCTCAACGAGCTGCGCGAAACAACGGAGGTGCCCGACTTTCAATCCGCACTGTACTTTGTTCAGGGGGAACTGTCGGCCAAGCTGCAAGATCCGGCGTTTCGCTACCAAATCGCGACGCGCTCGGCTAGGACTGACGAAACGCGACCGCTCTTCGCAAAGATCAACGCTATCGGAAACTATTACGAGAATCTCGGAGTGCTGGTAAAGACCGGACTCATCGATAAGGAACCAGTGTTGCAACTATGGTCCGGCATCGTTGCACAGAGTTGGGAGAATCTCGCGCCGATCGCAGCAATCGCCCGCCGCGGACGGGGCGACCTGGTGTGGGAGAATTTCGAATATCTGGCGGTGTTAGCATGCGACTGGGCCGCCGCGCATCCGAAGGGAACGTATCCCGCAGGCGTGCGTCGGATTGGTCTCAAGGACGAGTGGCTCGACGCCGACCGGCAATACGCCGCCTCGCTCGTGCCGGCATAACCCGAAGCGGGCTGCTCGTGGCGCACCCGCGGGATAGATGGGCGGCCTGCCTACGCCATCGGTTTGGGTGGCCGAAGCGGTTCGGTGATCCGGGCGTCGAGTGCGAGGACGATCTTGCCGCGCGCCTTGCGACGTGCGAGCTCGACATAAGCCGCGCGCACCGAGGCAAAGGGATAGATCGCGGTCAACGGCATGATGATCTCACCCCACGCGATCATGCTCGCGACGGACGCGAGGGTTTCGCGCGAAGTGGCCGCACTCGACCCGTCCCCTTGACTCCGTACTTCTCCGCTCCCGCGAAATCGATGACCGTGTTGATGCGCTCGCGTGCTATCCCGAGCGTAACGGCAAGGTACACATAACCGCCGCCGAAAAGGTCGACGAATGCGTCGAGCCTTTCGGGGCCAAGACTTTTAGCCGCTGCTGGAGACCGTCTCCGTAAGCGACCTGCTCGACGCCGACGGAATGCAGGAACTCCGCGTTGTCCTCGCTCGCGATGCCGATGACGCGAGCGCTGGTACGTCGCGCAAGTTGGACCGCGAGTGATCCGACGCCGCCCGCCGCACCGCTGATCGCGACCACGTCGCGTGGCTTCAACGCCACTGCTCGTACCGCTGCAACCGCGGTTGTCGCAACGACGAAGAGGCTGCCGGCGCGGAACCAATCGAGCGACGGCGGCTTCCGGATCAGTTGCGACGCGCCGATTGCGACGTACTCAGCCTGCGCCGAACGCTGTTCTGACCAGCCAAGCACCTCGTCGCCGGACAAAAACTCCGTGACGTCCGCGCCGACGGAATCGACGCTCCCCGCGAAATCTGCGCCTTGCCCGAAGGGAAACTCCTTCGGGAACACATCTTTGAGCAGACCTTCCCGAATCGAAATCTCACCGGGGTTCGTACCCGAAGCAACGACACGTACTACGACCTCACTTGCGTGCGGCTCGGGCTTCTCGACGTCAACGATCTTGAGCTGATCGACTCCGCCGTACGCGGAGAGCTGTACGATTTTCGGCATGGAGTAAGCACCTTTCCCAAGCTGGGCTTTGACGCGCTGTTTTGTGCCATGCACCCCAAGTAACGGCGGCTGAGGTGAATCTCCTTGTAGAAAAGGAACGAGCCCGCCGAAGCGGGCCCGTTCCTTGATTGCCGCTTCTCTATCGCGGAAATCGCAGTTTTTTGCGAAGATCCCAGAACCCGGCATGGGGGTTCCGAAGTCGCAGCCGCAGGCTTTCGGGCAGCGTGGCCTTAGGCGCGGACGCGCCACTACGCACGTCGCCAGATCCGCCAGGGATCAACACGATCGCGCGTTCTACGCCCTGTGCGTCGACGGTTGCTCCGGTGATCTCCCCGCGGTCGTTAATGTTGCTGCCAAACAGCACATTGAGGTTGTCGCTCGGCGGAATGAGCGTATTGAGGTCGGTAATCGACCCCTTCTGCCAGAGAAAGCCTCGGCAGTTTCCACTCGCGTCGCATGATTCGCCGACGACCTGTCCCTCATCGTTGATCCCACCCGCAAAGCTATCGACGTCGCCGGGCAGCGCGCCGAGATCGTTCATCGTGCCACTCTGCCAGAGAAAAGCATGAGTCAGCATGTTTCCAGAAAGGTCTGAGTTGCCGATGATCTGGCCCCGGTTATTGATATCAAGTGCTACGTTGACGCTGCCTCCGAGGCTGCCGAGGTTGATCGGTGAGGAGGCGTTTTGCCAGAGCACCGCGTGGACTGTTGGAGTGGCGCACGAGCCTGAATTCCCAACGGCATCCTGCCCGGACTGGGTCATCGTGTACGCATATGAGACGGTATCGCCGGGGTATGGCGGCAAGGTTGTGATCTTGCCGTCGGGCTGCCAAATGACGCCGAGGTAATCAAGGACGTGCGGCGGGGTGCAACTCGGGTCTTGAGTACTGGTCTCGGCAGCACCGACCATCTGGCCGCGCTTGTTCACGTCGTTGGTGTTGTCATTATTTCCGCCAAGGGTCGGGAGCGACCTCATCTTACCGTTCTGCCAGCTAAACCCGAGGCAAATCTGTGACGTGCCGAAACCGCAAAAGTTTTCGTCATTGGGGTCAATGTTGGAGGTCTCGGACCACCCCACAAAATGACCCGGGGTGCCATGGTTGTACTGGAAAATCGCGCTGTTCGGGCCTCCCAGCGTGCCGAGGTCAATCGTCCGCGGGGGGTCTTCCCAGATCTGCGCGTGCAAGATTGTGTTTCCGCTTAGAAGCGACGTGCCGCTGATTTGACCGTTGCTGTTGACGTTGATGGCGAAGCTAACGGTTCCGCCGAGTGAGTCGAGCGTGACGAGATTGTAGTGCTTGTCGCTTCCTTGCGAATGTACGCTCGACCCGGATTGTGTAATACTTTGCTGCGTCGATGCTGCAGGGGCGAAGCTCGATGACGAAGCGCCGCCACCACAGCCGGACAGTGCAGCAGTGGCAGCTAATGCGACTGCCGCATAAACGGCCGCGACTGAAATTCTCATTGACATTTGCTCCTCTCCACACAAGAAGGTGCGATGGCGAGTTGCCGTTGATGCCAAGGGTAACGTCTACGTCACCGACATTGTGATGGACGCCGTGAACGGAGTTCGGTACGTGACCGTTACCAAGCGAATGATAGTAAGCTTGATGAATGTGCTTGCGCCACGCGTTCCCTAGCGGCTGTGCGACAAACTGTGTGGGCCCGATATCAGGACATCCGAGACATCGTCCTTACGGCTGTCCACGGCTATCGGCGCGCGCAGGGTAACACTTGATGTGCTCTTGTGCCGCTCCTAGGCGGCTCTTAGTTTCCAGCCCATCATCGACCACCCGACGCCCGCGAAGATGAAGTTCAATCCGACGACGAACCCGATGAACCAAAACGCGGAATAAGGCCATTGGATCCAAAGCAAGATCCCTAAGATGAAGCTGATGATGCCGCTGAACGCCATCCAGCCGTAGTGCGGGAATTGCAGCCACAGCGCGGAGACGAGGCGGAAGATTCCGCCGAACACGAAGAGCGCGGCGAGCAGCAAGGTGATGGTCAGCGCCCCGATCACGGGATGCTCCAACAGCATCAACCCAACGATAATATCGAGCGCACCGACTAACAGAAGCAGGATCACATGGCCGGCGCCCCGCGCGACAAAGGCGCTGATCATTTGCGCGACCCCGGCGATGAGCAAAACGACTCCAAGCACGACCACCGACGCGAGCGTCGCGGCCGTTTCAGCCCAGATGGCGTAAATTCCGAGCAGAATGAGGACGATCCCTAGAGTGACGTACCAGCCCCAGAGCTTGTGAGCTTGGCTGATGTCCGCGGCGATTTCTCTCATGGCCTTCCTCCTACCGAAGCGTTTGTGAGGCCTCTATGCTACCGTATGCTACGATTTGGAGAAAGCCCTAGCGGGATTCTGAAGCCGTGCTGCGGGCAGAGAGTCCATCAGCAGTCTCCAATCGCGACGAGAGGCCTGCTCATTCCAACGGCGTCGCCTCAGTTCATTCAGAGCTTCTTCACCTGGAGCCCAGTAGACACTAGCAGATCGCAGTTCCAGTGAAACCGATATTGGAATGACGTATTGTCCGGACCGGAGCGGGAGTGCGTCCGTACCGACGGCGTATATTTATCGATACGATATGAGGCCTAGTCGCGCTGGCGCGCTCGTCGCCGTCGGAATCGGGGTTGGCGCCGCCCTTGGTACGGCGTTCCACGCGCTTGCCCTCGGTCTCGCGCTCGGTGCGGCGGCCGGCGCCATCCTGGCGATCATTGTGCAGCAGCGATGAGTGGAAGCCGCTTCGCGATTGGAACGCGCGGGCTGATTGGCGGCGACCAGCAGATCAACATCAGCGTCGACGTCGGCGGCTCGTAGCCCGGCGCCCTTAATTCATGACCTGATAAGAGTCTTGTATTTTGTATTTCATATGATATGCCCGCCGTACTATATGAGCCCTATACCATCTCTCAACCCCAAAGCGCCGCGCGGGCGAAGACAATCGACCGCGGCAATCAAGGGGGCGCTCCGTGACCTAAGGATTCAGTTGTCCTTGCTGAACCATCACGTTGGCACCCACCTCGAGCTAAACGATGTCGACCTCGATTTCCTCGACCTCATAAATCGCAACGGTCCGCTGAGCCCAGGCGCGCTCGCGCGCCTCGCCGGCTTCCACCCGGCTACCATGACTGGAATCCTCGATCGACTCGAACGCGGCGGTTGGGTAGCGCGCGAACGTGACCCGTCCGACCGCCGTGCCGTCGTGGTCCGGGCTCTGCACGACCGGAATGCGGAGGTGATGCGTCTGTACTCGGGGATGAACGGCGCGATCGACGATATCTGCGCCGAATTTACGTCCGCCGAACTCACAGTGCTTGCGGATTTCCTGCGTCGCACCGCAAGGGCTGGAATTCGTGCAGCCGATGAGCTGGCTGAATCTGCGAGCGATCGAGACGCGGGGGGCGCAAAATGAAGATAACCGTCTTCGGAGCCACCGGCGGCATCGGCGGGCATGTCGTGCGAGAGGCACTCAACGACGGACACGAGGTCACCGCGGTCGTCCGCGATCGAACCCGATTCGAACTGACGCACTCCGCGCTTCAAGTTGAGGAGGTGCCCGGGCTGACCGACGCCGAGTTGCTGGTTCCCGTTTTAAACGGCAGCGATGCCGCGATCTCCGGGGTTGGCCCACGCGGCCGCAAGGACGGCCCTGTGGCCTCGAAGGCCACACACGGCATTCTTCGGGCAATGGAGGCGACCGGCGTTCAGCGCTTCGTGGCAGTGAGCGCGGTGCCCGTTGGACCGGTGCCCGAGGGCGAGAGTTTTGTGAATCGGCGAATTTTGCTGCCGCTCATCAGCGCGATCTTGCGAGACGTCTACGCAGATCTGGCTGAGATGGAAGACGAGATCCGGCGCAGCGGCCTCAAGTGGACGATCGTGCGCCCGCCCCGGCTCGTAAACGAAACGTTGACGGGTGCGTACCGGACCCACATCGGCGGCAACGTCCCTCGCGGATACTCAATCTCCCGCGCCAACGTTGCTGATGCCATGCTCGCTGCACTGGACAACCCGGCGACGTTCGGGCAGATCGTCGGAGTAGCGAGCTGATGGGTATTTGAGTCGCGGAAAAATGGGTATGCTAGGGAGGTAGTTCCATTCACAAAAATAGCTATGCGATCAAGAGGGGCCGGCCGAATCAAGCTGGGCGATACGGCTGGCCTCTCTGTTTGATGTGGCGTGCGGCCATGAAGGCTTGTAATTGTTAAATGATCATTACAGCGATGCGCCGTTTGGATTCGGACGGGTATTCTGAGAAGCGTTCGTCCGCACAATCCAGTGGGCGGATGAACTTGGCGAGGAGCGTCGCGCCGCGGAGCATCGGCGCTCCCGCCCTCAACTACTGAATGATGCCGATCGCGGTACTTCTCTTCATAACAACATTGACGAGGGGCTGCCGTTTTCGGTGTTTTGGCAACTCAGCCCTGAGCTGAGGCCGCTTCACGGATCCTGCTTAGGGTGGTAGGATGAGGTACCGGAAGCACACGGGTGCTTGGCGAGAGCTCGAACGCCCGCCTCGCGGCGCAATTGATCGCTCGTCCCCAGCGAAAGGATTCAATCGTGAAGGCAGTTTCACTAATCGTCATCGCATTTGTGATCGCTCTTAGCGCACGCGCCTCGGCGAGCGGAACTGTTCGGATCCAGCAAAGGGATGGTTCCGTCCAGACATATACCGGCGTCGCTATGAAGGCAGCGAACAAGTCGCTGACTTTCATATCGGCCGACAAAGTTACGACGGTCGTCATCAGCGGCGCTCACTGCACTCACGAAGGTGCCCTAGTTCGTTGCATGGGTGGAGGTTTCTCGCTTCTCCAGGACGGGAAGAAGCACATCGTCGCGTTCAAGACCGCCACGTTCTACTTCAACCTCACCGATCAAGAGCAACCGCTGCCGCTTTCGACGTCCAAGATCGCGGCTCACTCGGTGATCTTCGCCGTGCAGACGGCGAAGGGAACGTACATTACCGGAAACGGAAAGCTGGATCAGGAGCCGGCACAATGAAAAGCTTATCGATGGTCCTCGTCTTCGCGCTTGTGATTGCGCCGCTCGCAGCTTCCGCGCAGCAGCGCGGTGGCGGCGGGTCCCGCTCGGGTGGTGGCGCGTCGCGCTCGGGTGGCAGCGCGTCCCGCTCGGGTGGCAACGCGTCTCGCTCGACGTCAAACCAGGGTCGCGGCTTTAACATGAGCAACGACGTACCCAGTCAGGCCGCGAGGGGCAGCAACGGATCCGCGGCTTACAATAAGAACACCGGCAATGCCGCGGCGTACAATAAGAACACCGGCACCGCCACGACGTACAATAAGAACACGAACACCGCGACGCAGTACCATAAGAACACCGGCAGTTCGACCACCTACAATAAGAACAACGGCAACTACAACAGCGGCGCATACAACGGCCGCAACTCCGCCGGCGCGTACAATAAGAATACCGGCAATGCCGCGGTGTACAACAAGAACACGGGCAACATGACCGTGTACAACAAGAACACCGGCACCACGTCGAAGTATCATTACAACAGCAACGGCAGGAACGGGTACTACTACACAGGCCGCGTCGTGGTGAACCCCGTCCGCTACCCCGCCTGGGGATGGAACCGCGGCGTCGTTTGGGCGCCGGTCGGAACGTATTGGGGCGGCGGATTCTGGGGAGCCTTCGCAGTCGGGGCAGCGACGGCCGCGGTCATGGGTTCCATCTACTACAACAATCAAACATATACGTCGTACCAGATCAGTGCCGGCAGCCCAGGTGCGACGTTGCTGTCGAACTATGGCCTGCGGCAAGTTCCGTGCGGACCGCCTGGTCTGGTCGTCATCTACGGGCCCAACTTCGGCATCATCTGCGCAAATCCGAATCAGCTGATCGCTGCGGGCAGCTACGCAGTCAACGCCGACAACTTGACACTTCAATCGCAATAGCGAGTGACGGAACCATTTATAGGGCTCCAAGGTCAACGAAAACTTCCTGAAGCCCGGGAAACATTTCGGCGGCATGGGGTAAGCTTTGCAGCAGGCTCTGGGCGTGGCCGGCAAGCTGCTTTGCGTCAGCGGCGTATCCTTTCTCGATCAGGTGGTCTGCCGCTGGATTGTACGTCAGCGCCAACGTATGTCCATCGTAGGACTGTATTTCAAGCCCGCGTTCAGCTAAGTGTGCAGTAAAGGTCGCTCGCTCATCACCCTGCATCTCTGGCACAGCTAGCCCTCAATGCGAACCCTCTTAGGTATGTTTTCGTACCTCGCGTTTTGCGGCGTCGATCTCGGCCTGGGTTCGCTCCTTTGCCTCGTTTAAAACTGATTTTGTTTTCTGCCCGCCCGTAAGCTCGCTGTCCAAAGTCTCGCGGCGCGCCTTCTCTGCATCGGCTGCAGCACGATGCTCCTCTTCGTGAATCGCGTCCCTAACGTTGTCGGCTGTTCGCTTGATAGCATCTGCTGCTTTGTCGAGACCATCTTTGCTCACGGTTTACCTCCAATTCGGCTTCACGACAGTACCCGCATGGCCCAATCCCGAAACCTCGCCGGTCAGGATCCCGCGCGAAGATGCATAACATACTGCCAAAGACCAAATGCCTTTAGGATCCAAACGATTAGGGCGATAACAACGACGGCGTTCAGCAGCGACTTTATGGGACCCGCCATTGGAATGTAGGTATTGACAAGCCATAGCAGTACGCCCACGACGATCAATACAACGACGATTTCGACCAATGGCACGACGCTCTCCTTAATGACGACGCGCAAGCGTGTCGACTGTGTGCCGTCCTCTTTGCCCAATAACGAAAGGAGCAAAACACACCAGTTACCTCGAAAACATCGTTGCTATGTGCTACGGGCGCCCGAAAATCGTCGCAAAGAGCTCTTAACCATTTACTGTTCTCTTGCTCGGGACGTGGTAGCGATTATCTGCTGACCGCCACGCCCTGCGCAGAGACCTGGATCGTCGTCGGTCCGCTCGCGCCCGGCGCGACCTCCGACACGCTACTTACGCCGCTCGCCTGATAGACCGCGCCGTCCGCCGTGACCCACGTCAAGCCGTACCCGGGGACGTTCGAGATCGTACGCGACGGCTCGGTCTTTCCCGGCGCGAAAACCGAAACCGATGCGCCGGCGCTGCTTGCGACGTAGATGTTCCCCGCCTTGTCGATGCCCATGCCGGGTCCGATGATGTTCGTGAGATCTAGGTTCATCGGAATCGGCTGCGAAGATCCCGGCGCGATCTTGACCATGTGCAGCGCGAGCTTCGCCTGCTCGGCGACGACCAGGTTACCCTGAGGATCGAACGCCATGCTGCCCGGATCGAACGCGTAGCCCCCGATGCCGGTGTCGATCGAGCGCTCCGGGGTGTTCTGCCCGGGCGCGAAGACTTGCACCCAGCCTTCGTCCTGAACGTTTTCGTTGACGTAGACATTGCCGGCGCGGTCGACCGCCACGCTCCCGGGCTGGCCCTTGACGTCCGTGATCGTGAAGAACGGCGACGAGGCGCCCGGCTTGAACTCCGTCACGCTCGCTGGAAGCTTGTTCGCCTCGTTGGCCACGTAAAGGACGTTCTTGGAGTCGACCCACAGCCCGAACGGCCGGCCCGCGCCCTGAGTGATAAGGCGCAGCTGTTGCGGATTCTTCATGGCCGCCGTGTACACGTGAATCTGCCCGAGACCCGGTTGTCCGTCGATGTCGGCAACGTAGAGGACGCGGCTCCGGTTGTGTCGCGCCGGGGCGGCCTGGCCGAACGCAGGCGCAGCGTGGCCGGCCGGCGGGGCTTGATTCTGTGTCGAGCTTGGCACTAGGGATGACGGCCCCGATTGCGCGCAAGCCGCGAGCAGACCGGCCGTAGCGACGGCCGCGGCGGTGCGCCAGAGAAAGACCATGATACACTCTCCTACTTCGGAAAATTCGGTTGCTATGCCGGCAACCTACCGCGCGGGTGTGAAGAGAGTCTGAAGGGGCCTACGGCTCTCCCTAAACGCGCAAGCCCATTCCTTGAACGTTGCCGCTCGTTTGTACGTTCCATTTTTGGGAAGCAAGAACGTAAGTGAATCGCCTCGTCGTCATTTGCCTCGCGGCGGCATTGGTTTTGGCCATGATCGCCATTGCCGTAGCGATCATCTTTAGTTTCGCTTCTTAGGCAAAACCTGGAAAGACAGTGATGCAGTTTATGGCCCGTTACCCCGTTGTTTCTACGGTGCTTCTCCTGACATGCTCGAATCTGTTCATGACCATTGCGTGGTACGGCCATTTGAAGAACACGAAGAGTCCGCTGATTCTCGCTATTGTAGCCAGTTGGCTGATCGCGCTGCTGGAATACTGCTTTCAGGTTCCGGCGAATCGAATCGGGTACGGGGTGCTCAGCCTGACGCAACTCAAAATACTGCAGGAGGTGATAACGCTCGTAGTCTTTACTGCGTTCGCATTCATCGTCTTCGGGCAAGCCCCCAAGTGGAATTACGGGGTGAGTTACCTCTTCGTCGTTGGCGCGGTCTACTTCGCCTTTAAGGCCTAGGTAGTACGCTAATCGTGAACCACGCCCGCGATACCGATCGTGAGCCCGTACGGCCTTGTGTTTGAGGATGTTCCATTGCACTTGGGCGAGGAGCAGCAGGGCGAACACGTCGAGAACCGCCAGTATGACCACGCGCCTGAAGGTGTGTGCCTGCCTCTCGATTACCGCCATATTCTGATTTTGGCTAAAGCCCTAGGGGATCCATCGTGCCGAGCGTACTATGACGCTCTCGTGAAGGCAGCGCCGGCGTGAGGGAAAAGAGCGTCTTTTGCTGGAGCGGGGGTAAAGACTCCGCGCTCGCACTGCACAAAATGCTTCAGGACGACCGCTATAGCGTCGTCTCCCTCCTCACCACGTGCAACGAAACATTTGCGCGAGTTTCCATGCATGGCGTTCGACTCGAACTCGTCCAAGCGCAGGCCCGCGCCGTCGGCCTGCCGCTGGACGTGGTCTCCGTCGGCGAAGCCAGTTCTAACGACGAGTACGAACGTAAGATGTCGGCCTGCCTGCTCGCGCACAAGGGACGCGGTGTGACGAGCGTCGCTTTCGGCGACATCTTTCTCGAGGATCTCAGGCTCTGGCGGGAGCAGAATCTCGCGCGTATCGGAATGAACGGAATCTTCCCGCTTTGGAAGATTGATAGCCGTAAGGTAATTGGCGAGTTCATTAACCTAGGTTTCCGATCGATTGTATGCTGTGTCAGCGACGCATATCTCGACGACACAGCCCTGGGTCGCGCCATCGATTGGGACTTTGTCGACGCGCTTCCACTGGGCGTCGACCCCTGCGGTGAGAATGGCGAGTTCCATTCGTTCGCATACGCCGGGCCCGTATTTAATTATCCGATCGACGTGACGGTTGGCGAGAAAGTCTATCGGCCCATCGAACCGATTCGCCCGAGCGGGGAGGCCTCTTCATCTGCAGTGTGCCCGCTGTCCGGCACGCGATCACCGAAGGGGTTCTGGTTCTGCGATCTATTGTTGGAATCGCGGTGAGATCTAACTATAGCAGAAACCCGTTGGTCGGCACGTGGAAATTGAAATCGTATGTTGTGATTACAGATGCGGGCGAGAAGTCAACGCCGTACGGCGAGCACCCGATTGGGTACCTGAATTACTCTGAGGACGGACGGATGCAGGTGATCGGAGCCGCAAGCGGACGTCTGGTGCCACACGACCCTACTCCGACAGACGAAGAGCATGTATCGCTCTATAAGACTATGTTCGCCTATGCAGGCACGTACTCAGTAGAGGGCGGCAAGGTCGTCCATCACGTCGATATTTCTTGGAACGAGGTCTGGAATGGTACCGATCAGGTTAGATTTTATGAGCTGAATGGGAGAACCTTAACGATCACCACCCGCGCTATGAGCCCAGAAAGTGATACGGAGGCCCAATACGTTCTCGTCTGGGAGAAGGTAACGAGTCACGTTCTTCTTTAAGGGTCTGGTATCTTGAGTCTGCTTGCGAACGAGGTGGTTAGAGCCTAATATATTTGCATGGAAACCCCCAACCGCAGCGCTCTCGCTATTATGTGGTTCGCTTTGGCAGCGGCGTGGCTTGCTGCCGGAGCGCAGGCCAATGCCAGAGGCGTCACGCTCATCCAAGAAAGCAACGGCACGGTAAAAACATATAGCAACGTTTACATGGCCTTGGCCGGACAGATGCTGACGCTATACAGCCCCGACAAGAAGGGAACCCTAAGGATTTTGACCGGGGCATGCTCTTTCGACAAGAGCGTCGAGCGCTGTTTACCGTATTCGGTGACGCTGACTCAAGGGGGAAAGACGCACAAGATCGCGATCTCCCACGGAACCGTCTTTCTGAACATTACAAACCAAGCCCATCTTCTTCCGCTCTCCTCGGACATGCTGGCTCCCCGCACCGTTCTAGTTCTCTTCAAGACCGCGCACGGGACGTACGTCACGGTGAAGGGGACGCTCGACGAGGTGAAGTCATGAACCGCATTCCTCACTGGGCCTGCGCATGCGTGCTGCTCTTGGCAGTCCCCGCGGCAGCGCTCGCGCAGCACGTCTCGTCGGGACATCCGTCCGCTCCGGCGCCCGTGTATCATCAGCCGGCTCCGGTGTACCATCCGGTTTCGGCGCCCGTGTACCATCCCGCGCCGGCACCTCCCGTCACCCGTCCCGCGAATCCGGGCGGCTTCACTTTTCCGCAGCACGACATGCACGGCGCACCGCCAACGATTCACGCATCGCCGGTGCATGCGCCAACAGGCTACCGGGTAGCGCCCCAACAAAGCACGGTACGTGTGAATCCGCCGCACACTCCTTACGCTACGGGTCCGTATCATAACTGGCGCGGACCGATCGTTTACAACCCGCATCGCTGGCGACAGTGGGGATGGAATCACGGCATAATATGGTACCCGGTACCGTACTATTGGGGCGGTGGGTTCTGGGGACCGTGGGGGCTTGGCGCGACCGGATACCCGCTCTTCGGCTCGGTTATCGACTATGACGATCACGAGATTTACCCGTCCTATGAGATTGGGCCGAGCAGCGCGGGTGCACAGCTGCTCATAGACTACGGGCTAACGCAGACGGAATGCGGTCCCCCAAACCTCGTCGTTATCTGGGGACCGAATAACAGCGTAATTTGCGCCTATCCGAACAACCTCGTTTCCCCCGGTAACTACGAGCTCGACCCTGCAACGCTCACGATCCAGTCCTTGAACACACAGCCTAATCCATGATCGAACTGCTAGAGGGTACAGACGCGTGAAGGATTTGGAGATCGTCCTCGACGACCGGCCCGGCGCGCTCGCCGAGATGGGCGACGCGCTCGGGCGAGCCGGCGTGAGCATCGAGGGTGGGGGTGTCTTTAGCATTGACGGAAGCGGCATCGCACATTTCCTTTTCAACGACGGCGCCGATGCTGCCGGAGCGCTGAGATCCGCAGGGATTCGTGTTGCCAAGCAGCGTGACGTCGTTACGCTGCGCTTGCGACAGGCGCAGCCGGGGCAACTCGGGGCCCTCGCGCGCCGCATGGCCGATGCCGGCGTCAATATCGAAATCATATACAGCGATCACGATCACAACCTGATCCTCGTGGTGGACGACGAGGCGCGGGCGCGCGCCGTTTCGGACGAGTGGATGCGTGAGCGCTCCAGTCTCGCGCCTGCAAAGCAGCATCGGTACGAGACGTCCGTGCATTGGTCCGCCCGCGACGGACCAGGAACAACCAACTACCGCAGCTATGCGCGCGCTCATACCATCGGCGCTGATGGTAAACTGCCCATTGCGGCTTCCGCCGATCCGGCGTTCCGGGGCGACGCCACGCGATACAACCCCGAAGAGTTGTTCGTTGCAAGCATTTCGGCGTGTCATATGCTGTGGTATCTGCATCTCTGCTCGACCAGCGGCATCGTTGTCGTGGATTATCGCGACGAGGCCAGCGGCACGCTCGAGCTCGGCGCCGACGGATCGGGCCAATTCGTCAACGTCACCCTACACCCGGCGGTCGCGATTCGATCCGGCGACGTGCAGGCCGCGATCGACCTGCACGAGCGGGCGCACGAACTCTGCTTCATCGCTCGATCGGTCAACGTGCCGATCGAGGTGAAGCCGGAGGTTTTTGTTTCTTAGGTTGCCTTTCGCCCCGGCACGCGTACGAGCCAATACTCGACACCATCGAGCGCGATGCGCTGGCGACGCCGGCTGATCTGCGGTGAGAACATGCCGCCGTTGTCCTCATAATATAGACAGAGCCACGCGAGAAGGCGCGCTCGGTCTTCCGGGCTTAGGCGTTTGATTGCGGCCCTCACTGCCTGGGCGTCGCCGCAAGGCTCTCTCTCGCGGTCGTATTGCGGCGGCCGTGCCATGAGGCGAACACCTGTTCGCCTAGGAGGGCCTCACCCCTCCGGTCCCTTCCCGTTCGAAGCAGGTTGAACGATCCAGCCGGCCTGCCAATTAAGATTGTCTATTGCTCGAGTTCATGCAGCGTGTTCGTTTTGGTATCGGTATAGAACAGCGCTGTATCGCTATCGCTCGTGCCGGTCGCAAGGAGTCCGAAGATGTGAGCAATCGTGCTCCTGTCGACTGTTTTAGTGCCAAGTACCCTCCCAGTCGGCGTCAGCTCCACAAGCTTGTTTCCGCCTTGGGTATTCGCAACGATGAGGTTTCCGTTCGGTAGGAGAGCAGAAGCTACGGGCGCATTGAGCGGAGAGCCACTATAGACGAGCGTCGCGCACGTCTTTGTTGGGTGAGCGCATTTGAATTTCTTTCCACCGGGTCGCACGACGATCTCGTCCTTCCCAAGTAGGTTGCTGGCGTTCGAAACGGCGACGACCGTGTTATCGACCCCATCCACGATATAAAGTGTGTCGTTGCAGAGGCTACCGGCTCTGTGGCTATTGTATTGTATTCCGGATGGGCCCAAGACGCTCCAACCGGAGCCCTTATGAACCCCAAAACCGGTTATCACTTCGGTCGCTTTCGTTTTGCCGCCACTAACGGCAATGAATTCGAACTTGACAATGGAGCCGGTCTTGGCATCCGAAACGTAGATGTCCTCAGGCGCGTAAGGCAAACCGCAAAATGCATCGGCGTCGGCGAACGGAAGCTCGAGGTGCGAATGGTAACTCTTCTTGAGCGAACCGTTTTCGTCGAAGTGCGAAACGAGACCACTGAGCATCCCCGGGCTGTAGACTTGATTTGCCTCAGTGACGGCATCGCCGTCGCATCCCTCAACCTTGGGGCTTTGCGTAAAGGTCACCGGCTTGGAGTGCGGCTTCGGATTGAGCACTTCGATCGTGGTACCTTTACCAGCAGTGCCCGCAGAGTCCTCGAAGTTGCAAACGAGCAGCTGTCCTTT
This sequence comes from Vulcanimicrobiota bacterium, assembly GCA_963717425.1. Taxonomy (GTDB): domain Bacteria; phylum Vulcanimicrobiota; class Vulcanimicrobiia; order Vulcanimicrobiales; family Vulcanimicrobiaceae; genus Cybelea. Next base: position 2,937,225 of record OY970335.1, on the reverse strand, counting down.
CTTGAGCCCGAAGGTCGAGCGGACCAGCGAGATCGCGCGCGGACCCATGTCGCCATCTTTAGCATCGACTGTCGAGCCGATTTCGACGTCCTTCGTAAGTTTTTTCAAAATCGAGGTCGTGTCGTTTGGAACGATGGAACCCGCGGCTTGCGCCGAGACTGCCGCAGCTCCGGTTGGAACTGTGTTGTTTCCCCCGCACGCCGAAGTAGCAAAAAGTGTTCCCACGATTAGCACAAGCACGCGATTGTTGAAAGTTGGCATCCTAGACCTCGCTCCCGACGCAGTGATAACGCAGTCGGGTTCGAAGTGATTCTTTCGTCGCCTGCAAGAGCGAGTGGGTTTAGTGGCGCAACCTGCGCTCGCGAATGGCTTGGCCTGGGGGGAGAACCAAGCGTGAGTACGTTCGCCGCTGCAAGGTCGGCGCGACTGGCCCGATTAAAGAGCGTCTCCGAACCATTCCGAGCGCCGAAGCTTTGCCGATTGCGACCCTACCGGCAGCTTCGACTCGGCGCGACGCGGTGTCGGCCGAAAAGATAACCTTGCAATCGTTCCTACTCAAAAAGGAATAACGTAATGAATACGACTGGCTTAATAAAATACGCGGGTGCTCTAGTTGCACTCGCGACATGCTCGGCGTGCGCCGGCGCCCTTCGACAGGCTCAGGACGACATGGCGGTCGCGCCGTCAAACGCTGCGCTCAATGTCCAATACATAGGTCGAACCGCGTCTGTGAACGGCAGGCTGGTAACGGCGGCACGCCCGAATCTGAGCGGGCTGCCCCGTTACCCGTCGATCGTTCCTGACCGGACCCCGAAGTTGAAGCACTTCGAGTACGTGATCAACTTTTACGGCACCTACGCCAGCATCTTCGATTATCCGAAGAGCGATAAGCAGATCGGTACGATCAATAACGTCGGCGGCCAGGGGTGCACGAACGTCCTATACGGCTATGGGAAGAAAACCATCTGGATCGTCGCGGCCTACAACCAGATCACGGAGTACAAGGTCCCCCAGACGCCGATCAAGACGCTCTCTGTTTCCGACGGTAGCATGCCATCGAGCTGCGCCATGGATACCAACGGAGACCTCGCAGTCGGGATTCTGGATGGTCCGTCTAGCGGCGACGTCCTCATCTACAAGAGCGCCAGCGGCTCGGGAACTTTCGTCAAGACGCCGTTGGCAAGAGAGTACTTCGACGGCTACGACAACCAGGGGAATCTCTTCTTCGACGGCTTTACCCCCGGTTCTGCCTTCCAGCTCGACGAGCTCCCGAAGGGCAGCAGTAAAGTCCAAACGATCACGACGAGCAACAGTGTGGAGTTCCCTGGGTCCGTGCAGTGGGACGGCACGTACGTGACCGTCTTCGATCAGCTAGCGAACAAGATGTATCAGTATACGATCGCGGGAACGAAGGCGACGTTGAAGGGCACCATATCGTTCTCGGGTTCTAGCGACTGCGCGCAAACCTGGATCGCAAAGGGCGTTGTCTATTGCGGGGACGCGGGTAACGACAACGGCGAGGTTTTCAACTACCCGACCGGTGGTTCACCGGTTGCGGTTTTTATGGGGAATTTCGACGAACCACTCGGCACGGTGGCAGCAGAGAAATTTTAGCGTTTCTTCTCTACGCAAGACGAGTCACAAATGAAGAGCACCGAATTATCCAAGTATGCCGGTGCTCTAGTGGCTCTCGGGGGCGTCGATCAGAAGAATTTCAGCGGCTCCGGACGTGATTACGCCTTGGATATTACTCGGTAACGACAACGCCAAAGGGGACCTTAAACCCGGTCAGCCTTTTGATTGGCGCTCCTCCGGCAGGATAGTTGTAGATTAGGACGTCTTTGCGCCCGGGCCGGCCGACCGTGCCGCACGTGTTTGGCGCGATGACGTGCGCGCCCTCGATAAAGAACGCGGTGACCTTGCAAAGATCGTGAAATGAAGTATGGCCCGTGACCGTTCCGTCGGTCGTTTGGTAGATGACCGGCCTCTTTCCGTCGCCGATCGCGACGTTGCCCTTGTTATACTGGACATCGCCAGGGAACTCAATCTTGGCACCGCTCACCTTAAGGTTCACTATATTGTCCGCCCCCCTCGGAAGCTCGGCGAGTCTGAAGCGTCGGCCGTGGTTACTCCACGAGGTCCCGTCGATGAATAGATTTCCGCCCCCATCGAAATCCAGAAAGTACACGAACCAAACGGCGCGATCCGAATAGATCGTAGGCACGCCGCGAGCCCCCTGGTAGATCGCGACACTGCCGGGGTCCGAGCCGCCGTCGTTGTTGTTCGCAACGGCAAGATCGCCATTTCTGCGATTGACTGCGCAGGCGTCGGGATACTCGTTCCCGTCCGAAAGAGTCGCGATGGGTTTCGTTCCGGCGCGCGCGAACTCAACGATTTTCGAATACACCGTCTCGACGACCCAGACGTTCCCAGCCCCGTCGGCGCAAAGGCCCTCCGGATCCTTAACGGCGGTCAGCGTGTTGAGCAGCCTCCCTTGAGGATACGAGTAGACATTAACGATACTCTTGGTCGTGTCGGATATGTAGAGAAAAGCCCCTGTTTTGGCGGCCGAATTCGTCGCGTCTTGCCCAGTAAGCGGTGCCGACGGGCTGATCCGGTTGCCGTTACTGCAACCGGCGAGCACCCCGACCAATGCTACGAGTGACGCACATCGCCGTAATACGAAAGACTTCATGCCCCTGCTCCTTTAAGCTTGATTGCCATCTCCATTCTACACCCAAGGAGCTCCCCGAAGCCCGCCACCCACGGAGTCCCGCCCGAAAGCCGGGTGCGCGGTGTCACAATACGGAACAGGCGTGGATCAATGAAAGCGGGCGGCGGCGGAATGATCCATTTGGCGACGGGGCTTGCCGTTCACCAGGGGCGCGTGCTGTTGGTCGCGTCGAGTTATCCCAATCAGCCGCGTCCGCTCTGGAATCTTCCGGGAGGCCGTCAGCAGCCTGGAGAGCTGCTCGCCGAAACCGTCGTGCGCGAGGTTCTTGAGGAAACGGGATTACGCGTGGAAGTTGACCAGCTTGCGTACATAAGCGAGAGCTACGATGGTGAGCAGCACTTTTTGAACGCCACGTTTTTGGTGCGCCCGTCCTTCGACGGAGCCTGTCCTGAGCGAAGTCGAAAGGCTCAGGGTGACAACGGAGGAGATCACGTTGTGGGGGTGGAGTGGGTTCCGATTTCGGAGTTGGCGGAACGCATCGTCGTGGGCGTCGTGCGTGAGCCGCTGCTAGCGTATCTCGACGGAGCGCTTCCGCAACGCTACGCCGGGTTCCACGACGCGGGCGTCACGATCGAGTGGCCTGCCGGTTCCGATTAGCGCTTCCCGACCAGCGTTCGCGCTCGAGCGAATGCAGGATCACATCGACGGGCTTGCCCCCGACCGTCGCTCCGCGCGGCAGCATGCCATCGTCCTCGAAGCCCACGCGGCGCAGGACGGCACGCGAGGCGAGATTTTCGGGCAAACAGTAGGCGCGCATCCGCTGCACGCGCGTGCGCCGGAATCCCTCATCCACCAGAGCTGCGACGGCCTCGGTCGCGATACCACGTCCGCGCTGCGCGCGCACGACGCTGTAGCCGATCTCCGCGGCCGTGCGGTTCGTCTCCGCGATTCGCAGCGAGACCCATCCCAGCGGCTGGGCTCCGCTGGAAAAGTGCAGCAGCCATTCATACCGTCCTACGGTTCCCTGCCCCAAGCGCCTCGGGCGAGCCCCCACCGTGCGCACGAAGTGCGCGCGGTTGACGTCAGGGAGATCCTGATAGTCGCGTAGGTCCGGTTCCTGTAGGACGTCCCAGAGCAGCCCCGCGTTTGCCGAGGTCACGGGCTCGAGGCGCAAGCGCGCGGTTCGAATCGTCCTCATCCGCGAAAACGAACCACTTTCCGTCTTACCCAGCGCGCGTGATCTGAGCAAGGATGGATTTGGCTGCAGCCTATGCCGGGAGTGCGCCGGCATGGGTGGACTTCAACGGTACCGTTTCTTCGCGCCCACACTTTTTTTATGGATCGCGCACGCATTGCATGCACGAGGCCTTCAAAGTGCAAACCAGCGCCGGTACGCTCGAGATCGTCGACAACGTCAGCATCGCGCCGCGCTGTCCGGTCCAATCCGGCGACCGCATCGAGGTGCGTGGTGAGATGGTTCACGACGCTGGGCGGCCGCCGGTAGTTCACTGGACGCATCACGATCCCGCTAATCGCCATCCGAGCGGTTTCATTCGCCTGCACGGACGGCTCTACGCATAGTCGCTTACTTTATGACCCAGATAGCACCCTTGCCCTTTGTTACGCAGCCTTTAAAAGCGGAGCACTTGGCGGTGATGGTCTGATAGTAGTGACCCACCTTTATCTTTCTTGAAGCGGTGATGGTTTCCGTCGTTGGATTTCCAGGGTCGGGCCTAAAGCTTCCCTTCAGCCCCAGGTTGCTCGTCTTCGTGAACCAGTGGACCGTGCCGCAAGGAACGCTTTGGCTGTAGTGTGTGCAGGTTAGCGTGATTTTGAGTTTGGCGCTGGTGCCCGCCCTCAGGCAAATCTTGAGCTTTGCGGGATCGCTGCACGCGTCGGGGGCGATCGCGTCCGACCTCATGCCGCTGACCGTCATCTGCGCGGTCGACTGCGACGACGCCGCGAGAGCGGGACCGCTTTGGGCGTTCGGCAAGGGGCGGCCACTCGAGCAGCCGGCAACGAAAACGAGTCCGGCGATCGCGGCCGCTAGATATCGGCCAGTCCTGCCGTTGAGAAATAGCTTCATAGCATTCTCCTTAAACGAAGATAGTGCGAATGGGTCTCCGGGAACAATGCTAGTTGATTGGGCTAAGGGGGGCAACCTTCCCCCGGCTTGTGGGCGGCGGTAGGCGCAACAGCTCGGGAATCGTTACGAAGCGATAGCCTTGGCGCTTGAGCGTATTCACAATTAAGCGAGTCGCCTCGACGTCCGAACTTCGATCGCACTGGTGCACCGAAACGCTCGCGCGCGAGCAGACGATTCCGCGGTTGCCGTCGTGCAGCGTGATGATCGCACCGTCGCCGACGTAGCGCAGCACGCGCGCGGCGATAACGCGCGCCGGTGGGTTTTCCCAGTCGTTGGCAAGCGGAACCGACCACATCACCGGCGTGTAACCCAATTTGCGCACTTCGTCGAGTACGAGCCAATCGCGCGAACCGAAGGGCGGCCGCATGATCCTCGAGTGCCGGCCGGTAGCGGCGAAAATCGCCTGATCGGTGCGCTGCAGCGTCCGGCGCAGGCCGCTTTGGTCGTAGAGCACGAGATGTCCGTGGCTCCAGGTATGGTTACCGATCGCGTTGCCGGCTTCGGCTTCACGGCGCACAACGTGAGGATAGGCCTGTACGGCCCGTCCGACGACAAAAAAAGTTGCGTGAACGCGTTCGGCCCGCAGCACCGCCAGAATCTCGTCGGTGTACGGCGGATTCGGGCCGTCATCGTAGGTTAGGGCGACGACGCGTTCGTTCTTGGGCCCGCTAACCAGCGTCTTGCCGAATAGTTGATTCCCCGGACTTTCCGCGATCTCGTAACCGACGAAAAGGATCACTCCCAAGAGCGCGGCGCACAGCGCCGCTCGCGTCGCCAAGGGCGCTCGGCGCGCTACGAGCGCTCGCACCGCTCAGCCGTGCATTCCGCGTATGCGCGCCTGCGCGGCTGCGACGTTGTGCCGAAACTCGTCGGGCCCGAAATTCCGGAAATCGTCGACGATTTGTTCGTAGCGCGGGTCGGCCAGCTGCGTGCCCTGCAGGTGCACCAGATCCTTTGGTACGCCTTTCGAGAGATCGATCGAATATTGGCGCACGGCTTTGGTTGCCCAATACTTGGGGTCGGTGAAGGTGACGGTTCGTTGGCCTTGTTGGTAATCCGCGAGCTGTTTCACGTAGACCGTGTACAGCGCCGCGGCGTTGGGGCGCGGCGGCCTGTTCACGAGCTGCCAGATGCCGTCTTGATCGAGCCGCCCGAAGAAGAAACTCACGTCGTAGACGCGCGCCGCAGGCGCCGTCACCGTGATCTCGTGTCCGTTGTAGCCGCGAATCTGATACTCAAAGCGCGAGACGCCCTCGACATCCGACATGCGGTACTCTTCTTGGTCGATCGGAGGCTTCGGATAATGAATCAGCAACCTGGCGTACAGAGCGCTGGGCGCTTTCTGTGCGTGGATCGCCGGTGCGAAGCGTCCCATTTCGCCGGCGCCGTAGATCCGCCAACCCAATGCGAGCATCACGACCGCGAGAACCACGATGAAAATTTCGATGGGGAACCGGCGCATTACAGCGCCCTACTTTGCCGACGCCTGGGCTTCCTGGTCCAGAACTCGGTTGACCAGGCGGTCGGCCCGAGCGTTCTGCTTGCGTGGAACGTGCGCGACGTCGACGTCTTCGAAAGCCCGCAGCAGCTTCATCGCGCGGCGGTGAAGCGGCTGAAGGCCGGCATGCTTCACGCGATACTCACCGCGAAGCTGCTTGACGACGAGTTCTGAGTCCAAACGCACGGTCAGGCGCCGGATCCCCCGCGCCAACGCCGCCTCGAGGCCCAAAACGAGTGCGGTCCACTCTGCTACATTGTTGGTAGCGACGCCCAAATAGGCGCCGACCTCCTCGACGAGCTCCCCGGCGGGGTCCAGGAGCACGGCGGCGCTTGCCGCAGGGCCGGGATTGCCGCGCGATCCCCCGTCGGCAAAGAGCGTCGCCTCCACGCATCGCCCTTCGGCGGCGCGAAGGCATAGACCGCCCGCTCGCGGGGTACATCGGTCAGCATGATGCATTTGTCAGTTCTCCGAGCCGCGGCCCTCGCGGCGGCGCTCGCCCCGGTGCTCGCGCTGCCGCCAAATGCCGCCGCCGGCGGCAATTCAACCTTCTACGGAATCACCGTTCACGTATCTGCGAACAATATTAAGGTTCAGGATCCAAAGACGAAGGAAACATTGAGTTTCGTCATCGTTCCGAAATTCGATCAAGTCTTTTCGGCCAATGGCAAGAACACGTATCAAATGAGTGCCATCAAGGCCGGCCAATACGTCGGCATAATCTACGACCAACGGGCGCTGGGCGTGCGCCATGCGGATAAAATCTACTTGCTGACGAACGCGAATCAACGCATCGGGTCACAATAGCACTTTGGACCGGCCGGGTCTACGAAGGCCGGGCCGGTCTGGTGCGAGAAGTGCGCCGCCTACACCAAAGGGGAGATGCACTGATGGGCGTTCGTACCGGCACGTTTTTACTTCTGGCGGCTTTCGGCATGGCGATCTCCGGCTGCGGCGGTGGATCGCCATCCGTTCAGGCGCCACAGCAGGCGATGATGCGCAAACCCAGTTCGCCGAGTTCGCCGATCAAGCACGTCGTGATCATCGTTCAGGAGAACCGCACCTTCAACGACTTCTTCGCCACGTATCCGGGTGCGGACGGAACTACGACCGGCAACGCCAAGGCCGAGCCCAACTGCAGTCCGCCGATCCAGCAAGGGACGATCCCGCTGACGAAGGTTAACCTCGTCGTTCATAAGGATCTCGACCACAAGTATTCCGGCTATCAGACGGCGCGCGATAACGGCCAAATGGACGGCTTTGACGCCGTCTTGGGCGGAGCTGGACCGGAGTGCACGTATCCGTACCAATACACCGATCCGAAACAGATTCAGCCCTACTGGGATATGGCCGAGCAATACGCCTTAGCAGAACATATGTTTACGACACAAGGCAGCGACAGCTTCACCGCCCATCAGGACCTGATTCGGGGCGGCACCGTAGTCGATACCAAGGAAGGCATGATCGATTTTCCCACCTGCGGCAACTGCTGGTGGGGATGCGATGCTCCGCCGGGTACCTACACGCACCTGGTGACGCAGCACAACATGTATCTGAAGACGGAACAGGGACCGTTCCCATGTTCGAACAAGTTTGCGACCAAGTATCGGACGCTGGCCGATCTGCTCGACGCGCAGAGCGTCTCCTGGAAGTATTACCTGCCGCCGAGTAATAAGATCTTCGGCAAACTGCTGAGCGCGTTCGACGTAATCGCGCCGGTTCGCTATGGTTCCGAATGGACGACCAACATCGTCACGCCGGAGACGGCGATTTTCTCCGACATCAGCAACAACAGTTTGCCGGCGGTTTCTTGGGTGATACCTGACGAGCCCGAGTCGGATCATCCCGGGACCTCGACCGACACCGGACCATCATGGGTGTCGAGCGTTGTCAACGCGATCGGCCAAAGCCCGACCTACTGGAAATCCACGGCGATCATCATCGTTTGGGACGACTGGGGCGGTTTCTACGACAACGCGCCTCCCAAGGTGATGAACTACGGCGGCTTGGGCTTCCGCGTGCCGGCGATCATCGTTTCACCCTACGCGAAAGCCGGATACATTTCCCAGACGCAGTACGAGTTCGGCAGCATCCTGAAATACATCGAGCAGAACTGGCACCTCGGCACGCTCAGCACCAGCGACGCGCGCGCCAACAGCATCATCGATAGCTTCGACTATTCGCAGCCACCGATCACGTTCAAGAAAATCCACGCGCAGTACTCGAACGAATACTTCATCCATCGCAAGCCATCGTACTTGCCGACCGATACCGACATGTAGCTACCGAAACCACCGGCCCGCTAGGGTGGTTGAATGAGGCAAATGATGCAATATAAGAAATCGATCGAGGAAGTCAAGAAGGCGCTGGCATCGGTGAAATCCACCGGGGGGTCCCCTTCGGTCACCGATCAAAGCCCCGGCGTGCGCGCAAGCCGGGCCCTCAAGCGCCTCGAGAAAGTTGCGTCGGGCCTGGAAGCCTAGCCGGCCTTTCTGAATTGGTCGATCGCTAGGGCGCACTGCGCCGCGAGACCCCTGGCGATATCATCCGCCGCCGTGCCGAACAGCACGGCGTTGCGTTTGTCGGCGGTGAGCATTCCAATCGGCTCCTCGCCGACGAAGATCGGGATGCAGAGCACGGCTCGATATGGCGGATCCACCCCGTTGCGCGTGTCGAGATACGAAGGAACGTTGCGCACGTCCGCCTCGTTGAAGGCCCGCCGTTCCAGGAACGCTTCGCCGAGCATTCCCTCGCCCACCGCGTAGCTCTGCTTCGTCGGCACGCCCTCGTTGCTGAAGAAAAATTCGAGCCGCTGCGTACCCGGGTCGTACATCCACAGAGCGATGCGGACGTCGTCGTCGGGGTCTTCGCTGAGGTAATTCTTGGCTTCCCCCATGCGATCGCGCAGATAGTGCGCGAGGAGCGTGGCACGTTCGTCGTCGCCGGTGGCGTTGGCGAGCATGTCGATGTAGAGCATGGCCGACGCCGACCAATTTTGCACGAGATTCGCGTACTCTTGGATCGTGCTCTCGAGTTCTTGCGCGCTTTCGCGCGCCTCTTCGCGCAGCTCCACGGAAACGCCGCCCAGGGTGAGCTTGCTGATTCCGGGCAAGAGCACCGCAACGGCGATGAGCCCCAGCCAGCCGATGTCCACCGCATCGAGGACAGGCCAGTCTTCGCGCTTGAGCGCCGGATGAATCGGAAAGGCGTGAAAGATCGCGCCGAGCAGACCGCCGACGCCGATAGCGATTTGTGCCGCCGGCAGGTACGCGCGCCAGCGCCGCTCTTCGATTCCGTCGCTCACGCCACAATGCTTACACGCTTACCGCGGCAATCACCTAGCTCCCAACGGTAATCGGCGGCACTCGTGGAATATGACTCGGCTGTGTCGCCTTGGTCACGGTTGCTGCTGGTCGTCGTCGGTGCGGCCGTTTATTTGGCCCTCGCGGTCATCGGTTTCGGCGGGCTGGCGCGCTTCTTCTCAAATCCTGCGCTGATTGCGTTGGCAATCGCCTTGCTTGCCCTGTCGGTAGCGGCGCTCTTCGCGGGAGGCAGCCTCAGCCCGGGCGTGCGCGAAGATCGCGGCAACCGCTGGGTTTTGTTTCCGATCGTCGTCATCGGCTTTCTGAGCGCGTTCGTTCCCGCGTGGACCGATCGCGACGGCTTCTGGACGATCGACGGCGACGCGACCCGCTGGTTGGGCGTGCTCCTGTTCGTCGTGGGTGGAACGCTGCGGCTCGCGCCGGTCTTCGTTCTGGGCCATCGGTTCAGCGGGCTGGTCGCGATTCAGCGCGGACACGCGCTCGTAACCAGCGGACTCTACGGCGTCATTCGCCATCCGAGTTACCTCGGATTGCTGTTGGGAGCGCTCGGGTGGGCGTTGGCGTTTCGGTCCGCGGTCGGCGTGTTGTTGGTTGCGCTACTGATTCCGCCCATCATCGCGCGCATTCGCTCGGAGGAAGCCTTGCTCCACGCGCACTTCGGCACCGAGTACGATGACTACCGCGCCAAAACGTCGCGCCTTATTCCCGGCATCTATTGATCCACTGCATGCACCTGTCATCCTGAGCGGAGTCGAAGGACAAATGGGCAGATCGCGTGACAGAGCTACGGTTGTTCGGGAGGATCTACAGCGACACCGGTCACCGCCGTCTCGCTGCTGCCGCCTTTAGGGGGCTCGACCGTAATCGCGTTGAGGATGCTTCCGCCGGCCGGATAGGCATATTTGTAGGCTTGTCCGAGGTTGCCCTTGAGGATCGCGCTCGCCACGTAGAGGTCATTACCTGATTTCATCAGGGAGAAGCCGCCGTTCGGGCTCGGCCCGTCGTTGGGTGGGTCCAAAAGTTGTGCGGTGTGCAGCAGTGAATTCGACGCCGCCGCGTAGACGTTGAGAGTGCCGTCATCGCCGACCACGCCGATATTACCCTGCCGGTCGACCTGAATACCCTTGGCATTCGTGATTCCGGTGTTGACGCCGAGATCGATCGTGCTCGTGCCCGAGCCGCCACCTACGATCTCGCCGATGTGCGACGGGCCGTTCGCGGTGCTCAGGATCACGTAAAGATTTCCCGCCGCGTCGTACGCGCAGAATCCAGCCGAAAAGCCTGGCACTGGGGGCACGACCTTGTACGGCGTCGTCGCGCCTTTATGGAAGAAATTGATGCCATTGGTCTGAAACTGCCCGACGGCTACGTCTCCCGAATGCGAAATCGCGACGGAGTTCGGAAAGGCACCGCTCGGATGCACGACCAGCGTGAGTGAGGGTGACGTCGCGCCTTTGGGGTAGACGAGCACTTTCCCGGCAGTGAACTCGACGACGTACAAATTATGCCACCGGTCGACGTTCAAATACTCCACGATTGGAACGCCCGTGATCAAGCCGATCTCCTTCTGGTTCTTTCCGCGAAGCGGATAAATGTGCACGGCCGAGTTCGTGTAGTCCGCCACGTAGATCAATCCAAGCTTCGAGCGTTTGAGCAACGGATTGGCGGGGGCCTGGTCGAGCGCGTTCGTCTGCATCGGCGCGCTGGCGGGAGCGTTGGGTCCCCCGGTTGCCGTGCAACCGACGAGCAATCCGGCGGCGATGAGCGCACCGATCGTTCCTCGAAGTTCGTCGAGCGTTATCATTTGGCGTTCCTTCGTGTCGCGGAATCGACTGCCTGCGTACCCGCCCATCGAGATCGCGCGTAAATCACCGGTCCGGCGGCGCTTGGCTCGCCATGAACGCGGGTAAGGAGCCACCATGATAGTCGATTCTGCGCCAAAGATCTTTCAAAAGATCTTTCAGCCAAAAAAATGGGACCTCGCGGGTCTCAATGGTATTTCTGATACGACGCTTGAGATGCACTTCGGTCTGTACGAAGGCTACGTCAAGAACACGAACCTCCTCAACGAACGCCTGGCCGGGATCCGCGAAAGCGGCAAGCCAACGGGCACCGATCCGAGCTACGCCGATCTGGTGCGTAGGCTCGGTTTCGAGTACAACGGCATGCGCCTCCACGAGCTGTACTTCGACAACATGACCAGCCGCCCTGAGTCGCTCGGTTCGGGCAGACTTAGCAATGCCCTCGGTGAAGCCTATGGCGGTTTCGACGAGTGGAAAAATGACTTCATGGCCGTCGGCGGTATGCGCGGAGTGGGCTGGGCAATCGCTTATTACGACACGACCAATTCAGAAATCAGCAATCATTGGATCAACGATCACGAGAACGGCCACATCGCCGGCTCTATTCCGATCGTTGTCCTCGATGTCTGGGAACACGCATTCATCAAGGACTACAAGCCTGCTGATAAAGGCAAGTACATCGAAGCCTTCTTCGCCAATCTCGATTGGAAGGCGTGCGAAGCGCGCCTACCCCCCGCGCGAGGCACATGATCTGCGCGCGCAGCTTAGCATGACAGCCGTGCCAGAAATAGTGCCGAGCCAAGGAGGGTTCGTGCCGGTGCGGTGAACTCGCGAGAACTATGGATCGCTCTCGCTTCGGAATCACTCCGATTGTGGCCGGCTCGCTGCTGCTGGTTGCCGCCTGCTCGGCCGGCGTCGGCCAGAACGTTGCTCCTCCATCCGGACAGGCGCAGGGCGGGGCGCGTCCCGCCTTTCATCCGCTCGCTCGTGGCCCCGGCTGGCTCGCGCCGGCGGCAAAGTCGTGCAAAAATAAGCTGTATGTTTCGAGCTATCACCTGAACTACGTGAGCATCTACTGCACGAAGGGGCACAATCAGGCACCGATTGGGCAGATCACCAACGGCATCGAAACTCCGGAGGGTGCCAACACCGACCGCCGCGGCAACCTGTACGTGACGAATACCAACTCCAATACCGTGACCGAATATGCCCCCGGCAGCACGACGCCGAGCTTCACCTATTCCAAGGGGCTGACGGCTCCGGCCGGCGTCGCGGTGGACGGCCAGCAGAACGTGTACGTATCGAGCATCAGCCCCGCATCAATTCAGGTCTTTCCGCAAAACGTGAATTCGCCAACGTTGACGATCACGAACATTCCCTTCCCAATTGACCTCGCGCTCGACGCCACCGCAAACCTGTACGTCACCAGCTATACGCCGAACTTCGCCAACGGCGAAATCATAAAGTATTCGCCAGGAAGTTCGAAGGGAACCAATCTCGGTATCGTCACCGATGGCCCGGGCGGCATCACGTTAGACAAGGCCGGCGACATCGTCACGGCAGACCAAAAGCTGACGGGCGTGCTCGTCTTTCCGCCCGGCGCGACGAAGCCGTCAAAAACCTTCGCACAAAATACGCTCGACCCGGATCCGGTCCGATTCTTGCGCAGCGAGCAACGAGCCTATGTGGGCGATGCCGTCGACAACGCAGTATACGTGTACGCTTATCCCAGCGGCACGCTGGTCGATACGATCACCGACGGTATCGATGGTCCGAACGGTCTAGCGCTCGATCCACCCGCGCCCCTGTAAGGAGTAACGATCATGCAGAATTGTTCGCCTCGGCTTCGGAGTGTTTGGATCGCGGCGCTCGCAGTAGGCGCAGGGTGTGCAGGCGGCCAGGCGATGTCGAGCGCGCCAGGGATTCCGATGTCATCGTTACGCCAACCGCAGCCCGCGCACCGCACCGGCGGGTGGCTTTCGCCCGCCGCGAGGTTGGGCAAGCATCTGATCTACGTATCGGATTTTACCAAGAATGTCGTTCAGATCTACCCTGCCAAAGGTTCCAACCCCAATCCCATCGGGCAGATCATTGACGGCATCAGCGGCCCGGAGGGCAGCTTCGTTGACGAACACGGAAACTTGTTCGTGGCAAACGTAACCAATTACACGGTCACGATGTATCCACGCGGGAGCACGACCTGGAAGCTGCGCTACACCGGATTCGCGTATCCGATCGACGTGACGGTTGGCCGAGACGGCATGGTCTACGTGGTCGATCTCGTCGGCCAGAAAGTCGTCGAATTCCCCAAAGGTAAGACGCGTTCGAAGCGCACGATCTCCGTTACGTATCCGCACGGCGTGGCCCTTGACCCGCAAAACGACTTGTACGTATCGTACGATACCGGCGCGCACGGAGCCGGTCCCGGGCAGGTGAACGAGTACGCGCCGGGTTCGACGAAAGGTACGAGCCTTGGCCTGCCGATCGTTTGGGCCGCCGGTGATGCGGTCGACGGCGCCAGCGATGTCGTCGTCGCCGATCAGGGATCAGGCAGCAACGCAGCAGTGTACGTCTTCCCTCCCGGTTCGACCAAACCGTCGCACACGATAAACCAGGGGATGCAGGACCCGTTCCAAATCGCACTCGATAGGCCGTTCAAGCATCTCTACGTCGCCGACCCCTCGGTGAATGCTCTCCTCGTCTACGATTATCCGGCGGGAACGCTCGTCAACACGATTACCAACGGGCTAAGCTCCGTATATGGAGTGGCCATCGCTCCCGGCCTCTAGTTCTTCAGTCCTTCGACTTCGGCGCTTCGCGCCTGCGCTCAGGATGACAAAGTGGGACGGCGCTTCGCGCCTGCGCTCAGGATGACAAGGTGAGGAGCGCGCTTCGCGCTCGCGATGACAAAGCTAGAAGCTACTGGCCGGTGTTGGTGCCTGGGTCCTGAAAGAAGCCGGCGATCATGCCGTTCGAATCCAGCACGAACATGATGCCTTGGGAGCCTTTGTCAAAGACCGCGGTATAGTGATACCGCTGATAGCCTTGCATGCTGTCCTGACGAACGAAATCTAAACGCCGAAAAGTGCCGAAGGACGCGAACGCGCCGTCAATCTGCGAGATCAACTGCGGCGTCAAGCCGCTCTTCAACTGCGGCGAGATGTTCCCGCTCGGTACGTGTCCGGCGACAACCTGTTTAAAGAAGGACGTTAAGCGTGACGTTAGGGCGCTGTCCGCTGCGATCGCCGTGCTGTTCGTGGGCTGATCCGCCTGCGCTATTGCCGCAGCCGGCAAAGCGAGTGCGAGCAGGAGCGCTGCGACGGCGCATTTCTCGAGCATAGTGTTGGCGTTTCCTTTCAAAGTCAGCGTACCCTTACCGAAGGCCCTTTAAGCTCGCTTCCACACCAGGACGTTGGACGTGCCCCAAATCTCGGGCGGCAACGTTCGAATCGTTAACGTGTCGCCGACGAGCTTGAACTGCCGCTCGAGCGTCGTTCCCATCAGATCGGTAAAGACGCTTACTTCGACGTGATGAAAGACGCGGTCGCCGCGGATCTCGTAGCGCCCGGCGTAGGCGAGGAAATTCTGCAAAGCTTCCGTACGATGCGTCTCCGACGATGAAATGCCCGATGGCGACCGCAGCTCGGGGCGATGCGTTCCGGCAAGCACCGCTGCCATGCGTGCGTTTGCGCTGTAGATGAGATATCCAACCGGCGCCGGACCGAAGCGCGGCTGAGCGGTGGCCTTGCCCTCATCCACGTCGAAACTGACGAGGCTCCAGGCGCCGACCACGCCTTCGCCGCTCGCCGCATCGGCCCGAATATCACCGATTGTCGCAAGCAGACCAAACGAGGCGGCCACCTCGAGCACTCCTCGGCGTGAGAAGGAGCGTAACCGTTGGGACCGGTCGTGAGTATCTTCAGAACGTGCGGACGAATCGATTGGTAATTCAGCCATGATCAAACGGCGTGGCGCCACCCTCGCGATTATCCTCCTCACCGCAACTTCCTCCGCCCATGCCCAAAATGACCCCGCGCCGGCGCTCTTCCAAAGCGGCGATTTCCCGGCGGCGGCCGCAGCGTACCAGGGCTTGCTGCAGACGCATCCATCCAACGTCGCTGCCCAACTCGGCCTCGCCGCGATCCGGCTCTATCAAAACGACCTCGCCGCAGCCGAACCGCTTTTGCGCTCGGTGCTCGCGGCGCAGCCGAACGACGCTCGCGCCGCGCGCTTGATGACCGAGCTCCATCGGCGCACCGCTGAAGCAGCGCGCCCGACTAACGTCACCGGGGATGCGAGCATCGTTCCGTTCGTCACCGCGGATCCGCTGCCGGTCGTTCGCGGCGTCGCCAACGGCATCGCTGGGAATTTTATCATCGATACGGGCGCGGACGTGGTACTCGAGCCGGCCTTTGCCGCTAAGATCGGCGTACGCACGACGAGCGCGGGAACCGGCGTCTTCGCCGGCGGTCAGCGAGCCGCGATTCGGAGCGGCATGCTGGCATCCTTCGCACTCGCAAACGCCACCGCGCGCGATGTGCCCGTGCACGTTTTACCGACCCACGCCTCGGGGCTCTTTCCTGGATTGCACGTGGATGGTATCGTCGGCACCACGTACTTCGAGCGTTTCTTGGCGACGATCGATTATCCCAATCGCCGGCTGATCTTACGTATGCGATCGCCCAGCCGTTCCGCCGAATTCCAAAGGTCCGCGGCGGCCGCACACGCTGCCATCGTTCCCTGCTATCTCGTCGGCGACCATTTCGTCGTCGCGCAGGCGCAAGTGAATCAGGCTGCGGCCGGTTTGTTTCTTTTCGATTCCGGCTTGGCCGGCGGCGGCATCATGCCGTCGGCCGACCTGCTCAAAGCAGCTGCGATTCCGCTCGACCAAGCTCATGCGTCCGCGGGCGTCGGCGGAGGCGGAGCCGTGATGGGCGTACCGTTCGTCGCTGGTCGCGTGGCCGTCGGATCCGCGGTGCAGAACGCCGTTCCCGGAATATACACGCCCCAGGGTTCTCCCTTCACGATTTTCCCATTCACCCTTTGGGGAGCACTATCGAACGAGTTTCTTCGGCACTATGCCTTCACCGTCGACTTCGATGCGATGACCATCGTGTTGGCGCCGCCTTCACCGGCGGCAGGCGCGCCGCGCCTGTCCCCGCAACAAATTTTCGATGCTTCATTTCGCCGCCTGCAATCCTATCCGGTGCCGCCGTACGCGGTCTGGACGGCGACCTGGAACATCCACGCGCGACCGATGGGCTATTATACCGGCGAAAAATCATCCATCGAGGTGTCTCGCTACGCGGTGCGCCTTTCCGACGGCCTGGAGAACGTCAGCAACCCCAGCGCCGACGGCAAACTCCCGCCGGCGATAATCGAACCCGAGTTCTTGGGGCCGTTTGCGTGGCGGATGCGTTCGTCGGTGCGCGTCGCGCCGGCCGACCACGGCGTGATGATGCAGCCGGACGTCGCGGGTTTGAAAACGATCGCGACCGTGGTCGCAATCGCGACCGCGCCCTACGCGATCGGGCGGACCACGGAGTCCGTGCCAATCGAAGACGTCAACGGGCATTCCGCGTATCATCTCGAGCTGCATCCGCGAAGCGACCCGGGGCGCCACAACTTGCGCGATCTCTGGATCGACGTGCATACCTTTGACGTATGGAAAGCGCATTTCGTCGGGACCTATGCACCGCTGCCCCAAGCTCGGGTGAGTCCGACCGACGTGACGGTCTATTTTCGCAACGTGCTCGGCTGCTGGGTAGTTACGCGAGCGGCGTGGACCTGGGACGATCCGCCGATGTCATTTCAGTTCGACGTCCAGAACGATGAAATCGGACTTCCCGCGGCGCTCCCCGACTGGCTCTTCGATGCGGCACAATATCGGCGACATCAAAGCGCCGGGGAATCCGATTACCTGGGCACGCTCCTGCAACGGATGCGCGGCGCAGCGTCTCCTACGCCGTCTCCGACGGGCGGACCGACACGGAATAGCTACTCGTAGTCGGGGGCGCGGTAATCGTCCTTCTGGGTCAGGAAGAAGCGCGCACCGACGTGCGCCTTTATGCGTACGAATTTACGCGGCGCCTTGGAAAAATCGAAACAGTCGTTCGCCGGCGAGGCCGCGCGCCGGTCTGCCGCCGCCAGCTGATTCAAGCCGAAAAGATCCTCGGCAAATCGTAGAACGCTCGCGGTTTCGTACTGCACGTGCGACACGTGATTGTGTTTGGCGTAAGGCGAAATGACCAGCAACGGGACGCGAAAGCCTAGGCCGTCGTAACCTCGGTGGGGCGGAGGCACGTGATCGTACAGGCCGCCCCAGTCGTCCCATTGGACGAAGATCGCCGTCGTGTTCCAAAACTTGCTCTCGCCGACCGCATTAACCAACGCGGTGACCCACGACGGACCGAGGCCGCCGCCGCAGTTCACGTGATCGGAATCGTTGCAAACGGGCGTAATCCACGTGAAGTTTGCCAGCTTCCCGCGGGCGACGTCGGTAAGAAAGCGATTCTGCGGCGTGATGACGTCTTTTTTCCAGTCGGGACCATGGCGGATATGTTTGACGGCCTGATAGCCCGACCAGTAACTGCCCTGGCCGCTAGACTCGCTGCCGTACTTGCTGGTGTAAAAGCGCCACGACAGGTTTGCGCTGTCGAGTTCGTCGCCCAGCGTCGGGTAGTCGAAGCAGGGCGACTCCGGCGGGCCGAACCTGCGCCGCGCGGTGAGCGTCATGACGAGATCGCTTGGGCCCCCGCCGCAACCCCATTGCGTCGTCGGCAGATCGACGCTCGCATCGGCCTGTGCCGCAATGACGTATTGGTGCGCCACGAAACTCTCGTCGAGCTGCGACTGAAACATTCGGTCGGCCACGACCCACTCGTGCGCCATGTCGAAGTACGGCTTCGAATCCCAGTGAGGTACGTAGACGTACTGCGGATACGGTACGCTCGGCGGCCAGAAGTAGGCTTTTTCCCTGTCGAATTGGTCCATCCGGCACTGCGTTCCCGGCAGCCTGCCCCGCCCGTGACAGGCCAAGAACATCGCTTCTGCGGAGTGATCGATGTCGTATCGGACCGACAAGCCCAGCGGCAGCAATTTGACCGTCTTCCCGCTCGAGATCTTCCCCGTTGAAACGGTGTCGGCACCGGGATATCCCTGAAACAGGTTATCGAAACTCCGGTTCTCCTGGATGATGTAAACGACGTGGTCGATCTTGCCGGCGCCCGTTTGGGCCAGTTCGCTTACCCCATCGCGCGCAGTAAGCGGCAGCGGCCGTGCCCCAAAGGCGCAGCCGGTCAATGCGGCGACGGCGACGAGGATCAAACGGTGACGCAACGCGTTACTCGTAATCTGGAGCGCGATAGTCGTTGGCCTGCCGCAGAAAGAACTCGCGGCCAAGCGGCGCCTTGATCCTGACGAACTTCCGCGGCGCTTGAGAGAAGTCGAAGCAGTCCAGCGCCGGCGACAACGCTCGCGCGTCTGCGGCGGCGAGCTGATTTAACCCGAAGAGGTCTTCTGCAAAGCGCAGGACGCTTGCAGTTTCGTACTGCTTATGCGAGACGTGGTTTTGTTTCGCGTACGGAGAGATCACTAACAGCGGCACGCGAAAACCCAGGCCGTCGTAATCTTTGAACGGCGGCGCAACGTGATCGTAAAGACCGCCCCAGTCGTCCCACTGCACGAAGATCGCGGTCGAGTCCCAGAATTTACTCGTCCCCACTGCGTTGACCAGCGCCGCCACCCACGAAGGCCCGAATCCCCCGCCGCAGTTGACGTGATCGGAATCATCGCAGACGGGCGTTATCCAGGTAAAGTTCGCCAGCTTTCCGGCGGCCACGTCGATCAGAAAGCGCTTCTGCGGCGTGATGATGTCTTTCTTCCAGTCCGGTCCGTAATAGATGTGACTGACGGCCTGATAGGCGGACCAATAGCTGCCGTCACCGCTGGACCGGCTGAGGTACTTGCTCGTATAAAAGCGCCAAGAGAGCTTGGCCTTGTCTAGCTCGTCGCCAAGCGTTTTGTAATCAAAACACGCCGTCTGCGGCTTGCCGTACTGACGATCTTCGCGGATGGTCGCAACCTTATCGCTCTCGCCGCCGCCGCATCCCCACAGGGTTGCCGGCAGATTGACGCTCGATGCCGCCTGCGCCGCGATGACATATTGATGCCCGACGAAGCTTTCGTCGAGGTGCGACTGGAACATGTGGTCGGCGACTACCCACTCGTGTGCCATGTCGAAGTACGGCTTCGAATCCTTGTGCGGCACGTAGACGTATTCGGGGTATCGAACGCCGCGCGGGCCGAAGGAGTGCTGCTCGCGATTGAAGCCGTCCATGCGGCACTTCGTCCCGGGCAGTTTGCCGGTTCCGTGGCACGCGGTGAACATCGCCATTGCCGAATGGTCGATGTCGTACGTCGCTGCAAGGCCGACCGGCTTCAATGCGACCAGTTCGCCCTTCGAGTCGCGACCTTCCGCGACGGTGTCGGCACCGGGGTATCCCTGAAAGAGGTTGTCGAAACTCCGGTTCTCTTGAATGATGTAGACGATGTGCTTGATCTTGCCCGCGCCGGTAACTCCGAGCGGGCTTAGCATCGCCTCGGATTGCGACGGCAGCGCCTGATGGGCGCCGCAGCCGGCGAGGCCGAAAGCAAAGACGGCCGCGGCGACCCGCGCGCTATTCCGGGTCGCCATGCTGCGGCGCCGGCTTCATGCTTCTGAAGTACTCGATCGAGTGCTGCGATGGAATCTGCTTGAAGCCGCGCGCCGTTTGCGCGTAGTCGAAGACGTCGCCGATGCTTGCCGCCCGTACGTCGGACGTTCCCAAGCGCGGCAGGTTCCAGTTGTCCTCGATGTACCGAAGGATGCTGCCCGACTCATAGGGCGTGGACGAGATGTATCCGCCTTGGCTGTTCGTGCCTTGCTTCGCGTATGGAGAAAGAATCAACATCGGAACGCGGAAACCCAGCCCGCCGAAATCGAGCTGCTGCGGGGCGACGTGATCGTAGAACCCGCCCCAGTCGTCCCACATGACGACGATCGCACTGGAGTTCCAGTACGTACTTTCGCCGACCGCGTTGACGACGCTCGCCACCCACGCGGGTCCGTCATCGCACCCGCACGGTTCCCCAGGATGGTCCGAGTTGGCGTCCGACGGAATGACCCACGACACGGCCGGTAACGTGCCGCCGGAAATATCGTTGAAGATGTTCGTTTCGGGCATCGAGACGTTCGTGCCCCACTCGGCGCCGTAGCGCACCGACGCGACGACGTCGAAAGCGTTCAAGATGCCGCCGGAACAGATGCTCGGACAGCCGTCGTCGCAGTTGTTCGGGTTCCAACCTTTGAAACAGGGCGAATAATACTTCCAGCTGACGCCCTTGGCATCGAGCGTGTCGCGTATGGTTTCGTAGTACGAAGACGACGGAAATTTATTCGTGCACGGAAACGGCCCCTTGTGCACGTACGGCAAATACTGGCCGGACTTCGTGATCAGCGAGGTCTTGCTGTTCGGGCCCGAGTCGCAGCCCCACGGCATGATGTTCGGATTGTCCACGAGGCTGTGCCTCTTGTCGATCTGACTGCCGCCGCGGATCAAATCTTGATGGGCGATGAAACTACCGCTGCCTTGGGTTTGGAACATGTGATCGGCCAAGACCCACTGCTCTGCGATGTCCCAATACGGCTGGATCTGCGACTGTTCGACGTACTGATAGGCGGCCTTCCCTACGGGTTTTCCCTGGCCGCACGGGCCCTTTCCGGCGAGATTGAAGCCGTCCATCTTGCCGCCGTCGTAGTCCTTGAGGAACGCCGTGTGGCAGTGCTGGATATCGAAGGGCGTTACCAGCGTATGCGCCTGCAAGTTCGTCCATCTGTCGACGTACTTGCCGCCTCGCAAGATCTTCATCTTACCGCGCGTCGCGCCGTCCGCTCCGGGAAAGCGAGCGAAGAAATTGTCGAAGCTCCGATTTTCCTGGACGATCACGATCACGTTCTTTATCGGCGAGCTTCCCGAGGGCGCTTGGGGCTGCAGCGGCACGCTACCGGGAAGCGACGACGAGGCCCCGCCGCACGCGCTCAACATCAAACCGGCGGCGAGGCCCCAGATCAACAAGTACGGCGCGCGATTGTGCATGGCGTTCTCCGTTCTACTCGGTGTCGGGCGGTAGGCCCGAGGGCTTCTGATGAAGGAAAAAGTCGCGCGAATACTTCGACTGAATCACTTTGAACTTCCGCGGTGCCATTTTAAAGTCAAACGCGTTGCCGATGCTGGTGGAGCTCTGGTCGTTGTTTCCCAGCGACCCCAGGTTCCAGACGTCTTCCACGAACCTCAAGACGCTGCCGAACTGGTAGACCGTGTGATCGACGTGGGGCTTGACGTAGGGAGAAACGATCAGCATCGGAACCCGGAAACCCGGACCGCCTTGCCAGTTGTGCGGGTGCTGGGGCACCACGTGATCGTAGAATCCTCCCCAATCGTCCCAAACGACGACGACCGCGGTCGAGTCCCAGTAGCGGCTCTGGCCGATCGCATTGACGATCGATGCAATCCACGAAGGACCCGTATCGCTTCTCTCCGCCGGATGATCGGAGTTCACGGCGTCCGGCGTGATCCAGGAGACGTCGGGCAGCCGGTGATGAGAAACGTCGGTGAAGAAGTCGAGGTTCGTGCGCGTGACGTTGGTGTGCCATTCGGAGCTATAGCGCACCGCCTTGATCGCATCGAAGGCGCTCCAGATTCCAGGTCCGCCGTTCCCTTTTAGAACCGGCATGGCATAGAATTTCCAACTGACGCTCTTGGCGTCGAGCAGATCGCGCAGCGTCTCATACGTTAGACAAGGGAAGGGGCCATCGCGAAAGACCTTCCCGCTGGCCTTCTCGATGACGGCGGTGCGAACGGTTTTGTTGGCGTCGCAGCCCCACGGAAAGTATGACGGGTTGTCAATGATGGCTTGCGTCGGAGAGATCTGCGTGCCGCCCGCAATCAGGTCCTGATGTGCGGTGAAGCTGGAACTCCCTTGGGTCTGAAACGTGTGATCCGCGAGCACGTACTGCGTTGCGATATCCCGATACGGCGCGATATCCGATGGATTGACGTATTGGTAAGCAAACAGGCAGGCGGGGCCGCCGCTCCCGTTCGTTCCAGATCCGATCAAGTCGAACCCGTCCATCTTATTGCGGTCGAGCTCCAGTTTGTATCCGCTGTAAATGTGGTCGATATCGGCGCTCACCGCAAGGGGCGTCTCCTTTAGTGGAACGGTCGTCGGCTTCACGATCGGAGGCGAACAGCTGTGCGCGATGCGCGGCGGCATGGCGGCAGCCTTCCCGGTCTTCGTCCCGTCCGCTCCGGGAAAGGTCGCGAAAAGATCGTCGAAGCTGCGATTCTCCTGGATCACGATGATCACGTGCTTAATTGGACTGCTCGCCAACATCCCAACGCCGGCCGCCGGGAAAAGCCCAGCGTTCGGCGATCCTCCGAGGCCGCCGCATGCGACGAGCCCCGCAACGATCGCCAATACTACGAACGAACGTGCAATAAACAATTTCTTGATCACGATTTGCCGGCTGCCGCTACTTAGCTGCAGCCATGGGTGCTCCCCTCTTTAATCGTGTGGACGCAACGAATGCAACGTGGGAGGAAAGTTAACTTTGGTATGGTTTATAAAATCAGTCTGTTCTTAGTCGTAGCTTTCGCGCACCGTTTCAAGAAGCGTCTGTCCGAATTCCACGATTTCGCCGTCGCCATCCAAGACGTCGACGCCGAAGCCGGGATACAAACTGACGAAGCGCTCTTGCTTCCATCGCGCAACCGACCAGCGGTCGCGCGCGCCTTTCTCGTAGGGCCACGGCGGCATGCCTTCACGATCGGAGCGTATGTCGCGGCCATCGGCGGTGCGGATGCGCACTTGGAAGCCCTCGACCCGCGCCATCTTCATCTCGAGCGTACCGATTTTCATCGGATCACCGGGGGATGGTCGGGCTGACTGGATTCGAACCAGCGATCTCTAGTCCCCCAGACTAGCGCGATAACCAAGCTTCGCTACAGCCCGTTTGATTTCCGGAACGCCGGCACTAGAACGACATCGGCTTCGATCAACGGCAAATCTCCTGTTGCTCTAAGGGTATACGCAGGCCAATAGCCCCCTCCTCCCGTTTTCGGGACGGGTTTAGGCCGACAGCATTTTCGCCAGCGCGCGCAACGCCAAGACGTAGCCGTGCGCGCCTAGCCCGCTGACGACGCCGCGGCAAGCGGCCGCCGTTACACTCGTGCGCCGAAACGGCTCGCGCGCGGCAATGTTCGAAAGATGTACTTCGACGACCGGGATCCCGATTGCGGCAATCGCGTCGCCGATCGCATGCGAGTAATGCGCGTACGCGCCCGGATTGATAACGACGCCGGCGTACGTCGTGCGCGCCGCGTGAAGCGCTTCGATGATCGCCCCTTCGGAGTTATATTGTTCGCAGCGCACGTCCAGCGCGAGGTCTCGCGCGCCGTCTAGGACGCTTTCGTTGAGCTCGGCCAGCGTCTGCGTCCCATAGATCTCCGGCTCGCGCTCCCCGAGCAAGTCCAGATTCGGTCCGTGCAAGACGAGAACGCGCATCGACGCTCGCTTCTTTGGAGGAAATGCGCAGGCCTTCGCATCAGAGGCGCTCATGCCCGATTCGATGCTCGCGGCGTCTGCTCCCGATGGGGGAATCGCACTCATCGCCGCAATCACCACCGATCTCGTTGCAGAAATTCGCAATCGCCACGATCTCTGGCCCACGGCGACGGCCGCGGTGGGGCGGCTGACCACCGGCGCCGCGCTTTTCGGCGCAGCCCTCAAAGGCAACGAACGAATCTCCCTACAGATCGGCGCAAAGGGGCCGCTCGAAACGCTTGCGGCGGAGGCGTGGCTGCTGGACGCCGGGACCGTCGGGGCTCGCGGATACACGACCAATGCGCGCGTGGACCTGCCAATCGACGCTCGCGGCAAATTCGACGTTGCCGGCGCGATCGGTCCCGGCTCGCTGCAAGTAACGCGCTCCAGCGACGTCGGACAGCCATACGTCGGCGTGGTGCCGCTGCAATCCGGTGAAATCGCCGAGGATCTCGCAATGTACCTCGCGCAATCCGAGCAGATACCAAGCGTGGTTGCATTGGGCGTGCTGGCCAACCCCAACGGCGTCGTCGCGGCCGGGGGCATTTTGGCGCGCGCGCTGCCCGGTGCCGACGAACGTTCGTTGCGCGAGCTGGAACGAAGAGCGGCGAGAATGCCGCCCGTAACGCAGTCGATATCTCGCGGCCTGGATGTCGGAGCCCTGTTGGAAGAACTCGCGGGCGATTGGGAATTGCGTTCGCAGCAGGCGCTGCAGCTGCGCTTCGCGTGTCGCTGCAGCCGGGCAAAGGTAGAGGCGGTTTTGCTGGGGTTAGGCGCGGACGACCTGCTGCGGCTCACGCGCGAACGCGATGGCACCGAAGCGATCTGCGAATACTGTAAGACGCGCTACTTCTTTACGATGCCGGAGGTCGAACAGTTGCTGGCGAGATTATGAGCCGCGCTGCACGCGCGCGAAACGACGCGCGCCGACCGAAAGAACCGCGGGCCCTACCGCCGTCCACGAGGCATTGGGATCGCGCACGAGCTCGCCGTCCACTTTGACCGCATTCCCGGCTATCAATCGCTCGGCGGCGCGCCGGCTCTCGGCGAATCCGGCTTTCACCATAACCTCGGCGACGCGCTTGCATTCCCCTAGATCGATCTCCGCCAGCGCTTCGGTTGGGATCTCTTTGCGCTGCACCGTTCGCTCGAAATATTCGCGCGCTTGCGCGGCCGCCGCCTCGCCATGGTAGCGCGCGACGATCTCCTGCGCCACGCGCTTCTTTTCTTCCATCGGATTTGCCCGGCCCGCCGCCAGCTCGGCCGCTAGACGATCGCACTCGGGCCTCGAGCGAAACGCCGCGAGACGCGCGTACACGACGATCAGTTCGTCCGAGATTTTCATCAGCTTACCGAACTGTTCCGAAGCCGGTTCGTCGACGCCAACGTAGTTGCCCAGCGACTTACTCATCTTCTTCTCGCCGTCGAGCCCCACCAGCAATGGCACGGTGGCGCAAATTTGCGGCAGCTGACCGAACTCGCGCTGGTACTGGCGCCCCAACAGCAGATTGAAAAGCTGGTCGCTGCCTCCCAGCTCCACGTCGGCCTCGATTGCAACCGAGTCGTACGCCTGGGCAACCGGATAAAGAAACTCGTGCAGCGAGATCGCTATGCCGGCATCGTAGCGTTCGCGAAAATCTTTGCGCTCGAGCATTTGGGCGACGGTCGTTTTGCCCAGCAGCTTTACGAGATCGGTCAGCGACAGTTCGTCCAGCCACTCCGAATTGTAGCGCAGCTCGATGCGATCGAGATCCAGCACCTTGCCGGCCTGCTCGCGATAGGTCTGCATGTTCGCTTCGATTTCAGCCTGTGAGAGCTGCGGGCGCGTGACGTTCCGGCCGCTCGGATCGCCGATGCGCGCGGTGAAGTCCCCGATGATCAACGTCACGCGATGCCCGGCTTCGGCGAAACGTTGCAGCTGGTGCAGCACGACCATGAACCCCAGGTGCAAGTCGGAGCTCGTCGGATCGATCCCCAGCTTGACCCGAAGCGGGCGCCCTGCCTGAAGGCGCGTCAGGAATTCCGGCCTGGTTTCGACGTGTTCGAAGCCCTCGAGCAAGTCTTGGCTGCCGGTAACACTCACGAACGCAGCTCGATCATTGTAACGCCGGAGGCGCCTTCTTCTTCGTTTCCGTATCGCAGGCTCTTCACGCCCGGGTGCGCGCGAAGGTACTCTTGCAAACCGCGCCCGAGCATCCCGGTGCCCTTCCCGTGGATCAAGCGCAGCGGCGAGGTGCCGGCCAGGATCGCGTCGTCGATCCAGCGGTCGACCAGCGGCTCGGCTTCGGCATAGCGTTTTCCACGCACGTCCAACTCGAGGGAGGCACGCGCGGCCGCGGACAAGCGCGTTTCCGCGCCTTCGGCGCGCCGCGAGGCTCGGGGGGCTGCGGCTTCACGCCGCACGTCACTCTTCTCCACCAGCATCTTCATTGAACCGACCGAAACGAGCAACCTCTCATCGTAATCTTCCGCGACGACTCCCTCTTGGTTCATCGATACGATGCGCACGCGATCGCCTGGCGAATAGGCCTGCGCCTGCGCCGGACTCAACGTGTCGGGGACGATCCCGAGGTCGCGGCGTATCGCTTCCAACGTCTCGGCCAGCAGCCCGGTTTGCGAGGGGCTGACTTTTGCCTTTCGCCTCCGGTCCGAATCGTCGCCCGATTCGGACGCGCGCCGCTGCAACTCCCTGACGAAATCGCGCAGGCTCTGGGCAAGCCGCTCCTCCGCTTTGGCAGCGAATCCGCGGCGTTGCAGCTCAAACTCGGCGCGATCCTGACGCTGGAGTTCCAGCGCGCGCATCGCTTCTCGGCGTTCGTCTTCGAGCTTGGCGCGTTCCTCGCGCAACTCGCCGTTGCGCGCCGACAACTCGGCCAGCGCTGCTTCGTAGTCGCGCTCGCGCTGGTCGAGCAGCGCCGCAGCACGCTCGACGATTTGCGCGTCGATTCCGAGCCTGGTAGCGAGCGGGAAGGCCAGGGACTGGCCCGGCGTCCCGGCATCTAACTCGAATGTCGGTGTGAACGTTCTTGGATCGAAGCGAACACTCGCGTTTGCGATCCCAGGGGTGGCGTGCGCGAAGAGTTTGAGCTCGATGGAATGCGTCGAGACGATCGCGCGCGCCCCGGTTTCCAGCAGCCGCTCCAGCATCGCTCGCGCCAGCGCCGCGCCGGCGCTCGGCTCGGTGCCTCCGCCGATCTCGTCGACGATCGCGAGCGTTCGCGCGTTGGCGCCGCTCAATATCTCCCGCATTCGCTCCAGATGCGCCGAAAACGTCGAGGTGTTGGCCGCAAGAGATTGCTCGTCGCCGATATCGGCGACCACTCGCTCGAAGCGCCCGACGCGCGTGCCTTGCGCCGCCGGGATCTGCATGCCGCAATACGTCATCACGACGAACAGCCCCGTCATCTTTAGCGCCACGGTTTTCCCGCCCATGTTGGGTCCGCTAATCACCAGCAGGCGCGTCGTTTGGTCGAGCGCGAGGGATTGCGGAACCGCCCGTTCGTCGAGCAACGGATGGCGACCGCGCTCGATAAAGATCGCGGCTTCCTCCGTCAGTTCGGGCGCGACGCCGTCCGTGCGGCGCGCCAGGTCCGCCTTGGCGGCTAGAAGGTCGATCGTGGCGAGCATCTCGACGTTGACTTCGATCGCGCCGGCGAACCGCCCGATTTCGCCCGATAGCGCTTGCAAAATGCGCGCCACCTCGCGCTCCTCTTCGATCTGCAGGGTGCGCACGCGATTGTTCGTTTCGAGCGCGGCGAGCGGCTCGACGAACAGCGTTTGTCCGCTCGAGCTCGTGTCGTGAACGATGCCGGGCAAGCTGCCGGCGAACTCCGCTTTGAGCGGAACGACAAAGCGTCCGTCTCGAATCGTCACGATGCGATCCTGAATGGCTTTGGCGTACTTAGCCGCGTTGAGGATCGAGCTCACGCGGTCCCGCGCATCACCCTGGGCCTGCACTAAGCTGCGGCGAATCCGGCTCAAAGCGTGGGAGGCGCGGTCCAACACCGAGCCGCGCTCGTCGATGGCGTCTGCAATCGCTCGCTGCAGATCTCGCAGCGGCGTAAACGGAGCCACGACCTCCGCAAGATCGGCATGCTCGCGGACGGCGCCGTACGCAGCGGCGGCCGCCGCGATCGCGTCGCCTATTGCGCGCACCTCGCTCCCGGAAAGCGCCCGGCCAACTTGCGCGGCCTCCGTCAACGCCGTTGTTTCTGCCGCGGGCATCAGGTGAAGATCGCTGCCTGCGAGCAGCACGCGCAGGGCCTCGGTGCGCCGCTGTTCGCGTCGAACGCCGTCGAAATCGGTCGAAGGCGAAAGCTCCGCCGCGCGAGCCCTGCCCCGCTCGGTGCGAGTCGCGCGAACGACGCGCTCGCGCACACCGGCAAAATCGATCGCCTCGAGAGTGCGAGGATCGGCGAGACTCATAGCGGCTTCAGGGCGCGAGCTTCTGTCGCACCAATTCGTTGACGAGCGCCGGATCCGCCTTGCCGCGCGAAGCCTTCATCACCTGACCGATCAAGAAGCCCGCCACGTTACTCTTACCGGCTTTGTACGCCGCAACGAGCTCGCCGTTCGCGGCCAACACTTCGTCCACGAAACGCTCGATCGCGGCGCGATCGCTCGTCTGCGCCAGCCCCTCACGTTCCACGATCGCCGCCGGCGACTCTCCGGCGCTCCACATGCGCGTCAAGAGTTCCTTGGCGATCTTGGAGTTGACGCGCTTGGTTTCCACCAAGCCGATCAACTCGGCCAGGTGCTCGGCTGAGACGTTCGAATCGGCCACCGCGACGCCGCTCTCGTTGGCGAGGCGCGAGAGATCCCCGAGAACAAAGTTGCTGGACTGCTGGGGTTGACCGCTGAGAGCGACGACGCGGTCGAAATATTCTGCGAGCGCGAGATTTTCGATCAGCTGCGTGGCCGGCTTGACGCCTAAACCGTAAACCGCGGTATAGCGTTCGAATCGCTCCCAAGGGAGCGTGGGCAGGGCCTCCGCGATTCGTGCGACGGCGGTTTGCGCGATTTCAAGCGGCACGAGATCCGGGTCGGGGAAATACCGGTAGTCGTGCGCTTCCTCTTTGCTGCGCATCGAATGCGTGACGCCGTGGACTTCGTCCCAGCCGCGCGTCTCCTGAACTATCCGCTCGCCCGAGCGGATCAACGCGATCTGCCGCTCGATTTCGCTCGAGATCGCGCGCTCGACCGAACGGAAGGAATTCATGTTCTTGATTTCCGTTTTCGTGCCCAATTCGCTCGAGCCGACCGGGCGGATCGACACGTTGGCGTCGCAGCGTAACGAGCCTTCCTCCATCTTGACGTCGCTGACGCCGAGGACAAGCAAAGTCCGTCGCAGCGATTCGAGATATGCCGTCGCCTCCTGTGGGCTGTGCAGCTCGGGTTCGGAGACACATTCCATCAGCGGAACCCCCGCGCGATTGAAGTCCAGCAACGAATACGAGCTTCCGGCGATCCGTCCGTCACCGGAGCCGGCGTGCGTCGACTTTCCCGTATCCTCTTCCAAGTGGATTCGTGTCAGGCGGCACTCCTTGAGCGCGCCGTCCTCCATCCAGTATTTCACCGAGCCGCCGACGGTCAAGGGCATGTCGTACTGCGATATTTGATAGTCCTTCGGCATGTCGGGATAAAAATAATTCTTCCGATCGAATTTGGAAAACGACGGGATCTCCGCACCGAATGCGACTCCCGCGGTGAGGACGTGCTCGATCGCCTTTTCGTTCGGCACGGGAAGCGCCCCCGGCATGCCCAGACACACCGGGCAGATCTTGGTGTTCGGCTCGCCGCCGAACTCGTTGGCACACCCGCAGAACATCTTCGTCACCGTCTTGAGCTCGACGTGACACTCGACGCCGATGACCGCTTCGTATTCGGGGCTCACGCGCTCACCCGCGACAACGCCGGCTGGTGCGCAGCCGCGTGCTTCGTAGCCTGCTCGTAGGCGTGCGCGGCGCCCAGCAAGAGCTTTTCGGCGAAAAGCGGCGCGCAGAGCTGCAAGCCGATCGGCATCGGCAGACTGCCTCCGTCGGGAACCGTCCAGCCGCACGGGACCGAAAGTGCCGGCAATCCCGCGAGCGACATCGGGATCGTGTAGTAATCCATCAAATACATGCTGTACGGATCGCTCTTGGCTGCGAACCGGAACGCGGGGCAGCTGGCCGCCGGGCACGCGATGAGGTCGCACGTCGCGAAGGCGCGGTCGAAATCGCGCGCCGTCAGCGTGCGCGCTTTTTGGGCACGCACGTAGTAGGCATCGTAATAGCCGCTCGAGAGTGCATAGGTGCCGATGAGAATCCGGCGTTTGACCTCCGGTCCAAAGCCCGCCGCACGCGTGTTATCGTACATTTGCCGCACGTCGTCGCCCTCGGCTCGCAAGCCATAGCGCACGCCGTCAAATCGCGCGAGATTCGAGGAACATTCGGCGGGCGCGATCAGATAGTAGGTCGCGAGCCCGTAGTCGGCCGTCGGGAGCGAAACCTCGAAGACGTCGGCCCCGAGGCGCTCCAGATCGCGGTAAGCGTCGTTGTAAAGCCGATGCATGTCGTCACCCAAAACCTTCGTATCGAACTCGCGCACGATTCCAACGCGCAAGCCGCGAAGATCCTCTCGCAGCGACTCGGCCGCGAGTTCGACCGGGCGATCGATCGAGGTCGCGTCCATCACATCGTAGCCGGCCATCGCATCGTAAGCCAGCGCCGCATCTTTCACCGTGCGCGCCAGCGGCCCGATCTGGTCCAGACTAGAAGCAAACGCTATCAGCCCGTAGCGCGACACTCGACCGTACGTCGGCTTGAATCCGATGAGATTGCAGAACGCTCCGGGTTCGCGGATTGAGCCTCCGGTGTCGCTTCCCAAACCGATCGCGGCCTCGTACGCGGCCACCGCTGCGGCGGACCCTCCGCTCGAGCCGCCCGGAACGCGCGCTGGATCGTATGGATTGCGGGTTACGCCGAGTGCCGAATTCTCGCACGAACTGCCCATCGCGAATTCATCGCAGTTCGCCTTTCCGATCGCAACGGCGCCCGCTTCCAACATGCGTGCCACGGCCGTCGCCGTATACGGCGCGACCCAGTTCTCCAGAATCTTGCTCCCACAGGTCGTACGCGTACCGTCCAGACACATGTTGTCCTTGACCGCGATCGGCACGCCGGCTAGCGGAAGTCGTTCGCCGTTTCGGACCCGCTCGTCAACGCGCGCCGCCTGCACGAGTGCCGGCTCGCTCAGCACGGTCAAATAGGCTCCCACGTTCGATTCGACGGAGCCCACATGGGCCAGCGTTGCCGCCGCCACTTCGACCGCAGTGACCCGGCCGGCAATAACGTCGGCGGCGATATCCGCCCCAGAGCGCTCGATAAGCTCTTGCCCCATCTTCGCTCGCGCTACTCCGTGAGGATCCGCGGAACCCGGAAGAATGGACCCTGCCGCTGCGGCGCTTGTGCCAACACGATCTCGCGGTCGAGGCACGGCCGCAGCGAATCTTCGCGCGTAACGTTGCGCGATTCAACGACCTGCGCGGTAGCCGGAACGCTGGCGATGTCGAGATCCTTGAGCGCGTTGACATGCTCGAGCAGTTCGCCGAGCTGCTTTCCGAAGCGTTCGATCTCTTCCTCAGTTAAAGCGAGTCGCGCCAGTTTGGCGACGTAACGAATATCAATCGGGTCGGTTGACAAGATCAGAGTACTCCAGGCGAACCAGCGTCTCGACGTGGCCGGTTTGCGGAAACATATCGAATGGCTGCACGATATCGAGACGATAGCCTTTGGCCACCAGGAACTTCGAATCCCTCGCCAGGGTCGCGGCGTCGCACGAAAGGTACCACACCTCGGGTACGCGAGCCTGTGCGATCGCTGCGAGCGTAGCCTCGTCGCAACCCTTGCGCGGCGGATCCAAGAACACGACGCGCGCTTCGTGCAAAGTCTTTCGCAGCTTCGCGGTGCCGATCGTTCGCTCGACGCGCCCGGTGAGGAAATCGACGCGAGCTTCAAGCTCGTTGAGACGCGCGTTAGCGACGGCTTCCGCGACCGCCTGCGCGTTCTCTTCGACTCCAACGACACGCCAGCCGCGCTTGGCAAAGTGCAGCGCAAAGGTTCCGACGCCGCAATACAGATCCACGAGCGCGCCGGGAACCTGCAGCCGATCATCGAGAAACGCGAAGATACTCGCAACGATCTCGGTGTTGACTTGAAAGAACGAACCCGCCGAAACGCGGTAGCGAACGCCGCCGATCGTTTCGTCGATTTCGGATCCGCCGGCGATCACGTGATTCTTGCGGCCCAAGATCGCGTTCGCGCCGCTCGGGTTCGAGGAGTTCGTGACGCCGACGAGCCCGGGTACGTCTCGCAGCAGCGACGCCGCCGCGTCGCGAGCACTCGGCAAGGGGTGTTCCGTTGCGATCGTTAGCACGATTTGGCCGGTTGCTGCCGCGCTGCGGGCGACGATGTGCCGGACGTCCCGAAGGATACGAGCGACGGGCTCGGATTTGCGGAGGGCATCGAGGTGCCCGAGCGCCGCGTCGAGCTGCGGCGTGAGGATAGGGCATGAATCGATCGCAACCACGTCATGCGAGCGTTGCCGGTAGAAACCGAGCTCCGCCGGCGCGGAGCGAGCATCCACGACCAATGCCATCTTGTTGCGATACGCGCGCGGCTCGTTCATACCGATAGTTTCGCCGACGTTGACCTCGGGAAAGCCCCCGATGCGCGTCAGCGCATTGTAGACTACTTCGCGCTTCCAAGCCAGCTGCGCCGGATACGCGAGATGCTGCAGCTGACATCCTCCACAGGCGCCGAAAACGCGGCAGAACGGACTGGCGCGGTGGGGCGAATCCGACAATCGCTCGAGCATTTCTCCAACGGCGTATCGCTGCTTTACCTCGGTGATACGGACTCGCGCGCGCTCTTGCGGCAGCGGGCCGAAGCAAAAGACGACCATGCCGCCGGCGCGGCCGACGCCTTGGCCGTTGGCCAGCAGATCCGTGAAGTCGAGGTCGAGTTCGGCGCCGGGGCGCAGCGCCTGCGGACGCCTAAGCGCTGTTTCGCTGCTCGTCGAGCGCCTTGAGCAAGGAGTTGGCCTCGTCGATCAATTCCTGAATGCGATGTGTCGTCGGATCCTCGTGTCGCCCCGACGCAACGATACGGATTGCGGTATACGCAAGTGCCGTGCCGACGAACGCCACACCAAGGCCCATTCCAACCCAAAACAGCATCCGCGCGAGACGCCGCTCTTCGCGATCATCGACGCGCTCGGGCTCCGGCGTTTGGTCCTGGGGTCGCATGTGGTGTATCTTCGCCCTCCCGCGAAGCGCTGCCTGTCAACACGACGTCGTCGACGAACTGTCGGGTCGCGCGTTTCGAATAACCGTCGCCGTGCACGCCGAAGTACAACCAGTACGTACGACCCGCGTAAGCGGCCAGATTCCAACTCGCCCGTACCCACGCCCCCTTATCGTTAACCGTCTTGTACAAATTAAGTACGACGTTGCCGCGGTTGTCCAGAAGATCGGCCTCTTGGTAGGCAAAGCTCGTGTCGGCCTCATTGGAAAGCTGATAGAGGCTCGCGCTCAGCACGCCCCCAGGCGGGATCGTGACGCTTTGACAGAGGCCCGAGTTGCCCACCGGCTCGCCCGAGCCGCTGAAGGTTCCCGAATATTCGTCGTGCTCGCCGCTGCGCGGATGGTCTTTGATAACGTACGCGTTGACGTCGCCGCATTGGTACCATCCGTCGTCGACGTTCCCGGTCTCGAACCCGCCGTTGCTTACCGCATTCGTTCCGGCGGTTGGCGCGCCGGGTGTGGGGCTCGCCAACGGCACGCTGAAGTGCCCCGCTACGGCGTGGCGCACGGATGTATCGGGCGGCGCCACGGCGATCAGCGCGGCGCTCGACAATAGAGCGATCGCGGACCAATCAATTCGCGGAATCGAGATGCCCCACGTCATTGAGCGTGATGAGCCGCGCCTGGCCGCCGGAAATCGCCACGCGCGTGATCCCGCTGGTTGAGAAACGGGACGCTTCCAAACCGAGCGCGGCGAAAAAAGCATGAAGCGTTCCGGCGTGGGTTACGACCCCTATCGGTGAATCCGGCTGCGGCGCGGGCAGTCCGTCTAGGAATTCTTGCACGCGCCCGCGGACGTCGGCAAACGATTCACCCTCGTCGGGGGCGTAGTGCGTCGCGGCGGTGGGCGTCGAGCCCGCGAGCGCCGGATTAGCGGCGACGATCTCTTCCCACGTAAGGCCCTCCCAGCGGCCGAAATCGAACTCCCGCAAACGCGCGTCGATGACGACCTCCGCGCCACTTGCCTCGGCGATGGCGCGCGCAGTCTCGAGCGCGCGGCCGAGATCGCTCGAGTATACTTTGCCGAACCCTTCGAGACGCAAAGCCGAAGCAAGCGCGCGCGCATGTGCCCGACCCTGCGCCGAAAGCGGTATGTCGCTTCGGCCTTGGAAACGCCGCGCCGCGTTCCACGCGGTCGGCCCGTGCCGAATCAGTGTGAGCCGCACCGAGGAAATCTCTGCTCAAAGGCCAATCGGCGCAGCCGATTGGGCTCGCGGAGAGGTGGCAGAGCGGTTGAATGTACTCGCTTGGAAAGCGAGCAGAGGTGATGAGCCTCTCGAGGGTTCGAATCCCTCCCTCTCCGCCATCGCTTAAATACGGCCTATTCCCCGGCCACGCGATCGAGATGCGCTAACCAGAAATCGAAACTCGCCCGAGCCTGCGCCTCGAGCATTGCATCGCCCGGAATAACGTCGCGGCGGAGGTGCCGCGCAAGCAGCGCCCGGGTTCCGTAGTTGGCATCGATCACGACATCGGGGATTTGCAGCTGCTCGATGAGGCTCTCCGGAAGCGAGACGTCCGGCGGCAGCGTGCTCAGCACGATCTCCGGCGGGTTGCCCTTAGGCCACGGCTTGGCTTCGAACTGCCGGCAGATGTCGTCCGAGCGCTGCGCGTTACGCCCCCAGACAAAGGTGTAGGCGTCGTTATCCTGCAGTTCGGCGAGGATGGCGCGGGCCGTCGCGCCGTAGCCCAGAATTCCGATTCGCTTGAGGGCGACCGGCTCGTCGAGCAGCGCTTCAATCGCGCTGCGAGCGCCGAGACCATCGGTGTTCGTGCCGACGACCTCCCGACCGAAGAAAATCGTGTTGACGGCCTGCGCCCGCCGCGCCTCTTCCGTTAGTGCGTCGCAAGCGCTCAGCGCTTCTTCCTTGAGCGGATAGGTGACGTTGCATCCCGTGAAACCGTCGGCGGATAGGCGGCGGATCGTCGTGACGCCGTCGCCCTTTGCGACGCGAATGGCGACGTAGCTGCCGTCGATATCGGATTCCTCGAGAAAGCCCTGGTGCAAGCGCGGGCTCGCGCTGTGCTCGACTGGGTCGCCGACTACTGCCAGTTTCATCATCGCCGGCCCCGCAGCATCAGCCGCTCGAAAAACCGAAAGAAACGCGTCACGGGAAAATCCTTGAGCTCGATCGGTTCGGTAAGAATCGTATAGTGACCGCACAGCTTGCCGCCGAGCACATCCGTAAATAGTTGATCGCCGACCACGGCGATCTCCCGCCGGCGCATCTTCAGGCACCGCTTCGCGCGCAGAAAGCCAAACGGCAGGGGCTTGAGCGCGTTCGGAATGCAGGCGACGTTCAGCTGGGCGGCCAGGCCGGTGACGCGCTCGGAGAAGTTGTTGGATAGCATCACGATGCGAAAACCGCGCTCGTGCGCCCGGGCCACCCACGAAAGGTGCTCCTGTGCGAGTTCGGTCTCGCGGAAGCCCAAAAGCGTGTTATCCAGGTCTACGATCAAGCCGCGAATTCCGGCCGCCTCGAGCTCCTCGTGTGGGACGTCGTACAGGCGCGGCGCGAAGCGGTCGGGGCCGAACATCGCGCTTGCCTTTGCGCGGTTATCCCCGGTATCCTCGGAGCTTTCCACATGCCCTCCACCCGCCTGCCTGCTCCTAGCCGGGTCGTCCACCGATTCTCGACGATACCCACAGGCGGCCCACAAGGATTTTCAGAGGGACCCCAATATCTTGTGGTAAACTTCTCAGGACGGCACAATAGGTATCCCAAACCTGTGCCGGCGAAGCATTGAAATCGAACGTGTGTTCGGTATAATTAGGAGCCTCGTATGAAGTTCACGCGCACCTATTCGCTCCCGGGCGATCCCTACGCCGGAGTCAGCTTCGAGCCCCGTAGTTCCCGAATCGTCAACCCCGACGGGTCGGTCATCTTCGAGGCCAGCGACGTCATGGTACCCGCAACCTGGAGTCAGGTTGCGGTCGACGTGCTGGCGCAGAAATACTGCCGCAAGGCCGGTGTGCCGAAGGCGACGGCGCGGGTCCAAGAGGACGGCGTGCCCGCGTGGCTGCAGCGCTCCATCGCCGACGGGCAGGCCCTAGAAGCCATGCCGCGCGACGCGCAGTTCGGTGCGGAGCGGGACGCCCGTCAAGTCTTCAATCGGATGGCGGGCTGCTGGACGTACTGGGGCTGGCAGCATGGCTACTTCGACTCCGAGAGCGACGCCCAAATCTATTACGATGAAATGTGCGCGATGCTGGCTCGCCAAATCGGCGCACCCAATTCACCGCAATGGTTCAATACCGGACTGCATTGGGCGTACGGCATTTCCGGGCCCGCGCAAGGGCACTGGTTCGTGGATCCGACGAGCGGCGAAGCAAAGCGCTCAGCCGACACCTTTTCTCATCCGCAGGTTTCGGCGTGCTATATCCTTGGAATCGAGGACGACCTCGTCAACGAGGGCGGCATCTTCGATGGCGTCGTTCGCGAGGCCCGGATCTTTAAGGGTGGGAGCGGTTCGGGCGCCAATTTTCGAAGATCCGTGCAGCCGGCGAAAAGCTTACCGGGGGCGGAACCTCGAGTGGCCTCATGTCGTTCCTCAAGGTTTTCGACCGTGCCGCCGGCGCGATCAAATCCGGCGGCACCACGCGCCGCGCCGCCAAGATGGTCGTGCTCAACGCCGACCACCCCGACATCGAAGAGTTCGTCAATTGGAAAGTGCGGGAAGAGCGCAAGGTCGCCGATCTCGTCATCGGCGCGCGGATCTTCGAGCGGCACCTCAACGAAATCATCACGGCCGCGCACGACACGCGCGTGCCGGACCACGCCCGGCTCGATCCGGCGCTCAACGCGTCGCTGCGCCGTGCGATTCGCGACGCGATCGCTTCGGGCATACCATCCGGCGCTGCCCAGAACGCGCTCGATTACGCGCGCCAGGGCTACACTCGCTTGCAGATCGAGCAGTACGATATCGCGTGGGATTCGGAAGCCTACGTCACCGTATCGGGGCAAAACTCCAACAACTCCGTCCGGCTCGGCAACGATTTCTTCAACGCGCTCGACCGCGACGACGATTGGCTGCTAACCGCGCGCACGACCGGCGACGTCGTCAAACGCATCAAGGCACGCGATTTATGGGACCAGATCGCGCTCGCCGCATGGCAGTGCGCGGATCCCGGTTTGCAGTTCGACGACACCATCCAAGAGTGGCATACCTGCTCCAACGACGAGCGGATCAATGCGACGAACCCGTGCAGCGAATATGTTTTTATCGACGACACGGCTTGTAATTTAGCTAGCGTCAATCTCGTCAAATTCCTCAATGAGGATGGCAACTTCGATGCGAGACGCTTCGCTGAAGCCACACGCATTTGGACGACGACGCTAGAGATTTCCGTGACGATGGGGCAGATGCCGTCCAGGCGAATCGCGGAAAAAAACCATGGTTATCGCACGCTGGGGCTGGGCTATGCAAATCTCGGCACGCTGCTCATGCGCATGGGCTTGCCATATGATTCCGAGGAAGGCTTCGGCTGGTGCGGAGCGATCAACGCGCTGCTGACGGGCATGGCCTATCGCACATCGGCGGAAATGGCACAGCAGCTCGGATCCTTTGCGCGATTCGAGTCGAATCGCGAACCGATGCTGCGCGTGATTCGCAATCACCGCCGCGCCGCGTACGCGGTCGATCCGGGTGAATACGAAGGGCTGACGGTGACGCCGGTGACGCATCCGCCGACGCTGTTCACCCAAGAGACATGGGCCTTAGCTCGCAAGATGTGGGACGAGGCACTCTCGACCGGTGAGGTAGCAGGCTATCGCAACGCGCAGGTCACGGTTACCGCACCTACGGGTACGATAGGCCTCGTGATGGATTGCGATACGACCGGCATCGAGCCCGATTTTGCGTTGGTGAAGTTCAAGAAGCTCGCCGGCGGTGGTTACTTCAAGATCGTCAATCAATCCGTCGACGCCGCCTTGCACAAACTGGGCTATTCGCAAGAGCAAATCGATGCGATCGAAATATACGCTAAGGGAACGGGCACGCTGGATTCGGCACCCCACATCAACCGCGCAACCCTGAAGGCGAAAGGGTTCGATGACGAAGCGATAGCGCGCGTAGAAGCGGCGCTGCCGACCGCATTCGAGCTGGCCTTCGTCTTCAATAAGTTCGTATTGGGCGAGGACTTCTGCAAAGAGAAGCTGGGCCTCACCGGCGAGCAGCTCAACGACTGGAACTTCTCGATGCTACGCGACGGCCTCGGCTTTAGCGCGCGGCAGATCGAAGAGGCCTCAGCCCATATCTGCGGGCGCATGACGGTCGAGGGCGCTCCCTATCTCAAGGACGAGCATCTCGCCGTTTTCGACTGCGCCACGCCATGCGGTAAGTACGGCACGCGGTACATCCGGCCGCTCGCCCACGTCGACATGATGGCGGCCGCTCAGCCCTGGGTCAGTGGCGCAATTTCCAAAACCATCAATCTCCCGCAGGACGCCACGATTGCGGACGTTCAGGAAGCATACCGCTATTCTCGAGAGCGTATGATCAAGGCGGTCGCGCTCTATCGCGACGGTTCGAAACTTTCACAGCCGCTGGCCGCGAGCTACGACTTCGGTGGCGACGCCGGAGAAGAGGATACGGCAGCCTCCAGTGCATCGCAGCCCTTCGCGCAGCCGCTGCAGATCGCCGAGAAAATCGTCTACCGCTACATCGCGAAGCGGCGCTCCATGCCGCAACGCCGCAGCGGATACACGCAAAAGGCAACTATTTCGGGCCACAAGGTCTATCTGCGTACCGGTGAGTACGAGGGCGGCCAGCTCGGCGAGATCTTCATCGACATGCACAAGGAAGGCGCGGCCTTCCGCTCGTTGATGAACAACTTCGCCATCGCAATCTCGCTCGGGCTGCAGCACGGCGTCCCGTTGGAAGAATTCGTGGAGGCGTTCACCTTCACGCGCTTCGAGCCGAACGGACCGGTGATC
The DNA here is from genome assembly GCA_963717425.1 of Vulcanimicrobiota bacterium. Lineage (GTDB taxonomy): Bacteria > Vulcanimicrobiota > Vulcanimicrobiia > Vulcanimicrobiales > Vulcanimicrobiaceae > Cybelea. The sequence goes on along the minus strand of OY970335.1, from coordinate 2,897,861 downwards.
GGGCACGATCACATCAAGATGGCAACGTCCATTCTCGACTACATCTTCCGCGAGCTCGCGGTCAGTTATCTCGGCCGTTACGACCTCGCACACGTTCAACCGTCGATGCAGATGGACGCGATGGGGCCCGAAGCCCAGGAGGAATACGTCGCCGAGGAAGAGGCCGGTGTGCAAGTTCGGCCAGCCGGCGTCGCGGAGAGGCTGCATCCGGTGAGCACGCATCTACATCCCGGCCAGGAAACGCCACCACCGCAACCCATGGCGAGTGCGGCGATCGCTCCCGGTGAAACCACGACGCCGCCGGTGCACTCCAGCAACGGAACGGCGACTGCGACGCTCGTGCGCACTCAAGCGATCAAGGCATCGAAGGCCAAAGGCTACACCGGCAACGCGTGCTCCGAGTGCGGCCAGCTCACGATGGTGCGCAACGGCGCTTGCGAGAAATGCGACTCCTGCGGAGCAACCTCCGGCTGTAGCTAAAACGCTATGGTGACGTTATGGCACGGAAAACAGCCATTAGGTTACTTATGTAACTGGCTCGGAGCATTATGATACTTACGAATTCTGCTCGCAGTCGCTTCCTCACGGAAAGAGATCGAGCTGAAGCGGTTGGCAGCGTGGCGTACGCTCCCGCCTCGAGCCAGAACGGGCAACATACCCCGCTGCAGGCGGCCGCCTGCCGAACCGCTTCCTAATAGCCTTCACGGAGAACGTAAAAGAATATGACCCCGAATGCACGCTTCACGGAATTTCTTCAGGACATTGAGCCGAGCGCGACCACGACGTCGCAGGCGATCAGCGCACATCAGAGTATGCGCGACTTTCTCGCTAAGCACACCGCACTGAGCAAGCGCCACGTCAAGACGTTTCTTTCCGGCTCGTACAAGCGCTGCACTTCGATCCGGCCGCGCACGGAAGGCGGCGTCACCCTGCGGCCTGACATCGACATCATCGTGGTCACCGACCACGGCAAGGACGACTGCCCGAAGGGTGTTCTCGACGAGCTGTACACCGCAATCGGCGACGGTTACGACGACATTCGGCTTCAAACGCGTTCGGTCGGGGTCGTCACGACGAAGGCCGACATGGACGTCGTGCCCATCATTGAACCGTACGGGGAAGGGGGCGGCCTATTTATTCCCGATCGTGCGCTCGTGGAATGGCTGCCGACCAATCCGCCGGCGCACACCGAGTGGACAACCGACATCAACAACGACTCCGGTGGTCGCTTCAAACCGCTGGTCAAGCTGTTCAAGTGGTGGCGCCGCCAGAATCCCACGTCGGGTCGCCATCCCAAGGGCTTCGTCATCGAGTGCATCGTCGCTGAATGCATGGATCGCCAGGAGACGCACTACGGCCAACTGTTTGTCAAGACGCTCGAGAGGATCGTCTCTAAGTACAATCTCTTCCTTTCGCTCGGTATGGTCCCGAACATCGCCGATCCGGGAGTGCCAGGCAATTCCGTGACCAGTAACATCTCGCTCGAAGACTTCAAGAGTTTCCACGACTTGACGCGGGAGCACGCAATGACGGCTAGGGCAGCGTTGGAAGATCCCGACGCCGAAGAATCCACCCGCCTTTGGCGCCAGATTTTCGGCTCGCGCTTCCCATCGGGACAGACGTCCAAGTCGGCGTTACTCGGAGAGGCCGCCGGCAGTTCGTTCGCCGGCTTGTCGTTCCCCGATCACCCGGTCGTTCCGCGTAAGCCTGTCGGTTTCGCATGAGCTTCTGGTTCATCGAAGATCCGTCGCGGCTCAAAATCGAGCGAGCGGAGATCGACCGTCTCGAACACCAGGAACCTTGGCTCAAAGGCGCCGCATGGACGCTAGACGGCAGCCTGCTCGCCCTGGATGTCGATCTCGAAGTTCACGAGCGGCCGTATTCGCTTCGAATGATCTACCCGACGCTTTTCCCTGCTTCGCCGCCTGCGGTCCGGCCGCGCGCTGGGGACGCGGGTCGACGATTATCGAGCCACCAGTACGGGAGCGGCGGCGATCTGTGCCTGGAGTGGGGACCGGATACCTGGGCACCGACCATAACCGGTGCGCAAGTCTTGGCCAGCGCGTACCAACTGATCGAGGCGGAGAACCCCAAGGGAACCGATCAGCCGGCGATCGAGGTCGCTTCGCGACACGCCCTGACGCAAGGTCAAGAAATCAGATGGCGATCCTTCCGGTTCTTGCTGCCTGCTTCCATCCGTGACCGTATCGCTCGGCTAAACGTAACCGAAATCGCCGCTGCAAAAGCATGGATTCAGCCTGGGCACGAACGCGCGACGACGTTCGTTCTCAACAACATCACGACGAGTGACGGCACAGATTGGGTTTGTCCTGAACATGCTCCATACCGCGGTAGGTATAACTTTTTGTGGGACGGCCTCATCATAAAGATCAACAAAACCTTAAGAGTCGAAGAGTTTTCGACATTCCCCCAACTCGTGAGTGAGATCGGAGACGATGCACTAATCCGTAAGGTTGAAGAAGAGCGTTTCGGCTTTCTTGTGCTCGCCACGCCGAAAGCCTTGGAGGCAGCAAACGTTGGAACCGGTGGGATCCTGACTTCCGCCGCCATGGTCTGCACAGACGACGAGGGTCAGCGAGAGCCGCCCTCGTTTGAAAATCTGCGCAACAAGAAAGTCGGCGTGGTGGGTGCCGGTTCTGCGGGCAGCAAGATCATGATCACGCTCGCCCGATCGGGCGTACGTGACTTCGTCCTCGTGGACGATGACGTTTTCTTGCCGCACAACGTGCGTCGCCATGCGTTGTCGTGGAACAGCGTCGGCGAAAGCAAGGTAGACGCGCTTGAGACTCAGATTCGCCTCATCAGCCCGAATGCGCAAGTCGATGCCCGGCGGCTTCGGCTAACGGGGCAAGAGGCGGCATCGAGTGTCTCTGGCGCGCTGGTCGCCCTGAGCAAATGCAATCTAATAGTGGACGCCACGGCAGATCCGAATACGTTGAACCAATTGAGCTACATCGCCAAACGCGACTCCAGGACGTTAGTCTGGATGCAAGTCTACGCGGGCGGCATCGGCGGAATGGTTGCTCGCCATCGCCCCCACATCGATCCGGAACCTCATCGCATGCGCATGCTCTTTAATGAAGTCACGCAATCGCTCACCGACGAGGCCCCTCCACGCGCGATAGGCAAGTATGCAGCCGAAGGAGAGCATGGCGAGCCAGTCATCGCGTCGGATGCGGACGTGTCTATCATCGCGCACTGGGCTGCGGAAATGGCGCTTGACACGCTCGCGGAGAATGAACCTTCGCGTTTCCCGTTCCGCATGTACCTGATTGGCCTGACGCGGGGTTGGGCTTTCGACGAACCCTTTCATACTATACCTATTGACGTGGGTGAGCCCGTCAACGAATCCAGCGAGACCGACATCGGCGATCACCATAAAATGGCCGATTTCGTAGAACATCTTCTCAAAAAAGTCAAGGATGACCATAACGCTGCCGTTTGAAGCCGCTGAACGCATGCGCGAAGCGCTCGAGCGCGCCGGTGCCGCGGAAATAGGCGGCATCTTAATGGGAGAGCATGTCGGCGAAGACGCGTTCTTCATCTCAAATATGACAATCGAGGGGGGCGGCACCGTCGCGACCTTCGTGCGACACGTTAGACGCGCCATCGGCGCGCTGCGCGTCTTTTTTGCAAAGACCAATCACCGCTACAAAACGCACAACTACCTCGGCGAGTGGCACTCGCACCCTTCGTTCCGACCTGAACCTAGCGCGAAGGACGCCGCTTCAATGCACGAGATAGTCACCGATCCGACCGTCGGCGCAAACTTCGTTGTTCTCGTGATCGTGAAGCTCACTGCGGATCGCAAAGTCGACGGCACAGCCACCGTCTTCTTGCCCAGCGGTTCCGTATTCAAGGGCAATCTTGCCATCGAGACGGCCGTAACCATATGAGCCGAGAAACTCCCAACCTCGTCGATCGCGAGGCGACGGGGGGCGCCCACGCCAAGGCTGGCTTCGCCTACCAAAGCGGCTTTGCGACCGCAAAGATTCCAGCTTGGCTACGGCAGGACGGCTTTTCCGAGTTGTTATGTGAAGGCGCCGGCGACGTCGAGGCAAAGACGTTCGTGCCCGGTTCCGGCCTGGTGCGCGATTTCTACGAATGCAAGAACCATGACGTTTCGGCGCCCGAGTTTTTCGACGAATTGGATCGGTTCGCGCGGCTCGACGCACACGACGCGACGATCTATTCGTCCTTCACGTTGGTCTGCACCGGATTCCACCGGCAGCTCGACCCGCTACGAAACGCCGCCATGAAGGTCAAAGGGGCGGCGCGCTTTTATGACGGCTCCTGCGCGATCGTCCGGTCGTCTCTGCGGGAAATTGAAAGCAGAATCGAGGAACTCCGGAAGGATGCGGCTCTTGCGCGACTATTGGTGGATAAGGTCTCGCTCATCCAGCATCCTAGCTCCGACGCGACGCGCAGTTTCAACGATTTCCGCCCGGAAATCGAGACTACTTATTCCGCGCTGCGCGGCGCCGCAACCCCAACGCTGAGAACGATATATAACGCGCTATCAGCGTTGCTAGATGAGTACCGCTCCAGAGTGTTGCCGCGTTCGGTTATCGAAGACGTGATCACCTCCGCCGCAGGATTGAACGTTACCAAAGAGCAGGTAGTGAGGATATTTACCGCCGCAAACCCAGCATTCGATCCGACGGCATCCGCGCCAATCTCATTTGCCTGGCACGATTTCTCTGGGGAAATGCGTTCCGGGCAGCGCGAATATCCGCCAAGCGCTGCGTGGGACAACACCATTGTCGGCGAGCTTTCGCGGACCCGCGACTGGATAGCGTCGGCTAACCGTCCGAGGCATCTTGTCCTGGAAGGTCAGCGCCGAATTTCAGCAGGAGTCGCAATAGGCGCGGTTTTTAGCGCTACCCAAGGATTCAATATCACGATGTCGATGCGTGGACACATGCTTAGAACCGACGACCACGCAGACATGCCCTACACGTGGATAGTTTCTCACATGTCAACAGACCGTCCCTGTAGCGACTTGGCTGTCTCAATCGGTATCGGACAAGATCCCAGTACGGAGGTCCGCAATTTCCTAAACGATCGCATGCCAGTCGTAGCATTTGTCGGCGGCTCAGCATTGACTTCGGCCAAAGATGTCAATGCCGCAGTATGGGCTGCAAAGCAAAAAATACTTAAATGCGTATCAGAACTAGGCTCTACGAGGATTCATCTGTTCTTAGCTGTACCTGCACAGTTCGCGATATTCCTTGGACATCGCCTAAACGCGTGCGGCCTCATTCAGTGCTATGAGCACACCGCGACAAATCAGTACGCACCTACATGTCTGCTGCAGTTGGCGTGAGGTAAGTCACATGAAAGCCCTGGATTCCAGAAATGAATGAGCTTACATTCCCGACGTATCACGGTGACGAATCGACCGCGACAGATGACGGTACGCCTCCGCAGTGTTCGATTCGCGCAACAATTACTTCGATGCGAGGCTAGGGGTCATGTTAAACTACCGCGTCGAGCTCTGGAAGGTTCCCGGGGCCATGCCATCATGTCTAGATGCGCCCGTCGCCGCTCTGCACTGAGAGTTCCGCTTCTTATGCGACGTCGAAATCGCTTTCTCTCATCTCGACCGGTGGATTCAGCGTAATGTCTTCTTCGAACGTGACCGCCTGATCGTAGAGATGCTCGAGCGTGTTGAGCGTCCGAAGATTTGCGATGATCAGAATCGCCAATGATTCATTTAGGCGAGCGATACCTACTGCTTCAGTAGCGGCGTCGAAAATTGCATCTTGAACCTCAGTGGGAAGGTCCGAGATCTTCGCGTCTATAGGAAGCGCCGGGAAAGCTGGCACTGAGTCTCCCTTCCGGCGGCGGAGCCGAATGTACGGGTTTCGAGCCTTGATCCGCGAGGGCGTCAACTCTGCTTTCGAGCGAAATCGAGACGTTTCGGCGTATACCGCGGGAGTGTCGCGCTCGAGCTTCGAGAGCCTCTGGGCCATTGGAGGCCAATCCTTACCCTGCCGATTTTCACCCGACTTCTCGCGTACATACAAGTCGATTTTGGCCCGTTCGGCTGCGGTGAAATTCGGTTTACCAGTATACGATTTGTCGAAGGCTGCCACCGTTACTGATTCCGTCCGATCCTTCGTCTGTTTGAGCAACCTCCGGAGGTGCGGTCCATCCCCAGAACCTAGCCCTGTAGTCAAGGTCGTCTCCTCAGCGTAGACGATGCCGCTTACCTTTCCCACGGCAAAATGCTGACGAACCAACGGCCGATCGTTGTTGCGGTATGCGGCGGGCCTTGGACCAAACTTCCGATCTCGCGAGTTGTCGACCATCCGGGTCGGGATATCGTGCGAATCCCCGATGACCATGGTGTCGAATCGTTTCGTAGGTTTGGTTGTCTCTCCGAAGATTCGCTTGAGGATGCGCGTAAGGCATGCGCTTCCGAACCAACGAACGAATGCCCTCTTCTTCGGGATGGCCTTCTTCAGAAAACCCAACCGCCACATCGTGCCTTGTTCCGTCAGCCAGTGGTGAAGTTGCTCATAAGAAGCATTCCAGAACACCTTCATTAAGAGCGAAAAGGCGCGGGCGCGTAGCGGAGCGCCGTTCGCGCCGCCCTTTGCCGACCTCGTTTCTGAACGCGGTGGCTGCGGTACGAAACGGTCGCAAAGCTGTGCCACAAGCAGCGGCAATTTCATGGGCTCGGCATCGCGGGCGTTTGATCTACGCGTTTCCTCGGCTCGCCCATCCGGATATAGCACCTTCGTCGCGAGCCTGCGACGCCGGCCATCGTACGGGATTGCGCCGCCCTCGCCGATCATAAATCGCACACGCGCAATATGCTTCTTGCAGTCGACGTAGCGGTTTTTCTGCCACCCAATGCAACTACATGTCCAGCGGCCATCTTTCTCTCGTTCGACTTTCAAATTGCCGGTGCGCTTTTTGCCAAGCTTCGGTGCGACGAGCCAGATGTTTGGACCTCGCTGGATGATACCATCATATGTGTCATCGCTCGCGACCCGGTTAAATTCGAGGCGGACCGGCGCGGTTATCGATTCGTTCGCGATTTTCATTTTCGCGAGGTCGATGACGTTTTGCCGATGCTGGCGCTCAAGCGCGCTGGGATCATGGCGCGACGCAGCTTTCCGAGCTGTCCTCTCAACCGCTCGTATCTGTTCAGGGCTTTGTTTTTTTCTTTGGGCCATCTACGTATGCCACGCCAAGAATCGCGCGCGTTGCACCTGGCGTACAGCTCGAAATCCTGCTCGAACGTCGCGATCTACTAGACGATCGTCGATGTACTGCAGGAATGTGGCTCTTGGGTTGTTTCGCGCGCAATTCACGCCTCGAACGTCCACTTGATGCGAGCCACGCCTGCGTCCAAGGCGCGACGGTCCGGAACTCCACTCAGCTTTAACAGCCAAGCTGCCAGGGAGGACGAGCATACGCGTAGTGATCAGAAGAGCGCTATTCGTGACGCCCTCCGCTAACCGCCCAACAAGATCGTCGACGGAGGGACGTGAGGTTTCGACTCGCTGGATCCCATAGGAAGGGCTTCGCGGGGCCGACAGACTTGTCAAACTCCCGTCAGGTAGGCGGCGCACCGCGCTCTGGTGCAGCCCGAGGCTTTCGCCCGGACTGCACATCATCGGACCTAATTCCATAAGCCTAGCTCAGTCGAGCGCAGATGACGGCCGCCTCGGGATCGAAGTCCAGATACAACGTAGGCATGGGCCGCAGTTCAAGTTGATCCAATCGCACTTGCAACAGGGCAAGGATCCAGGCATGACCGCAGAGGCTATTGATCTCGTACTCGCTGCAAGTGCAGCATGCGTACCGTCTGCCGCCCTTTAGCGTCACCCAAGCCAAGGGAGCGGGTTCCTCTGAGCCCGACAATGGAGCCTGGCGACGATTTTGCGTTGAGTGGGGTAGGAGCATACTTGCCTCCTCCGGCCCCCCGATGGTACTATGGGGGCAGATCGTAGCACCCGCGCTCGCCCGCTAGCGAAAGACGCGGTTGCCGACTCTGACCAGGAAGCCTCGCGGTAGTAACGTGAGGTTTTCTTCCTGCTCCGGCGGCAGGTAAGTCGGCTAATCCCTTGCCGCCGCGAATTTGTCAGCGTGGGGAGTTCGCTAGGGGCCTCCTTTAGGCTCAGCTCGGTCCCGCCCAAGCAGCAAGTTCTCGAGCGACTCTAAGAGGACGCGGCGACGGCTACCGATGAGAACCGAGGAAACTTGACCGCCAAGGACCGCGGAGCGCATCGCACGGATTCCCACGCCAGCACGTCGTGCGGCCTCACGGATCGAAATCGTAGCGGGCTTCTGCCCAGCACCTTCATTCCGCGCCATTTGCACCATAAGAGCACGAAATGGGCTATTTCGTACCGCAAGGCAGGATTGTTTAAGTGCCGATTCGGAATTTTCGCGCAGGAAAAGTACCGATGACGCGCGCTGATAGCGAGGATGATTTCCTCCTCGACCGCTGGAGCTACTACTATGCCGTCGCCGGTACGGAAATTAGTTATCCAAGGCTCGATCGATGCATTTTGGCTCGCTATCCAAGCAAAAAAGGCGCTTCACACGAGAGGCGCCTGCGTAACCTCGGAAAACGTAGCGGCGGGCTGCCCCGTTCCAAGCTCGGCTTTCAGATTGGGCAATGCCTCCATCCGTGGCTTTGGTGGAGCAGTGGTCCCATCGCTCTCTGGGCCTCCGGCCAAACCTTCGCCTTTGCCGGCTTCTTCGCGTCACTCCTGAGTCTGCGACCACCAACGAGTAGAGATTTCCAAAGAGTAGCTCAGCTTCGCCGTGCGTTTATACCGACGGTCTTCGACGCTGCGCCGTTTCTCGACGATACATTCATGACCGCCCACGCGGAGATGAATCCGGACGAGCTCGAGTATTTTCGCCGAAGTATGCGGCCTCTCGTTCCCGAGGAAGACGAGATCATAGAAAAGGAGCGTCAGAGGGCCTGGAAAGCTTGGGAACTAGTTACCGAGAACGAGTTGTCCGAGTTTGACGAAGCTTGGACTCGCTGGAACGCCATACGTGATTCCGCCGTAGGAACACGCGAGTTTAATCACGCTTTTAGGGCTGCGCTTTCCGTTGCAAAGTCTAACACCCTTACGCAAGACGAGCGCGAGACGCTGACGGTGAATCATCTCGTCAACGGCGTTACTCTCCTTGCAGGGTCGCCTCAGAAACAACGCACCGGGCAAAAACCGACTAATGATTCACTGCAAGCTCGCCTTACACGAAATACACGGGCATTCTTAGAACGCTTTCAGCGCGATTCGTAGGCTTAAGAACCAGCTTGGGGAGGGCATTGGGCTTGCCGTTGCTGACGCTAACACGTTTGCTCGCCGATCTCTTGGCGACCTGCTTTAAGGAAGGAACAGCCGTCATGCGGCACAAGAAAAAGTCGGCCGGAAGCGACTAGCCATCGGTTTTTACCTCGTTTCCTTTCGGAATGGACACACCATAGTCGCGTAGCTTCGCAGCGACCGCTTCCGCCGCCGCGAGTGGCGTTGTATTGCGTGGAAACGTCCACGTAAAGGGTTGCGGACTTCCGGGCAACACTGGCAATGGGCCGATATGAGGGAAGAACGGATCGTTCTCGTCGTCGTCTCGACCAACGTTATTAAGAAGCAGCACCGCGAACAGACCATCGAACTGCCGCGGAGAATACGGGCTGTCAATGATGCTAGCGTCCGGGCGCCCCATCAGCACCCCAAGCGCTTCCCAGTAGGCTTTCATCCATGCGCTGCGGGTCGGGGCCTGTCGGTCATATCGCTGCTGGGCCACGAGATCTGCGACTTCCGAAGGGTTCCGCTTCAACAGCTCCTTGATCGCTACGGCTGCGAGCAAGGAGAGGTTACCCCCGGCGACGCTGCCCGCCAATTTGGAAAACCGTTCGTACATCTGACCTCCAATGCTGAGCGAGAACTTCATCTCCAAGTCAGTGTACGGCGATTCGGAGCATTGCGTCAAGGCATGCAAGGTAAGAAACTAAGCTCTGCACCTTTACAATGTTCTATCAATATGAGAACATCGTTCCATGAGGGCGTTGGATCTCCGAACTTTCTTGGAACGAGCTGGCCTCTCCCAGGGTCAGTTCGCGAAGCTCGTTGACGTTACGCCGCGGGCCGTTTCCCTATGGCTGGCAGAGGAGCGGGCGCTTCCCGGACCAGCTGAGGCCTATATTCGACTGTTCGAAGCAATGCCGGCGACAGTGCGGCACACAGAACTGCAACGCCTCAGGAACGCCGTCCCTCGAATGCGTGAGGGCATGTACGCAGTCTTCTATCACTCGCAGACCGATGCCGGAAGCGGTCTTGGATACGCGACGATGATCTTGGAGGGCGGCAAAGCCTACGGAGCGGACCCCTTTGGCGGCACTTATGACGGTGACTACGCCTACGACGAGGCGACCGGAACAGCGGACGTCCGCCTCAAGGTAACATTTCCGCCGAACGTCCAAGCCGTCTTTGGCCCGGTGCACCCGTACGAGTGGTCCATCGATATCATCGGCAAGGTGGATCCAAATCTCGATAGGGGATTCACCGAATTCACGACTGCACTCGGCCCCACGATCAAAGCACAGTATCAATTTCTACGCACGCTGCCGGACAGATCGATCGACTGATGCGGGTACGCGGGTGGTTCGTCGGCATTGACGACTTTCAGGATCCGACAGCTTCGAGCTTGAGCGGAGCCGCCCGCGACGCTACCGCTATGCATGCGATCTTTAAGGACGGCATACCCGATATCGAAGGTACGCTGCTCTTAAACGCGGAGGCGAGACATAACCGCATACGGCAATGCCTCTCCGAAGCATTCGAACAGTCTGGCGATAATGATGCCGTTATTTTCTCCTTCGCGACGCACGGTACGCAAGATCATCGAATCGTCGCCCATGATACCGACATTCATAAGCTGGACGATACCGCCATCCTGCTCGACGATATTGTCTCGCTCTTCCGATCGTCGAAGGCGAAATTCATATTTTGCATCATCGACTGCTGCTTCTCAGGCGAGGCGCCGGCTCGAGTCGTCAAGGACACCCCGAAAACCCGCGGCATCATTGATATCGCTGGTATCCAAGGCGATGGTAGGCTCCTCATCACCGCCTGTCGACCGGACGAGGAAGCTTTCGAGCACCCACGCAGACGACATGGCTTACTAACTGCCGCCATCATCGATGCTCTGACGGACGGTAACACTACAAGCGTGCTCGCTATGGTTGATCGCGTCATTGCTCGGGTTCGCACAGACGCTACGGCCATGGGTGTTGTGCAGAATCCCGTTGCCACTACCTACGTCGACGGCGGCTTCACCCTTCCGACACTCCTGCGTGGCGACACCTACGCCAAGGCGTTCCCTGAGTATGGAGCCGTGCGCATCTCAAATGTGTCTGAACTGGAACTATTTGGAATCCCCCAAGAGATCGTGGAGGTCTGGCGAGACGCCTTCAATGATCACTTGCACCCTCTCCAGCTGGATGCGGTTAACCAGGACCGCGTGCTCGACGGACAATCGATCTTTGTAATCGCTCCGACCAGTTCCGGCAAGACATTCGTTGGGGAACTCGCAGGCATTAGGGCGGTCCTCGATAGGCGTAAGGCTGTCTTCCTCTTGCCGCTCAGGGCGCTCGTCAACGAGAAGTACGATGACTTCAGGGGCATGTATGGCGATCGGCTTGGCATGCGCGTCATCCGGTGCACCGGCGACTACCACGATGATCTTTCGGCGTTTGTCACGGGCAAGTTTGACATCGCTCTCCTGACCTACGAGATGTTCCTGAGCACGGCGCTCACGAATGAAGCCTTGTTGAACCTACTCGGTCTTGTAGTGGTCGACGAAGCGCAGTATATATCGGACTCGACTCGCGGAATCAACGTCGAACTTATCCTGACACTTCTCCGCGCAAAGCGAGCCGTTGGGATTAACCCGCAGTTGGTGTTGCTCTCTGCCGTCGTCGGAAATATTCAAGAGTTCGCCGCTTGGCTTGACGTTAGAGTTCTGTCGTCAACGGCGCGCCCGGTTCCGCTGCTTTTTGGCGCCATCGATAGGAATGGCACTTATGAGTTTATTGACGAAAATGGAGCGAGGCGAACTGAACAACTTCTTCAGGCGCGTGAGGTCCGCCAACGCCGGAACGAACCTAGCGCTCAAGACATCATCGTACCTTTGTCCCATCGTCTACTCGAGATGCCCGGTAGTAGCGTGATCGTTTTCAGAAACAAACGCGGTACTGCTGAGGGATCTGCAGGCTATCTTGCGCGTGAACTTGGACTGCCGGCCGCAAACGGCGCAATACGCCAGCTACCACGCGCCGATCTCTCTAACTCTTCTCCGACCTTCGCGATGCGCTTGCCGGCGGAACGGCGTTCCACAACTCCGATCTCAATCGAGACGAGCGCACTATCGTCGAACGCGCCTTCCGTGAAGGAGCCGTGCGGATGCTCACCGCTACTTCGAGTATGGCCGCCGGAATCAATACGCCAGCGTCGGCCGTAATCATCACCGAAACAACGAGGGCTGCGCCCGGAAACCCACCGATGTCCATTGGCGAGGTCCGCAACATGGCTGGGCGAGCAGGACGCTTCGGGTATCAAGGAGCGGGTAGAGCGATCATGATCGCTGAAAGCAGCTGGCAGCGCAGAGCACTGGTTGACCGGTACGTCCTCGGCGCGCCGCCAGCGTTGCATTCAACGTTCGAGGCAAAAGATATCCCAACGTGGATGATCCGGCTACTTCGGCAACTTAGTCGCGTGCCACGTAACGAAGTGGCCGCCTTGCTCTTGAACTCGTTTGGTGGTTACGTGGCATCCCTTTGCAGTCCTGACTTTCTGGGCACGGTCGAGGCGCAAGTAACGGCGTTACTTGCCAGGATGCAACAGGAGGGTCTCATCAACGAGGATCCATCTGGAATCGGCCTAACGTTGCTCGGAAAAGCGTGCGGCACAGCGAGTATCTCCTTGGAATCTTGCCTTCTTATACTCGGGACCGTGCGACGTCTGAATCGGCAACTAACCCCAGAGCAACTTATGGCATTGTCGCAGATCGTCCCTGAGTCCGATACCTACATTCCCATGAACAGGCGGAATGGTTCGCCGGAGGGACGCTGGATCGGCGAAGCGACACGACGATTTGGTAATGACGTGGCTGCGTGCCTCCAACAGAATGCCGCACAAGCAAGCGATGTTTGGGCGCGAGCGAAAAGAGCGTTGATTGTGCTCGCGTATGTAAATGGGACGCCGATCAATCGGATCGAGAGCGACTTCACTTCAAACGCACGTTTTTACGGAGTCGGCGCCGGAGATATCACGGGAACCGCGGACAACTCAAGATTCCGACTCCACTCTATCTTCGAACTTTCTCGTATAGCACATCCAGCCTTCGCACCTCCGGCCGATGCGATGGACCGCTTCTTCCTCCAGCTAGAGTTAGGCGTTCCAGCAGACAGTCTTGATCTCGTGAATGCTCCCGTACCCTTGAATAGGGCCGCATGTCTATCCCTGAGATCAGCTGGAATCACAACAGTCGACGCGCTTCTTCAATCACCGGAAGCCATGCTCGTGCGGCTTATCTCAACCGCAGAACTCGACTCCATACGGCCGTACCTGGTCTTAGGGCAGCCGCAGTAGACTCTGAATCGAGAACGACGGCCTCACGTGAACACATTGGGACGGCGACAGCCATGTCACTGCGGAAGCGGCAAACGCTACAAGAATTGCTGCTACGCGGAGGATGCAGCGAATGCGGGCAAAGTGAAAACAAACCCAGCTAGCGCGCGCACGACGATCCCATTATCAAAACTAGGTGTCGCCGGCGAGCAAGCCCATATCTTGATCGCCCCCATCTTCTCAGATGGCAGAGAGGCTCCCAAGGAAGGTCGCTCTGGGGACTACGAAATTGTCTTCTTCTTCCGCCGGCCCGGAACCACGTTGAATGAATCAAGTGTATCCGTCGGGATAGACGAACACGTTGGTTCGTCCTTTCTAGGCATTGCCAACCCGGCTGTCACTTTCCACGACCCTCGTTTCAATCGCGCGGACACGAAATTCAAACTCTATGTGTCAGCCGACGGGAAAACGTTCGAGGCATTCGGCTCGCCTAACAAGGAAGGCTTCCTTAGCGACTTTCGAGTGCGTCTAGTGGCAGATTCGATACTAGATGCTGGCAACCGAGCCAAGACGCTACTCGTCCCTGAGATCAGCGCGCTATCCTTCTCCTCAGATATTCCCCTCGACATATCGCATACTGTCGTTCACGAAGTCGCCACCGGCGTCGTTCAGCGCGATATCATCGTGCCGTTTCATCCTACAACTACGTTGCTGCAGCCGCATGCGTTACCATCGGAGGCCCGAATCCTCTTCAATCGCTATAGGGATGGTATAAGCTCCAACGATCCAAACTGGCGTTTTCTCTGCTTCGCATCCATTGTCGAGCAATTGTGGAAGCGCACCAAAGACGGCAAGAGCGACGCTGACCTAGAGGTAATCGTCATCCCCAAGGCTGATGCCGACTTTATCGCTTGGTTCAAATCTGCCTTCCCTCGATCATACGCACTGGAGGATCATGTATGCCTCGAGGACACGCCGATAGAAGCGCGAGGCATGACGACAAACGACGTTATTGTTAAGTTCATCAGACCTTTGCGTACTTCTATCGCGCACAGCCTACTTGAAGACGGCACCTTGCCATCGGATCGAGACGACGTGAAGCACCGCGTCGAGATTGGACGATGGTCCACCCTCTTGCGTTGCATCACGCGGATTCACTTGCAAATCGTCTTCCCTACACCAACGGCCGGGGGCGCCTAGGGAAAGGCAGGATAGACCGCAACGGTCGGCGATCTGCGCCGCGAGTTCTTTGCTCCATGTCGTGTCAGCAAAACACACCTCCATCGGACTTTATTAGGATGCCAGCCCGGATACACGCCGCTACCACGCCTTTGACTGAAAACGGGGATTCGTCGGGCACGGCATGGCAGAGCGTGGAGCTGCGTGCTCGCCCTCGGAGGCAGTACGATGCAATCAGTATCTTGGTCCTGACGCGGGAGCCGAATAGCCGATAGACTTCAACGCGCTCGTTGGACGCAATTAATGCGGCTTCCGAACGGCTAACGTCACTGTCCACGGCCACTGCGTAAACTTGCGCGATTCGCCGTGGTAGGCACCACACAGCGCTGGCAAGGGGAAACGCGGGATTGAGCGCGACGGCGTATCCTCGTTACGCCTTGCCGCGTCCTATACCGGACCCTCGTCTGACTTGAAGGTACGGTAAAGGCCAGGTCGTCATCAATCCGGCCGTGTCCCTTTTGGCGACTCTGGCGACACGCAACTCATGAAACCGTGTCTCCAAATTAGTTCTGCGTAGTGGACCGGCGGCGAGCGCGGCCAGCACGTCGGTGCAGGGCCCGAGCAGCGGCGGAATCGGGGCGCCCCTCACTGAGGCGCGTTGTTGCCGCCGCGCGTAGCGCGTTGTACGGAGGTACGCCGCTGATTTGCTTGTGGTTTTTCCGACGACGCCTCTAATTATGTGCTTAGACCTCTATCCAGCTATAAACGTGATAAGTGCTCTTCTCACCGGCACCGCCCTGCATGCCGGGCTTCGCCAAGCCCGCCAAAGCGAACGCCTTGGATGGCAACACGACCTCCGTGACGCGCGACCCGTGCAGGTGCCGCGCCTGGACGCATAGCTACTCAGATTCGCAAATCGCTGCAGCATTACGTGGACTATCTGTCACAACCATCCGGCAATCTACAGATCTAAAGCGCGGAACCAGTTTCGGTGATAGGCTCGCTCAACGCCGACACGCAGCACTAAAGGGCGATAGCATTCGATAAGGCCAGTCCAAGCCTCGTGCACAGACGGCTGCACAATCCAGCCGCCCCGATCGCCCTTGCGCTCATTACAGGGAACGCACGCCGCAACAAGATTGGTCGCATCGGTCCAATGACCTCCGGTCGAACCAGCGTGCACATGGTCAACCTCCGGATAAGTCCTGCGCGCCGCCGGGTGGGTGTGAGCTGCCGGCAGATGATGGCCCCGAGGAAACGGAAACTCGAGCGGAGCGAGAACGCCTAGTATTTCAAGAACGCCAGCGATAACTAGTCTACGCCCACAGTAGCGGCAGCACCAGTGATCACGCTGCAAGACCGGCGTGAGAATCGAAGGAGTCACGTTCGGCCGCTTTACATCAGGGACGGATATGCCAGCCGAGGAGACAAACTTAGGCGGCAGTACGGGATCAACCGGCGAAAGCTTTGTAAGTTCAGCGCGCGCTGCTGCGTCCTCCTCGTCGATAAATAATCGCGCGGCACGGCCCAGGATCAGGCCGTCTTCCTCGGCGATAGGAACGTTAAAGAGACTCACGTGCTAGGCCATTTCTGCCGGGTCGCTATTAACACTGCTTTTTCGTGTCGGTTCAGTTAGAGCATTACGGGGAGCACCGCCAAGTCCTTGCACGCCGGGTGTCCGTCAAGACACCTGCGACCATGCGGCATCGGGCGATCGAATCGACCCATCCGGTAACCGGTGCTCGAGTTGAAAATCGGTCCTAGATCGTGCTCATTCTTCCACGCACCAAGCTGACCAGCGAGTTCTACTTCGCGACGTCCGCGGTCTCGGCTTCATTTGGAGACACGATCAGCGCACCACTAGAGCCACGCTCGCATTGATATCCGGGGATTGCGCTGCGAGAGATCCAGCAACTCATCGTCGCTGATACGGCTTCCTAAGTTGATGGCGACTGCCGTGTTCGGCTCCGATGTTCGCAGGTGATTTGATTTCGAAGGTCGCGTTGCGTGGAATCGGAATGAAAACCTCGGCGCTAAGACCTTTTAGCCGTCTCGCACGATCAATGCGTATCAGGTGGTAGAATTCGATTCGTCCCGTAACTGGATCAAACGCATCGTAAACCCGCCACATGCTATCTCAAAGGACACATGCGGAATGGAGGCGTCCTAGGGGACGCATCTAGGAGCCATATATAAAGCCAAGCTGAAATAGACCTTTGCCGTCAGGCTGCTTGCACATGCCGTACGTGACGATGCCTTTGAAAGTTCTCGCGACGGAGTCTAGCGCATCGTCTACCGTGACTTGTTGCGTCAGCTTTGGAAGGTGAGGCGCCCCCTCGACCGGTCCGCCAATGATATCCACCATTCTCTGCGGCGTGCCAAGGTTCAGGCCGCGCTCCGCGGCAAGGACTTCCGCCGTCCGCTCGATCGCGAGGACCGCGGCCAGTGGGAGATATTGCTCGCGCGAATCCAGCATTAGAAGCGGTATTCTTGTGTGCAGCACCTCGGTCGAAACACTTCCAATTGTAATTCTAAGCATTCCGGATCGGTCTTGTGTAATAGTGACATGCGGATCATCCCGAAAGATCTGCTGGAGCGCGGCCATTCCCGTGGCTCCCTGCGGAGGCGGTTGGAGATCAACGGGAGGGAAAAGAAGCCTGTCGGGGGCAAGCGCATTAGTTGTCGCTTGGCATGTAGCAGCATAGTATAGTCTGGCGGCACCACCGACGTACTTGAGGGCCGGTCGTAGGTAACCAATTACTGCGCTCTCGTTTCCAGCGCGCGCCGGGGCGGAGGCTATGCCAAGAATGGTCAGCGCGGCTAGCAGGGTCTTTAGAGCCATGATGGGAGGTCCGGCACGATCTGAAAGACGCTAGTGGTTACGGTGCCGTTAACGAAATCAACTTGGTGCACTAACTCGTTTGGCAGGCTATACACGGTCCGATTATACTCGATCAAAAACGTTTGGAACGACATCAACGACCCGCTAGCGCCCTGGGGAGGAGCTGAGCCCAGACCAACGGTATCAGGTACCGCGGTGCCCCCGAAGGGGACAAATTGTCCATTTGAGGTGCAATCATTACAATCGACCGGATAGACATCCTCCTCCGCGGCATATCCGCTCCCGGCCACTGGCTGCAGCTCCGAATTTAAAAGTTGGTACTGGTAACTGTACTGATATCCATTAATCGGAGACACCGAAGGTTCAATAGCTAAACCAGTGGGCACGTTAGAGTTTCCAGCAGGTGCACCGCTGCCCGCACCGCTAGGTAAAATGACGTTCGTCATAGCTTGTCCAAACGGCGGTATATCAAGACCAACCGTCCCAATCAAGCTCGCATCTTCGAACAGCGGCTGGGCACCGCCTCCATCGACGCTTTGGAACGCATCGAATCCGCTCGGATCGCCGTAACTAACCGGATTATTGCCATTCCACAGGTAGGACTTCTGCGATGCTGGGTCTTGTACGTCGCCGGCGAAGGCGTCGGGAGTCGTCCAAGAGCCGGCCGTATTGTCATATGCACGCACGCCTTGGATAGTATCAAAGTTGTCAGTGAGGCCATCGGTGCGTGGCATACCGAGCGCGCCTCCCTGCCCCATTGGGTGTCCTACCTCAGAGCCACCCGTATCGTTATACGGCGATCCGAACCAGTCAATCGAGTCCGGCTCTGGACCGGTCGCGTTTTGGAGGCATGGCGAGAGCGATACGTTCCCTCCACCCCGATAGAAGTCTATCGTCCAGCTATCAGTGATTCCTGCGTAACTTGATGCCTGCGCATTGTGGCAACCCATGACGACACCGCCGGGCCCGCGATCGTAGAACGTCAAGTCGTGATATCCTTTTAGATCGGTTGGCAAGATGTCACCCTGTGCGCCGATCTTGATATCATCGAGTGTCCCTGTCGTTCCGTCGTTGGCAAAGAGCAGTTGGTCGCCGTCCCAGTGTAGGACCTCGTTGTGCTGCTTTCCCGCGCTGTCAAACGTACCTACGAGAATCGGATGACCGTTAGGGCCCCAGTTCACTACTGCCTTGGTATTCGTTGTCGCGGACTGCATCGCCGTGCTGAGCAGGTGATTTTCCGCATCGTAACTACGGTACACCCAC
Source organism: Vulcanimicrobiota bacterium (assembly GCA_963717425.1). GTDB lineage: Bacteria > Vulcanimicrobiota > Vulcanimicrobiia > Vulcanimicrobiales > Vulcanimicrobiaceae > Cybelea. The sequence goes on along the minus strand of OY970335.1, from coordinate 2,878,949 downwards.
GCGTCCTCCAGTGATCCATGCGCAACTGGTTGGAATGGTGCAGACTGGCCGATCATTTGCCCAGCGCCATTATGACCCCACGCGGAGTTGTAGCAGGTGTAGCCGCACAGGGCTGGATCCGGAACAGAAGTGCTAACGACCGCCATGCCGGTGTCCCAAGAATACTGCGCTTTCCCGGAATTGGGCTGCGTATGGACTACGACTCCGTTGGCCAAGTATGCTCCTCCTCCGCCGCAGCTTGATACCCACAGCTCGCCGCGCAAGCTGTAGGTCCAGGTACAGTTGGGGCTGCCAGGCGGGTTGACACTGAGCAATTCGTCCTCTGCACTATACGAATAGCCAGAGAGCGCCGCCGCTGGGGAAGTGGAGCTGCTTACGTGCCCAAAGCTATCGTACATCATGGTCGTGTTAGTTGGATTCGCAGCAACGCCGCTTTCGGCGCGCTTTGTCATTCGGCCGGTCGGCGTATAGGTGTAGGTCAGGGTTGTAGTTCCAGCCTTAATGAGACCCAGAACCTTCCCGTCGTCGATGGCCTCGATTCCGACTCGGCCGTCTTGGCGGTACGAGTAACTGAACAGTCCAGGTTGGCTGAGCTTCGACGAGTCGACGTCGAGACTCTCGAGAGTTCCGTCACCATAATAGTGATGAGTGAGCGTCGCGGGTGACATGCTATCGCCCCCGTCGCCGCTCGGATCAGTCGAGGTTGAAAGACGCCCATCGACGTTATAGGTGTACTGCTGTGGGTTGCTGTAAGCTCCCATTGTAATTTGTGTCGGGCGACCATCTTGATCATACAGATACGTGCGAGTCCAAGCTGATCCGTCGCTGGGGGACTCGAAGGTTTTCTCTTTTCCATCCTCGCGGTAGTCGAACTCTTTACACACTTGCGTCGATTTTGGCGTGACGCAGTCTGTTCCCAACAGGCCCGCGACATTGCCATTTCCTAGCGGAGTCGCATCCCAAGTCAGCGCTTCGGTGTCGACGTTTCCAGCAACGGTTGTATATTTTGCCACGGCGCGATCAGCTCCATCGTAACCTGTTGCTGTGACGTCTTCGAACGTATTATTGATCACAGAAAGCATCGGATCACCTCCCGTGATGGTTGCGACCGCGGGAAGCAACTCCTGAGTCTTGAAGAGGTTCCCGTACGCGTAGAATTGAGCTGTGCCGAAGTCGTGTTGCTTCCCCGTCAGGTCGTACAGGTACCTCGTCAGCCAGGGGTATTTGTAGGCGTCCGTTTCCCCATCTTGCGGCTGCTTGACCTCAACGAGCCGATCGAGCCCATCATAGTATCTGCAGGTTGTGCCCTGGGCGACGGCCACACTCGGTGTGCACCAAGACTTAGTCGACTCAGCAGTCTCGCAGGTTGAATTCGCGCAATTATGATAGTGCGTCTCAGTCGCGATATCGCCGTCCGGATCATACCCAATAGCAACCGCATAGGGCGGTGGCGTCGCCCCCGCCTTTAGATCCGAGTCCTGCGGGCACGATGGTCCTCCATCCAGTTTATTTTGCCACGCAGTCTCGCTGTAGAAAACGCTCCCATCAAGGTTATAACACGAGTGCGATATGACGCCATCTGGATCAGTCCGCAGACGCACGCGGTTCATTCCATCAGTAGTGTATTGCAACACCCATTGGGTATTGCTCGTGGGGTAACTGGTGTACGTATACAAGTTGCCGGCGGTAGTATAGGCAAACTTTTGGTGTGGGATTCGATTATTGTCCTGAGCGATCGCAGTGCCTTTGACATCGGTGGGAAGACCCGTTCCACAGTTCGAGTCGGAATAGCCGATGGTTCGAGCGTAGCCGCCGAATGCGTCCATTTCGATTAGGCAGCCGTACGGCTCCGCACCGTCGTTCGTGTTAAAAATAAACTTGGCGTGGTTTGTTCCATACGTCTGGCACAAGTTGTCCGCCGGTACCTGCCATCCGTTGTTATTACCGTTATTGGCCGGATCGCAATAAAACCTTACATTGTTGTAGCTGTCGTAATCATAGAAGCTCGTTGGGTTAATCAATCCCCCCGGATACGTCGTCATCTTAGGAAGGACGATTTCGACGGTATTACCGTTGCCGTCGTAGCCCATCTTTGTCGTGTAGCCACGCGCGTCGGTCGTGCTGGTGAGGTTGTTGTTAGCATCCCACGTCTGAGAGGTCGTCAACGAGCTCGACGCCGAGACAGCAACGGACGTCTGAATCACACGACTGCTCCCGTCGTAACACCATTGCGCTAGATGGCCATACGCGTCGCCCATCTCAGACATAAGACCACCGCATCCCTGGACGACATCGTTAAAGAATTGCGTGTCGTTCCACGGCATAAAGCCGCCACTAACGTCAGGCTGAATTGCCGAGGGTGTTAAAACATTATCCTGAGGCGTTGGGTTAAGTACGCCGCGAGTAAACCAGTCGGAGAGCTGATGGTTGGTATAGTCGAAGTCGACGCAAGCCCCATCCACGGGATTTCCATTTGTGTCGATGTTGGAAATTGTTGCGCGCGGACCGCATACTTCCATCACCCCGGGAGGTCCAATGTCGTAGGTCTCTGGGAGATTGCCGGTGGCGATAGGCGCTCCATCGAGAAAATATGACGGCATTGTCTCGTTCACGAGCACCGGGGCGTTTCCCGGCTTATCGATGTCGTCAACCTCACCGTTGATGGAATAGTGGTAGTTGACCGTCTCCTGATCCGGCAGAGCGATCGACATCAGTTCGGTGATGGTGGGACTAGAGCCCGCAACCTGGCCGAAGGTCATCGTTAGCTGGGCGCCGTCAGGCTCGTGTGTCGCGACAATCATCGCAATATTTTCCGGTTTGGTGGCGTCTGGATACCAGCTATATGCTAGGTTAATACAAAAGTTCGCATTGCGCCCGGAGATCGCCAGCAGTCGCCCAAAATATCCCGGTTGATTAGTCGGGCAGTTAGAATACGGGGCGTCGAAAACGTAGCTCGTTCCCGACTTCTTGGTCCACTGCAACTGGCACGCGATACCGTTGCTGCCGAGCTGTGTCGTCGCCAGAATCTCGTACACGCCGGGCGTGTCCGACATACAAGTCGCGACGAGGTTGATCGTGCAGGTATAGTCGTCACGAGCGCCATCACCAGTATAAACGCTAACCGTTCCGGTGTTCTGGCCGCCTGGCGTCCACCCGAGGTGAACGTCGAAGTTGTTGGTCCAACGGTTGCCAAATACGGATGGCCCCGACCCGTCAGTATTGACCGCATCGTGACCCGACTCGGAGTTGTATATTCGCCGAAATGCAAGGTCGAGGCCGCCAGCTGGGATATCGACGTCGTTCGCCTCAATCAGAAAGTTGAGATTGGCGATGTTGACCAGTGCTTGGCCCACGCCCGGAATTGAGCGGGCCTCGTACGTCCACCACGGCAAGATGCCAGTCACCGACGGGGCCAGCACCGTTTTGCCGGCACGATGCATACCCAACTTGGTCCGCGACCGTAACATGGTGACTTCGCTCTGAATCGCTCGGTGTTCGCGGCGCTCCGCGCGGCGTAGTTTTACCAGATCGATGGGTCGTGCCGCGCGCACGAGCATTGCCGGCTCGTGAGGCTTGGGAATAAGGCGCGCGTAGCGACGGGGATTCCCATAATCGGCTACCGGTCGACGTGGCAGCGGCGTGTGGTTCACCCGCGCATGGAGTCCACCGGAAGAGAATCCGCCAGTGGCAACCATCGATCTCACTGATTCAGCGAGTGCCGCGAAATTTAGAGTACGTACCGAGAGACTCGCAGTTCCCGCCAAGGCTACGCCCGACGATTGACCGGCCAGCAGCAATAGAAGCAACCCAGCTAAGTAACGGCGCACTGAAGCAACCTCCGTAACGGCGAATCGATCGTGCCCGCAAGCTTGCCGGCGGCGACCCGTCCGTCAAACTCGCTTGCGACCGGCCGCCTCCTTTCGAGTCCGGACTAGCCATTCCTTGCTAGTCGAAAAAAGCCCATATTACGGCCATTTACCCACGAAATTGGCCTTTACGGTTAGCCCGAGCTAGTGCTTTTTAGCCATTGACGCAAAGGTGACTACCGCTTGCCTTCTAAATGGGAGCTTGTGGTGCCCTCGCCTCCCACATTACGGGCCGCCCGCTTAGCTTTGTTGCTAAGCTGCGCCGTGTTTTGCCTCGCGTTGTTCGCCGCTCTTATGCCGGCGTCGGTGAGCGCATCGCGCTCTCATCCGACGCCGAGTCCTTCACCTACGCCAAATCCGCCCATCGTGATCACCTTCCAAATCATCTCGGCCGAACGCGGTGCAACAATTCTACGCAGCGTGTACCCGCAGGCGCGAGTGACCGTCGACGCACACGCCAATGCGGTGATCGTCGTCGCACCCGGTTATGAAGAGCAAGGGATGCGCACCATCGCCAGCGGTATCGATACGAAGAACCCCACCGCAACCAGCGTCGATACGTATCAGCTCAAAGTGCTTTCGCCGCAAACCGTTGCCGGCCGCTTGGGCGGAGTCTTCCCACAAGCACGCATCGTCGTGGCGCCCAATAAGACGATCATTATCATGGCCTCGCCCGCCGACATGTCGCAGATCAAAGCGATCGTAGCAGCGATCGATACGGCGCCGCCAACGCCGACGCCCAAGCCGCGCTATCCGGCCGAAGCCGTGCGCGTCACGCAACGCAACGTCAAGCAAGTCGCGCGTGCTGTGGCCAATGAGGCTCCCAACGTCAAGGTGGCGATTTCAGGCAGCGAGATCTTGTTGTCCGGGCCGTCCGACGACGTCGAGCATGCCAAGCAGCTCATCGGCGAGCTCGACGTGCCCCAGATGGGCACGCAGTACACGCAGGTCTACCGCCTCAAGTACATCGATGCCGCATCGGTCGCTGAGTTGTTTCAGCGGTCGTTTCCGGGCTTGCCGTTGGCCGTCGATTCAGATCTTAACGCGATTACCGTGACATCGAATCTCACGACTCAGCGTCGGATCGCCGATGCGGTCAGCCAGCTCGACGTTCCGCCGCCCGGCGCGGGGGGTACCGAGGGAGGTGGTCCAGCCGCGTCCGGAATCCAGGTCGTGGAGCTGAAGGCTGCCGTTCCCGGGCTGCAAGGCGGACCTTCCACAACTGCGGCGGACATCGCCAGCACGGTGACCCAGGCGCTGCAAGGATCGGCTTCCGACCTGCACATCATCGTACCGCCTAACTCGACGGAGTTGGTGCTCACCGGAAGTCCCTACAGCATCAAGCTCGCCAAAGAGCTTATCGACAAACTCGATCGCCCGCAAACCATGGTGGCGATGGATACCGAAGTGCTGGAGGTCGACGAGGGCACCGTCAAGCAGCTCGGGCTCCAGTTTCCCGCAGCCGCCGTTAGCACGACCTTTACCGAAGTGCCGCCACTCTATCCGCTCGGCAACACGGTGCCGGGGGCTGGGCAGCAGATCCCCTATCTCAACTTCTTTCCGCTCATTCGCACGCCGATCTCGTTTGCAGCCGAGCTGAACTTCCTCATCGCCAACAACAAGGCCAGAATCCTGGAGGATCCGCGCATCACGACGGTATCCGGGCGTACGGCATCCCTGCGGGCCGGCGAAACGGTGAACATTCTCACAACAACCGGCGGCGGCACCGGGACCGTTGCGACGACCCAGGTCCAGAGCTTTCAGACCGGCGTAACGCTCGACATCACGCCGGTGGTCAACGACGGCGACTACATCACCGTCACGCTTCACCCGTCGGTCAACTCGATCGCTGCTATCAGCGCTGCCGGTGTGCCGAACATCCAGACGCGCGACACGACCACCACGGTCGGACTGCACGACGGACAGACCATCGTCATCGCTGGCCTCATCGAAGACCTCGACTCTCGCTCGGTACAGAAGATTCCGTTCCTGGGAGATCTACCGCTGATCGGTCGAGCGCTCTTCACCTATCAGAACGTGCAGAAGACCCGTAACGAGCTGATCGTCACGGTAACGCCGCACATCGTGCTTCCGGGAGAGAGCGGTGGAATCGGATCCACGAAACTCGGTATTCCCCGACCTGAGGGGCTTCCCACGCTCCCGCCTGGGACGCAACTGCCGCCTCCGCGGCGAGTCACTACCGAGCTACCAGCGTCAGCGGAGCGCCCGGCCCCCGCACCCGAGCCGCAGCCGGTCAGCGTCCCAACGCCCTCCGTTCGGCCGCAGTCCAACACGCCGCCTCCGGGCGGAGTAGCCACCGCGAAGCCTTCGCCGATCGCGTCGCCCGCCGGACCAACGCCGGCGCCGTTGCCGTCAGCGTTTTCGCAAACCAACGTCTACACGTTTGGTCAAGCGCCCCAAAACAACTACGCTGCGCCCAATGCGGCGCCGCAGATCTTCTACGTTCAAGTCTCACCATCGGTCGTAAAGAACGGAGAACCCATGACGATCGCCGCAATCACGACCACCAACGTCGCCCGACTGACCTTTGGACCGAATTCGCTGCTGCCGATGGCGTCGCTGCAGAGCGTCGGCGCAGGCCAGTGGCAAGGGAGTTTCCCGTTCTCCGCCGCGGGGTTGCCGATCGGTCAGGCTTCCGTTACGCTCACGCTCACGGCTACGACCGGTATGGGCGCGACGGTTGCGTTGCCCATTCCCTTATCGCTGCTGAACCCATGAGAAGCGGACAACTCGCACGGTATTGGATTGCGGTAATGGCGGCTGCCGGTTTCGCCGCCTGTGCGAAGCTCAATCTTGGCGGGGGAGGGAGTGGTCCGATACCGACGCCGACGTCCTCCTCTACGACCTCACCGACTCCTGGCGTCTGCGGTACGCCCACGACGAACACGAACCTTGTCGTGGTTGCGATGGGCAATAACATCGGCCCGACCTCGGATCCCAACTACAACACCATCAACGGCTATACCGTTGTCGAGGGCGGCAGCTTCTCGAGCCAAGCCATGCTGATCGACAAGTGGCTCAGCCAGGGCGTGCTGGCGCCGATCACATCAAAAAACGTGTTGCAGTTCACCAACGTCGATTCCGGCGGTGCGCTCCATTCGGCCGTCGGATTCAAGGGTGACTCGTTCCCGAAAACGCCGTACACGTTCCCGAGTGCGGCGGCCTCGCCGACGGCAACCGCGGTGAGCGCGAGCAAGCTCTGGTCGACTGGCCGCATCAACGCGCCCGTCAGCCAGCAATGCTACTCGCAGACCTTTACACTAAGCCCGGGAATCTATTACTTCGGCGATCTCGACTATTACAATCTGTCAAACTTCCGCGACGTGCTGATTGTAGAGACACCACCCCCGGCAACATGGGTTAAGCTATCAAATATTTGGCTGGCACATCAGCTGCCTCCGAAGGCTCGTGCCCGCGTGAAATGATGAGCAGGGCTGGGAATAGGTAGAACCGTGACCCCGCCCGAGGTTTAGAAGCGACAAGGAAAGCAGAGTTCTGGCTCGTCGGGGCCATATATCCCTCTACTAGCAATAATTAGGAGGTACGCACCGTAATGCAGCAGTTCACTGGAAACGTGGCTCACAACGAAGGTAGTCCTGGGGATCCCAACGATTACTTTTTTACCGATCCAGAAGGCGATGGTTCGTATGTTCCGTGTACGGTGTTTCAAGGGATGCCAGGCGGCGGCGGATCACAGGTCGACCTCTCGGGGTTAGATGGCGAACAAGTATCGTTGGATGGGGAGTATATCGGACACTACAGAATCGTCAACGCCTCCAACATTCAGGACCTCGGGCCCACGGACGGCTCGGAACATGAACGTCGGCTTAAGGAGCGTAAAACGGGCGAGCCGCGAGATTCAGGGAGCTAGTCCACCGAACTCTGCAATGAGTTCGCAGGAAACGTAGTCCTTCGCTTTCTAATCTTCCAAAATCGGATGTGTCTGCAACTAACCGATCTATGGAGTAGCGAAATTTGCAGAGAAACAGAGTGTATATAAAAACTATATCTGGTGTTCTCGTCGTACCGGCGGTACGTTATAAGTGCCAGCCCATAGCTGAAGGCGGAGCTTGGATTTCTTAGCTGGAGCGCGGGACAAGCTTGATAGGGCCAAAGGTCACATTGCGGACTTCGAGTCGCATTTGACCGAGTTTCTGCGAGATCACGCCTACCGGCTTGTTCCTGATCCCGACTCTCCCAGCATCCGCCGAGCATTTCTTCTTCGACCTGAGCCCATCCCTGGATCGCTCGTATGCATAGTAGGCGATGCGGTGCATAATCTCCGCAGCGCGCTCGATCATCTAGCATTTTTAGTCGCAAAGCACAATGGCGCCAGCAAGAAGGTGCTTCGAGTCGTTGATTTCCCAACCGGAAAATCCTCCGAGGATTTTGCTGCGACGATGGTAACGAAGGAGGTTGCTAGTATCGGACGAGCATGGGTCGACCTCCTTTCCGCAGTCGAACCGTTTTACGGAGGAAAGGGAGAAATTCTTTGCGTGATTAGCGCTCTAGACAATATCGACAAGCACCGGAATCTGCTCGCGCACCAGCTACTCGGTGATAAGTACAGGTTTGATGGTACGAAAATGGTTCCGATCAAACGCGCGGTTTCTCTGGAAGGAGGTCTGGGATCTTCCCTCGATGCGAATGCTGACAATCCGACCTACACGCAAGTCCGCGTAACAATTAACGAGTGCACGCCAGGGCTTGACCTAAGCGCCTGGCCTCAGGACACGCTCAACAGCTTCGCTTTTTCCGTCGGTGCGGTGCTTGGCCTAGCCCAAACCGCTACGGATAAATTATTTCCGCTGACGCCGCGTTCTGCCGCTAGCGACTAGTGTCCCCGATGAACAATCAGCTTTCGCTCCTGAGCCTGATGCAATGGAATGTCTCTTCCTCCAAATGGAACTCGGCATTCCAGCGGGCGCTCGACCTAGTGAGCTCCCCGATTCCGCTCAAAAGAGCAGCTTGCCTGTCGCTACGGTCAGCCAGAATCCGCACTTCGATGCGCTCTTGCGGACACTCGAAGCGCAACTCTCAACGTTACTGCCAGCGCCGACGATCAAAGCTCTAACATCATATCTCGTTGCCGCCCAATCCCGGACATAGCAGGGAACAGGTGATCGCGTAGATGGCGACGATCTGAGTCATCCTTGCCACGTCGGAAGAGTCGCCCAAGCAAAGCCGTCCTAGAATCCACGCGCTACAAGATGCAGCAGCACGGGAAGACACTGCGCCCAAAGGTTCTTGCGGTACGCAGCAAGATTCCACGGGTCTTCGGCCATAACACATACGTCTATGCCGCCATCGCGGCTAACGGAGCTGTGCTTCGAGAAACCGACATCAATGCCTCACTCGGGCATACCGCAGTCAACTCCCTCTACCAGCCTGATCGGGAAGCGTTGGGCATACTCCGCCGCTTCCAAATTCAAACAGTCCAAGGGGTAGGGCCGCGAGGTTACGCCGTCGTCTTCGACGAGTCGTTCCCGCTCGTGAAAGAGGCACGCGCCCTCGCTCGCACAATCGGCGAGCACTATCCGCTTCCGATCGACAACAAGATGCCGAAGGAGACTCCCCCGCCCCCGCAACCGAGGAAGAAATACCAGGTCGAGTTGCTCGCCGGCAGCGAGGTGAACACGCTAGTACTGGCAACGACCCGGTTTCTCCGGGGCAAGACCACTCGAAGCGAACTTGCGGCAGCCGTGCCATACGGCTCGATGACGGCCGTGGAGCGCTCCCTCCAGCGGCTAACGGAATACGGCATCCTCGACACTCGCAGCGGCTTCTACTTCACGGCCGCTCCATGGTTACCGCAGCTCGAGCGGCTCTACGACGCCTATCTGCGCCTGAGGCCGGAACTGCGTGAAGAGATCCACGCGCGCTTCAGACTCAAAAAGCGGAGTCAAGACGACCACCACATCAACGGTCTCTTCGGCTATGCGGTTGAGGAACGAGTACTTCAGACGCTCGCCGTTCACGGCCCCATGAAACGGACGGAGCTCGCTGCGGTCACCATGCTCACGCGAGACGAGCAGATGCTAAGGCCACTCGTGAAGGCCGGCATCCTGACCACTCAAGAGCAAATCGGCAATCGAGGCACAGGCGGAAAGAGTCACGGCACCCGGAAGCGCATCATGGTAAGCCTCAACGCCGCTTTTCCAGCTTACCGTGAACTTCGTGCGGTGCTCTTGGCTCTTGCCAGCCAGCCTGTGACGAGAGTCCGCGACCTCGCTGATCCACGGACAAACTATGATCCGAATGCCATCTTTAACACGCCGACTCTACTTAAAGCATTGCTGCTGATGAACGCCGTGCCGGAAGCCGAGATGGACGTGGCATCTCTCAACCGATTGCGGCCGGAGCACGCGCCGTACACGCTCCACGGCCGAATGAAATGGATGCTCGACGAAAAGATCATTTCCGTTCGCAAATCCGGGCACATGCTTTACTACGGTTTGGATCCGACCTATCCGGCGTACAAGGCACTGAAGCGCCTCTTGGACCGGATCGCGCAGGTCTGGCCGGATCTCGTCGATGCCGCAGCGTTTAACGACGGCCTTAAGCCCGCGAGACGCTTAACCGAGGATCGCAACGCGAGAAGACGCGCCCAAAAGCGCGCTAGAATCACTTGACCATCGATTTTACAATCGTACCGTGAATTGCGACATTACTCGGCTGGATTACCGGGCACTCGCCCAGCGCTACGATCTCGGTTCCCTGAAAGAGGGTGGCGACTTTCAGTTAACATCGACAGGCGATCTCAAGATGACACGAGATTTTGATCTCCAACTGGGGGATGTCGTTCACAGTGCTCTGCATCGCCTTGTTGTGCGGTGGCAGTTTAACACCCCGGCACTAAAAACGCTGTTCGATGTTGTAGTACAAGCACCGACCAACAAATCTCGGTACGAGGAGGAATTGAATAAAATAGCACCTCTGATACGAACTGATCCTAAAGCCATTGAGCGCTGGCACGAGATCCGTCACGAACTAGGTATTGAGGAATATGGTCCCGAGGCCTACGCTGGAACAACCATGGTCGTGCTCAATGCGCTGCTACGCCGCGAATGGGCCGACTTGAACCAGCCGTCTGGGTGGTCCACGACGGGAACGCTCGTCGCCGGCCACTCGTTCGGAAGCATCGTAGAGGCCGCAGCCAACAACTTCCGACATTTCGATGAATGGGCGGCGAGCGCAGATGCGACCGCCCAGCAAATGAAATCGATGACCGTCCTGGCGCCACTCCTTGGACTGACACTCAATCCCACGGGGAAACGCCATCCAATCAGAGGCAACGTCTGCCCGGAGATCCTGATGGTAGTGAGTAGGGGCCAATTCGAAACGCTCATGGACGCGTTCTTCGCCTATGCGCGATCTTTGGCAGGCCTGGGCTAGGTCGAGAACAACCAGAGTCACGAAAGACTCGTATCGCAAAAGTAGACGTCCAGAGTTTTTGGGCAAAGAGAAAGCCGACAATCTACCTCGTCGGCTTTCTCTTTTTTAATCGCCACTATGACTAACGTTGATCCTTCTCTTCGTTTGATATTAGGGTAACATGCAACCTTCGTCTACGACTCTCCTAAAACCACAATGGCTTAGACCAGGCGATAGGATTGCTACTGTAACGTTAGACAGCACCAAGCCTCGGATCGGGCGCCCCTCGTGCGTGCTTATTGCACGACCTCTCGAATCCAGGGAATGATCCCTAACTCGCGCACGACCGTATTGATATAAATGATGGCGGATCGTTTCGACTCCGTACCGGCGTCTAGATGGGCATAGATAGCGTCATTTGCGGCCCTTAAGCGATGAGCAAGCGGGACGACGTCTGCAATCCAAGGATCGCCACCTCTCTGTCCGTTCCGTAAGACTCGCGCGGTTGCCTCAGCGCGGTTAGCACGCACGGCGTCAAAAACATTTGCCCTCGAAAGCGACGTCAAAGCGCTGGCAACTTCGAGCATGCAGCGCTCCGCCTCAACGCGCCGTCGGTCAGTCGCTTGACGCAGCGCCGTGCGAATCGGCCCCGGCAAAGCGAGTTCTCGATCGTTCACCCACCGGGCAATATCCCTTTTCGACCTCATTGGGTGTCGCAGCAGTGACAATATCGCGTTTCGTGTGTAGATTCGCAACGTGCCAAGTTCGTCGTCCGCAAGAACGCCCAGCCGACCCTCGTGCGATGTTTCGCTCCGAGAGGCAAACGAGTGATACATGAACCTCGCTAGCCACGGCAATGCTTCCTCGGTCTCACCTAATGCAAAGGCAAACCCTTTACAGATGCGAGCAGTTGCTCCGCGACCTGGATGTGAAAAGAACAGGTCGATCGCCGTTATGTACGACAGCTTTCTGTCGTCTGGATGATCCTCGCGCTCGCCTTTGGCGAACCATCGAATCGAACGCTGAAGCATCTCGTCGTACTCGTTTTCAGGCGCTCGACCAACCATGTCCGCGATGCGTTGCACGCGCCACTCTCGTACTCTTTCTATAAAAACCTGATCGATCCTCAACATGGGCCCGGGACTCGCCCGCTCCGCGAAACTGATCGAACGCTGGCCCGGACCGTCACTTATCGCGAAGACATGCTTCCATTCATGATATACGTTACTCGCTTGGGAGATCTTCAACGTCTTATCATGCGCAATGAGCAACGTAGAAGAAAACTGCAAGAAATCGCATAGTACCGGGATCGTCGCGTTCGCAAAATCTTGCGTCTTTGTGATGTCCGTTGATCTGACGATCTCAACGCATGCCCGACCACGCAAGGAGCGAAGGCGATCACGCTGAGTTTCCACCTGAGCACGAAGGCTCTCCTCATTGACGCGAGGATTAAGCTGCAGCATGCTTGTGTATGGCCCGATGACTCGCTCCTCAAACGTGGCGTCGTCCATGCGGACGATCTGCAGGGCGCCAACGTCATATTCGGGGATCAACATTTCGACACCCCGGAGGGGAACGTACATACGCGTCAGGAGATCGTGGTTGAGAATTGCGGCGAGACTTCGAACCTGCATTTGAAGGGTCGTGCCATCTTGCAAGGCTGCCGTCAAAACATCGTCAACGAGATCTTCAATGGTTTTGGCGGAGTACCGTTCGAGCGCGACGGGCAGACGTTGCACAAAGGTCAAAGTCGCACTGTATTCCGCAGCGAGCGGTGGAGACGACCACAGACCACGCCGTTCCAAAATCCCCGCACTGGGCATGCGTTCATCGTATGCCTGAAGGTATTCAGCGGCCAAATTGACCAACTCGCCGATCTGCTCCTCATTCATATTCGCTTCTTCTGGAAACGCCCGCACAGACCCCAGGCTCCGAAGGCTGGCTTCGGTGTCCCAGGCGCTCTAAATCCTGACTACCGCGCGTACGAACCGCTGAAGCAATTACTGGAGAGGATTGGGAAGGTCTGGCCGGAGTTAGTGGAGGCCACTGCTACCAACGACGAACTCAAGCCAACGCGGCGGCTAACGCAGGACCGCAACGCAAAAAGACGCCGCACAAAGGAACGCATCTGGAAAGGAAGGGTCGTCAGGAAACTTCCGGTGGTGGATGCGAATGGCGAAGCAAGGAATCGTGAAGCGCCAGTATCTCCGGGAATGTCTCCCTAACGGCGCGATCGTTCCCGCCGGCGAGCACCTGGAACTCACGCACATTGAATCCGGTAAAGACCACGGATGACCCTCGAAGCGGATCGCCCGCCTCCATATAATGGTACGGAAAGTTCGTGAATAACACGACTGCCGGTGGAAGGCTCCTTGTCTGAGGATTCTGTTCAAGGCGCTTGACCTGCGAGCCGAGCCTGTTGAACCATCCTGATTTAAGGATGTGCGCTTCGCTGGGTGGGACGTTGATATCGATAAAGACGAGCCGGTCGTGCACTGCGTTCTTTCGAAGTGCCGCCACCAGGAGGCTCGTGACATCGGCATCGATCTCTGCTAGCCGTTCTAGCGATCCTGGATAGCCGAGAAATCCAGGGCGATGACGGCTCTTAGCTTCGACGGAGTATGCCTTGCCGCTCCTCACGTAGGTTGCAATGAATTCGCAGTGCGTTGATGAGCGCTCACTTTCGTCTTCCAAAGCGATCCCGAAACCGGCACGTACGAGCGCGGCCGCAACGAATGCTTCGTAGCGAGCCCCTTGAAAGTGATCCTTCCGCTGCAGACGCTCTACGAGCCGTTGCGGTAGCAGCGAGTGGTGTTCCAGAGTGTATATGTCGTACGCAAACGCCAGCAGCGCGGATATCTGCGCGGGCGGATCGTCGATCTTGTTGATATCGCCGAGCGCGACATCGGAACGGTGCGCCGCCCAGAAATCGAACCAGACCTGATACCACTGCATGAGCGGATGCCGATCCTCGATTGGCAGGGTCTGCTCGTTCTTGAACCAGTCTTTTGCGAAGACAGCGCCGATGTACGAAAATAGGAAGTCCTGGAACGTCTTCCATTTGTGGTACAACAGGCGCGACCCGACCGCGACGAACGTCTGGCCGGCGTGGTGCGTCCAGATCGGCGGCCTGACGTAACCGTATTTTTCGATGCGCTCGGCCTGTTTGCGTTGCTCCTCAGCGATTTTTAGTCGGACACTTTCGGGCATCGTCATCTGGCGTGTTGTTTCCAAACAGCAACGCTTGTACTTCTTCCCACTGCCACACGGGCAAAAGCTATTTCTGCCATCTTCATTTTCAGGCTCAGGCCCGCCCATGCGGTGCCACCTTCTCATATTATAGGCTTGCCACGGCCAAGGGGCCAGAGGCCGGCGCATCCAAGGATTGCCTGGGCTACAGCAGCGTTAGCCCTGGCAATCAGAATCGAGGCGCGTTGGAATACGCGCTAAAGACCAAGCGTCTGGACCTTCGGGTCATGCAAATCGGGGATGCCGACAGTCTCTTCCATTTGCACTCTGACAACCCCGAGGCCGTGCGGTTCACTACGTGGCACCCGGTCAATGTTGCCGAGGCCATGAGCGCTCTCTACAAACTAAGGCAGCAGTTTCGGGATGGCCAAAGTGTTCTTTGGGCGATCCGGACTCAAGAAGACCAGACATTTATCGGGCTCTTACATCTCGCCGAAATCCACGATGGAGAAGGGGCAGTCCACTTCATCATTGCCCGGCCCAATTGGGGCCACGGAATCGGGCCAGAAGCGTTGGCAGCCGTATTGACGTCCGCGAAGGGGAGCCTAGGTCTTCGCCGCATTCGCGGCCGATGCTACCCTGAGAACATCGAGTTCGCGTGTCTTCGAGAAGGGTGGCCTTTCCGACGACGGCTTCGCCCCCTACCCGATTAGTGAGGTCGGAAAGGCGCGACTTTAGAACGTTTGTTTTGGACCTCTTGGTCTAAGCGGGCTTCCCTAGAAGCGCAGTCTGCCAGGGCCGAAACGAGCGGCGTTCGCACCGGCAATGACGAAGGGTAACGCGGCATAATGACACTTACAAAACTTAGACCCGGCATTTTTGTCACTTACCGGCATAATGTCACTAGCGCCTAGCTAAAAGCTAGCGGCGCGCCATTAGGATGGCGGATGATACGCGAGCCATCGCGCTCGTTCGCGGCACGATCTACGTCGATCCCTGGGATGAACCGATTCCGGACGGGACGCTCGTAATCGATGGAGGGTATATAGCGGCCGTCGGAGCTCGCAACCACGTGCATATTCCGAACGACACGCGAGTTCTCGATTGTACGGGCCTTTCTTTGACGGCTGGTTTCTGGAATAGCCACGTGCATTTCACCGACCGCAAATGGAGCGATGCCGCTCGGATTCCGGCGGCCACGCTCGCGCTGCAGCTACTGGACCTCACGCGTTACGGCTTTACGTCGGTCTTCGATCTCTCGTCGGCGCTCGAGAATACGAAGGAGATTCGCCGGCGAATCGAGTCGGCTGAGGTCGATGGTCCGCGCATCCTCTCGACCGGCGAGGGAATCATTCCGGCAGGCGCTGCGCCGTCGGACAACGTGTTGGCAGCGATGGGTTGGATGAGCGTTTCTCTTCCCGACGTTGGCGGCCCGGAACAGGCCGCGGCCGCCGCACGGCGATTGCTCGACCAATGTCCCGATGCCGTAAAGCTATTCGCATCCGGGGCGCCCTCCGCGGCCCCGCGTACTTTAACCCAAGAATCGATGCATGCGGTCGTAGAGCTGGCGCACGCAGCTCACAAGCCGGTGTTCGTTCATCCCAACAACGCCGATGACGTGAGCCGCTCCGTAAACGCACGCGTAGACGTCATCGCGCATACCGTGCCGAGCGCGGACGCGTGGCAGGCCGCCTTTACGACCGCGAGCCAAGTAGGAATCGCGCTCACGCCCACGCTCATGCTTTGGAAGCACGCGCTGCGGCCAGCCGCCGTCGAACAACTCGCCTTTTTCCGCGCCGCCGCTGGAACGGTGCTATTCGGAACGGATTACGGTGCGGTGGGGGCCGATCCCACCGATGAATACGCACTGATGGCAGAGGCTGGCATGACCTTTTCGGACACCTTGGCTTCTTTGACAACCGCGCCATCGGAACGGTTTGGCGGTTCTCAATCGAACGGTACGCTCTCCGTCGGCGCTCAGGCGGATATCGTGGCGCTCGAGAGCGATCCGTCGCGGCATCCCCGCGCCTTCGCCGACGTTTGTTTGACGCTCCGCGCCGGCCGAATCGTCTATCGGCGTGGAATTCCGCCCAATACGTAGAAAAGGCCGTTAACACTCCCACAAAGGAGAAGCGCCTTGCCAATCTCCAGAAAGCATTTCGTTGCGGCGACTGCTCTTGGCATTTCCAGCGTCGCACTCAAACCCACGGCGGCACCCGCGGCACAAGGATCCCCGCTCCACTTTCATATCCTGAAGCCGGGTGAATTCGACTATGCGCGCATGCTCGGAACGCTCAGGGTGAATAAGCGCAACAAGCAGGTTTTCCAATCGGTCAGCGCACTCACTGTAGCCGGTACGGCGAGCCTGTATTTGCACATGCAGAATTCGATGAACGCGTTCGAGTTCTCGTATGGCATGGGGCGCGGCAGCCTTGCGACGCTCGGCATCTTGACCGGTCCTTCGGTCGTTTACGCGCTCACCGATGGCATGTGGACGAAATACGGATTCGGCGCCGCCTTCAATCTGGCGGCTACGAACGTTTATTACCGTGCGGCGAGCTTGAAGGAGACCGGCTCGCCGGACGATCCCGACAGCATCTACCAAGATTGGTCGGCGCAAGCGGTTCTGCGCCGCGGCGGCGGCTTCATGGTCTGCCACAACGCGCTAACCGCCGTGGCGGCACTAATTGGGGCGAAAGCCGGCATTAAGCCGGAGGCCGCGCTCGCCGATTTCATGGGCAACGTGCTGCCCGGCTTCCAAGTCGTTCCGGCGGGAGTCGCCGCCACGCAGCTAGCGTTGGAACATGGCTGGCATTCGTACCCGGTGATTTAGCGCGGCGCGATCCCAGCGCACAAGGTTTTTGGAATTCCGCGCGCGATACTGCCCTATGACCCGTTTTTACCTCGCCGCAATTGCCGCAACGCTCCTCGTCGCCGCGCCGTCCGCGACCTCCGCCGCGGCCCCCGCTTCGCCAGCGCAGCAGCTGATGAGCAAGCTCAACTGGCGCAGCATCGGGCCGTACATCGGGGGTCGTTCCGTCGCGGTCGCGGGCGTGCGGAGCAATCAGAATCTTTTTTACATGGGCGGCGTCCAAGGCGGGATTTGGAAGAGCACCAACTACGGTACCAGTTGGGTGAACATCAGCGACGGCAAGATTCCCGGCGTCGCCGATCCGATAGGCGCGCTCGCGGTAGCGCCGTCGAATGCCAAGGTTATCTATGCGGGAACCGGCGAGGCCGACATTCGGAGCGATTTCGATACCGGCGACGGCGTCTATAGAACCACCGACGCCGGAAAGACTTGGTCGTACGCCGGTTTACGCGAGACGCACATGATCGCTAAATTAGCGATCGATCCGCGCAACTCCAACATCGTGTACGCAGCGTCAATGGGGCATGTTTTCAAACCTAACCCGGTTCGCGGCATCTTCAAAACGACCGATGGCGGCAAAACGTGGCGCAACGTCCTCTTCGTCAACGACCAGACCGGCGGAATCGACCTCGTGATGGATCCGCGCAACCCAAATACTCTCTACGCCGCGACCTGGCAGGCCCAGCGCGTTCCTTGGAAGCTCACCAGCGGCGGCCCGGGCAGCGCGCTCTATAAGACGACCGATGGCGGCGCGCGCTGGAAAAAGATCTCGACGAACCCGGGCTTTGCGACCGGAATTTTGGGAAAGATCGGCGTCTCCGTGGCAGCGAGCGATCCGAGCATCGTTTATGCGATCGTTCAGGCCCACGACGGCGGAGTCTTCCGTTCGACCGACGCCGGAGCCACGTGGAAGCGCGCGAACGGCGACATGAAGCTGCGCCAACGCGCCTTCTACTACACCGCAATCTTCGTAGATCCGTCGAACGCACAAGTCGCATACGTGCCCGAGGTCGACGGCGTTTACAAAACCGCCAACGCCGGCAAGACCTTTTCGCTTTTGAGCCCGCCGCATGGCGACAATCACATCGTTTGGATAAACCCCGAGCATCCAAAAATCTTGCTCGTCGGAAACGATGGCGGAGGGACGGTCTCCGTTGATGGCGGCGAAACCTGGAGCAGCGAACGCAACCAACCCACCGGACAATTCTATCACGTAGCGATCGACAACCAGTTCCCCTTCCACGTCTTCGGTGCGTCGCAGGACGAAGGTGCGTTCGAAGGACCGAGTGCGGCCGTTGGCCCCGGCATCGGGCCCGGCGAATGGTATACCGTCGCGCTGGGTGAGAGCACGTTCGTCGCACCCGACCCGGACGATCCGTACGTTACCTACGGAAGCGGTTACTATAGCTCGTTCGTGCGCCTCAATCGCGTAACCGGCGACGCGAAAAACGTCAGCCCCTGGCCGCGTTACATGGCCGGCGCATCGTCGGCGGAAACGCAATACCGCTTCGGATGGACCCATCCGGTCTTCTTCTCACCGGCCAACCCGCGCGAGCTGCTCGTCGCTGCGCAAGTCGTTTTCTCGAGCACCGACCGGGGTCAATCGTGGAGAATTTTGAGCCCAGATCTCACGCGCAACGATCCCAACACCGAGGCGCCGTCGGGCGGCGCGGTCGACCTAGACCAAACCGGCGCCGAAACGTTTCCGGACATCGCGTCGCTCGCCGTATCCCCGCTGGATGGCGACATTCTGTGGGCCGGCTCCGCGGACGGTCTGGTGCACGTCACGACCGATCACGGTGCGCACTGGACGTCCGTCACACCGCCGCAGCTCCCGCAATGGACGCAAATCAGCTCGATCGAGCCGTCACACACGCAGAAAGGAGCGGCGTATCTGACGGCCTCCCGCTACATGTGGGACGACTATCATCCGTACGTCTACGAAACGTCCGACTACGGCGCGCATTGGACCGCGCTGACCAATGGGCTGCCGGCCGACCAATATGTTTTTGCGGTGCGTCAGGATCCGCGCGAGCCGCGACTGCTTTTTGCCGGCACGCGCAGCACGGCCTACGTGAGCCTGGATGGCGGCGGCCTCTGGCAGCCGCTCACGCTCAATCTGCCCGGCGTACAGGTACGCGACCTTGCGATTGACGCGCGCGAAGGCGAGTTGGTCGCGGCGACGCACGGGCGCGCCTTCTGGATTCTGGACAACCTGTCGCTGCTCGAGCAGCTCGCGCGCCAAACAACGCTTAGCGTTGCAAGCGCGGCCCTCTTCGAACCGGAGACGGCGTGGCTTTCGCAGGCCTACGGCGGCCCGGACTTTTCGATTCCTAACTTCGGCGACAACCCCAAATACGGCGCGGCAGTGTTCTTTAATCTTCCGGGCTCGTACAACGGGCGCACGCCGTTAACGCTGACCTTCCTCGACGCCAACGGCGCGACCGTTCGGGAGTTCACACTGCATCTCAAAAACAAACACGAGCGCAAGTTGACACCCGAACAGGAAGAAAATCTCGACGCAGGACAGCAGCGTCAGCGCGACATCGAGAAGCTCACGGCGGTGGAAGCCGGCATGAACGTCTTTCAATGGGATCTACGCTACGCGCCCGCCTACGACGTCCCGGGTTTCAAAATTCTGGAAACCGACGACTTTCCGGATGGCTCGGATGGGCCCACGATCGTTCCCGGAAAATACACAGCCGTGCTGCGCTACGGATCGACCCAGTTACGCTCCGCGTTCGACGTCCGCCTCGATCTGCGCGTCCATTCATCGCCGGGCGACCTGCAAGCTCGCCTTGCGTTGGAGTCGCAAATACTGCGTGCCATCGATCGCTTGGACCGGGGCATCGCCGCCGCAATGAACGCGCGCAGCAAGCTTCCGGCGGCAACGCGAATGCAGATCGATAGCGAGATTGCCGGCCTCGTGCTGCTAAACGTGCACTCGAGCGAAGCCGACGTGCTGCACGAATCGAGAATACGCGAACAACTCGGCTTCTTGCTGGGTTCGCTCGAAGGCGCGTACCAGCGGCCGACCGCGGCCGAATACGCCACCTACCGGGACCTCGAATCGTTGGCAAGCGCGGGCGAAGCGCGCCTGCGCGCGCTAGCCTCGCCTTAACCGCGATTCAGGAGTAACAATAGGAGTCCGATGATGCGTCCCCGCCCTGCAGGCGCACCTGGTGGGGTCGGTGTGCTTCATCGAACTCCAGAAAGAACTTCGAGTCGAAGCCAATTGCGCCGTCCTCTGCCACGTCAAGCTTTACCATCCAGCTTCCGATTCCGTCCGGATAAAACTGATCGTCCCAAGCTCGATAGAGCGAGTTGGTAAAGTAGACGCGACGCCCGTCGCGACTGATCTCGACCATCTGTGGACCGCCGCTAAGCGGTCTAGATGAGTCCTTCGGGTGCGGCGTTCGGCGCGCAATCCCGCCGATGTGCACCGAGCCGACGAGCTTCGGATGGAACGGATCGCTCACGTCGTACTGGCGCATTTCCCCGGTTCCCCAGCACGATGCGTACAGATAGCGATCGTCGAGCGACAGATCGATATCGCTGAGCAGTGGGGGCACCGCCGAGAAACCTTTGAGTAGATCGGGTAGCTGCGCCGGGTCGGCCGGCTCGGCCGGTATTTCGATGACCTTTTGCAGCTGCCAGGCGCCGTTGTCGCGATGCCACAGCCAAATCGAACTCGATAGGTCCTTGAGCGATACGACGACTCCGACGAAGCCGTAGGTGTTCGCCGGATCGTGGGAAGGACGCAGCTCGAGCACCATCTGCTGCTCGGCGCCGAGGTCGATGCTTTGGACGTGCCGCCGGCGGCGCAGGTCCCAGAAATGGAGGTGGTGGCCGTATTTCCCCTCGAGCAGCAGATTGGGGTTGAGGCCGCCCTCGATCATGTTGGGCGTGCCCCATTCGCTGGTAACCATTGCGTCGTGCGTCAGGTGCCACCAGAAATCGTACGCTAAGTACTGCGGTCCGCGATCGGCTTCCCACGGTCCGATGAGGTCGAACGTGTCGCAGTCCATCATGAAGATCCCACCGGGGCCGTCGCCATTGGCGTCACCGAGCGCGCTGACGTAGATGGCGTCGGGACCGCAATGCACCGTATGCGGCCGGGTGTAACCGGTACGCGCGATGAGCTCCTCGGGTTCGATGACGCGCGCGATGTGCGGCCGCGTAGGGTCGGATTTCGTGTCGATGATGTGGATGCGCGACGAGCGAATGCCCGGCACGATGAGAAAACGCCGCTCGACGTGGGGACGCGGCGCAAACGGACAAAGAGCGGCGCTGCACGCGTTCCAGCCAAAATGGTGGAGCTCGTCGCCCGTGTTTGGAAGATCTACGCGACCAACTTCGGTCGCGTAGGTTCCCGAGGACGCGTCTGCATCCACAACCGCGAGCGCGTCGGGCGTTCCGTTTCCATTCGCGCTGAGCAGCGCGACGTATGCGAGCGTCTCCGCGGGAGCTTTCATCGCGTCCTTGGCAGAAGCGTAAAACGTGGGATCTGGTTTGAGGAGCATGGGGCTCGACCTTTCTCCGCCTCAACGCGGAGGTCAATAGCCGGCGAGGGAGGCTATTTGGATGCCCCCGCTTTCGAGCCCTTGAAGCGCCTAGGTCAGTAGCGCGATGAATCCGCTTACCAGCAGCGCGACCGCCCAGACCAGGTCCATGTTAAACCATGCCGTGCGTAAAAAGCTGACGCCCACCTTTTGGTAGATCACGAGCGCCACCGTGGTCATCGTCACCACGTAGCCCAGCGTGTGTACGCCGACCATCAGCCACCCCAGAGCGTAGGGCCCGTTCATCGCGCCCGGCATCGGCATCGCGCCTTGCATCATCGCGCGCGACCCGGTCACGAAGGGCAGCAACATCAAGCCCGCGCCATGCGCGGACGACATCAGCGACCCCCACAGCGCAAGACCCCAAAAGCCGACCCGCATACCAACCCATCGCGGATGGCGTGCGCGGACCAAACGGTAAACGCCGAATGCGAGGAGCACGCCGGCGGCCGCGCGATGCACGATCGCGTGCGGAAATGTCGAGGCCGCGAGGACCGCGAGGAGCACGACGATCGCGACGGAGACGACGTGCCCCAGCGTCAGAGGGATCACCGCTCGGAGAACGGCGCGCGCGCTCCTTTCCTGCAGGCCGAGCGCGACTGCGAAGAGCCAGCCCATTCCCGGGTTGATGCCGTGATAAGCTCCGAGAAGAAACAGCCAGAGCCAGACGAGGTGATCGCTCACGCGCAAATGGTCTCACAGGTATGCCGTAATCTCACGTCGTAAGCGGTTCGATCGCATCCCCCGTACATAAGCTCGGAGGTTTCCTCATGCGGTCAAGACGCCTTTTGATGCGCGGTTCGCTTGCAGCGCTCGCTGTGGTTTTTCTCTCGGCCTGCGCCCAGCATGGCAACACGATGCTTCCTTCCAGCGCGTTGGCACGGGTGCAGCCGGACCTGGTTCCACCAAACTGCAAGGGTCAGAAGACGACCAAACAGTACGCCTCGCTCACCGTAACGCTCTCGACGCAGGGCGGCTCGCTGTGCATTCCGAGCTTTGGCGGCTTCGGCGGCAAACTCAAATATCCGAGCGCCAACCCTTCGGTCAAATTTAAGCTCATCAGCAGCACCACCAATTACAATCAGATGCCCGAGCTCGGCCAAGGTACCGCAATGTTTTATCTGCAGGTGGCGCTTTCGGGCGGGACGAGCTTCGGAGGCAATGTTCGAGCCGGCGGCGGACTGACCTCAGCGACGATCGTCGTCGGCAATCCTTATACCGCGTACGGCCAGGCGAAGATCGACGGATTCAAACTTAACTTCGGCCCGTGTTATACTATCGCGACAAAGGGCAAGTACGGCGGCGTCATCGGCGGAATCGGAACGCTCTTGAAAGGTGTCAGGGTTCCCGCGGCAGCCAACGGTGTGATCGAAATCTATTCCGGGCAGCAGACCAGCAAGCAGTGCTGATCGTTTAAGGCGTCGGTTACGAGACCGAGCGCAGCGCGCCCGTAGCGGGCAAAACGATGCCGCCGAGATTGAGCGGATCGTACCCGCCGACCGTCACGGCTTCCAGTTCCGGCCCCGCCCGGCGCGCCGCGCGCAGAGCCTCGACCGCCTCGGGAAGCGCAAACTGTTCGCCCACAAATCCGGAGACAAAACGCCCACCGCGGATCTCGCCGCGCGCCTCCATTCGGCGCAAGGCGATCAGCAACTCGCGCCACGGCGGTGCGAGGCTCTCGCGTGCGATGACGTCGCGGAACACGACGCCCCAGCGAGCCAAGAGCCGTCGCGCAAAGGCTTCGCGATCGATTCGCTCGGTCGTCCCTGCCAGGAGCGTCCAGCGTCCACTCGAGGAGCGCGGCCGCGCGCGCAATCCCTTCTCGCCTAAGCGCCGCTTCGCGTCGCTGAGCGAACGCAGCGCGTCGAAGCCATCCGCGGTTACCAAACCCGCCGCGACCAGCTGCCACAGCGCTTCCTCCACTTCGCTCGGCAAACGCTTGGTGCTGCGCAGAATCTCGGCGAAGAACGGAGCGCGCAGCCGTTCGATGCATTCGAGAATTTCTTGCGCCGCGGGAGACAAGCCCGCGACGTCGCGTTGCCGGAGGACGACGAGCTCGTCGGCGTTGGCGCGCAGAAACAGCGCGATCGGCGCCAGCCGCGTCGGACGCACGCGCGTGCGCTCGGTCGAAGGATTCGGTTCCAACGCGGGGTGTGGCGTGAGCCTTCCCCACATCACGTCGCCGGCATAGCAGAGGCGATCCAGATATTCGGAGCGGTATCCCGCGATCCGCGCCGGCAGAACCTGCGCCTCCCATGCGACGGCCGGTATCTCGTAGCCCTCGAGCTGGCGGATGACGTGCAGCGTTCCGTCGATTCCGTGCAGTCGCGAACCCGGCGCAACGCGTTGCCAGCGCTGCAAGAACGAAACGTACTGCGCGGCGGTGACCGGCTCGATCTCACGCCGCAGCTGACCGATGGTCAAGCGATGGATGCGCGCGAGCACGCGGCGGTTACACCATTCCTGCGTTCCGGATCCACTGAATCGGCCGCGCAACACCTGGCCTTGCGTTTCGAGGCGAATCAATGCGGCCTCGAGCGTGCCGGCGTCCGCGGAGAGCCGAGCCGCCAGTCCGTCGACGGTAACGGGTCCGCTGGACTCGAGCCAACCGCGCAAGATCTCGGCGAAGGCCTCTTCGGGGCTGTCCGGAGCGGACTCCGCACCCGCCGCGGCTATCGGCGGCGCGAGCGTCGCGTCTGAATAGGCGACGCGAGCCAACTCGAGACGCTCAGCACACGTCCACGCATTTCCTAAAAGCGTGGCTCGGCGCTGCGCGACGAGCTCCTCGAACCATGCCTGCCATTGCGCCACGGGCGGCAACACGACGAGCGTCGACAGCGCGTCGTGCAGTTCGTCGGCGTCCCGCACGACGGGCCAGGACTCCGCGGCGACTTCGGCAATCGCCGCCGGATCGAGAAGGCCCGCTCCGTCAACGTCCTCGCGTGACGTCCGGCGCAGCTGCACCGCGCGTGCGCGCCGCTCTTCCAACGGAGCGTCGTCGAGAAACGCGTAGGGATTGGCGTTGAGGATTTCGTGGCAAAAAACCGATGGTTCGGGCGTGTCGATGGCGACGGTCCGCAGACGACCGCTTTCGACGCTCCGCAGCACGTCCAGCAGCCCGTCGAGATCCATCGCCTCGCGCAAACAGTTGTCGATCGTTTCGCGGACGAGCACGTGATCCGGCACGCGAATCGGCCCGGTGAGATTTTCGGGACATGCGGCCTGATCGGGAAAGACCGCAGCCAAAAGATCGTCGGCGCGCATGCGCAGGAGCTGCGGGGGCACCCTTCGCCCGCCGCTGAAACGCAGGATTGCGAGCGCTCGCGACGCATTCCAGCGCCAGCGCGCCGCAAACATCGGGGCAGGCAGCAAAGCTTGCGTCAAGGTTTGCTCGACGCTCGCGGACTTGACGAACTCAAACACGATATCGAGCGGAAATGCGTGCTGATCGCTGAGCGAGAGGACGAAACCGTTGTCGGTTGCGGCGGCCTGCAGCTCCAAATTGAACGATCGGCAGAAGCGCTTCCGGAGCGCCAGGCCCCACGCGCGATTGATGCGCGCGCCGAAGGGCGTGTGCAGCACGAGCTGCATGCCGCCGCCCTCATCGAAGAAGCGCTCCGCCACGATCGTTTCGTTGCTCGGAACCGCGCCCAGGACCGCCTTGCCCGCCCGCACGTACGCGACCGCTTGTTCCGCACCGGCCTGGTCGAGGCTGCACTCGCGCACCAGCCATTCACACGCCGATGCGTCGTCGCGCCCGTCAATCGCGGCGCGCACGTCGCAGACTTCACGCGAAAGCTCGACCGTGCGGCCGAGCCCTTCGCCGTTCCAAAATGGGATCGAGGGCGGCGCGCCGTGCGCGTCTTCCACGCGAACGACTCCGGCTTCCACACGGCGAATCTTCCACGAATTGGTGCCGAGCAGGAAGATGTCGCCGGCCATGCTCTCGATCGCGAAATCCTCGTCCAGCGTTCCGATCGCGTGTCCGTCCGGCTCGACGATCACGCTGTAATTGGCCGTGTCGGGGATGGCTCCGCCGCAGGTAAGCGCCGCGAGCCGCGCCCCGCGCCGGGCGCGTAGCCGGCCGTTGACGCGATCGTAATGCAGAAACGTCCCGCTGCGTCCGCGCGAGGTCGCGACGCCGTCGGCCAGCATCGAAACGACCGCCTCGAAGTCGCTTCGCTCGAGCGCCCGGTACGGATAAGCATCGCGCACTGCCGCGAAAAGCGCGTCGGCCTCCCATTCGTGCTGTGCGCACGCGGCTACGATTTGCTGCGCTAAGATATCCAGCGGTGCGTTCGGAATTGTTAGGGCGTCGAGCGCGCCGGCACGAATGGCCCGAACCAGCGCCGCACACTCGATGAGTTCGTCGCGCGTCGTAACGTAGAAAATCCCCTTCGGCATCGCGCCGATCCAGTGCCCCGATCGTCCGATGCGCTGCAACGCGACCGCGATGGCGCGCGGCGACCCGAGCTGCACGACGAGATCCACCGAACCGATATCGATTCCCAGTTCCAGCGACGCGGTCGCGACGACGGCGCGGAGCTCGCCGCTGCGCAAGCCGCGCTCGACTCCGAAACGCGTCTCGCGGGAAAGACTGCCGTGGTGCGGCATGACGAAGCCTTCTCCCAGGCGCTCGTTCAGCGCAAAGGCTACGCGCTCGCTCATCCGGCGCGTCCCGACGAAGATCAGCGTCGTGCGATGCCGCCGGATCTGCTCGGCCACGCGATCGTAAATCTCACCCCACATTTCTTTGCTCGCGACCGGTCCCAGTTCGTCGCTCGGCACCTCCACCGAGATCTCCATGGCGCGCCGATGTCCCACGTCGATGACGCGTGCAGCCGGGCTCAGGAAACGCGCGACTTCTTCGAGCGGCCGCACCGTCGCCGAAAGCCCGATGCGCTGCGGACGGCGTCCACCGGCTCGCGCAACCAGATCGTCTAGGCGGCCCAGCGTGAGCGCCAAATGTGAGCCGCGCTTGTTGCCGGCCATCGCATGAATCTCGTCCACCACGACGCACGAGACGCCGGCAAAGAGGCGGCGCGAACGCTCCGCGGTCAGTAAGATGAACAGCGACTCCGGGGTGGTCACGAGCACGTGGGGCGGTTTACGCAACATCTGCTGACGCTGGGTGGGCGTCGTGTCGCCGGTTCGTACCGCCGTTCGAATCGGCGCGAGCGAAACGCCTCGTTCTCGAGCGAGCTCGACGAGTTGCGTCAGCGGTTTTTCGAGGTTCTCGTGAACGTCGTTGGAGAGCGCCTTCAGCGGCGAGACGTAGACGACCAGCGTTTGATCCGGTAGCGTCCCGGTTGCGGCGCGGCGGACGAGATCGTCTAGCGCTAGCGTGAACGCCGCGAGCGTTTTCCCCGAGCCGGTCGGCGCGGCGATGACGACGTCGTCGCCTGCCCGGATTGCGGGCCAGCCGCAAGCTTGCGGTTCCGTGGGCTTGCCAAAGGCATCACCAAACCACTCACGGACGAGCGGATGGAAGTCGTCGAGCATGCTCACCACCCCTACCACAACGCACGAACTTTAAAAAGAGCTGCGGTGCGGCGGCCCGAAGCCGCCCTGGATGCGCTGCCTGCTTTGCGCCGTGCTGATGCTGGCTGCCGGGGCGACGCCCGCGGTCGCCAAGCCGGTCCTGCAAATCCGCGACATGGCGCGAATCCTCGATTTGGAGGAGCCGGCGATCTCCCCCGACGGCAGCCGCGTGGCGCTCCTGACGATCGCCCAAGACATGGCGCACGCCGACTACGTCAACAGCTTGGTGCTGATCGAAACGCGCGACGGATCCGCCCGCACGCTCGTGCGCGGCCGGGACGTTGCCGTTCCACGCTGGTCGCCGGATGGGACGCAGCTGGCGTATCTCGCGCGGCCCTCGGCAGCCGGGGTTCGACAGCTCTTCGTGCGCCGGGCAGGCGCGGCGGTGCAGCTCTCGCACGCGCGGGGCGAAGTCCTCGATGCGGCGTGGAGCCCCGACGGTCGCTCGATCGCGTTCGTCGCCGCCGACGCGCCGGCTCCGGCCACCTACTTCTTTGCCGGCGACAACGACTATACGGCCACGGCGCTCACGCCGCCCGATCACCTATGGATCGTTTCGGCGGGAAGTGGAGCCGCTCGACGTCTGACGCGCGGGTCCTGGACCGTCGCTCCGACCGATCCGGGCGGAATCTTCTCGCCGCAGATCGCTTGGACGCGCGACGGCCGTCACATCACCTTCACCCGAGTAGAAAATACGTTTAGCGGCGACGACGAACGCTCCACGCTTTGGCAAGCCGACGTTGCGGGCGGTGCGCTGCGCAAGCTCACGGATCACCCCGAGTTGGAATTGAGCCCGGCGTATGCCCCAGGCGGCTCAGACCTGGCTTACTGGTATCCGCTCAACGGCGACTTCAACTCGGAAAACACGCTGCACGCGCTACGTAACGGGCGCGACGGCACGCTCACCGCGCGACTCGACCGCAACATTGCCGGATCGTTGTGGTTTCCCGACGGGCGCCGGCTGCTGATTTGCGCGAGCGATCGCACGCAAAACGTCGCATGGACGATCGATCTCAGCGGAGTTTTTCGCGTGCTGCCTCTCGGTGATTTGCATATGGTTTGCGACCCTTATTCGAGCAGCACGTTTGATGCGGGCATCGCCGCGGACATCGCGCGTGACGGCTCTATCGCCTTCCTCGCAAGCAGCTCGAGCAGCGCGCGAGAGCTTTACTACCTTCCATCCGGCGCGAGCGTACCGCGGCGACTTACCCATTCCAACGATTTTCTTTCGCGCGTTGCGCTCGGGCGCATGACCGAGTTGAATTGGGTCGGCCCCGGCGGGTTCGCCGAAGACGGCGTCGTGACGTATCCTCCGGACGCCGGCGAACGCGAGAAATATCCCATCGTGTTGCTCATTCACGGCGGCCCGGGGCTCTCGAGTGCGCGGGACTTCGTATGGGAGCAATGGCCGCTCGCGCAAATGATCGCCTCGCGACGTTATATCGTGCTGCAGCCGAACTATCGGGGGAGCGATAACCTGGGCAACGCCTACATGACGGCGATCGTTCACGATACCGTTGCCGGGCCCAGCGCCGACATCCTATCGGGCCTCGCCGCGCTCGAGCGCCTGCCGAACGTGGATGCTTCGCGCGTTGCGGTCTCGGGCTGGTCATACGGCGGGGAGTTAACGTCCTGGCTGATCGGTCACTATCACACCTGGAGGGCAGCCATCTCAGGGGCGGCGGTCAACAGCGAGTTCGACGAATACAACCTGTCGACGTCAAACGTGCAAGACCGCTATCCGCTCGGCGCGTCGCCCTACACCGATGACGGCGAGCGCATCTACCGCGACAACTCGCCAATCACGTATTACGCCGCGATCACGACTCCCACGCTGATCTGGGGCACGACGCAAGACCCGGTCGTGCCCATCACGCAGTCCTACGCGCTGTACCACGCCTTGACCGACCGACGCGTGCCGGTGCGTTTTGCGGTTTTCCCCGCATCAACGCACGGCCCGGCCGACCCGCGCCAGACCGCCGCGCTCACGCGCCTCTGGCTGGACTGGCTCGATGGGCACATGCGATAACCCGCCGCACCTCATCCAAACGGCCCGCTACGGCGTTATATCAAGCATGAAGCTCTTCACCGCCACCGCCCTCCTGCTTACGCTGTGCCTCGGCGCAGCCGCGCCCGTTCGCGCGTCCACGGACCGCGTCGTGCTTGCGGGCGGGTGTTTTTGGGGAATGCAGCTGGTCTTTGGATCGCTGCGCGGCGTCGACCGGGTTGTGGCCGGCTACGCCGGAGGCAACGCCGACACCGCCCAATACGAAACGGTCAGCACCGGTACGACCGGGCACGCCGAATCCGTCGAAATTCGCTACGATCCGTCGAAGATCTCGTTCAAGCAGCTGCTCGACGTCTACTTTCTCGTCGCGCACGATCCCACGGAGCTAGATCGCCAGGGCCCCGACGAAGGCTCGCAGTACCGCTCGGAAATCTTTTACACGTCGAGCGCACAGCGCGCGGAAGCGCTCGCCTACATCGCGCGTCTGCAGCAAGAGCACGTCTATTCCTCGCGCATCGTGACGATCGTCGCACCTCTTCGCGGCTTTTATGCGGCCGAGGCCTACCATCAGGACTTTGCGGTACACAACCCGCAGAACCCGTACATCGTGGTCAACGATTTGCCGAAGCTCAAGACGTTGCGCGAACGGTTCCCGGGGCTCGTCAAGCCGAACGCCCCCTTCGGCGCTTAACCGTCACAACGGCCCGTTTGCAACGTTCGCGGCGTACGACCGGGGATCGAAATACCAATCCGGCAGCGTGGCCGGAAACGTGATGTTCGTGAAGTCGTAGTCCACGGTCGCATCGCGTCCCAGATAGTCCGAATCCCGCTGATAGGTCGGCGTGCCGTGGATGTGGGTTACGATCGGCATCGCGTTCATCCAGTCCAGCGTGACCGTGAAAAGCATCGGGTAAACGTGCTTCCCACTATCCTCTTCGTAGAGCTTGTCGGTGGCCACGACCTCCTTGAGCTCGAGCGTCTTATGATCCACGTAGAGCTCGCGTAACCGATTGCGATCCGGATCGCGGCGCGCCTCCAGGCTGACGTGAATCAGGTCACCTTCGTTCGCGATGCGCGTGACGCGATAATCGAACTCGCCGAGCACCGTCACGCTCGCAATCACCGGCGGAAGGCTTCCCGTCGGCTCGGGCGTCGGCACGAACTCACGCGGACTCGTGTGCGGATGTACCGGAGCCGGCTCGAAGAGATCCGCCGTCGGGGGGCCCGGATCCCACGGCTCGTTGAATGAGGGCCGGAGAAACTCCAGCGTCCCGCGTGCCGACCCCCGGTAGACTCGACGGCCCAGCGCCGCGCGATCCGACGTGCGACACCAAATATGATAGGTGTAGCTGTTGACCAGATCGGGGTAGCCATCGTCGAGCGTTTGCTTGCGTACCAAGGTATACGTGATATACGGCGGCGGCGGCCGATGCGACCGAAACTGCCTGCGAATCAGGTACAACAATCGATCGGGCGAGGGCAACGCGATCGGCGTCGCGGTCGGGGCAGGCCGCAGCGTGGCGTGCGTCGGTTGCGTTGCAACGCAGACGCCAACCAAGACAAGCGCAGCAACGAGCGTGGTCTTCACGCCCTAATTTTTGGCCATCCGACCTTGGAGTGTCCTGTGGATTAGCGCGGGGCCATCCGAATCGCGCCGTCGAGGCGAATCACTTCGCCGTTGAGCATCTGGTTTTCGACGATGTGGCGCGCCAATGCGGCGTACTCCGACGGATTTCCGAGCCGAGACGGAAAGGGCACCTGCTTGCCCAGCGATTCACGCGCGGCTTCCGGCAACCCGGCCAGCATCGGCGTGTCGAAGATGCCGGGAGCAATGCTCGCCACTCGAATCTGGTGTTGCGCGAACTCGCGCGCGATCGGCAAGGTCATTGCAACCACACCGCCCTTCGAGGCCGAATATGCGGCTTGGCCGATTTGTCCGTCGAAGGCGGCGACGGACGCCGTGCATACGATGACGCCACGATCCTCGCCCGGCTCGACCGCGCGCTGGAGCATCTGTGCGGCCGCGAGCCGGATGACGTTGAACGTACCGATCAAGTTCACGGAAATCACTTTCGTGAAGTGATCGAGCGGCAGCGGTCCGTCGCGTCCGATGACGCGTTCGGCGGTCGCGATCCCGGCGCAGTTGATCGCGCCGTGCAGCGCTCCGAACTCTTGCGCGGCGGTGTTGACCGCTTTTTCGACCTGCCCCGCGTCGGTCACGTCGGTTCGCACGAACCGGACGGTCTTGCCGAGCTCGCGTTCGAGCTCGGCCCCGCGTTCGCTAACGTCGCAAATTACCACGTTCGCGCCATTGCGGGCAAACTCTGCGACGCAGGCCGCACCCAACCCCGAACTGCCGCCACTAACCAAAAACGTTCGTCCGTGTATGTGCATAGGCGGCAGTGGTTACAGCCTTACGATGCCGATATCCTGGAGCCCGCCACCAAGCCACGGCGCCCGGGGTTTCTACGACCATGAGCATCGCATTTTTGATCGTTCGAGCGATCCTTGGGTTGAGCTTCATCGCCCATGGTAGCCAAAAGCTGTTCGGCTGGTTCGGCGGATATGGTATCGCCGGGACCGGCGGATTTTTCGAAGGCCTCGGCTACCGGCCGGGCAAAATGTTCGCGCTCATGGCGGGGTTGGGCGAAACGCTCGGCGGCCTCCTGACTTTACTCGGCCTGGGCGGCGCGCTCGGGCCTGCTCTGATCGTGCTCGTCATGCTTGTCGCGATCGGTTCGGTACATTACAAGAAGGGCTTCTTCGTAGCCAACGGCGGATGGGAGCTGAACTCGGCCTATATCGCCATCGCACTTGCCGTTGCCTACGCCGGCAACGGGACATACTCGCTCGACAATGCATTCAATCTGCAGTTCTTGACCGACCCGCTGCAAATCGCGTACGCATTCGGCGCCGCGATCCTCGCCGCTGCGCTCAATCTGCTGGCTCGACGGACCGCCCCTCCCGCGACGCCGGCAGCCGGCTGAGCCGCACGCGATGGAAACCGTCGCTTTCTACGGCGCCGGAGCGCTTGGCTCCGCCATGGTGCGCGCGATGCTGCGGCGCGGCATCGATGTCGGCGTATGGAGCCGCTCGGCGCATAAAGCCGAGGCGCTCGAACTGGACGGCGCGCGCGCCTTTACGGACCCCGCCGAAGCTGCGATCGGCGCGCAGCGCGTGCATCTGTGTTTGAGCGACGACGCGAGCGTCGATGCGGTGCTCGATGCCGCGCTGCCGGGGATTGCGCAAGGGAGCCCGATCGTGGATCATACGACGGTGACGCCGGAAGGCGTTACCGAGCGCGTGCGGCGGCTCGCTGAAGCCGGCTATTCCTTTGTGCACGCTCCGGTCTTCATGGGACCTCCGATGGCACTCACCGCGACCGGCGTGATGATGGTTTCGGGCGACGCGGGGCTCGTGGAGCGGGTTCGCGACGCGCTCGAAGGCATGTGCAGCGATCTGCGTTATCTCGGAGAAGACCCAAGTGCAGCAGCGACATATAAGCTCATGGGTAACGCGATGATTTTGGCGGTCGTGGGCGGCCTCAACGACGTCATGCGCATCGCCGAGGAGCAAGGGCTTTCGCGGGCACAGGCCTACCGGCTGTTCGACTTCTACGACCCCTCCGGGCAAATCAAGGGACGGGGTAAACGCATGGTCGACGGAGACTACCACACGCAATGGACCATCGACATGGCGCACAAAGACGCCGTGTTGATGCAAGCCGCAGCCCATCACGAACGCCTTCCCGTCATCGACGCGATCGAAGCCCTGCTGCGCAACGTTTCCGACCGCGGTCTGGGTCAGCTCGATTTGGCGGCCGTCGCTCAGCGGTAAGGAGTCGTCGATGGATCTCAACCCTCAGGCGCACCAGATGGCAGACGAATCGATGGTGCGCAACCTCGAGGCCCAGGCACAAGCCATCTGGCCGCAAGAAGTTGCGCTGCTGCATCGTTACGCACTGCCCGAAGCCGCGCACATTCTCGACGCCGGCTGCGGAACGGGCGAAATCGCATCGCGCATCGCCGAGCTCTACCCGTCTGCACAAGTCCTCGGTGTCGATATTCTCGACGCTCACCTGGAGCGCGCGAGAACGCGCTATTCCGCCCTCGCGCCGCGTTTGCGCTTCGATCACCAGAGCGTCTTCGCGCTCGACGCCCCCGACTGCAGCTTCGATCTC
The DNA here is from genome assembly GCA_963717425.1 of Vulcanimicrobiota bacterium. Lineage (GTDB taxonomy): Bacteria > Vulcanimicrobiota > Vulcanimicrobiia > Vulcanimicrobiales > Vulcanimicrobiaceae > Cybelea. The sequence goes on along the minus strand of OY970335.1, from coordinate 2,845,336 downwards.
ACGCTTTGCCGTCACGTCGTTCACTCGATTCCGCACGCGGACCGCGTCATCGCCGAGCTGGCGCGCGTCACACGCCCCGGGGGCTATCTTCACTTGATTCCCGAGGACTACGGCATGCTTGCGTTCGCGCGTGGCGCGGTCGACCCACGCGAGTTTTGGCATGAAGCTCCGGCGCAAATGGGCGACGCAACGGGAATCGATCTCTTTTCGGGGCGCCACGCCTTCGGAATCTTGATGAAGCTCGGACTCGAACAAATCGCCGTGGATTATGCGATCGTGGACCCATTGCGCGTGCCCCGCGAAACGTTCGCCACGATCCTTGGCGCATGGCGCGACGGATACGCCGAATCGATCGGCGAGACGACCACGATCAGCAAAGAGTCTGCCGTGGCTTATTTCAATCAAATGATTGCCAACGTGCGCGATCCCCTCGGATACGCCGTCTGGTTCGTGCCGATCGTCAGCGCCCGAAAACGGCAGGCCGAGAGTGGCTGATCGGAGGCACCGAGAGCGGCGTACGCCGCGGTAGGGGCGAGCCCGTCCAGATGGGGCGCGGCGTTTGCGCCGGTACGGGCGTGAACACGGCGCCCGGCGCCACGGATGGAAGGCTCGGATTAAACGGCGTCGGCGATGCTAGGATCGTGCGAGCCGGAACGTGCACGATCAGACGACGCCCAAGCGGTTCGTACCGAACGGACGCGCCGATCGCTCGAAGGACCGGCGCGATTGCGACGAAGGTCGCGTTGAGCGACGCCGGGACCGCCGGGGCGATCCTAACGCGGACGCGCACGCTGCCACGCTCGATCACCAGGCTATCGCCCACGGACCACACGCGGTCGGCGAGGTGCGTGAGCAGCGGGCTCACCGGCGCATAAACCCGCCCGGCCACCACGTACGCGCGAACGTATTCGGCGAGAGGGCGGCCGTCGACGATGATGCTTACCGGAGCACCCGGTGGGAATAGCGGCACGTTGCAACGATATACCGCCTGGGATGCAGCGACTCATCTCGACGTTTCGCGAAGCGAGCGTGCGCTTTGCTCGCGACGGTTGCGCCTTTCACGCGCAGTCGGTGGCCTTCAACGCACTCTTTGCGCTCTTTCCGCTGACCGTCCTCGCTCTGGGCGCCATCACGCTCGTTCTGCCCGATGCCCAGCGCCGCACGCTGCTATTCTTCGATACCCTCGCGCCGACGCTGCACGACTACATCGTCAACAATCTCCAGACCTATATTTACGGGCGCGGAATTTCAAGCATCATCGCGTTTGTTTTTCTCATTTGGTCGGGGAAGAATCTCTTCATGGGCCTCGCGTACGCGCTCGATCGCGCGCTCAACGTTCCCAAAGGGCGCCCGCTCGTCCACAATCTTTTGCTTTCCGTGGTCATGTTGCCCGTCACCGGCATCCTCCTGATGGTCGCAATCGGATTGCCGATCGTTCTCTCGATTACGTTCCACGTCGCGGGATTTCAGGATCCCCGGCGCCTCACCCACATTCTGGCGTATCTCGTCTCGATCGCGCTGGTCTTCATCGTAGCCGTGATCCTTTATCGTTTGCTCCCCAACCGCAAGATCTCATGGGCTTTTGCGCTACGCGGAGCCGCGGTGGTAGCGGTTGCATGGCCGGTGGTGCAGGTCGCGTTCGCTCAATACCTGACGCACGTGGACTTTATGCACGTCTACGGCGCATTGTCGGCGCCGCTCGTCTTGCTTTTGTGGTTCTACTGCATCGGGTCGATCTTTCTCTTCGGTGCCGAGTACAGCATATCGTGGCCAATGGGATATTCCGCCTCCATTCCCGAACAATCGGCAACTGATGGTTAATAGGTTTTTGCGCTGCCTTCTCGGCCCGGCGCTGCTCTTTTCCGCGATTCTGCTGGCCGCCGTCGCGCCTCCGCCGCCCCCGACTCCCGGACCGTCCGCTGCCGGACAGGTCCCAGTTGTGGTCGTTTATCCGTTCGAGGTCCAAACCGGCGCCGACCCCAAGCTCGGCATCGCGATCGCGCAGATATTGGCGCAGGAGATGCTCGCCGCCGGCGGGATCAGTGTGCCGGGCGTGCCGCAGGGCGTCAAACGCGCCGATTTCTTGGATTACGCGCGCACCGCACACGCCGACTTTTACATCAGCGGATACGTTACCCCGGTGGGCGATAGCGCGGCGGTTGTCGAGCAAGTCGTCAGCATCGAAAGCGGCGTCATTCTATTCTCGCAGACGGCGCAGGTTTCCAGCGTTGCCGATGTCGCCTCGCAATCGCTCTTGGCGCGAGCGCAAATTCTGACGTTTGTCGGGCGCGGAACCGAAACGGTCGAGGCCCAAACCGCCAACACGCCGGCACCGACCTCCAGCAACGGTGCACAGATGCCCTTGCGTGGCATCGCAAGCATCGTCGATTCGGTGTTCAAGCACCGCGCCGGCGGCCATACCGCGTCGCCCGAACCGACGACCAAGCCTTCGCGCGGCGTGATCGTTTCGTCGGTCGGCGCGTCGGGCAGCGTTGCCGCCGCGGACCTCACTAACGCTACCCACGAACTCTACTTCGCAATGAACCGCTATTTCAACACGCAGCTGACCGCGGTAACGACGGCCGACGTGGCCCACTCCGCCGATCAAATATGCGGCCCCAATCGCAACAACACGATTGCGAGCGGTACGCTGCAAACCGTTCCGGCACACCACGGGAAAGACGTAACTTTCAACCTGACGCTCTACACCTGCTTTGGCGTATCGCTCGAAGGCGAGGTCGGTAAAGGCGCTTCGGTCAAGAGCGCCGTGGACGCCGCCGTTGCGGCCTACGCAAGCGCCCACCCGGATAACGACTGAGGAATTCCCTTAATCGAGGAGCCCCTCCGGAGGATCGATCACGATCTGACGGCGCTCCAGTGCGATCTCGGTCACGATCGCGTGCACCATCGGGACCATGCGTCCGCTGACGATCAGCATGTCGCTGGCGGGATAGTGTTCCACGCGCTCGACCGAACCATATTGCGTGCCGTCTTTGCCGCGCACCGCGCAGCCAACCAGATCGTCATCCAAGTACTCTCCCGGGAGCAGCGCGACCCAGTCGCGCGGTGCGTACAGCAGCGCGCCGGCATAGTTACCGGCGCTCGACGCGTCCTCGACGCCCGCGATCCGGATGAGAAGCCGGCCACCATGCGGCCGCACGGCGGTCACTCGCACGGTCGAAAGATCGTCGCCCCGCGCGCAGCGCAATTCCACGCCCGGAGAAAAAACGATGCGACCCGCGCTCGTCGGGTCGCATTTCAACTCTCCATGAATGCCAAAGACGCCGGCGATTCGCCCGACCGTCACATCCCGATCGGCGGTCATCCCTCGCCGGAGTCGTCCTCAACGCCTTCGGCGGCTTCGTCGGTGTCGAGGATGTCGACGGAGACTCGTCCTTCGGCGGTCGCGCGTACGACCGTGCGCAGGGCCTGCGCGACCCGTCCGCTGCGGCCGATGACCTTTCCGAGATCCTCGGGATCGACGATCAGCTCGATCACTGGCTGGGCGTGCTCGTCGATAAAGAGCTCGACCGCCACGCTATCGGGCTTTTGCACCAGTTTGCGCGCCAAAAACCCCAACAGTTCGGTGGCGCGCCGATGGCCGGCCCAAGGGTCGCTCGAAGAGACGGTCGGTTTCCTCTCGCGTCGCGGTGGGGGACGGGTCGAGCGAGGCGCGGGAGGGAGCTGTTCTCTGCCGGCGGGTTGTTCGCGGGCGGCGGGTTGTTCGCGAGCCGCAGGCGGCTCGCGACGGACTTGACGGTCCGCCTCGTCGACGACGGTCTCGCCAAAGAGTCCGAACTCGTCATCGAAGGCGCTCACGTTCCGCTGCCCTTCGCGTGCTTGGGTGAACGCTTCGTGGTCGGAATGGGACCGCGTTCCATCAGGCCTTTTTCGGCGAAGAGCCGCCGCACCGTGTCGGATGGCTGCGCGCCCTTCGCCAGCCACTCGCGCGCCTTGGTTTCATCCACGACGACGGTTCGCGGCTCGGTGCGCGGATTGTAATGCCCCAAAATCTCGATGAAGCGTCCGTCGCGCGGCGCTCGCGCGTCCGACACCACGAAACGATAGGTGGGCTGCTTTTTCGCGCCGATACGGCGCAGTCGGATACGTACCATATTCTCCGTTGCTTTCGTTGTTGTTAGGGCGTTCGAAACGGCAGAAGTCCGCCGCGTTTCTTTCCGCCAAGCTGTTTGGTCATCTCGCGAGTCTGTTCGAACTGTTTGACGAGCCGGTTCACGTCGGAAACCTGGCTGCCCGAACCGCTTGCAATCCGTTTGCGGCGCGATCCGTTGAGGAGGTTCGGGTTTCGGCGCTCGCCTCGGGTCATCGACGAGATAATCGCCTCAACCTTCACGAACTCGCGTTCGGGGATTTCGAAATTCTTGGGCAGGGCTTTCGTCAAACCCGGCACCATCTTCAGCAGTTCGCCGATCGAGCCGATTTTGCGCACTTGTCGCATCTGCTCCAAGAAATCGTCCAGCGTAAAGCTCGATTTTAACAGCTTCTCGGAGAGTTTCTTGGCCTGATCCTCGGAGTACAGGCTGCGCGTTTTTTCGATCAGCGTCAGCGCGTCGCCCATGCCGAGAATGCGCGAAGCGAGGCGTTCGGGATAGAACGCTTCGAGCGCGGAGAGCTTCTCGCCCAGCCCGACGAGCTTGATCGGCGCGCCGGTGACGCTGTGAATCGACAACGCCGCGCCGCCGCGCGTGTCGCCGTCGAGCTTCGTTAGAATCACCCCGGTGATGCCCAGGCGGTCGTGAAAACCCTTGGCGACGTTGGTCGCCTCTTGGCCCGTCATGGCATCGGCAACCAAGAGAATCTCGCATGGATTGGCGACGCCCTTGATGCGAGCGAGTTCTTCCATCAACGCTTCGTCGATCTGCAAGCGACCCGCGGTGTCGATGATGACCGTCGAAACGCCGAGCCGCTTCGCATGCGCGATGCCGTCGCGAACGATCTGCACCGGATCCGCCGAGCCACCCTCGTAAACGGGCAGGTCGATCTGCTTGCCGAGCGTTTGCAGCTGCTCGATCGCGGCGGGACGGTAGACGTCCGCGGCGATCAGGAGCGAACGGCGGCCCTGCTCCTTCAAGCGTAGCGCGAGCTTCGCTGCCTGCGTCGTCTTACCGGATCCTTGCAACCCTACCAGCAGGATCGTCGACGGCGGGCTATCGGAAAACTGCAGCCTGGCCCGCCCGGAACCGCTAGCCGGGCCGAGCAACGACACCAGCTCCTCATGGACGATTGCGAGAATCGTTTGCGCCGGCGTCAGCGACTCGAGAACGTTCGCACCAAGGGCGCGCTCTTTGATGCGCGCGACGAACGCCTTGGCTGCGGCGAGTGCGACGTCGGCCTCGAGCAACGCCACGCGAACTTCACGCAGCGCGTCGTTGACTTCCGCGTCGCTTACGCGGCCGCGCCCGCTCAGGCGGTCGAAGATTGCGCCTAGGCGCTCACTTAACTGATCGAACAACAGTTTATCCTGAGCGCAGTCGAAGGGCTACGATGTCGAAGAACCCGCCGTGGTTTCGTCGATGCGTTTGACGGCGTCGCCGACAGTCTTGATCTTCTCGGCTTCCTCGTCCGGAATGTCGATGTTGAACTCGGTCTCGAACGCCATCACCAACTCAACTTGGTCGAGCGAATCGGCACCGAGATCGTCGGTGATCGACGCTTCGGGCGTGACTTCCGACTCGTCGACACCCAGCTGCTCGACGATGATCTTCTTTACTTTATCGAAGGTGGTGGACATTCTAGTCTCCTTTCACAACCTGGGGTCATATCAATATGCCGCCATCAATCACGAGCGTCTGTCCCGTGATAAATCCGGCTGCATCAGAGCAGAGGAAGGCGACCGCTCCACTGACGTCCTCGGGCTTCCCGGCTCGGCCGAGAGCGGCTTGTTTGATCAAAAACTCCTTGGCGGCGCCGGGCATCCTTTCGGTCATGCCGGTCTCGATGAGACCCGGCGCAACGGCGTTGACTCTTATATTCCTCGAACCCAACTCCTTTGCCAGCGATTTGCACAGGCCGATGAGGCCCGCTTTCGAGGCCGCGTACGCGGCCTGTCCGGCGTTGCCGCTCATGCCGACGATGCTCGTCATCAAAACGATCGACCCGGCGCGTTGTTTCATCATCGGCTTCGCGACCGCGCTGCAGAGGTAAAACGCCGACTTCAGGTTCACGTCGAGCATGGAATCGATGGTTTCCGCCTTCAATCGCAGCAGCAATCCATCAACCGACTGGCCGGCGTTCGCCACGGCGCAGTCGAGCCTCCCGAACCGCGCAACCACCTCGGCGACGATCCGGTCGATCGCCTCGCGATCCGTAACGTCCGCCTGGAAAAGCTCGGCCGTGGCGCCGGTGCGCGCGCTCGCGCAGGCGGCGCCGGTCTCTTCCAACGCGGCCAAATCGCGGCCGACGAGGGCGACGTCGGCACCACGGCGCGCGAACTCGACGGCGATTGCACGCCCGATTCCGCGACTCGCGCCCGTGATCAGCGCCGTTCTGCCCTGCAGATTCATACGCCCGCCGAGGCCGGGCCGGCAATCGCGGAACGCAAGCGCTCGATTCCCGCAAAATCGCTCACGACCGCCGCCGGCGGAGTTCCCTGCATCCGACGCAGTAACGCGCTCAAAACGCCGCTCGCACCAAACTCGATCACCATATCGAGCCGGTACGAAAGAAGGCATTCCGCAGTGTCGTGCCAGCGCACCTCATCCACGACCGATCGGATCAAGTTCGCCTTGATCGTTTCGACGTCGCGATAAGGCCGGCCGTCGACGTTGGAGATAACGTCGAAAACCGGCATCGCAAAGTCACTCGCTTCTACCGCGGCCGCGACGCGCTTCAACGCAGGCTCCATCAGCCGGCTGTGCCAGGCGCCCGAAACGTTGAGCGGGACCACTCGCTTCGCGCCCGCGGCCAGCATTGCGGCGGCCGCCGTTTGTAATTCTTCGAGTTGGCCGCTGATGACGATCTGCGTCGGCGAATTGAAGTTTGCGAGAGAAACTCCGGCGAGGCCGTGATCGCGCAGGGTTTCCCGCACGCGTCCGGCTTCGAGCCCGAGCACCGCAGACATTCCACCGCGGGCGCGTTGGGCGGCTTCCTGCATCGCCTTGCCGCGCTCGCTAACGATATGCAGTGCGGCATCGAATTCGAGCGACTCGGCAATGACCAAACTGCAGAGCTCGGCGAACGAGTGCCCCGCCGTAACGAGGGGCCGCAAATCGGCGCCGACGGCACGATAGAGCGCGACGTTGGTGGTGAAGATCGCGGGTTGGCTATATTCGGTCTCGCGCAGCTTCTCTTCCGGCCCATCTTTTTGGAGCGCGAGCAAATCGTAGCCCAAGAGCGCGCTCGCGCGCTCGAACGTCGCTCGCGCCTCCGCGGAATGAGCCGCGACTTCGGAGCCCATGCCGACGCCCTGCGAGCCCTGGCCCGGGAAGACGACGCCGACTCGCATCTACGCGGCCCACCGCCAGGCAACCGCGCCCCACGAGAGGCCTCCTCCAAAGGCTACGAAGACGATGATGTCGCCGGGCTTCACGAGGCCCGCTCGCACCGTTTCCGAAAGCGCCATCGGAATCGAAGCCGCCGACGTGTTGCCGTATTCCGCGATGTTGACGACGACTTTACCCTCGGGGACTTCCAAGTAGCGAGCCATCGCGTCGATGATCCGCTTATTGGCTTGATGCGGAATTAGAAAAGTAACGTCGGTCTTCGCCAAGTTCGCCTTGTCGAGCACGGTCTCGGTGGAGCCGACCATTTTCATGACGGCGAGCTTGAACGTCTCCGGACCTTGCATGTGAATCAGGTGGACCTTCGCATCGAGCGCCGCGTGGTCGAGCGGGTGACGCGATCCGCTGCCCTGCGCGTAGAGGAGCTCCGGACGGCTTCCGTCCGCGCCGAGGTCCGATGCCAGAAAAGAATCTTCGGTCGAGCGTTCCAAGATCACCGCGCCGGCCCCGTCGCCGAACAAAATGGCGGTGGAACGGTCGTTCTTGTCGACGATCTTAGAAAGCGTTTCGGCGCCGATCAGCATGATCCGGCGATACACTCCCGAGCGTATCAATCCGGCCGCTACCGTCAGGCCGTAGATGAATCCGCTGCAGGCGATGGCGATGTCGAACGCCGGCTTTTCAAGCACGCCGAGTTTGGATGCGACCAGGCACGCCGTCGCCGGAAAGTAGTAATCCGGCGTTACCGTAGAAACGATGAGACAATCCAGCTCCGAAGCTTGCAGCCCCGCGTGAACGAGCGCGGCGGCCGCAGCCGCCGAGGCTAAGTCACTCGTCGCTTCTTCTTCGGAGGCCCAATGGCGCCGCTTCATTCCGGTGCGAGTGGCGATCCATTCGTCCGACGTGTCCAGCCACGCTTCGAGATCGTGATTGGTTACGACGCGGGCCGGCGCGTAATGGCCGACCCCAACGATCTTCACACCATGCAACGACACGTACCGTTAGCCGGCCGACTCGTCTTGTGCCTTAACGACCTGCCGCCCTTTGTACGTGCCGCAATTGGGACAAGCAAAATGTGGGCGCTTCGGCTGGTGACACTGCTGGCACATAACCGTCGTCACGCTGCCTAGCTTCCAGTTGGCAGCGCGGCGGCTTCGCGTTTTGCTGCGGGGCGTTTTCCATTTTAGATTGGCCACATTATCTCCGTTTCAAAGCTCGTTCTCGGGCTCACACGCACATTCGTCTGCGTTTCGATTCGCCCCACATACGGCGCAGAGTCCTCTGCAGTCTTGCCGGCACCGCAGTCCCATCGGCAACGCGCTGACCAGGCTCTGTTGCGCCAGGTCGGCGACGTCGAGCCGTTCTCCGGTCAGAACGTTGCTCTCACCAAACGGCTCTGAGTCCCTGCCGCGCATGGGATCCAGTCGCTCGTCGACGTCCACGTGAACCTGCATGTCCACGTCCTCCAAGCAAGCGTCGCATTGGCCGTGCGCCCGCGCATCGACGCTGCCGTCGACCGCCAGCATGCCGTCGGCCTGACGAAGCTCCAGCCGGACTCGAACCGAGTCCGGAAAGACTATCCCTTCGAACGGTTCGATTGGGACCTCGTCGGCCACCAGCATCACCTGGCGACTGCCGCTGAGGAGACCGCTGATATCGACCCTGTGCGAACGATCCATAAAACCCATGCCGCCGCAGTATGAAACCCCACCAACCAGGGCGGGGTCGCCACGGACCTTTGCCATTCTAGAACCCGTACCGTTCCTTGTCAAACACCTCGAGCCGAGGGATAGACGTCGGCCATGAGCCTCGATCCGATAGCGTCCCGGCTGGCGGCAACGGGAGTCGCGTTCGCTCCGGAAATCTCCGGCGCCGCCCGCCGTCACGGACTCGATCCGAAGCTTCTGGCGGCGGTGGCCGCTCAAGAGACCGGGGGTCCGGGCGCCAACGCCGGCCACAACATCGTGGGCGACGGCGGGCACGGCCGCGGCCTCTTCCAGATCGACGATTGCTGGCACGCCTTCGCCTCCACGCCGGCGGCGATGGATCCCGCACGAAACGCCGATTACGCGGCCGGGATGCTTTCCGGCTTGCTCAAACGCTATGACGGCAACGTGCGCGAGGCGCTTTCCGCGTACAACGCCGGGTCGCCGACCGCCACCGGAACCAAGACGCGCTGGTCCGACGGCAGCGATCTTTCGTATGCCGATTCGGTGCTGCGTCACTACCAAAGCTTGAGCGGCGGGCCCCCGCCGAAAACCGATGCATTCGAAGAGTCCCCGGAATCCTCGGCCATCGCCGCGTCCGGCGCGACCATCGCTTCCATCGGATCGCTACGCGCGCAGGCCCAGCATCTTCCGCTTCCGATGCCAGCCCTCCCGAATAGACCGCACGCTCACAGCTACCACCGGCAACCGACGGACTACATACAATTCTTCAACGACGATACCAACGAGACAAACTCGTAGAACAGGAGAAACCGACATGTCGTTCTCGCCCTCGATCCTCGAAGGAAGCATCTCAGCCAAGCCGTTTACACCAACGCCACGCCCGAGCGTCTCCGGCTCGCTCGAGGCGCCGGTGTGCCCAACTACTTCCGGCGACGTCAGCGACTCACCGGAGAACTCGGCGGTTGCCGAGCTGAGCGGCCTCATCTCGTCGCTTGGCTCACTCTCGTCACAAGCGCAGAGCTTGCCGCTGAGCGCCCCGACTCTTCCCGGCCTGCCGCAAGGGCAGAGCTATCGGCCGCAGGCGACCGACTACACGCAGTTGGCCGACGATTCGAACTGATTGCGTAAAGGAGCAATGACATGGCATTCCTGCTTCCGGTCCTCGAAGGGGTCGGCTCCGGACTTCTCGGCAACGCGATCGGCGGCGCGCTCGGCGCAGGCACCGCGGGCAATGCCGAAAACTCCGCAATGAACGCGCTCAATGCTCAGGATGAAGGCTTTCAGCTGAGCATGTATGCATCCGAAATCCAAAACCAAGAGCAGCTTCAGATGCAGTCAGAAGTTTTCGACCAGATGATGGACGAGCGCAGTGACAAGATGCGCCCAACTGCAGCATACTTAGCGGTAGAAAACCTAAAAGATGTTGGTCGACGGATGAAGCAACACCCGCCGACCATGCCAAACGGAAGGTTGAGTTCCGATGACATCCACTATTCTACCGCAAAGGCTCCCGGCCGACGCAAGCGCCGATAAAGTCATCGCGCCAGTCGCCGAAGCCGTCCCAGTCTCTGCGCTGCAGAAGGCGATCGACCACCTCGGGATTGCAGCCATGATGGGGGCGTACTAGATGATGGCCGAGACTGCGATCGTCGTCGCCCCGCCACGCGTGATCGCCAACCTTGACGCCGTTGATCGGGCCCGCGCGTACTCTGAAGCATCCCAGGCCCAGAACACGCGACGCGCATACCGCGTCGGCTGGAGCGACTTCACCGCCTACTGCCGCGACAACGAGCTTCAATCGTTGCCGGCAGGCCCGCAAACCGTCGCGCTTTACGTCACGTCTCTCGCCGAACGCGCGAAACTCTCGACGATCCGGACATATCTCGCCGGCATCGCTGAAAAGCACCGAGAAAACGGCCTGGAATCGCCCGCAGCACATGAAATGGTCCGTCGCATAGTTCGCGGCGTCGCACGCACGAACGGCGCGTCACAAGTCCGCAAATCGGCGGTGACGCTCGATCACCTCCGCGCGATGCTGCTCGAGATCCGCGGCGATGACCTGAAAGCCAAACGTGATCGCGCGATCGTACTGCTCGGCTTTGCGGCTGCGCTGCGCCGTTCCGAGCTCGCGGCGTTACGCGTCGAGGATCTCCGATTCGAGAAACGCGGTCTCGTCGTCACCATCCGCCGGTCAAAAACTGACCAGGAGGCAAAAGGCGCCGAGATCGCCGTCCCTTACGTCGCCAACCGGTCACTGTGCGCCGTGCGCGCCGTGAAGGCGTGGTGCGACGCGTCAGGGATTCTTGCCGGCGCGCTCTTCCGTTCGTTCTCGCTCCAGCGTCAGATGCTCGAGACGCCGATCGATGGGCGCGACGTCGCGAATCTCGTCAAAAAGCTGGCGTCGAAGGCACGGATCGAGGGCGACTTCTCGGGTCACTCGCTGCGTGCCGGTTTTGCCACCAGCGCCGCGGCTGCCAAAGCGTCGCTCGACGCGATCGCGCGCACGACCCGTCACAAATCCCTTTCGGTTCTCATGGGCTACGTTCGGCCGGCGCAAGCCTTCGATGACGTTGCCCTCACTACGATGATCGCCTAACCCTCAAATCCAAAACACTCGCCGCCCAAGCGGCAGAAAGAGAGCACCCATGAACAACTTATCGACCGTGCAGGCTGCTTCGCTCGCATCGCGACTAATCGTTGCATATCTCGATCCGTTAGAGGAAACAGGAACCGACGACGAGGCCGCCGGTCTCTTAACAGCGCACGAGGCGGCGGAATATCTACTTCGAAACGAAATGGATACTGCCGCTGATCTCGTACGCGGGGACCAGGTCTATCCGGGGATGACGTTTGAGCTCGGCGTTCAATTCGGCATCGAGGCCGCGGTGGCAACGCTGAACTCTCCGCCTCAGTTAGCCCGCGATACGGTGAGAGAGCTCCTTGCGGATCTTCGGGCGGATATACTCGGGCGGCTGGAGTCTGCGAGAGCCTCCAAGCGTCTTAAAGCTGTAGTTTAGCGCACCGCGCGGAGACGCGCTTTCATCCGTGGGGCGTTCGTTTTAGGCGGGCGCCCTTCTGAAATACCTGGAACGTAAGGGTTATGATTACCCTGTATCATGGAAGCGGCGCGCAAGACTTCGAGGTGATGGGCGACGCGATGTCGCCTGAGCACTGGACGAAACTTCGTGGCGTGGCGGTCCGATTGCTTCGCGCACGCGGACATGCGAGAGCCGCTGAAATCCTTGAACAGGTGCCGTTCAAATTGCGTGAAGGACGAAACGTCTTCAGCGATGAGTTCGCTGTTCTGTACTGGGCCGCTCCATTGGACCGCTACGTAGAGGCTGCGGAATGGAGGGAACGTAAGAGTGATCACGCAGCATTCGAGCAGATTGCCAGGGTCGTAGGCGAAGTGGCGACTTCGACCTACGTTCGCTTCATAGCAGTCGATATCGACGCAGACGACGGGCCTGCGGCTGTCGAGAATCCAAACCTGACCGTAACCACGGATGTTGTTGAGCACGCCCTTCACGACGCAGAGCAACTCATCAATAGCACTGGAGCTACCAGCGGTGTCGACCGAGTCCATACCGCGTTGCACGGATATCTAAAGGCAGTATGCGATGATGCTCAGCTTTCCTATCCACCCGATCCCACAATTACGAAACTCTTTAGGATCGTGCGAAATCAACACGCCGCCTTCTCGAATTTGGGAGTTCACAATGATGCCGTCCAGCGAATCGTCATGCCGCTCGCGTCCGTGGTCGATTCACTAAACACGGTCCGTAACGTTGGAAGTCTTGCTCACCCGAACGAAGTGCTATTGGAAGAAGCAGAGGCAATGCTCGTTATCAATGCTGCAAGGACACTTCTCCATTATTTGAACGCTAAGATAAGCTGATACGACGACTTTCGTGATGAACTTAAATTAAGCTCCATGGCGGAGTTGACCCGTTAGACTGATACCGGGTCACTGTTTTGCTCTGCCTCGTTCGTATCAAGTTGCCTTGACCCCGTTGAGCGTACGGCCCCGCCGTACGGAGGTTGTCGCCATAACAAAACCTTGGAGTGTAGTGGTTTCCGTTAAGGGCTCAGGCACAGCGGCTAGTGCTTACTCGACATTTCAACCCTCATGAGGCCCACTTATGCGGCCGTTCGCGTGCTCTCCTCGCGGAGTATTAAATTTGGGGCGCTTAGCTTTTGGCATGGTCATCGCTCATTCCGGACATAGCATCGTTCCTTCATGTGGTCCCTGGTTCATCCCGCAGAATAGCCTTCCGCTCAGCCCCAATGGCGCGTAAACTTTAACGTTGGCGGCAAAATAAAATCTATACTTTCCGTTCTCGAAATCGCCAAAAGTTGCTGGCGTAAATTTGCCGCCAAATACCGTAAACCACTCGGTGGCACCTCCTTCAACCTGCTCGATAATAGGGTTGGTAGTCGCCTTCTTGGCGCTCGCTCTGATTGTTGCGACGTTCTTGCGTATGATCGCTCGATCATCGCTATTTCCAACGATCTCTCCCGCTCCAGAGACGCCTATCTTTGCGTCAATGCTTGATTTAAAATAAACGTTGATAAAGACCAAGACATTCCCGTCGGGCAAAGTTTTGGAGGATGCTGGAGAAAATCCGAGGATTGTTATTGGCGACGATGGCACCATCTTGCCGCTTGACGCGGGCGAATGAGGGAATGCCGTCGGTAGAGCGGTTGGCACGACCTTATTTATAACTATCGTTTGTGGAGGCGGCTTTTGTAGTACTTTTTGGTTTTGGACGAGAATTACTTTTTCAACGCCAAGAACATCTAAAACCAACGCCCTTACGCTCGCGATGGATTGCGAGTTCTCATTTTCGCGCGCCTGAAGCTTGCTGGTTTCTGCGACATGCTTATCGTTGCCGACTTTCTCAATACCCGTAGCGACGGAAACCGCAAACGCTAAAATGGCCGCCACGACCAAAATAGCCCGACGCAGAAACGGGTTGCCCTCGACCTTGGTGATTTTCTGCTGGGACACAGCTAGGTACGCCACCAAAAAGACGCCGACGATTCCAGCGACGGCTGTTGGGGTCCAGCCAAGAACGAATAGACCAGCAGAACGGAGGTCGCCGAGGGCCCAGCTAAACCAACCCATTCCCACCTATTGCCCCGCCCCGCGGGGCCATCCCCCGGCGACTTGAAACCCGCGCAATAGGCGAAGGTATGAAGCGACGGACAGGCGGCCTGCGGGACTCCCGTTCTCGGACGTAAACCGAGTGGTGGACCGGCAGCCCAGGTTACCTGGCAATGCCCAGCAGAGGCGCTCCTAGCGGGGCGTTTTTGCTTTGCCCCCATCCACTTCACCGCGAAAAATTCGCCCTGGTGAGCTTTGCACTTACCAACGCCCGCTGCGTTGCGGGTGAGCCGGGTTGCCGCGCGAGACTGGCGCCCCCGATTTCCGTAATAACTCGTGGAAGGTATGCCCTGGCTGGCCGCCTACGCCCGGAACCGTGATATTGACCCCGAGGTTCGAGAGCGCGTCTACTATCGCGTCGAGCTTCGGTCCCAGCTTGTTAACGATCGGCTCGCTAGTCGACTTTGATGAGCGGCTGATTGCCGCGGTCATACTCGAGCCATCCGAACCGCCGGAGATCGCGCGAACAACTGGATTGAACCCGTCGGCTACGAGTTGACGGTGGAGCTTGTCAAATGCCGCGCCGCCGCTGCCATATCGCCCCTGGGAGACCATTGGGCCGGCTGGTCCGAACGTTGCAGCAATGTTCCGCCAATGGTCACGCACATCCGGAGAAACATTGCCCCACCCGGTCCGGTGAATGTAGTCCCTGATTCGATCGTTCGACATACCGGAGAGTCCGGTCCAAGACGGTTCGCCTGCGGGCGTTCCCTTTTTGCCGCTAGCCTTCGATGAGTCGAGGAAGTAGAGTAATGACAACCATGCGGAGATTTTTCCGAGAAGCGGCAACCACCGGCCCATGACTCCAGCCATGCTGCCAGCGGAACTAACATTAGAGGATGCTCCTATAGCCAAGATCGCCCTGTTGAATGCAAGTAGGCTGGCAGTCGCGTAGACTGCCGAAGCGGCGACGCTGCCGATCGCAGTAACAGCGGTCCCCACTGCGAGCGTCGGATTCGCCATGAAGAAATTGGTCATCGCGCCGAGGCCGCCGGCTAGATCCTTCAGTCCTTCGGTTAGGGGAGGCAAGATCGGCAGGAAGATCGATTGGCCTAGGTTCGCAAAGTTCGTTGTGAAGTTGCGCCATTGGAATAGGAACGTCTTCTGGTAGTCTCCCCAGAGCGTTTCGACGGCCTGCCCAGGCGCCGCGATCCGATTGAATGCCGTGAAGTTTTCCCCGCGCTGCTTCATCGCATACGCAGCCGTTACGGGGATAATATATTGGGCGCCCATCTGACCGAACGCCTTGAAAACGTCCGATACGAAATCGGACGGCTTCATCGTAGGCCGTTCTTTGCCCAGGAATCCAATCGCACCCTCGAGATCGAGCGTCCCGTCGGGTCTTACGAAGCGGTTATGCCCACTCCGATCGTAAAGATGGAGAGCTTCGAACCCCTCTAACTGCTTTTTGCTTCGATACTCGGTGATCATCGGAGAGCCGAGCATGAATTGGATAAAACTACGAAGGCTCGTACCGCCTCGGCCACTCATTAGGCCGAGCTGCGACATAGACATTGTTTCGGTGAAGATATCCTTCATCGAAATACCGGCGGCCAGCGCAGTCGGGATGAAATACTTGCCCTGATTGATGAGCTTCGTTAAGCTCTCCGGCTGCGTAAACATTAACCGCGTCGCCGCGTCGACCATGTTATGGAGCGGCGCGCCGGAGTAGGCGCCGAAAAGATGCGAGAGCTTCGAAAGCTGCGTTACCGCTTCGACCGGATCGATATGCTTCGGCGAGAGCATCATTACGTCGGCGGCGCGCGCGAGTTGCGGGAAGGCCGCCATTAGCCTGCCGGGTCGGTTTAAGCCCGACGTCGCCGCCGCGGCGAGCTCGGAGGCGATCGTCGACGAACTCTGCGCCGTAACGCCCGAGGTGGTTATCGCGAGACGCTGCATCATCGCGAATTGAGAGGCCGACGCGCCCGTCGCGGCCTGAACGCTCGTCATCGCCTGCTGGAACTTAGCTGCCTGGTCGATCGCCGCTATGATAATCGCGGAGCCACCGAGCGCGAAAGCGCCGGCGACCATCGCGCGCATCCGTCCAGCCTTCTGAGCGGTTTGGTCCATGATACGCTGCTGCCGAAGCGCAATACTCTCGTTCGCGAGCGAGTTGCGCGCTATCGCGATATCGAGGCCCTGAATCTCCTTTTTAGCGATCTGCATGGAGAGCGCCGCGCGTTTCGTCGCAATATCGAGCGACTCCATACCGGCGACGCCTTGCGCCAAGCCGTTAAATCGTAGCGCGATACCGACGAGGAGATTACCGATCATGAGATTGTTCCTTTTGGACTGAGGCCCCGCAGGGGGCCAGGGGTCTGCGGACGCATTCCGCTACTACGAGATCGTAAGATCTCTGAAGGAGCCGGTTTATGAGAATCGCCAGCTTAATGCGAAGCACGCTTTGCGCCCTCGCGTGTGTTGCTTTTGTGACCGGTTGCGGCGGATCGCAGCCGCCAATCGGAACGCTCGACACGCGGCAGCCGGCTATGCAACGTGCAACCACGTCGGCTGGTGCTCTACTTTACGTCGTGATGGGAGGGTCCCACACCCATATGCTGACCTATCCCGGATTGAAACAGGTCAAGCGCATCCCGGTTTGGGGACTCTCAACGAGCAACCCCAACAACGGCGACGTCCTGATTGGAGGGCTCGCCGGCCCGGTTCTTCTCTACGCGCACGGCGGCACGAAGCCCATCCATAGATTTGGGTATAGCTCCCAAGAGCTGATTTTTTACGACAGCGCCTTCGATCCGACAAGCAATGCTATAGCAATAACTGGCAACATGGAATTTGGCGGCGCCTACGTTTATTTGTACCAAACGTCAACGTCGATTCCGATCAAGTATACCGTTCCAAATATGAGATATATCGAATTCATTGGTTACGACGGTCAAGGCAATTTGTTCGTTGACGGCCAGGGCAGTACAAACAACTACGTACTGGCAGAGCTGCCCAAAGGCGGCAACGCGTTTACGGACCTCACCATCAATGGGACAATCAACAACCCGGGCGGCATACAGTGGGACGGCAGCTATATTACGGTTGTCAGCGGAGCCTCGATTTACCGCTTGCAAATTACCGGGTCAACCGCCAGCATCGTGGGGCAGACAACACTGATCCTGGCCTGGGGTCGTAGTGGCGACTTTTGGATTCAAGGGGACACCGTCATTGCTCCTCACATTTCAGACCGTCCCCATAACGGCAGATGGGTTGGTTTCTGGCACTACCCCGGCGGCGGAAGGGCTTACAAGGTCATTAAGAATCTGAGCAAGGATCAGCATGATCGCATGATCAGCGCAACCGTATCGATCGCGCCGTCTCGTTAGTTTTGACTTAATCATCCAACAGGGCGCGGCCGCAGCCGCGCGCCTCATTGGACGGGCGATCTCCTAATGGCGTTTGTCAAACGTCGGAGGCGCCTTCCCCGCACTGGTCCATGGCAAAACAGGGGCGGGGAAAATCTTGCTACTACTTTACGCGATTGCGCGCAACGCAGCGCCACTCTCGCTCGAGCTCTTCTCGCGAAACGAGTCGTGCATCGTCGAAGGCTGGCTTGCGCGGCTCTAACCGTCCTGGCTGGGGCGGGATCGTACGCCACGCCTCCGCGAATTCTGCGTTGGCCTTCTCTTCAGCGATCTGCGCTTCGGTTTTGAATAACGATTTGGGGCGCAACATTTACTATGCTCCTCGCACGGATTGCAGTATACGTTTTTGCAGTAACGCAGACTGCGCCAGTCCTTCTTGGCCGCGCAGTGTCAACGCTTCGCGCATAATTGTTTCGGTTTCAAGTTCGGCGCCTTTACGGAGCAGTCGCGGCCGCTGGGGCCCTTCGATTTTTAGGCACTGCTCAATGAGGTCGCGCTCATCCAACGCCTGACCCCGTAAAACCGTAAATGGTAGGCCATGCGTATCGCGGAGGGCGACAGAGCGGTCAGCGATGACTTTTTCGCCGGGCACCCACTCGTCGATCGAGCGAAGTTCACTGACCGACTTTTGAAAGTTCGTTATCGCCGTGAGATTCGCGGCGCTTATGCCGGATCGCCCGATCCTCGCGATTTTTTTGCCGTCGCGCGAAAGAACGAGATCGCCTGATTCGGTGCACTCGCACTTGATAGAGGTATCTTCGGACGCCGCGGTCGACGTCGATTTTGGTTTCGCGGTTACACTCATGATATGTCCTTATAGAGTACGGGGAATGATCGGCGAAAAAGTCTGACGCCGGCTGCAAAGGGAGCACTTGAGAACTCGGCTATCGTGCCATGCGTCCGATCAGATTGCGCGGCAGTTGAATCTTGGACACAAGCACCTGGTTCACGGACCTTTGCGCCATCAACAGGGCCCAGACGATTGCATCAACCATATCATCGTGTGCGCCCACCGGAAATCGCAGCAACTCCGAAATCGCCTCATCCACCCAAGGCGCACGCGTGGGAAACTTCACCCTGCCAGCTTCAAAAAGGCCGGTCACCGTCGTCGCGCGAGCGATCTTGCTGTCGGTCGCGGTCAGCGGAATGATCGGCAACGACGTCGACGCCCGCAAATCGTCGATCAGCGCGAGACCATTGCTCGCGCTCTCGATTCCTACCGTACGCGGTCGATGCTGCTCGAACTTATCGACGGCTACCCGACGCAAATCAGGGTAACTGACGCGGCCGGCCCACACGTCCGCGATGAAAAAGTTTCGGCAGTCGCTCACGATAGTTGCGATGGCCGTCCGATCGTTAGCGATTCCCGTCTTTGCGGCACAATCGATCGCCTGCACAACAACCAGCGGCATTCTCTCTTCGTCCGCCATCGAGTTAGCACCAAACCCGAACCTCACCGGCAAATCATTGCTAAATGATACGCTCGCCGTCGGCAGGGTGTCGTATCTATGTTCCGTCCAGGAAAGCTGAAAAGTGGAGCCCGAAGCGGGCACCGGATTCTGCTGATAGAGTGCCGCGAACGAGCTCGACGACATTTCTCCGCGCTCTACACTCGGCAGAGCATCAACTGGAAAGCGTTCCGGCCAGAGCGCCTCTCCCGGTGCTCGGCCCAGCGCGTCCCTTTCTTCCGCAATGGCTGGCAGCGAAAGCACCGTCCAGCGCTTTCCGTCTTCTGAATTCAAAATGCGGCCGGCGAGGTCGTCGTCGTGCCAGCGTGTTTCGCACAATATGATGCGCCCGTTCGGCATGAGCCTCGTTCGGGCCACGTCGCTGTACCACGCCCATAAACTCTCGCGCATGGATTCACTCTCGGCCTCGGCACGATCACGGATAGGGTCGTCGATGATCAGCCGATCGGCACCGTAACCCGTCAAGCCGCCTTGGCAACCGGTCGCGATCAGAACGCCGCCGGCATCGGTGTGCCAGCGATTCTGCGCGCGCGATTCCTCCGAGACTTTGCACTCGAACGGCCAGCGATCGCTGCGCATGTACGCCCGTGCCTTCCGCGAGTTGCCCTCGGCAAGTTCGGCACCGTAGCTCGCGAGGATGATCTGCGCTCGAGGATTGCGGCCAAGTACCCATGCAGGCAACGCTTGGCTAACGTGCATCGTTTTGCCGTGCCGTGGCGGCATGAAGATCATCAGCCGGTCGATCTCACCCCGTTCTACGGCCTCGAGATGCTCGCAGATTGCCGTCGTATGCCGCGCCCGCTCGTAGCTGGGCTCGAGCAGTTCGATGAAGTCGCCAAGGCGGCATCGCGCTAGCAAGGTCCGAGCGGCCGATAACAGCTCTGTTTGTACGTCGATCATGTTCATATGCGACGCCGCTTCCGCGCTGCGAGACTTTTCAGCCGGCGTCGCTCGCTCTTGGGGACGAAGCACTTGTGCCCGCGTGCATCGACAAGAATCAGGCTCTTTTCGACGACCTTCTTTAACCGCCGAACGATCGAGTCGACGCTCTCACCAGGATATGCCAAGACTTTGACGCCGCTAAGCGGCTCGCTGCGACCACGATCGAACATGAAGTGAATCTCCAAAAGATTAGAGCGCAACGCCCTCGCGAATTGAGTGAGGGCGGCGCCGACTCGGCCCGCCCTCTTCGCTGCTGAACTCAACTTGATGCGCCTGCTCGGCGCGGTCGTTACTGCTGGTCGCCCTTAAGTTCTTCGACCTCTTGACCCGTTGCCGCGATGATCGCGTCGGCGAGCGCGATGATCGCATCGGGGAGCGCGCCTACAGGATACGACTTGCTCGCGCATTGTGGTTCCACTGCGTCCATGAGCGCGTCCATTAGCTTGCTACGGTCCCACTTCGCCGAGGCCAACGTCCAACTGCATCGCAGCGGCTCGATCGCCACGACGTACTCCCGCTCGGGGGTTGCATCCGAAGCCATCTCTTCGTACCTTTCTGCGCCCCTAAACTCTCAATTTGACTCGCCGCGAATATCCTTGACAACGCCCTTGAGATACCCCGGCACCCAACAGCCCACCCTAGCGTTCGGTCCGCTCTCGATCCGCATTTTCACCGCGCCGCCGACGTTCGAGAAGAGCCCGCCAGCCTTATTATCGAGAAACCTAACGTGCTCGCCGGCCGCGAGCATGACGGATTTTCCATTCGTGGCATCAGCGAAGCCGTAAGAGTCCTTTTCAGCCGCTGCGCTCACCGCCTTCTCCATATCGTCGGTTTGGAAATAACACGGCACGCCGTCACCGCCCTTGGTGGTGATAATGGCTGTTGCCCCGCCGTGGCAGCAGAAGGCGTCCATAATCTTGCGGTCGTCGGCCAGAGCCGGACGCAAACCGGCCACCATAGCAGTTAGCGCGCACGCTCCAAGTGCACGGCGAAAATCAACCATCGCATCCTCCCTTCGACGCCAGAAGGGTTCGACGGGCCCCGTTTCAGTCCGGCACTGCCGATAACGCCTGATTATCGGTAACGTCCGTGAGCACGATCTCGGCGTCGAGCGCTGGCACCGGTTTGCCGGCAACGATCGCTCGGAGCTCGTCTTCGCTCAGCTTACCGAGCACGTTTAGGACCTGCTTGCGGTTGTCGATCACCGTCGTGCCGACGTCGCCGGCGAGCATCCCCGCCGCTTTCATAAGCAACGCCAAGCCATCGCGAGCCTCTCGCAGCGCCACGAGCGCCGTGCGACGGTCATCCGCGCGTTTCGCGTGCTCGAGCAGGCTTAGAGCCTCATCAACGAGGCGCGCCGTCGCCGCGACGAGCGTTTTGGGTTCAAGTGAATCGAAACGAGACGAATCGGACACGCTAGTCTGCGTAGCATCCAGGCGGGGTTTTTCGAGCTTTTCGATGCTCCGGGTGACCTTGAGACAGCGGGTGAGGTGCCGGTGTGTCGCAGCGGCCGTGATGTGGAATCGTGACGCGGTGCTCCTTAGCGAATCGCCCGAAGTTAGGGCCTTCGTAATCTTGGCCGTTTCCGGGTGAGAGCAAATCGAGCAGCTACGCGGCACCAGCGCTCTCCCCGGAAACGACCTTCAGATGAGGCCGGCGCGCTTCACGTGGCGCGCTTGGGCTGGCCCGTCGGCGCTCCTCTATGAATTCGGAAATGGCCTCGACATCATCAGCAAGTTGCCGCGGATTGTCCCGACGCAGTACTATTTGCGCCTCGTAAGTCATCACTATGGCCACCTCCAGGGCTTGTAAAAACAAGAAAACGGCCCGGCGAAAGCCGCCAGCCGTCACTTCCAAGATAATTTTATCGCAACCGTGACATGAATTGCAACGGGCCAGTTCATTTAACTCAGAAAGGAACCGAGTTGCACGCGTGCGCGATTTCTTCGGTGATGGTCTTATCGACGAAGCTTGGGTCTACGGAAACCTCGGCGAGCCCTCTGATAAGGCTGTCGCGCTGGAATTCGGAGTCGAAGCAATTTAGTAAGAGGCGGGCCTGGCTTTCGATCCGTCCGTTCAGCGCGAAGGGCGTGAGAGCGTCGACGATACGTTGAAGGTCGCGTCGATCGCGTTCCATCCCGTCTTTCTTTTGTCTTTCTCTGTCCGGCCGCGAGCGAAGCGAGTCGGCCGGTACGAACGTAGTGAGTACCGAAGGTTCACTGGTCGGTTCTATGGTCGGTTCTTCAGCCCCGTTTGAGCACGAATCGGGAAATTGATTTTCGGCCTCCAGCTTCACATGATCGCGGTCGTTTACTTCACATGATCGCGGAAACTCGGCGCCTTTTAGGTGAACTCCGTCTTCACCTGATTCGCTTATGTGAACCGTGTCTTCACCTGATTGAGCCTCAGATTGGATGAAGCCTGCGTTCACCTGAAACGGCCCGTCGAACGCAAGCTCGTAAAGGTTCGACTCGCCCTTGCGTCGATTTCGAACTGTCACGTCTACGATACCCGCGTCCTTGAGCTCTCCGACCGCACCAATGACGGCGCGGGTGCTGATCTGCAGCGTGTGAGCGATGGTCTCGATCGTCGGCCAGCATGTGCGTGTGGTCTTCGATGCGTGACCCGCTAAGACGACGAGCACATCGCGCGATGTAACGCTCGACTCGCGTTCTCTGAGCGCTTGCACCCACCAAACCGGGAACCGCCCCCACGTTGCGGGCATCTTACGGACCCCCGACGGCGGTGGGCGAGATACGAGGAGTGCGCTGGAAGTTTACCATTTTGTTTTGTAGGTCCTGAATAAAAAAGACCGCCGCGGCATAACCGGGCGGCCAACGAGTCTCTCGAGCAATTGTCTCACAACCGTGACATCGATCGCAAGTCGGGGGTTCAGGCGGCCCGCCGTACGTTCACCGATGTTCGATCATCGAGAACAACGATCCGGGCGACGACGGCCTGATGGTCCGTCAAAAGCGCACAATCGGTTGCCCAGCGCTGGCAGCTAGGGCAAACGACCCCCTCGAGCATTGCGCGCTCACGGGCAGTGAGTGCGACGCCGCTTCCGCGCGTTATCGTTGCAAGCGATTGGGTCGGTAGTCCGTAACGCTTCTCGCCCGACAAACGCCCCTCGCCGGGTCGCACGCGATCGAAGATCCGATCGCGATCGAAGATGCCATCTCGCAATATGGGCCGTCCAGCGTGGCGTCGTATAGCCTGGCCCCGCCTGCGGGCGTCGTCTGCGATGAGCTCCTCGCCGAGCGAGCGCCGAGGTGGCCCCGGCAACCCCAGCGAATTCGTGGCCGCGCGTTGCCGGCGCTCCCGTGCCGTTCCGGCATGTCGATCGCAGCAATATTGGTCCCGTGCTGGATCGAGTTCGACATCGCAGCCTTCGAGCCGACAAGTTCGCCGCAACTCGGTGGTGTCCCGAAGACGCCGGTTATTGCGAACGCGCCAGCTCTCGCAACTGGAGCCCTCCGTGCGCTCCGGCGTCTGTGAGCCGAATGATCGGACATCTGCGGCTTCGCATGCAGTGAGGCATTCGATACGAGGCTCGTCGACCTGGATGTTAATCCATCCGGCGCCTCTGGGGTCGTATACCGGATCACGCGGCGCGACGCAGAGCGGATCCTCCGATTCGATCTCGCCGCGTTCTACAGCTTCGTCAAAACACGTCCAGCAACCGGCAAGCTTTGGATCGTCCGGAAAGGCGTCGTGACGGCACCGGCTTTCGCCCTGGAGACGCTTCAAGCTGCATCTGCGCTCCGACGCTCACACTGTTCAACGGCATCGATCGGAATCCGTACCACGCCTTCGCACTCTTCTTCTAAGCCTTCGACGACGTCGCCCAGCACTGTGGCCAAGGCGGGATCGACCGCGAGAATAACGATCCTCTTCATGCTGCCCCCTCGCGGAGGGACGCCTGAATGTAACGCTCGATCTCGCTTTCCGGGAGCCGTTTTCCGCGCGAATCGGGGAGAACCCCGATTGTGATTTCACGCAGGGAGCCGTCGCGAACGAGCCTTTTGTAGCTTGAAAGGCCGATTCCGAGCCTTTCACAAGCCTCGGCCCTCCGCAAGAGGCGCTGTAGGTTTTGAGGGGTCTCCATGTTCTTGACAATATCAGGCTATCAAGTTAACATCAAGATTGTGATTGTTAACCACGGCCGTTGGGCCGATGCACTGCGTCAGATCCTCGAAATCTCCGACATTCGCGCCGCATCGGTCGCAGGAGAAACTGGTCTTTCCCGTGCGGCGATTTCGTATTTCATTGCGGGAGAAAGACAGCCAGCGGAAGAGACTGCCCAATCGATCAATGCGGCGCTCGGAAAGCTACTTCATGAACCGAACGTAGCGTCATATCTCGATACGCTCTACTGGGCGGACAGGGCCGAGGATACCAAATCGACGAGCTGGCCGACTAACGCATGGGAAATCTTCCAGGAGAGCATGGACATTGTGATGCGGTATTTGCGCCGTGAGGAAGCGGCTGGGCCAATAACGCGCTTTCTTGAGGCCCTGCCGCCGCGGAGACTCGCGAAGCTGATCCTGGCGATCAATGAAGTGCGGTGGCGTCACCTATCTCGACATATTCTCGGCGATGCCGA
Source organism: Vulcanimicrobiota bacterium (assembly GCA_963717425.1). Taxonomy (GTDB): domain Bacteria; phylum Vulcanimicrobiota; class Vulcanimicrobiia; order Vulcanimicrobiales; family Vulcanimicrobiaceae; genus Cybelea. Next base: position 2,820,654 of record OY970335.1, on the reverse strand, counting down.
CCCGTCCAAGACTCATTTCGACTCTGTCTTCGCGGTCTGTCAAAAGCACGGACTCGATCTGCAAAAGTGGATGCGCCCCCCCGATGAAATCGCCGAGCAACTTGATGAGGATGAATTACATCGTGGAGTTCGAGAGGCTTTACGGGAGATATCCGAGCCAAGCAAGCGCTTTGAGATCGAGAGGCGGATCGACTCCGCATTCGATCGATTCAGGTTGGCCCAACTTCGACGTGAGCGAAACGAACTAGCAGATCATCTCGTCCAAAAGACACAACCGAAAGGATACCCGCAAAGGTGACATTGGCCGCCAACATACGCTCGCGCGTGCACGGTTCTTCGCCACGGCGTTCACTTGTTATCGGTAACGCAAAAAGGTTGCCAGTAAGGGCCTGCGTGAAATCAACCCGATAATATGAATCCGAATGCATGGCTTCTCGCTGTTGTTAGCAGCGACGGGCAAGCCGAAACGCTCGACTTTCAGGAACGATGGGGCCGCGAGGCCGCCGCCGAAAACGGCTGGACCGTTGAGCGGACTTTCAAAGACGTCAGCTCTGGACGCGGCGGCGCACGACAACTGCTAAAGAATCTACTCCACGAATTGCGAGAACTGCCTAAGAGCGCGCGGCCGGCTCGCGTTTTGCTTGTCCGAATCGACCGGCTCGGCCGCGGCGATGGGCTCGAGATCATCGCAACCATATCGGAGATCAAGCGGCTGGGCGTAGGGCTTTTCACGCGAGACGACGGCGAACTAAAACTGGAAAGAGCCTCTGACGCGCTGATGCCGGCGATGAAAAGCATTCTGGCGGGTATCGAAAATGAAGTGCGTGCCGATCGCACGCGAGCAGGGCTCGCTCGCCGCAAGTCACGCGGCCTCCATCATGGAAATGCCCCGTACGGCACCATCTTGGACGAGGGAAAGCCTATAGCATACGAACCCGAGGCGTCACTAGTTCGCGATCTCTTCTCGTTGCGCGCCAACGGCTGGGGCTATGACCGCCTGGCCCACTATGCGGCTAAGCGCGCGTTGCCGAAGGTTCTTACTAAGGGTAAGACGCGACGGCTTAGGTGGGGACGCTCGACGGTTCAGCGCCTTCTTTGCTGCTTGACGCTTCGAGATGTCGTCGTCGACGCGGATCTGTTCGATCGGGTCCAGGCTACGAAGAATCCGGATTTTAAATCGCGACGGAAGCAATCATGGCCCTTTCCTTTGGCGCACGCAGTGAGGTGTACGTGCGGAACGATGCTTTCCGGTCAATGCTCGGGACGCGCGGGATACCGGATTCGATACTACGTTTGTCGCGGCATCGCGCGCCACGGGTACTATCCCCACCACAACGCCTCGATTCTGGAGGAACAGTTCGAGCGGCACGTCCTTCCGCGCTTTGGCGGCCCTGAGGGCTTAATGCTTGAGCCGCGGCTTGGTACGACGCTGGAAAGCCTCCACGAACACGAGGCCCTCCTAAGGGCGGAGATCGCGGCCCTGGAGCAACGCCGGCAGCGCGTGTGGGAGATCGGCGAAGCTGGCTCGGTGCCCCCAACTGAGGTTCGACTGCGGCTGCAGCAAGTAACCGATGATCGGCAGCGTTTCGAAGCCGAGCTTACAACCGTCCTGGCCGAAGTCGAGCGAGCCACTTTGATGCGTTCCCGGCCAATCCTACTCGAGGGCGTGCTGCGCCGCCTCGAGCGCACCTGGGCAAATCAACCTCTCGAACTCCAGCAAAGGGCGGCCTCTGCGTTGGCTGATGTCGCTGGAGGCTTCTGGATAGCGCCGGGGCGCCGTGGCCGTGGACGTCGCCGCATCGATTCTTCGCTAAAAACCGGCCTGGATTCTCCGGATGTTGATGCTGAGGCCCGCCATTTGCTTGAAAACATGCGCGAGGTCGATACGCTTCGCAACGTCGACATGGCGCAGCGCAAGATGGACGATTCGATCACCAAGAAGTTCATCCAGTCGATCACCGAATAATGAACGGACCGCTGTATGCGCTGCGCACCGAACGCACGACCGCGACGCGCGGCACTCCCGCCGCGCCTCGCGGGAGCGCCGGCTCGACTGCCGGATCCGGAGCAACTAGCCCGCAGCAGGATCAAATCGCGGCGCAGCGCCAAGCATTCGACTACGATGCCGCGGAGCGAGCCGAAATCGTGCGCGAGCACGAGGTCCTCGAGGCGCTGCTGATGGCGCACCTCAAGAACGAGGACGAAATCACCAAGAAGTGGATCGCTTTAATTTGAAGGGAGGATGGTGCCCCGTGCTATACTTTTCACCCACATCGGGCCGTTAGCTCAGCTGGTTAGAGCGCATGCTTGATAAGCATGAGGTCCCTGGTTCGATCCCAGGACGGCCCACCATATCGCGGATTTTAATAGTTAGGGTGAGCTGCCGTCCTCCGAGAGTTCCTGCATTAACTGTTGCGCGTCGTCCGGTATCGTTATCAGTCTGCGTCCCACTAGGACGATCGACCCCGTCGTATACGCCTTCTTCTTCGACGTGACCAAGGTCGCCGAACCGGAGCCGCCCTTTGCCGAGAGATGCGAGATGCTAAGCGCCGAAACGATGCCTTGCTCCACGAGCGTAGTTTTGAAGTGCTTCAGTGCAACGTTGGGAAATCCGTCCGTAATGGCGTTGTAGGGTGCGCCCTTGAACGGCTTGCCATTCTTGGTAGCGATCAAATATGCGCAACCGCTCTCCTTGTTCTTCATCGCGAAAGTACCATAGTAGAAATACTCGGCTATGGGTTTGGGGGTCGGTGTCGGTTTTGGAGTCGGCGTGGGTTTCGGAGTCGGCGTGGGCTTTACTTTTGCGTACTTAAACAGTACCCAGCTCGCGAAGGTGGACTTGCCCGTTAGGAGCTTAAACGTCGTCCCTTTGACGTCTCCGGCGGCGAAGTACTCAAGCCACGTGCCCGCGCCTTTCGTGTTTTTACAAATCACTGCCGCCGGCTGCGTCGTGAGGTCCGGCGACATCGCGGACGGCATGCCTTCGGACGCCGTCGAACTGTAGGGCGTCACACCGCTGTAGCCATGGCACGCGACCAGCGATGCCACGATAAAGAGCGCTGCCGTCGCACTGGGCAGGTAGAAACCTCGCATAAGTCCTCCGAGCGCTAGCAGAATCACCGGCGCAGCCGAGTTGGGAACTCGGCGTGGAGTAGTGTTGTCGCGGTGGGGCGACTATCACCTGCACCGCGTTGCGAACGACGAGGAACGAGTTCCTCTAACGAGCAAGGTACGGACGAAAGGAGCTCATTGTATGGTTCGTTTCATTACAGCCTTCACTTTTGGCATGGCGCTCGCCGGCACGACCGCCCTTTTGGGAGCCGCTCCCGCACGGCCCATGCTTCCGCCCCAGCCGGCCGTGCATCCGGCCGGAATTCCTGCGGATGCATTGCTCGTTTCTCCCTGCATCGCCAGCATGGGCGAGCATTGGGCCAACCCCAAGAATCTGCCGCTCGGACCGATTTACGGCGTCTGGCAAGGCAAGCCGGTTTTCACGGAAATTATGGTGTCGGTGAAGCAGCTGCAACAGGGATTTAGCTACGCGAACATTCACGCGCTTCCGGGCTATGCGATCGACCACATCGACTTCAATTTCGAACCCAACGGACACGAAGGCTTTCCAGTTCCACATTACGACCTGCACGCATATTACGTCTCGCCAACGCTGCAGGCGACTATCTGCCCCAACGGGATCCCGGATCCCTCAATGAAGCCGATGAGCCGTTAGCCAGATATCGATTAAACCACGCGAGGGTTTGGTTCAAGATATCGATCTGATCGCCGATTTTTTGGATCGCGCGGCCCTCGTCCGCATAAACGACTAATCGGGTCGGAACGCCAAGCGTTTTCATCGCCTGCCAAAACTCGAACGACTGGGGCGCCGGAACCTCTTCATCACGCTCACCCTGGAGAATGAGTACCGGCGTTTTCGAGCGCTGAATGAACGTGATCGGCGAGCTTCGCGCATAGACGGCCGGATCCTGATAGACGGACGCACCGAAGAACGGAAGCATCCATTCATCGATCTTGTTAAGGCCGTAGTACGACTGCCAGTTCACGACGCCCGCCCCCGCAACGATGGCTTTGAAGCGCGTCGTCTGCGTCTCAGCCCACATTGCCATGTATCCACCGTAGCTCCAGCCCATGAGCCCCAGCCGGCCCGCGTCGATTGGCGCGGTCTTGAGCGCCGCGTCGATGCCGGCCATATCGTCCGACCAGTCACCGTAACCGAAATCCTTGACGTTGGCTTGCGCGAAAGCTTCGCCTTGGCCGAAGCTGCCCCGTGGATTGGGCATGAACACGAAGTAACCTCGGGATGACAGTGCGCTGACATTTCGGTTGGCGAAGCCGGGCACTGTCTGGGACGACGGGCCACCGTGCACGATCGTCACCATCGGATAACGCCGGTCCGAGTCGTATGCCATCGGATAGATCAGCCAGCCTTGAACGTCGAACCCACCATTTTTTCCACTGCAGTGAGACGGCTTTCCCGTACAAACGCTTAGCGCCGTCGTTGCTGTTCGATATCCGATAAAGCCGCGACGGCGGCCCGGCCCAGAGTTCCGGCGGATCGTCGAACGATGCGCGCACGAGCGCGACGATCTGACCGCTGCGCGCGCTGGACCAGCTCCAAAGCGACTCGGCGCGATCCGTCAAGGCGTCCAAGTGCCCGCTCGCGGCGTTCACGCGCATCAATCGCATGGCACCTGCCACGTGTGCCACGACGTCCAGGCTGGCGGCGTCGTTCCACCGCAGCGAATGCACCGAAATAGGCGCCGACGCAGTGAGGTCGCGCGTCTCGCCGCTGCGCGCATCCACCAGATACAGATCGCCGCCCGTCGCGCCGAAGTCGCTCATGATACCCCCGATGATCGCGATACGCGTTCCGTCGGGAGACCATCGGGGATCGTCGATTTGATACCATGGCGCAAGCAGATCGCGCATCTGACCCGTTCGAACGTCGACTCGCGCGAGCCGCGCTACCCACCAGTTGTCGTCGCCGTTGCCGACGGCATAGGTTGCAGCGATCGCTCGACCGTCAGGCGACCATCCGTACTCGTAAACGTAGCGATCGGGCGGCGTGATCATCCGCACGGCTCCCGTCCCGGCGTTCACGATTGCGAGGCGCTGTTCGTCAACGACGCTTCCTATCACGCCCACGTCACGCGCTCCAACCTCCAAAGCGCCGGCCTTCCGATGAGGCTTACGAATGTAGAGAACGGCGAGCGTGTCGCCCGCGGGCGACCACGTCAGGTGCGCAACGTTCCCGTCGAGTTCGCCGAGTTGGCGCACGTGTAAGCCCTCTGGGTTGGCCACGTAAATTTGCAGCTGGCCTTTGGAGCGTGCGTCGGAAAGAAAGGCCACCGCACCCCCGTCCGGCGACCACGCCGGGCTTTCTTCGTCGTAGTATCCATTCGATTTTCCGGACGTCAGGCGGACCCGCGCGCCGCCGTTTAGCCGGCGCACATACACCGAATGCCAAAGAGGCGACTGCAAAAGCCGCGCTGGATCGTGAAAGCTCTCCTGCCATGCGACGGCGTCACCTGCGGGCGAAAGGTCGACCCCGCTCAGGTCGCGTAGCGCCTATACCGCGGTCAGAACGTCCCGCATGGACGGGGCGCCCGTCGGCCCCGCGCCTATCGTCAAAACTGCGCTGCAAGCGACCAACAAATACAGCGAACGATTCATGCGGTTCGAGCTTCGCCCTCAGCGCGGCAGTCCATCCGCAACAAACCAGCACCTTCCGGAGGTTTAGGAAAACCAAGGAGGTTTGCACCAATGCTTTTTGACGGCGATGTGATCGTCCTCGCCGGAGCGACCGGGCGCGTCGGGGGAGCAACGCTCCGGCAGCTTCACGACGACGGCGCCCGAGTCGTCGTGGTCTCGCGCTCGCTGAAAAGCGCTGCCGACTCGATCGAAGGTTACGAGCGCGCTTCGGCTGCGGTCGCTGAGCTGGCGGACCCGGCGAGCACCGCGGCGCTGATCGACGAAACCGCGACGCGTTTCGGCCGGATCGATGCGGTCGTAAATCTAGCCGGTCGCGGGAAGTTCGTCGCTCTGGCGGATTCGACGGTGGAGGATCTGCAAATCAATCTCAACGGCTTCGTTCTGCCGGCCTACAACCTCGCGGTGGCGGCGCTTCGCCGCATGCTCGCGCAAGAGTACCGCCCTGGCCGCCGTTCTCGCGGGCACATCGTCACCGTAACGGCCGGCAGCTCGAAGGATCCGCAGCCGAAGTTCGGCCTCTTCGGCGCGGCCAAGGCCGCAGTCAACACACTGATGCGCGCCATCGCTCGCGAACACAAGGCCGACGGTATCGTTGCCAACGCGCTCGTTCTCGGGACGGTCGCGACGGACGCAGCGCGGGATTACCTCAATGCCGACGAATTTGCGGCAGCCGCGTCGCCGGACGAAGTCGCGCGCGTGCTGTCGTTCCTTGCAAGCCCTTCCTCCGACGGAATCAACGGGGAACTGGTCGACCTGAACGCTCGCGAAGCAGAATAGCCAAAAACCGGAATCTCGTATCAGCCGCCGGCCATGGCGCCGACGACGAGGAACGGCTCGAGGCCGCTGATCACTGCGCGCGGGAGCGGGTCGTCCGGCGGTTCGTGCGACAGGTCTTGCTCGCAGGCGAAAAAGCGCACGTAGGCGCGGCGCCGCTGCGTAACGTGGTCGCGCATCGTGCCGCGCAGCATCGGATAACGCGACTCGAGTGCGTTCAACAGCGAGCGCTGGGTAACGGTGCCCTCGACTTCTACCTTGACCTCGGCGTCGACGCGCGCCAGCGCGCGCAGGTGTGCCGGCAGGACGACCCGGATCACGGCAGCGTCTGAACCTCGACCGATAGCACGGCGGGCAAATCTCGCACGATCGGCTTCCACGTGTCTCCCGAATCGGGCGAGACGTACACTTGGCCGCCGGTCGTGCCGAAATAGATTCCGCAGTCGTCCAGCGCATCGACTGCCATTGCATCGCGCAACACGTTGACGTAACAATCTCGCTGCGGCAGGCCATTGGTAAGAGGCTCCCACTCCTCGCCTCCCGTTCGGCTGCGGTAGACGCGCAACTGGCCATCGATCGGGAAGTGTTCGGAATCGCTCTTGATCGGAACGACATAAAGCGTCTGCGGCTCGTGGGCGTGAACGTCAATGGTGAAACCAAAGTCTGTTGGCAGATTTCCGCTGATCTCTCTCCACGAATCCCCGCCGTCGTCGCTGCGCATCACATCCCAATGCTTTTGCATGAAGAGCACGTTTGGATGGCTGTCGTGCATCGCGATGCGGTGGACGCAGTGCCCTACCTCGGCCTGCGGTTCGGGAATCCCTTCGGAGCGCAGCCCGCGGTTGATCGGGCTCCAGGTCGCGCCGGCATCCTCGCTGCGAAATGCGCCCGCTGCGGAGATTGCCGTGAAGATGCGTTTGGAATTGTTTGGATCGAGGATAATCGTGTGCAGGCACATCCCGCCGGCTCCGGGCTGCCAACCGGCGGCCGACGGATGCAGGCGGAGGCCTGAGAGCTCTTCCCAGCTGCGCCCGCCATCGGTAGAACGAAACAACGCCGCATCTTCGACGCCCGCAAACACCGTGTCGGGGTCGCTGCGCGACGGTTCAAAGTGCCAAACCCTGGCGAATTCCCACGGATGCGGGGTGCCGTCGTACCACCGATGCGTTCCCGGAACGCCATCGTAGACGAAGCGGTTGTCGACCGGCTCCCAAGTTCGGCCGCCGTCGTCCGAACGTTGCACGATTTGTCCGAACCAACTCGACGATTGCGAAGCGTAGATCCGATTAGGATCGGCGGGCGAGCCTTTTACGTGGTAGATCTCCCAGCCGCCAAAGTGCGGTCCGCTAACCTTCCAATCTTGACGCTTGCCGTCCGCTTCGAGAACGAACGCGCCCTTGCGCGTCCCCACGAGCACTCGCACCGAGCTCACGATGTGGCCCCATTTTCGGTAATCATGTGTCCTCGCAGAGTACGTGGCGCCTCATCCGCGGCCCTTCGCTTCGTTGGGGAGCTCGACCGTAAAGCGCTTGCGGCGGCTTCGAAATCCCGAGACCAATGTCACGGCGCTGGGCGCCACGCCATAGGCGGCCGCGAGTACTTTAACGCACGCGGCATTCGCGGCGCCCTCGATCGCTCGCTCGCGCACGCGCAGGACGAGCGCCCCGTTCTCCGTCGAAAGCCCCGGCCGCTTCGAGCCGGGCTTGACGACGACGTCGATCGGCGGCGGTTTTACAATCTTCGCAATACCCAAAATCTCGGTGCAATCACATAGTTGAGTTGAACCAGGATCATAAAACCGATACTGAGATAGGTGCTGATGAAGCACAGCGACGCGCCGACGGCATAAAGAGCCTGGGCAACAAAGATGCGCCGGCGCACCGCTTCGGCGAGCCCGGCCGGAGCTTCTTCCTTGACGAGATTCGCTTTCAGGGCGTAACTCCAGCTCCAATACACCGTCGCTCCGAGCGCGACGATGTTGAGCCAATAGATGAGGACCGCGGTACGATAAGTGATGAACGCCGCCAAGAGCTTGGTGGAAAACGGCACCATCGTCACGGTCAGCAAGAACGCTAAGTGAATCCACGTCAGGCTGCGCTCGGAGTGCTTGAGCTTGCTGAGCTGCGTGTGTTGCCCGACCCAAAAGATCCCGAGGGTCATGAAGCTGAGCAGGTAAGTCAAGAGGTTCGGTCCCAAACCCGCGAGCGCGTGCCGCAGAGCGCCTTCCGAGTGTAACCCTTCGAGCACCGGCACGCGGAGGTCGAGCACCAGCAGCGTCATGGCGAACGCGAAGACGCCGTCGCTGAGCGAGCCGAGACGTTCGACGCTCCGGCCCGCGATTTCATTGTACGACAGCGCCATCGGATCCGTTACAGAACTCTAGCTAGTCGTCGTTTCGTGCTCTAGTCCAAGATCGACGCGAAGCTTGCGAATAACTTCAACTCGCCTCGACCGTGCTTCTTCGCTCTGGTCATCATCTAGCAATGCCAAGAGCGCCTCCTCTATCGCTTGTATGCGCGAGCGGAACCACTCGTCCTGATACAAGGCCTGCCTAGGGTCCATCGAGTGTTATCTTCGGTTCGTGTTGCGGCCGCCCTACGGGTCTGGCCAGGAAACTACGCCCACAACGGTCATCGGACCCGTCCAATGCCGGGATGTCCCAGGCCTAGGCGAACTGTCATTACGTAGGCCTTGGGCAGAGGCCAAGGAGTTAGGCCGTGACTATTGATGGAGTGCGGATCGCACTGATACCGATTGTGCTGCTGGTCTTCGCGCTTGTGATATTCGGAATTCTCATGCGTTATCGTTTTAGTTTCGCCAATGTTCCGATTCGGCTGCGACCCTATATGATGATCGCGATTCTGGTGTTGGTCGTAGCCGAACTCATCGTGGTGTTTGGTCCGTACATGGGACTGCGCATTCGATGACAGGGATTACCGGCCGCGTCTTCTATGCGAAATTCGGGCGACCAGAGGTAGAGTCTCCGTCAAGCCCTATCGACGTCAATGATGGCCTTTGCGAAGTCTGCGGGCGCCTCTTGCGGCAGATTGTGCCCTATGCCGCCGGTAAGGTTGCGATGCTCGTACTTGCCGACGTACTTCTTCGCATAGGCGCTCGGGTCAGCATGCGGGGCGCCGTTCGCGTCGCCTTCCAATGTAATCGTCGGACAAGCGATAGTTGGAAACGTCGCGATCTTCTTCTCCAATCCATCGTATTTTCGTTCGCCCGGCTCTAGGCTCAAAGACCAGCGATAGTTGTAGAGTGAGATGCGAACGAAGTCTGGATTTTCAAACGCCACTGCAGAGCGCTCGAACGTCTCGTCATCGAACGCCCACTTCGGCGAGGCTTGCTGCCAGATGAATAGGTTGAAGTCCTTGGTGTTCTTGGCGTAACCAGCCTGACCGCGGTCTGTGCCGAAATAAAACAGATACCACCATTTGTTCTCCGCGGCAGGCGCCAGCGGTATCCGGCTTGCGGCCTGGCTACCAACGAGATAGCCGCCTACCGAAACCAGCGCCTTGACGCGCTCGGGCCAAAGAAATGCCAGAAGGTTGGCGGTTCTGCCGCCCCAGTCGAATCCGCCCACAATCGCTTTATCGATCTTGAGTGCATCCATGAAGCTGATGGCATCGACTGCGACTGCAGCCGGCTGAGCATTACGCGGCGTCGAGGCCGAGAGAAACCGCGTTTCGCCGTAACCGCGCAAGAACGGGACGAGAACGCGATAGCCGGCCGCCGCGAGAATCGGAACGACGTCGACGTAGCTGTGAATGTCGTAGGGCCAGCCGTGGAAGAGCAGCACCGGTGGGCCTTCTGTGGGCCCGGCTTCGGCATAAGCGATGCTGAGTACGCCGGCATTGACACGCTTTAGCGGGCCAAATGACCCTTTCGATGTCGCCGGCGTCCCCGACGCAGAAATGCGATTGTTGTTGCTGTCTTGTGCGCTGGCGCTTGCGATGGTGCCTAGCTGGGCAGCCACCAGACCGAGTGCCGATGCTCCTAGAAAGGTCCGACGTGATTTATTGACGTCTCCTGCCATTTGTTGCTCCTTGTGAGGACTGCCGACAGAGGTACGGTGGAAGCTGCGCCTTCTAGAAGATTCCGGGTTTGCTTTGCCCGACTTCTATAATGTAGCCGTCGGGATCCCCAATGTAGCCGTCGGGATCCCGAATGTAGCAGCGCGTCTCGCCGTACTTGTCTTTAGGCTCGGTGAGAAACGTCGCTCCCCGGCTTCGCCATAGCTCGATCAGCTGTTTGCTCCGTCCCTTGAGCTTGGTGGTCAAATCGTCGTCAAACAGGCCACCATCGCCACTCGACTTGTCGAGGTCCAGCAAAGCGAAGGTTCAATGCTATAAGGCCGTTTCGTTGGTGGAGATGTGGGGGTTCGAACCCCAGACCCCCTGCTTGCAAAGCAGGTGCTCTACCAGCTGAGCTACATCCCCGCGTTGAAGCGTGGTTTGCTTCGTCATGCTTCGACTCCGCTCAGCATGACACCGAGAGAGACGCGGAAGCCCGTCTGCTTTCGTATGGTGCGACGAAGTTCATCCCGAGCCGAGTGGAGGGGCTCAGCATGGCACGAAGAGGAACGCTCAGCATCACACCGGGGGATGTCGCCAAAGGACTCCGGCCGACGCCGTAATGAATAGGGGCGGGTCGCCGGCGCGCGACCACGGGGGCATAGCTCAGCTGGTAGAGCATTACGCTGGCAGCGTAAGGGTCAGGAGTTCGAGTCTCCTTGCCTCCACCAGAGAACGCTCGTTTTTACGGGCGTTTTTCGCCGTCAAGGACGCGAGGGTTGCCATTCGGTTGCAACATCCGTGCTCTTCAAGCTCGAGCAGCACGCCCAAGACATCGATCGCTGCGCACCTAGCCGCCGCGGTTACAGCTCCAGAGCGGCGGCGGCACCGTCCTCTTCACTCCATTGCGCCCCGAGCGCCATGAGCTTGTCGAGTCGCTCTCCGAGCGCGCTTCGAAGCGCCGCAACAACGCGCTCGTACTCTTGCCACTCGGTGTAATCGCGGCGGGCGCCCAGCGAGCTCAGCCGTTCCTCGACGAAGCCGAGCAGCATTGCGGCCTGCTCCTGCTTTTTTGCCGGGCCACGCTCACCCGAGTCGCCCTGCAAGGCAGCCACGGCGGCGACGTGCTGGAGGACGAATGCCGTCAGCACCGGCGCGTGCATGTCGCGCGCCGCTTCGAGCGCTTGCGATGCGTGTTCGCGGGCGTCATCAAAACAATCCAGCGCTATAAGATATGCCGCCATATTACTCAGATCGGCCGCCTCAGAACGGCGGTTCCGAGTCGCTGCGTGGCCGGCGCGCGCCTCCTCTGCTCTATGCAACGCAGCAGCCGCGTCTCCAACCGCAAATTCGACTTCGGCAAGGTGACCGGCGATTGACGCTGCCGGCCTCTCGAGGCCAAGCGAAACGTAAAGTGTAAACGCTTCGGCGTAGAATCGACGGGCGCCGTCGACATCGCTGCGGCGCGAGTGAGCGGTCCCGAGATCACTTAAAGCTAACGCCTGCAGGCGGCGATTCTCGAGGCGCTCGGCGGCAGCCAGCGCCTTGTGCAGGAGTGCTTCGCCCTTTGAACCTTTTCCAGTGGCGGCAAGCGCGCTTCCGGCTGCGTGCTCTGCGCGTGCTACATGCAAATCGTCAAGCGTGGAACCCAGCCGCAGCGCCTGTTTCGCCGATGCAAGTGATGCCGCAGATTCAAAAAGCGCGCCACAGAGCTCCGCATCGGCGATATACAGCTGAGCGAGCTCGTCGGCGGGGGTTTTTTCGGGAATCGAATCTATCGCCAAACGAACCCAGCGTCGCCCTTCTACCGGAGAGAACGAATACCACACCCGCGCAAGCGCTCCGGCGAGAAGACGCCCCGAGCCCAGATCGCCCTGCTCCCCGAGCGACCAGCCGAGCGCGACGCGGAAGTTATCGAGTTCGCCCTCGGCTTCGCGGAACCACAAACGCTCGGGAGCATCGTACCAGTCCCGATCGAGTCGCTCGGCAACCTGTATAAGCGCAAGCGCGTGACGATGTGCCAGCGCGTGGCGTTCGCCCCCCTTCGCCAGTTTTTCCAATGCGTATTGTCTGGTGGCCTCGAGCAGGTGATAACGCGTCTTGCCGTGCGCGAAGTCGACCATCACGAGCGATTGGGCGATGAGTGACGAGAGCGACTCTAATACATCTTGTTCTGGAATATTTTCGTCGGCGCAGACGATCGTCGCAGTTTCCAGAGTGAAGCCGCCAGAAAAGATGGCGAGTCGATCGAAGAGCAGCCGCGCCCGTGAGGAGAGGAGGTCATAACTCCAGTCGATCACCGCCCGCATGGTTGCGTGACGCGGGACCGACGCCTGCCGCCCTTCCGTCAGCACGTCGAATACTCTATCGAGACGATCGCAGATCTCCTGGGCCGATAGCACGCTCGCGCGCGCGGCCGCAAGCTCGAGGGCGAGGGGCAAGCCGTCGAGACGCCGGCAGATCTCGACGACAGGTTTGACGTTCTCCGCCGTCACCTTAAAGCGCAAGTCAGCGGCGCGAACGCGGTCCGCAAAGAGAGCGACGGCGCCGTACTTCACCGCTTCATCCGGCGACGGCAGGCTCTCCTTCGGAACGGCGAGGGAGGGGATTTGATAGGTTAGCTCGCCGTTGATGTTTAGGGCCTCTCGACTCGTCACCAGGAAAGCCACGCTCGGACACTCGCGCAGCACCGATCCCGCCACCGCCCGCGCCTCCGAAATGACGTGTTCGCAGTTATCGAGAATGATCAACAGACGCTTCTGCCTGAGATAGGCGACCAGCGTTTCGAGCAGCGAACGCCGCGAAGACTCTTGAACGCGCAACGCTCCCGCAAGTGCATGCGCCACCAGGGCCGGATCGTTCAGCGGCGCGAGCTCGACGAACCAGACGCCCTGCGGAAACCGGCTTAGGGACCGCGCTCCAACCTCAACGGCGGCACGCGTTTTCCCGGCTCCGCCGGTTCCGACGATGCTGACGAGCGGCGCCATGTCGAGTAGATCCGCGATCTCTCGAACGACCTCTTCGCGCCCGAGGAACGATGTGAGCTGTCGTGGCAGATTGTGCGCCGGCTCCAAGGCTTGCTTGACGAGGCGCGGGCCGCGCGAACGATGAGCTGAAAGCTCGAGCGTATGCCGCGCTTCTTCGGGAAGCGCGAGCGCGTCGGCGATGCGCTCCAGCGTCGCGCGGTACGGCGCTTTGCGAAATCCGCGCTCCAGCGCGCTGACAGCTTGTACGCTAATGAGCGCTCGGTCTGCTAGTGTCTGCTGCGAGAGACCAGCCTGTACCCGAAGCTTCTTGAGAAGATCAGCGAGCTCGGCGGTCCTCGTCGCATCTCGTAAAGCCGACTCCGATCCTTCTACCGGCCTCCGCTGCGATGTCTCGCTCTCCATGCGCCCGCGCGCTCTAACTACCCGGTGCGGGCGCGATTCCGATTGGCGGGTCGGTCAGTCCGCCGAGTATATCGAGGATATACTCGATTAAGCCCTGGACGTTCACTTCATCGATGTATCCGGCGGCATCGGCGACCCAAAGATTCTGGGTCTTGCTGTTATCGAAGTTTATGTTTGTCGGAAGGATGAGACCGCCGAGGATGACTGGTGTAAAGAGGCTGCACGAGGACGGGCCTTCACACTTAAAGATGCCGAGCAGTCGATCCACGTAATACAGGTTTCCGCTACGGTCGAAGGCCAGTCCGCCGACCGACAAGATTCCAGACTTGAAGAGCGTGCCACCGCCGTTGCAGCCGACGAACTCTACGATCGATCCCGTCAACTTCCGGGGATCGTTGAAGCTCCAATAGCAGTTGCCGTTTGAATCGATTGCGATACCGGCGCCTTGGAGCCGATCGTTTCCATAGGTCAGTATGCGCGACGGTTTGTTTTGCCGGTTCAGATAGACGCTTACGCTTCCCGCGTGGCCTCCGGTGGTCGAGCCGTTCGAAACGGCAACCAGCTGCCGATTGGGAGTGGCGTCGACGTTGACGGGAACTTCTCCGTCATCGCTAAGCGTTGCAACGGGGCCTTTAGGCCCCCTACGTGTCGTGCGATAAACGAGGACGTTTGAGGCGCCGGAATTGGCGATGTACCAGTGGCCGTCCGGTGTCGTCACCATGCCCAGCGGAGCCGAGAATCCCGAGGTCAGCGTTTTATAGCGCGTCAGCGTGCCGTTTCTCTTGCGCCTGTAGACCACGACCTCGTTGCCGGACGGCTGCGACGAATACATCCAGTCGTTGCCGTAGAAATGGGCCGCCGGCGCGGCAAAGTAGGGCGCTCTCGCGGCAACGGGCGGACCCTGCGCACATCCACTCGCTGCGACCGCGATCGCCAAAGGCATAAGCCACCGGGCCACAAGACTAGGCATTAATTGAGACTTTCGTCGCAACACGGTGCCGGTCCTAGTCAAAATTGGCCGCCTAGGGAGAAGAGCAGCCATAGGCTCAAAGTGGCCGAACAACACCAACAAAGGCCTTGCTAGGCCAAACCTTCACGCAATATTTAAAAGAAGGCCCGCCTCGGCGAGCCTTCTTTTGGATTTCATCAGGTTGTCGTTGTTGAGGGTGGGCCTCACCCTCACTCTCAACCAGCGAAACCAGCACTCTGCTGCGAGCGCTACAGAACTACGTGTACGGTGACGGTAATGCGATGTCCCTTGCCGGCACTGACCGTGAAGCTTCCGGTTCCCACCACCAGCCCGGTGATCGTGAACTTGGTGTGCCGATTGCCGGTCATGGGTGAGATCAAGATCAGGCCCTGCGTGTTGTTCTTCAGCGTAAAGGCAGCATCGCGATCGCCGACTTCGTGGAAACGGCAGGTGACAATTCCGGCCAGAACGATGCGGACGTGGTGCCCGCAGCTGGAAAACATCTCTCCGTGCTCCTCGCCGGCGGGGGCGATCCCACGATCGAGCTGCTGCTGGGTTGAAATCCCGCTATTGCCCGTAGGAAGATAGGAAGGGGTTCCGGATGATTGCCCGTGGCACGCTACGATGCTAAGCGAAAGGGCTGCCGCTCCGGCGGTGACACCGATTCGCTTAAGATTGAACGTCATAAAGTTGCTCCTTTGTTGTTGTCGCTCGAGGTTTGCATGATGTCGAGGGAAGTCTCGAGCAGACTCTCTCGCGGACTAGCTAGTCGACGATCGAATTCGCGATGTCCGTCTGCATTACGAAGCAGTCGATGGAACCAAGACTTGCGTCTATCCGAGATCTGCACGGTTGTCATGCAGGCAACGGACAGCCCCCGGTCGGGAGCCCAAGCGAGTAGTTCCAGACGTCAGGCGAGAGCGGAGTTCTGACTAGCCATGCACGCCGTGATTGGGCGCTACAAACGCCGGCCTGTTGTTGAAGCGACTCTGCCGGCACGCCAATATTCCTATCAACGTGAGCGAAGAGGGGCTGGTCTTCCTCATTTCGACCCCTCATTCGACGGATGCGCGCCCGATTTGTGGCATGCAATCAGGTTAGCGTGCCAACCGAGGGCCGCCCATATACAACCGTTACTGTCTGAGAAAACTGTATGAGTCGGGCGGCCGCCCTCGATCAGACCAGCTCCAGATGTACTTCTTTTCTCGAGCGCAAAGCCACATTTCTCGAGCATCTCGCCGAACCAACGGCCGCCGTGAGGTTGCGCCGGCGGCGGGTCAGGGAAGCCGCGGGCTGGCACGTCATCGCCCGACGACGGTAACGATAATCGAATAACGGATTCGAACGTCTTTTACGGGTGTTTTTCTTCGTCATTGGCGTCACGGTCGCCGCGAGCGAAAACGAATGGAGCTTCGGCGTGATCTCGCGCTTAAGCCATGCGTCGTCGCGCTGTCCCGGACGCTCGCGGCCGCTAGGCGGCCTCGCCGCCTAGCGGAGCCAACGTGTCGCTAGAACCTGAGCATAATTGTCGGAGGGAATGGCAGCTCGCATTTATGCCTCTCCTTGTAGCCGCTTGGGATATGGAGTCGGCCTCCCACACAGATAAGCTCTTGGTTCGTCCAGTTGCCGGACAACCTAACCCGGCCCATCGGGCCGGTCTTACCCTTTGCGATAAGCTTGCCGCCCGGCCACGTGTTTCGCGTGAGGGAGATCTCTAAACCGCGAATCGGGCTCCCTCCATTGAGAGCAGTGACCACGACTGTCTTTATCAGTGGGACAATCACGTTAGCGGCCGGTGCACCGGCCAGCCCCGTTGTCGTGTTTGCGCCCCCGCACGCAGACAGCGATACCAACGAGAGTGCGGCAAAAGCCAAAAGAACACGAAAATTCACTGAACTCTTCCTTTCAAAAAGACCACACTCGAAACAAACACTGCGCGACAAAACTACGGCCCAAGTGCCAGCGAGTTGTGACGCACAAAAAGCGGCTGCACGATAAGCTCTTCCCGGCATCACAAAGTGATCCCAAGAGCCTACGTAGGCGCTAGCTACCCGCACAGTACGCGAGCGTCAGCCCCCTTTCCCGCTTGCCTTGGTCACTCAATGGTGTCTTGTGCGTGCATGTCTAGAAGCCGGCCCCTACTTCCACATCTTCTTCAGCTCCGCCGCCTTGCACGCATTTGCCGAGCATTTCACCTTTACGATCGTTTCGACGGTGCGCAAGACCGAGTAGTGATCGATGTGCTGGTTATACGAGCCAGGCGTTACCGTAGGGCCGATCAGCAGCGTCGGGATCTGATTCTTTCCGTTATTGTCCGGCGCGGCCTCGTCCCAGGTCAGGATGAGCAAACCGTTGTGAGAAGCATTGTACTTCAAGATTGGCGGCAGGTTCTTCTTCAGCCAGTTATCGCCGGTTCGCGTGCTGCAGTCGTGCATATCGTTGCAGAGATTCGGCACGATGATCGAGAGCATTGGCGGCTGAGTGGGGAAGCTCGTGTAAACGAGGTTCGAGGCTGAGGGAACATTCGTGAAGTTCACCCAGGGATTGTGTTTGCGGGCGTATTCACCCGAATAGCAGCCGGTATAGCCATCCTGAGGCATCGACTCCGAGTAGCCGTCAAACGTATCGTTCGCGGCAAGCATCTCCGCCCCAACGTTCTCGGTCGAAAACGTGTGCGGACACGAATCGTCGGTGACTCCTTGCGTCGAGCCCGAGAACAGCGCCAGATAGTTCGGTTGACTCGGGTGACCGATCCCGTGGCTATTGGTCATCAGCGCCGCCTCCGGGACCAGCGTCTTGTTTATATAGGGGGCCTGCGGGCTACCAATCACGAGATCGTAGTCGCGATTCTCCATGATCACGATCACCACGTTGTTCGCGTGCGGCCGGGTGATGTTCGCGCTCGCCAGCGTTAGAGGCATTGAGACTTGGGCAAGATTGGGGGCGCTGAGGCCCGGGCTCGCACAGGCAGCGAACGCAAACGCTGCGATAGCGGTACACATCATGCTGACGGTCGTTCGAAAGACGGAGATTCTAGCGAAAGCCTGCATTTTCGGAAAACCTCTTTCATGACGTAGGGTGTTGAGAAGAGCGGCCTGCAACGATCATAGCGTATTGAGCCTTAACGGAAGCCTTCGATGGCATTGTTTTGAGATTAACGGCCCGGCGAGCTTGGACGCTCGTAGAGCCATCGCGTCACCCCCGCAATCACGAGCTCGTGCTCTACCATGTGAAGGCGCTCCATGAGCTGCTCCTCACTTTCGCCAGGGACAACGCTCATCGGTTTGCGGGCCATGACCGGCCCCCGGTCGGTTGCGCCCGTTACGCGATGCAGCGTGGCGCCGACCCACTCGCTCGAAGCTCGGAACGCATCGCGCACCGCGTGCGGCCCCCGAAACGCCGGAATCTGCGTGCCGTCCGGCATCGTCACCGCGTCGCGCTCCGGGTCGAGCGGGAGAAATGCCGGATGGAGATTGAGCATCTCGGGAAAAGCCCGCACGAACGAATCGGGAAGCAAATGCATCCAGCCGAGCAGCAGCACCAGATCGGGCGCTTGGGCCGCGGTTGCTTGTAACAGCCGCGCGTCGTAATCCGCGCGCGATTCTTGCTTACGGTTCCACGGCAGCACCGCAATGGACGGTATTCCGGCAGCGCGAGCGCGTTCGATCGCGTGCGCCCGTTCGTTGTTGGCGACCAACGCAACGATCTCGAGCGGCAAGGCTCCGCTGCCGGCGGCATCGAGCACCGCCTGAAAGTTGGTGCCGTTGCCGGAAGCCATCACCAGCGTGCGGCGGCCCGGCCGAATCAGCGCGGCGCGATCGTAGCGTTCGGCCACGTTGGCTCCGGTGGATTCGCGGTAGTATCGCTCGAGCCGATCGTCGCCGACCGCCGGAACGATCGCCCGCGTGTAACCGCGAGCGCGCAACGCATCCAACGCCGCCCCGAGCAGAGACCGCCCGAGACCCCGGTCTCGCTCCTCGGGAGCGACCCCGAACGGACCGAAGACGCCAGCGCCGGGCTCGCGTGCGATACCGTTGAGCCATGAAAATTCCAAGCCCTTCGGATCGATCGTCGCAAACCCGACCAGCCTACCGGCGCGGCGTGCGATGACATTGCTCCCCGCGTGGGCTTCGGAGCTCCACGCACCGCCGAACGTTTCATCGATCCACGCCAGCGTTTGTTCGTCGGCCCGCTCTGCTGGAGCGATCTCGATTCCGGCCGGCGATTTCGCATCGGCCCGCACGGTCGCGAGATCGACGACGAGGTTCACAATTTCGCGCAAGCTAGTCATACAGGGGCCGAAGCGCCGCGGCGCAATCCTCTAAGAAGGCGATCTCCTCCTTAGAAAGTGCGCCGTGCTTTCCCTCAACCGCGAGCATCCCGATCACGACGCCGCTTTCAGCGCCCAGGATCGGCACGATGGCTTCGGAATCGCCCGCAACCGCGGCCCGCGTGCGCACAGCCTCGCCGTCCAAGCCCTGCGCGATCGGAACGTCTCGCGCGTTCTGCGGTAACGCACCCTTCGATCCGATCATCGTTGCCAGCTCGTCCCCGACGTCGTAGATGCCGACGCCGCGGTAATCGCCGGCCTCGAGAATCATCGCCGCTGCCGCGCGAGCACGTTCGTCTCGCGGTGCTTCGTTGTCAACGGCAGCCGTGAGGGCAGCGGCAATCGGGCGGGTCATCCGTCGCGTGCGGGATGAATCACGACGCTCGGCTCGTCGTGCGTCCGATTCTCAATCCAGCCGATGACCTTCGCGGCCGGCACGGCTTGCGTCGCGGCAGCAGCGTCGGTAAGCGGAACGACGAGCGTGTAACCGACGCCCATGTTGAAAACGCGGTAGCGCTCTTCTTCTCCCAGGCCGCCGCGCCGTACGAGCTCCTGGATGATCGGCGGCACGCTCCAGCGCTGCTGTTCGAACACCGCTCGGACGTTCTCGGGCAGCGTGCGCGCCACGTTTTCTCGCAAACCGCCGCCCGTGATGTGGGCCATCGCTTTCACCTGCGCGACGGCTTCAATCGCGCGCACCTGGCGATAGTACGACGGATGCTCCGCAAGCAGCGCGTCGGCATAGGTGGCGTTGCCAAAGGGGGCTCCCCACTCTTGCGGCGGTATCAGCGAGCGTGCCAAGGCATAGCCGTTGGTGTGCAAACCGACGGCGGGCAAACCGAGGATGGCATCGCCCGCCTCGATGCTCTCGGGCTTGGGAAGAGCGTCAATCGAAACGATGCCGACGATCGTCCCCGCCAAATCGAAATGCGCCGGCTGATAAATGCCCGGCATCTCGGCGGTCTCGCCGCCGAGCAGCGCGCAATCGTGGTGCCGGCACGCATCGGCACAGCCTGAGACGATCTTCGCCGCAACGGCCGGATCCAGCACGCCGACGGCGAGGTAGTCTAAGAAGAACAACGGCGCGGCACTGCAGACCAGGATATCGTTCACGCAATGGTTCACCAAATCGGCGCCGACTTGGCCGTAACGCCGCAGCTCGGCCGCAATGAGGACCTTCGTTCCGACGCCGTCGGTCGAGGCGACCAATGCGCGCCCGGGATCGCCCGGAAGGCGAAAGAGTCCGGCGAATCCGCCGATCCCTTCCAGCTGGTCTGCGCTACGCAGCGGCCCCAGCAGGTCCCGGTAGCGCGCGACGGCCTCGTTGCCGGCTTCCACGTTGACGCCGGCGCCGGCGTAACGATCCGGGGACTCGGGTTTTTGCTCGATACGAGGATTCTCCCAGCTTTGCGCCATAGGCTGGCAGTAGTTCACCGTCCGAAAGGTCCACCATGCAAGTTCGTCTTTCTCACGATGCGCCGCTTAGCGTGCGCGCCGGAGCGCTCGTCGTCCCCTTCTTTTCCGATAACACGCTCGAAGGCGTAACCAAAGACGTCGACTCGGCGCTCGGCGGCGTCATTGCCGACGCGCTGGCGTCCGGCGAAACGCGCGGCCGGCTCGGCGATCACGTGCTCGTCTACGCCAAAGACGCGCCGTATCGGCGGGTACTCGCGGTGTCGCTCGGGGAGCGCGCCAAATTCGAGCCCCACTTTCTGGCCCGTTACGCGGGAATCGCAACTCGGCATCTCGGCCGGCGCAACGTTGAATCGGTCGCCATTGCTTTGCCCGAGCAGGCACGCGGCCAGGAAGCGACCGCAGCGTCTTTCGTTGCAGAAGGCGCCATTACCGGAGCCTTCGACACGACGCTCTATCAAGAGCGGCCGGAACGGCGTATCGCCACGACGACCGTCGACATCGTTGCGCAAGGAATGGACCAAGCCAAACTCGAGCAAGGCATCACGCACGGGACGGTCCTTGGCGAAGCCGTCAATCTCGCGCGACGATTGGCCATCACGCCCGCCAACGACATGACGCCGACGCGTTTGGCCGAAGAGGCCGGCGCCGTCGCAAAGCAGACCGGGATCGAGATCGAGGTCTTCGACGAAGCTCGCGCCCGCCAAGAGCGCATGGGCTCGTTTCTCTCCGTTGCGCAAGGCAGCGTTCAACCGCCCAAGTTCATCATTCTGCGTTATAATGGCGACCCATCGAGCAAACAGCTTCTGGCGCTCGTCGGCAAGGGAATCACGTTCGATACGGGCGGAATCTCGATCAAGCCCGCCGAGCGCATGGAAGACATGAAGTACGACATGTCGGGCGGCGCCGCCGTGATCGCCGCGATGTCGGCGCTGGGCAGGCTCAAGCCGAAGATCAACGTCGTCGGGCTCGTTCCCGCGACGGAAAATATGCCCGGCGGGAAGGCCACGAAGCCCGGCGATATCGTCACGGCGATGAACGGCAAGACAATCGAGGTGATCAATACCGACGCCGAGGGACGGCTGATCCTCGCCGACGCGCTCTGTTATGCGAACAAGCTCGGCGCCACGAAGATTGTCGATGCCGCCACCCTGACCGGCGCCTGCGTCATCGCGCTCGGTCACGCCAGCTCCGCGGCGGTGACCAACGACGAGCAATTCGGTTCGGAGTTTCTCGCGGCGGCAAAGCCGACCGGCGAGCGGTACTGGCAGATGCCCTACTACGAGGACTACACGGCTCAAATGAAAAGCGACATCGCCGATCTGAAGAACACCGGCGGACGCGCCGCCGGCACGCTGACGGCCGCGGCCTTCCTCAAGGAGTTCGTCGGAGAAACGCCGTGGGTGCACCTCGACGTCGCCGGGACGGCGTATCTCGAAAACGAATCGGCCTGGCAAGCCAAAGGACCGACCGGAACGCCCGTGCGAGCCTTCGTCGCGCTCGTGGAATCGCTCGTCCCCGGTCAAGACGACAAAGGCCGCAGTCACCCGAACGGTGCGCGGGGCTCCGAGCTCACGGTGTGAAAGCGCGCAACGGGGTTGAGAGCGCTCGACCCTACGAGCCCGAGAAAAACCCGGCGATTCGGCGCCTGACCGCGGGAGCGATAAAACGCCGCAAGGGTAAGACGCTCTTTCCAATCGCGACCGCGTACGACGCGCCGTTCGGCCAGTTCGTCGAGCGCGCCGGCATCGACGTGATCTTAGTCGGCGATAGCGTGGGCAACGTCGTTCTCGGTTTCGACGAAACCACGCCGGTCACGCTGGAAAGCATTCTCTACCACACGCAAGCCGTCGTGCGCGGAACGACGCGCGCACACATCATGGCCGACATGCCCTTCGGCTCCTACCAGGTTAGCAACGAGGACGCGCTTCGCAGCGCGATTCGACTCGTGAAAGAGGGGGGTGCCTGTTCGGTCAAGCTCGAGGGCGGGCGCGATCAGGCCGAACGCATCCGAGCGATCACCGGCGCCGGCATTCCGGTTGTAGGACATATCGGCGTGACCCCGCAGACCGCGGGGCTGGGACCGGGGTTCAAAATGCGAACGCACCGGGATCGCTTGATCGACGACGCCCGCTCCGTGGAGGCCGCCGGCGCTTACGCCATCGTCCTGGAGGTCGTCGACTACGAGATCTCGCGCGAGATCACCGAAATGCTCTCGATTCCGACCGTCGGCATCGGCTCGGGACCGCACTGCGACTCACAGGTGCTGGTCCTTCACGATATTCTCGGAATGTATCCCCACTCGCCCAGCTTCGCCAAGCGCTATGCCGAGATCGGAAGCCTCGCGACGCAAGCGCTCCAAAGTTACGCAGAGGAAGTGCGCGAGAAAATCTTTCCCGGATAAGCAGAATGCCCCCCAGGTGGCACTCTTGCGTGCTACGCTCGCCTCATGCTGGAATCCGACGAGTGGTCCGATCCGTTGATCATCGCGCTGCGCGCTTTCGAGCGCGTCCTTCTTGGGTGCGGCGCCATGCCTCGAGCGCATCCAGACGGCGTCGAACCGCCTGCAGCTCCTCGATCAATGCGAGACCGCCCGTCGCCAGTTGACCGGCTTCCCCAGGCGAACGTGATCCCTCTGCATCCTCGCCGCCAGGCGTAGTCGCCGGCGCGACGCGAGCTCCGGCGCGTTCCAAGGCGCCCGTCACGAAGGATTGCGCCCGCGTGCGCGCGGCGTCGCTGAGCTTGCGTCCGAGCGGCCGAACTTCCACGATCATCGTCGCCTTGTTGGCGTCGACGAAAAATTGCATCTCCTCCCGCTCGATGCCGTAAAGCGCCTCGGCGGTCGTGCCCAGAGCCCGCGCGATTCGAACGATGACGCTAACCGATGGATTGAGGCGCTGATCGGCCTCGATCTTGAAGAGCGTCGGATGGTTCACCTCAGCGCGGCGCGCAAGCTCGTTCTGCGACCAGCCCAAAGCTTTGCGCCGCACGGCAATCCTTTTTCCCAGCGTCACGCATCTGGACTGTAGCAACACCCGACCAGGGCCCTTGAACCGTGTGGACTTGCCAAATGGTCAGAACCAGTTGGCTTAACGAGCAGCTAGGCTTCTGCCCTTTGCAGCCGGTGCGCGGCGGGAACGTTTGGGTACTCACCGATGAGGCAGCCCAGGCACATCTCCTCGCGGCTGCGCCCCACCGAAGCGATCAAGCCTCCCAGGCTCAGGTACCCCAACGAGTCCGCGCCCGTCTTTTGGCGGATCTCCTCCACGGAGTAGTTTGCCGCTATCAGTTCGTCGTAGGTAGCCATGTCCACGCCCAGATAACATGGATGTTTGATCGGCGGCGATGTGATTCGTAAATGTATTTCACGCGCGCCTGCCTCGCGCAGCAGCTCGACGATACGCGGCGTCGTCGTACCCCGAACGATTGAATCGTCCACGACGATGATCCGCTGATCGCGCAGATTCTCCACCAGCGGGTTAAACTTCAAGTGCACGCCGCGCGAACGCATGCGCTGGTCCGGGCTGATGAAGGTACGTCCGATGTAGCGGTTCTTGATCAGCCCTTCGATATAGGGCAAACCGCTCTCCGCTGCGTAGCCGATGCCGCCGGCAACCGCCGAGTCGGGTACGGCCATCACGACGTCCGCCTCTACCGGATGCTCTTTGGCCAACTCGCGGCCCATCGCGTAACGCGCCATGTAGACGGAACGATCGTTGAGCTTCGAATCCGGACGCGCAAAGTAAATGTACTCGAACATGCACAGCGCCGGCTGCGCGCCCTCGACTTCGGTGGGGTACGATTCCATTCCGTGGGGGCCGATGTGGATGATTTCGCCGCGCTCGATCTCCCGCACGTACTGCGCGCCGACGGTCCCCAACGCACAGGATTCCGACGCGACGACCCACCCATTTTCCGGGAGGCGGCCGAGGCAAAGCGGCCGGACGCCCCACGGATCGCGGAACGCGTACAGCTCGTCTTGCGTGCAAAGCACGATCGAATACGCACCGCGCGCCGAAGCCAAGACCGACTTGATGCGATCGAGCATCGTGCCCTTCGACTCCACGATCAGCTTGGCGAGCACCTCGGAGTCCGATGACGCCTGCAGCACCGTGGTCGGCGCGAGAGTCTCGCGCAGCTCGTCGGTATTCGTGAGATTGCCGTTATGCGCGAACGCGAAATCGCCGAGATCCGAGCGTTCCAGCAGCGGCTGCGCGTTGACCACGATGGACGAGCCGGTTGTGGAATAACGCGTATGGCCGATCGCTACGTGGCCGCTGAGCTGCCCGAGAATGTCTTCGTCGAAGATGGCGCCGAGAAGGCCCATCTCTTTGTGCGAGCGGATCGTTCCGCCATCGGCAGCGGCGATTCCGGCGGACTCCTGTCCGCGGTGTTGCAGCGCATATAGCGCAAAGAACGCGAGTCGAGCGGCGTCGCGTCCCGGTGCGAAGACCCCCGTTATCCCGCACATCGTGATGCCATTATAGCAGAAAGAGGCGGTTGCCGAGGCCGGCTCTAGTCGCTTGCGCGCCTGCCGCCGAAGATTTGCAGCAAAGCGAGGAAGATATTGATCGCGTCGAGGTAGATGCTGGTCGCCATCAAAACCGGCGTGAGACCGTCGCCTCCGGCGCGCAGTCGTGCGAAGTCGATCAGCACCAAACCCGAAAAAATGACGAGGGTAAGCCAAGCGTAGGTCTCAGGATGGATGAAGCGCACGAACATCGAGACGACCCCGACGACGATTAATCCTAATAGCGCGATCATGAAGATGCCCTGAAAGCGGCGCAGGTCGAGACCGGTCGCGTAAACGATCGCCGCGAGTGCAAACATGCCCAACCCCGTGGTCAAGGCCGCGTTCACAACAATGTCGGGGCCAAACGCGCGCGCGTATTGTCCGACGACCGGCGCGATGCCGACGCCTTCGCAGAACGTGAATCCGTAGAAAAGCAGCAGCGAAAGGCCTTCGTTTCGCCGCACGGCGTAAATCGAGAAAAGCAGAATCAGTCCCACGATCATCGCGATCAGGCCGATGCCCGGCGCTAGATTTTGAAACAGCCACGCCGCGAGTGCCGTGATGCACAGGCCGAGCGCCGTGATGCCGAGCACCTGCGCAAGCAGCGAATGCGTCGGGACCGCGGGCGCCAACGGACGGCCGTATTGATTCGGCGGTTGAAGACCATAAGCCATGACCTTTACTACTAACCTCGCCGGCGCAAAAGAGTTTCTCCCGTGGCGTTCGCTCGCTAGCTGTGCCTCACCCGTCGCGCGGCAGCCGGGCGATGTCCGTTCGGTACGTGAGATCCGCCGTTCCCAAACGGCCGGCGAGATCGTTCACGGCGACGTAAGCTCGGGACCGCGCCTCGGCAAGATCGTCGCCGAGCGCGGTGACCGTGAGCACGCGACCGCCTCCGGTGGCAACGGTGCCGTCGACGAGTTGGGATGCGCCCCAAAAGGCGCGGCATCCGTCGCCGAGCGAGACGTTTGGATTCAAGCCTTGCAGCGGCGTGTTGCTGCGCGGATAATCTCGCGTCGCCAGCACGACGCCAACGCAGTGCTGATGCGAAGTCGACGCCGCAGACAGATCCATCGCACCGCACGCGACCGACCAAAGCAGCGTCGCAAAGTCGCCACCGATGCGCGGCAGCAGCACCTGTGCTTCCGGATCGCCGAATCGTACGTTGAACTCGATGACCTGCGGCCCATCTGCGTTCCACATCAACCCACAGTAAAGAACGCCGATATACTCTTCGCTTTCGGCGAGCAGCCCGCGGAGCAGCGGCGCTAGAATTCGCTCGCGCACGCGATCGTCCATATGCTCCGGGAATCCCTCGGGCGGCGAGTATGCACCCATGCCGCCGGTATTCGGCCCGGAGTCGGCGTCGCCGGCGCGCTTATAATCGCACGCGCCGCCCATCGGAACGATTGCGCGTCCGTCGCAGAGCGCGAAGACGCTGACCTCGCGCCCGGCAAGGCATTCCTCGAGGACGACGTCGGAGCCGCCGCCCGGAACTCTATTTCGGCCATACCAATCGGCGAGGACGGCGCGCGCCTCGTCCACTCCGGACGCGACCACGACGCCTTTGCCGGCTGCGAGCCCGTCGGCTTTCACGACCACCGCCCCGGCGCGCCACTCTTCGAGCGCTTTGTGGGCCGCGTCGAGCGAGTGAACGACGACCGCGCGCGCGGTCGGGATACCGTGGCGCTGCATGAAACGCTTGGCAAACGTTTTGCTCGATTCGAGGCGGCCGCCGGAACGATTCGGGCCAAACACCGCGATGCCGGCCTCCCGCAGCCGATCGCCCACACCGGCAGCGATCGCGGTTTCGGGCCCGAGAACGGCCAGATCGATTCTCTCGGCAACGCAGCGGTCGGCTAGAGTCTTCCCGTCCGTTGCGGCGATTGCCCAATTCTCTCCACGCGACGCGGTCCCGGCATTTCCGGGGGCCGCGAAAACCGCTTCACAAGACGGCGACTGTGCGAGCCGCCAGGATAGCGCGTCCTCGCGGGCGCCGTTACCGACGACGAGAACGCGCATGCGTCACTCCCACTCGACGGTGGCGGGCGGTTTCGTCGTGATATCGTACGCCACGCGGTTCACGCCGCGTACTTCGTTGACGATGCGCGACGAGATGCGCTCCAACAAGTCGTGCGGCAGGCGAGCCCAGTCCGCCGTCATGCCGTCCTCGCTCGTGATCGCGCGGATCGCGACGAGGTTCGCGTACGTGCGCCCATCGCCCATGACGCCGACGCTTTTCACCGGGGTCAGCACCGCGAAATACTGCCAGGGGTGCGGGACCAGCGCGGCGGTATCGATCTCGGCGCGAACGATCGCATCCGCGCCGCGCACGACTTCGAGGCGCTCCTGAGTCACGTCCCCGATGATCCGAACCGCCAGCCCCGGGCCCGGGAACGGCTGGCGGCCAACGATCGCTTCGGGAAGGCCCAACGTGCGCCCGAGCACGCGCACCTCGTCCTTGAACAACGAGCGCAGCGGCTCGATCAGCGAAAGCCCCATCTCCTCGGGCAAGCCGCCGACGTTGTGGTGCGATTTGATCTTATGCCCCGCCTTGCTCTGTGGAGTCTTCGACTCGATGACGTCGGGGTAGAGCGTTCCCTGCACGAGATGCTTGACGCCGGGAATCTTCGCTGCCTCGCTCTCGAACACGTTGATGAACTCGTGGCCGATGATGATGCGCTTGCGCTCCGGATCTTCGACGCCGCGCAACTTTTCGAGAAAGCGCTCGCGCGCGTCCACCGCGAGGACGTTGAGGTGCAAAACCTCGCGGAACGCCGCCAGAACCTGCTCCGCCTCGTCTTGGCGCAACAAGCCATGATCGACGAAGATGCAGGTGAGCTGCTGCCCGATCGCGCGCGCCACAAGGGTCGCCGCAACCGCCGAATCGACCCCGCCGGAAAGCGCGCAAATGACCTTGTCGCCGCCCACCCGCTCGCGAATCTCCTCCACCGCGCTCTCGAGGAAGGACTCCATCTTCCAATCCCGGTTCAGCGCGGCGATTTCGCCCAAGAAGTTATCGAGAACCACGCGGCCGTGCTGCGTATGCGCGACCTCGGGGTGAAATTGAACGCCGTAGATCTTCTTTTTCGGATTCCCCATGGCGGCCACGTGGCAGCGCGCCGTGGAGGCTAAGGCCCGGTAGCCGTGCGGCAGCGTCACGACGGAATCCCCGTGCGACATCCATACGCGCGATTCTTCGGGAACGCCATCAAAAAGCGGCGTGTCGCGGTTCGAGATCAGCAGCGTCGCCGGGCCGTATTCGGCTTGATCCAGCTTAGCGAGCTCGGCTCCGATTTCCCGCGCTAAGAGCTGCATACCATAGCAGATGCCGAGAATCGGAACGCCCGATTCGAGGATCGCCGGATCCATCTCGGGTGCGCCCTCGACGAGCGTGCTTTCGGGTCCGCCCGAAAGAATGAGCGCCGCCGGCCGGCGCGCGGCCAGCGTACTCCACGGAGCGTCGAAGGGAACGATCTCGCAATAAACGCCCAGCTCGCGCGTGCGCCGCGCGATCAGCTGACTGTACTGCGCACCGAAATCGAGAACGAAAACCGTCTGCGGCATCAATTCCTTCAGGCGGCGGCCGCCGCTGCTTTCAGCGCCCTATCGTAATCGGGCTCCGCCGCGACCTCCGGCACGATCTGCACGTACGAAATCGTTGCGTCCTTACCGATAACGACGATGGCGCGCGCCAACAACCCCAACTCTTCGATCAGCAGCCCGTAGTTGATGCCGAAAGTGTGGCTGCGATAATCCGAAAGCATTTCGAGTTTTACGTCGCCTTGAGCGGCGCACCAGCGTCCCTGCGCAAACGGCAGGTCCATGCTCACGACGGCGGCCCGCACGCTCGAGGGGACCTCACCCAAACGCTGGTTGAACTTCTGCGACTCGAGCGAGCAAACACTCGTGTCGAGCGATGGAACGACGATAAGCAGCGCCGCGCGCTGACCTTCGTCCAGCAAAATATCGCGCGTAACGGTCGAGAGATCGGCGGCGGTCAAGGCGAACTCGGGGGCCGGATTGCCCACGCGCAGCTCCGGGCCGAGCAGCGTCATCGGTTGACCTTTGAAGGTCACGACGCCGGTACGTTCTTGCACGTTGTCAACGGTCATGGATGTCTCCTCACAGCGCAGTTAATGGCTATGTCAACACATCTTCGAGGCGCCCGGTGTCGCGCGCCATGACGATTTCCATCGCGATGCGCTCGCCAACCGACACGTCACGCCCCCATCGGTAGGCCGAGTACGGCGTGTAGCGCGTTCCCGGCGAGCCGGGGATGCGGAGCGAAACGTCATAGCACACCAGCTCCTTCGGCGGTCCCGCCCCGATGACGCACTGCAGCGCGAAGGGGCCGATCACGCCCGGCGGACAAACTTCGCGCGCTGCCGCAACGAAACGCTCGCCCATTTCAAAAGCCGGCTCGAGCATCGACTCGAGGATCGTGGCGGCAATGTGACCCGCCTCTTCCAGGCGCATCGGCACGTCGCGCAGCGCGTCCAGCGCGGCCGGCGGAACGTTTCGGAAACCCTCGAGATTGGTTTGGCGCCGCGTGTCGGTTCCGGATAGCTCTAGCTCGCCGAACAGCGGCGAATAGAAGAAATTCAAGTTCACCGACGGACCGAGCGCATATTCCTCGATGCGCGCTGACGCCAGCCCCTCGACGGTCAGAATGCCATCCTGCAGCAGTTGCCGGCTAACGCTTTGGTACCCTGCGGGCGAGGACGCGAGAAAGAAGGCGCGCTCGAACGTGACGCGAGCGTGCTGCGCCTTTACCATGACGAGCCGGTCGATCGCATCCGGTGACGCAAACTGGCGTGGATGGCGAATTCCGGCCCGCTTCAACAACGCATACTGATCCGCTCCCGTGTCCGTGCGTTCTTCGGCTTTCAAGAGAAAGCGATTGCCGAAGAACGGTACGCGCATGCGGTGCTCGATCTCTTCGTAGCCGTACTGCTGCCGCAGGTACACTTCAAACGAGCGATTCGGGACGAAGACGACGTTTTGGTCGAGCATAAACTGCTGGACGTCGTCGTTTAAGATCTCCGAAAAGCCGGTCAGCTCCAAAGTGGCATCGACGCAACCGCGTGGAATCGGATTCTCGCGCGCGGCAAAGTGCTGCGTGTACGTTCGTTCGCGGCCTTTGGCGGTGACGACGAGATTGCGCAGCCCCTGCAGACGCGCACCATACGCTACCTCGAGCGCCGAGTGGCTTCCGACCGAACAAAGCGTCAGGAGCGACCGCTCGTACTCGGCGAGCGCTCGAGCGACGTACTCCTTGCTCACCGCCGCGTCATTCGACGCGGAGCTTTCCGCCCATTCGCCGCCATACGATCGGCCCGTAGATCGAGAGGACGGCGATTCCTCCAATCGTCACCGTGAGGGCGCACGTTAATGCCACAGGCGACGGCGCTGCCGAAAAGATCGTGATGCCCCCTCGTCCCGCGGGATACGCCGGAAGCAGATACGGGAAAAGCGTCGCGGCCGACGCGACCAGGAGCGTGGCGATGAACGACGACGACATCGCGAAGGCCCACGCAGCATGGCCTTTGGTCGTGGCCCAGCGCAATGCGGCCAGCGCGGCCAGCGACAGCACGGGCATCGCGAAAATCCAGGGCGCGGCGGGAGGCGGGTGGATCCGAAGCGTCAGCCCCGTCACCACGAAATACAGTAGCAGTACCAGCCACCACAAGCGCAGCGCCTGACGGCGCGCTTTCTCGCCGAGGTCTCCGTCCACACGCATGGATAAAAAGGCCGCGCCATGCTGCGCCAGCGCAATCAAAGCAAAAGCTCCGACCAGAGCGGCGTACGGGTTGAGCAAAAACGCGAAGGTCCCCTGGAAGTACCCGGCGTTATCGAGCGGCAGGCCACGCAGCAGATTTCCGAGGGCGATCCCGAAGATCACGATCAGCAGAGCACTCGAAAGCGAAAAGGCGGCATCCCAGAACTGATGCCACAACGGCGAAGAGAAATGATCGCGCAGCTCCAGCGCGATGCCGCGGAACATCAGCAGCCACAGCACCACGATGAACGGTAGATAGAAGCCCGAAAACGACGACGCATAGGCCACCGGAAATAGTGCAAAGAGCGCTGCGCCGGCGGCGATCAGCCAAACCTCGTTGCCGTTCCAAAACGGCCCGATGCTCGCCATCGCGGCAGCTCGCTCGCGATCGTCGCGCGCGATCGCCGGCGCAATCGCGGCAACCCCAAGATCGTAACCATCCAGCAGCACGTACATCGTCAGCATGAACGCGATGACGACAAACCCAAGCGTGCTCATCCTCCCTTGTCGCCCCTTCGTCCTTCGACTCCGCTCAGGATGACATTACTACTGCTCAGGATAAACTCCGGATGGCCCGAGGCCGATTTCGCGCAGCACCAAATACAAGAAGAGCACGCCCAGCAAGAGATACATGCCGGCGAAGCCGATCAACGTAAATATCGTTTCCCCGGCCCCGACCGTAGGCGAGCCTCCGCGGGCGGTTTGCATCAGGCCGTAGATGATCCAGGGCTGCCTCCCGACCTCGCTGACCACCCAGCCGGCTTCGTTGGCGATATACGGAAACGGCATCAACAGCATCAGGAGCCAGAGCAGCCAGCGCGCCTTCCATAGGCGGCCGAACGGCAGGAACGCAACTGCCAACGCGGCGACTCCGGCAAAGATCGTACCTAGCCCCACCATCACGTGATATGCGTAATAGGTCAGCTCAACCGGCGGCCACAGCTCGCGCGCGTAGGCGTCGAGCCCTTTGACGTTGGCGTTGAAGTTGCCGTAGGCCAAAAAACTCAGAATATCCGGCACGAAGATCGGATCGATCAGATGATGCGCCCCGATGTCGGGCATGCCGACGATCGCCAGCGGCGCGCCGCGCGTGGTCGCAAACAAGCCCTCCATTGCGGCCAGTTTGACCGGTTGGTATTTGGTGACGTCGCCGCTATTGCGATCGCCCGTTGGGAAAACGGCGAGGAGAGCAAAGATCAGCACCACGATCGAACCGGCGCTCACAAATCGCCGCCCAACGCGTTCCTCGCGTTGCGACAGCAAGTAGTACGCACCCACGCCCGCGACGATGAAACCGCCGGCGAGGAGCGCGCCGGTGAGCACGTGGGCGAACTGCCAGCCCAGAAACGGCGAGGACAGCAACGCCCAGATGCTCTCCAAGCGAATGATTCCGTCGGACCCGAGGCTGTACCCGACCGGGTGTTGCATCCATGCGTTGGTTGCCACGATAAAGAATCCCGAGAGCCACGCGCCGGCGCACACCAAGACCGCCGACCACGCCGTAAACGTCGTTGGAAGGCCCTCGCGGCGGTACAGCAGCACGCCGAGAAAAATCGATTCGAGAAAGAATGCGAACATGCTTTCCATCGCCAGCGGCTGCCCCACGACCGCGCCGCTCCGCCGCGAAAACTCCGCCCAATTCGTGCCGAACTGGAATTCCATCGGGATGCCGCTGACCACGCCGGCCGCAAAATTCATCGCAAAGATTTTCGTCCAAAAGCGGGCGATGCGGCCCGACTCCTCGTCCCGATGACGCGCGGCCTTCCACGTGTATGCCGCGACGAACGGCGCCAACCCCATCGTGCCGATGGGAAACAGGTAATGGAACATGATCGTGAACGCAAACTGCAAACGATCGGCCAGGACGGGGTCCATCTACGCCCTCTCTGCGCTAGGCGCTAGCTGCCGAGCAGTTTTCGCGCTTGCGGGCTGTCTTGGTATTCGATCGTGAGGATTGCCTTGAGATGGCGTGCCCCATCCCGGGACTGTGCGTCCGTCATGCGCTGCAGCGTCGTATAGCACCAGTACATTAGCATCGGCAGGTCCCGGTCGCGCGGGTAAACTTTTTGCATCGCGACGATGGAGTTCACCACGTTCATCGCGGGATCGCTCTCGCGGTTTCCGTAGTCGTAGTCGAGCATGAAGTTGATGTGCTTGAGACGGTTCTCGATCTCTAAAATCGACATGCCCATCTGCCCAAAATATTCGTCGGCCGGCGCGAGCGTGGTGAGGTAGGCGTCGTGCGGCATCGCGTTCACCGTCGCGATAACGCGAATCGGGTCGACCGCCTTCAGGCGCGCGATAAAGGTCTGCGCGTTCTGAACGTCCGCGGCGCTGTACCCGCGATCGGTGGAAGCCTGATCGGCCGCGTTCACCAGCTCGTTCCCCCAGGTGGTCGGCAGGTGCGCCACGGGGAACGTCGAGACGGCCGCGCGCGCGAGCGCCAGCGAGCGCCACTTCGGATCGTGCGTCAAGACCCACGCGCGCCAGTCTGCTTCGACTCGGATGAGCAACGCGTCGATGTCCCCGGGATAGCCTTTGACGTTTGCGGTGGCGTCCGCGTCGGCCAGCCGGGCCAGCGTCTCCGCATCGTCCTCGGAGTTGACGCGCTGCAACAGCGCTTGAGCTTGCCCGATGAGCTCCGTGTCCTCTGAATGTTTCGCGATCCAGTCCGCGGCTTCGCGCACCCACCACACGGCGGCGTCGTGATTGGTCAGAGGATTATAATGAAGCCCGGTGCCGATTCGGACCGTCAGCGTTGCCAGCTCGCCGTAGGCCGGATCGTCGGGATACTGCAGCGAGTAGGCGCGGCCGGCATTGAAGATCGTCGAGAGATACGTGGCCTCCGCGCGGAAGTTCCAGCTATCGGCATCGCCTTTGGCGTACGCGTCCTTCATCTGCTGGTAGAGCACGGCGGGGTCTACCTCGAGCGTCGCTCGCACCCTCGCTGGGACGGCGATGAGCGAGCAAACCAGTACGAGTAGGACGGCTGCCCTAGACCACACTCGAGTCATCCAATACCAGATGCAGATTATTGGTTAGCAAAGCGTTCTTCAGCTCCCTGGCAATCCTACGCCCAGTCGACATCGGCTCCGAATAGTTGAGATAAGAATATGGTGAGCCGTCGATGAAAAGATTGGTCCCCGCCACGATTCGCGCCGAAATCTCCATGACGTAGAAGTGAATGTCGGGCGTAATGATCGTTTCGATGCAGAACGCCCCGAAGAGCCCCTTCGGCCCGCAGATTTCCTTGCTCACGCGAATCACGTCGTCGCCCATCCGCAGCGCCTCGGCGAGCATCGACTCCCGCAGGGAAACCGGCTGGTTGCCGACCACCACGTAGGATGGACTAACGTCCATGCCTTCCTGTGCGGCAGCCGGGATGCGGCCGAGCGAATCGACGTTCGTTTCGTAGCGCCGATCCATCGACATGATTTCGAGCTTGTCTTGCAGCGGCGAGTAGAAGTAGTGAATGTAGAGCGGGACGCCGATGATGTATTCCTGAATGGTATACGCTTCTTTGAGATGCGTCGCGCGGACTTCGAAATCGTGCGTGTCTCGAATAAACATGTAGCCCTTGCCGCCGGCCGCACCATAGAGCTTCACGATGACCGGCCGGTCGATCTCGGCGCCGCTGCGGAACTGACGCGGCAGCTTCAGGCCGGCTCGCGAGAGCCACTCGCGCTGCAGCTCGCGGCTCGCCTCCCAATCCAGCACCGCCTTGTTGCCGAAGTAGGGGATCGTCATCTTCTTGTGCTCGTCGAGCGAAAGGTACGCGACGAACGAGCCGTGCGGCACGATGATCACCTTTCGTTTTTCGAGCTCGGCGATCAGGGTCATGAATTCGGAGTAGTGCTCCAGCGCAATGACCTCGTCGACGAACGCGAACGACCGGTAGAGGCGCTCGGTGTCGCGATTGGAGATCGCCAGGGTCCGGAAGCCCTCGTCGTGAGCACCCTTTAGAATCTGCAGTGCCGAATGCGAACCCAAGGTCGCGATGGTGTAAGGCCGGTTCATGCGCTCCTCTCATCAGTAGTAACGGCGCGTTCGATCGCCGGATTGCATAACAGGCGTTCGATTGCCGCCGCCAGCACGCTCGGTCCGACCGGAGCGCCAGCCCTGTCGAAAAGCCGCCAAGCCTCAGCCGCGGGCCCTCCTCCGCCCTTTGGACGAGCGACGGGCTCGATCCAAACTTCGCCCGAACGCGGCGCTTCACCGTCGAGCAGGACCAGGCGATGCTTGTTGGGGTTGAAGATCGTTTCATCGGTCTCGATGCGCTGCACGAGCGCGTCGGCGTCGCCGTCGTCGTCGAAGACGTGAATCTCGCTGCGCTCAACGCGCTCGACCTCGACGCCAAGCCGGCGCAGCGTGACCAACGCCGTATACGCGGTGTTATCCGGAATTTTTAGGCCGATTGCTACGGCTTGTTTCACGACAGCGCCGCGACGAAGCTGCGAAAGAGCGTCGCGCCGCCGGACGGCGCGAGCACATCGTCGCCTTCGCGCCGATCGAGATGATTGTAATTCCAAGCGTCGCGCTCGGGATGGGGCATGATCGCGAGGACGTTCCCGGAGCGATTCACCAATCCGGCGCAGCGCAATGCCGACCCGTTCGGAACCGCGGCGTCGTCAACCGCGCCGTCCGCGTGCGCGTAGACAAAGGCCAGATGCCCGCCCGAAACGATTTCGCTTAGGTGCTCTTGCGTGGCGGCGAGGCGCCCCTCCGCATGCGCCGCCCATGCGGGAACGAGGGCATCGGGCGGCAAGCCGGCAGTGATAGCGCACCGTGTCGGCTCGATGGCGAGCTTGAGAAACACGTGCCGGCAAACGAAGTGCTCCGACGGCGCATTCTTGGTGAACGCCGCCGTCGGCTTGCGCGGCACGCCCGTTCCGGGAACGAGGCCTGCTTCGAGCAGAATCTGCGCGCCATTGCAGACGCCAAAAACGAGTTTTCCGGCTGCGGCTGCCGCCATGACGAAATCCATCATGCGGTCGTGCGCGGCCACCGCACCGGCGCGGATGCGGTCTTCGTACGCGAAGCCCCCGGAAAGCACGTAGGCATCGTACTCCGCCAGTGTCTCGGCTTTCGACCAGTGGACGAGTTCGGCATCGCCCCCGCAGTCGCGCAACAGGCGAACGGTTTCATCCTCGGAGTTCGTGCCGGGAAAAACCGGAACGGCGATTCGCGCGCTCACGAATACAGCTCCGCCAGGGGCCGGAACCAGATCTCGTACAATCGCGCGAGGTCAAATCGCACGCCGGTGACGGTCAACTCCGGCTTGTCGTTGGTCTCACCCACGTGAAGCACGCCGGTCAGATCGATGCCGCTGTCGTCGCTGACCTCACAGAGAAATCCACCCGCCTCACAGAGCGGATTGCCGAAATCGATTTCGGCGCCGATCGTTCTTCCCTCCAGCATCGCATCGAACGCAAGCCGCGCGAGTGCGGTCAGCATTCCGCCGGCGCGAACCGCGCGGCACGATCGCAGCACGCCGCGCGCAATCGCGTCGTGGACGATAGCGACCGCGGCTCGTTCCGCTCCGTAGGAAAGGCGCGGCAGCGTGCCGTCGATCCCCAGCACCTCGGCGAGCACCGATCCGCCCACGACCATCTCGCGGCTGCCGATCCAGAGAAGCGAGGAGCCCGGTGCTTTCAAGCCCGGCGTTACCACGTCCCCGACATCCTCGAGCGCGCCGATGCAGGCCACGATGGTCGACGCCGGAACCGCATCGCCGTCGGCCGATTCGTTGTAGAGGCTAACGTTTCCGGAAACGAACGGCAGATCGAGCTGCGTTGCGGCGTGCGCCAATCCCTCGACGGCCGCAACGAATGCTCCATAGTGTTCCGGCTTGCGCGGGTTGCCGAAGTTCAAGCAGTCGGTGAGTCCGATCGGCCGCGCGCCCACCGCAACGACGCGTCGCATCGCTTCGAGCACGGCGTGTTCTGCGGCGTAGCGCGGATCGATGCGCCCGTAGCGGGGATTTCCGGCAACGGCCAGCGCCACGCCCAAACGCGACCCCGGGATCGGCGCCAGCACGCCGGCATCCGCGCGGCCGCGAGGCAGCACGGTCGCGCCCCGTACCACGGCATCGTAGCGACGGTACAGCGGCTCCCGCGAGCAGACGTCGCGGTGCGCCAGCACCTGTGGAAAGAGCAGCTCGACGTCGACCGCCGGCAGCTCTTGGACCTCGCCGACGTGATGGATCACCTCGGTGTACGGCAGCTCGTCGCGAATCGAACCGGTGAGAAACTCGCTCTCCACGTCCATGACGACGCCGCCTCGGTAGCGCATCACGTAGCGCCGTTCGGCGGTGACGCGGCCGATGACGACCGCACGCGCGTTGTACGCGACGTCGGGCAAGGTGAACACGTCGTTGTAGATGCGCAGCACCTCAGGCACGATTTCGGGGGGCAGCACCCACAGCAGCCGCTCCTGCGTCTCGCCCACTGCGATGACTTCGGGGGCCATGCCTTCGACCGCAACGTTGACGCTGTCGAGGTTTATCTCCGCTCCATAACCGCCATGTGCCGTGATCTCCGCTGAGCATCCCATGATGCCGCCCGCGCCGAGGTCCTTGAAGCCCGCTACGATCTTGAGCTCGCGCAACAGCATGAAGACGCGATACGTCGCGCGCATCAACACGTTCTTCAAGAACGGATCGGGAACCTGAACGGCGCCCTTATTGAGTTCGGCATCCTCCGCGTCCAGCGACAACGAAGAGAAGGACGCGCCGCCGAATCCGCTGGGATCGGTCGCCTTACCAACGAGCACGATCTGCCATCCCTCCGCGCCATTAGGCGCGAACGAATGGATGACGTCGCTTTCCTTGAGGATGCCTAGCGCGACGACGTTGACCAGACAATTCTCGTCGAATCCGCCGTCGAAATACACGTCGCCCGCAATGTTCGGAACGCCGATCGCGTTTCCGTAGGCGCCGATTCCTTCGACCGCGCCTCGTGCGACGTAGGACTGGTGGGAACCAATTTCGTCGACCGTTCCGAAGCGCAACGCGTCGGCCACGCCGATGACCTGCGCACCCATGCAGAGGACGTCGCGGACGATGCCGCCGACACCGGTCGCCGCGCCCTCGAAGGGAACCACCTGCGAGGGATGATTGTGCGATTCGTGCGCGGCTACGACGGAAAAACGCTCGCCGTCGTGAACGCCGAGATGCAGGATGCCTGCGTCTTCGCCGGGGCCCAGAACCACGCTCGCACCGCTAGTCGGTAGCCGTTTCAGGTGATGGCGGCTCGACTTATAGCTGCAGTGTTCGCTCCATTGGGCATCAAACGCATGCAGCTCGACGACAGACGGTTCGCGCCCGAGCTTTTCGGTGATTCGCGCCAGCTCGTCGTCGCGCAGTGCGACGTTTGGAGTTCCGGATACGCCGGAACTAACCAATCGCGGCTCCCGCCGGCACCGGCATTTGCTGTTGCAGCGATGCATCTGCATGCAGCACGGACGAACGCGCGTTAGCCTGCATCAAAAGAGTTCGCCCATACAGCACGGTATCTTCGAGCCCCAGGAGCTTCGCGCACTGCATGGTCAGCCGCTCGGTTTCGTTTCGACCGTCGAGCACCGGAGCCGACGAGCCGGAATCCAGCATCGAGCGCAAGAGCTCGTTCTCTCCCACCGCGACGACGATCAGGCGCGCGAAGCTGGCTTCGAGCTGCTGCATCAGCTGCAGCACGTAGCCGGGCGTCGCCGACGGGCTCGCGACGTGCCGCACCGTCGGTAACCCGAGCTGACCGAGTGCGGCAACTATCTCGTTCGCGTGCTCGACTTGCGCTGGTGCGTCCGCAATGACCGCGACCATGCCGGGACGCATGACGGGGAACGTCCCCACCAAGTCGGCGACGCGCTCGTACGCTCGTTTGACCTCTTCCAACGCGGCTTCATCCACGGTTTGAAGGTTGCGGTACATCTGCTTGTCGAGCATGAGTTCTTCGCGTCCCTGAGGCCAGATGCGCCACGAATCGTTGTCGATGACGTCCGCGATGACCAACTGGCCCTGATTCTCGCCGCCGGCCAGCCGGCCGAACTCGATCTTCAAATCGACCAGCAACACGTCGCGTTTTCGCCACGCGTGGGACAGGATGTCGAAGGTCAGCCGCGCCAACTCGGTCATGATGCCGATCTCCTGCGGCGCCGCAATGCTGCGAGCGACGATCTGATCTGGTGAGATCATCGGATCGTGTTGTGCGTCGTCCTTCAGGAAGAACTCGATGACGCGCGGAACCAGCAGCGTTCCTCGCTGGACGCCGGGGTTGCGCTTGGCGAACGAGCCCGCGGCGACTCCGCGCGTCACGACCTCGAGCGGGATCATGTTCGCTCGCCGGACGACCATCTCGTTGTTGTCGTCGTCTTCGCCGCCGGTGAGGTAATGCGTCGGCAGACCGCAGAGATTGAGCAACCGAAACACGCGCGCGGTCGTTTGCGCCGCCAAGCGACCCTTGCCGGCGATCTCGTTGCGGCGGGCGCCGTCTCCGGCGGAAATCGAATCGGTCTGGGCGACGACCAGCTGATGCGGCTGCCCGGGGTTTTCGTAAAGCACTTTCGTCTTGCCGCGCGCGATCTCGATCCCTTTGTTCAAGTAAGCCGTACCTCGATTTGGCGTGGAAATGGCTGCAGGCTTTCGACGCGATCGGCCAGCAGGCGCGCGCGCTGCGGCGCGGTGCCGACGTAGCTGCTCGGATCCAGCAGGCGCCGAATTTCGGCGGGATCGACGAGTGCGATCAATTCGCGGTCCTCGGTAAGCAGGCGCGAAAGCGGATTATCTTCCCCCCGTCCCACCGCAGCCCACGCCTCCATTGATGCACCGCGCAGAACTTCGTGCAGGCGCTGGCGGTCTCCGCCGGCGCGGACGGCTTCCATCATTACGACTTCCGTTCCGGCGAAGGGAGCATACGTGCGCAGGTTTGCGGCAATGCGCCGCTCCTCAATCGCGAGCCCATCGACGACCTTGCGTGCGAGCGTCACGATTTCGTCGGCGCACATCAGCGCCTCGGGCAAAATGGTTCGCCGATTGGCGCTGTCGTCGAGCGTTCGTTCCAAGAGGTTGGTCGCTGCGTTCTGCCAGGCGACCTCGGCATACGCCGGAAGCAGGCGCGCGAGCGAGCAAATGCGCTCGCTGAGAGTGGGATTGCGCTTGAACGGCATCGCGGAGCTTCCGACTTGCGCGCGCCCAAAGGGTTCGGCCCACTCGCCGAAGCCTGGGCTGGCGAGAATGCGCACGTCCGCTGCGAACTTGGAAAGCGACGCGCCCAGGCCCGCCAGCGCAGACAGCAGCAGATAGTCCAGCTTGCGCGGGTAGGTCTGCGTACTGACCTCGCGTGCGCGCAGCCCGAACGATTCCAGGACGAAAGCTTCGACTTCCGCCGAGCCGCCCGGTTCGTTCGCGAGGCGTTCGTAGGAAGCAGCCGTGCCGACCGCTCCGCGCAACCCCTTCGCGGTCAGATTTTCAAAGACGAAGCGCAACTGCTCGTCGTCCACCAGCAAATCTTGAGCGTAGGACGCGAGGCGATACCCAAGGGTCGTCGGTTCGGCCGGCTGCAAGTGCGTGAACCCCATGCATACGAGATCGGCGTGCGCGCGAATCTTCGCGCCGAAAGCCGCGAGTAGCTGGGAGAGGTTCTCTCCCACGAGTGAAAGCGCGAGGCGCAACCGATACGTCTCGACCGTATCCTCGATGTCCATTGACGTCGCACCGAGATGCAGTTTCCCGCCGCCGTGTTTTGCCTGTGCCGCGAACACGCGTATCTCCGCCATGAGATCGTGGTGAATCTCACGTTCGATTTCGAGGGCCGCTTCGATGTCGACGTTCGGCGCATGGGCTCGCAGATCGTCGAGCTCGGCGGGGGTGATCAATCCTTGCGCTGCTTGCGCCTGCGCCAGCGCAACCCAGACGGCTCGCCAGAGCCGGCGGCGCGTCTGCTCGGAGAAAAGCGAGCGAAGCTCCGCGCGGCCATATCTCCACGAGTATGGCGAGGCGTA
This sequence comes from Vulcanimicrobiota bacterium, assembly GCA_963717425.1. Classification (GTDB taxonomy): domain Bacteria; phylum Vulcanimicrobiota; class Vulcanimicrobiia; order Vulcanimicrobiales; family Vulcanimicrobiaceae; genus Cybelea. Next base: position 2,779,747 of record OY970335.1, on the reverse strand, counting down.
GTTGCTGTAGTCCATGAACTCCTGAGCCGTTCGCCTCACGGGAAGCCGCGGCCTCGTCACCGTAATGCACGGCGATGAAAGCACGATCGCTATGGCCGATCGCGTTGTTGTCGGCTGCCGCCACCGTCGGCACCGGCTGCTCGAAAAACGGCAGCCTGGCGGATGGGCGCCACTCGTGGACGATGACGGGCGTGCTGCGCGTCGCCGTCAGCGAAGAACCCAAGACGCTCAATCCGTTGCTCTCCGCTTCCACGACGGAAGGATTTATCACGCGCCTCATGTTCGAACCGCTGCTCTCTGCGGATGGTCGTGGCAATCCGGTGCCGATGTTGGCGGCCGAAGTGCCCACCCAAGCGAACGGCGGCATCAGCGCGGACGGCCTGACCGTTCGCTACCACTTGCGCACGAACGCGCATTGGACCGACGGCGCCGCGGTCACCTCACACGACGTCGTATGGTCGTGGCAGGCGATCCGCAATCCCAACAACGACGTGGTTTCTCGGCACGGTTACGACGACGTTCGTTCGATCGATACCCCCGACGCGCACACGCTCGTGATCCACCTGAGGCGGCGCTTCGCGCCTTTCATCGACACGTTTTTTGCAGAGAGCGATCAGCCATACGACGTTTTGCCGGCACACGTCCTGGCCCGTTATGCGGACCTGAATCGCGTGCCCTTCGACGGCGCACCGACGGTTAGCGACGGGCCGTTCCGCTTCGAAAGCTGGCGCCACGGCGACCGCGTCCGGATGACGGCCAATGCCTCCTTTTTCGAGGGTCCGCCGAAGCTGCGCTCGGTCGAGATCCAATTCGTTCCGAACGAAGACACCGCGATCGATCTCTTGCGAACGCACGCGATCGACTATATCTACCAACCTTCCCTGCAAACGTATCCGGCGCTGCGATCCGTGCCGGACGCGAAAATCGTGTGGGTCAACGTCAACGGCTACGAGGGCATGATGTTCAATCTCGCGCATCCCGTCGTGGCCGATCCGCTGGTACGTCGCGCCATCGCGGCGGCCATCGATAAGGCGTCCCTGGTGCGGCATCTCGCCCACGGACAGGCGACGATTGCGACTGAGGATCTACCGAACTGGATGTGGGCGTTCGATCCGACGGTAAATTCGGTGCCGTACGATCCGGTCTCCGCGGCGCAGTTGCTCGAGCGCGCCGGCTGGATCCCGGGCCCCGACGGAGTGGTGCGCAAGCACGGACGGCCGTTGCAACTGCTGTTGGCGACCGACACGCAGACCGCGACTCACCGCTCCGAGAGCCTGTTGATACAGGCCGCGCTACGGCACATCGGTATCGACGTCGAGGTCAAATACTATCCGATCGACATCCTTTACGCCCCGCAGGGCATGGGCGGCATCGCGCACGGCGGAAAGTTCGATCTGCTGCTCTATCCCTGGGTCGCCGGGATTGACCCAGACGATTCGTCGCAGTTCACGTGCGACAACATGCCCCCGCACGGCTACAACGACTCGCGGTATTGCAGCGCCGCGATGGACGCCGCGCAAAGCCTGGCGCTGACGCATTACGACCGCGCTACGCGCAAGACCGCCTACGCGCGGATCGAACGCCGGCTATCGATCGATAACCCCCTGGTCTTCTTCTGGTGGTACCGGATGCAAGAAGCCGTCAGCGCCGACTTCCACGGCTTCGACCCGAACCCGTCGAGCGAATCCTGGAATGCCTGGCAATGGAGCATTTAGCGACGCGAGAGCTTTGAGAGCTCGACGCTGATGCGGTCTACCAAGGCGCGGTGATCGTCGGGATCGTTTCCCGCCCGGCCGGTGACGATTGCCTCGATGCCCCGAACGGCGCGTTCGTACGCGATGCGCGCACGGCGCTCCCCGATTCGGCGCGCGAGCGGGCGAAGGAAACGCTCGCGCCAGCGCGCGCGCGAGGGAAGCTCGCCGCCGGGGCGCGACGATTCCCACAGATAGTTGCACTCCGTCGCCAGCGCCGACAGCAAGGGTATCGCGGCGTTTCGCGGATCGTTGGCAAAGGATTCGTGCGCGATGGCCAGCGCCTGAACGATCTTCCCTTCCGCCAGCGCGCTCGCGTACTTATACGCCTTGGGATCCTCGATCGCGAGCGCTTCGCGTTCCAAGTCCACGATCGTGATGCGCTTACCGGATAGGCCCAGCTTTTCGAGATCGTTGCGCACGGCGGCGAGGTCGGCTTGGCTGCGGACCAGTTCTTCGACGACGCGCGCTTCCGCATTGGCTCCGATTCGCTGCAGCGTTTCTTGAACGAAACGTTCGCGCGTGTCTTCGCCGGCGGTCGTGTCGACGCGCAATGCGCTGCGTCCGGCGAGCGCGCCGAAGGCCACGGGACGCTGCGAGCGCGGCGAGAGCAAATCGAGCAACACGAGCGTGTTCCCTTCGGGTACGTCTTGCGCGACGGCCCACAGCGCTTCCCGAGGCGCCGACCGCATCGATTGCGTATCGGTGACCGCGACGATGCGCCGCTCGGCCAAAAACGGCATGGCTTGCACGGCTTCGCGGACGCCGGCCGCATCGGTGAGACTCTCCGCGGCAAACCGGTTTAGGTTGAGGTCTCGGACTTCCGGCGGCAACAGACGATCGAGGATGACCTCGAGCGCACGGTCGGCCAGCACGCGCTCGGTGCCCTCGATGATGACCAGCTTGCCAATCGCCGTCGCCTTATCGAGAAAATCGTAAAATTTCAGGCCTGAACTCCAGTTCGGGGATGGATTCAACGTAGGGGGGCCGCAGCACGCCAAATTCCGTCACGAAAGCCGTGATCAAGTGCCCCGGCGTCACGTCGAACGCCGGGTTGTAGACGGCTGCATCTTCCGGCGCGACACGCGTACCGGCGAACGACGTGACCTCGTCGGCGGAGCGTTCCTCAATGGGAATGGCATCGCCGCCGGCCAGCGTCAGGTCGAACGTCGAACGCGGCGCCGCAACGTAAAACGGGATGCCGTGATGCGCCGCCAAAATCGCCAGCGAATACGTGCCGATCTTGTTGGCGGTGTCGCCGTTGCGCGCGATGCGATCCGCTCCGACGATCACGAGATCGATCCGGTGCTGTTTCATCGAGACGGCCGCGGCGCCATCCACGATGAGCACGGCCTCAACACCCGCTTGCCGCAGCTCCAGGCAATTCAACCGTGCGCCTTGCAACAGCGGGCGCGTTTCGCCGACGAAGACGCGCGGCTTCTTAGCGGCGCGCTGCGCGGTGATGATGACGCCGAGCGCGGTGCCCCCGCCGCCGGTTGCTAGCGGCCCTGTATTGCAGTGCGTGAGGATCCGCGCACCTTTCGGGATCAGCTCCAGCCCGTTGTCGCCGATCGCGGCGTCGATCGCGATTTGTTCCTCGTGGATGGCTCGCGCTTCGTTCAACGGATCGCCCGCGGCAATGACCCGATCGACCGCCCACGCCAAATTGACGGCCGTCGGCCGCGCTTCGCGCACGCGCCGGGCCGATTGGGCGAAGAGCGCATCGTCCGCGATCGTGCGGCGCAGCAACGCCACGCCATACGCGCCGAAGACGCCAATGCACGGAGCACCGCGAACGGCGAGCGTTTTGATCGCGCGCTCGATATCGTCGACCGTTTGGGCACGCTCGTAGGTTACCGCGTGCGGAAGCAACCGCTGATCGAGATAGCGCACCGCATCCTCGTCCCAGGCGACGATCTCAAACGACTCCATCACAGGAACAACAGCGTCGCGGCAGCGAGCGCAGCGGAGTAACCCCTGTTGCCGCGCTTTGGATCGGCGCGCTCTTCTGCCTGCTCGAAACTCTCCGTCGTGAGAACGCCGAAGCCAATCGGCGTGCCGGTAGCGAGCTGCACGTCCATGATCCCGCGGGCGCACTCGCCCGCGACGAACTCGAAATGCGGCGTCTGCCCGCGAATCACCGCACCCAGCGCAACGAGCGCGTCGAAGCGATCGTTCTCGAGGAGGTTGCGGCAGGCCAGCGGCAGTTCGAAACAGCCGGGAACGTCGTGCAGGCTGATTTGGGCATCCGCGACGTTGCAATCGTGCAAGGCCTGTTTGGCTCCCTCAACGAGCTTCTCGGCGAGATCGGCGTAAAAACGCGCGGCGACGATCCCGAATCGCCGCCCGCCGCAGTTCGGCGCCGCGCGCTGCGGCGCGCCGGTTTCTTTCACGAGGCGGCCTCGTCATCCAGCATGTGCCCGAGCTTCGAGCGCTTCGTTGCGATGTAATGCTTGTTGTGCGGCGTTGGGGCAGTCTGTAGCGGCATGCGTCCCACGATCTTGAGCCCGTACCCTTCGAGCCCGAAGATCTTCTTGGGGTTATTGGTGATGAGGCGCATCTCTTTCACACCCAGATCGGCGAGGATCTGCGAGCCGATGCCGTAATCGCGCTTATCTATCGGAAGCCCCAGCGCGAGATTGGCCTCGACCGTATCGGCACCGCGGTCTTGCAGCTCGTAGGCGCGCAGCTTGTTGGCAAGGCCAATGCCGCGGCCTTCCTGGCGCAGGTAAAGGAGAACCCCCCGGCCCTCTTCTGCGATCAGCCGCATCGCACCGTCGCGCTGCGCGGCACAGTCGCAGCGAATCGAGTGCAACGCATCGCCGGTCATGCACTCGGAATGAACGCGGACGAGAATCTCCTTGCCTTGGCCGATCTCCCCCGTCACCAATGCTACGTGGGTGTTTTCGTCGATGGTGGTGTTGTATGCGACGCCCTTCCATGTGCCGAAGGTCGTGGGGAGCTCGAACTCGGCGATTTTCTGCACGAGCTTCTCGTTGCGCATGCGATACGCAATCAAATCCTTGACCGTTACGAGCTTGAGGCCATGACGATCCGCATAGGCGCGCAGCCCTTCCAAACGTTCCATCGTCCCGTCGTCGGCCATGATCTCGCAGATGACGCCGGCCGGATAGAGCCCGGCAAGCCGGGCGAGATCGACCGCCGCCTCGGTTTGTCCCGCGCGCACCAGCACGCCTCCTTCACGGGCTCGCAGCGGAAAGGTGTGACCCGGCCGCAGGAAATCTGCGGGCTTCGCGTCGGGGTCGAGCAGCCTCTTGATCGTCGCGGCGCGATCGTGCGCGGAGATGCCCGTCGTCGTCATGCCGCGCGCCTCGACCGAGATGGTAAACGCCGTCTCGTGCACCGCGGTGTTGTCGCGAACCATTTGCGGGATGTGAAGCTCGTCGAGCCGAGCCCCCACCATCGGGACGCAGATCAGGCCCCCGGCGTGCTTGCGCATGAAGTTCACGGCGGCGGGCGTGACCATTTGCGCCGCCATCACCAAGTCGCCTTCGTTCTCGCGATCCTCGTCGTCGAGGACGACGACCATCTTTCCGGCGCGGACGTCCGCGATCGCCTCGTCGATGGAATCGAACGGACCGCGCGATTCCGTCAGCTGCTCCCCGAGCGAGGGAAACACGTGGCTTAGGCGCTGCAGCGTGCGATAGGAAGGCTCCCGGCGCGCCGCCCGCAGCAGCGAGATCGCGGACTCGGTGAGACCGGCCCTTTCGGCGAGCTCGGCGGCCGAGACCCCGGCTTCATCCATCGCGGAGATTAACAAATCAGCAAAACGACCCATGACTCCAGCCTAGGCCGAAGTTTACAAATGTCAAGACGATATGCCTCAGGCAACGAAGAGTTTTTACGTGCTTAAGCAGCCAAGCTCGACTGGACGGCTAGGCAGCCCTGGGGGCGACGCTTTCAAGGCGCCAGCGGCTCCTATCTTTTGTCGATGAGCTGCTCCACGAGTCGTCTTAACAGCCCTTCATCCGCGAAACGAGCACGTAGTCAGCCGACTTGATCGTTTCGTCGTAGCAGCGGTAGCCTTGCAAGTTGCGCAGCTTGTATTGCTGGCGGCTCTTGCCGTTCGAGGGCGTGAATCCCGATGCCGTGAACGTGAGCGTGTCCGACGATTGGACCGCATTGAGAAGTGACCACGGCAAACCGTCGTAGAAACCGCTCTGGTTCTTCGTCTGCGACACCGCGGTGGTCTGCATGCCGTTGCTGGACGTGCCGACCGAATTGTAGTCGAGCACCAACGGCCACGCGCGTTGCTCTCGCGCGGTCAGCGTGCGGCCGTTCGCGGTGGTCGTGACATAGGAAGTCACCGCAGTGTTCTGGTCGATGTCCTGGAGGTACTGGCTCGAGGTCACGTCGATCTTCTGTATGTTCGTGAAGCGAACGCTCTGCTTCACGTGCGTGTCGATCCGGCCCTTCGACGTGACCACGTAACCGTCGAGGCTCACTGGATGCGCCGCCGACGTATTGATGGTCCCTTTGGTGACGCTCCCCTTGGTCTTTACGTCCTCGTCGGTCGTTTCGTGCGGAGAGCTCGGCGTGCCGTCGCTGACGAGTTTTCCGGTTACGACCTGTGAGCCGTGATCTTCATATACGAGCAGCGCCGCGTTCGCCGCGAAATAGTTGTTGTCGTTGTAGACCGACACAGCAATTGTGTGCGGCTTGCCGTCGTCGAGCTGCGCCGCGAACGGCGTCAGGTTGATGCGGTACGGCACGAAGTTGAGAGTCTCAACGCCGGGTATTGGAATCCAAAGATACGGATCGATTCCGCCGGTGTAGATCCAAGGATACACCGGCACGACGCCCGCAGGCTGGCTGTCGAGGCTCACCTCGCCCTCTCGAAACGCCGTGTTTCCGCAGTTGTTGAGCTTCGATGCAAGGTCGTTTGGAAAGCACGTGTACCAGAACTCGTCCGTGCCCTGCGATTCGAGGAAGACGTCGAGATAGGCCGCCTCGACGTTGGTCGGAAACGTGAAGGTGCCAGTCATTTGATTCGACGGACCATTTAGATCGACGTACCCGCCGTCAGGGCCGCCGGAAAGCGGATACACGGCGTCGGCGACCGGAGCGGGCCTGTAGTGTGACGTGGCCGGATAGAAGTCGAGCTCGGCCTTGCCATAGATGATGCCGGTGTACTGCGAGTTCACGACGTTGTACACCGACGCCTGACCCGTGGACTTCTGCGTAAAGATCGGCGCGTATTCCGACACGTCGCGCTCGACGTTCCACTCCGGACTGGCATTCGCGCCCGGTTCCGAGGTCGTCCCGAAGAAGATGTTGGTCGCGCCGACCCACACGGCGCCGGTGCGGTCGTACTGCACGCCGGCGGAGACTCTGAAGTGCATCCTAAAGACGATCTTCGCGTACGGGCCCGGACAGTTCGCGGGCGGCTTGTAGTGAAACGGATGATCCTTATAGTCGGCAAACTTGCCCACCGGAAGGTCGCCCGTCGTGAGCGGCGGCGTATGCGGCGTGAACAGCACGTCGACGCACGGCGCCTCGTTCGGCACGCGCACGCCAGGAACCGCCGTCACCGGATAGCGGGCTCCGCCATGCACCGTCTTCGAACCTGCGACGCCGCCCAGGGCGCGAATTCGTTCTGCGGCGCGCTCCACCGAGAGCGGCCCGCGTGCGGTCTGTGCCGTCGCGGCGCCGGCCGTTCCAGGGACTCCGGGGGCGAAACCCGCATGGCTACAAGCGGCGAAACTCGTTCCGAATAGCCCAATCGCAATCGAAATCGGAACCATTCTAGTACGCATCGGGCACCTCCATAGCAAAGGGATTACCAATCGTCGTCAGGATCGTCGTTGGAGACCGGTTGTGACAGGAAGTAATCGCGCCCGAGCGGCGCGGAAATGGGCTTAAACCGCGTGGGCGGCAGCGAGAAATCGAAACAGTCGGAGAGATCGTTCGAACGCACGTCGGTCGTCTCGAGCGGCATCAGCCCAAACGCCTTTTCCGTGAACTTCAGGATACTGCCGAACTCATACCGGACGTGGGAGACGTAGTGGTGTTTTGCATACGGCGATACGACGATGAGCGGCACTCTGAATCCGAGCTCGTACGCATTGATTCTCCGCGGCGCAACGTGATCGAACCAACCTCCCCAGTCGTCCCATGTGATGAAGATAGCGGTGCTGTCCCAATACCGGCTTTCGCCGATCGCGTTCACGACACTCGCGACCCAGGACGGCCCGGAGCCGTCGGTTTCGCCGGAATGGTCGGACGCGCGCGTCGTCGGCGTCACCCATACCACGTTGGCCAGCTTGCCGTCGGCGACGTCGTCGAGAACGCGCTTCGGCGGGGACACGACGTCGGTACGGTAACCCTCACCGTAACGGAGGTTGCGGATAGCATCGGGGGCATTCCATAGTCCCGGACCCAGGTGCGCCTGATAGTAGCGCCACGTTAGGCCCGCCCCAATGATACGGTCCATCAGAGAGATGCGCGCGAAGCACGGAAAGACTCCGCGGCTCTCCCGGCCTTCGCTGTCAATGACGGTCACGTGGGTGCCTGGCTCGGAGTCGCAGCCGCCCGAAGGCCCGACGTGGTTGCCGTGCGGATTCTCCGCGGCCCAGAACGGCGAATTATCGAAAGTCTTCGAGGTCCCGCTCACCAGATATTGATGGGCCGGAAAACTCGGTCCCTGGTTTGTCTGGAACGCATGGTCCGCGAGCGTATAGGCTTTGGCGAGCGCCCAATACGGCTCCACTTCCTTTTCTGGGACGAATCCGTATGCGTGCAGATCGCCCGGACGGCACCCGCCGCCCGCACGACGCATCTTGCAATGCGAGTGGACGAGATCGAAGCCGTCCATTTTGCCCTGGGCGTATTCGGTCACGAAGGCAACGTGCCGGTGATCGAGGTCCATCGGCTTGGTGAGCGACTCGGGTTTGAGGCGCACGATATCGCCCTTCGAGTCTTTCCCGTAGTCTGCCGTATCGGCCCCAGGAAAGTCGTGAAAGAGATTATCGAGCGTGCGATTCTCTTGGACGATAATGACGACGTGCCGAATCTTGTGGCCGACCCGTACCTCAGGTGCAGCCAGCGTGGAAACGCCGGGTATCAGCGCGGTACTCGAAGAATTGCCGGCGGCTCCGCCGCAACCCGCCGCGAATGCGACGCTCAATGCAGCGACCACGACGCGATAACCATGCAGACTTCTTAGTTGCATGCCGTTCCTTACGATGTTTTATGGCGGAATAATTCCTCCTCCGCGAGATTTGCTCCCAACTCTCGAACCAAGCGCCCGTAGCCCTGCTGCTCGGTCCAATTGGGATCGCTAATGGCCGTTGTATTTGCAGAGCCTTCTCGCATAACCGATCATGTCGCCGAAAGGAGCGTAGCCGGGGTCAAAATCGTTGACCCGCCATCCCGCGGGCGTGCGCCAGTAAAACTGGGACCATTCCCGGTCGCGACCGGTTTTCGGATCGGTGTAAACAGCATACACGAACAGCGATTTCACTGGATCGGCTTGCGATACGCGGTTCGGCTGCAGGTGCGACGTCAACACATGAGACACGCTGGTGCGGAAATCGCCCTGGTTTGGGAGCGTTGGGATCACGTCGCACGCAGATCGCTCCTGCACCCTGATGATGGGACTGCCGTTCAGGACGTCAGCCGCAAGGATCGTGTACCCCCAGATGCGGAGATTCGAGATTGCATCGCCGCTGATGTTGCTGAGGATGATTGCTGTTCTGGGATCGTAGGTGTTGGTCCCAACGATGTTGACCTGAAATGGTTGGGTTGGCGAGGCGTCGGCCACGAATCCCGTCGCTCGGGCGAGCGGTTGCCACAAGACCGTCAAGGCTACAACGTAACTGACAACGTTTACAGCGACCCTGGCCGTCAAATGACGGAGCCTTTGGACGCCGAGATAGTCGAGCGCCGTGTAGACGACGGCAATCACTGCTACCAGCGCGATCGCAAACTTCAGGGGATCCGGAACGTGCAGAAGCTGCACGGCCAATGCAGCAAGCACCAAAACTATTCCGACTTTCGCCGATCTTCGAATTCCCGGTCGTTTCACGCGCCGAAGATTCGCGCTCCGCTCGACGGCGCCCGCCAGGTTATTCATAACACCCGGAGCAGATCGGGAAATTTACGTGCGCCATACTTGAAACGAGTGTTTCAAGTATGCTAGCATAGCCCGTGTCGAGAACCGCGGACCAAGCACGGCGCGCCGAACTGCTCGAGCGGGCAGTCGACTACGTTTGCCGCCACGGCTTGGCCGAGCTCTCGCTCCGACCGCTCGCAAAGGCGGTCAAATCGAGCCCCCGAGTCCTGCTGTATTACTTTGGGTCGAAGGAGAATCTAGTTGTCGAGATCGTCCGGCGCGGCCGCCACCGTCAGCGCGCGATGATGGCGAACCTCAAGCTCACGGACCTCTCAGCGCGTGAGGTTTCTCGGGCGCTGTGGCGCGAGTGGAGCAAGCCGCAGTGGGAACCGTTGACCCAGCTCTCCTTCGAGATCTACACGCTCGCGTTGCGGGACACGTCGCGCTTCCCCGGTTACTTGCACGACGCGATCCATGAATGGCTCGATGCTCTGGAATTCTGCACGATGCTGCCCGGCTATACTCGCGCGCAAGCCGACGCCCTCGGCACGCTGTTGATCGCGGGGTTCCGGGGGTTCTTGCTGGATCTTTTGGCGACCCACGAGCGCGCTCGCATCGATCGCGCCGTGGATTTATGGCTGGAGCTTCTCTACGATGCGCAACGGTAGCGCGCGCCCCGGCGCGACGATCTTCATCTTCGTCACGGTGCTCATCGACATGCTGACGTTCGGCATGATCGGGCCCGTGTTACCCAAACTCATCGCGAGCTTCGTCGGCAATGACTTCGCGCACGCCGCGCAGATCATCGGTCTCTTCGCGACCGTCTGGGCGTTGATGCAGTTCTTCTGCTCGCCGCTGCTGGGCATGCTCTCGGATCGCGTCGGGCGCCGGCCGGTGATCCTCCTTTCAAACGCCGTGACCGTCGTGGATTACGCCATCATGGCGATCGCTCCGAATCTTTGGTGGCTCTTCGCGGCCCGCGTGCTTTCCGGCATCGCTACGGCGAACATGACCGCGGCCAGCGCCTACATCGCCGACGTTACGGCGCCCGAAAAGCGCGCCGCGGCCTTCGGCATGATCGGCAGTGCCTTCGGGCTTGGCTTCGTGCTCGGCCCGGCAATCGGCGGCATCGTCGGAAACGTCAACCCGCGCTTGACTTTTTGGGTCGCTGCCGGCTTCGCGCTGCTCAACACGCTCTACGGCCTATTCGTGCTGCCCGAATCGCTGTCGCCCGCGCACCGCATAAAGCGGCTGGAATGGAAACGCGCGAATCCACTCGGGTCGCTGCGGCTGCTGCGCTCGCATCACGAGCTTTGGGGCCTCACCTGGGTGAACTTCATCACCTACGTCGCGCACGAGGTCTTTCCGAACATTTGGGTGATCTACTGCATCGCGGCGTTTAACTGGAGCACGGGCAGCGTCGGCTTGACGCTCGCCCTCGTCGGAATCGTTGCGGCGATCAACCAGGCGACGATGGTGCGGCCGGTCGTGGCGCGATTGGGCGAGCGGCGTACGTTGCTCGCGAGCCTTGCGCTCGCGGTGATCGGGCTGGCGCTGCTGGGGACGAACAACGGCATCGTTTTTCTCGTCGCCGCGGTGATCATCGCGTTGCCGATGTACCAAGCATCGTCCCAGGCCTTGATGACACGCCGCGTCCGCCCCGCCGAGCAGGGCGAACTGCAGGGCGCGCTCGGCTCGGTTCGAGGTATCTCGATGCTCATCGGCCCGGCAATCTTCACGCTGACGTTTGCGCAGTTCGCGGGCCCGTGGCGCTCGTTTGGATTGATCGGCGCGCCGTGGCTGCTGGCGGCCCTACTCTATATGGTGTCGTTGGTCGTGGCTTGGCGCGTCACGTCGCACGCCGACGACGTCGTGCTCCCGATGCCCGAACCGGTCCCTCCGATATATGCGGAGGGCTAAGCGAAGCTCACGATCGGCTTGACGATGCGCGCCTCCGCCAAATCGCGATAGGCCTGCGGCACCTCGTCCATGCCGATCAGCGTAGCGCCAACCTTTTCGGCCGAAACGCGACCCTGCTCGATCAGTTCCAACGCCTTGCGCGTGTCGTCGGGCCCGCATGAGTAACTCGCGACGAGACGCAGGTCGTTGAAATAAAAGCGTTCGGGTTCAATGGCGATCGGCGCCTCGGGCGGAAACGGCGTAAACATCACGACCGTGCCTGCGGGAGCGACCGCTTCGAATGCATGCTGCATCGCTTGCGGCGTTCCGGGCCCGCAGATCACGACTTGCGCGCCCGAGCCGAGCGCGTCGCGCGATTCCTGCGGATGAAACGCGGTAGCGCCATTGGCTCGTGCCAGGTCGCGTCGCGCTTCGATAAAATCGCTTGCAAAAACCTCGCATCCGAGCGATCGTGCCGCCAACACGTGAAGCAGCCCCATCACGCCAAGGCCGATCACGTACAATCGATCGTCCGCGGCCACGCCGCTGCGACGCAGCGACTTCACCACGCAGGCCAGCGGCTCGATCAGCGCCGCGTCGGGAAACGAAACGTCCCGCGGGATTCGCAGCGTGTCGCGCTGATTCTCCGACGAAACTCGGAAGTACTCGGCAATCCCGCCCGGCTCGATTCGGGTGGCGCGCCAGGTGGCACACTGGACGTACTGGCCGCGACTGCAGGCCTGGCATGCAAAGCAAGGCGCATGGTGATGTACGAAAACGCGATCGCCGACGGCGAACGTACTGTCGCCGCGCACTTCCGCCACGATGCCGGCGGGCTCGTGGCCGAGCACCAGCGGGGCCTTTCGCCGAATATACCACGCCATTACGTCGCCGCTGCAGATGCCGCTGGCCATCGTGCGCACGAGCAATTCGCCCTCGCCAAGCTGCGGGATGGGCCGCTGCTCGACGCGCACGTCGTCAACGTCGTAGAGCACCGCCGCACGCATCGTTCGCGCCGTCATGGCTCGACCAGGGCTTTCATGCCTTCCCCGGCATCGAGCCTCGCGAACGTTTCGACGATCGCATCCAAGCCGCCGCTGTGCGTGATGAGTTGGCGCAACGGAAGATCGCGCGCCGCGATCAGATCGAACGCCGCGCGCACGTCGGCGGGCGTGAAATGGAACGGCGCCAGCAGCCGCACCTCGTCGTAGTGGAGCCGCGCGGCAAGAAAAGAAACCCGGGAGTCGCTCGGCAATCCCGCAAAAAACGAGACGCGGCCGCCGCGCCGCACGTACGAGGGTGCGCTTTCCCACATTTCCGCACTTCCGGTGCATTCGATCGCCGCATCGGCACCGCGGCCTTGAGTGCGCTCCTTTATCGCGTCTGCGATCGAGATGCTGCGCGTGTCGAAACTTTCGAGGCCTAATTCGTGCGCCAGCGCAACGCGTTCCGGGCGCCGGCCGAAGAGCAACGCGTCGATCCCCTCTCGCCGCAGCAAAAGGGCGTGCAGAATTCCAAAGGCGCCGTTGCCCAGAACCGCCACGACCGAATTGGCCGGCGGCGCGAGTGTCCGAACCGAGTGCACCGCGCAAGCGAGCGGTTCTAGAAACGCGCCCTCCGCATAGCTGACGTCCGGCGGTTTCTTAAAACAGTTACGCTCCGCGATGCGCTGAGGCATGACGATGAAATCCGAATAAGCGCCGAGGATCATGGTCGCCATGATGCTTTCGCAAAGTTCCTCTTGAGCGTGCCGGCACCAAAAGCACGTGCCGCAGGGCGCCGTGTGAACGCACATCACCGCATCCCCGCGAGAAAACGCCGTCACGTCCGGCGCGACGGCGGCGACGTCGCCGGCGAACTCGTGGCCGAAGCGAGTCGGCATGGGCATCTTGGGATGTCCCCGCCGGTAGGTCTTGAGATCGGTTCCATCGGTCAATGCTGCTCGAATTCGAACGGTGATTCCACCGGGCGGAGGCGGCGGAACCGCTTCTTCCCATAATTCGATCCGTTTTGGTGCGACGAGCATTGCGACGCGCGAGGAGAGCGGCTCCATCACGCGCTGCCAGGGGCCACGCACGACAACAGCGCGGACCGGATTGGAGGCGGCAGCGGGCAGCTCTTCTTCGTGACGGCGTCGATGGCGGCAACGATCAACGTCAAGGCCGCTCCCGCCTCGCCGGTGCGCTCGTTGAACACGACCGTCTGCCACCGCACGCTCGACGCGCCCACCCGCTCGATATGCGTGCGCATACGCAGCCAATCGCTCATGAACGCCGGCGCGTGATACTCGGCCTCGACCCGAACGCGCGGCAACCAGAAACCGTAGTCGCCGAAGACGCTCTCGTAGGGAAAGCCTAGGTCGGCAAAGAGCTGCATCTCGGCATACTCCGCAAAACGCGAGTACGCCGCGAAATACATGATGCCGGCAACATCCACGTCGGCCCATTGCACCTGAAGCCGGCTTTCAAAAATGCGGGCGCCCGGCGGAAGCGCATCGCGGAAGCGCGTCATCGCACCATACCGGCGTAGCGCGCGAGAGGGTCGACCTCGAGATTGACCCGGCTGCCCGGTACGCGCGCGCCCAGCGTCGTGCGCGCCAATGTCTCCGGAATTATGGCGACCTCGAACCACTCGCCTTCCGACGCCGCAATGGTGAGGCTCACGCCGTCGAGCGCGACGAAACCCTTGCGCGCCAGCATCGGCGCAAGCGAAGCCGGAGTTTCTATCCGCAAGCGCTCGCCTTGCCCTTCGGGGATCCGAAGCAAGACGCGCGGCGCGGCATCCACGTGGCCGTAGACGAGATGGCCGCCCAGCCGATCGCCGATACGCAGCGCATATTCTATGTTCACTAGCTCGCCGGCGATCCGTTCGCCTAGGTTGCTGCAGCGCAGCGTCTCGGGAACGACGTCGAAGGTGACGATCTCTCCCTGGACTGCCGTGGCGGTGAGGCAAACGCCGTCGATAGCGATCGAATCTTTGGGTTCGGGCCGCTCGGATTGCGCGCCCTCGCAACGCACCGTGAGCGTCGCGCCGCCTTGCGCTCGCGCTTCCAGCCCAAGCACGGCGCCCCGGTATTCGATCAAACCGCTAAACACAACAATGTCATCCTGAGCGCAGCGGCGTAGCCGCGAAGTCGAAGGGCCCGGAAAGCATGACGTCGTCGCCGAGTCGTTCCACGCGGTCGAAGCGCGCGCGGACGCCCAAGGCGGCGAGATCTATGCCGCCGAGCACTCCCACGGCGCGCGCGTTGTGCAAGAAGACCGGCGCAATGGCCCAATAGAAGCGATCGGTCAGGCCGCACGCGATCAGGCTCGCCGCAAGCTTCGGGCCGCCTTCGCAAAGTATGCTGCAGATGCCGCGCTTCCGCAACGCCTGCATCGCCTCGGCCAAGTCGAGCGTGAGCGAGCCGGGCTCACCGACGCAAAGTATGTCCGCCGTCTCCTGCAATTCCTCGAAGCGTTGCCGCAGACCAGCGGGCGCCAGCAGGATCGTTTTGGCATAACCCTCTTCAGTTGCAAAAACGCGGCGCTCGGGCGGCAGCACGTCGGTCTCGCACGCGACGATGCGAAAGTAAGGCCGCACGCGATCGTGACGCGGACGAACCGTGAGCGCCGGATCGTCCACGCGAACCGTTCCCGCGCCGACCATCACCGCATCGTATGCAACGCGCAGCTCGCGCACGTAGCGCCGTTCTTCTTCAGAGCTCAGCCGCTCTTGCACGCCGGGCTTTCGCGCGATCGCGCCGTCGAGCGACATCGCCATCTTTACCGCCACGTAAGGCCGCCGACTGGTGCTCGAACGAGCGAACATCTCGATGAGGTCGAGCGCCGCGCAATCGCCGGCAATCGCGACGTCGACGCCCCGTTCGCGCAGTTGCGCCGCGCCGCCATGGCCGGCCGGATCGAGCGCTCCGGCGACCACACGGGCGACGCCGGCTTCGATCACGGCATGCGTGCACGGAGGCGTACGCCCGGCATGCCCGCAGGGCTCGAGCGAAACGTATAGGGTCGCATCGAGCGCATTTGAGCCGGCTTGGCGCAGCGCCTCGGCTTCCGCGTGAGGCGCGCCGGCTCGATGATGGTAGCCTTCACCCACGGGGCGGCCGTCGCGCACGACGACGGCACCGACGGGCGGATTCGGCGCGGTGCTCCCAGCGCCGCGCGCGGCCAGTTCGTAGGCGCGCTGCAAGAACAGCTCGTCCGGAAGCGTCAGTTGGGGATCGGCTCTCTCCACGGGTCGCCGCTCTTCGCTACCGCGATGACCACGGCATGCTCGACGAGCGCTCCGGCCTCCCGCAACGCCGCGGCGCAGTCGCGCAGCGTCGAACCGGTGGTGCAGACGTCATCGAACAGAACGACGCGTTTCCCGGCGATGCTCCCGGCCTGACAGGCAAACCGGCCTCGGGCGGCAAGCCGCTGCGCCCGCGAGCGCCCACGCTGCGCATCGCCGGAGCGCTGCTCCAGGGCGATCAGGACGCCGGCTCCGGCGAGATCCGCGGCGTGGCGTGCTACCAACGCGACGCCGTCTGCGCCGCGCACGCGCCTGCGCCGCGCCGTCGTCGGAATCGGTACGAGGAGCGAGCCGCGCTCCACGAGCCGCGCCATGGCTTGGCCGAGCGCCTCGGCAACGTCGCGCCGCCCATCCTTGAGTGCGAGCACCGCCGATCGCAGGCTATCCTCGTACTGCCCGAGCGCCGTCACGGAAAGCCCCGGCAACCGGATGCGAATGTTTTCTCCCTTGGGCGCGCAGCTCTCGCACAATCCCGAACCCAGCGCGTTGCAGCACGCGCACTGAGCCGGAAAAAGCAAATCGAGCAGTGGGCGCCACTCCATGCCGCTCGATCACGACGAACCGATCGGCTATCTAGCGGCTACGGGAACGCTCGAATCGGCGGCGAGTTTGGAGAGCTCGCTCGCGAGCACGGCATCGGGTATCGTTCCTCGATAAATGTAACGCACGATTCCGTGCCGATCGATGAAGATGCTTTCAGGAAGCCCCTGTACGTTGAACGTCGCCGCAAACTGACCGCGATCGACGGCGACTGGAGTCGGCACGCCAAGTTGCAGCGTGAAGGTCTTTACTCGGCTGGGAGGTTCTTGCTCGTCCACAAAGAGGAAGGCGATGCGGTTGCGGTATTGCTTGGTCTGTTCGAGGATCGCGGGAAACTCTCGGCGGCACGGCGGGCACCAGGTCGCAAAAACGTTGATGTAGGCCGGCTCCCCATGAAAATCCGCCGTTATCGAACCGCCGTCCAGCGTATCGATCAGAAACGCTGGCGTCGATTCGCCGATCTGCACGACATCCCCGGAGCTTGCGGCAAGCGAGCGCGCTGCAGCCAGCCAGAGCGCGCCGAGTGCCACGATGCCGAAGAGAGCGCGAGACACTCTCTTACTATACCCATCTATTCCTCTGCAACTAGGGCGTTTGCCAAGATGCTTTCGGGTTCGACGAGATAGTCGTTGCCGACGACCGTGTCGCTCAGCTGCGAGCGCGCGCCGATCGTCGCGCCCTGCCACAGAATAGAACGCTGCAGTCGTGCTCCCGGCTCGATGCGCACGCGATCGTCAACGACGCACGGCCCTTCGATCGAGACGCCTTCCCCGACGTAAACGCCGGCGCCTAAGCGCACCGGGCCTTCGATGCGGGCACCGGGAGCGATCCTCGCCGAGGGATCGATGCCGTTCGAATTCGTCTGAGGGATCCGCACGATACCTCGCACGACGTCGTAGCTCGCGCGACGATACTCATCCGGCGTGCCGATGTCGGCCCAATACGCGCCGCGCGCGTCGAATCCATAAAAGCGCTCGCCCGCCGCTTGCAACGAAGGAAAAACTTGCTTGCCGAAATCGTAAAACTGACCGGGTGGGATGTGCTCGAAGATCGCCGGCGAGAAGACGTAGACGCCGGTATTCACTAGCTTGCTGCGCTCGGTACCTTTGGCCGGTTTCTCTTGAAAGCCGACGACCTTTCCACGCTCGTCGAGGACCACGACGCCGTATTGCTCCACCTCGCTGCAGGCTACCAGCGCGATGCTCGCGATGGCATCTCGCTCGCGATGGAAGTCGATCAGCCGGTCGAGGCGCAGATCGGTCACCTCGTCGCAGCCGATGACGACGAAGACGTCGTCGCCGAAAAAGGATTGAACGTTTTTTACCGCGCCGGCGCTTCCGAGGAGCTCGGACTCGTGCGAATAGTGAAGCTTCACGCCAAATCGCGACCCGTCGCCGAGCGTCGCGACGATGGACTCGGCACGATAGTGCACGTTCATGGCGATCTCGTCGAAGCCGTAAGCTTTTAGATAATGCAGCAGATGCGCGGCGTTCGGCACGCCGGCGACGGGAACGAGCGGCTTGGGCACGAGCTTGGTTAGCGGATACAAACGCGTGGAAAGGCCGCCGGCCAGAATCATCGCTTTCACGAGCCGGCGGTGCTCTTTGCCGGACGCACGCCGAGAGCGTCGAGCGCGATGAGCCCGACAAAACGCGGGAGCGCGAGTTGGCGCCGCCAGCGCCGCGGTTCCTTGACCAGCCGGTACAGCCATTCCAAGCCCAGCCCGCGAACCAGCTGCGGCGCGCGCGCGACGCGTCCCCCGATCACGTCGAAGGATCCGCCGACGCCGATTCCAACGCCGCAACCGGTTTCCCGCAGGTGTTCCGCAAGCCAGTACTCTTGTCGCGGCGAGCCCAACCCGACGAGAAGCAGCCGCGCACCACTGGCTACGATGGCTTCAATGATCTCCGGAGTTTGCGCTTCGTCGAAGAAGCCGTTGCGCGTGCCGGCCACCGGCAAGCCGGGAAACCGCACTTCCAAAATTGCGGCCGCATCCGCGGCGACGCCGTCTGCGCCACCCAGAAAATACACGGGCAAATCGTTCGAAGCCGCGCCGGCACACAGGCGCTCGATCAGCTCCACGCCGGTGACGCGGTCGCGCAGCGGCGCTCCGCGCCATCGAGCTACCGCGAGCAGGCCGACGGTATCGCACAGAGAGAGCGCGCAACCGTTGACGATCGCCCGAAAGCGCGGATCGCGCTGCGCGTAAACGACCATTTCGGTTCCAAGCGTGACGACTTGCGATGCGTCGCGTCCGCGCGCCAGCGCCAGAATTCGTTCGGTCGCCTCGTGGGCGTCAATGGGATCCAGCCGACATCCGAGGATTTCGAGCGAGTTCACCGCGATTCGATCGGCGAAGCGTACGGCGCCAGCAGCGGCCGGAGCCTCTCTGCGACGTTCGGCGGTATCTCATCCAGCGGCAAACGGCAAGCCCCAACGGCAAAGCCGAGCTGCTGCATCGCCCATTTCACCGGGATCGGGCTGGTCGTTGCAAAGAGTGCGTCGATGAGCGGCACGAGCGAGGCGTGAATGCGCGCGGCCTCGTCCACCCGGCCGCTGCGATGGGCCTCGAAGATCCTGCGATACTCGGGCGAACAGAGATGCGAGGCTACGCCGACCACCCCGTCGGCTCCGAGCGACAAACACGGAAGGAAGAGATGATCGTCGCCGGCCCAGACGATGAAATCCTTATGGCGGCGGCTCAAAATCATCCCGATCTGCTTGAGGTCGCCGCTCGACTCTTTGACGCCGACGACGGTGGGATGCCGCTCGGCGAGCTCCAGCAGCGTATCGGGCAACATATTTGCGCCCGTCCGGCCCGGAATATTGTAGACGACGATCGGAAGCCGCGTGGCTTGTGCCAGTGCGCCGAAGTGCGCCAGCATCCCGCGCTGCGTGGGTTTGTTGTAGTAGGGAACGACCGCGAGAATCGCGTCCGCCCCCGCCGCCTCGGCGGCTTCCACGGCCAGAACCGATTCGCGCGTCGAATTCGTTCCGGCGTTTGCGAGGACGACCGCGTCTCGCCCGACCGCGTCTTTGACGGCTCTCCACAGCGCGATGCGCTCCGCCGCATCGAGCGTCTGGCCTTCGCCGGTAGATCCGGCAACCACTAGTCCGTCGTTGCCGCGTTCGACCAACCAGTGCGCCAAGCGCTGCGCTTCGCGCAGATCGAGGTCGCCGCGTTCGTCGAACGGCGTCACCATCGCCGTAAGGATCGCTCCGAGGTTGACGTTCATACGACCGGATCCCCTTTATCGAGTCCGAACTGCTCGTGAACGGCGCTTTCGGCACGGGTGACCTCGGACGCCGGCACGAGAATCGAGATCGTGACGTTGCTGTCGGTACAATGGATGATCTCCACGTCCACGCGCGACAGCGCTTCGACGACGTGATGGACGACGCCGGGCGCGTCCCGCATGCCGGTGCCGACGATCGAGAGCTTCGAGCAGTCTTCGCGAATTCGCACCGCGAGGTTCAGATCGCCGAGCAGTCGGCGAATGTCGCTCCCACGGTCGCCTTCCACGACGAAAGCCACGCCGGCCTGATTGATGGTTACTTGATCGATCGAGATGCTCGCGTCGGCGACGCGACGAAACATTTCGAGTTCCGTTTCCATGCGGCGCCGCGGCGATTCGATATCGCCGCGAATGATCCGCACCCAGGTCAAGCGCCCCGAAGCCGTTACGCCCGTTACGGGACGGTGATGGTCGATCGTTTCGTCCACGAGCGTGCCGCGGTCGGTTTGCAATCCTTTTATGGCGTAGCGCGTGCCGGTGCGGTCTGCGTAATCGGCGGCCTTGTAGTGCATGACCTTGGCGCCGTGATTCGCCAGCTCCGTCATCTCGGCTAACGAGGCTCGCTCGATCGTCCGCGCGCCGGCGATGCGGCGCGGATCGGCGGTCATCGCGCCGCTGACGTCCGTGTAGATGTCGACGCGCTGCGCCTCGAGCGCGTGGCCGATGGCGATGGCCGAGAGATCCGTTCCGCCGCGTCCAAGCGTCGTTATGGTTCCGTCTTCGGTCGCTCCGTGAAATCCGGCGACCACGGCCACCTCCCCACGCGCAAGCACGCGGTAAATGGCGTCGGGCTCCACCTTCAGTATCGTGGCGTCACCGTGGCGAGCGTCGGTAACGATACCCGCTTGCATTCCGGACAGCGCCGCGGCGTCGACGCCTTGCGCGACCAGTCCATCGGCGAAGACTGCGGCCGAAACCAGCTCTCCGGCGGCAAGCAGCACGTCGGAGTTCGCATTGCCCGCGCGCCCTTCGATCAGTGCCAGTAGCGAATCCGTCGCATAGGGATCGGGGAACCGGCCCATCGCCGAGACGACGGCGACGGTGCCAAATCCGGCTTCGACGGAATCGCGCACCCGGCAATACGCAACCTCGCGCTGCTCGGGCGTCGCAACCGACGTGCCGCCGAACTTGAGCACCGCGATTCGCTGGGTGGCGTTCACGCGGTGATGTAACCCTTGGTCAAGAGGAGCTCCAAAATCTGCACGGCGTTGGTTGCCGCCCCCTTGCGGAGCTGATCGCCCACGCACCACAAGAGGAAGTTCCGATCGTCTTCAGCGCGCAAGCGCGCCACGTGCACCGCATCGCTTCCCTCGACGTCGCGCGGCGTCACGATGCCTTCGGGATAGAAGACGATCCCGGGTGAATCCGCGAACGCGGCGCCGAGCTCCGCCGTGCTCGTCGGGCGTTCCGTTTGTAAGAACACCGCTTCGCTGTGCGCCATTCTGA
Organism: Vulcanimicrobiota bacterium; assembly: GCA_963717425.1. Classification (GTDB taxonomy): domain Bacteria; phylum Vulcanimicrobiota; class Vulcanimicrobiia; order Vulcanimicrobiales; family Vulcanimicrobiaceae; genus Cybelea. Next base: position 2,758,451 of record OY970335.1, on the reverse strand, counting down.
CCGGCACGCGCACCGCGGTCGCGCTTACCAGCAGGTCGGGCAGATCGAGCATCTTACGCGTCTCTTCACGAACTTTGCGCTCTTCGCCGCTCGTACCGAACGCATCGAAGGCGCCGACCTGCGGGATCACGTTGCGCGCCAGCGGGCGCGGGAACACCGCTGGTTGCGGCTCGGGATCCCCGCACGCCGCGGCGCGTTCCTCGGCGAGAAACTCCTCGAGTCCCGGGAGGCCGGCGCCGCTTGCCGCTTGATACGTTGCCACCCGTACGCAGCGCAAACCGGCAACGTCGCGCACGGGGCGCAACGCCGTGCACAGCACGATGGCGGTACAGTTCGCCACCGGGAAGAGCCGATGTTGCGCCTGCATTGCGTCTGCATTGACTTCCGGAACGATCAGCGGGACGCCGCGCTGCATCCGAAACGTGGCGCTATTATCGATGACGATGGATCCACGTTCGACCAGCGCCGGAGCGTAACGTTCGCTCGCCTCTTCCCCGCCCGCAAAGAAAACGACGTCAAAGCCTTGCAGCGCAGCTTCCGACGCGGCCTGCACGTCGAGCGTGTCGCCCCGAAAACGAATCGCTGCCGCCCGCGGCCGCGATGCGAAGGTTCCCAGCGCCGCGATCGGCAAGCGCCGCTCCTCCAGCACCCTCACGATCGTCTCGCCGACTGCGCCGGTCGCACCCACAACCGCGACGTTCACGAAACCACCGCTTCAAAAATGGAATCGAGCCCGATCGAAAGGCCGCGCCGATGCACGACGGCGTGCACGGCGGCGAGCATCCCCGCGACAAACGACTCGCGCGTGAGCGAATCGTGGCGGATCGTCAGCATCTCTCCGGTTCCGGCGAAGAGCACCGCTTGATGCGCCAGCAGCCCCGGCAAACGAACGCTGTGGATGGGCGGCGAGTTCTCCGTAACCGCTTGAATGCGCGAGGCCGTTTCCCGCGCCGTGCCCGAGGGCTTGTCTTTTTTGGTGGCGTGGTGCATCTCCACGATCTCTGCATCCGGAAAAAACCGCGCCGCCTGCTCGGCGAACCGCATCATCAACGTAGCGCCGATCGAGAAGTTGGGTACGATTAATGCGCCGACGCCGCGTTCTTGCGCGAGTGCAGCTAAGGCGTCACGTTGTTCGCCGCTCCACCCACTCGCCCCCACGACGACGCAGACTCCGCGGTCGACGGTCGAGAGCGCGATTTCATAGCTGGACGGCTGCGTTGTGAGATCGAGCACTGCGTCGGGTTTCGCGGCGAGCATCTCGTCGAGTGAGGCGAAGATAGCGTGCTCGGGATCGGCGCGGCGCGCGAGGCCGCAGCAATACTCGCCGGTCCGTTGCAACGCTTCGCGCGCGATAGTTCCCATGCGTCCCATCGCTCCCGAAACCGCGACCCGCACTCGGAGCTCCTAGATCTTTTCGAGGGGCGCGTATTTGAGCATGAGCATTTTTTGGCCGACGTTGGGGAAATCGATGGTTACGAGGCCGTCACCGCCGGCGCCGACGATGCTTTCAATTCGTCCTTCGCCCCATTTCGGGTGGCGGACGCGGTCGCCGTCCTTGAGCCCGAGGTGCACTCCCGCGCCGGCCGATTCGTGAATGGCGACTTCGCGCCAACGGCCACCTGCCGGGCGCGGCAATGGCACGCTGTCGCTCTCCAACACCTCGAGCGCCGGCAGCTCTTCCAAAAACCGCGACTTGGGATACGCGTACGTATTGCCGAAGAGCGCCCGACGCGACGCATAGGTAAGGAAAAGCCGATCGATGGCGCGCGTGATGCCGACGTAGGCGAGGCGCCGCTCTTCTTCTAATTCGGCCACTTCGGTGAGCGCTCGGCTGTGCGGGAAAATGCCCTCTTCCAGACCGGTCAAAAAGACGCTGGAGAACTCCAAGCCCTTGGCGCTGTGGAGCGTCATCAGCGTAACGTAGGAAGCGTCTTCCACGAGCGCGTCGAGATCGCTGACCAGTGCGATGTTCGCGAGGAATCCGGCCAGCGTCGGTTCTTCATCGGCCGATTCGTATTCGCGCGCGACGCCCACGAGTTCGGCGAGGTTTTCCAGGCGCGCACGCGCCTCGTGCGAATCCTCGCTTTGCAGCTCACGAACGTACCCGGAGCGTTCCATCACCGCGACGAGCAGATCGGCAACCCCCGCACCCTCGGCGCGCTGGCGCAGGTCCGCAATCAGCTCGGCAAAGCGTTCGAGCTCTTTGAGTTTCTTCGGCACGGACGAGCGCAGCAGGTCGCTGTTGAAGACCGCTTCGCCGACCGAAAGCCGCGCCGCATTCGCCGATTGCACGAGCGCCGCAAGCGTTTGCTGCCCGATGCCTCGTCGCGGAATGTTGACGATTCGCTTGAATGCCAGTGCATCGGACGAGTTGACGATGTACCGGAGATAGGCGACGACGTCTTTGATCTCGGTGCGCGCATAAAAGCCGACGCCGCCGACGACCCGATAAGGAATGCCTTCGGCGAGCAACGCCTCCTCGTAGACGCGCGACTGGGCGTTGGTCCGATAGAGTACGACGAAATCTCGATAGGCCGCACCGTCCCGAACCAGGCTCTTGACCTTCTCGACGACGTAGCGCGCCTCGTCGCGTTCGGTTGCCGCGGGATAGAGCGTAATGGGTTCACCCTCTTCGCGCGCCGTGAAGAGTTTCTTCGGCGAACGCGAGAGATTGTTGGCCACCAGCGTATTGGCGGCCTCGAGGATCCGGCCCGTGCTGCGATAGTTCTCCTCGAGTTTAAAGATTTTCGCGCCGGGAAAGTCTTCCTCGAACCGCAGGATCATGCGGTAGTCGCTGCCTCGCCATGAATAGATCGATTGATCGTCGTCGCCGACGACGGTAACGTTGCCGCTGTATGCTGCGAGCAACGCGATCAGGCGATACTGCGCGGTGTTGACGTCCTGGTATTCGTCAACCAAAACGTACTCGAACTTATGCTGGTATTTCTCGCGCGTGGCGGCGTCGCGCTCCAGCAAATCTATCGTGCGCACGATCAGATCGTCGAAGTCGAGCGAGTTCGACTCGCCGAGCCGACGCTGATATTCGGTATACACGTTGGCGATTCGCTCGCCGACGAACGACGTTTGCCCCTGCGCGTACTGCTCCGGCCAGATCAAGGCGTTCTTGGCCTTGTCGATTTCGGCAAGACACGCGCCGGGCGAGAGCTGGCGCTCGTCGTAATCGAGGTCGTCGAGAATCTCTTTGACGAGCTGTCGCTGGTCGGAGTCGTCGATGACGGCAAAACTCGGGCCGATGCCGATGCGCGTGCCGTCGCGGCGCAAGATTCGCACGCACATTGCGTGGAACGTCCCGACCCACAGGTCGCGCGCGACCGGACCCACCATGTTTTGCAAGCGCGACTTCATTTCGCCCGCAGCCTTGTTCGTGAACGTGACGGCGAGGATGCGGTCGGGGGCTACCCGGAGTTCGCGAAGCAGGTAGGCGATGCGGTGCGTCAGGACGCGCGTTTTGCCGCTTCCGGCACCGGCAAAGATCAAAACCGGGCCATCGGTCTGCTTAACGGCGGCAGACTGCACGTCGTTCAGAATCTCGGTTTCCAGGAGCATTTATAGCGGTTCGCCGGTGGACACGTCGTTGCCTGTACAGCAACGCAAATGCTACGTTTCCCGCAATCAGCGCACGGCGCGAAGTACCCGTGCCCGTCGCAGCGCCACGGCGTATGCCGCGGCCAAAAATGCCAGCGTGGATTCGGCGCCTTCGTTATAGTTTACGCTGTTTTCGCCCAGCCCGTCGTAGCAGCCCCCGCCGTGCGCCATTGCAATACCGCGCGAGTTCTTGCCGAAGTACCACTCCAACGCAACCTCGGCGGCGGCAAAATGGGCGGAAGCGCCGGTCGCGTCGAAGGCGGCCAGCTCGGCGTCGACCATCGCGTACGCTTCGAGCGGCTGTTGCACGTACCGCGCGCGCGGCTGCCCGCGATAATACCAGCCGTCGTTTCCGATCGGCACGTGGATGCCGTTTTCCATCGTCACGCCTTCGTAGAACTTCAGCGCGCTAAGGCCGGCCTCGGTGTAACGCGCATCCGACAAGACCTGTCCCGCCCGAAGCAAGGCTTCGGGCAGCCGCGCGTTATCGTAGGTCAGCGAGCCCTCGAACCAGCGCCAATCGTCTTCGGCGTTCGCGTCGTAGGCAGCCAGGATTTCGTCCGCGAGATACTTCAGCCCGGCGGCATATCTGGGATCGTCGACGGCGGCATGCGCATGGGCGAGTCCAAGTGCGGCATAGGCTCGCGAGCGGAGGTATTCGAGCGATACGAGCGAGGGCAGCGCCCGGTCGAGCAGCGTGCCGCAAACGCGCCGCCACGCCTCCGTCGGCGCGTTGGCGACGCCGTAGCCCAGAGCCCATATCGCGCGTCCGCAGCTATCGTGCGTACCGATCTCGTCGATCCAGGTGCGATCGTACGCCATGAAGTTGTGGAATCGGCCGTCGTCCAGCTGCGCGTGCTGCAAGAAAGAAAGATAGATCAACGCCAGTCGCTGATTCACGCGGTCTGACGGAAGCAGCCGCGCGTGTGCGAGCACGACCATAAATGCGCGCGCGACGTCATCGGTGCAATACCCGAACTTTCGATTTGGTACGGTCTCGAGCGCATGCTGCGCCACCCCGACGTCGTCGGAGAGTGACACCAAATGATCGAGCGGAGGCGGCGCCGGTCCTGCGCGCGCCTTACGCAGAACTCACCAGCTCCAGCGGTCCGCGGGGGCAGAGCTCCCCGAAGAGCTGGCCGTATTCGGCGGAGACGTGCGGCCACGTCATCTGCCGGCCAAAACGATACGCCCGGCGTTCGGTTGCGCGCCGCAACGACGGATCGTCGAGCAGCATGTTCAGGCCGCTCGCGATCGAGTCGGCGTCGCGAAACTCGCACAAAAAGCCGCGATTGTGCGCCAGGAGCTCTTGCGCGTAGAGGTACGGCGTCGAAACGATGGCCTTCCCGCATCCCACCGCGTAGGCGAGAGTACCGCTGACGACCTGAGCCGGATTGAGATAGGGCGTGAGATAGATGTCGGTCGCCGCGAGATAGCTCACGACTTCGTCGAAATCCAGATACTTATCCAAGAGCTGAACGTTGTAATGCAGGCCGTATTCGCGCACCATCGCGTGCAACGACTCGCGGTACGATTCGCCTTCGCGCCGACGCACGACGGGGTGCGTCTCACCCAGAATCAGGTACAGCGTTTCGGGATGACGACGCACGACGGCGCGCATGGCCTCGATCGCGTACTCCAGTCCTTTGCCGCGGCTTATCAGACCGAAGGTCGAGATCACGGTGCGCTGGCCGATGCCAAAGGTTGCTTTAGCGGAATGCGTGTCTTGGAAGGGCACGTCGGGAACGCCGTGGTGGATCACCTGAAGGCGCTGCGGGTCGATGCCGTACACTTCTTCGAGAAGACCGCGCCCCGTTTCGGAGAGCGCGACAACTTTTGCGGCCTGTTCGCAGAGCTCGCGCGTGACGCGCAGATAGGACGCATCGGGTTCCGGCAGGACCGTATGCAGCGTCAGGACGGCCGGCTTTTCGAGCAGGCGAATGAAATCGACGAGCCATTCACCGTGTTCGCCGCCAAAGAGTCCGTATTCGTGCTGAATGTTGACGAGTTCGACCGGATAGTCGTTTACGAAGGCGGCGGCAGCAGCGTAGCTGTCGCGCTCTTGTTCGGCAATGCGAGCGATGACTTCGGGCGGGTAGCGCCGCACGTCGGCGCCGGGCTCGTCCACGGCGATCACCGGGCTTCCTAAATGAAATGCCCGGTCGTATGCATCGACCATGTCCTTGGTGAATGTTGCGATGCCACATTCTCGAGGTGGATACGAGCCTAAGAATAAAGCGCGCGGCGGTAGCATGTGTGCGGTGTCTCCTCCACTTCTGGACCCCAATTTACCCTTGCCCAGATGCGGAATAAACCGAATGCTCCCCCGCTAGCCTGGTATCCTTTCGGGCGGCGAGCCTAAGCGAGTGCCCGGTTCCAAGACAATTCCCGGATCGATCGTCACGTCGTGACCGATAACGCTGCCCCGAGAAATGCGTGCTTCTGCCCCGATAGTGACCCCGCTAGCGACGATCGCTTCCTCTATAATTGCGCCCGAGCCGACGCTGACGCGTTCCCAAAGGACCGATTCGCGAACGGTCGCATTCGCGCCGATACTGCAGCCGCGACCCATGACGACGTTTGGACCCACCGTGGCGCTGGCGTCCACGACGACGTCGGCGCCGGCATGGACGGGCGGAACGACGCCGGGGTGACCGCGTAATGCATCGCCGCCTTCTCCGTTTATTCCTGGCTCGACCGCGAGCGGCATCGCTCCGCTCAACACATCGCGATGCGCCGCGAGATATTGCTCGGGCCTGCCGAGATCGATCCAATAATCGTCGGTCGTGAACGCGTAAAGAGATTTGCCCGTCGCGATGAGCTCGGGGAACGTTTCGCGCTCGATCGACACGGGGCGCCCCGCAGGAATGAGATCGAGAATCTCGCGCGCGAGCAAATACGTCCCGGCATTAATTTCGTTCGTCGGCTCTTCCCCTTTCGGAGGCTTCTCGACGAAAGTCGTGATGCGCCCGGTTTCATCGTGGACGACGCAGCCAAACGGCGACGGATCCGCGACGCGAATCAAGTGTAAGACGCCAAAGCCGTCCTTCTCGTGATGATACTCACGCATCGCACGCAGATCGAGGCTCGTGAAAATGTCGCCGTTCAGGACGAAGAACGGGCCGGTGATATGCTGTTGGACGTTCTTGAGGGCCCCCGCGGTTCCGAGCGGCGTTTCCTCGATCGCGTAGGTGATCTTCATGCCGAGGCTGGTGCCGTCGCCGAAATAATCAACGATTGCCTGCGGCATGTATCCGGCCGCGAGGACCACATCGCGGATCTCGGCCTCGTATAAGCGCTCCATCGTCCGAGCAAGGAAGGGCACGTTCATGATCGGCACCATCGGCTTGGGCGTGCCGTAAGTCAAGGGGCGCAGCCGCGTCCCCTCACCTCCGACCAAAACGATCGCCTGCACGGCGGGTTATTTCGACTTTCACGTGATCCCGAGCCTGTCGGCCAATTATCGCGCGCCACCCTGAGGCGCCTCCTATTGTCACCCTGAGGCGACCACCATTGCCGGCCGGAACCACCACCGTCGTCACCCTGAGCCAACTACCTTGTCACCCTGAGCCAACCACCTTGTCACCCTGAGCTCGTCGAAGGGTAGCGTGCAGCCTACATTATGTAGGTGCGAGATGCCCAGCCAACGCCGTCTTTGTAGGCGGCATATCAATCTAGGGGTGTGGGAACTCACATGGCCTCCGCGGGCGCATTGCAGGCAGACGCGCCGGTTGCAAGAGGCGCGGGGCTCGTGTAGTATAACCGTCGCTAACGGTCCCGGGTAGTTCAGCTGGAAGAACGGCAGACTCTGAATCTGCATGTCGGTGGTTCGAGCCCATCCCCGGGAGCCACGGCCCTATCGTCTAGAGGCCTAGGACGCCGCCCTCTCACGGCGGTAACGCGGGTTCGAATCCCGCTGGGGCTACAATTCTCCTTATTTTACAAGGGTTTTTGCGACACTTTTCAGGCGCCGTCTAACCAAAGTGCAACACCACGCCCTTTTCGTTACCCCACGAGCCTCCCGAAGGCGGTTCCCGCGCCCGAGGAGCGCCACGTCATGCTCGTCGTTGTCGGCGATCGCGGCGGCCACGGCTATTTCGTGCCAAGGATGTTGATCGCTCGAGCGCCGACGGCAATCACGGTTACGAGTGAAATGAGGCTTTGCATCACCATCAGCATCTTCGCTCGAGGTCGCAGCGGCAGTACGTCGGTCGGACTGAAGGCCGTAGAAGTGTTGAACGCAAGCGCGAGGTAATCAGCGAAGACCGGTTGCCAGTCTTCGGGAACGCCGTCGGGCGGCTCTCCTCGCGGAAAAGTGAAGTCTGCCGGCCCACGCCATCCCGACGCTCGGCCTGAAGGCCCGCCGCGATCGAGTTGCCAGTACGCCAGAGCAAAAACCAGAACGTTCGTCGCCCAGATGGCAACTGACGACGTCAGCAGCGTCAGCCCGCTCACGCCCGAATGTGGCCGCGTCATGCTCACCAAAAGAATGGAAAGAACCGCAAGCTGGATGAGGGTAATGAAAGGTAACAACACCGCAGCGGCATATCGCTCAGTCCGAATCAGGAGTTGATTCGTCGGTGCGAATTCAACTGCCAGCAAGGTACCTGCTAGAATCCCGGCCGCCAAGAGTTGGACCGCTTTGGGCAATGGCTGAAAGCGCCCAGGTAGAAAGGCTAGGATCGCCGGGAGCGCGATGACGGCAAGAGCAGCAAAGAGCCGAGACTCGCGAGCCCGCGGGCGTTCAGGGGATGTCACTTCATAAGCGCAATATTGCGCCAGAAGTTTTCGAGGCTATCCGTCCCCCCAAAAAGCGTAGTAAAGTTCGTTGAGTCTACAAGGACGATATCGCCGGCCCGTTGCCCGTAGGGTGGCATCCACAACAAACAGTTAAACTCTTTGTTCCCGGCCGCCGTGAACGGATGCGGACGATCGGGATCGATCAACTGGCGCGCTAGAAGACGAATTGATTTTAAGTCGCCTGTAGTGAGTTCGTAGTGTGGTAAATGCTGGTGAAAATTGAACGTTGGAACCTTGTCCAGCAGATTCTTCGTATCCAGATCACGAAAGGACGTGAGTGGTGCGATTTCGTTCGTCTTCTTTACGACGGCGGGCCGTAAACCCCAGACGTTGTGAACCGGAACATCGAGCGCTTTCATGAGCGAGCGCGTATACTGACTGAAGCGCTGTTGACGCGGAACGAGCGTGTCGCCGTGATGAAGAAACTCGACCTGACGTTGTGCGTAGTCGCCCGTAAACCCAACGTCATGATGCGGTGCTAACAACAGACACGTGCCCTCGCGCTTGAGCCACTCCTTGATTGCTGCGATCTCTTCCGGGGCGGCCTCTTGTTCTGCGAGCAGGTGATCGAGTCCAAAGACCATGATGGTATCCGTGTCCGCCAGTATCCGCTCGTCGACTGGAAGCTTATAACCGGCCTGGTCAATTCGTTGAAAAATGGCAACCGGATGACCGGTGGCCTCTTCGGCTACCCGCTGGAAACTCAACGTCGATCGGTGGAAAAGCTCGAGGGTTCCCGCGATTCCCTGAAGGAACTGTTCGGCGCTGTAGTCCGGTATTTCGTACTCCGGCCACAGCACGTTCCGCACCGCGGTCATCGTTGAAAAGCGGTTTTCCATTGCCGCCGGATCTCGCTGCGCTTCCCACGGATAGCTCCAGGTCCAGTAGATGCTCAACCGTCGCTTCCCGGCCGTGTACTTGCGCTCGACGTGACTCTGGTTGTACGTACGCGCTTTCGGCAGCGTGCTCATAGTCGGTTCTCCTCTACGTAGCCGCGTCGCTCAACGACGCGAGATATCGAAGTGCTTTTAGGCCGGGAAGAAAGAAATATGCTCCACCTCGCAACGTCGTGAAGGCTGGCAAGCCAAGGATTTTCTTTCGAATCGGCCGCTTTGGAATCGTAAATTCGAGCGTCCCGTCTTGATTGCCGATGATAGGGTCGTGTTCGTTGCCGAGTTCATGGAAATTTGGGTCGTTTGTCCACACGTTTTGTGCAAACTCGAACTGCCTCACGAGACTGGCGCATATGATGAATGCCGCAATGCCGCGTTCTGCGCCGTCCTCCGGAGCATTCACGGGCAGGTGCGGCCCGTACGTCGCTCCCCGGCGGATCATCCGTCGACGGTTGATGTTAGCCGCAGTGTCGCGTGGGTTCATGCGCCGGGCGTGCGCCCCGAGGGGCACGGCGTAGCCGATGGGGTCCATTTCTTTATAGTTGAAATCGTTGTTACGCTGCAGATCCCCACCGAGCGCCGGATCGTCTTTATTAGGCGCAAGCACCAGGGGGGCGCCGCTACGCCAGCGGCCCATCAGCTTTGCGGCCAACAGCTCTTGCTCGTCGGGAGTCTCACCGTGCTCCAGTAAGAAATCGCGAAACCTCCCGACGTGCTCTTGCAGGCGGCGATACGCCATATAGCTGCCATTCCTCGAGAGGATTTCGGGCTGAGGAAGGTTGTCCAATAACCCGAATTCGTCGACATACCCAAGGATAAACTCGCCAGCTTTGAGCGGCGCACCCGAACCCGGCGTCGGCACCTCACCGCTTCCTTCAATGACCGGCTGCGAAAGGCGATCGCGATAGCCGAAATGATCGTGAGCGTACTCGAACGGGGGCGTCGCTTCGAGCTCGAGCGTCGATATGACATCAACGCCTTCGCACCGAGCAACGAGTTTGTCGTGCTCGGTTTGGCATCGCTCTCGCTCCTCAGCATCCCGGGCGAATAAGATAGCGATGGCGTGAAGGTCGGAACGCGCGATCCCATCGACCCAGTTGTTAGGATGATTCTCGCCCGCGTCGCCCAGGATGCTCGCGCGCGCGACCATGCCCTGCTTGAACTCCTCGGGAAACGAATCGAGCGACGCATTATCGACACCAAGGGCTCGCAAACCGTTCCACGTCAAGGCGACCGTCACCCAGCGTTTCTGCTGTGCGATCGACGCGCGCACTTCGGCGGCTGATTCGACGCGCTCCAGGATCGCAGAAAGCCAGGCTCTTCCGCCGGCAGCCTGATGAAACGAGAGAAATGCGTACAGCCCGTTGAGCGCGGGCGTCCTCGTCAGCAGAATGTGCTGGATGTCGTCAAGCTCGAGTATGGTCACGTTGGCGACCGACATCATTGCATCAGATCGAGTATGCTCGAGAACGCGGCCCGCAGTTTAAGCGCCTTCTTGACCTCATCGGCACTGACGTACGGATACTCGCCATATTCCAAAAAGCTCGGGCATTGGTGTTCACGGACGAACTTAACGAACGCGTCCGGATTCGTTGCCCAATCCTCGGGGAACCCCTCGAGATTTTCGAACGATGTGCTCACGCCTAAGCCCGTGAACAGACTTACGGCGTCTTCGGTGTATTTGTCGAAGTCGGTGTCGAAGATGCCTTGATACATAAAATACGTCTCGCCGTTGATCGGAAACATGACCCAACGCAGATAGTGTAGCTTTAGAACTGCCAGGGCGTCCGGCTGTTCTGCCAGCGTTTTTTCGATGGTGCTCGCGTACTTGTAGAAGTTTTCCTCGCGACCGGGCTTGACTTTCGCGACAATGGAAAAGCCGTAACACGCGGGCGTCTTCGGGAATATCGGGCCGAACCGACCTTGCTGGACTTTATCTTTAAAGAAACCCCCTTTGGGTATTGCCATGGCCGCTGGTTTCGACCAGTCACTTTTCGTTGCCGTATTTGACATAACTGACGCCTTTCGTCGTTTCAGACGGAGAGTGAGAACGCCGCCAGCAGACTACTACTGCGGCGCGAAGTCGCTCCGGCCAAACATCTAGGTGAAGCCGGCCGCAAAGGAGCGACGGTAGGACATCGAGTATCGGCGCAGAGACCATCTAAAAAAGCGCGCATCCAAGAAGGTACCTAGATACCCTGTGCGAGCGCAGTCCGAATGGCAAAAAAAGCGAATTGAATGCTAAGCGCCACCTGCAATACAGATAGCACGGTGCCGAGCAGCGCCAGCGGAACGCCCATCATGCGCATGATCGGCTTGACGAAGAGCATCATGATCAAGTTGATCAGCATGACCGCGATCAGGGTGAGGTAAATTCCCGTCGCGCTTTCCGGGGCCAGCATCAAAAGAACGATGATTGCGGCGATTCCGTACGGCGTGGCGATATAAGGAAATACAAGGTGCGATGCCGCCGTTGATGGACTCGGAGCCACACGGCTGGCGTCTGGCGCGGGACCTCCATATAAGGCCAAGATCGACCTCATGGCAGCAACGAACAACACGATCGCGCCAGTGAAGGCGATCGCCGGGACCGAAATTTGCCATTTTCCCAGCATGAAGCTGCCTACGATCGCCGACAGCACGATGGCGACCGTCGCGATCGAAGCACTCCTGGCGGCGAGTCCCACGAGCGTCTTTGTATCGACCCCGGTCGCCATCTGGTAAAAATGATTGATGAAATTGATCGGCCCGAAGGTTACGAACAGAATGATGAAGACCTCGCTCGATCCGAGAAACTCGCGTCCGGGTGCGCCAACGAATACGTTCAGCATTCTACTCGCACGCTTGTACCTCGACTGCGACTGCCGGAATACCAAGCGTCATTCGAAGCTGAGGCGACTCGTGCACGATAGTTTCCTTTGGCTTCACGGCGTCAACGACGGGCTGCGGGCCTCCGGCCGCAGGCCAAGAAGTCCGAACCTGCAAGTGCCGCCGAGGCCGGTTTTTGAGAAGTCGATAATCGCGTTGAAGCCAGGATCCCTTGACGAGCCCGACTGCAGCGATTCGAGGCGCGCGGCCATGAAAAACTCCTTCCACAAACGCGGTCGTGGAGCGATTCATTCGCAAAGCGCCCGCGGACGAACCGAAGCCAACCGCAGAGGCTACTATTTTATAGCGTCTGCTGCACGGGCGCAACGGCGCCCGCGTGCCGCCGCACAGGCGCCGTGAGCGAGGGCCCCGTCTTAAATGACTCCGTCACTATCCCAGGGGCGCCCGGCCGCGATAGGGGCCACAGCCGTAAAGACGAGACGCCCCATAGCCGCCCAGCCGGCAATGCCACTTAGCTCTAAGCCCGCAATACTATCGGCTCGCGGCCGTTCAGATCCAAATAGCCGACCTTCGCCGCCTCGAAACGGCCTGTACCCTACTCCGGAGTCAAGGGGGCCCAAAGAACGTGCTCGGAGCGATGGCCTGAAGTCATCGAGTGACGAGGACGCGCAGCCGTCGTGCGGCACATCGCTCTCGATGCATTGCCCATGGAGATGTAGCGCGCGGGATCGCGAAAAAAGCCTGCATTTGCGGCGTAACCGGCAACGACCCGCGCCCAAAACGAAAACCCGCCGCAGGCTAAAGAATCCGGCGTTTTCTAACATTTTCTAACGGAGCGGTCGGGAAGGGTCGGTAACGGACGGTACCGGCCGGGAGCCAGAGTGGCGAAAAGCCTTACAGAATAACACGGATCGGTAGCGGACGGGACTCTCCGGAATCCCCGAGAAGTGGTTCGAATCCCGCTGGGGCTATTTTATTCGTCCTTATTTTACAGCATTTTCCGTGTCTTGAAGGTTCGGCGGTTCCTATTCGGTTGCCGTTCACGCTCCGAAATGGTTGCCGTCGTGCCCCTTTGCCCGCGCCAAGCGATCAATCGATCGACACGATCGCGCACGACTCTGCAGGTCGCAATGCATGAGCGTAAATGCTGAGCGCCGTCATCGGCGTGGCGTGACCGAGAATGCGCACGACGTAGGGCTCAGGGCGACACGGCAGCGTTGAGCGCTTCGCGGGTGGCTGTCGTCAAGGGATGGTCCAGGCCGAGCGCCTTCTCTCGAATTTGCAACGCGCGCTGGTAAATTCGTTCCGCATCAGCCTGACGGCTTTGACCCTGGTAAAGATTGGCGAGCGTGTCGAGTACATTTGCAACCGATGGATGGTCGGTTCCAAGCGCCTTTTCGCGAATCGCGAGCGCGCGTGTGAGCAGCGGCTCCGCCTCGGCATAACGTCCCTGGCAGCGGTACACGTCCGCGAGGTTGTTTAAGCTTACCGAGACATCTGGATGATCGGGCCTCAGTACCTTCTCCCGAATCGCCAGGGCGCGCTCTTGCAGCGGCTCAGCCTCGGCATAACGCCCCTGCCGCATATAGTCGTGCGCAAGGTTGATGATCGCGAATGCGGTATCTCCATGGTCCGGTCCCCGCGTGTTCTCAAAAATCGCCAGCGCTCGCTTATTCAGCGCCTCCGCCTCCGAAAAGCGACCTTGTTCATTGTAGCCACGCGCAAGGTTAAGCAATGCCGCTGCGACGCTAGGACCCTCCGGGCCTAACGCTTTTTCCCGAATCTCCAGCGCTCGTTCGAAAAGCGGCACCGCCTCCGCGAGACGCCCTTGCTCGCCGAGCGCGATCCCGAGGTTGGTCAAGCTGTCCGAAACGTCGGGATGATCGGGTCCAAACAATTTTCACGAATTGCCAGCGCACGCGCTTGAAGTTGCTCCGATGCGCGATACTCGCCCCGTTCCCGAAGGTATCGCCCACAGCGAAAGGCTAGCTCGGCTGCCGGAAGCGAGTCGGCATCGCTCGGCAAAGCATTCAGTGCGGCGCGCGAATGGGCCAACAGCCGTTCGCATTGCGGCCACATCCCAAAATCGACTGCGGGAAACGCTGCATTGGCGACGATGACGGCGCATTCACTCCACGCGCGCTTAGCTTCGCCGATGAGGTCTTGCGCGGCAAACTGTACGAGCCGGTGGATAGTATAACTGCGCGATCCTTCCGCAAACTTCAAAAGCGACAGCCGGTCGAGCGCCCCAAGGATTTCGTCCAGGTGCATCTCCTCGACGATTGCTGAACGCAACTCGGAGACCGTGTAGCTTTCAATCGGCTGGCGAAAGAGCTCGTCGGGAATCGCATCGGGTGCAAACGAGGCCGCAAAACAGAGCACCGCCGCGGCGCCGGCCACCTGCTGCTCGGCCTGCGCTATTGCGGCACTGAACGTCGCAAAGACGGAGCGCGGATACTCCGCGCCGCGAGGTGCATTTTTGAGATGACTCCTAACGCGCTCAAGATAACGCTGCGGGCTGACCATCCGCGCGCTGCGCAGTGACGCTGCCGCGTGCGCCAGTGCCAGCGGTAGCGCACCAAGCTCCTCGGCAATGGCACGCGCGTCAGCTTCGTTGACGTCCGTACGTCCGCTCGCGCGCTGCAGATACGCGACGGCGGTCTCCAGCGACCAAGTCTGCAACGGAATCGTGATGACGTCGCTGCTCAAGGCGGTGTCGCGCGAGGTGGCCAAGGCGCGCGCCCCCGTGCGCGGCAGCCACGTCCGCAAGAGCGCTTCATCCTCGAGATTATCGAAAACCAACAGCACAGGCTTGTCGAAACCGCCCAGCACCGAGTTGATCACGCGCTCCGCGGCGACGCGCCGGTCGGCCAGTTGAGCGAGACCTTGTACGAACATCGTGCCCAAGCGCAGAAATCCGTCGATGATGCCGTCTTCGGTCTGTGCGTTGAGCCACCATACGACCGAGTAGTGCTCGCGGTTGCGCCAGCCGTACTCGCGGGCGATCGACGATTTCCCCACGCCTCCCAAGCCTTGAACGACCGCCACGGCGCCGTCATCCTGCAGCGCCGCATCCACAGTGGCGAGCTCGTCGTCGCGGCCGCTGAAGCTGGGGACGGAATGAAACTCCGCTGCATCAACGATCGAAAGATCGCTAGGCAGCGTCCCCAGCGAACGCAACGGCGCATACTCCGCCTCCGCCCCCGGCCCCAGCAGCTGATACAATCGCTGGGGCTCGGTAAAGTCCTTGAGATGGTAGGCGCCCAGTTCGCGCAGCGTCACACCAGCCGGCAATGTGCCGTCGACGAGCGCCGCTACCTCGGCGGTCATCAGAACCTGACCGCCGTGGCCGATCGCCAATAGGCGTGCGACCTTGTTGAGCGCCGGACCGAAGTAGTCGCCTCCCCGTGCGTCAGCACTGCCGGTATGGATTGCCGTACGCACGCGCAGTCCATCGACCGACGAAAAATCTTCGGCGCTTAGCGCCTGTTGTGCCGCCAGCATCGCGGCGACCGCCGCCTGCGGCACTACGAACACGCCACAGAAGGCGTCGCCGATTGTCTTAAAGACGTGACCGCCGTGTTCCGCAATGGCCGTCTGTAGAATCGCATCGTGACGTCGCACGGCGTCTTGCATCGCGACGGGGTCACGCTCCCATCGCGCTGTACTGCCTTCGATATCCGTGAAGGCAAACGTCAACTGGCCCGCCGGTTGCGAATCGGCCGCCCCCGGGTAGCCGCGTGGCCCAGCGGTCATGTCCCCCCTGATTCGGCGTCGCCCCTTCTAACATTTTCTGATATGTTCATCCGGCCGGTTCTCCGGCGGTGGGATCGAACGCTCCCACCGGTGCTAGGTGACACCGACATTTTCTGAGGCCCGAGAGCCTGCCCGTTAGATTGGTGCCCGAGCAGCTCGTGCGGTAGGTGATGACCGGACGGAATCCAGGGCGTGCCGCGAAGGCAACAGCTCGCATCTGTCAGACTGGTCGAGGCTACCGCGGTAAGGAGGTTGCCGTGGATTTGGCCGTTCTTGGTATCGATGTTGGGAAGTTCGAGTTCCATTGTGCACTGAGCGTGAAGGATCAGGTTCATACGAATCATTTCCCTCATTCCGCGGCGGGCTTCGAAAGATTGCATCGCTGGCTTTCAAACCGCCATGTCAGTCGGGTGCACGCGTGTAGGAAGCAATCGGTGGTTGGAGCGAGGAGCTCGCTACGGATCTGCACGCGCACGGTCATGTCGTGAGCATCGTGAACGCGCTAGCGAGCAAGTCCTTCGGCCAAAGCGAACTCTCTCGAACGAAGACCGACAAGGCTGACGCAGCGCTGATCGCACGATACTGCGTAACGATGCACCCGGCGCCGTGGGAACCGCCTAGCCCGGTGCAGCAGCGCTTGAAACGGCTGGCACGCCGGCGTGTAGCGCTCGACGAAATGCGGGTTCAGGAGTCGAATCGACTTGGCGCACCCGGCTCGGGTGACGTGTGCTCGTCGATCGAAGCGACCTTGTCTTTTCTTGACCGCCAGATCGATGAGATCGACTCACAAATCCGCTCGCTCATAGACGATGACCCGACCCTTCGAGGCAAGCGTGAGCTATTGACGTCGATCCCGGGCATTGGCGAGCGGCTTGCCGTCACGATTCTCGGTGAACTGCCGAACCTAAGCGAGTTCCGGAGCGCCAAG
This sequence comes from Vulcanimicrobiota bacterium, assembly GCA_963717425.1. Lineage (GTDB taxonomy): Bacteria > Vulcanimicrobiota > Vulcanimicrobiia > Vulcanimicrobiales > Vulcanimicrobiaceae > Cybelea. Next base: position 2,741,639 of record OY970335.1, on the reverse strand, counting down.
GCGGTGGCCGCGTTCACTGGCCTTTGCCCGCGTGAGTTTCGTTCGGGAAAGTCGGTATCGGCTTCGTGGCTGTCAAAGGCTGGCAACGTCCATCTACGGCGCATGCTTTATATGCCGGCCGTCGCAGCGATCCGCTGCAATCCCATTCTCAAGGATTTTGCTAATCGGCTGCGTTCTTCGGGCAAGCACGGCAAACAGATCGTGGCAGCAGTCATGCGTCGCCTCATGGTTTTGGCTTACGGCGTCCTTAAGTCCGAGCGCCCGTTTGACCCGAGCATCGGGTATGGGCGACGTCACGGACATCCCATCGCCGACACTTAACCCTTGACAGGGCACACAGAATCTAACGGAGCGGTCGGGAACGGTCGGAACTGGACGGGATCGGCCGGGAGCCAGAATGGCGGAAAGCCTTGCAAAATAACACGAATCGGTAGCGGACTGGACGCTCCGGAACCCTCGAGAAGTGGTTTCGAATCCCGCTGGGCTCCCAAATAGTCTTTATTCTATTGGGCTTATCGCGTTCTTTTTGCTCTTAGAGATAAGTCCGCGCGATTGCCAACGGGAGATCGATCGCGGAGGTGTTGCGGAAGGGTGGAGTGACGGGCTAGCAGCGTTGATGAGCGCCTGAGTCAGCACGATGCTCCGCGCTGTCTCCGCGGCCTCCGATTGGTCGCCAACCTTTCGATAAATCACGAGCGCCTCTTGATAACACTTCAGGGCACCCGCGTAGTGCCCTTGATCTTTCGCAATCTCGCCAATTCCTGTGAGGGCATTCGCTTCCTTGGCGCGGTCCCCCACTTGCCGGAAAAGCGCAAGTGCCTGCTGATACGATTTCAGTGCGTCAGCGTAGTGGCGTTCCTTCTCTTGGACTTTACCTATGTTGGCAAGGGCTACCGCTTGACCATCGCTGTCACCCAACGGTTGAAGGATCGCGACTGCTTGGCGGTTCGAGTGCAGCGCGTCTCTGTAGTTCCCTTGCCTCTCCTGGACTTCGCCGATGTGCGAAAGTACGCCGCCTTCATTATCGCGGTCGCCTACCGCGCGTGAAAGCGCAAGGGCACCCTGGAGGGAATGAGATGCTTCAGTATATTCTCCCTGACCGGATTCTGCTAAGCCGATGGAATCGAGCGCAATTGCCTCGCCATCCCGATCACCGAGCTGCCGGAACATTACGAGCGCTCGCCGGAGTGGCGGCAACGCCTCGGCCGACTCGCCTTGATCTTGCTTGAGGCTGCCGATATTTAGAAGAGCGTTCGCGACGCCATCGCGGTCGCCCAATTCTACGTACAACGCCAGAGCTTGCTGATACGACCTGAGCGAATCCTCGAACCGGCTTTGATAGTCCTCGATGAGCGCAATGTTGTTGAGGCCAGTGGCTTCTGCATCCTGGTCGCCCAGTTTTCGTTCGAGCGCCAGCGCACTTTGAAAGTTCTCCAGCGCATCACTGTAGCGGCTTTGCTCTATTCCGATCAAGCCAACGTCGTTGAGAGCGCTCGCCTCACCGTGGACGTCGCCTAACGCCCGGTAAAATGCTAAGGCCCGCCGATACGAATCCAAGGCGGCTGGATAGTGGTTTTCATGACCGAGCGATAAGCCAGCGTTCGTAAAGGCGCTTGCCTCCCCATCGCGGTCATCAACCGCCGCGTAAAGCATGACCGCGTGGTTATACGACCATAACGCTGCCGAGTAACGGCTTTGGTGATCCAGAACGATGCCGATGTCCACCAGCGCTCGCGCCGCGCGATCGCGATCGCTCCGATGTTGATAAAAGGCCAGCGCCTCATGCAGTACCTTTAGCGCATCAGCATATTCGCCCTGCAGCGTTAGGACGGTCCCAAGGTTCATGCGAGCCGTGTTCACCGCGTTCGCGTCGCCGCTCTGTTTTGCTGCGGTAAGCTGGCGCTTATAAAACGCCTCGGCTTGCGCAAAAGTGGCAAACTTCGCCAAGTACCACGACGAGCTGGGGTGATAAGTGACTTGCGGATGCTTTGTGGCAGAGATCACATCGATCAGCGAAGTCTTCAGCCGTTTCGCGCCGATCAGCAGGAAGCCAGTTTTCGTTATGTTCACCTCGCCACGCGTGCAGATAAAGGTTACGCCGCTCGTGGAAGCATTGATAGAGAATATGGTCCCGTGCACCGATGCGGTGAGCACCTCACTCGACTGAACGCGGAAGAAGTCCAGCGCGTTAGGCACGATGCTAAAGATCGACTTACCGGCATTGCTCGAGACGATTTCTCCGGAGCCCGTACTGACGAACGTCACGCTCGCGCCGGGCTCGAGAGTCGCGGTGCTCTTGCCGCCCCGGCTCACGATTACGACAAACAGGTGCGCCGGCACATCGATCCGCGTCCCATCGAGAATCATCTCACCACGTCGAAGCGAGTGCTCGACGGTGCCCCCTCGAACGACGGTCACGCCTGCCAACGCTACCGATTTCCCATCAAGACGGAGCTGTTGAACTCTATGCGCACGCATCGACTGCGACCCTGTCGGCAGCGACAGGAGAGCCGTCATGATAACTATGCCACCTGCAAGGGCCACGACGCGCCGCTCGTTCATTTTCCTATTTAATTCTGCCTCTTCTCGATGCCGCCGTCAATCTCCAGAGCAGTTATCGCGCAGCATTGGCCGCGGCTTCATGATTGCGAGCGCAGGTCGACGTCTACTTTCGGCTGTAACACTTTCTATCTGATTCGCCCAGACGTCGCGACCGCAATGCTATTTGCGAGTCACTCTGCAGAATCGAGCAGCCGCTTAGATCAAATGAACGGGGGATACGCTGCGCGAATTAGCCTCGACCTTTATTCGACGGGCGACCAGGTTCATGCGATCGACAGCATGGTGAGTCTCATGCCATTTAGCCAGATCCTGCCACCCATGAGCTCAGGCTGGTGGGTCACGCGATTAGCCCTTCCATGGTGGATCCTTCTTGGCGCACCTCCGGCCACTCCCTCGCCCCCCCGGCGAATCTCTTCTAACCGGCGTCTAACGGACGGCCAGGGATTAGACAAAACGAGAAGGCACGCCACACCGGGGAAACGCGCTAAACACCCTGACAGGACAGGTTCTTGCGGTACGTAGCGGTTCGGGCCGGACCCCAAAGCATGGGTTCGAATCCCGCTGAGGCTATGAAAACTTCATATACCATAGGATTTTTTCATGGCACCTGAAGCTTTGTGCATCAAAAGTGCATCAAACACGGAGCCTCTCTTCATTTAGCATCAGGAGACCATGAGGCCGATGCGTTCGATTTCCACGGCGATCTTCCAAAGTTCGTGCTCGATGTAGCGCGGCATAAGCCCTATTGTCTGGCGCCCGGGCTGCGGCACTTTTAGCGTGAAAGCCGAAGACCTCGCGCAACCGCTATGCGAAACTGGACTAGCGATCGTACCCGTGCGTGGCCGGGACGGCCGCGTTATTGCCTGCATGCGCGCCTGCACGCGTGATGCGGGGAGGCCCCTACCCAAGTGAGTCGCGTCGCGTTGCGCCTCAACGTGGCCCGCTACCTGGGGCTGACAAAAGCTCGCCGCTTTGGCACTCCCATTCAGGTTTCAAAGCCAGGGAGACACTAGCAGGCAGCCCCTGGAGGGCGTTTGAGAACAGTTCTCCACCCCGCGAGAGGGCCCGAAATCTCAAAACTCGGTGACCGTTCCCCCACCGGTATCAGGGCAGTTGAAACTGAGCGCGTGCCATTTCACCTGCGCACCTCCGGCCACTTTCTGGCCGATTGTGACGGAGCCATTAGGTGCGCGGAGGGTCGCCGTGGCGTTTCCATCCACGGCCTGTCCTATCGTGATGGAGCCATTTAAAGATGTGATATCGGAATTGGAATGCTGGTCCAGTCCCTGATCGATGTTAATATCGCCCTCAGCCACAATCGTTACATCCGAATGCTGATCGACCTTCTGGCCAATATGCACTGTAGTCCCGGCTTGCAATTTAGCGTAACTGTGCTGGTCGACCTTTTGCCCGATGTCGATGGATCCTTCGACGGACGTGATCTGTGCCCACGAGCCCTGGTCGATCTTCTGCCCGATCGAGATGTTCCCACGCGCTGTGATCGTCGCCTGAGAGCCTTGGTCGATCTTTTCTCCGATACTAACCGACCCGCATGCCGTCAGGATCACGTACGAGTGTTGATCAATCTTATGATTGACCGTGATGCTGCCGTGCAGGCTCCCCAGTTGCAAGGTAAATCCGTCCGAGATATTATCGATCGTAACGTCGCCGTCTTCACTTTCCTGCACCGTGCCGTTGCCATCGTAGGTACCCAGACTGACAGCCGCATACGGACCACCGTCGCCACAATTCGGTGGTGGCACGCTTCCGCTACCCGCTACCGGGGCTGGCACTCCCACGAATATGAACGATCCGAGCGACGGTATGCCCTTCGATAAAAAGAAGAACATATATGGGCCTGAAGGGGCCAGCGACCGATCCGACGGAATCTCGATGTTCAAGGTTGCGCCGTTGTTCGCTGGCGACACGACTAGTTGCACCGCCCGCTGATCCATATCAACCGAGTGCGTAACCGCACAGGGCTTCATCATCATTACCGCATCTATAATCGGCGCCGCCGTGTTCGGGATGGTCAACGTGGATCCGTAGTCCAAAGACGACGGTAAATTCGAAGGCGTCGCAGGGCGTGGCCCAGCACTCAGGTACGGCGGTGAATAAATTTCGATCGATACGTCATCGACCGGAGCCGGCATTTCACCTGGATTATAAGCCGCGGTATTGCCCCCGAGGCTTCGTCCGCACGCCAAAAGGCTACCTCACTTCTCTAAACAATCGCCAGGCCAGGTGCTTTGAATGCGATGTTTCCAGAAAACTGCAATTTTCTGGGTTGCGGCTTGTTCAATGCGAGATCGCCATATTTCAGCTGGGCGCTGAGAGCACCATCCCCCGCGCCTGTGCCCGTGATGTATCCGTTGCATATTGCAAGCGCTATCGACCGGATATCCGCCAGAAGATCGAGCGTAAAGCGCAACGTGACGGGTTTGAACGGCTCGATGGTTACTGCTAACTGCGGGTATACGGTCTTTTTAAACCGGTGGCCGCCCAAATACACTACCGACCTTTCACCCTCTGGGTGCTTAGAGCGGTCCGAGTATTCGTGCAGCTCTTTTGCCACAGACCAGGCATGGCCTAGAAGATCGAGAGTGTCAATATTGAGCACGCTTTTGATCGCATCGCTGGCTTGAGAGCCGATAACACCCCACGCCAACTTCGTCGCTCCGACGCCACGCTCGTTGGAAAGCGCCTCTTTCATGGTTTGCTCGATTTGCAAGCTGTTCGGTAACAGGTCGCGTACCTGCAGTTGACCTTCAGCCATCTTGCTCCTTTCTGATTGCCGTTGCGCCACCGTCTTCAAAGAAAGCCTCTCCGAGCTCCACGCTTGCCCGAAGGTGAGTTGTCGGTCCCGCCATCGTAACGTCCCCGGCAAAGCTCGTCGGTCCATCTAGTTCTAGCGACGGATGCACAGTCAAACGACTGCGTGTCACCTTGGCCAAACGCATTCTATTGTTTATCGAAAAGCCTAATAACGCTGTGGTCAATATCAACCCACCGCCAAAGAGCCATAAGGTCCATCCGTTGCCACTTCCCAGTGTACCGGCCGTCGCCACCCAATATCCAACCAAGGAGCCGCGTTTAAGGCGCGTACCGGCCACCGGGTCCGTTCGCGTAATTCGCCCAGCCAAAAGACGGCTTGGCTCGGCGCCTCGATATATCGCATGTAGGTTAGCCCGGTTGATCGTCGCGGCTGCATCTTGTTGAATGGACCCGATGACCAATGGAACCGCAATCATGGGGAGCGGTGCAATAGGAGGTGCCGACGACTGAGTTACTGATCGTCGCACCGGCGTTGCCTTCGCCGATGCGACTGCACGAGACGATCCAGTAGCCCGTGATGTTGCGGTTACAGTTGCCCTAGCGCGTGGCGTCGCGGTTGCGATGGGGGTTCGCGGCGTGGTGGCGCTAGAGCGTGGGGCTGCAATGGCGATTGGCTTTGGCGTTGCCTGTCTGATCGGCAGTGGTTTTGCGCGCCTGATCGGCGGTTCCGCCAGCGTTCTAATTGGCGCTGATGATTCGTGGATCGCGGGGTTTGGAGCGACGTAGGTAGTATGTGCCGGCACCTGCTCTACCTCTGCGCCCGCAGGAGAACTCGCCGAACCCGCGATTCTCACCGGCGGTTTGGCCGTCTTCGTTGCCACCACACTAGGCTGCGCGAGCGAGCCGTCGGAGACTCCAAGGATGACAGTCTTCATTGTATGGACATCGACACCCGGCGCTGGCGACTGATCTACTACTTCCCCTGCAGGACGGCTCGAGGAGCGCTTCTGTCGCCGCGGCACCACGTGGTATTCTTTCAAGGATCGTGCAGCCGCCCCATACTTCATTCCCACCACGTTTGGTAGGGAAATGACCATACTTTCCAATGGTATGGACGTTTTGACGGCGATGGTGCGTTTGCGCGTCGGAGAATTGCTTTCGACTGCGTTTGGCGAAGGTTCCGCTCTGGGAACATAAGATATTCTCGCGCGCACCATTGCGGGTTCGCCGCCGTAAGAACTAACCGGCCGATTTACTCGTAAAAGCAATCGTCCCGTCTCTGGCGCGATGCAGTGAGCACTCACCTCAAACATAATCGTGCCGATTCTGCCCGTCAGCGTAGGCAGGGTTGCCGGCGCATTCTGTAGCGGGCTGCCGGGCATACCGGCCACCGAAGGAACGTTGCCCTGTTGCTTGGCGCGAGCGTTGGCGCGTCGCCCGTTGAGCGTAACGCTTAACGAGCCCCCTCTGTGAACGTCAATGCCGGTATCGACCCACTGCCCCGTCGCCGGCAAGTCGACGACCGTCGGGTCCAGCGCGTGCGTTGGCACCAATGCTAACAGCAGCAGCCACGCCGGGAAATGCATCGCGTTAAACGCATTCGCCTCCGCGCCTTTTGCGCCTACTCCCTGTCTGAGTACACATGTAGGTAGCGTTCGGCCGTGATTCCCATCTATACCATCAACGCGACCAGCGGCGCGCTGACACCGGTGACGGGTCCCCGTTTGGGGCAGGCACCAATCCTTTTTGCATAGCCACGACGTGCCGCCAAGTCCTCGGCACATGCAAGCCGCCGCCATTGTAACTCATAAAGCTGGGTCACTGCGAATACGGAGGCCTTCGAGCTAGATTCTTAGAGCTTCTTCAACTGCCCGATCCAGTCAGCCCCAACGAGCGGATTTCTAACATTTTCTAACGGAGCGGTCGGGAACGGCCGGAAATGGACGGGATCAGTGAGCCCAGCGACGTAAAAGCCTTGCAGAATAACACGGATCGGTAGCGGACGGGACTCTCCGGAACCCCGAGAAGTGGTTCGAATCCCACTGGGGCGAAAATTCTCCTTATTTTACAAGGGTTTTCGCGACACTTTTCAGGTGCCGTCTAACCAAAGTGGAACACCACGCCCTTTTCGTTACCCCACGAGCCTCTAGAACGCACGCGCCGCGACGGACTCCCGCCTTTATGAATCGGATCGATCTCGTACGTCCCCGGAAGGCGGAAGACTTATTACCGCTAGATGGTGGCCCGGCCCCGAGTTTACACTCTTGCTGATCATTAGCGCGACTCCGCGTGCTGCGGCGCGAGGCGTGGAAGGCCAAGCATGTCGGGGATAAATCCCGTCAATGCCCCACAACGCCGGAAACCGGCAATCAGGGTCGAAAAGATCGGCATATGAGGAATGTCGGTTCAGAGTGACCCAACGCGAGATAACGAGGGCCGTTCAGGACGAAGTCAAGTCGGGAAAAGACCGGATGCAGATCTTCGAGGCCTATCGCGCGCAGTTTCCCAAACCCGCCGTTCTCGCGGCCGTCATCGCTGGAACTGCGCGAGAAGAGGATCGGACGAAGTATCGGATCCTCAACCTCTTCCTGGTCGTCCTCTTGGTTTTGAGTGGGGTTCTGAAGGTTTTTACCATCTGGGCGGACGTGCCCGAAAATCCACTATTGGCGACGGGCGTGTCGGTCGTCGGTCTGGCGATTTCGCTCGGTTTTGCCTATGCGATCTACATTTTCACTGGTGCCATGTACGGCCTGATCGCATTGCTGGCCGGCCTCAGTCTCTTGAATACCGTTCTGCACGTTCAGGAAGATCCGATCGGAACGGCGGTGTCCGTTATTTTCTTGGGATCCATCCTTTGTCTGAGCGTGGTTTTAAGGCGAAGACTCTTTCCTGGCCTCAAGCTCTTCGGGGTCAAAAAGGACGGCGCCGGGCAGTATCTCTTAGACTGACGGCGTCGTAGGAGGTGTGCGCGGTTAGGATTTCTTGGTCCGCTGGCTGGCACGTTTCAGCTTCGTGTCTATGATGCTTACGACGCGGGCCAGATCGGCATGAAGCCCGTGTTCCCACAGCCGCACGACGTTCCAACCGATGTCCTCGTCCACATCGAGCGATTGGCGCCGCGTGCCATCCGCTTTTGCAATCGTTGATCCTTATAACACCGGAGCGCCTCTACATACAGGGGTCTTTTCCCACCAAAGGTGTCATAGAGGCTCTGACGACCGATTCCGATGGCGTGACGCAGATCGTCTGTTGTAGTTCCTTGGTAGCCGTTGGCTTGGAAAATGGTGATCGCGGCTTTCACCGCCGAACGAGTCGTTGACTGACGACCTCGATGGGAACGCCTGCCTGCGCACAGACTCGCGCGAGTGTCGCGAAGATCGTGCAAGAGCGATGCTGCTCCTTGGGACGTACCTAAACCTTTAGCGCTTCATCGATTGCGTGGTCTTCCAACCATGCGGCGCCTTCGGCAGCAAGTTTTTTGATCTCATCTTCGCCGATCGTTTCGCGCAGCATCGCGAGCAACTTGTCATGGCCCCATTGCTCGGTGATTTCGCGCTCCATTCCGAGCTCGCCGTATTTCGCATCGACGTAGCCCAGCAACCGAGCACCGCGTCGCGTATCGCCGGCGAGCGCTGCCACGAGGGCCAGATGCTGGAGCGCGGTGGCAAGAAACAGGTCGCTTCTTGCCTGCCGGGCGAGACGCAATCCGGCGCGTCCCGACTCGCGGGCTCCTGTGACGTCGCCGAGCGCGATGCGATAGGCGGCGCTGTTAACGCGCCAGTTAGCTGCAAACGCTAGGTTCTTCCCGAGCGATCCGAGCTCCAGCGCCTCGTTCGTCCAACGCAGCGCCTGCGCGGGATCGCCCGCCGCAAATTCCATCTCCGCCATTGAGCCCAATACCGCTGCAATCCCAAGCTCATCCCCAGCCGATTTCCAGCCCGCGAGAGCCTGCGCATAGAGCTCGCGCGCCGCGCCGAGATTGCCCCGGCTCATTTCGATGGACGCCTGCAGCACAAGCAAGTCACCTGCCATCAACGAATCTGCGCACGTGCGCGACGCCGCAAGTGCGAGGGCAGTCGTCTTGTCGGCCTCATCGAGGCGACCCATCTGATACAGCGCGTACCCACGAAGTCGCAGTGCGCGCGCGGCGCCACGAATGTCGCCCACTGATTCGTACAGCCGCAGCGCCCGCTCGGCCGCATCATAGCGGCGCTTGCCGGGTAAGAGTCTTGCCTGCGCCAGCCACAATCTCGCTGCGATGCGCGGCTGCTCGGCTTCGTCGACGCGCGGGAGCGCACGCTCGATCCAATAGCGGCCTTCGACGACGAGGCCGGCATGCCACCAAAGGCGTTCGATTGCGCCGGCAATCGCGCCACCCAGCACGGCGTCGTTCTCGAGCGTAAGCGCCCACTCCAGCGCCGTCCGGTAGTTATCCAGCTCGGGCTCGACGGCGGCAAGCCATGCAATCGTCGAGATGCCGAGCCGTTCGTCGGCAGCTTCGGCCTCGTCGCGAAAGTACTCGGCGTGACGTCTGGCCAGGCGTTCGCCCTGTCCCGATTCGCCGAGTTTCTCGAGCGCATAGGCGGCCGTTGATTCAAGCAGCCGGTAGCGTTCGCGCTCGCCGCCGGTGTCGGCGACGACCAGCGATTTGTCGGTCAAGGACTCGAGCACCTCGAAAACGTCAAGGTCCTCGAGACCGCCGCCGCAGACCGCTTTCACGGCGTCCAGGCCAAATCCGCCGGCAAAGATCCCAAGGCGCGCAAACAGCAGTTGCTCCTGCGACGCGAGCAGGTCGTAACTCCAGTCGATCAGTGCGCCTAGCGTTTTCTGGCGCGGCAGCACGTTGCGACTCCCTCCAGTGAGCAGCTTGAAGCGTTCGTTGAGTCGCTGCGCGAGGTTAGGGATGGAAAGCATCTTGACGCGCGCGGCAGCGAGTTCGATTGCCAACGCAATGCCGTCGAGCCGCTGGCAGATCTGGGCGACGATCGGTGCGCCGTCATCCGTGAACGTAAAGCGCGTATCGGCGGCCTTGGCCCTATCCACGAAAAGCGCAACGGCGCCGTAGCGCAGCGCCTCATCGGGCGTTAAACCGGCAGATTCGGCCGGAACCGCCAGCGACGGGAGCCGGTGCACCGCTTCGCCGATGACGTCGAGTCTTTCGCGCGACGTCGACAAGATGCGAACATCCGGCGCCGTTGCCAAGATGTTATCCGCAAGCGCCGCCGTCGGCTCCAGCACGTGCTCGCAATTGTCGAAGATGACCAGCAACTTCTTGCGACGCAGCCATTGCGGAATCACCTCGTCGACCCGCCGCCCTTGCTGCTGGCTTATCCCGAGCGCTTGGGCGACGACGCTGGCGACCAGCTCCGGGTCGTTGATCGGAGCGAAGTCGACGAACCACGCCCCGTCGGGATAGCGATCGAGCAGTTCGGCGCCGACCTGGATCGCCAGGCGCGTCTTGCCGACACCGCCCGAACCAACTAGCGTGAGCAGGCGGTGATGCTCAAGCAGCCCCTTGACTTCGGCTACGTCACGTTCGCGTCCCACGAAGGTGGTGCGCGAAATGGGCAAGTTGTTCGGCAGCGCGTCGAGTGAGCGCAGCGGCGGAAATTCGCTAGGCAACCCTGCGACTTCAATCTGCCATACGTGCTCGGCTTCGGTGAGATCCTGCAGTCGCTGCTCTCCGAGATCAACGAGCACCGTGCCGGCGGGCAGATCGCCATGCGTGAGTTCACGGGTAGCGCCGGAGAGCAGGATTTGGCCGCCGTGACCGATAGCCATGAGCCGCGCGACGCGGTTGACCGCCGGTCCGAAATAGTCACCGTCGCGCTCGTCGGTTGCGCCGCTATGCAACGCCATGCGCACCGCCATACCGCCGACGGCGCTCCAGTCCGCGCTCGCGAGTGCCCGTTGCGCATCAGCAGCAGCTGCGACAGCGTATGACGCCCGCCAAAACGCTGCGCAAAAAGCATCGCCTGCGGTCTTGAAAATGTAACCGCTATGCGCTTCGATGGCCGCTCGAAGCAGCTCGTCGTGGCGGCGCAGTGCATCGGGCATCGCCGCGCGCTGCTGCTCCCAATGTTGCGTGCTGCCCTCGATGTCGGTAAAAAGCAGCGTGACCGTTCCCGTAGGACGGGGTGCCTTTAGGGCCATCTTTGTAAGCAATGCACTGCGCGGCTCTTCGCGGATCTACCTGCGGGAGGATCGTCATCGTTCCACCAAAGTGCTCTGATTTGTTCCCTCGGTCGGTTAAGGTTGAACGAAGGGAGAATCGCGATCGCTGTCGCTTTCTCAAGTCCATACTGAGCCGCGGTACGCATCGGCGGGTCTTGTTGCTTCAGTCGGTTCATCACCGCGTGCAGCACTCTCGTACGTTCATATAGTGTCATTGTGCCTGAGCTTTCTTTCGTCCGGCTTTGCCCCAGCATTACGAGGGACGATTAGGTTCGGCGATGCTTTTTGAAGGTTGCTCCGGTCGGGCCTCCTTGACTTATGCGGCGTTCACCAGCAGTTCATTTTTCTTCGCTCCATCCAGGCAGATCGGCGTCCCCGAATCGTGCATGCGAGCGCTCAAGACTCGAGAGATGTGGCTGTGGCAGCTGCATCCGCCTCAAAGCGTCCTGCGGAATGGGGCTTTCAGAGGGGTCGATGTGCATCAAGAATGCATCGGAGAGGTCCGAATCGGGCCGTTTTGATCAGTATTGGCCAGGAACCAGGCATCGCGAAAATCCTTACTATATCGGACTATCCAGTAGCCACACGGAAAAGCCAGGATCGCAGGTAGGGACTTCGAATCCCGCTGGGGCTAGAATTCCGCTTATCTTACAAGGGTTTTTAGGCCTTTCCGGGGGGCCTCCGTCTAACATTCGTATGAACATCGGAGCCGCGTTTAGGACGGGGAAGCGAACGCGGGGCACTATTGCGCAGTCCGAAAAGGGCTCGCTCATGCAGCGATTATACATCCGACTCTTTCGGTAGATCGCCCTCGCATTCGCAAACCGCCAGCTTTTAGGCAGTGGTCCCTTTGGGACCGCGCGCTAGGGGGGCATGAAAAGAGCGGCTATGCTGCGATCATGCGTCGCTGCGTTGGAGCGGAACAACCTCCCATCGCAGAAAGTACCGGATCGACGACCATGCTTCACTGAGCAAGCTTCTCGAGCTCTGAAACGAACTTCTGGTTCTCTTCAAGAAACGGGAAGTGCGCGGAATGATCGAACCACACAAGCCCCTTTCTTGGCGCTTTGATCTTCATGAAATACTTCTCAGTGCATTCGTGCGGATCGGTTTCGTCGTGACGTCCGGTGAAGAAAAACACCGGCACGTTCACCACGGGAACGGCGTCCATGAGCCCACTCTTTTCGCTCGTGACGTCGAATCTCAGGTGTTTGTGCGTGAATGCGACACCCTTTCGCACATTCATCGCATCGGAGAAAGAGTATTCGGGCGCTCGAAGACCGATCATGATAAGAGGGATGAAACTCTTCATTCCCCGGACCTCGCCGCCAAACTCAAAGAGCCACCGTTCGCGATCGAGAGGCGCCTTGCCACTGAGCTGGTCCAGCACCTCCTGATTATGCGCAGACGCAGCCTTTCGACGAAGCCACGCATCCTGGAACGACCGATTTCCGTCGCTCGAACAACCCAGCTGCCCGATACCTACGTATGCCTTGAAGAGCTTCGGATAGCGCTCTACGACTAGCATTCCGAGATACGTCCCGTACGAATGGCCCACCAGGTAGACGTCCCGCTGATGAAAGCGCTTTCGAAGGTAGTTTACTAAGTCGCGAGTGTCTGAAATCTCCTGACTCACGCGCATGGTGCCAATCGGCAGTTTGGGATCATATGACTTACCGGCGCCACGGCGATCCCACTGGACGACGATGAATTTATCTTCCAACGGCCGCTGAAAACGATAAGCGAGGTACATCATCGGCATGCCAGGGCCGCCGTGCAGGAACAGGAGTATCGGGTTGGACGTACTCCGTCCCCGTATCAGGACTGATTGGCTGACGCCACCCAGCTCGATCCTGTCCAGCTCGGCGATGGCATCTGCGCCAGCAATGGCTGGAGTGTAGGCTGGTCGTAGTACGAAGAACGCAGCAAGTGACACGAAAAGTATGATAACGAAAATGAGGACGCCACGCACGATCGTGCCGATGCGCCTAGCTGGCAGGCTATTTTTCATGCCGCTGGTGAAAGGCTGCGATGAAGCTGGTGCATACGCGCTGCTTTGACGCGTTGCCAACCGGGCCCACTAGAGCAGGGCGATTTGTCACGCGCCAGGATAGGACGGCACCGATTTCTCGGCTCCTTCTTGTTATTCAAATAACAAACAGCCGAAGCCGCTGGTTTTTTTACGTGGGTTTTCTATTCATTTGACAATTCCAAATTGATGAGAGCTCGAAATACTTTTGGCGCGTCGGTCAGTCGGCGCCCCCGCGCTGAATACCTCGCACTCGTGATGTACGCAGTGGCTGAAATACACCGTCTTACCGTCGAGCGCGATGCGTGGCTCGGTGTTTCTTCCAGACGGGCGCGCCAGTAGCCGCACGGCGCCGCCGTCCGCTGCCATGAGAAAAATGGCCTCGTTGAGGGAATCGCGGTTTGCCTCGAGGCGGTTCGACGCAAAGACGATCGTGCGACCGTCTGGCGACCACGATGGCCAGCCGTCGTATGCATCGTCGTTTGAAACGTTGCGCGCGTGTCTTCCGTCGCCATCCGCAAGGAAAATTTGCGATCGGTACGGTGGAAACTTTCGCCGGTACACGATGTGCCGGCCATCCGGCGACCACGACCCGTACGTCGTCTCACTGTAGCCGTTATGCGTGACGGCGTGACGTTCGGCGCCGTCGGGATGCATGGCCCAGAGCTCGTACGTCCGTGGATGGTGCTTGGAGTTAACGTTATACATGATCCATCGATCGTCGGGCGACCACGTTGGATGCAGGTAGTCGAGCCCATCGCCGCCCCCGATTCGACGTCCTGCGCCGCCGCCAGCGCGAACGATCGCGATCCAGCTTAGGTTTCCGCGGATTTCAACGTAGGCGATGGAGCGGGCATCATGCGACCACGTCGGCGTGTCGTCGACGGCATCGTCCTGGGTGATACGACGCAGTAGATTTCCATCCGCCGATATGGCATAGAGTTGCTGCTTCCCAGTCCTATTCGACTCGATGACCAGCTGCTTCCCATCGGGTGCCGGAAACGGCTCGTCGTTAGTCGGATGGCCTTGCGGGTTCGAGATATGGGTTAGTCTCGCGGCGTTCGACAGCGGAGTGTTCGTGACGAGCAGTGTGATCGCTACAGCAGCGATGGTGCGCAGCATGACGTTAGCTTAGCAGCTCGGGCGCTGGTGTCGCAATGCAATGAGGCACCTCCTGCTCGGAAATCCCGTCACGAGTGCCCTCGGGGAAGCGCTACTCGCTATCAAATTTTATCAAGTGCGCAGCGATTCGTTTGCCGCACGAGAGCGCGATTACTAAAGGAACGGCTGGGTCGCGCCGGCGAACGGGCCGCTGTCATGAGTGCCGTACTTTCGCGTAGACGATTTGTCGCACTCGCTGCGAGCGGCGCAATGGTGGCGTGGCCGAAATGGGCGCACGGAGAGGGCGCGTTCATTCAGGACGTGGCTTGGTCGCCCGACGGCACACAGCTTCTATTCTCGAAGGGCGACGTACGAGGCCCGATGCATCTGTTTCTTATCCGCGTCGACGGCTCGGCTCCACGGCAGATCACGACCGGTGCTTCCATCAACGTGTTCGGCGCCTGGTCGCCCGACGGTACCCGCATTGCCTTCCGCTCAAACCGAGATGGCGCGAGCGAGCTCTATCTCATGCAGCCCGATGGCACCGATGTTCATCGCCTGACGTTCGGTGGAGCACCCAACACTTTTCCGTCATGGTCGCCAACCGGGTCGATCGCCTTCAATTCAAAGCGGACCGGAACGTGGCAAATCTTTGAGATCCTCCCCGGCAAGACGCCGGTGCAGATCACCAATAACGCTTGGAGCAACGAAAACCCCCATCTATTCACCGGATGGCAAGCTCATCGCGTTTCAATCGAACCGCCGAGGGCGTGATGCGATTTACATCGTCAGCACTGATGGTAGCAGCGAGCGTGCCTATCCCGGACGGGAGCGCTCCTGTGTCTATCCCGCTTGGAGAACGAACGGCGTCTTAACCTTCAGCTCAAGTGCAAATGCGGACAGCCCGGCGGACAGCATTGATGCGGTGAGCCTCGATACTGGCACGGTCAGCAAACTTCCGATCAAAGCCGGCTTCTTCGTACGCTGGGAGCGGGGCGGACGCCAGGCCGCCATCATCAGTGGGACGTACCCGCAAACCAACCTATTCCGGTGCAACCTTGACGGGACAAACCTTGTCGAGATCGCCTAGACGACGAACAGCCCGCGCGGAGACCGTTCTTGCTCAGCCACAAGCTATGCAATTTTTGCGACATAACCAAAATAGTCGCTTTCGGCGTTTCTGGTTGTCGACTCAAAGCCGCACGCAGTCGAGATGCGCAGCTGCGTTCGGGCATGACACGCGATCAGGTTCTTGGACTTTTTAAGGCCGACACGTTCGCGCACCCAAAAGACGGGATGCTAGAATCGCTGGCCGGTTCTTCGGATCGTGTGTGGGATGACGAGTCCGACTTATACGCAAGCGAACCATGACCATACTTTTGGAACTCTTACGACTCCACGAGGATCGTTCGTGCGGGATTTAACCAGTCCGGGTATCTGGTACACCACCGAGTTGATGTGGAAAAGCAAACGGGTTTTGAACGCCTCATCCCGCCGTTAGCGCCCCCGCCGCCCCTCCCCCAGTTGAAGCACGGTGATTGGTTACGAGAGGAGAAAGCGGGTTCAATTCCACCGTGCGACCTCGTCGACGTTGAGGCGCGGCAGTCGCGGGAAGAGCTTGCTGTCGTCGCCGTAGCCGATATTGATCAAGTATTGCGACGCGCAATTGCCGTCGGGGAAGAAGGCTTCATCGACGATCTTCCGGTCGAAGCCAACCATTGGCCCGGCGTCGAGACCGAGTGAACGAAGCGCAACGATGAAGTACGCCATCTGCAAGATCGCGTTGTCCCACGCAATTTCGCGTTGCGCCGCGGGTTCCAGCGCCGCCAGCATCCCCCTGAGCATCTCACCGCGATCCGGGAACGTCCGCGGAAACTGCTCGTAAAATTTCAAGTCGGCTGCGATGATCGCCGTGACGGGCGCTGCCATGGTCTTCTCGAGATTGCCGGCGAGGAGTGACGGGCGCAGTTTCTCTTTCGCCTCGGCGGATTCGACGAAAACGAGACGCAACGGAAGCCCGTTGGCGCTGGTTGGCCGAGGAGGGCAAGTTTCACGGCGCGTACGAGCAGCTCTCGACGTACTGGGTAACCAAGGAAGCCATTTGCCGTTCGGACCTCGAGAAAGATCATCCGTAGGGCAACCTCGTCCAGTTCACGGGCTACCTTGAGGTCGACGATCTCGTCCGTCGTCGGGATCACGGTCTCGTCGTAGATGCGGCTACCAGCGACGCCGGGGGATCTCTCGGTCACGCGGCGGCTTACCGATTCGTCTCCGGTACTCGAGTCGATGTGACGTACGTTCATGCGGAGTCCTTCCCAGTCGGGGATTGCTAGACAACTGATGTTACCGCTGGCTGAGAGTTCGAATCCCGCTGGGGCTAATTTAGGTTAAGCGCGCGCACTACTCGAACATCTACCACATCGGGCAACAGTCGCCGGGCGTGCTGTAGTTCATGGGTCATATCCTAAAAAGACGGCCAAGACTGAAGCGCGGTGGCATCCCATCAGGATTCGGCGTGGGAGGATAACCGGGTATCGACTCCGCGTCGCCGGCACGCCACTCGCCGCCGTCTTTGAAATGGACGGTTTGGACGGAACATGTCACGTCGGAGAGATCGGAAGCGATAGGACCGGGGAGGGAAACGCTCGCGCCCTGCCAGTTGTCGATTTCGGTTCCCGGCGCGGCCTCGCCCGTCCTTACCCCCTGGAGATAGCGCAGCGATTGCCCGAAAGCGTCCTCGGCAGTAAACGAAAAAGCTATGCTCGTCACCACCTTGTCGCCGGCATTTTTGAAGTCGAGCGAAACGACGAGCTGGTCGGAATCGTACCTCGCCCGGCAAGCTGAGATTTGAATCGGGCCGTGGATAGGTTCGGCAATCGCAGAGATCGAGCGCGCTACGGCAGGCAGCGCCGGAAGCCCAATTGCGACCGCGGCAAGAGTCACGATTGACCCGCGCTTCTTCATCATCACTTATCGGCCATCTCGACCCCGAAAGCATCTTCGACGGCAGTTTCGTACCTTGTGCACCTACGGTGACCGTTGCATCGATTGCAGTTGCAATCTCAGTGGGGTCACGCTGACTCTGACAAAGCCGGTATTCGGGCGGTCATAGTCTACCATCATATTGATGACGAGAACATAAGCAACTACATAGATTGCGCTCAAGACCGCCGGCCGCGACTCGTCGATCGCGAAACGCATGCCGAGCGACAATGTTCCAAGAATCACGAGCATCAGCGTCAGCACGATTACGGCCGTTGGCACGTGACCGGTCAACGCCTGAAGCTGTTCCAACCAGGTGTCGATCATATCGTTAGTGCTCTGCACCAGAAGCGAGATGCCCAGATTCGACTGGTGCGCGCGCAACGCGGAGGACGCAATCGCCCAAAGCCCGTTCTGGTCCTTGTCGCCCCGATCGATCGTCTCTTTATATAACACCGGATTGCCGGGTGTTTCATAGGCCCGTAGCCGTGTGGCCGTGTAATCTGTCAATATCTTGCGAAACCGCCTGGACTCTATTGACCCAAGCTGATTTGCTCGAAGCCACGCCGTGCCAATCGCATCGGCTTCTTTGACGACGAGAGCTCGCCGCGTATCGAAACGCGCCGACGCCTGATTAAAAGACAAGGCCAATACGAAGGCCGACAATGTAAGAATCCCAGCTTGGATAGCATTAAACGGATCGGTGTTTTTCGGTATGTAGCGGGCCAGCAATGGACCACAACGATAAGGTATTTCGATTGATAGTCCCAGCACAACCAACATCAGCGCTGGCAGCAGCCACGGATTCGATTGAAAAATAAGGTACGTCATACGTCGTGTGCCGGGCTCGCATTCATGCTTTCACATCGAGATATGGTTCTGTTTGCGCGGGCATGGGATCACCACCTCTTCAACGAGGTTTCGTCGGCGATCGCGCCTGCCGTTGAAGCTCTATCGGTTCTTACGATTTTCCTTGGATCGATTTTGGCCGTCTATCGGATCTTCCAGCCTCTCATACGCCGAGACGTGTCGATCGCCAAGGCCAAGGAGGTCTGGTCGACCAGCCAATCGCAATAATGCCGGCATGATCCGGCCTATCCTTATCGCGCTCGCTATCGTCTTGGCGAGTGGACCGGTCTTCGCAGATTCGCTAAGTTCCATGTTCGGCGTCTACGTCTATCCGAAGAACAAGCAGAGCTCAGCGCAGCAAGCCAACGACGAATCCGTCTGTTACAAATCGGCCAAAGCGAAAACGGGAGTCGATCCGGCTAACCTCCGGCCGGCGACGCCCGCTCCGACGACCCAACACCAAGGCGGGGCCGTGCGTGGTGCGGCCGGCGGAGCCGCAGCGGGCGCTGCCGTCGGTGCGATCGCTGGCAATGCCGGAACTGGTGCCGGAATTGGCGCAGCCTTGGGCGCGGTTCGGGGCAAACGCACCCAGACGGCGGCTAACAATGCCGAGCAGCACTATGCGCAAGCCAACGCGCAAGCCCAGCAGTCTCAGCAGATGAATAACTTCCGCCGCGCGTTTTCCGCCTGTCTCGAATCGAAAGGCTATACGGTTAAGTAGCGTGGCGCAATGTCGGCGCGGAGCGCGCTAGCATCTCAGTCGTGCACCTCAACATCGTCTAACGTCTTTCCTCCGACGAGGGCAAAGCTAAAGCATAAACGTTGCCTCCATCGTCCGCACCATAAACACCCGACGGTACCACAACCATAGAGGCGTCGATATAGTCCGGAGTCGCATAACTCCAGAGCGTTTTGCCGTTCCTGGAATCGAACGCCACAAAATGTTTGTTTAGGCCGACAAAACCGACTCCTTGCGCAAGCGCCACATAGCCAACGAGGCGATTTTGCATCGTGCGCGCCCAGAGAACATGCCCATGTAGATCCATTCCTTGTAGTTTGGAATGAAAGCCGGGGAAAACTTCAGTAGGTTGCACCGCCGCAAGCATGCAGAATTCACCGCGGTCGTCGGCGCTTGCGCCCGTGTAGAGCCCGGAGCCTTCGACGATTACTGTCCCATCCGTTGTGGGCGTCGCAAAACCGCCCCTCCATTTGCGAGGACCAGTGTACGGATTAAGATCTGTGGTCCATTTAATATTGCCGGTCTCTGCGTCGACCGCGTAAAGCCGCCCGTTCTTGTTGATGAAATGGGCGCGCCCGTCGAAGAGCATCACACCACCGCCCGTGTCGGAATCATATTCCGAATCTTTCACTGCAACCATGTTCCATAGGACATTACCGCTGAGCGTAAGAGCGACAGCGCCGTTTGCCGTCGTAACCGGCGCCTGGCACGTATTTCCGGTTCCGAAGATGAGATGCGAACCGTCGTAGGCGATGGCGCCCCAGACTGATCCTCCCTCCTTGGGCTTAGGGTCGACGTGCCAGGTCCACACGACCTCGCCGGTTGACTCGTCGAGCGCCGTGATCCCGCCCTGCAAACAGCGTGGCGGGTCGCCGCCCGCCCTACCAATAAACACCAATCCACTATCCACGACCGGCGCAGCCTTTATAGTACCATTCAGCGGTTGACGCCAAACTAGGCTTCCGTCAAGGAGTCGTAACGCAAAGACATTAGATCTATAACGGCGTAACCTGCGTTGATTCGCGACGATGACCAAGCCGGCGTCGGGGTCGATCGAAGGCGTCATTTGCGCTTCGTCGTCCATAGGAAATTTCCAAAGCAACTGCCCATCTGAGGCGCGAAAATCATACACGGCCGATCCCCGTCGCCCCGTCGTCGACCCTTCCGCGACGATAATAACATTGCCGGCGTAAGCTACAGGGCTCGCGAATATTGGTTCCCCGACGTTGTATTTCCAGCGCAGGCGGAGCTTTGAGACGTTCGATCGCGAAAGCCGCGCGACGTTAGGGTTGTACCCGGTACGCTTATAGTCATACGCAAACGTCGTCCAATCGTCATTCGAGCCGCCGCTGTCCGGCCCGGTCTGGCTTGAGACCGTCGACTTTAAATTCGGTAAAGCCTGCGGGCGCGCGCCACACCCCATCGCGGCAAACGAAAAAACCGCGGCGATCGAAATGAACCGCAAGCTACTCGTGAGCCTCATAGCACCCCCTATGCGCAAACGCATCGATGGCAATTCGAGCGTTTCGTGCCGCTCGTAATAGAGTCAACGCGAAAAACGGTTCCGCAACCGTAGCTGCCCCTGCATCCCGCACCGCCAACCTCAGTGGGGCCGTACGGCGAACCCTTAATGTGGGTCAAACCCGCCTGCGGGTGCGAGTCGTCGGAGCCGCCCCTGAAGCCGTGCAGCACCTTCTCTGTGCCGGTCGTAACGCTAAAGACGTCAATACGAGCGCTCTTAGCGACCGCTGGTACGATAGAGGGTTCATCAGATTTGGTTACCTTCATCACAGAGGCTTAGACCAGCTCGTTCAGATGCTTCTTTAAACCTCGCTTGTTGCCGCTGCGGCCCCGTTCGCCGGGTTAGAGGAAACGTCCCACTGCTGCCAAATTCGTGGTAATTTAACCGAGATGACCAGACAGGTGGCGGTCGTGCTTTACGTGGTGGCGATGGCAGCCATCATAGTTGGTGTAGACTTCATGTTCTTCAGAAGCCGATTCTGGGAACGGCTGATAGTGAATATTGGAATTGTCTTGGTCTTCGCGGCGTTCTACTTCAGATTCCTAAGGCGTCCCTGAACAAGAGTGACAGCGCCTTCTTTGTGTTCGCTCGCCGCGGCACCCTAAAAGTCGGAGCGATCTGATCGTAATACAATTGCGCGCTTGTCGCGCTTCGCGATGCTATCGACACTGATGAACTTTTGGTCGCAACGCGTTCGTGTAGATGACGGTTGCAACCGCATTCGCCGTATCGTGAAAGCCGTTAACGAACTCGAAGCTCAGCGCCGGCGCCCAGAATGTTTTCCATTCGCCCCATTATCTGGGAGCCTAATTAACGCAAGGTTAAGGCGCCGTTGGCTGTAAGCCAATTTTAGCGAAGAACACGACCGGAAGTTCTTGGAACAGTGTTACGAAAGTATGCACGTTCGCCCGCGCGACGCGTAGGAGAACGCGGTACCGGCGTGAACGCTCTGCTTCTTTCCCCTAGGTTCCAACGGAGGCGCTACTCATGACACTGTCCACGCGTCGCGCACTGGTAGTGGCGGCGCTCTTCACCATCGCCGGATGCGGCGGCACTATGGAGCAAAGCTCGCTCGCGCCGTCGGGCACGACCTCAGCCGCCGCTACCTTATTGGTGGCCACACGGCAAGCCGGTGGCCCATGTCTGCCTAACTGTTAGCGGGGCATCAAAAAGACGGCCTCCTGGTGCCGCGTTCGCGACCGGGTGAGCACCTTGACGCAATACAAAATAGTTTTCATAGTAGTAGGCATGCCGACTACTGCATCCGGAACCTTCTCGGGGTTCTCACCCGCGGCACTGCGCTTTCTGCGCGATTTGAAGAAGAACAACGAGCGAGCCTGGTTTCGGACCCGCAAGGATCTCTACGAACGCGAGCTTCTCGCACCGCTTCGGGCGCTGACGTCAGATATCGCTCGGGCGCTGCGCAAGGCGAAGATCCCAATCGACGTGGATCCCTCGCGCGTGGGCTTTCGCATCTATCGCGACGTCCGGTTTTCGCCCGACAAGAGCCCGTACAAGACCAACCTGGGCACGTACCTTCCCCATAATGGCATGCGCGATGCTTCGGGCGGTCTCTACGTCCACGTTGCGCCCAAGGCATCGTTCATCGTGGTTGGCTTCTACCAACTCGATAGACCGTTGCTACAGCGCTGGCGCGAATCGATGGCCAACGAGCCGGCACGCTTTCAAGGCGTCCTGCGCGGCCTCGAGAAAACCGACGTGTCCCTCTCGGGGCAAGAGGATGCGCTCAAACGCATGCCGCGCGGATTCGAATCCCACGCCGATAGCCCGATCGCACGATACTTCCGCATGTCCTCGTTCATGGTGAGCGACGGGCTCTCCGACGACGACGTCATGGACGGATCCCTAATCGATCGAAGCGTTGCGCTCGCGAAAGCGGCAAGGCCCCTTCTACAGTTTGGCTGGAGCCTCTAAGTTAGATTGCTTGTTTGCAAGCGGCCGTGCCTCGCGGCGTGGGCCGAGGCAAACTGAGCCGCGAGTAGACGCTGGAGGCGGGGTAAGAAAGACCGTGTCGAAATTAGCCGCTTCGTGCATCGCCACGAAGAAAGGTGGCTTTTGGGCTTATGGTCACAAACGTTCCGTTTGAGAAGGCCGTAAAGCACCTTTTTAGACGTCTTCACGACGCTCGCGCTCTGAGCCGAAACCTGATCGTTCGGAAGGTTTTTGATAATCAGGTCGTAGGCGGTTTCGGCGCGGACCGTAGCCGCGCAGCATTAGCTCGAATTCATCAACTCGTTCGCCAGGGCGCCGACTATTGCCGCGACGAGGACCTCGCACGTGGCAAAGCGGAGCGTGCGCGGCGCCAGCACGCAATCATCCTGCGGCAGTGTCTTCGGAGTTTGCCGATTTCGCAGGTTGCGGCGGAAATTGGAATATCAGTTAACACTTGCTATCGCGAACGCGCGGATATCTGCCGCCGCGTGGCTCGCTATATTGGTGAGTGCGAGCTGCCAGTGCTTGATTACCTTGCGGAGCTCGACGAGTTTCGATCCTTAGTAGACCGTACGGTGCCCGAAGTCCATGCCGGCAACATTGAGACGTCTTTTCGACATTGCGACGCCCTCATACGAGCAGCATCGACCACTGAGCAGAAGGTCGAGGCACTTTGCCTGAAGGCACTCGTATCATTAGTATTTGGGAACGTCAAGCGGGCAGAAGGCGCCTTTTCCACGGCTAAGATCGTTCTTGCTGGACAAGTTGAGGGAAACACTTCACTTGTATCGGACCTGAGCCGAGCATGGATTGATCTGACCGGATGTATGTTTGCGCAGTATCGGGGCGACTCGCGAGAAGCGGTGAGGAGGGGCAAACTCGCCGCGGCGGGTCTCCAACCTTTTCAACCCACAGGATCCGTACATATTAGGGAATTGTACCTACAAAGCGTTTTAGAGGTCGGCATAGCTTTGTGGAATCTCGGCGACCGAGATCACGGCTACGACTACATCGTTCGGGCCGAAGCAAGCCTGCATCATCCCCCTGGAGGCCTCTGGGGGTTGCGCTCACAACTCGCTGTAACGCTATGGAAGTGCCGCAGCCGTCTCCTCATGAGTTCGAAGGCATGGTATCCGGCCTGGGAGCGCCTCAGGGGACTTACCACTGCCTTTGAAGAGGCGTATGCATCTGGTTCACTCACCCAAGCCATCGATGCGCTCGTAGTTATTACTGAATGTAACGCGCTGGCCGGGCATAAGGTAGAGGCTCTTCGTGCAGCAGAGCTTGCCGTTTCGTTAGCAAATCAAAATCCAAGTGAGAACGTTAGAGCTCAGGTTTCGATTGACGTAGCCGCAAAACTGATGCGGACGGATTATTGGGAGGAAGCCCTGACTTTCTTTTCGGAGGTCAAACGCGTCGATAGCTGCGCGGCGTTTTACCGTGCCAACGCAGAATACGTTGTTGCGGCGCGAGCCCTCCGGCTACACCGGTTCCAAGAGGCTTGGCGCCTAGCAAATGTCAGTGATGGGACCTCCGGGTATGCCGACCTGACTCTGATGAAGCGGCTTGTCGCCGCCGCGGCCGCTTACGAGCTTGGCTGGCATCATAAATCTCGTGCTATCGCCGAAGCGGTTATTCCGGAGGCAGAAATACTTGGATCGGCACCGACTTTGAGAGACGCCTACGAGATCGCCGCTAAGGGCGCCGGCGGCGATCCTCGCTTTCGCCGGAAAGCGAGAGAACTCTCAAGACTCTTAGCGCTGTAGCAGGCAAAAGGCTAAAGCAAGCGCATTTTTTGCAACAAGTGCGGGGTTTTTGCACTTCGTAGTTTGCCGACGTGCCTTCGACTGACTAAAATCAGGCACATAGGGCCAAACCTGCCGAAGGAGCAACTTTTAAGATGCGTACGTTATCACTTGCGGTCGTCGCCGCGGTCGCTGCGCTGCTTCTCGCGAGCTGCGCGGGCGGGAACTCGGCGTCGCCAGCCTCATCCGTGCCCGGCGGCGACGCCAACGCTTCAAAAGTCCAGGCGCTGCGCCACGGTGGCGCAGTCAGCATCATTCCCAGGTCGGCATTCCCGAAGAGTACCGTGAAGCTCCACGGCCGCCGGGCGCCGGCCGCTGCGCTCAAGGGCATCTACGTCGGCAACTTCAGCGCCTCGGAAGTTCTTGGCTATCCAAAGAACAATAGCGGCAACGGGCCGCCGATCTGCACGATCACGGGGGTGAGTAACGTGAACGACATTGCAACCGACACGATCGGGAACCTCATCGTGCCGGCTGCCTTCAATGGCGTCAACATCTATACGGGCCCACAGATGTGCGGTCCGCTCATGGCCACGATCACCGACACCTACGGCCAAGCCTCCGACGCTGCGGCGGTCGACGCGGCGACGGGTCCAATCGTCGTCGCCAACATTCTCGGACCCGGCTACGTCGTGGTCTGCACCGTCGCGAGCCTGAGCTGTTCGCAGCTCACGCCCAGCTCGCAGGGCATCGGCGAACTCGCCGGCGTGGCGATGGACAAGAGCGGCAACTGCTGGGCCGACGCGTACAATGCAGCATTCACGGCCGTCGTGCTCACCTACTGGGCCGGCTGCACGGGAACCGGCATCGTGGCGACCGGATTTCAAAACACCGGGTACGGCGGACTCGACGTCGATAACCGGGGCGACGTCGTCTCCTTCAACTGGCACGGCTCGGCAGGCACGGATCTCTGGGTTTATTCGGGTTGCAATCCTACGTGCACGTCGGTCAGCGACAACAAATTGAACAACGGCACGGCCATCTTCGGCCATCTCGGTCGACAGAGCCAGCGCCTGGCAGTGGGCAACTACCTCAACAGCCAAGTGGACATCTATGCCTACGCCCCGACGACGTTGACCTACTACTACAGCTTCAACAACGGACTGCAGAGCGGCATCGAAGGCGTCGCGTACAGCCCATCCTCGAAAAAGTAGTACCTAGTCGTCGCCGATCTCATTCCGGTTCTACTGCTTCCGGCTTATCTCGAATCGATAATCCCAGGCTACGGTGATATCGTTCGTTCTTCGCAAGCGCCTCCACGATGTCGTCGCGGTTACCGTGACCGGCCAGCAGCTTTAGCAATCGTTCGCGGCTCTCGCGCAAGTCCCGCGCGTAACCTTCCAGCACCGCGCCGGGCACGTCGTCATGCGCCTTCGGCGGCCGGCTTAGCCACTGCTCCATCGCCTCGTATGCCGCCAGTCCACTCCGCTCGGCGTCTAACAACTCATCGCGATATACACTCATGACTCGCCCACAGAATCGGCTCCGATCACCTGGATGAGGTCAATTACTCGTCGTCGGGCGGATCGTCGGAGTTGGACAGCTTCACGAAGTATTCGGCATCGCGCGGCGCGGGAATCGGGATGAATTTGCGCGGTCCCTTCGAGAAGTTGAAGCAGTCCGAAAGGTCATCGGCGCGAACGTCGGTCGTGCCGAGCGATCCGAGATTGAACGTCTCTTCGGTGAACTTCAGGATGCTCCCGAACTCATGCTGCACGGTCGAGATGTAATTCTGCTTCGCGTAGGGGGAGATCACTAACAGTGGCACGCGAAAGCCGAGCTCGTACGAGTTGTACTGCGGAGGCGGTACCGGATCGTACCAGCCTCCCCAATCGTCCCACGTGACGAAGATCGCGGTGCTGCTCCAATACTGGCTCTTCCCGATCGTATTGACGATGGAAGCGACCCACGAGGGTCCGCTGCCGTCAGTGCTGCCGGCGTGATCGGAGGCTGCGGCCGTCGGCGTGACCCAAACGACGTTCGCCAAATTACCGTTTTTGATATCGGTTAGGACCCGTTCCGGCGGGCTGACGACGTCCGTCGCAAATCGTGGGCTATTGAATATCGGCAAGATCGCATCGGGCCCGTGCCAAAGTCCCGGCCCCTTGCCTGCCTGATAGTAGTGCCACGTCAGCGATCTTGCCATGATCAAAGCGATGAGCGAATTGCGATAGAAGCATGGATAGCCCGCCTGATTCTCGTTACCGTACTGATCGATGAGCGCCACCGTCGAGCCGCTCGGCGAGTTGCACCCGCCAGTGTTCCTTAGGTGGAGAGTCCGCGGGCTCTCGGCGGCGCGCAGCGGCGCTCCGTCGTAAATCGTCGACGTCCCGCTCAAGAGGTATTGATGCGCGGGGAAACTCGGGCCCTGATTCGTTTCGAACATTTTGGCGCCGAACGCGTATTGTTGCGCCATAACGAAATACGGTCTGGCCTCTCTCTCGGGAACGTACCCGTACGCGCGGGCGCCAGGGAGTGGACACTTCCGATGTTGTTTGCATCGGGACGCTACGAGATCGAAGCCGTTGAGCTGCCCGCCTGCATATTCGATCTCGAAGTTGGTATGCGAGTGGCCGATGAAATACGGCGCCGTCAGCGGCCGAGGGTGGAGCGGCACCGTCTCGCCGAGCGAGTTTTGCCCCACGCGCACGGTCCCGGCGCCGGGAAGACCGTTGAATAGGTCGTTCGTCGTCCGATTTTCTTGAACCACAATGACGACGTGCTGTATCGGTGAGGTCCCAGAAAGGCCTCGGCCCTGACCGGCTGAGCGAGCGGACGATGGAGAGGACGGCGGTGCAGAGCTCTGGGAGCAGCTTGCGAGCGCCGTGATGACGAAGAGAGTCAAGAAGCGCGCGCGATGCATTCGCCGTGCTTAGCTACACGAGTGGGTGTTATCCTTTAGAAGTCATCATCCGGTATGCCGCCAACTGGCTGGCGCAAGAAGTAGGCTGCATCGTTTCGCCGCACTCTGCGCGCTCACATATGCGTTGCGGTCGTCACGATTGTAATGAACATAGAGGAACAACTTTGCTATTCTGGACACGGCAGGGACGAACTAGCGCCGGTCGAAGCGGGGTTGGTGCTAGTTCTCGTGTTACCGAGCTTAGCGCTCGTTCTCGGCGCCGTCGGTCTGGCGGCAACCCCTTCCCCCGCGCCAACGCTTGATGCCGCGGCCATCTTGCATCGCAGCGAAAGTCGATGGCAAGGCCTCAGCTCCTATCAGGTCCCAGTCACGATCAGCGGCAGCGTCAGAGTGGCGTTCGTCTCGGTGCCATTCAAGATGACCGGAACGCAATATTATCAGGCTCCGGACGAACAGGCGCTCCACCTCGACAATCCGCCGAGTTACGCACGCGGACTGGGCAACACGCTCTCGACGATGGGGACGCCGCAAACTTGGTTGCGTGATTACGCGATCGCGCAGCCGGTCTCGCAACCGCATGGCCACCACACCGCCTACCTCTTAACCGGCACCCCAAAGCGCGAGAGCCGCGTCAAAACCATGACGATGTGGATCAGCGCCACCACCTATGGTATCGAGTCGATTATTTTCTCGTATACCAACGGGGCGTCGCTGACGGTAGCCTTCCAGCGCCACCACGGCATCACGCAATATCATCTGCCACGCAGCGCAACCGTAGTTGCAAAGTTCCCGAGCTACAGCGGTAACGCGCAGATTGTATATGGCGATTACCGTTTGAATCAACCGATACCCGCGACGGTTTTTGCGGCGCATTAGGCGTGACGCGGTGGCGTCTATCCGACGAAAACGGGCTTCGTTAAACGCGGCTTCTCCCGGTCAGATAAATGCTAAATGAAAATACGGGGACGCACGATCTAACGATTCTGACGACCGAGCATTTCACGCTTCAAAGTGCACGTCAGCTTTGTCTCCAAGATATGCAAGGCCGCTCCACAATGTTTTTGACCATCGTGTCGGCTTCGCTTATCGCGATCGGCTTTTTCGGGATCGGAACCGAGTTGGTGGCAGAGACTCATGCCAACGTACGTCGTCATTTCCTTTGTGACGAGCGTCGTTTCTGGCGCCGCGGTCGCGTTCGCGCTCGGCGAAATCTTCCGAGCGACTCCTTTGGTTCAGGCGGCAGCGGCGGTTGCGACCTTTACAGCCAACGCGGTCGGGTTTCGAATCATCGCAAGTCACCTTTGGGCCAGCATCGATCGTGGCTTTCCAGCACGGTATCCTTCGAATTCACTTTAGCAGCTCATCGCCCTTGGGATTTTCGCACCCCCGAGCTCTCCGCAAGATCCGATGATCCCGCGCCAACGCTTACCGAGGAGTGCTACTGGACGAGGGTAGCGATCGTGTTATAGCCGGTGAGTGCGTCGAAGATCGGGTGCCCTTTGGAATCGTCGCTGTTTAAAGGCAACGCATACGCCGGCTCTGTAGGTTCGTCGGGATCGGCAATATACAAAGCCATCGTCAGCGCGCCTCGCTGCAGCTTAGCCGGCAGGGTCGCGTCAAAGGAGAAGGTTACCTTTTTTTCAGGTCTCGCCGATGCTAGTTTTCGTAGGTCGAGCGACCCGAGCGGTGTGTTTGAGACAACCGCATCTCTGTTTAGGATCACGAGCGAAACGGGCCGGCTTCGGACCACCCGGCCAAACCCTTCATTTGCCATTGACAGCGATACGTGCAACCTGGCACCTGGGTCGATCGGCCCTGCAACCTTCGAGTCGAGGAGGACGATTCGCGCGCCGATGCCGTTGAAGACGGTGCTCCAGCAGCCCTCGTATCGCCAGAGCTTTTGAATCGGCGCACCGGGGTCGAGGATGAAAGACTGTAGGTGCAACGAGTAAGCATACGACAGAAATTCCGAACAGTGCTGTCGTGGCGACGAAACGTTCGTCCCGGTAAACTCTCCGACAAAAACCGATTTAGTGGACTGTCCTTCACCGTACTTGCGAAGCTCTGCCGATGAAACGCCCAGGGGGTTCTGGTACCACTTGACGCCACCGTTGAACGTTTCGCAATCAGTATCCCCGCCGTTGCTTTTATTGTCCTGTGACGCATAGCAGTCGTCGTGCATCCCGGCCTGCGGATGAATCTTTGTGCTGCCTTTAAAATAGGCGATCGTTGAACCTGGTTGGCGGATCATGATAGGAAACATGTCTGGAAAGTCGGCGAACTCGGCCTTCAAAAGAGAATTTCTCGCCGTCTCGTTATCGTTGCCGGCTGTCGAGTCGTGCCACTCTCCCCACGTGCCCATGAAGCCCGCCTCCATGCCGAAAATAACGTCCTTGTTCGCCTTGAGAATCGGCGCCAGCTGACGGAGGTGCGTGAGAATTGTTTTCAGCGGAGCATCCTTCGCTCCGATCGGCCCAAAATTGTACGTGAAGCGGATCATCGTCCGAACGCCGGTTCCACGGAAGAGCACGAGGCGGTTGGCGATCCCGCTGAGCTCAGCTTTGGTCAGCGGGCCCGTCGGAACTTTCGAGACCGTACATCTGTTGATCGGGTGCATTCCGCTGAGGCAAATGTACGATCTAATTACGCGAGTCGGTCCATAGGAACCATTACTAATTGACGGGATGCTGTCGGTTAGAGTCCAAAAGTCGTCGTCACCGTACGGCGCGCCTTCGCTCGTCGAGATCGTCGTCGCGTTCGCCTTGAAACTGCACTGAATCGTGGTGCTGTCACCGGAGCCGGTCTTACGACAGGGCAACGGCGGCGCCGCACCCGCACCCATCGCCAGCGCTACCGGATTATTCATGCCCTTCGACATCGTCAAGAATGGCGACGTGCTACCCGGCGCAAAGACGCTTACCGTGTTGCAGCCGCTAGTGACGAGGAGATTGTCCGATGCATCAAGAGTCACCCCGACAGGAAAACACGATTGGATCGTTTCCCGCAAGGCGTGGCTCATTGCAGCGTAGACCTCGACGAGATTGTCTCCAGTATCGGCAACGTACAAATTGTCGGACCGATCGAGAGCGGCTGCGAGCGCGTACTTGAGCCCTCGAATCGTGTGCATGGGTGTCGTCTGGCCGGGGGCGTAAATACTTATGCTGGCGCCCGCCCCGTGGGGACCCTTGCCGTTGTTCACGACGTAGAGATCGTTATGCGAGTCGAACGCTAGTCCGATCGGTGAGTTGGTATCGGGAATCTTTAGCTCCGGGGTTGTTTGCCCCGGCGCAAACTCGTATATGGAACCATGATGAGTCGGGTAGGTCTGAGTAATGGCGAAGAGATTGCCTTGTTGGTCGAAGGCTAGGGCGAACGGTTTACACTCGTTGTGCGGCAAGCTCAGCACTCTCAGCGGAATCTTCTGCCCGGGAGCATAAACATTAATGACGTTGTTTGGAGGGCAGCCGCCTCCGTTGGCGACGTAGAGGTCCCCCGATTTATCGAAGGCAAGCTCCTGTTGCTGATTGGAGGCGCCGCAACACAAGAAGAGGCCGGTCAATTGCAGCTTCGGCGTTGTCTGCCCGATGTCATATTCCGAAACGGTGTTCTTTGAACGGCTGGCGACGTTTGCGACGTACAGCCTTCCGCTAGCGTCGACCACTACTGCATCTGGCTTCCTGGCGCCTGATGTGATGGATCGCAACGGGGAAGTCTCGCCTGCAGCGTAGACGGTCACGGATCCGGATCCGGCATTATTCGCCACATAGAGCAGACCATCACTTGCCATCGGGTTGCCACTTTCAAACCCGTCCCGGGTTGACGGCGAACCGGATTTTGGAATGAGACCGGTCACGTTGGCGCCGCATGCTGCAGCAAAAAGCAGAACTGTTGCAACAATAAAGATGCGTCGCACCCTCTTCATCTCGCTTCCCTTCGGACTTGCGATGCCATTCCGCTTATGATTTGCCGGTGCGTGGCTTCGCCCCGAGATGGCACATTCCCTCGGATCTCCTTTTTCGGCGTCACCCATTGCGCGTGGTCGGGATTGCTAATACGGCGAGCTTCGGCATGCTCAAGATTCGACTGACGGTGACTCGCGTGAAGCGTTTCCGAGCAGCGAGTCCAGCGAACCCGTACGACGACTTCTGGGCCCTCGCCGGCGCCATCTTTGGGGGCTGGCGAGGGAAGCACGCGTCAGCGTGTAAGTGTTGGCGCGCTGATGGTACTTGCAGGTTGAGAAAACTAGAACTGTTCTTGATTGGCACGCTGTGCTTGTCTACGGGATGCGGTCAACGGCCCGCGACACAAAGCTCATTCCAAGGACTCATGCCCGCAATTCCTAACACTTCCCTTGCCACTCGCCTGGCGGCGTTGGCTCAGGGATCCGGTCGGATGCTCTTGGGCAACGGTAAGATCACGCACGTCGTGATCATATTTCAGGAGAACCGCTCGACGGACAACCTCTTCAACGGTTTGCCGGGAGCCGACACCGTGCGCCAGGGCAAGAACTCGCTCGGGCAGATCGTCGACCTCCGGCCCGAGCCCCTCACCGCGCCGTACGACGTCAGCCACAAACATCTCGCCTTCACGACGGAGTACGACGACGGCAGGCTCGACGGATTCAACAACGTTAAGTCCGTTTGCAAGAAAAATTCACACTGCCCCGCGCCAGATATCCGCGCCTACGGGTACGTGCCGCGGCGTGAAGTCGAGCCTTACTTCGTGATGGCCGAGAGTTATGCGTTTGCCAACCACATGTTCCAAACGAATGAGGGGCCGAGCTTTCCGGCTCACCAGTATATCCTGAGCGGCACGTCGACCATCCGCAACGGCTCGCAGTTACGGGCGTCGGAGAATGCATACACGGCAGACCCACACCGCAGGATCACTGGCGGCTGCGACTCGCCGCCCGGTTCGCACGTGTGGACAATCGATCCCGCGGGCGAAGAAAACCGCAGCGTTTATCCTTGCTTCGAGAGGCAGGCCCTGATCGATCTGGTCGAAGCGAGCGGTTTAACGTGGCACTACTATCAACAACATCTCGGGCCCGGCCTCTGGAATGGGCCCGACGCTATCCGGCACATACGAAAGAGTCCCGAATTTGCGACCGACGTCGTGGCTCCGCCCTCCCAAGTGCTGACGGATATCGCCGGCGGGAACCTCGCCAACGTCGCGTGGGTGACCCCGTCGGCCGCTGCGTCGGATCATTCCGGCCTTACCGACGGATCCGGGCCCTCCTGGGTTGCCTCCGTCGTCAATGCGATCGGCATGAGCAAGTATTGGGACAGCACCGCGATCTTTTTAACCTGGGACGATTGGGGCGGATGGTACGACCATGTGAAGCCGCCGCAGTACAACAGCTACGAGCTGGGATTCCGCGTTCCACTAGTCGTCATCTCCGCTTACACGCCGGAGGGCTACGTCTCGCGCCGCCAGCACGAGTTCGGCAGTATCTTGAAGTTCGCTGAAAAGGCGCTCGGCCTCGGATCGCTTGGCACAACCGACGTTCGCTCCGACGACCTCGCCGACTGTTTCAAGTTCTCGATGCCGCCGCGCATTTTCACGAAGATTCAGGCGCCGTTGCCGCCCAGCTACTTCTTGAATCAAGCGATTTCGAACCAAGAGCCCGACGACGACTTCTGATATTTTAAGCTCATAGCAGCGTCCGGACTACCCAGACGTTGAGGGCGTCTTGCTTATCGCGAGATCTTCTCGAGCGCCTCTGCAGCGTAGCGCCTCCGCCGAGGCCCCCCCTCCGACGCCTCAAGGAATTCGATTTCGATTTGTGAGTCGGGATGTACGGCGGTGACGATCGCTTCCTCATCCTCGCCCTTCACAACAACATGATCACCAAGGCGAATCACTTTGCAACTCCATAACGTTTCCTAACGAACGCGCGCGACTTCATTCGTGTAGTAGATTCTTCCAATTTCTTGGTACGCGGGCCGCCGGCCCGGGAACGGGCTGATCCAATGGATGCGAATCCGGGGGACATAACGTTGGACCCTCAAGGAATTCCTCGGATCGATAACTGTAGAACCAGCTCTCTCCAGGCTCGAAGCTTGAAATCACCGGATGACCGGTACGCTGATTGTGCTTCGTAGCATGCTGGCTCGGCGAGGTGTCACAACAGCCGATGTGACCACATTTGGCGCAGCGGCGGAGGTGTAGCCACCAGCCGCCCAATGCCAGACATTCCGCGCAGCCCGTCCCGCTGGGTTTAGCCCCTGGATCAATACCGTCTATTGCGCTATCCATGGTTCTCGCCGGTTCTCAATTCATCGGCCCTTGACCTATCCGGCGGGAGCGTCCATCCACGCGACACCGTCGTGGTTGCCCGGGCCGGCGTTGCCTCAGCCAGCGTACCCATCCTGGCGGAATCATCTGGAAAATGCCCGAATCGCTCGATAACGTGATTTACGTGCTTCTCGTGTCGATAGCCGTAGCATTATCGATCTTTTGCGGGATTCAGATGGATAGACACCATTGGCGCGGAGTTTTTCGCGGGAGGCCATCCGACGATGAGGTTCCACGCCCGATGCTGTTGGCAACCCTCCTAAAGGAAGATCGTGCGCGCTCCAACGACAGGAGCAAATCCCCAGAGAACGGTTAGCGGGACCGCAGATCCAAAGCGAATAGTCTAAGCGACCGGCGCGAGTCTAAGGTACATTACGCTCGGTTTGCATCCCAAGAATTGTC
Source organism: Vulcanimicrobiota bacterium (assembly GCA_963717425.1). GTDB lineage: Bacteria > Vulcanimicrobiota > Vulcanimicrobiia > Vulcanimicrobiales > Vulcanimicrobiaceae > Cybelea. The sequence continues at coordinate 2,707,586 of OY970335.1, read as the reverse complement.
GGCCAGCCAGCCCAATCCGTAATATCCATGGCGTAACGCCTCCATGTCTTTTCCGTTGTATCTAGCTGGTGGTGCTGAAGGCAACTTTTTTCGACCGCTCTAATCCGCGCCGCTTGTGAATCCCTAATAACACGCAACGCTTTCGCTTCTGATCCGTAGCGGGCGATGAGGTTCTGCCAGTCCTTCCCTCCATGCTCAAGTCGGTACAGTGAACGCCGCGCTATCTCGTTGTCAGGAAGAACGAGCACGACAACCTTGGCCGCTAATGCCTCGCAGCGTTCGTTGATGTCCTGATACCATTCCCATTCGCTGCCCGGTGCGAGCTGCGAGAAGTGGAAGCGTTCCAGTAAATAGCGCTTGGAGTGGGCGTGCTGCTCGATTTTATCAAGGATCGCCGCCATGCGATCATGCGCTCGATGCGCCGCGGCAGTCGGATCGGCGAACAACTCGGTCATGAAATCGTCGAACGTCGCGACCTCATCGATCAATTCGAACGTCGACAGGGCCTGCAACGCGGCGATTACTGAAGTCTTTCCCGTCCCGGTAACGCCCTCGATGATCAGGACACTCACAGCCGGCATCTGCTATGGGGTGCTGCTCGCTTGTGGCGTGCCCGGCAGCGCCGTCGTAGATGGCGAGGGCATCTGGATTGGCTTCATCGTCTGCTGTGAGGACACGGGCCCCGGGGGCAATGTAGCGTAAGGGCCTGCTATCGGCTGGGTGGTCGTCTGCGCCGATGTTGTCGCGGCCCATAACGAAACCGCGCAAAGCAAGAACAGAACGCAAAAGGCTAAACGCATGACGTTCGTTTAACCACGGGTCTGAATGCCCCTACCGCCCCGCTGCTGAACCGCACTATATCGCACTATTCAGCACCACACGGAAAGGCCAGCGCCGCCGCATGACATTTCGAATCTCGCTGGGACTAAGATTTCGTTCACATCCCGCATACGTTTTCGCTACCCGACGCTTCGCAAAGGCGCCAAAGGTGTTCGCGCTTCTTCGCTGAAAATTGACCTGCCATTATTGACCCTCAATTAGTATGATCAGTCGCAGCATTCGAGCGGCGCCGCAGCGCCTCGACGTCAGGCGGTAACATGACGCTTGATGAGGCGCTCAAGCATCATTTTGGATATAAGTCGTTTCTGCCGCTGCAACGCGAGATCGTCGAGGCGGCGATAGCGGGAGATGACGTGCTCGCGCTCCTGCCGACGGGCGGCGGGAAATCGCTCTGCTATCAGTTGCCGGCACTGCTCGAGCCAGGTCTCACGTTGGTCATCTCGCCACTGATCGCATTGATGAAAGATCAGGTCGACGCGCTCGAGGCCAATGGCATTCCGGCCACCTTCCTCAACAGTTCGATCGATCCGTCGGCGACCGCGCATCGCCTGGCAGCGCTCGACCGTGGTGCGTATCGCCTGCTGTATGTTGCTCCGGAGCGCACCGTGATGGCGGGGTTTCTGGCCGGCTTGGCGCGCTGGGGCTTGCGCAGGATAGCGGTCGACGAAGCGCACTGCGTCAGCGAATGGGGGCACGACTTTCGGCCCGAGTACCGCCAGATCGCGTCGCTGCGTTCGCGTTACCCCGATGTTCCGATGCTGGCGCTCACTGCGACGGCGACCGCGCGCGTGCGCGACGACATCGAGCGCTTTCTCGAGTTGCGGAAGCCGCGCCGCTTCGTTGCAAGTTTCAACCGGCCGAACCTGCATTATGCCGTCTTCGAAAAAGCCGACGCGGTCAACCAACTGCTGTCATGGTGCACGGCCCGGGCGAACGAGAGCGGCATCGTCTATGTGCAAAGCCGCAACTCGGCAGAAGAGCTGGCGGCGAAGCTTTCCGCGACCGGCATCTCGTCTCGCCCGTACCACGCAGGCCTCCTGCCGCTGCAGCGCGCTCGTCACCAGGAGCTTTTCATTCGCGACGAGATCCGCGTCATGTGTGCGACAATCGCTTTCGGCATGGGCATTGACAAACCCAACGTGCGCTACGTCGTCCACTACGATCTGCCCAAGAACGTCGAAAGCTATTACCAGGAGACCGGGCGTGCCGGCCGGGACGGCCTCGCCAGCGATTGTGCGCTCTTCTTCATCGGAGGCGATGCGGCAAAGCAGCGCCATTTCATTCGCCAGATCGAGAACCCGCAGGAACGCGAAAAGGCCGAGCGCCTTCTGCGACAAATGCTCGATTTCGCGGCGACTACGCATTGCCGCCGGAGTCACCTGTTGCGCTATTTCGGCGAGGACGCGGTCGCCGACCAGTGCGGGAACTGCGATAACTGTCTGCAGCCGCCGAAACAAGTCGACGGCACGCAGGACGCTCGAAAGCTGCTCTCATGTATCTATCGCGTGTACGAGCACAGCGGATTTTCGAGCGGTGCGCATCACATCGTCGACGTGCTGCTCGGAAAGCGCACGGAGAAGGTCGTCACATGGGGACACGATCGCCTCTCGACGTTCGGAATCGGTGCCGAGCAGAGTAAAGGCGAATGGATGGCGCTGCTCTCCGAGCTCGTGCGGACCGGTTGCATCGAACAGGACTCCGAACATCGGACCTTGTTCGTAACCGAGGAAGGATTGCGTGCGCTCAAAGAGCACCGTGCATTCGCGTTTGCCATGCCGCGCTTCGTCGCCAAGATCGAGAAGCGCCGCGGCCGCCGGCTTCGGGGAGTGCCTACCGTCCATGACGACGCGCTGTTCGAGACCCTGCGCAGTTTGCGCAAGCGTCTCGCGGACGATCGCGGTGTTCCGCCTTACGTCGTCTTTTCTGACGCGACCTTACGCGAGCTGTGCAAGCGCCAACCGGTCACGCTGCAGGAGATCCGGCAGGTCGGTGGCGTTGGCGACGTCAAGCTCGAGCGCTATGGCACTGCCTTCGTCGAAGCAATACGCTCGTTCGGCACCGCCGGCGCCGCAGGCTAGCGTACCGAATAACGGAGAGGCGGACGCTCTCGCGCCCGCCTCTTGATCGAACCGCCCGCGCGCGTTAGAACGCGCCGAGCCCCTTCGGGCTTCCCCAGCCGCCCGGGCCGGAGTAGTCCTTGAACTGATGCGTACCGGCCGTGCAAAGGTATTCGCCGCTGCACTGGCCGTCGTTGCCGAGAAGGATCGGGTGCAGGTCGTGTCTGCGTTGCTTGCCGCTGAGCATCCAGAACTTCTGTCCGGCATTCTGCGAGCTCGCGTTGCCGGCGAGGCCGAAGATCGCAGCGGCGAGCGGCGTGGCGGCGCTCGTTCCACAAACGCCTCCCCAACCGCCGTCGAACTGATCGTAGACCGCGACGCCTGGGCTGCATCCAGCTTCAGCGGAAATGTCAGCATCGGTGCGCGAAGTGCAGCCCGGGTCGTGTTGCCACGTCGGCTTGGTCTCGCCCGTGGCGCAGCCGCCGCCGGCGCCGTTCCAGATCGTTTCGCTGTACGTCGAGCCGGTCTTCGCGAGCTGCGTGCCGCCGACCGAAACGACAGTATCGAGCGCTTCCGGCGCGCCGTTCTGGTTGTAGCCGCTGTCGCCCGACCCGGCCGTATAGACCACGCCGGGCTGGTCGAAGTCCGAGTTGTCGACGCAGCCGATCGAGCCGTAGCAAATCCAGCTGTTGCTGACGACGTGAGCGCCGAGGTTCACCGCTTCCAACTCGGCCGCGTCGAGATCGCTCGAACTCGAGCTATTGGCCTCGACGAGGTCGATCGTGCAGAGCGGGCATGCCGCCGATACCATGTCGACGTCGAGAGCGATCTCGACGGACCACCCCGTGTAAGTCGGATAGTTACTCTGTTGGCCTTCCTGATTGTACTTGTTGAAGTTCGCGGGGGGAAGATTGAACTGCGTGCGATACGTCGCGATGGAGGTAGCCACGTCGGGGTTGTCGCCGGCGTCGACGATTGCGACGACCTGGCCCGATCCTTTGGTGATCGGCAGTTTATAGCGCGTCTCGAGGTCGATCGGCGCCCAGCCGCACGCCGAGCCGACGCAGGGGGGCTGAATTCCGTGCTCGGTAAGCGCGAGACAGGTGGGCCGCCCGGTGACTTGCGGGCAGACGGGACGCGCCTGACCCTTCGCTAGCCAATCGGGTACGATGCCGTGTGCGTGGGTCAGCGAGGATTGCCGCGAAGTGCCGGCCGCCGGCATATTCGAAGAGCCGCTCGAACTACAAGCGGCAATGGCGAGCGCCGCGATCAGCGGCGCCACGATTTTTAGTGCGTTCACGAGTGCTCCTTGATTTTTTGGTTTGGGAAGTCATTCGGTTCCTGTTAAGACGTACTCTTCCCCGGTGCCGTAGCTGCCTGACCTTCTAATGCAGGCCCGAGGTTATTCCGGTTTCGTCTCCGCGCGTATTGCCCGTAGCCGGCGATTGATGATCTTGCGCAGCGTGGTCTTCGAAATCGGTTTATCGAGCGGAACGCGAATTGCGCCTTTCGACGACGAATAGGCCTTGAGCTCGTCTTTCAGCGTCTCGATCACGTGCCCGCTGTAGGGGTAGATGCCGATGTGATCCTTATGAGCGTCAAATCCAAGGAACGGTTTGCCCGCGTATTTGAGCGTTGGCATGCCGTATGAGAGCGCTTCCTCTGCGCTCGGCACGGCCGCTCTCGCCAGCGCACGAATCCGTTCGAGCTCTTTCCTTTTCACCGGTTCAATGGTCTTGAGATAGTCGTCTATTAGGCTCAAATTTGCTCCTCCGTACTCCACACCATGACGATGGCGTCGCCGCGTCGCTCGAAGCGGACGATCTGCGTGGGACGGTAATCGGTATCGCCCCACCAGACGGGATTCTTACCGATCCCGTTCCCGGGCGCAATCGTCTCCAGGAAATCCGTGTCTAGTTGACTCGGCGCCAGCTCGAGATACGTTCCGCTTTCTTTCTCCCAGATGGTGAACAGGCCCCGAGAAGCGTGCGCCCCCGCAGTGAAGGCGGCGTAGGGCTGGGCGGCGCGCGCGCTTCCCTGCACGAAGACGAAAAGCGAAGCGGCAAGGAGCGCGGCGGTCAGAAGCGTCCGATTCATTGGGCGAATCTTCGCAGGCTTTGAGTCGAAACTCTCTCACGACGCCTTCACGTCAAGACGTGTGCTTGTAACCCTCGACGATCAGGAGATCGCTGGCGCTCAGCCGTTGGCGCAGCTCCTTCGCCGGAGCGTACTCGGCCGAGTGCCACCACTCGTGGGCTTTCTCGTAAGAAGGGAATTCGAGGATGACGATCCGCGTCGGCTCCCACGAACCCTCCAACACATTCATCTGACCGCCGCGTACGAGGTAACGTCCTCCGTATTGGGCGACCGTTTTCTGCGCCATTTCCTTGTAGCGCTCGTACTCCTGCGGATGCTTCGTGTCTACGTTGACGATGACATAGGCTGACATCTTGACGGCATTTCTGGTAGTCCTCCCTCGACTCCGCCGGCGCCTCTCACGAGGTTTGAGTCGGACCTTGCGACGACGCGACCAGCGTCGCCAACTGCCCTGCGGCGCGCTCGATCTCTGCATCGGTTCCGTTAGCGAAGCCCAAGAGGAATCCGCGGCAATCGGTCCGCTTCACGCAGAGTTGCGAAAGCGAGACGAACCGTTGCCCGTCCGGCATCAACGCCAGACGCTTATCTTCGAGGCTTCGGTCGCCGATGAGCGCGACGTGAAGTCCCATCTGCGCGGGTCCCAGCCGAAATGGCCTGCGAAGACGCGGGCCTAATGCCCGGACCAAGATCTCCCGTCGTCGCTCGTAGATTGCGTTCAATCGGCGAATGTGGCGAGCGAAGTTGCCTCGGTCCATGAAATCGGCAACGGTCGCCTGCAAGTGGACCGACACCCCGAGACTCGAGCTCGCCCGCGCTACGCGAAAAGCGCCCGCAAGATGCGGCGGCACGATGAGATATCCGAGACGTACCGCCGGAGCCAACGTCTTGCTAAAGCTGCCGATGTAAAGAACGCGCTCATCGCTGTCGAGACTCTGAAGTGCTGCTAGCGGCCGGGTTCTCGTCGTGAACTCGCTGTCGTAATCGTCTTCCAGGACGTAGGCATCCGCGCTTTTTGCCCACGACAACAGCTCGAGGCGACGTGCGACCGGGAGCGTTCCGCCGAGCGGGAACTGGTGGGTCGGCGTGACAAACGCCAGGCGCGCCTTACGTGGCAGCCGGCCGGGCTCGATACCGTGCGAATCGACCGGCACGGCGTGCGCTTTCAAGCCGTACAGCTCGAATGCCGCGCGCGCAAGCGCATAGCACGGATCTTCGATTGCCACGCGATCCCCCGGTGAGCTCAGCACGAGCGCAGCGAGATGCAGCGCCGCCTGGGCACCCTCGACGACGATGACCTGTTCCGGCTGCGCCGCTATGCCGCGGAACTGGCGTACGTGCGTTGTAATTGCTTCTTGCAACGCGCGAAGACCGGATGCCGCACCGTAGCCCAACTCCCGATCGTAAACGACAAGCGCTCTTCGCGCGCAACGCTTCCATGCCGCCGTCGGAAACCTCGAAAGATCCGGCATTCCAGGGCGTAGCGGGCCGGCTCCGGTCGCAGCGCCGAAGTATGCGCGCAGCGACTCCGTTTTCCGCGCGCGCGCCGGCGGCGGCCGGACCGTGTAGACCTTGCCGGTGGGGCGCTGGGCATTTGCTGCCGCAACGAAGGTGCCCGCTCCGGCGCGAGCATCGAGGTAACCCTCGGCTACAAGTAGTTCGAATGCAAGGGTCACCGTGTTGCGGCCCAGCCCCAAGCGCTTGGCGAGTTGGCGGCTGCCCAGCAACCGCGTGCCGCTGCGGATCATTCCCCGCTCGATCGCGTCGCGCAACCGCCGGGCAAGCTGGACCGCAAGATTCTCCCCCGACCCTCGGTCAGGGAAGAGGGGCTCGAGCAGAACCGGCTCCTTCATTTATCCAAGAAGTGGCACGTTACAAAGAGCCACTCCTGCCCTAAAATCGCGAGATGATCCACACCTCGCTGCTCCTAGCCGCCGCTCTCCTGACGGCGCTCGCCCATCCGCCCCACGCTTTCGATTACCAGTTCGGTGCCTGGCGCGTTCATGTTTCGCGACTGCTCGATCCGGGAGGCGCGTCGGCACACTGGACGCGGTACGACGGCACGCATGTCGTGACTCCGCTGCTCAGCGGCAGCGCGAATATCGGCGTCCTTGAGATTACCGGGCCAACGGGAAGCATCGAAGGCCTGCAGCTGCGCACGTACGATCCCTCGACGGGGCAGTGGAAACTGGCGTTCGCAAGCAGCAGCGACGGTAAGGTGCGACCTCCCTCGATCGGACGCTTCGAGAACGGTCAAGGCGTCTTTTTCGACAGCACCTGCATCGGCGGCCGGCAGGCTCGCGTGCGCACGGTTACGACACGCCTCACCGAAACGACCTATCGCGACGTCATCTCGTACTCGACCGACGGCAGCACATGGCATCCTTTGTGGATTGCTTCGTACGCGAAGATACCGAGCGCCAAGCGTTCGCATGCACCAGGCGGTGAGTCTTCGAGTGGTGCGGGCGATTTCGACTTTCAGATTGGAACCTGGCGCGTGGACTTGGAGCGCCTTCCGCGGCGGTTAGCCGGCTCGCACGACTGGCGCGCCTACATCGGATCGCTTGTCGTCCAGCGGCTTTGGAACGGACGCGCAAACGTTGGAGAGCTCGACCTGCGTCGCGGCGCGGGCCGAATCGAGACGATCATGTTGCGCACCTACAATCCTCAGATGAGGCAATGGAGCGACTATAGCGTCGATACGGCCGACGGAACCGTCCTTTCTCCTCCGGCAGTGGGTCGCTTTAGCCGCGGTCGCGGCGAACTCTATGACCGCGAAACGTATGCTGGGCGGACGATCCTCGTTCGCTACGTTTTCGACGACATTACTGCGCGATCGTGCCGATTCGTTCAGTCTTTCTCCGCCGACAACGGCAAAACGTGGGAGCGCAACGCGGTGGCGCTCTTTACGAGAACTTAGTCGCCGGTCAACTGGATCGACTTGCACACGCGAGGATCTCGTTCGCCCGCTTGACGGCGGCAGCCCAAACTTGGGACTAAGGCGGGATCTGCTATGCTGGACAAACGCCCTGCCACGTTTAAACGCTTGAGCACAGATTTAGCCGCGATTGCCGGCGCTCAATCCGTGCTTCCCGAGGGGTTCAAATCCAATGCCTAAATTAAGACTGGCTCGCGTGGCCAATAGAAGGACAAGTATGACGTTTAAACTGTTGTGTATCCTAGCAAGCGCGACGGCGGCTCTTGCCGGCTGCGCCGTCGGCGGCTCGCCGCTCGATCGGCCAGCAGCGGAATCTCTCAACGTCACCCCATATCCGTTGGGCGCATACCGGGTGGGGCCTGGCGCCGGCGTTTTGCCCCTTCTCCATCCGATGCGCGGTAGCGCCTCTTACGATGCGCACGCAGCGTCGCCGTTAGCGTATGTGTCGAATCTTGGAGCAAACGCGATCGAAGTCTTCCATCAGCGCGGGAGGGCCCAGCAGCCGATCGCAACGATTACGAACGGGATCACGTCTCCAGTCGGATTGACGACCGATCGCAGGGGGAATCTCTACGTGGCCGACTCGGGTGAGCATAACGGAAAGTGGGTCGTACAGCGCTACGCGCCCGGTGTGACGTCGCCCGGCAAAACCTACTCGACCGACCTCTCAGAACCGACCGACACCGCCGTCGCCAAAGACGGAACCATCTATATCGCAAACTTCAACCTCCTCAACAACGGTTGGGTCGCCGTTTATCCGAAGGGATATGTTTCGAAAGAATATCGTCTGTCCGATTTTAGTGGAGGCGCTCCGCTCTCGCTCGCACTCGACGCCAAGCAAAATCTCTACGTGATGTACGCTCTCAACAACCAGGGCAGCTCCGCGGTCAACGAGTACAAACCCGGCACCAAAACCGGTAAGAATCTCAACCTCGCCTTTGCGTATGGCGCAGGAATTCAGGTTGACTCGGCTGGCAACGTGTTGGTCGTGCAGCAGGTACTACCATCCGAAATTTTGGTTTTCCCGCCAGGAAAAACGCAAACCTCGCAATCCATTGTGTTACCGAACGGCGGGGCGCCCTACAGCATCGCGCTCAATCACGGCAGCAAGCTGCTCTTCGCTGGGGACGCCATCGGCAACGTCGTCGATCGCTTTGCCTACCCGTCTGGGAAGTTCCAGTATCCTATCGCGGGTGGCTTCAGCAACCCTGCGGGATTCGCCACCGAGCCGAGCGAGTTTCAATAGACCCTACACGTAACGTTGCCTTGGAGGCTACAGGTGTTCAAAGCCCTACGGTTCCGCGCGCTCCTCGCCGCTACCGTCGCAGTCGCAGCCGGGTGTTCCAGCAACTCGGGATCGCTAAGCCCCGGTCAATCGTCTTCCTTACTACCATCCTCAGGCCACGTTCCGCCCGGCACGCGCCTCGTGGATGGTTTGGCGGTCGTCGGGCCATCTCTCGTGCCGCTCGTCCCTCACCCATGGAATCTCCCGCACGTGTGGCCCGATAAGAAGAACCAACGGCAAATTCTTTTCGTGGCCGATCCTCAGAACAATCAGGTGTTGATGTACGATCCTAATACGCCGAGTCCATCACCGAAGGGTTCGATTACCACAGGGATCGATTATGCGGTCGGTTTGGCCGTTGATAAGAAAGGAACGCTCTACGTTGCCAACCTGCTCGGCGGCAGCCCCAATATCGGTTCGATAACCATCTATAAGGCCGGCTCGAGTTCACCGAGTCTGACGATCACCGACGGGCTCGACAATCCCTACTCCGTTGCCGTCGATTCTCATGGCGAACTTTTCGCTACTAATCTCGACAGTAACTCGATCGTTGGTTACAAAGCGGGCGAGACGTCGCCCTTCGAGACGATCAATTTCAGCAGTTACGGTCAAGCCGGCGGCCTCGCGACCGACGAGAACAACAACGTCTGGGTCGCCAACCCTTTCGGCAACCAGGTTGACGAGATTCCCGCTGGCTCGTCCACGCCGCACAACGCCGGCCTGTCCGGGCTTAACGGACCTACTGACGTCTCCATTGGAGAGCGAGGCGAAATGTACGTTTCCGACTTCGCCGGCTCCGCCGTCAGTGTTTATAAATCCGGAATGACCAGTCCGTGGGCATTCATTACGAAAGGTATCGAGAAGCAGGGCCCTCCCTATGGCGGATTCACCGCCTCGGACTACTACTTCCAAACGAATCAAAACCTCAACGTGGTCGGATATAAGAGAGGTAGGATGTCACCATTCTCCACGATAACGGGCATCAAAGACCCTCGAGGGATCGCGTCGACACCGTTGGTCATGAAATAGACTCCGCCACCCACTGTGTTCTCATAACTGCAACGACAAACGAGGTAACACTTTTCAAGTGAACATTTTAAGATCGGCCCAATGCACCGTCGGCGCATCCGCAGCCGCCGCAATCCTCGCCGCCTGCAGCGGCGGCGCTTCGCAACTGGCTCCTACCGCGACATCGGGCCTTCCCTCCACGGTTCGAAACAGCGGCACGGTCGTCGTTCATTCTAGCCGCGGCCGCTCGTGGATGGACCCCTCTGCGAAAACAGGTAGCCTGCTATACGTCACAGATGCCGGCACTAATACCGTCGTCGTCTATTCGTATCCGAAGTTCAAGATCGTCGGAACCCTCACCGGCTTTACGAACCCGCAAGGCGACTGCGTCGATAAAGCAAACAACGTTTGGATCGCTAACACCCAAACGTCGCAATTAATCGAGTACGCACACGGCGGCACGACGCCGATCGCGACTTTAAACGACCCGAATCAATATCCGGTGGGCTGTTCTTTCGATCCGACGAGCGGGAACCTCGCCGTTTCGAACTTCTATACCACCAACGGCCCGCCGGGCAGCGTTTCCATCTTCAAGAATGCGTCGGGATCGCCGACCGTCTACACGCCGCCGAACTTCGCGGTCGCCTACTATTTGGGGTACGATCGGAAGGGGCGTCTCTATCTCGATGGCATCGACAGCGGCAGCGCATTCTTGTTCGCGTCGTTTAACGGGAAGAAGTTCAAGAATATTACGCTCAACCATTCGATCGGGGGCCCCGGCGCCGTCGAAGCCATTGGGAACGACATCGTGGTCGGCGATCAGACCAACGGCGCCAACGCCGCTTACCGCTTCGCGATTAGCGGGTCGACCGGAAACCTGGTGCACACGACGCCGCTTACCGGCGCCCACGACATTGTCCAATTCTACATTCTCGACAAAGCCCTGGTTGGCGGAGATTTCAATCCCAGCGGATCCACGGCCGACCGATTCAACTACCCTGCCGGCGGATCGCCCACAAAAACGGCTTCCGGCCTCAGCGCGCCCATCGGCGCGGTAATCAGCCAGTAGCTCGAAGGGATCCGGTGTGCTGGCTAGTGCGTCAACTGGACCTATCGGGCGATAACGTTTTCCTGCGCCGAGATCGCCAGCCACGTACCGTTTGCTTTGAAGAAAACGTCGGTAAATCGTTGGTACTTAGTTCAAGATGGTGACGGCTTGGCCGTTACTATACGGCGAACCCTCGAAGTGCGAGCTTTCGTCGCCGCCCGCAGGATAATGCCACGAGTCGAAGCGATATTCGCAAACGTTGTTGCCGCCGGCAACCTTCGTACCTTGCACGTCGTTCACCGGGGTATTCTTCTCGCCCACGATAAAAGGCTGAAAAACCTCAGTATTGCCACCGGCGCAGGCATCGTGTAGAGCGGCGCCCCCGACTTTCAAGAGAGCGTCACCCGAACTCGTCGGCGATGCCTGATAGATTCCAGTCGAACGCCCGTTATCGAATGCCGAATCGGTCACCGCAAGGTACTTGCCGTCCCACATGATGCTGCCGGGTAAAGTGATCTTCTGCTTGAACAAAGTGATCCTCAGCGAGGTGCTGCCCGACGAAATGTAGGCGACCTTTGTCGTCTTTTTCAGGGGGTCAAAGCATTCCACAAAGAGGTTGCCGTTCTTGTCGTAACCCGGAGGAAAAAACTCATCGCATTCGCGGCTGTTATACTGCTTCGGAACCCCTGACGCGCCTTTGAAGACCTGAATGTTTCCGGGTTGCACTCCAGGCGTATCGAAATTCGCGACGGCGAGGTCGCCCTTTGGACTAACGGCGCAACCGATAGGGGATCCATTCGTGCCGAGAGTCTTAACCGGAAACGTAGCTCCTCGAGGAATCTCCACCACCGAGGATGCACCGTAATTCGCAATATAGATGTTCCCCTTGGCGTCCACGCATTGACCGGCGGGCTGTAGGAGACCGGTGACTTCTCCATCTAACTGCCCCCCGGGATAAGTGTAAATGAACACGCGATCGTTTGGGAAACTGCTGGAAACGTAAACGAGCGCCGGCGCGCTTTTGGCCTGCGGGTTCACCCAAGAGCCGTGATGGCCAGCGGTCACGGCGCTATCAGGAACGGATCCAGCGCCGGCAACTTGCGATTGCGGTCCGCCGCAGCCGCCCAGGAAAACGAGGACCGTGCAAACACCTAAAACGCGCGGCATGGCACCAGATAGAGCTTTCATAAGTGCTCCTTTGGGCTTCGGGGATATTGTCGCAATCATGCCAGAAAGCAGTCGCCGGCGCAAGAGGACGTACACCGGTTGTTCTCTTGGGCAAAGCGTGCGCGCTGAGCGGCGTTCCTGTTCGCAAGCTTTCAGTTCACGCGACACCGGCGTTCGTCAAATGGAATGAAGACGAGTGAAGCTAGGCGGAATAAGCCCGTCGCTCGCGGGGAGCATCCGAGTCGAGGACCGCGCCCTCGGTCGCTAGAACAAACACCCACCCCTTCAGGAGGTCCACGATGTCTGCACGGCGCTTTGTCATCCTCGCCCTGGCCTGCACGCTTACAGGTTGCTCCCTGTCCGGCGAACAAATGTGGCCTGGCAGCTCAGCGTATTCGACGTACCGTAGCGCGCCACTCGTTTTGCAAAAAGGCAAAGGCGCGCAGTGGGTTCAGTTTACCCCACACACGATCGGAGCGTTGGATAGCGCGATGGCGCTCGGACCGGACGGCAACGTCTGGTTCATCGATGAGAACGCTGACAGACTCGCACGTATTTCCGCGAACGGCTCGGTCAAAGAATTCTCTTTTGAGAGCGTCGCCGGTGGTAGCGGCGTCTCGATGACCGTGGGCGCCGACAAGGATTTTTACATCGGCGATGAGTCCTCAAGTATCATCCGCCTTACCGTTAAAGGAACGGTGAAAGCGTTTCCAATTCCTAGCGGTGACGCTACCTCTTTCGACGGCATGGCCCTTGGTTCCGACGGCAACGTGTGGTTCGCGGAGTTTAACCACATCGCAAAGATCACGCCTTCGGGCAAAATCACCGAGTTCGCGTATCCTCCCGGCTACTCGACCAATCAATACGGCGGCGTAACCACTGGTTCCGACGGTAACGTCTGGTTCGCCGAATCGTCGAACAACGCTATTGGCCGAGTCGTTCCCTCAACGGGGAAGATCACTATGTTTCCTATTCCGGTCTCATCGTGCACGCCGGCGGCGGTCGTACTCGGAAACGATAAGAACGTTTGGTTTGTTTGTCTCTCGAATGAACCGCTGCTCGGGAACATCACGCCGAAAGGCAAGGTCGCAACGTTTGCGATCGGCGGAGCGTTCGGCTCAAACGAAACCGAGCAGTTCTGCGCACGTGGTCCCGACGGCGAACCGTGGTGCGCGAGCGGAAACGACGGCACGGTATTCCGAATCAACACCACGTCGCACACGGTAACGACGTTTACCCCTCCCCTTGGGTCGGGCGCTCGGCCCGACGCCGTGGCAGCCGGCTCCGACGGCAACGTCTGGGTCGATTCGGTGGGCGGTTACCTCGACGTGCTCGTGACCGATCCGATGACGGTCACGCCGACTAAGTTATCGTTCTCTGCACCCGGACAAAAAAAGACCGTCGCGGTTAGCGAGACCGGCACGAGCAGTTGGACGGCCAAATCGAGCAACACCGCGGTCGCAACGGTCGCTCAAGGGAGTTCCAAATCGTCGTTCAAGGTGACCTCGGAGGGCAAGGGACGCTGCAAAATCACGATATCCGACAGCGTCGGCAACAGCGTCGCCGTCAAAGTAACCGTGACGTAGCTCGACCCCGGGAGAGGGCGCGTCTGCAGCTCCGTTGTTAGCTTTGTATCACAGAGCTTTGCGGGAGCAACGCTTCTGCTCGTCCAGGACCTGACTGGGGCTTCCCGAAAGCTCATTTCACCACACCCAATCGGAGGTCATGGCATGAAGCGAGCCCGGCTTGCAGAGCTTTTCTTCCTCATTGCGTTAGCGGGGTGCTCGATCAACCAACAGGGCGGATCCAGCTCGGCGCCGCGGATGCTATCCCCCTCGCCAAGCGGCCTGCCCTCGAACATCCAGCACGTCGTCATCATCGTTCAAGAGAACCGCTCCGTCGACAACCTCTTCCACGGCCTGCCGGGAGCCGACACGGCTAACTACGGTTACAATTCTCTCGGCCAGCAAGTGACGCTGCAGCCGATCCCGATCACGGCTCATTACGACATCTCGCACCAGCACACCGCGTACGTGACCGAATATGCGGGCGGCAAGCTCAACGGCTTCAACCTCGCGGAATCGCGCTGTCAACGCGGCATGCACTGTCCGCCTAAGGCGGTGCGCGCCTATGCGTACGTCCCACAGAACGAGGTGCAGCCGTATTTCTCACTGGCCGAGCAGTACGCATTCGCCGACCGGATGTTCCAGACCAATCAGGGACCGAGCTTCCCGGCCCACCAGTACATCGTGAGCGGAACCTCGACGATCTCCGCTGGTTCGCCGTTGCGCGCGGCCGAGAATCCCAAGGCGCCCAATGGAGCCTTTACGGGTGGCTGCGACTCGGCTCCAGGATCGCTCGTCACGCTGATCGACGCCGACGGTAATGAAAATCAGCAAGCCTATCCGTGCTTCGATCGGCCCGCGCTCAGCGATCTGCTCGAGGCAAAGTCGTTGACCTGGGCATACTACGAGGCGCACGGAGGACCCGGATTGTGGAACGCTTTCGACGCGATCCTGCACGTCCGCGACGGCGGTGGGTACCGCAAGCACGTGCTCGAACCGCCGGAGCACGTCATCAACGACATCACGGCCGGCCACCTGGCTAGCGTCGCCTGGGTAACACCGGTACTGGCAGATTCGGACCATCCCGGAAACAACGGCTCCGGCCCCTCCTGGGTCGCGTGGGTCGTCAACACGATCGGCAAGAGCCCCTATTGGAACAACACCGCGATCTTCATCGTTTGGGATGACTGGGGCGGATGGTACGAGCACGTGCCGCCGCGGCAGTATAACTCGTACGAGCTCGGCTTTCGCGTTCCGCTGATCGTCGTCTCTCCATACGCGAAGACCGCCTACATTTCGCACAAGAGGCACGAGTTCGGCAGCATCTTGAAGTTCGTCGAGGAGACCTTCGGGCTCCCATCGCTGGGCACCACCGATCAGCGCGCTGACGACCTCATGGATTGCTTCGACTTCTCTCGCGCGCCTCGGCCGTTCAAGACGATACGCGCGCCGCTGCACGGCGACTACTTCTTGCACCGGCACCTGCCGGACCAAAACCCCGACGACGACTTCTAAGCAATCTCCCTGCGGGTGACGCTCCGGCCGCTGGTCGGAGCGTTCGTCCCGCTGGCCAGGAAACTGCCCGTATCTTTTCGGCGGCCACAATCGTCTTCATGACAGCACCGAGTTTTTGAAGAGGATAACACATGACCGACCGCCTGTTGAATGCACCTCCCGTCGTGTCACCGGAGGAGTGGGAAACCGCCCGCCAGCGGCTGCTGGTAAAGGAAAAAGCCTTGACCCGTGCCCGCGACGCGCTCGCCGCAGAGCGGCGCCGCATGCCGTGGATGAAGGTCCAGAAAAACTACACGTTCGACTCACCTAAGGGCAAGATCAGCTTGATCGACTTGTTCGAAGGGCGCCGCCAGCTGGTGATCTATCGCGCGTTCTTCGAACCCGGCGTGTACGGCTGGCCCGAGCACGCCTGTCGCGGTTGCTCGATGATGGCCGATCAGGTCGCGCACGTATCCCACCTCCGCGCCCGAGACACGACCTTCGCTAACGTCTCCCGCGCTCCGCAGCCCGACATCGAGCGCTTAAAGGCGCGGATGGGCTGGACGATGCCGTGGTATACGATTACCGACGGTTTCGACGCCGACTTCGGTGTTGACGAATGGCACGGCACCAACGTCTTCTTCCGCGACGGCGACGACGTGTACCGCACGTACTTCGTCAACAACCGCGGTGACGAGGCGCTTGGAAGCACGTGGAGCTACCTCGACATCACGCCGCTCGGGCGTCAAGAGAACTGGGAAGATTCACCCGAAGGCTATCCGCAGTCCGAGCCTTACAAATGGTGGAACTGGCACGACTCGTACGGAGTCGAGCAAAACGGCAAGTGGAGCGATGTCGTCGATGCTGCACAAGAGATACTGACATGATCGTTCTCGCGCACATTATGGCCATGCCGGTGGAAGAGGTTTTGGTCCCTCTTGCGAGCGGGGCCGGCGCCGGAACGATGCTCTGGCTCGCCGCTTTATTAATGAGAGCACTACGATGAAGTCGCTGAAAGATAAGTCTGCCGTCGTGATCGGGGCGAGCTCCGGTATCGGCCTGGCTACGGTGAGACGGTTGGTTTCCGAAGGAGCCTCCATCGTCGCCGTTGCGCGAGGACGCGATGGGCTCGACGCAGTTGCTGCAGAGTTCGATGGCGCCGTGCGAACGGTTCAGGCCGATGCGACGGATGCGTCGACCCCTGAGCGGTTGCTGCGCGAGTACAAACCGCAACTCGTCGTGCTTGCCGCCGGCGTCCGGCCGCCGATGGGAAGGCTCGACGAGTTCAGTTGGGAGAGATTTTCCATTCCGTGGAACGCCGATACGCAAGCTGCATTTCACCTGCTGAAGGCTGCGCTGACGCTTCCGCTCGCTGCGGGCAGTACGGTCGCGATCGTTTCGAGCGGAGCCGCGGTCGCCGGCTCACCGCTCTCGGGCGGATACGCCGGCGCAAAGCGTATGCAATGGTTTATGGCGGACTACGCACAAGAAGTGTCGGACACAAAGAAGTTAGGCATCCGCTTTTTCGCCGTGCTGCCGCGTCAGCTAATCGAAGGAACGGAGATCGGAGCCACTGCAGCCGCCAACTACGGCGCGGCGCAGGGTCTATCGGCGGCGGAGTTTCTCACGCGTCGCTGGAAGGTGCCGCTCGACGCCGATAAAGTCAGCGCGGCGATCGTCGGAGGCTTGCGAGGAGATCTCGCCGACGGCGTCGCCGCAATCGGGGTGACCGGTGAAGGCGTCGAACCGCTGGGGTGAAGATGGAAGATCAGACGCGCGCGCTGTTGCCGGCGATGGTGGAAGCACGCGACCAATTCATGGAACTCGTCGACGACATTCGGCCCGAACTCCATCGGTATTGCGCGCGCATGACCGGCTCGATCTTCGATGGCGAAGACGTCGTTCAAGAGGCTTTAGCAAAAGCGTATTACGCTTTGGGCCAGATGGTGCAGCCGCCGAACCTCAAACCCTGGCTCTTCCGGATCGCGCATAACACGGCTATGGACTTTATCAAACGCTACGAACGCCAACACGTGGAACCCGTTGCCGACGTCCCGGACCGCGCAGAGCCTGAGGAATCCAGCGTCGATCCAGCGCTCGTGGAAGCGGCGCTGACGGCTTTCGCAGAGCTGCCGCCGACGCAGCGCAGCGCCGCGATCCTCAAAGACGTGCTCGGACAGTCGCTCGAGGAAACCGCGCACACGATGGGAACCACCATCGGCGCGGTAAAGGCCGCGTTGTCGAGGGCACGGGCGAACATTGCTCGGACTCCGCGTGCGCGTTTTGCCCAAGCGGCGCAGCCCGTCGGCGGCGAAACGCTGATGACGCTGCGGCGGTACGCCGATCTCTTCAACGCCCACAACTGGGACGCGCTGCGCGAGCTGCTCGCGGCGGAATCGCGCCTCGAGGTCGTTTCGCGCGTGCAACATCCGCGTGCGGTGGACGCGGGATACTACGATCGCTACGCCGCGTACACCAAGACCGAAGACCTCCGCGCCGAAGCGGGCTCCGTCGACGGCGTTCCGGTGATTGCGATCTTCAGTCCGCCATCGAGCCGAGTGCCCGCGTACTTTGTCTTGCTTGAGGTTAGCGGGCGCCGCATCTCGGTCATTCGCGATTTCCGCTACATCCCATATATTACGATCGACGCGCGTTACTCGGCATTCCGTGGCGCAGACGCCTAGAGCAAACTAGCGAGCGTCGTGTAACACGACGGGTCCGTAGAAACCTGATGGAGACACCGTCGGGCGTCCAGCCGGCACATCAAACTCGTTCGCCACCGGTACGAGTGCAGGCCAGAGGGTCGCTCATTCGCTTCGTGTTACACTAAAGTGATGGCAAAATCGATTCCAGAAGGCTGGCGTAGCGTCACGCCGCGGCTGGTGGTTCACGACCCAGCCAAACTCGTCGATTTCCTCAAGAAGGCGTTCGGCGCTAGTGGAGACTTCGCGGCGGACTCACCATCCGTCATCAGAATCGGCGACTCCATGGTCATGGTTAGCGGCGTGGGTCCCCGTGATCCGATGCCCGCTTTTCTTTACCTATACGTTGACGACGTCGATGCGACTTACCAGCGCGCGTTGGAAGCGGGCGCGGTATGCCTCGAGGAGCCGGCCGACATGCCGTACGGAGATCGGCGCGGGATGGTCAGGGATCCATGCGGCAACGATTGGCAGATCGCTACGCACAAGGGAATGTGAGCTAATCGGCCTAGTCGCCGATGCTAGAAATGCAGAAGGGTGAGGATACCGATCACGACCTCGACGGCCACCAGCACCACGATGATAACTTCGAGAAACTCGTCCCGGCGGCTGCGGGCCTCGTCGCTGAAGAAGCGGTACATCTCGCCGATGCTGGCGAGCTTGGTATCGATTTGACGCTGCCAGTCTGCGAGACCTAGGCGCCTCGCTGCGGATCGGTAGATACGCGCGTAATACGCGTCGCCTACGACTTTCAATGCGTTGCTCGAGCGGTCCGTTAACTCGAGCACGTCGACGATGAGGTAGCGCAGCGTTGCGGCCTGCTCGGCTTCACGGCGCCCGCGCAACGAGCGCGGCGGACCAGCGGGCTGCATCTTGTAGATGACGTCTAGCTCGCGGTCGAGTAGCGCGTCGTAGGTGCGCAGCTCGAGCAGCTGGGAGTTGGCAAACTCTAAGATATCCTCGATCGCGCGCGCGCTCTCCCGCCGATCGTAGACGAAGGCCGTATCCCACTGCACGATAGTCAGATCGTCCTCGTGGTAGGAAAAGCGCATCCGTAGGGCTTCTTCGGTTTCCGTCGCCGACAACAACTTGCGCTCGCCGAGTAACAGGCCCGCGAGCGCCCCGGAATGATCCTCCAAGAGCGTCTCAGCGTCAACGGCTTCCCCAAAACGTTCAATCTCGATGATCAGATAATCTTCAATCAAAGCCGGGTGGCGTTCGTCCAAAGCATACCCGTATTCGTCGCAGATTCGCGCCACCGTGGACTCGGCGAAGCGCGCGATGCGCTCGTCACTGCGCGCCCGTTCGGTAAGCGTCGTTAGGTCGTGCCACGTGCCGGCGACAAAGAAGGTAAGTCGAAGCGAAACAACGCCATAATCGTAGAGTTTCAGACGCGTCGAGCAGCTCAGACCATCGAAATCAACCTCCGGCAGGTTTGCGACCAGAGGCGGAACCGGAAACTGTAGATAAGGGGGAGCGTGCGGGCGCAACGGAAGTGCGGCTGGCGCGCGATTATCACCGGCGAGCGCACTCATCTTAGCCAAATCGATCGTGTCGGCGACGTCGAATAGGTAGTACGCTCGCACGGCGCCGCTAGTGATCTCTAGCATCGCCGCCGCCTTACGACCTTTCGTGGCGCCTTCCTTTGCATCTGATTAAGGTCACCACTTACCAACGACGGCGTCCCAGGGCGTATTGAGCGAGTGGTCAGCACATCAGTCGCGCACTTGCGAAATTTATGTCGGACGTCGACAACCACGAATTCCAACTCCTCGTTTAGCGGGCAAGTCGTAGTCGAGCGCGCTCGACCGTGGTTGACAAAAGAAGCAGAAAGGCGCACTCTTGGCCGTGAGAATGGCGCGGAACTTCGCCGCGCGATGGATCCGGAATCGCGCGGCTCCAGCCCCGAATGGGAGGCTTGTCCACGGAATGTCGATTAAGGGAGAAAACGTAAACTCGCGCACAGGCGCAGCGGTTATCACCTTCATCCTCGTTATTCTTGCTGGGTGCTCCGGCGCGCCCCAATCGAATCTCACTCCGAGCACCGCGCCGAGCGCCGCGGCCCTCCCGGCGACGACCTACACGTACGTCGATCTCGGCCCGGGACCAAACGGCAAGGATGCGTACGGCTACGGTGAGACCTCAAGTGCGCAGGCCGGCGCGTACTTCGATCACACCATCTCGTGCGGCAAGGCTTGCTCGTCCAAGGTCTATTATCCACTCGCGTGGGCGGGGCCCGGCTCGAAGCCGGTCGTCCTCTTACCCCAAAACTATGTCGAAGGTTGGGCGTATGGCGCCGGCGGCGCGTTGATCGTCGGGACCCTCATCACGAATGACGGCGGCTACTTCGGATTTCCCCACGCCGCGTTGTGGCAGGGTTTGTCGCACACCTTTACCGACCTCAACCCGTCCGGCAGTTGCGGAAGTTGTTCGCCGGGATCAAATGCGTACGACACCGACGGAACGTTTATCGCCGGATCCGGCGGATCGCCGGAACACGCGCTCCTATGGAAGCTCGGGCAGTTGAAGACGCCCGTCGACCTGAATCCGAGCGGCTCCGCGTTTTCCGAAGCCTACGCCGTGCACGGTACGACGCAGGCGGGCTACGTCTTCTCGAGCACGACGAATACTTACCACGCCGTTCTTTGGCACGGCACCGCTGCGAGCGTGGTCGACCTCACGCCGTCGACCGTGTCGAACGCCTACGCCACCGGGTTGGGGTCCGAGAGCGAGGTCGGCTGCGGCACCCCAGTCGGGATGACCGTGAACCACGCGCTTCTGTGGCACGGCACTGCTGCGAGCATGAAAGATCTCCAACCCACGGGATTCACCGATTCGTGCGCTCGCGCTGCCCACGGGAACGTACAAGTTGGATACGGACACTTCACCGCCACGGCGCTGCACGCGTTGCTCTGGAAAGGCAGCGCGAAGACCGCGGTCGACCTGCAACAGTACTTGCCGAACACGTTCACCAGTTCCGAGGCATATGCGATCGATGCGGCCGGCGCCATCTTAGGCTCGGCGTACTCGACGAGCACGGCCACGTGGCACGCCATGGTATGGGTCCCCTGATTTCGCTCCTTTTTGCGCCTTAGCGAAACCGTCCGATCGAAACCGGATATCGGCTTCCTGATAGATGCACCTTCCCATCGTCGCCAACAAAGTTCCCGTCTAAAGCCTCGAGCCTTTTCAGGATCCCGGCGGAACGAACGTATCGGCCGTCATGAAATACTTGCTGGGCCATGCCACGATCGTGTTGTGCGGGTAATCGTAGACGATATTGAATCGCTTCAAGACGCCCGTGCCGATACTCGCACTATCAGCGGTACTCGCGAAGACGCCCCCGGTTTGCCGCGACGCTCGCGTCACGACGTTCGTCAGATGCGTGCCGAAAACGTCGAGACTGGGGAGCGTGAAGACGTCGGCGTACACGGGGCCGCCCAAGCCGTAACCCGTCACGATGTTTTCTCTCGACGGATACCGACCGAAGAAACCGTTTTGCTTGGCGAATGGTCCGAACAGCGTCAACGAGGAGCGATCGCCAGAATCGACGAGTAC
Source organism: Vulcanimicrobiota bacterium (assembly GCA_963717425.1). Lineage (GTDB taxonomy): Bacteria > Vulcanimicrobiota > Vulcanimicrobiia > Vulcanimicrobiales > Vulcanimicrobiaceae > Cybelea. The sequence continues at coordinate 2,685,830 of OY970335.1, read as the reverse complement.
CTTGCCCGCAAAGCCGTCGATCACGGCGTGGATCTCGGGCAGCACCCCTTCGAAGCGCGTCGTCGTCGCATTTGGGGGAGCCGGCGGCGCGGAGGCGGCAAATGTGATCGTCTTATCGTCGACGTCGACGAATGTAGCGAACCGCTTGAGCACCGGATAGCCGATGATGCCGTCCAACCGCGGAAAATGGAGTTTCGTTCGAATCTCCGTGAGATCGAGCACATCGGCGTCCAGGCCCTTAAACGTCAGGCTCCCCAGTGAGAGCCTCGCAATCGTCGCTCGCCCGTTTTTCGCGGACTTGTTTCCCGCGCCAGTCACGGTTCCGGCATCTCGTACCGCGACGGCGAGTTTGGCGGCAGTCTCCAGCGTCACGGCGATCGACGGCGAACCCGTGTCGAGGATCATCGTGAACGGGCCCTCCCCATCGATCTTGCACTCGACGACGATGCGATTGTCGACGTACGCAAACGGGATTGTGGTTTGGGCTGCGGGCGGAGCGGCAGCAGCAACAATGAGGGCGGCTAAGAGAAACATGTACTAAAGCTTAACGACGGTCTTATACATCCCTCCACGCGAATATATGAAGAATTATCAATACGCTAACGAGAGATCACGGGGACGAGTAAGTGCGCGTTATGCTGGGCACCCCAATGCAACACGATCGTTCCGGCCGGACCGCCTTCGTAAAACTGTGGCCCCCGAATCGGCAGATTCTTGTGCCTATAGAGCCAGCGCCCGCGCACGTCGAGTTGAAGCGCTTCGCCGGCAGCGAAGAACGTCGCGGACGGCAAAATTTCGATACGCATGCTAACGGTTTCGCCCGGGGCTAGCGGCTGGGGCCGATCGAACGGAAAAACCGGATGCCAGGGCAACGAAGCCGTTTCGTCGACCTCTCGCAGCGAGAGTCTCAGCGATCCCTTCGCGACGACATCGTAGCCGAATCCGTAGGAACCTTCGAACGGCACGTTCGCGCCGTTTGCGTCGATCTTTCGAACGAAAACGAAGAGCGTCGCATCGTCGCAATCCTCGAGGGACGCGTCGAGCTGAAGCGCCATCGGACCAACGATTTCGACCGGCTCTCGCACCTGCCAAACGAAGCTGGCGGTGCCGTTGCGAGCGTCGAACGACAGCTTTGCTTCGCTCTGGCCCGGTCTTTCGCGCAGCGTGCCGGCATCGGCGAGATAGAGAGGCGTCCATCGCGTTCCTTCGAGCGGCCACGCCGTTTCGCCGCGCAAGGAGACAATCGTGTCGCGATCGCTGCGCACTTCCAACCGCACGGGCGGCTCGCCGCGCACGCCGTTTTCCTCGCCCTTGAGAAAGCAGTCGAAGAAACGTCGCTGCCGGTTCAACGCGTCTTTCGAATAGAACGTGGCCCATTTTCCGCCCCGATGCGTGTACAGCCACTTCTCCCGCGAGCCGATGCGCCGAAAGGCTTCGAAGCAGCCGCGGCTGTGCAGCGCCTGATCCGAGAAGCTCGCGCAAATCAGCGCCGGCACGTCGATGCGCTCGAGCTGAGCGCAGCGCGCCGCCCACCATTCGTCGAAAAGCGGCCTCGCAAGCTGCTCGGTGCGCAAGTTCTGCTTCACACGGCCGCTCCGCGCGATGCCTGCCGCCCAGAGGGGCAGAAAGCCGTCTTCGCGCACGCCGCCCGGCCGCGCGAAGTCTCGATAGCAATCGCTAAAGCCCTCCCACGGACATATCGCCGCGAGATGCGGGGGACGCAGCGCCGCCACTTTCCACTGGCTTAGCGCCAGATACGAAACGCCGTTCAGACCGACGCGACCTGTCGACCACGATTGCGTTCCGGCCCATTCGACCAACTCGTAGTAGTCCTGCGCTTCCTGATCCGAAAAGAGTTCGCCAACGCCGTCGGAGTGACCGAAGCCGCGCAGATCGGCGTTCACGACGGCATAGCCCTGCGCGCACCAGAATGACGGATCGGGGCTCTCCCACCCAGTCCACGCTGAAAATCTTACCGGCACGGGCTGGCGCAGCATCCGGTATTGATTTGCGGGCAAGTAGCCGCGCCGCGTCGCCTTGGGCAGCGCGTCCTTGCCGTACGGGTGCGCGCACATGATGACGGGGAACGGCCCGTCGCCAGGGGGCAGGAAAACGTTGACGCGCAGAATCGTGCCGTCGGCCACGCGCACCTCGACGTCGCGTTCCAGACACACGTCGGCGGCCGGACGCGAAATCAAAACGTTCGGAGCCAAGATCTGCCCGATGCGCCTCAGCGCATAATCGAAACCAGGCGCGGTGTTACGTCGTTTGACGTACATCGTTCACCACTCAGGCTCCAACGTTCCATCCGGGGTCGCAAACGAATCTCAGCATGCCCAGCGTTTGCCCGTCGGAGCCAGTCGTACCCTTCGAGCGTTGCACTGCGATAGAGCAGCACCGTATGTTCGATATATCGTGTCGTCCGCAAACCGTCGTGCTATGCGCTACCGGCGAGATTGCTCGTCGAAAAGCGCCTCGACGTTCAGCTCGATACGTACCTCGTCGCCGACCACGACGCCGCCGGTTTCCAACGCCGCGTTCCAGGTCAGCCCGAAATCCTTACGGTTGATCGTGGTGTACGCGCTGTAGCCGACGCGGTGGCCGCCCCACGGATCGCTCGCCCGGCCCTCGAAGGTTCCCGTCAGCGCCACGTCGCGCGTAACGCCGTGGATCGTCAGCCTGCCGTGGATCGTAAACTGGTCAGGAGTTCCCTCGAAATCGGTGCTCTCGAACGTCAGGTGCGGGTACTTCTCGACTTCGAGAAAGTCGGCCGACCGGAGGTGGGCGTCGCGCTGTTCCTCGCGGGTATCGATTGACCCGGCATCGATGGTGGCGCTGATTGCGGCGGGCACGTCGCTCCCCGGCGCGACTTCGATTTGCCCGTCGAAGCTTGTGAACCGGCCTCGAACCTTCGTGATCATCAGGTGTCGGACGACGAACTCGACGGTCGTGTGGGCGCGATCGAGCGTGTAGACGCTCTTCTCTTGCAGCTGAGTGGTCATGGCTTTCATGGCTCCTCTTGGTTGCTTACAGCCTCAAAGTGTGATAAAGTAGTGTTAGTAACTTTTCCATACTTACGGACCATTTTCAAGTACGCACTCTAAAGTAGCCTAGGAACCTTTTGGAAACTAAAGAACTGCCCCTTCTGCCATCCGATGCGGAGGTCTACAACACCGCCGGGTGTCCCTCGCGTCTGATCCTCGATCGCATCGCCGACAAGTGGACGACGCTCATCATCGGCATCCTGGCCCAATCGAAGAATCGCCGCTTCAACGAATTGCGGCGCATGATCGGCGGCATCTCACAGAAGATGCTCACGCAGACGCTGCGCGATCTTGAACGCGACGGGCTGGTGACTCGGACGATCTACCCCGAAATTCCGCCGCGCGTCGAGTACGAGCTCACGCCGCTGGGACGTACGCTGTGCGGGCCGCTGGGTTCGCTTACGCAGTGGGCGCACGACCACATGGATGAGGTCAAGGGTTCGCAGGCGCGATTCGACGCTCGTCGGCGACCCTAGCGTCACCCGGGCTTTCGAACGGTGGCGGACGTGATCTTCGATCTCGATGGGACGCTGATAGAAAGCGAGCAAATTTGGCGAGATGTGCGCCGCGAGTTCGTTAGGCTGCACGGAGGCCGGTGGAACGATGGAGCTCAGGCTGCCATGATCGGAATGCGAACCGAAGAGTGGGCGCGCTACATCCACGACGAGCTCGGCGTCGCGCTCGCGCCGAGTGCGATTGCAGAGCGCGTCATCGCGACGGTTGCCGAGCGGCTTCAAGACGTCCCGATTCTGCACGGCGCCACCGAAGCGCTCGAAAGACTGGCGCGAACCTTTCGGCTTGGGCTCGCGACCTCGGCCGCGCTTCCCGTCGCGCAAACCGTCCTCGCCAAGACCGGCTGGGGCGAGTTGTTCGCGGTTGTCGTTTCGGCCGACGAAGTTCCGCGTGGAAAGCCTGCGCCCGATGTGTACGTGCGCGCCCTCGAGTTGCTGCAAGCGGACCCCGCGCAAGCGGCGGCGGTCGAGGACTCGGCCAACGGCATCCGGTCCGCATATGCCGCGAGGCTCGCGGTCGTCGCGATTCCGAACCACGACTTTCCACCGGACGCAGGCGTCCTAGCGCTCGCAGCCCGCGTGCTCCCGAATCTCGACGGCCTCACGGCCGCCGTCATTCGCGAAGTGCTGAATTGAAAGCCGCCCGGTTAGGGCGGTGGTCGTCTCATCAGTCTCGAAGGAAAGTACGATAGGCTGCTGGGGACGAAAGCGCGCAATTCGCCTCGCGATGCGCGTGTTTTTGGGGAGGGCTCGAATTTGAGACGTTCGCTATCGCTGTTTGCCGCACTCGTCGGTGCGAGTTGCGTCGCCGCAAGCGCAGCCAAAGAGGCGCCCGCCATTGCGGCATTCGACCGGACGTTTGCCGGTGTCAACGACTACACGTGCGTCTTGAGCTCTCACGAAGTGAACGGAACGCAGGCGCAGGACCGCGTCTATCAGTATTCCTTCATGAAGCCGCACTACCTAAAAACGCTCATCGTCGGCGGCGATGGCAAAGGGTCGGGCGCCGTATGGGTAGGCGGCGATCAGGTAAATGGTCATCAAGGCGGTATTTTCTCCGGCATTCACGTGAAGATCAACTTACGCGATCCGCGCGCCATCTCGCTGCACGGCGTCACGATTCCTCAGGGTCTACTGCCGGGCATCATCGACGACTACAGAACCATTCCCGGAAAACTCACGCAGACGGATGGCGGTAAGGTCCGAGGTGTCGAAACCGATCGTTTGGACCTCACGGTCGCCGATCCGGCTTCGAACCACGGCATCACGGAGCAAATCGTTTACCTCTCAAAGGAAACGCATTGGCCGGTCCGGCAGATCATGTATTCGGGATCACAGATCGCGCTCGACGAATCGGTCAACGATCTAAGAATTAACGTGGGCCTAACCCAAAGCGACTTTCCGTTCTAGGTATCTGACGCCCTCGGGGCGCAGAACGCCCTTCCGCCGATTAGAGATCGAGCGCGGCGTGGGCGAGCCTTTGGATAATGGAGACTACGGCGGTGCGTTTGCGGCCGCGCGTCGCGAGCGCGTCATATACTTCGAAGCTTGTAAGCATATGCAGTGTGTCGACAACTTCTTGGTCCGTTTTGGATTTGTGGCGTTTCACGAGAACTTTGAGACCCTCCCGCCGCCAGGCGATTCTTTCGGCGAGCGACGCTTCCACCTCACGATCCAACGAGGCTAGCGCGTACAACCGGCGTAACAGCAATCGGTCGCGACTCCAGAATCGCACGGATCAGACAGTATAAATAAATATATGAATCGGAGGGCGCGACACGCATGACCGGATTATCGGCATTACTTATCGCACACGTCGTCCTAACTACCGCCGGCTATGTCGGGCTGATCGCAACCAATCTGGTCGTGCTCGTGCTGTGCGCCCGGCAAGACGCTGCGCTCATGATCGAAGCGGTCTTCGCATGGAGGCGAGCCGCGCGCGTATTCGGACCGACCTTGGGCATCGGCGTTTTGCTCGGGTTGTGGTTGGTCGGCGTGACGCATGTCGGCTTCGCCGCCTTGTGGCTGCTGGTCACCTATGGGTTCATCATCGTCGCACTCGGTGCTCAAGCAGCGATCATGATCCCTTGGCAGCTCCGCGCTCAGCGGGCTAGCGCAGAAGGAGCAAGCGTTTCGGGGCGTCCGATTATCCTCGTGCTTTCCGTCTTTGCCGTTGCCTACATGTCCATCATATCGTTGATGATCCTCAAGCCGGGCTGAGTAGAATGGATTCCGCCAGCGCGCGAGTCGGCGTCCGGGGGAGTGCGAGCAAGCCTGAGGAAGCGACGCGGGTACAGATCGCCGGTTGCACCGGCCGCGAGCCTGGAGGTATACTGCAGGCATGGAACACACGACGCACGACGACCATACGCACGAACACACCGACGGCTGCTCGCATACGGCGGTCAAACACCAAGGGCACGTCGACTATCTCCACGATGGCCACCTTCACTTCGTGCACGGCGACCACATCGACGAACACGTCGTCGAGCTGTCAGCGTCAAATCCCGACAAGTGCACTGAAACGCATGCTTGCGATGGCCACGACGTCAGCCATAAGCATTCAGCGGGTTGCGGGCACGAAGCGGTGCCACATGCCTCTCACACCGATTACCTCGTTCGGGGACACCTGCACCATGCGCACCAGTCGCATTGCGACGATCACGGAGCACTCTCGCACGCATAACGATGGCGTCAGCGAGCGTTGCCCCTTTCGCCATTCTTAAACATCTCATCCATCAGCGCTTCAAACGCGACGGACTCGCTCCGCGGCCGTAAGATCACCTCCCTGGCGATCACGTGCGTCTGATCGAAGAGGAGCCGCTCGGCCTTCTCCGGATCGTCCGTTGCGAGCACCGACGCAAGGGCGTCGATGCGTTGGCGCAACGCCTTTAAGTGCTCCTCCAGACACCCGCGGACGCTGTCGATACGCCCGTAGTTGAAGCTGCATTGCTCATGTAGAATGAACTCGGGCGCCGGCTCGTCGCTGCTGCGGCCGACCGTGAATACCGTCGAAGGCTTCACGCCTAGCGGCGGTCGCCTTGCGAGATCGCGCGCGGTCGAGCCTCATTGACTATGAGCTCGCGGCCATCTATGAGGCGTCCTGACAGCTCCGCGATCGCCGCCGCAGCCATGTCGGCTGCCTCGAATTCCACGAACCCGAAACCCTTAGGGCGCTGCGTTTCTCGGTCGAGTACAACGCGCGCGGCGACGATGGAGCCGGAAGCCTCGAAAAGCGCTCTGAGGCGCTCCTCGGTGATCGAGTACGGAAGGTTACCAACGAAGAGAGTTTTTGACATGACGTTGCTTTCGAAATGAGCATAGTGCAAGAATTATTATAATGATAATACCAGATCATTACCATTAGTCAAGCACAGCCGCCGGTCAACCAAGACACTCAAAAGGGTTGCTAAACTAGGGCGCGCAGGCGGCGCATAGGCCATACAGCGTCACGGAGTGGTCCTTGACCCGAAACCTCGGTGGCGCTAACTTACGGAGATTATCCAGGCAGCCGGCGACGTCAAAAGCGCGATCGCACTTCTCGCACTGAAAATGGTGATGATGCCCTTTGTCGGAGCGTTCGTACCGTGCCGGCTCTCCCGGTATTTCGACCGTCTCGATCCAACCGGCATCTAGAAGCGCCCCAACCGCGCGGTAAACGGTGGCGACCCCCAGGCCGTTCACCCGCTTCGACGCCGCTTTGAGCAAGTCGTCGATGCTTAGAGGACGTTCCGCGCTTGCCAAGACGGCGCGCACGGCGTCCCGCTGCTTTGTTTTTCGGCCAATGCCAACCACCACCGGTTCTCCTCCGCTCGGGGACTTCACGATTAGAACGTTTTCAGGCTGGGCCGCTCCCGCGCCTGCCCGGTCCGCTTGACTATTTGATAATGATACGCTACTCTCAGTTATAGTCGCAAGGTGCTTTGGGCGATTTTTCATACCGCCAAACGCGCGTTGCCCGCTACAACTCGAAGAGGATACGATGAACGCCCCATGGCGGCGCTATGTTCTTGCCGCGGCGATTGCCGCCGCCCTGAGTTTCTCATCTGCACCGCCGGCGTTCGCGGTTAACGCAAGCGCCTTCCTGACTGGAACGGTGACGAATAAGGGATTGCCGGTTGCCGGCGCTCAACTCACGGCGTCGGGCAACAATCTCACCGTAAAAACGAAGGCAGACGCTCGAGGGCGCTTCTCCTTCCCGCCGCTCCCGCTCGGAACGTATGACGTAGAAGCGCGGTTCGGCAATTTGCGGGGCATCCTCCGTGTCGATCTCGGCAGCGGCGGCGCCACCGTCGCGATTCTCTTAGTGCCGCTCACCGAGATCGAGCACGTGGTCGTCAGTCGGGCGCAAGCCGAAGTCGTCCGCGGAAGCGGCAGCGACGTCGTCATGAATAGCACCGATCTGACCCAAATGCCGTTCAATAACAGTTTCTCGGAAATGGAGATCCAGATGCCGGGCGCCGTCCGGGGAGCGAACGGCGTGGTGCACATAAACGGCGATCACGGGGTCATCAACTACATGCTCGATGGGGTTGCCTTGCCGCAAGAGCTCAACCGCGACATTGGCGGCGAGATCAACCTCAACGACCTCTCCTTTGTAGATCTGATCGAGGGTGCCTATCCCGCACAATACGGTTTGCGCTTCGGTTCGGTTTTCAACATGGCGACGCGCTCTGGAACCGGACCGCCGGGAGTCGACGGCTACGTTTCGGCCGGCTCGTATACCAACGCCCAATCGCAGCTCGGTTATCACGCGCCGATCGCGGGCGGAGGCGGCTTCGATGTAGCGCTTAACGGCTTTCAAACGACGCGAGGGCTCGATCCTCCGAACTTTAATTCGCCACATAACGATGCAAGCTCGGTAGGGCAGTTCGCAACCGTTACCTTGCCCGCGGGTAGTAGCAATTTCACGAAGGTCACCTTCATTAATGGCAATAGCACGTTTCAGATCCCCAACGATCTCGCCAACGGCGAGCCCGCCACTACGGACGACAACGAGTCCCAGGCGGACACGTTCCTTGCGGTACAGTTTCACCACGCGATTGGAGCCACGGGAGCGTTTACGTTCGGCCCCGCCTACAAGGCGTCGAAAATCCAGGACTTCGGCGACCCGACGAACGACTGGATCTACGGCGAGGCGCTAAACGTCGAGCCTCCGCCTTTCGGGAACGGGGGTGCGTCTACCGATTGCGCCAACGCACTCAAAGATCCGAGTATCGTCTATCTCCCCACGACCTGCGCCTACTCACTGGCGGACGAGCGGACCGCGCTCGACTACATCCTGCAGGGCGATTATATCCAGACTTTTGGACAACACACCATCGCGGCGGGCGCTTCCTACGACCTCACGCGGGTCTTGAAATACTACGCGATCACGCTTCAGCCCGGTAACTTCCTGGCTCCGATCCAGACGCCCGAAACGCCGAACGCGGCAACCAGCGTCGTCGACAACGCCCCGAACCTGGGGAATACGTACCAGTCGTACGTTCAAGACAGCTGGCGCATGAGCAGCCTTTGGGAAGCCGACTACGGCCTTCGCTACGATTTCTTCACGATTAAGTCAACGGACTTTTCGCAAGGGTTCGGGGCCTTTAGCCCGCGGCTCAAGCTGACACGTTTCTTCGGGAAGCGGATGAGTCTCTACGCCTATATCGGGCGCTTCTTCGAGCCATTTTCGCTTGAAAACGTCAGTCCATCGGTCGCGTACTTGCTCAACCTTCCGCTGCAGCCGACCGAAGCACAGTTCGACCTAAAGCCGGAGCGCGATACGCAGCTCGAGTTTGGCGGGCACGTCCCGGTCGGCTCGGGCGACCTCGGCTTTCGAGTTTGGCAGAAGAACGCAAACAACCTCATCGACGACACGCAAGTAGGTGTCACCCTTCTTCATCAGGACATCAACTACGTGCTTGGGCGGTTGTCGCAAGAGGCACTCAACTACGTTCTACCGCTACAGCGAAATGGCCGCGCGTACTTTTCGATCGCGCATGTGGTCTCGCTCAATAAAGGTTGCGAAACCCAACTGCTCGCCCCGTGCTTCGGATCGCCGACCGATTTTACGCCGGCCGATCACGAGCAGCGTTACAGCATTGCAAGCGGCATGCTCCTCAACGACCGGCGCGGGGGCTGGTTTTCGGCCGACGGTGAGTATGGCAGCGGCTTGTCTTCGGCCATATGCCCGTTCGGCACCCCCGGATATTGCAAGCAGACTCCCCATACTACGTTCAACGTGGAAAAAGGTGTCGCGCTAACACCCGGAACCGCGTTGACCTTTAGCATACAGAACGTGCTCAACGATCGCTACTTCGTAACCCTCCTGAACGCTCAAGGGAATCACTACGCGCCGCCTCGCACGTTCAATGTGGGCCTTAGGGTCCGACCGTAGTTAGCCGGCGCGTCGTCCCCGTTCACCCCAGTTTCGGAGTTAGCCACGAAACTGGCTCCCGCCGAACTGGGTCCCGGGCTTTGAAATGCGTCTTTTCCTATTGCTGCTGACTGGGTGCCTGTTTCTGCCGTTGCCGGCCCTGGCGAAAGCTCCCGTTGGGCCACCAAAGGTCTCGGCCGCGATAGCCGGCGCGCAGATCGAAGACGTCACGATCGAAACCTATGGCCAGACGTCCCCGGGCGTCGTTCGACGCTACCTTTCGCTTCGCAAGGGCTCACTGCTCGATCAATCCGGCGTCGATCGCGACTTCACAAACCTCCGCAGACTCCCCGGATTCATCCCCAGGCTCGTCATCAGACAAGGCAGCGCCACCAAGACGGTCAGCCTCCACTGGATCGTCATGGCGAAATTGCTAAAGCCCACCGACCACCCCTTCTACGCCGACCAACCCTTGACGGCTCCGATTCAGGGCATCGGCTACATCCTCACGTCGGCCCCGGTAGACGCCCGCGGTTCGACGTTCTCGAGCTACAGCCAACTCAGCCGACGCGCAACCCTCGTTCGAATCCTGTACACGTCACCGATCGCGGTCAATCCGGTCAAAGGCACCGAGACGGACATCATCGTCAACACGTTCGGTGGGCGGGGCGTCTTCCGAGCGAGTCAACCGCTCGCAATCAACATCTACAGCTGGAACACGGGAGCCGAGGCAGCTTTCCTCCACAGCGCAACGAACGGTAATCAGTTCGAAGTCGGTGTTCGCGAGACTCGGTCGACCACGGCGCAATCAACGGGCATCGTTTCCCCCTACGTCTTTCAAACCAGCAAATCGCCGGCGCATGTCACGGTTCTCGAGGCGGGCTATTCGCACGCGTGTCCCGTCCCATCGTCGCAGTGGTATCCGCCCTATTGTCATACGCAGTACCGCCTCGAAGCATTTGATGCCCTGGGCTGGTTCGGTTCGACCAGCGAGTATCAATCCTACCTCGCGGATGTCGCGCAGTACATTGGGATCGGCAAATCGACGCTCGTGTTGCACGGCGCAGAATCCCGCACCGGGGGCGTCGTACCGGATAGCTTCTTGGTGTGCGCCTACGTGCGCGCCTACCCCAAGGCGTTCTGCGGCACGGACGCACAGCAGGCGACCGCGGAATTCCGGCTCAACGACGCGCTACCGCAGGTCTTCAAGTTCGCATTCTTCACCGAAACTGCAGCGAGCCGACTGCGCGGCGGAACGCAAGCGTTTGCGCTGCCGACGTTCCAATGGCACGCCGACTCTGGAGTCGGCATTATCTTCCGCAATTACATACGTGTCGATATTGCATACGGTTCGGCAGGGGGCCGCCTCTCGGTCGCGCTTCAAGGGCAAACGTACTAGCCGTCAACGAAACGCGCCAGCAGCGTTGCAGGGGCGTGCGGCTCTCACGACAAGGGCTGTCGAGAAGCGCATCCGACGGTATTGTCGGCTCGTCAGACAGTGGTATGGGCCCGGCGGTGACGCGATCTGCTACTGGAATGGATCGGTGTGGCTCGCCAACTATAACGGCGGCATCGTCTGGCGAATTAATCCGGTGTCACCGGAACTACGTTGAGGCGGCGAGGCTTGAAGCCGCTGCCGGATTTTCGAATGAGCTAGAAGAACCCCCGCAGCGTGAGCCGAGGAGCGCGCTGGGCGGCCTGGTCTGTTGCTGGGGTAGTTGCGATCGTGCATCTACTCGTGGCGGGACAGTACGACATTTTTCGCAACGAGCTGTACTTTATCGTTTGCGGGCGCCATCCAGCATTCGGGTACGTGGACCAGCCTCCGCTCGTACCGCTGCTCGCGGCGGCAACGCAGTTCGCCGGCATCCACGTTTGGATATTGCGCCTTCCGGCGGTTCTGGCGGCGGTGCTGCTGGTGCCGCTGACGGTGTTGTTCGCACAGCTCCTGGGTGCAAGTACCCGCGGCGCGTGGTTGGCCGCGGTGGCGGCGGCCAGCGCAACGCTGGTGACCGCCATGACCGCAACGCTCGGGACCACGACCTTCGAGGCGATCGACTTTACCGCGATCGCATATTTGGTAACGCGCGCTACGATGCGAAACGAGCCGCGGCTCTTTTTGTGGGCGGGCGCCGTTGCGGGGTTCGCATTCGAGACACGGTACGGAGTTTTGTTCTGGGGAATCGGCCTCGCCATCGGCATCGCGCTTTGCGGCCCGCGCTCCGCACTTCGATCGCGCGATTTTTGGATCGGAGCGGCCATTGCGGCGGTGATTGCACTGCCGAACATTTTATGGCAGGCAGCGCACGGCTTCCCGTTTTTAGAGCTGGTGCGCAACGACAATTCCGGAAACTTTACGGGCTCGCCGCCAGCGTTCGTTCTCGAACAGATCTTGTCGGTGAACCTCTTTCTGGCGCCATTGTGGGTGACGGGGATCATCGCACCCTTCGTATCGAAGCGGCTTGCGCCGTTTCGCTTCTTGGCGTTTACGTTCGTCGTAACCGCGCTCTTCATTCTGATCACGCATGGCAAGATGTACTACATGGCCGGGGCGTATCCGACCATATTCGCCGTCGGCGCGGCCGCGTGCACGATGCTTCCGCGCGTACTCGTTGCGGTGTGGGCAGTGCTGGCTGCCGCGAATGGAGCGCTTTCGCTGCCTCTCGTCTTGCCGGTGCTTCCGCCTCAGCGATTGGAGAGCATGATCGATCACATGTCGCCTCGTCCGAGGCCTGTCGAAGCGGCCGGCATCGGCGCGCCGCTGATGCAGATGCTCTCGGATCAGTTCGGTTGGCGCGAGCTCGCACGGGATGTGAACGATGCTTATAGAGCGTTGCCGGCCACGGAGCGCGCGAAGACGGCCATCTTTGCGTCGAATTACGGCGAAGCCGCCGCGATCGACGTGTATGGCGAGAATTTGCCGCCGGCGCTAAGTGGAAACAATCAGTATTATCTCTGGGTGCCCCGCGGCTACGACGGGTCGGTCGTTCTTGCAATCGACGTTGACCCGGCACAGTGGTCAAGAATTTGCAATGCGGCCCGGGTGGTGGGGCGCTTCGGCACGTCGCCGTATGCGATGCCATACGAACGCAATCGCCCGATCGTTCTCTGTCGGGGCATGCATCCGCCGCTGCCCGCACTCTGGCCGACGTTCAAACATTACGGAATCGAAAACCTGGGAAGCGACCTGCGCGAGGCCCCGGCCGCTTCACATTCTTGATCAGACCTCTATTGGTATTGGCCGTGCGTCGTGCAGTTATGGGTCCCGGAATGGTTCCCGTTTATGTCTGTCTGTCTGTCTGTTACACCCCCGCGTGCACATGGGGCAGCTGACTTGGCAGTTCTGATAGATATTTTCGTCATCGGTCACGGAGCTGGTCCTCCTTAAACCCAAGCGTGGCTCAGTCAGCCCCACTTGTCCTACTTGCTTTATGGCATCGGTCGCCGAATATTCTCTTGATCCCCGGCACGTCGTCGGTCGCCCACCTGCGAGAGAACCTCGCCGCCGGTCAGTTGACCTTGTCGCCGCAAACCTTGGCCGAGTTGGACGGGATCGCCGCCACAGGGTCGGTCTGAATCGCGCGTTCGCTCAGAAGCGGCGCACCTAGTATTACATCCGTCGCCGTGCAAGCAGCACGAAGAGCACAACGAGCACTGCCAGGACCACTACTGCCAGAGGGATAGGGTTAAACGAGAGCGCGTGACTGGGCACCTTGACATTATAACGCTCGCCCGCTTTCAAAAGGGGGCTACTGCCCACCCAGCCAGCAATACCACTCGGGGTACAAACTCAGTAACCCCATTACCTACCCAAGAGGCGCACCGGCCACCCTATCCACAGCTTCGCGATCGCGGCCGGCGCCCGCGCGGCTGTGGAAAAGCTGCTACCGAAAGGAACTCTAAATGTCTGACATGCTCAAGGTCGTCGAGATCCTAGCGGAGTCTAACAAGAGTTGGGAAGACGCCGCTCAAAATGCCGTCAAGCGTGCGGCGGAAACACTCAAAGATATCAAGTCGATCTACGTTCAGAACTTCGAGGCAGCCGTCTCGAAGGACCAAATCACTAAGTACCGGATCAATGCAAAGATTTCGTTCCTGCTAGAAAAGAAATCCAAGTAGCCTCAGCGCACGCGAGCGGTCGCTGCCCGTTTTAGGGGATCGTCGTGATATAGCCGTTCTTTTGGCCTGCGCCGACATAGACACCGATGACGGTGCGGCGGTAGACCGAGTTGGCGCTGACGGGGCCGATGACGGTGGCGGTACCAGCGATCCAGTTGCGAATCGGCAGGAAGAAACCATACTCGAGGGTTTTGTTCTTGAGGTCAAAGTAGTCGCCGATCACGTTGTAGTCGCCGGATGCGCCCGCCCCGGTGATCCCTTCGAAGTGGGTGAGGATCGAATTCGGCCAGTCGTACACGAGCATCTTGGTGCCGGCGAGGTTGCGCACGTACGCGTGCGTGCCTTTCTTGTCGGTGTAGCCGCCGGCGATAACGACCGCGTCGCCGTTCATCCAAATTCCGTAAGCCGTCGAGCTTACGGAGCCGGGAAATTCGAGCGTCGAGAACTTCGCGGTCGCCGAATCGTAGATGAATGCGTGCCCCGAAACCGGATACGTATCCGAAGGGGCCTGGCTCGAGCCCAGCTTCACCGCATCGTAGTTCCCTACGGCTTTGTACGTCGTATTGCCGTAGTTGCTGTGGACGATCGTGTAGTTGCAGGATTTGGGCGCGCACAGGTTTGGAGGAGCGTCGACCGTGAGATACTTCTTCGTGGTTGAGTCGTAGACGAAGCCGTCGGCGTTCGTCTGGCCCTTTTTCTCGTAACTTCCGACGACGCGATAGCCCGTCTGCGTGATGGCCGGGCCATAGACGCTGGTTTTCGCCGACCTGGGATACTTAATCGGCGTCCAGACGCCGGTGTTCCGATCGTAGACGACTCCGAGATTCGACCCGTTTCGATTGTCGATGAAGCCCGTGATGAGGTTGCCGCGAATGCCGGTGAGCAGCGTTCCGACCGCGTTCGGGAACTGTTTGATCGGGACGTCGAGCGTCTGCAGCACCGGCGCGTTCGAGCCGAAGCTGAAAAGGCTCGTCTGCGACGACATTGGAGGAACGGCGCCGAAGCTGTCGGCGCGACCTCCGCCGGCGCCAGCACATCCGGCTAACAGCGCGATCGAGATCGCTCCGATCGCGGCCCGCGCGAACGCGGTGGTAAATGGGAAACTCATCAGGACGCCTCACATATTCAAAGAATAGCGCTAGGGGATCTTTCCGGCAGTGTAGCAGAAATCAAGCGCGGGTGCGTAATGGGCGGCGCAACTTTCTAACTCAACGTGTCAATATCGTTCACGCATTAACGGCGCGACTACGTGCCATAATCGACCGCGAGGAAACCCGTGACAATTTAGCGTCGCAATAGCTCACGGTTTTATATCGCCGAGCAAGCGCACACCCAGCACTTCTATCTACTCGCGCTTGAATTGAAGAGATTAAACGTGAGCCGAGCGATTTTTTTGCTCCGGGGCCGGTCCTGCAAGCTCATGGCATCATTTCGGATGCCTCCGAGCGCCGCGGCGTTGATCTTTGGCATCCCTGCGATCATCGCCGCGGCGCTCTACGCGCCTCAGGTGCGTCCTCAAGATTCGGATAACTAGATCACGAAATCGCTATGGTGCGCCTGGGTTTGATCATCACACCCTCATCTGCGGCACCGGCTGCTGTTGCGAAGCGCGGATCCCCTCGTTTCCTTCAGTTCGATCAAAGTGAGAGCTCGCTCTTCGTTACGGACACCGCTCGCGGTGACGTCGAAGAATATCGCTATCCTAAAGTCAAACTAGCGGACGTCCCGTCAGAGCATACCTCCTGCCAATGTTGGTTGGTTCTAGCAAGTAAAGGCATGCTCTTGTGACAGCGGATGAGCACTTTGGCCGTTTATCTTCCGTACGCGGCGGGAGGTGCGGGTGCGACGCCTGTGACGAGTCCACTCGCCGACAAGCCCGCGGTATAGCTGAATTTATATGCGTTTCCAGGGTAGGCATAGACGTCGACCGATCCGTGGTCGGCGTCGCCGCAATAGAGATGGTTTTGCCCGTGATTCAGCTTGCACCAGATCGAGGATCCCATAAGCGGCGCAGTGGTTGGCGACCCGCTGTACGGCGGCGAGAACACATCGATTGTTTCACGGAGCCAATCCGTAATGATTAGGTTATTAGCGCTATCGAACGTCGGCGCACCCGGTAGGCCCAGGCTCACGCCCGTGAGCTGCGAGCCGGGCATCCTTCCGTGCGAAAACTCGATGACGTTGCCGACGTTACTGGATGTAAGGTTTGATACGAAGACGTTGCCCGATTGATCAGTCCCAAGACCAAACAAATTATGGAACGAGGGATCGGTTAGCGTGCCGAGTTGCTTGCCGTTCGCGCCGTTATAAAATTGAACGGTGGGAGGTCCGCTCACATTGTTCAGGTTCAGAATATAAACGCGATCCCTACCATTGAATCCGACATCGGCTGGTTCGCCGGTGGAGTCCGCAATCGTCAACTTCGCGCTGCCGCAGTTCGGGGCGTATTCCGTAGTCGTATTCGCGCGGCCATTGGGCACCCAGAGGTTTCCGGCGCGATCGATGGCGATGCCGTTGGTGGACGACGCCGGCTCGCAATTGACGGGAGGCTTATTCTTCTTATCGTTGAGATCGAACCATAGAACGCTCGAGCCGCCGAACTGAGCAACCGCGATGTGCGGCCGTCCCGCCGCGTCATTCCCGGCAGGCAACTTCATCCAACGAGGCCGGACGTCATTCGATTTGAATCCTTCGGGAAGCACGGATCGAGAGCCGTCGATCGCGAGCATAGGCCGGTAGTGCTCGGCCCACTGCGGCCTGACTGCTTGATTCGGCGAGTCTACGGCATTTGTTGGCTGGAGGCCAACGCAAGCCGTTAGCGACGCAAGTAGAAACGACACGCCGAGCGCGAGTCGGGCTACGGTGAGTGAACGCACAAGCATATAACGCTCCTGGAAGAAAAGTGATCGCGAATTAAATCCGGTATCCCAGCGTTAAACGCGGCACGGCGTTTGTCCCAGCATCCCAAGTCCCGGCTTGGTCCCAATTTTGGCGGGTTGTTGGGCCGGCCGCAGAGAACTTGGCCCTCGTTTTCTCAGGCGTTCTTTCCTTAGGGGGCAAGTAAGCGATGCGGAACCGCGACCTCCGGCTGCGCGCAGTGGTAACCTTACTGCGAAGCGTTCGCAATCGCCATGCTCTAGCACGGCATCCCCTAGTCGAGGAAGCCTGCAGCAGCATTATGCCCGGGCAAAATTCGCAGCAGCGTGTGGCGTTTGCCAACCAGCTGCCGACCATTATATCGTTGCTCCTGGACGAGCTCAGCTCGGAATCCGACCAGCAACGGCGCCGCATTGCCGTCCTACGCAGAAGCGACATCGAACGTGAAGGTCACGCTACCATTGCCTATGACATGAATCTATCGCGCAGCCAGTTCTACCGGGACCTCCGCGAAGCGCGGGAACGATTTACGGATGCGCTCGAAGATCGCCTTTCCTTGCAGACCGAGGGCAACAAAGGGTTTAATGGGATCCTCCAAACCGAAGCACGCTTCGTCGCGATCGACGCGCTCCGCGATAGCGGTCAGTTCGAGCGAGCATATACCGAGGCGCTCGCGACCGCACGCGACAGCAGCGATACCGTACGGGCAATTCGCGCGCTTTGCTTATGCGCGGAACTCCAAACAGAGCTCGGCTCATTTGTCGACGCTCGTAGCACGACGGAGCATGCGCGGGCTCTGCTTGCGGATGTCGCCGATAGCCGATTGAAGGATGTCCTTAGCGCAAACTGCGATCTGCTGGAGTTTGATGCGGCGCACTGCCAAGGAAAGCCCGCGACTCCATCGGCGCGCGATCTCCTGATCGAACGTCTCCGTTGCGGTTACTCCCGGGATGACGGCTATGCGGAGACGCTCGTCAAGGCTCTGACCGAAGAGGCTTCAATCCTGTTCGAGCAAGACGATCATGTGCGCTCGCTTGCGATCATTGAAGAAGCTGCGTCGATCGTAGAATGTGAAAGGCTTACGGGCACGCGTTTGGCAGTCGATGTCGCAATACGAGCCTCGGGAATCCGCGCGCTCCGCGCCGATCAAGTACGTAGCGCACTGGACGAAACTGCCAAGATCGTCGACGTAGCCAGCCGCAACCGAGACGTGCGAAGCCTGCGCCTTGGGATGCAGATGACGTCGGCTCACCTCTTGACGCTCGGCCGTTTCGAGGAAGCTAGGCACTTCGCATTAGAGGCGCGTGCACTTATTGACTTGTTTGGAAGCACTCTCGATCGTCTCATCGTGCTTTCGAATCTCGCTCGCATAGAAATCCATCGTCGAGACGGCGCCGCGGCCCTGGGGTGGATCGAGGCTGCTCGCGCGCTGCCCTGCAATCCCTTCTCAATTTCACAGGCGCTCGCAATCTCCGAAGCTGAAGCCTTGGCCTTGCTCGACCAACCAGGTAGGGCGGCGGAGATGGCGCACTCGTTGTGCGTCGGCGTGCGCAACTGGCCGCGTCTTCTCGGCCGTGCTAAGTTTGCCGAAGCGACGGCGCTTGCCGCGCTCGACCGCGGACGCGAGGCGCGCGCCTCCAGCGAGGACGCCGTTGAGCTCTCGCGTGGAGCCGGCGGTCCACTGCTACACCTCCGAGCGCTCGATCTCCACGTCAAGCTGGGCGGGAACTCCGCCTCGCGCGCTGCCCTCCGCGATCTGCAAGCCGCACTCGACTCTCGTTTTGTCAGATGAGGCCGCCCCTCAGTCGCCAAGCGGTTCAACAAGCGTGGTTTCGGTAGCATCGGGCTCGACGAGCGGCCTTCCGATCAGCGAATCACCCGCGGAGCGTATTTGCTCGAAGGTAATGGTTGCGTTGCGCACGACGCGACGATGCTTTAGGTATAACGTGGAGTCGGTCGTCTCGCTCGAAATGAATGCAGTGCCATCGAAGACCGTGAACTTCACGGTCCAGGGTACGTCCACGAGCGGAGCTATCGTAAAGTTTCCGGCGAGTAGGGCTTTTCTCGGGAGATAATCGTTTGTCCCGATCCAGAGCTCGCGCAGTCGATTCTGCTTCGGATTAGCAAGGGGCTTTAGAAGGAGGTGATAGCTCGCAACACCTTCGACCACTGTCGTGTCGGCTAAGAGGACCACGTAGTCCCGTTGCCTCGAAGATACAGTCGCAATAATAGGCAGGCTCGAAGGCGCTGTCTCTTCGAGTTTTTGTGTGTTGCCGGTAACGTACCGAAGACCAAACATATAGGTGGGGTCAAGAATGGGAACGCCAATGACATCCTGTGACTCTGGTAAAGAGCCCACCGGCTTCGAAACCGTAGCACTCCCGGTTTCGCAGTGGCCACCGCAGACAAAGGCGGTAAGGCTGAACTTGAATCCACGGACGATGGGAGGGGGCTGTGCCGCCTGCTCTTCACTAATGGAGGCGACATCGATAGCGCCGTCCGCGAGATCGCAGAAAGCGCGATAGTGGTTAGCTTGCGCCGTGCGCCCCTCTACGCCCGTGACCGAGATCGTGTATTGGAGTGCGTCGGGATAACGAGAAGCGGTGACAGCCGCACGCGCTCGCGTGAAGATCGCATAGGCGTCGGGCCGCAGGTCGACTCCCATCTTGCTAGAGGTATGCTTCGTGGCGATGACTCCCTCCGCAAGAAGGACGCCGCCGCTCGCGATCCTTGGCCAGTAAACTTATCCCGGTCGACCTCCCCAGGATCACCCCGATGAACGAGAAACACTCGTAGGCCTAGCCGCTTTCGATCACCAACTAGCAAGGAGCAAGCACGCGATGAGGAGCCTGAATTTTGCCCGCTACGCGTTGAGCGCTTGCGCGGCCGCCGCGATGATTTCCGGCTGCGGAGGATCGCAGCCGTTGGCCGGCCCGGGGGCAATGCCACAGCAGGCACGGACCGCGTCGCACACGATACCCGAGTGGAAGGCGCAGGGCCAAGCGCGCTCGGCCTGCCCCGACGTTGTCGGGAAACCCACGTGCTTCGCGCTGATTCAAACCAAGGGAGTGGCCCCGGCATGCAGCGGCTCTTCGTGCGGCTGGGCGCCGCTCGACCTCCAAACGCGCTATAAGCTCCCGATCGCGAAGGGAGCGGGCCAGATTGTCGCCATCGTCGATGCGGGTGACAATCCCAGCGCATCCTCCGATCTCTCCACCTATCGCACGCAGTTTGGGCTGGGCACCGCAGCCTTTACCAAGTACAACCAGGAAGGGCAGCAAGGCAACTATCCGACGTATACCGGCTGGTCGGTCGAGATCGATCTCGACATCGAGATGGTCTCGGCCACGTGTCCGAAGTGCACCATATTCCTCGTGGAGGCAAACAGTTCCGACAACACCGATCTGGAAACGGCCGAAGCGGAAGCGGTAACGCTGGGCGCGCACATCGTCAGCAACAGCTGGGGTTGCTACGGCTCAATCAGCTGCGTCGGTCAGTCCTACTTCGATACGCCCGGCGTTGCGTATCTCGCCGCGACCGGTGACGCCGGTCTGAATCAGGTCGGCGCTCCGGCGGCGCTCACGAGCGTTGCTGCCATCGGTGGTACGCAGCTCGCGAAGAGCGGCTCGCAATACAGCGAGACCATTTGGGACGGCGCGGGGGGCGGTTGCGTAACGGGCATCGCCAAGCCGAAATGGCAACACGACAGTGTTTGCTCGGCGCGGGCCGCGGCCGACGCGTCGGCGGAAGCCGGATGCTCGCCCGGCGTCTCGGAGTACGATAGCCACGATGGCGGGTGGTTCGGCGTCTGCGGAACGAGCGCAGCTTCGCCGATTGTCGGAGGCGTCCTCGGCTTAGCCGGCAACGCCACTAAGCAAAAAGGTGGCCGCACCTTCTGGGAGAGGACGCATCGCAAGCACCTATACGACGTCTGCTCCTCGCAATGTCTCTTCAGCACCTATTCCTACGGCGGAGGTTGGGGCTCGCCCAAGGGTATCCGCGCCCTCTAAATCGCTCGCTCGGCCGCGCATCTGAGAGCCGGAGGACGAAATCACCGTCAGCTTAGCATCTAAGTAGGTCGCCGGTAACCGCCGCCGGCTGTTGTGGAAACGGCGCCCATTTGCGAATAAGACGAGCCCGACGCGATATGCGTCGGGCTCGTGCGTTGTGCGAGTCGCGATATCTAGTCGTTATCGTCGCTGCGGGGGGGGAAGCGGTTTAACGTTTGGTGAGCCCTGGAGCTGCTGTCTCAGGTAATAGCCAGCAGTCTCGTAACCCGCCGGAAGAGATGTCGGCGACGAGAATCGGGGTGATCCCGAGCGACAAGCAACTCATGTTCGGTGGAGAGCTTGGTGAGGGAATCTCGGCCAGCGACGGGGGGTTCAGCTGGCCGCCGCGCACCTTGCGTTCGTCGAGTGCATCGAAGAAATTCGAGGTCGCTCGATCGCTGTCTGCCGGTGATAAACCTACCGAAACGCCCTTGGCCTCATCCGGCAACGAGGACAACGTCGGCAAGCCAAAGATCGCTTCGATGAGTTTCGAGACCGAGCCGTGGTCGGCGAAATCGTGAACGACGACTCCCGTCTTGGAGAAGGCGCGAGTGAGGAGCCTCCGGCCGCCCCTCCACATCCCGCAAGCGCCCACGATGCCGCCAGAATTGCGGTGCTCAATACGAAACGACGCATTACGTTACCACCTTCCAGTTTTGTTGAAGTGAAGCGCGTACGCTTCCAAACTAACAAAAGGCAAGCTAGCATACAACGAGGTATAGCAGGCGAGTTTGATAAGCATCGACAATCGCTTCTTAAAGTTCTTCCTCGCAGGACGCGAGCTTACTTAATCGCTTCTTCACTACCATCATACGCACTGTCTCGTGCGCTTCGGGAGGAGCATCGTGGTATGGAGATTGCCGCGGAGTGGTCAGGGATCGATGACGACCCAAACTGTCACAAGACCCTCGATCCGCCCGTTGTAAAGCGCTAAGGTGCTATATCTTGAGCGGGATTGAAAAGGGGACCGTATCAACGCTGAGCTCGAGCCTCGGCCGTCACGTCTTTGGAATGGCGGCTTTGGCCTCCGGCCTCGTCACGCTGGTTTGGCATGACTACAACGGGTGGCATCAACCGCGTTATCTCGTCGACGCCGCAGCCGCTGCCCAGATTTTCGGGGGCGCTGCGCTTCAGTTCCGCCGGACCGCGAAGGCGGGCGCAGTCGTTCTTGGCGCGGTGTTCCTTGTCTTCGCGCTACAATGCGTGCCACAAATCTTCGCCGCACCGACAGTTTACAATAGCTGGGGCAACTTCTTCGAGCAGTTCTCTCTCGCGACCGGAGCGGTCATCGTTTATGCGAGCGTGTCGTCGGCGGGGGCGCCGGAAGCGATTGGCCAGATCGGCCGCGTCCTTTTAGGCATCTGCGTCGCTTCCTTTACGCTCGAACAGGCGGTCTATCTTGATGCTACCGCTCACCTCGTTCCGAAGTGGATACCACCCAGTCAGATGTTTTGGGCGGTAACGACGACGGTTTCGTTCGCACTCGGGGCCGTGGCTCTTCTTACGGATCGAATGGCGCTCCTCGCGAGTCGGTTACTGACGACGATGATCGTGATCTTCGGCATACTCGTGTGGCTGCCGCTGCTTCTTTCGGATCCCCACAGTCATACGAACTGGAGCGAAGCGGCCGAGACCTTCGCGATCGCCGGAACGGCGTGGATTCTCGCCGATCTCCTAGGCGGGTATCGGCGTAACGGCCATCGCCCGCGGGGCTAGACTTTGAAAACGCGGTTAATCGCTTTCCTGCGGGGCGTCAACGTCGCGGGACGGACGGTCAAGAAAGATGTCTTGACCGAAACATTCCTCCGCGCCGGCCTCACGAACGTACGCACCCACATCGCGAGCGGAAACGTTTCCTTCGATGCTTCGCAACGCGTAAATCGCGGCGGGCTGTCGCGGAAGCTCGAAACGCTGTTGACGGAGGCCGCGGGCTATGCGATTCCCGTGTTTTTGCGTTCTGCCGACGAGCTCGCAGAGCTATTGGCGCTCCAACCGTTTGAAGGATTGCGGGTGACGGCCGCTATGCGTTTGTGCGTTATTTTCATCTCCGAGCCCCTTCCGAAAAGTGTTCGGCTGCCGTTTTCGTCGCCACGGCAAGAATTTGAACTCGTGAAGGCGACGCCTAACGAAGTCTTCGCGACCATGTCCGTGCGCGAGGGACGCCCCGGCAATCCGAGCGCATATCTCGAGAAAACGTACGGCGTCAAGGCGACGACGCGGTTCCTCGGCGCAGTCGAGAAGATCTTGGCGGCGGCAACCGGCCCGTAAGCGCCCTCCGCGCCCGGGGGGACCGTCGGAGCTCGCCCCGAAATTCCAAAGACGTTCCTCGAGTCGAATATCTTGCAAAGGAGTCTTCGACCATAGAAATCGTCATTGCCGAACAGGGCGCCTTTCGCTTTGATCCATCCTTTTCGGCCGAAGAGGCGCGCGGACGGGCCGGCGCCCACAAACCGGCGGCGTTCGGTACGCTTTCGCGTTTGCTAGCGCGCCCCAAGGACGAAGACATAGCCATCGAGGAGCGGGGCCTCCTCTACGTTCCGATGTGGCACGCTAAGGCTCATCTCCGGTTCGTTTACGATCGTCGCGAGTCGTACCGGGTCACCGTTAAGACGCCGAACGCGAAGACGGTGACGATCGGCGAAAACGACTTCGCGGTGTCCGCCCACGCGAACTTTGACCTTCCAGCCGTCGAACACTGCGAGCGCGATGAGCAAAAAGAGCTGTGGCTCGACGCCGTCACCAACCAGCCCGTCAACGCCGTGCCCTACCTGAAGGCCCAATCCACGCCGATTGCGCTCGACGATTTTGCGTCCGAGGGCGCGCAGATCGTTGCTCCGACCGTCCGCGCTTCCACGGTGATCCGCAATTTGCTTGGCAACGATTTCCGGCCCAGCGATGCCGACGAAATCAAGGAAGAAGACGTGAACGTCGAGTGCATCGACCTGCATCTGAGGCCGGCGTACGCGTTCAAGTACGTGTGGTCCGCCAAGAACAAGACGGCTGAAGTGGCTATTGACGGCATCACCGGAGAGATCAATTCCGAAGCCTCGGCAACAACGGCCGCGCTGGCCAAGCTATTGCGCCCTGAGACCCTTTTCGATCTCGGCGCTGAAACGCTCAACGTCATCGTGCCTGGCGGCGCGATTGCGTTGAAAATCGGCAGAGCGCTCGCGGAGAAGCGCAAAGCTTAGCATCACGATGCGACCGTCGCAGGTCGCTTCAAACTCCCCAGTATGCGGCTACGGGCGCACCGCAATGATATCGAGGTTTGCGAATCCTTTATAGGTAGCTTGCAGTTTCGGCTGAACGCCGGATAGCCAGCCTTTTGGCGGCCGCGCGAAAGCGTATACGCATTCTCGATGGTGATTTGCCACATATGCGACCGATGCGTCGCGGTTCAGCGCGACGCCGCTGATCTCTGCTTGCCGGTCTGGCGTATGAAAGACCGCTCCTCCGTTCGGCGAACTGACGGACACGAGGCCTAGAGCCCCATCGACCGGAGTCAGTACGTCCATCCGGTTGTCCGCGGCCCCGCCGATGAGCGCGATCGTACCGATGGCAAAGCAAGACCCCGGCACGTAGCGGCCGGGCGACATGAGTGTGTAGGGCCGAACGCTCGCGAATCCGCAACCGCCCGAGACCAAAACGTTGGCGCCGCTCGGAGTCGACACGACGGATGCCGCGTTCTGAGAGTTCTGCACGACGATCGTCGGGGCCGTTCCGCCGGTGTCTTCCTTTGCGTAGAAGTAGACGGCCTGCTGTCCAAAATCGCTCACGTACACGTTTTCATGTGCATCGACGGATACATCGGTCAGGGAAGGCGCGCCCGGCGCCCCAGGCAAGACGGGGGCAAGCAGGCGCGCCGTTAGCTTTCCCTCGTTCGTGAAGACCTCGACGCAGCCGCCGCACGGTTTCACGTCGGAAGCGCTCACCGTTGTATAGATGAGGCCCAGCTTATCGACGGCCAGCCCCTGCGCAAGGCCATGGCCCGGGGTAAATTTCTTCGTGACCTTCGCCTTGCCGCTCCGGACGGAGAAGACAGTTATGGAACCATCGGAGTAGTTCAGGTTCACTACTTCGGTCAGCGGCGCGGCTTGGCGACCGGAAAGCAGGTTGGGGGCCGAACCGATCGATCCCGGCACCGGTATCGATCGTTGAGTTCCCACCGGGCCGGCGCAACCAGCCAGCGCGCTCAACCCTACGACAAGGCTTGCAGACAACAAACGACTCATAGTAAAAACATTCGCACACGCTGTACTAAGTCATGCCGGATGAATGTGGGCGTTGCGGTTCGTTGGCGCATGCGAGCTTTGTTCGAAACGTTGCCATGGGGCTCTCAGGCGCCCCCGCAGTCGTGCTCGCCGTTCATTCCCGAATATTGCGCATGCTGGCGATAGTCGTAAACGCGAAACAATCGTCCCCGGTCATCTTTATCGGGATTGCAGTATGCCGTGGGCGCGGGCCTGGATAGGAAGCAGACCTGGACTTTGTCACCGACCCGTTCCCGAATCATGATGTTGTTGCCCGGCGTGCCTTCGTAGTGCGTAACTGCGGCGCGCAAATGCGGATTCGCAGGATCCGACCCCAAGAACGTATTGAACTCCACGACGACGCCGCTCTGCTCAAAGTCGCGGGTTGTGAAAACCTTCTGGCCGCCTGCCGTGAGGCGAGGCTCGACGATCTTAACGGACGTAGCCACGCACTCAACCGATCGATAGTGCCATGGCCCCGGGGTGTACTGCTGATCCTGGGCACGCGCAGGTATCATGCCCGCCGTACCGAGCAAAACGAAGCTGAGGCAACTGGAAAGAATCGAGCGACCCCGCGGCTGAGCCATTCCGCATAACCTCCTGTTTTGGCAGTTTTCGAGCCGGACCGACCGCACCCTACGGCTGGCGGCGCTGCGGACCGAGCCGTGGGCTCTGGTAACGAAACATCGGATCCAAATCGGACCTATCTGGGTCAACGCTACTTCGAGGAGTTTGCCTATGACCGCGATTTCAGCGCCGGCACTACCGGCGACGTCCGGACTCTCGAATCTCCAGCTATATCTCTTGCGCGGAACGTATGCGCTGATCTTGGTCTTCTTGGTGACGAGCATCTGGCCCGGCGTGATTCAGCACGACAAGCTGGCTCTAATGCACGGCGTCGCCCGGAGCCTGTTGGCGGCGATGGCGCCGCTCATGCTGATGGGCCTTCGCTACCCCCTCAAGATGCTGCCCGTGCTGTTCTTCGAGCTGGCCTGGAAGACGATCTGGCTGCTCTTCTTCGCACTGCCGCTATGGACGGCCCATCAAGTCGATCCCGATACATGGGACACCATCAAGGCGTGCGCGTTGGTTTGGGTAATCTTCCCGTTCACGATTCCGTGGCGCTACGTCTTTCAAACCTACGTCAAAGCACCGGGAGATCGATGGAAGTAAAAGCCTAGAGACCCCCTGGAAACTGTTTGCTCGTCAAATGCGAGAAGCGCGCTTGCGTTCCGCTCTGCGTACGCTGTTGCGCGACCCCGGCTTTCCGATTCGTCGATTGAACCGCGAGCGCTCCCAAACCGGAATTTAGATCTTCGTTGGTCCGCTCCCACGACGATTTGTCCGTGAAGGCTATCCCCGGATAGATGCGCTGCAAATCCCGCACCGTTCGATTCGCGCTCTGCACCTTTCGAAGTATCGCGACCAAAGTGTCTACGTCGCCGAAGGCGTAGCCGTTGATGTCGGGGCCTACAAGCTCGAAAAACGCGTCCTGAGCGTGGTATAGCTCAAAGCCTGGGTCGCCGATGCTTCCCAATTTGTCTCGATTGACGAGGAGTGCGAACTGGCGACCCTCGTACTGGGCCGAATAGAACCAATACGTCGCCTCGTTGCGATAGCCAAAATCGTACAGGCGAATAGCGCCGACGTAAAGTTCGATAAAGCTGAGCCGGCTCCACTGCTTCTTCATCTGAAGAATCGTGGCAACGAACTGCCCCTGATTCTTCGAGGCTAAGCCGGCGCTGTATTTTCCGATACTGATAGTCGGGCCTGAGGAATTGTAGTACGGCGTAACGTAAGCGTCGACGCGGCCTGGATCGTCGGCAAGCACGGGCGATGCGAGCGAAAGCGAGCTCGCGATGACGAAAGCCGCGAAGCAGAGGGGCTTCAAACTGAAAGCGCGGCGCTTATAACTCGCTTGCTCTGCACTCCTTGTCGGCCTGACTTGCTCGCTAATTCTGCAGCGGCCGTCGAGCCCCTGTGTGCTTAAATCGTCTGCGCTGAGGCGCTTAAAGGGTTAGAATCTCGAGCCGACCCTGAATTGGCCGGCCGTGCAAATCTCCAGGATCTGCTCACCGGTTAGGCGGCGGAAGGTCTTGCTCCCATACTCAAAATCCTCGCCGGCCTCAGCCGCATCGTACCGCGCCTGCGCGCCTACGTTCAACGGGGGTCGTTCCTTCAATATCTGGTTCTTGAAGTTGACGCGATAGGCGAGGTCTTTGGCGAACAATACGATATCGCCGCGTACATTCGCGTATCCGCCGTACACCGGCTCAGAACGTTCCGCACCCGTCAGTCCCCTGACGGCGCCTGTAATGGCCAGCACTCCAACCGGCATAGGATTATGCATCATGACGATACGTTAGACCGCCGAACACCAAGATCGGTTGCAGGCCACGCCGTCACAAACCGTGATATACTAAGAACCTCACCCAAAATACGCTTTGACCGTAGGTATAGAGGCCGGCCAATTCGCATTTCCGCGAGAGAAAGGCCTGCCATGACCGCGATGGAACGCGTCTGGACGCGCATGAAGCTCAAGGCAACCAAGTTTGCGAAGCGCGAGACGCTCATTGGCGTCCCCGAAGCGCAGCACACCGTGCTTACGATTTGTCGCCGAGAGCTCGCGTCGCATCCACCGCCGGATGCGCTGGAGTATCTGACCTCAGAGCTGGTACGCATGAGCCTGGAGGGGCGCAGCGCAGGTACCCGGTGACTCTCGGTTCGTCTAGCCAAAAGAGCGAGACCACGTCTCGCTCTTTCTCAGGACGAAGACGCTCCCGACCTCAGCTCGAGTAAGACTGCGAAGTGGGCTGCCCGCGGCGCGTGACCTCGCGAAACCGCTCCTGCATCGCTTTGCTCGGAATCTTGATTCGATCTGCGAGTCGCAAAAGTTGCAGCATCCTAACGTGCCACCACGTCATGTCGAACTCGAACCAGCGTAGCCCGTGCCGGGCCGAGAACGGAAAAGCGTGGTGATTGTTATGCCAGCCTTCGCCCCACGAGATCAGCGCTACCCACCAGCAGTTGGTTGACTGGTCGGGCGTCTGATAGGTGCGATAACCCAACGTATGGGATGCGCTGTTGACCAGCCAAGTCGAATGATAGCTGATTACAAGCCGAACGAAGATGGCCCAGATCACCCACGACCATCCGCCGAGCGCGAAGAGTCCCACGCCAAGCAGAACCTGAAGCGGGATATTGAGATATCGGAGTGCTCGATAGAATGGTTCGGCGTAGAGGTCGGGCGCGAAATGCCGCATTTCCTCGTCCGAGGGCAGCGCAATATTGTGCCGATAAAGCCAATCTACATGCGCCCACTTGAAGCCGCCTCGAATGCTGTGTGGATCGCCCTCGTGATCGGCATGTGCGTGATGCTTGCGGTGCACCGACACCCATCGGATCGGATCGCCCTGCAACGCCAGGGTTCCGAAAATGGCGAATAGATATTCGACCGGTTTGAGGAGACGCAGGCTATGGTGGGTTAGGCCACGGTGAAAGCACAGTGAAATCCCCAAACCCACGGTGGCGTACGACACGACCGCTGCGGCTGCCAGAGCCGACCACTGAAAAAGGCCCGGCCAAAACGCCGCAAGGGCGCCGACGTGGATTCCGACCAGGCCGAAGCCTTTGACATAGCGATAAAATCGATCGCTGCGTGGCGTCATTGGGACCGTCACTTTCGCAAGAATGCATGGCGCATTACGGGTACCGATCTCTGGTGCGCCATTGCATCATCCAAAGACTCTACGACACAAACGACGTCGTGCACTTCGCGCAAGTCAAAAAGTTTTCGCATTGCGCTGCGGAGCACGTGCATTCTCAAAATACCTCAGTCATACAGGTCGGCGTCCAGACACGTTGGGTTCCGCGCAGGATTACCCTGCTATTGTAGCGCGAACGGAAGCCGGCCGGGATAGTGAAAAGCCCGATTCTTTGGTGGCGGGGGCTTTCCTGAGGAGGTCTCGGCTACGCCTGGCGAGACCCCGCCGCGCCCTCCCACCCCAGAACGCGCGCGATCAGTTCGGTGCGATTCCGGCTCTCGGTCTTGTCTATCATGCTCTTGATGTGATTCTGAATCGTTGACGACGTAATGTGCAGCTTTCGGCCGATCTCCTCGAGCTTCGCGCCGTCGAGCAGAAGAGCCAGCACCTGAAGTTCGCGTGGCGAGATATGGAAGCGCTCGGCCGGCCCGGTCAGCGAGTTCGGCGGTGCGGCGCGGTCGATCCGGACGCCGATGAAGAGCCCAGCCGGGCCGGACATCGGTTGCGTCCGCACCACTAAGAACGGGACCGGATGGGCGACGCCGGCCTTCTGGGTGCCGGACTCAGCCTGCCAGCCGGCAATCAGCTCCCGGACGGCTTCTTCAAGAACTGCGGGCAAACGATCTGCTATCCGGGTACGCAGTCCCGTGAGCGCAACGCGCCGTTGCTCTTCTGCCGTCCATGCGAGGACGATCTGCAAATCGCGGTCCAGCACGTAGAACGATTCTCCCGATTCCTCGGTCACACGCGCAGCATCCTTGCCGCGATCCCTTGAATTTCGGCGAGTGTATCGTCCGGACTCGCGCGAATCTAGCCGCAGCGCCGAGAGTCGCTCCGACGTGGCGTCGAGAGACAATGCCAACATGCTAATTTCACTCGAGGTAAACGGCCCCAACTCGCTCGTGCGCAAGAGCGTGAGGATACCAAAGCTGGCGCGGGCATCGGCAAACAACAGCGTGATGCCGCTTTCGAAGTCACCTAGCGGACTCATCATCGCGGCGATGCGGGAGCCCACCTTCGCCTTCTCGCGCTGACGCTCGAACTCGCTTTTAAGGCGCGACAGTTCGTCGCCGTTTCCGCCTGAGTCAAGCAAGAGACCCGCCAGCTCGCCATCGGGCCGTAGCCGCGCAAACGACCAGCGCGTAGCCGGTACGACCCGAAGGATGGCGGCGATGATCGGGTATGCCGGATCCGATTCCGGCAGGAGGTCGGGCAGCAGCGTCATTTCGCCCTGGCCGGACCCGAGTAGGCACTATCGCGTTTTTTCACGATGGTCAGTTTCTTACCCTGATGTTACACTGCAAATGCTTCTTCTCTGCTGGCACGACTTACTGCTTCGTTGCCTGAAAGCGTCATATTATGGCCCGCATATGCGGTTTGGCCGGCGTCGACCCGAAAGACATCCCTCTGCTCCGTGCGGCACTCATCGCGGCGGCGGCGCCGGACCTCACGGTCGTCGCTCATCTCGATGTCGTCGCGTTGCGAACGCTTGCACCGGAGATTCTCGTCGTCGACATAGACTCTCTGAAAGTCGACCCGCTCGAGATGTTACGCCAGCTCCGCTTCGTCCTTTCCGACTGCGTAATCGTTGTCCATACCGCAACGATCGAATCTTCTTGGGGCCGCGCGTGTCACCTCGCGGGCGCTAGCTGCGTCCTTTCAAAAGAGGCGGACGAGTCACAGCTTATTTCCGGATTCAAGCGCGCGATACGGACCGGCTGCTTTACGGATCCACGTTTTGCCGCATAGTCGATAGCGGCGTCCAAGGCGCTTTTGGCTAGCGTCGAGAATAAGAAACGCAACACCTCCGATCTTGGAGGCCCGCGGCTCCCAGACTCGGGAGCGAAAATGAGTAAAATGTCACCCGTAGCCACCGTCAAGAAGCGTACGAAGAGCGCCGCCAAAGAATACGGCCCCCACGAGCATTTCGGAAGCCCGCTGAATATCTGCCGGATATGCGGTCAGAAGTACAGCTACGCTCCAAAACCGCTCGACCCGTTCCGGGAGAGCAAAAACTAGCACGTAACCGGACCATCCCAGGCCGCGCCGTCGAGGCTAAGGCTTGGGCTTGGCAAACGAGTCGCGCTGGAGCGTAAACTGGTAGCTCGCGTGGCTCGCTTCGTCGCCACCCGTCGTGGCGACCTCGTCGCGCACGACGTCGGGCACTTCCATCGAGCGGTCGTAGTTTATCGTGATATCCGAGGTTTGGCTGTCAAAGCCGCCGTTATCGAGCCGCGTTTCCTTGACCTCGCGAACGATGACTTTCTTTCCATCGCCTGCATCGACGAGCGTGAAGTCTTCCTGCATTTGGAATTGCGTCGACTGTTCCTTACGTTGCCAATGCCCTTGCGAGTCCCAGGGCGCGCCGTCGACAAACTGCCGGCCGAGATAGCCAAGCAGCACCCACTCGGCTTCGCTGGGGCCCGGCATCGAAGGGCACAGCACCGACGTGTTGCCGTAGACGTTACAAGTGTATGCCTGCCGCGGCCGTGGATCGCCCCGGACCAACTCCGCGATGCGCACGACGAGCGCGCCGTCGGGCGCCAGCGAAAGCACGTCCACGTACATGGTGCCATTGCCCCCTTCCGGGGCGGCGACTTTTCCCTGGCTGTTGACCGTAGCTACGCCGCCGTGGGACGCGTTGAACTCGTAGCTCTGCAGGCCTTCCACGGAAACGCTGAAAGCGTATTCCAAATGCCGCAGCGACTTAGCGGACGAGGAAGCGGGCGCGGGCGTCTGGGCCGTGAGGCCGACGAGACCGCAAAGCGACAACGAAAAAGCAACGTCTAAACTTCGCACCCAGAAGGTTGCTATTTCCTGATTCGCGACATCGGGCCTGCGGGCGAAAGCCCGGGCGCTGCTGACGGCGAACTGCCGAGGCGTGCGCGCCGCATTGGTCGTCCTTGCGTTGTCCTCGCTCGCGGCATGTACGCGCGGCGGAGTTCAGAGCGGGCCGCCGCACGTCCTGCGAATCGCGTACTCCGGCGATCCGGCCTCGCTCGTTCCCTTCGTGGCGATCGACCAGGAGATCATCGCCGTCGACACGCTCTTCTGTCAGACGCTCGTCGGTCTCTCGGCGGATAACCGGGACGTCCCGATTCTCGTCGCGCGAATCCCGACGCGGCGCAATGGGGACATTTCCGCGGACGGGACTCGCATCACGTATCATTTGCGCCCCGACGTACGCTTCGCCGACGGCGTCGCCCTAACGTCGGCCGACGTTGCGTTCACCTATCGCGCCATATTCGATCCGCGCAACCGGGCGACGTCGGTCGAGCCGTATCGCCGCATACTTTCTCTGCGGACGCCGGACGCACGCACGGTCGTTATTCGATTGCGCCAACCCTGGAATTCCGCCGTCCACGTCCTTTTTGCGCAGGCCGACTTCGCGTACGGAATCCTGCCGAAGCACGCGTTCGCAGACACAAAAGTCGTCGGCGCGCCGTGGGAAAACGCCCCGTTCGGTAGCGGCCCGTTTCGCGTTAAGACCTGGCTGCGAGGCGACCGCATCATCCTGGTGGCGAATCGTTACTATCGGCCTCGCCCGAAATTGCGGCAGATCGTGCTGCAGATCGTGCCGAACCTGAACTCCAACTTCGTCGCGCTGCGCTCGGGAGCCGTCGACGTCGGGACGCTCACCGCCGAGAACGTCGCTGAGGCGGAACGCACCGCGGATCTCCGCGTTCTACGCACTCCCGAAAACGCCACCCGGCTCTTGTACCTGCAAACGCAAGCGGCCCCAACGCGGGATGTTCGCGTGCGCCGTGCGATCGCCGGCGCGCTCGACTACGCCGCGCTCGCGAGCGCCTGGCGCAACGAATTCCCGGCGGCGACGTCGTTCCTGCCCCCGCCGATCGTTACGTGGAAAAGCACCCCGATTCGCGCCTATTCGTACGACCCAAGCGCCGCTAAGCGCGAGCTGGATGCGGCTGGCTGGCGGATGCGCCAAGGCGGCCGATTCAAAGATGGGGTTCCTCTCGGCGGCTTGATCGGGGTCAACTCCGAGGACCCGATCAACGTGCGGATCGCTACGCTCGTGCAGGCGCAGCTTGGCGCGATCGGCATGCAGTTCTCGATCAAGGCGAATCCGACGCGTATCTGGTTCAGCCCCGAAGGGTTGTTGCGCAACGGAAAGGCGTCGATCGTCGGCGAGTCGTGGGTGGGCGGCAGCGATCCCGAGCAATCCTTGAACCTTCGCTGCGTTCAAGCCGTCAAAGGCGGCGACAACCACTCGTTTTACTGCTCGGAGCGGTTCGAGGCGCTGTTTGACGATCAGGCTCGTACGCCCAGCGGAGCACGGCGCGACCGAGACTTCAACGCGATGCAGACCCTCATCCACGACGACGTCCCGGTGATCCCGCTGTATTATGAAGACCGCCTCGTCGGCGTCAACGACCGCGTCACGGGTTATCGCCTGAACATGTTGTGGATTCCGGTCGACGCCGAAACTTGGGACGCAAGTCCTTAGGGTAGCACCTGGTAGAACGCGGTCATGCCGGCGTCCATGTGGTCCGCGACGTGACAGTGGAAAAGCCAGAGGCCGGGGTTGTCGGGCACCATGTCCACGGTGAGCATCTGCGCGGGCATCAGGGCGAGAACGTCGGTGCGCTGCTTGTTCCATAGCACCGTGTTTCCGTGCCAGTGCGGCGAGTGAAAATCGAAGCCGTTTCCGATGTCCACGACGTACCAGCGGACGCGGTCCCCTTGCTTCATCACCATCCGAGGCCCGTTCCCATAAAGATAGCCGTTGATCGTAAACTTGAAATTACCGTCGGCGAATCCACTGCCATTGAGCGTAAAGGCGTTGTTCGAATCGACGCCGATCGCTTCAGCGCGCTCGCTACGTTTGAGCGCCGGAGTGTAAGCCGCGAGGTTATCCGTAAAGTACCAGCTCTGGTTTTCATTGACGATATGGAATACCGTAACGAATTCCCGGTCGACGTCCTTCGGCGTTCCGTCGGGCTTGGCCATGCCCTGTGCGGTCACCACGATCGCGCCGACCAGACCGGAGTCGATGTCCTTTTGTTCGTCGACATGCGAGTGATAGAGCCAGACGATCGAGCTGGGATCGCCGGGCCCGGGGCCTGCGCGCTCCGGGACCTGCCAGACGTAGGTGTACGTTTGCCCAGGCGGCACCGCGCCGTTCATTTTTCCGGCCGGCGAGCTGCCGTCGTTGTACGCCATCCCCTCGGAGCTCTTCGTGTAGAACACACCGTGCGGATGAATGCTGTACGGTCGCGATGCATTGTTCTTGAAAATCACGCGAATCGTGTCGCCGACTTCCGCATGAATGATCGGGCCGACGAAGCCAAGGTAGGCATTGCCCGGCGCACGCGCTTTGAGCGTACGAAACGTTGCGTCGGTATATTCGCGGTAGATCGCCTTACGATAAACGCTGCCGATGTGATGCGCGTCGCGCGTCGTGTAGGGGCGCTGCATCGCGTCGAACGCCTTGCCTGCCACCTGGTCCATTCCGCTCGGCGCATAGTTCCACGATACCTCGTCGGCGGCGATGTAGTAGATTCGAACTTGACCATCGGCCGATGCGGCGGCGGTCCCGCTGGCGATGCCGAGCGCCACTAGTACAATGGCAAAAACAAGAGCTCGCATACTCTACTCCCCCAATGCCGGAGAGAGTGCGCAAAGCGGGCCCGCGCTTCCTCCTTTAGGCTCCGGCTAGCGGGGCGCGAAGCGAAGCCGACCCCGTTCCCGAGCCTTCGCCGCTTCGGCCTCACGGTCGCGCGGCGGGGCCTGCGTGACCAGCGAGTGGAGCAGCTCGCGCGTCGCATCGCTTACCCGTGCCACCGCATGTTCGAAAGCCGCTTCGTTTGCTTTCGAGGGGCGCGTGAAGCCGCTGATCTTTCGCACGAACTGTATCGCCGACGCGCGGACTTCGTCCTCGGTTGCCGGCGGCGCGAAGTTGTGGAGCATCTTGATGTTACGACACATGCAGAATCCTTTGGAGCGGCTCTTGCGAAAAGCCTTCGGCCGCGACGTGCTTCAGATACCGGTGCACCTCTCGTACCGATCTCGCGCCTCGAAGACGAGCTTTGCTGCCGCAACGTCCTCCACCGCGAGGCCGACGGACTTGAAAACCGTGGTCACCGCGGGCGTCGGCGGTTTGATGCCTGCGAAGATCTCGCCGATTTCGGCGTAAATCGCGGCGCCTGCCATGATCACGTCGCCGGCTTCTCGCGCGGCCGCCTCGCGCGAGTCGACGACGACGGCGTTCGCCATGGCTTCGTCGTCGAGCTCGCGCCAATCCGGGCGGGATGACCCGACGGCGTTCACGTGGGCGCCCGGCTTAAGCCACGCACCTTGGAGAATGGGGTCGTGCGCGGCCGTGGCCGTGACGACGACGTCGGCTCCGCGAACCGCCTCTTGCGCCGAATGCACCGCCTCTGCGCCGTGCTCGCGCGCGAAGCGCTCGGCGTGCGCCGCCGTGCGGCTCCAGACGCGCACCCGCGAAAACTTGCGCACGCGCGAAAGCGCCTGCAGATGCGACTGCGCTTGCACGCCGCTACCGAGCAGCGCGAGAATGCGGCTCTCCGGCGGCGCGAGATATTTCGTGACCGCGGCCGACACCGCAGCGGTGCGCATCTCGGTGATCAGGCGCCCGTCCATCGCCGCGAGGGGCTGCCCGGTATCCGTTCGGTAAAGCACGATCGTGGCGTTATGCGTTGGAAGTCCGGAGCCGGCATTGATCGGATAAAACGTCACGAACTTCAGCCCCATGACGTCGCCCAGGACCGCCGGCATGATGCCTAGATACCTCCGGCGCTCCTCAATGGTGATCACGTTGCGCATCGGCTGAATCACCGCCCCGCGTGAAAACTCCGCGAGGGCGCGTTCCATCGCGTCGATGAGCTCATCCCAGCAAAGCCGGGCGCGAACCGCAGCTTCGTCGAGATATATCACGAAGCGCTCGAATCTAGCGCGATGATGCGAGCCGCGCGAGGGCATCGAGCGCCGCTTGTGAGCGCGGGCTCGCCACCAACTCCGCTTGGAGCGCGGCCTTCGCGACGTCTTTTTTTCCCAGGCGCAGGGCGAGTTGTGCCAGGGCCATGTGGGGTGAGTAATAATAGAGTCCCGGCGTCTCTTCGCCCAGACTCTTGGCCTTTTCGGCGGCCCCCGACGCCGCCGTTAGGAGTTGCAGCGCCTTCGCATCGTCGCTTTCGAGCGCGGCGATTTCCGCCTCGAGCGTGAGGCGCATGGCTTCGAAGAGGGCTGCCGAATACGCATCCGCCGAATCCTTGGGGATTTCGGCGAGCGCTCTTCCCGCCGGCGCCGACTTGCCGAGCTTTGCGTACGCAAGTCCCCGCGCAAAGGGCAGCGTTGCGGACTTTCCCTTCACGTAGACGTAGGGAACCGCCAGAACGTCCTGCCAGTCGCGGTCGGCCACCAGCTGACGCGCGATGAATACCGGATCGTCCTCGCGGCGCGCAACGGCAACCGCCTCGGAGAGATGCCCGGTTTGCGTTAGTGCGTAGAGGAGAAAACTCACATTGTGGTCGTGGTAATAGCGCGGCGCACTATAATACCCCGGGTGGCAGCACGCAAAAGCGGCAAAGTCCATCGAGACCGATCGTTCTCCCACGTCCAACGCCTCTGCGTACAAGCCGACGTCAAAAAACGTGTGTCCGGGCATGTGCGTCAGGTGCGAGTCCTCCGGAGGCAGCGAGAACGCCGCGAGCTGCCTCGCCGCCGCGACGGCGGCCTGGGACTCTCCGGCAAGCTGACAGGCGTGAATGTAAAAATGCAGTAGCCCGACGTGTTTTGGAAACGCCGCTAGGCTCGCCTGGAAAAGGGGCAGCAATGCCGCGACCCGCGCGGTGCGCGCGGCTCGTTGGGCGGCCGTCAATCCGTCGTCGTGGGGGTTGCCGACGGCAACGTAGAGCGCAGCTTCCGCATAGAGCGCCGCGGCATCCGGGTCGCTGGAATGAGCTATCGCGATGCGCCGCAGCGCGTCGCGATAGCCCACAAGCAACGCGTCGTCCGACGCCTTGGATTTCGAGTCGAATCGATCCGAAGCCGCATCAATGAGCGCTCGATCTTCGGCCGAGGAGTAGGCTTCGAGTCCCTTTGCCTGCCGGATCGCGTAACGAGCCTGATCTCCCCGGTCGTCGGTTGCTGGAACGTTGAGGTTCGGCGCGTTGCTTAATGCGATGCCCCAATATGCCATCGCCATGTGCCTATCGAGATCGGCCGCGGTGTAGAACTCGTGCTCCGCCGCCTCGGGATTATAGGCGTAGTAGTCGAGCAGCCCCCGGTCGAATGCGGCCTGCGCTTCGGCATTGGCCGAGATCGCATGATGGATCAACGTTTGTGCCCCGGCGGCCAACGTCGTGGCGAGCACAAAGCCAATCAGCGCCAGGGCTTTCTTCACAGCTGAAACGTCCTCCAATCGTACGCTTTGAAATCGCGCTGGCCGACGTCCTCCCAGCCTATACGATAGGCCTTCCCAATCCCGACTTGATCGCCGAACCCCACAACGCCAAGCGGCAGCGTCGCGTCCGGCCGGATGTAGCGCAGATCCGTCGCCGGAACGGCGCGCATGAAGGTAGTCAGCAGCGCATTTTCCTTCGTTGCTCGCGCAAGCGCGGTTGGCGCGAGGCGCTCGATCGCGCGCTTTCCTATCGATTGAAAGTAGGAATTGCGCATTTCGACCTCGAGAATCTTGCGCTGCATCGTTGCATAGACCGCGAACGCGATTTCGACGGCATCGTGATAATCCGACTGCGCTTCGAAGGGCGGATCCAACAAGACGACGTCGGCGGATTTCGCGACGGCATGCGCGATGCCGACCGGCGAGTTACTCGCGACGCCTCCATCGCAGTACGGACACGGCGTGCCGTCGGGGCCGGGCATGATCACGGGGTCAAAGGCGATCGGGATAGCCGCCGAAGCAAATAGCGCGAGGTGCAAGAGGTCGGGCGTGGCTTCGCGCACGATCGTGTGCGGCCCGAGCAGAACTTGCAACGCGGTGCGAACTTTCTCGGGAAGCTTCTCACCGCCGCGCTCGGGACGCACGAAGAAATACTCGGGCCTCTGCTGCGCCAGATTCGTTACGCCCCACACCAGCGGTACCAACAAGGGCGCGGCGGGATCTATGTTGCGGGAAATCCACTCAAAAACCGGCTCGTTCTGCAAAAGCCCGCGTTCGTTACGGACCAAGTCGATCAGGCTGAGCGCCGAGACGGCCCGATTCAGAACGCCGCTTTCCGAATCGCGCAGTGCAGAGTATTGCGATTTCGGGCGAATCAAGTTTTGGGCACTGATCCCATACCAAAGCTCGCGCAGCTTTGCATATTGGCCGGTCGCAACGAACCATCCGTTGAGCGCGCCGATCGAGGTTCCGCAGACGATCTCGTACGGAGGCAACATCGTACCGTCGGCGACGCCGCTGCGAGCCGCCAAGGCTCCGATTATTCCCGCCTCGTATGCCCCGCGCGCGCCGCCCCCGCTCAGGACCAGTGCGCGCTCGAGCGGCTCGTCCGGCGCGTCGCCCCGACGATCGGCGCCGAGCAGCATCGTTCCCAATCCAGAGGCCCCGAGCCCGAACAAAAAACTGCGCCGCTCAGTCATACCGTCCTTAACTTCGCCCAAGAGGCAACGTACCTTGCGGCGCCGTGCTATTACGAAATTCCCCTGCCACGAAAGGCTTCGGACCTAGGCTTATGCAGAAGGACGCTCTTCCCTTAGAGAAAGGGATATCGATGATGCTGTGGCTCACCGAACTTCCCCCCTGGATCTCGTTCGTCTTGGCCGTGGGGACCGCGAACGCCATAGCGCTCGCGGCGATGTTTTTCGCGCGCCGCTGGTATCAACGTGCGGGCGTGTCGGTGGGGCCGGCAGTCGTTAGCGCCTGGGCTACCTGTCTTGGCGCGCTCGCCGCAGTGCTCTGCGGCTTTACCATTATCACGTTATGGGGCATCTTCACGCGAGCGCAATCGAACACGGATGGCGAAGCGGCCGCAATTCGCCTCGTGGCACGTGATATGCTCCCAGCGCAATTTCCGATTTTACGCGCGTACGTCAACGGTTCGGCGGCAGAGTGGCCGCAAATGTGCGGAGGGGAGCCTGACCGGCGCGTCGCCGCATCCCTGGCGGGGCTTCAGCGGATGGCACAGCCGCGCGCTTCTGAATATGCAAGCGATCTCTACCATCAGTTGGGCACACTGGAAGACCTGCGGTACCAGCGTTGGCAGAGTTCCAGCGCTTCGACGCCAAACGAACTCAAAATTTCATTGTGCATCCTCGCAATCGGGATCTTCGGCGTGTTGGCGATTGCGCTGCCCGAACGGCTCGACACCCATCTAGCGCTAACCGTTCTCACGGCGACCGCGATCGGGGCGGTGTTCTGGGTGATGATCGCACTCGCGTACCCGTATTGCGGCAGCTACAACATCGGACCCGACCAGATCATCTACTCGCTGCGAGCCTATTCGACCTGATGCGTAGCGTCGCAACCGCACTCATTTTATTGGGAAGCGTCGCCGCCACGGTTGCGGCTCCGATTGTGAGCGAGAATGATTACCAGGTTCTCGTCGCGTTGCATGCCCCCGCAATTTCGCCCGACGGAACACAAGCAGTGCTGGTGGTCTCGCGCGTCGTTTGGGATGAGGATCGCTCCGAGAATGACCTCATCGAGGTCAACCTTGCGACGCGCGCGCGGCGCACGCTGATGGCCAATCGCAAAGGCCTCTCGGATCCTGCGTTTTCGCCGGATGGAACGCGGTTGGCATTTCTAGCCGACGATGGGGACGGCGGCGCAGCTCATACGCAGGTGTTCGTCACGTCGGGCGCCGACAGGAATGCGACGCCGGTTACGCACGTGAAAAGTGGCGTCACCCAGTTTGCATGGCGTCCCGACGGCCTCGCCTTGGCCTACGCGGCAGCCGATCCGGAGCCCGAGCAAAAAGGCGCTGCCCGCTTTCGCAACAGCTTCATCTTCACCACCGAACCGATCGTGGCGCAGTCGGGCTCGCTGCCCGTCCATTTGTTTGCGTTGAAGCTCGGCGAAGCAGCGGCGACGCAGCTGACGTTCGGGTCGACCAGCGTGGCCGACGGATCGACGATCTCGTGGTCGCCCGACGGCAAGACGATTGCGTTTACGCTTTGTCGCGACGCGATATTGAACGATCAAAATGTCTCCCACGTTGCCTTGGTCGACGTGGCCGGCAAAAAGGTGCGCGCCTTGACGGATCGCACGATGTGGGAAGCTGACCCACGCTTTTCGCCGGATGGCGCCCACATCGCCTACACGTACAGCGGCGGCGATCCGCAGGTCAATCTAACGCGTCTGTGGATAACGACTCCGGCCGGCGGCGTGGGCTCGCCCGTATCGGCTTCTATCGACCGGCCGATCGGCGACGCCGCCTGGTCGTTCGATTCGCAGAGTTTGATCGTCGCCGCGCCCGAACGTACGACGAACGCACTGTATCGGGTTTCGATTAGCGGCATTGCCGCGCGTATCGACGTGGGAAACATCGTGCCGGGAATCCCCTTAACGACGACGGGGGGCGCCGGCGCCCCAGCGCTCGGTAACGCGATCGCCGCCGGCGGAACGATGGTCTTCATCGCAACGTCCACGTCGCAGCCACCCGGCTGTTCAGTTACTCGGCCCGCACCGGGACGGCCAAGTTGAGCGACTTCAACGCGGCATTGGCGCAGCTGCGCTGGGCGCCGGCGCGACGCTTTACGTTTCCAACCACGACCGGCGTCACCGGAGACGGCGTCCTCTATTATCCGCCGGGGTTTGCGCCGCGTCGGAGGTATCCGGTAGTCCTCTTCCTCCACGGCGGTCCGTCGGATGCCTCGATGCTCGAGTTCGATTTTTGGGCACAGGCGATGGCGGCGCACGGCTGGCTGGTGCTCCGCCCCAACTATCGAGGCAGCCCCAATCTAGGCCTCAAATATCAGCGCGCGATTCTTTATGATCCCGAAGAGGGGCCCGGAAAAGACGTCCTGGCCGCACTCGATGCCGTTCGCGCGCGAGGCATCGTCGACGATTCGCGCATTGCGGTATCCGGCTGGTCGTACGGCGGCATCATGACGGCGTGGATGATCTCCAAGTATCACATCTGGAAGGCGGCGGTGTCTGGCGCTTCCGTCAACGACTGGATTACCGACTATGGAACCGCAGACGACAGCCAGGCGGACGTCGATCTCTTCCGCGGCTCACCATTCGTCGATCAGAACGCGGCGCAGTGGCGGCGAGCCTCGGCCATTTGGTACGCCCGTAACGTTACCACACCGGTTCTCATTCTCTCCGATATCGGCGACAACCGCGATCCCTTCGCGACCTCGTCGATGTACTGGCGAGCGTTGCGCGACAACGGCAAGATCGCGACCCTGCGCGTCTGGCCGATCCATGGGCATTTCCCGAGCGACCCCGTGCGAACCGTGGACGTCTATCACTATTGGATCGACTTCATCGCGCAGCATTTCCGCTAGCTCGGAGACGTTTGATAGGGAAGGTAAAGGAGTCATGATTCTGCGCGCGCTCGGCGTGAGCGCCGTCGTTGCATTCTGCACTGGCGTCGCATCCGGCAGCCTCGACGTTAACCTGCGATCCGTTGCGGCTTCCTATTATGCCGATGCCGCGAAAATTGAGATTCTGACCGGACGCGATTCAACGATGGATTACTACCAGCGGCTCCTCGACGATGCGGACCTCGCGCAGTTGCCCGCGCCGAACAACTACTCGATACAAACATGGCGACGTCTGATCCAAGCGGAGGCGCGCCTCGACCTGAGCCTTGCGACGCAGCTTCTACACGACTCGTTTGCGCCATTGGCTTCGCTTCATGGTCTCGCCGAAGCATTCGTTCGTTCTTCGAAGGACGGGACGATGCAGCCGGTCGCGCTCTACGTGCCCAGCACTTACACGCCGGAAAAGCCCGCGCCGCTAGTGGTTTTCTTGCATGGACGGCTTCAGCCCGAATCGCATCTGATCGCACCCGAGTTCATCGAAAGCTTGGCCGAAAGCACCGGCACGATCATCGTAGCGCCCTATGGGCGCGGCTATTATGACTACCGCGGTTCGGAAAGCGATGTCTACGATGCTTTGGATGCGGCAACCCGAGCCTTTAAGGTAGACGAGCGCAAGCGATACCTCGTCGGATATTCAATGGGCGGTTTTTCGCTTTTTCGCATCGCGCCCATTCATCCCGAGCGTTGGTCGGCCGTGATGTGCGTCTCCGGGTCGCTCCTGGCGTCTCGCGCGGCCGCGGTCGCGACGACGATGCGCAGCACCCGGTTTTACGTGTTGACTGGTGCTCGGGACGACAACGTGCCGACCGCATTTCCAACGGCCACGGCCATCTTTCTGCGAGACGCCGGGTTTTCCGTAAGCTTCTATTCGCAACCTGACGGCACGCACGCGATGTACTCGCTTCGGACGATCCTCGCGCGAGCTTGGACGGATATGGAGAGCGGAGTGGTGCGGCTTCCGATCGGGCTCTCCGGGGGCGGCAACCTGCCCGACGCGGTGCCGCAAAACGGCAGATAGTGCGTCCCGGCAGGCGGCTGCTACGCTCACCGAGTATTGAGGCGGTAGCTACCTTGACTGAGGATGGAGCCATCGATGATTCGCACTGTTGCACTGGCCGCTTTCGTCGTAACCCAGCTGCCTGGGGTCGCCATAGCAGGCGCCTGCGGTGGCTCCGGCCCGACCATCACCTCCGTGACGTTGCAAAGCATGACGCCGAGCCGCTACCTCAACTACTACCACGTCACCGCCACCGTGACCAATCGCGGAGGCCAGGCTCAAACCGGAAACGTCTTGCAGTTCGTCGACGTAAACCAGTACGGCGACCGCTTAGACGATCGCGGCATTCCTCCGCTCACCGCCGGCCAGTCATATACGATCTCTTACGTTTGGAAGCGCGCCGTCGATGCCGGTAAATGGACCACCCCGCTGGACTTCAGCGTTCGGCCCGTCGCACCCATGCCGCAAAGCAACGACTGCACGCCGGCTAACGTCAGCTCCAGCATAACCTTCTAACGACCGGCGAGTTACGTCCCGTAACGGCGTTGGCGTGACGCGAAATCAGTCAACGCGGCTTGCAATTCGGCCTCACCGAAATCCGGCCAATAGGTTTCCGTCGCCCAGAATTCCGCATAAGCCGCCTGAAACAAAAG
This sequence comes from Vulcanimicrobiota bacterium, assembly GCA_963717425.1. Lineage (GTDB taxonomy): Bacteria > Vulcanimicrobiota > Vulcanimicrobiia > Vulcanimicrobiales > Vulcanimicrobiaceae > Cybelea. Next base: position 2,642,709 of record OY970335.1, on the reverse strand, counting down.
AAAATTGGAGAGCCTCAGCTCGCCGCCGGTTCGGATGACCAGGTCCGGATCCGGAAGGCCGGCAGTGTAGAGGCGGCTCCCGACGGCGTCTTCATCGATGGATTCGACGTCCCGCAAGCCCGCTTTGACCTCGCGCGCGAGCGCGCGTACGGCGTCGCCAATCTCGCGCCGGCCGCCGTAGTCGATCGCAAGGTTGAGCGTCACGGCAGTGTTTTTGGTCGTTTGAGAAACGAGCTCTTGAAGCGCCGCGAGCGTTGCGGGCGGCAAGCGGTCGCCACGCCCGCAGAGCCGAACTCGGACGCCCTCTTTGGCCAATGCGCGGAGCTCGCTGCGCGCGGCGCGGATGCACAGGGTCATCAAGAGATTGATTTCGGCCGAGGGCCGGTTCCAATTTTCTTCAGAAAAGGCGAAGGCGGTGACGATTGGGATCTGCGCGCGGCGCGCAGCCTGCAACGTTCGCCGCAACGCCGTGACGCCGCGGCGATAACCGCACGCGACCGGCAGATTGTGTTCGCGAGCCCATCGGCGGTTGCCGTCCATGATGATGGCGACGTGACGAGGGATCATGTCGTCGCGAGCTTTCCTTTAGGAGCGGCGGCCAGGGAACGTTCGTGGACGTCGTGCACGACCGACTCGAGCTCGTCAACGTAGGCGAGGAATCGCTGCCGCCCGCGCTTCGTAATCCGATAGATCGTCGATGGCCGTCCGGCGCCCCGCTGCTTATCCGTCGCGACGATTCCGACTTCGGCCAACGCATGCAGATGACGGTTGAGGTTTCCGTCGGTTAAGTCGCAAGCGCCTTGCAACTCCGTAAAGCTCAAGCCATCCGGATGTGCGATCAGACACGTGCAGATCGCTAGTCTGCCGCGTTCGTGAAAAATCCGCTCGAGCCCCGGATAAGCGAAGGGCGCTTGCTGCGCATCCGTCATGCGGAACGCTCCCGCCAAATCAGATAGCCGATGCCAAGCTGACCCGCGCCGAATCCTATCGGCATCACCCACCAGGAGAGTGCGGCCGCAGCCAGCGGTGTGATGAGAAAGATGAGCCCGAGCACGCCAAAGCCGACCGTTATTCCCATCGTGGAACTCGGAATCGCACCCCGTGACGCAAATAACCCGATGGCGTAAAAGGCAAACCACGTACCGGGTAGCGAGGCGAAGGCTCCATGGTCGACGAGAGCCAGGCTGAGCGCGCCACCCAGGACGACGCTCGGCGCTATCGATATCGCCGCGGTGCGAAAGCGGCTACGCTCTCCCGGTGCGCGATGTTTGAGCAGCCATAACGCGGCGGCGCCGTAGTTCAATATCAACGCGACGACGAGACAACCCAGCCAAATCGCAAGATACGTGCGGAGCGCCTCGGCCGTTTGTGGTACGGGCGCGAGTTTTCGCTGGACCGACGCGGCGACCAGCGCTCCGAAGCCGCTTGCGGCCGCCGCAGCGCCCGAATAGCCTTCAAAACGCTGGAGATGCGCAAGGCGTTCGCGTACCTCCGCCAGATCGGAAAGCGCTCGCTGCAGTTCCATTGAGTTACTTTGTATCACAAAGCGTTCGAAAACGCAACGCTGAGCCGGACCAGCCCCCGACGACGACTTCCAAAGAATCGAGCGGGTGAGCTAGGGGTCGCGATTTCCCGCCAGCAAACGGCCTAAGGCATACACGAGTTTGAACCGATCGGTGGCCTGGGTCCACACCGGCGTAATCGTAGGAATTTCGCTTTGACGTTCGTTGGGAACCATCGTGCTGAGCAGCCCCAATGGCGTGGCTGGATAACCGGTGACCGTACGAAAAAGCAAGTCGGCCCAAAAGGCGTTGGCCCAGCCAAACTCCGGGCGAGTGAACTTTTGAGGATCGTTGGGATCGATCGATTCGTGCATCAGGCCGTTGAGTGTGTCGCTTTGGTCGAGCATTTCGACTGCATCGGTGATAGTCGCGCGAGTCGTGGCCGTAAGCGCCGCACCGATGATGCCGAGCGGCCATACCCACCCTCTCGGCGTGTGCTCGCTTCCCAATCCCGTGGCGTACTTTCCGGTGTAATAATAGGGGTCGTCAGAGCTCAGCGTAAAGCGGCGCGTGTTGAGGTAGATCGGATCGTTGGTCGCACACCAGCCGATATACGGGAGCGCCGTCAGATTCGGAATGTTGGCGTCGTCCATCATCTTGGCGTGCCCGTAGCCGTCGGTCTCGTAGGCGTATAGCCAGCCGCCGCGGCGGCGGCTATAGACGCGGCCGTACCGCTCGATCCCGCCCTGCACTTGCGACGCCAGCGCCGTTGCGTTCTGCGCGAGCTGCGCGTCCCTGAATGCGTCTCGCGCGAATGCGGTCACGAGGCGCATCGCCACCACCGCGATGGCGTTCTGCGGGATGTTGTAGTGATAGACGACGGGGTCGTCGGAGGGGCGAAACGCGTCCCAGATCATGCCGGTGCGAGGATTGTAACGGGCATGCGACCACACGGGTTGCGGCCACGAGTAGTGGCTGCAGGTTGCGTGATGCTGCTCGCATTGGAGCGTTGCGACGATCTTTCGCAATGCGGTGTGAAGCGTCGGCGTAAAGATCCTGCGATCGCGCGTATTGGCGTAATAGACGAAAACTAGCAACACCGGCCATGCGAGGGAATCGATTTCCCACTTGTCCTCCCACACGCGATAGTCTGCGCGGAATGCCTCGGCGTAGGGATCGCCTAGGATGTTTTTGGCATCCCGTTGGATGACCCCGAAGAACGTCGCATGCAGCCGCGGATACGTTCTGACGAAGCGAATGTAGGGCATGGTCTGCGCGGCGGAATCGCGCAGCCACATCGCCGGAATGTCGCCCGTTTGAACGTACGTGGTGCCGTCGCTCTCGTGAAAGAAGTCCGCAAAGAATTCGTGAAACAACGTCTGCGTATCGATTGGACGTATGCGCGATTCGAGCGGGATGTTGAGCGTTTGCGCCGTTGCCGGTGCGCTGGCGCTCAATGCGAAGGTCAGCAGGAGCGCCGGCGCAATTTTCAACCCAGGAAGGCCGCCGCGGTGTGCAGAGCACCCGTCCCGTTTTTCCATACGGCATACTGCAACGCTTGTTTGGAATTCATCGACGCGGCACCGATCTCGCCGGCCGGGCTCATCGCTATGACGCAATACATGTCGTCGTGAAGGTTCGGCGCGCTCCTGGCCATGAGGCGCATCAGGTCATCGCAGGCTTCCTGCGGGTGAGCGCCCTGCGCCATTCGATTGACGATAAAGACCGACGTGCAGTAGTTGGCCATCACGTCCCCGTTGCCGGTGGCTGAGGCCGCACCGGCCGCATCGTAGGCGTAATAGCCGCAGCCGACCAGCGGCGAATCCGCTACGCGCCCCGGGATTTTCCAGGCCAGCCCGCTCGTCGAGCAGCCCGCTACGACCTTTCCCCTGCCGTCGATGCCCAGCATGCCAACGGTATCGTGGTGCTCGCGGTCGATCCAGAACGTCTCGTGATTCGGGGTGTTCTTCCACTTCAGCCACGCAGCCAGGCTCTTGGTGGTAAGCAGCTGCTGAGGCTGGAAACCCATCTCGATCGCAAACCGCAATGCGCCCTCGCCGGCCATCGTGGTATGAAGGGTTTTTTCCATCACGAGGCGCGCGACAGAGATCGGATTCTTGATCTTGTGGAGATTGCACACCGACCCCGCGCGATGCGAGGTTCCGTCCATGATGCCCGCGTCGAGCTCGACTTCACCCTCGGCGTTGGGCAAACCGCCATAGCCCACGCTCGTGACGTTCGGGTCGTCCTCGACGACGTTGACGCCCTTCTCGACCGCGTCGAGCAGCGATCCGCCACGAGCGAGAACCTCGGCGGCGCGTGCATTTGCTTCGATGCCCCACTCCCAGGTCGAGAGAAAAACCGCTCCCGTGGGGCCGGCGCGCGCCGGAGACGGCGTTCCCGAGGCCAGCGAGGCCGCCGCAGCCCCGCCGGCGACGAGAAAGCCGCGGCGATCGAGCGGTTCGGTCACCTTGAGCAGGTGCTGGCGATGGTCGCTTGAGGCGCCGAACCGGATATGACCTCGTGGACGGTCACGCTAGACGGGCTCACCTTTGTGTACGTGACCATATCTTGCATGCTCATCGGGCCCATCGACGATGTGCCCGTGTAGGTCTTGCCGTCGGTCGACGTGAGGGACGCATGGCCGCCGATGTTATCGGCGTCGACCTGCCAGTACGAGTTCATTCTCGTGCTGTAACCGAAGTAGTAGTCGCCGGAATAGGTCGGTGTCGCAACGTGATTGTGAACGACGTTGCCCGGCACGACCTCAAAGGTCGCCGTGCCTTGGTCGGTGTGCGCCGGTCGTGCGCCCATCGCCGGGACGCTGGTCGAGCAGTTCCAAGCCGCGCCGAGGAGATAGCTGAAGCCTTGCATGTTGCCTGTCAACGCGTCGCCGGCGGCGCGCGCCGAGGGTGCCATCGCCAGCGCCGCCGCGATGGCGATAACGCCGGCCCTACCGAAGAGTCGCATCATAGGGATCCTTTCTGAAATGGAAAGGGAAAGCTAGCGACGATTTCCTCCATCAAAGTTGTGGCTCCTACGAGCGGTGGCCTCGCTACAGCTTCATCTGCACCGAAAAGTAAACGTTCATCGCGAGCGGGTAGTTAAAGGAACTCGAGTCGCCATACGATGGCGCGAAGCTCTGCGCGAAGTACGGGTTTTCCGGAACGCCGTTGGCGGCGACGTCCGAAGGGCTCGTGCCGTTGTAGAAGTGGCCGCCGTTGTAGAACGTATTTGAGATGTAGCCACAAATGACGCCGCTCGGCGGGTAAGCTCGCGACCACGGTTCGCTGGACCCGCCAAAGCAGCGGTTCAATAAGTTCGTTACGATGACGCGGCCCGAGATCCGCGACGTGAAATCGTACGACATTTGCACGCCTAAGTTGAACTGCCAGGGCTGCCGAAACTCGCCAAAGGTGTCGAACGCGCCGGTTTGCGGGTTTGGAATGTAGAGGCTTCCAGGGCTGGTGCCATCGCTGGTCAGCGCCGAAGAACACGACGTATAATCGGCTTGCAACGGATTGCCGCTCTTGATTCCGCGACTGAACTGATTGGCGGTACAGGCCCGCGGGTCGATGCCTTGCACATCGGCCGGAGTGCCGTACGTCGTGCCTTCCAAGAGCGACAGCGCCGGTGTCAACGCAAACTTCCCACGCCGATAGTTCATGACCAGCGCGAGCGTGTTGGGCGAAAGGTACGGGAAATCTAAGCCCGGCGCATACCAGCCGTTTGGATCCAACATCGGCTGCGGCGTCATATTGTAATACGGATTTGCAATGGAGAGCGGCGGGCAATTCCGTTTGGGTCGCCCGATGCCTCGGTGACCGTAGCACGGCGCTCCGCCGCCGGCCTCCGTCAACGCGTTGAATTCCTCGATGTCCTGATTATACTGGTCCACCGGACCGACCGTGCTGTTGGGGTAGTCGCTCCACTTTTCGGCGGCATTAGTGTACGTATAAGAAAGCACGCCCGAGAGGCCGTTCTTTTCAAAATCACCCTTGGTGATCTCGAGCTCGACGCCATCGACTCGCAGCGTACCTGCATTGAACGACGGTGAAACGTTGAGGCTGGGGAGGTTCACCGTCTCGTAGAGCTGGTTCGTCGCCCACCGGTAGTACGGAGTGAGCTTCATGGCGAGATCCGTGCCTTTGAAATGATGCTCGTACGAAAAGTCGTAGTTGTCGGAAAACTGGGCCTGCGATTCGTGTAATGGAGAGCTGTAGCCGAAGGGAATGAAGCCGAGCAGTGTCGAGGCAAGGTTCGGTTGCACGGTGTTGTATTGGATCTCGTAATTTTGCGGCTGCTGAGCGTACCGTCCAATCGAAGCGCGTAAGACGGTGTCTGGGCTGACGGTATAAGTCGCGGAAAATCTCGGTTCGAGGTACGATAGCGCATATGACGACGGATACACGTTGGTAAGGAGAATTCCATCGGTACCGTTCGGATGCACCGTTTGGATCGGTTTTCCGGTGGACCGGTCAATCGGGCAGTTGAACGCCACGTATGGTGTGAAGACGAAGATGCTCTGCGGCGGCTGCGGAATAAAGATCGGCTGCCGAGTCACGGGATTGACGCAAAACTCTTTCTGTGCGGCGGCGAACCAAAAGTTCTCTGCGGGGTTGTCGGTGTTCGCTAGGCCGTAGGCGTCGTTCTCAAAGCGCAAGCTGGCGTTGACGTTCCATCGATCGGTCGGGCGCCACTGATCGCCGAACGACGCCGACGAAATCTTGGGCGTGATGCTATTGATGTCAGCGGTGTTTCCGAGATACGTCAGAAGCATCGAGGCGCCGGCACGACATGCCGGAGAGTTCGCCGGCAACTCGCCGGCGGCGCATGGGTCCGCAACGTTAAAGTATGACATATAGGACGAGTTCGCCGGCCCGTATGGGTTTTGAAAAGTCCCCTGCGTCGTGCTCGCATTGCATGGTGCTGGATCTCCTACGTTGTAGCCGTAGCCGGGAGCGGCGGCGAAGCACTGCCTCCCGTTCGTGAAATTGCTCACCTGCTGGGAGCCCGAGTTGTTGTAGTTTTGGTTAAAGTATCGCAGGGTGCCCGACGTAAGGTACGAGACCATCCCGGTGAGCAGATGCGCGCTGGAAAGCTGGTCGGCGGCTTGCAGTTCGATGCCTCTGGTGTGGGAATCCACCTCGTACTGGTAGTTGGTGATGCCTAACGACGAATTGTTACCCCAGCCATTGGCGGTAGCGCGGTTAGTGTTCGAATAAAACGTGTATCCGAAGAGGCGCAGGTAAGCCGTGGAACCCAGGTTCTTTTGATACTGGATCTTGGCAATGCTGGCCGTATCCCATCGCCCGTCGCGATAGTCGTATGGTATTTGCACCTGCGCGTTGGCGGGGCAAGCCCCCGCAACGCTGGGGGGCGCCGTCACGTTCGCGCAGCGCCCCGTCGGCGAGCCGGGATACAAATACGCGATCGGGTGCGTCGAGGCCGGGGCCAACCACTGCGTCGATCCAGGATACGTAAGATAGTCGGGCCACTGGTTCGTGTAACCCTGATTGATGATTCCCAAGGCAAGCGGGCCCGCGTCATTCACGCTGGAGTAGTCCTGCTGGAAGTTAGCCGACGACATGTAGAGCAGCTGGACGTCGTCACGGCCGGAGTCAGTGCGGTGCGGAATGCCGATGTGAAAGTTGGCAACGACGTCACGGCCGACCACGCTCGAAGGCTGTCCGTAGTTGGACGCATACGAACCGAAGCAGCCAGGATCGTTCGTGAGAAGTTTCTTGTTGACCGCCGGATTATTGTAGGTGAAGTTGTTGGTGCAGTTTGGGTACACGGCTGGATAAAATGGGAGGAACGTCGTGATATGCGCGGGCCAGTAGCCGTACGGGATCGTATCGATCAGGCTGGCGCCGTTGAACTGATCGAAGTAGCGGAAATCTTGGTTCGTCCCGCTCAAGCCAACGTAATAGGAAAACGTGCGGTCGGGCGTCGACCCGCCGGCCTCGATCCGCGCATCGTGGTAGAACGTAGGAGTCCCCGCGGCCAATGCGCCCGTGGCATGTCCGGGATAGGTACCCGTCTTGATCACCTGATTGATGAAGCCGCCCAGCCCCGTCGCGTTGGCATCGGCTTCCCCGCCGCCGGTGTAGATCTGCAGCTCCTGCTGCCCCAGCGTCGTCTCTGAGTTCCCGGGATAGTTATCGAAAGAGCGATTGATCGGGACGCCGTCGTACTCATATCCGATCTGATCGTAGTAGCTGCCACGGATATAGACCGTCTGATTGACGCCGACTTGGTTCGGCGGGACGTAGGCCCCGGGCATCGCCGCGATCGCCGAGTAGGCGTTGTTGAGGCCGCCGCCTCCGCCCAAAGTTGCCGCCGCGTTGGTAAGCCCCGGATTGACGGAGTACACGTCGGTGCCGGTTCCGGGCCTGACCGGACTGAGAGACGAGCGCGACGCGACACGCGCAATTTCCTTGAGACCGCGCTGCAGCGCGATAGGTATCGTTTGACTTTGGTCGGCGAAAACCGAAATGCCAGCGATGGCCTGCGATTCGAACCCGGCGTGCGTCGCCGAAACCGTATACGTATCCGGCGCCAGCGAGATGAATGTGAATCGGCCGGCCGCATCGGTCGTTATGCGCTCGATCTGTGACGGGCTCGTCGCGGTCACGCTCGCCCCGGCGATCGGTGCCCGCGTGGCGGCATCCACGACCGTCCCGGTCAACGACCCGGTCGTGCCCGCCGGCGCGGCACCCCGTAAAGCAACGAACGCCGCCAGTAGCAATGTGGCGTATCTTCCTTTGTCAAAAAACGAACTGCTCATCCATCCTCCGCAACGGGTTCGCACCAAAAAGGCTCTTAGCAGCTTGACGCGGTATGCTCCTTCTCCATTATCCTTGCTTTCAAAGGAGTTTTGGGATGAGAGGCTGGCCTTTAAAAAGAGTCATCGGTTTTGGCATTGCCCTGCTTGCCTGGACGGCGTGCGGCGGTGCCGGCAGCACGCCGGCAACGCAAACCGTAACGCAAGCCGCTGCGGTGCAGGCCCGCGACGATGCGGCGCTTCGCAACATCAGCGGTCAATACACTGGAACGATCAAAGACAGCGGGAACGGAAAGGGCAACGCCGCTCTCGATTTGGCGCAATACCGGAATGCTACCGGAGGCACGATGACGCTTAAGTACGGGACACATACCGGCAGCGCCTCGGCCGCGTTTCTCGTTAGTGGAAATGCCTTACGCGGCACCGAAGTATCGTCGGCGTGTGTGTTTGCCGAATCCGCGCAGTACGATCCTTCGATCCATAGCCTGAGCGGATCGTATCGTGCGCTGCACGGTTGCGACGGCGAAAAGGGGACTTTCACGCTCAAACAGCACTGCTACTACGCACGGGATTGGACGATCCGCAAGGACGCCGGCGGCTTGAAGATGTGCTAGTTTGAGAGCCCGCGAGCGACGGCTTCATTATCGTTCCACTTCGCGCCCTCTTCCAGCAACCGCGCGAGTTCGGCTTCAGGTAAGCTCTGCCTGAGGGACGCAAAGAGTCCGTCGGTTATCGCCTGCTCGTAACCGGGGCGTTGCCAATCGGCCGCACGAAGACGATTTTCGGCAAAACCGGCAAGGCGAGCGGCCATGGGCGCGTCGCTGGAGCTCGCGATCACGGCGAGATAGGTTATCGCCATCGGCATGAGGATCGGATGGTGAGCCTTCGCCGCTGCCGTCAGCGCTTCGCGAGCGAAGGGCTCGGCGCGCGCGGCATCGCCGACCGCCAAATAATAACTAGCCACGTCATTTGAGAGAAACATCGTGACGACGCTGCGCGTGTCGAGCCGGCCGGCCTCGAGCATGAGCTCCGCCGCCGCGCGAAAGTCACCGGCTTCGGCCTCCCATTGTCCCCACCACACCAAGGCGCGAGACGTCTCGTCGTCCCGGCCGAGCGACCGAAATATCGCTACGCTCCTTTCATATCGAAGACGAACGGCGTCCATGCCGTCGGTCCGGAAGGCTTCCGCGCATCGTCGCAGCGTGTCGGCGACAAGCCTGTCGTCGCCACTGTCGCGCGCCAGCTGCAAAGCCTCCTGCGCGGCCGCTTTGGCTTCGTCATCGCGCGATTGTTGCGCGTATCGTGACGCGACCTGCGACAACGCGCGAGCTAAGCCACGCGGCTCTCGCGCTTGACGGTAGAGGGAAACCGCGATCAACCCCTGCTCGAGTACCTTCTTGTTGGCTCCGATATTGCTGTAGAGCATCGACAAGCCGTAGCGCAAACGCGCTTCGACGGCATTCGGAAGCGCGAGCGCGGCGTCCAATACTCGGCCACACCACTGTACGCCCTCGGAAAGCAACGCGAGCCGCAAGAAGAGCAGCGTGGTGTCGGCGACCATCTGAGCGCCCAAGCTGGGGTCGTTGCCGTCTTCCAGCGTCCAGGCAAGCGCGGCACGGAAGTTCGCGAGTTCGCGCTGGAGCGCGCCGATCCAGCCGGCCGGCGGACCGAGATCCCATTGCCGATATGCCGCCGCGGCACGCGCCGCAAAGGCGCCTGCGTGCCGGCGCGAGATCTCGGCGGTTTCGCCGCTTTCATCCAATTTCTCGCGAGCGTATTGGCGGATTGGCTCAAGCAGGCGATACCGTTGATCCGTCTCGCCAACGTCGAGCACGACGAGCGACTTGTCGACGAGCGACGAAAGCAGCTCGAGCAGTGGCCAAGAATCCGGCGAGCCGTCGCCGCAAACCGCTGTGGCGACCTGGAGCGTAAATCCGCCGACGAAGAGTGCGCAGCGCCGGAGGCACGCTCGCTCTTCGGGCGTTAACAGGTCGTAGCTCCAATCGATCAGCGCTCGCATGGTCTGCTGACGCGGGCGCCGATCGCGGCCGCCCGCGAGCATGCGCAGTTCCAAGCGATGCGACAGGCTTTCGAGAGACATCGTCCGAACGCGCGCGGCGGCCAGCTCGATTGCCAGCGCCAGGCCGTCCATGCGCCCGCAAATCTCCTCGATCGTTGCGCGGTTTCCATTCACGCGAAATGCCGGATCGGCTGCCAGTGCGCGATCCGCGAAGAGCTCTGCCGCCGAAGCGATGTCCAGCGACGACAAGCGGTATACGCGCTCGCCGGAGATATCGAGGGGCTCGCGACTCGTAGCGAGGATCGTTACCTGCGGACAGCGCGCAACGATTTGCGCGGCGATCGCGGCAACCTCGGCGATGACGTGCTCGCTGTTGTCCAAGAGCAGCAGCAACTCGCGCTTAGCGAGGTAGTCCAAGAGAATCTCGACAGGCGGCTCGTCGGCCGAAACCGGCGCACCGAGCGCCGAAAGCACCGCGCCGGCGATGAAACCGCCTCCGGTGACTGCGGATAGGTCGACGAACCAAGCGCCATCGCGCTCGTCGTTGATACGACTGGCTGCTACCTCGAGGGCGAGGCGCGTCTTACCAATCCCCCCCGCGCCAACGAGGGTCACGAGCGCCCCCCCGTCCAGGAGCGCCTCGACGCGCTCTACGTCTTCCCGGCGACCCACGAAACTCGTCATCTGGCGCGGCAGATTGTTCGGGGGCGTCTCGAGCGCGCGTAGCGGTTTGAAGGCCGTGCGCAGGCCTATTGCAATCGGCTGATAGACGCGCTCGGGTTCCTTGAGATCGCGTAGCGGGAGCGTTCCGAGATGGCGCAGCAGTATGCCTTGCGCGAGCGTCGGCGACGCTAGGTCCGCGGCGAACCCAGAGAGCAAGATTTGGCCGCCGTGCCCGGCGCCGAGCAGCCGCGCCGCACGATTAACCGCGGGGCCGAAATAATCGCCGGAGCGTTCGTCGGTTTCGCCGGCATGAATTGCCATGCGGACCGCAAGTCCCCCGACCGCGCCAAAATCCTCGCGGCCGAGCCGCCGCTGTATTTCCACGGCCGCTTCGAGCGCCTCCGCGATCGTCCAAAACGCGGCGCAAAACGCGTCGCCTATCGTCTTGAAGACGTAGCCGCGGCGACGTTCGATTTCAAACCGAAAGATCTCGTCGTGGCGGCGCAGGGCATCGCGCATCGCATCACGGTCGGCGTCCCAGCGTCGCGTACTTCCTTCGATGTCGGAGAACAAAAAGACAACGGTGCCCGTAGGTAGAGCCGCACTCCTCACGATGTGCAACTTCTTAGGAGAAAGCGCACGAGACGCCTGCGCGCCAGTGGGGAACGGGGTGGAACGCTATTCGCCCGCGCCGGCTTTGCGCGCACCATGACTCGGGCGGTCGAAAAATAACGGCATGGTAAGCGCCGCGAGTATCGCGCCGACGCAAGGCCCGACGGCGTAGATCCAGATTAAATTCGTAGCTCCCCCGAGCATCAACGGAGCGATAGAACGTGCGGGATTCATCGATGCGCCGCTGATCGGTCCTCCAAAGAAACCGCAGGCCGCAACCGTGAGCCCGACGGCGAGTGCAGACTGCTTACCTATAATGGATTCTTCTTCGGCACAAGCCAATATCACGATTATGAGCAGAAAAGTCAGGACGCACTCTGCCATCACCGCTTCGAATTGCGTGTAGCCCTCCCCGGGATGACTCGCGCCTAAGATGAGCGATTTTTTCCATAGCGCTAACGCAAGGAGTGCCGCACCGAACGCACCCGCAAACTGGCCAATCCAGTAGAGCAGCATCTGCGGGAGCGGCAGCGTCCGCCGAAGCGCGAATCCCAGCGAAACGGCGGGATCGATGTGCGCGCCCGATATTGCCGAGAAGGCGTAGATCATCGCGGTCGTAATGAACCCGCGGGCCAGCCATCGCGAAACGAAATCCACGTGGCCTCCGGTGTAGTAGACGATGTCGACACTCGTGGCCACGAGCGTGACGAAAAACGTCCCAACGAGTTCCGCGCCCACCTTCTGCTGCAGAGAGCGGCGGTTCGCAGAGGTCACCCGGCGTTGTCGATCATTTGCTCGCGCGGCGCAAAGAGCGCGATCATGGCGTTGTTGAACTGCGGTATGTCGTCCGGTTTGCGGCTCGTGACCAGCAGCTCGTCCGCCACGACGGCGCGATCGACCCAATCGCCGCCGGCGTTGACGATGTCGGTCCGCAACGATGGCCAAGAGGTCAACTTGCGGCCCCGTACGTAATCGGTTTCCACCAGGATCCAGGGAGCGTGGCAGATAGCCGCAATCGGCTTCTTTGCGATCTGCATCGCGTGCACGAAAAGCACCGCTTTATTGTTGATGCGCAGCTTGTCGGCGTTGCGTACGCCGCCCGGGAGGAGCAGCGCATCGAAGTCGAGGGGCTTTGCGTCCGCCACGGACAAGTCGACCTTGAACTCGTCTGCTTTTTCATCGTGATTCGTACCGCGGACGGTTGCGGTTTGCGGGGAAACGATCGTGGTGATGGCGCCGGCTTCGTGCAGCGCCTCGCGTGGCGCGATCAGTTCGACTTGCTCGAAGCCATCGTCAACTAGCACGGCAACGCGGACGCCGTGGAGAGGGTGCGGGTGCATCATCTCCTGGTGATTCCCCGCGTTCGTCGCGGCTACACCGACCGTGGGTGACGGTTGAGTGCTAGGAAACCTACCTGCGGTGCCGGCGGAGCCCCGACGGCGGCAGCTGGACAACAGGCCGGGACAGCACTGCCACCAACTCCGCGCGGCTCTTCACGTTGAACGTTTGGAAGAGCGAGGCTAGCTGATTGCGCACGGTGTGCGGGCTTCGCCCCAGCGCCCGCGCGATTTCCGAATTGCGCCGGCCCGAGCGCAGAAGCTCCAACACCTCGCGTTTGGCGGGTGGGATTCGTTCCAAGGGCATGACGGACGCATTCGTGGCTTCGGCAACGCGGCGCGCGATCCAACTGCGTGGCCACGCATCGATCTTTTGCACTGCACGGCTGACCCATCGCCGATCCCGCGTCGCTTCGTAAAGTCCGAGCGCGCACAACGCTGCGCGCCATGCGTAGTTGAAATCTTCGAAGATTCCCCAGGCCTCGGTAAGCGCAGCCGTCCCTTCGTGGCAGTCGCCGAGGCGCAGCCACGCGATGCCTTGCGTATATGCTTCGAAACCTCGAACGCGAGGGTCCGTGCCATATGAGAGCAACGGAATGACCGAGGACCTTACCGACCGGAAACGAGCGAGATATTGCTCCGCGATCGCGCCATTTTCGTAGGCGAAAAGCTCGGCCAAAACCAGGAGCGCCGAGCGCTCTTCGCCGGTGACTTCGTTCCAGGAAACCCGCTGTGCGATCTCATGCGCCTCCTGCAGCTGCTCGGCCGCAAACGCCGTCTCGCCGGTATTCTTTGCCAGCAGTGCTCGATCGAGAAAGCAGAGGACGCTCCAATGTTCGGAAGGAGCCAGGCGCGTGGCTTTCTTGAAGCCCGCAAACGCCGCCAGCGCGTTACCATCTAGTTCGTCAACCGCGGCTAGAAACCGCGTAACTTGAAAGCGCTCGAGTTGCAGCCCTGCCGTCCACGGTAGCGTTTCGAAGATCGAACGCACCCGCTCGGAAACGTCGCGCAAGGGCAGTTCGCGGCAGAGCAGCGCTAGCGTAAAAAGCGCGTTGGCTCGAAAATATTGGTCGGGTTCGGCTGCCGTGTCGAGTTCGTCCAAAGCCTTCTGCAACTCGTCGGCCTGACGTAATATCTCGCCGCGGCGCAGAGCGACCCACGAGAGCACGATGCGCGCTCGAGCGCGGTTATTGGGATCGCCCGACCCGAGCTGCACTGCAGCGGCCTCTTCGGCCTCGCGATGCTCGTGCTGCATCCACGCGATGGCGGCCTTATAATAGAAGGCCTCGTCGTATAACGGATCGCCGGGTTGGAGATCGTTAAGGGCACGGTCGATCAGTCTCCGGCCGGCAACGTAATCTCGCGTCGAACCGAGCGCGCCGCCCAACAGCACGTCGCGAGCCGTCCGCGACTCGACCGGAGCCTGCGGAAAATCGGAAAGCAATCCGATGACATCCATGTATCGCCGCTGGCGCAGCGCCAGGCGCGCCGATGCAAGAACGGCATCAAGCGTATCGCCCGCTTCAACGAGCTTATGGCAACGCTCGTAATCGGCAGCCCTTAGCGCGCTGTCGAATGCGTCATAATCGAAGCCCAAACGATGTTGTCTAACGGTTGTCAGCATAGTACCCGTATGGTGGATTTAAGCGTGAAGCGGGGACCCAGCGGTAAGCCGCCGGACGGCGCCTTTTCTAGACTGAGTATATACTAGCCTTTGCTACCCGCGTTTCTTTGGCAGGCCGCCGCCCACCGAGTCGTCGTGGTGGATGCTGTTAACCTTCGGCAGGCCGCCGCCCACCGAGTCGTCGTGGTGGACGCTGTTAACCTTCGGCAGGCCGCCGCCCACCGAGTCGTCGTGGTGGATGCTGTTAACCTTCGGCAGGCCACCGCCCACGGAGTCCATATGGTGCACCGGCCCGCTCGGGAGACCGCCCCCAACCGAATCGAGCGAATGGAGCTGTCTGGCTGCCGGAAGCACCGATCCGCCGTTCAGGCCTCCCCCGGCGCAGCCGCCCAGAATAGCTGCGGCCAGCACTAGAGAAACCGTAACAATGGTCTTGCGCATTATGTCTTGCCTTTCGACGCCAGGAAGCGCCAGGAAGCATAGATACTAGTACGAATATACTAGTACCATTTTGCCTCCAAAGATAGGGCCGCTTGGCAAACTTTGCACATCTTAGACAAACCTAGCGGAATGGACGTGTTATCGCGCCACATTAAGCTCGTGCAGCTCTCCCGGTGGAGGCAGCCCATCGCTTTTATGATTTCTAACTCAACGTCTTCATTGTGTTCACGCGTTGACGCGCAAATCCATGGCACAATGCTTGTGATGGACTCTTTCAGTCATCGCTTTCTTTCATTATTATTTTCCAAGGGGTGTTTCACATGTCTTACTCCTTTCCTGAGACGCGAAAGGGCCTGTTTGCGGCTACCCTCTTCGCACTCTGCGGCGCCATCCTGGCGGCCTGTAACGGGCCGTCGGCTCTGGGACCTTCCGTCCATAGCGCGTCCCTAGCGCACCGACGCCCGCTGCTCTATCCCTACGTGTTCACTACGGTCGATACGACGGCATCGACTACCAATAAAGTCACGGGGATCAATCAACTCGGTCACATCATCGGCACCTATGGAAGTGGGACGACGAGTGATCCCTACGGCGGATTTAGCGGCCACGCTCCGTACACGAAACTCAGCACGTTCAGCTATCCCAACGCAGAAGGCACGATCGCCTTGGGTGTGACCTCGAATCTCTCGGCGGTCGGCGCCGTGATCAGACCGCGCAGTCTCCAGGGCACGTGGGGTTTCATAATCTATGACGGCGTTTGGACCGTCACCAAAGATCGGAAGGACGGTAGAAAGGGTAGCCCTGGCGTCACCGAGTTCACCGGCATCAACAATCAAAACTTCGTGACCGGCTATTACGTCGACCCGACCAGCGGTAACGACGTTCCGTTCGAGTTCAACGCGACCGCCAATCGCTTCGTCGGCCTCTCGCCCGACCCCAGCGAGGTTTCAGCCGTCGCCAGTGGCATCAACGGGCATGGCGATATCGTCGGTTCCGAAACATTGAGCGACGGCAGCCAGGTTGGTTGGATCTTTCGCAACACTACCTTCTATCAAATCGCGGTACCCGGTGCGGTATCGACCTTTGCTAACGGTGTGAACTTTCAAGACCAAGTGGTCGGTTCGTACGTCGATAGCTCCGGCAGTACTCACGGCTTCTTGGTCTCCACCCCGATCAAGAACCCGCAATGGCAGTATCCCCTCGACAACCCATCGGCCGTCGGAACCAGCGTCCTCACCGGCATCGACAACTACAGCACGGTCACCGGCTGGTACGTCGATTCGGGCGGAAGAACGCACGGATTCGTCGCAACGACCACACGCTAGTTTCGCCTGGGCGCGCACTCCGCTTGTTCGTCCGTGGGCATTCGGTACGGATAGGGCCCGCATGCTCCGTGCGGGCCCTATGATTGTCTCGTAAGACCACGGCACGGCGTTCCGCCGCGCGTGATGCTAACCTTTAGGGGCGACGCTCACTGCTCGTCGACCGGTTCGTTCGACGGTGGTTCGTGGAGAAAGACCGACGGAGGATACTTCACTTTGAACGGATGGAACGTGCGCGGCGATTGCGTGAAGTCGAATGCATCGTCGAGGCTCGCGGCCCGCGTGTCGGTGTAGCCCTCGGAGGTGGGTCCTAACGGCGGAACGTTCGGGAAGACCTCTTCGATGAACTTCAAGATGCTCCCGAACTCGTACTGAGTGTGGGAAACGTAGTTCTGCTTGGCATACGGCGAGATGATCAAACAGGGCACGCGGATTCCCAAACCACGGAAATCTGGTTGCGGCGGCGGCGCGTTGTCGTACCATCCGCCCCAGTCGTCCCAGACGACGATGATCGCGGTGGAGTTCCAGTACGAGCTCTCCCCAACCGCATTGACGACCGCGGCGACCCACGACGGTCCGCGCGGGCTACGATCGCCGGGATGGTCGGAGTCCGGCTTGCTCGGGGATACCCAGTCCACCGACGCGAGATTTCCGTTGGCGGCGTCGGTAAGAACCGTGGTCTGCGGAACGATCACGTCGTTCTTCCAGTCGTTACCGTCGCGAACGTATTTGATCGCCTCGAAGGGCGACCAGTTGCCGGCTTGCAGGAGTTTGTTTACATAGTACTTCCACGAAACCCCGGCGTCGTCGAGCGAACCCGCCATGGTGCGGAATTGGTTAAAACAGGGAAACGGTCCGTTCAGTAAAACATGGCGATTCGCGAGGAGGACCTGGCTCGTCGTCCCCGGTGGCGCGTCGCAGTCGCCGATGGTCGTGGGAAAGTTGACCTCCGCCTTATTGTCCTTGTTGTTGAGGTTGTCGGTGCCGGCGACGAGCGTCAGGTGAGCGGTGAAGCTTCCGCCGAACTCGGTCGGGAACATTTCGTCGGCGAGAACGTACTGATTAGCCATGTCCCAATATGGTTTTATGAGATTACGCCTGACGTATGAGTACGCGGCCGTCGGACCGTACTTTATGGAAGCATCGCCTTTTTCGAAACCGTCCATGGCCCCGTTGTTCCAGTCGACAATCGAGGGATGCCAGAAATGCTGCAGATCGGCATAGTCGAAGCTGATCGGCTGCAGCGGCACGACGGTATCGCCCGGTGGGCAGCTCGACGAGCTCTGCCGGCGCACCGACGCAGCTGTTGAACGGACGCGATGGCTTCCTTCGGCGCAACCGTACATCGGGGCGTTGGCACCCGGATAGCCGGCAAAGAAGTTTTCCAACGAGCGGTTCTCTTGAATGATGACGATCACGTGCGAAAGATATTTGCTGGCCGTCGTCCGTGAGACCCCGGCAAAGGGCATGGAGGCCGGGGAGACGCGCGGCAGGTCGGCAACGCTCCCCCCGCCGCATCCCGCCAGCAAACCCAGCGTCGCCAGCGCCAAAACCGGCGTTGTCTTCATGAAATGCTCCAATCCATCAAAAGTCGGGCCGCTCCGTATAGCAACGGTTTAGTCTAGGGATGGTCTAGTCTTTATCGGGAGGCTCGTTCACCGGCATTCCGTGCAGGAAGTGCGACACGGGATATTTTTGCTTGATCTTCTGGAACGCACGCGGAGCCTGCGTGAAATTGAAGGCGTTGTCCAGACTGTTGGCCCGCGTGTCGGTATAGCCTTCCTTCGTCCTCCCGAGATGCTTGACATTCGGGAAGACCTCCTCGATGAACTTCAAAATGCTGCCGAACTCGTACTGGGTGTGGTCGACGTAGTTACTCTTGGCGTACGGCGAGATGATCAAGCAGGGTACGCGAATGCCCAGCCCGCGGAAGTCGAGCTGCGGCGGCGGCGCGTTGTCGTAAAATCCTCCGTAGTCGTCCCAGAGCACGATCACCGCGCTCGAGCTCCAATACTGGCTTTGGCCGAGCGTGTTAACGATTGACGCTACCCACGACGGCCCGGAATCGTTGTGGCTGTTGGGGTGGTCGGAATCTAGCCTGTTCGGCGTGACCCAGCTCACCTGGGGGAGAGTACCGTTTTGAATGTCGGTGAGCACGGTGGTCTCCGGCTGAATGATGTTGTTAGTCCAATCGGGTCCGTTGTGGACGTACTGGATCGAACCGTACGGCGACCAAATGAATGCTTTGTAGTTCTGGGCGACGTAATACTTCCACGAAACGCTCGCGTTGTCGAGCGCCTGCGCCATCGTATTGAACTGATTGAGGCACGGGTAGGGCCCCGAAGAGGGCTTGATGATGCGCTTGATGTTGACGGTCGTCGTTTTCGTGCCCTTCGGCGCACCGCAGTTGCTGCGGGCGTCGGCGAAATCTGCTAAGGCGAGATTATTCCTGTTGTTGAGGTTGTCGGTGCCGGCGACGAGCGTCAGGTGCGCGGTCCAGCTGGGCCCGAACTCGGTCGGAAACATCGCATCGGATAGGACGTACTGCTGGGCCATCGACCAGTACGTCGACACTTCGGATTGTTCGACGTAGGCGTACCCAGCGTCGTCGTGGTGCAGACCGAAATGCGTGAAGCCGTCCATCTTACCGTTATCCCAGTCGATGATCGACGATTCGTACTCGTGCGACAGATTCGGGCCTTTCTCAAAGGTAATCTGGTGCAGCGGGATCACCTGGTCGCCGGAGGGGCACCCGGACGTCGAGGCACGCGAAATGCGGCGTGGTACCGCTTCTCCCTTCGGCGGCTTGCCGCAGCCGCTCGTCGGCGCATTCGCACCAGGGTACCCGGCAAAAAAGTTCTCGAAGGTACGGTTCTCTTGAACGACTATGATGATGTGCGAGATATGCTTGCTGGCGCCATCGTTCTTGAGGAAGTCCATCGAGCTCAACCCGCCGGCCGGCGCGCTGAAGGCTCCAGAGCTTGAGCCGTTTCCGAACGTGCATGCCGCGAAAATTAAAAGCGAAGAAGCGCCGAAGATAAGACGAACGGAACGCATTGTGTCTCCTTCACGTAGCCTGAGAATGATCGTTACATTCCCAGACGCCGTTGAGGATTCCTCGCCGAAAAAGCCCCTCCGCCGATGACCGAGGTTCCTTTCCTTACGGCGCGGCGGCCGCCCGTGCTTGGCAGCTATTCGCCTGCCTGTACGGTTTTTTAGCTAAGAGCCTTTAGTGGAATCCCCCACGGTGTCTCACGTGTGGTGGTTTATACGCCGGTTTCGCACGCCGGTGGCGATGCAGCAACGCACGGATTCATTCTCACCAATCCGACACTCCGTCGTGCGGGCTGGACTTAGACCCAAGCGGCGTAAAGCGCTGCTTCCAGCGTGGCAGGGGCAGGAACGCGCGCTGACGGT
This sequence comes from Vulcanimicrobiota bacterium, assembly GCA_963717425.1. Lineage (GTDB taxonomy): Bacteria > Vulcanimicrobiota > Vulcanimicrobiia > Vulcanimicrobiales > Vulcanimicrobiaceae > Cybelea. The sequence goes on along the minus strand of OY970335.1, from coordinate 2,622,984 downwards.
TATTCGGCGTCAGGAATGTGATGGTCGATGGGCTGGCGCTTGAAGTAGTTCCGATCGTACGGGCTTTGAATCGGCACGAAAGCCCTGGGAGGCTTTTGGAAGTCGAAGGCGTCGCGCGCCGGCGAATTGGCACGCTTATCGCTAGCGGCTAGCCGGGGCAAGCCAAAGGTATCCTCAATGAATTTTAGGATGCTGCCGTGTTCGTAATGCACGTGAGAAACGTGCCCGGATTTCGCATACGCCGAAACGATCAGCATCGGAATTCGAAAGCCGAGGCCGTCGTAATCAACGTACGCCGGTGGCTTCGAATCGTACCAGCCTCCGTAGTCGTCCCAAAAGACGAAGATCGCGGTCGAGTCCCAATACTGTGACTCGCCGATCGCGTTGACGACCGAAGCGACCCAGGACGGCCCGGTGGTCGAGTTGTTGCCGGCGTGATCGGAGTTTTCCCACGTCGGCGTGATCCAGTTCACGGCGCGCAGCTTTCCGCTCGAAACATCGTCGAAGAACTGCGTCTGCGGCGTGAGGATGTCTTTGCCCCAATCCTTGCCGTAGTAGATGTGCTTGATCGCCTGATAGGCACTCCAGATGCCTTCGTCTCCGTTGATGGTCGCCGTATAGAAGGCCCAGGGGATGTTGGCGGTGTCCAGTTCGTCGCCGAGTGTGACGGGGTCCCAGCATACGACTTCATAGCTCTCAGGAATTTGACGCTGCTGTCCCACCGTCCCAATTTCGTCGCCGGGACCGCCGGGGCAGCCCCAGGCGCTAAAAGGATAGTTGACGGCCGATTCCGCCTGCCCGGAGATGATGTATTGATGCGAGACGAAGCTGCTCCCGTCGAAGTTCGAGGCGAACATCTCGTCGGCCAGCACGTACTGCTTCGCCATGTCGAAATAGGGCTTTGTCTCACTGTGCGGGGCGTAACTATACTGGGGATGCTGGTTCGGACAGTACGGCGGCCGCATGCTGCCGCAGCCCACGGTTTCCTTATCGAAGCCGTTCATCCGGCAGTTCGTGCCCGGGATGCTCCCCATGCCGTTGCAGGCCTGGAAGAACGAGGTCGAGCTATGGGTGATATCCCAGGGGGTCGCAAGACTGACCGGCCTAATCGCAACCTTGTGATTGTCGCTGGTATAGCCGTAATTTACCGTTCGGGCGCCGGGATAGCCGTAGAATAAGTTGTTGAGACTGCGATTCTCTTGAATGAGGATGACGATATGCGAGATCTTGCCGAGAGAGCGCCGATGTGCGCGCGGTGAGGGAGCCGCCACACGCGACAGGTTCCCGATCGGTAATGCGGGCGACGAGCCGAGTTGTCCGCTCGCGTTGCATGCGACAAGCAGCAGCGCCGCGAGCAATAGCACGCAGACTTTCATCTTATTCCCCGTCCGGGATCCGGCGATCGATCGGCTGATGCATGAAATAGGCCCGATCGTAGGGGCTTTGGATCGGCACGAATTTTCGCGGCGGCTTTGAGAAGTCGAAGCAATCTCCCGCCGGCGAACTTGCGCGCCTGTCGCTGGGGGCCAATCGCGCCAAACCGAAGGTATCCTCGACGAACTTCAAAATGCTCCCGTGTTCGTACGGGACGTGTGAGACATAGCCTTTTTTCGCGTAGGGTGAGATCACCAGCAGTGGAATCCGGAAGCCCAAGCCATCGTAGTCTGCGTATGCCGGCGGCGCGGGATCGTACCAGCCGCCGTAGTCGTCCCAAAAGATAAAGATTGCCGTCGAGTCCCAATATTTCGATTCCCCAACTGCATTGACCAACTGCGCGACCCAAGATGGCCCGGTGTCCGAGAAGCATCCGGCGTGATCGGAGTTCGCGCAGGTCGGCGTAATCCAGTTCACCGCACGCAAATTCCCGCCCGAGACGTCGTTAAAGAAGTTGGTCTGCGGGGTGATGACGTCTTCGCTCCAATCCTGCCCCTTGTAGACGTGCTTGACGGCTTGGTAAGCGCTCCAGACGCCTCCGTCGCCGTCCCACTGCGAGGTGTAGAAAGCCCACGGCAGATTAGCATGGTCGAGCTCGTCACCCAGCGTGACGGGATCCCAGCACGCGACCTCATAGCCCTCGGGGATTTGGCGCTGCGGCCCGACCGTCGTGATAACGTCACTCGGTCCGCCGGGACAACCCCATGCCGATCGCGGGTAGTTGACCGCGGATTCGGCTTGGCCGGCGATGATGTACTGATGCGAGACGAAGCTGCTGGCATCGAAGTTCGAGGCGTACATCTGGTCGGCCAATACGTATTCCTTGCCCATGTCGAAATATGGCTTCGTTTCCGCATGCGGCACGTACGCGTACTCGGGGTGCTTGATCGGGCATTGGCCGCAGCCCGCGAATTCCTTATCGAAACCATTCATCCGGCAGTCCGTGCCGGGAATGCTTCCGGTGCCATTGCACGCCCTGAAGAACGAAGCCGCATTGTGGTCGATATCCCAGTGCGTTGGGAAAGCAATTGGCCGAAGCTTGATCCGCCGATTGCGGCTGTCGTAGCCGTAGCTTGCGGTTTTGGCGCCGGGGAAGCCGTAGAACAAATTGTTCAGGCTGCGGTTTTCCTGAACGATGATCACGATATGCTTGATCTTGCCGCCGGAGGCCAGGTCGCGTGCCTGGTTCGCAATCGGCAGCCCCGCCGGCGCGCCGGACTGGCCGCCGCTATTACAGCCAACCAGAATCAGCGCGGCGACGGCTGCCGGCAGCGGCCAGGCTTTCAACTACTGCGCGTCCGGAATGTGATGATCCGGCGGCTGGCGCAGGAAATAGGCCCGATCGTAGGGGCTTTGGATCGGCACGAACGCCCGAGGCGGTTGCGAGAAGTCGAACTCGCGCGCCGGAGAGTTAGCACGCTTATCGCTTGCCGCTAATCTTGCCAGCCCAAAGATATCTTCGACGAACTTCAAGATGCTGCCGTGCTCGTAATGCACGTGCGAAACGCGCTGTCTTGCGTAGGGCGAGATGATCAGCATCGGCAAGCGCAGGCCGAGGCCATCGTAATCCGCGTACGCCGGAGGCTGGGAATCGTACCAGCCGCCGTAGTCGTCCCAGAAGATGAAGATCGCGGTCGAATCCCAGTACTTGGATTGGCCCACCGCATTGACCAGCGATGTGACCCAGGAGGGGCCGGTGTTCGAGCCGCTACCCGCATGATCCGAGTTTGACCACGTCGGCGTCACCCAACTGACCGACCGAAGATTGCCGTTGGCAACGTCGGCGATGAACTGCGACGGCGGGCTGATGACGTCGTGCTGCCAATCGTAGTGATGGTAAATGTGTTTGATCGTCTGATAGGCGCTCCAAAGCCAAGGGTTGCTGTAACCGTAGGACGCGGCATAGTAGGCCCACGAGACCTTCGCAGTGTCGAGTTCGTCGCCGAGCGTCGTCGGATCCCAGCAGACGACCTCGTAACCGTTTGGAATCTGGCGCTGGGGGCCGACTTCTGAAATTGTATCACCGGACCCCCCGGGGCAACCCCATGCGCCGTCCGGATAGTTGACCGCCGATTCGGCCTGCCCGGCGATGATGTACTGATGCGAGATGAAGCTGCTCGCATCGAAGTTCGACGCGTACATCTGGTCGGCCAAGACGTATTGCTTGGCCATGTCGAAATACGGCTGCGTCTCGGTACGCGGCACGTAGGCGTACTGCGGATGCGGGATCGGGCAATTGCTGCCGCAGCCCACCCATTCCTGATTGAAACCGTTCATCTTGCAGTTCGTGCCCGGGATGCTTCCCTGACCGTTACACGCCGCAAAAAACGCGCCCGAGCTGTGATCGATGTCCCAGTTTGTTTCCAACGGGACCGGCAGCAGCTTGATTTTGTCCCCATAAGTGTCGTAACCGTACTTTGCCGTTTTGGCGCGGGGAAAACCATAAAAGAGATTGTTGAAGCTGCGATTTTCTTGAACGATGATGACGATGTGTTGAATTTTGCTGCTAGCGCGGCCGGCGGGGAGGCGCTGAACCGATGCGAGTTGATGCGACTGGTTCGCAAGCGGAAATCCGGGCGATACGCTCGCGCCGCCGTTGCCATTACAAGCCGAGAGTAGGAAAGCGGCCGCTGCAAGCGGCAGCGTCCGATTCGCGCGGAGTATGAAGTGCATGAGGCGTTTTCCTTTCAGCTAATCCGAGTCTGGTACGTGGCTGTCGAGGGGTTGATGCAGGAAGAAGTTCTCATCGTAGGGAGCGTGGATCTTGACGAACTTGCGCGGCGGCTGCGAAAAGTCGAATGCGTCGCCTGCCGGCGAATTCGCCCGCCTGTCGCTGGCGTTCAGACGCGGCAAGTCGAACTGGTCTTCCGTGAACTTTAGGATGCTGCCGTGCTCGTAATGAATGTGGGAGACGAAGCCTTTCTTGGCATAGGGCGAGATGATGAGCATCGGAAGCCGCAATCCGAGTCCATCGTAATCCACGTATGCCGGCGGCTCGCGGTCGTACCAGCCGCCATAGTCATCCCAGAAGATGAAGATCGCGGTCGAATCCCAGTACTTGGACTCTCCGACTGCGTTGACGAGCGACGTTACCCACGAAGGCCCGGTGTTCGAGCCGCTGCCGGCGTGATCGGAATTCGGCCACGTTGGCGTAACCCAGCTCACCGTGCGCAGCTTGCCGCTCGAGACGTCCGTCAAAAACCGCGAGGGTGGGCTGATGATGTCTTTGCTCCAATCGATGCCGTGGTAAATATGATCGATCGCCTGATAGGCGCTCCAAATCCCCGGCATGCTGCAGCATTTAACGGAATATGCAACGGCATAGTAGGCCCACGAGATCTTGCCAGTGTCGAGCTCGTCACCGAGCGTCTTGGGGTTCCAACAGACGACTTCGTAACCGAACGGAATCTGGCGTTTCGGGCCAACCATCGAGATCTGGTCCGAAGGGCCGCCCGGGCATCCCCAGGAGCCATCCGGGTAGTCGACGGCCGACTCGGCCTGTCCGGAAATGATGTATTGATGCGAAATGAAGCTGCTGGCGTCGAAGTTTGACGCGTACATTCGATCTGCCAGCACGTACTGCTTGGCCATGTCGAAATACGGCTGCGTTTCCGTGTGCGGCACGTAGGCGTATTGCGGATGCTTAATTGGGCAACTGTGGTAGCAGCTCACGGACTCCTGATTGAAGCCGTTCATCCGGCAGTTTGTTCCGGGGATTCTGCCGATGCCGTTACAAGCTGCAAAGAAAGCGCTCGAGCTATGGTCGATGTCCCACGCCGTCTCCAGGCCGACCGGCAGAAGCTTGATTCTGTCGCCATTGGTATCGTAGCCGTATTTTGCGGTTTTCGCGCCGGGGTAGCCGTAGAACAAATCGTTGAAGCTGCGATTCTCTTGAACGATGATCACGACGTGCTTGATCTTGCTGCCGGATGTGGGGCGCTCCTCGAGTTGGGCCGGCGCCGCGACCGTCGCGGGGTTCGCGAGCGGCAGCGCCGGCGATCCGGCAGAACCGCCGCTAGCGTTGCAGGCGCACAGGTAAGCGGCTACGGCCGCAGCGGCTATGCCACGGCCATAGCACGAAACTACCCGCACGGCGCCCGCCTAATCCGAGTCCGGGATTCGGCGATCGAGGGGTTGACGCAGGAAGAAGTTTTCGTCGTAAGGAGCGTGGATCTTCGCGAACTTGCGCGGCTGCTGCGAAAAGTCGAATGCGTCGCCTTCCGGCGGCGCCGGCGAGTTCGCCCGCTTATCGCTTGCGCTCAGACGCGGCAAGCCGAACTGGTCTTCCGTGAACTTTAGGATGCTTCCGTGCTCGTAATGAATGTGCGAAACGTAGCCTTGCTTTGCATACGGCGAGATGATGAGCATCGGAAGCCGCAAGCCGAGCCCGTCGTAATCCGCATACGCCGGCGGCTCGCGGTCGTACCAGCCGCCGTAGTCATCCCAGAAGATGAAAATCGCGGTCGAATCCCAGTACTTGGACGTTCCGACCGCGTTGACGAGGGACGTTACCCACGAAGGCCCGGTGTTCGAGCCGCAGCCGGCGTGGTCGGAATTCGCGCAGGTCGGCGTGACCCAGCTCACCGTGCGCAGCTTACCGTTGGCGACGTCCGCCAAAAACTGCGAGGGCGGGTTGATGACGTCGTGGCCCCAGTCGTAGCCATGGTAGATGTGGTTGATCGCCTGGTAGGCGCTCCAGATGCCCGTGTAACTCGTGCCGTACCCGACGGCATAGTAGGCCCACGAGAGCTTGGCAGCGTCGAGTTCGTCGCCGAGCGTCGTCGGATCCCAGCAGACGACCTCGTAACCGGAAGGAATCTGGCGCTGCGGGCCTACCATCGAGATCATGTCGCTGGGCCCGCCGGGGCAACCCCACGCGCTGTCCGGATAGTTGACCGCCGACTCGGCCTGTGCGGAAATGATGTACTGATGCGAGATGAAGCTGCTTGCATCGAAGTTCGACGCGTACATTTGGTCCGCCAGCACGTACTGCTTGGCCATGTCGAAATACGGCTCAGTTTCGGTGCGCGGCACGTAGGCGTACTGCGGGTGCTGGATCGGGCAGCTGCTGCCGCATCCCACGTATTCCTTATTGAAACCATTCATCTTGCAGTTCGTGCCCGGGATGCTGCCGGTACCGTTACAGGCGGCAAAGAAAGCACCCGAGCTATGGTCGATGTCCCACGTCGTCTCCAGACCGATCGGCAAAAGCTTGATCTTGTCGCCGTTGGTATCGTAGCCATATTTTGCGGTTTTCGCGCCGCGGTACCCGTAGAACAAGTCGTTGAAGCTGCGATTCTCTTGAACGATGATGACGACGTGTTTGATCTTGCTGCTGGAGGTGAGGCGCTGCGGACCCTGAGCCGGCGCCGCGACCCTCGCGGGGTTCGCGACCGGCAGGGCGGCCGATGCGCCGGCGCCGGTGTTGCCGTTACAAGCTGTTAGTGAGAGCGCGACCACCGCGACGGGGAACGCCCGGCTCGCGCGCGAGGTGAGTAGCATGAAACGTGTGCTCCTTGCAAACAGGTGGACTCTTCTGGATAAGGTACGACGATAACGAGAAGAATCCCCATAAGAAACCCTGCGATCGCCGCCGCCCGATGATGACGTGTATCATCTTTTTGATGCGGCCGAAGGCGCCTCGAACGTCATGCTGACGCACGTGCCGCGCGAAGTGTTGATGCTCATCTGTCGCGCAATCGCCCGCATGATTCGCAAACCAAAGCCGCGCCCCGGAAGCGGCTCGCGCCGAATGAATGACCCGCGATCCGAAACGTCCACCGACAGCCGTCCGCCGGAGTGCACGCGCGCCAGCAGTTGCAAGTCGCCCGCCGCTTTGCCGGAGTCGCTTGCATACGCGTGCTCCACGGCGTTGGCGAGCGCCTCGCCGGCGGCGGTCGTGACGTCGTCGCGCAAATCGCTGTCGAATGCAAGCGCCTCTAGGAATGCGGCGAGAGCGTGCCGGATCCGCGCGACGTAGCGCGACTGCGCGGGGCACGAGAGGCGCAGCTCCGAGGGTTGCCTCATTCCTTGCCGGCTACCCTGAGATACGTGAAAGCTGCATCCCGATCGTTGAAGGTCTTGAATGCCCCGGCGAGACCCGCGTACTCGACTACCCGAGCGAACTGCGGAGTCTGGACGAGGAGAGCCACCGGAATCGCCTCACGCTGAGCGCTCACGCAAAAACGCAGGAGCTCCGTTAATGCGATCGAGTCGGCGTAAGTGACGTCTGCCAGATCGATTAGAATGGCCTTGTCTTCGCTCGAACGGCGCAAGGCGTCCCGTATCTCCTGCTTGCGGCTAATCTCGAGTTCTCCGCTCAAGCGGATCGTCGTGATCGAATTGCCTGAACTCACGCCGTTCTCCGCAGTGCGGCTGCATTCGGCGCCCGCGCCGTCGCGACGGGTTCTACGAAGCAAATCGTGAGAATTGCGACGTCGTCGGAAACGCGATGGCGGCTGAAAATGCCGTCGCGAATCGCCTTTGCAGGATCGTCGGCGCGGTTTTCAGCCGCCGCCTCGACGGCTTCGAGCAACAGCGTCTCGCCCTCGAGTACATTGCGGGAATGCTCGATGGCGCCATCGGTGTAGAGCACCAGCATCGCACCCGGCACGCTCTTGACCCGGTGCGTGGAGTATGCGGCACCGGCGTCGATTCCCAAAGGCATCGATCCTACCTGCAGAAACCTGGCCCGGCTCCCAGGCTCGAGCAGCACCGGGGCCGGATGACCGGCGCCCGCGTAGGCGAACTCAAAAGTGCGCGCATCGATCACGCCTGCGATCGCCGTGATCATCGGCGAGCCATCCGCAATGAGTTCGGCGTTGACGCATTCGAGAATGCTTCCCGGGTTGGGATCGACCAGTGCGCACGACGTCACCATCTGGCGAGCTTTATTCATGGCCACCGCGGCCTCGATCCCGTGACCGGCCACATCTCCGATGGAGAGCAGTACGCGGTCTTGCGAAAGCTGCATTGCGTCATACCAGTCACCTCCGATTTTTGCTTCCTCCGTTGCCGGTACGTAGGTCGCGCTGAATCGCACCGCAGGCAACTCGGGCAGTACACGTTGCGCGAACGCCTCTTGGAGGGTATCGGCGATTCGCTTTTCGGCTTCGAATGCGGCGCGCATCGCGGCGGATCGGCGGCGCTGCTGTTCCGATTCCGCGCGCTCCTGCTCCAGACGCGTTCCGAGCCGATACTGCTGGATCGTAAAAATCGCCGACGCCACCGCCACAGCGAGGACCGCGCAGAGCGCGAAGACGTTAGCCCAAGCGATGGCGCGTTCGGCGCGGGCGTCGCCCAATCGCGCGTCCTGCGCCAGCAAGCGATCGAGGGCGCCCATGTCGATCCGAAAACGATCGATCAAGATTTTTCCGCGAAGCTCTAGCACGTGGCCCCGCTTTTTTCCGGCGCGCAGGGGGTTGGCCACCCGCGCAAGCCATCGCCGATTCGTGTCCGCCGCATCGTCGACCAGCGGCACCGCTTCCCGCACGCGTAGCGTCTCGACCGCCGCGCGGACTCGTCGTAAGAGGCGTGGCAGGCTAGCCAGGCCTTCGTAATAGGGCGCGAGCAAGATCGGATCGCGGATCGCGGCATATCCGCGCACGCCGGTTTCTTCGTCGAGCTGTGCCCGCATCGCGTCGGCCGCAACGATTCGCGCCGCCCGGGTCTGCTCGGCGTCGGCAAACGATTCCGTCAGGATCGACCGCACCAGTAGACTGCCCACGAGCAGCAATCCGATCAAGAACACTAAGAAGGCGAGCGTCAGAATGAGGGGTGCAGGGACTCGGCGAGCCATGTTAGGCGCAATTTCTCACGTCCACACCAGGGCCCTTCGCTACTCCTCAGTGCCCCAGATGCCAACCGTGCTTGTCGCAGCGGTACGGTTTTAGCCCCCGGGCCGTGCGCGGAATCGCCCGCTCGGCGGATTTTTTCGTTTCAAATGCCGCTTTCGGCGCGCCCCTATTCGTGTAGCATGAGCGCGCACCCCCGCTCTTGCGTTCCTTCACTCTTCTCCGTCAAAGTAGTCGAGCGGCTCGGAGCGGATATTGCGGCGCTCCGGCGATCCCACACCCCACTTGCCGCTATCGGGATAGTGCCACGATTCGCCAATCGGATTATCCGCGACCACGTAGAGCATGAGATCCTCCGAACCGTCGTTGAAGAAGTGATGCGGTTGGCCGGGACGGAAGATGCATGCGTCACCTTCGATTATGGGAGCCGTGCCCTCATCATGCCTCACCGTTCCCCGGCCCGAGATCACGTGATAGAACTCCCACTGCGCACTGTGCGAGTGATAGGGATACGGCGCCTTTCCGGGCGGGATCCGAAGGACTTCGACATCGAACGGATGGCGCTCGAGCAGATCGGTCGAACGCGGCTTGCGGCCCAGCGCCTCGGATATCTCGATGCCCTCGCCGACAAATTTGCCCTTGGGAGAAGACCCCTTTATGGGTACGATTTCGTTGGTGTTGACCTTTTGCATCGCTTTGTAAAACCTCACGCGCTTTTTTCTCCGGCCGCGCCGCAAGGGCCGCCTAAAAGCTCCCGCAGATCGCTCGCTCGCCCTACTGGAAGCTGTGGATGGCGATCGTCCGTGCGATCCCTTCGTCGTTGAAGCTCCAGATTTTTTTGGCGAGAACGTCGATGCAGCCGCTCTCCTTCTGTAACTTGCCCTCGATGATGAGCGTCGATGAGGAGCGGATCGGGCGACGATAGGTTTCGTAAACGTCGGGACGCACGATGACGTTAACGAGCCCGGTTTCGTCTTCGAGCGTCAAAAACACGAAGCCCTTGGCCGTACCGGGACGCTGACGCGTGATTACCAGGCCGCCGACGCGGCAGGCGCTATTGCGCGGCAGCTCGCGCAACCGTGCCGCCGGAACGACGCGTTGTGCCGCAAGCAGCTCGCGAAAATGTTCCATCACGTGGCCGGCGGGAGTTATGCCGGTGGACCACAGATCGAAGGCCGCGAGCCTCTTGGGCGCCACCGGTTCGAAGCCAACGGACGGCTCGTCGACGTCCATGAGCGCCCCGAGTTCTCCGCGAGCCTCGCGTTCGTCGATGCCGCGCAATGCCCACATCGCTTCTCGGCGCGCCGAATACCACGGCGCAAAGGCTCCGGCGATAGCGAGATTCTCCAACGTTTCGCGCTGGAGCTGCGTTCGCTGGGCGAACGCCAGCACGTCGGCAAACGGTCCCTTCGCGATGGCGCTTTCCAGGCGCTTTTGCTGAGCCTCGCCGAGGCCGCGAACCAGATGAAACCCGAGCCGCAACGCGCCGTCAGGCTGCACGTGCGACCAATAGCCGCTGGCGTTTACTTCGATAGGGTTCACCGCGACGCCGTGCCGGCGCGCATCGTTGACCAGCACCTCCGTGGAGTAGAACCCCATCGGCTGCACGTTGAGAATCGCAGCGGCAAACACGGCCGGGAGGTGACACTTAAGGTAAGCCGACGCATACGCCAAGAGGGCGAAACTTGCAGCATGCGATTCCGGAAACCCATAATCGGCAAAGCCTTCCAGCATGTGGAAGAGCTGCTCGGCAGCGCTTGATTCGATGCCGTTGCCGATCATGCCGTCAATCAACTTCGCGCGCATTGCCTGCATGCGTTCGCGCGAACGCTTGTGTCCCATCGCGCGCCGAAGTTCGTCGGCCTCCCCACCCGAGAAGCCGGCTGCCTCGATCGCCAAACGCATCCCCTGTTCCTGAAAGAGCGGAACCCCGAGCGTCCGCTCCAAAACCGGCTTGAGTTTCGGATGCGGATACGCCACTGCTTCTAGACCGGCCCGCCGTCGCAGAAATGGATGGACCATGTCTCCCTGAATCGGGCCCGGGCGAATGATCGCGACTTGCATGACGATGTCGTAAAAGCAGGCCGGTTTCATCCGCGGCAGCATCGATTGCTGCGCCCGCGACTCGATCTGAAAGACGCCGATCGTATCGGCGCGCTGCATCATCGCGTAGGTTTTTGCGTCGCCGGCTGGGATCGTGTGCAGCTCGACATCGTGCGCCACCGCCGGCGGCAGCCACGAATCCTTGCGAGCCACGCAGCCCCGGTAGAGCGCGAAAGCTTCTCGCAAGAGCGAGAGCATTCCCAAACCCAACAAGTCAATTTTGATCAGCCCGAGATCTTGCAAATCGTCTTTATCCCACTGCACGACCGTGCGATCGTGCATCGTGGCCCACTCTACGGGCGCCACGCGTACCAGTGGATCGCGCGTGATGAGCATGCCGCCGGAATGGATCCCGAGGTGGCGCGGAAAGCTTGCGATTCTGCGACAGAGCGCACCCAGGAGCCCGGATTCGGTCTCTTCGGGAAAGGACTCGCGCGCGTCGAATTCGCGTGCGATCGCGTCAACCCGCTCCAGGCTCAATCCCAGTGCTTTGCCGACGTCGCGGATTGCGGAGCGCGTTCGGTACGTAATCACCTCGGCCACCATTGCCGCATTCGTGCGGCCGTAGCGTTCGTAGACATACTGAATCACGCGCTCCCGATCTTGATGCGCGAAGTCGATGTCGATATCGGGAATTTCGCGCCGCTCCTCCGACATGAAACGTTCGAAAAGCAAATCCATCGCGATGGGATCGACGGCGGTTACTCCCAAGGCGTAGCAGACCGCCGAATTCGCTGCGGAACCGCGCCCTTGACAGAGCACGCCGCGCCGCGCCGCCTCGCGAACGATGTCCCAAACGATCAAAAAATAACCGGCTAGATCCATCTTGGCGATCAAGCCCAGCTCGTATTCGAGCTGCCGTTCCACGCGCACGTCGAGCGGCATCGCATAGCGCCGGGCGGCCCCCTCGTGGACGAGCTGCCGAAGATAACGCTGCGGCGAACTCCCTTCCGGCACCGGAAAGTGTGGAAACTGTCCCGTTAAACGCTCGAGCCTAAAACGGCAGCGCCGTGCGATTTCAATGCTGTGCTCGATCGCCTCGGGATGTTCGGCGAAGAGCCGGCGCATTGCGGCCGGCGCTTTGATATGGAACTCCGCGTTGGGCCGCAGCCGGTTGGCGCTCCGCGCGGTTTGGAGCGTCGTGCCGTCGCGCACGCACGATAACACGTCGGCAACCAGCGCGTCGTCTTTATCGGCGTACACCACCGCGTTGGTCGCGACGTAAGGCAACTGGAACTCGCGCGCGAGCCGGATGAGTTCGAGGTTGCGTTGTGTCTCTTGCGGCGTGAGATGTTGCTGGAGCTCGAGGTAAAAGCGCCGTTCGAAAAGCGCACCCAAACGCCGCGCTTCTCTCGCCGCCGCGTTTGGGCCATCGTGGGCGAGCGCCCGTTCGACGCGGCCCAGCGGACCGCCCGACAGTGCCACCAATCCTTCGTTATGATGCTCGAGGTCGTCCATCCGCAGGCGGGCATCACCCTTGCTCCCCCGCAGTTGTGCGCTCGAAATAAGCTGGCAAAGATTTGCGTAACCGCACTCGTTTTCAACCAAGAGCAGGATGTGTGCGCCGTCTTCAAAGGTCAGCTCGCTGCCGATGATTGCCGCGACGCCCCGTTTGCGGGCGCAAGTGGAAAAGCGCACGGCTCCGTAAAGGCCGTCGCGATCGGTTAGCGCGATCGCCGCTAATCCGAGCGTGGCCGCGCGTTCTACCAGCTCTTCCGGATGCGAGCCGCCCTGCAGAAAACTGTAGTTCGACCAAGCGTGGAGTTCCGCATACTTTTCTACCGCAGGCTGAGGCATGGGTATTAGTAATCACAGGTTCGGCCATGAACGATTCGAAGACGCCCGTCGCTCGCATCCGTGCTCGCTCCTACTTCTCCACTTTTTCGCAACCCCAAAGGAATACGACATCCTGTCTTTTGCGAAAAAGCTGGAGACTTCTCATCATCCATGGCCGAACCTGTGATTACTCATATACGCCTCGCAGGTACCAATGCGGGCCTTGGCGGTAGATCCGCGCGAACGTTCCGTCTTCCAGCGCGACGTCGTATTCGTCGCGCGTTACCGGTGAAGGGGCATAGGACCGTTCGGAGATGCGCCACGGACCCGCACACTGGCGCACCGCCTGGCGATCGACGATTGCCGGCTCGCCGCCGCGCAGCTGAACCGATACTTCCCGTACTTGGAGCAGCCGCAACTGCGGCACGAGATTGCTGCACGCATCCTTCGGGGTTGCGGCAAACGTCGTCCCAGCCGGCATCCTTCGACCGGGCTCAGGATGACAAAGAAACGGTTCGTAAACGAATCGCTCTTCGAGCAGATGCGCGTCACGCGTCTTGGCGCGAGCGACGCGCTCACCGAGCACCGCTTCGAGACGCGCGATCGTAACCGCGACACGTTGCGAGTCGAAGTCGTCGGCGGAAAAAAATACTTGGGCTTCTCCTCCTTCCTCGAGCGCAAGCGCCTGCAACCGTAGCCCGACGATTGGAGCGGCAAACGTGGCGCCTTCGAGCTTTGCGCGCAACATGTCGAACATGCTGCGTTCCTGCGCCGTCGGTATCGCAAGCGGAACGTCGAAACCGCACGTATCGGCGTCTTCCAGCTCGATGGCAAGATGCAGCGCACCGGCGCGCTTGCCGCAGCAATCCAGGTCGGCGCAGATCCGCGCCAGCAGCATGCGTAAGGCGAAGAATACCTGTGTTTCATCCGCGGCATGCCCTTGACCGAAAATCGAGGCCTCGATCGCGACGGCGTGAGCGCGCGGAATGAAGGGCTGGCGATCGATGCCGCGCGCGAGTTCGTGCCAGACCGCGGCTGCGGCGCCGAAACGGCGCACGAACGGTCCGTGCGGCAAACGCGCCAACTCTCCGAGACGCTCGATGCCCAGCAGCCGAAGCCGTTCGATTATTGCCGGCTCGATGTCGAGCAGAGCCAACGGCAGCGGCGCAAGGATTTCGCTTTCTGCCCCCGGCTCGCAGGTGCTCCCGTCTTCAATGTGCGCCGCCGCCAGCGCCGCGATCTTATTTGGGCCCGCACCGAGTCGGAGCGCGCATCCAAAATGCTCCAGGACCGAGCGCGTTTGCGCCATCCACGTTCGCGCACCGCTGGCGATGCCGTGCATATCGAGAAAAGCCAGGCCGGGGCGAACGTCGTCAATCAGCGGCGAAACGGCATCTAGAGCGTCGAGGATATCTTCCCAGAGCCCGCGCATCTGCATTTCGTCGCCGGCCAGCCAATCCGCGGCGACGCTAACGCAGAGCAGCATCGCGCATTTCCTCACGTCCGACTCGCAAGCGAGCCGTGTGTTCCGCAACCAAGTGTTTATGTTTGCGCACGCCGATGCAGAGCTCGAAGCCCGCGAAGGCGCCCCAAAGCCCTCGCGTACCGTGCATGACGATCCGCTCGAGTGCGCAATGCAGGCGCACCCCGGCTGCAGCACTCAACGAGACGCCGGCGCGCGACGTTATCACGATCAAGAGTACGCCGCTGCGATGTGCGAGCTTCGCCAATCGCGCCCAAACCGAATCGCGCAAGACGATTGCCGGCATGAGCACCAGCCGGCAGATGCGCGAGCGCAGCAGAATGTCGACCGCGCGCACGATCTGAAGCGCTTTACGGGCAGAAACGACTAAAATCCGTTCGAGACAAGCTCCCGCCTCGGCCAGCGCCGGCGGATAGAGCGTTCCGTCGTCGAGGATTGCGACCAAGCTCTGGCGCGTCACCCGGGCCACCAGCCCTCCCGCCACGCTCCAACGTCCCGTGGCTCCTTCGAGCGTTGCGATGGCGCCGCACGGCAAACCGCCGCCGAGGAGCTGATCCAGCTCAGGGATGGCGCTCGGAAGGATGCCTTCGACCGGCAGCGGGGGAGCTTGGCCTGGGGCGCTCAGGCGGGCTTTGAGGGCCTCGAAGGCCTCTCGACGGGCCCCTTCAACAGAGCTTGTCCTGAGCGACGCCGAGCTTGTCGAAGCGGAGTCAAAGGGCTCAGGGTGACAAGTTAAGGAAGCCGCCGGCGCCGCCATGGGAAATTCATCCTAATCGAACATATGTTCGATGTCAAGGCGGCTCGGAGCGTTTTTTAGGGCGTGCTGCTGATGAGGAGCGCTACGGCGAGAGGCGTTCCCGGCCGTGCGGCGCGGTCAGATCCATCAGCGGGCCGATTGGTACGATCCGTGACGGGTTGATCTCGTTTTGCGTCATGTAATAGTGCCGTTTGATATGGTCGAAGTCCACCGTTTCGGCGATGCCGTCGATTTGGTAGAGGTCCCGCAAATATCCGTAAAGGTTTGAGTAATCCGCGATCCGGCGCAGATTGCACTTGAAGTGGCCGTAATAGACCGGATCGAAACGGACGAGCGTTACGAAGAAGCGCCAGTCGCTCTCCAGCGGCTGCGAACCGAAGAGGTAACGCTGGTTTGCGAGACGCTCTTCCATCGCGTCAAGCAGTTCGAAGACCCCGGTGGCGGCGCGCTCGTAAGGAGACTGCGCGGTAGCAAACCCGGCGCGATAGACGCCGTTGTTGAACTTTTCGTACAGCAGATCGTTAAGCTCGTCGATCGCCAGGCGTAGGGCGCGCGGGTAGAGGTCGAGTCTTGGGTTGACGGCAAATGCGTCGAACTCTCCTTCGAACATTCGCATGATGTCGTCGTCGGAGTTGCTGACGATGCGTCCGCGCCGTTTGTCCCAGAGCGCGGGCACCGTAACGCGTGCGCGATATCCCGGGTCGCTGGAAAAGTACGCCTCGCTCAGAAATGCCCAGCCATTGATGGGATCGGGTTCCGCTGCGGTAAAGCGCCAGCCGCGTTCATCGCGAATCGGATCGACGACCGTCATGCCGATCGCGCGTTCAAGGCCTTTGAGCTTGCGCACGATGATCGCGCGGCACGCCCAAGGACAAGCGAGTGAAACGTAGAGGTGATAGCGTCCGGATTCCGCGGGATACTCCGAGCTGCCGTCGGCCTTCACCCAATCCCGAAACGCGTCGTCTTGGCGCTTGAAGCTTCCGTCGTGGGCTTGCTCGTTCGGGAACTGCGGCTTGACGGTCATGCGGTCATGACTTCATGAGCACTTTCGGCGCGTGCAGATAGGTGAGGCCGGCGCGTTCCAAGATCGTGCGGCCCGCGCCTGTAAGGATGAAGTCCGCGAAAGTTCGCGCCGCCTTGGGATGCGGCGGCGCGTTCATGATGGCCAGCGTATAGGTGATCCGATCGGTGAGCGCGGCATTCCCGGGGAGTGGGATGAAGCGATAACCACGCGCGATTGCCTCCGTGCGATAAAAGAATCCCACGTCGGCTTGCCCGGTGTCCACGCGTGCCAGAAGATCCTGCTCGGGAAAGATCTGCGACGGGTTTTGGTCGTCGCCGAGAATGCGACGTTCGCCCGGGGAACCTAACCACATCGCGACGCCCTGCAGAGTGTACTCGCCCTTCGGATCCAGTTGCGGGTCGGTGCGGCCGATCCGAATTCCCGGCGTTTCGAGCGCACGCTGGAGCGAACTTTTTCCGTCGGCTACGGCGTCGAAGGTTGCAGCGTATCGGGAGTTCGGCGCCCAGGCGACACCCAAGCTCGTTCCTGCGAACGTCATTGCGGAAGCGACGCGTCCTCCCAGCTTCGTGACGAGGTGCGGATCCACGCTGACGAAAACGTCGGGGAAGCGGACGCCGCCGGCGATGAGATTAGCCAGCGCCTTGCTGCCGCCGGGCTCACCTTGGAAATCGATGCCGGAGGCGAGCAGTGCCGCCTTTATCGGTCCCTCCATTGGGGTGACGAGCGAGCCGGCGTAGAGCACGGAAACGATTTCGGGGTCAACGCTCGGCAGCGGGCCGGCCGCGACCCGCGCGCTTAGCGCGAGGAGTCCGAGGCCGAGGATTGATGCGAGGGCGTAAATTCGAGCGAACGAGAGTTTATGCAATAGCGCGTTCCTTCAGGGCTGGGTCCGTCGTCGAACACGTGACCGAGGTGCGAGTCGCAGCGTTTACAACGGACTTCGGTGCGATGCATGCCGTGGCTGTAGTCTTCGAGCAACCGCACGTTTTCCTGTTGATCGGGACGCGTGAAGCTTGGCCAACCGCAGTGCGACTCGAACTTCGTATCCGAGGTGAATAGCGGCTGACCGCACGCGCCGCAACGGTAAGTGCCGTCGTCGTTGACCTGCAGGAGCGATCCGGAAAAGGGCGCTTCGGTGCCGGCCTCGCGTAAGATGTGATAGCGCTCCGAGCCGAGTTGGCTTCTCCATTCCTGTTCGCTTTTCTCGATCTCGGGCGTGACGTCGTGTTTCATGTTCGGCTTCTCACACGCCCATAACGAACGAAGGCGCCAAAGCGATGCAGGACCGAATAGCCGGGGATGAAGCTCCTCTTCGAAATTCTGCTGTCGATCATCTTGCACCCCATCGCCATGATCCTGATGTGGATCAATCTGATCGCGCGCGGCGATATGACGACGCTTAAGAAGGTCGTCTGGTTCGTAGTAAGTATCGTGTGGGGGCTTGGCCCCATCCTTTACATACTTGTAGCAGAAGGCTCGCTGTGGTAGCGAGCCTTCTGCTTTGGAGCGTTAGCTAAGGTCGGCCGCGTACGGTGCCGCCGCCCGGGGGACGCCCGCCGCCGCCGCCGCGCACGGGAGCACCCATGCCGCCGCGCACTGGGGCACCTACCCCGCCGCGCACCGGAGCGCCGACGCCGCCGTGCACCGGGCCACGGACCCCACCGCGATAGTAGGGATAGCCGCGATAATAACCGGGATAGCCGCCGCGGTAGCCGCGGTAGTAGTAAGGATAGCCGCCATAATAGCCGGGCCACCAGCCTGGCCAGCCCCAGCCGCCCCACCAACCGATGCCGATACCCCAATAGGGATAGGCGCCGCCGTAATAGGGATAGCCGCCGTAACCGTAGCCGCCGTAGCCATAACCGCCGCCGCCATAACCGCCGCCGCCGTAGGGGCCGTAGCCGGAATCGCCGTAGCCGGAATCGCCGTAGTAGGCGGGCGCCGGTACGTCAATGCGGTAGGCCTGGAAGACGGGGCCGTTGGGATAACCATAAATGCTGACGCGCATGCCCTCTTGGAGCTTGATGCCGGTCGGGTTGATGACCGTGCCGTCGTGCATCTGGATGTTGTCGCTGTAGCCCTTGGCGTCCTGAACGTAGACCGTGTAGGCCCCGTTGAAGCCGGTGATCGTGCCTTTGATCGTTTGCTGCGGTGCGACCGCGTAGCTCGGGTACGACTGTGCCCCGGCTAATGTCGGAAGAGCGAGAAGAGCAGCCGCGCAAAGAGCGGCGGCGAGCTTCATGCCTGTTGGAACCGTTAAGAAGCGCATAGTTAATTCTGATTATACTCCCCGGCTTGTATGCCGGTCGTTAGAAAATGCGCAAAAAGGTGCTTCCCCGCTTTCCCAGCCAAGCGGCCATCCGCGCCACCCGCACCCTTGACTCTGACCTTGCGTTAGGGCCTAAACTTCCTCCCGAGGCAAAACGATGCAACCACGAATTGCGAGACGACTCCGCCGGATCAAGGCCTTCGCAGACGACGCCGGCGTGAGCGTTCGGACGCTTCACGTTTACGATCGCCTGGGGCTCCTCGAGCCCGCCGAGCTCAGCGAATCCGGATACCGTTTGTACGGCGAGCCGGAACTCGAGCGGCTGGAACACATCCTAGCCTTACGTTTCGTCGGATTCAGTTTGAACCAAATCAAGGAGCTGTTACAAGACTCGGACCGGCCGCTCGCCGATGCCCTGCGCATGCAGCGCGAGGTTATCGCGCGGCGGAAACGGCGGCTCGAACTGGCTCTCGCCGCCATCGACGAAGCGGAACGCGCTCTCGCCGCCAACGCACACGCCGATCGCTGGCAAACATTGCACTCGGTCATGGAGGTATTCATCATGCAAAACGACTGGGATTGGACGCAAAAGTATTACTCCGAAGAAGCACGGCGTAAAGTGGAAGAGCGCCGGCGCAACGCGCCACGGGAGATCGTCGAACGAGGCGAGCGCGACTGGGCGGCGCTTCTCGCCGACGTCGAAGCTGCCTCGTCCACGGGCGTCGATCCGTCGAGCGAAGCCGCCCGGGCGCTCGCGCAACGTTGGCGCAACTTGCTCGCGCAATTCACCCAGGGCGAGGCCGACGTCCAGCGCGGTCTCAATCGCCTATGGTCGGACACAACGCACTGGCCGACCAATTTCAAGCGCCCGTGGAGCGACGCGGCCGACGCGTTCATCAAGAAGGCAATGAACTGTGCCTCGTAGTTTACGCGTAGTTTAAAGGGTGGAGCCGTCGATGGGGATTGAACCCATGATCTCCTCATTACCAATGAGGTGCTTTACCACTAAGCTACGACGGCAACGGCGAATCTGCTGGCCTTACTCCACTCGGAGCTTCAGACCCTACCACGACCAACGCCACCGCCGGTACCGTTGAGAGTAGGTAGTCATGCGCCAACGAAACCTCCGGCTCTGACCGTTCCTCGGCGGATCTAAGCGATCCGCTGAGGCGAGCCGTGGCGCCGATCGGGACCAGGTAGACAGACTGCAACTCGCGGCAAGAAACTCCAAAGAAGTCTATCTCACCGGTGTACGTTCTCGAGGTAGGGCCTTGGCGATGTGCATGCGAGCTGTAACAGTTGAAAATGAACGGCGCGCTTGCGAACGCGCCCGGTCTTCACTTGCACGCGGGCTAGGGTGCCGCCCTTATCGACGATCAAGTCATACCGATGATTTTCTCCAAGTGGAACCGCCACGCGATAGCCCGCACCGGCGAGTGCGCCCCTCACGATTATTTCCGATAGCTCGCCAATGCTCTTCGTGTCCCGGAGAAACGACAGGACGCTCATTCAAACTCCTCCGCAGTCGGTTTGCCTTGGATGAACGTAGCGTTATCGTGTGCCACCAGTGTGGCGGCTTACTTGGAGGCGGCGACTACTTTATCGCGATCCCCCAGGCGCAGCCCGCGCTTTGGAGGTACGCGTTCGTATAAAAGACGGATGGCGAAAGCTTGGAGCTGAAGGCTTTTTTGCTGGTCGGGTACACGTAGACTCCCACGCTGCTTGCGTTTCCGCAGTTCGCGTAATAGAGATCGCCGGCTTTCGTGATGGCAAAATCGGACTCGTACGAACCAGCGGGGAATCCCACAGAATCCGCTACCGAGGGCTTGTCGCCTTTGGCAAGATCGCCGCTGTTGTAGCGAACGATCGCCGCATGCGAGCCGCCGTTGCTCGATGCATACAGGTTGCCTTTTGCGTCAAAAATTAGCCCACCGGGGCCATCGAGGCCGGCGAGATGAAACGGTTTCTTGTTTGAAATGGGCGTCTTAAAGACGGCGATTGAGTTCGCGCCGTCGCTCATGGAAAGCGCAACGTACAGGTTTCCTCTGCGATCGAGCGCGATTCCCGAAGGGCTGGTGATCCCAGTCGTTAGCGTCGTCTTCGGCCTGAGCGTCCCGCTTTTTGTGAACGGACCCGTATACTCCAGGACGGCATTGTTACCGTGCGAGTTCACCCACAGATGGCCCAAATGGTCGAAAGTCAAATGGTCGGGATCGGAAGTCCCAGACAACACAAACGTATATTTTGGCGTCGATGTCGCCTTCAACGGCAACGTGAATACCGAGACGCTTCCGGGGTCGCCGCTGTGCGCGCCAAACGCTAAGATCCAAAGCCTTCCCGCCTTGTCCACGTGCATGCCGCTAGAATACAACAGCGAGTTGTTAGCATTATTGAAAATGCTCGTCGTTTTTGAGTTCGCGCGAAGCGGGACCGCGGCGATCTGAACTTGCGGATAGGCGGCACTCGCAAAAAGCGTCCAGTAGACTCGTTGACGCGACGTCACGTCGTCCGTAAGTAGGGTTGGGTTGGCAAGCGACGCCGGCGTCCCTGGCCCGGAACCGAAAGCCGGGCCACCGCACGCGGCAAGCAGCGCGGTGCTAACAAAAAAGGAGAAGTGCTTCATGTAATGCTCCTTACGTCAACGACAGTACGACCCGGGCGGTGTCGGATACCCCCTCGTCGCCATAGCACGCAACCAAGGGTTCTTCCGCTACTTCCAGAATCCTCATTTGTAGGAGGACCTTCTACCATGCTTTCTTCTGTTTTGCTGCGCCGCATCGCGGTTGGGGCGATCGCCGGCGTCGCGCTAGCCTTCGCGGCGCTTCCAAGCCAAGCACAGATGCGCCAGCAGATGGCCGATAAAGTCGCGGTAGGCGCGGCTAACCAGTTTGTAACCAAGATCAACGGTGAGAGCTGCAGCGATTTTGCAACGACGATGTCTCAAATGAAGCACAAATCCGGCAGCAGCTCAAGTTCGATGTCGTCAAAACTAAAGGCGAACACCGAAGCGCGAACGCAGTTCGTTAACATCGTTGCGGCTCCGTTGCTCAACAAGATGATCAGCTGCGACATGATGCCGGGAGGGATGTGATGCGACGATTAGCTCTGCTCGCGCTCCTAGCCGTCGTCCCAGCGGCCGCGGTGGCGGCCGGGGCGCTGAGTCCGTCAACGATCGTAGCAAACCCGCCTTCGTACGATGGCAAGAGCGTAACCGTGACGGGTAAAGTGGCGAACTTCCAGACGTCGAGCACTATGATGGGTCAGGTCGCGGGCTTTCAGCTCTGCGATGCCAAGTGCGTCGTCGTGATCGATAAAACGAACCAAGCGCGCAGCAACGGCAGCAGTGCGACCGTTTCCGGAACGTTTCATACGACCTTCAAAGGTCCGCGCAAGGCCTTCAGCAACGCCGTGGTGGTCGGCCACTAACTCCGCCCTCCGCGTTCGCCGCTCTCTAGAGCCAGTAGAAAGGGGCCCTCTGTGAAGAGGGCCCCTTCGTTCAGACCCCTGCGCCATCATGAATAAAGCAGCCTGAGGGAAGGTCGCTCCGCTTCGCCGCCGGGCGAGCCGTCCCCGCCAAGAGGCTACGGGACGCGTTCATCAAAAAGAAGGGGCCTCTTCTTTTCCCGCCTCGGAGGACTACTTGATGTTCCAAAATCTTTCGCGGCGCATGCTGATTGCAGGTGCCGCGCTGGTCTTCGCAGCGGGTTGCTCGAGCAACTCCCCGAGCACCGGCCAATCTTCGTTCGCGCCTTCTTCGCATCGCGTTGCTAACGGAATGCGTACGTTGTTAGGCCCAATGGTTTCCGGCCCCATCGTCGTGTCGGCTATTCCGCGCCAACCCAATGCCCCGCGCGGCTGGCCTCTTAGGAAAAAGAGGCGTAAAGAAATTCTCTTCGTAGCCGACGGTTCGAGCGGCGTCCTGTTGTACAATCCCAAATCGGCGAATTCGTCACCCGATGGATCGATCACGACGGGCGTCAACGCGCCCGCCGGCGTTGCCGTCGATAAAAAGAGCACGCTCTACGTTACCAATGAGGGCAACAGCACCGTTACGGTGTACCCCAAGGGCAAAAGTTCGCCAAGCTTGACGATTAGTTCCGGCATCAGCTCGCCTTACGGCGTCGCCGTTGACTCGAAAGGCAACGTTTTCGTCAGCAATCTCGGCACCAACGAAATCACCGCGTACGCGGCGGCCTCGACCACGCCATACGAGACGATCAATTTCAACAGCTACGGGCAGGCGGTCGGCGTCGGCGTCGACGCCAAAGATAATATTTGGGTAGCCTGCGACAGTACCAACGGCGTGTTCGAGATCGCAGCGGGTACAACTACCGTGACAAACTCGGGCCTGACCTCTCTCAATGGACCGATCGGGGTTTCGTTTGGTCACCAGGATCAGATCTTCGTTTCCAACTTTGCAGCTTCAGACGTTAACATCTACACTTATGGGACGACGACTCCGTCCGGAACCATTACGAGCGGAATCGAAAACTTTGGGCCGACGCTCAACGGGTTCACCGGCGTGGATGCGTTCTTCCAGTCGAATCAGGCTGACAACGTCGTAGGCTATAAGAAAGGGCAGACCTCGCCCTTCTCAACGCTGACCGGCGCCTCGAGCCCGCTCGGCATCGCGTCATCTCCCTTAGTCACGAAGTAACGCTACTCTAGCCAATCGAGAGGCGCGCGGTGCGTAAACCGCGCGCCTTTTTATTTTCGTGCCAATGCCTATCTCACGTCGAGCGACGTAACCGGGGTGATATTGTATAGCTCGACCCTCGATGATATTACCGTTGCCACGCGTACGTCACCATGAGCCATCACGACCAGATGGGTTGGTATGGGCGAATCCTCGAATTTTGTGTAAGGCGCGTCGACTCCGACCGTAAGGAGGTCGAATCGATTATTCGGCACGTAGAACGTTCGGTAATTGTCGATCGCCGTTCCGGGACCGAGTTCGGTTTCCTCTTGCGACAAAGGGTCGCCCAGGCGGGTGACGTACGCATACGTATACACCGGCACCGGCTGTCCGGTCTGATAGAATCCTGCGAACACGTACTTGAGCGGATTGCGCTGGGGGCTAACACGGGAGACGCTGCTTACCACACGTTGCCCGTACACGTTCACGGCTAGACCTAAAAAGTGTGCCTTAACGGTCCCTATGTTTTGGAGCCGCAGGTGCAGGCCGATGGCGATCAGGCCGTTTCGCTCACCGATCCTCTGTATCGACGCCGTCACGTCCACGTCGGGATTCGCCATTGACGGCTTGATGCGGTTTTCGTAGGCGAAAATGTAGAACGCCCAAACGCCGGCGGCAAGAATGGCCAACACTTCGACGACGTCGCGAACGATAGCGATCAGGTGCGGAGACCTCAAATTCGTCAGGCGTCTCTTGCCGCCAAAGAGCATCGAGAATCGGTTCCTGCCGAATGACCGCAACCCTGCGACGAGCATCCACGGTGCAGCGCACGCGATCGGCTCTAGTACTTTTCCGAACGATGCGACCGCGGCATGGCAACCAAATAGCAACCGTCGCGAATACGACAGACGAAAAAGTTTTACGCTACGTCTTTTTGATAAGCGGGCGGCGGGAATCGAACCCGCGACTCTTGCTTGGAAGGCAAGGGCATTACCATTATGCAACGCCCGCAACATTGGGCAGGGCTGGATTTGAACCAGCGTAGCGCTTTCGCGCACCAGGTTTACAGCCTGGCGCCATTAACCACTCGGCCACCTACCCAGATTGTGGTCCGGACGCCGCGCTTTCTAGCCCGTCGCGAAAGCCTCCTTGACAGCGACGCGCCGGGCGGATCGGTCATATGAGCGTAAGAAAACGAATCGTTTGGCCGCGGCCTGGGTAGTATAGAGAAGCTACGGGCTCCTCGGCAAGGTGATGCCAGTTAACCGCAAAACCTCTCCTCATGGTCTTCTCATGTGCCCCCCAAGCGGGTACCTTACCATGGAAGCCATAGCAAACTCGCCTACATCTTTTGGAGTTTGGACAGAATGGCTCGCCCGGCGGCCCTCGCGGCTGCTTCCTTTGTAGGACTTCTCCTCGCTGGTTGCAGCGGAGGAGGCTTCGGCCAGTCTGGAGTTTCCGTCCCGAGGGGCGGCGACGGCGTGCAGACGGTGAGCGACGCCGCAGACGCTCTTGACATCCATCGCGCTTCTGCCTCGGAGAACGCAAAGGCCGCCATCGGGGCAACGGACGCGCTGGGCTCGTTCGTACGGGATATTAGCGAGGCGGAGCATCTCTTCAGCGGCTCGGCGCGCGCGCCGCACAACGCGGGGCAGCGGATCATCCTCAACGTACCCGAGGCTAGGGTATTGCGCTTTAGCCGGCTATCAAATGGCGACAAGCGGATCGTTTCCGGATCGGATCTGGTGATGCAGCCGAGTTTGGGGAACGTCACGGACTTCTGCCAAAGCTCAGCCGGATACAGCCTTGCCGGAATCCCCTCGCTGGATGCAACCTTCGGCTGGCAGAGCGGCGCGTTCTCGGGGGGAGCGCGCGCCACCGACGGCCGCGGATATTCGACCTGGTCCGCCAACGCCGGCGGTGAAATCGTCGAGGGCGCCATCGGGGCGCTCTCGATCCAACGCAACGCGGCCGGCTCGGCCTGTCCGATGACGGGACCGGCCTTCACACTCGACGGAGCGGATGTGGCTAATCCCTTCTCGATCCCGATTTCGATGGCATTTCACCGAGGAGCGTTGTCGAGTATCAGCGTTGCCAACGGCACGTTCGCAAACGGCGAAAGCCTCGACGTCACGAGCGCCGCGAATCGTCAGTCCATCGAGGTGGGCGGCATCATCCATAACGGTCGGACGAAGGTGGCAACCTTCCGCACCAACGCTTCCGGAAACGGCACGTTGACGATCACGAGTACCGGCGCACAATACGTCATCTCCGACTGGATCGTCGTCAGCATCTAGCGGCTCGTCGTTAGTCGGGTGCGACGCACGCGACGCGGTTTCCCGATGCCAGGGTCACATGCTTGGCCGCGACGGTGTTCTTTGACGCGTTTACCATCACCCTAGCGCTGCGACTCGCGCCCAAAAGGGTGAGCGACTGCGCGTTCGGATTCATCGCGTCGATATCGGAATCGACCCCCGCGGCTTCGGCAACGCGCACGTGTCCGAGCGTCAGCGCGATTGCTGCCAACGTTCCCGACGGGCATGCCGCTAGCGCCTGCTTGAAACCGATGCTCGAGGGCTGCACCGCAACGCTCGCCGGTGCACCGGACGCGCCCAACGCGGCGAACAACAAAACGACCAGCGCGACAGGTCTCATATCCATCTCCATAAGACAAGTGACTTTCCGCCCTAACGGGCGCCGCTCATGCGTTCGACCAGGAAGATAAAGGGCCTCCGCTTTGCGGTTCGAAGCCACGCCGGTGCTTCTTACGCGAGAACTCCACGAATCGATCAGGCATTCGGAGATCGCCGGCATCCGCAGCGGGATCGAGACGGCCCGGCGCCTGCGGCCAGATGTGCGCGCCGCGAGTATTGACGTTGCGGGAGGCCTCGCTGCATTTTTCGGTAGCGAATCTCAGCTCTCGGAAGCCTTCGGCGTGGGAACGCTGGCGCCGGTAACGCCGGATCAAATCGGCACGATCACCGAGTTCTACGAAGCGCGGGGTGCAACTCCGCGCGTCTTCGTCTCGCCACTCGCACACTCGACGCTCACCTCCGGATTGGCCGCAGCCGGCTACGCGCCGACGGAATACGAAAACGTCCTGGCCGCCGAAGATTTCAAGAGCCATGCTCGCCGTGACGATCGCATACGCGTCGCCGCCGACGTGCACGAATGGGCTCGCGCGTCAACCGCAGCGTTCGTCGATGGTCCTAGCAACGAACCGGACGATGAGTTCGTTGCGCTGCTCATCGCATCGTCGGACGGGGTCTGCGCGCTGGAAGCAGTCGAGAACGGCGCGATCGCGGCGACCGCGGCGATGGATTTTCGCGGCGAGTGGTCGGCGCTGTTCGCGGCCTCGACTGCGCCGGAGTTCCGGCGTCGCGGCTGGCAGATCGCGATGATTGCGGACCGCATGGCGCGAGCCCGCGAAGCCGGCGCGCGCTTTCTGCGAGGCACTGCGCGCCCCGCAAGCAGCTCCGAGCGCAACTTTCACCGCTGCGGCTTCGTGACGCTGTACACCCGCGCGCTATGGGAACGGAAACCGCGGCGCGACGAAGGCACGTGACGGTGGGTCATTGGAGCGTGCGCAGCTTCCAGGATGCTCGACGCAAAAACGAGGCTTCGAGTTACATGCGATCCGAGCGAACGGTATGGAATTCGCGCGCCGTTTGAAACCGACCATTCCGCTCTTCGACTTCGAGGGGGCTCCGATTCGAGACGAAATCGATCTGATGCTACGGCTGTAAAATGTTCGATGCCACACGTATGGCACTCTGATACGCTAGCATTGTTGCGTGAACCCGAAGAAATTCCGAGGTTGCTGCACTAACGGATGCGGAGGTGCCGTCAAGGCGGGTGCGACAAAGTATTGTTCTTTCCGTTGCCAAAATCAGCACAGGTATCTGCTGAAGACACAATTGATAGAAGCCGGCCTCTACCAATGTCGTGGCGGCTACGCCTTTCTACGCAAATACCTTATCCGGCTCTTGGGTGCGAGGTGTGCCAAGTGCGGATGGAACGAGCATAACACAAAGACCGGCAAGGTACCGATCGAAATCGAACACATCGACGGGAACTGGGAAAACAATAGTTTGAACAATCTTACGCTCCTTTGTCCGAACTGCCACGCCTTGACTCCGACGTTCCGCGGCCTGAACCGCGGCCGCGGCAGGGCCTATCGGCTCGGCGGACGCGATAATCCAATTCTATCGAAGCACCGGGTAACGCCTGATTCGAAGAAGGTGCCATGGTGCGGCCCCATCAATTCTATCGTTTAGTGCCGACGTGGCGGAGTGGTCGAACGCACTTGACTTGTAATCAAGCCCTGCATGCAGGCT
The DNA here is from genome assembly GCA_963717425.1 of Vulcanimicrobiota bacterium. Taxonomy (GTDB): domain Bacteria; phylum Vulcanimicrobiota; class Vulcanimicrobiia; order Vulcanimicrobiales; family Vulcanimicrobiaceae; genus Cybelea. The sequence continues at coordinate 2,595,372 of OY970335.1, read as the reverse complement.
CGCCGGTTCGAATCCGGCCGTCGGCTCCATCTTCTTAAATCATGCAAACAATTAATCCAAAGTGGAAATCGGGCGGCCTCGTGCTGGTGTGCGAGCGCTGCTTCAAGGAACGGATCCCCGAGGAAGATCCGGACGTCGCGGCGCGCATCGGCGATTTCCACCTGCGCGACTGGCTCAAGGAGCGGCTAAAGGAGGGTGGCCGGTGGGGCGGGATTCGCGCCATCAGCACGACGTGCATGGACGTCTGCGGACGCGGCCGCGTGACGGTTTGCATCGAGCCGCAGAACGGCGAGCGAACCGTGCTCGTCGTCGATCCGCTGGCGGAGCGCGAGGAGCTCTATCGCATCATCGTCGAGAAGCTCACCTGACACGCGAGTCAGAACCGCAAAGAGTTACTGGAACTCGAACTCGGCGAGGTTCTTCTCGATCTTGCGCTTGACGCGCTGCAGTGCGTTATCGATGGACTTCACGTGGCGTCCCAAATCACGCGCCATTTCCTGATAGCTCTTGCCTTCCAGGTACGATTCCAGCACTTGCGATTCGAGCTCCGAGAGATTTTGCCGGATGCGCTGCCGGATATCGTCGGAGACCTCTTGCGTCACGACGAGCTCTTCGGGATCCGAAGTCTTCTGTGACGCCATCACGTCGAGTAGCGTACGCTCGCTATCCTCGTCGTAGATCGGCTTGTTCAGCGAAATGTACTGGTTGAGCGGGATGTGCTTCTGTCGAGTCGCCGTCTTGATGGCGGTAATGATCTGCCGCGTAATGCAAAGTTCGGCAAAAGCTCGGAAGCTCGAGAGCTTATCGGCCTTAAAGTCTCGCACGGCTTTGTAGAGGCCAATCATACCTTCCTGGATGATGTCCTCGCGATCCGCACCGATGAGAAAGTAACTCTTGGCCTTGATACGAACGAAGTTCTTATATTTATTAAGAAGATATTCCATCGCGAGATTGTCGCCGGTCTTCGCGATGGCCACCAGCTCCTCGTCGACCCGCTGCTGGTACTCTACTCCATCCGACACGGGATGGGTCATTGCCATAATTTTGTTCGCCTCGTGGGGTAGACGTGCCGCATGCGCAGGCCGCAGCCCGTCGGGCGCGGCACATCCACGCTAGTATATAAGAGGTTCCCCCTCCCCCGTCAAGGACGAAGCGAGTAGTCGCGCTGCCTTAAGGCCTCGTAAATAAGAATAGCGGAGGCCACTGAGGCATTCAGGGAGGCGACGCGGCCTCGCATCGGTATCCTGACCAAATAGTCGCATTCTCGCTTGACCAGCTGCGACAGACCCTCGCCTTCGGCGCCGACGACCAGCGCCAGATCACGATTGAAATCGGCCTTTGCTAGCTCGGTTGCCCCCGGCGAAGTGTCAGCCCCCACGACCCAGATTCCGGCCTTCTTCATCACGCGAATGGCATCGGCGATGTTGGCGACGCGGGCGATCGGCAGGTAAGCCGCCGCTCCCGCGGCCGCTTTTCGAACCGTCGCATTGATCCCGGCGGAACGCCGGGCCGGCAAAACGAGGCCATCCGCGCCGGCGGCCTCGGCCGTGCGGACGATCGCGCCGACGTTGTGGGGATCGGTGAGGTGATCCAGCACGACCAGCGTTCGATGATCGCCCAACCCGCGGCCCGCCAGCAGCTCCGGCAGCGAAACGTATGGAAACGGGGGCCCGATTGCGACGACGCCTTGGTGCGCCTTGAACGGAACGCGATCGAAGAACGCGCGCTGCTCGAATCGCACCGCAATGTTTCGCTCTTTCGCGGTTGTCAGCAGCGAACGCAGCACTGCATCCTTCGTCCGATTTGCCGCGACGTGAATGACGCGCAATTCTTCTCCCGCAGCAAGCGCTTCGGCAACCGTGTGAATCCCGTAGACGAGGTCGTCGAAATCCAAATCATCCCTTCGAGTCCGCACGGGCTTCGCTGGACGGCTCAGGCGGGCTGGTTTGTGGCGACGCTCCACGTTGTGCCCTCCTTCGAGTCCTTGACTTCGATGCCGCAACGCGCGAGCGCATCGCGCAAGCGATCCGACTCCGGCCAATCTTTGGCGCGACGCGCCTCGTCACGCAGCACCACGATCCGCTCGATCGCCTCTTGCGGCGTTACGCCATCGAGCGTGCTGAGAGCAGCATCAAGGCTCGCGCCGCGCAGCGCGTCCTTCAGCCGTTCGACGAAGTTCGCGCCAAACGCCGGCGCCGTTTCTTCTAGCCAGGCGTCATCCGGTGCGATGCCCAGCACGCCGAGCCAATACTTCAGCCGCCGGAACGCAAGGCCGGCCCGGGTGGGATCCTCAGCGATCCGGGATGCGCCTGCGACAAATTCGTGCAGCACCGCCAAAGCTGCGGCAGTATTCATGTCGTCGTCGAGGGCTGCTTCCATTCGTGAATCGAGCTCGAGGTGGCCGGTCGACGAGCCACCGGCCGATCGTGCCAACAGCTTGTATGCGGCTTTGACGCGTCCGAGGCCGAGCGCCGCGGCTCCGATCGAATCTTCGGTGAAGTTCATGACCTTGCGATAGCCGGTCTGCAAGAAGAGCCAGCGAATCGCTTGCGGATCGTGCCGTTCGAGCAGCGCGGATAGTGGCTCGAAATTCCCAAGAGACTTCGCCATCTTGCGATTGTCGAAGAGCAGCAAACCGCCGTGTACCCAGAAGTTTGCCATCGGCGGATGAACCATCAGCGGCTCGCTCTGCGCGATCTCGTTTTCGTGATGCGGAAAAATTAGATCGGCGCCGCCGCCGTGAATGTCGAAGCCCCTGCCCTGCGGATCGAGCAATGCGCGGGCCATCGCGGAACACTCGATGTGCCAGCCGGGCCGGCCGTCACCGTAAGGCTCGAACGGCCACCTCGGCTCGCCCGGCTTCGCGAACTTCCAGAGCGCAAAATCCAACGGGTCTTCCTTGTGCTCGCCGACCTCGATGCGGGCTCCCGCTTCGAGCTCATCGAGGTTGCGATTCGCTAAGCGCCCGTAAGTCTTGAAGGCTGCAACCCGGTAGTAGATGCCGTCCGCTGCGGCGTAGGCATGGCCAATCTCCAAGAGCTCGCGAATCATGAGCTGAATCGGTTCGATGTATTGCGTGGCGTACGGCTCGTGGTCGTATTCGAGCACGCCGAGCTTTCGCATCGATTCTTTGAATTCGGCATAGTAGCGTTCGACGATGGCGTGATAATCCTCGCCAGTTTCCCTCGCTGCGTTGATGCTGCGATCGTCGATGTCCGTGACGTTCTGCACGTACGTAACGCGGTAGCCGCGGTGCGTCAAATATCGCCGCAACACGTCGAAGAAGAGAAACGAACGAGCGTGGCCGAGATGCGCCTGGGCCGAGGGCGTGAGGCCACAGACGTAGATTCGCACCTCGTCGTCGCGCAACGGCTGGAGCTGCTCGACGCTGCGCGTGCGAGTGTTGTAGAGTCTCACGGGCTCTGGCTCAGATCACCCAGCTCCAGGCTTCTTCTTCCGATGCCTCGCCCTGTTCCAACACCGCCAGCCGCTTTTCCAGCGCGACGAGCTGACGCTGCAGGTGCATTATGGAATCGGTCGTCGGATCGGGCATCTCGACCTGCGGGCGGCTCGGCACGGCGCGAATCGGCTTGCCGTCTTGAGCGACGACGCGCGCCGGCACGCCGACTACGGTCGCGTTTGCGGGCACGTCTTTGACGACGACCGAGCCTCCACCGATTTTGGCGTTGTCACCGAGCACGATTGCGCCCAACACGCTGGAGTTCACCCCGACCGTGACGTTGCGGCCCAGCGTCGGATGGCGCTTACCGTGCGAGAGGCTCGTCCCGCCAAGGGTCACGCCTTGATAGATCGTGCAGCCGTCCCCGATTTCAGCCGTCTCACCAAACACGACGCCCATCCCGTGATCGATGAAAATACCCTTGCCGATCTTCACGCCCGGGTGAATCTCAATACCCGTAAGAAACCGCGAGATGTGCGCCAAGTAGCGCGGCAGAATTGGAATGCCCGCACGGTGCAGCGCATGGATGAACCGGTGCGCGACGAGCGCGTGAAAACCTGGATACGACAGGACGACGTCGAGCCAACCACGCGCCGCGGGGTCGCGTTCGAGGGGCGCTCGCAGGTCCGCCAACACGTTTTCGAAGGGCTTGCCCATCTGCAACAGTTTAACCCAAGCGGTCAACCAAGGGGTTCGCATACATTCCCGCGCCGCGTTAATGATTCCGCAAAGCGCGTTCCTGTTACCGATCCTAAGCACCGCCTCATTATTTGCGTGTCCATCGCTTGAATGCTGCTCGATTCAGTCACCCTTCGACTCCGCTCGCGGTGACAACGGGAGCCGGCTCAGGGTGACGACGGGGTTATCAATGCAACTGCGTGCACGGCGAGGCCGGCGCCGTCGCCGGTGTAGCCCATGCCCTCGCTGGTCTTCGCCTTCACGTTGACGCACTCGGCCGGAATCGCGAGCCGCGTCGCGATCTCTTCGCGCATCCGCGGGATGAACGGCGCAAGCTTGGGGCGCTCGACGACGACCGTCGCATCCACGTTGCCGACCGCGAAGCCGGCGGCGCGTACGGCGCGAGCGCAATCCTCGAGCAACGCCATCGAATCGGCATCTTTCCAGCGCGCGTCGCTATCGGGAAAACGCGCCCCTAAATCCGCAAGCGCCGCGGCGCCGAGCAGCGCATCGGCGATCGCGTGTGCCAACGCGTCGCCGTCGGAGTGACCGAGCGGCCCGCGTTCGAACGGAATGCGAACGCCCCCGAGGATTAGCGGGCGGCCTTCGACCAAACGATGCGCATCGAAGCCATGGCCCACGCGCATCAGGCGACGCCACTGGTCAACGCACGCTCGCGCAAGATCATTTCGGCGCGCGCAACGTCGGCCGGAAGCGTCACCTTAAAATTCTCGCTGGTCGCGGGTACCGCGACCACTTCTATGCCGATATGCTCCAGCAGCTCCGCATCGTCGGTAACGGCGACACCATCCCGCCGCGCGCGTTCGTGGGCGCTGCGAAGCTCTGCCGCGAGCGCGAACTGCGGCGTCTGAGCCGCCCATAGCGTCCGGCGATCGAGCGTCGCATTCACGCGCCGCGAGTGTTCGTCGACCACCTTGATCGTATCCACGACGGGCGTGGCCAGCAGCGCGCCTCGGCCCTCGCGCACTTCGCACATTCCAGCGCGCACGTCGGAAACGCATACCAATGGCCGTGCACCATCGTGGACGAGCACCGCCTCGAACTCGGGCGACACGGCCTTCAGCCCTTCGTAAACGCTGCCTTGGCGCGATGGACCGCCGCACACCACGTGCGCCGTACATCCGGGCTCGAGCCGCTCGATCAGCGCGCACATCTGGTCGATCGATTCAGGTTCGGTCGCAACGACTAGCTCCTCGATCTCCGGCATTGTCAGGAACGTTCGTATCGACCATCCGACCATCGGCAGCCCCGCCAGCTCGAGAAACTGTTTAGGTCTTCCGAAGCGTGCGCCGCGGCCCGCTGCGACGAGCACGGCGGCCCATCTCACGATGGTACTCCCTCGCGCTTGGGTCGCGCGAAGATCATGCGCCCCGCGACCGTTTGCAGAACGCTGGTAACGACGACGTCGATTTCCTCGCCGATCAGGCGCCGTCCGTGCTCGACGACGATCATCGTACCGTCTTCGAGGTAACCGACGCCCTGGTGAAACTCTTTTCCTTCCCGAATGACCGCGACGTGCAGTTCCTCGCCCGGAAGTACGACCGGCTTCACGGCATTGGCGAGTTCGTTGACGTTGAGCACTGCGACGCCCTCGACTTGCGCTATGCGGTTCAAGTTATAGTCGTTCGTTATGAGCTTGGCATCGAGCTCTTGGGCGAGCCGCACCAAACGCGCGTCGACGTTCCCAGGCGCCATATCGTCGTAATCGCGCTCGCTGATTTCAAACACGGCCAGTTCCTGCAGCCGGCTCAGCACGTCGAATCCGCGTCGTCCGCGGGTGCGCTTGAGCGGATCGACCGAATCGGAAATCGCCTGAAGCTCGCGCAGAACGAAGCGCGGAACGATCAGCATGCCTTCCAAGAAACCGCTCTCGACGATCTCGACGATCCTCCCGTCCACGATAGACGAAGTATCTACGATTTTCGGCGGCCCGCTGGGCGAACCGCCTCCGACGCTGCGAGGAACGGGTACGATGCGGATCTTTGCGCCGACGCGCGCGCCGAGATACGCGGCAAATATCGCAACGATCAAATACAGGACGATGGCGATATACGTGCCGGCGCGTCCGACGTCGGAGAGAAATTCAAAAACGATGCCCTTGATCAAGAAGGCGACGAGCAAGCCGACGATGAGGCCGAGCGCTCCGCCGGCAACCTCCGCCGGCGTGAGACGATCCATCGCGCCCTCGGCTTGTCGAAGCTGCCCTTCGAAGAGGGCTTGCGCCAGCGGCGCGAGCAGCGCGCCGATGATTGCGCCGACAACGGGCGAAAGAATCAGAAAAGCGATCTGCAGGGCTTCGCTCGCAAAATGCGGCGAGAACAAGCCGAAATACGCCTCCCGCCCCAAAAGGAAGCCCGTCACGCCGAACACGATGACGAACGCAACCCTTAGCACGGTCTCTGACAGATTCGCTGGTGCTACTCGAATGTTACAAATGCCCCGCACACATCGTTGGCAAAAAAGCGTCCACGCCGAGTCAACCGGATCGTATCCCCATCGCGCTCCAGCAGCCCGGTCCGCGCAAACCGATTTACGATGGAGGCATAATCTTCCATCACATCGGTGCCATAGCGTTTTTTGAACTCGCTGACCCCAACACCCTGCGTAGTCCGAAGCGCGAGCATCATCGCTTCGCCGGCGCGCTTGCGGCCTTCCAGGCGCTCGGCCTGTGCCGGAATCGGCGCCCCGGCAAGGGCCGCCGAAATGTAGCGCTCCAGCGAGCGCGTATGCACCGATCGTACGCCCCCACGGTACGAGGCCGCCCCGACGCCCAGCCCGACGTACTCGCCGTTGGCCCAATAGTTGAGGTTGTGCGCGCACTGGTGGCCGGGACGAGCGAAGTTGCTGATCTCGTACTGCTGGTAGCCCGCGGCCCCCAGCACGTCGATCGCCATCGCGTAAAACTCGGCTTCGCGCGCATCGTCGCAAAAGGCGCTAGGCTCCCGGCCTCTCCAGGAGGCAAACGGCGTACCATCTTCGACGGTGAGCCCGTAGGCCGATATGTGATCTACCTCTAGCGCAATCGCAGCGTCCAGCGAGCGGCGCCAGCTCGCCGCCGTCTGTCCCGGCACAGCGAACATCAAGTCGAGTGAAACGGAAACGATGCGCGCGCAACGTGCGGCCGCAACGACACGCGCGACATCCTCTGCGGCGTGTTTTCGTCCCAGCGTTCTAATTTCGTCGGGGTCGAACGACTGTACGCCGATCGAGAGACGCGTGATCCCCGCCTCGCGGTAGCGCGCCAGGTCTGCATCGTGCACGAGCTCCGGGTTCACCTCGATCGATAGCTCGCGCGCGCCCGCAAAGCGATCGCGCAGTCGCGCTATCAGGTCGGCGAGGCGTTCCCGATCGTAGGCGTTCGGAGTTCCACCGCCGAGGTAAATGCTGGCCGCCGCAACAGGGGGTTCGCGCTCGATCTCCGCGTGTAGCGCGCTTAAGTAGCGTTCCGCGGCCGATTCTCGCAACGGCCACTTGGCGAAATCGCAATACGGGCAGAGATACGGACAAAAAGGGAGGTGCACGTAGACGCCGAGCATGGCGAATGCATCCTGCCGCAATCGGGCCGTTACGTGGCTGCCAAATGGGGCGCGATCAGTTCCGAGATTTTTCCGACGACGTCGTGCTGCACTTCTTGCACGGCCGCCCCGATGGCGTGTTTGATCGCTTTGCGGCTGGCCCGTCCGTGGGTAAAAATGCAGTTCCCCCGAAGGCCGAGTAACGGCGCACCGCCGTAGGTTTCGTAGTCGAATTTCTTGCCTAGCTGACGCAGCGCCGGCGCCAACATCGCCGTGCCGAGCTTTGTGATCAGGTTGCCACCAAGCAACGCGTCGCGCATCACGCGCGCGAGGTCGGATATCATGCCCTCACCGGTCTTGAGGACGACGTTGCCCACGAATCCGTCGGCGACGATCACGTCGGCGACGTTGTGAAAAAGATCGCGTCCTTCAACGTTGCCGATGAATCGTACTGGGGCCGCTTCCAGCAGGCGCGCCGCTTCCAAGACCAGCTGGTTTCCTTTGCTTCGCTCCTCGCCCACCGAAAGGACGGCCACGCGAGGGGCGGCGATACCGAGCACGGCCTTCGCATAAGCCGATCCCATGACGCCGAACTGCGCAAGCCACTCGGGCCGGCAGTCGACGTTCGCTCCCGAATCGAGCAGAACCGTCGGTCCGTTGAGCGCCGGCCACACCGTGGCGATGGCCGGGCGCGAGATGCCTTCGATCGTTCGCAGTTTTATGAGCGCGATGGCGAGGAAGGCGCCGCTGTTCCCGGCGGAAACAACCGCATCGGCCTCGGCCTGCTTAACGAGATTCACGGCCACCCCGAGCGACGTACGCTCGCACGAGCGGAGCGCGGTCGACGGCGAAAGATCCATCGCCACCGAATCGGGTGCGTGAATGATGTGGACGCGGGGTGACTGGGGCCCGCGCAGGAGCGGGCGAACCCGCGCCTCATCCCCTACGAGCAGAACCTCGACGTCGAATTCTCGGGCGGCTAAGAGCGCGCCGGCCACCGCTTCCTCCGGCGCGTGGTCTCCTCCCATCGCGTCGACCGCGATGCGTACCGCAGTCACAGGACCGCTGCCTTGCGGGGCGAGGCAATAACGTCCACGGCCGCCGGTCTTTGGGAGCCATCCCACGAATCCTTGCCTCTCGTCAACATTTTAGGCCTTGCCCCGCAACGGCGCCCCGTGATACTATCGGCCGGCTATGGCGAAGCGCTGCGAAATTTGTGGAAAGGGCCCGAAGGCCGGCAACAACGTCAGTCACGCAATGAATAAGACGAAGCGTCGTTGGCTGCCGAACCTGCAATCCGTACGAATCGACGACGAGGGCGTACATCGCACGGCGCGCGTGTGCACCGGTTGCTTGCGCTCCAAGCGAGTGACCCGCCGGGCTTAACGGACTTCGCCTTCGGCGAAGTGATCCCAGCCGGAGCGTTCGAGCTCCGCTCCGTTCCAAACGACCCGCGATCCCTCGCGAAGAACGCCCACACGAAGCAACGCTCGCCCAAAGTGTGCCGCAAAACGTGAATTGAGATAGCTAAACGCTCGCGGGCGCACCGCCACCAGCAACTCGAAATCTTCCCCCCCGGCTAGCGCGAAGCGTTCCGGATCTTCTCCCTTGACCTCCGAGAGCGCACGCGCGGCCTCCGCCACCGGAACCGCTTCCAACGTCGCGCCGCAAGCGCTCGCCGAGCACAGGCGGTCGAGATCGGTGGAGAGCCCGTCCGAACAATCCATCATTGCGTTGACGTTGCGACTGGCTGACAGAAAGCGGCCTTCGGCGACGCGCAACTGGGGGCGCCGAAAGGCTTGCAATGCCGCCGCCTCCAGGTCATCTGCTATGCGACCGCCCCCGCGCGTAAGCTCCAGGCCCGCGCGCGCGGCGCCGAGCGTCCCGGTGACCGCCAGCACGTCGCCGGGTCGTCCCCCCGACCGCGTCTTGGCGTTCGAGGCTCTGACCTCTCCCACGACGGCGATCGCGATCGTCAGCGCGGCGGCGCGTGACAGATCGCCGCCGACGATGGCCAGCTTCGCCCGAGCGGCGCAGTCGGACAGTCCGCGGTAGAGTTCCGCCACGCCGTCCGCTGCGATCCCTTGCGGGAGCCCTAGGGCAACCGTCGCCAGAATCGGGCGCGCGCCCATTGCGGCCAAGTCGCTCACGTTGGCTGCCATTGCGCGCCACCCGGCGTCCTCCAGTGACATCACGTCGCGTGTAAAATGCACGCCTTCGACGAGCATGTCGCTGGAAATCGCGCTGCGATGCGAACGCGAGGGTTGCCACAGCGCCGCATCGTCGCCGATGCCAAGCGTCACGCTGCCACGCGCCCGGGCGTGACACAACTCTTCAATCGCGGCTATCAGTTGGTCTTCGGTCACGCGAGAAGTGCGCGAATTCGTCGCAGTTCCGCGCCCGGGTCGGCCGCGCCAAAAACCGCCGCACCCATGACGAGCACGTCGGCCCCGGCCGCAACCAGTTCGCGAGCGTTCTCCGCGCCGACCCCGCCGTCCACTTCGATCAAACAGGAAGGGTTGCGCCGATCGATGAGCGCGCGCGCTTCGAGAACTTTTTCGAGCGCGCGCGGAATGAACTTCTGCCCCGAAAAGCCCGGATTGACGCTCATCACCAACACCGTGTCGCAATCCTCAATGACGTCCTGCAACATCGCAACCGGCGTCTGTGGGCATATCGCCAACCCGGCTTTCGCACCGATGTCCCGCAGATGAACGAGCAGCCGCTGGGCGTGGGGCGTCGCTTCCAAATGAAAAGAAATCCGATCGCACCCCACGGCGCGAAAATCGTCAACGTAGCGCTCGGGTTCCACGATCATGAGATGCGCGTCGAAAACCAGCGGCGAGAGTTTGCGAAGATCCCCGATGATTTTTGGACCCCAAGTAATGTTCGGAACGAACCGCCCGTCCATCACGTCAAGGTGCAGATACTCGGCTCCGGCCTCCGCAACGCAGGTAATTTGCTGGTCGATACGCGTAAAATCGGCTGCCAGCAAAGAAGGCGCTATGCGCGTCATCCGTCCGCCGTTCGAGCGTCGCCGCCGCAATTCATTGAAGTTAGAATTCCGTGCCGGGGGTCGGAGAGGGTTTTACGTTGTAAACGCGAGGCGGTTCGGTGCCGAGTCGCGTTTCGTCGACGAGCACGTCGTTGACGTACATATCGAGCAACGACGTGCCGACCGCCGTGACCGTAAAATCGAGCTTCTGCCCGGGTTCGTCGAAAGCGCGATACAGATCGTATCGGCCGGTCGCGTCGGTCAGGGAGAGCCTCACGTCCAGCTGCTGCCCGTTCTGGAGGTTCTCGGGTTCCGGAACCGAGACGAGCACGCGCACTTGGCGCACGATGTATCCGGATTCGTTGGGTCCGGCACTCACTTGCAGCGCGACCGGGTCGAATGAGGCGATCTTAGCGTTGGGCGGCGGGACTTGCCGCGCCACCATGCCGTGGCGCGGCCCATCCTTGCCGAGCGGCGTCCAAACGATCTGGCCCAGCTTGATGCCGGACTTTGCGGCCAACGTACGAGCCTCGTCGATGCTAAGGCCGACGAAGTTCGGCACCGTCACGGTCAGGCGCACGCCGCGGCTGACGGCAAGCGTCACCGCATCGCCTTCGTGGACGCTGACCAGCGGCGCCGGATTCTGCGAGACGACGTGTCCATCGGGGATCAGGTCGCTACGCACGTACGTGACCTTACCAAGCTGCAGATGCGCGCGCGAAAGGTCCAACTGGACCTCTCGCATCGATTGATAACGCAGGTCGGGCATGAGGCGCGAAACGACTCCATCGCTGATCACGAAGGACACCTGCCGCCCTTGGCGCACCTGCATGCCCGCGTCGGGCCGCTGCATGATCACGACATCCTTGGGATAGCGGTCGCTGGTTGCGTGATCCACGACGGCGGAACTCAGTTTCAGCCGCTCGATCTCCGCATCGGCATCGGTCAGCGTTTGCCCCACGAAGGATGGTATGGTAACGCTCGACGACGAGGGCAAGAGAAAATCGTAGATCTGGCGCCCGAACCAAACCACCACGGCGACAAAGACTACCAGAACGATTGGAAAGATCCAATCGCGCGGCAGATACGATTGGAGTGACGACCTCAGGCCAGGGCCTCCGCTGGGATGCGGCCAAAATCGAGATTGCTGAAGACGCGCTGCGTATCTTCGTGTTCTTCGAGTGCGTCCAGAAAAGCGAGGGCGGCGTGCAGTTCGCTGCCTTGCAGCTCGAGCTTGGTCTTCGGACGCATCCCGAGATACGCATCGGAGATCTTGGCGCCGGCCGCGCGGAGCGCGTCGCGCACTTCGGCAAGCCGCGTCGGCTGCGTGTAAACGATCGCGAGCTCTTCGTCGTACTCGATGTCCTCGACCCCGTCGATCAGATTCGCTTCCATGAAGGCGTCCTCGGATTTTCCAGCGGGATCGACTTCGACGGCGCCAACCGCGTCGAACATCCAGCCCACGCTGCCGCTCTCTCCGAGAGTGCCGTCGTGCCGCGTAAAAAGGAAACGCAACTCGCCGGCCGTGCGGTTGCGATTGTCGGTGGCGGCGTCGACCACGATGGCTAAGCCGTGTGGACCGTAGCCTTCGTAGCGAATCTCCTCGATTTCGGCGGCCCCGCTTTGGCCCGAGCTGCGCGCGATCGCGCGCTTGATGTTGTCCAGCGGCATGTTGAACTCGCGGGCCTTTTCGACCGCCATCTTGAGGCGGTAGTTTGCCTCCGGATCCGGCGAACCGCCCTTCGCCGCGAGGATGATTTCCTTGCTGAGCTTGGTGAAAAGCGCACCGCGCTGGGCGTCTACCTTGCCCTTTTTGAGCTTGATGTTATGCCACTTCGAATGCCCCGACATAAGGGACCCCTTTCGCTAGCCCGGGCCGATAATCCAGGTCGGAAACCACATTCGCTGGTGCCAGGCGCTCCACGAAATCGGATGCGCTGCGAGTATCGGGTAGAAGTAGACGAACCCCAACGCAGCGGCGGCAACATAAGCTCCGACGCCCAGGCTGCCGAGCCAGCGCGACTGTTCACGGCGCCGCGACCATTGCCAAAGACGCTGCAGTACGACCACGTTGCATACGCAAATCAGGGGAATGTCCACGTAGAAATGATAGGCAAACGTGATGCGCGGGGATCGCATCCAGGGCAGCCACTGCAACAGATACGTCATCACGATGAGCGCATACCCCTTATTGCGCTCGCGCCACGCAAGCACGGCTACCCACGGAACGCAGATCAAACCGAACCATAGGATCACCGGGTTAGGCAGCGAGGTGATCTCGTAAATGCAGCATCCGTTGGAGTCGTTAGTGTCTCTGCGATGGTCTTGATAAAAATACGCGATCGGGACGTAATCGATCGGCCACTCCCACCACTTTGACGAATACGGATGCGTCGCTTTGAGCGTGTCGTGGTATGAAAACATCGTGGCCTGGCGCTCCACGACGTCGTTGAGGTTGTGGATTTCCCCGGGATCCTGGGAGTGGCGCGCCAAATCGGGCAGCCACGCCAACGCATAGACGGTCGCGCTCACGAACAGGATCGTGGCCAGTGCTCCGTCGAGTCGAAAGCCGCGCGGATTTCCCCACAGGACGGGGCGCAGTTGGAAGAGATATCGCTGCAGCCAGACCGCTATCAGCACGACGAAGCTCACCCCAAAACCCATCACGCCGTACCACTTCGAGCTCACGAGGCAACCTAGCGCGACGGTAAACAGAACCAGCCATAGCCTCGACGAACGCCCCTTCTCGACCGACGCAGGAGCGTCGGCGCGGATTTCGTCGTCGGCGTAGGTGACGTTGCCATCCGGGGTTTCGTACGACACGCTGCCGTCGCGCCGATATTGGATCGTCAGGGGGTCATCGCGATAGACCAGCGCGCCGCCCTTGCTCTGCGAAAGCGCCCCGCGTTGTATTTTGCCTCGCGCGTCAATCGTACCGCCATCCGCGGCGAACACCACGGTGTTCTCCGCGTCGCGCAGGGAGTACGAGCCCTCGCCATAGCTGAGCTCCCGGCGACCGCTGCCGAAGACGCGCGCAAAGCCGACGTACCGCACGATCAGGTAAAGGCCGCAGGCAACGTAGAGCGTTACGATAACGACCGTAGCGACATCGAAACCGCCTGTCGCTCGACCGATCGCGGCTACGATCAGGCCGCCCGCAAGCGATACCCCGGCCCCCGCCGCGAAGCCCCACGCCGGCACCTCGACGTGTGCTCGTTCGCCGACCTGTGAACTGATCCAGAAACGGTAAAACGCATAAACGGCGAGCGTAGCGAAGAAAACGACGAAGCCTTCCGGGGTTCCAATTCTCGACTGGACGAAATGCATTCCGTCGAAGGTCAACAGCAGCGCGGCAATCGTGGCAAAGACCGTCGAACCGGTGATCCGCTTTGCAAAGAAGTACAGCAGCACGACGACCAGTGCGCCGAACACGACGTCGAGGAAACGCCATCCGTAAGAATTGTCGCCGTTGCTCATATGCCCGACGATGGCGTTGAGGCCGACCCAACCACCGAGCCCATGGCCGTGGGGCATGCCCCCGAAAAGCACCATGGACAGCGTGATCAGAAGCTTGCTCAGCGGGGGATGCGTGTTCTCGTAGATGCGGAGGTTTTGCAGATACTCTTCGCCGGCCCGCGCAAAGTAGATCTCGTCGAAAACCTTCTCGGTCGGCCACCAGTAGCCAACGAAAGAAAGAATGAAATTCCCGATCCCCAGGGCCGCAGCGATCGCGTAGTCGATCGGCACGCGCATCGCCGTCAATCCCTCGCGAGGATTGAACCAATCGCGCACCGTCGCCGCCCAGGCGGGTGCTTCAACCGCCGGCGCCGCGGACCGTTCCGGAGGCGCTGCCGCATCGCGCGCTCGCACGTCGACCGTCCCTAAATACTGATAGCCGAGCCAGAAGAACACTCCAACGGCCGCCAGCGAGAAGATCGTCGTCCAGGGGCCCCAAAGGTTTTGCGAGTTCACGCCGGCCACGTTATTCGTAACCACCTGTAGATATTGCAAGCTGTACACCAGGTTGGCAAACAGCACGACGGAGAGTACGGCGGCTCCCCACAGATAGCGCCGCGCGAAGGGAATGCAGGCGATGGAAAACAGCAGGCCGTTGAACAGATACCTTTCGTGCATTCGCGTTGCGAGGACGAAAAACGCCAGCGCGGCCACGGCGCATCCTTCTAGAAGAGCGCGTGACGTGCGCTCTTGAAGGTAGCGCCACACGACCAGCGCAAGCGCGGCAATAACCAGGAGCAGCCCCCAAGCATACTGCGGCAGGCCAAACCCAGGCCGGGGAATGTATTGATTGTCCGGCAGCCAGAGCGTGCCGCGGAGCGCCCAAAGATTAAACGCATTGACGGTGTTGTAAGGGTAAACGTTGGAGCCGTAAGCGTAGCGCTCCAGCAGCCACATGAGGGCCGCTATGGGGTTGCTCGGATGGAATGGCTCTGCCAATAGCACGGCCAGTACGACCGCAGCGGCCACGCCGATCCCGGTCGCGATGAGGCGCGCGCGCCGGCGCGCCGGGTCGACGAAAGCAAAGGCCACCAGCAACGGCAGCAACACGGCGGCCTGGGGCTTGATCAGCAGGGAATAGGCGAAGGAAAGCCATGCGAAGACGATCCATCCAAGCTGCAGACGCGTATCGTTCGGCTGGTCTTCGCTGCGAAGCAACGCATAGATGGCCAGCAGCGCGAGCGCTCCGGCGATCGAGTCGACTTGCCCCCACAGCGCCGAGATGTAAATCGTCGCGGGATTGAGCACGTAGATCGCCGCGGCAGCGAACCCCAAACGCGCGCCGGCGAAACGCCCGACAAGCGCGTACAGCAGTGCACCGACGCAGAGGTCCGCCAAAATCGCCGGCAACTTGACCAGCAAGCGCAGGACCCCGTAACCGGGGTCGTGCGCGGCAAAAAAGAGATGCCAGAAATGTCCGACGGCGGCCAAGATATAGAAGTAACCGGGCGGATAATCCGCAAAGCCGATCGTCGAGTAGAAGGTGCCAAAGCTGTGCTCGCCCAGCGCGATGGCCCAGGCCGTGTAGGTTGAAACGTCGGTTTTGAAGCCCTCGTTGCCGACGAAGATCAGCCGGACGAACAATCCCAGCAGCAGCAACGCCGGCATTGCCCACGCGAGCGTCGCCTGCCGCACGGGCACGCGGACCGAACCGTTAATGTTCACGCAGCGGGTCTCAACGCGCGGCAACGAGATCGAGGGTGTTCAAAAGAAATTCGCGGAGCTCGGCGTTAGGGCAGGCCTCGATGATCGCCAAATGCTCGGCCGCGGCTTGCTGCGCGGCCTCTTTGGCCCCCAACGCGTTGAGCGCGTCGACGACGCGAATCACCGTCTCCCGGTCGAGGGCGTTCCCCGAGGCGTATGCATCGGCGATTGCCGTGCGAGCCGCGGAGGGCCGCTCCGCGATCGCCCACACGACCGGAAAAGTCCATTTTCGGCGCGCAATGTCACCCGCTTCGGTCTTACCCGTTTCCGCCACGCTCGACCAAATGCCGGCGACGTCGTCTCGAATTTGGAACGCCATACCGTAGGCCCGGCCGACGTCACCGTACGCGTCGATCGTCGCCGCATCGCCTCCGGCGGTGTACGCTCCCAAACGACAGGATGCATCGAAGAGTTGCGCGGTTTTGCATTGGATCATGCGATAGTAACCGGGAAGATCCACCGATCGTTCCGACTCGAAGTGAAGGTCGAGCGACTGTCCCTCGCACATCACCGCGTGGGCTTCGTGCAGCAGCGCCAACATTTGCAAAACCCGGCCCGCGTCGAGATGGGCTGCGGCATGCTCCAAGCTGAGGAAGCTCAGGGCGCACATCGCGTCGCCGGCATTGATCGCCTGCGGGACGCCGTAGGTGCTCCACAAGGTGCGGCGCCCGTGGCGCAGCTCGTCGCGGTCTTCGATGTCGTCGTGAACCAACGAGTAGTTGTGAAAAATCTCCACGGCGACGGCGGCATCCAGTGCGTATTCGATCGGAGCTCCTTCGCCGTTGGCGACGCGCAAAACCATCTGCGGCCGAAGACGTTTGCCCCTTCGAGCCGGCCCATAGGGAGCATAGCCGAAGTGCCGCAAAAGCATATCGGAGATCTCTTTCGATCCCCGATATCCGGTAATCCGTTCCTCGAGGGCGCTCTCAAAGCGCTCGGCAAGATTGTCCAGGTTAAGCAGACGCCGCCAGCTCCTCCATTCGCGCCTGGACTTTATCGACGAGCCAGCCCGGCGTGGACGCGCCTGACATCAGCCCTGCAACCTCGACGCCGTCGAACCACTGGGCATTCAACTCGTCGGGTCCCTCGATATGATAGGCGCGCGCACCGTGCGATTCCGAGAGGTCCGCAAGATGTTTGGTGTTGGCCGACGTCTTGCCGCCGACGACAATCATCACTTCCACGCCCTTGGCTAGGCGGAGCGCCTCGTTCTGCCGATTATGCGTGTCGGTGCAGATCGTGTTGACCGCGCGAACCTCGTAATATTTGGCCGAAAGCGCCCGGACGATTTCGGTGAAACCCTCGCCCGACCAGGTCGATTGCACGACGACGCCGACGCGGCTGGAGCGCGGCAGCTTTTCAACGTCCGCAGGCGTTTGAATGCACCACGCACCCGGCACGTGGCTGAGCGTCCCCTTGACCTCGGGGTGATTGGGATCGCCGATGACGATGATCTTATAGCCGTCGGCCTTCAGCTTTTCAGCTTGCACGTGGATCTTCGTCACCATCGGGCAGGTCGCATCGATGATCTCGAGGTTCCTTTCCTTGGCCTTATCGAAAACCTCGACCGGCAAGCCGTGCGCTCGAACGAAGAGCGCGCCGGCGTCCACCTCGTCAACGGACTGCGCGTTTTTCAGTCCGCGTGCCTGGAGTGATTCAACCATCTGCGGGTTGTGCACGACGTGTCCTAGCGTGGTGACGTCGCCGCGAGAGGCAATCGCTTCCTCGGCCTTCTTGACCGTGATTGCAACTCCGAAGCAGAAGCCTTGAACCGACGCTTTACGGATTTCCATGGGTGCCTTTCCCCAGCGCTTCAATTGCGTTCATGATTTGGAGCGTAAACTTCGCCAAGTCTTCGCGTCTTGCTTTCCTGTCGGCCGGCGGCGTCAGCGGCGGGCCAAATGCCACGCTGATCCTCCCGAGCCGCAGCGCCCGGTCGGTGCCGCGAATGCTCGCTGGAACGACCGGAGCGTTGGCTAGGGAAGCCAGGAGCGCGACGCCGATTTGGGGCTCGACGTCGCCGGTCCGATTTCGGGTGCCTTCTGGGAAGATTCCGACCGCGCCGCCCTCTTGCAGCACCTTGAGCGACCGCCTGACTGCGGCGGTGGCGCTCCCGTGCCGATCCACTGCGTATGCCCCCAAGGCCCGAATCATTGGCCCCAAGACCGGGATCTCGAACAACTCTTTCTTGGCCATGTAGCTGATCCGGCGAGGACACAGCGACCCCATCGCCGGTGGGTCGAGGTAGGAAAGGTGGTTGCAAGCGACGATCAGCGGGCCTTCGGCCGGCACGTTCTGCGTTCCAACGACGCGTGCGCCCCAAATCACGCGCACCCCCAATCGCACGGCCGCCTTTGCGAAATCGTAGAAACGCGTGTTCACTCGGTCTCCGTCAAGATTCTAGTCTGGCGACGATCGCGCAGATCTCATCCACGACGCCTTCAGCGTCCATGCTGCTGGAATCGATGATGTGAGCGTCGGGCGCTGGCGCCAGCGGCGAGACCGCGCGCGTTCGGTCGATCCGATCGCGCTCCTCCAGCTCTTCGCCCAGGCGGTGCGGATCAACGGGCATGCCTGCTCGTTCGAGCTGCAGGCGCCGACGCGCGACGCGCGCTCCGAGCGATGCCGTGAGGTAGATTTTTATGGGCGCATTCGGTAAGACGACGGTGCCGATGTCGCGGCCCGCCATCACGACCGGTCCTTTCGCGGCGATCCTGCGTTGGGCTTCGACCATTGCCGAGCGTACCGCGCCGTGCGCCGACACCGCCGAGACGATTGCCGTGACCTCGTTGCTTTGCAGCGCCACCTCATCCAGCTCCGCTCCGCCCGCAAGAACTCGGAATCCAAGCGGAGCTGCGTCGTCGAGTTTCACTTCAATTGGCGTGGTTGCGCCTAATCGCGCCAGGGCGGCACCGTTGTCAACGTCGGTTGCCGTCCGCAACGCCAGAAACGCCAGCGCTCGGTACATGGCGCCGGTGTCGAGATAAAGAACGTGCAGACGCTGTGCCGTGGATCGAGCGACGGTCGTCTTGCCCGATGCGGCCGGCCCGTCGATCGCGATCTGAAGGCGCGTCACCGCGCTCATTCGTCTTGGCCTCCAACGATTTCGATGCGGTTGCCGAATGGATCGCAAACGTTACAATGCAGCTGGCCGCCGGTGCGGTCTTCGCTGAGGATCTCGATATCGTTGTTGATGAGGTGTTTACGCAGCGAGCCGTAGTCGCAGGCACGCAGCGCGGGATGCGCCCTCTTCGCCGGGCGAAAGCCGGCCTCGACGCCGAGGTGAAGCAGCGCTTCGCCGCTGCGAAACCACGCGCCGCCGCGGCTGGCGAGCTCCGCAGGTTTGGGGACTTCTTCAAAACCGAGGATTCCCACGTAGAAGGTTCGCGCGCGATCTTCCTGCGCCACCGGCATGGCGAGCGCGATGTGGTCGAAGCTCGTGAAGAAAGGCACCGCGCATCGTTCCCGCGGGATGATGGCGTTGCCCTCCAGGAGAAGGCTAAACATTAACGATGGCCAAGGCGCGCACGGTTTACTTTTGTTCGGCGTGCGGATTTGAATCCACGCGGTGGCTTGGGCGCTGCCCGCAATGCGAAGCGTGGAACTCTTTCGACGAACGGCCCGTTGCCGTGGCGGTCCGCGGTGGCCGCGAGCGCGCCACGAATACTGCCCGGTCAGCCGGGCCGGTCGAGCTGCGTGAAATTGGTTCCGCGGGTGTCGAACGTCTTCGCGTCGACATGCCGGAGTTCGATGCGGCCGTCGGCGGCGGCATCGTTCGTGGAAGCCTGGTGCTGGTCGGAGGACCGCCCGGCGCCGGCAAGTCAACCCTGCTGCTTCAGATCGCGGCGCGCCTGGCGGAGCGCGGCGAGGTCGTGTATGTGTGCGGAGAAGAGTCCGGCGCGCAAGTAAAGCTTCGCGCGGAGCGCACGCTGCATGCGCGGCTGAACGACACGCTCTTGGTTTATCCCGAGACGAATCTGCGGGTCGTCCTCGATCAGCTCGACAGGCGAACGCCGTTGGCGTTAGTCGTGGACTCGATTCAAACGGTGTGGCTGCCCGAATCGGAAGCCTATGCCGGGAGCGTGACGCAGATTCGCGACTGCACGCAAGCGCTGATGGAATACGCCAAGCGCACCGGCTGCGCGACCTTCATCGTCGGCCACGTTACCAAAGACGGAGCTATTGCGGGCCCCCGATTGCTCGAGCATCTGGTCGATACCGTGCTGTATTTCGAGGGAGAGAACAGCGGCCAATACCGTATCCTCCGTGCGTACAAGAACCGCTTCGGCTCGATCGACGAGATTTGCGTCTTTAGCATGCACGATGACGGTTTGCGAGAGGTCGCGAACCCGTCGGAACTCTTTCTTGGCGCGCGGACCCAGCGGCCCAGCGGTTCCTGCGTCGTCGCGTCCATCGTGGGTTCCCGGCCGGTTCTGATCGAGGTGCAGGCGCTCGTCGGCGAAACGAGCTACGGCATGCCGCGCCGGCTCGCGAATAATCTGGACCAGCAGCGGCTCGCGATGATTCTTGCGGTGCTGGAACGGCGCGCCGGTTTAGTCTTGGGAAACCACGACGTGTATGCTTCGGTCGCCGGCGGGTTGCGCGTCGGCGAGCCTGCAGCCGATCTCGGAATCGCCCTGGCCGTCGCATCGTCTTTTCGCAACGTCGCGATTCCGGCGCACACCGCCGTCTTCGGTGAGCTCGGATTATCCGGCGAAGTGCGCGCCGTCGCCGGGGCAGAACGGCGCGAGGCCGAGGCTCGCAAACTCGGCTACGCGCACGTTCTTTCTCCGGCGAATACGGGCGACATCGCGGCTGCAATCCAAAAGACGCTGGGGTAGACGACGCGTTGCCGGCATTGTTTGAGATCGTTCCGAATCTCTCGGAAGGGCGCGACGCAACGACCATCGATGCGGCCGTGACGGCCGTCGAGCAAACCGGAGCGCGCGTGATCGATCGCAGCAGCGACGTCGTCCATCATCGCAGCGTCTTGACGATCGTCGGAAGTGCAACGCAGGTCCTCGACGCGGCGATCGCTTTAGCGGGCGTCGCGGTGGAGCGCATCGATTTGCGCAGTCACCACGGAGCGCACCCTCGAATCGGCGCGCTTGACGTCTTGCCTTTCGTCCCGGTCGCCGAGGCCGGCCTAGCCGATGCGGCAACGCTCGCCCACCGTGCGGGCGCCGAGATATGGCGGCGCTACCGCGTTCCTTCTTTCTATTACGGCGCCGCGGCACGACGAAGCGAGCGCCGGTTGCTTCCGGCCATTCGGCGTAATACCGATTGGTTGCCGGACGAGGGCGACGCACCGCGCCACGCCACTGCCGGGGCAATCGCGATCGGCGCACGGGACGTTTTGATCGCTTTCAACGTTGAATTGGCCGGAGGCGATCTCGCGGGGGCCCGGGCGATCGCGCGCGCAATGAGGGAGCGGGACGGCGGCTTGCGCTCGCTTCGTGCGCTTCCGTTTCGGCGTGGGAAAAACTGCGTGCAGGTCTCCCTCAACGTGACGGACTATGCTGCAACGCCCCTTTATCGCGTCGTCGAGTTGATACGGCAGCTCGCGGCGGAGCGCGGCATGGACATGCTCGGCTGCGAGCTCGTCGGCTGTATTCCGTGGGCGGCAGTCGAATCGGCTGCGGCCTACTATTTAGGAGTTTGCGCCCTGTGACATCGAAGATAACCCTGCTGACCGCGCTGATCCTTGCGGTCGTCGTGCCGCAGGCGGTGCGCGCGCAGAACGGCCCGGGCGACGGCGGGATTTTTACCACGCGGCTCAGCAACGGTCTGCGCGTCGTGGTAGCCGAGGATCGCGCCGCACCCATCGTACAGACTGGCGTCTGGTATGGCTTTGGATCGTTGCAGGAAACCACCGGCAAGACCGGCCTCGCCCACGCACTAGAGCACATGCTGTTTCGTGGGACGCCTGAAATTTCGTCGGGTGGCTTGGACGACATCGTGGCGCGGCTCGGTGCGCAGATGAACGGCGAGACGAACTACGATTACACGCAGTTCTACTTCGAGATGCCGTCCGACAAGCTGGACGTCGCCCTCTATATCGACGCCGACCGTATGCAACACGCGGCGCTGCGCGCGTCCGATTGGGCGATCGAGCGCAACGCCGTGCTCAACGAAATCGACGGCGACGCCAGCTCCCCGTTCTTCAATTTGCTGTCACGCGTCAGGGCCGCAGCCTTCCCCGATCAGCCCAGCGGGCGTACCCCGCTCGGTAGTCGCAGCGACGTAGCCGCGGCTACCGTCGCCGACATCGCGCGCTATTATCGCGAATGGTACGCGCCGAATAATGCGACGCTCGTAATCGCAGGCGACGTCACCCACGTCATGGCCTTCGCCAAGGCGCAGCGTTATTTTGGAGCGATTCCTTCAAAACGGCTGCCTTCACACCGGCCGGTCAATCCCGTTCCAGCGCGCGGACAAACGGTCGAGGCGCAGTTTCCGTTCCCGTTTGAAATTCTCGACCTTGCCTACGCGGTTCCGGGAGACGTCCAGGCCGGCGAGCCCGCGGTGAGCACGCTGGCCACGCTGTTGGAAAACCAGCGTTCGCCCTTTTACCGCGCCCTCGTACAGAGCAATATCGCGCTCGCGATCGAAGCAAACGCGGACACGCAGCTGCGGGGCGGACTGCTCAACGTATTCATCGTGCTCAATCCCGGCAGGACCGGCGCAGAAGCACAAACGGTTTTCCAAAATACGCTGAACTCGGTGCTTCAGAGCGGATTCGACCCGGGTCTCGTCCTCGCAGCAAAGCGCCTGACGCTCGCGGAGCGGCTCTATTCGGCGGATTCGATCGGCGGCATCGGCGATCTAGCCGGGTATACCTACGGCATCGTCGGAGAGAAAATTGCCGCGGAAGATGCGCGCCTAGCGGCCTTGACCGGCGACGATCTGCTTGCGGCCGCGCGCACCTACCTCAGCCGGCCCACGGTCGTCGGCCACTTGACTCCGAATGAAAGCCCCCCGCGCGGCAATTCCCAAAAGAGCAGCGCGGCGGCCAGCGACGATTTTTCCAAGCGCGTGCCCAACGGTCCGATCGTCACGCCGGCTTGGATCGCCAAGGCCGTGCGAACCCCAACCACCGCGCGCAGCGTGCTGACACCGACGGCGTTCACGCTTCAAAATGGCGTGCGCGTCATCGTGCAGACGAAGAGCGATCGCCCAACTTTCGTTCTGAACGGTCAGATTGCGTCATCGCCCGCGTTTGAACCGGTCGGGAAGCAAGGCATCATCCGGCTCGCTTCCTCCGTCGCGGATTACGGCAGCGAACACTATCCCTTCGCGCAGCGCCGGAAGGCTAGCGACGAGATGGGCGCGTTCGTGGAAACGGGGCGGGAGTTTTCGGCGCAAGGCGAGACCCACGATTTCGACCGAATCGTTCAAATCGTGGCCGACGGCGAAGCCCACCCGAGCTTCGCCGACCCCTGGCTGGAGATCGAGCGATCCCAGCTGGCCAACAGCCTCCAGTCGGAGGGGAACATCTCCGGCGTCATGATCGATCGTGCCTACGATCGGCTGCTGCTTGCCAGCGACGACCCAACGCTTCGCCAGCCGACACCGCCAAGCGTCGCGGGAATAACCCGAGAGGATTTGCTCGCATACACCGCGGCGTACTGGCGTCCCGATCTCACCACGATCGCCGTCGTGGGCGACATTTCGCCTCAGCGCGTGCGCAGCGCGCTCGAATCTGCTTTCGGTTCGTGGCAAGCCGCCGGTCCGCGGCCGAACCCGCGCCGCATGCCGCTACCTCCCGCCTCGACCGGTCACGACTATATCGGCACCGCGGCCAATCAGGTTTATATCCGGCTTGGACAGCCGGCGATTTCACGTTCGAATCCCAACTACGACACGTTCTTGGTGCTCAATCAGATTTTGGGCGGCAGCGGCGCGTTTGAGTCCCGGTTGTGGCAAGAGCTGCGGCAAAAACGCGGATTGGTTTATAACGTCAGCAGCTCGCTCGACGCCGACGCCGATCGCGGCGACTTTCGCATCGAACTGAACGCCTCGCCGCAGCGCGTGGTCGAAGCCGTCGATTTGGTTCGGCACGAGCTTCAGCGATTGCGCGACGAGCCCGTGTCGGCAAGCGAGCTCGCAGAAGCCAAGGCGCGGCTGGCCGGCAACGCCCTGCTGGACGAAGCCTCGTCGAGCGGCCAGGCGAAGCAGCTGCTCGATATCGCGGTCAACGACCTCCCGCTCGAATATTATCGGACGCTCAACGAACGGTTCACTCGCATCACGGCGGCCGACGTGCAACGCGTGGCGCAAGCGTATCTGCGTCCGAGCCAGCTCGTGGAAGTCTATGCCGGCCCCTCGGGGCCTTGGGCACAACACACGATATGATTACGACGATCGATCCGACTACGGAAGATGTGCTCGAGCGAATTCCGCGGATGGATGCCGCACAAATCGATGCAAAGCTAGCCCAAGCCGCGCACGCCACGCGCGAGTGGGGCGCAGCAACGCTTGAAGAACGCGCCGGCGTCATGCGAGCGATCGCCCGGCGTTTGCGCGCGGAAAGCGATGTCCTGGCGGCCACGGCAGTCCGCGAGATGGGCAAGCCGATCGTTCAAGCTCGCGCCGAAGTAGAAAAATGCGCTTGGAGTCTAGAGTACTTTGCCGAACACGGCGCCGCCATGCTCGACCCGCAAATCGCGCCGTCCAATGCCGCTCGCAGTTACGTCGCGTTTCGACCGCTGGGCGTGCTCCTCGCGATCATGCCCTGGAACTTTCCCTATTGGCAGGTCTTTCGGGCCGCGGCCCCGGCGTTGATGGCGGGCAACACGATGTTGCTCAAGCACGCCGCCAACACGACGCGCTGCGCGCTGGAAATCGAGCGCGTCGTTCGGGATGCCGGTGCCCCCGAGGGCGTGTTTGGCACCTTGCTCGCGAGCGGCGAAACGATCGACGAGCTGGTGGCCGATCCGCGGATCGCCGCCGTAACGCTAACCGGAAGCGAACGCGCTGGCGTCGCGGTTGCGCGCGCGGCCGGTGAGGCTTTGAAGAAATGCGTTTTGGAGCTGGGCGGCTCCGATCCGTTCGTGGTTCTCTCAGATGCCGATCTGGAGGCCGCTGCAAAAACCGCCGTCACCGCGCGCTTTCAAAACAACGGCGAAAGCTGCATCGCGGCGAAACGCTTCATCGTCGAAGACGCGGCATACGACGATTTTCTCGCGCGTTTCGCGGAGCGGACGCTGGAACAAGTCGTCGGCAATCCGATGGAAGAGCGCGTGCAAATCGGCCCCTGCGCGCGTAGCGATCTGCGCCAGACCGTCCACGAGCAAGTGTCGAGCACGATCGAGAGCGGCGCGCGGCTCGTGACCGGGGGCAACCCGGTCGGCACCAGAGGCTATTTTTACGAGCCGACCATCGTCGCCGATGTTAGCCCCGGCATGCGGATGTTCGACGAGGAAGTCTTCGGACCGGCGGCCGCGGTCGTGCGCGCGGAGGACTACGAGGACGCGCTCAGGCTTGCAAACGCATCGTCGTTCGGTCTAGGATCCAGCGTCTGGACGCGCGACGTCGCGGCGGCGGAGAGTTTCGCGGCGCGGGTCGAGGCAGGCGCCGTCTTCGTCAACGGCATGGTCGCGAGCGATCCGCGTTTGCCTTTTGGCGGCGTCAAGAAAAGCGGCTACGGCCGCGAACTCTCGACTTTCGGAATCCACGAGTTCGTCAACATTCAGACGGTCTGGATCGCCTGATTGGCCGCGCAGTATTCGGCTATGCGCGAGATGCCGTCGCGGACGCGGTCGGCCGCTCCGACCCAACTCAGGCGCAGCCAGCCCTCCATCGAATCGCCGAACGCGATGCCGGGGATCGCGATTACGTCGTAGCGATCGATCAATTCTTCGGCCGCCCGAAGTGAACTCGATCCGTCCGGAAGCCGCACGCAAACGTAAAAGCTGCCTTCCGGCGCGATAAAGCGCAGGCCGCTTTCGCGGAGCGCTGCGAGCAGTTCGTGACGGCGCTCGCGATACCACGCCGTGTGCTCCTCGACGCCGCCGGCGGTCTTGAACACGTGTAAAGCGACCTGCTGCGCGAACGTATCGGCGCAGGATGTCGCCCATGCGTGCACTTTAACGGCTTGAGCTATGAAGGCGCTCGGGCCGAGGATCCAGCCGAGGCGCAGCCCGGTGAGTGCGTTGCTTTTGCTCAAGGAGTTCGTCACGATGGTGTGCGGATAGCTTGCGGCAAAATATCCGGCGTTGTCGACAAAGGTCTGCTCGCGGTAGATCTCGTCGTGGATCACCCAAATCGGTTCACCGCTGCGTCGCCCTAGGAAGCGTACGAGGCTCTCCGCGATGTCGAGCGAAGCGACGCGCGCTGTTGGATTGCAGGGCGAACAGACGACGATGGCGCGCGTGCGTTCGCCAATCGCTCCGGCAATCCGGTCCGCATCGAACGCAAAGTCGGCTTGCTCGCGCATGGCGACGCCTCGAACGGCAATGCCCTCGAGCGCGGCCATCTTGGCGTACGAAGGAAACGCCGGCTCGACGACGAGCAGTTCGTCCCGCGCGGGATCCAGCAGCGTCTTGATCGCGACGAACATCGCCTCTTGCGATCCTACCGTCACGCAGACGTTGTGAGCGCAACTCATTCCCGGATACCGGTAGTGGTGCGCGACGGCTTCGCGCAGCGCCGGATCGCCCGCGTTGGGCGTGTATTTCAGGCCGTGCTCCAAGACGTAGCGCATGGCATGTTCCAAATGCTCGCGGCGCGGGGACAGAGACGGCTCGCCGAGACCTAAGTCAATCGACGTAGGGCGCTTCTTCGCTGCGACCTCACGAATAAGCGATGCGGCGATTCCCAATACGCGAGGATTCATACAGCGAGCTCATGCTCGCGCAGCGCGGCGTTGAGCGAAACCTTCAAGTCGGTCGTTTGGTTGCGCGTTCCCACGATCAGCGCACAGGGCGTTCCGTACTCACCCGCCATGAAGCGCTTTGGCATGACCCCCGGAATAACCACCGCGCGCGCGGGAACCCGCCCTCTATTGAGAATCGGTTCGCTGTCGCGAACGTCAACAATCGGCGTGCTTGCGGTCAGCACGACGCCGGCACCGACTACGGCCTCCCGTTCGACGTGCACCCCTTCCACGATAATGCAGCGGGAACCGATGAAGGCGCCGTCCTCCACGATGACCGGCGCAGCCTGCGGAGGCTCGAGGACGCCGCCGATCCCCACTCCCCCCGAAAGATGCACGCCCTTTCCAATTTGGGCGCACGACCCAACCGTCGCCCACGTGTCGATCATACTGCCTTCGTCCACGTAGGCGCCGATGTTCACAAAGCCCGGCATCAAGATCACGCCGCGGCCGAGGAAGCTCCCATACCGCGCGACACCCGGTGGGACGCACCGCACGCCGAGCTTCTTGTAATTGCGCTTGAGGGGGAGTTTGTCGAAGTAGACGATCGCATCGCGGTCGCGATCGCCCACCCAGTCGACTTGCCTGCGCTGAAAATAAAGCAGGATCGCGGCTTTCACCCAGGCGTTCGTGACCCACCCGTCGCCGCGCGGCTCGGCCACGCGCAGCTCTCCTTCGTCGAGCATCGCGATCACCCGGTCGACGGCGCGCCCCTGTCTGCCGCAGACGTCCGCGCCTTCGCGCTCGAGTGTGGCGATTTGCGCTTTTAGCTCTTCTGCGCTCACTCGCCACAGCTACGGCGCCAGGTAAGCCCACCCCCGCTACGCGAGCGTCGCGACGGTACAGGGGCGGCTATGCCGCAAAGCGCATAATCCTAGGCCTACGCGAAAGGAGTTTCCGTGCCGAACTCGGCCAGCGAAGAGCAACGAATCAACGCCATCCGCTTTCTCGCGGTGGATGCAGTTCAAAAAGCCAACTCCGGACATCCCGGGATGCCGATGGGTGCGGCGGGGATGGCCTACACGCTTTGGGCGCGCCACCTGCGCTTCAATCCAAAAGATCCGCATTGGCTCAACCGGGATCGCTTCGTCCTCTCGGCGGGGCACGGTTCGATGCTGCTCTATGCGCTGCTTTATCTCACCGGCTACGATGTAACGCTCGACGACATCAAAAACTTTCGCCAGTTCTGTAGCAAAACGCCGGGGCATCCCGAGGCGGAGCGCACGCCCGGCGTCGAGGCCACGACGGGCCCGCTCGGACAGGGAATCGGGAACTCCGTCGGCATGGCCATTGCCGAAGCGCACCTCGGCGCAGTCTACAATCGCGACGATCAACGGATCGTCGATCACTTCACCTATTGCATCTGCGGCGATGGCGATCTCATGGAGGGCATCAGTCAAGAAGCGCTGTCGCTCGCCGGGCATCTGAAGCTCGGTAAGCTGATCGTGTTCTACGACGATAACAAAGTCTCGCTCGCCGGCCCAACCGACATCACCCTTACGGACGATCCGATTGCGCGTTTCGACGCCAGCGGATGGCACACGCAGCTCGTCGACATCGGCCACGGCAACGACGTCGCGACGATCGACCAAGCCATCACGGTGGCCAAGAACGTCACGGATCGCCCTTCGTTGATCGCAGTGCGGACGCACATCGGGTATGGCTCGCCGCGCCAAGACAGCTATCTCGCGCACGGCGAAGCACTCGGGCCCGAAAACGTCAAGAAATCGAAGGAAGAGCTGGGATGGCCCCTCGAGCCCGCCTTCTACGTGCCCAAAGACGTATTGGAGTTCTATCGCAGCGTCGGTGCGCGCGGCGCGGAACTCGAAACTCAATGGCAGACAACCTACGACGAATGGAAACGCGCGAACCCCGATCTGGCCTCCACACTCGAACGAGCGCTGCGCGGCGACGTGCCCTCGAATTTGCCGTGGCCCACGTTCACGCCCGAGAACGGCAACGTCGCAACGCGCGATGCGGGCGGCGCCGTGATGAATGCGATCGCAATGGCGCTTCCGGAATTGGTCGGGGGCTCGGCGGATCTCGATCCTTCTACCAAGACGTACCTCAAGAACTGCGGCGATTTCGAACCGGGAAACTACGCGGGGCGTAACATCCACTATGGCGTCCGGGAGCACGCGATGGTGGCGTCCACCAGCGGCATCGCGCTGCACGGC
This sequence comes from Vulcanimicrobiota bacterium, assembly GCA_963717425.1. Taxonomy (GTDB): domain Bacteria; phylum Vulcanimicrobiota; class Vulcanimicrobiia; order Vulcanimicrobiales; family Vulcanimicrobiaceae; genus Cybelea. Next base: position 2,566,430 of record OY970335.1, on the reverse strand, counting down.
GGCCTTCTCCCGTTTGCAGCGACGTTCTTTAACTTCGTAGACTACGCCAAGCCGGCCGTTCGTTTAGCGTGCTTAACGGGAATTCACACGATTTACGTCTTCACGCACGATTCGGTCTTCCTTGGCGAAGATGGTCCCACTCACGAACCGATCGAGCAGCTCGCCATGCTGCGCGCCACGCCCAACTGCTACGTCGTGCGGCCCGCGGATGCGCTCGAAACGTTGGAGGCCTGGAAACTCGCCATCGCCCGGAAGGGTTCCCCCTGGGCGCTGGTCCTCACGCGGCAAAAGGTTCCGTTCCTAGGAGTCCGTGACGCCGCCGTGAGCAAGGGCGCCTACGTCCTCGCGGATGGCGACGGCGGGAGCCTCGATCTCATTCTTATCGCGACGGGCTCCGAAGTCGGTCTCGCCGTCGACGCGAAGAAGATCCTGGACGGCAAGGGCGTGCGCACGCGAGTTGTGTCGATGCCCTGTTGGGAGCTCTTCGACGAGCAGCCAGAGTCCTATCGCGATGAAGTCTTGCCGCCCGCGGTCGGCGCGCGCATGTCCATCGAGGCCGCGGCCACGCTCGGCTGGGCGAAGTACGTCGGCGACCGCGGATTCGCGTTCGGGATCGATAAGTTCGGAGCGTCCGCGCCGGCCGCGGAGATTGCCAAGGCCTATGGGTTCACACCGGACAACGTCGCCGAGCTCGCGCTTCAAAAACTTGCCACGGTCCTTCCCCAACATGCAGCCCACGGAAGACCCCTCAATTAAAACGGCACTCCGGTGCCCCGCCGTCGTGAAAGGTAGGAATCCTTGAAGAACCAGATTGAGCAGCTGCTCGATGCCGGGCAGAGCGTGTGGATCGATAACCTGCGCCGCAACATGTTTGCCTCCGGCGAACTCCAACGCTTGATCGATCGCGGCCTGCGGGGAATGACCAGCAACCCGACGATCTTTGAAAAGGCCATTGGCGCAGGCAACGATTACGACGAGCAGCTCGGCAGCCTCATCGGATCTGAGAAGGACGCCGACGCGCTGTTCTGGGACCTCGCGATTCAAGATATTCAGAACGCTTGCGACGCGTTCGCACCGGTGTACGCATCCTCCGGCGGCAACGACGGCTTCGTCAGCCTCGAGGTGTCCCCGCTTTTGGCCCACGATACCGCGGGCACGATCGCGATGGTCGAAGACCTTTGGGGGCGCGTGAACCGCCCGAACGTCATGATCAAAATACCGGGCACGAAAGAAGGCTTGCCCGCAATCGAAGAGTCGATCTATCGCGGCTACAACATCAACGTCACGCTGATCTTCTCGGTGGAAATGTACGAGCGCGCCGCGATCGCGTACGTCAAAGGCTTGACGCGGCGCGTGGCCGAGGGAAAGCCGATCGATAAGGTACGCTCGGTCAATTCGGTTTTCGTCAGCCGCATCGACACGGCGATCGACAAGCTCCTGCAAGAGCGCATCAGCAAGGGCGACAAACTCGACCATCTACTCGGTAAGACGGGTATCGCCGGCCTCAAGCTCACGTATCAAAAGTTCAAAGAGATCTTTTATGGCGACGAGTTTGCGTCGTTAAAATCGAAGGGCGGCGCGGTTCAACGCCCGCTCTGGGCATCGACATCGACGAAGAACCCGCACTATCCCGACCTCATGTACGTCGAAAGCGTCGTGGGCCGCGATACGGTGAACACGATGCCCCCGCTAACGCTCGACGCCCTGCTCGATCACGGGAAGATCGCGCCCGACACGGTGGAGAGCGATCTCCCGGGAGCCGCCGAGGTCATGCGCGGGCTGCAAGACGCCAAGATCTCGCTCTTCGAGGTGACGAGTGAGCTCCAGGTCGAAGGCGTGGAGCTGTTCTCCGACTCGTTCGCCGCGCTGCTCGGCGCGATCGTCTACAAGCAGAAACTTCTCGAATCGGGCGGTGCCGAGCGCGTGCGCATGTCGCTGGGAACCTCGCAGCAAGCCTACGAGGATGCGCTCGACCAGCTCAGTAAGGCTGATTTCCTCAAGCGCATTTGGGCGCACGATGCATCGTTATGGTCGGACGATCCCGACGCGGTGGCGATCATCAAGAAATCGCTGGGATGGCTCGATATCCAGCAGCATATGCTCGAAGAGGTCCCCGGCCTGAAATCGTTTGCAGGCGATACGAAGGAAAACTTCGGTTTTGCCGTCGTTTGCGGAATGGGGGGCAGCTCGCTCGCCCCCGACATCATCGCAGACACCTTTGGATCGTACGACGACTATCCGCAGCTGCACGTGCTCGATTCAACTTGCCCGCAGCAAATCAAGGAGCTCGAAGAGAAGATCCACATCCCGCACACCCTCTTCATCATCTCGAGCAAGAGCGGCACGACCACCGAGCCCAACGCCTTTTATGCCTACTTCCACGAAAAGGTCTCGAAGCAGATCGGGTCCGCGGTTGCCGGCCGCAACTTCGTTGCTATCACGGATCCCGGAACCAGCCTCGACACCGAGGCGCAAGAGGCACAGTTTCGCGCCGATTTCGAGAACGATCCCAACATCGGCGGCCGGTATTCTGCGCTGTCCTTTGTCGGCATCGCACCGTCCGCAATCGCGGGCTACAACGTCAACCTCTTGCTGGATCGCGCGCTCGGCGCGATGCATGCCAACGATCGCACCGTCGAGGCGCGCAAGGCGCCCGGCGTCCGTTTCGGCGCGGCGATCGGCGGCCTCGCCGTTCGCGGGCGCGATAAACTCACGATCGTCACGCATGTCGACGTCAAGGCCTTCGGGGCGTGGGCCGAGCAGCTCATCGCCGAATCGACCGGCAAGCTCGGCAAAGGGATCGTTCCAATCGAAGGCGAGCCGCTCGGCACGCCGGACGATTACTCCGACGATCGTACCTTCGTGTACGTCGGCGCCAACCTTCCCGACCCCGAGCCCGGTATCGACGAGAAACTTCAAGCCCTCGAGGCAGCCGGCCATCCCGTTATTCGTCTCGCCATGAACGATCGCTACGACGTTGGCGAGCAGTTCTATTTGTGGGAGATCGCCGTCGCGGCCGCCGGCGTCATTCTTGGGATCAACGCGTTCGATCAGCCCAACGTTCAGGAATCGAAGGACAATACCGTCGCCCTACTGGGGCAGTACGCGAAAAACGGCAGTTTCGACGAGCCGAAGCCCGACGTCGATGGCCCGGACTTTACCGTCACGTATCTCTCGGGCAGCAGCGACCTTCGATCATCGCAAACTCCGGTTCGGGCGCTGGCCGGACTCTTTGCTCAGCTGCGCCCGCACGACTACAACGCCATTACCGCGTATATCGCGCGCAATCGAACCCATGCAGAGTTGCTCGAAGAGCTGCGCGTAAAGATTCGCGACGCGCACCGGATCGCAACGACCGTCGGGTTCGGCCCCCGCTTCCTCCATTCGACCGGACAGCTTCACAAGGGAGGCCCCGATACGTGCGTGGTCTTGCAGATCATCGCCGACGATCCCGACGATCCGATGATTCCGGGTATGAACGTCGGCTTCCGCACGCTGCTCGCCGCGCAGGCGCTCGGCGACTGGATGTCGCTGGACAAGCGGAACCGCCGCGGCGTGCGCATCCACCTCAAAGGTGCAGTCGAACCCGCGCTGCGCGCACTGATCGCGGCCGTCGATGAAGCCCTCTCGGTCCGCGCGTGACGCGCGATCGCCTCGACGCCGTGCCGACGTATAGCGTAGGCGGCGCGCGGCGTTGACGCTTGTATATATTTTTTACGCTGAGTTGAAAGGAACGTAGAGCGATGCAGCTCGGGATGGTTGGACTCGGGAAAATGGGCAACTTCATGACGCAGCGGTTGATCGCAGGCGGTCATCAGGTCGTGGCGTACGATCGCGATCCGCAAGCGGTTCGCACGGCCGTCAGCGCTGGAGCGGCGGGTAGCGACAGCCTCTCCGACATCGTGTCCAAACTGAGCGAGACGCCTAAGATCGCTTGGGTGATGGTGCCGGCGGGTGCGCCGACGGACGACACGATCCATCAGCTGGCTGACGCGATGGGCCAGGGCGGCATACTCATCGACGGCGGCAACACCAATTATAAGGATGGCTTGCGGCTGTACGCGGACTGCAAACGCAAGGGCGTTTCTCTGATCGATGCCGGAACGAGTGGCGGCGTGTGGGGCCTGCAGGAAGGCTACTGCCTGATGGTCGGCGGCGACGATGCCCAAGTGCGACACTGCGAGCCGATCTTTCTCACGCTGGCGCCCCCAAACGGCTACGCGCACGTCGGCCCGGCCGGCGCAGGCCACTTTTCCAAGATGGTTCACAACGGGATCGAGTACGGTCTGCTCCAGGCGTACGGCGAGGGCTTCGAGATTCTCAAGAGCTCGCAATACAACTACGACCTCGGCCAACTGGCGGAGCTGTGGACCCATGCGAGCGTAGTGCGTTCGTGGCTGTTGGAATTGCTGGTTCGCGCGTTCAAGGAAGACCCAGGGCTCAAGGACATCCGCGGTTACGTCGACGACACCGGCGAGGGTCGCTGGACGGTGGAGGCGGCAATGGACGAGAATGTCCCGGCTCCGGTGATTACGCTTTCGCTGCTGGCGCGAATGGCCTCACGCCAAGACGAGTCGTTCAGCGCGAAGGTTGTCGCCGCATTGCGCAATCAATTTGGCGGACACGCGGTAAAAAGCGAGACACATGCCTGAGCCAGCCGTCCTTGCCCACGCCGCGGGGGATGGCGCGGCGGCCAATCCCTTACGCGAGGGGTTGGCCTCGGATCGTATCACCGATCCCTGCAGCGCCGTCTTCTTTGGTGCTAGCGGTGACCTATTCAAACGAATGCTGCTTCCGGCAATCTATACGATGCGTTTGCGGGGTACGCTTCCGACCGATTTTGCTTTGGTTGGCTTTGCGCGCAGCGCCTACGACGACGACGCGTTTCGCGAGTACTGCCGCCAGCAACTGGAACTCTTCATGCCGGACGATCAGAAGCCGCAGGGGGCGCTGTGGGACGATTTTGCTCGCCGCATCAGCTATGTAACGGCGGACTTTCAGGATACGCGACATTTTATCGCCCTCAAAGAGCGCTTGGCGAAAAACGACGAAGAATTCGGAACGGCCGGTAACCACTTATTCTATCTGTCGACGCCGCCGCCGGTTTTTCCAGAGATAATCAAACATCTCGAGAAGTCCGGTTTGGCCAAGAGCGAGACGGGCTGGACTCGCATCGTCGTCGAGAAACCCTTCGGGACGGACCTCGAGTCGGCCCGGACGTTGCAGCGCGCGATCGAAGCAGTGTTTCCCGAGAACGAGATTTACCGGATCGATCACTATCTGGGTAAAGAGCCCGTTCAAGACATTATCGCTTTGCGCTTCGCGAACACGATCTTCGAGCCGATCTGGAATCGGAACTACGTGCAAAACGTCCAAATCACGTCCGCCGAGTCATTGGGGGTTGAGGAGCGCGGCGCGTATTACGATCATGCCGGCGCGCTGCGCGACATGATTCAAAACCACGTCATCAACTTGCTCGCGCTGGTAGCAATGGAAGCGCCGATCAGCTCGGATGCCGACGACATTCGCAATGAAAAATACAAGGTGCTGTCGGCCATCGAGCCGCCCGCGCATACCGACGTCTGGTCGATGTCGGCGCGCGGCCAATACGGTCCCGGAACGATTGACGGCAACGCCGTAAAGGGGTACCGGCAGGAAGAGAACGTCGCGCCGGATTCCAACACCGAAACGTTCGCGGCGGTCAGGCTCTCGATCGAGAACTGGCGCTGGGCCGGCGTGCCGTTCTACCTGCGCTCGGGAAAGCGCCTCCCCCGCAAGGTTTCGGAGATCGCGGTCACGTTTAAGCCGATTCCTCACCGCTTCTATGGCGAGTCGACCGACAGCATCGAGCCCAACGTGCTGGTGATCAAGATCGAGCCCGACGAAGGCATTTCCATGCGGTTCGAGGCGAAGGTTCCCGGACCGAAAGACCACGTTCGCAGCGTTTACATGGATTTTAGCTACGGCAGCGGCTTCGGCGTGCAGTCGCCCCCGGCATACGAGCGGCTCATCGGCGACGCGATGCAGGGAGACCAGACGCTCTTCACGCGCTGGGACGCCGTCGAGCGCGCCTGGGAAATCGTGACGCCGATCTTGGAAGTTTGGCAAAACACCAAGGATTTCTCATTCCCGAATTACGCGGCGGGCAGCCAGGGGCCCGACAGCGCGGTCAGCCTGTTCCCGGACTGGCGACGCATATGAGCCTGAACCTTGCACCCGTCCTCGATAAGCTGAACGAACGACACCGGGAACGCGGCGACGACGTTGCGGTTGCGACGATGACGCTCGTGGTGTTCTTTGAGGACGCGGCCATTGGTGACCTCGCGAGAGATCGCATTCACACCCTCGCCTCCAAGCATCCGTCACGAGTAATCGTGCTCGACGGCACTCGCGGCCCAGCCTCACATTTGGTCGAGAGCGGAGATTGGATAGAACTCGGGGTCAAGAACGGCGACGCCGAGACGCTGCGGTCGGCGGTCGGGGCGCTGCGGCTGTCGGAGGCGCCGCTGGTCCTTCTATGGATTGCGCCCGGCATCGCGGGCGATCCGCGTTTTTCGATGCTATCGGAACACGTGCAGATGGTCGTTTTCAACAGCTCGCTGTTGGACGGTGGGCACACAGCGTTGTGCGAGCTGGTAGACTACGTGGAGCAGCATCCGCATCTTCCGTTGGCCGACATTGCGTATCTTCGCCTGGCTCCGTGGCAAGAAAGCGTCGCTATTTTCTTCGACGGCAAGGATGTCGAAGAGCTCATCGACCTGCGGCACGTCACGATCGCGTGCGGCTCCGAGCCCGAGGGCTTTTATCTCCTGGGTTGGCTCGCCAGCCGTTTGCATTGGACGCCGTGCTCCGCAAGCTCGTTGCTCAACCGCGATGGGAAGCCGATCGACTTTGAGATTCGCCGTGAGGGGGAGCCGCGCCGCATTTCGTGCGTCGCCCTGAGCTCGTCGCGGTCGAAGTTCGTCGCGCAAGCCGACCCGAACGCGGAATCGATTCATCTGAGCGTGACCGGTTCGAGTAAGCACCCGCAGCGATATCGCGCAATCAATAATCCCGGCATCGCCGCGCTGCTGGAGCGCGCGATTCTCTGGGGCCAGAACGATCGGATTTTTCACGACTCGCTCGGCGCGGCGGGCGAAATTCTTGCACGCGGAAAGGGATAGCCATGTCGGACCGAGGTGAAATGCACGTCTATCGGGATGGACCGGCGCTGGCGAGGGCGTTGGCAGACTCTTTTGTTGCCAACGCGGGCCTCGCGATGGCCGAGCGAGGCGTTTTCCGGGTCGCGCTAGCCGGCGGCAACACTCCGCGCGCAGCCTACCAGCTTCTGGGGCAGGAGCCGTTGCGCACGGAGATCTCCTGGAGCGACGTCTTCATCTACTTCGGAGACGAGCGCTGCGTGCCGCCGGACGACGAGCAATCCAACTACCGAATGGTGCAGCGCACGCTCTTAGACCTCGTGCCGATTCCGCCGGCTAACGTGCACCGCATTCGCGGCGAAATCGACCCGGGGCTCGCTGCCAACGAGTACGCCTCCGTACTGCGCGCCGACATGGGCGACGCGCCGCATTTTGACTTGATGCTTCTCGGTCTGGGTGACGACGGGCACACGGCATCGCTCTTTCCCGGGACGCCTCCGGATACCGATGATGAATCCCTGGTGCGAGCGGTCTATTCGTCTTCCAAAATGATGTGGCGCGTAACCATGACGCCGAAGGTCATCAATATGTCGCACAGCGTCGCCTTCGCCGTCGAAGGTGCCGACAAGGCTCAAATCCTCGCGCGGGTCTACCAAGGTCCGCGCGACCCGCTCAAGTACCCGGCGCAAATCGTGCAACCGTCCTCGGGGCGACTTTCGTGGTTCGTCGACGCGCTCGCCGCGGGCATGCTCCGAGAGAAAGCGCACTAATCCGCAGCGCCTTCCGACGACTGCGCACTTCCCGACAACCGTGAAGCGGCTGATTCTCAACGCCGACGATTTCGGGATCGCGCCGGAGGTCAACGAAGCGGTCGAACAGGCTCATCGCAACGGGGTGCTGCGCGCCGCGAGCCTGATGGTCGGGGCACCCGCCGCAGCGGACGCGATCGAACGTGCGCGCCGGCTGCCGAGCCTCGCCGTAGGGCTGCACGTCGTGCTGGTTCACGGGTGCCCCGTGCTGCCGCCCGAGCGAGTTCCCGACCTCGTGAACGAGCGCGGTGAGTTTCCAACCGATCTGGTGCGCGCGGGATTCCGCTTCTTCTGGGGCCGTGGCGTTCGGGCGCAGCTGACGGCCGAGATTCGCGCACAGTTCGAGCGTTTTTCGCAAACGCGACTGCCACTCGACCATGTGAACGCACAATCCCATATGCACGTCCACCCCACGGTCTTTCGGCTGATCTTACAAGTCGGGCGCGAGTACGGGCTGCGCGCGATTCGCATTCCACGCGAGCCATTTGGGCGAAGCCGCAACATCGGACCCTGGCTCTGGCTGATGCGCGCTCGCGCGCGACGTGCGGGCATCGCGTGCAACGACTACGCGTTCGGCGTCAACGAGGCCGGCGCGTTGACGCAAGCGCGGGTCTTGGAGCTGCTCGACGTGCTCCCGGAGGGCGTTACCGAAATGTTCTTCCACCCGGCCACTCGGGCATTTAGCGGCGCCGACCGAGGTACCGAGCGCTTTGCGTGGGCCGAGGAGCTCGCGGCGCTCACGAGCCCGCTGGTGCGTTCCGCAATCGCCCGTAACGGCATCGCCACCACCACGTACGGCGAATTGACTGCCGCTTATCATGGTGGGTAGCGACGTTGTCACCCTGAGCGGAGTCGAAGGGTGAACGGAAACGGAGCGTGATCGAACCACTCAGCCTGATCTTGCTCACCGTCGCGCTCGCAGGGGCGCTGTATCTTGCGATCGCGGTATTTTGCCTCGCCGCGTTTGCGCGCCGGCCCCTCGAGCTTGCCGCGGAGTTTCTCCCCAGCGTCACGGTCCTCAAGCCGATCGCCGGTCTCGAACCGAACCTGTACGAGAATCTCGCCTCGTTCTACGATCAAGACTACGAACAGCGCTACGAGGTAATTCTGTGCCTGCATTCGAGCGCCGATCCGGCCCTCGCCGTGGTCGAGCGGCTCGCCGCCGAGTTCCCGGACCACACGACGCTCGCCATCGGTGAAAGCGCCGCCCGCAATCCGAAGATCGCGAATCTCGCCAAGCCCGGGGTCGAACTACACGGAGACATCGTGATCGTTGCCGACAGCGACATCCGCGTCGGGCGCGATTACCTGCGCGCGCTCGCTGCAGCCTTCGCGTCGCAGCGGGTCGGAGCCGCCACGTGTCTCTACTCCGGCATGCCGAATCGTAGCGTCGTCGCGCGCCTCGGCGCGATGCAGATCGAAGACGGCTTCGCTCCGTCGGTTCTGGTCGCGCTCCACATCGGGAAACTCCGCTTCTGCTTGGGAGCGACGATGGCGGTGCGCCGGCGAATACTCGAGGAGATCGGCGGCCTGGAAGCGCTTGGCCCGTACCTGGCGGACGATCATCGGCTGGGCGAACTCGTCGCGAGCCGCGGTTACCGCGTCGAGCTCTCACGCTACGGCGTGCAAACGGCAGTAAGCGAAACGAATCCCTGGGACCTTTGGTCGCACGAGTTGCGCTGGGCGCGTACGAATCTCGCGCTGGCGCCCGCCGGATATCTGTTCTCTTTCCTCATGTATGCGCTGCCCTTCGCGCTACTCTACCTTGCGGTCTCGCGCGACCTTGCCTGGGGTCTGCCGTTGCTCGCGGTCATCGTTGGGTTGCGGCTCGCCGTACACTACCTCGCGCGCGACGCCCTGCACGTGACGCGAGCCTCCGACGCGTGGCTGATACCGCTGCGCGACTTCGTGAGTCTGGCCGTGTGGGGAGCGAGCCTATTCGGCCGCAGCGTCCTTTGGCGCGAAAAGAAATACAAGACTTAGCGTGAGATTCGACCGCTGGTCCTGGCTGAGCCTAGCGAAGCGTGCGGCTTACCGCCGTAGGGTTTTGGAGCCCAGGGTCTGCAGATTGACGCCGTTGTCGGTGAGGATCGTGCCTTCTACGCGCTGCAGCTCGACGACGGCCTTGTTCAGGTCGGTTTGCGCGAGCAGCTCGCGGCCACGCGCTTGGGCGAGCTGGACCTGGCGCTGTAAGACTAGGAACGTCGTCGAAGCGCCGCTGCGAAAGCGGCGAACTTCACTCGCGTAGACGGCTTCGGCGGCGTGTCGCGACTGACTTGCGGCATACAGCCGAGAAAGTGCCGACTGATATGTTTGTAGAGCGTCGCGCGCCTCGGCGCCGATGCGCTGGTCCACGCTCTGCCGCTGCAGGGCGGCCTGCTGCTCCTCCTGATTCGCCACCTGCTTGAGACCGCGCGCGAGGTTGTTCTCCAGCGGAATGTTGACGTTGAACGAGATGTTGAAGGCCGGGTAACGCCAAGCCCACATGTTTCCGGTCGCCTGACCCATTTTGCCCTGGGATTCGGGAGGCGGCGTCGGACAACTGTGCGTAGGGAGGTTGCATCCCAACACTTCAAAGTTGGGGACCGGCGCGAGGAGCCCCGCAAAGCCGTTGCTCATATAGCCGACCTGAAGGTCTGCCTGCGGCAACAGCTGGTTCCTCGCGTACGCCTCATCGACATCGGCCTGGCGACGCGAATCTTCCGCCTGCCGCACCTCGGGGCGGTACCGCTGCGCCGCGTCGTAGATCGCGGCGAGATCCGCGGCGTTGGGCAACTGCTGCACCGGTGACGACGGCACGAGATTAGCGCGCCAGATCGGATCGTCCGGATCGGCGACGATCAGACTCTTGAGCTGATTCTGAAGCTCCCCAACGGTTTGGAGTGCGGAAACCGTGCTGCTCTGAAAGTTCGCCACTTGTGTTTCGGTCTCGATCGCAGTAATCGGCGGCGCTGCGCCCTTCCGGGCGAGACGAACGACGCTCCGCTGTTGCGTACTCGCTTCTTGCAAGGCCTCTTCTTGTATCGCGACGTTGCGCCAGGCGGCGACGAGATTCCAATAAGAATCTTCGACCTGAGAGATCGTGTTCGAGGCGTCGAGCAGCGCTTGCGCCTCACCCGCGTCAGCGGTAATGAGCTGTAGTTTTAGCGCGCGCTTAGACGCGTTCATTCCCAAGTTCTTCAGCAACGGCTGTGTCACAGCAAGGTTGAGCGACGATTGATAATATGGATTGAACGTGTTGATGATAGTGTTGTTGTAGGTTCGGGTCCGGACGATGCCTGCGCTGTACGTCATGCCGTTGACGGTCTGGCCGGAAAAGGAGCCTTGGAAGGAATATTGGTGTTCGATGATGTTTCCGGGGCCTTCCGTGGAACAGGGGAACGGCTGGCCGCTGCCTTGGTAGCAAGTGTACATCCCCGGGTTGCCGGGGCCCGCGAAGAATACGTTCTCCGGAGGCGTCACGGAAAAGTGCGACGATGGCTCCAACTGCAGTTGAACGTCAAAAGGAGCTTTCGCTTCGGCGATCCGATATCGGGCGATTCGTACGTTCGAGGCTGAAACTGCCAGGTTCGGATTCTGCAGCAGTGCCATTGCGATCGCGTCTTGGAGCGAAATTCCTACGAATGGCTGCTGCGTGACGCCGATCAGGGCCGCCGCGCTAGGAGCGACTTCGGGAGCACGGTAACCCGGAGCGACGCTGGGAACCGGCGCTAAATTCGGCGATGGCATTTCCGTCGGCAGCGTTGCGCGCCGTGGCAACGTATCGTCCACTTCAGCCGACGTGCGTTGCAAGGGAACCGTCGCAAGGACGACGGCTGCTAGCGCGACGATCGCGGGAAGTGCGCGAGTTCTCACCAGTTCCCTATCGCCCGATCGCCTGGCTTCCGAGCGTCTGCAAATCGACGCCGTTTTCGGTCAGGATCGTTCCGGTGACCCGGTGTAGCTCCACGATGGATTGATTGAGATCCGTTTGCGCCTTCAGCTCCAGGCCCCGAGCCTGTTCCAGTTCTACTTGACGTTGAAGCACGAGAAACGTCGTCGAGGCACCGTTGTGAAATTTGCGAACCTCGCTCGCGTACACGGCTTCGGCCGAAACCCGTGAGCGCCGGGCCGCACTCAAACGCGAAAGAGCGGACTGATATTGCTGCAACGCATTGCGCGCCTCGACACCGATGCGTTCGGCGACGCCCTGCATAAGAATTGCCGCTTGCCGCATTTCCTCAGCCGCAACCCCGCGCATGCCGTGCGCGAGACTCGCCTGAATCGGGTATCCTGCGACCAGCGCGACGTTAAAGGTCGGAAAGTAGGCGGCCCACATGTTGTGATAGGCAAACGCCATCGCGCCTTGCGTCTGCGGCGGCGGTGTCGGGCACGCCAATATCGTGGAAACGCTAGTGCACTCGCTGGATAGAAAGGCCGGAACGGGCGCGAGCAATCCTGCGAAGCCATTGCTCAAATATTGCGCCTGAACGTCGGCTTGCGGCAACGACTGGTTCTTCGCAAAGGCGCGATCGATATCGGCTTGGAGCCGTTTGTCCTCGGCCTGCCGAACTTCGGGTCGGATCTGACGAGCTTCCGTAACGATCGTCGTGAGATCCGAGACGCTGGGCAGCTGCTGAACCGACGTCGACGGCACGATGTTCGCGCGCCATATCGGATCGCCCGGATCCGCTACGACGAGACTCTTGAGCAGGTTTTGCACTTCGGAGACGCTCTGCAGGGCGGAATACACGTTGTCCCGGAAGGTCGCGACTTGGGTTGCCGACTCTACCGCGTCTACGGGTGCGGCGGCTCCACGCCGGGCGAGACGGACATTACTCTGCTGCTGCGCGATCGACTCTTTCAACGCTTCTTGCTGGATGGCCACGTTGCGCCAGGCGGCGACCAGGTTCCAATAAGCGTTCTCAACCTGAGAGATCGTACTCGAGGCGTCGATCAGCGCCTGGGCCGACTTTGCGTCGGCGTTGATAAAGGCGAGTTTCAGCTGACGCTTCGTCGCGTTCATGCCGGCGTTCTTCAGCAGCGGCTGGGTCACCGCGAGATTTAGCGTGGCGAGGTAGTAGGGGTTATAGGCGTTGAAAATCGTGTTGTTATACGTACGGCTCTGCTGAATGCCCGCTTGATACGTCATGCCGTTTTCGGTCTGCCCGCCAAAGCCGTATTGAAAGGCCGATTGGTGCTGGATGATGTTGCCGGGCCCCTCGGTATAAATGACGGCGGGCGTATTTCCGGGCGCCGGCGTGTACCTTCCCACTTGTCCCGGCCCCGATTCGAATGCGTTTTGCGGTGCCGATACGGAGAAACTGGACGACGGCTTTAACTGGAGCTGTACGTCGTATGCCCCTTTCGCCTCGACGATGTCGTATCGGGCAATCCTGACGTCGGAGGCGGAAACGGCTAAGTTAGGATTCCTGAGCAGCGCCATTGCGATGGCGTCTTGCAGTGAAATGCCGACAAAGGGCTGCTGCGTCACTCCGACGATCTGCGCCGCGCTCGGCGCTGCTTGCGGCGCGCTGTAGCCCGCCGCGACGCTAGGAACGATCGGCAAGCTCGGTACGGGGATCGGCGTTGGAAGATGCGCACGCTGCGGGAGCGAGTCCTCGAACTGAGCGGACGTGGGCCGCACCGGCAGGGCCGCAAGCGCTACGGCGGCGATCGCAACCACGCTAGGAAACGTTAATAGCTTCATTACATAAGGCCTAGCGCGCGAGTGCCTGGCTTCCGAGCGTTTGAACGTTCACGCCGTTCGCCGTGAGGATCGTGCCCTCGACGCGCTGCAGCTCCACGATCGATTGATCGAGCTGCGTCTGGGCCTGCAGCTCACTTCCACGCGCCTGTGCGAGCTGCACTTGGCGCTGCAGCACGAGGAACGTGGTGGACTCGCCGTTGTGGAATTTGCGAACTTCGCTCGCGTAGACGGTCTCGGCGGCTTGCCGTGACTCGCGCGCGGCATCCAGCTTAGACAGCGCGGACTCATAGCTTTGCAGCGCGTTGCGCGCCTCGACGCCGATGCGCTCCTGCACGCCCTGCATGAGAAGCCTCGCCTGCGTCGTCTCCTCACTCGCAAGGCCGCGCAGGCCGCGAGCGACGTGCCCTTGCAGCGGGTAGCCGACGATGAAGGCGAGGTTGAATGTCGGGAAATATCCGGCCCACATGTTGTGATAGGCCCAGGGCATCGCGCCCTGCGTGTTTGGCGGCGGCGTCGGGCACGCTTGCAGATGGATGCTGCCGGAACAATAGCTCGTCAGGAACACCGGCACCGGCTCGAGTATGCCCGCGAAGCCGTTGCTCTGGTACTGCGCCTGGACGTCGGCTTGCGGAAGCGATTGATTCGCCGCGAAAATCACGTCGATCCTAGCCTGCAAACGCTTGTCTTCCGCTTGCCGCACCTCGGGGCGCTGCTGCTTGGCTTCCGAAATTACCTCGGCGAGGTCGCTCGAGTTGGGGGGCTGCTGCACCGAGGTTGAGGGCACGAGATTCGCGTTCCAAATCGGATCGCGGACATCGGCCGTGACGAGGCTCTTGAGCCGATTTTGGAGTTGCGACACGTTCTGCAGTGCTTGAAAAACGTTGTTTTCGAATTCCGCGACCTGTGATTGCGACTCAACCACCTCGATGGGTGCCACGGCACCGCGTTGCGCTAAATGCTCGCTGCTCTGCTGCTGCTGGAGGGCCTCCTTCATGGCGGCTTCCTGGATTGTCACGTTGCGCCAAGCCGCGACGAGGCTCCAGTAGGTGTCCTCGACCTGAGCGATCGCATTAGACGCGTCGATGAGCGCTTGGGCAGCGCTTGCATCTTCATTGATGAGGGCGAGCTTCAACTGGCGTTTCGCGGCGTTCATTCCTGCATTCTTGAGCAGTGGCTGTGTGACGGAAAGGTTTAGCGTAGCCAAATAATACGGGTTGAATGCATCGAAGAGCGTGTTGTTGTAGGTGCGCTGCTGCTGGATGTAGGCTTGATACGTCGTGCCGTTGATGCTTTGGCCGCTGGCGCCGTATTCGAAGGACGACTGATGCTGGATGACGTTTCCCGGGCCCGTCGTGGCCTGTGCGCCGGGATACTGGCCTAAATTGCCGGGTCCGGCGGCAAGAAAACTTTCCGGCGGGTTCACCGAATAGCTCGACGACGGCTCCAAGTGCAACTGAACGTCGAACGCGCCTTTGGCTTGCACGATCGTGTAGCGCGCGACCCTGGTGTTCGACGCCGATACCGCTAGACTCGGGTTCTTTAATAGCGTC
The DNA here is from genome assembly GCA_963717425.1 of Vulcanimicrobiota bacterium. Lineage (GTDB taxonomy): Bacteria > Vulcanimicrobiota > Vulcanimicrobiia > Vulcanimicrobiales > Vulcanimicrobiaceae > Cybelea. The sequence goes on along the minus strand of OY970335.1, from coordinate 2,551,243 downwards.
ATCGCGATGGCGTCTTGCAGCGAAATGGAGACGAAGGGTTGCGCGGTGACACCGACGATCGCCGGAGCGCTGGGTGTAACTCGAGGCGCCGCGTATCCCGGCGCAACGCTGGGCACCGGCGGCAGTATCAACGTCGGAATCGCCGTCGGGATCGTCGCGCGGCTGGGGAGCGATTCGCCCGGCTGCGCCGACGTCCGCTGCAACGGCACGACTGCGGCCACTAAAGCGATGGCGGCCACCATTGCGGACGGCAGGCGAGTGCGCATCATCGCTATTCTCCCAAAGCCACGCCGATGCGCGGCCTGCGCAAGAGAAGCACCAGCGGTGCGAGCCCAATCGTGATCACCGCCACCCACCGCGACGTGTCGGCATAGGATTGCACCGCGGACTGCGCGGATACCAGGATCCTCAGGCGTTCCATCGTGGTGCGGTTCTGCACGCCGCCCTGAGCGCTCACGAACCGCTCGGTCGGGAGATGGGCGAGCGTCTGCGTAGACGCGAGCTCGGTCTGATGAATCGTGAAGCCCCGCACCAAGAGTGTAATCAAGACCGCGGCGGCGATGCTTCCCCCGATTTGGCGCGAAAGGTTAAAGAAGGCAGCCGTTGACGGAACCTCTTTGTCGGGCACGCTGCCGATGACGGCAACCGAAAGCGGCACGAAGATCTGCGCGAGGCCGATGCCGCTCAGGATCAAAGGCAAGATCAACGCGTGAAAATCCGATACCGGCGTCGTGATGCTCCCGAGTATCCAGTTGGACAGGGCCAGCAAAACGAAGCCGATCGCGGCTTGCAGGCGGGGGTCGACGAGCCCGCGCCCGGCGAGGAACGCCGTGAACGGCGTGAAGAGCAACACCGCGCCGGCGCGAATCATGACGGTCGCTCCGGAGAGCGTCGCCGTAAACCCGAGGGAATTGATCAGATATTGCGGCAGAATGATGATCGATCCGTACAGGCTCACGCCGAGCACCGCGCCGAGTATGCTGCCGGCCGCCACTTGCCGCAACCGCAAGACACGCAGATCGACCACTGGTATCGCGGAACGCAGCGTCCACCAAACGAACGCGGCCAGACCGCTGATCGAAAAGAACGTGAACCACCGGATCCGCGCGTCGTCGTACCAGTCGTACTGCTGGCCATTTTCGAGAACGAACTGCATCGAACCCAAGCCGATGCACATCAGCAGCAAGCCGATCCAATCGAGGCGGCGATATTGCGGCTCGGCCGGATTGCGCAAGAAGTTCCAGATCAGCGTGGCCGCCACGATGCCGACGGGGATGTTCACGAAGAAGATCCAGTGCCAGTTCCAGTTATCGGTGATCCACCCGCCGATCACCGGCCCTAGCGCGGGACCGACGATCACGCCCATCGCGAACACGCCTTGGGCCTTTCCTTGCTCTTTGATGCCATAGGTGTCGCGCAGGATCGCCTGCGAGGTCGCGATCAGGCCCCCGCCGCCCAAACCTTGAATCAGGCGCCAGAAGACCAGCTGCCCCAAACTTCCCGAAAGGCCGCACATCAGCGACGCGATCGTAAAGATCACGATCGAGCTGAAGAAATACTGGCGCCGCCCGAAGCGGGCCGCAAACCATGGATTGAGCGGAATCACGACGACGTTAGCAATGAGATATGCCGTAACGACCCAGGCGCCTAAGTCCACGCCTACGCCGAAGTTGCCTTGGATGTTGGGCAGCGAGACGTTGACGATCGTCACGTCGATGATCTCCAGCAGCGTCGCGGTGATCACCGCAATGCTGATGATCACCCTGCGCAGGCCGTGCTCGACGACCGGGCTTTCGTAGGTACTACGAATCATCGTCCTTCGTCCTTCGACCGCTCGCTACGCTCGCGCTCAGGATGACAAGGCGGCACTGCGCTGGCTCAGGATGACATACAATTGCCACGCCGCTCCGCGCAGGGTGACACTTAAGCGCCATTACGGGCTTATTTCACGTTGACGTAAGTCTCGACGCTCATCCCAGGCCGTAGCGGAAAATCGGGCTGCTGGTCGTCGACGTCGATGCGCACCGGAATACGCTGGGTTACCTTTACGAAGTTTCCGCTCGCATTCTGAGCGGGTACGAGTGCATAGGTGTTTTCGGAGGCGGGGTTGATCGATGAGACGTGGCCGCGGAACGTTTTGCCCTTATATGCGTCAACCCGAATGTCGACGGACTGCCCCACGCGCATCCTACCCATCTGGGTTTCCTTGTAGTTTGCGGTGATGTAGATCCGGTGCGGGACGATCGTCAACAGCGTGATTCCAGCGCCGATAGTTTGCCCTACTTCGGCGCTCTTCTCACCGATATAGCCATCGGTCGACGCGTAAATGCGCGTGTAATTCAGGCTTTGCTTCGCCAGGTAGAGTTGCGCGAGCGCGGCCTCGCTTTGACTGGGATCGGCCGCTTGCGAAAGCTTTCCTTGCGCGGTCGTTACCTCGCCCGACGCAGCCGTCACTCCGGCGTCGGCCGCCGCGATGCGGTCCTGTGCGGCGGCGAGATTTGCCTCTGCAACGCTGACTTGTTCCTGAGCGCCACGCAGCTGCGCGGCCGCGCCGGCGTTTTGCGCGCGGGCGGCATCCAGCGTCTGCGAGGCGACGTCGCCCGTGCCGACGAGTGATGTCGTGCGCGACAGATCGGCTTGGGCCTTGCTATACGCCTGCGCGGCCGCCGGTACTTGCGCCTGCGCGGCACGGAGCTGTGCGGCGGCCTGCGTAACCGCGGCTTGAGCCATCGGAACTTGCGCCTGCGAGCTCGCCATCGCGCCGCTCGCCTGCGAAACACCGCCCTGCCCCTGTTCGGTCGTTGCCCGCTGATTCGCAACCGCCAAATCGTATTGTGCTTGCGCCTGGCGAAGTCTGGCGAGCTCGTCCTTGTTGTCCAAGACGATCAAGAGCTGGCCGCGCCGCACCGGCTGGTTCGTATCGACCAAGATCTGATTGATGCGTTCCGGGATCTTGCTCGTGACGGCAACGTCGTCGGAAGCGACGTGCGCGTCGTCGGTGCCCTCGTGGGAAAGCATGTAATTCAACCAGGGAATGCCCCAAATCAGCGCCAGGACGACGGCGATCACCGTAGCGATCGCAAAGAAAATTCGTTTGCGCGGCCGAGCGCGCGGCTCTTCGAAATCATCCGGCCGGGAATCGCTGGGGCCGGCTTGCCCCGCTCCATTTTCCTTGCGCCGGGTGGAGGTTTTTTGCTGATCTGCCTCGCGCGTATCCATTACCGTTTCCTTACCCCATTGAGAAAAACGTCGATATAAAAGCGCAGCGCCTCATCCGAATCGCCCCGATGAAGCGACGAATTGGGAAACTTCTTCCGCCCCAAGGCGTGCATGAAGACGAGCCCCAAGAACACCATCGCGAGCTTCTGCGAATCGCCACGCAGCTCTCCTGTATCGATTCGGCGTCGCATAAACTCGGTTAGGACCGCCAGCAGCGCGAGCTGCGGCTGCCACGCGGTATCCGCAAAGATGTCCTTCTCGTAGTCCTGCTCCACTAACGACCACCGAATCATGTCTTGCAACGATTCGAAGCGAGCGAACATCACGCGCGCGAGCACGAGCAAGTCATCGGAGAGCTCTCCCGTGCATTGGGCGGCGACGTCCGCCAGCTGCATATGGCCGCAGAAGTGCTGCGCGCAGGCTACCAGCAGCGATTCCTTGGTACCGAAATGCCGAAAAAGCGTAGCCTCGTTGACTCCGGCGACTTCGGCGATCTCGCGAGTGGTTGCGCCTCGCTTGCCTTTGCGTCCGATCACCTCACGCGCGGCGATCAGGATGCGCTCGCGGGTTTCCTCGGGCGAAGCGGATCGTCCGGCATCCGCGAACCGACGAGTCTCAATCATCGCGCGCCCACCCCCGATAGCTCGAGCGGAACGTTGGTTTGGTACGTGCCATAGGTCGCGTCGGCGACGGCGTGCACGTGTGGAATGTTGATCGTAGCGTGCTGCTGCGCGAGCACGGAGTACGTGCCCTCGACACGGTAGTCCTGAGACATCGTAATCTTACCGCCACTGGTGTAATACCACTCCATCTGGAGCAGCGCATAGTCGGTGGGATCCACGTAGGCCAGCGTGTGGTCGAGAATGTCGCTGTGAATCTTCTTGGTCAATCGCAGGACGATCGTCTGGCGCCCACGCAACCAGCTCGTTCCCGCCACCGTGACGTTCTCGTCCTTCTCCCAGGCCTTGGGATTGCCGATGTCGTCGAAGAGCCTTTGAAAGCCGCGTGCGTAGCTGGGCATGCGATCGAACACGACGACGTACGTGTCGGGGCGGCGAAAGTACGATGTGCCGTCCAGCTTAGGAGCCAGAAACGGGAAGTTGAGCATGCGGATGTCGACGTGGACGCGGGCTCGGTACGATTCCAACGATGGATTGCGTTCGGCCATGCGCTGCACGACCGCCCACGCGTTGTTGGGCAGAGGCGGCGCCGAGGTATCGGCAACGCCGACGCCACTACCCGTCGCTAGGAGCGCCAAGAGGACCGCTATGTGATGCTTTGCCAAAAATTCATACCCGCCGGTGCAAGTGGGTACTTGCACGCAAAGACTAGCACAATGCCCGCAATGAATGCAAGTGCTTGCACGCACCTGGTTGGTTCGCTATTGGGTCGAGGCGGCTTTCTTGTGGTGGCGGCGGCGTTCGCCGGCGCCGGCCGGTCGGAAGCCCTGCGCGGCGGCCTGGGAGGGGCAGAGGTACTCGCCGCTCTTGGTCTTCCCGTACCTAGGATCGCCCGGCTCGTGATAGACCTTGGTCTTGAGATTGACCCAGACGGCCTGCGCCGCGCCGCAATTTGGCATTGATTCCTCGCGGGCGCTCCCGTTTGCGCCCGGCTGCGTCGAGGCCGCGGTCGTGGCGTTAGCATTGCTCGATTTGCTACCCCCGCACGCAACCAGCGCGAATGCGACGGCAACCAAGGACGTGGCCGCGAGGATCCGCTTACTCATACCATGCGTTTCGCGATCGCGGCAGTCGCATCCCGGGCGCGCCGCGCCAGGGGCGACGGCTCACCCACGTAGACTCGCCTTCCACTAACGAACGTTGCTTGCACCCATGCGTCCTCCCCGCGGTAAACGAGCGCGTTGAGCTCGGCCGACCACGGGTCGATCTTCGAAGCGTCGAGCACCACGTAGTCGGCGGGTTGTTTGGTGACGAGATCGCCGCCGCTGATTCCCAAGGCTCGGGCGCCCTGCTCGGTGCCCAGAGCAAAAGCCTCTCGCGCCGAAAAGATGCCCGCGTCGAGGTGGAGCGTCTTCTGGAGCAACGCAGTGGCGCGCATTTCATCGAGGAGCGACGGCTTTACGTCGGCGTCCGTTCCCAGTCCGACCTTGACGCCCATCGACTGCAATTGCCTGATGTCGCAAATGCCGTCGCCCAGGTATTGATTGGTCGTCGGGTTATGGATTACTCGCGCTCCGCTGCGCGCGATCAGGTCGCGGTCCTGCGGCGAGATATAGATGGCGTGGATCGCGACGGTGCGTTCGTTGAGAGCGCCGAGATCGTCGAGCAGCTCGATCGGAGTCCGTTTGCTCGCGGCAAGCGTTGCGCGGCCCTCGTACGGCGCTTCCGCCACGTGGACGTGCAACATGCAATCGTATCGGCGTGCGAACTCGGCGGCGGCGCGCACCATTTCAATTGAGGCCGCGTGGAGCGAGTGAGGCGCTACGCAGACGTTCGCCTCGGGATATCGTTCCTGGAGCGCTCGAGTTCGCTGGGCGGCGGCCTCGATGCTTTCTCGAAACTCCGGCGGTGCGTATGCCGCGTCCATCCAGGTTCGCGCGAGTACCAGGCGGATACCGGTGTCGCGCGCGGCGCGAATCGCCGCTTCGGCGTGTGCGTTTCCGGTACCGTTGAGATAAAAGAACTCCGCGACGGTCGTGATGCCGGCAGCCAGCATCTCGCTGAAAGCCGCCGCAAAGGTCCAATACACGTCGTCAGGGCTGAGCCGCGGAACGACGCGATAGAGCGCGTCGCTGCGCCATTTTTCGAACGGCCAATCATCCGCCCACCCGCGCAGTAGGATCTGATAAGCGTGGCTGTGGCCGTTGATGAAACCCGGAACGACGACCCGATCGGCCGGAAACGCGCGGCACTCTAGATCGCGAGCGCCGTCGCGCAGGTCACGGAAATCGCCGCTCGCGGCGATAACGCCATCCCGTACGACGAACGCGTAGTCATTCCGCAGCTCGCAGCCGACGATCGCGCGCGCGCACCGAACGAACTCGCTAACCACGAAGAACCACGCCGTCCTTGACGACCAGGGCGGCGAGATTTCCGCCGAATTGCCATCCGAATTCATCCGGCGACTCGATCCGCAGAGCGACAAAATCCGCCCTGTCACCGGCGCGGATTCGCCCCGCCTCTAAGCGGAGCGACCGGGCCGCCGCGCGCGTCACCCCGTACAGCGCTTCGGCCGCCGAGAGCCCGAAGATTTTCCGCCCGAAATAGGCTACCGTCTGCAAATTGAAGCACGGCGACGTTCCGGGGTTATAGTCGCTCGCGAGGGCAGCGACGCCTCCGGCCGCAAGCACCGAGCGCACTGGGGCATGTCTTGGTAGATCGAGAAACGCAATCGTCGCTGGGCAAGCCACCAAAACGATGCCGCGCCGTGCAATTTCCAGGGCGTCTTCTTCTCGGATGTAGTTGCAATGGTCGACGGCATCCACGTCGAGCTGCGCCGCCATCTCGGCGGCGCCGCCGAACGCCATCTCGTCGCAGTGCACCCGCAGCCGCATGCCGTGAAGCCGGGCGGCGTCCAGATAACGGCGCGTTTGTTCGGTAGAAAAGAAACCGGGCTCGCAAAAGGCATCCGCGTATGCGGCGCCGTGCGCCGCCGCAGCCGGAATGACTTGGTCGATCAAATAATCGACGAACGCGACCTCTCGCGTAAACTCCGGTGGCAACGCGTGCGCGCCCAGGAAGGTCGCCGCCAATCGCGGGACGTCGGCATCGTCGCGATGTTGCGCGATGAGGTCGAGCAACGCCGTCTCGCCGGGCTTGTGCAGCGCGTAGCCGGTCTTGGTTTCGAGCGTCGTCGTGCCGTGCGCGAGCATCATCCGCAACCTCGGCCCGATCGTTTCCTCATAAAAGCGCGCGGGATCGAGCAGCGCCTGGCGCGTGCACTCGACCGTGTGCGACATTCCGAGGGCCGGCGATCCCCCGCGCGTACGCGCGGAAAAGTCCGGTTCGCGATCGCCCGCGTAGAGCGGGTGCGCGTGCGCATCGACGAAGCCCGGTACGATAACACAATCGCGCAAGTCGAGCTCGTCCTTCGCCCTTCGACTTCGCGGCTGCGCCGCTTCGCTCAGGATGACAGGCGCTGGACCGACCGCAGCAATACGGCCGTCTTCAACGACTACGGCGCCGTCGTCGATGCATCCGAGTGCATCGAAGTCGATACCGTTTTGCGGAGCTTGCGTGTCGCAGGTTACGATCGTCCGGGCGCGGACGATCAGAGCCGCCAATCGATGCCCTTCGCGTCGGCCGTTTCGATGGCGATCTCGTAGCCCGCATCGGCGTGGCGGACGACGCCCATTCCAGGGTCGGTCGCGAGCACGCAGCCGAGACGCTCGCGCGCGTCATCGCTGCCGTCGGCTACCACGACCATCCCCGCGTGCAGGCTGTAACCGATGCCGACGCCGCCGCCATGGTGGAAACTGACCCAGTGCGCGCCCGCAGCGGTGTTGAGCAGCGCGTTCAGAATCGGCCAGTCGGCGATCGCGTCGCTGCCGTCCTTCATGCCTTCCGTTTCGCGATAGGGTGAAGCGACGCTGCCGGTATCGAGATGATCCCGCCCGATGACGATCGGTGCGGTTACCTCGCCGGTGCGAACCAGCTCGTTGAACGCGAGGCCGGCCTTGGCACGATCGCCGTACCCGAGCCAGCAGATGCGCGCAGGGAGTCCTTGAAAGGCTATGCGTTCGCGGGCGAGTTGAATCCAGCGCGCGAGCGATTCGTCGGCCGGAAAGAGCTCGAGGAGCTTTTCGTCGCAGCGCGCGATGTCGTCCGCATTTCCCGAAAGCGCGACGAACCGAAATGGCCCGGAGCCGCGGCAGAACAGCGGGCGAATGAACGCGGGCACAAACCCGGGAAACGCAAACGCGTGCGCGAATCCGGCGCGTTGCGCTTGGCCGCGGATGTTGTTGCCGTAATCGAACACGATGGCGCCGGCATCGAGATACCGCACCATGGCTTGCACGTGTGCGCCGCAGCTCTCGAGCGCGCGCCGCTGATACTCGTCCGCATCGCGTTTGCGCAGGAGAGCGGCTTCTTGTAGCGTCACACCGGCCGGGACGTAACCGTCGAGCAAATCGTGTGCCGAGGTTTGGTCCGTCACGGCATCCGGTCGGAACCCGAGCTCGAAAAGCTCCGGGAACTCCACCGCGGCGTTTCCTTCATACCCAACGGAAAGGGCGTCGCCTTCGCGACGCGCTCCCTCGACCTCACGCAGCGCCTCCTCGCGTGAATCGGCAACGCGGTCGAGATAGCGCAGCTCGCGCCGGCGCTCCAGACGTCCGCGATCCACGTCGACGATGAGGCACACGCCGCCGTTCATGCTGACGGCGAGCGGCTGTGCGCCACCCATGCCGCCGACGCCGGCCGTCAGCGTGACGCGCCCCCGGAGCGACCCGCCGAAGTGTTGGCGCGCCAACTCCGCAAACGTCTCGTAGGTTCCTTGAACGATCCCTTGCGTGCCGATGTAAATCCACGAGCCGGCCGTCATCTGCCCGTACATCGTCAGGCCCTGCGCTTCCAACGCGCGGAAAACGCTCCAATCGGCCCATTTCGGCACGAGGTTGGCGTTGGCGATCAATACGCGCGGGGCGCGCGCGTGGGTCTTCCACACCGCGACCGGCTTACCGCTCTGAACGATCAGCGTCTCGTCCTCGCGTAGACGCCTCAGCGTTCGAACGATCGCGTCAAACGCTTCCCACGAGCGGGCGGCGCGGCCATTACCGCCATAGACGACGAGGTCTTCGGGGCGTTCGGCAACCTCCGGATCGAGGTTGTTCATCAACATCCGCAACGCCGCTTCTTGCGGCCATCCCATACAGGAGATCTCGGTGCCGCGCGGCGCCCGAACGGCGTGAGATCCGGCAACAGCGTTCATCGCATCAGGAATTCTTGGGAATGGTGGTAAGCCCTGTCATCCTTCGACTCCGCCGCTGCGCGCCGGAGCTTAGCGCGGCCGTAGCCGATGGTCTGCTTCGTTGTCACCCTGAGCGAAGTCGAAGGGCGAAGGCTCAGGATGACACAACTTCCCGGCTTTGCTCGGGATGACACGGCGAACGGCCCGCGAATAGGCGCGCATGGAGCACTCGTTGCGGCGGTCGCTCTTTGTCGTTGGCCTCCTGGGTGGATTCGCCTCGATTCAAACGGGCGCATTCGCGGGGACGACGGGCGCCATCACGGGCGTCGTTGCAAGCACCACCGGAGCGCCCGCTGCTGGTGCGAGCATTACGGCCGCCAGCCCATCGCAGACCGTCACCGTTACCACGGACGCATCCGGTCGCTTTTCGATGTTGTCGCTCGCTCCGGATACCTACACGATTGAAGCGTCGAAGGCCGGCTTCGAGACCTCGACGATTACCGGCGTTTCGGTCTTTGCCGACCAAGTACAGACCATCCGCGTGACACTGGCCCCCTCGTTGAGGACGATCGCGCGCGTTACGGCGCGCTCGTCGATGGATTTAGTCAAATCGGGCACGACGACCGACGTTTATTCGGTCAACTCAACGGTAACCCAAGCCGCAGCCGGCATCGGCGGCGGCGGCAACTTGAACAACGCCTATTCGGCGATCGCGGCGGTACCCGGTGCGTTCGTCCCGCCGAATCAGCAAGGCTGGAATCAGACCGTCTACATTCGCGGTGGAAACTTCGATCAAGTCGGCTATGAGTACGACGGGGTGCCGGTGAACCGTTCGTTCGACAACTATCCCGGCGGCACGGCCGGAACGCTCGGTCAACAAGAGCTGCAGGTCTACGCCGGCGGCGGCACCGCGAACGAGAGCGCATCCGGTCTCTCGGGTTTCATCAATCAGGTGATCAAGACCGGAACGTTCCCGGGATACGCCAACGTGAGCGGCGGCATCGCAACCCCGACCTACTACCACAACTTGCAGTTCGAGGTCGGCGGAGCATCGCCGAACCGCATGTTCTCCTACTACATCGGGGTAGGCGGCTATAACCAAGATTACCGTTACCTGGACCAGTTCAACGGTTCGAATCTCGGCCTGGCGTGGGGCATCCCGGCGATCGCGGACAACACGGCCAATCTCTTCTTCGGCGGCGTCTATCCGATCTGCGGCTACCGGCCGCCGAGCGGCAGCGTCGGTTATTACAACGGCCCCAACCCATCACCGATCTGGGATCCGTTCGTGCTCGAGCCCGGTCAGTTTGGCTATGCGAAGCTGCCGGTCAACACGCTCAATAGGCACGACCTTGGCAACGATCCGGGCTGTTTTCAAACCGTTACGCCGGCGTACTCCGCATTCGGCGTCTCGAATATCGCCGACCGCGAGAGCGTGGTCAACCTGCATTTCGGCATCCCGCACCGCCGTGACGGCGGCCGCGACGACGTTCAAGTGCTCTACAACGTGACCGGCCTGCAGACGCAGTTCTACAGCTCGCAGAACGATCTCGGCCCGCACGTCATCACCCAGCTTAGCCAGCTCTTCAACGGCCCGAATTACGCGGTGCCCGAGGTCTGGCCGGATTTCATCACCTGGCCGAGCGGAACGCATTTCGGGCAGAGTCCCACCGGGCTCTCACCGGTTCCGTATTTCGACCCGGCTTCGCCGGGAAACCGGTGCGCCAACGTCAATCCGTACCAGACGCCCGGAACGCCTCCGATCATTCGCGGCGCGTGCCCGGGCGGAACGTGGTCGGCGGTACCGCCCAGCAACCGCGACGGCGTCTGGAACGACGCGGCGATCGCCAAAGTGCAATACCAGCACAACATGGGATCGAACGCGTACTTCCGGATATACGGATACTCGTTCTATTCGGATTGGCTGCAGGCAGGGCCGCTGAGCTGGGGCACGCCCTTCTTCGGATTCGGCGCCGATAGTTATGATTACGAGCTCGAATCGCATACGCGCGGGTTATCGGGCACGTACGCCAACCAGCTCAACGCCGCACATCTCTTCACCTTCGACGTCAACTACGTGACGTCGACGACGAACCGCTACAACAATACGGCGTTCAATAACGGCCTGGGCACCAGCGCGACCAACCTCACCAACGGCAAGCAATGCTTCGCGATGTACACCGGGAGCGTCTATCCCGGCGGCCAAGTCTATCAAGCCGGGCAACCCGCTCCCTGCAACAGCAACTTCGGCTCGGGTTATAGCACGCTCTCCAGCGGCGGCTTCGGCGATCCCCTCGATGCAGCGACTTGCGTGTATTATAAGTATAACTGCTTGACGAAATTACCGGCGGGTGCCTCTTGGCAGGTCACGTATACGGGCAACTCGGGTTTCGTCAACAACGTGGTGCCGAGCTTCACGGCACTCGCGCTTCAAGACCTCTGGACGCCGACCGACAAGCTGAACGTCAACCTCGGTCTTCGCGAAAACGTCTACGGATACAATCTCGCCAACACGTCGAATAACGGCCAGAACTTTTGGTTCTCGGCCGGGCAGCGCGAGTTTTGCTATAACCCGGTGACGCTCGCGCCCTACTTCATACCGCAACCGCCGGCAAGCGGATTGCCACCTACTCCGTTCATCGGCTTCAAGTGCCCGCTCGACAAGTCCATTCCGGCGCACCCCGTGCAGACCGTGCATCCCGACGGCCTCGACGGCCACTTGTTACTCAGCAACAACTACTCACCTACGCTGACGGATTATGCCTTCACGCCGAGCTTGGGCATGACGTACACGCTCAACCCGGATACGGTGCTGCGCCTCTCGGCTGGGCGTTACGCGCAAGAACCGGAAACCTATCAAGTGCAGTACAACGCGAAAGACAATAATCTCGCCTACGACCTCTTTCAGGCGTTCTGGCAATACGGCTACACGACGCCCAAGCACGATCCGCTCGTGCAGTACTCCGACAACTACGACTTCTCGTACGAGCGCCGCTTCAAGGGCACCGACATGTCGATCAAGGTGACGCCGTACTATCGTTACGCAACCAACCAGGTCTACAGCATCGCGCTGCCCTTCGGATTGTCGGGCGGCCTTAACAGCGGGGTCGAGCGCGTCGACGGTTTCGAGACCGAGTTCACCAAGGGGGATTTCAGCAAGAACGGCCTCTCGTTCTTGCTCTCATATACTTATACGAACGCTGCCGAGAAGTGGGCCAACTACCCCGGAACGACGATCAACCCCATCGATCCGTACAACCAAGACATTGCAAACTTCAACGGCCTCACAGCAGCAGGCGGCGGTTCGCAGTGCTATCTGAACAACAGCGCCGGCAACGTTTTGCCGGATCGACGTTGCATTGGTAAGTCGGGTTACAACCCGCCGATTTGGAATCCGTACTACAGGATGTCGCCCCAGCCGCTGCTCGATCGCAACGGCTGGTACCCAGTCGGATTGGACTTTGCCTATCTTTCCCCCAACGTGCTGACCGCGATCGTTAACTACCGCCGCAACAAGTTCTCGATTACGCCGGCGCTGACGTTCAACGAGGGGTCGGCCTATGGAAACCCGAGCGACATTCTCGGCATCGACCCGCGCGTCTGCACCAGCAACTCGGCAGGTTTCGTCAACTCGCCGATTCACACCAAGAATCCGCTGCAAGCCGACTACACGACCTGCGGCTTGGCCGCCACCCAGAACGGCACGTCGCCGGGCGAGCTGTTCATCCCCAACCAGCAGACCGGCAGCTTCGACTCGTTCGGCGCGTTCCGCCAGCCGAATCAGCTCAACCTCAGCGTGCAGCTGGGCTATCAAGTCTCGCCGCGCATCAAGGCCAACTTCCTCTTGGCCAACATCGTGAACGCCTGCTTCGGCGGCTCTTCGGAATCCTGGACGAAGCAGTATCCGCCCAACAGTTACACGTGTGGGTATCAGTCAAACTTCTACTACGTCTCGAACTTCTACAACGGTGTATCGCCGAACGACCGGGGCGCGAACGGCGTGCCGCTCAATCCGGCCTTCAAACAGCCCTTCACTCCGGCTTACGCCGATACGAACGCGTTCGTGCTGCCCAACCCGTTCAACGCCTACCTGCAGTTCAACATCACGTTGTAAGGCGTCGTCCGATTGCCGCTTCGGCGGCGAGCACTAGCTCCCGCGAAGCGATGAGCTCACGCGCCACCGCGATGTCCGGACTTGGCGGCCGATCGTCGGTCCAGCGGGCGATGCGCTCGCGCGCGATCTTATGGGCCGCTTCCGTGCCGCGGCCCGAGCGCAAGGGGCGCCGAAAATCGGTCGCCGCGGCCGCGCCGAGGAGCTCGCAGGCCAGCGCTCCTTCGACGTTGTCGAGCACTCGGGTCAGATTGTTGCCCGACGTCATGCCCATGCTGACGTGGTCTTCCTGTCCCGCCGAGGTAGGAATCGAATCCACGCTCGAGGGCCACGCGAGCCCCTTGTTGTCGTTGACCAACGCGGCTGCCGTATATTGGACGAGCATCAGTCCGGATTGAAGGCCCAAACGCTGCGTAAGGAAGAGGGGTAGGCCTCGGTCCTCGGCATTGAGCAGCAGGTAGAGGCGGCGTTCGCCGATCGAGGCGAGCTCGGCGACGGTAAACTTTAGAAAGTCTATCGCGAGTGCGACGGGTTCCCCGTGGAAGTTCCCGCCGGAAAGAAACTCGTGGTCCTCAGGAAAGACCAGCGGGTTGTCGGTGACGGAGTTGGCCTCGATCTCGGTGACGCGGCGCACGTGCGCGATCGAGTCTCGGACCGCGCCGTGAACGACCGGGATGCAACGAAACGAGTAGGGATCCTGGACGCGGTGGCAATCCGCGTGTGACTGCACGATCTCCGAACCGGCGAGCAGCGCGCGCAGGTTTCCCGCGACCACCTCTTGACCCGGATGCGGCCGCAGATCGTTGATGCGCCGGTCGAAGACGCGTTCGCTGCCGAGAAAAGCCTCCAACGACATCGCCCCGATGACGTCGGCGGCGGCCGCCAGACGCTCCGCTCGCAGCACGCTCAACGCCGCGATGCCGGTCATGACCTGCGTGCCGTTGATCAGGGCGAGCCCTTCCTTGGCGCCCAGCTCGATGGGTTTCAGCCCCGCGCTCTGTAGCGCCGCGGCCCCGGAGAGGCGCTCGCCACGATAAAACGCTTCGCCCTCACCGATGAGCACGAGCGTCATGTGGGCTAGCGGCGCGAGGTCGCCGCTGGCGCCGACGGACCCTTGGCACGGCACCACCGGTGTGACCCCGCGATTGAGCAAGGCGAGGATGAGGTCCAGCGTCTCCGGTTTGACTCCCGAGTGGCCGGCCGAGAGCGAGTTGGCGCGGAGCACGCCGGCCGCGCGGACGAGCGGAATCTGCAGCGGCTCGCCCGTACCGGCGGCGTGGCTTCGCACCAGATTGAGCTGCAGCTCGAGGGCGTCGGCGGGATCGATGGAGATGCTCGCCAAGCGACCGAAACCGGTCGTCACGCCGTAGATCGCCTCGCCGCTCGCAAACTGGCGGTCGACGAACTCCCGAGCCCGGACGACGCGTGCGCGGGCTTCGGCGGAGATCTCGACCGGAGCGCCCTGAGCGACCGCTTCAATCCCTTCGAGCGTCAGGCGATGTCCGTCGAGCTCCAGCATCAGAGCTTCGACCAATCCGGCCGCGGCGGTGGCGCAAAGGGTGGGCCGTTCTGAATCACGATCGTTTGATGGTCGTGCAGCTTGATCGCCCGCGGGTTGGGCCCGTTCCACCGCGACCCGTCAACCCAAATCGTGAGCCGACGCCCGCGCGGCGCCCTCACCACGCCGGCCTGCGTCCAACTCAGGTCGGGCCCCCAGATATCGAAAAACTCCCCGAGGTCGAAGCTGCGTTTGACCGGAGACTCGATGTGAATGATGCCGTCGCCGCCATGCGTATGAAGCCAGTAGAGACACGCGCCTCCTTGCGGAATTCCGACTCCGGCCGGAACCGCGACGGCGTGGCCGCGATCGAAGAGCGCGAGTGCAGCGTGAACGTGTTCCGCCACGCCCTCTTGGCTATCGCAGCGAATGCCGTCGATCGGCAGGCTGCCGAAAAAGCTCTGCGCGACGAGTACGAAGAAAACAACTACGAGCTGCATGGCGGTTGCTCTTCGCGGTAACTCGTAACGCAACCCGCATCGCGCGCGCTCGAGTGTGCATAACAGAAAAAAGTTGTGGACAGCTTGTGAATTGCTCGAAGGGGGCGCTTGTCGATGGTGGCTTCAGCATGTTACGATTCACAAGCTTCGAACTTCATTCGAAGTGCGACGTACGCATCGTTCGCGACCAATGCAAACGCGTGAAACATTGCGATGAGCAGTGCTCCGCAGCAACGGTCAAACCGCCTGCCGGCGTCGGTGGGGCCCCTCTAACGAGGAAGCCAAACAGGCGAGACAAGGTGAGTGAATGCGTCGGAGCCCGTCGAGCAATCGACGGGTTTCGTTATTTCGCTCGGAATAAACTCGGTACCGGCGCGTCGGCAAGGGCGGTTCGAAGACGCCCGTCGCTCGCATCCATGCGAGCTCCTACTCCTCCACTTTTCCGCAACGCCAAAGGAAGACGACATCCTGTCTTTTGCGGAAAAGCTGGAGGCTTCTCACCACCCCTTGCCGACGCACAGTCACCAGCTCGTTCCTCGCTCTATGGAGGCGAAAAAGTCGCACGCCTCGCTTGCAGCGCGTACCGCGTCCTCGAAAATCCGTACTCCTCGCTCAGTTGGCAGTGTATTTGGAGGCGATTTCTTCCGCGAGGGTGGCGATGCGAGTTCGGGCGGCCGGCGGCGCGATCACTTCGGCCTGCGCGCCCCATCCCAGCACCCAGCGCACTAACTCATCCACGTCGGCGACTTGGTACGAGATCTCGATGCCCCCGTCCGATCGCGGCTCGACCCGACGCTCGGCGACGATCCGCGCCGCGGCCGCGGCCTTGGCAACGCGCGGTGCGAATCGCACGCGAACTTCCGTGGTTTCGTCTCCGTGTAGTACGCCGCTGATCGAGGCCGCCGCGTAGGCTTCTATGTTGAACCCGCTCGGCCGCACGAACGTCTGTGCGAGCGCGACCGGAGCGCTAACGCTGTCGACAGCGAAGGTGCGCTTGTCGTTGCGGTCGTGGTCGAAAGCGACGCAGTAAACGCGCCCGGCGTTGATGATGAAGCCGTAAGGGTCGACGGTACGCGTGGTGGCGTTGCCTTCCTTATCGAGATACGAAAAACGCACGCTTCGCGAGGCCCGTTCGGCCGCCGAGAGCGCGTCAAAGGCGCGTTCGCCGTGTTTGTCCAGGCGGATTTCGGAAAGCCGAAACGCGACCGGCGAGCCGGCTTCGACTCGCGCCCGCGCGCCGCTGCCCGCGCTGCCCACGAGTTTTTCGGCTACCTCGTCGATCGAGGCGCCGATCGTGCCTCCGATGCTGGCGCCGAGCGATCGCAGCGCCACCAATCCGAAGAGCTCGCCGCTCGACAAGTCGAGGCGCTTGAGGCTATACCCGTCGGCGAAGCGATACGCATTTGCGGCGCGGTCGAAGTATAGCGGAAAACCGGCGTTGCCGAGGATCGCGAGGTAGCGCCGCAGGCTCCGAGTACTCGGGCGGTTGCCGCCCTCGGCGATCCGATCTTTGAGGTCTTCGAAGGAATGCCGTCCCTGATCGATGGCATTGAGCAGCCGCACCAGCAAGACGACCTTCGATTCGCCCTCGGCGATCATTAGGAGTCGGGCGACGGCTGGGGCTTCGGAAAACAGCCGTCAGGAGCGGATATCGGCGGCGCAGTGGGCTGCGGCGGCGTAGCAGTGAGGCCGATCTCGGCTGGATAAAACGAACCTCCGTCGGTCATCGTTTTGACCACGACGCGACGCGTTTGCCCCGGCGCGAGGTCGAACGACGTGACTTGATAGGGCGTAGAGACTCGCACGCAGCCAATCTCGACGAGGTTGCCGTCAACGAGAAAACCTCCGCGGTCCGGTCCGGCCAGCGGCCGGAAAAAGAGATAGGCCGATGCCGCAGTAGGGCCCGGATTGGTGAGCGATAGATCGATCGTGTGCAGCACCCCATAGTCGCCGTAGTCGCGGCCCTGCGCCGCTTGATCGACGCTCGGCGGAGTCGGCTCGGTGTCGCCGATGACGACGGTGGAATCCGGACCGCCAACCGAATAGTTGAGCGCGTCGGTGCCGAAACCGCTGACTTGGAAAACGCCGGTTCGATGGTGCCCGTCGTCCGGAAGCACCGGCGCGTCGAGGAGCGTGCGCGGATCGATGCCGCCCGAGACCGCCATCACCGTAACGCCCACGGGCCCTCCCGAAAGCAGTCGCAGATCGACTGTTCCTGAGACGAGCTGCTGGTTTGTCATCGGCACGTCCGCGAGCAAGTACACCTCTTGCTCCCCGAGATTGACGATCACGCCCTGACCCCGCGTCTTCGTCAACAAGAAGTTCTTGGTCAACGTTTGACCGACGTGCATCACGTCCATGTTCGGTCCGGCCGAGGCCTCGATGAGCTGCACGGAGGCCGGGTCTTGCGCGCCCGTCGTGAGCGCGACGACCAACCGGCGCGGATCTTGCGCGTCGTCGTGGTAGTAGTAGAGGCGCGTCGGCGTGGCCGACACCGTGCCGCGAAAGAGAACGCCATCCTGGTTGACGTGCTCCGGATCGTCGTCATAGAAGAGGACGCCCGGCTCGAACGGCGCGGCGGCGACGTTCTCCACGTTGACGATCGTGCTGCCGAATTGATCGAAATATTGACCGTTGCCCAAGACTTGGACCGGCACGACGAACTGCACGCTCTGCCCCGGCGAGGGCATCGTCGCCGGCGGTTCCACCGTTCCGACGTTGACGCGGGCATCCGGCCGCGCCTGCGTGTGGCTCGTCACCCAGTGCGCAACCTCTTGGGCCAGCCAGGCGGGATCGACCGGGTCTCCGGTAACCGTCAGGCTCGTCTGCGCCGGAATCGTTCCCGCATTAAAGGCGACACGGATCGCTATGTCCGCGCTGTCGCCGTTTGCGTCGACCAAATGCAGGACGTCGTTACCAACCGCTTGCGTTGCGGTGATCGTCACGCTGGACGCGTCGGGGTTGACGTTCACCGTCACCAGCCGCTGGTCGAGGGTTGCCTGCAGCGGCGCTGCCGCTCCGGTTATCGTAACGATCTGCTGCTGCGCGGGATTGAGATTCACGGTCGTCGCGGAGACGCCCAACGCGGGCCCCGGCGTGACCTGCGCCAGGACTACTCCTAGAACCAGCGCGTGCACGTCACAGGTTGGTGGATCTGATTTAAGTTACGGCCGGCTCGGGAGAGGGCGCCGCGGGCGGTTCGATCGACGGAATCTTTGCGTATTTCAGCTTTTCGGGGTCGTCGGGATCGACGTCGGCCAAAATGTGGTCGCCGGATCCGAAAACGCCTTTGAGCATCTCTTCCGCGATCTCGTCCTCGACCATCCGTTGAATGGCGCGACGTAGCGGACGCGCGCCGAACTGCGGATCCCAGCCCTTACGTGCGAGCAGCGCCTTCGCCGCGTCGGTTACTTTGAGCTCCATCTCCTGAGCCCTGACTTCGCGAACGACTTTATCGAGCTCGAGCGTGACGATTTGCTCGATCTGCTCGCGCGTTAGCTGATGGAAGACCAACACTTCGTCAACGCGGTTGAGAAACTCCGGACGGAAGGTCTGCTTTACCTCTTCGAGCACGCGATTCTTCATCCGTTCGTAGGCCTTCAATTGGTCTTCGTTCGAAAGCCGCTGCGGGCGGAAGCCGATGTCCGTGGTCGTCGTCATCCCGGTGGCGCCGACATTGCTCGTCATGATGATGACGCAGTTCTTGAAGTCGACCTGACGCCCCTGAGAATCCGTAAGTCGCCCATCCTCCAGCACTTGCAGCAGCAAGTTGAAGACGTCGGGGTGCGCTTTTTCGATCTCGTCGAGCAGAACGACCGAATACGGGCGCCGGCGCACCGCCTCGGTAAGCTGTCCGCCCTCTTCGTAGCCCACGTATCCTGGCGGCGCGCCCACGAGGCGGCTGACCGAGTACTTCTCCATGTACTCGGACATGTCGATGCGGATCATGGATTCTTCGTCGTCGAACAAGAACGCCGCGACGCTTCGCGCGACCTCGGTTTTGCCGACGCCCGTCGGACCGAGAAAAATGAACGATCCGATCGGCCGATTTGGACTCTTCAAGCCCGCGCGCGAACGGCGAATCGCGCGCGTAAGGACCTGGATCGCCTCTTCTTGGCCGACCACGCGCTGGTGAAGCAGCTCGCCCATCTTCAAAAGCTTCTCGGTTTCGGCTTGCGCCAGGCGGCTGACCGGGATCCTCGTCCACGCGGCGACGATTTCGGCGACGTTCTCCGCGGTAACGCGCAAGGTTCTTTCACTCTGCTGTTTGCGATCGCGCCACTCTTGTTCGAGGTTCGCCTTTTCGAGGCGCAGCTTTTCCTCACGGTCCCGGATCGTTGCGGCCTTGTCGAACTCTTGGTTCTTGACGACGGCCTCTTTCTCGGCGATCAGCTTGCGCAGCTGCGCGTCGGCTTCGCGAATCGCCGGAGGTGGCAACGTTGCCTGCAAACGAACGCGCGATGAGGCCTCGTCGATGAGGTCGACTGCTTTGTCGGGAAGGAAGCGGTCGGTGATATAGCGATCGCCGAGTTTCGCGGCGGCCGCCAGCGCCTCGTCGGTAATCTGCACCTTGTGGTGCGCCTCGTAGCGGTCGCGCAATCCTTTGAGAATCTCGATCGTTTCTTCGACCGAGGGCTCCCCGACCATCACGGGCTGGAAGCGCCGCTCCAGCGCGGAATCCTTTTCGATGTGCTTGCGAAACTCGTTGAGCGTGGTTGCGCCGATGCACTGCAACTCGCCGCGCGCCAATGCCGGCTTGATGATGTTGCTGGCATCGATCGCCCCTTCGGCCGCACCCGCACCGACCAGCGTATGTAGCTCGTCGATGAAGAGAATGATCTCGCCGGCGGCGCCGCGGATTTCGTCCATCACGCGCTTCATGCGCTCCTCGAACTCGCCGCGGTATTTCGTGCCCGCGACCAATCCTGCGAGATCGAGCGTGATGACGCGGCGATCGCGCAGCGGTTCGGGAATCTCAGCCTTGACGACGCGCTGCGCCAGGCCCTCCGCAATCGCGGTCTTGCCGACGCCCGGTTCGCCGATCAGTGCAGGGTTGTTTTTGGTGCGCCGCGAGAGAATCTGAATGACGCGCTCGATTTCGCTGTTCCGGCCGATCACAGGATCCAGCTTGTTGTCACGGGCCAGCATGGTGAGATCGCGACCGTAGGCGTCCAGCGTCGGCGTCTTGCTCTTCCCTTTGGGCGCGGCCGGCTGACCTTCGGCGCCCAGCAGCGAGGTGGTTTGTACGCGCACCTTCGCCGGATCGACACCTAGATTGGTAAGGACCCGAGCCGCCACCCCTTCGCCCTCGCGAATCAAGCCCAGGAGCAAGTGCTCGGTACCGATGTAGTTGTGATTAAGTTGACGCGCCTCTTCGAAGGCCAGCTCGATTACTCGCTTCGCGCGCGGCGTAAAGACCATCTCCTGCTGCACGGTTTGCCCACCGCGCCCCACGATGGCCTCGACTTCTTGGCGGACTTTGGAGAGATTGACGCCAAGCGACTCCAGGACTTTAGCCGCCAAGCTTTCGCCTTCAGAGATAATGCCAAGCAGAATGTGCTCGGTTCCGATGTAGTTGTTCCCGAGGCGCTGCGCTTCTTCTTGAGCAAGCACGATGCTGCGCCGCGCTCGCTCGGTGAAGGGCTCCCACATTGACATCGCTCTTGGCTCTTCCTTTCCTTCCTTATTAACTCTACTCGCCCCAGAGCAGTTTCGTGACCGTTTGCCGTCCGCCCGCCTGGCTTGCGATGCAAGGGTTGGGCCCTGCTCCGACAAACTCCTAGAGACCATGCCAACCACCGAACAAGTCCGGGAAGCGCTCGTCGACGTCAAAGATCCCGAGCTCAACCTCGGAATCCTCGAACTGGGATTAGTTTACGACATTACAACCGAAGGAGCAAACGGCGAAGACGTCACCGTAATGATGACGCTGACCTCACCGATGTGTCCGGTCGGTCCGATGTTCAAGAAATCCGTCGAGGATCACGTGCGCGCGATCGACGGCGTCAAGACCGCCAACGTCGAAATTACCTTCATCCCACCGTGGGATCCGCACACGATGGCCTCCGACGACGTCAAAGCCATGCTGGGGATTTGGTAACCCGTTCTTCGTCTGTAACTTAGCGTTGGCGGAAGATCCGGGTTGGAATGCCTCGAAAAGCTGGGTCGCCGCATTGCCACAGCAAAAACGAATACTCGTCCGTCAACAGCTGCTCGCTTTGCGTGCGAGAAGCCGCCAGAAATCCGTGGCCCGCGTCGTAGTCGACGCGCAAGAGAATCGGGCGCCCGCTCGTCGTCGCCTTCTGTAAACGCGCGGCAAACTTCGCGAGCTCCCATGACGAGACGCGAGGATCGTTGTATCCGGTGATCAGCATCACTGCCGGATAAGCCGTGCCGGGCACGACGTGCTCGTAGGCATCCATCGCATAGAGCGCCTTGAACCCGACCTCGTTCTTGACGGTTCCGAATTCGGGGATATTCGGCGGCCCGTTGGGCGAAAATTCCATGCGCAAAGCGTTACTGGCTCCAACCACGTCGAGTGCCGCGGCAAACAGGTGTGGCTGTGTGGTGATCGCTCGGCCGATAGTGATGCCGCCCGCGCTGGTTCCTTCGCCGGCGAGATGGGCAGACGCCGTATACTTGTGCGCGATTAGCCATCGACCGCAGGCGATGAAGTCCTGCCAAGTATGAGGCTTGGTCGCGATCATTCCGGCCTGATGCCAGCCCTCGCCATACCATCCGCCGCCGCGTGGATGGCAAACCGCAAACACGCCGCCGCGCTCGAGCCACGCCAAACGCGTGGCACTGAAAGACGGGTTGATTTCGATCCCATACGCGCCGTAGCCGGTAAGATATGCCGGATGCGAACCGTCGAGCGCGAGCCCCTTGCGGTAAATGACCGAAAGCGGAACCATCGTACCATCGGCGCTCCGCGCGAGAACTTCAGACGAAGTGTACGGCGACGTATCGACGTTGGCGAGCTCCTTGAGATGCGTGTCGCTCACGGCGCCGTTTGCGTCGACCGCGTAATACAGGAGGGAGTGCGTCCATCCCGTCAATCCAAAAACGGCGCCTGCGACGCGCGGATCGGTTGCTATCGTGTTGACCGAGCCTTGGAACGGCAGCGCGATATTCGTCGACGCTCCCGGCGCCCCATCGGCGTTTAATGCCACCTTCGTGATGCGCCCAAACCCGCCATCCCGCGACAAGACGTACAGGCCGTCGGAAGCCACGCCGAGCTGCTCGACGATCGGGCGTCCCGCCGGAATAACGGTCTGCGCGGCGGCGACGTTCGGAGCATCCAGCGACGTCGCGACTACTTTGAAGCTCGGCGCGTCTTTATGCGTTTGCAGATAAATGGTCGTGCCTTTGATATCGTAACCGGTAACGCCGTCGCTGTCGGAGGCGACCGGCTTCCACGCGGAATTCGCGTCGACCGCTGCGGCGCGCGTCGCGTAGATGGCCAGGTCGTTCTTGACGCCGTGCGCGATCACGCCCAGCGTATAGGCCGACACCGGCGAATAGACGAGGATCGGGAAATCCGTCGGCGCGAACGACACGCCGGCATTGACATGGTAACCAAAGACCGCCGTATCCTGGTCCGGATCGCGGCCCAGCACGTGCAGATAGGCGACCGCGCGCGTCTCTTTGTCGGTATCAGGCTCGCCCGGCCGCAGCTTCGGGAAGCGCACGTAATAGAACGATTTTCCATCCGGCAGCCAACTCGTGACCCCGATGAAGTACGCTCGATCGATTGCATCGGGCAAGACTTGCGCCGTCGCGGTATCGACCACGTGAATCACGGAGGCCTCCGAGCCGCCTTCCGAAATGCCATAGGCGACCCGGCTGCCGTCTAGCGACGGTTGAAAGTAGTTGATCGTATAGTGCTTCCCGGCGGTCGCGAGCGTCTGCGGATCGACCAGAACTCGCGCCTCGCCTCCGTCGGCGTTGCGCACGTACAGCTTGGGAGAGTTTTCCCCGGGATTGAGCTTTTCGTAGAAGTAGTACGGTCCGTCCAGGGTCACACCGGTGACCGCGGCACCCGTATTGTCCAGCACCTTGATGCGCTCGAAGAGCTGCTCGCGAGCCGCCCCCAACCGGCTCAGCACCGCCCGGGTATAGGCGTTTTGATCCTTGAAAAAGTTAACGACGACCGGATCCTTCATGTTTTCGAAGTATCGGTACGGGTCGGTTACCGACGTGCCGAACAGCGTTTCAGCTACCGGCTGGGTCGGCGGAACCGGGGGCGGCGTCGGGAAGGACTGCGCCGCGGGCGCGACGCCGTGCGGCCCCAGCACCGCGGCGAAGCCGCAAGCGATGACTAAAGCGAAGATAACGGATCGTAACATGAGACGGTGTTTTTCCGGCGCCCCTTACCACGTCCTCCGCCCGATGAGGATGACAATGGCGGCAAAGCGTACAAGGTCTGCGTGTGAAAACCCGTGCCGAGAAGTACGAGGAGCTGCGCGCGAAGACCAAACAGGCCGTGATGCCGGCCGGCCCGGACGCGGTCGCAAAGCAGCACGAGCGCGGTAAACGCACCGCGCGCGAGCGTGTCGAGTCACTCGTGGACGAGAATTCCTTCGTTGAGTTCGACCGCTTCGTAGTTCACCGAAGCAACGCGTTTGGGCTGGACGAAAAAGAGTTCTTGGGCGATGGCGTCATCACGGGCCGCGCAACGCTCGATGGCCGGCAAATCTTCCTTTTTTCACAAGACTTCACGGTTCTCGGCGGCTCGCTGGGCGAGGCCTTCGCCGAAAAGATCTGCAAAGTCATGGATTTGGCTGTCCGCACCGGCTCGCCGCTGATCGGCATCAACGATTCGGGCGGTGCACGCATTCAGGAAGGCGTCGTTTCGCTCGGCGGCTATGCCGAAATCTTTTGGCGCAACGTTCAAGCCAGCGGAGTAATTCCGCAGATCAGCCTGATTGCCGGCCCCTGCGCCGGAGGCGCGGTTTACTCGCCGGCCATAACCGATTTCATTTTGATGACCGAAAAGATCTCGCAGATGTTCATCACGGGCCCGGAGATCATCAAGACGGTCACCGGCGAGGAGGTAAGCTTCGAAGAGCTCGGGGGCGCCGGCACCCACGCTACACGCAGCGGCGTCGCGCATCTCGTGGCTGCCGATGAGGAGAACCTTTTCGAGCTGACCCGGGCGCTCTTTTCCTTCGTTCCGCAAAATAATCGGGAGAGGCCGCCCCGTTTCGATTGCGACGACGATCCGCATCGCCGCGTGAAGAGCCTCGACGAGCTCGTACCGGATTCGCCCAACAAGCCTTACGACATGCACGAAGTCATTGAAGGAGTCGTCGATTACGGCGACTTCTTGGAGATCCAGTCCCACTACGCGGAAAACATCATCTGCGGCTTCGGGCGCATCAACGGGGAAGCCGTGGGAATCGTCGGCAATCAGCCCAGCGTGCTGGCCGGCGTCCTTGATACGCGCTCTTCAGTCAAAGCGGCACGCTTCGTGCGTTTTTGCGATGCTTTCAATATTCCGCTTGTGACGTTCGTTGACGTGCCCGGCTTCTTGCCGGGCGCGGACCAAGAGTACGGCGGCATCATCCTGCACGGTGCGAAACTGCTATATGCATTTGCCGAAGCGACGGTCCCGAAGATCACGGTAATTACGCGCAAGGCCTACGGCGGCGCTTACGACGTTATGGCCAGCAAGCATATCCGCGCGGACCTCAACCTCGCCTGGCCCACCGCCGAGATTGCGGTCATGGGCGCCGAAGGGGCCGTCAAGACGATTTTTCGCCGAGAGCTGGCGGCCGCCGCCGACAAAGACGCGAAGATGCAAGAGCTAATCGACGAATATACCGAACGCTTCGCCAATCCGTACATTGCCGCGCAACGCGGCTACGTGGACGATGTGATCGAAGCCGGCCAAACGCGCGGGGTTTTGGCGACCGCCCTCGAGATGCTGCGCGAAAAGCGGGCAGCGCGGCCCGAACGCAAACACGGCAACATCCCGCTATAACGCAGAGGAATAGCATCAAGTGAAATTGTTAGAGGGCAAGCGCGCGCTGGTAACGGGCGTGGCAAACCGTTGGTCGATTGCGACGGGAATTGCGCGCAAGCTACACGAGCACGGCGCACTCATCGCGCTCGCGTATCAAGGCGAACGCGTCAAAGGCGAGGTGGAAAAACTCGCCGCAGATTTGGGGAACGCTTACGTGTTTGAGTGCGACGTTTCGAATGACGCGTCTCTGGCGGCGATGCGCAACTCGCTTGAAAGGGACTGCGGCAAGATCGACGTGCTGGTTCATTCGATCGCCTACGCCAATAAGGAGGACCTCGCCGGCAAGGTTTTCGATACGTCGCGCGGCGGCTTTTCGTTGGCGCTGGACGTTTCGTCTTTTTCGCTCATCGCGCTGGTCCACGCGTTGCGTGAATCCTTCAATGACGGCTCGTCGGTTATGGCGCTCACATACCTCGGCGCCACCCAGATCGTGCCGAACTATAACCTGATGGGCATCGCGAAAGCCGCACTCGAGGCGGCCGTCCGGTATCTCGCCTTCGATTTGGGAGATCGTGCGATTCGCGTCAACGCCATCTCCGCCGGACCGATCAAGACCGCGAGCTCGCGCCAAGTGGGCGGATTTTCCCGAATTCTCGATGTGGTTCCCAAGGTTGCGCCGCTGCACCGCAACGTTACCCCGGAGGACATCGGAAACATGGCGGTCTTTCTCGCTTCCGACCTCTCGAGCGCCGTGACGGCCGACGTGCATTTCGTCGATGCGGGTTATCACGCGATGGGATTGTTTGCCTTGGGATGACGTCCCTTGATGACAGGTCCTTTCGCGCTGGAGTTTATCCTGAGCGAGCGCAGCGAGTCGAAGGGCTCGGGATGACAACCTCAGGATGACAGCAGGATGACGTGTTCACCAAGATCTTGATCGCTAATCGGGGTGAGATTGCGGTTCGAATCATCCGAACGGCGCGCGAGATGGGCATCGCAACGGTCGCCGTCTACTCCGATGCCGATCGTGACGCGCTCCACGTAGAGTTAGCCGACGAGGCCTGTCCTCTTGGGGCCGCGGCCCCAACCCAAAGCTACCTCAACGCGGAAAAGCTGATCGACTGCGCGGTCCGCTCGGGTTCGCAGGCAATCCATCCCGGATACGGTTTTCTAGCGGAGAACGCCGACTTTGCGCGCAGCGTCGGGGCTGCGGGTTTGGCCTGGATCGGTCCGCACGCGGCAGCCATCGAAGCGATGGGGGACAAGCTCCGCGCGCGGCAGTTGATGACGGAGGCCAACGTGCCGGTCGTTCCCGGCGCGACGCACGAGCTTGCCGACGTTCGCGCCGCCCGAAAGGCGGCCGAAGCGTATGGTTTGCCGCTCGCGCTCAAAGCCGCCGCGGGCGGCGGCGGCAAAGGCCTCAAGATCGCCAAATCGCTGGACGAGATTCAGTCCGCCTTTGAAACCGCTCGACGCGAAGCGCAAGCGTATTTCAAGAATGGGGCGATCTACGCCGAGCGCTATCTCGAGAATCCCAAGCACGTCGAACTGCAGATACTTGCCGACAAGCACGGCAACACGCTGCACGCCGGCGAGCGCGACTGTTCGCTGCAACGCCGTCATCAGAAGGTTTGGGAAGAGGCGCCCGCACTCGTCCCCGAGGGCGTTCGCGCGGCCATGCGAGATGCCGCCGTGCGCGCCGCCAAAGCCATCGGTTACGACTCGCTCGGCACGATTGAATGCCTGGTCTCCGGCGACGAGTTCTACTTCCTGGAAATGAACACGCGGATCCAAGTCGAGCACACGGTCACCGAAATGATCTCGGGCCTCGATTTGGTCCGCGAACAGATTCGCATCGCCGCCGGCGAACCGCTCGGCTACACGCAAAGCGACATCGCCTTTCGCGGCTGCGCGATCGAAGCGCGCGTAAACGCCGAAGACCCGGCACGCGATTTCCTGCCGTCGCCGGGGACGATCGCCGCTTATCGCGAGCCGGCCGGCTTGGGCGTACGCGTCGATTCCGCCGCCTATGCGGGTTGGACGATTCCCACCGAATACGATTCGCTGATCGCCAAACTCATCGTTTGGGCGCCGAAA
The DNA here is from genome assembly GCA_963717425.1 of Vulcanimicrobiota bacterium. GTDB lineage: Bacteria > Vulcanimicrobiota > Vulcanimicrobiia > Vulcanimicrobiales > Vulcanimicrobiaceae > Cybelea. The sequence goes on along the minus strand of OY970335.1, from coordinate 2,523,983 downwards.
CGAGATCAGGCCATCGCGCGTCTGCGCCGCGCCATCGACGAGTACGTCGTCAAAGGCGTTCCGACAACGCTGCCACTGCTTCGCGCGCTGTGCGACTACGAACCGGTCGCCGAAGCGGCCTACGGGACGGCCACCCTGGAAACGTTTGCACGAACCTGGCGACCGGCGACTGCAAACGGCGGTCCACCCTCCAACCGCGCGCATTCCGGGGCGCGCGGCTCGTCGCGTCCGCAACGCCGGATCGCTCCCCGTCTCACGGCGATACGCAAACGCGGCGCCTCGAGCAGCGGCGACGACGTCGCCGCGCCGATGCACGGCCTCATCGTGGAGCTGGACGTCGGCCCCGGCGACATCGTCGCCGAAGGGCAAGTCGTGGCCGTGATCGAGGCGATGAAAATGATGAACGAAATCCGCGCGCATCGCGCCGGCACGGTGAAGGCCGTCCACGTATCGAGCGGCTCCAGCGTCGAAAGCGGCACGCCGTTGCTTACGCTGGGCTAAGGAGCGCTCCGGGGCGGGCGCCCTGCCCCACCGTGGCGTAGTACCGGCGTGATGGCGCGCGACGTCAACGATTCGGGAATTCCGATCGAACCAGTCTACGATGAGATCGATGGATCGCCGCACGACTTAGGCGAGCCCGGCGCGTTTCCGTACGGCCGCGGCATCCGTAAAGACATGTACCGCGGACGGCTATGGACGATGCGCCAATACGCCGGTTTTGGCACCGCCGCGCAATCCAACGAACGCTACCGCTACTTGCTCGACCACGGACAGACCGGTCTCTCCGTCGCGTTCGACCTTCCGACCCAACTCGGCTTCGACTCTGACGCCGCTGCCGCTCGCGGAGAGGTCGGAAAAGTCGGCGTCGCGATCGATTCAATCGCCGATATGGAAACCTTGCTCGAGGGCGTACCGCTCGATCGCGTTACGATCTCTATGACGATTAACGCGCCGGCCGCGATTCTGCTGGCGCTGCTGCTCGCCGTTGCGCGGCGCCGCGGGACGCCGTTCGATCGGCTCGGCGGCACGGTGCAGAACGACGTGCTCAAAGAGTACGTCGCCCGCGGCACGTACATCTATCCACCCGGTCCCTCGATGCGCTTGGTAACCGACGTGATGGCCTATTGCGCGCGCGAAGTTCCGCAATGGAACGCAATCTCGGTTTCCGGCTATCACATTCGTGAAGCCGGTTCGACGGCCGTTGAAGAGGTCGCCTTTACGCTTTCCAACGCCAAGGCGTACCTCGCCGCAGCCCGCGACGCGGGCATTGCGCTTGACGAAGTGGCGCCGCGCATCTCCTTCTTCTGGAACTCGCACAACGATTTCTTCGAGGAAATCGCCAAGTTTCGAGCGGCGCGATATCTTTGGGCGCATATTACTCGCGACGAGTTCGGCTGCCGCGACCCACGCTCGCAGACGTTGCGTTTTCACGCGCAGACCGGGGGCTCGACGCTGACCGCGCAAGAACCGGAAAATAACGTCGTGCGAGTGGCGCTGCAGGCGCTGGCCGCCGTGTTGGGCGGCACGCAGTCGCTGCATACCAACGGTAAGGACGAGGCGCTCGCCCTGCCGACGGAGGAAAGCGCCAAGGTCGCGTTGCGCACGCAGCAGATTATCGCCTACGAATCGGGCGTGACCGACGTCGTGGATCCCATGGCCGGCTCGTATTACATGGAAACGCTCACCAACGAGCTGATCGAACGGGCGGCCCAGCTGATCGCGGAAGTGGACGCGCTGGGCGGAAGCATCGCCGCGATCGAAAGCGGCTGGATGCAGCGGCGCGTAGCCGAGTCGGCCTATGCGGCGCAACAGGCCGTGGAGCGCGGGGACCGCGTCGTGGTCGGAGTGAACCGCTTCGCCGGCGCGGGTGGCGGCGCAGCGATTCCGCTGCAGCGCATCGACGAGCGCGTCGAGCGCGACCAGGTGGAACGCCTGGCGGCGTTTCGAGCGTCGCGCGACACCGCCTCGGTACAGGCGCATCTCCTCAAGCTCGCAAACGCGGCCGATGGAAACGATAACCTGATGCCGTTTTTTGTCGACGCCGTAGACGCCGGAGTAACGCTGGGCGAGATCTGCCAGGTCTTACGCGGAGCTTTTGGGACGTACCATTCTAAGGAAATCGTCGCGTAATGCCCTTCGACTACGCGCCTTCGGCGCTCCGCTCAGGATGACAACAATGGAAATCGATCATGTTGCCATAGTCGTCAGGGATCTCGAGGCGACGCTGCGCCTTTACACGGAGACGCTCGGCTTCAGAGAAATCTATCGTGAGGTCATTTACGATCAAGGCGTGGAGGCGGTTGGACTGGAGGCCGGCGGATCGTCCGTCGAGCTGCTTCTTCCTTTGGACGAAGGTTCGGCGATTGCTCGATATCGCGGCGATGCGGCCGCCAAGCTCCATCACACCGCATACCGGGTTTCCGACATCGAAGCGAAACTCGCTGAGCTGAAGGGCAAAGGCGTACGATTGATCGACGAGCGAGCTCGCAAAGGCGCGAACGGGAGCTTGATTGCATTTCTGCATCCAAAGGCCACGGACGGCGTGCTCATCGAACTCTGCCAGCCGCATCCGCTACGTAACCATCCCTAAGAACGAAAGCCTGACGACCGCTTGATTTCCGGAACCTCAGATCGGCGCCGCCGCGCGCTGCTCTGGTCGACGCTCGCCTCGGCGGCAATCCATTTGATCGTTTTGACGGTGCTTTTCTATGCCGTGGCGCGTCTCCTGATATCGCGCGGCGCAAAAGAAGTCGTTTCGCAAACGACCGTAGCCACGATCGAAAAACGCGAGCACCCCAGAGCGGCACTGCCGCGCGCCGTTCGACACGTTCGAAGGGTTCGCCAGCGCGAATCGGCGCCTGCGCGAACCCTTCGATACGAGCTCGCCCGCGAGGTACCCGTTCGCGCGTCACCCGAGCCGCCGCGCCAGCCGGCGGTGACCTCCAGCATCGAGCGCGACCGAGCTGGCTTCGCCCGAGAAGTCGCGCAACTCAACCAACAAAACGATCCGCACGCGATCCCGACGATCGATCCCGCATCGCAAGAATCTTCGAGCAAGAGCTATTCATTCGCCGTCCCGTCGTCGTTGCGCGGTGAGGAACACGGTAATGGAATAATTACTCCGGTGCGCAGCTGGCATCACTTGGGAGAGGACTGTTACTACGGACGCTACGAGTTTACGTACCCGGACGGCGCCATGGAGAGCGGAGAAATCGTCTGGCCGTTCTGCTTCGATCCGGATTCGGACCCGTTCAAGTTGCCGCCGCATCCCATCCCGTTCCCGCTCCCGTTGCCCGGATACAAACTGCCGGCGGACACGCAACTGCCGCCGATCGAAAAGTCCGTTTACCAACAATGGGCCGCCGGCAATGGCGGCGGTCCCTAATTCAGTGCCGAATCAACGGCGTCTGCGCCAAGCCGTTCAGCACGAACTGCACCGCGAGCGCGGCGAGAATGATTCCTAGGAGACGGCTGATCACGTGGATGCCCGTCTTGCCGATTATCCGCAGCAGCATTGACGAGCCTCGCATGCACAGCCAGGTGACGAACAGCGCCACCGCGTAAGCTGCGGCGACCACCAGGAGATCGACGCGATCTCCGCGAGAAAAGTTCACGAGCAGCAGCACGGTGGCGATCGTGCCCGGGCCCGCGATCATCGGAACCGCGAGCGGAAAAACGGCGGGGTTTTCGCCCTCCGCGGCTTCACGTTCTTCGGCGTCGGTGCGTTTGGCGCCGGTCGGCCGGGCGAACAGCATGTCGATCGCTATCAAGAACAGCAAGACGCCGCCCGCAATCGTAAACGCCGGAAGCGTGATGCCGAGATAATCGAGGATCAGCCGGCCGACGACCCCCATGAACAGGATGATTCCGGCCGCCACGATGACGGCTTGATCGATGATCTGGTTGCGCCGCTGCGGCGAGACCCGAGCGGTCGAACCCAGCGTCATCGGTATCATCCCGATCGGATCGATGATCGTAAACGCGGTCGCAAATGCGGTAGCAACGAAACGGGCGTCCATGCTGCGACGACAGGGTATCGTTTATTGAAGGCAAACGTCAAGTGCTGCTCTATGGGCAGCGCGGGAAACGGTAACGTCGAGTTGGTCTCCGACACCCTAGGGACCGGCCCTGTGCCGATGGTTGATCGCCCGCAAACGTTCGTAGCTGTACTTGTGCGTTTTTTAGAGCGGATTCCAGCATGAAGCGCGCGGTCAACATCGCCGACTTGCGCCTGCTCGCAAAGCGACGGCTGCCACGCGTCGTTTTCGACTACATCGACGGAGGCGCCGGCGCCGAAGTCACGATGCGCGAAAACTGCCGGGCTTTCGAGAGCGTGAGGTTCCGGCCGCGCAATGCGGTCGAACGCACGGAGTGCAAACTTCAAACGACCGTGCTGAGGACTCCCCTTGATTTGCCTTTTCTTCTCGCGCCCGTGGGCAGCAGCCGCCTCTTCTTTCCGCGAGGCGAGTGCGTCGCAGCGGCGGAAGCCGGCATCGCCGGAACTGCCTACGTTCTCTCGACCCTCTCGGGATGCGCGCTGGAAGACGTCAGAGCGGCCTCGTCGGGACCGGTTTGGTATCAGCTCTATCTGTTGGGCGGGCGCGATGCAGCAACCGACGCGATCGTGCGGGCGCGGGCCGCGGGATTCGGAGCGCTCGTCGTAACGATCGACACCGCGGTCGCCGGGCAACGCGAGCGTGATTTGCGCAACGGTGGAAGCGAACTGGTCAGCGGGAATCTCCTGCGGATGTTGCCGTACGTTCCCCAACTGCTGGCGCGTCCGCGATGGCTGCTCGATTTCGTGCGCGACGGCGGAATGATGAAGTTTCCCAACGTCGTCATCGCGGGCCAAGGCCCGATGGCTTACGAAGACGTCGCCGCCGCCCTCGAGCGTTCGACGGTATGCTGGGACGACATGGGATGGATACGCAACGCGTGGCGCGGGCCGATCGTCATCAAGGGCGTGCTCAGCGGGGAGGACGCGCGGCGCGCGATCGATATCGGCGCCGAAGGAATCGTCGTGTCAAACCACGGAGGTCGCCAGCTCGACTACGTTGCGCCGACTTTACGAGCCTTGCCCGAAGTGGTCGAGGCCGTCCGCGGGCGCGCGGAGGTTTTCTTAGACGGAGGCATCCGCCGGGGAAGCGACGTCGTTAAGGCGCTGTGCTTGGGCGCTCGCGCCGTACTGATCGGACGAGCGTATGCATACGGTCTTGGCGCCGCGGGCGCTGCCGGCGTTGCCCGGGCGATCGAGGTCTTGCGCAGCGACGTCATTCGCACGTTGCGACTCCTGGGATGCAGCGACGTCGCCGAGCTCGACCGATCCTACCTGGAACTCTAAGGTTTCGACCCGATGCTCTATATTCGCGGTACGCTGCCCGCGGGCGGCGTAGCGATCGTCGGGAGCCGGACGCCGCCTCCCGCGGCGGCGGACTTCGCGTACGCGCTCGCGTCGAAGCTTGGCGAGCCGATCATCGCCGGCCTCGCGCTCGGAATCGACGCTGCGGCGCACCGCGGCGCGTTGGCGGCACGCGTGCCGACGGTCGCCTTTGTGGGGTACGGATTCGGCTGCACTTATCCGCCGGAACACGTCGCGCTGGAACAGGAAATTCTCGATGGCGGCGGCGCGATCGTCTCGGTATGCCCGCCGGGGACGCCCGTATCCGATGAAGCCCTGATCGAACGCGACCGCCAACAGGCGGAACGTGCGCGCGCCGTGGTTTTGGTCTGCACGGAAAGCGCTGGCGGCGCGATGCATACGATGCACTTCGCACGCGGGCTCGCGCGACCGCGTTTCGCGGTGAAACCGGCGGCTGAAACCTCGCACTCGCCGCTGTGGGCCGGCAACGCGGAGTGCATCGCACAAGGCGCCACGCCCCTAGAGTTTGACGTCGAGAAGGCCGTCGCTGCGCTACGCGCTCATAACAAGATGAGAGACTAAAGATTGGGCGCGAGGCCGACGTCGATGGAGGTTTCGAACGTGCGATTCCAGGGCAGGCCGATCGACATCGCGGCGATGTGGTAACCGGGATCGAGTTGCCCGAGAAGCGTTATTGCGTCGCTCCACAACAAGGCGCGGTCGCGCTCGGCCACCGAGGCCGCAATCTCGGGGGCGAGCAGCGTGTGATCGGTGATGCCTTCGGCGGCGAGCGCCGCGTTGAGGTCGGGGCGGACCAAATCGTGAAACGCGTAGTCGTCCAGAAATAGCGTAAACTGCATCGTTCGATGCGCGAGCGCGTCGTAGCTGTGCATTCGCCGGCCGGCGACCGCGGCGATCGCCTCGGCCAATGCCGTGCCGACGGTATTGGCGTTGGTATTCCACGATGAATAGGCATCCAGCCGAGACGCTAAGCCCGACGCGAGGATACGCTGCGCAAATCTAGCTTGATCGCCGTACGACGTTAGATAAGAAAGATCCGCAAGAGCGACGGAGCGGCCGCCAGAGACGTCCCCGGCCATTGCGGCGGCCAAGGCGTCGTCGGCATTGGGCGTCGTCTGCGGAACGCGCACGTAGAGCGCTATGTCGGGATGTTGGTCGTCGAGCACTCCGCCACAGACGCCGACGAGCGCGTCGATGGCGTTCGAAATGGGGGCGTACTCGATCGGATCCTGATACGAAGCGCCGTCGGGCGTCGAATAATGCACCGCTACGCGGGGCGTCCACTTTGCGACGCGCGCAATCGCGTGCGCTACCAGTGCCATGCCCAGCTCGTCGGCACCCGGCTCGATGGAAGCGCGACCCTCGAGCGCGGCATCGGCGAGCTCCGCCTGCAGCAATCGCACGTCCCGGACGTGCAACCCTATCGGCCCGGCATCGTCCTGACCGAGGACGAGGCGATCGATCGTGCCGTTCGCGGTCAGCCTCAAAAGGATCCGGTCGATTGCGAGGTCGCGCGCTCGCGTTGCGAGATATGCATCCAGTGTCGGGCTGCCGATCAGATCGCGAAGGCGCTGCGCCGTCGCTTCTTCGCCGGGCAACGGCGGGTCGTGAAGATTCGCGTACTCCTGCAGGTACTGCCACGTTGGATAGGCGGCGAAAAACGGCGTTCCCGCGGGAATGCCGGTCGGTGCCAGGCGCATGATCGTGCCGAAGGCCCCGATCCACGCGCGCGGGCGGCGCGCGCGCAAGCGCTCGAATTCCCGCAATCGAAAGTCGGCGTCCGCAAACGACGGTCCGGGAATCCGCGATGCGGTCAAACCGCCGTAAGCCAGCATGTCGGTTGAGATCACGAAGGCGCCGGTTTCCGGTTTGGCGGCTTCATGGTTGAGCCACGCAATCAGCGCGTCCGAGCGCCCGGCATCGATAAAGTGTCCGAGCAGGCCGCGCGGCGCTGCTTCGAGCGGAACGCCTGCGATGCGCCCGAGCATTACGGGAAGCTGCGACGTTACGGGCCGATCGTCGATCGGAACGAACGCGATAACCGCAAGCAGCAGCGCAAAGATCGGCATCAAATGAGCTCTCGGAGCGCTCCGCCGTGTTGCTCGAGCAACGCTTGCGCTTGCGTCGCGTCGACCGCTCGCCGTTCCATCACGACCGCTATTTTTACGCGGTTGCCCGCGGCGTCGAGGAGCTCTCGCGCTCGTTCCTCGTCCACGCCCGCGAGTTCTCGGACGAGCCGAAGGGCGCGGGCGCGAAGTTTACGGTTCGTGGAAACGACGTCAACCATTAGGTTGTCGTGCACCTTGCCTAAACGAACCATCACGGCCGTTGAGATCGCGTTGAGCGCAATCTTCTGTGCCGTTCCGGCTTTAAGGCGGGTCGATCCGGCGAGAACTTCGGGTCCGGTCTCAAGCACGATGGCCGCCTCCGCGGCGCGCGCAAGCGCCGATCGCGCGACGCTCGTGATCGCGACCGTGTACGCACCGGTTTTACGAGCGCGCTCGATGGCCGCAACGACGTAAGCGGCAGAGCCGCTAGCGGAAATGCCGATCACCGCATCTCGCGCTTCCACCGAGCGTTCCGTCAGCGCCGCGCCGGCTCGCGAGTCGTCTTCGGCGCCCTCCACGGACGCGAGCAGCGCTGCAACGCCGCCGGCGACGTGCGCGCGCACGCGATCGGGAGGCGTTCCAAACGTCGGCGGCATTTCGGCGGCATCGAGCGTCGCAATGCGCCCGCTGCTGCCGGCGCCGACATAGTGCAACGTTCCTCCGCGTTTGAGCCGGGCGGTTATTGCGTCGACGACGCGAGCGATCGTTGCGGACTGCGCAAGCACCGCCTCGACCGAGGCCCGCTGGTCGGCGACGATCGTTTCGACCAAAGCGCGGGTCTCGAGCCCGTCGAGGCCTTTGCTGTGCGCATTGACTTCTTCGGTGGGCGGAAGCCGCGAGCTCATGCAATGAGCCGCGCGAGCGCCGCAACCGTGTGGCTCGCGCCTGCATCGACGCCTACGACGAGCTGCGACACTCGGCCCCGACTCGTTCGATGAGGGCTGACAGCCGGCGCGGCGCGATCGCTCCGAGCACGACCGGGTGACGGGCGCCGGTTGCGGCCGGCACGTTGCCGGCGCGCCCGCGCAACGTTTCGTATCCGAGCACCGCAAAAGCCATCGCCTCCTTGGCGTCAATCGGAATCCCCATGCTATCCGAGGTTTCGACGCGCGCATATTTCAGCCGTGCCGCGAGCCGCGCGAGCAGAGTCGAATTGTGCGCGCCGCCACCGCTGACAATGATGCGCGCGTGGGCGAATCCTGCCCGTTCGATCGCTTGCCCTACCGAAGTGGCGGTCAGCTCGGTGAGCGTTGCCGCGCCGTCCTCGAGCGACATGCGCTCGAGCCGTTCGCCCTGGCGCATCAGGAAGTGCGAGCCGAAGTCCTCGCGACCCGTCGTCTTAGGCGGCAACTCCGAAAAGTAGTCGTCGGCGAGCATGGTCGCGAGAAGATCCGCATCGACGCTACCGGCTCCCGCGAGTCCGCCGTTTGCATCGAAGCGCCGGCTGCCGTTAGTTTTCAGGCTTACGAAAGCATCGATCAGCATGTTCCCTGGGCCGGTATCGAAGGCCGTTGCCTGCTCGGGCACGGCTTGGCTTCGCAGCAGCGTCACGTTTGCGATGCCGCCCAGATTGAGTGCGACGCGATCTTCGTCGCCACTCGAAAGCAGCAGCGCATCCACACGGGCGACGAGCGGCGCGCCGTGCCCGCCCGCGGCGCAGTCGGCACTCCGAAAGTCGAAGCAGACCGTCGCATCCAGAAGCTCGGAAATGACGAACGGATCGCCGATTTGCAGTGTCATACCTGCCGGTCCGTCGTGCCATACGGTTTGCCCGTGGGATGCGACGTAATCGATCGGATCGCTGCCCGCGACCTGGCGAGCGGCGTGCGCGTAGGCGCAGCCCAGGCGGTGATGCAAATTCGCAACCGCCGCCACGCTGCCCGCATTCGGCGGAAGCGCCGCCGGCAGATCCTCGCGCAGCGGCGATTCGAACGGGTGCGTTTCGAACCGTTGCAGGGCCACGTCGTATCCCGACCCGCTCGGCAAGATGCGCACGAGGGCGGCATCCACCCCGTCGAGCGAAGTTCCGCTCATCAATCCGATTGCCAACATGATTCCTAAACGCTCAAGTCCTCGACCATCGCCTCGTAAAAGCGTGGCCGCAGCGCCGGCCCGGAGTTTGACGGAGAATTGCGCCCGAAGTAGACGCTATTGGTCAACAGCACGCCCTGGAGATCGCGGACCGGATCTGCCCAAACGCACGTGCCGACGAAACCGGTGTGACCAAAAGAAGCGGAATCAAAAAAGCGTCCGCAGGAGTTATCGTCGTTGGTTTTGAGCGCCCATCCCAACCCGCGGCGCAGCACGGGTTCGTAGGCTTGTTCGGCGATCGCCTCGGCTGCGAGCGTTTGCGGGAGAATTTGGCGATCCCGCCCGTGCGACGGACCGAGATAGCACTCCGTTAGCGCGGCAATGTCCGCGGCCGTCCCGAAGAGTCCGGCGTGTCCCGCAACGCCTCCCATGAGGTAGGCTTTCTCGTCGTGCACGAAACCTTGAACGCGGCCCCGCCAACCGTCGTCTTCGGTCGCGGGGATTTCGAAGCGCCGGCGGCCGCGCGGCCGGAAAATCGGTGAGGCTGAAAAGGAATCGCGCACGATCGATGCGAGCGAGCGACGGTGCACGACTGCCAGGGCGATGCCGATAGCAATGAAGCCCAGATCGCTGTAGATGACGCGCTCCCCGGGCGGGGCAATGAGTTCGGAGGTCAGCGCGAACGATTCGACGTCCTCGTCGAGAATCGCGCGGTAATCCGCGCCTGAGTTCATGCCTGAGGTATGCGCCAGCAACATGCGGGCGGTAATCGCAGCGTGGGGTTTGGCGCGCCATTCCGGGATGATCTCGGTCAGCGGTTGGTCCAGCTCGAGATGCCCGGCGGCGACCGATTGCAGGAGGAGCGTCGCAACGAAGAGTTTCGTCAGCGAGGCCAGATCGAAAACTGTGTCTACATAAACCGCACGCCCGAGCGCGTCGGCACGCGTCGCGCCGTACGCGCGCTCGAACACCAGCCGCCCGCGATGTTCTATGCGCGCAACCGCTCCAGTGAACTCGACGCCGGCGGCTCCGCGCAATACCTCATCGACTCGATCGAACCGCGTCACGGTGCGAGCGTGATGGGGAGCTGGCCGCTGGGGATGCTCCCGCTGAAGAGGACGTCGGCGAGGCCGCCGATCGAAGCCGGATCGTCGCCATACACGGCAACCAAATGTCGAGCGTTGCCGAAGAGCTCGAGGTCGAAGGGCTCGAGCATCGAGACGACGAGGGCGTCGGGAGATAACCGCAGTATGCTGCGGATCGCGTCGGCTTGTGCCGGATAAAGATGCGCGCGGCGCATCAGCACGATTGGGCGGCGCTGCGACCCTTCCATCGACTCGAGCACGGCTCCGACGTCCTCTTGCGAGGGCTCGACCGGCAGGCACGCATGTTGGAGCGCCGGGGCTTCGCGCTCCAGCGTCGCCTCGCCGCCTCCAAAAGAAATTACGATGGAGGCTAGCGGATCGGCGTACGCGACGCCGCGCAGCAGCGTGACCGCGCGGCGAGCAACTTCGCGCCCCACGCCGGGGTGGGGAGGCGGAGCATCGAGCGGCAGCGGTCGAGACCCGGCCAGCCGCAATCGTTGCACGCGTGCGTGGGCTTCTTCCAAACGTTCCAGCGGAATTCGGCGATCGTCGACGGCCGCCTCAATCGCTTCGACCGCGGCGTTGGCCGCTTCGAGGTCGTGACTGAAGAGCAGCGCGTCCGCTCCGGCGCTCAGCGCCGCTACGGCGTTCTCTCGCGAGCCGCTCGCCACGGCGTTCATCTCCAAGCAATCGGAAACGAACGCGCCACCAAAGCCCAGCTCGCCGCGCAGCAGCGTGGTTGCGATCCGAGGCGAGAGCGTTGCCGGACGCGTCGAATCGAACGCGCGCACCACGACGTGAGCGCTCATCATCGCCGGTGCACCCTTCGCTACGGCGGCAAACGGCACGAGGTCGCCCGCGCGCAGCGTCGCTTCGTCGCAGTCTACGATCGGCAGGGCTTCGTGCGAGTCGACGGCCGTTGCGCCGTGGCCGGGAAAGTGTTTGTAGCAGGGAAGGATGCCGCCGTCTTGTAAGCCGCGGGCGAACGCAGCGCCGAGCGCGGTGACTTGCAGCGGATCGGCACCCAACGAACGCGTTCCGATCACCGTGTTCCGCGAATCGACCGCCAAGTCGAGCACCGGTGCAAAATCCAGCGTGCATCCAGCTCGCCGCAAGTCGACCGCCATCTGCTCGCCCATGCGCCGCGCAAGCTCGATGTCGGCCGCTGCGCCGAGCGCCATCATCGAAGGCATCGGCTCGACGCCACGCTGCAGACGCATCACGCGCCCGCCTTCCTGGTCGACGGCGATTAGCGGGGGCAGCTCGTCGCGCGCGCGCAACGCATCGGTGAGCGCGCGGATCTCCGGAAGCGTCGGGCCGTTCCGCTCGAAAAGCAGATAACCGCCAAAGTTGGGTAGCCGTGCGTCAACGCGGTTACCGGGGATGCCGGCGACGATGATGCCGCGCGCCAAGTCCGCCGTGCGGCTCACGCGATCGCCATCCCGCTATCTGCGTCGAAGCGACGTACGAACCTTGCCGGAAGTTCGAGGCCCACGAGCTCGCCGCTGCGTACCTCACGCGAGGCGCCAACCCGGACGACGATCGCACCGCGTGCCGTTTCGACCTCGAGATAGGCATCGGCGCCCGTCGTTTCGCGACGGACGATCCGGCCGCGCAAGCCGCCGTCGCTGGTCAGTTCGACACGCTCGGGCCGTATGCCGACGATCGCGTCGCCGTCCGAAAAAAGATTCATCGGACGCTCCCCAAGAAAGCGCGCGACGGCAACGGTGCGGGGCGAGTCATAAACGCGCTGCGGTTCGCCAACGTCTTCTATACGACCCTCGATCAGCACCGCGAGCAAGTCGCCGACGCTCATTGCCTCGACGTGATCGTGGGTCACGTAGAGGATCGGCCCGGCGAACCGCTGGCGCACGCCGATCACTTCATCCCGAACGGAGCGGCGCAGCGACGGGTCGAGGTGCGCTAATGGTTCGTCGAGCAGCAGCGCGAGCGGATCCGAGAGCAGCGCGCGCGCGATCGATGCCCGCTGTCTCTCGCCCCCCGAGAGCTGACGCGGCCGGCGATCGAGATGTTTGTGGACGTGCAAGGCGAGCGCGGTTTCTGAGACGGCGGCGTCGCCGGCGTCACGCCGTTGCGCGAAGCGGAGATTTTGTCTAACGGTCATGTTGCCGAAGAGCGCATCGTCTTGAAAAACGAGTGCGATGCGCCGTTTCTGCGGCGGCAATCGCGTGACCGACTCTCCGTCGAGCCGAACGTCGCCCTCCTGAGCGAGGAGCAATCCCGCGATGACGCGCAGCAGGGTGCTCTTTCCGGCTCCCGACGGGCCGACGACGGCAAGCGTCGAGCCTTGCGCGACGTCGATCGAAACGCGATCGAGCGCGGGCACGCAATGCCCGGCGTAGTAAACGACCAGCGAGTCGACGACAAGCCCCATTATTCTTGGAGTCGATCGATCGTCCGGTATTCCTCGCGAGCTCCGGCTTCGCCGGCGCGCGCCCGAGCGACGACGTCGCGCAACCACGTGACCGTGGCATCGTCAGCCTTTTTTCCGGCGAGAACCAGACGCAAGGCAATCAGCGTTAGGTCGGGAGTGCGTGCGCCGAGGCGCTCAATGCCCTCGTAGAAGGGCGCCGCGCCGGCAGCATGCGGCCGGCGTTCGAGCAGCTCGCGCACCACTTCCGCTTTCGACGGCACGTTATCGAGAAGGTAGCCGTCAAGTGACTCGAACTCCATCATCATGGGGTTCGCCACTCGGGTTGCTTTGCTCTTCGCGCTGGTGCCGGCAACGCTTGGAGCACAGGGGACCGACAACGGCGTGGTCCGCCTGCTCGAGCAAATGCGCGTGGCGAGCGGGCCGATTTGGCAAGCGCACATCGTTTCCGTGGCTCGGCTGACGCTCAACGGAGCGCCCACCGTCGTTTCGAGCGAAAGCGCGGGTCTGAGCGTGATGGTGCGGCACTGCACCGGTGCAATTTGCGACGGCACCTACTTCAACGGCGAGCGACTGTATTCGTTCAACATGAATGGGACGACGCTGGCGCCGTCGCCTCAACTCGAACCCTATCTGCGCGCGCTTCGCCTCGTCGCGTCGGTGGAGTTTTTGATGCCATCATTCATCGCACGCGGCGGCCGTATCGGCGCAGCCGGTTTGGCGACGATTGGGGGCAAATTTTATCGAACGATCGTGATCGCTGAGGTGGATGCCGTTCCGCTACGGCTGTACGTCGATCCACAAAGCGGCTTGATACACTTCGCGCGAGGGCTCGACGGACGCGAAACCTTCGAGTATCGCAACTATCGGCGCGTGGGCGCCCTCACGCTGCCGTTCGAAGTGCTGCACGACGGCCGAATCCTCGAGCGTTATGACGATCGCGCCGCGGTTTCGTCGCCATTCCAACCGCCGCGCGGCCTGACACCCTCGTTCAGTGGGCAGCCGGAAGCGATTCCGACCGATCCGAAAGCCGTTTCGCCGATCGTCGACTGCACCGTGGGCGGAATCGCCGTGCGGTGCCTGATCGATACGGGCAACTCGGGGCTCTCGATCAGCTCCGAACTGGCGAGCCGCTTGGGAGCGCCGGTCGTCGGAAACTATCAAGTGCGCGGTCTGGGAGGATATTCGACCCAAGTGGTGCGAGCAGGACCGCTGCGCATCGGCAACGCCACCTATCCCGATGCGTACTACGTCGTGCTCAACGACCTTCGGCGCTATGGATACGACGCCGTGCTCGGGGCCGACATCTTCGGCACGTCCGGGATCGAAATAGACAGCGACGCACACACGGTCCGTTTTAACGCGCCGCCGATGCGAAACGCGATCAACGTGCCGCTCGCCTTCGAAAACTTCATCCCGGTGGTCAACGTGGGGCTGGGAGCGGTCGAGGCGCGGCTGGCAGTAGATACCGGCGACGAGTCGAATATCAACCTGGCTTACGACTTTTATGCCAAGCATCCGGGACTGTTCACGGTTACCCAACGCCGGTCCGTTGGCGGCATCGGCGGCAGCAGCGTCGAGATGATTGGCGAAATTCCACAGGTGCGCATTGGCGATTATCGCACGGGTCCGCAGCGCATCGGAACGACGCAAACCTTACAAGGCACCGCGTTCGGTCATTTGGGAGCGGCCTTCTTGGACCAGTTCGTCATGCAGCTCGACTACGCGGCAGGCGAGCTGCATCTCGTTCCGAGGCGGACGTAAGGCCGTGGCGGCGTTCGTGTTTCGCTTCTTCTGCACGGCCGTCGCGTGCACCGCAACGGTTTTTGCGGCGACGCCCGAGAACGCGCCCGCCATGGCGGCCGACCGGTGCACGGTGGTTGCCGTGCAGATGATGGACAGCATCGATTCCTCGGAAGCCCGGCCGGGCGATTTTTTTAGGTTCGAAACGGTCAACGCGGTTACCAGCGGGCCGAGCGTCGTGATTCCGCAGCGCACGATGGGCTATGGCATCGTGGCCGTCGCGTCGCCAGCGGGAACTCACGATGCGCGCCCGGGCGTGCTCGTCTTAGAGCCGCGGTATCTGACGATGCCCGACGGCAAGAGGCTTGGCGTAATACTCAACCACAACACGGATTCGTTGGAAAAGGCCGGCGCAAACGACAGCATCCCAGGCTACCTGGGTGCGATTCCAATTCCCGGCGTCGGCGCCGCAATCGGCCTCTTCAACTACTTTCGTAAGGGCAAAAACATCGTCGTGAGGCGCGGCACCATCTTCACGGTCTTTCCCAGCGACGATCCCTCGGTGGAGCACTGCCAAGACCACCCTTCGTACTAGCCCCAACACGGACTCCGAGGGCTCGCTCGGCGACGCGAACGTCGCGGACGGGAGGTCTGCAACTCGTGACGGGCTGGCAGGATTGGAGGCTACACCGCATCTGAGAGGAGATCATGGATTTAACGATAGAGAAACCGCGCAGCCCCAAAGAAAAACTGCTGGGGCTCGTTTCGCTCAAGCGCGTCATCGACAAGGCGAGAGCACGCAACGAGGGCCATTTGGGCGAGTACGACTACGATTGTCCGCACGACAAGCCACTCTTCGAGTTTCTCGGCACGAACGGCGAAGAGTTTGCCCGCAAAGTAAAGGAGCTCGCCGCCGACGACGCGATCGCCGATTGGGTGCAGCGCGAGTTTCTTTCCAAGAAGACCCCGGCTGAAATCGAGCGCTTTAACAGCGACCGCCTGCACTGGCACCCCGATCCCGGATCGCACAGCTTCGAGTATTTTGAGAAACTGCGCGATCAGGTGGCGCCCGGGCGTCGGGACATCGTAACGTGGTTTGACGTTCTCGACCTCGACGAGGGGCGCCCCGTACCGCAGGCGACGAGCTTGAACTGAGGCTCGGTACGGCAGCCGACGACGGCGGCCGCGCCGCCGTCCTGTTGGTCCACGGGTGGCAAGCGGATCGTTCGGTCTGGAACGGCGTCGTTGCCGAGCTCGAATCCTCGGTGCGGACGCATGCGGTGGATTTGCGCGGGAGCGGTGATGCGAGCGCCACTCCCGGACCATATAATCTCGAACGTTATGCGGCCGACCTTCGCGAGCTGATCGAGTCCCTCCAACTCGGGCCGGTCCTCGTCGTTGGGCACTCGATGGGAGCGACGGTCGCGTTACGCTTGGCGGTCGATGCGCCCGAAGTCGTCGGAGGGCTCGTGCTGATTGCGCCGATTCCGGCCGGCGGCGCCGGCTTTTCACCTAAAGGGGAGGCCTATCTGCGTGCGACGGCCGGCGATTCGGTCGAGGCGCGCGCGTGGCTGGCGCGTACGCTTTCCAATGGGTGCGACCCGGCGCTGCTCGAGCGCTTGTGCGCGGCAGCGGCGAAGACACCGCGCAACGTCGCGCTGGAATCCTTCGAATCGTGGGCGCACGCCGATTTCGCCGAAAAAACGAAAGCGATAGTGGCGCCGACGTTAGTCGTCGCGCCGGAAAACGACCAGCCCGAGGCCTCCAAGGTGAGGGTCGCGGCATTGATTACCGGGGCTCGGCACGTCGTGTTGCCGGGCGCGTCGCATTACGCGATCATCGAACAGCCGGCCGCCGTCGCGCACCTGATAGAAAGCTTCCCGACATGACTTCGAACAGCGAGCTCGCGCAGCGCGAATGCATACCTTGCCGTGGTGGCGTCCCACCCCTAAGTGACGCCGAAATCCAGCCGCTGCTAACGCAGCTCGGAGCGGGCTGGCACGTGGTCGAGCGCAACGACACCAAGCGCGGCATCGTCAAAACCTTGAGTTGCACTTACCGCTTCGGAGATTTTGCGGAGGCGATGCGGGCTGCGGTGAGCATCGGCGAGATGGCCGAGCAACAGCAACATCATCCCGATCTGCACGTGTCTTGGGGAAGCCTCAACGTCGAAATCTGGACGCATAAAATCGGCGGATTGACCGAGAGCGATTTTATCTTCGCGGCCAAGTGCGACGCGCTCGCGCATCGGGAGCCGTAGCCCAAGACGCCCCGGGGACAAGCGGGCAAGCCGTCGAAGGGACCGCGGCCAAGCAACGTAGTGAGGTAGAGGGATGCATCGTGGCCGATTTCTCACGGCAGTTACAGCCCTGATGGGTCTTCCCGCGGCTGCCGGCGCGCTAGCGCCGCAAGCTTCACGCTCGCTGGACGTCGTCAAGCTGCCCAAGGCCGAGCTGCATCTCCACATCGAGGGCACGTTCGAACCCGAACTGATCTTCACGATTGCCGAACGCAATGGCGTGCGGCTCAATTACCCGAACGTCGGAACGCTGCGCGAAGCATACAACTTCACCGACCTCCAATCGTTTCTCGACGTTTATTACCACGGTATGGAAGCGCTGCGCGTCGAACGGGATTACTACGATCTCACCACGGCATATTTGAAACGAGTTCGAGGGCAGGGCGTGCGCCACGCCGAGATCTTCTTCGATCCGCAGGCGCACACGAAGCGCGGCGTCGCATTCGCCGTGGTGGTAGATGGAATCGCCAGCGCACTGGCCGACGGCCGGAAAAACTTCGGCATCACATCGCACCTCATCATGTGCTTCCTTCGCGATATGTCTGCGGAGTCGGCCATGGCGACGTTGGAAAGCGCGCTTCCCTACAAGGAGCGAATCATCGGCGTCGGGCTCGACTCGGCCGAACGCGGTAATCCACCCTCGAAATTCCAAGCGGTTTTCGATCGGGCGCGCGCGGAGGGCTTTCTCACTGTAGCCCATGCCGGCGAGGAGGCCGGTCCCGAGTATGTTTGGGAGGCGCTCGATTTGCTCAAAGTTTCGCGCGTCGACCACGGGGTGCGCAGTCTCGACGATCCCAAGCTCGTCGCGCGGTTGCGTACCGAACGCATGCCGCTTACGGTGTGCCCGCTCTCGAACGTGCGCTTGCACGTGGTGCCGAACCTCGCGGCGCACCCTTTAAAGATCATGCTCGAGGCGGGCCTGGTCGCGACCTGCAACTCCGACGATCCGGCATATTTCGGCGGCTACGTCGGCGATAATTTCCGCGAGACCGCCGCAGCGCTTTCGCTCAGCGACGAACAGCTCGTTACGCTAGCGCGAAACTCGTTCGAAGCCTCTTTCATAGACGCCGAGCTGCGACGCCGGTACCTGGCCGAAATCGACGCGGCTGTTGGCAAGTAACGCCGCAACCGGGACGGAGAGCAGCGCTCGCCTACTGAGTTTTGGTCGCGCTGCGGTGGGGTATCGAAAGGCATCTCAGTTCCGACCAGCGAGGCTTATAAATGCAAATCGACACCACACTGCTACCGGTACGCGGCAACGGCGCGGTCGAGATCCTTCTGAACGATCATAAGGTCATCAAGAAGCTTCTCAGCCGGCTCACCAAAGCCAACCGATCGTCGCGAGAGCAAGTCTTGGAGCAACTCAAGGGCGCCCTCACCATCCATAACGCGACGGAAGAAAACTTGGTCTATCCCGCGATCAACAAGGTCGCCGGGAGCAAGGCGGAGTCCGCGCATTTGTATCACGAAACCGCCGAAGCCGACGTGCTGCTCTTCGAGCTCGATTCGATGCTAAAGGAGGGTGATGACGTCGCTTTTCAGTCGAAGGCTGAGAAATTCCAGGACGCCGTTCTCCACCACATCGACGAGGAAGAGAATAAAGCGTTCCCACATCTTCAAGAGAACGCCGAGCCCGAACAGGCGGAGTTGCTCGCCGATTCCGTGCGAACGTTCCGCAGCTCGCTCCACTTCGAAACCGCGCCGGCCTAACGGCGGAGGCTTTCCCAACGTTCGACGAACCGCAGGGCGGAGCGTTCCCGCTGCGACAGCGCGCCGCGACGATGCTTCGCTCCACGACGGTTCCGGGAGGACGGCAAGCGACGCAGCCGCGTGTAGGTTTCGATCACGGCTGGGTGCACGTAGGCTTTGCGGCAAATCGCCGGCGTGTTGCCCAGGCGCTCGGCCACCCGCTCCAACGCTAGGGCGACGTTTCGTTTCGCCTCCGCGGCGTGCGCCGCGGCCTCGGCGAGCGCGGCAATGCACTCGACCGTGCCGATCCACGTGCGGAAGTCCTTAGCGGAAAAATCGTCGCCTGCGATTTCGCGAATGTATTCGTTGACGTCGTCGGAGCTTACGCTGTTTACTGCGTCGTCATCGCCGATATACGTGAAAAGCTCTTCGCCGGGAAGATCGCGGCAGCGTTTGATGATACGCGCCAGCCTCGGATCGTCGAGGGTAATGAGGTGCTTGCGGCCGGTCTTGCCGCGAAAATTCAGCCTCACTTGCGAGCCGTTCAGCTTGACGTGATGCGTTCGCAGCGTCGTCAGCCCGAACGATCCATTCGCCTGCGCATACTCTTCGTTGCCCACGCGGATTCCGGTCGCGTCCAACAGCACAACGACGGCGGCTAGCACCTTCCTCCGGGGGATACCGGTTTCGTTCAAGTCGGCCGTAATCGCCGCACGAATCTTCGGCAAGGCGCGCCCGAAGGCGACCAAGCGCTGATATTTCGCTTCGTCGCGGACCTCGCGCCAGCGCTTGTGGTAACGGTATTGTTTGCGTCCGCGCGCATCGCGGCCGGTGGCTTGCATATGACCGTTCGGGATCGGGGAGATCCAGACATCGCGATAGGCGGGCGGAATCGCCAGGCCGCGAATTCGCGCGAGCTCGCCTTCGTCCCGGACCGGTTTTCCGTCCGAATGGAAATAAGCAAAGTGTTGCCCGCGCCGGCGCCGGGTGATGCCGGGACGCCGATCGTCGACGTATCGTAGGCCGGCCTCGCGAGCAGCCGCTTGAGCGTCCATGTGCCATGGCGTTTGTACCGCAGACGCGCCGATTCAAACCGCACCAAAACGAACGTCCGGCGGCAGGTAGCGATCGATCCCAGATAGAGAGTTCCAGCGATGATAACACAGAGTCGCTACGGCTACGCGGAAACCGTCGCACGGCTTTCCCGGGCGATCCTGGACGGCGGAAATACGATCTTTGCGACGATCGATCAGTCCCCGGCGGCGACGTCCGCCGGCTTGAACCTGCGCCCGACGTCGCTGCTTGTCTTTGGAAACCCGCGGGGCGGAACGCCGTTGATGCAAGCGTTTCCGCTGGTGGCGCTCGAGCTTCCGCTCAAGCTTCTCGTATGGGAAGAGAGCGGTTCGACCAGCATAGCGTACGTACCGATGGTCGAGATTGCGACCCGCTATGGCGTCACCGGTATGGATCCGCGTATCGCGGCGATGGATGGAGCCCTGGAATCGCTCGTTACGGCTTGCGCTTCTCAAAAACGTGCTGGCTCTTAATCCGGCGGTAACCCTGCCGTTCGTAGAAGCGATGCGCCCCGTCGCGAATGACGTTCGATCTGACGCTGACCACTGCCGCCCCGCGCTGAAACGCCCAAGCTTCCGCCGCATCGAGGAGCGCCGCCCCGATGCCTTCGCTCCGCGATCCGTCCGCGACGACGAGGCCTAGAATCGTCGCGCGCTTTCCAACGATGAAGTCGCGCGAAAGCTCCACGGCAACGAAGCCGAGCAGGCCGCGTTCGGTCACCGCCACCAGCACCCTAGAATCGTCTCGTAACCCTTCGAGCCGCGCCCGGATCTCCGGCGGATCGGCGGGGTAGCCGAGCTGTTCGAACAGTGGCGCCAGGCGCTCGACGTCGCTTGCCCTGGCCGCACGAAGTTCAGGCGCCGGCAAGTCTTTCGCTCCATCGAATTCGGCCCGTCGTCTGCATCGCCACGAACAGCGT
This sequence comes from Vulcanimicrobiota bacterium, assembly GCA_963717425.1. Lineage (GTDB taxonomy): Bacteria > Vulcanimicrobiota > Vulcanimicrobiia > Vulcanimicrobiales > Vulcanimicrobiaceae > Cybelea. The sequence goes on along the minus strand of OY970335.1, from coordinate 2,503,263 downwards.
GACGATCGCGCCGACGGTGATCGTCAGGCCGCTCCAGCCCTCATTGAAGAGTGCGTACGAAAAGAGGATGAGGTAGACGAGCTGGGCGAGCCCGCTCTCGACCGCAGCGAATCGCCAGCCGACGACTAAGCGCAGATACGAGATCGTGAGGAACAGCGTGACCGCCGAGCAGATTACAAATGCTGCCTCGATCGGCATGCGATCCACCAAATATGCAAAGAGCAGGTGGAACGCAAAGAATGCCGCCGCCAGGAAGAAGTAGTTGACCGGATGCAAGTCGATCTTGCGCAACGTCGTGATCACGAGCATCACGAAAAAGTAGAAGAACAGCGCGACTGGCGCCCAAAACGTTATCCGCTGTGCCAGCGGACCGGGCTGAAGCGGATAGGGGAAGGCCATCCCGATGCCGTTGCCGGTTACGAGCGTCGCGTAGCGCCACTGCAGGCGCCAGCCTTTCTGCAGTCGCCGCTCGTCGACCGGCAGCAACGTCTGTGGAGGGAAATCGATCGCGTCAAAGTTCGTGGTCATCGTGAGAGAGAAATCGTTAACGGAAGCGACGTCGCTCCCGAAGCGATAGCTCCACGTCCCCATGCCGCGTGAAAAGTAACCTATGTCGAGGGACGTCTCTTGGCCGGGCGCAAGATCGAAGCCGACATAGCCCTGATCGAGCGCGCTCGCGTCGGCGACCCGTCGCCCCCCGATGGAACAGCCGAAATTCGCATAGGTCCCGTCGCTAGATGGAAGCGGGAAGTGCACCGACAACTGCCGGCTGGCCGTATCGTTGCGAATTCGATAGTGTGCGACGAACCGAACATCGTAGAGATTGTACCAGAGGAGTCCGTCGCGCCGCTGCTCGAGGTGGAGGTCGACGTTGATCCGGCTTCTTTGGATCGGCACGACGACGTTGTCGTAGCTGTGCTTACCCACCGCGACGCGCGCGTTGACTTGCGGCGCCATTTGCGTCTGGGCGCTGCCCCATTGGGCGGTGAGCTTCTCGCGCTGGCTCGCGTCGGACTGCCCGGTGCGCTGCACCAGCGTCCCTCCCAAAATCATCCAGGCCAGGCTAGCCGAGCAGAAAATGAAAACGATCGCGGCGAGACGTTTGAGCATCCGACAACCTTTCCGATCGAGCAATACTTTGCGATGCAAAGTTTACTACTTTGTATCACAAAGTAGGCGGTGATGCAATATCCGCGACATCGATTTGGAGGAGCGTGTAGAATGGCTTTATGGGCGGCTATAATCGAACCGCGCTCGTTTTGTGTGCGGCCGTCGTAAGGCCCGCGGCTTGCGCGGCGCCGGCACCGGTCGTCATCCCGTCGCAGGCGCCGGCGGACGCCATAGCTCCGGGCCTCTCCAGGACCTGCTCTACGTCTCAGATCTCGGCGCCAACGCGGTCTCCTTCTACACCTATCCCGCCGGGATCCTCATGGGGAAGCTGACCGGCTTTGGCTCCGTCGCGGGACTCTGCGCCGACAAAGGCGGTGACGTTTTCGTCGTGGACGAAGCGGGAGGGGTCGACGTTTACGCCCATGGCGGCTCGAGCCCGATCCGGCGGCTCACAACGACCGGCGCACCCTATGGCTGCGCGGTCGATCCGAGTACCGGCAATCTCGCGGTCACGAATCTTTCGTCGGTCGAGTACGGGGCGATTGCGGTCTATGCCAAAGCGAAGGGCAGGCCTAAGGAGTACCCAGACAATGCCGTCAGTTCCACGTATTTTTGCGGCTATGACGATAACGGTAACCTATTCATCGACGCGTGGAATCGGTCGGCGCAGGTCATCCTCTTGGAGCTTCCCAAAGGGCGCAGAGGGTTTCACACCTACATGCTGACCCGAAACGTCAAGAAACCCGGCGGAGTGCAATGGGACGGCAAGTACGTCGCAATCGGCGACCAAGGCGCCGGATTGATTTATTGAGCCGGCGTGACCGGCAAAGTAGCGCAAACCGTAACGCTCAAGAAGGGGGCGAACGTCGAACAGTTCTGGATTGCGGGAACCACCCTTATCGGACCCAACGCTCAAAGCTTCGGGACGGTGCCGTTCTGGCGTTACCCGGCCGGCGGTTCACCGACGAAGACGATGAATGGATTTTCGTACCCGGTGGGGTCACGGTAAGGTCGGCCAAGTCGCTTAGCCCTTAGCCAAGATGCGAAGGACTCCGGTCGAATTCGCCCAGACATACGATTTCGGCCGGAGCCGTTCTTGTAAGAAAACGTAAGTCCGTCTCAGAACGTTCGCAGGACGGGTTACCGCCCGGCCTTACTGGGTACAGCAGCCAACGCTCAAGAGGAGTAAACTATGGCGAGTCAGTTACTCGTTGGAATCTTTCCTTCATCCGATGTTGCATCGCTCGAAACCGCGCTCGGGAACGTGCCGGGTCTGGATCGCAGCCGGCTTTCCGTGCTGACCGCGAGCGAAAAAACGCAAGCGCATGAAGATTCGTTTCTCAATTTCATGCATGTCGCGGAAGAAGTCGAGCAGGAGCCGTCTCCCGATATCACTCACGGAACGGGCCTGCTGACGGATTTTGGCGGAACCGATGTGCCGGGACTCACCGATAGTAAGGAACCTTCGCTCGCCGACTTCGACGAGCCGGAGGTGTTCCCTCACTATCTCGGCTCGTTACCGATTCCCGGCGACGAGGCCGAAAACTTTGACGAAGCAATCGCCGAAGGCCGCGCGGTCGTCGTCTACCCCGTTTCGTCGGAGGCCGAGGGAACGCAGGTGCAGCAAGGTCTGCGAGCTGCAGGTTTGCGCAACGTGCGAGCATTCGCTACGACAAACAACTAGAGACCGCGGCGTACGTCATTAAGCCGCCCGGCCTTACGGCGAAGCACCGGGCTCGAACTCCGCGCGGAAGACGTAACGGCCTTGCACCGGACTACAGTTTACGATTTTCGGGGAGTAGGTGCTGCGCCGCGCCGCATCGATCACGGCACCGTCGATCGCCGCGTTGCCGCTAGAATGCAGGACGGTTGCACTCGTCACGTGCCCGCTGGGAGCGATGGTCACGACGACGTTGACCGCCCCGTGCAACTTTAGCCCGTGCGGCAGATCGGGCTGCGCGGCCGCAACGACTAAAGCTTCGGAGTTGGGCCGGGCGCACGTCGCAGCCACCGTCGTCGCTGCCGGCAAGCCTTGAGCACCGGCGTGGGTCGGCGTCAGGGCTAACGCGGGTGAAAACGCCTGAAGCGCAAGAGTCGTAACGATAAAGATCACAATGGTGACTCCAAGGGCGTAAACGTTGATCCTGAGGCGGCGGGGTTTGGTCGAACTCAGGCGCTCGATGCGTGAGATGAGCGCGTGGCGAGATTGGAACGCGCTCGGGGTTAGCAGCGGGACTCGGCTCGGACGGGCAGCGTGCGCTAGCGTCGCCAGACAGGCAGCATATTCACCGGGATCCCCGATTTTTTCGACGACCCAATCGTCACACGCCGTTTCGCGCTCCGCGCTAACGCACGCGCCGGCGAACCGGACCCAGGGATTGAAGAACAGCCCAGCCTCAATAACGCGCTGGACGAGATTCGAGAGGGGGTCCTTGCGACGAATGTGCGCTCGCTCGTGCTCGATGATGCGCTGGAGATCGGTCGGCGCAAGCTGGGCGAGCAGCGCACTCGGAATAACGACCACCGGATCGAAGAAACCCGCCACGATGGGCACGCTGATCTCTTCCGACGTAAAAACGCCCCGATCGGCACCGCCGAGTACGCGCGCGTTGCGCCGGATCTGATGGATCCTTAGGAAACTCCGGCCCAGGCGTACGACGTTGACCCCCACGCCGAGAAGCCAGATGCACAGAGTCCACGGCACGGCGCCCTCAATCCACGTACCGGCGTGCCGCACGAAGGGTCCCGCGGGCAGCAACGAGACGTGCATCGTTCCCGTCGAATGCGTCCGGAGCGCTGCGAGCAACAGGCTGCCCGTGTTGGACGCGGTGGTTAGGATCGGTACGATAACAAGTGCCAGGAGCGTTGCGAACCAAAGCGCATAGCGTGTCGCCGAGTCTTGCTTCGAAACGACGCGAGAGACCGCGTACGCGATTGCGAAGATCGCCGCACCTTGCCATAACCCGTTGAAAAGCGTTGTAACGATCACGTTCTAGCCTTTCGCCTGCGCGCAAGAACTTGCTTGATTTGCGCGAGATCGGCATCGCTCAATCGCGCATCGTCGAGGAGCGCCACGGCGAGCGCGCCGGGCGAGCTCCCGAAAAAGCGGTCGAGCACGTGTCGGATCGCCGATTTCGCGGCGTCGGTCCGGTGGACGGACGGATGGTAGACGAATGCGCGGCCCTCTTCCTCGTGCGTGACGTGGCCTTTTTGCTCGAGGGTTCGCAGCGTCGTGAGCACCGTACTGTACGTGAGAGGAGGCGGCGGGAGCGCGCTCACGACGTCGGCTACGGTTGCACGCTCCTTGCGCCACAGGATCTCCATCAGCCGCAACTCATGGTCGGTCAGGACTGGCGCTTTTCGACGAGGCACGGACGCTGTCTCCCGTTAAGTATTAGTTTTGTAGTAGCAGCATACTGCCGCCGCCGGCGGTTGTCAACTAGATTCCTAATAGTCTCTTGCGAGTTCGAGGAGGGCGATTCGTCCCACCCGGCGCATGCGTGACGAATGAAGAAGCTCTCGATCCTCGCCGTCTTCGTGATTGCGTTGGCCGGCTGCGCCGGAGCTGCGAAGCAGCCCGCCTCGCAAAGCTCGGCCGCCGATACGTACCGCGTCTTATTGGACACGAGCAAAGGACAGGTCGTCGTCGACGTGGATCGCCGTCTCGCGCCCAACGGCGCGCAGCGCTTTTACGAGTTGGTTAAGGCGAAATATTTCGACGGCGCCCGCTTCTACCGCGTGGTGCCCGGTTTCGTCGTGCAGTGGGGTGCGGCAGCCGATCCAGCCGTTACCAAGAAGTGGGACGTGACCATCCCCGACGACCCCGTGAAAGAGTCGAATACACCCGGGACCGTCGTGTTTGCCGCAACGGGTCAGCCGAACAGCCGCACGACGCATCTTTTCATCAATATGGGCGATAACGCCAGACTCGATGCGATGGGATTCGCTCCGATCGGCCGGGTTTCCAGCGGCTTGCAGGCCGTCAGCCGGATCTACCCCGGTTACGCGGAGCGGCCGGACCAGGCGCTAATCGCGGCGCAGGGCAATGCATATCTCGAGAAACAATTTCCACAATTGGATTACATCAAGACTGCCCGCATCGTTGGCGGCGTGGCGCCTCATTAGCTCTCTCGCGCTTTAAATAGTCTCTCGCGACCGCACGCACGGGTTCGCGCTTTGCGGAATCCGGCTTCAGGCTTTCTTCACGCTGCCGAGCCACACTGGAATCGTCCCCCCCAAGGAGCGCCAACGTGGCCCAGATGATATGGACGACCGGTCGAGCCCGCGGAATAGTCACGGGCCTTGCAATGCTCTTTGCTGGTTCGGCATGCGCGGCACAGCCTGTCACCGGCCATTGTTAGCGAACCATCAGATCGAGGGCGCGTTCAAGATCAAACACGTCGTGTGGATCATGCAAGAAAACCGCAGCTTCGACAACCTTTTTCAAGGCTACCCCGGCAGCGATACGAGTTCTAGCGGAAAGGATTCGCACGGGCACACGATCTCATTGGCACCGATCTCGTTCACGGCCGGCTACGACATCGATCACTCTTCGATCGCGCACTTCGCAGCTTGCAACGGCACGGGAGCCATCCCGGTACGCAGTGCCGGATGTCCGGGTTCAACCGCGAGGTCCTCAGCTGCTATCAACCTTGTCCGCCGCACGCGCAATATGGTTACGTTCCCCACGCGGAGACGAGACTCTATTTCGATATGGCGCACGAGTACGTCTTGGCCGATCGCATGTTTACATCGACCTCGATCTTAGTTACGTGTCGCACCAGTATATGATTGCGGGCCAGGCCAATCGCGCCGTCGACTATCCAAGCGGCGCTTGGGGATGCGTGCCGGGTGACGTCATCGGCACGCTTACCGACAAGCGGACCTACGGCCCCAACATCCCGGTCTGCCAGAATTACCGGACCCTCGGAGATGAGCTCGATGCCGCGGGCCGCACCTGGAGCTTATACAGCGCTTCAAAGTCGTCGCAGTGGATTGCCTATCGTTCGGTTCGCCACATCCGCTACGGGCCGGATTGGAACGAAAACGTCGTAGGTTCATCGGCGCAGGTCATCCTGGATGTCGCAGACGGCAAGCTTGCCGACGTCACGTGGGTCACGCCGACGTGCAGGCATTCGGACCATAGCGCCTGCGGAAGCGCAACGGGTCCGGAATGGGTGTCAGACGTCGTGAACGCGATCGGCGAGAGCCCGTTCTGGAGCTCCACCGCCATTTTTGTTATGTGGGACGAGTGGGGCGGTTGGTACGACCATGTGAAACCACCCTACGAGGACTTCGACGGCCTCGGTTTTCGCGTGCCGCTTCTCGTCATCTCGCCGTTCGCGAAACGTGATTACGTAGCGCACGTCCAATATGAGCACGGCAGCATCCTGAAGTTCATCGAGGATCGCTTCGGTCTTCCACGTCTGAGCGCCAGCGGCACGCGCGCCAACTCACCTGCCGACGATTGTTTTGACTTCACCCAGCCGCCGCGCACGTTTCAGCCGTTCGGGAAACCCCTGCGAGTCCAAGACGCGCTGCGTATGCGACGGGACGAAAGCCCACAAGAGCCTGACGCCGAGTAGCCGTCTCAGACGATCGACCTAAACTACGAAGAGCGATTGCACGTCCCCTTAAAATCCGGTTGCGTGCTATCGACGGTGGGGTATCCGGTAAAGGTGAAGCTGTTCTGGTCGGTACGGATAGTCTGACCGTGACCCAACTTGCCGGTGGACGTCGACTGATCGGTCCATTGCTCGGTATTTCCGGTCCATGGCTGCGCGAACGAGACGGACCAGCCGGATGTGTTGTCCAGAAACGTTTCGACGTAGCGAGCGTTTTTCGCGTCGTACGTGGTCGCGATGTTGAGGGCGTAGGTGCTCGTCATCTTGCCCTGCGGCGGCACGACGACCCATTCGCGCATGACGCCGGAATCAATGGTATAGGTTGCCGTCGCCGAGCTGGGGGGACTTCCGACCGGCCCGGCCATGCAGGACCACGTGCCGACGTAATACTGCAATGCCGCCATGCCCGTCATCGGCTGCGCGCTAGCCGGTGCGGCGAAGCCGACGGCCAAAGCCAATAGCACAATAGTTTTTCTCAAGGAAGTCCTACCTTTCGCGCGGGCCGGAACGGCCCACAGCTTGCCCAGTTCCCAGGCAGCCGAGCCTTTCGACGGCGCGTTGTCGTTTCCCGGCCTCGGTGCGCCAAAGCGTTGACGCTTCATCTACCATCGTGCCGAGACCGCCGAACTCGTCAGCGCGTTCGTCCGTTGGATAAGTGTCCGCGTGTCGGCTGTCGCGACTAAATAGCCGCCGCTCCTTCGCATCTCTTGATTGAATACGAATGCCGGCTCGATTACACGCTAGTGTTCCCGCGCTCGGCCTGTCGTCGAGCTTCGCGTAACGCGTCGGTGCGGCACCTCCGCGCGTCCCCGAGCCCGTGCGGCCCGTAACGCTTCCGATGGCGGTTCCGGTAACGCACCCCGAAAGCCAGCCGCCACCTAAGGGCTAACGAGACCAACTCTACCTACGGGATAAAAACGGGCGCCTCTCTCCCGCGAAAGACATTAAGCCGGGGAAGGCGCCTGTTACTGCGATTCGGATCCTGATAGTATATGGTCGATTGCTACATAGCCTCGCTATGCGACGGCGTCATGAGACTAACTTCTATTTATATCGCCTTAATGCTGCTCGTCGTATGCTGAAAGGCGCGTCGCCAACCGAAAGGGGATCTCATGCACGGCAAGCGTCTTTTCAGCATCGCGTTTGCGGCCGTCATCGCCGCGTGTTCTCAAGGCCAGACCACTTCATCGAACGGTGGGCAAGCGCTGCCGTCCCTCGCGGCGCCTTCGCGGGCCGGCGCGCAGGTTGGGCCTGACGCACGTCGCGGCTACAAAGTCTCCGTCTTCGTGCGCGGCACCGACAAGCGTTACAATCCCGATCCGATAGAATCGGTTAATGGCTTCCTCTTCGTGGCGTACCAAAATGGAACCGGCCCTACGGGGACCGGCGGTGACAGCACGATCGTGCAGTACAGCGGCAAAGGCGCGGTCATTCGATCGATCAAGGTGCCGGGGCGATGCGACGGGATGCGGTGGAACCCATACACTAACCTCATGTGGATCACCGTCAACGAAGACGCGAACAGCTCGATGTATACATGGGAGCCGACGTCAGGATCCCTCATTCACTACATGTTTTCTTCGGCCAAGCACGGAGGCGGTTACGACGACCTCGCCTTCAGCAACGGTATGGCCTTCGTCGCCGCGTCCAACCCCAAGCTCAACAAGAACGGTATCAACAAGCACGCCGCAGTCGTCAGCGTCGTCTTGAACGGCAGCACGGCGCAAGTGACGCCGGTGCTCATGGGTGATGCGACGGCAACCGACATCCCGACACAGCAACAGGTGCGGCTCAACTTAACGGATCCGGATTCGATGACGGTCGCACCGAATGGGGATGTGCTGCTTGTATCGCAGGCGGATTCGGAAATCGTCTGGATTCACTCCGCCGGCAGGGGATCGCAGTCCGTTTCGCGACTGCTCGTCGGCACGCAGCTCGACGACACCGTCTACGCCACCCAAAGCCAGGGTCAACTCTACATCGCCGATGCGAAACGAGACGTGATCTACCTCGCGCAGGGCCGGTTCACGTCGGGCCGACTCTATACGGAAGCGCCAAGCGACTCGAAGGTTCGTGGATTCGTCGGTTGGGTCGACACGTCGTACGGCACCATCACGCCGATCATTACCGGCTTCGGAAGTCCAACGGGTTTGATATTCGTGCCGACCAGGTAAACCCGGGCAACGTCGGAAGCTTCTTTGAACGCTGCTTCAAAGGAGATCCGTATGGCTGCAGACCCCGTAACCATCGACTCAACCACTACAAAGTGGAATTCGAGAACGCGGCGATGCTAGTTCTCGCCGCAAAATGTTCCGGGAAGCCGGAGCGCCGGAACGATATTCTGCGTTTAGCAGCCCAGGTGACCGCGCCGTCAAAATCCGAGGCCGGATGCATCGCGTACGATGTGCACGAACGAGTCTCGGGGAACAACGAGTTCTTATTCTTCGAGGAGTGGGCCGACCAGGCGGCGCTCGATTTCCATTTCCAAACGCCGCACTTCCGGGAGTTCATAAAGGAGCTCGCGCCGTGCTTACAAGGGCCGCCCAATATCCGAGTTTACGAGGTGGCGCGGTCGCGCGATCTGGAGCTATAGCCATTTGGCGCGTTTGGCAATCGGAGAATCCCATTATAGGAAAAGTCCGATCAGGATGTTTTAAAATCGCTCCGGATCTTGGGCTCGCCCTTCGCCCTTCGACTGCGCCGCTTCACGACTTCGTTCGGGGTGACACGAGCAGTGCGTGCTCAGGATAATGGACCCGCTGATTAACAGACTATTTCAGGGTCTTTCGCTCAAATTGTGTCCCTGCAGATGTGAGAACTAAAAATTAGGGATTGGTGGTTGCGCCAATCTTCCGGAAAACCGTGTAGAAGCTTAGGTATCGTGCATATATGAGAGGCGTGTTTATGCCTTAAGGTGAGGGTTGGAAACGGAAACTTATGGTCGTCTCGCCATCTCAAATCACCGTCCCACTCGGCAACGGCACTCAGCATCTTAATATGAATTTCCACGCTCGAGGGCTTGCCTTTGCAGTTACCCTCAGTGTCGGCCTCAAGGGTGATCTGCTTTGAGTCCTCGTACGCTATCCTCTCGTGCCCAGTCACGTATTTCATGCACTTCGGGTTAAGAGCGTCCAACGACAGGTCGGTCTGATAGACTCGGTTCGCAACTGGCAGCTCATAGCGCTCGTGCGGGGAACCGGATGCTGGCCTTTGAACGGCAAGGGTTTGGGGCGTCAAGGGAATCGGATTCTGAGCGGTCGGCGATCTGGAGCAGCCGAACAATAGAAGAAATAGCGTTCCTGCAAATAGGAAGCTCTGAGCTTTCATAACATCTCCTCGGGGTCGAGTTCTCTGGGGTTGCCTTGGCGGTCCACCCTCAGTTCCCTCCGTCACCAGCCGATAATGTTTGGTTATCAGTAAGGCTTCAGCATCTCAGGATCGGGAGGCGTACCCCATAACAATCGACTGTCGCACGTGTTCGGGGGTACTCACGTCCGAAAATGGATTCGGAACCTGAAGAGTCTAGCCGACGAATCGAGCTTTCCGCCCCTTAAGCGCACCCTAAATTCTAAGCATTGATGGCGTGGCCGTTGAGCTTCAGGCTTTTTTTATCAGCCTGGCTTAGACTCAGCGGCATTGTCCCTCTCGGACCCCACAAGGAGAACCCCGCCTATGCGTCTTTCGCAACGGATTCTGATCGCCGCCGTTGCAGCGACGGCTATGGTTGTCTCACGCGCCCCCGCCATGGCGCACGGTTACAACGGCAACTCCATTAGTATGTTTGTCCCGGCATCGCACAGTTACAGCGGTGCCTGGCCCGTGACCGTAACGGGCTCGCAGTTCAGCAACGGCACAGGCTGCCTGACGCTGACCGGCAATGCCAGGAGCGGCTCGGCTTCGCTAGTCTTTGGCGGTCAGAAATACAATTACGGCTCATTCGTAGTTCTCAACGACATCCTCGTGGCGAATATCATAAAACCATCAGGCAGTCAGAACGGCGCGTTGATGTTCATGGCTTCCGCCAGCCGCGGCCACATCGGCCAGGGCGTCTTCGAGAATATCGAAGGCGGGTCAAACTTCGACTTCGGCGCGTTGGCGTTCGGCATGAAGAACGGCTGCTGAAAGCTATTGCGAACGGTCGCGCCACGATGGGCCCGTTCGATCGCTTAAAATCGGAGTCTGAGGCAGCGCCCCCAAACCGGTCGAATCGGAGAACTGCAGGCTGTAAATCTGGCTGTAGAAGTAGTCAAGTTAGCGGTAGGCCTTCGAGCAAAAACCCCCGCAAAAACCTTATTTTGCGGGGGTCTGGATGGCTCCGGATGTTGGACTCGAACCAACGACCCGCTGATTAACAGTCAGCTGCTCTACCAACTGAGCTAATCCGGAACGGCGCGAGGCTGGGCGGCCGGCCGACGGAGGTTCCACGGCCAGGAACGCCACCCTGCCTTGAAGGTATTAGGCCCGGGTGTCTGAGCGTACGAAGCGGGGCGGGGCTGCCGTCCAGATTCCGGCCGACGTAGACGATGCGGCTCTAGAAGTAGATGGGCGTCGCGTTGCGCTGACCAACCTCCGAAAAATCTATTTTCCAACGCTCAAGATCGCGAAGGGCGACTTGCTGCGCTACTACCTGCGCATTGCCGGCGTTCTGATTCCGCACGTCGCCGACCGCCCGATGGTCATGAAGCGCTATCCGCACGGCGTCACCGGCGACTTCTTCTACATGAAGCGCGCGCCGTCGCCGCGACCGCCTTGGATTCGCACGTGTGCAATCGAGCACAGCTCGGGCAACGTCATCGACTTTCCCGTCATCGACGACCTCGCATCGCTCCTGTGGCTAATCAATCTCGGGTGCATCGATCTCAATCCCTGGTATTCGCTCTGCGAGGATCCCGATCGCCCGCTCTACCTGCACTTCGACCTCGATCCGACACCTGGAGCGACCTTTTCGGTAGTGCGGGAAGGCGCCCTAATCATCCGTGACGTTTTGCAGGGTCTCGGCATGACTCCGTTCGTGAAGACCTCGGGGAGCAAAGGCGCGCACGTCTACGTCGCGATTCGCACCGGTCCGGTTCAACACGAGGTTTGGGCTATCGCCAAAGAGATCGGCCATCAGATTGCGCGAGCGCACGCTGACGTGCTCACCGCCGTATACCGCGTCGCCAACCGCCCGCCGGGTCGCGTCCTCGTCGATTACAATCAGAATGCGTTCGGTAAAACGTTGGCGTCAATTTATTCCGTCCGCGCCAATGAGGCGGCGAGCGTCTCAACGCCGGTGACGTGGGAGGAGATCGAGGCAGGCTGCGAGCCCGGCGATTTCACGATTTTCAACGTCCCGGAACGCGTCGCGCGGCTGGGTGACCTCTGGCAGCCCGTGCTGGGAAGCCGCGGCCGATTCAATCTCGATAAGCTTGGGAACGCGTCGCCTCGTGCCGCCGTTTGATCAACTCGTCCTTCGCCCCCCGATCGAACCGATGGAAACGCGGCAAGCCCAACGCATTCCCGAGGGTGACGATTGGAGTTACGAACCAAAGTGGGATGGCTTTCGCTGCGTCGCCTTTCGGGACCGCGGCGAGGTCGAGCTGCAATCCAAATCGGGCGAATCGCTGACGCGGTACTTCCCCGAAATCGTCGCCGCACTGCAAGAAGCAGCCGCGCGACAATTCGTTATGGATGGCGAACTGCTCATCGCCGCCGAAGCCGGCGCCGATTTCGACGCGCTGTTGCAGCGCATCCATCCGGCGGCCAGCCGAGTTCGGCGGCTGGCGGAAGAGACGCCGGCATCGTACGTGGTTTTCGATCTCCTCGTTGAAGGCAAGAGCGCCTTCTACGAACGCGTGCTGCGCGCGCGTCGCGAGCGCCTCGAACTGTTCGTCCAGCGGAACTTCGCGAAGGATTCGACGGTTCTTCTTTCTCCGGCAACCGAAGACCTCGCGCTTGCAAAAGAGTGGCTCGGCGGGAGTCTGGCGCGGCTCGACGGCGTAATCGCCAAGCAGAACGTTCCCTATGCCTTCGGCAGCCGCGACGCCGTGGTCAAGATCAAGCGGAACTACTCCGCCGATTGCGTTATCGGAGGATTTCGCACCGGCACGGGCGGCGTCGTAGCTTCGCTGCTGCTCGGTCTCTACGACGAAGACGGAAAGCTGCATCACGTTGGTTTCGTCGGCTCGATGAGCGCGTCGCAACGCGCGCGCGCCGCCGAGCTGCTCAAGCCGATCGTCGAGCCGCCTGGATTTACCGGCGCGGCGCCCGGCGGCCCGAGCCGTTGGCGACGCGGTCAAAATTCAGAATGGTTTCCGGTTCGCCCGCAGGTCGTAGTCGAGATCGCCTTCGATCACGTTACGGGACACCGCTTTCGGCATGCCGCGCGCTTGCTGCGCTGGCGACCGGAGAAGTCGCCGCGACAGTGCACGATGGACCAGTTGCTCGATCCTACGGAATCGTCAGCGGGGCCGCGAGCTCGACCGTGACTGAAACGCCCGCTGGAACGACGATCGCCTCGTGCGAGTTCTTCGCATACACATAACCACCCAGCGACGGCGAGGAACTCTGTGAAACGGTACTCGGGGCGCCGCCGCCAATTCGCATCTGCCAAGCGATCGGACCGGGAGTGACCGTGCCGTAGGGAAGGCCCGACGGCATCTTCTGACGCTGCTCGTATTGCGCCGCCGGATTATATGCCACGACGGCGCGGTTAACGACATAGGCTTCTATGTTTTTCACCTTGCCGTTGGTGAGCTTGATCGTGTAAATCAAAAATCCGATTCGCGCCCGGTTTAGTCCCGACGGCTGCGTCACGTCGGTCACGAAACCGCGGATGACGGACCCGACCAGAGCGGGATGCGAAGTGTCGACGACCTTCAGCCTGAACTCGCTCCCGACCCTTAGCTGGGCCGAGTTTACGGACTCCTCCAGGACGCACGCGATCTTGGTTCCGGTCTTGAACGTCTGCGACGATACGTACGTCGTGGCATCCGCCCGCGCGAGCAGCACGGCTGCCGCCGCAAGAAGCGCGGCGAATCTAGCCGGCAAAGTTCGGCACACGAAGCTGTTCTCCATCAAAAGCCGTCGCCTTTCGCAGCGCATCGATGCGGTCCACGTGCTCCCACGGTAGATCGAGGTCGGGTCTTCCGAAATGTCCGTAGGCCGCCGTCTGTTGATAGATCGGGCGCCGCAGCTGCAAGTGGTGTATGATCGCCGCCGGTCGAAGGTCGAACACCGCTTTCACCGCGTCGGCAATCCGCTCTTCCGGCAGCTTTGCAGTGCCAAACGTTTCGATCGCGACGCTCATCGGATGCGCGACGCCGATTGCATATGCAATTTGCACTTCGCAACGGTCCGCAAGGCCGGCCGCGACGACGTTCTTTGCGACCCAGCGCGCCGCATAGGCTCCCGACCGGTCGACTTTCGTTGGGTCCTTGCCGGAAAATGCGCCGCCGCCGTGGCGCGCCATGCCGCCATAGGTGTCCGCGATGATCTTGCGTCCGGTGAGGCCGGCATCGCCCTTCGGGCCACCGATTACGAAGCGGCCAGTCGGATTCACGTACACGCGCGTACGCTCGTCGTACATCGCCGCCGGAATTACGTGGTCGATCACCTTCTCGGTGATCTCGCGACGGATCTCTTCGAGAGGAATCTCGGGATCGTGCTGCGTCGAAACGACGACCGCCTCGACTCGTATGGGCCGGTCGCCTTCGTACTCCACCGTAACCTGCGATTTGCCGTCCGGGCGCAAATATGGAATGTCCCCGTTCTTTCGCATGGCCGCGAGATGCCGGGTGAGGTTATGCGCCAGAACGATAGGCAAAGGCATCAGCTCGTCCGTTTCACGACAGGCGTAGCCGAACATCATGCCCTGATCGCCGGCTCCGACGAGCTCGAATTCGTCATCGTCGCCCGCTCGCGCCTCGAGCGAACGATCGACCCCCAACGCGATGTCCGGCGATTGCTCGTCGATCGACACGCTGACCCCGCAAGTTTCGGCATCGAATCCGATCGCCGATCGCGTGTAGCCGACCTCGCGAACCACTTGGCGAGCCAGCCGCGGAATGTCCACGTACGTCTTGGTCGTTACCTCGCCCGCGATGTGGATTTGGCCCGTGATCGCAAACGTCTCGACGGCCACGCGAGAATAAGGGTCGTCCTTAATCAGCGCGTCGAGAACCGCATCGGAGATTTGATCGGCCAGCTTGTCGGGATGCCCTTCGGTCACCGACTCGCTGGTGAAGAGCCGCGTGTAGGCCACTAGGTTCCCTCACTCCAGGACGCGCTGTACTTGACTTGCTCCGGAGTCAGCGTATCGATCTCTATTCCCATCGAGGAAAGCTTGAGGCGCGCGACTTCTTCGTCGATCTCGAGCGGTACGTCGTATACCTTCTTCTCCAGCGCCTCGTGATGCGACACCAGATAGGCCGTCGCGAGAGCCTGATTGGCAAACGACATGTCCATTACGGAAGCGGGGTGACCTTCGGCCGCCGCGAGATTGACCAAACGACCGTCAGCGAGGATACAAATCTTCCGCCCGTCGTGTAGCTCGTATTGCTCGACGAAAGCCCGCGGCTCCGTCTTGCCGCGCGCAATTCGTCGTATCGCCTCGAGATCCAATTCATCGTTGAAGTGGCCGGAGTTAGCTACAATCGCCCCATCCTTCATCAACTTAAAGTGCTCCTCGCGTATCACATGGTAGTTTCCGGTAACGGTCACGAAAATATCGCCGATCTTCGCCGCGCCGCTCATCGGCATGACCCGGTATCCATCCATCGTGGCCTCGATCGCCTTGCGCGGGTCGACTTCGGTAACGACCACGTGTGCGCCCATCCCGGCAGCGCGCGACGCAATGCCGCGCCCGCACCAGCCGTATCCAACCACGACAAGCGTGCGGCCGGCCAGCAGCACGTTCGTGGCTCGTACGATCCCATCGAGCGTGGACTGTCCGGTACCGTAGCGGTTGTCGAACATGTGCTTGGTCAGCGCGTTATTCACCGCGATCACCGGATAGGGAAGCACACCGTCGCGCTGCATCGCACGCAGGCGAATCACGCCCGTCGTCGTTTCTTCGCATCCGCCAATCATCGTGGCGAGCTGGTCGGCATGCTTTGTGAATATCGACGTCACCAAATCGCAGCCATCGTCCATCGAGATCTGCGGCTTGGTCGCAATGACGGATTCGATGTGCGAGTAATACGTCGCGTTATCTTCGCCCTTGATCGAGTACGTAGCAATGCCGTAGTCGCACAACGCCGCCGCCACGTCGTCTTGCGTCGAAAGCGGGTTGCTCGCGCATAACGCGATCTCCGCGCCGGCGGCTTGCAAGGCAAGCATCAGATTAGCGGTCTCGGTCGTGACGTGCAGGCAGGCGCCGATGCGAATTCCCCGCAACGGCTTTTCAATCTCGAAGCGATCGCGAATTTGCGCGAGGACGGGCATGTACGCTGCCGACCAGGCGATGCGCGAGCGACCGGCGTCGGCAAGACCGCGGTCTTTGACGTCGCCCTGGGCTGGGCCGCGTGACGAAGCGGCTGGGGTGCGAGCTGGATCCAGAACTGGCACTAGTAACTCCTAGGGTGGGGGGAAAATGGCTCGCGGGCCTTTCGCCGCAGGCTCCCCGAACCCATCCGCCAACACGAGCGCCCGTGGAAACCCTCGACGAGTATCTCCTTCGGCTCGCTTCCCGTGACGCGGTTCCCGGCGGCGGCAGCGCTGCAGCTCTCGTTGGGGCCCTCGGCGCGGCATTAGTCGCAATGGTCGGGCGGATCCTCGCTGAGCCGGTCGAAGGGCTGGTCGCCCAAGCGGACCGGCTTCGCGACGAGCTGAGCGCGGCACGGCTGCGGGATGAAACCGCATTTCGCGCCGTCGTCGCTGCGCAAGCCTTGCCGAAAGCGGACGATGCCGAACGCGCGGCGCGCCGCAGCGCAATTGAAGCGGCGCTGCAGGGAGCAGCGCACGCACCGCTCCAGGCCTCCGCGCTCACCCTCGAAGTTCTGAAACTCGCGCTGCAACTGGCGGAGGCACGCACCGGCGCACTTGCTAGCGACGTCGGTTGCGCGGCCGAGTTCGCGTACGCTGCGTTGACGGCATGTGCGTACAACGTGCGAATCAATCATCGCTACATGCGCGACGCTGCCGTGATCGCCGCTCAGGCCGCGACGCTCAACTCGTATCAGGGCGATGCGGCGCTAATCCTGGAGCGCGCGCGCGACGCCGTCGCACGAGCCTTGGCAAAACCCTAGCGGCGTTACAGCTGCAGGTACGTGGCCGCCGCCATGCCCCCGAGAATTTGTCCGGCGACCGCTCCCGTGTCTTCGTCGTGCGCGCCGTTCATGGCGCCGATATAGAAAGCGAATGCCACGTGTCGCCCGCTTCGCGTGGTCGTATACCCCGCCAAACCCTTTTCGTAGACGCCGCCGCCGGTCAAGTAGTTGTCGCTATCGTCCGTGCCGGTCTTCGCAAACACCTTGCCGCGAGCCGGCGACGACCGCTGGATATCCGCAAGCGTGCCGTCGACGCCCAAGATCGGTAAGCCGCTCAAGAGCTGAGGATACCACGGCTGCCGGTACGCCCACGCTAAGTAGTGCACCATGAAGTCGGTCGTGAAGAAGGCGCTGCTTCCGAGACCGTCCTGTTGCGCCGCCTGGCCCAAATCGAGCCCCGCGCCTCGCAGCATCTTCGCCTCCAGCGCGAAGCCGTTCTTCAGATAGTCGCCGGTCGCGTGCGCTCGATAGACGGCCCACATATACGGCATCAAACCCGCGTGCAAGTTGTCGCTGACTTTGAGCGTGATATAAGCGTCCTCCGCCAGCGGGGGTGACACGTGTTCGGCCACAAGGTTGGCCGGAACGTACGCCGTGCTCGCCGGAGGCTTCTCGGGCACCGCGGTCTGCCTGATTCCGGCGTCGTTGAGAGCCAGCGTGAACGCCGCCTGCGCGAACAATTTGGGCTCCGGCACGCGATAGGCGTAGAGAACGCTGGGCCCCACTGGTTGGGAACCGGCGATCGTCACGGTGTGGTGCCCGGACGCGTCGCGAACGTCGGAACTCATATCGATCGAGGCATCGCCCTTCTGGGCGCCCGTCGTCGCCCGGTTCACAAACGTCACATACGGCGTTTTCGGCGAGACGGCGATGTTTACGGGATCGCCCAAGCGAGTGCCCGGCGTCACGGTGACGTCGACGAGGTTGTCGTTCACAACGATCGGCGAGACGATGACGCTCGTGCCACCTTCCGCGCCCTGGTCGGGAAATAAGCTCGTGTCGACCTGGACGCCTTCGATTTGTTTGATACCAGCCTTGGCCACTTGCGCGGCCAGCTCGCGCAAGACGGCTAATGGATCGCCGGGCACGGCCTTCGTATCCGCCGATCCGTCGTAGGCGTGATCTTCATTCTCAAATGCGAGCGTGCCGTCGGCTTGGATGCGCTGCGAAAGATTGGGATCGCCGCTGGCCACGAGCACGAGATCGCCGTGAAGCACGCCTTGCGAATCGATCGGTCCGGTTCGATAGACCGGCGTGGTCCAGCGGAAGTCGGGACCGAGCAGCGCGAGACTCGTCCCTTCGGTCAGGAGCTTCGTCGTAGATGCCGCGACCATGAGAACGTGTGCGTTGCGGGCGTAGAGCACGCGGTGCGCGTCGAGGTCGTAGACCTCGCCGGCGACGATCGAATTTTTGAGCCGAGGCGTGCGCGTCGGCGCGTTGATCGCGGCCGCCAGCGCCACCGCCCCTATCATCTACGCGAAGACTTCGAGCTCGAGGAACGGCGCGATGTCGGCCGGATCGACCTCCATCCCGACACCCGCAGTGTGATAGCGAATGTCGTGAAAGTCCATGCCCCCGGTCATCACCAAGCCGTAACGTTGCGCGGTCTCTCGAAACTCGCGCGTGTCGGCCGCATCGTGGAGCGGATAGAAGACTTCGAGCCCGCGCAGGCCGTGCGGGACCAACTCGTCGATGAGCACGCGGTCTCGCAGACGCCCCGGATGCGCCAGCACGGGAATTCCGCCCGCGGCGGCGATCTTTTGGATCGCGTGTTCGGGGGTGGTGTAAAGCTGGGGGACATAGCCAGGTTTACCGCGCTTGAGCGCCACCGCAAAGGCCTCGCTGACGCTTTCGACAACGCCGAGCCGGACCAGCGCCTTGGCGACGTGCGGGCGTCCCACCGAGTCGGCTCCCCCCGATTCGCGCAGAACGTCCTCCATCGTCAACCCAAAGCCCGCCTGGCGGAGCCGCTCGACCATCGTTTCGGCGCGAACGCGGCGCTGCGCCTGATTGTATTCCAGCAATTCGGTAATCGGGGACGGACCCAAAGGAACCCCGTAGCCCAGCACGTGAACCTCGTTCTCGCGCCAGGTCGTGTTGATTTCGATGCCGGTGATGACGCGCGCGCCGGGCGGCGGTTCGAAGGCGCCGTAGGCCGCGAGCGTGTCGTGATCGGAAATCGAAAAGAGCTCGACGCCGCGCTCCCCCATGAAATCGGAGAGCTCTTGCGGGCTGAGCGTGCCGTCGCTCATTCGCGTGTGCGAATGCAGGTCAATCTTCAACTTGGGAAACCTTCTCTTCTAACTTACAGCGCTCGACGAGCAGGGAGATCGCAGTGCGCTCGCTGTCTCCGATCGCTACCACGACAAAAGACGGCTTGCAGAACGCGTCCAGCGCAGCGCCCTTCAGATAACTGCGGGCAATGGCCACCGCTTTGACGGCCTGATTGATCGCGCCCGCTCCGACGGCCTGCAACTCGATGCTGTCCCGCTCGCGCAGCGCGCCCGCGAGCGCACCGGCTACCGCGTTGGGGTTGCTCTTCGCCGAGACCTTCAGCGTTACGGCGGAGGTCATGGGATGCCCCTCAAAAAAATTCGGTTGATTTCGCTAGCCTTTCCCGAGATCGGATCGATCGACACGACTGCGCCGCAAAACTGCCGTGATCCGTTGCGCTGCACGCTGAAACGTTCCGACAAACCGGTGAGAAACCGGTCGAGTACCGCTCTGGATTCCATCCCGATAATGCCCTCCGTGGGTCCAGTCATCCCCAGGTCGCTGAGGTAGGCCGTTCCGCCCGGAAGAATCTGCTCGTCCGCGGTCTGAACGTGTGTGTGCGTCCCGACTAAAGCGGAGACGCGGCCGTCTAGATAGCGTCCAAGCGCGACCTTCTCTGAGGTAGCTTCGGCGTGGACGTCCACAATCACCACCGGCGTCCGGGCCCGTAGATCAGAAACGTAGGCGTCGGCGCACCGAAACGGATCGTCCACCGGGGGCATGAAGGTACGACCCATCAGGTTGAGCACGCCGATCGTAACCCCGTTGACGGCAAACGTCCCGGCGCCTCGGCCTGGTGTCGTAGGGGGATAGTTGGCCGGGCGTATGACGCGGTCGCTGTTTTCCAGGTACTCCGCAAACTCGCGCTTGTCGAAGATGTGATTGCCGCCGGTGATGAAATCGACGCCGCTTGAAAACATTTCTTCGGCGGTCTGGGCCGTCAATCCGAAGCCGCCCGCCGCGTTCTCACCGTTGGCGATGCAGGCATCGACGTGATGCTGCTCCCGAAGCAATGCAACGCAACGTTTGAGAACGTCGCGGCCCGGGGATCCAACGACATCCCCCACCATCAGAAGCTTGAGGGCCGGGCTGTCTATCGGCGAGCCGACGCCTTTGCTTTCTTTTGGGACTTCAAGAAGTAGACGAGCACTCGTTTTTCTTCTCGAAAGCCCACCAAATTCTTCGACTGCGCGGGATCTCGCAACGCTTCAATCGCGTACAACGCGGCTTCGTCTTCGGCAGCCGGATCGGCCTCCAGGTGATCGTCGGGGTGCGGGTTTCGTACCAGCGCATCGGCGTAGCGGTCGCTGAAGAACCCGACCTGAAGCTCCAGCTCTTCTTTTGAGAAGGTTACCAGGTCGCGGGTAACGTGCACGAAGGTCAGCGCTCGATCGCCTTCGCACTCGACGCGCATCACGGCCGGCTCTTCCTTGGATAAGGCGAGAAAGCTGCGCACGTGCTCGTCGACCGCTTCGCCGAGAGCACCCTGCGCGGCGCGATCCAAGCGCTGGCGAATCGCAAAGGTCAACCGCAGAGTGCGATCGGTCGGCCCGCACCGAATGGATGCCAGCTCCGGGAAGCGCACGAGGAGCGCGCAGACCAGACTGACAGTATCGGCGTTTTCGACGACTCGCGTGCTCATCACCGTAAGCTCTTCTTTCCAGCTCCCAATCCCACCGGGGCTAACCATCGCCAAGGGGGAGGGTCTGGTACGACGCGACCCCCAGGTCTCCCCTTGACCCTGCCTAGAAAAGAGCCCCGTGATCCTGCGGAAGGTTCCGGGCGCGCTGGCCCTAGGCTTGCTCGCCTCGCTGGTGGCTCACGCCGCGCTTTACGGCGGCGAGCACGCGATGGGCGGCGGCTACCACACACTGATCGTGCAGGCGGCCATTACGGGTGTCCTGGGCCTTCTCGTCGGCTTTGGCGCGCTCGCCTGGAGCGGGGCGGGCGGTACCGCGGACGGCAGCATTCTCGCGGCTCGGCTAAGCAGCCGCATTCCGAACGGTGCCGCGATTCTCGCATCGGCCGCGCTCTGGTTCGTCGTGGGCGAGGGTATCGAGCCGCACCACGCCGGCGCAGCCCCGTGGCTGATGGTCCTTTGCCTGACCGCCGCTTCTTGGATCGTCCGTCTTCTCGCGCGAGCTCTCGTCGCGTGCCTTGCCCGCGCCGTGTTCGCGATCTCTCGCCTCGCATTTTCGCCCCGGACGCCCAACTGGACGCGGCGTCCGCGTTTGCAACCCATCCGGCACCGCGTCCCGTGCGTGCGGCGCCGGTTCGCCCGTCCTCCTCCGATCGCTGCGACCGTTCGCGCGTAACAGCGCACGCGCGACGCTCCCTCGTCGCACTCGTTCACTCTAGATCGAAGGAGAATCATGTCCCGTTTTTTCACGGCGCTTGCCGCCGTTTTCTTGGCGTACGCGCTGGCGATGCCGGCCGTCGCCGCTACCGTCGGCCTGGTTCGTGGCACGATCACGATCGATGGTAAGCCCGCGCCGCACGCGACCGTCACGCTCGAAGGCGAGGGCTCCCGCTTCGTAGCGACCGCCGACGCATCCGGCGCGTACGTCTTTTCGCAGGTTCCATTCGGTCGCTACCGGTTAACCGCGCATGCTGCCGGTGCGCACGATCTCTCGGTTTTCGTCACCGTCACCAGCGACACGGTCGCCACCGTAGACATTCCCTTGTCGACGCAACTGAAAGAAATCGCAAGCACGGCGGTCACGGCCATCGCGCACGGTGCGCAGGCCAGCGCGCCGTCGGTACACGTACTCGACCGCGGCACGATACAGGCCTCGCCCGTGAATAACAGCCTCGACAAGATGCTCGAGACGCTGCCGGGCGTCATCCCGTTCTCGTACAACGAGCCGGTGATCAACGGTTTCCACGGCGTGACCTACAACATCGACGGCGCGCCCTTGCCGCTGGCAACCACGTCGAACTTCGCCGAGATCATCGATCCCAAGTCCATCGACTCGATCGAAGTGCTGACGGGTGCGATCCCCGCGGAATACGGCGGCGATCGCATGGGCGGCGTCGTCAACATCATAAGCAACCGCCCGACCGACATTCCTCCGGGAACGTACGGCACGATCACCGGGGGCCTCGGCAATCAAAATCAGGCCACCGGAACCCTCGACGTCGCGTCGCGTTTCGGGTCGAGCGAGCTGTTTCTCAACGCGAACTCCCAGACGACGACGCGGGGCCTGGACGCACCGACGTTCAACCCGATCAACGACGCGAGCTCGAGCAGCGATCAGTTCTTGCGCTTCCTCACCCAGATAAGTCCTCGAAGCACGCTGGCCTTCGATTACTCGAACCAGTTTTCGCAATATCAGGTGCCGATCAACACCGACCCAAACAATCCATTTGACCCCATTCTCAACGTCCCAGGCACCCTGGACACCCAGCGCGAGTACGACCGGTTTTCGAATTTGAACTGGACGACGATCTCGCGCGACGGCAACGGCGTTTTCCAGGTAATCCCCTGGTGGCGCTCGACCCGCATCGCATATGACGGCGACCTCGCGAGCGACGTGTTGACGACCGAGCCGGATTTCAGCGTGTGCCCTCCGACCTGCGCGAATACGGTCCATGGGATCGGCCTGCAGCAGAATACGTTCGCGGAGTACGTCGGCATACGCGCTTCGGACTTTCGGGCCACGAAAAATCACGCGTGGAAAGTGGGCGTCGACGTCAACCGCGAAACCGCGACGGCCGACCAAATCTTCGCGTGCTTTTACGTGGACTGCAAGAACTCCGGAAAGATCGTCTCGCCGTACTTCCCCGCGTTCGTGGTGCCCCAAGGGCAAGCCGGTTCGCAGATCGGCATTTATGCCGAAGACAAGTGGCAGATGACGCCAAACATCGTTTGGAACTACGGCCTGCGATACGACCATTCGACCGGCTACGTGGGCGGATGGCAGCTTAGCCCCCGCATCGGCGTAAGCGTATGGGACGGCGGCAAGAACGTCGCCCACGTTTACTATGGGAGATTCTATGCCGCGCCCCTGCTCGAAGACGTTCGCCAGGACTGCGTCGCACTCTCACAGCAGTCGCCCTGCTCCACGGCGAACCCGGTGTACGACCTCAAGCCCGAGAGCGACGCATACTACGAAATGGGCGTGACGCATTCGTTTAATCCCGAGTTCACCGGGTCGGTCAACGTTTTCAAAAAAACCGTCGTCAACATTCTCGACACGCAACAGTTTCTGAACACGCCGCTTTTCGCCGTCTTTAACAATTCTATCGGTCTGGACACCGGCGCCGAGTTTCGCCTCCAAGACCGGATGGTCACCGGCGACCAATGGTTCTTTACGGGAACGGTCTCCGGCTCGTACGCGGCATGCGTCTCCGGGTCGACGTTTCTCTTTCCGCCGAATCCACCGGGCGTTTCATGCGCCGCACAGCTCGCGCTCGAAGACCACAGCGAGACCGTCGCGTCTACGGCTGCCTACACGCACCGATTCGGGGGGCCGAAAAAGTTATGGTTCGGGACGCTTCAGGCCAACTACGGTAGCGGCTTTCCGGTACAGTTCGAGGACGCCAACGTTAGTTTGCGCGGAACGCTCCCCGCGCACACGACGTTCGACCTCGCCCTCGGTCGCGTGCTCACTCCGGGAGCCGGATTGCAGGGCCAAGGCCTGGGCGTTTCGCTGCAACTGCTCAACGTTCTTAACCATCAGTACCCGATCAAGGTCGCCAACGGCTTCAACACCACGCAGATCGCGAACGGCCGCACGTTCTTGCTGCGGCTCTCGGCACCGTTTTGAGCAGCGAGGTCAACATCAAGAATCTACGTGACGCTCACGAATAGGAGCGAACGTGGGGTGCCCCTGATCCGAAAAGAAGGACTCGACCTTTGATTCGCGGATTATTGTGCGCTGGAGCAATGCACGACTTAGAACGCGGAAGAATCGTCGTTACCGGCGGTGCCGGCCTCATAGGGAGCGCCGTGATTTGGGCGCTGAACCGGCGCGGCATCGAGGACATCCTGGTCGTCGACCGCCTGGACCGGTCCGAAAAGTGGAGGCACCTCGTCCCCTTACGCTTCGCCGATTACATCGATGCGGACGACTTCGAGGCCCGGCGCGACGAGGGCAGCACGTTCGGTGACGTGCTGACGGTCTTTCATCTTGGCGCCTGCTCCTCGACCACCGAAAGCGACGCCGATTATCTCGTCCGCAACAACTTCGGATACACGAAGAAGCTCGCGCACTGGACGCACGACCAACAGGCGCGGCTCGTCTATGCGTCCTCCGCCGCGACCTACGGCGCGCTGGAGGCGGACTTGTCCGATGAGGCCGATCTGCACGAACTTCGCCCGCTCAACGCCTACGCGTACTCGAAACACTTGTTCGACCTCTACGCCGCGCGAACGGGACTCGATCAAAGTTCGTGTGGTTTAAAGTACTTCAACGTTTTCGGACCTAACGAAGATCACAAGAGCGAAATGCGCAGCATCGTCCAGAAGGCGTACGAGCAAATTCGCGAGTCCGGCAGCGTTCGGCTTTTTAAGAGTTATCGCCCGGAGTATCGGGACGGCGAGCAGCAGCGCGATTTCATCTACGTGAAAGATGCCGTGGAGATGACGCTCCATCTCGCCGAATGCGGCGCCACGGGCCTGTTCAACGTCGGCTCTGGAACGCCGCACACGTGGCTCCAGCTGGTGCGGCCGATCTTCCACGCGCTCGAGCTACCGGAGCGCATAGAGTTTGTCGAGATGCCGCAGCATCTTCGGGGCAAGTACCAGTATCATACGTGCGCGCGCATGCAGCGGCTCTACGCCACCGGGTACGATCGGCCGATAACGCCGCTCGGCGACGCAGTAACCGATTACGTTACAAACTATCTGGTGCCCCGGCGGCCGCTCGAACTATCCGATCCTCCGGTCGCGGCACCCCTGAAAGCTCCATCCTAGAAAGGGCCCAATGTCACAATCCAGCCGCCCCGAACGCCGCCGCCAAGTTCGCGGCGGCGCTGCTCCGCCACCCCGTCGCGACCCGATGCGTGCGGTCTATATCGGCATCGGCATCGCCCTCGTGGCACTCATAGCGCTCTTCGCCGGCTTCAACTGGTGGCAGAACCGTAAAGTCCAGCAGGCCTACGCCACACCCACGCCGGGGCCCAACGCATCGGCGAAACCAATTCAACTGACCGACGGTGAAAATCTCGGCGCCAAGTTCTTCAAGGGCAAATATCCGGACACGCCCCAAGGTGGTCGTGGTCAGGTCGTCGACGGCGTCGGCTGCGGGACGCAAGAGTACTCAACGTTCCACGTGCACAGCCACCTCGCGATCTTCCACAACGGCAAGCAGATTCAAGTTCCGCAGTACATCGGCTTCGCGCCGAGTCTCGCCGGCGGCTGTCTTTACTGGATCCACACGCACGACAGCGCCGGCATCATCCACCTCGAGGCGCCCGACACCACACCTCCGCAGGGTGGCCCTTACACACTCGGGATGGTTTTCGACATCTGGGGACAACCGCTCGAGCGGGAAGACGTCGCCGGAATGGTCGGGACGGTAACCGCTTACGTCAACGGCACGAGGTACGACGGCGATCTCAAGGCGATTCCGCTAGGTGCGCATCAGCAAATCGTCCTTTACGTCGGAACGCCGGCCGGCCCCCCGCCCAATTACGCTTTCCCTCCAAACGATTAGCGCAAGAGCTTTCTTATCGCCGCGTCGAGATCGCGGTACGAAATCTCGCCGCTGTTGAGATAGGCGACCTTCTTGTCCTTCCCGATCAATGCAAACGTCGGGAAGCCGCCTTGCAAGTAAAGGTTTGCGACGTTGAGCAACGGGTCGTACGCAACCGGGTATTGCACGTTGAAGCGCCGCGTCCAATCCAGGACGTCGAGCTGTGAAGACGCCGACGTGCCGTCCATCGCGGTGTCGCTTCCAGAGACGGCAACGAATGCGACGCGCGAACGATACTGCTTGTAGAGCTTATCCACGACGACGGTCTCGCGCTGGCAGTGCGGGCACCAGGTCGCGAAGACTTCCAAAAACACCGGCTTGTCGACGGTCGCCAGGTCGAAGAAGCCGCCGGTCGTCGAGACCTCGAACGTGGGCGCCGAATGACCGATCTGCGCCTTGCCGACGATCGGCGATTGCGATGCCGTTTGTACGCCGCGGTGCCCGGGACCGAAATTGTAAAACAGGACGGCCGCGATCGCGATCGCCGCGAGGGCGACAACCGTGACCAGCGCCAACGCACGGCTCGTCACGTGCTGCGCAGCCGTCGCTCGAATGCCAGCGCGCCGGGTGCACGCCAGGCGACGAAGATGCTCGCAGCGGCCAGCAGCAGATCGAATCCGACGTGGGGCCAATCTGCGGCGGCGGTGTCATGAGGGCCGAAACATCCGCAGCTGGCCGGAATGTGACGCAGCACGGCCGACGCAATCGCCCCACTGTAGAGGAAGAACTGTGCCGCGGCGACCGTCGCAACGACGCGCGTAAATAGCCCGGCGATGAGGTAGATGCCCAAGAGCAGCTCCGCGTACGGGAGTGCCAACGCGAGCGGTCCGACGATTGCTGCGGGAAGCAGCCGAAAGCCGGCAATGCTCGCGGCCAAATCCGAAGGGTGCCCCACCTTGAGGGCTCCGGCAGCCAAGAGCAGCGCGCCCAAAAGCACGCGCACGACCAAGACTGCGGCATCCATCAGGTCCCCCGTTTGCCCTACCGGCGCGGGAACCCCTGGCGAGGGAGGCGATCGTTTCGGCAGCACACGCCGCCGAATCGGCGTACAATGATGCGGTGCAGTTCCTTTCCCGGTTCGTTGCGATCGCTTGCATCGGCCTGACGGTCGCCTGCAGCAACGGCCGAGCCGCACCCAATTTTACATTGCTGGACGATGCTGCAAACTCGTGGACCCTTTCGCGGCAACACGGCAAAGCGCTTCTCTTGACCTTCGGGTTCACACATTGCGCCGATACCTGCCCCGCAACGCTGGCGAGGCTTGCGGGCATGAGCCGTTCGCTTGGCGCGCAAGCCGAAGAGTTGGAGATCGTTATGGTCACGATCGATCCTGCGCGCGACACGGCTCCGGTGATGCACCGCTTCATGGCTCGTTTCCGGGGACTCAGCTCGAGCCGGCTCGTCGGTTTGACCGGAACGGCGCAGCAGATCGATGCCATCGAACGAGCCTATAAGGTGTGGTCGCAGCGCATCCCGGGCGCCCGAAGGCGAGGATATGACGAGGCGCATAGCACCGTGATTTTTCTCATCGATTCGCGAGGCCAAGTACGCGCGCTGCGCGACGCGGACGATTCCGAAGGATCGATCGCCCGAGCCGTCGCGGAGATGCTGGGGTGATAGCGCTCCTGGCGCTGGCGGCGATCTACGCGATTCCGGTGCACGGCGTCGTGATCGAGACGTTGCCCGATCGCTCGGTAATCGTGCGAACCGATCCGGTTACGCAAACGCTTCCAACGCGAATAGAGCGCTACCGGCTGCGACCAACCGCGACATTCGCCGCCGGGACGAATATCGATGCATTGCTCGATGCGACCACGCACCCGCTGACGCTGCGCGGTGCGCTCGCCGCCGCTCCATTCGCACCGGGTTTGCCCGACGCCGGACGAGCCACTCCGGTCGAGCTCGGCAGCAGCTTGCCGCCGGCCGAGCTCGTCGATCAAAACGGGCGAATCCTTCAGCTCGACCGGGCTTTTCGCGACAAGACGCTCTTGCTCTCGTTCATCTTCACGCGGTGCCCCGATCGAACGCTGTGTCCGGCGATCAGCGGAAAATTCGCGTATTTGCAGCGGCATCTGGATGCCGCTCGATTTGCCTTGGCCGAGATCACGCTCGATCCGCAGTACGATTCGCCCGCCGAGCTGCGCGCGTACGGAGCGGCGTACGGCGCCAAAGCCGAGAGCTGGAGCATGCTCACCGGAACGGGTTCGACGATCCAGCACCTGCTCAACGCCTTTCGCATCAGCTCCATGCGCGTTAGCACGAGCAACTTTCTGCACGACGACAAGCTCTATGTCATCGCGCCGACCGGACGCGTCGCGTACGTCGTAGAGACCGCCGGTTGGGATCCGCGCGGGGTCGCCGCGGAGGCGCGCGCGGTCGCCGGAGTGTCCAGCAATCCATTCGAGCGATTCAAGCTCGCTCTCATCGCCGACGTCGTCGCATTCTGCGGCGGAAGCCAGTTTGCGGGCATCGCCCTGCTCGAGCTGTCGCTGTTCGTCGGACTGACCGCCGTAGCGCTGGCCGGCCTGTGGATCGTCGCGCGGGTCCTCTGGCCGCACCCGCGATAGCGCCGTTGCGCGCAGGCGCTAAGGGGTAGGCAAGGAAGCGTAGTGCCTGGGTTATGGAACAAAGGGCGTTCTTGGAGCATGCCATGGAGCAATATGGCAAGGCGACCTACAACTTCGCCTACCGCTTGACGGGCAATGAGCCGGATGCGCGCGACCTCACCCAGGAAGCCTTTATTCGCGTCTTTCGCGCCTGGCGAAGCTTTCGGCCAGGAACCTCCTTCCTCTCGTGGATCTATCGAATCGTCACAAATCTTCATCGCGACGAACTTCGGCGTCACAAGGGACGTTATCAAGAAGAGATCCTGGATGCGAACGAGCCTCAACATGTCGGCGGCGGCCGCCCGCTCGCGGTTGAGCCGATCGAGGAGTACGTCGACGGCTACCCCAGCGAGCCGGTCTCCAAAGCGCTCTCCGCGCTCACCGCGGAGCAGCGTCAGATCGTACTGCTCGCCGATGTGGAAGACTTTAGCTACCAGGAGATCGGAGAGATCATCGGCTGTTCGGTTGGAACCGTTCGGTCTAGGCTGCACCGCGCTCGCGGACAGCTTCGCAACCTCGTCAATCGCTATATGAAAACGTCATCATGAATCAAACGCATCCGCCCCTGGAACAACTGGTCGAGTACCTGCACGGTGAGCTTGCGCCACCGCAAGACGCGGTCGTCCACGCGCACATGGCGGCCTGCTCGCAGTGCGCGAGCGCATACGAGGCCGAGGTCTCGCTCACCGAGACGCTGCGTACGCACGCTAAGGCGGCGGAGCGGGAGCTTCCGAGCGGCGTCGTTGCAGCGATTCGTGCGGCGGTCGAGCGTCCGCAACAAATTTCGGCGTGGGAGAACCTGCGCACGCTGCTTCGCCCGGCGTTCGCTCTTCCAATCGCCGCCGCGCTGGGTATCGCCCTGTACCTTGGGACGAGCGCGTGGCACAACCGCCCGGCCGGCGTAACCCCGATCAACGCGGCATATTACGTAAACAATCACGCAGCCCTTACGGCGGCCGCACCGTTTTCCGAAGACGCGCCCATTCCCGCGATGCTGACGTCGGACGATACATCCGGCGACCAACAGTCCGTTGATGAAACCCGCTAACGCGATCGCGGCACTCGCCGTGCTGGCGGGCACCCTGGCCTTCGAGCGCGCGAGCCCTCTCCCGGTCTCTTCGGACGCGCTCCTTTTTGCGGCCATAAGCGCCCCGTCAACCGTATCGTATACCGGCGTCGTCGAGGTCGTCCGGATCGGCAGCCACTCCGCGGAGGCGTCCGTCTATCGCGTCGAGCATCGCGCGCCGGATCTCACGCGACGCATCTACAGCGCTCCGTCGATGCTTTCCGGAGATTCCGTCATCTCGAAAGGGGACGTGAGCTTCTCGATCGACGCTCGGCGCCATCGCATTGTCGAAACGCGCAACGCCGCTCTCGACGACCGGATCGCGCTCAACGACAATTACGCGCTGTTGCGCGCAAACTATAGCATCGTTCGAAAAGGCGAGGAATCGTTCGACGGGCGCAGCACGGTCAGCCTGATGTTAGTCAACAAGTATAATCATCAGCCGGCGATGCTCGTGCGAATAGATCGCGAGAGCAAAATCGTTCTCGACAAGCAAGAATTCGCGCGCAACGGTTCGCTCGTCGGAGAGGTGCGCTTCGAGGAGGTGCGCTTCACGCCGGCGATTCCGGCGTCTGATTTCGCGCTACCCAGCCGATATCAACTCGTACAGGGGCCGACCTTTGGAGACCCGCCCCAGAGTCCCGATCGCGTCGTTCGCGGCGCCGGCTTCCCCGCGCGCGCGCCGAAAGCGCTGCCCGAGGGTTTTGCACCGGTCGAAGGCAGTCTCGTCGAGCTCAAGGGCGTGCGCACCGTCCACGTGCTCTACTCCGATGGTATTCGCACGGTCTCGCTCTTCGAAAATGCGAGCGCTTCGACGCTGGATATGACCGGGCTGCAGCCCGAATGGACCAATGTCGGCGTACGACGCGCAGAGTACGCAGAGGACGGCGCGATGGCGTTGCTCGCGTGGAGCGATGGAACGCTGCATTACGCGCTCGTCGGCGAGCTTGGGCTGACCGAGCTGAGGCAAATCGCCGTATCGGTCGCACCCTAACCAGAAGGCCTCCGTCATGCGACGGAGGCCTTCTGTTTTTGTTAGCGCAACGCGCGCTAGATCTTGATGTTCGCCGTGAAGTAGAACTGGATGGGCGTCTTATACGAACCGTTGAGCGCCGAGATGATCGCCGGGCCCAACTGCGGCTCGTAGGGGAACTTCCGGAACGGCTGGATTTGCGACCCGGAGTAGCCCGGCGGGTTTACGATCGCGCCCGGCGTGCCGTACGGCGCTACCGGATAAACGGTGCCCTGCAGGTTGCTGTACGAGCAGATGTTGCCGTCTGCGAAGGTCCACGGCTGCTTGCTCCCGCCCCAGCAGTAGTTCACGATGTTCGTGAGCTGTCCGACGAGCTGAATCCGCGGGCTCACGTCGTAGGAAAGCTGCAAGTTGCCAATCAGTTCGTTGGGTTCCGTGAAGGCACCGATTGGATCGAACACCCCGGTGAATGGGTTCGGAATGTCGACGACGCCCGCGCACGTTGTCGCATTGTAACGGTCGCCGAAGAGCGGCTTACTGCAACCGGCGGCAGGGTCGATGCCGGCCTCGGTAATCGGGATGCCGTACTTGCTGCCGCCTTGGAACTGCAACGACGGCGTGATCGCGAACCGCTGGTGCTTGTAGTTGAGCACCAGCGTCCCCACGTACGGTGAGCCGAAGCCCTGAGCGGCAAGGCCGAGTGAGCCCGGGAACGTGTCGTACGTCGGGAAGTTCTGCGCGGTGTTGATCAGCGCTTGTGCCGGTGAGTTCCAATATGGGTTCGCGATCTCACCGTGCTTACAGCCACCTCCCGGCAACGCGGGCGCCGGCGTGCCGTTTTGGTGGTAGCACGCATTGGCCGTCATCCCGTTGCTCGTGCTGCCGCCGCACATGGTGTTCGGCGCGCCTGGGTGAGTCGCGCAGTATTTCGTGTAGGCGTTGTACTGAGCGATCGAGTTGTTGATCGGCGCGAGCACGGTTGTTCCGGAAGCGCCGGCTGCAATCGGCCCGTAGTGGACGTACGAGTTCGTATAGGCAAACGATAACAAGCCCGAGATGCCGTCGCGCGAGAAGTCGCCCTTTTGCAGCTGGAACTCTAGGCCTTCGCTGCGCTGACTACCGACGTTCAAGCCGGAGACGAATCCGTTTTGGGGTATCAGGAAGAACTGCTGGATTTGATCTTGCGTCTGCCGCAAAAACGGCGTCAGTTTGAACGACCAGTCGGTGTTCTTGACTCGGTGTTCCCACGAGATGTCGTAATTGATTGAGGTCGGCGGCTGGATCGGATATCCCGGACTATTGCGGCCGAACTGCAGGAAGTGCGATCCGATGTAGTCCGCCAGATCCTCTTGACGAGTATTATACTGTTCGAAAGCAGTGTTCGGTGCTTCCGTATAGCGGCCGTAGGAGAATCGGAACACGTCGTTCGGATTTGACGTATACGTTCCCGCAACGCGAGGCTGGTAGATATTGTACGTGAAGTTCGCAGGCGCGTTCTGCACGTTTGCTGCGTGAGAACCCGCGGGGCACGGCGCACCCGGAGTTGGATTCGCTTCGGGCGCCCCGGTCGCGTTGTTTACACAGTTGTCTAGGTTGTACGCGTTGAACCAGAACTGCCGCGCGGCCGCCGAGCCGCCAAGGGGCGGCGCAGTCGTGTTCTGCCCCTGGAAGCCGAAGCTGTCGAGCCGCACGCCGACGTTTAACAGCCATTTGTCGGTCGGGCGGTACTGGTCCGTGATGGAGGCTCCATAGAAGTTCGGGACAACACCACTATAGGTTCCGTTGAGGCCGTTCTCCGAGATCATGTAGGTGCACGCTCTGCCGGCTTGCGGCTTGCCCGGCACGGGGCACGAGTTACCAACCGACGGAACGTTGTAACCGGGTCCCAAGGGAATTTTATTGGCGTTACAGCTGACAACGGACGTTCCGCTGGTGCTCGGAGCGTAGCAATATCCGGCATACGGATCGGCTGAGTTGACGACGTTGGCAAAGCTCCCCTCGCCGCCAAGGTTGTAAAATCCGTTGTTATCGCGAACGATCCGAGAGGTCGTGTACGAGCCCGCGATGCTGAGCAGATTCTGCTCGTTGAGCTGATCTTGGAACTCCAAGCTGAGACCGCGCGTGTGCGTGCTGAGCTCGTAATCGGGTGCGAGATTACAGAAGAAATAGCAGAAGCTAATGTTGTACGGAGCGTTGAGGAACCAGTCGCTGTAGAACGTGAAGCCGTAGAGTCGGACGAAGGCCGTCGATCCAAAGTTCTTCGTGTATTGGATCTTCGTAATCGCCGTGTCGTTATACGAAGTGTCGGGCGCACCGGGCGGTATCACCGCCGGACTCGTCGGCGAGCCGACGTCGACCCCGTTGGGGAAACCGTAGGGCCGCACGCAGCTCGTCATCGCGTTGAGCGCCGAACGACTGAACGTCTTGCCGATGGACGATCCGCAGCCCCACGTATACGTGTTCGTAAACGTCACGGGGACCGAGGTGCCGTACGGGACGCCGCCGCCGGTCAACGTGGAGAGCGTCTGGCCGTTGACGGCGTACATGCACGCTGCTCCCGAAACTGCGGCCGCCCCCGTGCAGAACGGCGAGGCGAAGGAGTTGGCGCCGTAATATTCTTGGTTTTTCAGAGCTTCGTCGTCGTAGAGCAGCTGGATGTCGTCGCGGCCCGCGTCGTTGTGATGTGGAATTCCGATGTGGAAGTTAACGACGGTATCGCGGCCGTAGAGCGTCGCCAATCCCAGTTGGGCGTCGTTGTTCGGCCAGTTTATCGGTCCGAGGGGAAAGTACGATCCCATGCTGTCCCTAGGATGGGCGGCGTTATAGCCTGGATTGCCGTAAAAGAGCGACCAGCCGGGCGCGAACGGTTTCCCGTAGGGACCACTCACGATGCCGGCTACGGGACCGAGCCAATTATCGTACTCCGAGCCGTTATTGTTGTTGATGTAGTTGAACGACTGGTTCAGGCCCGCGATGCCGATGTAGTACGAAAACATGCGATCCGGCGTCGCGCCGCCGGCTTCGATCGCGGCGCGATGATAGAACGCCGGCGTTGCGATGCCGAGCGAGCCGGTCGCATACCCGGGGAAGGTTCCGCTCTTGATGACCTGATTGACGAAGCCGGAGAGACCTTGGCCCTCGGACGTCGCCGGGTTCGCTCCGGTGTAGACCTGGACTTCGGCGTTGCCGAGCGACGAGGCCGAGCTCGAAGCGTAGTTGTCGAACGACCGGTTCACCGGGACGCCGTCGAACTCGTACCCGACCTGGTCGTAATCGCCACCGCGAATGTTGACCGTCGCGTAGTAGCCCGTTTGGTTCGGGATGACGTACGCACCGGGCACGGTCGAAATCGCCGAGTACGCCTGGTTGATGAGCCCGCCGCCGCCCATTGCTGCGGTCGCTTGCTGCGCCGAGGCGTTGATCGAATAGACGTCGGCCGTCGTGCCCGACTTGACGAGCGAGCCGGCGGCCGCGGCGGTCACGTGCGCGATAGTCTTGAGGGCCTTGAGAACGCGTATCGTAACCGTTTGCACGGTATCGGCAAAGACCACCTGACCAGGCACGCTGGTCGGCTGATAACCGCCCTTCGAGACCGTTACCGTATACGTATCGGGTCCGAGCGTGAGAAAGGAAAAGTGACCGGTTGCATCGGTCGTCACGGTGACCGATTGTGATGGGCTCGTTGCGGTGACTTGCGCTCCTGCTATGGGAGCCGAGGTGTCGGCATCGACAATGGTACCGGTGAGTCCGCCCGTCACGCTAGCCAGTGTCCAAGTTTCCTGGCCGATGAACGCGAGGAGCAGCAACGACACGGTACCGAGATGCCGGAGCGATCTCCGGATCATTCGGACCTCCTCAAGTTTTCAAAAGCAAGTTCAAGAACGATGCCAAGGCGTAGCCTTGTACGGCAAGGTAACTAGTTCGTAGCTTAGTATGAGCTTCCTTGAGCTGTTCTTAATGCGATTCGGACTCTTTCGCGCAGGGCGGCGGGAATCGCGTTCGGTTCGGCCACGGGATCGGCCGGTCGCGAGGCGCCGCTAACCGCTGCAATTGAAGCAATCGAGCAAGCTATGGCGTCGAGATCATATCCGCCCTCGAGCACGTATGCCACCGATCCGCCGCAGTATTCGTCCGCGGCGCGCCGTATTGCCGCCGCGATCGGCGTCGCCGCTTCCACGCCGACCCCGAGATCGCCAACGGTATCGCCGGCGACGTAATCGAAGCCGGCGCTCACGATGAGAAGGTCGGGACGAACTGCCCGGGCAGCGACCGCCAACAGCTGTTCCCAAATTGCGACGAACGCCTCCGTCGAGACCCCGCTCGGCGGGAGCGGCACGTTGACTACGACGTCCCGCCCCGTGACGTAGCTTTTCGCTCCGGTACCGGGATAGGCCGGATACGCATGCGTGGAGACGTAGGACAGGCCGTTGCCGGCGACGGCTTCGGTTCCGTTCCCGTGGTGATAGTCGAAGTCGACGACCAAGACTCTTCGCGCTTCACCTGGTGCGGCGGCTTGATAGGCGCGCGCGGCAATCGCAACGTTATTGAAGAGGCAAAACCCCATTCCGCGAGCGGGCTCGGCGTGATGTCCGGGCGGCCGCAGCAGGGCGAAGACGCTCTCGCCGCCGCGAACGCTGGCTTCGACTGCAGCGATCGCCCCACCGGCGGCGCGCCGGGCCGCCCGATGGGACATGGCGTCCACGACCGTGTCCCCGGTCGAAAGATAACGCGCGGCCTTCAGGGCCGCGGTCTCCCGCTTTACGAGCTCAACGTACGCTTGGGTGTGCGCCCGCTCGATCTCGGCGTCGCTCGCGTCCCGCGCCGGCAGGCTTTCGCTGAGAACGCCGCCGGCCCGCAGACGCACCGCTACTTCTTCGACGCGGTCGGGGCGTTCGGGATGACTGACGCCGCGCAGGTGCTCCGCGTAGAGCGGATCGGTGACGAACTTCAGCCGGAGTGTTTCGCCGCCGGGTGGCACGTGTTGGACGCCGCCTGCCGCACGGTGTCGTAGTCTTTCGTGCCCTTCTTCATCATCGGCAGCAGCCGCTTATACGTCGCGGCGGCCTTGGAGCATTGGTTCGATCCGGCGTACGATTTCGCTGCGATATAGAGCAGCTGCGGATTCTGATCGAGGTACCCTTTCGCGGCTCGATCCAGGGCGTCGAAGATCTGGGCCGCCTCCCTATAGTTTCGCAGCTCGAAGTCCGCGCCGGCCACGCAGCTTAGCGTTTCGGGTGAGCGCTGAATCTCAAAGCTCCTGCCGCAAGCGTTCCGCGCGCCGGAATAATCGTGCTCCCGGGAATACGCCTGTCCGAGAAGCGCGAAACCTTGCGCGTCGGGCGATAATTGTGTGTAACGCTTCAGGTAGCTGACGCTGTCGCTGAGCCTGCCCGCTTGCATCGAGACTTCGCCCAATCCCAGCAGCGCTCCCGAGCTATTCGGGTCGAGGGCCAACGCAGCTTGCCACTGGACGACCGCTGGCCCGTACTGGCGCTGGGCCGCCAAATACCCGCCGTAAGCGACGAAGCCCGCGGATACCTTCGGAAACTGCGTGACCATCTGTTGAAAGATCGCAACGCCTTGTGCGTCCTTCTTTTCCTGCACGAAGTAGCCGGCCTTACGAATCATAATGGCGACTTTTTCGTCGTCCGTCGAAGCCGCGACCACGGCGTCGTCGTAAGCCTCCACCGCGTGCGCATCGTCGTGCTGCTTTGCGTAAAGATCGGCCTTGAAAACCAGCGCTTGAATGTTGCGGGGATCGACCGCCAACGCGCGTTGAACCGTTTGCAAGGCCATCGGAATGTTATCTTGCTCGGCATACGTCGTGGCGATCTGGAACAACGGCGCAGTGTCCTTCTTGTTCAATGCATAGGCGGCCTCGAATTCCGCGCGCGCGTCATCGTAGTGCTGCTCGGCCGCGTAGACGCTGCCTAGCGTCAAGACCGCTGCCGGCTCGTTTTTGTTGAACGTCACCGCCCGCTTGGCCACGCGCTCGGCGTCGCTGAAACGATTCGTGCGAATGTAGACGTCGGCGAGCTGGGCCAGCACGCCGAAATTCGTTGGGTCGAGATTCGAGGCTTGTTCGAGATCGTAGGTCGCCGCAGACGCGTTGCCGAGCTGCTCCTCGGCAAAGCCGTCATAATAGTAGACCTGCGCGGTCTTATCGCCCATTTGCAGCAGATGCTGCGTGTATTGCAGCGTGATGTCGGGGCGACTGACCTGCAAGTACTCAGCGGCAAGCTGCGCCATCGCAAGCTGATCGTTCGGGTTGGCTTTGAGCTTCGCCATCAAGCGAGGAATCGCAATGCTGGGTGGCTCCGGGCTGGCAGTCGGCAAAGCGGAAGGCGACGGCGACGGACTCGGCGTCGCCTTTTTCCCACCGAAGAGGCCGGCTTGCGCGCTTGGCGTCGTCGAAGCGACGCCGATCGCGCAACCTGCGAAAACCAATGCGATCAGTGCAAATTGTTTCAAGAGACCTGTCCTTTAGCGGTTTCAATCATTTTCGTTAGTTCGGGGACGATGCGAAAAGCATCGCCCACCACGAGGAGATCGGAGAACTCGGCAATCGGCGCTGCTCCGTCCTTGTTGATCGCGACGATCGTTCCGGACGAACGCATGCCGACTTTGTGTTGAATGGCGCCCGAGATGCCGACCGCGATGTAGAGACTCGGCGTCACCGTTTTCCCGGTCTGCCCGATTTGCAAATTGTACGGCACCCAGCCGGCGTCGGCAGCCGCGCGCGACGCACCGACCGCTCCACCAAGCGCCCGGGCTAAGGGCTTCAACAAGGCGTCGAAGGGTTCCGGTCCGCCGAGCCCACGCCCGCCCGCCACCACGACCGGCGCCTCCTCGAGCGCCAACTCGCCCGCGCCCTCTTCCACGTCACGCTCGATCGTGGCGGCGTACGCGCGCTTCGGTTTTTCCAGCGGTGCCGTTTGGGCGCCCGGGCCACCCGACGCTGCCGCAAATGCGTTGGGGCGAACGGTGACGACGCCGTAGTCGTTGGGGCGAAGCGCGCAGTGCGTGACGATCGCACCGCCGAGCTTTGGCGAGACGCAGACGACTGTATCGCCTTCGACCTTGAGATCGACGACGTCGGCTACGATGCCCGCGCCGAGCCGAACCATCAGCTTGCCCGCGACGTCGCGGCCCGAAAGCGTGTTGGGAATCAGCATCAGCGCCGGGCCGAGCGTTTTGGCCGCCGCCTCGAGATAATCGACCACTGGGTCGAGCAAGAACTCATCGACCTCGCCGTCTTCGTTGACGTAGATCACGTCGAGTGGATAGGCCTTCAACTGTTCGGCCAGCTGCGCGGCGCCAGGGCCTAGCACCACGATACCGGCCTTGCCGCCAAGCGCGTCGGCAATTCGTCGCGCTTCGCTTGCGAGCTCGAACGTGATCTTGCGGGTTTGCCCTTGACGGTGCTCGGCGTACGCGATGACGTGCTTCATGTGTTAGACGAATTTCTTCTGGCGCAGAAAGTCGAAGATGGCCGTCGCGCCCGCGGGGCCGTCGGCGGCTTCGACGATCGTCCCCTTTCCGCGGGCCGGGGGAGGTGCGAAGCTTTCCAGCTCGGTCTTGGATCCGCTCGTTCCGACCGGCAGCTCTAACGAGAGGTCCGCGAGGCCGATCGTTGCGATCGTCTTTTTCTTTGCGCCCATGATGCCTTTGAGTGATGCGTAGCGCGGTTCGCCGAACGTTAGGGCCGTGGTAATCAATGACGGCAGCGGTCCGCGAACGATCTGATAGCCGGCATCCGTCTCGCGTTCTACTTCCAGTTTCCCGTCGCTGATCTCGATCTTCCGCGCATTCGTAATGCAGGGCAGGCCGAGATGTTCCGCGAGGGCACCGGGTACCGCACCGGTGCTGCTGTCGTCGGTAAGGCCGCCGACGATCAGCAGATCGAATTCGAGCTTACGGAGCGCCTGAGCCATCGCATACGCAGTCGCCCAGACGTCGCTTCCCTCCAAGGCCGAATCGCTGAGAACCAGGGCGTCGTCGGCGCCCATTGCCAGCGCTCGGCGCAGCGTTTCCTTGAGCGTTTCCGGCCCCATCGAGAACACCGTGACGCGCGCCTCGCCGCCGCCGCGTTCCTTGAGTTGAAGGCCGGCCTCGAGCGCGTATTCGTCGTATGGATTGAGCACCGTCTCAACGCCGCCACGCACCAGGCGCTTCGTCTGGGGATCGATCTTCTTCTCGGCGTTCGGGTCGGGAACGAGCTTAACCGTCACCACGATCTTCACGTGGTCCACTGACCTCCGTCGGAAAACGGGGGGATAAAAAAGTTCTCCAGCCTTTGGTGGTTGGCGCCCGGTGGACCTGCCGTAGCGGCTGCGGCAGGGTGCCCTTTCGACGCTGAGAACCGTCCACTATGGCACGACTGAGCGTACCCCTGATTTGTTGCGCGCTGCTCGCCCCGTGTGTGGCCTTAGGCAGCACCTTCATCGCAAAACCTTCGATGGCGACGCAACAGCGGCCCGCGATGCTCGTCGTCGACGCGTCGCGAGCCGCCGACGGCATCTTGCGGGTGCGCGAGCAGATTCCGGCCGCGCCGGGCGCCATGACCATTGCGTACCCTAAGTGGATTCCCGGCGAGCACGGTCCGACCGGACCACTCAGCGATCTCGCGGCATTGCGTATCTCGGCCAACGGCGCGGCTCTGGACTGGCGTCGGGATCCGTTCGACCTTTACGCCTTCCACGTCAACGTTCCGGCGGGCGGGCAAAGCTTGGACGTTGACTTCGACGTGCTGATGAACGCGCCCGACGACGTCACCTCGACGCATTCGTTGGCAGTTTTGAATTGGAATCGAGCCCTTCTCTATCAAGACGGCGTCGATTCGCATCAATACTTCGTCAAGCCGGCGATCGTGCTGCCGGCGGGCTGGGATTTTGCAACGGCCTTGCGCGGCGCTGCGCCCAACGGCAATCGGATCGACTTTGCCGTTACCCCGCTCAACATGCTCGTCGATTCGCCGCTCGACCTGGGGCGCTACGCAAAGAAATGGGACCTGTGGCGTGAGGGCGCGGCGTTCGTCCAGCTCGACGCGTTCGCGGACTATCCGCAGGATCTCGACATTCCAACGAGCCTGCTGAAGGCCTACGATCGCATGCCGGCCGAGGCCTTTGCGATGTACGGGTCGCGCCATTTTATCGACTACCACGCGTTGCTCACGCTGAGCGACGCCGTGGGTTTTCAGGGCATCGAGCATCACCAATCCAGCGACAATCGCGCGGGCGACGACTTTTTGACCGACCCGGAATCCTCACTGTCGGGCGGCGATCTGATAACGCATGAGTTCTCGCACTCGTGGAACGGCAAATATCGCCGCCCCGCCGATCTCACGACACCGAACTTCCAGGTGCCTCAGCTGACCGATCTGCTGTGGGTGTACGAGGGCATGAACCAGTATTTGGGAGATATTCTGTCGTTCCGGTCCGGCATTCGCGAACCCAAACTCTACCCGGAATATCTCGCCTCGGTTTACGCGTCGATGGATTACGAAACCGGGCGTTCGACGACGCCCCTGATCGATCTCACGACCGGAGCGCCGCACTTCTTCGAGGCGCGCGGGTCTTACCCGGCCATCCGCCGCAACGCCGGTGACTTCTACACCGAGGGCGAGTTGCTCTGGCTCGACGTCGATTCGATCATTCGCGAACGCTCCCGTGGCGCTCGCTCACTCGATACCTTTCTCCATCTGTACAGCGCGCCGGCGCTCACCGGACCTATCGTCGTAACGTACACGCGGGCGCAGATCGAGAACCTTCTGAACGAAGTCGAGCCGTACGATTGGCACGCATTTTTCGAACGTTACGTCTATCACACGACCCCACACCCGCCCGGCGACGAGATCAGCCGCACCGGCTGGCGCATCGTGTACACGCAGAAACCCAACGAGTTCATAAGTGCCGAGCAGGCCAGCGATCGCGGAATCACCGGCTGGTATGCCTACGGCGCCGACATTACCTCCGAGGGCCACGTGCGAGACGTGCGCGAAAACTCGGCCGCCTGGAGGGCCGGGCTGGCGCCGGGCATGCATATCCTTGCGGTCAACGGCCAGCAGTTTTCATCCGACTCACTCGAGTACGCCCTGAAACGCGCGCAGCATTCCGCAGCGCCCATCTCGCTGATCACGACCCAAACCGGCTGGTATCAAACGCTCGCGCTCGACTATCACGACGGAATCCGCTACCCGCACCTGGAGCGCATCCAAGGCACGCCGGACATGCTTGCCGCGATCGCCGCCCCCCACGCGAAGTAAATGAGTAGCGGGGGAATCTTACGTTTCGTCGTGATAGTGGTGTCGCTTGCGATTACCGGCTGTGCCGCACCGCCATCCGCGGTCCCAACGGCTCCGAGCCTTTCGAATTTTGAAAACGTCGCCGGGCCGGCGGCGCTGCAATCGCATGCCATCCTCGGCTTTAGCGTCGATACGCCGGTGCGCGCCGCGACGGCCGCGCGCGAAGGCGTCACCACGACGATCCTCTACGGTGGATCTCCGCCGCCGGGCAGCGCGCTATCCAGGGCTCTCCAGGCGCACGCAATCAGCGTCATTGACGGCGGCGTTTCCGGGCTGATGTTCTATTGGGAGTGCCATCGCACGCACACCGTCAAACCGCCGCCCAAAAGTTACTACTACAACTCGTACTGCCGAACCGATGAAAAACCGCGCATAAAATCCGAGGCCATCGTCCTGCACGACGTCGGAGAATTGCTCGAGCGCAACGCCGGACGTCCTTACGTCGTCGGCTATTGGGTGCTCGATGACTGGCCGTCCTGGGACCCCGGCAGCGGGCGCGAATTGCTCCAAAAGGTTCACGAGCTCATCATGAAGCAGGCGCGCGGCAAACCGGCGATTTGCGGGTTCGGTGCGGGCCTTGGTAAACCGGGACAAGTGAACTGGGATCCCGGAACGGCTGCAAATTACTCCAACGCCGGCTGCGACATCGTTGGGTGGTATAACTACTCGCCGTTTGGGCGGCGGCACCCCTCGTTGGGCAAAGGCCTCGACTGGACGATGAAGGCACTCCTTCCCGCGATGCAACGCAGCCTCGGCAAGAAAGGCTGGCGGATAGACCAGACGCCGCTCTACGGCATCGGCCAGGCGTGGGGTGGTTCTTACGACCATCGCTTCTACCAGCCCGGCCTAACGCGATCGGAGCTACTCGATCAGGCTACGGCGTTTTGCAGCTTCGGAGCGCGATACGTTGGATGGTATGCGTGGGACGACAGCGGCTTTGAATCGCGCACGCACACACCGAACAATTCGGACCCGATCGCCGACGGCATAGGCGCCGCTCTCAGCGCTTGCCACACGATCTGGAGCCGATCTCGAACTAGCGGTGAAATGCGGGCAGCGCCGGCTTGAGAATCATCAGCACAAACGCAACGATAGGGAGCGCCAGCGCGATGAATCCCCAGAAATCCCAGCCCTTTGAAAGCCGCTCGTAGTCCTCGAGATTACCGGCGTGTGCCGCTTCGGAGAGTTTTCGCTGCGCCCGCGAGAGCGGCCCAAACGCCAGACCGGCAAGAATGAAGGCGATCAGTCCCCACAGGACCCAACCCCGTCGAGAGTATCGGAATGCCGCCCACGAAAGCGGCGCCAAACCCGCCGACCAATAGGAGCAGTATTCCAGGGATCGTGAAGACGCGATCGGCCGCGATGATGCCATCCATCGTGCTTGCCATGATGGCGGCGTTGCGGCTACGGTCGGAAAAGCGCTTCCAGAAGACGCCTACCGTGATATTTCCGAGGAACAGTACCACGCCCGCGACGTGGACCAGCTTCAGGATCAGGTACATGGCGGTTTCTTCAGCATCACCCCGGCAAAAGCTGCCGCGGCGAAACCTCTAGAAACTTCGTGGCCCCCTGGGTCGCAAACCGATAGGCTTGATGCGTACCCGCTGCCCGAAAGGACCGCTCGCATGCCTCAAGCCGCCGTGTTACTCGCTCCCCTTGCGTCCACGGATCCCCATGCCGGGGCGACCGCCATCGAGGGGCTCCCGGAATGGTTCACGTTGCGCGGCCACTCCGGCGTGTTCCGGATCGACCGGGTTCGCAGCCGCGACGGCGTCGTGGTGCTGGCCAACGTCAATGGGCGGGAAGTGGGCCGGTGCTCCGTACCGGAGCTTCGCACGAACGTCTACGCTGCGGCGGAATGACGTCGCAGGTCATCCCGAGGATCGACCACGAAAGCGCGT
Organism: Vulcanimicrobiota bacterium; assembly: GCA_963717425.1. Classification (GTDB taxonomy): domain Bacteria; phylum Vulcanimicrobiota; class Vulcanimicrobiia; order Vulcanimicrobiales; family Vulcanimicrobiaceae; genus Cybelea. The sequence continues at coordinate 2,460,461 of OY970335.1, read as the reverse complement.
CGACGCACTTTTAGAACGGACGGTGAAAGTCGTGCCCCTGCACCGGCGAACACAGCCGCGCGACGCCGCCGCCTGCGACGTCTACGCGACGCGCGCAATGAACGCGACGATTCCCAAACACCGCGTGCCCGCTGATGGCTTACGCCCCGATGTGGCGCTTCAACTCGTCGCCGACGAGCTGATGCTCGACGGCAACGCGCGCCAGAATCTCGCGACGTTTTGCCAGACGTGGTTCGACGATGGGATCCACAAGCTCATGGATCTCAGCCTCGACAAGAACATGATCGACAAAGACGAGTATCCTGCCACAGCCGAGATCGAAAACCGCTGCGTGCACCTCTTGGCGCATCTTTGGAATTCACCGGCAGCCGGCACGACGATCGGATGCTCGACGACCGGCTCGAGCGAAGCCGCGATGCTCGGCGGCCTTGCCCTCAAGTGGAAATGGCGCGAACGGCGCGCGAAGCTTGGCAAAGCGGCCGACAAACCGAACATCATTACCGGCCCGGTGCAGGTCTGTTGGCACAAGTTCGCTCGTTACTTTGACGTCGAACTGCGGGAGGTTCCGCTGGAACGCGACCGTTTGGTCATGAAGCCGGAAGAAGCGATCAAACGCATCGATGAGAACACCATCGGCGTCGTGCCGACCTTCGGCGTCACGTTCACCTGTCAGTACGAACCCGTCGCACAAATCGCCGAAGCACTGGATCGCTTCGAACGCGAAACCGGGCTCGACATCCCCATCCACGTGGACGCCGCTTCCGGCGGATTCATCGCGCCGTTCGTACAGCCGGAGATCCTGTGGGATTTTCGCTTGCCGCGCGTACGATCGATCAACGCGTCGGGGCATAAATTTGGATTGGCTCCGCTGGGCGTCGGCTGGGTGATTTGGCGTGAAGCGAGCGATCTGCCCGAGGGGCTCATCTTCCACGTAAATTACCTCGGTGGCGACATGCCGACGTTCGCGCTGAACTTTTCCCGACCAGGCGGGCAGGTGATCTGCCAATACTATTTGATGCTGCGGCTGGGCATGGACGGCTACCGGCGCGTTCATGGAACCTGTTACGCGGTCGCGCAGCACTTCGCTCTCGGGATCGCCGAGTTTGGACCGTTCGAACTGCTCTTCGACGGCGACAGCCGCAACGGAATCCCAGCCGTATCCTGGACGATGCGCGAAAACGCCCGTGGCCAGTACTCGCTTTTCGACCTCTCCGACCGGCTCCGCGCCCGCGGATGGCAGGTTGCCGCCTACACGATGGTCCCCAACATCGCCGAAATGGCGGTCATGCGCGTCCTGATTCGGCACGGCTTCAGCCTCGATTCCGCCGACGCGTTGCTCGAAGACATCCGCCGCTCCCTGGAATACTTCGAAACGCATCCGCTCTCCAAGCCGATGACTGCGGCAGAGGGCGCTTCGCACGATCACAGTGCGCGTTTAAAACACCTCTCCAAAGCGCATTGAAGCCAGCCTTGCGGTGGCTGCGCGCCGCGTGCGTTACGCTCGCGTTGCTCTTAGTGGTCTATGTCCCCACGTTCGCGCTAGTAGCGACCCTGCATCTCTCGATAGCGGCGGCAGTCCCGTTTATTATTCTCGTTAGCGCGACAGTGGCGCTGCTCCTGATGCTACTGCTACGGGGACGGTTAGGGGCAACGTTTGCAGACTTCGGCTTGCGTTGGTCGAAGCTGCGCGATCTCGCCGTCGCGTTCGCACTTGCGATGCCACTTTCGGCGGCAGCGGCGAGCGTGCTCGCGCGAACGCACGAACCCGGCCCGCTGGCGGGGTTGACTTTGGCGCCGGCCCTAGCATGGCTCTATTTCGGACTCGCTGCCCCGCTACAGGAAGAGTTGATCTTTCGAGGCCTGCTCCAAACGGTGCTGGCGCGCGAGCTGTCGCCCGTCGAAACGTCGGCACGGGCTGGTGTTGTCGCCGTGGCGGGCTCGGCATTACTGTTCGCCGTCGTGCATCTGGCGGTCGGCCCTTGGACGGCGACCGCGGCGCTGCTCTTGGGCATCCTGGCGGGCGAACTGCGCCGGCGGAGCGGCAGCGTGATTCCCGCCGTCGTCGTCCACGTGATATTTAACGCCCCCGGCCTGATATTCGCTAGCAAGTAGCCCCCCATTACGCCGGCCCTCTTGACCCCGGGGGGCCGGTCCCAGAGGTTCTGTGCGGTCTTGGTGCCGCTCCGCCTGAAACAGTGTAACGGCCTCCTCTTTTGGTACATCGATCGTAACGGAGCGCGCTCCACAAAAGTCAGCAGTGAAACTCCACGAGCGTTTCGGCGCCTTGTGAGTTCGCCTGCGTGCCAACCGCCCAAAAGTCGGCGATATTCAACGTGACCGCGTTGAGCTGGTCGACGTTGCTGCCGGGGTTCGGGCTCTTGACCGTGACCCACGTCGAGCCGTTCCACCGTTCGGTCAACGTGTGATTGAGGAATGATGTCGTGTCGACGTACGCCCCGACGGCCCATAACGTGCTCCCCGAGCCTCGCGCGACGCCGTAGAGGTCATTGCTGATAGGTGAGCCGTTGGCGCTCGGAATGACGCGTCAACCGTGGCACGTGCGCGCGCTTCGGAACGCCGGCGATGCCGGGTTCGGCTGCGGGCCCGTCGGGGGTTCGCCACCGCATCCAGCGAGGACCGTCCACGCTGCAATTGCTATTGCTGTCGAAGTACACCGCACAATCGTGCTTAAGGTAATGGCGGGACGTGAAGAATCTCTGAATCTTGAACCAACCTGGAGAGGCGCAAGACAACGAGCGGAGGATCATCGGGGTTGGATACCAGGATGACAACGTGGACGCGCTATGGGTTGACTTTGTTTGCCATCGAGTCGGAGATGAGGTCGAGCGTTGTCTGATAGGTTGTCGTCGAGATGCCGGATCACGCCGCTGTGCTGCTCCTCGGTTGCATACTCGTCAACTGACGTCGGCAGCAGCCGATTGGCAACGTATTCGAGCTTCGTCTGGCTGTCGACGGTAATCGAACCCGTCGATGTGTCTCCAACGTGCCGCGTTTCGTCAATCTTCAGGATTCCGTTCATGTTGCTCGCCACGGTGTAATCGGCGGTAACCGTCGTCTTGCCTTTGTTTTGCGAAACGGACCAGTGCTGCTTGGCGTCGAGCAGGTTTGGATCGAAGAAGTTTACGCCGAGAAAGCGCAGCAGCGTGTACTCCTCACCGTTCACCTGTTTGCCGGGATCACAGGCAACCGTTGTGTTTCCGTAGATTGCGCAGGTCGCTGCCGGAGAGCGGCGCGTGTACGTCTCCTGCTCGCTGACGACGACCACCAATCCGCGATCGGGTGCTTCGCGCAGCACGTCGACGGTCATCGTGCCCTTATCGTCGAGTTTAGTGCTGTAAGAGCGGTTCCCCGTCGATCCGGGCTCGCTGGTTACCGCGCCGTTCTGAAACGCTTCGTATGTAAACGAGTAGACGAGGTGCCGCATCGGCGGTGCGTCGGCTCGGGCAACGGCGGCGGTGAAACCGGCTGTCAGGCTTAACGAGGCCAACACGGTAAGAAAGCACCGCATAGCTATGTTGTTATTGATTCATAGCCGCCCGGGGCGTTGCCTGCGCGCCGGCGACTTGGCCGGAATCAGAAAAAAGAGCGGCGCCTTGGCGTCGCCCTTTTCTTCCCTGCCGTTAGAACTTGCTACTGAGGCGGTCGGCCGCCACCTCCGTGGCGGTCGCCGCCCCCACCGCCCCCCGATGGGCGCGATGGAGCAAAGTTGCCACGCGAGTACGAAGGACCGGGCCCATACGATCCGCGCGAGTATGACGGATACGATCCGCGCGAGTACGACGGATACGATCCGCGCGAGTACGATGGATACGATCCGCGCGAATACGATGGATACGATCCGCGCGAGTACGATGGATACGATCCGCGCGAGTACGATGGATACGATCCGCGCGAATACGACGGAGTCGATTGTCTCTCGGCATACGGGTTGCGCGCGCTTTCGTACGACTGGCCGCGCGAATCAGAGAAGCGGCCCCATGAATCGGTGGGCGCCCGCCCTTCTCGCCCAGCTTCACTCGACGCCGAGACCCGGCCCTCGCGTGTGTCCGTGGCGGAGCTCGCGCGCTCGGAACCGGCCGGGATGCCCGCCGACCGCGCCTCGCCGCGCGCGTCATTGAAGCGCCCCCACGATGTAGATGGCGCGAAGTCGCGGGTAGTTTCGACTTGGCGCGATGCTGCCGAACCTTCGCGCATCTCGCTATTCTCGCCGCGCATCTCGCTATTCTCGCGCATCGTTGCGCTACTCTCGCTGCGGATCGCCGGTGCGCGATTCGCACGCGTTACCGGTGCCGCATTCTCACGTGATACCGGCGCGTTCTCACTGTGAGTCGCTTCGATCTGACGCGATGGGGCCGCGTTTTCACGTGCCACCGGCGCGTTCTCACGCCGAGCCGCTTCGATTCGACGCGACGGGGCCGTGTTCTGGTGCGTAACCGGCGGATTCCCACGCGTTTGGAATGCATTCGCGTGCGTTTCCGGCACGTTCGCATGAGTTACGGCCGCGTTCATACGGCTTGCCGGCGCATTCACGCGAGATACTGGAGCGTTTCCATGACGCACCGCTCCTTGCGCAGTAGCGTGTCCGGTGAGCCCGCCGCGAATGGCCTGGGCTACTTCCTTCTGCTGGTGCGCGAATGAGGTCCGCGCGGCAAGCGCCCTATCCGATGCGAATCGTGGCGAGTTGAAGGCCCTAGAGAAGGTCACGGGCGCGTGCACCCTACCATGTGAGAAGACCAAGTTAGCGCGCGTCGGGGCAACCGGCAGCGCTCCGTGAATCGTTCCGAAGCGACGTCCGATGTCACGGGTCGTTACCGCAACCGTGTGTCCCGAAACCGTTCCGTGACGGAAGTTTCGAATTGGGGTCGCCGTCGCGCCGCCGTGGCGGAAGTTACGGTAAATCCTGTTTATGTTGGTGATGCGGGTGATGTTGGTGATGCTGGTTGCGAAGCCCGGGTAACCGTAGCCGCCAAACAACGACACTCCCCAACCATATCCGAGCCATGCCCAACCGGGATACCACGCATAAAACGGTTCGTATGGCGCGATCGGGACCCACCCGATATATGGATAGGAGTAGTTGTAAGGGGAAGTGCTCGCGGGATAGCCATAATTACCGGGGCCGCCCTCACCATAGGGGGCCGGAGCGCCCGAGCTATACGAGGTGCCGGGAGTGCCGACGGGAGCGTTGTTGCCGCTCGGAGCCCCGGCGTAGCCGGAGCCCTCAGGCCCGTAGCCGTAGTTGCCGCCGCAGTTATTGTAGCCGGGCCCGCCCGCTCCGGCGACGCCGGCGTCGAATCCGAAGAACCCCACTAGGGCGGGTGACCAATCCGGAGTGGCCGCGTAGGCCGGCGGCAACCATGCCCAGCCGGAAGGGCCGCAGTCGCAGTAATACCAGTTGCCGTAATGGTAGGGAGCCCAGCCCCACCGCTCAGACCCTATCCACGTCCAGCCGTATCCGTCTTCCCACGCCCAGGAACCGTTACGATACGGCGCCCAGCCGGCGGGCTCGTTCGGCACCCACGACTGTCCGTAGCCCGCGACGGCTTGCCACTGGCCATACGCAGCGAGGTTGTCATAGCCTGCGATTTCGGGATTTAAGTTGGGACTTGCGTTCAGTGCGGCGACCATCGTCTTGTCACGTTGAACGTTGAAGTCATCGAACGAGTCGAGTGCGACTTCGGAGGCATAGGTGATCGCCGGAAGAGCTGCCGAACTACGCGCAACCAGCGTCCTGCCCGTACCCAGCGTATACGTGCGCTGGGGTGTTACGACGTCGACGCTACCGCGTCGCGCGGTGATCCAGCTCGAACCGTCGGGGGCTATCGAAATCCGATAGTCGCCTGCTTGACGGGCGCGCACGGTTACCGACGGAGTGTCGATCTGCATCATCTGACCGTCGTGCACCAGTCCGATTTCAACGGTGCCGTCGGCGAGTTGCATCCTTCGGTTATCCGGGTCGTTGCTCGTGATGCGCGCCTGGACGTTCCCGCCAAACCGAACGGCAGTGTAACCGTCGAACTGTAGCTCTGCCCGGGACGTCTTCCTTGTCGAGATGTAATCCCCGGGAAGCAGCGGTGCATTGCGCACCGCGTTCGTCTGCGTGTGGCTGTCGCCACGCTGAACTACAGCCGAACCTTCGACGACGCTTACCCGCGCGACGCCCGGCCCGTTTTTGGCAGGCGCCTTTTCGGCCGGAATCAGGAGCGCACCCGTAACGAGTACCCCAACGAGGGCAACCCCGGAAATCACCCTAACGATCGGCTTGGTTGTCATGTGCAGTTCCCCCTCAGGTTTATTGAAGCCGAATCTGCCCGAGGAAGCATCCACTCATGATTAGCCGGTCATTAAGCTAGAGTGAGAGAGGACTAAGGAAACACTTAGGCCAGGACACGTCGCGATGCCGCGACCGGCGGCGGAGCCAATCGCCGCGCGTCAGCCGATGGAGCGCGGTTGGCTGGTTATATGCGCCGGGAGCTCCCAAGCGTCGCCTTCGAGCAGCGCGAGAAGGAGCAGCTCCGGCGCGTGGGTCTTATTTTATTGTGACATTGACGGGTTTTGATGCGATGCCGTTCGCGACTACGACGAGCGTACTCGCGCCGGTGTCCATCTTCGCCGGAACGTCGAAGTTGGTCGAGACTGGGAGCGAGCCCGTGGCGACGCCCATCGTGCTGTGACCGTGCGTGTGCGCGTAAAAGACGTTCCCCGTCGAGTTATCGGTGATGCGCACCAACGGATAGTTCGTCGCATTTTGATTTTCGTCGCCGTATGACATCGCCTGTCCGAAGCCGTTGAACTGCGTTCCGGTGATCTTGTAGGTTTGACCGCGCATCAGCGTCTTGGAAACCTTCTTGATCGTCGGCAACCAACTCGCTTGCGGCTGTCCGGTTGGCGTGTAAAGCACGACGCTCGAATAGCTCAAAACCATGACCTGTCCCGTCGGCAGCACAAGCGGCGGCCCCCCATACGTTATCCCGTTGACCTGGGTGAGCGTCGATCCGTTCCATTCGTAGACGGTCCCACTCACGCCGAAAACCAAAACGTTTCCGCTCGGTTCGAGCGCCGCATAACTATCGCCGGCGTTGTCGCCGTTGGGGAAGTCCGGCCCAACCGTCCAATTGCCTGACGACGTGCTATAGATCGCTGTGTGGCCGGCTCCGCTCGTTGAATAGGATCCTGTATAGAAAACCGTTCCGTCGGGCCGGAGAATCGCAGGTCCGATCTCACCGGGCGGATAGTAACAGAGGCTCGGCCCGTACATAAGACATCCGTACGGTGACGGAGAGTGCAAGTCTACAATGGTCGAGCCTGCCGTCTTCCATTGACCCGTGCCAGGATTGTAGATCTCCGAGTTCGGCGCGTTCTTTACGTCGGCGGTGAGAATCGTGCCGTTGGGAAGGAGCGTCCATCCCTCCTCGGCGTTGAAGTCTGCCTTGCCCCTGTTACTGACGCGCTTCCACGCCAATGTCTTCGGATTAACATACGCATCCCACCTCTGAAGTTTGTCTCCCACGAGCATATTGCCATTCGGCAGCACACTCGACGGAGAATCGCCGATATACTTCCACTTGTTGAGATGGCCGAGCGGCGTCCAGGTGTTCTTTATCGGATCGTAAACCGAACCCTGATTTGTGAGCTGCAAATCATACCCGTTCCCCGGTGAGTTGTACTCGCCGCCGCTGATGGCTAGCCGGCCGTCTGCCAGTACGTCGGCCGCGAAATAAAGAGGCCCATAGCCAGACTGAAGCGATGCAACTTGGCTCCACGTGCCGTCGCTGTAACTGCCTTTCGCGTCGGGAACGTAACGGTACCAATTGCTCCAGTTCGCGCCGCTCTGCGCAAGAACGGAGCCGTCGGTCAACAGCCACTCCATCGCCATCCCGACCGGCGGCTGCCGACCGATGCGAGCGAAATGCCCTGCGTGGCTCTTTTCCATAGTCTCAAGCGTTTGTTGAGAGACGCCTGGCACCATCGATCGGCCGCTAGAACATGCCGCCAGCCCAACAGCGATGACCGCGGCGGCCACTACCCATAACGACCTAACGTTAGCGCGACACACGCAAACCTCCAAGAAAGCAACTCTGAGGAAGCCCCTACCTTTTGAGCTCAAGCGACAGTTTCCCGCTCGTGTCCTTCGCACGGTATCCTTTCCAAACGGCGCTCAAAAGCCTCAACTGACCTCTCATGAACCGCCGGGCGTATCGAGCCTCCGATGCCCCCGAAAAAGGCCCGTAAAATCGTCCTTCGACTCCGCATCGCTTCGCGATGCTTCGCTCAGGATCACAGGGTTTTTGGATGGCTGGGAGTCGAACCCACCGTCGGGGGTTCCAGCCAATACCCTCTGTTACCAAAAAGTGTTATTTCCTAAGGCTTTCCGTCACACCGGTTCCCCGATCGTCCCTACCCCCGACCCGTCTGTGACAAATTGTGACAACGTCGGGCGCCAGTGCCCGTTCACGGACCGGCACGCTTTTCAGCACGCCCTTGCGCCTCGGCGTTGTAAAATATGACTCAGAAAGAGACGGCAGAGCAGTGAATTCGATAGCATGCGCCCGTACGCGTCAATCGAGGCTGGAATTGGCGCCCTCGCGTCTAAGTTTAAAGTGTCGACTTCAAAAGGAAGGTTTTGAGTTCTAAGCGTGAGACACGCAATGAGGCGCGAGCGACTAGATCTGTGAGGAAGCGTAAGATGCACGGAAGTGGAACGGCATGAGCGCCCTCGTGCGCCACCCCTCGCCGCTGCAAGGCCCGCAGGGTCTCGCTTGGGATGGCCAGTCGATGTGGCTGACGAGCGCCGCGAACGGTCGTTTATATGCGCTCGATCCGAAGACGTGGAACATCCGGCGCGAATTCGTTCCGCCGCATGAATCCTTAGGTGTGACCTACACCGGCTCGGACTTTCGGCTGATCCTCGCTCCAGCGATTGACGAGCCCGACCTAGAACGCGACCACCGGTACGTTTATTCGTTTACCCCCGACACGGGATTCACCGCGTGCTTCCCGTGCCCGGATTTCTCCGGATCGTTTCTAGCGTATGCAAACGGAACGTTGTATCTCTCGCAAGCGTGGGATAAGAAGCTGATCGAGCTCAACGAGAGCGGTGCGCCTGTACGCGAAGTGCGACTCGAAAGGCGCCCTGTCGGTATGACGATCGTGGACCGTGCGTTCTATTTGGCGACTGTTGACGAAGACTGGGTCGACGGTCAGCTCCAGCGGCTTGGCGTCGATGCCGCTGCGTCATCGATCGAAACGCTGCGATCGTTTCCGTTTAAACCGCGTAGCGTCGCCTACGACGGCGAGCGGTTTTGGACCGCCGATCGCAACAACCATGCAATCGTGTCGTTTACGTTGGCGATTTCCTAACGATCGTAGCCCGACGCTCCATTTGGGAGCCGCTGCCGCTACGCGGTCTGCATCCCCGAATATCTGCATGGCCGGGACTTCACTTTTGATTATAGCTCCGCCGCTGACATATGGGACGCCGAGCGTGCTACCCGAGATCTCGCTAGTTCGTGCCCCACGCGGATGCGATGCCCGTAAAAACCCAACCACTCGTCATTTTCTGCAGCGTCACCGCCATGAAGCCCTTGTAAGAGGCAGCTTTGCCATTCTGCGTGTCGGTGAACGTGACGGGATAGACCAAGTACGCGTGGTTGCCTCTCACCTCCGCGTACGTGGGTTTGCCGAGCGAAAGGATACCCAAGGTTGCCCGAATGGCCGGGGCGGTTGGTCCTTGGCGGTAGGCTACCGATGGAAGCGGTACCGCTCTTACGACGCGCGTTGCAGGTGAGACCATGGCCGAGACTTCCTTGAGGGACACGGTTGATATGAGGCTGACGACAAGGTGCGTCTGCCTGAAGCGTAGTTCCGATAGCAGTCCTACGATTTGGGGGCGCACGGCTAGCACTACTGTGTCAGAGCGATCCAAGACGTCCTGATTGTCGTGAGCGACCTCTACATGCGTGAATGCGTCAGCCAACTCCGCCGCGACCTTTGCGTTTCGAGGCGACAGCAAAATCGAATACGGCGTATCAGTTGTGGAGCACAATCCCTTAACGATGGCAGACGCAATCGCACCGGTGCCGAGGAACCCATTATCCATCTGTATGCGCTCCTTACGCTCCCATTTTGCGAGCCCAGCCTCAGGCCTCGCCGCTCTCATTTCAGCAAGCCGCGCTTGCGCCTTCTCGATCGGCTTCGCCACTTCAATGCTGTATCGGGGGTAGAAGAGCCGCTAGCGCGGCGGAAACGCCTGTAAAATCGTGTTACGGCTTAGCCGGAGTACCCTTTGCGACTGCGGTGGCGCGGAGAAACCCGTTTGTGTTGTAGACCCAGAACGTCCACATGCCGCCGGCATCGATCTGCGAGACTCCGTTCTGCGCTTGCGCGGCGCTCGCCAGAGGGACTTCTATCAGCGAAGGTTCGTTCGCGCGTTCGGCGCGATCGAGCCAGGAACACTCGCCGGGCAGTAGGCCTTGCGAGGCCGGATGACCTGCCTTTTCAAAATGGACCATCAATGTGGTGCCCAGCGCGGATGCCATGCCGGCGTTTCCGCGGCATCGCATGGCATAGACGGTAGGCGATGGAGGTTTAGCCGAACCCGAACCGGATGACGTAAGCGCCGTGGGTGTGCCCTTCACGAGGCCCGAGTTCGCAAAGGGATTGCCTCTCCGTAAGCGTTGTTCGTACGCTAGATATGCTTTCGGGCACTGGTAAACGACCCCCCGATATAACGCGACGGCAACGGGGTTAGCGTCGGCAAGATCTTCATCGAGCAACAGCAGGAGGTGCAGCGCTTGGCTATCAGCTTTTTGTTGACCGGACATGACCGCACACGTCTTATTCACGGCAGTTGCGACATCGGCTGCGGTCTGAGCGCGCGCCGGCCTCCCATCGAAAAGCGCAACGGTAGACCAAGCAGCGGCGATGGCAAGGCCTGAGACCAGCACACGAGTTGTCTCAAACGTACGCGGGCACCGAGCACACGCCCTAATGAATTCGTCGAACATAATGATGCCTTCGTATTGCCCGGCGGCCCCTCCGCTCGCCGGGTCCGACCGCCGATCGCAACAACCACGCGATCGTATCGTTTACGTTGGCCATTTCCTAGCGCGTCGAGAACTAGCGGCTCAACTCGGCCAAGTCCTTCGTTACGCGCTGGTGCAACCGCGCGGCCTCTTTTCGCGTATCGTCCGTGGCATCCGACGCGTTTCGACCGGCATCCAAAACCGCATCCGCCGTGCGAAGATCCCGGCCAGCTTCTTCAGGCTGGTGAAGTCCGATTAAGGATTCGGCGGCGATTACGTCAAGGTCGGCTTGAAAGTCGTCGAAAACGGCGCTGTCGACAACACTGGCGATCGTGAGGCATCGCCTCACCCTTGCCCTCGCGTCAACGGCAAGAATGAATGCGGCGCGAAAATCGTGTCGCTTGCTCGAATCCTCCGCCTCATGCATCTCCCGACTAAGCACATACCCGAAGGTGTAGGAGTCCTTGGCTCCCTTTTGCGCGCAAAGCTCCGGGTCTGGACTCGCAGACGCGTTGGAGGATTGAGACGCATGATTTTGCGAGCACGCTGCGAGGAGCATCACGGCGAGAACGACGCCGGAGATAGGTTCGATTTTCGCGGTGAGAAGCTGGGGATTGCCGCCGAAGGAGAGGGTGCGGCGGACGTCCCTCTTGATGAACCGGGGCATCGGCCTTACTTCGAAGATGGACTATCCGCAATCCTTGGGGCGGTCCGCTAGTCAAACGACGCGGCCAGCGCGCTCGATATCGTTCCATCCTTCGACTACGCGCCCCCGGCGCGAAGTTTATCCTGAGCGAGCGCAGCGAGTCGAAGGGGTTTAGGATGACACGTCACTTTTGGGATGGCCGGGAGTCCAACCCACGCTCGGGGATTCCAGCCGATACCGACCGTTACCGAAAAGTGTTATTCTGTCCAACTTTTCCGTCGCACGGTTCCCCGATCGTCCCTGCGAATACCGACCGCTTCCGACCCGTCCGTGACAAAATGTGACACAAAGCCAGTACTTTCGGGCGCCGATGGAAGTCGAATCGGCGTAAGATTCGCTCGCGCTCCGCTGTGCGTTCGTGATGGTCAGAACTCTGCGTGCAATAGGGTGTTTTACTGAAACGATAATGGCCACACTTCAGTGTAACCAAATACAGGCCATAGCGCGTTTGACTGCACGACTCTTTTCACGGACGCCACAAGCTTGGGAACCAAGCAAGGTTAAAGTCCGCTAAGCAACATGGCCTTGCGAAGCCGAGGGCGGGGCAACGGAAGCGTGGGGAGGATAAATGCGTTGTAAGGATGCTCACCCGGTCAGGCTATGGCATCAATTGAGACGCCACCTGTTCGCGATGCCCTCACCGTCAAAGCCCCAGATTCTTTTCCGCCGGAACGTCGATGCTAGCCCCGCTTCTAGCGGTAAGTCTCGTCAGCCCATTAGAGGCTAATCGCCCCAAATGCCCTTGATCGTTGCCGCCTTCGCCGCGCCGCCAAGATATGGGCGCAGGCGGTAGCCGTCTTCTAGCGTGCGCAGCAGGCTGTAATGGTTGTAGTGGCCGGCGTTGACGCTGCCGGGAAGCACGCGCGGTCCAATGGCAACGAAGGCCACTCGCTTGTCATGAGGCGTGAAGTCGCCCCACTCGTCGAAGGTAATGAACACCGCGCCATCGCTGCCGAACGCCGGGGAGGCTAAAATCTTCGGTACCTCACGTGCCAGAAAAGTATCAAATTGAGTGAGCCGGTCACGAGCACCGCAGTGGTCGTGGCTATCCTCGCAGCCATTGGGTATTATCATGTTGAACTTCGAAATGGCACCGGTCGAGAGTGTCTCCTCAAACGCGGAGGTGTCGTTAGGCGCGGTCGACCCCATCGGGAGCACTCGCTGGAGGCATTCGAGGTTCGGCGCCCGGTCGAAGTTTTCAAAATACCGCGCACCCTCGATATCGGTAAAGTAAACTGCAGGATTGTGGTGCGTCGTGTAGATATTGTACGCCCAATCCGTGCCCATATCAAAGAAGCCGCAGGGGTTGGGCATGGACTCGTTCCATTCCTTCCATGAGATCTTCGCCTTGTCAAGCAGGCTGAAGATGCTCGGCCCAGCATCGATGCACGTCGGCTTATTCGTATTTGGATTGTACGGCAATGAGTCGTTGACATCGCAGCGCGTGTAATGACCGGCGATCATCCCGATGTAGTCCGAGAGCGACCCACTATGCAATGCCTCGTAGTTCGTCAGGGATCCACCTTGAGGCATGAGCGTTCCAACCAAGTAGGGCATGCGCGCTTGATTGACGTCGCGTGCGCTCGTGTTCTCTCCAATGATGAGAAAAACGTGATTGAAGTGCGGAACCTGCGCAGCAAGCGCAGTTCTCTTCCCCCGGATGACCATTGTCGTTGGCCGATCATCCTTGACGCTGCTGCCCCCAACGCCGGGAAGAGCGCCTGCGGGCTGCGACCTCGATACCGGCGAGCTTGCGCCGCAGCCTGAGAGAACGACGAAGCTCGCGACGATCGAAACACTTAAGAGCGAAACGAAGCGCTGGAACATAATACGACCTCCTCACATACGCCGCCCGTCCCGTTGATTCGATATTCCCCAGATGACACGCTCATCCCGCACTGCCAAAAGTTTCTTCCCAATGCCAGTCGCTGCATTAGCCGTATCCCGCGGCCCGCTGGCGGCCAGAGCGCGGTATCTCGCAGTCCAAACAGTCTCGGAATGCGAACCCTCCGTTCGGTCCCACTTCTCCCCTCGCTTCACGACCGAGCTGGTCGTCGCGCTCTCACGCCGGCAACCGCGGCGCTTCACGTGCGCTATAAACGCCCTTAAAATAGAGCGACTTTTTGGGATGGCCGGGAGTCGAACCCGGACGCCCTTTCGGGCTGCAGATTTTCGCACCACTATGGCTTTGGCCACCGCGCCTTCGCGTTTGTGGTCCGGACTGTGCCTTGACCCTATGAGCATAGAACTCACGTAGGCCGCGCCCGTCCAGTCTCTACACCTTCTCCGCTACGGAGCTTGGCTCGGCGTTGTCACGTCGCGCTGCGACAGAGAGTTCGCCGACTTTGAGCGCATCCCGCGGCGGGTTTCCCGCACCGCGGCTCAACGGACTCCGTCAAGTCTGCTGTGTCTGCCTGTTCCACCACCATCCCGATGCTACCAAACGCGCGGCGCCGGTGCTATTGCCGATAGTGCTCCACAACGTCTTCCTTGCGCATGTGTGCGATGCCGGGGTCTTGACCCGCGTCGCGACGCGCCCGACGTTGCCGCATGAGATCCCAATATTGGTCGAGGCGAACCGTGATCTCGTCGAGCCGTTTGCGGTCCTCCGCGGTGAGCTTGCCGTTTTCCCCGTGTTCGAGCAGCGTGTGCTCCTCGGCCACGAGTTCCTCGATGTGTTCGCGTATCTGCGTGTCGTTCATGGACGAAATCCCCTTCGCGTTTCCGAACCTGCGGGCAGCGGCTGACGTTGTCCTGCCGCGTCCCGTTCCTGCAAGAGGACGCCCAACAGCAGATCCGCGGTCGTCGCGATCGCATCGTCTCGGCCCAGGGCCTCGAGGGCTGCATCCAAGATGATGATTCCAGCCGGAAGTATATCGGCACGCTGGGCTCTCATTCCAACGATTGCCTTGCGTTCTTGCAGTGTCGTCCCGAGCAGTAGGTCCAGCGTGCGCTTTAAATCGTTTCGGGTCAGCGAGTGCGATGCAACCGGAGTTGGCCGGCCGCGAACGATGGCGGCGGTCGTCGTGGCGGTACCGCCGACGAAGGCCAGGCGCTCGACGGGAGCACACTCGGCCAGCGGCCGCAGCGCTTCGCTCGCAATCTCACGAGCGCGCGAAACCGCCTCTGCATCCACGCCTCCCTCGCGTCCGGCGAGCGCGGGAACCGCTTCGGTTAAGCGTACCGCGCCGATCTCGCACGAAACGACCTTTTCGGGCGTAACCGAATCGCCCGCAGCGTACTCGGTGCTTCCGCCCCCCGTGTCCAGCACGCCGACGCGCTCGCCGCGCAAACGGTCGAACGCGGTGAGCGCGCCGCGATACGAGGCCGCGGCCTCCTCCTCACCGGAAAGCACGCGCAACGGGATGCCGAGCAGCGCATGCACTCGCGCGGCGAACTCATCGCCGTTTTCGGCGCGTCGCAGCGCACTTGTCCCAACCGCAAACAGCTTGACGTAATGCCCTCGTATCGCCCGCACTAGCTGCGCCGCCGCATCGAGCGTTCGCTGCATCGGCTCGTCCCCCAAACGGCCTCGTTCACCCAAGCCTTCACCAAGACGGGTGCCGATCGAGCGTGCGAACTCGATGCGAGGCTGCGGCGGCTCGACGTCCGCTAGGAGCGCGCGGGTTGAATTCGTGCCGATCGAAACGATCGCGTAGCGCTTACTCACGCGAGAACAACGCGGCGCGGCGCTTTTTGCGCAAGAAATGCCGTTCGGCAGCGGGAAGGCCATCCGCCGGTTCCCACTCCTCCGTGCTCTTGAGGTACGCCGCGATCTGGTGTTCGAGCTCGTCGTCGCGAATTTGCGGCGCAAGAGAAACCGCGCAGCGCCGTCCTTGGCGACGCACTTCGAAGGCTAGCCGCTTGTGCCGCGCGAGCGAACGCTGATACTGGTCCCGATGTGTCTCGACGTCGGATGCGCTGGCGCTGGCTAAATCGCCGTCGTCGAGCCGGACGGTCGCTCCGTACGCATTCAGATTGATGACGATACCGCCGAGTGTATCGTTCACGGAGACGGCGTTGCTGCGGGCTGGGGTGACACGAAGATAATCGCCTCGTTTGGCCGGACGAGACGCAAGCGGTCGTGGATTTCCGGAATCGCGCCCTGCGGGTCGCGCAGCCTGATCAGCTCGCGCCGCTGGTCGTCGCGCCGCTTTTCCAGTGCGCTAATGTCGGTGCGGATCGAGGACAGTTCGTGCGCCGCCGCGAGATTTTCGCCGATCGCGCGCGCAAACTGCACCGCTACGAGCGCTACGACGAGGAGGGCGATCGCGACCGCCGTGATGCGGCCTGCGAGGCGGATGACCGGCCGCATACGCGTTTTCAGTTCGCGCGTCCGATTGGTTCCAAACCCTCGCCTTGCCATTCTCCCAAACGCCGGTATTTTCGGTAGCGCTCCTCCAAGAGTCTTTCCTTCGGCAGCCCCGTCAAACGTACCAAAGCCGCGTCCACCGCGCGGAGCGTCCGGGCGACGACGTCGCCGGCGTTCCGATGGGCCCCGCCCAGCGGCTCGGGCACGATCTCGTCCACGATACCGAAGCGGCGTAAATCATCGGCAGTCAACTTCAACCGCGCCGCGGCTTCTTCCGCTTTGCTCGAATCCGACCAAAGGATCGCGGCGCAACCCTCGGGCGACGCGACGGAGTACGTACTGTTCTCCAACATAATGACGTGATCGGCGATCGCAAGCGCGAGCGCACCGCCGGAACCGCCTTCGCCGACGATCGTTGCCACTATTGGAACGCGCGCCGTACTAAAGGCTTGCAGGCACGTCGCAATGGCTTCGGATTGCGCGTGCTCCTCGGAGCTGATGCCGGGATCGGCGCCCTTGGTATCGACGAACGTTACGATCGGCAGACCGAGGCGAGTCGCAAGCCGAGCGAGCCGGCTGACCTTGCGATACCCCTCCGGCGCCGGCATGCCGAAGTTGCGGTGCAGGTTCTCCTTCGTATCCCGGCCGCGCTGTTGCGCAATCACCATGACCGTCCGAGACTGCAACAGCGCAAAGCCGCCAACGATCGAGGGGTCGTCGCGATAATGCCGGTCGCCGTGCAGCTCGTCGAATCGGTCGAAGCGCGAGATATAGTCGAGGGACGTCGGCCGCGCCGGGTGGCGCGCCATGTGCACCTTCTCCCAGGGTGACAGGGTGCCGAAGAGCTCCTGAAGGATCTGGTGATACTTCTGCTCCAGCGCGGCAACTTCGGTCGACATGTCCCGCGGCTGAGCCGCTGAGGCCTCGCGCAGTTCGGCGATTCGCCGCTCCAGCTCGACCATGCCCTTTTCGCGCTCGACGATGATGTTGTTGCTCACGGTCCCTTGGCATATTCTAGCAGACGCACCAACGTATCTTTCAAACTCCGGCGGTCTACGACCATGTCGATCGCGCCTTTTTCCAATAGGAATTCGGCGGTTTGGAACTGATCGGGTAGACGCTGCCGGATCGTTTGCTCGATGACGCGCCGTCCGGCAAACCCGATCATCGCTTTCGATTCGGCCACGATGACGTCGGCCTGAAACGCAAACGACGCGGCGACGCCGCCGGTCGTAGGATCGGTGAGAACCATTACGAACAAATTTCCTGCTTCCATGAACCGCGCTACTGCGGCAGTGGTCTTCGCCATCTGCATGAGCGCGAGCATCCCTTCTTCCATGCGCGCGCCGCCGGAAGCCGCAAAAATTATACAGGGTACTTTTCGCCGGCGCGCCTCTTCCAGCAACAGGGCGATCCGCTCGCCGGCCACGCGGCCCATCGTCCCGCCGCGGAAGTGGAAATCCATCACCCCCAATGCGATGGGAAAGCCGCCGATCGTCGCAAAGCCGCAGACGACCGACTCGGAAAGCCCGCTGCGCTCCCGATCGGCGCTCAGCTTCGCCGGATAGCTTCTCTTATCGGACCACCCCAAGGGATCGGTCGACGTGATCTCCTGACCGATCTCGGTAAACTCGCCGTCCGCAATCGCATCGATGCGATCGTAGGCGTTCATGCGGAAGTGATAGCTGCAGCGCGTACAGACGTAGATATTCGCTGCCAAATCGCGCCGATACAAGACCTCGCCGCACTTAGGGCATTTGCTCCACAACGCCGCGTCGGCGGTTTGTGGCCCCTTTCCTCGTCGCGACGGCAGCCATTCCGGCTTGGGCATCAGGCCTTGTTCTCCTTGGCGGTTCGCGGCAGGAGCCACGCCGCGTAGAGCCGGCGAAGCTGTCGCAGATAGTTGAAGATCTCGCGTTGGTTGAGTTTCGATTCGCCTGCAACGCGATCGGTGAATACGTATGGAATTTCGATTGCTTTTCCGTAGTGCGCCTTGGCGATGACCTCTAGCCCGATCTTGAAACCGATGGGGTCGAGCCGAACGCCTTCGAGCGCGTCGCGGCGCACCAAAAAGTATCCGCTGGTCACGTCTTTCACGCGCGTCAGCGGGCGAGCGAGCCAGCACGCGACGAGCGAGGTAACGATGCGCCGTGTCGGCCAGTTCTCGATGCCGCCGCCGGCGACGTACCGGCTGCCGACGGCCAACCCATACTCGCCCGATTCCAGCGCTTCGACCATTTTGGGAAGCGCGTTGATATCGTGGCTAAAATCCGCATCCATTGCGCCTAGAACGAGCGATTCTTTGCGCGCGATCTTCCAGCCCTCGATGACCGCGCTCGACAAGCCGAGCTTGCCGCTGCGATGCAAACACCGAACGGGCAGGTGCGCCGAAAGTTGTTCGACCAGCTCGCCGGTGCCATCCGGCGAGTTGTCGTCCACGACGATGATTTCGCCGTCGAGCGCATGGGCCTCAAAGGTGGCGCCCAACGCTCCAAGGAGCTTTCCGATACCGGAAGCTTCATTGTAAGTGGGGATGACGATCGAAAAGGGAAGCGGCATGCCGAATCGCTGCTTCTACGACGCTAAGGCAGCGATCACCGCCATTACCACAATCGCCGCCGTGTCGGTCCGCAAGATGCGAGCGCCGAGCCACACGAGTACTGCCCCGTGGCGCTGCGCGAGCTCTGCCTCCGCGTGAGTAAAACCACCCTCGGGCCCGACCACCACGAGTACGCGTCCGGCAGCCGCCAACTCCGCGGGCAATCGCTCGCGCAACGAAACCGGCGGGGCTAGTTCCCAGGCGAAGAGCACGGCCTGATATTCACCGAAGCGCGCGATTAGCGCCTCGAAGTCGAGCGGCGCCAAAACCTGCGGTACGTCGCGGCGCCCGCTCTGCTGTGCCGCGGTGCGCGCGAGGCGTTGCCACCGTGCCAGCTTCTCGGCCCCGAGATCGCGGCTCACGCTGCGCTCGCAATAGAACGGTACGAAGGCGCACGCGCCGAGTTCGGTGCACTTCTCGACGACGAATTCCATGCGCCGTCCTTTGGGCACGGCCTGCGCCACGTCGATTTGCAACGGCACGACCGGGCCGCTTTCGGAGATGAGGTCCAGCAGCGTCGCGCGCACCGTTGCCCCAATCGTGTCGATGGATGCGGCAAAAGATGAGCCCGCCGAGTCGATGAGCTCGAGTCGATCGCCGGCTTTCAAACGCAACACGCGCGCGATTTTGTGGGCGTCGCCCCCGCGAACCTCGACGCTCTCGCCAACCTCCTTGCGCCCCTCGACGAAGAATCTGCGAGCCGCAGTCAGTGTTGCGCTCCGCTCACTCCGGACGAAATGCGTCCTTCACGCGATCGAAGAAATTCCGTTCATCGATCGCATCGCCGCCCGCGCGCGCATATTCTTCCAGCAAATCGCGCTGGCGTTTGTTCACCTTGGTCGGCACGACAACGTGCACCGTCGCATGATGGTCGCCGCGCTGCGTACCGCGAACGCTGGGCATGCCGTAGCCCCGCAAGCGCAGCCTCGTTCCGGACTGGGTGCCCGGAGCGAGCGTAACCTCGACGTCGCCGTGGAGCGACGGAACGTCGATCGTCGCACCGAGCGCGGCCTGTGGGAAGCTCACCGGAACGTCCACGAACGTATCGCGTCCATCGCGTCGAAAGAGCGGATGCGCCCCGATGCTCAAGTAAACGTATAGATCGCCGGGCGGCCCGCCGCGGCTTCCCGCTTCGCCGTTGCCGGCAATGCGGATGCGCGAGCCGTCATCGACTCCGGCGGGAACGTTCACGCTCAAGCGCGTCTCAATCTCCTTACGTCCGCGCCCCGCGCAACTTTCGCACGGATGCGCGATCACGTGCCCTTCGCCCTGGCAGCGCGAACATGCCGCCTGCGTAATGATCTGTCCGAGCGGCGTGTGGCGCACCGCTCGCTCCATGCCGCTGCCGCCGCAACGTTCGCAGGGGACGATCATCGTTCCGGGTCGGGCGCCGCTGCCGGAGCAGACGTCGCATGGCGCCAGACGATCGAAAACGATCTCTTTGGTCGTCCCGGTAAACGCCTCTTCTAGCGAAATCTCGATGTCGTAACGCAGATCCGCTCCGCGCTCCGGTCCGCTGCGACGCGTCGCGGTCGCTCCACGCGCGTTTCCGAAGAACATGTCGAAGATGTCGCCGAATGACCCGCTCCCGAATCCGAAGCCGCTCGCGCCGGCCGATGCCCCGTTCCCTACGACGCCGAAACGATCGTACTGGGCACGTTTGTTCGCATCCGACAGAACCTCGTAGGCCTCGTTGATTTCTTTGAAGCGCTGCTCGGCATTCGATTTATCGTGCGCGACGTCGGGGTGGTGCTCGCGCGCCAACGCGCGATAAGCTCGCTTTATTTCCTCCCCCGATGCGTCGTGCGCGACGCCGAGGATATCGTAGTAGTTCGTGGCGGGCATGTTACGCGTCTGGTATATGTTCGACGTCAGACAAACGCTGGCTCAAGCTCTCCGCCGTGCCCGTCGCCAGTGCCAGCAGTCGCGCATACGGCATCCGTCTCGGACCCAGAATCGAGAGCATGCCCAACGCGTGCGCGCCAAAATGGTAGGGAACCGTAACGACGGAAAGGTCGGCAAGCTCTTCGCTTCCAAGCTCGTGACCGATCTTGACGCTCGCCGTCTCGGCGTTCATGGCGTCAGCCACGATTTGATAGAGCGTCTTTTGTTCCTCGACGATGCGCAAAATCGAACGCAGCTTGCGCAGATCTTGGAACTCCGGCTGATCCAACAAGTTTTGCGCACCGGCGGAGGCAATCGTCGCCTGCTCGGTCGAACGCGCCGTAACGGACGCCGCAATGACGGCACCGCACAAGTCGTCGGACACGCCGGCCTCCCGAGCGGCTTGGGCGATCTCAGACTCGGTTACCTCCCGAAGAGGATGGTTGGCCAGGCGCGCATTGAGCGCGTTGGAGAACCGCGTCAAGTCGTCGGGCTGGACTTCGGCCCCGAGCTCGAACAGGCTCTGCGCCGCGACGCCCAGCGAGGTCACTACCACGGCGACCCCGGTATGCGGCGAAAGCCAAATCAGCTGGATGTGTTTGAAGCGCTGCGCCTCTTGCTGGGGCTTCGTCACGAACGCCAGGTTGTTCGAGAGCCGCCCGAGCAGGCGGGTTGTGCTGTCAATGATCTCGTCGAGTTCCCGCGTTGCCTCGCCAAGCTCGTCATGGATGCGTCGCAGCTCGTCGCCGGTGAGTTCCTCCGGCTGCATCAGCTGGTCGACGTAGGTACGGTAGCCCGCGTCGGAAGGGATGCGCCCGGCCGAGGTGTGCGGCTGCACGAGGTACCCGCCGGCCTCCAGCTCGGCCATTTCATTGCGGACGGTGGCAGAGCTTATCCCCAGATTGTATTTTTGGGTGAGCGAATGCGACCCGACCGGCTCGGCGGTGGCGATATATTCGTAGACGACGGTCGCGAGAATGTAGGCCCGGCGCTTACCCAGGCCGCTGCTGTCTATCACCGCCCTACTGTAGCACTCCGGCCGCGGGAGTGCCAGCCGGAGGTGGACCCTGCGCTCGCTCGATTGCTCCCAGCAGCTCGTCCCAGCTCAATCCGCCGACCGAGACGTAGCTGACGTCGCCGGCCGGATCGAGCACCAGGGTGATCGGGAACTTCGACACCGAGTAAACCCGCGATATTGCTCCACTCAGATCTTCAACCACCGGCAATGCGATGTTCCACTGGCGCAAGTAGCTGGCCGCAACGTTCGGCAACTCCTCCGAAATGGTCACCACCGCGACGCGGTCGCCGAACGTCTGCTGCGCGCGAACGAAATCCGTGAGCTCCGCGGTGCACACGTGGCACCAACTCGCCCAGAAGTCGATGATGACGACTTTCCCGCGCAGGTCTGAAAGATATTTGGTGCCGCTTGCGGTCGCAATCGCAAAATTAGGTGCGGGCGCATAATAGCGGATCGTTGCGAGTCCCGTTGCAGGCGCCGTCAACGCCGCAAAAACCAGTGCCGCCAACATGTTCTGTGGTCATCAATTTCGGCAGGCATGGGTCTGCGGCCTAGGTAAGTCGGCGCCTTATGACGACGCCCGCAATCGAAGCGCTCTTCGAGGAGCACCGACGCTTCCCACCGCCTCCCGAGTTTGCCGCTCAGGCAAACGCGACCGCGGAAATATACGGCGAAGCCGAACGCGATTATCTGTCGTTTTGGGCCTCCTGGGCGCGCCGGCTCGAGTGGATCAAGCCTTTCACGACCACGCTCGAGTGGCAAGAGCCCTATGCGCGCTGGTTTGCGGATGGAGAACTCAATGTGTCGGTCAACTGTTTGGACCGGCACGTGCGCGCCGGCCGGGGCGAAAAGATTGCGTACTACTACGAAGGCGAGCCCGGCGATCGCCGGACGATTACTTACCGCGAGCTGCTCGACGACGTCAACCGCTTCGCCAACGGCTTGCGTAGCCTTGGGATTCGCCGCGGCGATCGGGTGGCGATTTACATGCCGATGATTCCGGAGCTCCCGGTCGCAATGCTCGCATGCGCCCGAATCGGCGCGCCGCACTCGGTCATCTTCGGCGGCTTCTCACCCGAATCGATCGTCGACCGCGTCAACGATGCGCAATGCGTTGCGCTCGTAACGGCGGACTATGGCTGGCGGCGCGGCGGCAAAGTTCCGCTCAAGCGCAACTGCGACACGGCAATGCAGCAAACGCCTTCGATCCGGCACTGCATCGTCGCGCGCCGCGTCGGCGACGACGTGTTCATGCACGAAGGGCGCGATCTCTGGTGGAGCGAGGTCGTTGCCGGACAGTCCACGGCCTGTGAGCCCGAAGCGATGAACGCCGAAGATCTGCTGTTCCTTCTTTATACCAGCGGAACGACGGCCCGGCCCAAGGGCATCAAGCATACGACGGCGGGTTATTTGACTCAAGCGATGATGACGCACAAGCTGGTCTTCGATCTAAAAGAGGAGCGCGACATCTACTGGTGCACCGCCGACATCGGATGGGTCACCGGCCATTCTTATATCGTTTACGGACCGCTAGCCAACGGTGCGACGAGCGTCCTCTACGAAGGCACGCCGGATTTCCCCGACAAGGACCGGTTTTGGGAGATCGTCGAGCGCTACGGGGTTAGCATTCTGTACACGGCGCCGACCGCGATTCGAACCTTTATGAAGTGGGGCACGGCCTTTCCAACTAAGCACGATCTCTCGTCGCTGCGCCTGCTCGGGACCGTGGGAGAGCCGATCAACCCCGAAGCCTGGATGTGGTATCGCGAATGGATCGGCGGCAATCGCGTTCCGGTGGTCGACACGTGGTGGCAAACGGAAACCGGCGGCATCATGATCTCGCCTCTTCCCGGCGTAACGACGTTGCTTCCAGGCAGCGCAACGCAACCGCTCCCTGGAATCGCCGCCGATATCGTCAACGACCGCGGCGAATCGGTACCCCTTGGCGGCGGCGGTTACATGGTGCTGACGCGCCCCTGGCCGGGCATGCTGCGCGGGATCTGGGGCGACGACGAACGCTACGTGCAAACCTACTGGTCGAAGTTTCCGCACCTCTATTTTGCGGGGGACGGCGCGCGCCGCGACGCTCAAGGCAACTATTGGTTCATGGGACGCATCGACGACGTGATGAATGTCAGCGGTCATCGCATCTCAACGACCGAGGTCGAGAGCGCGCTCGTGGATCACCCGGCCGTCGCAGAGGCGGCCGTCTGCGGGAAGCTCGACGAGATGACGGGACAGGCGATCTATGCTTTCGTTTCGCTCAAAAGCAGCCATGAGGATTCGCCCGAGCTAGCGGATGAGCTGCGCGACCACGTTGCCGCGCGGCTCGGCAAATTTACGCGACCAAAGTACATCACGTTCACTCAAGAGCTCCCCAAGACGCGCAGCGGCAAGATCATGCGCCGCTTGCTGCGCGACATCGCCGAAGGGCGCACGCTCGGCGATACCACCACGCTCGCCGACTCCTCCATCGTCAAAGAACTTCAGAGCCGCGCACAGGTCGAGGTGACGCAGGATGATTAGGACGAGCTCCTTTTAGGAAAAGAAAGACTCCAATTCCTCGAGGTGCTCGATCCTCGTAGCCGGAGGCAGCGTTGCAAGAATCGTCGCTCCGTAACGCGTCGATGCGGCGCGTCCATCGAGGAGGGCCACCACTCCACGATCGCTGCCGCTGCGGATGAGCCGCCCGAATCCCTGCTTCAGCCGCACCGTCGCTGCGGGCACCATGTAGTGCTCGAAGCCGTCCAAACCGCGCGCTTCGAGGGCACGCAGGCGCGCCATTACCAGCGGATCGCTCGGAGACGGAAACGGTAGGCGGTCGATAATGACGCAGGACAGCGAGTCGCCGACCACGTCGATGCCTTCCCAGAACGTCGCGGTCGCAAAGAGCACGGAGCCCGGCGTTTGACGAAACCATTCGAGTAGGTAAGCGCGCGGCATTTCACCTTGCATGCGCACCGGAAACGCCAAGCGTTCCCGGACTAGGCCGTATACCTCACGCAATCGCGCGTACGACGTAAACAGAACGAAAGCACGCCCGCGGGTACGGTCCAGGCATTCCTCAACCAGCGGTGCGGCACGCCGCGCAAACTGGGCCGACTTCGGGTTTAAATCTACGGGCGCGATAAAGAGCCGCGCCTGACGAGCGTAGTCAAACGGCGAAGGAGCGACGAGCTCGGCGGCGTCGTCAACGCCCAACGTCCGGCGCACGAATGCGAACGACTGGTCCGTCGAAAGCGTCGCGCTCGTGAGGACCACGCTATGCGCGCGGGCGAAGAGCGCCTCCCGCAAAAAGTCGGCGACCTCCTGCGGAGCGCATTTGACGCAATAGCGGCCCTCGGAATCGGTCCGCTCCACCCACGCGATCGTTTCCGGCGTTCCGGCCTCGACGCGATCGATTACCGATTCGTGCCCGATCACCGCTCGCAACGCTAGATCCCGCCGGCGCTCGCCTTCCGCATCATTGTCGACGCGTCGCTTCAGTGCGGTGCCCCAGTTGGCAAAGAGCCAATTCTCGAGGCGATAGAGCACTTCGCGGAGGGACGCGAGCGCCGGCCAAACGTTTTCATTTGCGGATACGGGATAACGCTCTCCCGGAAGGCCGGCTAGCGTCGATTCGAGTCGTCGAACGGCAACGTCGAACTCCAGGTCGAACGACGGCGGCAACTCGTAAACGCGGTGAAGCCTTCGGAGCATTCGGCCGATCGTCGCCCCGGAAAGCGCGGCCGTCAACGCATCGGTCGCCCAGCGTTCGCATTGATGCGCTTCGTCCAGCACGGCGACGTCGTAGCCGGGCAGCAGTCCGCCGCCGCTCGCGAGATCCAAGAAGAACAGCGCGTGATTGACGACGACAATGTCGGCATATTTTGCTTCGTCGCGCCGGTTGAAAAAGAAGCAGTCGCTAAAGTGACTGCAGAATTCGCCGACGCAATCGTCCGCATCGGCATCGAGCTGTTCCCATTCGTGCGCCGGCGGTACGAAGCGCAGCTCGGCCCGGTCGCCGCTGCGCGTTCGCGCTCCCCATTCCCACATCTGCTGCATCGAGCGCGACGGCGCGATCAGCCGGTCGGCGCGCAGTCGCTCGAGCTTTTGCCGGCAAAGATAGTGGCTGCGCCCCTTGAGCAGCGTCACGCGGACGGGGATGCCCAAAGCCTTCTCCACCAACGGAATGTCTTTGAGCACAAGCTGTTCTTGCAGGGCGATCGTGCCGGTCGAAAGCACGACTTTCTTCCCGCTGCGAATGGCCGGGACCAGATACGCGAGCGATTTCCCGACCCCGGTGCCCGCTTCCACGATCGTGTGCATCCCCTCGAGGATGCCGCGCTCGACGAGTTGAGCCATCTGCAGCTGCCCGGCACGCGGCTCGTAGCCCGACAACGTTCGGGCAAACGGTCCGGCCGCTCCGAAAACGGCCTCCAGGTTATCGGTCACTGAGCGCGATGCGGATCCGCTGGTGATTCGTATTCGGTCTCGAGTTCGCGACCGGTGCGCGCATCGACGACAACCGGCGCTACCCGGCGGGGTGGAAAATAGATCGCGTACGTTAGAGCGAAACCCGCCAACAATCCCGCGACGTGGGCTTGCCACGAGATTTGCGGCACGGTGAACGTAATGATGAGGTTCAGGGCCAGAATCCCGATGTTGGCGCGGACCAGCTCCATACCAGGCTTCCCGAGCTTGAATCCGATCGCAAAGAGCGCGCCGAAAAGACCGAAGATCGCGCCGCTCGCGCCGACGGTTGGGACGTTCGGGTTGCTGAAAAAGACCACGCCCAGCCCCGAGACGACCAGCGAAACCATGTAGACCACCAGCATCCGCCACGAGCCCAGCGCGAATTCGATGAAGCGTCCCAGAAAGAACAGCGACATCATATTGACGCCGATGTGGATCAATCCGCCGTGCAGGAAGGCGCCGGTCAAAATGCGCCACCACTGCCCATCTTGCAAGACCGCTGCTGGGATCAGCGCACCGTCGCTGAGCACGCGTACCATCCCGTTTCCCGACCCGCCGAAGCCGGAAAGCATTTCCGGGCCCCCAACGGAGATTTCCCAGAGATAGCCGATGACGTTGAGCAGAATCAAAAAACGGGTGATCACGCGATCATGACCGTGCGGGCCAGCTCGAGCGATATGGCGTGACGCTCGCCGCCCACTTCGATGGTCACCGGCCCGCCGAGCGGCGCCTTCTCGAGCACGCAGAGACGCGCGCCCGGGCGCAACCCTACCTGCCCGAGGTAGCGCAACATCTCGGGCATTTGCTCGGTGACGCCCGAAACCGTTACCTTTTTGCCCGGCTCGACTTGCGCGAGCGGAATCCCGGTGCGCACCGGCTCGGTCAAATCCTTGGGCGGAATCGGATGACCGTGCGGGCAGGTCTGCGGATTACCAAGCGCCGCGACGAGCCGCTCTTCCACGCGTTCGGTAATGGCATGTTCTAGGATGCAAGCCTCTGAATAGACCTCGTCCCAGGGCATGCCGAGGACGTCGGTGAGCAGGCGCTCCGCCAACCGATTACGCCGCACGACACCGACCGCGACCTCGAGTCCTTTTCGCGTCAGCTTGATATCGCCGCGGACCTCGTGCTCCACGTAGCCGTCGTGAACGAGCTTCTTGAGCATGCCGGATACGGATGCCGGAGCGATGCCCAGTTCGGTCGCTAGAGCCGACGTCGTAACGCCGGGCCCTTCACGTTCGAGGCGATAGATCGCCTTCATATACATTTCGAAGGACTCGGCAAAGTGCGAGTGTGAGTGCCCGGGCATATCTCGTATTAACTTCGCGGCGCCGCGTGAAGTTCCGTAAGCGCCGCCGCCAGCTGCGCCTCCATCGCCTGCTTCGCGCGGGCGTCGGCAAAGCTAGCGTGGATGGCATTGCGCACGTAGCGCTCCAAGGCCGCAGCCCCCGCAACCCGCTCGACCGCCGCGTACTCCTGCCGCAGCGACGTGCGAAAGATCGCCGGATCGTCGCAGTCGATCGTGACGATGCAGCCCATTTCATCGAAATCGACGTGCGGATGCGGGCGGCCGGCAAGGGCGACCCCGGTCAGCCGATTTGACGTGGGGCAGATCTCGAGCGGGATGCGACGCTCGGCGAGCATCTCGACGGTACCCCGGTCCTCGAGCGCGCGGATGCCGTGTCCGATGCGCTCGGCCCGCAGCACTTCAACGGCGTCCCGGACGCTGTGCGCCCCATCGGCTTCGCCCGCGTGTACGACGCAATGCAGCCCTTCAGCGCGAGCGTAGGCAAACGCGTCGGCGAAAAGCCTCGCCGGAAAACGCGCTTCGTCCCCGCCAAGCGAAACGCCGATTACGTCCAAATCCGTCATGCCCGCCACTTTCCGCACCGTTTCGAGGGCATCGTCCGCACCGAAGTTGCGCGTCAGGTCGCAGAGCAGGCTGAAGGTCGCCCGTGGTCGGGCCGCGCGCAACTCCGCGGCGATCGCTTCCAGCGTCGCGCGAACGTCGAGAGCCGGATTAAAGAACGTCCAAACCGAGGGCGAGACGAACAATTCCCCATAGATGACGTTCTGTTGCAGCGCGTCTTCGACGAACTCGCGCGCAAGCCGCGCGTAGTCTCGCGGATCGCGTAAGGATCGGCTCACCGCGGCAAAGAGCAGCAAGAACTCGTCTAGATCCTTGAAACGATACGGATCGGACGTGCCGTCGAAGGATGACTCATCCGCTCGCGATCGGTTGTAGCGCAGCGGTACGCCGTTTTTCGCCGCCAGTTCGACGAACGTCGCAGCCCGCAGGCATCCCTCCAGATGGCAGTGGAGGTGGATTTTCGGAATGCGCTCCGCGAGCGAATCGACGGGCATGCGGTTGCCTTCGGCATCCATGGGCCAAGCACCGCGCCCATGCCTACGGCAGGGGTGAAACCCGCGCCGTCGTAGTGTAGTCGCTCTTGTCGCGGGGTGGAGCAGTCCGGTAGCTCGTCGGGCTCATAACCCGAAGGTCGGTGGTTCAAATCCACCCCCCGCAACCAATTCCGGGGCGTTCGCCCGATATCGCTTTAGCCCGCCGAGCGTCACGCGTCCCGGAAAAGCATCAGCCTTCCCCGACCGATCTCATAGTCGGCCATGCCGTAGTAGATATCGAACTCGCACTCTGCGCGGCGGTCGATGCCGGTGGGAAAAACGACGTGGCCAACGGCACCACGCAGCTCGCCGCGCAGCTCGGGTACGAATAGCGGCTCGGGCGATCGGAACAAGATTCGGTCCAATCGCCGCGCGTCGTGGACGATCACGCCTGCGCAATACCGCAGCAACGCCTTGCCGCTAACATGGTGCAGTTCGTCGACGCCATGAATGACGGAAAGCCAGCCTTCGGGGATGCGAACGGGCGGCGTTCCACCCCCCACTTTAATCGATCCCCACGCGGCATCCGGCATCTTCAGGCGATGCGTTTCGGTAACGGTGCAGAGCGCGCGTAAGTCGGCGGCAACGGCTTCGAGCGGAATGTATCCGATCGCGATGCCTTCACGGCGGCTCGGCGGCAAGGATTCGATCACGTCGAGCGCGCTCCGGCCGTCCGCTACGGAAAGCTGCAGCGTCGGGCGATGATAGAACGCGAGCGATTCTATTCCGCCGGGTGACATAACGGGCTCCGGAAAGAACGCCGCATCTTTGTCGGCGAACGGCGCCCTGTCCCCTCGAAATTGCAGCAATCCCAATCGCTGCCACTGCAAACCATCCGGCGAGACGGCGACTGCAACCTCCGGTCCTCGCGGCCCAAAGGCAACGTACGCCATGACGTACCGGTCGATCGCTTTCACGAAGGTGACGCGAGGATCTTCGCAGCCGTATCCGCCGGGCTCTGTACGCAACTCGTACGGCGCCTCCGGCTCGAGCGCGTAGCCTTGAGGCTCGACCTCCATCGTGCCGTCTTCACGTTCGTGCGCGCGGAAGGAGCCGATGCGCGAAATGTTTCCCGGAGCGACCACCCGCGGATAGAGCTGAAGCGCATTATCGCGGAGACGCGCGCACGCGGGGTTCAAAACCCCCATGCCCCCGGCGCTAACGTCGTGAGGCTTCAGGACGATCCCCGTTCGGCGGAATTCAAGCTTATCGAATGAAACCGGCATCCTGACGATATTTCCTAAAGAGTGCTTAGCCTTTGAGCAATCCGGTTTCCTTACCAACGGTCTCGAACGCCGCGAGCGCTCGATCCATCTCGTCCTTCGTAAGGGCGGCGCTGATCTGCACGCGAATGCGGGCGGTCCCTTCGGGCACCACGGGGAACCCAAAACCGGTTACGAAAACGCCGGCTTTCAAAAGTTTATCGCTGATTGCGATGGCAAATGCCGTCTCCCCGACGATGATCGGCACGATCGCACTCTCGCTTTCGAGCGGCGCATACCCGATCCGCTTCAATCCCTCCCGAAAATAGCGTGTCTTTTCCCGCAGCGTCCGCACGAGCTCCGGATGCCCATCGAGATACTCGATTGCCGCGAGCGAGCTGCAAGCGACCGTCGCCGGAAGCGCGTTAGAGAAAAGCTGCGGTCGCGAACGTTGGATCAACGTGTCGATCAGCGCGGCGCTGCCGGCGACGAATCCGCCCGCGGCGCCGCCGAGCGCTTTTCCAAGCGTGCCGGTGATCGCGTCGACTTGCCCCGTCAGGCCGTAATGCTCCACGGTGCCGCGCCCCGTTTCACCCATCACGCCCGTGCCGTGCGAATCGTCAACCACGGTGATCGCGCCGTACTGCTTGGCCAGGGCCACTATCTCGGGCAGTTTGGCGAGATCGCCTTCCATCGAAAAGACGCCGTCCGTGACGATGGCGATCGGGAAACAACCCGCAACGTTCTTGAGTTTCTCTTCGAGCTCGCGCATGTTGCCGTGCTTGAAGCGCTCCCTTCGCGCCTTTGATGCCAACCGCACGCCGTCGATGATGGATGCGTGGTTGAGCTCGTCGGAAACGATCGCGGAACCCTCATCGCAGATGGTGGGGAACAGACCGGTATTGGCGTTCCAGCAGGAAACATACGAAAGCGATGCCTCGACGTTCAAGAATTTTGCGATCGTTGCCTCGAGCACGCGATGGATGTCGAACGTACCACAGATGAAGCGAACCGATGCGGTGCCGGCTCCGTACTTGTCGAGCCCCTCCTTCCCCGCCGCCACGACTTCCGCTTGATCGGCGAGTCCCAAATAGTTGTTGCTCGAAAGCACGATCACGTCGCCGGCTTCTTCCATGTGTACTTCTGGCGCCATCGGCGTCGTCAAATGACGGAGGCGCTTATACGTGCCGGCCCGTTTGAGTGCGTCGAGGTCTTTTTGGAGCTTGGCTTCGAACGCCTGATTCATGGCTTTGCAATGTCTCCTTTGAAGTCGAGAACGATCTTGGCCGCCTCGCCTTTCCTCATCAAGTCGAACGCGTGCTCGAACTGCGTGTAGGGGAGCACGTGCGTGATGATGGCGCGCGGATCGACGCGCCCGCTCTTCACGAGCGCCTCGGTCTCATACCAGGTCTCGAACATGCGCCGCCCGTTGATTCCCAGCACGGTCAGCCCCTTGAAGATGATGCGCTCGGCGAGGTTGAGGCTGACGTTGTCGGACGGGATGCCGAGCAACGCGGCGGTTCCCCCGTTTCGCAGGAACTGCAATCCCTGGTCGATCGCCGCGCCGCTGCCCGACATCTCCAGGAGCACGTCGACGCCGTCGCCCCGAGTGCGTCGGCGAATCTCCGCGACGAGATCGGCCTGCGTCGCCAAAAAGGTTTCGTCCGCACCAAGGCGCCGGGCGAGCTCGAGTTTGGCGGGATTGACGTCGATTGCATGGACGGTCGCGGCGCCGGCCGCGCGCGCGACCGGAATCGCCATCAGTCCGATCGAGCCCACGCCGGTAATCGCGACGCTCTTCACGCTCACCCCCGCGGCCATCACCGTGTGCACCGCATTGCCCAGCGGGTCGAAGATCGCGGCGCATTCGTCGGGAATCGCGGGGTCGAGCCGCCAGACGTTGTACTCCGGGATCGCCACGTATTCTGCGAATGCGCCGTCGCGATCGACGCCGATGATCTGCACGCGCTCGCAGATATGCGCCTGACCGGTGCGGCAGAGGAGACAGGTGAGGTCCACGATGTGGCCTTCCGCAGAAACGCGTTCGCCTACGCGAACGGCGCGTACGGCATCGCCAACGGCGGCGACGGTTCCCATGAATTCGTGGCCGACGATCAACGGCGGCTTAACGCGATGCTGCGCCCAGCTGTCCCAGGCATAGATGTGATAGTCGGTCCCGCAGAGGCCCGCCTTCTCGACGTGGATCAATACGTCGGTCGGACCGATCGACGGGACCGGCACTTCCGATAACACAAAACCGGGCGCCGGGCCCGGCTTGACGAGCGCCCGCATCGAGGAAGCCATGACGGCGCGGTATTTCACTCAGGGCATTCGGAAACCCCCGCGACGACTAGCCCGCGCGCTGGTCGTTCGCGAAGACCGCGAGATCCCGCGGCGTGATGAAGACTTCCTCCCCGTCACGTAGTGCGAGATCGCGGAAGCGCTCCCGCGACATTTCAACGTGAACCCGCGCGCCCCACTCGGTGACCGCCTCGACCTTGACCAGCGGCCCTGCGGCATTGATGTGTTTGGTGGTCGCGCGGAAATAATTCGCGCCCCTCGGCTGCCGTGCGATTTCCAACTCGTGTGGGCGCACGAAAACCAAATGGCCCGTCGCTTCCTGATGGATATATGCCGTCCCATCATCGACGCGGCCATGAAACAGGTTGACGTTGCCCAAGAAATTGTAGACGAACGAGTTCGCAGGCCGATTATAAACGTCGTCGGGAGTGCCGACCTGCTCGATCCGTCCGCGGTTCATGACGGCAACTTGGTCGGCAACCTCGAGGGCCTCGTCCTGATCGTGCGTCACGAATACGCTGGTGACGCCGACCTCGTCGTGCAGCTGACGCAGCCACCTGCGGAGTTCCAACCGCACCTTCGCATCGAGCGCGCCGAATGGTTCGTCCAAGAGCAGCACGCTGGGTTCCACGGCAAGCGCCCGCGCCAGGGCAACGCGTTGACGCTGTCCGCCGGAGAGCTGGGTCGGATACCGGCCGGCCTGATTTTGGAGTTGAATGAGATTCAGTAACTCCGCGACACGCGCGCGTATCTGACTGGGTGACGGGCGCGTTCGATGCGAGCGCACGCGAAGGCCGAAAGCGATGTTCTCGAAGACCGTCATGTGGCGAAAGAGCGCGTAGTGTTGAAAGACGAATCCCACCCGCCGCTCTCCCGCGCTGCGATTGCTGATGTCCTCGCCATCGAACTGCACCGAGCCGCTGTCGGCAACTTCCAAACCGGCGATAATGCGCAGAAGCGTGGTCTTTCCGGAGCCGGAGGGCCCCAAGAGTGCGACCAACCCACCCTGCGGTACATCGAGATCGACACGATCCAGCGCGGTGAAGGCGCCAAACGCTTTTGTAACGTTGCGAACGGCAATGCTCATGCGAGCTGGCTCCTGAGCTTCCCGGCCCGCCATTCCACGGCGCTCTTAACGACTAGCGTGACCAACGCGAGCAGCGCCAAAAGCGACGCGACGGCAAAAGCAGGCACGAACTGGTAATCGTTGTAGAGGACTTCAATTTGCAGCGGCATCGTGTCGGTTAGCCCTCGTATGTGGCCCGAGACCACCGAGACGGCGCCAAACTCGCCCATGGCGCGCGCGTTGCACAGAATAATCCCGTAAAGCAACGCCCACTTCACGTTCGGTAGCGTAACCTTCAGAAACGTCTGCCAGCCGCTCGCACCAAGTGTTATCGCGGCTTCTTCTTCGTCGTTTCCTTGCGCGGCCATCAACGGCAGCAGCTCGCGCGCAATGAAAGGGAACGTTACAAAAATCGTGGCGAGCACGATTCCGGGGACCGCAAAAATTACGTGCAGGTTCTGCGACGTAAGCCACGGGCCCAAGACCCCCTGTGCGCCAAAAAGCAAGACGTAGGTCAGACCGGCCACCACCGGCGACACCGAAAACGGCAGATCGATGAGCGAAATCAAGAAACTCTTGCCCCAAAACTCGAACTTGCCGATCGCCCACGCGGCGGCAACCCCAAACGTCAGATTCGACGGTACCGCGATGGCGGCGGCCAGCAGCGTGAGCCGAATCGCCGCGAGGGTATCCGGGTCCCTAAAGCTGGCAAAGTACGCAGCGACGCCTTGCCCGAACGCGACGGCAAAGACGACCGCCAGCGGCGCCAAGAGAAACGCGCCGAGGAACAGCACGGATACGCCAATCAGAAGCCGTCGCACGAGCGCCGACTCGCCGATAACCACCATCAAACCTCCAAGCCGAACGCCGGACGCAGCGCCGGCGCTTCGCGAACGTCATGCCCCTCGCGCCGGCTGCTCCAGCGCTGGAGCGCGTTGATCGCCAGCAAAAATACAAAAGAGATAACGAGCATGACAACCGCGATCGAAGTGGCTCCGGCGTAATCGTATTCCTCGAGCTTGGTAACGATAAGCAGCGGAGCGATCTCGGTTCGCATCGGCATATTTCCGGCGATGAAGATCACCGAGCCGTACTCGCCGACGCCCCGCGCAAAGGCCAGCGCAAACCCGGTAACCGCCGCTGGAAAAATCGCGGGATAGATAACTCGTGTAAACGTCTGCCAACGCCCTGCGCCGAGACTGGCGGCGGCCTCTTCGAGCTCTTTGTCCAAATCTTCTAAGACCGGCTGAACCGTCCGCACGACGAACGGCAAGCCGACGAACGTCAGCGCCACGACGATGCCCAGCCGGGTAAACGCAACGTGTATTCCGGCCGATGCCAGCGGCGCTCCGAACCAGCCGGTCTTGGCGTACAAGGTCGTCAACGCGATTCCAGCGACCGCGGTGGGTAATGCAAATGGCAGATCGACCAGCGAATCCAAGACGCGCTTGAAAGGAAAGCTGTATCGCACCAGGACCCACGCGACGAGCGTTCCGAGAACGAAGTTGAGCGCGGCCCCAATCAGCGATGCACCGAAGCTCAGGCCATAGGCGGCGAGCGCCCGGGGTGTCATCACGAGGTGCCAAAACTGGTGCCAGCCGACTTTGGACGCCTCGAAAAAGGTGGCCGAGAGCGGGACGAGCACCACGAGCGACAGGTAGAAGATCGTAAAGCCAAGCGTCAATCCGAATCCCGGAATGATGCTCGCACGCCGAAACTTCACGGCTGATAGATCTGGTCGAAGACGCCGCCGTCGGCAAAATACTCCTGCTGCGCTTTGCCCCACCCGCCAAATTTCGCGATCGTGACGAGATTCATGGCGGGAAACTGCCGAGCGTACTTCTTTGCCACCGAAGCGAGTCGCGGCCGGAAGTAGTGCCGCGCAATGATCTCTTGACCCGTGGGCGAGTAGAGATACCGGAGATACGCCTCGGCTACACGGCGTGTCCCCTTCTTGTTCACGACACCGTCAACCAATGCAACGGGCGGCTCGGCGAGCACGCTCAAAGATGGCCGGACGATCTGGAAACGGCCACGACCCAACTGATTGACTGCCAGAAGGGCGTCGTTCTCCCACGCGATCAGAACGTCGCCGATGCCGCGCTCGACGAACGTCGTCGTAGAGCCGCGGGCGCCGGAATCGAGCACCGGAACGTTCTTGTAGAGCTTGGTAACGAAGGCTTTGGCCGATGCGTCGTTTCCGCCCGGCTGCGAGAGCGCGTACGCCCAAGCCGCCAGAAAGTTCCAGCGTGCGCCTCCGGACGTTTTTGGATTCGGCGTGATTACGGAGACGCCGGGCCTCACCAGATCGTCCCAGTTGCGAATGTGCTTGGGATTGCCCTCACGCACGAGAAGAACGATCGTTGACGTGTACGGCGTGCTGTTCTGCGGCAACCGGGATTGCCAGTTTCTTGGGATGAGTCCGGTCCTTTGCGCGATTGCGTCGATGTCGTAGGCCAGGCCTAGGGTTACGACGTCGGCGGGGAGACCATCGATAACCGCGCGAGCTTGTTTTCCCGAACCGCCGTTGGATTGCTGGACCGTCACGGTTTGGCTGGTCTTCGCCTTCCAGTACTTTGCAAAGACCGCGTTGTAGTCGTCGTAGAGTTCGCGGGTCGGATCGTAGGAAACGTTGAGAATCGTCGTCGGGGGTTGGCTCGCGGCGCCGGCATAGCCGCCGGCGCCGAGGGCGAGCGCTGTGAACGCAATCAAAGCCGCATTTCTAAGGTGGATATTCACGTTCTGCTCCTAGAAGTCGTATTCGATTTGCGCGCGATTGTACTTGAATAGCGGCAGACCGCCGAACTCGGACGTGCCGGGCGGCGAGCCGGACGGACAACTCGTCGTGCCGGCCGCGCCGCAGAACGTGTTGGAGAGCGAGCGCTGGATGTACCGATCCCGGAGGACGAAGCCGTGATACGGGCCCTTGCCGACATGACCGAAGCGATAGCGACCGTCGAGAACCCAGATGTTCGTGTTCTCCGGAGCCAGCGCGTTGCCATAGTTATACCATGCGTCGGTCGCGATGAAGATCCACTTCTGGTTGGTCGAGGTGTATTGAATAGCGGCTTTCCACGACGTTCCCGGCGCGCGCCGGTCGGCCATACCCTGCGTGACGTTCGTCGTGAACAGCGGATCGCTGTCGTAGTTGTCGGTGTACGGACTCGCCCAGCCGCCATAGTAGATTTGCGTGCTACCGTTGGTGTTGGTGAAACACTGCGCCGCGTTGAGCGGCAAGACGTAGGCCAGCGTCGCCTTTGCCGAGACCTGGAAGTTCGAGTTGTTGCAGGTCACGCCCGTCGGCAGATTGATCGTGTCGGTCTTCCACGGAATCGCGTCGTAGCCAATCGTTAGCTGGAAGTTCTTCGCAACGGTGGCTCCGATTTGCGCGCCGTAGGCCTGGCTATTGATCTTGCCGATGTACGACTGGCCGGCATTCTGTTCGGTCCCGCCTTGCACCGCGATGAACGGCGCCCAGCTTCCCGATAACGTGTACTTGGCGTCTCCCCACCACATGTTGACCAGATCGCTGACGCCGTAGAAGTACCCATCGGCCGCAAACCCGGTTCCGGAAGGACTCGCGTATCCGACTTTGCCCATCGCAAAGCCGTTGGTATTGATCCCCAGCCCTCCCGGAACGACGATGTTGGGGGCTAAGCCGTTGTTGCCCGCCGGATAGCTGGTCATCAGCGTCTGCCGGCTAAACGCCGAGCTCGTGCGGTTTTCATACGCGAGCATGTCGGCGCCTTGAAAGGTCAAGCCGCTTGGGAAAGTATAGCCGAGGTAGGCGCCTTCGAACGCCGCCGGTTTCAAGCGTGAATCCGCCGGATTCGCCCAAGGCGAGTTGAACAGGACGTTGCCCATCCCGCCGTCCCAGCCGTACGCCTTGTACTTCAGGTACGCCTCGTAAAACGTGCTCAGCGTAAAGCCAGGCAGCGTGTCGTCGGAATTGGTGTTGGGCGGGACCTGCGTGACGCACACCGCGCCCTTCGCGTGGTTCGCCGGGACGACGCACGGGCCGTTTATTGGATTGGCGTAGAGATACGTTCCGCCGACGTCCCAACCGCCGCCGGG
The DNA here is from genome assembly GCA_963717425.1 of Vulcanimicrobiota bacterium. GTDB lineage: Bacteria > Vulcanimicrobiota > Vulcanimicrobiia > Vulcanimicrobiales > Vulcanimicrobiaceae > Cybelea. Next base: position 2,423,396 of record OY970335.1, on the reverse strand, counting down.
AAAGTTGTAGTCGCCGCCGAGAGCAACCGCCGTGTTCCAACTCGCCTGGTTGACGCCGGCCGAACTGTACTTCGCTCCGGGGGTGAAGTTGAATTGTGCTCCCGGATTATTCGACGCGTTTTGGCGTGTAAAGTAGAACGAGCGCACGAATCCGTGGATCGACAACGGATTCGGAGTCGGAGGCAGCGGCGGCGGAGGCGCAAGGGTCGCTTCCGGAGCTGCCGGCGGAGGAGCCTCAGTCGGTGGTGGCGTGGCCGAAACGTACCGCACTACCACGAGCCGGCGGTCGGGAACCCATTGGACGTACGCGCCCATGCCCTCGGAGATCACCCGTACCGGCACGAGTACGACGCCGTTGTAGACGATCGGCGGCACGTCGAGCGGACGCGATTCACCGTTGATGATGACTTCCGGCTTGCCCACAGTAACGCGCACCTCGGCGCCGGACTTGGACACCGTGGCCGTCTTGCTAACCGCATCATAGGAAACCGTCGCGCCCATTTGCTCGAACATGGAGCGCAACGGAATCAGGATCGTGCCGGCGCTCACGAGTGCGGCCAACACGCGGGCCTGCTTGAGCACGTCAGGTCTGGTATAAACGTGGCGGTCGTTAAAAAGAATCGGAATCTGCCCCGAAGGGGGAGCGCCCAAATCGGCGGTCGGCATCCCCGTCTGCGCCACTGGTGTGGCCGGTGTTTCCGCGAGTCCGACAGACGCGCCAGCCGCGACGAGGGCAGCGGCGATTAAGCCCGCGCGAACAAAAGCAGTCTTCATTGGGAGAAGGAACCTCCTGTTAACCTAAAGTAACTAGGGTCAACTTCTTGGAGTCGAGATTAATGACCTGGGTCACTAATAGGAGAAGTTAGGGAAAGGGAATCGCCCGGCCGAGCGGCCGGGCGATTTTCGCGGCGTGACCGTGAGGTCGGCCTTAGAAGTCGTATTCCAACTGCGCGCGATTGTACTTGAACAGCGGTAACCCGCCAAACTCGCTAGACCCGAGGGTGGATCCCGGCGGGCAGCTGGTCTGGGCCGCGCCGCAAAATGTGTTTGAAAGAGACCGTTGCGCGTACCGATAGCGCAGCAGCAGACCGTGATACGCTCCCTTCCCTGGTTTGCTGAAGTGGTATTGTCCGTCGAGATTCCACTCGTTCGTGCTTTCCGGAGCGAGCGCATTGCCGTAATTGTACCAGGCGTCGCTCGCAATGAACACCCAACGCTTGTTGGTCGAAGTAAACGTGAGTCCAACTTTCCACGACGTTCCAGGCGCACGCCGATCGGCCATACCCTGCGAAATCTGCGTCGTGAAGAACGGGTCGGTGGCATAGCTGTCGGTATACGGGCTGGCCCAGCCGCCATAGTAGATTTGCGTCATGCCGTTTGGCTGGGTGAAACACTGCGGGGCGTTCATTGGCAACAAATAGGCGAAGTTCGCCTTTGCGCTGACCTGGAAGTTCGAGTTGTTGCACGTTACGTTCTTGGGCAAGAAAACCGAATCGGTGTGCCAGGGAATCTCGTCATAGCCGGCGGCGATTTGGATGTTCTTCGTGAGGTTGGCGCCCAGCTGCACTCCGATATCTTGGCTGTTGATCTTTCCGATGTACGATTGTCCCGCGTTGTTCTCGAAACCGCCCTGCAGAGCGATGAACGGCGCCCATCCGCTCGGCGAAAACGTGTACTTCCCGTCAAACCACCACATGTTGGCGATGTCGCTGACCCCATAGAAGTAGCCGTCCGCGGAAATTCCGGCCGGATTGCTATAGCCGACCTTGCCGAATGCAAAGCCGTTCGTGTTGATGCCTGCTCCGCCTGGAACCTGGATATTCGAAGCCAGGCCAGGCGAACCGGCCGGATAGCTGGTTAGCAACGTCTGCCGGCTAAAGTCCGAGCTGGTCCGGTTTTGGAACGTGAGCATGTCCGCGCCTTCGAACGTCAAGCCCGACGGAAAAGTGTAGCCGAGATCGCCACCCTGAAACGCGACTGGCTTCAGACGCGAATCCGATGGGTTCGCCCACGGGGTATTGAAGAGTTGATTGCCGAGCGTTCCCGACCAGCCGTAAGCTTTATACTTCAGGTATGCCTCGTAAAAGGTGCTCATCGTAAAGCCGGGGAGCGTATCGTCGGGATTGGTATTGGGCGGAGCCTGCGAGACGCAGACGGCACCTTTGGCATGATTGGCGGGAACTACGCATGGCCCGTTGATCGGATTCGCGTAAAGGTACGTGCCGCCGATTATCCAGCCGCCGCCCGGAAAGTTGTAATCGCCATGCACGGCGACGGCGGTGTTCCAACTCGCCTGATTGACGCCGGCCGAACTGTATTTGGCCCCTGGCGTAAAGTTGAATTCTGCTCCAGGATTATTGGACGCATTTTGCCGCGTGAAGTAATACGAACGCACGTATCCCCCCAGAGTTAAGGGGTTGGGCTTCGGCGGCGGCGGCGGGGCGGGAGCGAGGGTCGCTTCCGGAACCGGCGGTGGAGGAGCTTCCGTCGGCGGCGGCGTCGCCGGAACGTATCGGACGACCACGAGCCGCCGATCAGGTACCCACTGCACGTAAGCGCCCATGCCTTCGGAGATCACGCGGACCGGAACGAGCACGACCCCCTGATAGATGATCGGCGGCACATCGAGCGGGCGCGATTCGCCGTTGATGATCACCTCGGGTTTGCCGATCGTAACGCGTACTTCGGCCCCCGATTTGGACACCGTGGCGGTCTTGCTGGAGGAATCGTAAGAAACCGTCGCGCCCATCTGCTCGAACATCGAGCGCAAGGGAATCAAGATCGTGCCGCCTCTCACGAGTGCGGCCAATACGCGTGCCTGTTTGAGCAGGTCGGGTCTGGAGTAAACGTGGCGGTCGTTAAAGAGAATCGGAATCTGCCCCGCGGGGGGAGCGCCGAAATCCATGGCCGGGGTGCTCGTCTGCGCAACTGGTGTTGCCGGTGTTTCCGCCAGTCCCACAGACGTGCTCGTAATGAGCATTGCCGCCGCCAGCAATCCGGCGCGGGCGATTGCAAATGACACGTTAAAGCGGTGCTCCTTTGAAGGTCAGGAGGGAGATCCGAAAATAGTCTAGCGCTCGCTCATTAAGGCGCTCTTAACGGATGCTTAACCCGGGTGGCGGCTAGCCGTACCGTCCGGTGATGTAATCCTCGGTGCGTTTGTCCTTAGGCTTGGTGAAAATCGTTGCCGTCGTGTCCGATTCGACCAACTCGCCGAGCAAGAAAAACGCGGTGTTCTCGCTGATGCGCGCGGCCTGCTGCATCGAATGCGTGACGATCACCACGGTGTAGTCTTTTTTGAGCTCGCAGATCAGATCCTCGATCTTGCTCGTCGCGATTGGGTCTAACGCCGAGGCCGGCTCGTCCATCAGAACGACTTCAGGATCGACGGCGAGACATCGCGCGATGCAAAGGCGCTGTTGCTGACCGCCCGACAGCGCCAGGGCCGACCGGTCCAGGCGATCCTTGACTTCGTCCCAAAGGGCGGCGTGACGCAGGCTGCGCTCGGCGATTTCCATCAGCGCGTTTTTGTTCCGCTCGCCGTGAATGCGCGGCCCGTAGACGACGTTGTCGAAGATGGATTTCGGAAAAGGGTTGGGACGCTGAAAAACCATCCCGATGCGGTAACGGATCGTTACGGGATCGATTTCGGGCGCGTAGATGTCTTCCTTGTCCAGAAAGACGTGCCCCTCGACCCGTGCACCTGGGGTGAGGTCGTGCATGCGATTGAGCGACCGGATGAACGTTGACTTCCCGCAGCCCGAGGGGCCGATCAGCGCCATCACGCGGTTTGCCGGCACGTTGAGTGACGCGTCTTGGATAGCGCGAAACGCGCCATAATAAACATTGAGCTTCTCGACCCTGATTTTGGTTTCCATCGACAGACCGGTCGGGTGCTCGGCAGCCACTAACATGCGTCGCCCGTATTCGTCACCGGAACCGAAAGGCCCGCTCGCGTTTATCGGTTCGTATTTCTTAGCGGCTGGTTTCGCGCTTGATGCGCATGATCGGCAGACGAATGGTAAACGACGTGCCGCGCCCCAACATCGACTCCGCGGAAATCGCTCCGCCGTGCGCGTCAACGATTCCCTTGACGATTGCTAGCCCTAGCCCCGCACCACCGCTGCCCCGCGTACGCGAGCGATCCACGACGTAGAAGCGTTCGAAGATGTGCGGAAGATCGCGGTACGGGATGCCTTCGCCCGTGTCGCGCACGCGCAAGACCGCGTCGCTGTCGCGCGCGTCGAGCTCGATACGAATTCGTCCGCCGCCGGACGTGTGGCGCAGCGCATTGTCGATCAGATTAACGAAAACTTGCGAGAGGCGGTCAGGATCGGCCTCGACGCGCACCGGGCGCAGCGTCGAGAGCTCGAGCGAGACGCCCTTGCTCCACGCCTGTTGCTCGAACGATGCCACGATCGGGCGCGCGATCTCCTCGAGATCGACGTCGCGCAGCGACAGCTTGAGCTGCCCCGACTCGGCGCGCGCTTGTTCGAGCAACTGACCGACGAGCGCGGTCAAGCGATCGACTTGAGCCAGCGCTTGCGGAACGAAGAGATCGCGCGCCTCCTCCTCGGGCGCTTCCAGGACGGTCTCGAGCATCAGCTTGATCGACGACAGCGGCGTGCGCAGCTCGTGTGACACGTTTGAAAGGAACTCCTTGCGCGCTCGGTCCAAGCGGACGAATCCGGTCTGATCGTCCGAAAAGATGACGACGCGACCCGACTTGCCGTTTTCGTCGGGAAGCGGGGACACCGAGACCCGATAGGTTCTCTGCCCGTCTGCTGCGGTCAGCACGAGCGGCGCTACCGATGCTTCGCCGCTTACCGCATCGGCAATCCGATGCTCCAGCTCCACATTGTGAATGGCTTCGATGATGTGCAGATTCTCCGCCCGATCGGGATCGAATCCGAAGGCGCTTCCGGCTGCCGCATTGGCGAATTCGACGCGGCGTGCGCCGTCCACCAAGATAACGCCGATCGGGAGCGCCCCCACCAGGCGCGCGAAACCGCTGTCGACCGACTCGGGAGGGGGCTCGGATGAAGTGGGAGGCTCCGCCCTCTCGACGCTGGCGGAGTCCGCACGTAGGCGCAGCGCGCGCGCGATGGCGAAGCCGCCGGCGAGCCCGGCGATAAGCGCGGGCAGCGACCACTCCAGGGGCGTCAAGCTTTGAACATGTAGCCGCGACTTCGAACGGTCAAGATATGTCGCGGTGTGCGCGAGTCTTCTTCGATCTTCTCGCGCAGCCAGCGGATGTGCACGCTGACGGTTTGTTGTTCGCCTTCGAAGTCGTATCCCCAAACCTTGTCGAGCAGCGTCTGCCGCGTGACGACGCGCCCTTGGTTTTCCATCAGCACGCGGAGCAGTCCGAACTCCTTGGGCGCGAGGGAGACTTCCGCGCCGCGCACGGTGAGCTGTTGGCGGGATGGATCGAGCACGATTTCGCCCAGCGCAATCGCCTCTTCGTGCCCGGAAGGCAGCGCGCTCTGACGGCGCAAACGCGCCTTAACGCGTGCGAGGAATTCGTGCAGCGCGAAGGGCTTGGTGACGTAGTCGTCGGCCCCGAGCTCGAGCGCCAAGACCTTGTCGATCTCTTGGTCCTTCGCCGTGAGCATGATGATCGGCACGGGACTGAACTTGCGAATCTCCTTGCAAGCCTCGACGCCATCGAGCACCGGCAGCATGATGTCGAGCACGACCAGATCCGGCTGCTCGCGCTGCGCCATTGCAATGGCGCTGCGGCCGTCTCCGGCCGTCACCACCGCGTAACCGCTGCGTTCGAGATTGAAACGCAGCGTTTGCAGGATCGCGGACTCGTCGTCCACGACGAGGATCTTCTTATTGACCTCCGGGCTCTTGACCATGGCCGCCCGCGGCGGCCGCATCTCCGACGTTCCATTCATACGCTTTTGCTATCGCACTGTAATCCAGCGCGCCGTCCCCTTCTGCGGAGCGAGTGGTGTAGAGTTGATAGGCCAGCCCCGTTGCCGGCATCGGGTAGTTCGTGGCACGCGCCGCATCGAGAGCGGCCGCGAGGTCTTTGCGGAGGAGATCGAGCGCAAACCCGCCCCTGAACGTCCCGGCCAACCACGTCTTGGGCAGCCATTCTTGGAGCAGGTAGTTGGAAGCCGTAGCCGACGCGAGCACCGAACGCACGGCGTCGAGTTCGGCGCCCGCGCGTTTTGCGAAAACCAAGGCTTCGACGTTTGCGATCATGACGTTCGCGATGACGATCTGATTGACCAGCTTAACCGTCTCGCCCATGCCGACAGGACCGAGATGGTGCGGCTGACCCATCGCGCGCAACACCCGCTCGGCGCGCGCGAATGACTGCGGCGATGCGCCGACCATGATTGTGAGCGTACCCTCCCCCGCGCGGGCCGGGCCGCCGCTGACGGGAGCATCCACGAAATCGATCCCGCGCTCGGCGAGCCTTTCGGCAAACCGGCGCGACGCGACCGGCGAGATGGTTGACATATCGATGACCAGCAGCCCGCTTTTCCCGCCCTCGACGACTCCATGCGATCCGAACAGAACTTCTTCCACGTCCGGCGCATCCGGAACGGAGATGACGACCGCGTCCACTTCGCCGGCGAGCGAGGCCGGGTCCGCGGCTTCGCCGACGCCATCCTTGCGCAAGCGCTCCAGCGCGTCGCGACGTCGATGCGGGCTTGCGGTGACGTCAAAGCCTGCCCGACGCAATGAGCGAGCCATCGGCTCGCCCATCGCGCCGAGTCCGACGAATCCGACTCGCGCAATCACGAGCGGCCCTTTGGGCGAAGCCTCAGGATAACCTTCGGAGCTCGGCGAAGCCGCCGTCATGACGACAGCTACGGCCGGTCCCTCGATCGTTCGCCCGAGCTTTGACGAAATGAACCTGTCGATCGGAAAGCGCACGCGACTGCACCGCTTAATGTACGAACACGGCCCGGCAAACGGCACGCTGATGATGTTGCCGATCGACCAGGGGCTGGAACATGGACCGGTGGATTTCTTCGACAACCCCGCGGCAATCGACACGGATTGGATCTATCGCCTCGCGGTAGAGGGGAATTTTTCCGGCATCGCGCTGCACGTCGGACTCGCCGAAAAGTATCAAAAGCATTATGCCGGGCGGGTTCCGCTCTTGCTGAAGGTCAACGGCAAGACGAATATTCCGTCCGACGACGAGGCGTTCAGCCCGCTCACGTCGTCGGTGGAAGATGCGGTTCGTTTGGGGGCCGACGCCGTGGGCTACACGCTCTACGTCGGAAGCCCTTCGCAAGAAGTGGACATCGCGCAGTGCAACGACGTCCGGCGCGACTGCGAGCGGTACGGGATGCCGTTGGTCGTCTGGGCCTACCCCCGCGGTTCGGCCGTGAAGGCCAAGGGCGGCATCGAATCGCTGTACGCGGTCGACTACGCGGCGCGCGTCGCGTGCGAACTCGGCGCGGACGTCATCAAACTCAACGAGCCAGTGTGGAAAGCCGGCGATGCCGCGAACCTGCCCAAGCCTTACGATACGCTGGCCTTCGACGATGTCGAGGGCTTACGCAAGGTCGTAAAATCCGCCGGACGTAGCCTCGTCCTCGTCTCGGGCGGAAGCAAGATGGGCGACGATGCGACCGTGCACAAGGCCCACGTCGCGATGGCGGCCGGTTGCGTGGGGCTCATCTTCGGCAGAAACATGTGGCAGCGGAAATGGGACGAGGCGCTCACGATGGCGTCGAGGATCCACGAAGTCCTGGGAGACTACGGCCAGCAACCCTAGCCTGGAGATCGAGACGCCCGATCGTTAAGTAGGGGAGACCTGCGCGATCGCGCAGTGCGGGCAGTACCAGCCCACCGCGCCGCCATGATCCTGCGGCACCATCTGCTCGCGCGATCCTCGCCGCCCACAGCCGGCGCATGCGTAGGTCTGACCGCCCGACGTCGCCGGTTGCGGCGCGCACTCGCGACGCTTTGCGATGTAGAACGCGAAGTAAATGGCCGCTCCGATGACCCATGGCGCCCACGCGAAAAACGCGTCAAACGAGCCGCCGGAAATCTGCGGATTCACTTCTTGAAATATTCAGCGTTGATTTCGGTGTAGTTCTGCCACTTCTCGGGCACGTCGGAATCGGCGAAGATCGCCTCGACCGGGCAAGCCGAAACGCAGGCCCCGCAATCAATGCACACTTCCGGATCGATGTAGAGCATCTCGTCGTCGTCCTTGCCGTGAATGCAATCCACCGGGCAAACATCAACGCACGATTTGTCCTTTGTTCCGATGCACGGCTCGGTGATGATGTAAGCCATAAGGTTTCAGCTTCCCCCGGCGCGGAGCCGGGCCCTTCAGACGGCGGGCCTGCCTCGGATCGCGCGCAGCAGCCACAGCAAGACGATCGCGCCGATCAAGGCGCACAGCATGCTGGGAAGGTTGAAACCGGTGATGCCGGCGTGACCGAGCAGCCCGTATAGCCAGCCGCCAATGACCGCGCCGACAATGCCGACGATGACGTCGGCAATGAGACCGCCGGGCGCTTCCCCGGGAACGATCCAGCGAGCGATCAAACCTACGACGAGACCAAAGACGATCCAGGCAAGAATCCCCAACGTCGTTCCTCCTATTGGTCCAACAAGCCGGCGAGAGGTAGCGAGCGCCCCCGCGGTGGACGTTACGCTATTATGAAGCGCACTTTCATTTGCCTGCTCGGCGTGTTCGCGTTTGCGACCGCCGACGCGGCCATCGCGCGGGCGGCCGGAACGGAAATCACTGCCTCCGGAACCGGCAGCGTGTCGCTGGCGCCCGACATCGCAACGGTTACCGCGGCGGTGGAGACAAACGCGCAAAATGCGAACGACGCCGTATCGGACAACAACGCCATATATGGGCGAATCGTAGCCGCGCTCGAGAAGGTCGGCATCGCGCGCAGCGATGTCACCCTCGCGTACTATAACGTGAGCTATAACCCCCGGCCGCGAAACGCCTCGCCGACCTCGGACGAACGCTACGGTTTTACGGTGTCGCGCAGCTTCGCCGTGAAGGTGCGACGGATCGCCGACGCCGGGCGCGTTAGCGATGCCTGCATGAGTTCGGGCGCTACCGCGATCAACGGCGTCTCGTTCGGCTTGTCGGACCCCGCGGTCGCGCGCCAGCAAGCGACCGCAAAAGCCGTCGCAGAAGCGCGCGCGAACGCCGAGGCGATCGCCCGGGCTGCCGGCCTTCGCATCGTGGGAATCAAGAGCATCGAGCTGGGAGGCGAGCCCTCCGGGCCGGTGCCCATGATGCGCGCCGCCGTCTCCAACGTGCCCACGCAATTCGACCAATCCAACGTCAACGTAACGATTTTGCTTAGCGTGGTCTTCACGGCGGAGCCCTAAAGCTCCCGATGCGAAACCTCGCGAGGCGCCTCAGGTACAGTAAGCGATGACTTCGCAGTGCCAAAACTGTGCCGCTCGGCCGGCCGTAACCACCTATGCCGGACGCCGCCTTTGCGGCTCGTGCGCGCAGAAGCGCGCGGCCACGAGCGCCCTCCCGTTCGTGGGCGCTGCCTTAGCCGCGGCCGGCCTGATCGCCGGCAGCGCTCTGCTCGCCGAAAGGATGCAAGGCAGCGGAAACACTTCACCGCTCGACGAGCTCGGCAAACGCTTCCGGGGCGGAACGCCGACGCTGGCAGCCTTTTCACGCGATCTCACCGAGCTAGCGCGCAACGGTAAGCTGGATCCCGTGATCGGGCGCGATCGCGAAATCGATCGCATCGTTTCAATCCTCGCGCGACGCAGCAAGAACAATCCGTGCCTCGTGGGCGAGCCCGGCGTCGGGAAGACAGCAATCGTCGAAGGCCTCGCGGCCCGCATCGTCGCCGGCGACGCGCCGCCCTCGTTGCGCGGCAAACGGGTTCTCGCGCTGTCGCTCGGTACGCTGGTGGCCGGAACGAAGTACCGCGGCGAGTTCGAGGGCCGCGTCAAACGCATCCTGGACGAGGTGAAGCGCAGCGCTCGCGACGTCGTGCTCTTTATCGACGAGTTGCACACGCTGGTCGGTGCGGGATCCGCCGAAGGGGCTCCGCTCGACCTCAGCTCGATGATCAAGCCGGAGCTGGCACGCGGTGATTTGCAGTGCATCGGCGCCACCACTTTCGACGAGTATCGGAAATACGTGGAATCCGATGCTGCGTTGGAGCGCCGGTTTCAGCCGGTCATGGTCGAGGAACCCAGCATCGAGGAAACGATCGCGATTCTGCGCGGTCTGCGCGAGCGCTACGCGCGGCATCACCACGTGACCATCGACGAAGAAGCCATCGAAACCGCAGCGCAGCTTTCGGCCCGATTCATCGCGGACCGGTTCTTGCCGGATAAAGCTATCGATCTCGTCGACGAGGCCGCGGCGTGCGTCGCTTTGGCGAACAAAGGCGCCGTCGACCTGCCGCGCGTTACCCGGGAGGACGTTGCGGGCGTCGTGACGCGCTGGACCGGGATACCGCAAAACTCGCTCACCGAGTCGCAGACGAGCCGTCTCCTCGAGCTCGAGCGGCTCCTTTCCAATCGCGTGATCGGTCAAGACCGCGCGATCGCCGCCGTATCCGACGCGATTCGGCGGGCGCGCACGGGTCTGCACGATCCGCGCAAACCTCTGGGGAGCTTTCTCTTCAGGGGACCGAGTGGAGTCGGCAAAACGGAACTCGCCAAGACGCTGGCCGAGGTGCTCTTCGGCAGCGAGGCCGCGCTCGTCCGCATCGACCTTTCGGAGTTCACCGAACCGCACACCGTTTCACGTCTGCTCGGCGCACCGCCGGGATACGCGGGACACGACGAAGCGGGACAGCTGACCGAACCCGTACGTCGCCGGCCCTACTGCGTCGTGCTGTTCGACGAACTCGAGAAGGCGCATCCGGACGTCGCGTCCATCCTCCTGCAGATTTTGGACGATGGGCGAGTCACCGATGCGAAGGGCCGCACGATCGATTTTAGGCATGCGCTCATCATTCTGACGACAAACCTGCAAGACGACGAAGTCCCCATCGCGCTGCGGACCGAACTGCTCGATCGGATCGACGAGATCATACCGTTCGCCGAGTTGGGATTGCCGCAAATCGAAGCGATCGTTACCATCCACGTGGACGCGCTGGCGCAGCGACTGGGCGCCCGAAACGTGGCGCTCGAACTGTCGGATGAGGCCAAGCTCTATCTAGCGCGCGTCTCAATGGGTGCCGGCAGCGGCGCTCGATACGTGCAGCGCACGGTATCGCATTACGTCTCGACGCCGCTTTCAACGGCGTTGCTCCGCGGCGAGCTGCGGGAGGGTTCAGGGGCGAGCGTTATTCTCGAGGGCGACGCGCTGCGCGTGCGAGCCGCCTAGAAGCGCGCTTTTACGGAACGAGGGCAGTGCCCGCGTTGGTCGCGGGCGAGAGCGCGAGCGCCAGCGGAGCACTGATGCCGCTGCTGAACGTCGTCCATGCTGCGGCCGCGTACGGCGGGGCGTACTCCGTGACGGTGTTGTTGCCGTAGTTGGCGACGTAGAGGTTGCCGAGCATGTCGACCGCGAGAGCGATGGGCTGGCTTTGGCCTCCGGCGATCGTCGTCGGTGAGTTCGTATAGGGTGCAACGTATTCGGTCACCGTATTCGCTCCCTGGTTGGGGACGAACAGATTCGCCGAGGCGCTCAAACCGATCGTCCCTTGTTCGTTCACGCCATTGGTGATCGTCGCGACGGGCGCGCTTTGAGCGGAGAAGGGCGGCGTAAATTCCACGACGGAGTTCGGCGTGGAGTTCAGGTTTGCGACGAAGAGATTCCCTCGCGAGTCGAGAGCCAGAGAATTCGGAGCGTTGAGCCCCTTCGAAATTATCGCCGACGTACCGCTGTATGGTGGCGCGTACTCGGTAACGGTGTTGGCGGCGGCGTTGAGGACGAAAAGGTTTGCATTCGAATCAAGCGCCAAGCTTACCGGGTCGTCGACGTTGGCGGAGATGACTTGCGACGGGCCGCCGCCGTACGGCGGTGAATACATCGTCACCGTATTGCTGCCGTTCCCGTTCGCAACGAAAAGATTTCCACGGTTGTCGAGGGCCAGCGCCTGCGGGCGATTCACTCCGTTGGTAATGACGTTCGGAGCCTGGTTATAAGGCGGCGCGTACTGGCTCACGCCGCCGGCTTGATTGGCAACGAAGAGATCGCCCGCGGCGTCGAAGACGAGCGCTTGCGGGTTCGAGACGCCATTTTGAATCGTGGCGAGCGCTGAGCTCTGACCGCTGACGTAGAGCGTCACGCTGTTGAGATTCGAGTTTGCGACGCCCAAGAGCTGGCGCACGTCCACGCGCGCGGTGCCGTTGCACACGGCGCCCGGCTGCGAGCACAGCCTTGACGGACCCGCATAGGTTGCGGTCGCGCGCAGCACGCTAGAGCTTGCGTTCGCGGAGGCCGGACCGGAGACGTAAAAAAGGTTTGGCGCAAGCGCCGTTGCCTGCGTCACGGCAAGCGGAAGCGAACCGCCGGCTTGGCTCAGGGAGAAGCTCGTGCCGGAGTTACCAATGATGACGTTCTGATTGGCATCGAGCATCTCGACCAGCAATGCGTGTTTCCCGGCACCGTACAGATCGATTCCGCCCTGGACGTTCTCCGCGCTCATGAACGACGCAGGGACGACATCGAGCTGGGTTGGAACGCCGCTCGTCGTAAGGTTGAGAACGTTGCTTGCCGCAGACGTCACGTTGAAGGCGACGGCGGCGCTTCCGATCGTTCCGGTGTAGGTTCCGGCGGGGATCGTTAGCGCAAGCTGACAGCTCGTTCCGCCGGACGAGGGGGTGCAGCCCGTCGCGTTCGGCCCCACCGTAACCGTCTGACTGATCGTCGTCGGACCGCTCATGTTGATCGCGAGCGCCTGCGTGCCGCTACCCTGCGGACCGCCGGGGCCGACCGCGGCGGGCGGTGCCGTCGTAACCGGGATGGCGCCGAGGGCTTGCGGCATCGCGGGGGTTGGGAGCGGCGCAAGTTTGGGAGCCCCGGGATTGAACGCAGGCGCCCCCGGCACGAAGATCCTCACGACGGTACTACCGGCTCCGCCGGTGCCCGAAATCGGGCCGTTGCCCGCGGGCATCAGGGCGCCGCCTTGGCCGCCCCCTCCCGAGCATCCGCCGGCGAACGCAGCCGCGGCAATTACGACGGCCGCACGCGCGGTGAATCTTCGAACAAACATGGGCTATCGCAAAATTCGTTCGACGTTGCTGCGCATGTCTGCCGGCGACAGTTCGCCGACCACGATCTTGCGAATGACTCCGCCCCGATCGATGAAGACGTGCACCGGCAACCCATTCACGTCGTATTGGTCGCGCAACGTCCCGCCGTCAACCACGACCGGATAGCTGAGGTGATGGGCGTTGACAAACTCGGCGGCTTTGCGTGCATTCTCGAGCACGTCGACGCCGACGACCTGTAAGCCGCGCGCTCCGTATTGGCGTTGTAGAGCGTCGATCGCCGGAGCCTCTTGATTGCACGGCGGACACCAGGTCGCAAAGAAGTTGAGATAGACCGGTTTGCCGCGCAGGGAAGCGGAGGTTAAAGCAGGCCCGCGCAGGCTTGGTTCGCTCCAGCGCGGCGCCGGCTGACCAACCCGCGCCGGTCCGGAGACCGACGCCGGTGAGGCCGCATTCCCGCTATGGCCGCACCCCGCCAACGCACACGCCGCGACCACGAACGCGGTGAAACCCTTTTCACCCATAGCTCGGATAGCCGATGGCCTGACGGTCGCGCAGCATTTGCTCGGTGAGTTCGCCGACTCCAGCGAAAAGCCGCTGCTCGCGCACGTAGCGAAGGCCGCGCAGCGCGAGCTCCCGGCCGTAAATCGTGTGCTCGAAGTCGCGCATCCACGCTTCGACGGTGCGGACGCCTCCATCGAACTGCGGATTCGTTCCGATCGAGACCAGCGCGGCGTGGTCGCGGCCGTCGTAGCGCGCGATGGCAGAATACACGCCATCCTTAGGCAGCAGCTTAAGCGGTATCCGTACGTTGGCCGTCGGAAAACCGAGGCGATGTCCCCGCCCCGCCCCCGGTTCGACGGGGCCGCGGATCTCGTATCCGGTGCCGCCCAGCAGGCGATCGGCTTGCGTCAGGTCGCCCGCGCGGATGAGCGCGCGAATGCGGGTGCTCGAAATTCGTTCACCATCGTCGGCGACGTGCTCTACCGCGACGCAGCGGACCCGACGCGGCGCGAGGTATTCGCGCATCATCGTAACGTCGCCGCCTCTTTTGTGACCGAAACGAAAAGTCGAGCCGACGACGACGCCGCGCACTCCCAGGCGCTCGACCAGAATTGCGAGGAATGCTTCGGGCTCGAGCGTCGCGATCGTATCGTCGAACGTCACCAGAAAGCACTCCTCGAAACCAACCGCCGCAAACAGCGTCAAACGCTCTTCGAGCGTGCAGATCAACGGAGGCTCCGTTCCTGGCCGGAGGTGGGTCGCCGGGTGGTTTGCAAACGTGAGAACGCCGGATCTCCAGCCGGGCTTGCGCAACCGCAAGGTTTGGCGCGCAATCTCGCGATGGCCGCGATGAAACCCATCGAAGAAACCAATCGCTAGAACGAGTGGGCGTTCGCAGTCGCCGCTAAATTCGTGATGGACTTTCAAGTGAAGACTTTGCGGGGCGCGAGCAGCGTTCCGAGCGCTTCGCCGACGCCGACCAAGGCGCGCGACTCGTCGCGAACGAAAACGTGGCGTCCCGTCGCGCCCTCGGGCAGCGGAACGACGCGTCCGGCGCGGAAATCGGCCGAGCCGCGCAGATCCAAGACGATCGTCGGAAGTGGAATTATGTGCTCGGGCGCGATCAGGGCGCGTTCCGGAGTTTTCGCTATCTCCTCGAGCGTGCGGGCTTCGTACAGCACAAACGGCCCGGAAGCCTCACGCACGAGTGCCCCCATGTGCGCCGGCGTTCCGATGGCGGCACCGAGATCGGTGCAGAGCGTACGAACGTAGGTCCCTTCGCTGCACGCTACGCGCAGGCGCGCCGTGTTGGGCGGCTCGACGCCCAGCAGCGTCAAGCCATAAATCGTGATCAAGCGCGCCCTACGTTCGACGCTCTTGCCTTGACGCGCCAGCTCGTAAAGCCGTCGTCCTTCATGTCGCGCGGCTGAATACATCGGCGGCGTTTGAGCGATTTTCCCAACAAAGTTGGAGAGAGTCTGCTCCAAGCGCTGGGGCCAATCGTCGGGCAATGCCCCTTCTTCGACCGTCTCGCCGTGCGCATCTTGCGTCGTGGTCGAACGCCCGAGCACCAGCGTGCAAACGTAACTCTTGCGTTGATCGGTGAGCAGTGGGATCAATCGCGTCGCTTTACCGATCGCCACCGGTAGCACGCCGGCCGCTTGCGGATCGAGCGTACCCAGATGTCCCGCCGCGAGCTTGCGATCGCCGGCGTAGAGCGCATAAATGCGGCGCACGCGCGACACCGCGCGGGCAGAGCTCGGTCCGGCCGCCTTGAAGAGATTGACGAAACCGATCACCCTTCGTCCTTCGACAAGCTCAGGATGACATTTCCTTCGACAAGCTCAGGATGACATTTCCTTCGACATGCTCAGGATGACATTTCCTTCGGCCTACGCGAAGCGCAGTCCTGAGCAAGGCGCGCAGCGCTTGTCATCCTGAGCGCGCCGCGGAGCGGCACAGTCGAGGGACGAAGCTGCAAGGGCGTAAAACTATAGGCCTTCGGCCACGAGCGCCGCTTCAACCGCCGCAAACGCCTGCTGAAGCGGCCCGGGATACGTTAAGCCGGAGGCGCGAAAGTGGCCGCCCCCGCCGAGCCGCAGCGCCGCGGCTTGCACGTTGACTCGGCCGCTAGAACGCAAGCTTATGCGGATCTCGCCCTCGATGGCTTTGAACAATGCGGCGACGTCGACGCCGTCTTGCCCGAGCAGTGTGTTGACGGTATCCTCGGTGTCTTCGCCGTCCGCTCCGGTTTGCGCGAGCATCGCATCGTCCACGAACGAATAGCAGTAGCGCGCATCGTGCTCGAAGCGCATCTCCTCGATGATGCGGCCCAAGAGTTTTGTTGCGGCAACGCGTTTGCGCAGAAAGATCTCTTCGGTGATTTGTTCTTTGTCGGCTCCGAGCCGCATCAGCTCGGCCGACAGTTCGAGTGCCTCCGGCGTGGTATTCGAGTGCATGAACCCGCCCGTATCCGTCATGATCGTAGCCAGGATGCACGTCGCGACTCGTGAATCGAGCGGCACGCCGAGGCCGCGAAGCAGATGCATCACGACGCTTCCCGTCGAGCATTCTTTCTCGAGCACGTAATTGAGCTTGCCGAAGAGAGAATTTCCGAGATGATGGTCGATGTCCAGAATGTTCTCGCGCTCCACTGGCGGCAAATATTCCCCGGCGCGCCGCCAATCGCTCATGTCGCAGAAGACGTAAAGCGTGTCGTCGGGCAAATCCGGCGGCAAATCGCGCCCAACGAGCTCCGTCTCGGGCAAGAAGCGAAGATTTCGCGGAACGCAATCCTGCTGAAAATACGCCACGCGCTTCCCAAGGCGCTTCAGCGCGAGCCCCAAGGCTAAGCCGGCTCCCAGCGTGTCGCCGTCGGGCTTTACGTGACTTACCATGACGAAGGAACTGCGGCGGTTCAGCTCTTCGACGACTTCTTGGGTGGATGAGAGGCGCGGCGTGCTCTCGATCATTCGCTCAGCTCCGGCGGCGTCGAACGCAGCGCCGCCTCGCGCAGCGTTTTCGCCAGCGCGATGGCCTTTTCGGCCGAACGGTCCTCGAGGAAGACGAGCTCCGGCGTGTGGCGCAGATCGATCTTGCGTCCGAGTTCGCCGCGCAGGAAACGGCTTGCGTGTTTGAGCGCGTCGAGCGACTGTCGGGCCGCGTGTCGATCGCCGATCACCGATACGAAGACCTTGCAGCGCCGCAGGTCCTCGCTCACTTCGACGTGAGTCACCGTAACGAAGGCGAGCCGCGGGTCTTGCAGTTCTTGCGAGATCAACGTCCCGAGTATGCGTTGAACCTCGTGATCGATCTTCGCAATCCGCTGCGCCTTCACGCGCGCACCAACTCGGCGGCAACGTGCTCGAGCGCGTAGGCTTCGATGACGTCGCCTTCCTTGAGGTCCTGGAACTTCGCGATCTGAATGCCGCACTCGAAGCCTTCCGCGACCTCACGAACGTCGTCTTTGAAGCGTCGGAGGCTTTCGATTTCACCGTCGAACGCAACGGCGCTATCGCGAATCACGCGCGCCTTGGCGTTGCGCGTGATCTTGCCGCTGGTGACGTAACATCCGACGATCGTGCCGACGCGGCTAACCTTGAAGACCTGCCGTACTTCCGCGCGGCCGAGCACGACTTCGCGTACGATCGGCGATAGCATGCCGCGCATCGCCTTCTTCAGGTCGTCTTCGATCTCGTAGATCACCTGGTAGAAGCGCAAGTCGACGCCCTCGTTCTCGGCAAGGCGGCGAGCCGTCTCGTCGGGGCGGATATTGAAGCCGATCAGCACGCCGTTCGATGCGCTCGCGAGATTGACGTCGTTTGGTGAAATGGCGCCGACGCCGCCGTGAATCACTCGGATCTCGACGTCTTCGGTCGAGAGCGATTCCATCCGCGTGCGGAGCGCCTCGAGCGAACCTTGCCCGTCGGCCTTGATGATCAGATTGAGCGTCTTCTTTCCCTCGGTAGGCATCGACATGAAGGTCTCGAGTGAAACGCGCTGCGAACCGGCTGCCGCCATGCGCACGTCGCGACGGCGCGTCGCGCGTTTTTCCGCGGTCTCGCGCGCCACTCGTTCGTCGCTGACGACGCTCAGCGTATCGCCTGCAGCGGGAACGTCGGACAGACCCATCACCTCGACCGGGATGGACGGCCCGGCCTTTTTGACTTGTTTTCCCTTGTCATCGATTAACGCGCGAACCTTACCGAACGTGCCGCCGGCGACGACGATGTCGCCAACCCGAAGCGTGCCGTTTTGCACGAGGACCGTTGCGACCGCACCGCGTCCGCGGTGCAGCGCCGACTCGATCACCACGCCGCTGGCGCGCCGGTTCTTGTTTGCGCGCAGCTCGCGAATGTCGGCCTCGAGCAGCACGGTGTCCAGCAGGCTATCGATCCCGTCACCGGTTTTCGCCGAGACGGGGACCATCTCGACGTTGCCGCCCCAATCGACCGGCTGCAGCCCTTGTTCCACGAGCTGCTGCTTGACCCGATCGGGCTGCGCGTCGGGCTTATCCATCTTGTTGATCGCGACCACGATCGGGACGTTGGCCGCCTTCACGTGCGCGATCGCTTCTTTCGTTTGGGGCATCACGCCGTCGTCGGCCGCGACCACCAGGATCGCGACGTCGGTGACTTTCGCGCCGCGCGCGCGCATTGCCGTAAAAGCCTCGTGACCCGGCGTATCCACGAAGGTGATTTTGCGATCGTTCCGCTCGACCGTATACGCGCCGATCTTCTGCGTGATGCCGCCGGCTTCGCCGCCGGCAACGTTGGCCTGTCGAATCTTGTCGAGCAGCGACGTCTTGCCGTGGTCGACGTGACCCAGGACGGTGACGACCGGCGCGCGCGGCGTCAACATCTCGGGCTTGTCCTCTTCTTGCTCGACGGTGACTTCTTCGCCGGCCTCTTTCACGACCGCGTTGAAACCAAAGCGCTTGGCGATTTGAATGGCGACGTCGCTCGAGATATTTTGATTGATCGTCGCCATCGTACCGATCTTGATGAGTTCCGTGATGACGTCCCTCGCCGGCACGATCATCGACGTCGCCAACTCTTGCACGGTCAGCAAATCGGGAATCTCGATCGTTTCGAGCGTCCTCGCCGGCACGGTCGCAGCCGGCTCGCCCTTCTTTTTGCGATGCCGGTCCTTTTCGAGGAGCAGCTCTTTCTCGCGATCCTTTTTGGCGGCGGCCTTGTCCTCGTGCATTCGGCTGCGATCGCCGGGGCGGCTTCCCGTTGAAGGCGCGGGCATCTCGCCAGGTAACGCTCCGGGCCGGCCGGGTGCAGGTCGCGTAGCCGGGGCCATCGCGCGGAATGGGCCGTTTCCGGCCGGACGGCGCTGGGGCGGGACGGCCCGCGGAGGAGCCACGATCCGGCCCGGTTGTGGACCCTTGCCGCCTTGGCCGGGCATCGCCTCGCCAGGCCGGGGAGCGACCCCGGGGCGGCCAGGCAAACCAATCTGCGGCCCCGGCGATGCCGAGGCTCCGGTAGTAGGTGGAGGCGGCGACGGCCGCCTGGCGATCGAGGTCTGGCCTGAGGGCACCGGCCGGAGCTGCGGGATCGCTTCCGCTGCGGGCCGGGCCGGCTTCGGCTCGGTTACAACCGGCGGCGCGACCGACGCGGCCGCTGCGGCCGAAGCGGCTGGTGCGACCGGTGCGGCTGCGACCGGTGCGGCTGGGGCGGCCGCACGGGCCGAAACGCCGACCACGGGTCGAAGGCGCTGGACCGGAGGGGGCGGGGCCGCCTTGGCGGGTGGAGCTTTCGGCGCGGTCGCTGGTTTGCTGGGAGCGGTCGCGGGGGTGGACTTGGGCGCGGTCGCAGCGGGCTTTTCGCCAGGCTTGAGCAGCACGCTGCGAACCAGATCGGCGATCGGGTCCGGGACGACGCTGAGTTGATTTTTTGCCTCGAACACTCCGCCCAAGCGCTCGTTGAAGAGCGCGGTCAGTTCTTTCGAGGTGAGCCCAAGCTCTTTTGCGAGCTCGAAGATTCTTACTTTTCCGGCCAAATTGTCTCTCGAGCGCGTGGCGCTCGAGTCCCATCAGTTGGTGCGCGGAGCCCCAACCGACGGTTTGGCTCCGCTAGGTAATCAAAGGTTCGCCCTCATCGGAGGGAGCGGTCGTCGTTGGAGGTCATGAGTTCATTTCTTGCACAGGCCCTTTATTAAACCATATTCGGCCGCCACCGCGCCAAGACCCGGGTAGCGTTTGTTCTTGCGCGCCCGTTCCGCGCATTCTAGCGAGCAGAGATAGGCGCCTCGCCCCGGTTGCTTGCCGCGCACCGCCGGGGAATCCGCTTGCCAGCCCGATGCCGTGCGCACGAAACGGGCGAGCGCCTTTTGCGCGAAGCGTTGGCGGCAACCGACGCAGCTGCGTACCGGGTCTATGCGCCGTCCTTCCCG
This sequence comes from Vulcanimicrobiota bacterium, assembly GCA_963717425.1. Lineage (GTDB taxonomy): Bacteria > Vulcanimicrobiota > Vulcanimicrobiia > Vulcanimicrobiales > Vulcanimicrobiaceae > Cybelea. Next base: position 2,403,341 of record OY970335.1, on the reverse strand, counting down.
AGCCGCTCGCGACGAAACTCCTCGAGCCTTCGTATTAACTCGGCGTCGACGTCTTCGGCCGTAACCGCTTCCGGCTCTTCGGCAGCGGGCGCCTCGCTCGTGGCTCGCTCTGCGCGTTCGGCCAAATAGCGATCGCGCGCCTGATCCGATTCACTTTCGCTGGCAATGTCGAGCCGCCAACCGGTGAGACGCGCGGCCAGCCGAACGTTTTGACCATCCCGGCCTATTGCCAGGGAGAGCTGATAGTCGGGCACGATAACCAATGCGACGCCATCGTCTTCGAAGAGTTCCACACCGACCACCTTGGCCGGCGCGAGCGCATTCATGATAAACGTGGCCGGGGTGGGGTCGTAGCGGATGATATCTACTTTCTCGCCGCGCAAGTTATCGGTAACGTTGGCGATTCGGCTCGACTTGGGGCCAAGACACGCGCCGATCGGGTCCACCTCGGCGCGGTTGCTGCGCACGGCGACCTTTGAACGGCTGCCGGGATCGCGCGCGATCGCCATGATCTCGACGGTCCCGTCCGCAATCTCGGGCACTTCCAGCTCGAGCAGGCGCTGCACCAAGCCTTCTGCCGCTCGCGAAAGAATTACCTGAGGTCCCTTCGGCGACTTCTTGACGTCGAGCACGTAGGCGCGAATGAAGTCGTTGATGCGGTAGGCTTCACCCGGGACTTGCTCGTCGAGGTACATCACGGCCTCATCGCGTCCTTCCAGCGTGATGTACATGTTGCGTTGCTCGTATCGCTGAACGGTGCCGGTGACCAGGTCGTTGAGCTTCCGAACGTACTTGTTATAGACGGTATCTCGTTCCGCTTCGCGTATGCGCTGAACGATGACTTGCTTGGCGGTCTGAGCGGCGATTCGCCCGAAGTCTTTCGGGGTGACCTCTTCGTCGAAGAAGTCCCCGGCCTGATACGGTCCCGCGGCGGCTTTCACCGAAATCTCTAGTTTCGGATCCTGCACCTCGTCCACGACGGTACGCCGGTGAAACACGCGATACGCGCCGCTCTGCCGGTCTACCGTGACGATCGCATTCGATTCGGTACCGAAGTGGCGCTTATAAGCCGTGAGCAGCGCGGCTTCGAGCGCCTCCAGCAGCATCTCGAAAGAGATGTTACGCTCTTTCGCGATAAAATGCAGGACGTCTATGAGTTTGTCTTCAGTTGCTGTGTTTTCTATTGTTGCCATGTAATTGTTTCCGTTGAAGTTTGTCGCGCTGGAAATCCGTGCGCGCATCGTATTCCAAACGCGCCGACTTGATCGTCGCGAGCGGCAGTAGCAGCTCGCCGCGGTCCGTTTCGACGACGACGGCTTCGCCGCGCAAGCCGCGTAGGGTTCCGCGATGGGTTTTGTCGCCGTTGATCGTCAGCGTCGTTACGACTCGCGCGCGCTGCCCGGCGAAGCGCTCGTAATCGGCGCCGCGCAGCAGCGGTCGCTCGAGGCCCGCGGATTCGATCTCGAGCCTGTAGGTTGCGTCGTGAGCCGCGAGGTTTGCGTTGATGAATCCCGCGACGCGTTCGCAGAGCGCCAAGTCGACGCCGCCAGGGCGGTCGATCGTTACGCTCAACTCCAGCGTCCCGCGAACCGGACGCGCACGATGCTGCACGATCTCGAGGCCGGCAAATTGCTTATCGTGCACGATGGCTTCGAGCTGTTGCTCGAACGCCTCGGACACCCTCGCCGGACCTTTGCTCATGATCGTCGTTCTCTTGGCCTGGAAGCAGCGAAGCGCGGGACAAACCCACGCTCCTTGAATAACCTCTTCTAGGATACCGAAAAGTGCGACGGGCCGCAACCCCACAATGGGCGCGACCCCTCGCTCTGTTTTCCTATCTTGCGATCGGCGCGCCGCCGGAAAACGTCCGGCTGCCGTGGGCGCGCGCGTGGCGCGCGTTAATTGGCGCGTGCATCGCGGGCTCGATGGCCCGGCGGATTTTGCGGTTCCAACCGCCCTCCTTCGTGACTGACGAAGTGTGCCGGCCTTTCCGGCACGCCAGAATTTTAATGCGACTAATGTCGAAATGCAAGCGGGAAACGTGCTCGCTCACGGCGACGAGACAGGCGACGGTGCGAACGGCACCAGCAGCCGGCCGTCGCAGGGCTGCGAAACGATCCCATCCACGATCGGCGTGAGCCCCGCGGCAAAGGGGCTTACCGGCTCGTGGGCCGCGCCGCCTCCTCCGATCGAAATCTGCGTTCCGTTTGCCGGGCCGCCGTGCAGGTCGCCATGCACGATCGATGAGTCGGGGCCGGCCGCTTCGGCGTATCCCCCGCGGACCGCTTCTGGATAGCGGACGAGCCAACCCGTGCAGATCGTCGTGGGCCCCGCTTTGCGCGCATCCGTAACCCACATCTTGACTCGCGCTTCTTGCCCGATGTTCTTCACCTCGTAGATGTACTTTGTCTTTGCCAGAACCTCGGGCGGCGGCGTCGGTTCCAAGCGCCCCCGAAGCGAGTACGTCGGCGTGTAGGTTTTCGACGTGGGATGAACCGGATTGTTCGGCAAAAGCGCGCGCAGTTTGGCGTTGATGTTGCGGGCGTTCTGCGTTTTGGGTGCAGGCGTAGTGCGGGGTCCTGGTGGCGGCGTGGGAGGAACGGCGATGGGGCGTTCGGGCGCCGCTTGCGGCTTCGCGCCGGCGCCCGGCCGGGGACCGGGCGATGCTCCCCCGCTGGGTCCCGGACGTGGCGCCGTCCCAGGGGTTCGCGCAACCGCCGCGGTGCTCGTCGGGCTCGGATTGGGCACGCCTGCGCGTTGCGCGGGCGGCGCCGACGCGCGGACCGCGGGCGCGGAGCTCGGCGCGGCGCTCGCGCGGGCAATTGCCGCGGCGGTCGCGGTCGCGCGCGGTAGCGCCGGGGCCGGCGTGGCTGCTCGAGCTGTCGCATGGACGTTCGGAGCCGCCTTGGGCGACGGGCGCGCAGACGGCGCGCTAGTTGGAACCGGGGACGGCGCGAGTGTCGGCGGCGGCTTCAGCGTTACGGCGACGGGGCCCACGGTCGGGACGCTCACCGGCGCCGCGGGCAGCTCGTTACGCGGCTGCGCCTCGAAAATGTTCTGCGTTGGTTGGGGATTGGGTTGCGGCGTTTGCTGCGGGATCGGGCGCGGGTTGGGAGGCGCCGTGGGAGCAATCTTGGCCAGCTCGTGCCGGTTGACCGGGAGGCGCTGGCTTTGCGGCTGTGCCAGCGGTGCGTGCTGTAGCGGCGCGATCGTACGAACGTGTGGAACGGCAGACACCGCGTGAACTGCTGCGGCTTGATTGGCGACGACGACCGGCGACGTGCGCGCAATCGTGACGACTTCCCCGCCTTGGACGCTTTCTGTGGCGCCTTGCTGCGAGGAACTCACGAGCACGGTGAAGAGCAACGCTGCCAGCAGGGCGTGAAAAATCAGCGAGGCTAGGAAGCTGCCAGCGAGTCGCTCCGGATAGCGCCGGTCCCGCGGATCGCGCTCGAACTTCACGGCGAGGTTAAGTGCGCTTAATCGAGCGCAGGAGCCTGCCGACGATCCCGCACAAGGCAATGGCGCTGATGGAATCGATCTTGCAGAAACGCACAAAAATCGTCGCAACGGTGGGCCCCGCCTCGCGCGATCCGGCGATTTTACGCTCGCTCTTCGTTTCGGGCGCAAACGTGCTGCGTTTGAATTTCTCCCACGGAACGCCGGACGAGCATGGCCTGGTGATCGAGAGCGCGCGCGCGATCTCCGCCGAGCTTGGCCTGCACACAGCGCTCTTGCAAGATCTGCCGGGCCCCAAGGTACGGACGGGGCCGCTGGCCGACGGCGTATCCTCCGTGCGGCTGGAACGCGGCGCGCGGTTCGTCGTCAGCGCCGAGCCGATGGCGGGAACGCAAGCCGGGGTGAGCACGACGTATCGCGACCTCCCCGCGGACGTCGCGATCGGCAAACGTCTCTACCTGCAAGACGGCCAAATTGCTCTGCTCATCGTCGGAAAGAGCGCGAACGAGATCGAGACGACCGTCGAGTTCGGCGGAGACTTGCGCGCCACTCAAGGAATCAATTACCCCGATGGTTCGCTGAACATTCCCTCGGTCACGCAGCGCGATCTCGAGTTCCTCGAGTTTGGATTGGAGCACGGTGTCGACTACGTCGCGGTCTCGTTCGTGCGCTCGGCCGAAGACGTCGAACGCGTCAAGGCTTTCATGGCGGAACGCAACAAGCGCGTACCGGTGATCGCCAAAATAGAAAAGCACGAAGCCCTGGCGCAGCTGGACGGCATCATCGCGGCGGCCGACGGCATCATGGTCGCTCGCGGCGACCTCGGCATCGAGATTCCGATCGAGACGGTGCCGATCGTGCAAAAAGAGATCATTGCCAAGTGCAACCGTGCCAGCAAACCGGTCATCACGGCCACGCAAATGCTCGAGTCGATGATCGCGTCGCCGCGCCCGACCCGCGCCGAGGCCACCGACGTGGCGAATGCAATCCTCGACGGAACCGACGCCGTCATGCTGTCCGGCGAAACGGCGCTCGGCATCTATCCGACCGAAGCCGTACGCACGATGGCCCAGATCGCTCGTGAAGTCGAGAAGCATTATCCGCACGCTTCACTGCGGGATCGCCGCTTGGAAAATTTCGAGCCCACGATCGCCTCGTCTATTGCCGAAGCCGCGACGCGCGCCAGCGCGGAGCTCAAGGTGCCGTACATCGTCACCGGCACGACGACCGGAAACACCGCCCACCACATCGCCGCCTTTCGCCCCGAGGCTCGCATCGTCGCGCTGACGCCGGAGCCTCAGGTTGCGCGCCGGCTCGCCCTCCTGTGGGGAACCGAATCGTTGATCATCGACCACTATTCCTCGATCGAAGTCTTGCTGTATATGACCGAGCGTCGCATGGTGCACGAAGGACTCGTCGGCCCGGGCGATCTGATCGCATTTACCACTGGCATGCCGGTCGGCTCGGGTGGGACGAACGTGCTAAAAATTCACCAGATCCCCTAAGGGGTCAGCGTTTTAGCAACGCGCGGGCGTGGCGTAAGGCCGCGTCGTGTGCCTCGCCGGAAAGCATGCGCGCGATCTCCGCTTCGCGCTCCTTGGCGCCGGTAATCGCGCGCACGCCGATTGTCGTTTCTCGCTTCTCTTCAACTTTATCGAGCACGTAATGGCGGTCCGCCCAGGTGGCGAGCTGCGCGAGATGCGTCACGCAGACGACTTGCTCGCGTGCAGCCAATTGCCCGATGCGCGCGCCCACCGCCGTCGCGGTCGTGCCGCCGATGCCGGCGTCGATCTCGTCAAAGACGAGCGCTCCGCGTGCCTCCCGAGCCCCGGCCAGCACGACGACGAGCGCCAGCAGCACGCGCGAGAGCTCGCCGCCGGATGCCACGCGCGCCAGCGGCCGCGCCGGCTCCCCCGCGTTTGCCGCGAACAGAAACTCGACGCGCTCGGCGCCGTGTGCGGCGATCGGTTCCAACGCTTCGAACGCGACCTCGAACGACCCGGCGCCGAGCGCTATTTCGGCGAACTCCGCGAGAACGCGTTTGGATAACGCACGCGCCGCTTTGGCGCGCACCGCGCTCAAGGCGGCCGCGGCGGCATGGAGCTCGCGCTGCGCTGCGCCGACCTCGGCCTGTTGCCGCGCCATCGCCTCATCTCGGTTGGCGTACTCTTCCATCTCCCGACGCGCGCGCTCCATTCGATCGATTAGCTCGACGACGCCGCCACCGTACTTGCGTTTCAGCCGATCGATCGCATCGAGCCGCGCGTTAATCGCTTCGAGCTCGCCGGGCTCGAACTCGCCGGCGTCGAGCGCTCGGGCGACATCGCTGCTCAGTTCGCCGGCTTCGGCTTGCAGTGCGGCCGCTCGCCGCGCCATTTCGCTCAAGTCCGCATTGAATTTCTCGACGCTCGCAAGCGTGACGCTCGCCGAGCCCAACGCAGCGATCGCGCTGCGCTCGTCGCCCGCCAGCGCCTCGCGCGCGGCGTGCAACGCTGCTCCAATTCGCTCGACGTTATCGAGATAGCTGCGGCGCTCTGCCAACTGCTCGGCTTCGCCCGGTACCAATCGGGCTTCCTCGATTTCGCGAACGGTGAAGCAAGCGTCGTCGTAGCGTTCGCGCGCGCGATCGCCGGCTTGCGTGAGCGCCGCCAGCGCCGCTTTTGCCGCTTCGGCGCGCGCGTATGCCGCGGCCACCGATTCGCGAAGGCGCAGCGCGGCTTCTCCGGCAAATCGGTCGAGTAACTCGAGATGGTAGGCGGGAGACAGCAGCCGCTGCGCTTCGTGTTGACCCACGATTTCTGCGACTGCGTCACCGATCTCGCGAACGTACGCGGCCGTTGCCGGACGGCCGTTGACGCGTACGCTGGAACGCCCCGCCTCCGTCATCTCGCGCACGATGCTGGCCTCTTCCCCGGCGTCGAGCTCGAAGCCGTCCTCGCGCAGCCGCTTGCGCAACGCCGCGTCGGGATCGAACGCGAGCTCCACGACGGCTTTTCGCGCGCCGTGCCTAACCGCATCGGGGCCGGCGCGGGCGCCCAGCGCAAAGTCCAAAGCGCCGAGCAGCATCGTTTTGCCCGAACCGGTTTCTCCCGTAAAGATCGTCGCTCCGTCGGCAAACTCGACGTGCGCGCGTGCGATCAGACCGTAGTTCTCGATCCGCAGGCGCCGTAGCATCGAAATCCCTTACCGACGGGGATCTTTGATCGAAACACCCCAGAGCATTTTTGCCTCGAGTCGCTCCAGGAAATGTAGCGGAGTCGTTCGGGCAAAGTGCACGCGTTTGGGATGACACCGAATCACAACGCTTGAGCTCGGGGCCACCTCGGTCAAGACGTCGCCGTCGCATTCGAGGTGGGCTTGGGCGCTCTCCAGATCGCAAGTAATTTCTATTCGGGATCCGATCGGTACGATCAGCGGCCGCGAAAAGAGCGTATGCGGCAGCAGCGGAACGACGCCGAAGGCTTCAACGTTCGGTGCGATCAGGGAGCCTCCGGCGGACAGGAAATAGGCGGTAGAGCCCGTTGGCGTCGCCACGCAGATCCCGTCCGCCGCGATGAGCGTCGTCGCTCCTTCTTCAAAGCGTAAGCCAAACGGAACGATGCGCGACACTTCACCCTTTCGTACGACCACGTCGTTGAGCGCGAAGAATCGCCGGTCTCCGTATTCGGCTTGGAGTGCCGTGCGCTCGTCCACGAAGAGCCCGCGTTCGACCAAGGCGGGAAGATCGGACAAACGCGGATCGTCTTCGTCCAGTTCCGTGAGGAAGCCCAATCGTCCGGTGTTGATGCCAAGGAGCGGAACGTCACCTTCGACCGCAATGCGCGCGGCACGCAGCAGGGTGCCGTCCCCGCCGACCGTGATGACGAGCGAGGCCGCCCTCGCGGCCGCCCCATCGACGACCTCAAATCCGCTCGCTCGAAAGTCCGATGCGACGCGGCTTGCAATCGATCGAGCGTGCTCCCGCGCCGTATCGACGTAGAGCGCGATGATTTTCCTTTTGATGGCGAGCAGCGTCGTCATGATTGGCTCCCTTCGTCGAGCACCGCCTCGATTCGTGCGTCGTCGAACGGCGAACCGCCCCACCGCAACAGCATCAGGAATTCACGGTTCCCGGCCGGGCCAAGCAGCGGCGACGCGACCAGCCCGACGGGCACGAGGCCGAGGCTCAACGCGACCTCGCGAAGCTCGTGCAAGACCGCCCGGTGAGTTTCGCGGTCGCGGACGACGCCGCCGGAGCCGACCCGCTCTCTTCCCGCCTCGAACTGCGGCTTTACCAACGCCACCATGGTTCCGTCTTCGCGCAGATACCCGACGGCGCGCGCCCAGATCGTTCGCAGCGAGATGAACGACGCGTCAATCGCGATCAGGTCGAATCGGTTGGGAAACGCGTCGCCCGCGAGCAGCCGAAAATTCGTACGCTCCATCACCCGGACGCGCGCATCGTTGCGCAAACGCCAGTCGAGCTGCCCGTATCCGACGTCAACGGCGGTGACGTGCTTGGCGCCCCGCTGCAGGAGGCAGTCGGTGAATCCGCCAGTGGAGGCGCCCACATCGAGCGCTTCGACACCGCGGACGTCGATGCCGAACTCGGCCAAGGCGCGCTCGAGCTTCTCGCCGCCGCGGCTAACGAACCGGCGCGGCCGCGCGACCTCGATCTTGGCATCGTACGCGATAAACTGTCCGGCCTTCGTCGCAGTGCTGCCCTCGACGCTGACCTGACCTTCCATGATGAGACTGCGCGCCTGCGATCGGCTGATGCCGTTACGGTCGGCGACCGCCGCATCCAGGCGCACCTTCATGGCCATTACGCGACGTTGGCGTTAGGATGCGGGGCAAAGCAACTTCTTGCCATCGCCGGTATGCGGCCTTCAGAAGGGAATCTGGTCGTCGACCTCTTCCCTCTTGGCGTCATCCGCCGACTTACCGCGTTGCCGTTCGGACATGGCTTCATCGATCTGGGTTTGCGCGTTCTTCAGCAGCGCTTCGCACTCTCGCGCGAGCACCTTACCTTCTTTGAACAGCGCGATGCCGCGCTCTAATTTGGTATCCGGGTTCTCGAGCTCTTTTACGATTGCATCGATACGATCGAGTTTAGCTTCGAAGTCGGCGCCACCGTCACTCATCGTGCAAGACCCGTTCGACGCTCGCTATGAGCCTCCCGTGGAAAAGCTGCGCCTCAATCGATTCACCGACAACGACCTCACGTGCGTCGCGAAGCGGTCGTCCTGCGGCCGTAACTATCGCGTATCCGCGTTCCAGCGGAGCCTCGGGATTTAACGACAGCAGCCGGTTGCATACGAGGGCGAGCCGGGTCGAACGTCTCGACAGAAAATGTTCCCGTGCGCTATCGATTCGCAGCGCCGTCGTAGTCAGACGGGTTTGGCGCGCGGCAACGCGATAGCGGGGATTTTGTCGCTCGATGCGATTCTCCAGGCGCAACAGGCGCTGCTTCGATTCTGAAAGACGCCGATCGATCGCGTGGTCGAGATCTTGATCTGCTCTATCGCGCCGTTGCGCCTGGCGTGCTGCCAGCCGATCGATGGCGGTAGCCAGGCGCTCGCGCTGGCGCGCGAGCCGGCCGATTACTTCGGCCCACGACCCCGCGATATGCTCGGCAGCGGCGGTGGGAGTCTTAAACACCGCATCGGCAACCTCGTCGGCGAGATGGCGGTCACCGGTGTGCCCGATCGCGGTAACGACGGGATGTCGCGACCGAGCGATCGCGCGCACTACGGGTTCGGTATTGAACGGGTACCGATCCTCATACGAGCCGCCGCCGCGCAGCACCACGATGGCGTCGACGTCCTCACGCGATGCGCGGTCGATCGCCTCTGCAATGTCGATCTCAGCCCCGTCGCCTTGAATGCGCGTTTCAACGAACCTTACCGCGACGTTGGGTGACTTTTCGCGCAGCGTCGACTCAAAGTCCGCCGCGCCTTTCCCACGGGCAGAGACCAAAGCCACGCGGCGTGGGAATCGCGCGAACACGCGCTTGCGCGTCTGATCGAAGAGCCCTTCGGCCTGAAGGCGTTTGCGTAACGCCTCTACCTTGGCGGCGATCGCGCCGGCGCCGAGCAACGCAACTTCGCTGACGCGAAGCTGATATTCACTGCTGCGCTCCCAGATGCCGACCGACCCCGTGGCCACCACCGAGAGCCCGTCGCGCAGCAAAGGAAACCTTTTTGCGTCGCTCCATCTCGCGAAGCAGCGCAATATCGCGCGGTGGTCTTTTAGGCTAAAGAATATGTTGCCGCTGGTCTGGGGACTCCACCCGGAGATCTCCCCGACGATCGCAATGCGCTGGAGTTCGCGGCGCTTTCCGAGCCAAGCGTTGAGACGATCGGAGAACTGCGAAACCGTCAGCTGCAGTACCTGAGTATTTTCCTCGAAGAGCTTCATCTCCGAATGTGCGGCGGCTTGACCGTATCGGTGGGAGATGGCAAGTCGGTCGCGGAGGGAATCACCGTGGGCGCGACCGTTCGCGGCGTCGCATCGGGGGGCGGCAGCGTTGGTTGGGGCAACGCCGCTGCCGCGGCAGGTTCGGCCGCCGCATTGACGCCGGCCTCCCCGGCGTCGTAGCTCTCACTCGAGCCGCACGACGATTCGGTACCTTTGAGATAGTATTCCGTGGCGCGACCGCAACCGCTCACCTTAGCGACCTCGTCGGACGGGAACGGGAAATCGTGCGGTGGCGTGTGCGCGAGGGCCGCCTTCATGAATCGCGCCCAGATGCGCGCGGGAATGTTGCCGCCGTACGATTCGACCATCGGCGTGTAGTCGTCGTTGCCGAGCCACACCGCAGTGACGAGATCCGGCGTGTATCCGACAAACCACGCGTCGCGAAAGTCCGTGGTCGTGCCGGTCTTTCCGGCGGCGGGGCGGCCGATGATCGCGTTCGGATAACCCGTGCCGTGCTGGATGACGTCTTCGAAAATTGACGTCATGATGTACGCCGTTCCCGCGCTCACCACATCGTTGGCTTGAGGAAAGCGATCGTCGAGAACGGCAGATCCAAGCGAGTCTTTCACGAGGCGGAACGGGGTGGGATCCACGTGGAGCCCCTGGTCGGCCAGCGTCGAATATCCGCTCGCCTGGTCCAGCACGGTGACCACCGACGAGCCCAGGGCCAGCGAAAGATTCGCTTCCAGTGGAGATGTCACGCCCATGCGGTGTGCGTAGTCGATGATCCGGTCCAACCCGATGCGCTCGGCGAGTTTTACGGCAACGATGTTGCGCGACATGACGAGCGCTTCGCGTAGCGTTATGGCGCCCATGTAGCTGTGATCGTCGTCCAAAGGCGCCCACTGCGTCCCGTCGCCCATTGGATAGCTCACCGGCGTATCGTCGACGATGGTGGACGCCGGCATGCCGGAATCGATCGCGGCAGTGTAGTCGTAAATCTTAAACGACGAGCCAGGCTGGCGACGCGCTTGCCAGGCGCGATTGAACTGGTTGCTCAACGAGAACCTGGCGCCTCCGACCATCGCGAGAATCTCACCGGTCGAGGGACGCAATGCCACCAACGCCGCCTGATGCGCGCCGATGCCTTCGCCAATCGCCTGGCGCACGCCCCACGTAACGGCTTCCTGCGCGATCTGCTGCATCCGCGGATCGAGCGTCGTGTAGACCTGGAGCCCGCCTTCTTCAACCGCGCTCTTTCCGAAAAGACGTTGCAGCTCGGCGAGGGCGTACGTCGTGAAGTACGGATAACGATACCCTTGCAAACCCGGCGGCTGCTGCGTAATCAGGCCCAGCGTCCCGTCGTAAGCGGCTGACGCTTGATCTGACGTGATGTAGCCGCTCTCGACCATCCGCTCCAAGACGTGGTGCTGGCGGTCGCGGGCGAGTGCCAAATTCGAAAACGGCGAATACACGGAAGGCGCCGCGACGACGCCCGCCAGCATCGCGGCCTGGGCCAACGTCAGGTCCGCAACGCCGTGGCCGAAATACGTGCGCGACGCGGCATCCACGCCGTACGCGCCCGCGCCCAAATAGATGATGTTTAGGTAGCGCTCGAGGATCTCGTTCTTCGTGTAATATCGCTCGATCTCGATGGCGAGCAGCGCCTCCTGAACTTTGCGCGAAATCGAAACTTGGTCGGTGAGAAAGAGCCTGCGCGCGAGCTGTTGGGTGATCGTAGAGGCGCCCTGAAGCTGCTGGTGCGTTACGTCGGCGTACATGGCGCGCATGATGCCGCCGAAGTCGACACCGTGATGGTAATAGAAGTTATGATCTTCGTTCGCGATGAACGCCTCGCGAACCATGATGGGGATGTGCGCGATCGGAACCCACACTCGGTTTTCCTTGTAAACCGACGCGAGCTGCGTCCCATCGCGGGCAAAGATGCGGGTCGTGCTCGCGGGCTGATAGTCGGCCATGCGGCTGATGTCGGGGAGGTTGTGCCCGTACGCCGCGACCATGCCCGCGATGGCGCCGGTGGCGAACAGCACGAGCATGAGCAGCGTTACGAGGAGGCCGCTCCAAAAGCGGTTTACCCGCGCGCGTTTACGTCTTCGCATTGGCGACGGCACTGAGCACTCCGTTCACGAACCGCCCGGAATCCTCGGTTGAAAAACGCTTTGCCAGCGCAACGGCTTCATTGATCGCCACCGCAGTCGGCGTTTCGGGGCGGCAGTGCAGTTCGAATGTAGCCATCTCTAAGAGCAATCGATCGATCGTCGGTAGCCGCTCGATCGCCCAGCCTTCTAAGAGAGGACCAACGATGCGGTCGGCGCTGGATGCGTATTCGAGCGTGCCCAGCGCCAGTTCCTCGACGAAGGCGCGCTGTTGCCCATCGGCATCCTCGCCGACGACTTCGCGCAGCGCGTCGTGGGGCTCGCGCGAACCCACGACGACCGAATACAGCACCTGTAAGGCTTGCTCGCGAGCTGCGCGGCGCGAGCTCACGACCGCGAAGGCTCCTTGAGCAGGAGCTCGATGTCGTAGCGCCCTTCGCGGAACTCGGCCGTCGAGAGAATTTCCAGACAGAGCGCGATGGTCGTGTTCACGCCCTCGATCAGCGTCTCGCCCAACGCGCGCTCCATCCGCGCGATGGCTATCTCGCGTGTGTCGCCGAACGCAACGACCTTGGCGATCATCGAATCGTAATACGGCGGAATCGTCGCACCGGCGTAGAGATGCGTATCGACGCGAATCCCCGGGCCGCCCGGAAAAACGACCTTTGAGACGGTCCCCGCAGCGGGCGCAAAGTGATTCTGCGGATCCTCGGCATTGATGCGGCACTCGATGGCGTGGCCGCGCGCGACGAGGTCCTTCTGAGCATATCCCAGCGGCTCGCCCGCGGCGATGCGAATCTGCTCCTTGACGAGATCGATGTTGTACACCATCTCGGTCACCGGATGCTCTACCTGAATCCGCGTATTCATCTCCATGAAGTACGCGTCGCGGCCCAGGACGAGAAACTCGAGCGTTCCGGCGTTTGTATACCCTACGCGTCGAGACGCCCGCAATGCCATTTCGTGCAGCGCCGCACGCATGTCGGAGGCCAGATTGGGCGCCGGCGTCTCTTCGATGATCTTCTGATGCGACGGCTTTTGCACGGAACAATCGCGCTCGCCCAGATGAACTAGATTTCCAAACTCGTCACCCAGCACTTGTACTTCGATGTGTCGCGGTGCGAATATCAATTTTTCGAGGTAGACTCGACCGTCTTTGAAGCTGGCTTCGGCTTCGGCCGTCGCGCCCGCATACGCTCGCGGCAAATCGGCCGCATCGTGAACGACGCGCATGCCTCTGCCGCCTCCTCCGGCGGTCGCCTTGAGCAACACCGGATAACCGATTGAAGCCGCCGCCGCTTGCGCCTCCTCCACCGACGCCAGAACGTCGCTCCCGGGCGTGGTAGCGACGCCCGCCTCACGCACGAGGCGCTTCGCCGTCGCCTTATCGCCCATCATCGCGATGACGCTCGGCTTGGGCCCGATGAACGTCAGGCCGTGATCGTTACAGATTTCCGCGAAGCGGGCGTTTTCGGCCAAAAATCCGTAGCCGGGATGGACCGCATCGCAACCGGTGATGAGCGCGGTCGAAATGATGTTGGGAATGTTCAGATAGGAACGCGCTGCCGGTCCCGGCCCCACGCAAAAAGCCTCATCCGCCTGCCGAACGTGCATCGAATCGCGGTCGGCTTCGGAAAAAATCGCCACGGTGGCTACGCCCAGCTCGCGGCAAGCCCGATTGATACGCAGCGCGATCTCGCCACGATTCGCGATCAAAACTTTCCGAAACAAGCTACAGCGCCCTACGCACGCGCGACCAAGAACAGCGGCTGACCGTACTCCACCGGAGATCCGTCGGCGGTCGCAACCGCAACCAATCGGCCCGAACCCATGCTATGAACGGGGGTGCGAATGCCCAGCGCTTCGATATAGCCAAGCTCTCGATCCGATTCGAAGACGTCGCCCTCCATCGGTGCGGGCCGGCTCGCGCGAAAGATTCCGACGAGATCCGCCTTGATCGTATCGATTCGCGGCGCGGCCGTTTTTTCGGCGGGTTCTTTGCCGGTCGATCGCGACGAACTGCTCGCACGAACCCGGGAGACGACTTCGATTTCCTCATTCGGACGCTCGATTCGCACTCGAACCGCGTCGCTTTCGGCGAGAAAGCGCGCGAGCGCACGTACGCGCTCTCCAGCAGAATGACCACGTTGCGGGAACATCGGCAACTCGCTTTCGCCTAAAGAACCGACGGACCTGGCTGCGCAAGGTACGACGTCGGCGAGTTCGGCAGCGGGTAACGCGTCGCGCATCGTTTCAAAGCGCGCATCGATTTCCGCCAGCGGGACTAGCACGAAGGCGCGCTCGTCGAGACGCTTATGCGGCACGCGCAAATCTGGCTCGTCGATCTCCAGATCGTCGTAGAGCAAGAGGTCGAGATCGATCACGCGCGGTCCCCAACGTTCGCTCGGCGTGCGCCCGAGATTCTTTTCAGCCGCCTGCAGCCCGTTGAATAAAGCGCGCGGCGAAAGCTCCGTCTCCACCAAAACCGCGGCATTGGCGAACCAAGGTTGCCGCGGATTACCCCAAGGCTTCGTGCGATAGATCGAGGACTTGCGCAGTATCGTTCCTAATTGACCGACCGCGGCGAAGGCCCGCTCGACATTTTGAATGCGATCGCCGAGATTCGTACCTATTCCGACGTACGCTTGGTGCGCGCTCATGGCGCTTCGTGAGCGGGGTTAGCACCCTCCATCGTTACCGACGCCGTCGCGCCATCCAGAATGGCGGGCTTTGCTATGCTAACCTCGGCACGCACGACTCTCCGATCTTCGAAGACCGCGCGGAGCAGGTCGGCTGCGAGACGCTCGAGCAGCGCGTACGACGTGTTCGCAACGATGTCAACGATTCGCGCATGTAAGGCAGCGTAGTCTAAAGTATCCGCAAGCTCGTCGCTCCGAGCTGCGGCCGTAAGATCGATTTGTGCGCGAATCTCGATATCCAGCGGCTGCGCGCGCGCTCGCTCGGCCGCCTCGTAGCCATGACGACCGTATGCGCGAATTCCGCGTAGGCTTATCCGATCCATCCAGTTGGCCTCCAGTCGCGTACGATCGCATCCGCAACGGCCACCGCGTCCCGCGCTGCGGTGACGTCGTGCACGCGAACGATATCGATGCCCGCCGCAACGGCGAGCGCCGTGCTGGCTACGGTTCCGTAGATGCGATCCGCGGGCTCGCGCCCGGTCAACTTGCCGATGGTCGACTTTCGAGAAGTCCCGAGCATCGTTGGGAAGCCCAGAGCAACGAGCCGGTGCAAAGCTCGAAGTACGGCGAGATTCTGATCGGCGGTCTTACCGAAGCCGATGCCGGGATCCAGGATAATCCGTTCGGGCGCGATGCCGCGTAAGGTGGCTCGCCGCGCGCAGTCGTCGAGGTAGCGCAACACCGCGTCCTCGACTGGACCATCGTAGGCGGTGCCGGATTGATTGTGCATCGCCACGATCGGCATGCCCAGCTCTGCAACGACGTCCAACAGCGGATCCGAGACGCCCCAAACCGAGTTGACCATATCGGCCCCCGCGGCCGCAGCGGCGCGCGCAACTGCCGGCTTATAGGTGTCCACCGAAACCGGCGCTTGCGGGAGACGCCGGCGCACGGTCTTTATCACGGGGACGACGCGCTCGATTTCGACCGAATAGTCGATCGGCTGATACCCCGGCCGCGTTGATTCGCCGCCGATGTCCAAGATATCGGCGCGCTCGCCCCACTGTGCCGTCGCGCGTGCGCTCGCGGCTTCCGCGTTTTCCAGGCCGTCGCCCGAAAACGAGTCCGGAGTGACGTTGACGATCGCCATGATATACGTGCGCGCGCCCCAGCTGAGGTGGCCGCCACGCAAATCGAGGAAACCCCTCAGGATACCGCCGCCGGCACGTACCATTCGCGCAATCCTGCAACCACGAAAGTGGACCCCGTTACGACGACGACGTCGTCCGCGGCCGCCAAACGGC
Organism: Vulcanimicrobiota bacterium; assembly: GCA_963717425.1. GTDB lineage: Bacteria > Vulcanimicrobiota > Vulcanimicrobiia > Vulcanimicrobiales > Vulcanimicrobiaceae > Cybelea. The sequence goes on along the minus strand of OY970335.1, from coordinate 2,387,423 downwards.
GCGCGACGGTCAAGGCCTCGACGGGATCCGAGATCGCCCGGCCCCAGCCGCCGAACGATTGCGCGATAGCCGCCAATCGTTGCGGGCGCATCGCTCTCCGCCCGGTTGCCGCAAATGAGGTGAACGTGAACGTCGAAGGCAGGCCGGCGAGGACCTCCAGAATCCGCCGCGCATCCTTACTTTCGCCGATCGCGACGACGTAGTGAATCCGGCGCGACGGAAACGTTTCACGCAGTGAGGCGACGAGGGACGCGGCTTTTTCGACATTGTGCGCGATATCGAAAACGACGCTGGGGTGTCCGGAAAAAAGCTCCATTCTCCCGGGGAGAGTGACCTCGCCGAACGCTCGGGCGACTTCTTCGCGGCTCGGGCGCAGCTCGTCCCCGAGCTGTTCGAGCACCGTCATGGCGGTCGCGGCGTTCTCGCGCTGGAATATGCCGATCACCTGCAGGGAAAGCCGCGCAGCGGTACGCCGTGCCGCGTCGGAAACGTACACGATCGGCGCGCCAACCTCGTCGGCGTAGCGTTCGACTACCGCTCGCGCCGCCGGCGGTACGGAAGCCAGAACCAGCGGCACCCCGGGTTTTGCGATGCCGGCTTTCTCGAACGCAATCGCCTCGAGCGTGGTTCCCAACACGTCGGTGTGGTCGTAGCCAATCGACGTGATCGCGGCGACCAGCGGCTCGATGACGTTCGTGCCGTCGAGCCGTCCACCCAATCCCACCTCGATGACGGCGACGTCCGCGCGTTCGTCGGCAAAGTATTTGAATGCCAGGCCGAGGAGCGTTTCGTAGTAGGTCGGACGCCCGCACTGCGCAACGGTTCGCTCGATGGCCGGCATCATCGCGTCCAACAACGCTGCGAAGCGTTCGGGCCCGATGGGCGCGCCGTCGATGCGCGCGCGCTCCGTCGTGGAGTGAAGGTGCGGCTTCGTATGCAGGCCGGTCCGTTTGCCCGCCTCCTGCAACGCGCGGGCAATCATCGTGCAGGTCGAGCCCTTGCCGCTGGTGCCGCCGACGTGGACTGTCGGATACGCACGATGCGGATCGCCCAGCTCGCGCAGAAAAGTTCGCATGCGATCGAGCTTGTACGACGTGCGGCGAGAGACGGTCTCGTCGATTGTCCCCAGCAGGTAGGCTTGCGCCTCCGCGTAGCTCGAGATTCGCTTCATCCGTCCGCGGGTCGATCGGCCAGGAGCTCGAGCGCGTGCGGGAGCGTCGAGAGAACGACGTCCAGCGTTTCCGCCACCGCCTTCGGGCTCCCGGGAAGATTGATGATGAGCGTGCGATCGCGAACTCCGGCCAGCGCTCGTGAGAGCATTGCCGTCTTGGTGTGGAGAAGCGACGCGGCACGCATCGCCTCGGCAATTCCAGGCACCTCGTAATCCAGGACTGCGGCCGTCGCTTGGGGAGTGCGATCGCGTGGTGACAGTCCCGTTCCGCCGCTGGTCAGCACCAGATCCGCCGCGCGTGAATCGGAAAGCTCGATCAGTTGAGCCTGCAGCAACGCAGGGTCGTCCGGAATGATGCTTTCCCGCACGATCGAATAGGCGCCGCCGAGGCGCTCCTTCATTACCGGGATGCAACCGTCGGAACGCTCCCCCGATGCAGCTCGATCGGAGAGCACGATCAGCGCGACGTTAAAGGTCATCTCGGGACCACGGACCCGTTTTGCCGCCGCTCTTCCCGAGCAGCCGGAGCGACTCGATCGTGATGCCCCTGTCGAGCGCCTTGGCCATATCGTAGATCGTCAACGCCGCTATGGAGGCGGCGACCATCGCTTCCAGCTCGACGCCCGTCCGAGCGGAAGTGCGCGCTTGCACTTGGACGTGCAATGCACCGTCGCTGCTCCACTCGAAGCGCACGTCAACGCTGCTGAGCGGCAGCGAATGCGCGAGCGGAATGAGCGTCGCGGTCTGCTTCGCTGCCATGATCCCCGCAACTTGAGCGGCAACGAGCGCGTCGCCCTTGGGCAGGTCTCCGCCCCGTAGCGCGGCTTGCGCGGCGGAGTTCATGCGAATCACCGCTTCCGCGGAGGCGTGCCGGGCGGTGGTGTCCTTGCCTGAGATGTCCACCATCGTGATGCTCCCGTCGTCGGCGATATGGGATGCCTTCATCGCGGTGCGCTTTGAAATCGGGCCCAGATGAGGCAGAGCAGCGACAGCACCCAAAGAATCACGAGATGCGTGATGTGGTGGGAGTGCTGCTTGCCCGATTCCGTGAAGAAGTCTATTTTTCCCATGCCGTAAAGAATGCCGAGGACGAAGAATACGACGGCTAAACCAATCGCGATGATTCTCATGTAATGATTCCCTTGCGTGCTAAGATGAAGCAGACTGCGCCCACGACAACGCAATACCAACCGAACGGGCGCAGGTCGTTCGAGCGAAAATACCGCGTTAAGAACGCCACCGAAAGATATGCGGCGATGCCCGCCGCAATTCCGCCGACGACGGCTTGGAGGAGCACCACGTGCGCGGCCGGCGCGAAGAGTTTTGGCGTCTCCAGCAGGGCGGCCGCCAGAATGACCGGCGTCGCCAGGAGAAACGAGTAGCGGGCCGCATCTTCGTGATCGAGATCGCAGAGAAGTCCGGCGACGATCGATATCCCCGATCGCGAGATCCCGGGCAGCAGCGCAAGCGCCTGCGCGGCGCCGATCGAAAGGCTCGCGCCGTAGCTCAACCGCTCGATCGGTTTATCGGCTCGTCCGACGGCTCCGCGTTGACGCCGGCGCAGCGCTTCGCCCGCAAACATCAGCAAGCCGTTGACCACGAGGAACGCCGCAGCCGGCGCCGGCGAGCCGAACAGGTGGCGCACCGGAACCTCGAAGACGAAACCGAGGATGCCCACCGGGATCGTTGCAACCACAAGTCGCCAGCCGATGCGTTCGTCGCGATTCTCGCTCAAACGCCCGCGCACGAGACTGCGGACGAGCGCGCGAACGATCGCATACCACTGCGCACGATAGAAGACGACGAGGGCCACTGCCGTGCCGAGATGCAGCACGACGACGAATGCAAGAAATGGTGCACTCGAGCGATTGATGTTGTGCCATCCCAGCAAAGCCGGAACGAGAATCGTGTGACCGAGACTGGAGACCGGGAAGAGCTCGCTCACGCCCTGCAGCAGCGCGAGGACAAGCGCTTGAAAGAAGGTCACGGCTTTAGCGCCACCAGTTTACCACGCGACAAACTTTACACTATAGGTGTATTCACCGGCAACGGGTTTGCAGTCGTGCAATGCGGGCGAGTAGTGCACGTCGCGTGCCATCGTTACGGCGACAAGGTCGAGCGACGAGTTGCCCGTGCTCTGCATCACCCCCGCATTCGTCACTTGTCCGGCCGGATCGAGCTGTACTTTTACCATCGCGACGCCGCTCGTGCCGGCCGTGCGCGCCTCCGGCGTGATGTCGGGTGGCGAGGGTGACGACGCAACGGCGGCAGCGGCGTTGGGCTGCGTGCACGCGGCGTTGGCGACCGCCGCCGGTGAGGGTGTGGGCGAAGCCGCGCCCGGCGTTTGAGCGACGGAAGCGGCGCCCGACGACGCGCCGGGCGGTACCGCGAGGCCTTTGCGCGCTCGCGGCGGGGCCGAACTTGGCGCCTGCGGCGACGGCGTGCGCTTCGGACGCGGTGGCGGGGGCGGGAGCCTCGTTACCGCGATTGTCGCGGGGCGGTGCTCGATCGAGACGAACTCAGCTTGGCCCTGCGCCGTCGGCGTTGTCGGGCGAAGGATGAGCGCGATGATGACGTGCACCAGCAGCGAGAGCGCAAACGCAATCAGCAGCAACCGCGGGATGCGTCTCATAATTCATGGGACGCTGGCAGATTAGTCGGGTTGGAAATCCGCGCGGAAGAGATAATCACCCTGCGTCGGCGAGCACTCGACGAGCTTCGGCGAGTACGTTGACTGCCGAGCCGCACGCAGTGCCGCCTGATCGATCGCCATGTTGCTGGAACTCTTGTAAACCTTTGCTGTGATGAGATTGCCGCTCGGTCCAACCGTCACTTCGACTTCGACGGTCACGGCACCGAGGCCGAGATCGCGTGCCGATTCCGGATAGTCGGGTTGCACCGGATTGGTCACGGTCGCTTCGACGTTCGGGTTCGCGCAGGCCGGCTTGGGCGTTCCGGGCGGTGCCGTGGCGGCCTGCGGCGGCCCCGTTCCGACGCCTTGCGGCGCCCCGCCTTCGCTGCCGTTCTTGGGTTGCGCGACGGTATTTTCGGTGGACCCCGTCGCCGATTTACTGGACGTGTGCACGAGGTTGACTTTGAGCTTGGGCTGCGGCAGCTCCACTTTCTTCGGCGGTGGCGTCGACCGCGGATTCGGCGTGGGCGTCGGCGGAGGAGTCGGCGTGGGAGGCGGCGGCGTCGGGACGCGCACGCGCGTCTTCTTGGCCATCGTCACCTTCTCGACTTGTTGTTCCTCGTGATGCTGCGCGAAGTTCGGCATCACCGAGCCGATCGCTAAGTGCACGACCAATGAGATCACGAAGGCCAAGCCGATGAAGCTTCGGACCCGTTCGCCGGTCGTGATGTAAGGAGAGCCGCGCTTGGCCATCAGCTACTGGTTCGTCCCCGCGGGGGTGCCCTGGACGTGGTTCGCCAGGCCGAAATCGGTGAGGTTCACGGATTTTGCGGCGTCCATCAACTGCAGGATCACGCCGTAGCTCGTTTTGGGATTGGCCTTGATGATGACGCTCTTGAACTTATGGTCCGTCGCGTCTTGCAGCTGCGCAAACGCCCCCTTTGCGTCGGCGATCGACACGGTGTTGGATCCGATCTGAATGTGATCGTGCTCGTCGATGATCACGACGATCTGTGAGGGCTGGACCTTATCCTTATTGTAGGCGTCAGGCAGCCTGGGTTCTTTCGTAACCGACGCCAAAATGATGAAAATAATGAGCAACACCAACAGGACGTCCGTAAACGGGGTGATGTTGATCGTCGACATTACCTCATCTTCACCTCCACCGGTGGAAACGGCCACGTGCTACCCTCCTAGGACGTTACGAAGCCGACGTCTTCCAAGCCGGCTTGCTTGGCGGCGTCGAGAATTCGAATGATGATGCCGTATGGGGCCTTCGCGTCGGCGACGACGGCGACGTGGTGGTGCGGCTTCTTTTTCGAGGCGTCGTAAATGACGCGATAGATGCCGACCTCGTCGGTCTTGGTGCCGTCGACGAAGATCACGCCCTTGTTGTTGACATCGACTTCGATATCGTTCTTGTTCTTGTTTTCGGTCGAGCTATTGGGGTTCTTGTTGGGCAGTTCTTTCTCGAAACCGGGCGGCGCTACCAACGCGGCGAGAATCATGAAGATGATGAGCAAAACGAGCAGTACGTCGGTGAACGGCGTGATGTTTATCTCCGCCATTACCTCCTGCTCTTGTTGTGCCGACAGCAGTCCCACGGTCGTGCCTCTCCGGCCTTACTTGGCCGTGGCTCTCGTGGGCTGATAGAGGTCCGTCGGAATCGGCGCGCCGGTGTTGTGGAAGTGCAGCATTTCGGCGAGCTGGTTGGCGGCGACAATCATTTCTTGGTTGTAGTTCTTGATGCGCGACTTGAAGAAGTTGAAGAACACGACCGCAATGACGGCGATGATCAGACCGGTGGCGGTCGTGATGAGCGCTTCCGAAACGCCTGCCGCCACGACGGCTGGCGTCGAGTTGCCCTTGAGCGCGATGTCTTGGAAGGCTCGGATGATGCCCAAGACGGTGCCGAAGAGACCGACGAAGGGCGCGATGACGGCGATCGTACCGATGATGGCGAGGTTGCGTTCCAGCGAATTGAGATGCTCCATGAGCGCAATCGAGAGCGCGTCGGTGATGTCCGTCCGATTTTTCTCACCGCGGCGAAGCCCGAACTCGAGAATCCGCGGAAGCATTCCGCGGTTCTTCTTACAGAGCGCGATGGCCCCGTCGAGATCGTCCTCCGAAACCTTCGTGCCGATTTGGCGCAGCAGACCCTTCGTGTCGCCATGCTGCATCCCGAAGAAGACCAGCCGCTCGATGACGACGGCGAGACCAACGATCGAAATGAGCAAAAGCAGCCACATGTCCCAGCCGCCCTGCTGCATGAGGCCCATAAATCCCGAAAACATGGCTTCTTACCACCCCTCCACTAGCTGTTGATCCGTGGCGACCTTCGCCCCGTGAGGGCGCGAGATTGGCCTACCCCGGCCGAAAGTCCTGGTAACGTTAACTGTCGCTTCCCGCCCCGCCGGCGGGAGCCGCGTTCAGATTCTTTTTGACAAACGACTCAATCTGCAGTGAGAGCGCTTCGTTGCCCTCCGCTTTCGCTTGCTGGTCGGCCTTACCGAGGGCGTCGCTGGCTCTCTTTTTCATACTGTCGTCATGATTTGAGGCCCACTGAGCCGTCAGCGCGATTCCTTCGGCGAAATTCGCTTGTGCGTCGTTCGGCTTGAGCGCGAGGGCTTTGTCGGCGTACGCTTGCATCCGCTTGTAGTCCGGCTTATCCATCTTTGCAACCAAGAACGCGGCTTGTGTATAAGCTGTGACGGCGACCTCAGGATCGCCTCCGGCGGCCGCTTGATCGAAGTCTTTAAAGGCTTGGTCGTAGTTCTTGGCGTTCGCTGCGTCTACGCCCATCTTCAGCAGACTCGTCCCGACGATGCGTCCGGGAAGCGTGCTGTTCGGATCCAGCTGCTTGATCTCGGCGGCGATCGATTGCACGTCTTGGGAATCGTTCGTCTGCAAGTAAGCGTTCATAAGGGCCGAATCGATGGCTACCTTGGCGGTCGTCGGCGTCTTGGGGTCAGCGAATGCCGCGGTCCGGACTGCCTTGAGCGTCGCAATCGCGTCGCTGTACTGCTTGTTGGCCAGCTGCGCCTGTCCCAGCGCGTACTTCGAGTTCGTGCTTTGGTCGAGCGCAACGGCCTTTTGCGCGTACGCTAGCGACTGCGCCGGGTCTTGCGTAGCGACGTCCACCGCAGCCCTCGCGAAACTGCGTGCTGCGATCGGCTGGAACTGCTTGCCAATCGTTCCGACCTTGTCGAACGATTGGGCGGCGGTCGTATAGTCGCCGCTATCGAACGCCGCGACGCCGAGCATCTGACGCAACGACTCGTCGCCCGGAGCCGAGAGCAGCTCGGTTTGCGCCTTGGACTTTGCCTGCGCGTATTGCCCGGCCCGGATCAGTGAGGCGACCTGGCTCGCGGCACCGCTCAGCGAACCGCCCGCCGGGAGGCCCGCACCGGAGCCCTCGTTTGCCGCATTCGCTACCGACTTGCCGTGGAATTGCAGCGTGAAGTCGTAGAACGCCGTTATCGCTGCCGTGCCGCGATGCGCCGGGCGATAGGTCGAGTTCTGAGCGATTTCCATCGCGGCGGCATTGTCGCCGGGGTTCGTCGAGCTAATGACCTTGATTGCTTTGTGCGAACCGTCGGCATGGACCTCGACTTGCACGACGACCTTGCCGTTGCCGACGATCGGGGCACTCGTCGTACCCTGATGAATCAGCCTCGCGGGCACGAATTCATTCGCATACTGCGCTAAAGCCGGAGTCTGCGCAAACGCAACGAGCGCCACGACGGCCGGCGCGGCAATACGAAATGATCTTTTCATGGCACACCTCACGCCGGTGTGGTACGAGGCCGTTCCTCCGGCGGCCTGCGATGCCGCTCCAGCGCCGCCCGTTCTTTAGCGGTCAGTTCACGGAACCGGCCGGCGGGCAGGTCGCCGAGTTTCAATGGGCCGAACCGGATCCGCGTCAACGTAAGAACGCGGCGCTCGAGCGCCTCGAACATCCTCCGAACTTGGCGATTGCGGCCTTCGTTGAGGGTCACGTCCACGACGCTCGAGTCTCGGCGAGCCGCAACGACGCGCACCTTCGCGCCGGCGGCGCGGAACTCGGGCAACATCACGCCGCTGGTCAAGCGGTAGACGTCTTCGGGCGAAAGGCGGCCGGCGATCGCGAGGCGGTAGGTCTTGTCGACGCCGAATCGGGGATGGAGCAAGCGGTGTGCGAGTTCGCCGTCATCCGTCAGCAGTAAGACTCCCGCGGTTCCGTAGTCGAGTCGCCCCACCGGAAAGATGCCGGGCCGAGCGCCGACCAACTGCGAGACGGTAGATCGCCCCTCGGGATCCCGCATGGTCGTCACGACTCCTACCGGCTTGTTCAGGAGCAGATACGTCCGCTCCACCGGAAGCTCTACCGGACGCCCGTTGACCTCGATGCGATCACCGAATTGCACGAGAGTTCCCAGCTCGCGCACGAGCTTGCCGTTGACGCGAACGCAGCCTTCGACGATCAGCTCGTCGGCATGCCGCCGCGACGCTACGCCCCCGCGAGCTAGATACTTATTGAGTCTTGTGAGCCTTTCCAAACAAATACCAGACGGGAAAGGCGCTGCGCTCCGTACGCGCAGCCCGGATTCCGATTAGTGTTTACCGTTGTCTTCGTAGCCGCGCGACATCGAGAGCGCTTCCTTGGTGACCGTCTGCAAGAACTCTTCGTTGGTGCGCGTTTGTGCCATCTTGTCGAGGATGATCTCGGTGATGTCGCCGGTATTGAGGACTGCCGTTGCGCGGCGCAGCATCCAAATCTTCCGCATCTCGTCGGGCGAGAGCAGCAGCTCTTCATGCCGCGTGCCAGAGCGTTTGATGTCGATCGCCGGGAAGACGCGCGACTCCGCCAGCTTGCGGGTGAGATCGATCTCCATGTTGCCGGTGCCCTTGAACTCTTCGAAAATCACGTCGTCCATCTTCGAACCGGTCTCGATCAGCGCGGTCGCGATAATGGTAAGCGAGCCGCCTTCCTCGATCTTGCGAGCCGCGCCAAAAAACCGCTTGGGTTTATGCAGCGACGCCGTGTCCAGGCCGCCCGAGAGCGTGCGCCCCGAACTGGTAACAACTTGGTTGTACGCACGAGCGAGACGCGTAATCGAGTCGAGGAGGATGACGACGTCTTTACCGAGCTCGACGAGGCGCTTCGCGCGCTCCATGGTCAGCTCGGCAACCGTCGTGTGGTTTTCGGGATGCTCGTCGAACGTGGAGGCGACGACGTCGCCATCGATCGTGCGCTGCATGTCGGTGACCTCTTCGGGCCGCTCGTCGACGAGGAGCGCGATAATGTGTGCGTCGGGATGATTGATCGAGATCGCGTTGGCGATGTTCTTGAGGAGGGTCGTCTTACCGGCCTTGGGCGGTGAGACGATCAGCGCGCGTTGACCCATGCCGATCGGCGAAAAGAGATCGATGACGCGCGTCGAGAGTTGCGTCGAGCGCACCTCCAGCTTGAAACGCTCCTGCGGGTAAATCGGCGTCCCCTTTTCGAAGACGCGCCGGCCCTTGATGGCCTCTGGGTCTAAATCGTTGACTTTGTCGACGCGAATCAGGCCGAAGTACTTCTCGCTTTCCTTCGGGCGCCGAGCTTGCCCCTCGACCATGTCGCCGCGCCGCAGCTCGAAGCGGCGGATCTGCGATTGGCTGACGTAGATGTCGTCGTTGCCGATGTAGTACCCCGCGCGCCGCAAGAAGCCGTATCCCTCGGGCAGAATGTCCAGAATGCCGCTCGCCACTTCGATCCCGGAGCGCGCGATTTGCGCCTGCACGAGTAGGGTGACGATTTCGTCCTTCTTGACTTTCGCTGGAGTGGGAATCTCGACTTCAAGTTCTTTGGCGACGTCAAGCAGTTCGTTCTTGGTCTTTTCTCCGAGTTGAGCCGCCGTCAGCATCGGCGGCACTTCGACCTGCGGAACCTGATCGTGAAAGGCGCCAGGATGTTGCCCAAACTGATGCCGGCGGCGGGGACGGCGACGGCGCCCTCCACCACCTTGCTGTGGGCGTAGGTCGTTGTTGAAGCGTTGCTCGCTGTTGGGACGATGTTCGGTTTGCAGAAGAATATCTCGCTGTCAGAGCCGCACACGTCGAGCTTTGACGATCGAGGGCGAGGCGAGGCTGCCTCCGCAATCGGACCGGTGACGTGAGCGTGGGGATGTCAAAGAATGTCGCTGCCGTCTACAAAACGACGTGGCGCGACGACCACACTATAACACAGGGACCTCAAGCCATCAAGCCGGTCGGCTCAAGCGAGCGGGTCCACTCACGTAGGGGCTTCCCGCCTCATAGAAACGCAACCGTCGATCCGCGGCTCGCGTGACCCCGATCCGGCGACTGCGCCCAACGCGGGTGCGCGCCGTGGTCGCGCGTGCCAGCCAAAGCTGTGGATGCGAGAAGATATCCAGACCGTCCAAGGAGCGATCGATGGCTAGGGCGCGACAAAGCCGCCCCGGGCCACGACAAAGATCGCGCACTCGTTCGGTCTCACGCCGCGCGCGCATGATCGGTAGGCCTTCGATCGGTTCCAGCGCGCGCACCAGGACGCCCGCCCCTTTTCCGTCGGACTCGCTCGATAAATTGAAACAGAACGACGTCCCGTAGATTTGATAGACGTAGGCGCGATGCGGCGGTCCGAAGAGCGTCGCGTTACGGCGGCTCTTCCCGCTAAAAGCGTGGCAAGCGGGATCTCCCGGAAGATATGCCTCGGTCTCGACGATCCTGCCAGCGGTCAGACCCTCGCCGCTTTCGCGAACGAGAATGCAGCCGAGCAAAGCTTCGGCTAGCGCTTTCGTTTCAATTGGCAAGGCCTCCGGCGTCAACCGGGTAAGGATCACGCAGCAAGGTTTAGCGCGACTTCGGCTCGTGCCCTCTGCGTTAGATCGTCGGTAGCTCCGACAGTGACGCTATACCCGGCAAGCGAGTTGAGAACGCACCGTAAACGAACGTACGGAAGCACGAGCGCCTCCGCCAAATCGCGCCGGCTCGAGATCTCTTCGACGAGCGCCGCATCGCTCAACAACAAACGGACGCGTTGGATTCCGCGGTCGCGCAGAGTCCGCGCGACGGCGGTCAACGCCGCATAGCCGCCAACTCGATCGTTGCGCAGCGCGGGCCGCGTAATCCGAAATGGAAGTCGCAGTACCTTCTGCACCCGGCCGGTCAGGCGCGCGTAGACCAGGCCATGTCCCCGCGGCCCAACCGCGTAGCCGATTGCTGCTTCCACCCCTTGGTCCGTGGCTCGCATTTCATTCGCCTCGTACCCAATTGTATAGCGAACATACGTTCGAGTCAAGCAATGCGAGCGGGATGCCGCAGGCTATCGTAGAGAGCGAGCGTGCGGTCGGTCTGCGTTTCCAGTGAAAACCGTTGCGCGGCGCGGCGGGCGGCCGGGTGCCGATCCGGGTGGCTTCCGAGCTCTCGAAATGCTCGGGCAAAGGCTTCGGGGGTGGGCGCGACGATCTGCCCGGCGCCATCGAGGACGTCACGGTTTTGAGCGGCGTCGGCCGCGATGACGTGGGCACCGGCGGCCAGCGCTTCGGCGAGGACGAGCCCTTGGGTCTCGGTCGTACTCGGCATTACGAATGCATCCGCGCTTGCATAGAGATCGGGCAATTCGGCGCGCGCGACCAATCCGAGAAACCGCGTCTGCCGGCTCAGCCCGCGTGCGCGCGCCAGCTCTTCCAAATCCGCCCGTAGGGGACCCTCGCCGGCGACGACGAGCTTCAAGGCGGGGTCTTTGGCGAAAGCCAGGGCCTCGAACAACAACTCGAGATTTTTTTCCTTAGCGAGCCGGGACACGCACAACAAGAGCATATCTTCTTGCCGGACGCCGATCCTCGAGCGCAGCCCTTCATCGCGTCGTCCCGCACCGAAACGAGCCACGTCGATCCCACTCGGGACGATCTCGATCCGCGTACTGACACCCACGTCGCGCAATCGCTGCGCCATTGCGCGTGTCGGTACGATCACCGCGTCGGTCCGGTTTGCGAACGTGCGGGTTAACTGCGTTGCCGCGAACCGCGTCGCATTGGGCTCGAAGGGAACGTAATGCGCGTACGCTTCGAGCTGCGTGTGATACGTATAGACGAGCGGCATCCCATAGCGTCGCGCGTAGCGCAGACCCATCCAACCCGTAACGAACGGGGAGTGTACGTGAACGACGGAGAGTCGCTTGATGATGCCGTTGAGATTGCGCCGGCTGACGAGGGGCAGCGTGAGACGGTAGGGCGTCCGGGTCGGCAGGGGCAAGGAGGGCATCCGGAAGACCGGGCCGTCGGCTTCGATGTGTCCCGGTATCCAAGGCGTGAAGCAATATACTTCATGCCCTCGCGCACGCAAGCTTTCGGCGAGCCCCTCGACCGATTCCACGACGCCGTTTACGACGGGACGGTAAATTTCGGTAAAAAAGCCGACGCAGAGGGACTCCATTGCGTGCCCCTTTTCGCCTCGAACCCACGGGGGCCCGGCGAAAGGTCCCACCTTGAACTTTGTGACTTTCGGCATATTCCCGGTTCGGAGCGGATGTGCTATAGTGCCCGGGTCAGATAGGCCTGCCAAAACGGACAGCAAGCAGGCTTCGAGTGTCTTGGCGTTTCCGTAGGATCCATCACCCAGCGGCCGCCTAGCGCCGCTTCCAACATACGACTCGCCGCTCAACGTTCGCATTCTCTGCGTGGTGTGGAGCAAGCCTTAGCGACGAGCCAGAAAGAAAGGAATTTCGGGTTGATAGGACGCGTACTCTGCGCCACTTTGGTTGCCGCTGCCCTCTCGGGCTTTGCGCCCTCCGCGGCCGCGCCGCTTTCGAACGCCCCCGTCACAAAAGTGACCTGGCATCGCGACGGTCTCGTGACCTGGGAGCGTAGCGAGCACCGCACGATCCCACCCCAAACCGTTCATCGGCTGACTCCGGGGCTGGCCCCGGGAGCTTCCAAAGTCGTCGCGCACGGGTCGCCGGGCGTTCTCGAGCTACGAACGCGCTACGCCCAACGCGATGGCGGTCCGGTCCATCGGATCGTTCTTTGGTCGACGGTCGTACGCACACCGCGTCCGAGCGTGGTTGCGGACGGAATCGGATATTCGCCGCTCGCGGCATTCGAGGCGCACGGCATCGCGCGGATGGGATACTTCGCACGAGGGGCGATCGAGATGATCGCGACGGCCTATACCGCAAGCTGCGGAGGCTGTGACGGCATGACCGCGATCGGCCGGCGCGCGGGGCGCGGAATCGTGGCCGTTGATCCGCGCGTGATCCCGCTCGGAACGCGCCTATACATTCCAGGCTACGGTCCGGCGATTGCCGGCGACACCGGCGGCTCCATCATCGGACGTCGTATCGATCTGGGCTTCGATTCGGTTCGCGACGCGATGCTCTTCGGCCGCCGCGACATAACGGTCTATAAGCTGAAGTAGCGTACAATCACGGGGTGCTCGGCCCCCGTAAACTTCTTGCCCAGGCGGGGCTTCGGCCGCGAAGACGCTTTGGGCAGAATTTCCTCGTCAACGTTTCTGCCGCTCGCCACATCGCGCGCTTGAGTCTGCGCGCCGCGACGCCGGGAACGCGTTGTCTCGAAATCGGGGCAGGCACCGGAACGCTGACGCTGGCACTCCTCGAAGAAGGCGCCGAGCTTACCGCGATTGAGATCGATTCGGCGCTCGTGGAGCTGATGCGCACGCGTCCCGAGTTAGCCGACGCGCAAATCCTTGCTGCCGACGCACTGACATTTGATTATGCCGCCTGGTCGCGCGGCGAGCGATGGCGCGTTGCCGGCAATCTGCCCTATAACATCGCGACCCCGTTGATACTTCGCCTGATCGAGATGGATAGCGGCCCCGAAGCGCTGACGCTCATGCTGCAAAAAGACGTTGCGGACCGGCTCGTCGCGACGCCCGGAACCCGCGCCTACGGCAGTCTTTCGCTCGCGGTGCAATACGCAATGTCGGTCGAGATCGAGCTCACGCTGGCCCCGCAATCGTTTTTCCCGGCTCCGAAGGTGCAATCCAGCGTCGTTCAACTGCGGCGGCGGCCGCAGCCGGCCGTTCGAATGCGGGATGCGGCGCTGTTTTGGAAGGTCGTCCGAGGCGCATTCGCGTACCGGCGCAAAACGCTCGTCAACAGTCTTTCACTCGCACTCGACTTGGATCGGGAAAAGATTGGCCGGGCGCTCGCGCTCAGCAATCTCTCTCCGGAGCTTCGCGGTGAACGACTCGACCTCAGCGACTTCGCGCGACTGGCCGACGCGCTGGCCGAAGGATAGTTTCAAGGGCGTTTGGACCTGGCTGTTAGCCGGTTTCGTCGCGTTTCTGTTCGTGGCTGCATTCGTGGCGGGGCTGCGGACCGGTCGCGTTCCGGCCGTGAGTCCCATCGAGTTCGACGTGCTGATCCTTCTCCAGTTCGTAGTGGAAGGCGCACTCGTCGTGCTCTTATTGGCCGCGCTCCCGTCGCTTTCAAAATTCAGCCTGCGCGAGCTCGGGTTTCGCGCTCCGACTGCGGCTAACGTTGGCACCGCGATCGTCGGCGCGGTGGCGATGGTGATCGTGGCCAACGGCGGCGCGTCGCTCATCGATTACCTTGCCCACAGCCAGCATCAGCAAGATATCGTCCAAATCTTCAAACAGCTTCACGATTCGACGACGGTTGCGATCTTCGCGGCGTTCGCGGTGATTTTTGCGCCGTTTGCGGAAGAGACGTTCTTTCGGATCTTCTTCTTCAATCTCGGCCTGCGCTACAGCGGCTTCTGGGGCGGTGCCGTGCTCAGCGGCGTCCTCTTCGGAATCGCGCATGGCGACATCTACGCGGCGCTCCCGCTGGCGCTCGGCGGAATCGTTCTCTGCGTGGTCTACTATCGGACGCGCAACGCGTTTGCACCGATGATCTCGCACGCGTTATTCAATAGCTTGTCGATCGTCGCGTTGTTGGTCGCGCCGAAGCTAACCTAATAAGCGCTCGAGCCGCCTCCACGACGGGCTCGGCCGCGATGCCCTCGGTGTCGAGATAAATCAACCGGTGCTGAAGCGATGGCGGCTTGCTCGCCGTAGCAGGACGCCGATCGAATTTGCGATCGCGAACGTAGCGCCCGATCAGGTGAATGCCGTCCGGGTTCGGCTCGTCGTACCAGTCGGGATGATGTGACAGCCACAAGCCGATCGTCGGAATGCCCCCGCGCGCCATCGTGAAGTGCAGTGGGCCCGCCGGAATTCCAACGAACAGCGCAGTGTGCCCCGCTAGCGCTTTGTAGATCCGGGCAAAGGGCTCGTCGAGATCGCCGAAAAGCGCGCGAAATCCGGTCGCACCCTCGCCGAGATTTTCGTCGTCCATCGACAGAAAGCGCCACCGCGGCGATTCGGCCTTCATCGCGGCAACGAACGCACGAGCTTCGCTGCCATCGCCCCAGTTCTTACGCGACGCCGTCATGCCGGTTCGCGAGATGACGCACAGAGACGTACCGGGAGGCGCAAAGGCGGCTAGGCGCTGGTCGACCAGTCGCGCGACGATAGGCCGGGGAGTGAAATCGATCGCATTGATCAGCGGCCTCGATAAGTCGAACGAAGCAAGGCGCTCCGGCCGAACCAGCAATCGTGCCAAATTTCGGGCTTTGGAATGAAACGGGTATGCGCTCATTCCCTCCGTCTCGGGGTAATCGGTCCACAGCACGACGTCGGGCGCAAAACGGGTCACCGCGACGCCGAGCGGCGCGGGGGCTTCGAGCGTCGTCCGTCTCCCATCGCATTTCTTCAAATTCAATCCGAGATGTCGCAAGCCGCTGTCCGCTCCGTCGCTGGGGGCGCGCGTGCCGCTGAAGAGCGCGCTGACCTGCGCGTTGTCTTCCAATAAGCTCACGTAGTCGTCGCCGAATCGCGTGATCGCGTACGAATTGGATGGTTCCAGCAACGGCACGATGTTGCCGAGGTGCACCCAATCGCCAAGCCCGTGCGGCCAATAGATCAGGACCCGCGCGTCGCGGAGCGCCGCGAATCTCCCGCGGTCCTCGCGCATCGCTCGCACGCTCAGCGTCGCCTCGCCCGTCACGGCCGCACCGGAACGCCGCCGCATAAATGCTGCGGCGCAAGCCCCCGAAGACTTTCGAAAAACGCTGACGCGTTGGTGTTATAGGCGGGGCATGCCGTAAAACCGGAATCCGAATGCGGATCGAGCCGAACGCGCGGATTGGCCGCCGCAATCGCCCACGTGCCTTCGTCGCGCCGCCGCAACGTGGTGGGCAACCCTCCGTCGCGAATTGCAACGGCGCGCGAGTAGGCGCTCCAGTCCACGATGTAGGGCCAGCGGCCCGGACGCAGCACCGTGTCGTTGAAGATCAGCAGCATCACGACCCCCGCGCACGCGAGCATCACGCGCGCAAACCCTCGATGACGCCGCACGCCGAACGCCGCCGTCACCGCCGACGCGGCCAACAACGTGGCCGTGTAGTGCGAACCGACGCGGCTCGCTTCGTAGTTCCACGGCTGCATGAACACGATCTCCGCCAGCAACGGCACCGCGAGCAGCAACCACCATCCGACGGCGGCGGGTGCGAACGCGAAGGGCGCGAGCAGCAGAAATACCATCGTCACTTTTCCGCTCGCATCCGAAACCGCGAACCGGTACTGGGGAACGCCCGGGGCGGCGCCCGCGAGCCGCTCGGCGCCCCAAAAGCCCACGCCGTTGCACACCGCGAGCGCACCCAGCGCGATACCGATGCGCCGATCCCACCACAGCGCGCACGCCGCCGCAAACCACAGCACGAAAAATATTTGATCCTCTTTCAGCCCCATGAGCAACTGCGCCACGATCAGCGTCGGCCAGAGCCAGCGCCTGCGAGCAAAAAGCACGCCCCCGAAGACGAGCAGCGGGACGAAAACGTTCTCCGAGAAGTTGTCGTAGGCCAGCCCTTGCGCCGAAGGCGTCAAGAGATAAGCGATGCCGATCGCCGTCGCCGCGCGCGCCTCGACGCCGAGCTCGCGGGCAAAGCACACCAGCGGAATCGCCGCCACCGCGACCGCGAGCACTTGCACGACGATCAGCGTCTCGGCGCGGGGAAACAGCGCGACCAACGGGACGAGCGCCACCAGCGCCCACGAATCGTGCACCTGGAAGTGCGGGCGCCATTCTCCGTAATTCCAGGACGAGCCGTGCCGCAGGTTCACCAGCGTCTGCAGATGCGTCCCGAGATCCGCACCGTATCGCAGCGCGTAAAGCTTGTTGAGATCCAGCGCGATGTATACTAGCGCAAAAACGCCTACGGCGATGTAGATCGCTCGCATGCTATTTCTCGATACCGCGACGAGCGGTTCCGAAGGGTCACGTTGGTCGGCCACCTACGTCGCTGCCTTTTCTCCATACACTCGCTCGACGATGGCGCGAAGGCGTTCGATGAACTGTGGCGGCGCGAATTTTTCCGCATGTGCTCGGAGTCGTTCGGAGTCGAAGCGCGAGGGGTCGAACGTAAGAAGCACTTGGGCGAGCGATTCCGGTGTCGGCTCGTCGAAGAAGACGCCGCTCGCGCCTTCCACGATCGTTTCGAGCGCGCCGCCGCCACGATAGGCGATCGTCGGGCGCCCTGCCGCGGCGGCCTCGAGCGGCACCAAGCCGAAGTCTTCTTCCCCCGGAACGATCGCCGCGCGCGCGGAGCCGACGAGCTCGTTGAGGTAGGCGTCGGAAACGTAGCCGAGCATCGTCGTCGTCGTTCCGCGCGCGCATTCGCGCAGCGATTTCTCCGCCGGACCGGTACCCGCGACCAAAAGCTTTACGCCTGCGAGCGCGGCCGCGCGTATCGCGAGATCGATGCGCTTATATGGCAGCTGGCGCGACGCCACGATAAAATAGTCGCCTCCACCCGGCCCGACGCTGAAGCGATCGAGATCCACGGGGCACGCAAGCACGTCGGCGTCGCGGCCATAGTAGCGGCGAATTCGTTGCGCGACGTTTTGCGAGTTAGCGACGAAGCGCGTCGGCCGCAAAGCGGCGGCGCGATCCCATGCGGTCAAGCGATTCACGAGCGGGCGGAACAGCGGCGAGCCGACGTACTCGTCGTAAGCGAATGCGAAGCGGCTGACCGTATTGATGTAGCACACGTGAACCGCGCCTCGCGGCACGCGTACGCCCTTCGCCCATGCGGTCGTCGAGCTGACGATCGCATCGTAGCCGGAAAAGTCGAACGCTTCGAAAGCGCCGGGATAGAGCGGGGCGAGCGCGCGAAAATAGCGTCTTGCGAGGGGGATGCGGTTGAGATACGAACAGCGCACGCGCGCCGCGGGGAACAAATCGCCGACGACGCTCTCGTCGTAGAGCGCCGTAAAGATCGGCGCCTCGGGCCACGCCTGCGCGATATGGGCGAAGACGCGCTCGGCGCCGCCACGCTGGTTCAAATAATCATGAACGAGCGCGACCTTCATTCCCTACGGTCAGCCGCGGAAGTCAGTCTTGTAGATTGGTGCCGCGGGGCAGGACGAGCGCGATCGTCGGGTTGCCGAGATAGTTGCGCGCGACGCGCTGCACGTCGTCCGGCGTCGTGGCGGAAATCGCTGCGAGGGCGCGATTGATAAAGTCGGGCGAGGCGCTCTCACGTGAAAAGACCGCCGCCAGCCAAGTGCGCGTTTCCAAGGTCGTCGCATCGTTGGCGAAATCGCCGGCTGCCTCGGCCTTGAACTCCTCGATGGAGCCTTGGAGGCGCGTCGCCGCCAACACGCTGACGATCGAAAGCGCGGTGGCGAAGGCGCGGCTGGGATTGCCGATCAACCCGCCGTTGACGTACAGCACCAAGGTCGCGGGTGCGCGATCGTACGCATACAGCGTCCCGACCGATCGCGACGCAAAGGTCGGCGATACGACGCCCGGAACCTGCGCGATGTCCGAAAGCGTTCGCCGAACGAAAGCCGCCAACACGAGCATCGGCCCGAAGTCACGGCTATTCACGTTTGGCGCCGGATACTGAGCGATCAACCAGGGCGACGAGATGTCGCGGTGCGCCACGATTTCGTGCGTAGCGCCGTTCAGCTGTGCCACGCGCACCGTTACCGGCAACGTCGTCCCCGCCGGCAAAGCGGTTCCAAGCGCCGTTAGCGCTTCCGGAGCCAGCGAATCGAGCCGGCCCGCGGCGCTCACCAGCGTGCCGCCGCGGCGATAGTAGGCGCGATAGAATGCGCGCGCGTCGGGTGCAAAAAACTGCGCGAGCGACGCCGGCGTTCCGAGTTCCGGGAGACCCGCATTCGCCTGGCGCGACGACGCCGCGTTGAGCATATCGAGGCCCACTTGCAGCGCGACCTGTTGAACCTGCGCGATCTGCCGAACGAGCACGGCGCGTGCGTCTCGAACGGTGCCCGGCGAGAAATCCGGCGCCGCAAGTGCGCTGCGGAACAAATCGACGACGGCCGGCGCATCTTCGGGCAGCGCTTCAACGTAAAAACGCACGTCGCCGGGATCCACGGTGAAGTGGACGGAGCCCCCGCGCGCGGCGACGGCGTCCTCGAGCGGCAGCGCCGGCGTGCTACCCTGAGCCACCGGAGTGCGAAGGATGATCTGAGCGACCAGTGCCGCCAAGCCATTTTCTTTCATCGTTTGGCGGTCGAGGCCGGCGCGGACGATGACCGTAATGCCGACGAGCGACGCCGCGCTGTCGAGCTGGCGTACGATCATAGCCCCGCCGGAAGCGTTTTCGACGCTGGGCTCCGGGAGCGCGGCCCCGGCGGCCCGCCCGTTGGGCGGGAACGCGCCGATCGTGAGCGCCGCCGCGATGCACAGCGCCGGGATGCGTTTCACTGAGATGGCTCCTTTTGCGGCGTGGTCGCGACCAAATCGACGATCACGGGCTTGCGCAGATAGCGGCGGACGACATCGGCTACGTACTGCGGGTCCAGCGAGCGCGCCGCCTGTTCGTAGTTTCCGTTCGCAATGCCGGGTGCGTAGTCCAGCGCGCCTTCAGTCGTATACCATCCGAGATTGTCGGCGCGCTGCTGCGGCGTCTGCGTATCGGCGGCGACGTGATAAAGAAACGCTTCGCGCGCGGCATTGAAGGTCTGCACGTCCATTGGCTGCTGCAGTGCATCCAGCGCATCGAGCACGTTCTTCTCGGTTTGTTTCTCGTTACTACCCGCGATCGTCACGACCATCACCCCGGGATCGTGGAGCGTGATGAACTGGCCGAGAACCAATGCATCGCTTTGGGATCGGTCGAGAACTTTGGACACGACGCCGGTTTGTTCCCGAAAGAGGTAATCCGCGATAAAATCCAGCGCCGTCGCGGCCTTTTGATCGGCGATCGGTGGACCGATCCAGGCCAGTCCTACGCCGTCGACCGCACCCGCAACCGTCGCCGAGCTGGGCATTCCGGCGAGCTTGGAGTCGAACGGCGGGTCCATCGCGCCGGACCCGCTGCCGTCCGTCACCGCCGAAACGCTGGAAGCGTCGACGTTGCCGGTCAGCGTCAATACCGAGTTTTCGGAACGGAAGGCGCGCTTGGCGAAAGCGCTCACTTGGGCGGTGGTGATGCTCGTGAGCTGCGAAACGGTAGTGGGCAGAGGCGGATAGTGAGCGGGCCCCGCCGCGAAGATTTGCTTGAAGAGCAGATCGTGCAGCGTCGTATCGGATTCATATCGTTGCTGCACGCCGAGGACCGCAGCGTTCGCTCGCGCCGTCTTCACCGCGGCATCGTCCACCGACGGCGCGAAATACGCGGCCGTCATAGCAGCGACGATTCGCCGCGATGCGGGAGCCGGAACGACGGCGCCGATCCCGATGATGTCCGGGTAGACTTGGATATTGAGTTCGCCGCCGACCGTATGGATCAGCGCGTAGAGCGATTTACCGCTCGCGAGCGGCGCAACCGCGGCCGCCGTCGCGGCCAAGTTCGCGACCCCCGGCACGTCGTCGTCGTATCCGGCCGCGGGCGCCCGGAACCAGAGGCCGATGGCGGCGCTGCCGACAGTCGGATCCGGATAGAGTATGTACGATCCGCCGCGCGCTAAGGCGCCGGTTTGGCGCTGCTCCGCGGCGTCGCTGCGGGCAGCAATCACCGACGATGCCAGGGCAAGCATCGCGACGATCCCCCGGATTCGCCCCGTCATGCAGGTTCCGGTGAAATTTTTGGCGGACGGCGCGACGGTTTTTCGGCGCGTTTCGGTTCGTCGGCGGCGGGTCGCTCGGCCGACGTGTCGGTCGAAGCCGCTACCTCGGTGCCCGTCGCTCGATCGTACGCGCGGCCGGCGAGGATGGCTTTGACTTCTTCGGCTTCAACGGTTTCGTATTCGAGTAAGGACGCAACCATGCGTTCCACTTTGTCCCAATTGTTATTGAGAATTTGCTTGCCGTTGGTGTAGCAAGACTCGATGATCTTGCGAACCTCACCGTCGATCTTGCTGGCAACCTCCTCGGAGTAATTTCGTTCTTCGCCGATGTCGCGCCCGAGGAAGACTTGATGGGCTCCGCGCCCGTATTGAATCGGCCCAAGCTCGCTCATTCCGTACTGGGTGACCATGCGGCGCGCGAGTTCGGTGGCCTTTTCGAAGTCGTTGCTGGCACCCGTCGTAACGTCGCCGAACTTGATCTCCTCGGCGAGGCGGCCGCCGAGGGCCATCGTGATCTGGGCGATGATTTCGTCGCGGGTCACTTGATAACGATCGTCCTCGGGAAGCGACCAGGTTAAGCCGAGCGCCATGCCGCGCGGGATGATCGTCACCTTATGGATCGGATCCGACTTGTCGAGCAAGCCGCCGACGACGGCGTGCCCGGACTCGTGGAACGCGGCGATGCTCTTCGACTTCTGCGACATCACGACGGACTTGCGCTCCGGGCCGACCATTACGCGGTCAATCGCTTCGTCGCAATCGATCATTTCGATGACGTTTTTATTGCGGCGTGCGGCCAGCAGGGCGGCCTCGTTCAACAGGTTCTCCAGATCCGCGCCCGAGAATCCGGGAGTGCGCTTGGCGAGCGTTTCGAGAGAAACTTCCTTTCCCAGAGGTTTGTTGCGCGCATGGACTTCGAGAATCTTCTCGCGCCCTTTGAAGTCCGCTCGCCCGACGACGATCTGCCGATCGAAACGGCCAGGCCGCAGCAGCGCGGGATCGAGCACGTCGGCGCGATTCGTGGCCGCGATAAGAATGACGCCCGTGTTTTGATCGAATCCATCCATTTCGACGAGCAGCTGGTTGAGCGTTTGCTCGCGCTCATCGTGGCCGCCGCCCAAACCCGCACCGCGCTGGCGTCCGACGGCATCGATCTCGTCGATGAAGACGATGCACGGCGCGGATTTCTTGGCTTGATCGAAAAGATCGCGAACGCGCGAGGCACCCACGCCGACGAACATTTCGACGAAGTCGGAGCCGGAGATCGAAAGAAACGGCACGCCGGCTTCTCCCGCGATGGCTCGCGCGAGCAGCGTCTTGCCGGTGCCGGGCGGCCCCAGAAGCAGAACGCCTTTCGGAATACGAGCTCCCAGGGATTGGTACTTCTTGGGGTATTTCAAAAAGTCGACGATTTCCGCCAGCTCTTCTTTGGCCTCGTCGACGCCGGCCACGTCGGCAAACGTTACCTTGGGGCGGTTCTCAGACAGCATCTTGGCGCGCGAGCGCCCAAACGACAGCGCTTGACTGCCGCCGCTTTGGGCTTGTCGCAAAATGAAGAACAGCAGCAGCACCGTGATGGCCAGCGGCCCCAACGTCAGGAGGCTCGAGAGCAGACCGGTATTTGACTGCTGGTCGAAACTGATCGCCCCGCTTTTGACCCGCTTGTAAACCTCGTCCACGAAGGTCTGGTCTAAGTTGGGGACCGCGACGGTATATTTGGTGCCGTTGGACAAATCGCCGATAGCGTTCAGCCCGGTGGCGTGGAACGACTGGACCTGCGCGGCTTCGAGCTTCTGGTAGAAAGCGCCGTAATCGAGCCGAGTCTCGCCTTCGCTGGGCTGAACGAACCGTTCGACGATGATAAAGACGGCGACCACCGCCATGATGATCAGGATGATCGACTTGAGATGCTTGCTCACGTTTTGGTTAGACCGTTGGACCCTCTTGAAGCTCGGCTAGGTAAGGAAGATTACGGTAACATTCCTTATAGTCTAAACCGTAACCTATAACAAAGGCGTCAGGAATCTGGAGACCCAGGTACTCGATGGGGACGTCAACCTCTCGGCGCACCTCCTTGGAGAACAGTACGCAACTGCGTAAAGTCGCTGGCCGGCGCTCCGCTAGTAACGCCCGCAGGAACGCAAGCGTGAGGCCCCTGTCCACGATATCGTCCACGATGACCAGATTGGCACCCTCCAGGGGCAGGCTGGCGTCCGCCTCGAGCCGCGCGGCGCCGCCCGTCTTGCCCGAACTCCCATACCGCTGAACGAAAATATGGTCCACTAGGATCTCACTGGGGCCATCGGCTTTGCCTGCTAGCGCTCGCGCGAGATCGGCGGTTAGGCACAACGCTCCCTTCAACACCCCGAGCAGCACGAGCGGTTGCCGGCGAAAGTCGGCGGCGATTGCGCCGGCAAGACGCTCGACCGAAGCCGCTAGTTCTTGCGCGGAATAGATGCGCGGTCCGATGGCTGCCTTACAATCCAGTGCGGTCACTCTCTCTTGATACCCGAAATGGAACCGCGTTCGATTCTCAGAGCAATCCCAGGCTTCATGTGAAAGGTCCCACTTCTTCCGAGTTCGAGGGCGCGAACCGCGGCCTCGACGTGCGCGAAATCAACGTCGCGCAAACTCTCCTCGGCCGCCAGTTGCTCTCGAATCGAACTCCGAAGCTGCGCGCGACGCGTTCCGTCCTGCTCTTGCGCCGCGAGCTCCGCGGCTCGAGCCACCGCGCGGTCGAGCCCCGGAAAAAGCGGTCGCAACGTTTCCAGCGCCTCGCGAACCGCGTTGCGTCGCAAACTCCGCAACGCGTTTGTCGGATCGACCGCATACGGCAACGCTTTGGCGTGACAATAGGCGCGCAGGTCCTCGGATGAAATTCCGATGCATGGGCGCGCCAGATCGAGCCCCGGCTCCAGGCGCCGGCGGCTCGGCATACCTCGAAGGCCCTGCAGACCCGCACCCCGCAAAAGCGCGAGCAGCACCGTTTCGCTTTGATCCTCGGCGTGATGCGCCGTGACGATCGCGCTGCAATCTCGCCGCTTTGCCGCCGCGGCAAGTGCCCGATAGCGCGCGGTGCGCAGGCGCTGTTCGTCTGCGCCGCGATTCTCCAGCGCGATCACGTCGAGGGGAATCTCGCAATGCGCGGCCAGCGGCAGCGTCACGCATTCGTCCTGCCAGGCGGAACCGCGCACGCCGTGATTGACAAAAGCAAGAAACAGCGTGAGGCGAAGCCGTTTCGCGACCGCGTGCAACGCCGCGGCCAGCGCCACGGAGTCCGGTCCGCCGCTGCACGCCACGAGAGCGCTCTCACCCTCGCACAACGTGCCGCTGTGTACGATCGCGCGTTCGACGTCCCGTTCGGGATGAGCTCGTCTCACGACCGGCGGACGTGCGCGGCGATCTCTCGCTCGACGTCGCGCCGCGCGACGTCGGCGCGCTTATCCCAAAACTTCTTGCCTCGGGCGAGGCCGAGCTGGACCTTCGCGATGCCACGCGTGAAGTAGAGCCGTAGGGGCACGATCGTCAAGCCCTTTTCCGCTACCCGGCTTTGCAGGCGCACGATCTCGGCTTTGTGCAGCAACAGCTTGCGCGGCCGCGTCGGCTCGGAGTTCGAGAAACTCCCCTGCCTATACGGTGGAATGTGCATTCCCAGCAGCCAGGCTTCGCCGTCGCGAAAACGCGCGTAAGCTTCACTCAAACTCGCGCCGCCGCTGCGCACGGATTTCACTTCCGTTCCGGTCAGCGCCAAACCGGCCTCGACCGATTCGAGGATGTGATATTCGTAGCGGGCCCGGCGATTATCGATCGCGGGAGAGTCTTTGCTCATCTTCGCAAGTGGTCTTCGACGGCGTCCAGCCGCCCGCGCGAAACGAAGCTTCCCTCAGCATGTGCCAGCACGTTTCCACGATCGTCGAGCACGCTTGCGTCGACCCCGAGCACGTTGCGCCGCTGCCAGGTTACACGACCGCGCACTTGGATTACGCACTCGAGCGGAACCGGTTTACGAAAACGCACGTTGACGCTTGCGGTAACGCCGCGATGTCCTGCAAAGCCGGCGGCATGCGCCATCGCTTCGTCCAGCAAGGCCATCACGATGCCGCCGTGTGCGATTCCGCGCCAACCCTGATATTGTGCGGCGAGCTCGAGGCGAGCGTACACGCCCTCCGCATCGGGCGCCGGGTCGAAGTGCACGTGCAGGCCGATGGGATTGGCCGGTCCGCACGCAAAGCAGTTGCCGTCGTCGAAAGGAACGTCGCTCATCACCGTCCCATGCTGAGGCGGTCGATTAGGGCCACAGGGAGGCGCGCGACTCGCATCTTGCGCTGCACTTCCTCGATGGGGTAGTCGTAGCGAATCCAATCGACGCGTTGCTCCTCGGGATCGTACGTGACGAAACAAGCTTGCGGGTTCAAATCGCGCGGCTGGCCGACGCTGCCGACGTCAATGATGTATCGCCTCTGATCTTCCAGCTTTAGCTGGCCGCCGTGTTGCATATGCTTGTGTCCGATCGAGCCGTCCGGGTCGCGCGCCCAGTATTCGGCGATGTGGGTGTGCCCCACGAACACGATCCTTGCATCGGTACGATCGAACGCGCGCGCGGCGGTGACTTTGTCAAGGATGTATTCGAAATAGTTCACCGGCGCACCGTGAACGAGGAGGAAGTCGGGGAAGCGCAGTTCGTACGGGAGGAGATTGAGCCAGGCGCGAGTCGCCTCGTCGATTACGCCTTGGGTCCAGCCGATCGCGGCGCGAGCGGCGTTGTTGAAATGTTCAACGCCAAAATTCTCGGCCGCGGCGAGATCGTGATTGCCCAACACCGCGTGACGCGCCCGTTCCCGCAGGGTAGCGACGCACTCGTTGGGATTCGGACCGTAGCCGACAACGTCGCCAAGCGAGACGACAACGTCATCGGGAGCGGCCTTGGCCAGCGCGCACTGGAGCGATTCGAGATTTCCGTGCACGTCGGAGAGAATAGCGTAGCGCACGTCAGATGCGTGCCTCGGCCAGGACCGCGCGGAGTGCCGTTTCGAACGCGCGGCGCATCGGCTCCGTGCCGGCGCTGACCCGGACGTATGCATCCAGCGGCGGCGCACCCGGCTTTCGAATCCAAACCCCACGCGCGAGCAGCTCGTTCATCACGCGCGTCGCGCGTTCCGCGCTGTCGAAATCGATACAGACGAAATTCGTCCGCGACTCGACGTATCTGCGGCTCAGCTCTCGCGCAATCCGATAGTAGTCCTCGCGTGCACACGCGGTCTGGGTGACGACGTGCCGCCGAAAATCCTCGTCTTGCAACGAGGCCAAGGCGCCAATCTGCGCGTTGCGGTTGACCCCATATTGAAGCCGGATCTTCTGAAACGTCGCGGCGTTGCGTTCGGTGGTCAGCGCGTAGCCGATTCGCGCGCCGGCCATGCCGTAGGCCTTTGAGAACGTCCGCAACCGGATGAGGCGGTCCTCGAAAGCCGGCGGCAGGAGATCGCCCTCCTCGATGAAGTCGGCGTAGGCCTCGTCGAGCAGCAGGAGCGCGTCTCCCGGCAGAGCCTCGTAGAAGCGCACCATCTCGTCGCGCGGAATGAAACGCCCGCTCGGATTGTCGGGGTTCGCGAGATAGACGATTCGCGGCGCTTCGCGGCGCGCAATCGCCGACAGTGCTTCGCAGTCGGGCGTTCCATCGTCGAGGTACGCCGCGCCGATCGGCCGGCCACCATATCCGACGACGTGGTAATTGAAGGTGGGATACGTTCCGCGCGTGCTGAGCGCCGGATCCCCCGGAGCGACGAACGCACGCACCGCCAGGCCCATGAGGTCGTCGATGCCGGCGCCGACGACGATCTGTTCGGGGCGGCACCGATGCTTTTGCGAAAGTGCGTCGCGCAGATCCAGCGACTCCGGGTCACCGTACCAGGCGATCAGCGTCAGGTCCGCGCTCATTGCCGCTACCGCATTAGGTGACGGACCGAAGGGGCTTTCGTTTGCGCCCAAGCGCACGAGCTCGCGTTGACCCGATTCGCGCATCAACTGCTCGGGGCCGACGAAGGGCGTCGTCGCGGGGATCGCTTCGACCGCGCGCGTCGGATGGATCAGATTCAGCCTCCCAAAAAGCGGTGGACCGTGACCGGCGTGCCAGGCGGCCACTCCTCGTCGCGCTCGTCCATGATGATAAATCCATCCGCTCGCGCTAACAGACTCACCGAAAACGACCGCAACGGAAGTGGATGCGCCAAAAGGACTCCTCCATCATCCTGCAGGCGCACCGGAATATACCAGGTCCAATCTTTGCGGCTGCGCGCAGGCGCCGCCAGCCGGGCGCCAACCGTCGACGCAACCGGTGCTGCACCGACGAGCGCCGCGACGATGGGCGCGGCGACCGCTTCCAGCACCAACAATGCCGATGTCGGATTGCCGGGCAATCCAAGAATCGGCTTGTTGCCGTGCGCGCCGAAGAGCGTCGGCTTGCCCGGCTTCACGCGGATTCCATGCACGACGATCCCCGGCCGAGCAACGCTCGCAACGGCGTCCGGCAAACGATCGCGGTCGCCGACGGACGAACCCCCGGTCACGGCGACGGCGTCACATTCCGCGATCGCGCGGGCGATGGCAGATTCAAACTCGTCGGCTTCGTCCCGCAGGGTCGGATAGTGGCGAGGGACCGCGCCCATTGCGCGCAACGACGCGGCGATTGCGAAACGATTCGAATCTCGAATCTGACCCGGCGCAAGCGCAGCGCCGGGCTCGACCAGCTCGTCGCCGCTCGACAGGACGGCGACCACCGGTTGCCGGTAGACCGGAACCTCCGTTACGCCGAGCGTCGCGAGCACGCCAATCTCGGACGCGCGGATGCGGCGCCCCGCCCCGAGCACCGCCTCGCCGCAACGCATGTCGGCGCCACGCTCGACCACGTTGTCGCCGGCTTGCAGCTGCGCTTCAATTATAACGAGGTTCTTTTCCAGCCGGACGTCTTCGAACGGAACGACCGCATCGGCGCCGGCCGGAAGTACGCCGCCCGTCGGGATGCGCGTCGCGGCCGCGCGCGCCGCGGGAGCCCCGGGCGCGGCGCCCATCCGAACCTCAGCGCCGATTTCGAACGCCCCCGGCGTCGCCCCGGAGGCCACGGCAAAGCCGTCCATCAACGAGCGTGCGCTGTTGGGATAGTCTTCGTCGGCGAGGATTCTTTCCGCGAGAATCCGGCCGAGTGCGTCATCCAGCGCGACGTGCTCTGTTCCCAATGGCGCGATCGCCACGCGGCTGAGGAATGCCACCACGGCTTGACGCGGTGGAAGCAGCGTTTCGGCGACAAATGCCCGCGCCGGTAGGACTGGATTTGCAGACTGCATAATGGCGCGCTTCTCCATGCTCGACATCGCTCTCGTTCGGCGCGATCCCGACCGCGCACGACGCGGTCTCGCTCGCCGCGGGTTGGATGCCTCGCTCGTGGACGAGCTTCTGCGCTACGACGAGGAGTACCGCTCCGCTCTCACCACCGTCGAGCGAGCTAAGGCCGAGAAGAATCGCCTTTCAGGCGTTGGAGGCGAAGCGCGCGACAGAGCCGCCGCCGCGCGCGAGCTGAAATCGAACATCGAGGAGCTCTCGAAGAAGATCGAGGAGTCCGGCGCGCCGTTGCGCGCGCTGCTCGACAACGTTCCCAACTTGCTCGACGATTCCGTGCCCGACGGTGCGGACGAAGACGCGAACGTTGAAGTCCGCAGCTGGGGTGAACCACGCGATTTCGGCTTCACACCGAAACCGCACTGGGAGCTCGGCGAACGCCTCGGCATTCTCGATTTTACGCGCGCCGCCAAACTGTCGGGAAGCCGCTTTGCCGTGCTTTCCGGCGCCGGGGCGCGATTGGCGCGCGCGCTCACCGCTTTTTTTCTCGATCGAGCGGCCGCACGCGGCTACGTGGAAGTGGCACCGCCGTTGCTCGTCTCGCGGCACACCATGTGGTCTACGGGACAGCTAAGCAAGTTTGCAGATGCGATGTTCGAAGACCCGCAAGCCGAGCTGTTCATGATTCCCACGGCCGAGGTGCCGCTTACCGCATTGCGTTCCGGCGAGATCCTCGACGCCGCCGAGCTGCCGCTGAAGTACGCCGCCGGGACGCCATGCTTTCGCAAAGAAGCCGGCGCAGCGGGTAAGGATACCCGCGGATTGATGCGCCAGCATCAGTTCGACAAAGTGGAGCTGGCCTGGCTGAGCGCGCCCGAAGCTTCGTTCGAGGCGCTCGAAATGCTGACACAAGACGCAGCCTCACTGCTGCAAGAGCTGGAACTTCCCTATCGCATCGTAGCGCTCTGCGCGGGTGAAACCGGATTCAACGCGGCCAAAACCTACGACATCGAAGTCTGGATACCGAGTAGCAACGCATACCGCGAGATCAGCTCCTGTTCGAACTGCACCGACTTTCAAGCTCGCCGAGCCGGGATTCGCCTGCGTCGCGATGCATCCCACAAACCCGAGCTCGTGCACACGCTCAACGGTTCTGGCCTCGCGGTCGGACGCGCGCTGATCGCGATCCTCGAAAACTATCAGCAATCCGACGGATCGATCGACGTACCGCGGGTTTTAGAGCCCTACGTCCTCACGAAACGTCTTGAATGAGCTCGAGGAGCACTTCCCGGTCGAGATAGCGGATGTGGCCGTGCTCGCGGCGCAACGCATTACGCGACTCCAACTCCGCAATGGCGCGCGCGGCGACTTCCTTGACGGTTCCGCCCGCCGCGGCAATCTGCGACTGCGTGATCGTCGATAGTGACGTCGAGGCCGGCACGAGGCCACGTTCCGGCATCGCATATGGAAGCAGAACGCGCGCGATGCGGCCCAAAATCGGCAGCGATCCCTGAACGCTCAGGGAATCGGCTAGAATGCGAACGCGCTGCGCCATCACGATCCCGAGCGCATTGGTCAGTTCCGGATAGCGCGCCGCGACCCGCGAAACGACGTCCCAGGGTACCTTGAGTACTCGCGCGCTCTTCGAAAAGACCGCGATGCGCGCCATCTTAAAACCGCGATCGAAATATTCCGCTACGCCGAACAGCTCGTACGGAAAGATCTCGTACAAGATGCGTTCGCGCTCGCGGCCGCCGCCGTTTGCGCGCGCGACAATGCCTTCGGTCACCATGCCGATGAAGGTCCAATCGGCGTTTTCCGCTACCAGCGTCTGGCCGCGCCGGCCGGTCTGCCAGAGCGCCGAGGCGGCGAGCTCTTCGCGCACACCGGCGTCCAGGGTAGCAAACGCGGGACAGCGCCCGATATGCTGCACCGATGAGTTCCGGTCGTTGGTCTCACCCGTCCGATGGGTCAGGCGCAGCTGCCAGACTCGGCTGGCAACGCGCCGGGTTTCCACGACGAAACGGTCCGGGCGGTCTTGCGTAACGCGCGAGGAGAGTGCCCGCGGCTCCTGCTCGGTGATCAGGGTAATGGATGCGCCCGATGGGAGCCGGTCGAGGGCTTTGCGAACCAAATCCGGACGCTCCCACGCGGGGAGAGCCCGCAGGTCAATTTCGGCAGGTTGTACCACGCCGGTCACGTTCTCGCCGAGCCGAGCGCTCTACTCCCTTAGAACGGTCAATCGAGAGGAGTTAGCATGGTAAGGTCTCTGGTTCTGCGCTTCGTTAGCAGCACTGCGCTCGTAAGCCTGGCACTGCTGGCGCTAACCAGCACGGCGTCGGCTCAGGCAACGGATTTGCACTTTACGACGTCCATCACGGAAGCATACGGCTCGCAGTACCCCCTGACCGGGCGGCTCGACGTCCAAGTCTTTCCCGCCGGAAATTTGCGCGGTTACTATCACACTTCGTATTACAAGCTCTTCATTCCGGTCGTCGGCGGACGTGACGGCAACTACATGTGGTTCGACATTGGACCGTCGAGCGTCGACCTCGGGCTCGGCGCCGGTCCCGAGGGCAAGCTGCACGTCGTCGGCACGATGAACGGCGACGGCTCGTTCAGCGGCCAAGTGTATCCGGAAACCGCCGCCGTGCTCTCGGGCCTTTCGATGCAAAACCAGTTCTCTAGCCCGGCACCGGCTTCGACTGGGTCGAACGATCAGTACATCTTCTCCGCAACGCCTACCACGGATATAGAGCCGACGCCGACGCCGTAGGCTAACTCGCGGGAGGCGCCACACTCTTGACGGCTTTCCAAACGCGCTGCGGCGCCGGCGGAAGGCCGTCCATGTGTTTGAGGAAGATCGTCAGCTGCCAGACGCGCTGTTCGCCCAGCGCCTTGCCGAACGCCGGCATTCCCGTAAAGCGGATCCCGTGATCGACTTTCCAAAAGGTGACGCCCTCCGGATCGTCTTCGACGCCATCCTTGGCAAGTTGCGGAGGACGCTGATAGAGGCCCCTTGCGATAACTGAAGGCGCGCCGTTCGCGGCGCCGTGGCAGATCGCGCAATTGGCCGCGTAGAGCCGAATCCCGGCGATCAAATTTGCGTCGCTGGACGCAATCGGAGGCGCACCCTTCGACGCATCGCGCGACAGCGTCGCGCGCAGCGAAGTCCGCGCCGCCCAGCGTTCCATCTTGAAGGGCTTGCCGTCGGCGTTGGCCGGCATCATGCCCGCCTCGATTCCGAGATAGAACCCGAGCCCCAGCACGACGAGCGTCGCGACAACTCCCAAAATTACCCCACGCATCATTGGCCGAGCCGTTCGACGCTAATCCTGGCTTAACCGGCGAGCCACAACTCTCCACTGATTGTCAGCTCCGCTGGTTACCGTAGAGATCATGTCAACGATTACGATTCCTCGTTCGAAGGGTCTAGGCGCGATCGGCGCCGCCGTCACTCGCTGGCCGCGGTGGCTCTTGCCCGCCGCAGGTTTGCTTCTTGCGGCCATGCTGGCCGCGGGGCTGCTTCGCTCGCGTGCGGGCGACCAAATGATCACCGCACCGGTCGTGGCACAAACGCTCGTCCAATCGGTCACCGCGTCGGGTACGGTAAATCCGCAGAATCTCGTTTCGGTCGGAACGCAAGTATCCGGAACGATCGCATCAATCGACGTTGATTACAACGGCAGGGTGAAGCAAGGTGAAGTTCTGGCTCGTCTCGATCCAAGCACGCTCCAGGCGCAGGTGCAGCAGGCTCAAGCCGCGCTGGCTCAGGCTCAAGCGCAAGTTGCGCAGGCGGCCGCGAGCGCCGACAGCGCGGCCTCCGGCGTGAGCGTCGCAAGCGCAAACGACGCCGCCGAAGCGGCCGCCGTTGCTTCGGCGCAAGCCAATGTCGGAAAAACTCAGGCGGCCGTGTCGCTGGCGCAAAAAACCGAATCGCGCGATGCGGCGCTGCTCTCGCAGGGTTACGTCGCGCAGAGCACGGTCGACACGGATCGCTCGACCGTTGCGCAGGATCAAAGCGACGTCGCGGCCGCACAGGCCGCGGTTGCGCAGGCTCGCGCGCAAGACTTGGCGGGCGCGGCGACCGTGAGCCAGCAATCCGACACCGCCAGCAGTCAGGCGGCCAGCACGCAGGCGGCCGAAGCCAACGTCGCGGCGGCCCAGGCGGTCGTGCGGCAAGACGAACTCAATCTGCAGCACGCGGTCATCACTTCGCCGGTCGATGGCACCGTCGTGGCGCGCGACGTTTCCGTCGGTCAGACGGTCGCCGCGTCGCTGCAGACGCCGACCCTCTTCTCGATCGCGGCGAATCTCGCAAAGATGGAGGTTGACATCAACGTCGGCGAGCCGGACATCGGCAACGTCAAGGCCGGCGACGCCGTTACCTTCTCGGTACTGGCTCACCCGAACACGATGTTTCACGGCACGGTCGCGCAGGTGCGCATCAACCCGCAAACGTTGAACAACGTCGTTACCTACGACGTCGTGGTTTTCGCCAAGAACACCGGTTCGGAGCTCCTGCCGGGCATGACGGCGAACGCGACGATCGACGTTGCGAGCGCGCCCAACGCGTTAACCGTACCATTGAGCGCGCTGCAAACTTCCGCCGCCGCGGCGACGACGCCGTGGGGAACCGCGAGCGGCCCGGACGCCGGCGGCGCGCTTGCCGCGGGGACTACCGCCAGAATCCTAGTGGATCGTAACGGCAGACCGGTCCCGATGCACGTCCGCGTAACGCTGACGAATGGAACGCAAGCCGCCGTGCAGCCCGTTGGGGCGAACACGCTGGCCGCAGGCGACCTGGTCGTCACCGGCTGGCAAAGCCGTCAGCAAAGCAACCCGCGTAAGACGAGCGCGTCGCCGATGGGCGCGTCGCCGGTCGGCGGTGCGATGCGGGGCATACACTAATGGCTCGCGTCGTCGAAGTCGCCGGCCTGCAAAAGACGTACGCCTTGGGTGACGAGAGCGTGAAGGCATTGCGCGGCGTGGACCTCTCGCTCGAAGCCGGTGAGTTCGTCGCCGTGATGGGCCCGTCGGGTTCTGGCAAGTCGACGTTCATGCACATCGCCGGTTTACTCGACACGCCGACGGCGGGCACGTACCGCTTCGAAGATTGCGAAGGCTCGACGCTAAGCCCCGACGCGCGCGCCGACATTCGCGGACGGCGGCTGGGATTCGTCTTCCAGGCCTACAACTTGCTGCCACGCACGAGCGCCGTGGAGAACGTGGAGCTGCCGATGGTTTATGCCGGGGTTCCCGAAATCGATCGCCGGCGCATCGCGCTGGAAAAACTTGAAACGATCGGCATCCCGCAGCTGGCGAACCATCATCCCAATCAGATGTCGGGCGGCCAACAGCAGCGGGTCGCCATTGCGCGCGCGTTAGTCAACGATCCAGGCCTCATCCTAGCGGACGAGCCGACCGGCGCGCTCGACACACAGAGCTCGCAGGATATCATGCGTCTCTTCACACGGCTCAATGCCGAGGAGGGAATCACCATCATGATCGTGACGCACGAGCCGGAAGTCGCCGCGTACGCTCGGCGGATCGTAACCTTTCGCGATGGTCTGATCACGAGCGATACTCTCAATCAGAGGCGCGCAGCATGACGTTGAAAGCCACTCTTGCCATAGCGTTGGCGGCCCTCGTTCGCAACAAGGCACGCTCGTTGCTCACGATGCTCGGAATCGTCATCGGCGTCGCGGCGGTGATCGTTACGGTCGCGATCGGCGTGGGCGCGCGCACCTCGGTGCAACAGAGCATCAACAGCTTGGGCTCGAACCTCATCGTCATACAGCCGGGCAGCGTGACGCAGACGGGCGCGCGCACCGGGTTCGGCGGCGCTTCAACGCTAACGCCCGAGGACGGGCTTGCGATCGCCAAGATCGCGGACGTTGCCGCCGTCTCACCGATGGTCTCCGTTCGCACGCAGGTGGTTGCGGGCGAGAACAACTGGCAAACGACGATCGGCGGCGTGGCACCCACCTACACCTTCATCCGCTCGTGGCCGCTGGTCGGCGGACGTTTCATCAACGAGAACGACGTCGCATCCGCCGCCAAGGTCGCGGTTCTGGGCCAAACCGTCGTAGCACAGCTTTTCCCCGGCGGCCAGTCGCCGCTGGGTCAAACGGTCATCCTCAAGGGCGCTCCCTTCACGGTGATCGGAACGCTCGCGGCGCTCGGCCAAAGCGGGACGGGCCAGGACCAGGACGATACGGTGCTGATTCCCTATACTTCGGCGATGGAGCGGCTTACCGGGCTGACGACCGTCAACACGCTGATGGTTTCGGCCACGAGCGCGGCTGCGATCGATCCGGTACAGCAAAGCGTCACCGCGCTGCTCGAACAGCGCCACCGGATCGTGCCGCCTCAACCTGACGATTTTCAGGTGCGTAACCTGCAGTCGATCGCGCAGACCGCGTCGCAAACGGGGACCGTCATGGAGCTGCTGCTCGCCGGCGTCGCCGCCGTTTCGCTCGTGGTCGGCGGCATCGGAATCATGAACATCATGCTCGTTTCGGTAACCGAGCGCACGCGTGAAATCGGCCTGCGCATGTCGGTCGGGGCACGCGCGGCGACGATCCTGCGCCAATTCTTGGCCGAAGCGATCGTCCTATCGACGATCGGCGGACTGGTCGGCGTTGTCGCCGGCGGCGCCGGCACGATTGCGATTGGCCTGCTCACGCATTGGCCCATGGCCATCCCGCCGCAATGGATTTTCGCATCGGTGGCCTTCTCGGCGATGGTCGGCATCTTCTTCGGCTACTATCCGGCACGGCAAGCCGCCGCGCTGAATCCAATCGAGGCCCTGCGTTTCGAGTGAGCGCGCGCATCGCCGTCATCGACGACGAACCGCATATCCGCGATCTGCTCTCGCTCGCACTCGGCCATCGCGGATTCACCGTTCGCTGCGCGGCCGACGGCGCCGCGGGACTCGCTCTCGTGCGGGAATGGTCGCCGGACCTCATCGTCCTCGACGTGATGATGCCGAAGGCGAGCGGATTCGAGCTCTTGCCGACGCTTCGACGCATAACCGACGCACCGATCGTCATGCTCAGCGCGCGCGGCGAATTGGAAGACCGAGTCGAGGGTCTCGCGCACGGCGCCGACGACTATTTGAGCAAGCCATTCGAAATTTCCGAACTGCTCGCCCACGTTGATGCGAAGCTGCGCCGTCCGCACCTCGAAACGCGTTCGACGCTGGAATACGAGGGCTTGACGGTCGATCTCGCCGAGCACGTCGTCGAGCGCGACGGACGGCGGCTCGATTTGTCGCCCCTAGAGTACGACCTGCTCGTCACGCTGCTGCGTCGCCCGCGCCGCGTTTTCACGCGCGAAGAACTGCTCGACCAAGTGTGGCGCGACGCCGAAGTGGGCACCGGCGCGGTCGAGCGCTACATTTCGTACCTGCGCGGCAAAGTCGACGAAGGCTTCGACCGGCCGCTGATTCAAACCGTTCGCGGCGCAGGCTACACGCTGCGTGTCTGAGCCGTTCGCGCCCTTTTCCGCGCGCCTCACCCGCGGATATGTCGTGTTGGCCGTCGCGCTCATCGTCCTCGTCGTCGCCGCGACGAGTGTGTTGGCGTTCCTGCTCTACGTCGGTGCCCTCAACGAGTCCCTTGGTACGTACGCGCAACGCGTCACCGATCTCGCGACGTCGTACGAGCGCCGGCACGAGTCGCTCGACGTGTACGCGCCCGAGCTCGTGGCTCAGATCGGCGGTGCGCGCGTCCGCGTCTCGGTTTACGATGACGCGCATCGCCTACTCGCCCAAAGCGCGCGCCGTACCGGCGTCGTCACGGGGCGCTTCACGCGCGTCGCCGCCGCCGTTTTCGGATTGCGCCCCGCAATCGTCACCGTCAGCGGCGGAACGATCGTCGTCGCGCCGGATCTGGCCGGTTTTGCGCGGCTACTCGAACGCTATCTGGCCTTCGTTTTGCCCATCGGCGCGCTGGCGGTTCTTGGTGCGTGGCTGATCGGGCGCGGAATAACGCACCGCGCGATCGCGCCGCTGCAGGACGTCTCCGCGGCGCTGCGCCGCATCGCCGCGGGCGATTTCGCGCCCGAACCGCTGCTCTCGGGCCACAGCGAGCTTCGGGAGCTCACCGGGGCATACAACGACGTCGCGCATCGGTTAACGACCGCCACGGCGCAGCGCGATCGCAACGAATCGCAGATGCGTCAATTCATCGCCGACGCGGGGCACGAGCTGCGCACGCCGCTGACGATCGTCATGGGTTACCTGGAAATTCTTCAGAGAGGCGTCGTGCGCGATGCTGATGGCGTCGCGCGGATCCACGAAACGATGTTGTCGGAGAGCCGGCGGATGCGCGCTTCCATCGACAAGCTGATCCTGCTGGCGCGACTCGAGCGTCCCGCCGGAGTTCGAACCGAGCCGGTCGACGTTGGCGCGGTCGTGCGGCGCGCCGCCGAAGCGCTCGAACCGCTAGCTGGCCGCGACCGCATCGTGCTGAACGTCCAGTCCGCGACTGCGGTCGTCGAGGCCGACGAGAGCGAGCTCTACGAAGCGATCAAGAACGTCATCGAAAACGCCGTGCGTTACGCACCAGGCTCGCCGGTTGTAATCGACGTCGCTTCCAGCGACGCGGGCGTCACCGTCACGGTGAGCGACCGCGGGCCGGGAATGGAGCCGCAGGACCTGCAGCACGCGTTCGACCGCTTCTATCGCGGGACGTCGCGCAGCAATACCGAGGGGTCGGGGCTCGGCCTGGCGATTGCCAAACGCGCCATAGAACGAGTAGGCGGCGCGATCGCGCTCGAAAGCCGGCCGAGCGAGGGAACGCGCGTTACGATGACGGTTCCCAGGCTGCTGCAACCAATCCGCAGCGGCGCCGGGTAGAAGGCAGCATGAGCGTCAAGGTCTACGGCATCAATCACATCGCAATTGAAGTGAACGACGTCCACAAGGCGGTCGAATTTTATCGAGACGTCTTCAATCTCGAGAAGCTCGACGAAGGCGAGGGGGATGCGTTCTTCAAGGTCGGCGAGCATCAGTTTCTCGCGATGTTCGAATCCGGGAACACCCGCCCAAATCGGACTCGCCACTTCGGATTGATCGTTCGTGACGAAACGCAACTTGACGAAGTGCGCGAAAAACTCACCAGCAAATACCAGATCCAGCTCATCCCGCCGTTCCGTTGCGATTTCATCGACCCGTTCGGAAACCGCGTGCAGGTGGTCGATCTCCACGACGAGTCGCTCGTTTGGCTTCTACCTTATCAAGAAGTCCAAGAGACCGGCATAACCTTTTCAGCCGGTAGCTAGACTGCGCCGCTCGGCTCGACGTGCTCGGGCCGGAAGCCGAGACCGACCAAACGGCCCGGTATGCGGGGCAAGAACGGAAGCCACCGTAAGAGCGCCGGCAAACGGCGCAGGAGCGGCGCGTTACCGCCCGCAAGCACCTTGCCGATGACCCGGCTCTG
The DNA here is from genome assembly GCA_963717425.1 of Vulcanimicrobiota bacterium. Classification (GTDB taxonomy): domain Bacteria; phylum Vulcanimicrobiota; class Vulcanimicrobiia; order Vulcanimicrobiales; family Vulcanimicrobiaceae; genus Cybelea. Next base: position 2,349,796 of record OY970335.1, on the reverse strand, counting down.
AATGAAAAGCTGCAGCGACTGCGTGAGTCGCGCCGCACCTTCGCGCCGCCGCTGAACGGCGCGCAAGTCCCGCGTCGTAACTCCGCCATGTACGAGTTTGCGGGAGAGCAAGTTCGCGGCAGCGACCGCGTCTTGGATCGCGAGATTGATTCCCACGCCGCCGATCGGCGACATCGCATGCGCGGCGTCGCCGATGCAAAGCAATCCGGGGCGGTACCATTCCCGCAAGCGATTCACGCGCACGGTGAGGAGCTTGACATCGTCCCACTGCCGGATCTCGTGTACGCGATCGTGCAGAAACGGTACGATTCCGCTGATGCGCTCGCGAAACGCTTCCAAGCCGGAGCCCTTCAACTCGATCAACGTGCCCTTCGGAATGACGTACGCACACTGCCAATAGGCGCCGCGGTCGATCAGCGCCATGATGCCGCCGTCGCGGATATAACCGAAGGTCTCGTGCGGATCGTCGGAACGTTTGGTCAATCGCAGCCAAAGTACGTCCATCGGCGCGCCGAGTTCCATCGGGTCGAGCCCGGCTCGCTGACGCAGGACCGATTCGCGGCCGTCGGCCGCGATGGTGAGTTCGGCGGGAATTTCAACGGGGCCGCCCGGTGTTTGAGCGCGCACGCCAACCACCCGATCGTTTTCCCACAGCAGCTGCTCGGCGCGCGTCTGCATGCGCAGATCGAAGTTGGGATAGCGCCGCGCTTCTTCTGCCAAAAAGTTCAGGAAATCCCACTGCGGCATGAATGCCACGAACTTACAGCGGGTGGGAAGGTGCGTGAAATCCGCGACGGTGATCAGCGTATCGCCGAGATTACCGGCTAAGCTCGTCACCTCCTGATGCGGGCGCTGCAGAAACGATTCGAGCAGCCCGAGCTCGCCCATGACTTCCAGCGTCGACGGATGAATCGTATCGCCGCGGAAATCGCGTAAGAAGTCCGCGTGCTTTTCCAGTAAGACGGTCGCTACGCCGGCCCGGGCCATGAGCAAACTGGCCATCATTCCGGCCGGCCCGCCGCCGACGATGCAACAGCCCGCGCGGCGTTGGTTCACCGAAGATTTTGCGAGTAAAAACGATAGCGGGCGAACTCGGCTTCGCGAGCATCGACGCGTGCCGTGCACGCGGCGGCGAGCTCGTCGATGAAGTTCTCGAGCGAACGCGCGGCGAGGTTCGGAGTGAGCGCCAGGTCGAGGAATTTTCCAAAGATTTGCATCGGCAAATCGTAGCCCCCCCGGAGCAAGAGCTTCGATTCGCCGAGGTTCGCAGGTTCGGTTCCGATGCTTCCGCTGAACGTCGGAAAGGCGCTGGGGAGGTTCGCCGACTTAAAGGTGATATCGAAAAATCGCGGCTTGTCCGCAGGTTTCGTCACGGTCAGATGAATCGGCACGGCGACGTAGCCGACGTCGGGAAGGCGCAGATCCCCCAAGGTAATATGCAGGGCAAAGCCGCGCCAGGGACCTTCCTGATTCGCGATGGCTTGCAAGATGTCGCCCAACGCTTCGGCGGCGGGATCCGCCGGAATGCGCAGCATGCGTTCGAGCTGTATGTCGGGCACCGTTACCTCCTTGGGCTTGGGCTCTTCGCCGAAGGGCGACAGCGGACCGCCGGAGCGACGGCGAATCCCCGCTGCATGATCATTCTAGGCTTTCGTCGCTTCGCTGTCGGCATCTGCGCGGCCGGCGCTCTCCTTCCCGGGTGCGTCGGATCGCCGGCGCAGATGGGGGCACCCGCGCTTCTGCAGCCGGCGTCCACGAGCCCCAACGCTACCAAGGGTGATTTGCTCTACGTCACCGGAGGGTGCGGCGGCACGTGCGTCTTTTCGTATCCAAACGGAAAGCAGGTGGGTCACCTTGGCGCCGCGGGGGCGAGCCTGTGTTCGGACAAGAGCGGTAACATCTTCATGCCGAGCGCGACGAGCAGCGGCAATGCGGTCGTGTACGAATACGCGCACGGCGGCACGACGCCGATTGCGACGTTGAACCTGCCTGGACTGCTCGCCGAAGGCTGTTCGGTGGATTCAAAATCCGGCGATCTCGCCGTTACGTACCTCTGCAAAGACTGCGATTATGGCCCCGTCGCAATCTTTAAGGGCGCGCGAGGCTCCCCGACGTCATATGACGTAACCGGCGTGTTTTTGTCTTACTGCGGCTACGATAACCGGCACAACCTCTTCGCGGACGGTAACGGAGGGCAAGGATTCGCCCTACTGGAGCTCCCCGCGGGCGGCAGCAATCTCACGCCGATCGCGGTTAACCAACCCATCAACAGCGCCGGCGAGGTGCAGTGGGACGGCAAGCATCTTGCGATCGAGGATCTGATAAGCCCGGTTATCTATCGGTTTCAAGTTTCGGGTTCGGCCGCGACGCTGGTTGGTACGACGAAACTGCACGGCGCAGGAACCGTGGCGGCGCAATCCTGGATACAAGGCAGCACCGTTATCGTGCCGTTTGGCGCGAACGGCAAGCCGCCCAACGAGGTGGGCCTCTGGAACTACCCGGCTGGTGGATCGCCGACGAAAATCATCCGGAAGCACCTCGCTGCCGACGTCCTGGCCGGAGCCACCGTTAGCGACCCGCATTAGAGTCTCGGGGGGGACGCCTAGCCCCCATCGAACGGTTAACTGAGCCGAAAGGGGCATCGTAATGTTTGATTTCCGTCACGCTTTTGGAGCCTGCGTAGCTATCGGTATGCTTGCCGCTTGTGGCGGATCGCAGCCAATGACGGGTGGGCCTAGTGCGGCGGTTCAATCCGCAACGCGCTCTAGGGAGCGTTCTTTTTATGGGTACTTCCTGGCTAAATTCACCGATGTGGTTGGGTACCCTATTCCCTTCACGTCTTTGTGCTTGAGGTTTACGTCCTCCGGCGCCTGGTACTCTGTGCCGCCGAACGCGTTTAATGGAACGTACCTTACCTCCGGCAACGAACTGTTTGCATCCGCCCTAGCCCCCTGGTCGCCAACCGCCTATGCGAGCTTGCAGGGGTCCGTCAACGCGAAGCAAGGCTCCGGCGACTACATCATCACGCAACCTAACGGCAACATATACAGCGGGGGGACGTTCACCATGACACGCGAGGGAAAGAGTCACTGTAGCTAAGGAGCGACTCGCCATTTATAGGCAAACGTTCGATTTTATGTGCAAAGGCGGTTAAAAGGGCAAAGCCGAAATCGCGAGATCGCGGCGGGGGAAAGGCACGCCTATCCAGAATCTTAGGCGCGCCTAACATGAAGCTCCTGCAGCTCCGGCGTTCGTGCGCCTTCCTTGCCTTCGCCCTGGTTGCGGTTGCGGCTATGCCCGCGGCGGTCCTTGCCGATGGCGATCAAGGAACGTCACCCAACTCTACCTCACTCGGACTGCAGCCGCTGCAGGGCGCCATTACGCGAGCGACGCCGGCGCCGGGCGAGTCGGGCGTTTTTCAGCGTGCCGATGGAGCCTATCAGGCGATTCCAGCCGCGCGCGGACGCGCCAAAGTCTTCCACATCGTCGAACGCGCCGCGCCGTGGACGCTCAAACCCGGCCTGACCGTGATGGCCAACACGTACAACGGCGTGGTGCCCGGCCCGGCGCTGGTCGTCAAGCAAGGCGACGAGTTGGTGTTGGATTACACGAACGATGGAGCGACGCCGGATTCGATTCATATGCACGGCGTGCACGACATTCCCGTGTCGATGGACGGGGTCGGAGGAATCTCGCAACCGCTCGTGCCGCCCGGAGGACACTTCGTCTATCGCTTCGTCGCCGATCAACCCGGCACGTTCATCTATCATACGCACGACGACGAAGCCATGCTCGACTCCGGCCTTTATGGCGCGATTATCGTCGAGCCGTCCGCACCGCGTCCGGTGGAGCGGGGCCTCGCGCACGACTTTCTAGAGATGATCTCGTCGTGGCAGATCCAAAGCGCGGCCGAGAACCATTTTACCCTCAACGGCAAGGAATATCCGAGCACGCGCGCGCTCGACGTTCAATCGGGTGAACGGTTTCGCATTCGTTGGATCAATATCTCGGGCGAAGAATTCCACACGATGCACACGCACGGGCACTACCAGCAAATTATCGACCGCGATGCCGCGCCCGTGGACTATCGCGACGTTCAGGACACCGTTTTGGTGGCGCCGGGGCAGCGAGTCGACGTCGTTGTGAACGCCAACGCAAAACCCGGAACGTGGCTCATTCATTGTCACGTCATGGATCACATCGAGGACGCCACCGGCATGCCCGCGGGATTGATTACCGCAATCCACTACGTCGGCACTCCCAACACCCTGACCGCGATGTACCGGGCGATGGCGCCGGCCGCCGGCGCGACGACGCGCGCGTTGAGTTTTTGGACGACCGTGCTGCTAGGTGCGATCGCCGGCTTCACGATCTTCCTTGGGTTGCCGATTGCGCGCGCCAGCAAGCTCTCCGCGCACACCGTTGCGCTGCTCAATGCGCTGGCCATCGGCATTCTTCTCTATCTGGTCGTCGAGATCGCGCAAAACGCGATCGTGCCGATCTCTACGGGACTAAACGCATGGCACGCCGCTGCCGGGCCCTTCCCGTCCGCGCTGATTCTGGTCTTCGTCGCTGGATTGTTGACCGGTTTGGTGGGCCTGGGGAGCGCCGCGACGCATTTTGCCCGTAAAGCGGCGATGCACGCCGAGAATCCATTCGTCCTCGCTGCGGTGATCGCGATCGGAATCGGCGCGCATAACTTCGGCGAAGGTTTGGCCATCGGGGCTTCGGCAGCAGCGGGAGCGACCGCCGTGGCGCTGGCGCTGATCGTCGGCTTCGGCTTGCACAACGCCACCGAAGGATTCGGTGTGGCGGCGCCATTGGTGGGCCGCGTCGTCCCATCCTGGGCGCAGATCGGCCTCGCGGGTTTGATCGCCGGTGGACCGACGTTCGTCGGTACGATCATCGGTTACAGCTTCTACTCGCCCACCCTTTCGGTGCTCTTCCTTGCGATCGCGGTCGGCGCGCTCGTTTTCGTCATCGGCGAGCTCTGGAGCGTCTTGCGGCGCACGGGACTCACCGCACCGGTCACGGCAACGATGTGCGCCGGATTCTTGATCGCGCTCGCCACGGAACTCTTTCTCGACATGAACGGAGGCTAAGGCGCGAAGCTGAAGGCGGTTCCCCAGCCGCCATTGACGCCGCCGCCCTGCGTCGTGCCGTAGAATTTACCGCTCAGATACGATAAGCGCGCAAAAGGAGACGCACCGTCGCGGCCGGCTTTGAAAGCGTACAGCACGCGTTCTTTACCCGCGGTCGTGACCGAAAAAATCGTGCCCCAGTTGGCCCTGTCGCCCTCGACCGTCGTGCCGTAGAGCGTCCCGTTGATGGCGAGGAGACCCGCGTAGGGATACGCTCCGTCGTCTCCGCTCTTGAAGGAATAGACCACGTGTTCTTGGCCCGACGTGTTCACGACGAAGACGACGCCATATCCGGCCGAACCGCCATTTTTTGCGGTGCCGTAGAATCGGCCATCGAGGGACGTCAGGCCGTCGAACGGATAGCCGCCGTCTTTTCCGGCCTTGAGACTGTAGAGCACGCGTTCCTTACCCGACGTGCTGGCGCTGAAGACCGTTCCCCAGCCCGCGCTTCCGCCTTGCTGCGTCGTTCCGTAAAGCGTGCCGTTGTTTGCGATCAGCGTCGCATACGGATAGCCGCCGTCTTTGCCCGCCTTGAAACTGTAGAGCACGTGGGCCGGGCCGGTGGCAGTAGTTTCGAAGATCGTGCCCCAGCCCGCCGTTCCGCCTTCAACCGTGGTGCCGTAAAACTTTCCGTTAAGGTAGAGGAGACCGGCATACGGCGTGGCACCGTCGTGAGCGCCGTTGTGTCCGGCTTTAAAACTGTAGACGATGTGCTCTTGACCCGATGCCGTGACGTCGAAGATCGTGCCCCAGCCGTACGTGCCGCCGGCCTGCGTCGTGCCGAAGAATTTGCCGTTGACGTGAATCAGGCCGGCGCAGGGATAAGCACCGTCGGTGTTGCCTTTGAAGCTGTACAGCACGCGCTCTTTCCCGGCCGCGCTCATTTCGAACACCGTTCCATACCCCGAGGCACCACCTTGGTCGGTCGTACCATAAAGGTTGCCGCCGAAAGACGTGAGCGCACCGTAGGGGTATCCGCCATCCGAGCCTGCTTTGAATTTGTATAACGATTGATAACCTTCCGCGACCTGCGGCGCAATCTCGGACCGACGCACGGCCGACGGCGGCTGACCGCACAACCACGCGGCTGCGGGCTTTACGGCAAAGGCGCCGTTAGATTGCATCGACTGTGTCGACGTCATCGGCAAGGGCGACGCCATCCGAGAACAGTTGGCAAGCAGTATAGCGCAAGCGAGTAGCGTGATGATTCTCATGTTACCAACGCTGATACCATGACGACGACGAATACTCCCGTCGCGTAGAGGCGGCGTTGCGATCTCGCCTAAGTCTTAAGCATGCTGCGATGGAGCTTCTTGGCGTGCCTCCTGATTACCGTTGCGCCGGCCGCGAGCGCGTCGTCGACCGTCGTCGCGACAAACGCGCTCTTCCCCACAAAAGTCACACAGCGCCTCAACGCAGAATTGACCGCGATCATCAAACGCAACAACCTGCCCAGCGTCGCGGTGGGCGTTCTCGTGCCGGGAAAAGGAGCGTATACGTTTGCGGGCGGGCTTGCAAACTTGCGCACCCGGCTGCCACGCTCGATCGACCAACCGTTTCGGATTGCCAGCGTCACCAAGCCGTTTGCGGCTACCGCGATTCTCGTTTTAGTCGACCGCGGGTTGCTGCGCAAAACCGACACGATCGCCAAGTGGTATCCGGCGTTTCCCAACGCAAATCGCATCACGATCGACGATCTGCTGCGGATGCGCAGCGGCATTCCCGCCCCCAACGACGACGAAGTGCTCGCGCAGGTATACGACGCGCCGTTAGCACGGGCGCCCTCGTTGCCCGACGAGCTCGCGAGCTATGCGAGGCTCGGCCATCGGTTCGAGCCCCCGAACACGCGCGGCGTTTACACGGACTTCAACTACGAGATCCTCGCAGGGATCGCCGAGCGCGTCGCCGGCAAAGGCATAGGGCAGCTCATCACCGAGACCGTGATCGTGCCGCTTCGACTGCGATCGACGTGGTACCCGAGCGGAACGGAGATCCCCAGCCCGCTGCGCGGATACGGCTGGAATACCGCAACGAAACGCTTCGATGACAAAACGCTTTTCAATGCGCCGCTTGCGGGTGCCGCGGGCGCATTGGTTTCAGACGCCTCCGACCTGCTGGCGTTCTCACGAGTGCTCTGCCTCGGTGGCTTGCTCGAACCGCAGACGCAACGCGAGCGCATGGTCGGTCAACCGCTCGCCGGCACTCATGCCAGTTATGGCGAAGGGGTCGCGACGGGGGACGGCGTCTGCGGGCACTCCGGTACGATCAGCGGCTTTAGCACCGACATGTATTACTTTCAGAAGTTCAATGCATCGTTGGTCATCAGCGTCAATCGCCTGGATCGCGACAATGAAGGCCGGACGACGCCGATCCTGGCCCTCATGACCAAGACCATTCGCGGAGAGTTAAAACAGAACTAATATACTAGCTTAGCGGAGGCGACGTTCGTGCCGCCGCGCTGCAAGGTTATCGACTGGATTCGTTCGCGCGGGCGCACGAGCAGCGTCGCCGTCTCGCCGCTGCTAGCCAAGGCGCCGAGATCCGTTGTGGCCGACGCGGTGCGCGCGAGCGCGTGCAACGATCCGCCGGGCTTATCGGCGATGATGTAAATCCACGAGCCGTCACGAGCATACAGGATCTTTGCGGCAACCGGATTCGCCGACTCGGACGACATCGAGACGTGGTTGAAATGGCTGTGGACCATCGTTACGAGCGCGACGTCGTCGTTTGCTAGCCTTCCGCGCAGCAGGAGCGTTTGCAACCCCAAGCCGAGAAAGACAAGAGTAAGCGCCGCCGCAACGGCGTAACGAAAGAGGTTCGCGCGCAGTTTACTCTCGGCTGGGCGCGATCGTATGGATACGGACAGCCTGCGCTCGAGCGCCGGCGATGGAGTGGCAGCGGGCAGCGCCGCCGCGAGCGTAGCCGCAACGATTTGCGCTTCTGCGACGCGCTCCGCACAGGCCGAGCAATGCGCGATGTGGCGTTCGACCTCGCGAGCCGCATCGTCGTCGAGCATGCCAAGCGGATAAAGCTCGGCGTCGTCGCCTAAATGTTGGGTCACGAGCGGCTCTCCCCAGAAGCTAGTTCCACCTGCAACTTGCGCATGGCCATCGAGATGCGGCTCTTGATCGTTCCCAGCGGAACGCCCAATTCGTTCGCAATCTCGACCTGCGTCTTGTTTCCGTAGTACGCCAGCGCGAGCGCCTTTCGTTGTTCCTCCGGAAGCCGCGCGAGCGCGCTCTGCAATCGTTGTGTCTCGACCGGATCCACAACCGGCGGATCGACGCTCGACACGGGAGCCAGGCGCGCCGCCTTGAGTTCTCGCGCGTCTCGACGGCTTTGGCTTCGCAGCATCGCAAGCGATTCGTTGCGCACGCACGCGATCAGGTACGCTTTTAGCATCTCGCGGTTGCCCTCGAAATGGTTGGGGGCACGCCAGACGCGCAGCAGAGCGTCGTGCACGCAATCCTCAGCGCTCGCGTTATCCAAGACGGCGTGGCGGGCAACGCTAAAGAAGAGGCGGGACCAGAGCGCATAGACCTGCTCCAGGCCCGGCGGCCGACGCGCGACGAAGTCCTCGACGAGCCCGTCCATCTACTCATCTCGCATACGGCCTCGGTACTTTCACGCCCTGGTTATGCCGCCGCACCCCCTGGCGGATGGCCGACTCATCCGGCGGCGCCGGCGGCGGCATATGCACCCACATGAAAGCATTCCTTATCGGTCTACAGGTGGCGCTGCTCGGGATCGCCCTAACCTTGGGCGCTCGTGCCGCCGCTCCGCCGCTACTCCCCGCGGTCGCGACGGTCCACATCAAAGATTTCAAGTACAACGCGCCGGCTCTAACCGTGCACGTGGGCGACCGCGTCACGTTCGTCAACGACGACGACGAAGCGCACACGGTGACGGCGACCGACAAATCGTTCGATTCCGAAGGCCTCGACACCGCCGGCACGTGGCAGCACGTCTTTACCAAACCCGGCACCTATCACTATTTTTGCGAGCTGCATCCATGGATGAAAGCAACGATCGTCGTCCTGCCGGCTGCAGCAAAGTAAAGGAGCCAAAGATGAAACGCGACGACTTTCTCAAGCACGTAGCCTGGACCGGAGGCGGTATAGCATGGTCCCTGTCGAGTACCGGGCTATTCAACGCCCAAAGGGCGCTTGCCGCGGATGGTGCAATTCCGTTCGTGCAAATTAGCGATAGCCATATCGGCTTTTCGCATCCCGAAAACCCCGACGTGATCGGAACGCTTCAAGAAACGATCGCTGGAATCAACGCGATGCCGGTGCAGCCGACGTTCGTCGTCCACACGGGCGACGTGACTCATCTGGCCAAGCCCGCACAGTTCGATACGGCGAAGCAAATACTCGGGACGCTCAAGGCTCCGCTCGTCGTTCTGCCGGGCGAGCACGACGTCATCGGCACGTCGGCGGCGTTTTTTGACGCGTTCCGGCGCAGCGATGCTCCGAAAGGATGGTTCTCGTGGGACCAAGGCGGCGCACACTTCTTGTCGCTCGTCAACGTCTTCAATTTCGAAATCGACGGGAAGCTTGGAACCGAGCAGATCGATTTCGTCGAGAAGGACCTGGCCGGGCAGAAGAGTTCGACCCCGATCGTCGTCTTCGCTCACGTTCCGCTCTACGCGCTCTTTCCGCCATGGGGCTGGACGACGGAGGACGGCTCGCGCGTCCTGGCGGCGCTGCGCCGCTTCAATGCGGTAACGGTGCTCAACGGCCACATCCACCAGATCGTTCAGCACACCGACGGCAACATTCGGTTTGCAACGGCCGCGTCCACCGCGTATCCGCAGCCCGCACCCGGCACCGCGGCCAAACCGGGCCCGTTAAAGGTGCCGGATAGCAAGTTACTTAGCGTTCTCGGATACCGCAGCGTGGAAATCGCGCGCAATGCTGCAACGATCACCGACCACTCACTACAAACGTAGCGTTTATACTTTCTTAATTACGCGGACTTATCATTATAAAATCGACACACACCAACATCACTTAAAGGAGCCTCAGATGAAACCACCCCATCACATTGGAGCCGTCTGCATAGCCATGGCGCTCGCAGCGTGCTCCGGAACCCCGAGCGGCGCGACGTCAAACGTCGTTCCGGCAATCGGCTCGCCGCAAATCGTTAGCAAAGAGCAGTCGCACGTAGTATCCCGCCAGTCCGTCAGCCCGCTTATATTCGTCGCAAACGAAAACACCGGATTGGGCGGCTCGATTCGGGAATATGCCGAAAGCGCCAAAGGAAACGCTGCGCCGAGCACCGTTATCGGTCACATTAACGGACCCTACGCCATCGCCTTCAGTTCAACGGAAGGCATCGGCATTGCAAACGGCCACATCGCGTCGGGCAGCCAGGCCGCGATCCAAACGTTCGGGCTGGCCGGCGATTTGTTGACCGGAATCTCGTGCTTCCCCAAACCCAGTTATACGGGTGCCGTGGCGTTCGATAGCAAGGGCCACCTCTTCGTTTCCACGGGCTTACCAGAGGGCGGCTTCGCCGTCGAGGTATTTGCGCCTGAAGCAAATGGCTGCGTTAAACCAAAGCGTACCATTACCGACGCTGGCGGTCTGGCCATCGACAGCAACAACCTTCTCTACGTGGCGAATGCGAAGACGGCGACGATCGATATCTTTCCGGCGGGATCCTCCACCATGCAGGCGCAGATCGGCGGAAGCAACACCGGGCTGGGAACTCCTGGCAGTGCCCTGCCTTCCGACACGGTCGCCGTTGACGCTTCGCGCAACGTCTACGTCTTCGATACCAAGACTGCTACGATCAGCGAGTTCGCCGCCGGAGCGCTTGGCAATGTCGCGCCGATCCGCACCATTTCCGGTTCGAACACCGGACTGAATGGAGGGAACGGTTTCACCTTCGGACTCGCCGTCAGCAAGGCGAGCGGCGAGATATTCGTCACTAACCCAGGCACGAACGCGATCCTTGGCTTCGCACCGAATGCAAGCGGCAACGTTGCGCCGATCCAAACGATCGCCGGCAGCGCCACGGGGCTTGCCGACCCACTGGGCCTTGTGGTGACGGAGTAAGCTTTATTGCAGAGCCTAACCACTCGAACAGCACAATATGCGAAGGTGCAACTCCCTCGCTTACCCCGCACACGGCTTCGCGAACGCGAAGCCGTCGTTACGTTGCCTTAAGGGAGCAGAGATTTTACTTTATCGTGTGACCAGACGCATCAAAATGCTCGGGCCATATTTCGGGGGCGAGCGCCCTTAGAAGCGCCCCATGCTCGGCAGGCCGGCCCTCTTGCTGATCGTAGGCCATGATCAGAAGCAACTTCTGAATCAACTGAAGGTCGTCGTGTAACCATTGAGATTCAGGCGGGATTGGATGCGGCATATTGATTTCTCCTCGCTACAGGTGAGGCTTTGCAGGGAAAGGTAAGGAGTCGCATGGACGAAGCTCTGCACGCCGTTATGCCGATAACCGTCGAATCGATCGAAGCCGCCAGGGCTCGCATCGCGGGCACGATCTTGCGCACGCCGTTGGTCAAGCTGGAGACCGGTGCGAGCGGTCCCCAGATCTATCTCAAGCTGGAGAACTTGCAGCCCATCAACTCGTTCAAGCTGCGCGGCGCGGCAAACGCGGTGGCGTTGCTCGCGCCCGAACGGCGCGCGCTCGGCGTTTGGACGATCAGCGCCGGAAACGCCGGTCAAGGGGTCGCGTACGCGGCGCGTCAAGCCGGCGTCCCGTGCACGGTGGTTACCATCGAAACGGCGCCCGAAACCAAAATGGCGCGGATGCGCGCCCTGGGTGCGCACTTGGTGAAGGCATCCTGGGACGCATGCTGGGAAGCCATGGAGCGACGCACGTTCCCAGGCGTTACCGGAACGTTCGTTCATCCGTTCGACGACGACAATTTCATCGCGGGCAACGCAACGATGGGCCTCGAGATCGTAGAGGATCTGCCCGACGTGGCAACCGTCATAACCGCCATGGGCGGCGGCGGACTGGTCACGGGCGTCGCCAGCGGCGTACTCGCCCGTAAACCCGACGTGCGCTTCTTCGTCGCGGAACCGGAAACGGCCGCACCGGCCTCAATTTCTTTCTCGACCGGCAAAGCGTCGGTGTTCGATGAGTGGCAGCCGACGTTCGTCGATGGTGCAGGCGGCAAAAGCGTCTTTCCACGGATGTGGGAGCGGATGCGCCCGCTCGTCGATGGGTCCATCGTCGTCACGCTCGAAGAAACCAAACACGCGATGCGGGTGCTCGCGGAAAAATCGCGCGTCATCGCCGAAGGCGCGGGGGCCCTCGCCGTGGCCGCGGCACTCAGCGGCAAGGCGGGTGACGGCCCGATCGTGGCCGTCGTGTCGGGCGGCAACGTCGAGTTATCGGCGTTTTGCGAGCTGATCGGCGCCTGCGCATAAAGCCAAGGCACCCAAAAGCAAGGGAGCGGCAAGCCTACCCGGAACTCTGCCGTCGAGCGAATTTTTGCGGGCGCAAACACGCTCCCGCATTTCAACGTTCGTCACGGAGCAGACATGAGGCTGACGATCACCACGATTCTGTGCAGCTGCGCGTTAGTTGCGCTTGCCGTCACGGGAGCCTCCGCACAGACGAGTTACACACTTTCCGGCACCTGCAAGCCGGACATCCTGCGGAGCATCCCTGCCGGAGACCAGCCAGGCCACGCCTTTGGAATTTCGCATGGGACTTGCAGCGACAAAGAAACAGTCGGCGGTGCAACGAGCACTAGCGCTCAATACTCCGAAAAGGACGACGTCACGCCAACCCGCACGAAAGGCTCGGGCATCTTCACGGTGACGTACAATACCGGCGACAAGATTTTTTATAAGTATAAGCTCTCGCTGAATACAAAAGGTGGCGTCGTGCAGTCGGGCAAAGGCGAATTCAAAGCAAACGGCGGCACCGGCAAGCTGAAAGGCATCACGGCGAAGGGTACCTGCACGTTCAGCGCCGGCGCGACTGCAGGAACGAATAATTACTCGTGCTCCGGCCAATACACGCTCGCTGGAGCGATGTCGCACTAGGCCCGATGCGGCCTGAAGGAGATCGATAACGTGACCAAACTCATCGTCGTCGCACAATGCAAGGACCCGGTGAAATGGGAGCAGGGGTTCCGAACTCACGGTGCGCTCTTCAAGAGCCAAACGGTGAACAAACCCGTAAGCTACGGGATGGAAGGCAATCAGGTTGCCGTGTGCCTCGAGCCCGACGATTTCGACGCCTGCATGAAGGTGATGAATTCTCCGGCGACCGCGGAAGCGATGGACTTTGACGGCATTTTGCGTGACACGGTCAAGATGTTCGTTCTGGACCACGAGCTACGGGTCTAGCCAGCGCCGGAGCCTGAACCTATCGGATGGGAGCACTGCCGCAATGTAGATCGATGCTGACGTGGCCGTCGCCGGTTCTGAGGCCCCGGTTCAAGCTCACGTCAGTCGTGTTAGGCGCGGCGAAATCCGAGCCGCCGCCACCACTGCCGAGCGAAACGGGCGCCATTCCCTTTAACCTTCCCAAGAATTTCGCAATCATCGAGTAACATGCAAATTGCCGAGGATGGCACACGGCAATGGCTTCCGACGACACAATGGATCGTTTCGAGCGATCACGCGAGGCACCGCGTATCGGTGCGGTGTTGCGGAAGTCTAGCGAACCACCTCCGACTATGGCCCACGTCCGGACACTCGTATCCGGACGTAGGGTTTTTTGTACGGCGTCACCCGCCCGCAGGAGGTTTCTCGCAAGGATCATTAACCTAACCCTTATGACTCGAGTCGACCGGCGTTTCGCAACCTGGGCGTTCGCGGCCGCCGTGCTTCTGACCGCATGCGGTCAACGCAGCGGCACCACGCCCGGGCCCGCGACGTTTGCGCCTGCAGTAACCGGGCCACCCACTTGCAACGGCCAACGCACGAAGAGGAACTACGGGGAGATCAGCGCGAGGCTCAAAACCAAGGGCGGCGCCTTCTGCATCCCGGCGTTCGGCGGTTTTGGCGGCTCGATGCAATATCCGGGCGTCCAGCAGTCCGTGAAACTAACGATCCGGACTAGCACGCAAGACATCTACGGTGAACCCCAACTCGGTACGGGAACGTCGATCGTGTACCTGAACCTTCATTTCCATGCAGGAACGCATTTCGGTTCAAACCTAAAATCTAAAGGCGGCCTCACCTCGAAAACCATCAACTCCGGTGCCACCTATACGGCCTACGGTATCGTGGCCGCCGGCCATCTCGTCCTAATGTTCCCGCCTTGTTACACCGTCGCAACGCAAGGCCCGTACGGCGGCATCCTTCCAAACCTCGGGAACCTCTTCATCAACACGACCGTCACGGGCGCAGGATACGGGGTCATCGAGATTTATTCGGGTGCGCAAGTTAGCCAAGAGTGCTAGCCCGGTGCTTTGCATGAAACGTCGCTACGCAGCGCATGCGCAATGCTGCGACCCGAACGCGGACTGAACAGATGATTCTGGAGGAGAGGGTGGGATTCGAACCCACGGAGCGCTCATCACGCTCAGCGGTTTTCAAGACCGCCGCATTCAACCACTCTGCCACCTCTCCGCGTTTCTGACTGACCTTATTTAATATAGCTTTTACCGCCGCTGATCGCCTTTCCATAAAGAGACGAACCCGCATGTGGTTGCAGTTTGGTTGCAGTGGGTCAGGAGCAACGCTCTTGGGCAGCGGACTCATTTCTCACCGACCGCTCGTGGAGCCTGGACGCGCCGCAGAGGATCGCTCACGGCTGCGAGGGCTCTCTTTTGGCCGCCAGCTACGACCCCGCTGTACAGGTTCAAAGTCGGCTTAGAGTTGGGTTCCTTTAGCGGGACGTCTTGGACGGGCTCGTGGTTAAAAGCTTGTTGTTAACACGTGCGCACGTGCCTTCCCAATGGACCTCCGTTTTAGGATCGCTTTTTGTGATGGTCGTCACCATCAAACGCTGGGAAGACCGCAGCAATACAAAGCTGGCCTCGACTCGGTCATTATTGAACTTCCAAGTGACGGCCGTATCTCCGAAGAGTGCGGGCAATTTTGTTGGCATGGGGGATGGCGGTGTCAATGCGGAACTAAGCGGCGGTGGAGACGTCGTCGGGGTAGGAACGGCGAACGAGTCGGGGATTGTAGGGAGCATCTCGATCACAGCAGTGCTTTTGTCATTGTCGTTTTTGTTGTTGACGATGTCGGTCACTACTAAATCGTACTCGTCGCTGGGTCGAACCCCTCTGCACGCGTCCGACCACTGCGGCGCACACCAGTGCGCCACGACGGGGCAGTCGAGATGCCACATGTTCTTGAGCGGCGGTGTAGCGGCCACGCCGAGTGCGCACGTCGCCAGCGGAATGGCAAGTAGTCGTCGATTCATATTCGCTTCTCCTATGGCTACGGGCTCGGTAACGGTTGATAATACTTGAACCACTCGCACTGCGGCTGCGCAAACGACGAGTCGCCTGGGCGCAGTTGCTGGCAGGGCGCCATCAGGTCGTTGATCAGCTCCGGTAGGAGCTTTGAGATGGCGCTCGCCGCTTGCGCATCGCCGCTCGGCTGATCGCCCAACGCGTTGAACGGAGCGAGCCCCGCCACGCCTACAGCGGCTACACCGACACCGCCGATATTTGTGGAGGTTGTGTAACTAGTTTCTTCGGGCTTGTTGCTTGGAACCGGCGTCGGATGTATTTTGAAGGTCGTCGTCGTCGTGTTCGGCGGCTTAAAGGCAAAGTAGAGCGCAGTTCCACCTAAAAGTTGTGAAAGATTGAGACTAAACCGCTGACCTTGCTTATCCCTGACGTGAGAGAGGTACGTGACATAAGCGGCACTATTAACGTATGCCGTATTAGTTGGTTCGCAATCGACGACCATGAGCTGCATGGTCACCGTGGTCACCGATCGGTTGAGAAAAAAACTGAAGAGGGCGCTGGCCGCCCCCGGTTGCAGCGCAACGATAGCGCCGGCCGTCGACGGATCGCCAAAGCATTGCTGCTGGTACCGCTCGAGCGTCCACGCTGGCTCGGCAAGAACGCGATATCGCACGAGCCGATCGCTGTAGATATCCGCGACGGGCGGCGGGGTCTCGCCTCTCGGAAGCTTGCTATTCATGTCGGATGAGCGCAGCATGTCGGCCATTTTAAGAGAGATCGCCGCCGAGACGTTCGCATCAGACGCCAGCGCCAAAACATAAACGGGCCTGTTCCACGTGTCTGCAGAACCGGAAGTGGGCGTATGGAACCCGATCGGCCGCGGCGTTGGGGTGCTAGACGAAGCCGACGGAACGTTACTTGAGATCCAGCCAACGCAGAACGTTAATGCTGAGTACAGCTGGAATGGATCGTCGCTCGATTTATTCGAGCCTGGGGACGCCTGTCTACAGCCCGGCGGCGCCGTCGTGACAGGCGAAGGCGTGGGAAGCGGCGGCAAGCCGGGCGGGTTTCTCGCGATAATCCGCGAGGGCGACAAGTCGGCGATGTACTGATTGATCGCGCGCTTGCAGGCGCCGATGCGCGCTTGAATCAGCAGGACCACCGCACGGCGATTGTTTTGCAAGGCTCCCCGCTCGCCGAACATCGTCGCTAGATCCGCCGTGCTGCAGACGGACATCGTGTAGGCAGGAATGGTTCCGCTCTTGGCTCTTGCTGCCGGGGTGCGCGGGGACGGAACGAGCACCACGAGCACCAGTGCGACCAAGGAAAGGAGCGTTGTAGCTGCGCGCATACGCCCTGCCTCCATTGCGGTATTCCCCGAGCGGGACGGCCTAATTGGGCCACACTTTCAGCTTAGGCGTCCGCTTGCCTCCTTCCACGGAGCGAGCGGGTGCGCGCCGCGTCCGGATCGGTTATGGTTTGGCCATCGAGTCCGGAGACGGAGCGTAAGCGTGCTTGATAGATCGTCGTCGAAACGCCTATAACGCCGATAACGCCGCTCTTCGTCGTGTATTCGTCAATCGCGGCCGAGAGCAGACGACTGAAATTGTGGTTGACCTTCGCGTGCGCGTCGATCGTGACCGAACCTTGCGCCGTATCGTTGAGGTAGCGCGTCTAGTCGATTTTCATCACGCTGTTGCCGCTGCGCGGACGCTGGACGAGACCGGCCGGCGGACTTGGAAGAATAACTCGACACGCCAAAGGGCGCGGCTAGAACGTCGGAATGATCCCTACCGTGCCCAGTCCGGTGCAACTGGACTGCGCAGGGCACGCGATGGGCGTCTCGACGTACTCGACCCTATTGCTGGGTTTTAGCGCCCTGCGTTCCATGATCAAGTTGATCGTGCGGGTCGAAGGCCCCGAATAGTAGGGATTCGGATCCCATCTCCCGGCTAGGACCTTGCTCGCCGATTTGCCGTTCACCGTATGGAAGAGGTTATACATCGTCCATTTCGGGACGGGGCAGTCGCTGCCGCCGCTGCAGCTAAAGGTAGTGGTCTCACCCGACCCGGACGGCGTTATCGTCACGCACCCGAGCGTGTACTTCCGAGGGCATTTAATATGTCTATTCGGATTTGCGAGTGTGCGCACCGCCCCGGTAGCGGGCATCGCCGGACTTCCGCTGCTCGAGCACGCCGAAAGGATTAGGCTCGCCGCGAGCGCGCCGCTCGCAAAGTAAAGAGTACGACGCACGTTTTACCTCCGAAGGGATAGCTACTCGATCGTACCGACCGGTCATGAAGAAACTCTAAAGCCCCGTGCAGTATATCCGGATGATCGTTCGTTCCGAGTCGGGCTTGCCGCGTCCCGATGCGCCTCAGGCAATGGACATTGAGAGGCGCCCCCTGCGTCCTTTCCTTGAACCGGCATGGGTGAGCCTCCGCGATTCCGACCCGCAACAGCCGCTTGTCGTCTCAAATATCGTGCTTCCAACCACGATTCTCGTGTTACGGTGCGGGGTCGGCCTTCGTTATGCCTTATGGGGCGCGCTGTATGCACTGTATGCCTCCACACCGCGGCAGCGCGCCTCCCATTCGGTGGTCTGCGACGCCTCGGTTAGCGTCGCGCCCGGTGAGCGCAACGGGTTAGCCGCCGAGGTACCCATTCGCTGCCGGGGAAGCACACCACAAGTGCATCCAAACAACGCGGCGCACCGGTCGTTGCCAAAAGGTAACGCGACGCCGCGCGGGAGCTCGGGGATTCAGCGGATCTTACACACATGAAAAAGCTAATTATATTTGATCTCGATGGCACGCTGGCGCCGAGCAAGGGCATGATCGATGCCGAAATGGCGACACTCTTCACCGCTCTGCTCGGGGTAGTGAAGGTAGCGATCATCTCGGGAGGCAGCTGGGATCAGTTTGAAACGCAGGTTATCGCCAGGCTTCCACAGGATGCGCATCTCGGCAGTTTGTCCATTCTGCCGACCTCTGGAACAACGTTCTATCAATATAAGGACGGCTGGCAGAAGCTCTACTCAGAGGACCTAAGCGACGCGCAGAAGCAGCGGATTATCGCTGCGTTGAACGCGGCTGTGGAGTCAACCGGATTTGCGGCAACGAAGACTTGGGGTGAGACAATCGAAGATCGCGGGAGCCAGATCACCTACTCGGCACTCGGGCAGCAAGCTCCGCTCGACGAGAAGAGTAAGTGGGACCCCGATTTTGCAAAGCGGCAGAAGATCAAGGCGCTCCTCGATGTTTCGCTTCCCGACTTCTCCGTGCGGCTGGGCGGTACGACATCGATCGACATCACGCTTCCCGGAATCGATAAGGCCTATGGGATCGGGAAATTGCGAGATACCCTCGGCATTACGATCGCGGAGATGATCTACGTGGGCGACGCCTTGTTCCCAGGCGGAAATGATTACCCCGCGCGCAGCACCGGCGTGGTATGCATTCAAGTCCGAGACCCGGATGAAACCAAGCGCGTAATAGAGGCGATCACGGCTTGCCTTTCGTAACGGCAACCGACGAGGCGCAACGCGCGAACGACGAAATCAAGGCAGCGGCGGGGCTCGACGGAATGTCTGAGTAGCTCAGCGTATTTTACCGTTCAGATTTCGATCGCGAGGCGGTTACCGCGAGATCGAACCGATCGAGGTTCATGACCTTCTCCCATGCGGCGATGAAGTCGCGCACGAAATGATCGCCCTCAACGGCGTAGACCTCCGCGACCGCGCGGAGCTGCGAGTTCGAACCGAAGATGATGTCGCAGTTCGTGCCCGTCCACTTCACCTCGCCGGTGCGCCGATCGCGACCCTCGTAGGTGTAGTCGCGGTCGGCCCGCTGCCACTTCGTGGTCATGTCGAGCAGGTTCACGAAGAAGTCATTCGTGAGCGTTCCCGGCCGTTTCGTGAAGACGCCGTGCTTGGACCCTCCGGCGTTCGCGCCGAGCACGCGCAGTCCACCGACGAGCGCGGTCATCTCGGGAGCGCTCAGCGTGAGTAGTTGCGCGCGATCGAGAAGCCGCTGCTCGGGCGAATGTGCGTGTCGCTTTCCGAGGTGATTGCGGAACCCATCATCGGTCGGTTCCAGCACTGCGAAGGAGTGCACGTCGGTGTTCTCCTGCGTCGCGTCCGCGCGTCCCGGCGCGAAGCTCACCTTCACGTCGTGACCTGCGTTCTTCGCGGCCTGCTCGATCGCCGCGCAGCCGCCGAGAACGATGATGTCGGCCAACGAGACCGTCTTGCCGCCGGATAGCGAGGCGTTGAAGTCCTCTCGCACTTTCTCGAGGGCTTGCAGCACGGTCGCCAACTCCGCGGGCTGATTGACGGCCCAGTCCTTCTGCGGCGCGAGGCGAATGCGCGCACCATTTGCACCGCCGCGCTTGTCCGTGCCGCGGAACGTCGACGCCGACGCCCACGCGGTTGCGATCAGTTGCGCGACCGTGATCCCAGAAGCGAGGATGCGGCTCTTGAGTGCAGCGATGTCTTGCTCGTCGATCAGCGGATGGTCGACCGCGGGGAGCGGGTCTTGCCAGATCTGCTGCTCGGCCGGTACCTCGGGACCGAGATAGCGCGCGATGGGGCCCATGTCGCGGTGCGTCAGCTTGTACCACGCCTTGGCAAATGCATCGGCAAACTCTTGCGGGTTCTCGTGGAAGCGCTTCGAGATCGGCGCGTAAATCGGGTCGACCTTCAATGAAAGGTCCGTCGTGAGCATCGTCGGCGCATGCTTCTTCGACGGATCGTGCGCGTCGGGAACGGTGGCAGCCGCGGCGCCGTCCTTGGGCTTCCACTGATGCGCGCCCGCGGGGCTCTTCGTCAACTCCCACTCGTAGTTGAAGAGGTTGTCGAAATACAGGTTGCTCCAACGCGTGGGCATCTGCGTCCAGGCGCCCTCGAGGCCACTCGTGATCGTAGCGTCGCCGTTGCCGCTGCCGAACGTGTTGCGCCAGCCAAGGTTCTGCTCTTCGATCGGGGCACCGGCAGGTCCGAAGCCGACGTACTGCCTTGGATCCGCGGCGCCGTGCGTCTTTCCGAACGTGTGTCCACCCGCGATGAGCGCGACGGTCTCCTCATCGTTCATCGCCATGCGCGCAAACGTCTCGCGAATATCGATCGCCGCGGCGAGCGGATCGGGGTTCCCGTTCGGGCCTTCCGGGTTCACGTAGATCAGCCCCATCTGCACGGCCGCGAGCGGCCGTTCGAGATCGCGTTCGCCCGTGTAGCGCTTGTCTTCCAGCCACGTTTCTTCCGGACCCCAGTAGATGTTGTCGTCGGGCTCCCACGCGTCGACGCGGCCGCCGGCGAATCCGAACGTTTTGAATCCCATCGATTCCAAGGCGCAGTTTCCGGCCAGGATCATGAGATCGCCCCACGAGATCTTGCGGCCGTACTTCTGCTTGGTCGGCCAGAGCAAGTGGCGCGCTTTATCGAGGTTCGCGTTGTCCGGCCAACTGTTGAGCGGCTCGAAGCGCTGCTGGCCCGAGCCGGCGCCGCCACGCCCGTCGCCGATGCGGTACGTCCCCGCGGCGTGCCAGGCCATGCGAATGAAGAGCGGCCCGTAGTGACCATAGTCGGCCGGCCACCACTCCTGCGACGTCGTCATCAGCCCGAAGATGTCTGCCTTGACCGCCTTGAGGTCGAGGCTGTTGAATTCACGAACGTAATTGAAATCGGAGCCCATCGGGTCGGATAGTGCGGACGGCCGGTGGAGCACCGATAGGTCCAACAATTCGGGGAACCAATCGATATTCGCTCTCGGCCGGAGGGGTACGCGTTTTACCGGACAGCCCTGATCGGCTTCCGACAACTCGACGATCGTGTTTTCCATCTCGTGCTATTTCTCCGTCCAAAAGGTGGGTGATGCCTCCAGGCGCCTTCGGCATCTTTCGTCAGCGTCTTGCGTGGCGCACCGTCGCCGGACAGCCAAGCAGACGGTGAGGCGCTCGGCTGTGCGCGGAAGACGAGGGCCCCGTTAACGAAAAAAAGCGAAAGTGAATGTCACTCTCACCCGACGGAATACTGTCGCGGCCCGCCACCGTCAATGGTCTCCAGCGAACCGCCGATGATGTTATGGGCGAGAATATGGCGCCGTCCGCAGAGCCGTCGTAATCTCGGCGGCGAGGCGTTTTGTGACTTGTGTGGTTGCGTACGGACAATGTCGCGACTCTGTGAGAGACTAGTTCTTTGGTCGACCTTTAGTCCGCTGAGCCGCTACCTTTGTCGCGGCGTCCAGGAAAAGAGGAATCCCCGTGATCTTCGACCGGTGGGCCGGTTTTCAGTTCTCCAGGCCGTTGTGCGCTACCTCAGTGTCCGGCACGTACATGAACGTCGATTTGGAACCTACACACCCTAGGGTTGGCGGATGTCGAAGCTTCGGCTAGGCCCGACAATTGTACGGCGCCAGACCGTCGATGACTGGCTGGCACGCTTTAAGGATGTTCCCGTTCGGTTCTTAATAGCCCCGCCCGGCTTCGGTAAAACGGTGGCGATCCTAGATTATTTGCGCCACGGCGTAACCAACGGTTTTTATTGCTCGCTTCCTCCAGAGTCAAATCCCGCGACAGTTTGGAATGGCATAGCCCGCGCGCTCGAAGTAAAGAAAGAATTTCAATCACACGAAGAGCTTTGCCGCGCACTCGCAGCACGTGCTCCTCTCGAGCTCGCACTCGACTGCGAGGACGTGCCGGATGCCAATGGCGCTGCAGTGATGTTACGCCTAATAGACGACCTCCCCGAACACGTGTCGCTCATACTCGCGTGCCGATCACGTGCGGCTTTCCAAGTAGGGCGTTTAGTTTCCGAGGGAACCGCCGTGTTATGCGATGCCGAGCGGCTCGCGTTTAGTTCAGCGGAAATCTGTCAGGTGGCGGAAAGCTGCGGAGTGCCTTTCGCGCACGCCAGCGTCCCTCGAATGCTTCATGCTACCGACGGATGGCCCCGGGTTGTCAGCGCCGCGCTCCGCAAGGCTGCGGAGGACGGCTGCAGCTTTGACCAAGCCATAAAAAACTACCGGCTACACCGCGGCCACCTGTTCAACGAATTCGTCACCGGGACTTTGGCTCGAGCATCCGAACGTGATGCGAATCTCGTGCTCAAGCTAATGGGCGGGTCACACCCCTATGATAGCCTTCAATTAGAAGCGCTCGAAGCGCAGGGGCTGTTCGTAATCCATACGCGCGATGGATTCCGGGCCCTACGTCCGCTTTCAAGCAGCGGGGTACACGATCTTTGCGGAGGCCCTCCCCAGGACGCCTCGCCTATGCAGGTTCAGGTGCTTGGCTGGTTTCTCGCGGGAATCGATCGCCAATCGATCAAGTGGATTCGTCGACGAGATCGTCAAATTTTTGAGTACCTTGCCCTACAATCGAACGGCCGCGCATCGCGCGATGAAATCGCCCAAGTTTTCTGGCCGGGCGGCGATAAATATCTGGTCGCCCAACGCCTCCGGACTGCGTGCGCGAACATTCGCAAAGCCATAGCTAACACTGTCGGATTCGACCAAGTCGAGGCATATTTCCGTGCGAACGGCGACATCTCGCTCGATCTAAACAATGTAGTCGTCGACGTCAACCGCTATGTAGCGCATGCAAACAATGGCGACGTGCAATATGCGCGAGGAGAGCTGCAATCCGCGGACGTACAATACCGCGTAGCCGCAAGCATCTATCACGGTGACCTGCTGATCGCCGATTCCCACGAGCTATGGGTGACGACGTTCGACGCGGCGCTCCAGCAGCGTCACATCATGGTGCTGAAACGGATCGCCGAAAACGCTGCCGCGACGCTTAAGACGTTGCCGATCCAACTGTTGAGGCATACCGAATCGATTTGACTTGTAGCGACGCCGCCCGCTTGGGCGCTTGGATTATTTAGCGCTCAGTACAATAGACCAAGCAGCGGGCGAACGGATGGCTGTGTTGGGGCGACGAACCGACGTCCATTGCTACTTCGGAGAGGAGGCACATGCGAAGATCATCACGCCTGATCGCGTCAACGCTGGGGCTCACGCTGACGCTTACTGCATGCGGAGGACAAAACTCGTCACTTCCGTGGACGAGCGGAAGCAATGCAGCCGGAACCGGCGAGTCGGCCGTGCGTACGGCGACGCCCGACAAGCCCCTGACCTCAATTCCAAAACTTAGCGGAGCTCTCGCATACAGCGACATCGGGAGGCGCCCCGCGAACGAGCCGGTCAGAGTTTCACTGACGCTGCGTTACAATCACCAGGCCGAGCTCGATCGTTTCGTTGCAAGTATCAGCGATGCGCGCGATGGCTTGACCCGCCATTTTCTTACGCCAAAGCAATTCGATGACCGTTACGCACCGACCGCGGCGCAAGAGCAGCGCGTCGTACGAGCTCTCGAACGGGCCGGCTTCAGAGTCGAAAAACGATACCCAAATCGCACGATCGTCGACGCGAAGGCTCGGAATGCGATCGTCGAGCATTTCTTCTCCACCGAGATCCACAACGTGCATCAGGGAAAGTACGGTCAGCGCTATACCAACCTAACACCGGTGACCGTGCCGCGCGAAATCGCCCCGCTCGTGCGCGACGTTTCCCTCAATAACCTGATCGTGGTCCGGACAGTCGCCGATCAGAATCAACGCACCGCACCCCAGGTCCAGCGCGACTCGCTGGGCAGAACGATCATCCCGCTCGGATCGGCTCAGATTCAGCCGGGAGACTCGAACGGCAACTTAGTCAACGGTAACTTTGCCACCGGTTCGCTCAACCCGGGTTGGATCAACGAGAGCACGAACAGCAGCTACGTCCAGGTCACCACGCAGCAGAGCTATCAGAGCACGTATTCTGCGTTCATGGGCTCGCTGCAGCCGCCCGAAATCAACGGGTGGGGCTCGATCGCGCAGCTGGTAAAAGTTCCGTCGAACGGCGTCCTAAGCTTCTGGGTCTATCAGGGGTCCAACGAGGGGCAGATGGGCTACGGAACGAGGTACGCGTGGCAAGTGGGTTACTTGCTGAGCCAGGGCGGCCGGATTCTCGACACGTTCTACAAGACCGTCAACAACACCAACGGCTGGGTGAACTACCAAGTGAATCTGAGCCGGTTCGCGGGACAGCTCGATTACATCTACTTCGGTTGTTACGGCGACGGTTACTCACAAACGTACGTCTACCAATACGTCGACGACGTTGCTTGGGCCGGGTCGTCGCCATCGCCATCGCCGTCCCCGACGCCGACGGCCAAGCCGACGGCGACGCCAACGGCCAGTCCGTCTCCGACGGCTAGCCCGACACCTACGTCGAAACCGACCGCCAGTCCGACCCCGACCGCATCCCCGACCGCAAGCCCGACGTCAACGCCGAGCAGCGGTTGCAACAACGCCGCGCCGGATAACGGGCCGCTCACCAACTCTTCGGGAACGCTTGCAACGGGCGTAGCCAAACCGTTCGATTTTCCCGTTCAGCACGGGTGCAACGGAGCCGGCTACACCGCGGCCATCGCAATCGACGATCCGGTGAACACCAGCTACCTCTCCACCTACTTGTCGGCTGCCGGCGTTACGCAAACCGGTTCTGTAACGAATGAAGCCGTGGACGGTGGCGGGAGCGGCGACGACGCCGAAACCGATCTCGACGTGCAAACGATCGCGGGTTTGGCGCCGGGCGCGAACATCATCGTCTACGACATGGGCTCGTTGGGAGACCAGCAGATCGAAGACGCATATAACCAGGTGCTCACCGACGGTAAAGCGAGTGCCGTAAACTCCTCGTTTGGCGGCTGCGAATCGAGCGACGTTCCATTCGCCGACGCAACGAACTCGATTGCGCAGCAAGGAGCCGCCGAGGGCGTAGAGTTCTCAGCCTCGAGCGGCGACTCGGGAAGCAATGAGTGCAGCGGTTCGGAAGGCGTCAGTGCGCCGGCAGGCGGACCGTACTTCTCGTCAATCGGCGGGATCGACTTCACCGATACTAGCCAAGGCGTTCTCGAAACCGTCACGATGGGCAGCGTAAGCGGATACTCCGGCGGTGGCGGCGTCTCGACGGTATTCGCTCTTCCGAGTTATCAGAGCGGTATCACCGGGGTCATTTCGTCGGGCCGCAACCAACCAGACATCTCACTGCCGTTCTTCCCCGTGGCGGTTTATACCGGAGGGAGCTGGGGTGAGTACCTAGGCACGTCGTGGTCATCGCCGGCCTCGGTAGCGCTGGTCATCGAAACCAACGAGCTCCACGGGACGAAGCTCGGCTGGATCGATCCAACGCTGTACAGCCTGTTTTCTTCGACGGGCTACAGCCAATACTACACGCCCTGCACGTCCGGCAGCAACGGCGCGTATTCGTGTAATGCGAGTCACTATAACCAAGCCGCCGGCATAGGAGCTCCAAAAGGCTGGGCGCTAGCCAACGCCCTCTGACCGCAAGCGATGCCGTAACGCACCGCGTTGCGGAAAAACATACGGGGTGTGCCACGGCACACCCCGTTCCGCATTTTACGCAAAGCGCGACCCGATCGACGCCGCGGATCAGGTAATCTGCGGAATCTCTTTGGTTGCAAAATGCGCGTATTGCTCGCGCACTCGTACCGCCTCGACGTGATCGTACGCCCGCGCAGCTTCGAGGGCAAGCTCTTCAAGCAGGGCGACTTCGTCGGGGTCGAGTTGCGCGCCGTTCGCGTGTGCGCCGTACAGCGTAAAGGAGACGAGCTCGTGACGCACCGTCACGGGGACGGCCAGGGTGTAGATCGCTGCATTCTCGGCGTCGAGTTGCGAACGCAGCTCGTCGAGCCACACCACTTTTTCGTCGGCGAGCAGCATTCGCACGAGCAGATGGTTCCCGTCGAATCCCGCCGGTGCGACCATCGTTTGGTCCGCCGTCGCGACGCCTTCGAAACGCGCCCCTCCCGCGAATCGCCGATACAGCGCGGCGGCGGCCAGCTCGATCGCGTCGACCGGCACCTGCACGAGGCCGTTGGTTATCGCTGCCTCCTCGGTCGCATACGGGAGGGCCGATGCCGCGCGCCTCAGGTATCTCTCGGCCATCCGGCGCCGGCGAAAGAAGACCGTTTCGACGAACCGCTCGACGAAGCGATTGATGCGATCCAGCAAGAAGCCGATGCCGATCGTGGCCAGCAACTCCAAGCCGATCGCCAGGCGCCCTATCGCGATGACGCGCGAGAAGAACCAATCCAAAATCGAGACCAACGCGATCACTGCGAGGGACAAGGTGCCGTAGACGAGGGCGCGGTTGAGCACGAAATTGACGTCGAGTACCCGCAGCCTGAAGATGGCGTATGCGATGCAGATCGGCATGAGCACGGCGGCGAATCCGACGACTTGCCCGACGACGAAGGGGACGCCGGGCACGAAATAAATCGCGTAGGCCACGAAGGACGCAATCGTCCCGATTACCAGAAAGCCCCACCGCTGCCGGTCGCTCGGCGTCGCCATCGCAACGTTCTTTGCAAGAACCAGGCCGGCTAGGGCAAAGGCGACCAGCGGAATGACCGTGCTCGTAAAGATATCCCATTTCGGAAGCGATTCCGTGGCAAAGTAGACGCGCCATTCGAAGACATACAGCGCATACGATGCGGCGAGAAAGATCCAGACGAACGGGTCGATTCGCCTGCGCCACCCAAGAACGTCACCGTCGGGAAAACGTAGCACGAATGGCAGCAGCGGTAAGACGCTCCACGACCCAAAGACCGTACTCAACACGAAGCTGAGCGCAAGATATGCATCTTTGGGCAACACGTGCGACCAATACATGAATGCGGGGGCCGTGCCGAAGTAGCCGATGGCGAAGACGTAAAATGCCCACGACATTATCGACGGCCGCAGGAACACGAGCAGAAACGCAACCAGCAGAAACGTCGTGGGCGGCACGTACGCGAGCACGCCCCCGATGCGTTGCCAAAGGCCGAAGCCGCGCTGCGGAACCGCGGTTATGGTTATGGTACGCGTTGCGCCGCCACGCTCGAACGTCAGCGTTTCACGCTCGCCCTGGTACGCGGCGCGCACGCGCGGGGAGATTTCCTGGTCACCGCGGTCGACGATGCGATCCCCCGCGCGCACTCCCGCTCGATCCGCGGGCGAACCGGAGTCAACGCTGGTAACGACTACCTGCTGCGGAGGAATCGTCATACCGAACGTACCTTCGCCCCATCTCTCCGCGAAGTCGACGTGCCCGATCGGACAGTAGTAGATCACCACCACGAAGAGCGTCACGATGATCAGAAGCGCTCGCGCAAGAGTCTGACGCATTTAGGAGCTATGAGTTCGCGGCGAGCCGCCGCGGCGCCCCTGCTTGACTTCGTCTAACGAAAGCGGCACAGCCGCATCGTGGCGTTCGAGTTCAGGAAACAGGCTGCGATCAAAGCACGATGGAGTTACGACCTTTATTGGCGGAGCGTCCATCGCGCATCTTACGAGATCGGGATTTTGATCTTCTTCCCGTTCACCCACGTTTGCGAGACCTTGACGTCGCCGAGCTTCGTTGGGTCGATCTTGCGCGGGTCGTCTTCGAGGATCGTGAGATCGGCGTATTTCCCAGCCTCGAGCGAGCCGAGCCTATCGCCCATGCCGCATTGCGCGGCCGCGACGACGGTCATCCCCTTGAGGGCCGCCTCGATAGGAACCCGCTGATCCGGCCCAATTACCGAACCGTCGATCGCGCAGACGCGCGCTACGGCCGTTCCGATCTCGCGCAGCGGAGCGATGGGCGAACACGGGGAGTCGCTGTGAATCGAGAACGGCACGCCGCTTGCAAGGAAATCCCCGGCCGGGTTAAAGCGCGCAGCGCGCTCGGGTCCGAAGATTTCATCGCGGTATGCCGCACCATAGTAATACAGGTTGTTCATGAGGTGACTCGGCTGGACGCCTAACTTCTTCATGCGCGCGATCTGTTCGGGGCGCGCCTGAGTGCAGTGTTCGATACGGTTGATGCCGCTCGGGGCTGGAGCCGAACCGTATGCCGCCTCGATAGCATCGAGCGCCATTTCCAAAGATGCATCGCCGTTGCAATGGATGGAGACCGGCCAACCCGCGGTCTTGACCTTCATCACGAGTTCCCGCACCTCGTCGGCCGTGTAATTGGGCGCGCCGCGCTCGGACGTCTTGAGATACGGTTGCGTTTGATAGGCGCTTTCCTGTTGGGGCGAACCGTCCGAAACGATCTTCACCGCGTAGAAGGAAAGCAACGCGCCGGAAATCTCGAGGGCCGACGCTCCGGGTTTTCCATATGAGGCTATAAACTGCATGGCCTGATCGAGGTAGTCGACCATCGGGCTGACGCTGTAGCGAACGGGCGCGTTAGCCGTGATCGCTTTGTAGCCCTCGAACACCTCGGGCTTTTGTGCGAACGCCCCGGCTTCGTGAACCATCGTACAGCCCAGCGCCGCGGAGCGATACAGAAACTTGGTCATCGATTCCGCGATCACCGCAGGCGTCAGCTTTGGAAAACCTACGAGAAACTTCATGAGCGCCGGCATCTCCTGGATCATGCCGTTCTGTCGCCCGTCCGCATCCACGCCAAAGTAGCCGCCTCCGGCGAGTACGTGCGTCGTCGGGCTGATGCCGGAAGCGTCGAACGCCTTCCTATTCCCCGTCGCCGAGTGCATGCTGACGTAGTAAACGAAGATCGGATGAGCCGACGAAACGCCATCCAGCTCGTCCATCGTCAGGTAGCCGCCATGCAAGATGTTGTCGTAGTACGACGCGTAAATCCACTGTCCGGCGGGCGTTTTTGCGGCCGCGTCGCGCAGCGCGGCAAGAACCTCGGCCTTCGTCTTATACGTGTCGTAGCTGAGGCTCAAGGTGTGCATGAGCATCAACCCGCCGGGCAGCGGATGCTGATGCGGGTCGATCAATCCGGGCATCAGCGTTCGGCCATCGAGATCGACGGAGCGCGCGTTCGCGCCGGCACGTGCCGACACTTCAGCGCGCTTACCGACCGCAAGGATCTTGTTCCCCGAGATCGCGATCGCTTCGGCAGCGGCATTGCGGTCGTCCATCGTGATTACGGTTCCCCCGAAGAAAACCGTCGACGGCGGCCCGTCGGCCGTTGCCCCAGGTCCCGCGAGCCCGGAGCCCGCAACTCCGGCGACGGCATCGGAGCCGGCCGGCGCACCCATACCAAAAAGATCGCCCGAGCAATGCGAACAGCTCATCTAGCTAAAACCCCGATTCCAATAAAAGAAAACAGCTTACCGGCTTCGGCTATGGAACCGTCAAGCCTTCACGCTCGCTACGTATCTGCATCATCGGCGCCGGCGACGCCAAGCGCCCGCGTTCGCCAGTTATATCGGATCGCGAGAATGCGGATGACGAAGGTTACGACGATTGCGATCCAGGCGGCGGGAGTGGCCTGCAGATGCGCGAGCTCAATTAAGCCAACAAAAGTAAGGGAACCACATAAGCATGCGATCGCGAGCAGCTGCCCGGGCAACATCCAGATCGCATTGACCAGCACGTCGCGAAGGAGTCCGCCGCCACAGCCGTTGACGACGCCGATAAAGATGGCAGATGGAACGCCCAGCCCGAGTTGCAGCGACATTTGGGCGCCGACGCATGTGTACGCACCCAGACCCAATGCATCGACGCCGTCCGAGACCGTTCGCCAAAGCCGCGTCGGCTTTCGCCCGCCCGCCCAAACGCCGATCGCACCCCCGGCGATCGCGCCGAGCAACACGGTAATGAGATATATCGGGCCACGCACCGCGACCGGCGGCCCTTGCTGCAAGAAAATCCCGTCACGCAGCAAGCCCCCACCGAGTGCGGAGACGAATGCCATGACGAAAATGCCCGTGTAATCGTACCCACGACGCACGCCCATCGCCGCTCCCGTGACGGCCCAAATGAACGTTGCGCCCACGTCGAAGGCGACGGGAAGCTGAAACTGAAGCTGAGGCGTCAGCATCGCCTAATCATCAAATGCGCCGATCGCATCGACCCCAAAAACCGCGGCGGCGCGGGAAGTTTGCACGGCGCGGCCCGGCCTCGACCACGGGACGCGCGCGTTCGACGCGCGAACGGGACGGTAGGAGGTATTCTTCATGGAAATTAGTGCGCGCAATCAGATCCGGGGGCGAATAACGGGCATCCGAACCGGCGACGTTCTGGGCGAGGTTGAGGTTGAAATCGATCCCGCTACCATTACCGCCGCCATTACCACTTCGTCGATTCAGCGTCTTGGGCTCAAGGAGGGCGATCGTGTAACCGCCATCATCAAGTCCACCGAAGTCCTCATCGCAAAGTGAACGCGCGGCGGTTCACATCTATTGGCGCCACGTCACGAACGTGCGCCTAAGCTCGGGAAACTCGCGACGCAGCGATGCAAACCGAGGGTCATCCAGCCACGCGATTTGTGCGCCGAGGCTGTGATGCGCAGCGAAGATTTCCAGGTTCGCAATTGCGGCTTGTTGGTCGCCGGCTATGGTGTAACCGGCCGCAAGCGACTCCGCATCCGACCCCACGGCCGACCGCCGAAGCATGGCTACGGCAAGCTGGTGATACCCCTTCAACGCCAGCAGACGGGCTAGCGCGACCTTGACCCAGTCTGCATTTCTTGGATCGCGCTTCGCTTCGTGCAAGATCTGCTCGGCGCTCGCGAGATCGCCGAGCCCCTCGTAGCTGCGCTCGAGGAATTCGAGGGCCGCTGGCCGGTTCGGCATGAGCTCCAGAAGTCGCCTGAACGTCGTGCTCGCGTCGATGAGATCGCCACGATAATAGTACGCCACGCCGAGCGCGAGAATTGCTTCGGGGGAGGTTGGATCGTTCATTGCGGCTTTGCTCGCAAACGAAATCGCTTCGCGCGGGCGATCCTCCCATAAGGCAACTCTCGAACGCAGGGTCAGGGCCGTCGGATCCGACGGATCCATTGCTAGCGCGGCATCGAGCTCTCGGCGTGCCCGCCCCAAAGCCCGGTTGCACGTGACGGAGAGCATGGCGCTCGAAACGTGCGTAAGGGTCGACGATCCCAACGCGTTAGCGCGCTCGAGCGCGCGCTGGCCCTCGCGGCAATACCAGTGGCGGTTGGGGGAATCGAATCCATCCATCGCGTCGATCAGCGCCAGCCCCGCGTACCCTTCGGGAACCGCCGGCGCGTCTCTCGTGGTCGACTCGAAGCGCGCCCGGGCAAACTTCAGATCGACGAAACGATCGAAATGGTACATCGCCAGCTTTATGTCCTCCCGAGCCTTCAGCGGCAACGGACGAGCGCTGCTCGACCGAAAATCGGTCCAGCTGACGGTGGAGACGAGAACCGCCAAGGCCAATGCGCCCGTCGCTATCGCGGTCAGTCGCCGACGCCGTCCGCCCGTACGGTCGCTCTCCCGTACGCGCAGGCGATAACCGCGTCGAGGAACGTTTTCTATCGCCACAGCGGGATCGGCAGCCAACGACTTTCGCAAGAGATAGATGGTTTGGGTCAGGTTGCCTTCGTGTACAAAGCCTTCGGGCCATACGCTGGCAAAGATCTGCTCGCGCGGGACAAGCGAGTTGACGTCCGCGATCAAAACCGCGAGAAGGTCGCCCGCTTTGCGCGGAAGCAGAATTTCATCGCCGTTCCGGTACAGAAACCGGGTAGCCGGATCGAAGGAATACGAGGCGATCGAGATGTGCTCGGTGCCGCCAATGCTCTTCCTCATCTCTTTGCCCCGTCGAACCCTTAAAGCTTTAGAAAAAAACTCTAACACCGGCGCAACGCGCACGTCAACACTTCGCAGTCAAGCCAAGCGCGAGATCATCAAGATTCTTCAAAGAATTGAGCCTTACTTGAGGGTTTGGGCGCCCGTGTGGATCGGCACGGGCGATATCACGTATCTCAATTCTTAGCGTCGGCTCCCGTTTGGTCGAGACATCGGCGATTCGATTGTTTATGCTTTCGATGCGGCACTGTTGCCGTCCTAATCACGATTCGACGACGAGGTATTTGGCGATGCGCCTTCTAGTGTGCTCAGTCGGCCTTTCGATGCTCGTGGCCTGCGCCCAGAGTTCTGGTATAACTTCTTCGCCCGTGACGCTGCCGGAAGGCCGCGGCGAACCCGCGCGCCTCGATCCTGGAAATCGACAGCAGATTTATGCCGTCAACAACATGGCGAACTCGGTCACGGAGTATCTTGCCAACGCGAACGGCAACGTCTCGCCGGGTGAAACCATCGCGGGCTCCAATACCCAGTTGAACGCTCCAATCAATATCGCACTTGACGGCTCCGGGGCAATTTACGTTACGAACCTCAACGCCAACGCGGTCACGGTGTATCCCCCCGGTTCGAACGGTAACGTCGCTCCCTCCGCGACGATAACATGCGGCGGTCTGAACCTGCCCGACGGGGCAGCCGTTGACGCCTCCGGTAATTTGTACGTCGCAAACTTACAAGGCAACACCATATCCATTTTTTCCAGCGGCGCCAATGGGTGCGTGTCCAACCCGGGGCATATCGGCGGCCGCCACACGAAGCTTTCGCGGCCTACGGCGTTGATGATCTCCGGATCGCGGCTCTACGTTGCCAATATAAACACGCATAGCATCACCGTCTATCCAACTACTGCACGCGGCGACGCTCGGCCGACCCGCGAAATCGAAGGCAGCAACACGAATCTCGCCAATCCCGTTGGGCTAGCAATGGACCCCGGACACAACCTTTACGTCAGCGACGATTTCGCGACCGCGATTTTCGTCTTTGCGGCAGGTGCCCACGGAAACGTGAGCCCGATTAGAACCATTCAAGGAACCTCTACGCAACTCAACAGCCCGTCGGGGATCGTCTTGACCGCTCACCACACGATCGTCGTCGCGAACCCGCCGTCCAACAGCCTTACGAGCTATCCGAGGGACTCGAATGGAAACGTCGCACCGACTCGCACGATTCAAGGCGGCGCTACGGGGCTAAACTTCCCGATCGGCCTTTCGATACGGTGAGGGTCGTCGTCGCCAGGTCGCCGCAGGGCTCCTGGCCCCCGTGGCGACTACCTATTAGGAACCGTTGCGTCCAAGGCTCTATCGGCGAATTTCCGGGTCCGAGATCGCTCTAAGCCGGGGTCGATCTCGCGTTCTAACTCGGCCTGCAGCGTTTCAAATGCATTCGGATCGCTTCCATAGTCATACTGGCGCGTGTTGACTAAAAACGCATAGTTGCTGTCGTTGGGCAGCTGCTCGGCCCACGTGTTCGTCCCCGGCATCGAACCCTCGCGTGCCCAATCGGCGCCCGGCTCGGGTGTCCCGACGCCCCAAATCAAATACTTGTTCATGAACTTGAGCATCGAGTCGGCGCTGGTCGCGATCGCCGAGGCGCCCCCCGCAACCTGTAGAACCATGCCGTCGCCGCCATAGGGATAGGGATACCGCTTATCCGACGTGACGTAGACGGCGGACAACCCGCCGTACGCCGAGTAGTACTTTGCGACTTCGTTGGGGAGCCGCTTACCAACGGTCGGGGAGATGAGTACGTTGTTGAGGCCGAGCGGCGCGGCCACATGCTTCGCGACGTAGTCGCGGAAGTTCAGTCCGGACGCCTTGGCGATCACCAGCCCGAGCACCGTGTAGCAGAAATTGCAATAGGCATACGTCGTGCCCGGTGGTTCTTGCAACGGTTGGGGCAGTTGGTACCGCACGTAGTCGACTTGATCCACCGCCTTCTTTAGGTGAAGGGCCTTCGCGATCGAGCGCATCGCAAAGGTCGGATCGTAGTACGGCGGCTTCGAATCGTCCCAGCCCGATTCGTGCAGAATCATGTCCTCGATCGTAATGTCGTAAACGCGCTTATCGACCTTGGCACCTCGAGGTAAGGGGTTCGTGATCCCCAAATAGGCAAAAACCTTTGCCTTTGGATCGACCTTCTTGGCCTCGATCAAGTCGAAGAGCGCCCCATCCACCCAGGCCTTCGTGATGCTCGCGAGTCGCATGATCGTGCTTGGCTTCGCCGTCGAGGCCGCAAGACCACGATATGTGTAGGCATGAGAGAACGCGGTCTTGCCTTTCACGGAAACCGCAAGCTGGGCGTTCGGAACCTGCTGCGCGACCATGAACGCAACGACGAGTTTGTCTAGTTCGGAGTTGGTCCCCGGGCCAACGATCGAGATCTTCGACTTCGCGGGCGCCGGAGCGAAGCGAACCGATGGTGCGAACGACCCCGAATCTCCCACGTTTGACGTGCCGCCGCATCCGGCGCTCGAGAGAACGATCAGCGTCAGCGAAAGGCTCAGATTGGCTAACCTTGACATCGGTTGGCGCTATTGATATCCGGACTTACTGGAATTCCAGCGGCACCTGAAGCGACGGCGTGTTTTTTCCGCACGTGACTTTTCCGGTCAAGGTGGCGAGGCCAGAATATTTTGGCCGGTTGCGATTGAGCGCGTACAAAACGAAGCCTCCCGCGGTACTAAGGTTTAGCTTAGCAGAGAAGCTATCGATGGTCTTCTTGCCGGCCGTAATGGCCCACGCGAGCTTGCACGTACCCTTGTAGCTGATGTCGGTGAAGGACAGCGCGTACTGCCACACCTGGCCCGAATAAACGTAGCTCGACGGTCCCGTCATACCGATGTTGTCGTTGCTCGACGCTCCGTTGACACAGCTGATGCAGGGCACGCCGCCTTGCGCGGGGCCGTTCGCGACGAAGTTGATCAAAATGGCCGGCGATTTCGCGTCGGGGCGAATGGGGAGTTTCTGAATCATTTCGCGGCCGCCGGTGACCTCGGGAGCTGAGTCAAGAACCGCTTCCAGCGTAGCGCCGGTGGAGACTGCCTGACTCGTGCCGACCGAAGGCGTCGCACCGCCTTGATACGGACTCGAACATGCGGCGAGCGCGACCGCACACAAAAAGAAAAGACTGCGCCGAGTAAATACCAGCATTATGCCTCCTATGACATAGCAAGGGCGAGTTGATGTATTCGACCAGGCCGGCGATGCGTCCCGCCGTTTGCCGAAACGATCGGGACGGGCACCTACAGCCCGTGCTTGCTCTGCATATTCGCGGCTGAGAATCGTGTTTTTGTCGCAGCGTTCGTACCTTTTAAACGCTGCAACCCTTGCAAATTGTGAAACTTTTACTTGTCTTTTTAGGTCTCTAGCATTTGGAATAATACATTTGCTTTTAATCGAAAGTTGAGCTTTAAGAATGGATACGACCAAAG
The DNA here is from genome assembly GCA_963717425.1 of Vulcanimicrobiota bacterium. Classification (GTDB taxonomy): domain Bacteria; phylum Vulcanimicrobiota; class Vulcanimicrobiia; order Vulcanimicrobiales; family Vulcanimicrobiaceae; genus Cybelea. The sequence continues at coordinate 2,314,200 of OY970335.1, read as the reverse complement.
TGGCAGGTGCGGTTTCAGCGCCTCGTAAAACCCATGACGTCGCGCACGGTCATCTCGGTGAGAACAAGTGCGACTCCCGAATCTTCGGGAGCTCTCGGCGCGGTGATTATATCTTTAGCGTGCGATGAGCGCCCACATAACCTAGGCCGAACCGGTTTTGACAGCCGAAAATGTCGTTTTGCGGGCTTTCGTCGTTCCAACCGCGAACGGAGCGGCTTGAAAGTAGGGGGTTTTAGTGACGAACGAAGAGATCGACAGTTTTATTGGAAAGCGAGTCAAGGTAACGCTGGAGAGCGGACGGATTCGCGAAGGCGAACTTAAGAAGAGCAACAACGACTCTCGCATACTCGTTCGGGGATTGGGCTACGACGTCCTCAGGAACGTCATTTCGAAAATAGAGCCCCTGCCGTAGGCGGCGGACGGCGAGGCCCGGCTTGGGCATTGCTTGCGCGCTGGGAGGATTTGTGAGACAATCCCCCGGCACGCGCGCGCGATCTTGCGAATGGTCGATAACATTGCGCCACTGAAAGATCGGTAAGAATTCCCAACCATTGCAAGCGGTTGAACGTGGGTCCCCATTCCCGGGGGCCTTTCGTCGTCTGCGCGATTTGCCACCCTCGGGCCTCATTGCGGCCCGGCCACTTAACTTCCACGATCAGGAGAACCCATTGTATAGCGATGAAACCCTAAGCTGCCTCGACTGCAGGCGCTCGTTTACGTTTACCGCAAGCCAACAAGAATTTTTTGCCAGCAAAGGCTTCACCAACAAACCCGGGCGTTGCGACGACTGCCGCGCGGCGCGCAAGGGCGCCAGCGGCGGGCAACGCGGATCTTTCGCCGGCAACACTCGAGAGCTGTTCAAAACGACGTGCAGTCAATGCGGCGGCGTCGCCGAGGTTCCGTTTCAGCCGAGAACCGGCAGGCCCGTCTACTGCCGCGACTGCTTCTCGTCCCAGCAAACTAGTTACCGTTAGGGCGGTCAAGAAATAGGAGCGTGCGCGGCTCGCGTCCACGCTCCCACTTGGAGCGGCAAAAACGCGTGGCCGTTGACGACGCTCGTCTCACGCTCTAGCCGATCGGCGAACGAATCCACGTCGACTTCCGCCGGGCACGCAATTCCGCATTGCTCGAGCGTCGGCAATACCTCGCGAATCGCGGCCTCGAAGAAGGCAAAGCCCCGCGAGCCTACGCCCTGAACCGTTCGAAGATCCGTGCGTATCGCCGGTAGCGGAAGTCCGGCTTCGGTGAAGGCGTTGGCTAACCGCAATCCCATGTCGACGTGCGCGTTCTGACGACGCAAACCTTCGACCGACCAGCGCGCAAACGCGCGATACAAGGGCAGATGCGGCCAGTCCGACGTTTCCCGCCAGAGGACCGACTCATAGTGCCACTCTTGAAACACGATTCGGCCCCCGTCGTGCAGCGTGTCGGCCGCGAGGCGAAGGGCGCGGACCGGATCGCGTTCGTGCATTAGGAAGAATCGGCCGACTACGGCATCTACGCAACCTCCGAGTGCGATCCGGTCCAGCGATTCGGCCCGAAAGTCGACTCTATCGAAACCTTCTTCCGCCGCGCGACGTCTTGCCTGCGCAACAACTCGAGGGTCTTCGTGCGCGCCGATCACCGCGCCGCTCGCGCCGACTCGCTCGGCCACGAGCAACGCGACGTCGGCCAGGCCGCGCCCGAGAACCAGAACGCGCATGCCCGGCGTGACCCCGCAACACGTAAGCAGCTCCTCGCTGAGCGGCTGCGCAAAGGCCGCCTCCGCGGCGTACGGACGATCGACTCGTATCATGCCATCATTGTCCGTTGCGGCGGCGCCGAACACCACGAAGAGACTCACATTTTGCCACGAACACCGCTACGGTGACCGAGTCGCTCGCCGACGTTTTGCGGCTCTTCCGTTCGGCCGCTCATCTTTCACAGGAAGCCCTGGCCGAGCGCTCCGGGCTCTCGACCCGAACGGTAAGCGACATCGAGACGGGTTCGGCTCGCACGCCGCGCCTGATCACGATCATGCTGCTCGCCGAAGCCCTGGGCTTATCGGCCCCAGAGCGCTCGCGACTTCAGGAGGCAGCGCGCAAACCGGCAGCGCAGGTCGGCATGGCCGCGCCGCGAGCCCCCGCTCTGCCGACGGTGGCTCTGATCGGACGAGATGCGGACGTCGCTCGGTTGTGCGCGCTTCTCTCGCGCGAGGGCGTGCGGCTCGTGACGCTGGCCGGAACGGCCGGCGTGGGGAAAACGAGCCTCGGGATGCGGGTAGCGGCGGAACTAGCCAACGGCTTCGAGCTGGGCGTCGCGTTCGCCGAGCTCGCGCGGGTTGACGAACCCTCGCACGTGCCGGCGGCCGTCGCGCGGGCGCTGGAGATACGCGATTCGGCCGACACCCCCGCGATCGAAGCCATCGGGGCATATCTTCGGGACCGAAGCCTTCTGCTGGTCCTCGATAATCTCGAGCACCTCACGCCCGTCGCTTCCTGGATCGGCGCGCTGCTCGCGGATTGCTCGAAGCTCACCGTTCTGGCCACCAGTCGCGAGCCGCTGCACCTAAAGGCCGAGCACGTCTACGCGGTGCGCCCGCTGCAAAGTGACGCGGCGGTGGCGCTCTTCGTGCAGCGCGCGCAGATGGTCACGCCTGAGTTCGAGCTGACAACCGCCAATGCGGCGGCGGTCGCCACGATCGTGGATCACCTCGAGGGCTTGCCGCTTGCAATCGAGCTCGCCGCTCCGCGCCTTTTGCTGCTTCCGCCGAAGGCGTTGGCCGCGCGGCTCGAGCGGCGTCTGCCGCTCCTGAGCGACGGAGCCGTGGACCGCCCCGAGCGGCAACAGACGATGCACGGCGCAATCGCCTGGAGCTACGACCTGTTGTTCGAGGACGAGCAACGCCTCTTTCGGGCGCTTTCACTGCTGCGGGGGGGCGGTAATCTCGAGGCGGCGGCTGCGGTTGCGGGCAACGCGCTCGCGGACCGCTCCATCCTCTTTGCCGTCGCGCCGCTCGTCGACAAGAACATGCTCTCGCTCGGGGAAGACGCAGACGCTGAACCACGCGTATCGATGCTCGAGATGCTCCGCGAATACGCGCACGAGCGGCTCGTGGAAAGCGGCGAGCTCGCCGACGCTCAGCGCCGGCACGCCGAATACGTTCTACGTTTTGCGCAAACCGCCGAACGCGAGTTGTCCGGCGCCGGTCAGGGCCGTTGGCTCGCGCGCTTCGAGCGCGAACACGCCAATATCCGCGCCGCGTTGGAATACGCGGAGCGCAGCGCCGCGACCGCGCTTGGTTTCGAGTTGGTGGCGGCGGTATGGCGGTTTTGGTGGCTGCACGGACATCTCACCGAAGGCGCCGGATGGATTCGCCGGTTTCTCTTTCTGCGAAGCGATTCCGCGTCCGACGTGCCCGATAGTCTGTACGGGAAGGTATTGCGTGCCCACGTCGTGCTGCTGTCGGCGCTTGGGAACTTCGACGAAGCGCTCGCATCCTGCGAGCCGGCCATCGAGCTCCAGCGACGGATCGGCGATAACGCGGGCCTCGGGGCGTCGCTCACGTCGCTCGGGATCATCCTGCAGTTTCGCGGCGAGTACGATCGGGCGGAACGGGTGCACGCCGAGAGCCTCGAGCTTCGCAAGCGCCTCGGCGACGAGCTCGGCATCGCAAGCTCCCTGTCTAATCTCGCTTCGATCGCATTTTCCAAGAACGATCTCGCCCAGGCGGCGGCATTGGGAGACGAAAGCGTGGCGATCTATCGTCGTCTGGGCCACGAATCCGGGCTCGCTCACGCGCTGATGAAGATCGGCCTGGTCGCAGCCGCGGAACGAAACTTCGAGCGCGCCGAGGAACTTTTTGGCGAATGTCTGCGAATGCAGCGCGCCGTCGGGAACACCGGCAGCGTCTATTACTCGCTCGTAAATCTCGGCGCCGTTGCGCACAAGCGAGGCAACTACGAGCTGGCGCTCGCGCGCTACCACGAGGCACTCGATCTGCTCGACTCGATGCCGAACAAGTCGGCACTCGCGAGAACACTGGACGACCTCGCCTGCACCATTGCCGCCGTCGGAGACCCGGCCCGAGGCGCGCGTCTACTCGGCGCTGCTGAGGCTTTGCGACGCACGATCGGCACCCCGGTATTCCCCTCCGAGCGTGCGGACTACGAAGCCGAGTTGGCGAGGGTGCGCGGCATGCTCGGCGATGAGGCGTTCGACGTCCAGTGGCGGATCGGTGCGAGCATCACGCTCGAGCGCGCGCTCCAGCAAGCGCGCGAGGCAAAGCCAGCGCCGACTGCAGTCGTTGTCGACCACAATCGGCGCTGAGCGATCCAGGGGTATTTCGGAGAAACCGCGGTTAGTGATACGTCCCCGCCGGGAAGGTCGCGACGCCGTAGACTTGCGCGCCGCCCGGAGTATAGGTGTTCAACTCTTTTCCTGCCGGGAAGCTGTACTCGACGACGTGACCGTAGAAGCGATCCGCTACGAAGAGTTGGTTGTCGGTCGAGTTCAGCGCGATGAACTCGGGCGTGCCGCCCGTCACGATGTGTTTGCTCGACTGCCCCTGCGTATAGATGTCGACGCCGGGAATGTACTGATCGACGGCGAGCCACTCAAACGGTTTGCTCGTCGGCGACTGCGCGACGGCAATGCCACCCGTCTGACCGAAGCTGTACCCGAGGTTCGTACAGGTCGAGGACCCGGGATAGCACGTCAGGGCGGTCCCACTCGCGAAGCCGCTCCCGTTGACGGAGTATGCGAGTGCGTAGATGGAGGTTTGGCCCTGCATCGTGGGATTGAGCAACGCGATGCCCGAGATCGTCAGACCGCTCGGAGCCGACCAGGTAACGCTCGGCGACGACGAGCCTGCGGGATACTCGCTGATGGTGTTCGTGCCGCCGTAGAGCGGAACGTTGGCGACGAACACGTTCCCGAAACCATCGACCTTGACGTCCCATGGGCCATTCAGGCCGTTGGAGATCGTCGTCTTCGGCGCGGTGGCGTTTGGCGCGTAAACGGTGACGGTGTTTGCGACATAGTTCGCGACGTACAGGTTACCCGACTTGTCGGTCGTCATGCCGTTGGGCGCCTGGATGCCGTTGGTGATCGTCCGGATCGGAGGGGGATTCTGCGTTTTGCTCGCGGCGTCATACACGAGGACCCGGTTGTTCTCGTTGTCGCTCACGAAGAGCAGCTTGACTTTCTTCTTGCGGCGCGCGTCGGTTTGCGCCTCAGGGCTCAGTTGGGCTTGCGATCCGATGCCTTGAGCCGAGGCCGGCTCGCTCGTGCGAGCGGAGGGCGCCGAGAACGGCGTTGCGGGTAGGGAAGAGGAGCTCCCGCTGCAGCCCGCGAGGGGAGCGGCAAGCAGGGACGTGATGGCGAGGCCGGTAGCGGCCTGAAGGGCGAAATTGCGGCGATGCATTTTGCGAAGATCCTTTCAAAAACGGGTTGTTGTTGCATCAAGCCTATCGCCCGGCCACCCGAGACTCCACGAAGTTTCTAGACATTTCATTCGGCGGCACGCCAGAATTGGAGCACGCGCAGCATGAACGTCTTGGTATTGGGCGGTACGCGATTCGTGGGCCGTCACGTCGTCCAAGTCTTCACCCGCTGCGGCCACCGGGTCGTGTGCTTTCATCGGGGACAAACGACGTGTAGTCTCCCGGACGACGTCGAGGTCCGCTTGGGCGACCGAGACGGAGATTTGAGCGTCGTCGATACGGAAACTTGGGATGCGATCGTCGACGTCAACGCTTACGAACCCGACCAAGTCCGGCGGTCGCTGCGGCTGCGATCGGATCGATATCTTTTCATTTCCACCGTCAGCGTATACGCGGACTTCTCGGTCGCCGGAATCTCGGAGCAAGCCCCGACGATCGAAACCTTCGATCCGGCAGATGCGGCGGCATACGGCGGCAAAAAGATGGCCTGCGAGCGCCTCGTGCTGGCGCAATCCTCGCCGCGCTCCCTGATCTTACGCCCGGGACTCATCGCGGGCAGATGGGACTACACCGGACGCTTCACCTACTGGTGCGAGCGGCTTCTGCGCGCCGGTTTGACTCTCGTGCCCGGACCGCCGGAGCGTCTCGTGCAGTTCGTGGACGCAGCCGACGTCGCACGCTTCGCCGAAACCGCGCTTGCGCGCGACGTTTTCGGCGTCTTCAACGTCGTCGGGCCGGCGAAGCCGACTTCGATGGAGCAGTTCCTGGACGTGGCGGCTTCGGTTGCGCGCGAGCGCGGAGCGCCGCCGTCGCGGTTTTGCTGGGCGGACTCCGCGTTGCTGACCGAGCGCCGCGTCGCGCCCTGGACGGAGATGCCGTTGTGGGCGCCGGGCGAGCAGTTCGACGGACTCATGAAAATTGATAATGCAAGGGCGCTGGCCGCCGGCCTCGCGCTCCGCCCGATCCCGGACACCGTGAGATCCGTTCTCGACTGGACGCAAGCGACGCATTCAGACAATCCGGTGGGACTCGACGCGCACCGAGAAGCCGAGCTGTTACGCGATTTCGCGAGCTAGCGCGCGTCGCACACGCGTGCGGCCGCCTAGGTGCCGACCTGCTTCCCGACCCAGTCGATCACCGTGTCGTGGCACTGAAGCTCGACGTGTGACAGCGGAAAGGTCGTCGCGACGGGATTCGGAATGTCTTTGGATGTGGCGGCGGTCGTCTCGACCACGCCGTCCCAGGGCAACGTAACCCCGCTGCCGTCGATCAGGACCTTCTTGAAGTATTCCTCCGAAAGAATGCACGCCCCATAGAGGTGGACCAAACACAGCCAGTGCGTACCGGCCGCTTCCACGAACGACGTCCTGTTGACCCTTTTAAGACCGTTGCGAATGCGGACCAGCTCCGGCGAGTTCGGCGCAAGCGACGCGATCATTCCGCTGTCGATGGCTTTGTCGACGTTGCTGGGTGGCTCGTCGGAGAACGAATCCAAAACGCCCAGAACGAAACCCATGCGCCAGCCGTTTTCCTTCTTTGCTAGCGGCGTGCCGCGTAGGGGCAGTGGGCCGCCCAGCGTTACCACGTGGTCGACTCTGGATTTTGCGTCCAATCCCGGAACGGCCGCGAGCGTCACGAGCGAGCCGTAGCTGTGGGCTTGGATGTCGAATGATGGCACGCCGGCTTGCCCGATGTCGTGCAGGAATTTGTTGAACAAGGGCCCCTCGATGCTGGGCGGATAGAACCAATCGTAATCCCAGCCCAGCACCTGTTGGTAGCCCCCGGCCTTCGCAATCTTTTCGGGACATGGCACGGGGCTGGAGGTGGGAAACGAATCCTCAACGCTGGAGAAAATGCCGTGGATCAGCACGACGGTCTTCTTTCCCGCCTCGATCTTGCCGTCGCGGCTCCACTTCTTACCGTCCCAATAGCGTGGCCCGGGCGGCTGCGATTGGAAGTGCCGGTTGTCTACACCGAGTGCCATGCTCACACTCTTCGCACCACCCAATAGCGTCGCCGGCAGGTCTACCGTCGCGGTAAGCTCCGCTTGCCGCAAGTCGTCGGGCAACACAAAGCGCACCCTGCGCCCATCTGCGTAATCGATTTCGAGAAGCGCTGCCTGCCCGGCGCGGATTCGTGCCGCCTGCCCCACGCCGTACTTGAACGTCAGTCGCAGGCCGGGTCGAACGTTGGTCGTCTCACGAAGCGGCGCCGCGAACTCGGCGCGAAGCGTCCCGGGAAGCATCGACCAGGCGCGGTTGGGCGCCGGCAAGGTGCGATTCGGATCCTTTGAAACCCGGAACGCGACGTGCGATCCCAGCGAGTTCGAAAGGAGCGTCGCGCTATCACCAGCCTGCGGTTGCGTCGACCCCCCGTTCATCGCTTGCGGCGTAAACGCAAGGCTGGCGTTCGGCGGGTGTCCCCCGCACGAAGCCAAAGCCAGGCTAACGATCCCAACGGCAATCGCCGCCGCGGTATACAATGCGCGCGATTTCAACGTCGCTTCTCCTTCATGGTAGCTCGGCAATCTTAGTTGATGAACGGTAGAGGATAATGTTCTCTTCGCCCGCAAGCCCTTCCTCGCTGCAATGTCGCGCCGCAACATACGGATAAGCGTCTTCGCGATAGCGTCTTGCTTCGTTACCGTTGGCGCGCTCGCAATCACCGCGCCGCAATCGATTGCTTCCGACGCTTACGCGCATCTGCCAAACGATTGGGCGATCGAAAAGCCCCAATCGATCGTGACGCTAACCGACACGATGCCGCAGGGCGCGGCGGCCTCAACCGACGGCCGAACCCTGGCGGTGGTCGAATCGGGCTTCAACCCGCCGACCCTGCGCATCTACGGCACGTCGGACCTAAACCAACTCGCATCGATTCCGTTGCCGGGCGCCTTTGGGCGTCCGGTATGGATCGACGCGAGTCACGTGCTCGTCGCCGGAGCAAACGCCGATGCGCTCCTTGACGTTGACGTCGCAAGCAAAGCCGTGCGCAGAATTGCGATGCCCAAGGGATCCTATCCGACAGCGGTCGCGATGTCGCGCGGCACCTTTGCCGTCGCGACCGACGGCGATTTCTCCGTTCGCATCGGCAGCCTGGACGCTCTCTCGAGCGCGACGCCCGTCAAGATCGGCGGCCGTATCGGCGGATTGGCCTTTGCGGCCGACGGCAAGGCGCTGTTTGCCTCGAACCGCTCGAGCCGCTACGTCGAGAACATCGATCCGAGCACCCTCGTTACGCAAAGGATCGCGACGGGACTGCACCCGTCCGACGTACTGCCGATCGGCAGCGCCGTCTACGTCGCCGAGAGCGACGCGGACTCCGTCGGAATGTACGACGGCTCAACCGGCAAAAGGCTCGCGAGCATTTTCGTCGGGGACTCCGCGCGGCGATTAGCCGGCGTTTCCCCCAATGCGCTAGCATGGCGCGATCGCTCTCTCTTCGTCAGCCTCGGAGCCGCAAATTCAATCGCGATCGTACGCGACCGAATGCTGGTCGGCCGCATACCGGCAGGATGGTATCCGACCGACGTCGTGCCGATCGGCAACCGTCTTTACATCATCAATGGGAAAGGCGAGGGCACGCGCCCGAATCCCTATTTCAACGCGAGGGACAGCAAGAGCAACTACGATTACGTCGCGTCGATTCAGTACGGCTCGATTCGGATCGTCGATTTGTCGCGGCATACGATGGCGGGCAATCCGCAAGGTGCGACCGGATGGCAGCCGGTGCGTTCCAGCCCCATCCTCCGACCGGGCGGCCCGATACGGCACGTTTTCTTCATTTTGAAAGAAAATCGGTCGTACGATCAAGTGCTTGGCGACATTCCGACGGGAAACGGAGATCCGAAACTCACGTGGTTCGGTTCGCGGGTGACCCCGAATCAACACGCGTTCGCCGTGCGGTTCGGCTTGTTCGACAACGCCTATGCAAGTGGAGAGGTTAGCGAAAGCGGGCACAACTGGGCCGATGCGGCGTTCGTGAACGACTACATCGAGCGCGTTTGGCCGGCGAACTACGGCGACCGCGGAGGCGGGGACGACTGGCTCTCCGGCGTGGGCATGTCGCGGAACGGTTACATCTGGCAAGCGGCAAAGGCCGCCGGCGTATCGTTTCGCGATTACGGTGAGATGACGGTGCCGAACGCGAATGGCCGAGGGCAGTTCCCCGTGCCGAGCCTGATAGGACTCTACGATCCGCGTTACGTCGGCTGGAACCTCGACTACAGCGATCTGGACCGCGTCAAGGAGTGGCGCCGCGAATTCGATTCGTTCGCTCGCGGCAGCCGCGTGCCGCAGCTGGAATACATTTGGCTTCCGAACGATCACACCGCCGGCAGCAGGCCGGGCAAGCTAACGCCCGTGGCCTACGTTGCCACCAACGACTACGCCGTCGGCCTGATGGTTCAGGCCATCTCCCATTCGCCGATCTGGCGTTCGTCGGCGATATTCATCACCGAGGACGACGCGCAGGACGGCCCCGATCACGTCAGCGGTCAACGAACGACGCTCTTCCTCGTGTCGCCCTACGCAAAAGGCGGCCTGCAGCACGCACACTACTCGACCGTGAGCGTGGTGCGCACGATGGAACTTCTTTTGGGTTTGCCGCCCTTGTCAACCTACGACGGAATGGCCGTGCCGCTGTCCGCGGCCTTCCTGCCGACACCGCGCCTTCGGCCCTACGATGCGATCCCGCCGAAGGTCAACACGTCCGCCAGGAGCGGCAAACTGGCCTTCGGCGCTGCAGTCAGCAGCCGGATGGATTTCCGACGGCCCGATGCCAATCCGCCCGGCATGCTCGCGAACATCATCGCTCACAATCATTCGGTCGTACGAGCCGCCAGCCACTCCGCCCGCGAAATGCCGTAGACGTAGATCGGTTCGCCAAACCGATTGTGTTCGATTCGCTTCAGGGGCAGCATCCCGTTGCGCTCGGCAACGGCGATCGAGGGCGCGTTTTGCGTAACGATAAATGATACGATGCGGTCGACGTCGAGATTCGCAAACGCCCAATCCCTGCAGCTTCGCGACGCCTCGGTGGCGTAGCCGTTGCCCCAGTATTCGGGCAGCAGCATATACGCGACTTCCACGTCCTCGCGCGCGTCCACATCGTCCCAATGCAGCAATCCCACGTGGCCGACGAAGACACCGTCCAACTTTCGTTCCGCCGCCAAGAGCGAGTAGCCGTACCGCTCGTACGAGCGGGCCACGTTGCCGAGCGCGACGCGCGCGCGATCGAGATCGTACACGGCGGGATAATATCGCATCACGAGCGGGTCGCTCATCAAGCGGTAGATGAGATGCAGATCGCGCGCGGTGTAGCGGCGGAGCCGCAGGCGCTGCGTTTCTAACCCGCCGAAAGGATCCGTCGGCGTGTTCCGAGGCGCAGCAAAAAGCATGCTAGCACTTGCGCGTAAAGCTGTAGCCTCCGCCACGAATGCGCTTCCCGTCCGAAGAGAGCGTGAGCGTGTGTTCCCCGTAATAGGTGAGCGTCACGGTGGTGCCTTTGAGGCCCCAGTTGCCGGAAACGCCTTCGTTGTCGGTCACGTTCCCGGTGAGGTCCATCGTCAGCGTGAGTCCGGGCTTGTCGTCCGCAACCCAGGTGCCGACCAAATTCACGGTGCTGCAGCCGGTCGGGATTGGTGTAGGCGTCGGCATGGCGGCCAGCGCGGTCAACGGACCGCCATAGAACTTGTGCGCGATGTCCAAGCACAGCGCATCGGCGCCGTATCGGTTCTCGGGCAGCTGCACGGCGCACGTAAACGTGACCACGTACCCCGCGGTGAGGGGGTAGCAGCGAACGGTGCCCGCAGAGGTCGGAGCACCCGCCTGGGGGTTTTGCGCCTGCGCGACCCATTCGCCGCTACCGGGCGACGATTCGGTTGGACCGGGCAGATATGCATTGAGCGCGGCTTTGGCTTTCGAGCTGCATTCCGCAAGCGATCCCGATTGGCTGACGTAGCGGATTCCGACGGACATCTCGACCGCGGCAGGCGCCGCGGCACTGCACCAGAGCGTGCCCGCCGAAACGGCGAGGCCGAGGATCCACAGCCTGCGTCCAGCGTTTAGCGCCATCGCGGCCGTCCGGCGCGCGCCGGCGCTGCCAGTGCTGCGGACTTGGAACCGAACGCGGTGGCGAGCTTCGTGCAAAGAGCGGTTGCGCTGTCGGGATTCGGCGGCACCTCGACGGCACAGGTGAACGTCGCCAAGTATCCGTCGTCAAGCGGATAGCAGTGAATCGCGGCGGCCGCGGAGGAATGGCCCGATGCGTCGGCCGCCGCGTATGCTCGCCATTCCCCGGTATCGCCGCTACCGACTTCGGCCGCGTCTTGGAGCACTGCGTCCAAGGTCTTCCGCGCCTGGGCATTGCAGTTGCTCACCGGCTCACTCTTGACGACCGTCCGCGCGCCGACGACGAAGTCGAGCGCGGCGGGCGACGTTGCCGTCATCATGCCGAACGCGACGGCGCATGCGGCTGAAAACAGGGCGAAGCGGTTAACTCGCGCGCTGCCGAGTTTCATCTAGAGAGTCCTCCTCTGGCGCAACGATGACGCGCGTTTTCTACCCTTAACGAGCAAACCTCCTCGGCCGTTCACGGGAACGACGCGGAAAGACCGCGTAAGGAGTGGCGGTGGGAAGGTCCAGCAGGAAAATCGACGCCATCTATGAGGTACGTGCGGCGGCCGAAAAAAAGGCCTTGGCTGAAAAGGCGCTCGAGGACGATCCCGGCATGGAAAAGCGCGATCAGCTTCTCGAGGCGCGACTGACACTCGAGGAAAAAACGATCGCGGCAATCGAGGTCTGCCACGAGTGCGGGCACGCCCATGGCGCGGGTGAGCCGCATCAGAATTAGCTGGGGCCGGTCGGGTTTACCGTTCGGTCGCGCAAGGAAGCTTCTTGAATAGTCGCAGCCCCGTTCCACCGTCCAAGAATTCCATCCCATCGAGCACGTGATGCATGATGAAGAGGCCATAACCGCGCAACGCGCCGCGGGGCGGTGCTGTGATGCCCCGCGGGGGGTCGAATCCTTGTCCGCGATGGCGAATCTCGGTAATCAATACGTCGCCGTCGCACGAGCAGTCCACGGTCAGAACCGGCCCGCCGGCGTGTTCGACGCAGTTTGCGAGCGCTTCGCCACAGGCGAGCTCTAGATCAACGAGGTGATCGCCCCGCAGCCAGGCCGCCGCGAACTCCATAAGTTGCTTGCGGGCACGTCGCGCTCCGTCGGGAGAGCATGGGAAGCGACCCCGAAATCGTACCTTAACGCTCACCCCTCTCAGCATATCCAAAGGGGGCACTCGCTAATCGCCGACGGCGGCTCGGCGAGAGGCGGTTTTAGCGATTACGTTCCTTGGAGAGCTCCGCTGCGACGTTTCTGTAGAGCGCACGGGTGGCGCGCGCGAGCAGCTCGGCGACCCGAAAGAGCCCATCTCCGGAAATGGTGATGCCTTGCCAGTCCACCCCCTCGTGACGGTGAACCAATGCGTACGTATCGCTGCCGACATCGAAGATCGCGAACTCGCTGGATTCAGCGATGAGCCGGCCCTTCTCGAGCATACCGCGATCGATGCTCTCGACTAATTTCATCAGGCGCTCCTTCGAGGTGCAAGGCGGTTCGACGGCGAGCGGGCGCCTCCCGCAGGATAGCACCTCGCGGGCAACGGGGAAGAACGAAGGATGAGGCACGTGCGAAGCCGTCGGCGGTGGGGTTACGTCGCGATTGGCATTTTGTGCATCCTTGCGCTCGCTCTGTGGCAATGGCGCGCGGCGGCTCGTTTCGCCATAATCGCTATGGGCGAGAGCGTCGCGCACGTCCATCTTTCATTCGGACACATGCTGTTGACATCCGACCGGGCCGTTTTCGAAGACGTGCGCGTCACATCGCTGCGCAACGAGCCCATCGCCGAAATCCCACGACTCGAGATCGATTACGATCTGCGCGATTTGCTGCCGGGCGGTAAGCGGCTATACGGCCTGAAAGCCGTAAATGCTGAGTCGCCGCACGTTACGATCGTTCGCAGGCCGGACGGCAGCTACAACGTTCCCGTCCCGAATTTGCAAGCCAAGCCACCCAAACCCCAACAGGCGTTGATCGTCGCGGCACGCGTGCGCGATGGCTCGATCGAGGTCATCGACCAACGCTCCCAAGCCCTTCCGAGCCAACGGTGCATGTACGTGCAAGATTTGAACGTCGACGCCGACGTATCGACGGCCGCGCGTTCGCGTTACAGCGTCAGCTTGGAGTACGGCGAACGACGGGATCGTCTCTATCCGGTTCGCGGCCGGGGAGACCTGAATCCCCAGGACGGCTATGCCGATCAGCATTGGACTGCCGGCGAACTCCCGGTCGCCGCGGCCGCCAATTTCATCACCGATTCAGCCTCGCTTCGATTTCTCGGCGGAACGCTGCGCGACGTGGACGCGCGCTACGTCGGACTAGACGACGCCGGCGGCACCTTGCGCGCGCATCTCGCGGCCAACGCGATGCTTTCCGGGGCGCGGATCGCCATCACCGGCCTATCCCAACCGATCGATAACGTTCGCGGGCCGGTCGACGTTTATGACGACGGATTGACGACGACGCGACTCGACGCAAACCTTGCCGCCGTGCCCGTGCAAATCAACGGCGGCATCTACGGAATCGGCAATCCGCGATTGCGCGTCGCGGTCCGCGGCAGCGGCGAGGCGGCGCAACTGCGCACGGCATTTACGCAGGCCGCGCGTTTACCGGTCGACGGTCCGGTACGTTTCGCACTGCTGATTGAAGGTCCAACGGCCAGGCCGATCGCGTGGATCGATCTCCGTTCGCCGCATCTCACGTACGCTTCAACTCCGCTCGCTGGGATCGCGGGCCTGGTGGCTTTCGAGGGGCGCGAACTCGACGTCGTCGCCTTCAACGCCGCGTATCGTCAATTGAATCTTACGGCGCGCGGACGTGCCGCGCTCGAACGCCGGCCCGGCGCGATCGATATGCTGCTCGGCGTGGAGTCGCCGCCAGGCGCCATTCCCTACGTCGGCGGACTGTTACCGGAGATCCCTCTACACTCCGTCGCCATGGCAACGGCCGACGATCCGAAAGCCATCGCACTGCATGGAGCGGTTTGGGGCGGTCGTGCGGACCAACGAATCGACGGCATCTTCAGCGTCGACAGCCAAGGAACGGGATCGGTTGGGCCGCTCTCCATCAGGAGCGGCGCGAGTTCGATCTACGCGCGCGTCGCGCTCGATCGACGGCACGACTCCAGCCTGGGGCTCATCGCGGCGCGCAACTTTCCCGTCGGCACGGAGGCTGCCGCGGTTAGCGGAACCGCGGTCGCCGGTCAGGCAAAAAGCGGAATCGGAATCGCTCTGGCGGGCCGGCTCACCGCTGCGTGGGGAGCTGTCGACGCGCACGGAAACCTCGCGCTGGAAAACGGAGCGATACGCGGCAGTCTCTTCGGCAGCGCCGGCGACGGGTCGAGCTTCGGCGCGGCGGTGACGGGAACGCCGCAATCGCCTCGAGTCGCAGGCACGGTCGTGGTTGCCGGCGGCCGCTACCGCAACTTTGCGGTGAACGGAAACGCCGGCGTGGCATACTCGGGCGGCGCACTGCAGCTACACGATGCGGACGTAGCGATCGGACCACTTTTCGTCGGCGTCGCGGGAACGATCACCGGCCTCACGCCGCGGCCCGCGCTGGTACCGAGTTACGATCTTACGACGGAGCTCCATTCTTCCGACGTGCGCGCGCTGGTGGCGACGGTACGGCCGCGAACGGCGCCGCTGGTTCAGGGGAGCCTGGATGCCTCGGTGCGCGTGCGCGGAACGGGGCGCGCGCCCTCATTCGCCGGCACGATGCGTGCGCCGGAGGGCTCGGTCAACGGTTTGCCGTTTCGCGATCTGCGCGGCGCCATCAGCGGCGATTTCGGCAGGTTGGCGCTGAGCGGAGGCCACGTGCTCGTTGGTTCGACGGCGGTTGCGATGCATGGCGATACCGGCGTCGGCAACGCGAGCCTCGCCATCGACGCACCTCGCAGCGATCTCGCCGACTTCAACGACTTCTTCGATCAGGGCGATACGTTTGCCGGAACCGGCCGGCTTGCGCTTCACGCGACCCTCGACGGAACGCGAATCGTCGCCACCGGCGGAGACGCACGCCTTTCCGATGCGCGCTTCCGGCGCATCGCGCTGGGCAGCGTTGCGGCACGCTGGGAAACGGCGGGTCGGGCCGTGAACGGCGCGCTGAGTTTCGGGGGCGCTGCGGGAGAGGTTCGCGTAGCCGGAAGCATCCTGCCGTCGACGATGCGTGTCGATTTGCGCGCGGGCGCTCGCGACGTCGATCTCGCCACGTGGTTGCCGATGCTCGGATTGCACGCAGCGGTTACCGGACGCCTGGACGCACAGACGACGCTCTCGGGAAGCTATCCGGACATCGCAATGAACCTGCACGCCGCGATCTTCGGTGGCACGGCGGGTCGTTTGACGATCCAGCACTTTGAAGTGAGCGCCTCGGCATCGCACGGACGAGGAACGATTCAATCTGCGACACTCGAGCTGCCGTTCTTGAGCACCGTGGCTTCGGGCACGTTCGGACTGCGCCCGGGCGCTCCACTCGCGTTGACCGCGCATAGCACCAGTTCCGACTTTGGGGCTTTTCTGCGCGCGTCCACCGGCAAGAATCCTCCCATAACGGGAACGCTCGACTCCGTCGCGCACGTGGAGGGCACGCGCGCGGCGCCGCGGCTACGCGACGCGATCGCGCTGCAGTCCGTACGGTACCGCGAGTTGACGATACCGCGGATTGCGGGTGAGATCGACGCCGATACCCGCGAGCTGCAAGTGCGCGGGGGCGAGGTGGATCTGGAGCGCGGCAGGGCGTTTCTTTCCGCCGTCGTTCCGATTCGCTTCGACGGATCGCGCGTGACGCTTACGCAGGCTCCGATCTCGGGCTCGATACGCGCCGACGACATCGAGCTGTCGAACTTCGTCGCTCTACTTCCGAAGGGAACGGCCACGACCGGGCGGATTGACGGTGAGGTTGGCGCGCGCGGCACGCTGGAAGCCCCCGAACTGCACGGCTCGCTGAGCTTGCGGGACGCGACCTTCGGTGGTCCGATGGAGCGCTCGCCGATTACGGGCGTCGCGGCCGATCTAACTTTCGCGGGCAGCAACGCGCATCTTCAGTCGCGAGCCGTCGTAGGGGGCGGTACGGTTGCAGGCAGCGCCGCGGCGTCGTTCGTAAACCTGCGGCACCCCGACGACTCCGCATTGAACGCACAGGTAACGGCCACGAACGCACGGCTCGACATGCCCAACTACTTCCAAGGGATCCTCGCTGGAAACGTTTCACTCGCGAGCGCTCGGGGGGCCGTTCCCCAAATGAGCGGCGACGTCTCCATCTCGAATGCACGCATCCCGCTCAACACTTTTTTGAACCAGCAGGGCGGCGTTCAGGCTCATCCACGCCTGCCCCAGGTCGCGTTCAACAACGTCCGGATCGCCGCGGGCCCCAACGTCCGGATACAAAGCAGGAACGTCGATATCGGAGCAACCGGAGAGGTGGCTTTGGCGGGAACGCTGGATGCACCAACCCTCGACGGAAGTTTCCGCTCCACCGGCGGATCGCTCGACTTCTATCGCACGTTCAGCCTGGAAAGCGGAAGCGTGCGCTTCGAGCCGTCCGGCGGCGTCGTTCCCGACGTTGACGCGACCGCCACGACGTTCGTCGCCGATCCCGCAACGGCAATTCGCCTGCACGTTACCGGTCGCGTAACGAACATGAATCTCGCGCTCGCGTCCGACCCGGCTTACAGCCGGGAACAGATCCTCGGCCTCCTGGTCGGCGCGCAGCAGTTCGGCGCCGTGCGCGGCGTTCGCGCAAACGGACAGGGCTTTTCGGCAACTTCCGCCGCAACGAACGTTGCATTGGGGCAGCTCAATACCGCCTTCACGCGCAATATGCTCGAGCCGCTCTCAACTTCTCTCGCGGGATCGCTGGGATTCAACGAGGTTCGAATCAGCAGCGACATTCAGCGCGGCGTGGGCATCAGCGCGGTCAAAGCGTTCGGAAAATACGTGAGCGCCATCTTTGCGCAAACCTTCGGTTATCCCAGTACGCAGAGCATCACGCTCGAAGCGCACCCGGACCCCGCAACCGGGCTCCGCATGACGGCCTATACGTCGCAAGGTCCGACCCTGTTGGCGCTCCAGCAGCCGCAATCCATCGGCATGGACGTCATGAATCTCAATCCGCTGACGTCCTTCACGCCGGCCGGCGGCACGAACGGTGTCGCGTTCTCCTACGTACGGAAGTTTCCGTGAGGGCTTCGCGACGCGCCTGCGCCCTGGTGCTCGGCGTCTTCTTGTGCGCGGCCGCCAGCCGTACGGCGCCGGTCGGCTTCATCGACCTTCCGCGGTTGGTATCGGTTCATCCGCTGCACAAGATTCTCGCGCAATACGATCGCGAGATCGCGGCGCTCAAAAATACCCGGGACGTTCCCGGGCTGAGCGCGCTTGGTGCGCAGACGGAGCGCGGCGCAGCCGCGGTGCAGCGCGACGTGGCGGGGACGACGGCGAAGGTCCAACGGATTGCTGCGGGCGCAGCGCGAGATCACGTGCAAGAACGTCAAGCCATGGGGGCCCTTCTCGCATCGCAGCACGCTCCCAACGGCGAGATGAGCGCGTATCGCGACGAGCTAACCCGCGAAACCAACGCCAATCTTCGCGGATACGCAATCGCAATCGCACAGCGAACCGCGCGTGCCGTGGCGGCGCGGCAGCAACAACTACATGAAAAGGAGCTGACCCTCGCGTTCGATCTCGCGCGCCGGGACTCGGGCGTTCGGCTCGTCCTCCGGCTCAAGCTGCAAGATCTGCATCTCGATGCTGCGACGCGCGCGCGGCTGCATGGCCGGCTGGCGGCGCTCAATAGACGCGACTCGGATGCGGTGGCGGCCGCGCGCGCGAACGACGCGGTGATTTTGGCGCGCTATCGGGCCACGCTGGAACGAGACGGCGAGCTCGCCAACGCGCAGATGGCTTCAGAACTGCTCTCCAAAGCCGGCGCTAACCTCGCGTTGCGATTGGGGGTTTTGCGCGCCGGATCGAGCGCGGCAGACGTCGTCCCAAACTTGGCGTCGCGGCTCGAATCCTTCGCGTCCAGCGACCACCCCGGCGCCGATGCGACGGCTGTCGAAGCGAGCTTACGCAGCGCAAAGAGCGATCTTCCGCTGCGCTTCGCTACGTTAGCCGATGCCGATCGCCGCTCGCGCGTGGAAACGTCCAGTCAAATCCAAAACTTGAAGAACCATCGCGGCGAGCTGTATCGCATGATGGTCGCACAAATACTGCGCGATGGTCGGCGGCTCGCGCGCGAACGCCACCTGAGCGATCTCGTCGCGACCAGCCCGCGCCCGAGCGGCAGCGTCGATTTGACCGGCGCGGTCGCACACGCCGAGGTCTCGCGGTTTTAGCGGCCTCTAACTAGCGGCTGCTAATGCTGCCGTAACGTCTCCTTGGGGATGCCGGACGCCTCCCGAATGTCTTGAACGTCCTTAACGAGCGCGTCCCCGGCGGAAGTCTTCGGCGGACACTCGAGATCCGGCGAGACCCACCCTTGCCACGTAACGTGCGTTGAAGTTCCAAACGACGCGCTCTTCATGCACGGCACCGTCGCGGCATTACTCGAGCGCGCGGCTGCCAAATCGGCAAAGAAGCGCGCGGCCACGGCGGCCGGAACCGTAAACGACTTCGCGCCCGCTGCGCTGCCGTCGCGATTTTGCTGGGCGAGCGAAGCCTGTCCGTCGGACCACACCGTAATCTTGAATCCGACGGTGTTGGTCGACCCGGAGTTCAGGATGACGGCGCTGTCGCGCGGAGTGGCTGCCACCAGACTCGCAATCACGAGCGCGCCAAAGAGGGTTGCACGAACCTGCATCATTAGAAACCACCTCCCGATAGAATATCTCGGTAGCTCGGGCTACCGCCGTGACGCCATACCCACTGCGGCGCATTCGCGCGCGCCGCGCTCGATGCCAGCGCGAACATCCCGGCAACGATCGGCGTCGCAACGCTGGTTCCACCGGCTTGCTGCCAGCCGCCGCCGGCCGCTTCGTAGAACGCGACCCCGCTCGCGGGCTCGGCCACCGCCGAGACGTCCGGCTCCGAACGCATCGCGCAGCCGTGGATCCGCTGCCATGAAGGCTTGGCGACGTACTCGCTGCACCCGCTGCCGGCATAGCGCCAGGCGCGCTCGCGCCAGGCGTGACCGGCTGACGGCGACGCCAGCGCCGTCCCACCAACGCAAACGACTCCGGCATAACTACAAGGCTGCCGCGGGCCGGAGCCCTCGTCTCCGGCGCTTGCCGTAATGGCGCGACCGCGGTGCGCATACGCGGGATCGGCGGCATTCATCTCTGCGCCGCCGTAGGAGTTGCTGATGGCGACTGCGCCCAGCGCGGCAGCGGCATTGACACCCGCGCCGAGGTCGCCGTTCTTGTTGGTGTTCGCCTGCACGAGCAGCAGCTTGCAATTCGGACAAGCGGCAGAGACCATCTGCAAGTCGAGCGCTTCTTCAGGGCGCCAATCATCCGTCGAATCCGCGTTTGGCTTGGGCAAAGGGCTCGCTCGCCCACGCTCGTTCACGACTCTGAGGCAACCATTCGCGGCGGAACACGGCGGAAGCCCCATGCTTTTGCGATAAACCGCCAGGTCGCTCGACGCGTCCGGATAGCCGTACGCATCAACAATTGCGACGACGAGACCCCTGCCACGCGTTTTTGCGGCCGGCGTCAGCCCGTAGGCGGCTTGTATATCGGACGCGCAGTACGGCGTGGTCTTGGCGCAGCTCCGGCGTGGCTGCGCGCGCACGAGCGCATAGCACTCGCGGCGGTCGGGCGACTGCGAACGGTGGCAGACGCTGCGGAACGAGGCTTGCGTTGGGGGGCGCGCCGACGGGTGCGCCGACGGCTGCGGCGGCGATGAGTGCCCCGCCGACTGCGGCGCAGATGGGCTGTGCGCTGACGGCTTTGCGTCCGAAATCGGTACCTCGTCCCCCGAGCCGTCAGAGGCATCCGGGGCGTCCGAAGCATTCGACGACGCCGCCGGAGCGGGAGCTTGGGCAGGCTGTGACTCCACGCCCGGGAGCGGAGTCTGCTGCATCCCGCCCGCACAGGCCGCGATCGCTACGAGGCCGATCGCGGCAACCAGGCTCAAGACTAGGGGTTTCATCGTCCCTCTAGAATGCGCCCAGACCCTTAGGCGTTCCCCAACCGGTCGGTCCGTCAAAGCCGGCACGGGCCGTGCAGATGTACTTGACCGGCGAGGCGCACGTAATCCCGAGCTTGGGGTCGACGTTGTTGCCGGCGATCACGTCGCTGAGGTGGCCGGTGTGATGCTTCCAAAGGCCGGACGCCCCGATTTGCGTGGACGCGTTCCCAGCTAGCGCGAAAACCCCGGCAATGATTTGCGTGGACGCGCTCGTGCCGCCGAAACCAAACCAGCAATTGCTAGGGCACGTGCCACCCTCTTCGGAGTTGTACACGGCGACCGGCGAACGTAACGATGCCGTGGCCGAGACGTCGGATTCCGAACGGTTGCGACACTGCGTGTCCGTCTGCCAGCCGGGTTTTGCGATCTTCTTGCTGCATCCGCTGCCGGTCGCGCCGCACGACGAATTGCCCTGGGAACCGCACCGGTCGAACGTCAAATCGTTCCAGACGTTTTCGCTCCACCCACGCGCGTTGCGGGCGTGCACGAGATGCGTCCCGCCCGCGCAAACCACGTACGTGTAGGAACACGGCTGTTCCGGGCCGCCGCCGCGGCCGCCGCCACCGTTGTCTCCGGCCGCGGTAACAATCACGACGCCGGCCTGATGGAAGATCGGGTTGTCCCCGCCGGTTTCCGGGCCGCCCCAAGAGGCGCCGACGTATTTAGCCCCAAGCCTTCCCGCAGTTTTTACTCCGGCATAGAGATTGGAGGTGTTGTTGTTGTCCGTCTGAACGAGAATGATTTTGCAGTTCGGGCAGATCGCCGAAACCATATCGAGATCCAACGATTGCTCGCCCTTCCAATCGTCGGTCTTGGGAGGCTCGGGCGGTAGCGGCGATGGATTCCCGTTTTGATTGACGATGCGCAAGCATTTGTTTGCCGTACCGCAGGCCTTCAGCCCCATGGAAATGCGATACACCGCAAGATCGGTCGCGGCGTGTTTATAGCCGTACGCGTCGACGATTGCGACGACTTTGCCCGCGCCCTTGGTAAACGACGGCAAATCGTAGGCCGCCTGCAGGTCGCTGGGGCAGTAGGCGTTCGAAAAAATACAGGAGCCGGGCGCACCTTGCAGATCGGCGGCGGCGCGAACCGCGGGCGCGACGTCCGTCCGCACCATCGCAAAGCACTCCATGTGCTCCGCATCCTGGGGTGCCGAGCAGAGCCGGCGCACCGGGTTGGGACCGATAAATGGGGTGTCGCCGCTTGCGGGCCCGAGAAGGGCATCGGGAGGCATGCCCGCGTCCTGTTCCAGCGCGGAGGCGTTTTGCGGAAGCAGCGATGGAGCCAGCGAACCGCCGGAGCATGCAGCGAGAATGAGGATGGCCAATACCGGTAGAGCTCGAACGATTCCGCGGTTCACGAGGACCTCCTGAAGTAATTACGTTTGTCATTCCGAGAACGTCGCGGGGCCCGCGGTCGTTCCGTCACCGGACGCGGAGACTTGCATGTCGATCCCTGGCGGACCTATGCAGCACCGGATTCCCACACCGTTAAGTCGCGATTTGTTGATCGTAAGCAACGGTTTGGCGATCGTTTCCAGTGATTTCGTCGCTCGCAAGCCGGCCGGGCGAAAACCGAGCGACTCGTTGCTCGTCGAAGCCAGCGCGCAGGTGCGAGCCTACTTTGCGCGTCGCCTGCGGCGTTTCGACTTGCCGTTGGCACTCGAGGGCAGTGCCTTTCGCATCGCGGTGTGGCGCGCCGTCGCATCGCTGTCGTTTGGCGAGTTCGTCTCGTACGCCGATGTCGCTCGGGCCATCGGTCGACCGTTGGCCCATCGGGGCGTGGCTACCGCGATGGGATTAACGCCGCTGGATCTCTTCATCCCGGCGCATCGCGTTATCGGCGCCGACGGTCGCATCAAAGGCGCGCGGCCGCGCTCGCTTCGGGCACGTCTGGCTGCATTCGAACGCTCGTAAACGCGGCGTTCTCCAGCGTTTCTTGCAAGAAACTCGCCTGATAGGCGACGATATCTTCGACGAACGGAAACTGCGGATGGGTACGGCGCGCCGCCAGTCGATAACGATCCGCGACGCGTTCCAGGATGTTCCACCCGACCATGAGCGGCAACGCCGCGTGCACCATCGCGCGCGGATCGCGCCGAAGCTCCGGCTCGACGAAAAGCGTGGGCGGCAGCGTCGTCAGCCGAGCGGCGACGGCCGCACAGGCATCCTCCTCGGAGAATTGCTCCGGTGCCGACGCAAGCCATTCGCTCAGGAGCTGGCTAGTAACGACCGGGCGAATTGCCGCCAGCGCCCGCTTCAGCTTTGCCATCCCACCCTCTTCGAACCGCCCGAAACGTTCGACGCGATACAACATCGAAAGCCGCCGCGCGACGAACGGATCGTAGCTCACGCCAACGAGGTAAATTTCGGCTAACGGCGCAAGGCGCTCGACCGCGCCGCGCATCGGACGTATGCGCCCGTCGATCGAGTACTTTCCCTCGGGAGTGAGATAGAACGAGCCGCCTCGGCGAACGACGTCTTCCATCAGCGCCAGATCCAGCTCGATGTTTGCGCGGGTTTCGTCGAGGATCTCGCGCCGGTAGGGCTCGCGCAGCGCCGAAACTTTCACGACGGTGCGCGATTTCGCGAAGCACCTAGCGCTGCGCAGATCCGAGGTCTTCGTTTCCGGCGGGAACTCCGCGGCTACGCTCTCGTCGAACACCTCGCGCAGCAAGAGCGGGCCGTGGCGCCGCTGTACCGACCACGCAAACGCGCTCACCGCGCGCGAGCCCAATTCGTTTTCGATGGGCAGCATTCCAAGAGTTACGAAAAGCGGACCGGCGTTGACGCGCCGCAAAATAAAACGCAGCCACGGAATCCGCTCGGCCATGAAGCCCGGCTCGTACATGCGCCGCGAGCTCGCGGTAAAAATCGGATGGCGCCAGGACCCGCTGCGCACCGTCGTCGACGTGACGATCACCATTGACTCGAGGTCGTGCTGATGGTTGGCAACAATCAATGTCGGGCCGCGACGCCGCGGGATGCTTCCCCAACCTCGAATGCGGTAGGCAAAATGATCCCACGCAAAGTTCAACGTGACCGCCAAAAAGCGCACGGGCCAGCCCCAAAGCGACGAGATGGGCCTGCGTCCGACGCGCAGCACTGCGAGGGATGCCAGCGCGAAGCTAAACCCCGAAAGGCCGAAGACCGCCTGATAACCGGCGCGCGTTCCGTGAAAGAACCCGATCAACCATCCGCCGACCAGCGGGGCAACCACGTTAGGCAGAAGCGTTGCGATTCCCCAAAGCCCGAGATCGCGCGCGACGTCGCGCAGCTTCGGGATCGAATCCATCGCCAGAGCCCATCCGCTCGAGATAACGCCGCCGAAGCCGATTCCAAAAAGTACGGCGAAGGGAAGCATCCAGCTCAACGCCGGGGCCAGCGCAAATCCGATCGTTGCGACGGCCATTGCCGCGACGGCGAGCGAGGTGATGATCTTTCGCGGCACGCGATCCGAGAGCAACCCGAGATACAGGCTCGAGGCGACGGCGCCCGCGATCGTGGAAAACGCGTACAGCGCCGTTCCGAGGGACGGGTTGCCGACCTTCTGTACGTCGCGGAAGAAAAATAAGACGAACGTTTGGAGCATGGTCAGTCCAAAGAACACCAGCGTGCGTGCCGCAAAGACGACGAAAAAATCGTGCCAGTCGCGTACGTGCGCGTGCTCTTGGTTATCGTAGACGCCTTCGCCGACTCCAAACAGCGAAAGGCCTCCGATCGCCATGACCACCGCTGCCGCGATGAACGTCAAGCTCGGATCGGGCATCGCTCCGGCAATCCCGAACCCGAGCACCGTTCCGGCCAGCGTCGTCGCACCTCGGACGCCGGAGACCGCACCCCAGTTTCGGCGTGGAACCAGTTCGGGCAACAGGGCCTGATACGCGCAGAGCGCGATGTTGGCGCCTATGGTCGACAGCACGAGGAAGAACGCGAACCAGGTCAGCGAGTGCGCGTAGGCAAGCGCGACGAGCGCGCCGACGTCGATGACGATGCCGACCGCCACGAACCTTCGGCGCGAGCCCCCGCGGCGTCGCAATCCATCCGAAAGCCATCCGCCAAAGGGCGGCACGAGCATTGCTGCGAGTGCAGAAATGCTCGCCAATAGCGAGAGCACCAAGACGTGGTTTGCGGCGGCGAGGTGAATCGTCGCGGCCGGAACGGCGATCGTCATGAGCGCCGTGTCTTGAAACGTCAGCGGAAGCCACAGCGCGTTGAGCATGACCCAAGCACCGATCTCCCGCGCGCGGGATGGGGCGATATTCAAGCCAGGCGTTACTGTTTGACGGCGTCGATGAGCACGATACCGCGACCGCCGAAGTCACGCAGCTGCCCGAGAGCGGCAACGGCCGCGCCGATCGGCGTGTCGGGGTTCGTCGCCTCGCTGATTGAAAACCCGGTTTGCCGTTTGGCTTGAGCGTCGATCGGATCTCGGAGCGACCGAGGCATGAGTTTGAACTTGCCGATGAGCCCCAGCATCGGGCCGGCCTTCGCGTCGAGCGTCTCCGGGTCCACCGCCATGACGACTATGCCGTGACGCTTTCCGTTCTCCGTCCCCTCGAAAGCCACGAAGTCGACGCCCAAATCGCGCGTGTGCGCCCGCACCGCGTCGACGCCGTTTCCATGGATTGCCACGGTGTAACCGTCGGGAGGATGCGAGCTCAAGTCGCCCAGCCAGGCTTCGAGGGTCGGCATCATGGCTTGCGTTCCGGCGACGACGTCGTGCCCGTCATAGGTCCCCTTCCCTTGGGAAAAGACGGCGCTATCGGCGAATCCCGGGGGCGCCGAAATCGTATTGTGCCAGGCGTGCGCCGACAAGACGCTCGCGCCGTTGAAGAGCGGGAACTCTATCGGATTCGTCGCCTCCGGAGAGGGGCGCCCTGCCGTGCCGTGACTCGCGCTCGAACAAGCCGCGAGCAAGCAAACCGCGGCAAGCGCAGCCAGGCGTGAATGCGTCACAACAGCGCCGATTCGAGGAGAACCCCGTCGCCCCCCGTAAGCCGCTCGTCGTGCCACTTTCGTACGGATCGTATCTCAAAGTCGGTGATCTGCTAAAGCTTCAGCAACCGCTTTCGCAGCCGCCTCATCACGACGAGATGCTCTTCATCGTCATCCATCAAGTCTACGAGCTGTGGTTCAAGCAGCTTTTGCACGAACTCGATGCCGCCGCGGGCGCGCTCGACCGTGACGATCTTCTGCGCGTCGGCAAGCATTTTCGCCGCATCCACACGATTCAGCGGCTGCTCGAGCAGCAGGTCGACATCCTGGAAACGATGACGCCCCAAGAATTCAATCAGTTTAGAGACCATCTGAATCCGGCCAGCGGTTTTCAATCGGTGCAGTTTCGGGAGCTGGAGTTCGCATGCGGCGTTCGGCGCACGGAGGTCCTGCAGTGGATCGAGTTGGATGACGCCCAGCGAGCGCGGTTGGAACGCCGCGCAACCGAACCATCGCTCTACGACCGGGTTAAGGCCCTGCTTCGACGGCGCGGTTTCGAGACCGACTCGAGCGATGTGCTCATTGAAAGCTATCGTCAGATCTACACGAACGAGACCGCAAATTACGACTTGTACCTCTTGCTCGAAGAGCTGATCGAGTTCGACGAGCGTTTCCTGCTGTGGCGCGGCCGGCACATTCGTATGGTCGAGCGAATGATCGGTCAAAAGCACGGCACGGGAGGCTCCTTGGGCGCACAATATCTCGAGAGCACGCTGGCCTATCGTTTTTTCCCCGAGCTGTGGGCCGTTCGAACGTATCTCGGAGCGGGGACGTATGCATGAGCGAAACCCTATCGCCAACGTTGAAGTCGGCGCAAAGTTACCGCGCCGAATTTCCAATTCTCGAAAACTCAACCTATCTCGTGAGCCATTCGATGGGCGCGGCCCCCCTGCGCGCTCGCAGCGCGCTGGAAGACTATTGGGACGAGTGGGCGGCGGACGGCCCCGAGGCCTGGGAGCGCTGGTTGCCGCGAATCTCCGAGATCGCCGACGGCATCGGAGCGATCGTCGGGGCGCCGGCGGGCTCGGTATTTTTGGGACCAAACGTTTCGGTGCTTCAGGTGGCCCTAGCGACCTGCATCGACTTTCGCGGCGAGCGCAACGAGGTCGTTTACGAGGCCTTGCAATTTCCTTCACTCACCTACGTCTGGCGTGAATGGGAGCGTTACGGCGCGGCAGTTCGGGTCGTCCCGTCGGACGATGGACGAACGATTCCAACCGAACGCATCTTGGCCGCCATCACGGAAAAAACCGCGATCGCCGTGATCTCGCACGCATACTACGTGTCCGGCGCGCTGTCGGACGTCGGAGCCATCCAAAAACGCTGCCGCTCCGTCGGCGCGCTGCTCTGCGTCGATGCCTACCAAACGACGGGCGTCTATCCTTACGATGTCGGGGCGTTGGACCTCGATCTCGCGACGGGCGGATCGCACAAATGGCTTTGCGGCGGACCCGGCTGCGGCTGGATCTACGTCAAACCAGAGCTTCTGCAATCGCTTCGCCCCGCGGTCACCGGGTGGATGGCTCACGAGCGGCCCTTTTTATTTGAAGACGCACCCGTCGTTCACGCCGCTTCGATGTACCGCTTCGGTCACGGCACGCCGACCATACCCGGCTACGCCGTCGCCGCACCGGGACACGCGTTAATCGCCTCGGTAGGCGTTCCGCGGATTCACGAACACAACGTTCGCCTCACGGATAAGATCGTCGGAATGGCGCTGGAGCGCGGGTTGCGGATCAACTCACCGGTGCAGGCCGAAAGGCGCACCGGCTGGATCGGGATCGATTTCGAGGGCTCGGAACAAGCCTGCCGCCGCTTGATCGAGCGGCGCGTCTTCGTCGACTATCGCCCCGGCTGCGGCATACGAGTCGGCCCGCACTTCTACACCCTCGATGAAGACATCGATGCCTTCTTCCGCATCCTGGATAGCATCCGGTAACGCCGGTGGACTCAGCGTCGATGATCGTCGATCACACCCGAATTGGCGCCGCATTCCGGCGCCTTTCGCTTCCGGTCGCCGTGCAGATGCTGGGCGATCAACTGCTCGGAACCGCCGACACGATCGCGATCGGCAGCATCGGAACCGTGGCGCTGGCAGGCGCGACCGCGGCCAACACCTTGTTCCTCGCGATCGTGTTCGCCGTCTCGGGCTTCTTGAGCGGCACGTCCATCGTCGCGGCACAACGCATCGGCGCTCACGACGTTGACGGGTTCGCGCGAACCGTTCGCGCCGGCGTCGTCGTGCCGCTGCTCGTTGGCGCGCTTTGTTTCGCCGCAAGCTTAGCCGGGTCGAGCGTTGCGATCCACTGGATGATCGGCAGCCTTCCGAGCGCTCATGCAAGCTCGACTTACTTGATACTCCGGTGCGCGTCGATCGTACCCATCGTGATTTCCGGTACGTTGATCGTCGGGCTCGGTGCCGCAGGAAACCGGCAACTTGGAATCCTCGTGCTGTTGGTGGTCAATCTGATTCACATCCCGCTGCTGCTCATTCTGGGCCTGGGCTGGTGGACGCACCGGCCATTCGGAATCGAGGGCGCCGGGGTCTCGTCGCTGCTTTCCGAAACCATCGCGGCGATTTACGCGGTGATCTACACGATGCGTCGGCCGCATTACCGTGTTTTTGCCGAGCTTACGCTGCCGTGGATCGTGGCGCGACGGTGCGCTGCGCTGGGCTTGCCCGAAGCGATCTTTCTGCTCGGCGTGATCGGCCCCGACGTGTTCATCGTCGCGATGCTGGCGCCGCTGGGTGCGATCGCCATCGCCGGGTTTCGCGCCCTCAACGTCGTCTCCGACCTGACGTTCGTCGTGCCCGCGCCATTGCAGAGCGCCGTGCAGATCGTGATCGGCCAGCGCCTCGGCGCGCGAGATCCCGCCGGCGCGCTTTCGTTCTTCGAACGCGCGCGTCGCGTTTCGTTCGTGGTTACGACGCTGACGGGTATAGTCACCGCACTTTTAGCGTGGCCTTTGGCGTACGTATTTACCCTGGATGCGAGCGTCGCAACGATGGCCGCGCTGCCCTTAGCACTGCACATGGTCACGCTGCCGCTCAAAGGCTGGGCGATGGTCTCGCTCGCGCCGATCCGCGCCTCCGGGGACACGCGCTTTTCGATGACCGTCGGCATCCTGTGCAGCGTGCTCGTCATTCCCCTGGCGTGGATTGGGATCGAGCGCCTCCACCTGGGGCTGTATAGCGTTCCGATCGGTTGGATCGCAGCGTGGGCCGTGCGCGCGCTGTTGACACAATGGAAGCTGCGAGACGGAGCCTGGATGCGACGCACCCCGCTGGCAGCCTAACGGGTTTTCCGCCGGTATTGGCTAACGCGGCGGTATGGCGTTCACCGAGGGATTCATCTCGGAACTAGTGGGACGGCGGGCGACGATCGACGACGTCCCGATCGGCAAAGTGTCCGATTTCGTGGTGAGCAACCCCGACGAGGTCTTTCCGCAGGTGGACGGCATCGTCATCAAGACGCCGCAAGGCCTGCGCTTCGCGCCGATCGAGACGGTCGCAGACGTCGACCGTGACGGAAGCGTCGCGCTCACGATCGCGCCGACGGAATCCGTACCTCCCGAGCAACAGGAGCTCTACCTCGTCGCCGACTTGCTCGACAAGCAAATCGTCGATGTGGACGGCCGCAAAGTCGTGCGCATCAACGACATTGAGGTTGCCAACACGGGCGGCCGCCTGCGCGTCGTCGCCGCGGACGTCGGCATCGCGGGGCTGCTGCGCCGCCTCGGTTTACGATCGTTCGGCAAACGCTGGCTGTCGGGCATCGGCAACGCTCGGCGCTCGATGATTGCGTGGGATTCGGTTGCGCCGATACGCGAGGTGAACCCCTCGCAGGTGCAGCTATCCGTGAAGGAAAGCCGCCTTGCGCGACTCCATCCGTCCGAGCTCGCGGAGATCATCGGCGATCTTTCCGCGCGCGAAGCCGCCGCCGTCGTCGGGCAGCTCGACGACGAGACGGCCGCCGATGCGTTCGAACATCTCGATACCGAGACGCGGAAGAACCTGATCGACGACATCGGCACCGAGCGCGCCGCCGACATCATCGAGGAGATGGACGCGGACGATGCGGCCGATCTGCTCGCCGAGCTCCCCGAGGAACAGCAGTCGGAGCTGCTGGCCGAGATGAGCGCCTACACCGCCGGAGAGCTGCGGGAGCTCGCCAAGTATCCCGAAGATACGGCCGGCGGCATGATGACGACCGACTACGTGTGGATCTATCCGCATCGCACGACCGTAGCGACGATCCGAAAGATTCGCGAAATCGCACCTGCCTCGGAGTTCATCTACTACCTCTACGTCGTCGACAAGGACGACCATCTGCTCGGCGCGCTGTCACTGCGCACGCTGCTCCTGGCGTTGCCGACGGCCTTCATCGACCGGATCATGGAGCGCGATTTAGTGACCGTTCCTCCCCTCATGCCGGACGTGGACGTCGCTTCCACGATTGCGAAGTACGATCTCCTAGCGGTACCGGTCGTCGACGACCACGGTAAGATGTTGGGCATCGTCACGGTGGACGATGCAATCGATGCGATCATGCCCGACGAGGTCGCCAAGAAGCTGCCGCATCTTCGCGCGCGACATCATTCACATCACGGCCTCACGTGACGCCGCAGGCGATCGTCGAATTCACCGAGGCGCTTGCGCGCATCGCGGCATCGGGGGGAGGCCCCAAAGCGCTGGCCGCACACCTGGCGCAGCGCGTGGGCGGCGGCGTGCTACTCGAGGATGCGCACTGGCGACATCTCGCCGCTGCCGGTTCGGGGGCGATTCCGGCGAGCGCGCGCGCGACGGTGGAGGCAGACGCGCCGGGCAAGGCTTGCCGGGTGGCCGCCGGCCCGAGTCACTTCGGTTGGCTTTCCGTGTTCGGCGGAAACTCCGCCGGCGATGCAGAGGTGCTCTTGCGGCTTACCGCAGCGGTCATCGGTGTCGAACTCGCGCGCGACGCTGCTGGCCTGCGTGGACGCAAGGGCGATTTTTGGGGTGCGCTCCTGACCCAGGCGTTTCACGACGCAGCGGCGGCGCGTGAAGATGCGGCCGCGCACGGCGTCGCGCCGGCCGCGTCGTACGTGACGATCGCGCTCGAGGCGGAGGTTCTCGACGACGGACGCAGTCCGGCCGATCCCGGGGAACTGCGCGCGGTCGTTGCGGATGCCTTTCGGCGCCCCGAAGGGGAGCTCGGCATTGCCGAGCGCGGCGCGGCGCTGTTGGTTTTCGTTCCGGCCGGACGCACGGTTGACGCGAGCAACGCGCGGACCGTGGCGAGCCTGTTGCCCAAGAACGTCGCGCGGCGCAAGCCGCATCTGCGCATCTCGGGCGGCATCGGCACGGTCGAGCCGCTGTTGGCGCTGTCGCGAAGCGCCGCAGCCGCGCAAGCCGCTCTCGCGATAGGCCGGCGCGTTTACGGCAGCGGCCACGTCGCTTCGTACGACGAGTTGGGAGCTTACGCGCTGCTATACGAGGGCGCCGAAGTCGAGCGGCTGCGCGCGTTTGCCTCCGAGGTCCTTGCGCCGTTGCGGAACTACGATGCGAAACATCAGACCGAGCTGGAACGAACCTTGAAGCTCTATTTCAAGCTCGGACAAAACGTCAAGACGGCGGCTGCGGAGCTGAACGTCCATCGTCATACCGTCTTTTACCGTTTGCGGCAGATCGCCGAAATCTCGGCGCGCTCGCTGGAAAGCCCACACGATCAACTTACGCTTCGCTTGGCGGTAGCAATTGATGAACTCCACAACTCGACCTGAATCCCGGCGCCTCGCCGCCAAACGGGACGTCGTCAAGCTGGCGCGCGAACACAATGCGCGATTCGTCCGCCTGGTTTTTGCCGACATCTTCGGCGTGAGCAAAAACGTTTCGATTCCGATCGATCAGCTCGAAGCCGCCCTCGACGGGCGAATCACCTTCGACGGCGGATCGATCGATGGCTTCGTGCGCGGCGAAGAGCTCGACATGCTGCTGCGGCCGGATCCCTCGACGTTTGCCATCTACCCTTGGCGCAGCGCCGCCGATGGAGCCGAAGCTCGGCTGATCTGCGACATCGCCATGCCGGACGGCTCGCCGTTCGAGGGTTGTCCGCGCACGACGCTGCGCCGCGCAATCGAGAGCGCTTCGGAGTTAAACGGCCAGCGCATCGCGCTGGAGATCGAATTCTACCTATTCGAGCAAAAACTCGGCGGGGTCGCTTCGACCGCGACGTCGGACGTAGGCTCGTACTTCGATTTCTCGGCCAATGACCGCGGCGAAGAGGCACGCAACGCGATCGTGGCCGCGCTGCGCGAAATGGGCGTGCCGATCACGTCGGCGCATCACGAACACGGAGCCGGGCAGCACGAGATCGACGTCGCGCACGACGATCCGCTAGCGGCCGCGGACCACGCCCTGACGCTGCGCACGATCGCCAAGCACGTCGCTTCCGAATTCGGACTGGATGCTACATTCATGCCGAAGCCGCTGGAGGACCGCGCCGGGAACGGCCTTCACGCCGATTTCCGGTTGGCCGAGGGCACCGACGAGGAAACTGCGCTCTACGTGGTCGGGGGGTTGCTGGCGCACGCGCCGGCAACGACGGCGATCTGCAATCCGACAGTGAACTCCTACAAGCGTTTGGTAGCGGCATGGGACGCACCGATCTATACCGTGTGGTCGCAGCGCAGCGCCAACGCGCTCGTGCGCGTTCCGCAGGACCAAACCCCGCCGCGAATAGAGATGCGCAGCCCCGACCCGGCCTGCAATCCGTACCTTGCGCTCGCGGTGCTGATCGGCGCAGCGGCCGACGGCATCCGGCAGCACACCTTGCCCGGACCGGCGCTGATCGGATCGACCTACGACTTGAGCGAAATGGAACGTCGCGAGCGTGGCATCGGCACGCTTCCGAAGTCGCTGCGCCAAGCGATTACGGAACTCGATTCCGACGCGGTCGTGCGCGCCGCTCTCGGCGATCACCTCTATCATGCGTTTCGCGACGCAAAGCTCGAAGAATACGAACGCTACCGCCGCGCCGTCCACCCGTGGGAACGCGACCAGTACCTCCGGTTGTATTAGGAGGAAGCTATGCCGGATGATTACGCGCCGCGGCCGACACTGGTGATTGCCGTTACCGTGGTTTGGGGCGTTTTGTTGGTCCCCGGCCTTCTTGGCGCGGCCCTTTCGCCAATGTTCTTCGACGCCCCAGGCTCCATGAACAATCCGGCCGCTTGGGTCGACGCCTTGATCGTCGTCGCGTTCCCGTGTTTGTGCGTTCTGTCGATCGCGGGTTCGTGGGTCGTCTGGGCGTGGCGCAAGCGCCGTCCAACGCGGTTCTTTGCGGGCGCACAAATCGTGGTGGCGTTGCTTCCGTTGCTGCCGGTAACTTACGCAGTCGCCGCGATGGTCATCGAAACGGCCGGCGTAATCGCCAGCGGCCAACCGTTGGGATTGCACAGCACGATCATCCGTCACTAAGCGCGCGGCCTTCGCGTGTCAAAATATGCCAGGCGTGCTCGACGTCGCTGCGCTGCGTACGGAGGTTGCCGACTGCCAGCCGAAGCGCGTAGCGGCTCTCGATCTTTGTGTGCGATATGAAGATCTCACCGGTGGCGTTCACGGAATGCATGAGCGCGGCGTTGAGCCTTTCCAGCTGCGCTTCGGCGCGGCCCGGCGGCGCATAACGAAAACAGACTACCGACAAGGGATGGGGCGCCAGCACCTCCCAGCCCGGCTCGTCGCGTACCCACGCGGCGAACTCTTGCGCGAGCTCGATGTGCGCGCGCAGCCGCGCACGTATCCCTTCGGCGCCAAAGTGCCGCAGGACGAACCACAGCTTGAGCGCTCGAAAGCGCCGCCCCAGCTGCAGGCCGTAGTCCATGTAGTTGATCGCATCGGGTTCGGGCGTGGAAAGGTACTCCGGTACGATGCCGAACGCGCGGCGAACGATCGATTCGTCCTTTACGAAAAGCACCGAACAATCCATCGGAACGAACATCCATTTGTGCGGGTTGACGACGAGTGAGTCCGCGAATTCGACGCCGTCGAGCAGGCTCCGAAACTCGGGTAGGATTGCCGCGATTCCCGCATAGGCGGCATCCACGTGAAGCCACACCCCGTAGCGGAGCGCGATCTCCGCAATGGCGTGCACCGGATCGACGGAGGTGGTCGAGGTCGTTCCCACCGTCGCGACGATCGCCAGAGGCTTCATCCCGGCCCGACTATCGGCTTCGATGTGGGCGGCAAGCGCGTCGGGCCGCATGCGAAACGCCTCGTCGCAGGGTACCCGAACGACGTTGCGTTGTCCCACCCCCAGCGCGATCGCCGCTTTTTCGATATGCGAGTGCGTATGCTCGGTGACGTATACGCGCAATCGGGGCAGATCGCGAGCGGCCATTCCTTCTTCGCGGATGCGCAGATCGAGCGCCTCACGCGCGGCAGCCAGCGCCGTAAAGCCGCCGATGGATGCGGTATCGTAGATGATGCCGGTCCAGTCACTTGGCAGCCCGAGGAGGCGAGACAGCCAACGCATTGTGACTTCCTCGAGCTCGGTTGCCGCCGGAGACGTGCGCCACAGCATCGCCTTGACGTCCAGCGTTGCGGCCAGAGCCTCCGCGGCGATCGCCGCCGGCGCCGCACTGGTCGCAAAATACGCGAAGAATCGCGGGTGATTCCAGTGGGTAGTCGCGGGCACGACGATCTGCTCGAAATCGGCGAAAATCCGTTCGAAGGGCTCGGGCGATTCGGGGGCTTGCGCCGGCAGCGCGGCGACGACGTCGCCGGGCTTGACGTCGGGCATGACGCGATATGCCTCGGGATGTTCGAAGTACCGCTCGATCCAGGCCGCGACTCGCTCGAAGAGATCGTGCAACGTGTCGCTTGCATCCATAGCATGAAGTGTTAGCGCCGCGAGCGGAGAAGGCCCCCGCATGAAATACCGGACCTACCCGAACACCGACGTAACCGTGAGCGAGGTCGGCTTCGGTCTCTGGACTACTTCAACCGGTTGGTGGGGCGAGAAGAGCGATGCCGAAGCCGTCGCGATGCTTCGCGACGCCCACGATCTCGGCATCACGCTCTTCGACGCGGCCGACACGTACGGCAACGGCCGCAGCGAGGAACAGCTAGCTGCCGCCTTCGGCGATCGGCGCGACCGCGTCGTGTACGCTACCAAGTTCGGCTACGATTTTTCGAACGCCGCCGGGCAGCAGCGCGGACAATCCGAGTTACCGCACGATTTTTCGCCCGAGTTCGTTCGGCGGGCGCTGGAAGCGTCACTGCGGCGTTTGAGTACCGACTACATCGACATCTATCAGATGCACAACGCGCGAATGGCGCAGATTGAAGACGATGCGCTCTGGGATTTACTCGAATCCTTTAAGCGCGAGGGCAAGATTCGGATGTACGGCGTCGCACTCGGCCCCGCGATCGGTTGGCTCTACGAAGGCGTCGATGCGGTGCGGCGGCGCAGTGTAGCGAGCGTGCAGATCATTTGGAACATGCTGGAGCAGTACCCGGGTAACGAACAGATCCGGGCAGCGTATGAATTCGGCGCCCCGACGGGTTACATGATTCGCGTGCCGCACTCGAGCGGCATGCTGGAAGGGCACTACACGGCCGACACCACCTTTGCCAAGGGTGACCATCGGCGCCATCGTCCCCGCGAATGGCTGATCAACGGCGTTGCGAAGGTCGAGCAGCTGCGCTTCCTCGAGCGCCCGAATCGTACGCTGGGGCAGGCCGCACTTGCGTGGCTCCTTGGCGAACCGCGCGTCATGACGGTCCTGCCGAACATCTACGACAGCGAGCAGCTGACGGAGTTCGCCGCGGCATCGGATGCCCCGGCGCTGTCACCCGAGGAATTGACGCGCATCGAGGCGCTGCATAAAGAGAACTTCGGCATCGATGAGCCCCCCATGGCATTCAAAGGCACGATGACCCGCAACGAACCGCTACCCGCTTAGCAGGGGATCAACCATGAAATTCGAGCATGTCGCCACGCCGCACGCACCTCTACCAATCGGAGCCTATAGCCAAGCCGTCGTGTGCGGAAATGAGCTCTACTGCAGCGGCCAAATTCCGCTCGATCCAAAAACCGGCGAGCTGGTCGCCGGCGACGTCGCTACGCAAACCGAACGCGTCATCGAAAATCTCGGGGCGATTCTTTGCGCCGCCGGTTACGAGTTTGCCAACGTAGTGAAGACGACCATCTTCCTGGTCGACATGCACGATTTCTCGGCCGTTAACGGCGTCTACGAGCGCTACTTCGGGATGACCAAGCCGGCGCGCTCGACGGTAGGGGTCGCCGCATTGCCGCGAGGGGCGCGCGTAGAAATCGACTGCATCGCGCGGGACTAGGGCGCCGCAATTCGCGCGCGGCGCTACTGAGGTGCGGTAGCCGCCGAACCGGCGAGGCGCGCGGATTCTTCTTTGGCGATCTGCGCAACGTCGGGGTCGAGCGACGCTTCGGCGGCCTTGAGCTGAGCCAGCGCGAGCGCCTTCTGCCCTTGCGCCGCGTAGGCGCGCGCCAAAAGATATCGGACCCGACCGTCGTACGGCGCCGCCGCAACACCCTTGATGAGCGCCGCCTGCGCGAGCGCGTAGAGCCCGTTGTGCTCGTAGTCGATTCCTAGGTTCACGTACGATTCCGGAACGTACGGGTTGACGGCGATTGCCTGCACGTAATACGTGACCGCACGCTTCCAATCGCCGCCGACGTCGGCGAGATAGCCGAAATTGACGATCGCCTCGGGACGCTCCGGCTCCAAACGATGAGCTCGCTTAAATTGATTGAGCGCGTCGCCGTACTGACCGGCCTGAATTTCCGCCACGCCGAGGTTGTCCAAGCAGGCGTAGTTGATGGGGTCGAGGTTGAGACAATCGTTCACGAAACCGATCGCCGTGGCATGATCGTGCAGGTCCAGGTACGCAATTGCTAGGCCGTTGAGCGCCGCGATCGAGTGCCTATCGGTATCTAGCGCGCGGCGAAAGTACAGGATTGCCTCGTAAGGGCGATGGAGCGTTCCATAAATTTCGCCCAGCTCTTCTTGCGTATCGGAGTCTGTCGGCTCGGCGTTCGCAGCGCGAACCATCTGCGCCTCATACTCTGGTAAGTCGCCCTTGCGCAAATGCAGAAGCACGAGATCGCGAATTGAATCGGTGCCGGGCAGCGCGCTTTCGAACTCCGCGATTGCCTCGTCAATGCGATTCTGCGTCGCGTAGACGACGCCGAGGCGGTTGTGCGTCTCCTTATCGTGCGGATTCCGCGCGATCAGCCCCCGATACACGGCCTCCGCGCGGTCGAAGTGACCTTGCCGATAGTAGAGATCGCCCAAAAAGCGCGCCGCATCGATGGCGTCCGGATGCGTGGCGACGAAGTCCGCAAGCTGCTTTACGGCCGCGTCCATTTCTCCGGCGGCGATCAACTCGCGCGCGTAGGTGATCGCGGCCTGTTGATCGGCCGACGCGTGAGCCTCCGCGGGAATGATCGTGGTCTCGCCTACGGAGGCCCTGGCCGGCCCGGCGAACATCGCCGACAGCGGCAGCGCCAACACAGCGAGGGCGAACAGCAGGCTTCGAGTCATAACAGGTACCTCAACCCTACTATAGCGCACCGACGAAGCAAGCCGTGACGGCTGCCTTCGGGGGCTATTTTACGAGCGGGAGCACGTTGCTGGGCGTCAGCGGATAGAAGGACATCGCAATGACGGCGACCGCACAGATGGCCGCGCTGAGCCACGCCAACGGCGCGAGCGGGCGAGCGTCTTCCGTTTTAGCCCCCGCCCCTCGCTCGTACATCGCCCGAATCACCTTCGCGTATGCGTAGAGCGAAATGGCCGTTCCAACGATCAACAACCCGGCCAACCAGAAGTACCCGTTGGCGGCGCCGGTCGCCAGGATCAGAATTTTCCCGAGAAACCCGGCGGTCGGGGGCAGTCCAGCCAGGGCAAGCAAGAAGATCGTCATCGCGGCCGCGAGCCACGGCCGCCGGTGCCCCAAGCCGCGATAGCTGCTCAACCGGGAGCCTTCCTCGGCGTCGCCCGATATCGACGCGGCAACCGCAAAAGCCCCCAGGTTCATGAACGCGTACGCCGTCAGATAATAGAGCGCGTACCGCAGGCCAAGTGGCGTAGCGCCCGCGAGCGCCACTAAAATGTAGCCCACCTGCGCGATGCCGGAATAGCCCAGCAGGCGTTTCAGATCGTGCTGCGCGAGCATCCCGACGTTTCCGACGATGATCGAAAGTCCGGCGGCGATCCAAACCGGGAGCAAGAGCCGATCTCCGGTTGCGGCCGGCAGAGCCGCATAGATGAACCGAGCGAACACCGCTAACGCAGCGGCCTTCGTCGCCACGCTCATGAACGCGGTAACCGGCAGTGGCGCGCCTTCGAAAACGTCGGGCGTCCAGGTGTGAAACGGCACGAGGCTCAGCTTGAAAGCGAGTCCGATCAGAAACATGCCGGCGCCGGTCCAGAAAAGCGGGTTGAAGGCCAGCGACGGATTGACGAAGTCGGACAGCCGCACGCTTCCGGTTGCGCCGAAGAGCAGCGCCGAACCGAACAGCAAGAATGCGGTTGCGGCCGAACTCAGAATCAAATACTTCAGGGCCGATTCTCGTGCAGTCCTGCGGTCAGACGCAGCACAGAGGGCGTAGAGGCCGAGCGAAAGCAGCTCGAGCCCGAGAAAAATCATCAAGAGATTCGCCGCGCCGGCCATGAGCATCGCGCCGCAGGTGCTCCAGAGCATGATCGCCGTTGGCCCGGCGACGCGCTGCGCCGAACCGATCGCGGCATATAGAACGAGCGACCCGGCTGCCGCCGCCAAGATGACCTCTTCAAAGACCGTCGCAAAGCCGCCGGTCATGAAGCCGCCGAAGAATGCGTCGTGGTTGTGGCCGAATTGCCGTGCGGCGAGAATCCCCGCAGCGATCACGCCCAGCAACGCGATTCCAATCGAGAGATAGCGCAGCTCGCGCCGGCCCGAAAAGAGGTCGAGGGCGAGCACGGCCAGCGCCGCGACCGCTACGACGCTGACGGGAAGAATCGCCGACCAGTCTGCGGCGGTAAAAGGCGGCGTCATGGGTGCAGCAGCGGCGCCGGATAGACGCCGATCAATAGCAGCGCCGCGAGCAGCGGCGCGACCGCAAGTCCTTCGACCCAGGTGAGATCCGCGCGGACCGGCACGTCCGGCCGCTGCGGCCCGTTCATGACGTCCTGATAAAGCCGCAGCATGTAGGCCGACGCGAGAACGATGGCGATCAACGCCACGATGACCGGCCACACATAACCGGCCTGATAGACACCGATGAGAATCACGAGCTCGCCCACGAATCCGGCCAAACCGGGAAGCCCCAGTGCGGCGAGCGCCGCGATGCACAGCGCGCCGGCTAGCCGCGGGTTTTTCCATCCCAAGCCGCCGAGGCGGAGCAACGATCGCGTTTCCTCGCGCTGCTCGACGAAACCCAGCAGCAAGAAGAGCGCCGCCGAGAAGAGCCCGTGCGCGACGATGTAGACGAGTGCCCCGGCGAGCGCGATGCGGTTCCCCGAGCCGACCGCGAGCACGATCAAACCGAGGTGCGAAAGCGACGAATACGCTACCACGCGCTTTGCGTCGGTTTGCACCAGCGCGACCACGGCACCGTAGATCAGCGAGATCGCACCCAGCACCATCAGCGGCACGGCATACGCGTGAACGTATTGCGGTACGAGCGCCAGGGCAATCGCCAAAAATCCGTAGAGTCCCGCCTTCGACTGCACCGCCGAAACGACGGCGACCATCGGTGAAGGCAGCCCGCTATACGTCGGCGGCATCCACGTGTGCAGCGGCCACACCGGCGTTTTCACCAGAAAGGCGAAGGCAAAGCCAGCATAAATCCATCCCGCCCAGCCGCCGGCGAGATGTGCGCCCGCGCGCCCGATGACGTCGGTCGAACCGTAGATCACTCCGAATGCGGCGGTCGCCAGCAGCAGCGTCAGTCCCCCCGCGAAATTGTAGATGAAATATCGCCAAGCCGTCGCGGGGTGTTCGCCCCATCCGATCAGGACGAAGAACACCGGCACGAGCATCAGATCCCAGAAGAGCGCGAACACGAGAAGATCGCGTGCCAAGAATAGCCCGAGCATCGTCCCTTCCAGCATGAGCATCAGGGCTACGAAGTCCCGCAAGCGAGGGACTCGTGCGGCGGCGACCGCGCAGGCGGTGCAGATCGCCAGCAGCAACGCAATCCAGAACGAAATCGGCGTTGCGCCGAAATGGAACGCCGCCTGAAACGGGCGTGAAAGCCAACGCACGCTCCATTCAGAATGGCCGGCGGCCAGCAGCATCGCGAAGGTCGCCGCGGCGACCCCCGTGCCCAACGTTCGCGAAAGGATGCGATCCTCGCGCGGAAGCACGAAAAGCAATCCGCCCGCGAAAATCGGCAATAGGATCGTCGCAATAACGAGCGCCACTTACCGCGCCGCTCCCACGAACGCGTAGTAGACGATGAAACAGGCGGCGCCGAACACCAAGATCAACGCGTACGCCCGGACGAGGCCGGTCTGGAAAGATCGAACGAGCGCACCCAGCCAACGCGCCCAAAAAACGCAGTCTCGTGCCGCACCGTCGAACACGCGCGGGTCGAGCACGCGTCCGGCCACGCTGCCCATCAGCTGGGCGGGGCGCACGAAGATGAGGTCGATCGCGGCATCGAAGTAAAAAAGGTTCGAGAGGATTGCGGGCGTTGCGATGGTTTCGCGGCGCAAACGCTCGACGGCGTTGGCTTGCGCGCCGCGCGTAGCGTAGCGTTGCCAGGCGATCGCAAATCCGATCACGACCAGCGCGAAGACGATCGCCGAGGTCGCCGCCTCTGAAATCGGCGGCCCGCCCCCCGCCGGCGCAACGGCGTATCGATCGAAGAGCGGCGCGAAGAACTTCGCCCAGGGCGAGCCCTCGCCGCCGACCATCAGTGCCCCGCCGATCGCTACGCTGGGAACGACGAGAATCGCGACCGGCGCGTTCATGATCCACGCCGGCGCGTGCGAGTGCTCGCCGGAACGCACGTCGCCGCGGTACTCGCCCAAAAACGCGATGAAGAGCAACCTAAACATATAGTACGCGGTGATGCCCGCCGTCAGAATACCGACGGCGTAGAGCCACGGGTGACCGTGCTGCAAGACGCCGTAGATGACTTGGTCCTTGGAGAAGAAGCCGCTAAACCCCGGAACGCCGCAAATCGTGAGCACGCCGGTGAGCATCACCCAAAACGCAAAAGGCATTCGCCGCCACAAGCCGCCCATTTTACGAAGGTCTTGCTCGTTGCCGAGCGCGTGAATCACGATGCCCGCGCCCAGAAACAGTTGCGCCTTGAAAAACGCGTGCGTGAAGAAATGCGCGATGCCGCCTTCGTAGGCACCGACGCCGACGCCCATGATCATGTAGCCGATTTGCGACATCGTCGAATATGCGAGCACTCGTTTGATATCCCACTGGGCGGTGCCGAGGATCGCGCCCAATAGCGCGGTCAGGCCGCCGATCGTTCCGACGAGCATCTGCGCGCTCGCACTGCTGCTCCACAGCGGCGCGCAGCGCGCGATCAGATAGACTCCCGCCGTGACCATCGTCGCGGCGTGAATCAACGCGGACACCGGGGTCGGGCCTTCCATTGCGTCCGGCAACCAGGTGTGCAGCGGCACCTGGGCCGATTTCGCGGCCGCGCCGATGAAGAGCGCGATGCAAATCGCAAAGAGTAACCCGGCGCCGTACGTTCCGGCGGCCGCGAAGGCGTCCCCAAATCCGATCGAGTGCACGCTGGCGACGATCAAGATGATGGCGAACATCATGCCGGCGTCGCCGACGACGTTCATCACAAAGGCTTTGCGCGCGGCCGCGACGGCCGTAGGGCGCTCGAACCAGAATCCGATCAGAAAGTACGAGGCGAGCCCCACCAGCCCCCAACCGACGAGTAAGCCCACGAAGTTATCGGAGAGCACCAGCGTCAGCATCGCAAAAACGAAGAAACCCATGTACCCAAAGAAGCGCGCGAAGGCGACGTCCCCGTCCATGTAGCCGATCGAATAGAAGACGATCAGAAACCCGACGCCGGTGATGATGAGCGTCCACAGGAACGAGAGTGGATCGAGCAAGAGCCCGAAGTCGAACCCAGACATCCACGCGACCAGCGGCTGGTTCGCGCCCGAGGCGCCGCCGAGACTCTGCGTTGCAACGCCCCACGAAAGAATGGCCAAAACGAATGACGCGCCAACCAATGCCGAAACCAGCCACCCTGCCGTCGCTCGCAGCCACGGACCGAACGCCCAGCAAATCACCGCAGCCGCCAACGGCAGCAGCCACAGCGTGACCAGGAACGGATACGACCCACCGACCCCCAGCGTATGATGCATCGTCACGCGTTCACCCTTAGCAGGAGGGATGATCGTTTCATCCGTGCAGCGTCCTCACATCATCGACGTCGACATATTTTTCGGGGCGGAACGTCGTCACGATGATGGCCAGGCCGATGGCCGCCTCGGCGGCGGCGACGGTTATCACGAGAAAGGCGAAGATCTGGCCCACGTTGTGCAGCCAGAGTCGAGCGTACGCAATGAGCAGCAGGTTGGCGGCGTTGAACATCAGCTCGATGCTCATCAGCATGATGAGCGGGTTGCGCCGGACGATCACGCCGATCACCCCGATGAAGAACATCACGGCGGCAAGCGCGAGGTAGTTGCCGATCGGGACGCCCATCAGTCGTCGCCCTCCCGCAGAATCGCCTCGCGCATCGCACGATCGGCCTTCTTCTGGGAGCGCGGGGCCGTTTCGCGCATCTGTTCCCCGCCCAACGTGATGACGCCGATCACGGCAACCATCAGAATCAGCGCGGTGACTTCGAAGGGCAGAAGCTGCACCGTGAAGAGCGCCTTGCCGAAGTCGGCGACGCTGCCGAAGACCCCCGCCGCGCCGACGGCCCCGGTCGCGGGCGCCGCGCCAGCCGGCGCGTGCGCAAGAGCGTAGACGACAAACGTAAAGGCGGCCCCGACGATCAGCGCCGCCGGCATCCAAATCTTCGGGAGGCGGTTCGGCCCGGTCGCGAACGGGCTCACGCCGCTGCTCAAGAGCGCGATGACGAAGACGAAGAGCACCAAGATCGCGCCCGAATAAACGATGATTTGAATCACCGCCAAGAATTCGGCCGAAAGCGTTAGGTACAGCACCGCCAGGGCCGCAAAATTGAGCAGCAGCGCGACGACGCTATAGACCGGCTTGCTCGCCGCGATCGTCCAGACCGCGCTCGCAACCAGGATCGTGCCGACCGCCCAAAACGCGATCATCGATCTTTCGGCGGCCGAAGAAGCGTGAGGCCCTTGCGCTGCGTCTTGAGAATCTCACCGCGCCACGTCGCGTCGTAGCCGCGCTCGACGTCGGTGGTCGCCTTGACCTCCGCGACGCGGCCGAGATCGCCGGGAATGCCGCCCGGCCGTTCGTCGGGAGCCGGACCGATGCCGGCATCGGCCGGCACCAGCAGCCGGTCCTTATCGTAAACGAACGAACCGCGACGGAAGTCGGCCATCTCGAAACGCGGCGTGAGAACGATCGCGTCCGTCGGGCAAGCCTCTTCGCACATGCCGCAAAAGATGCAGCGCAACTCGTCGATTTCGTAGCGGGCGGCGTAGCGCTCACCCGGCGAGCGGCGGTCGTCCGGCGAATTTTCCGCGCCGATGACGGTTATGGCGTTGGCGGGACAGACACTCGAGCAGAGCTCGCAGCCGATGCAGCGCTCTTTAGCGTCACCGTAGCGGCGCAGCTCGTGAAGACCGTGAAAACGGGGGGCGTGCTGTTTCTTGACTGACGGATACTGAATCGTCGGGCGCTTGCGGAACATGAAGCCGAAGGTGATCGAAAGTCCCTTGAGGATCGCACCGACGTTGTATAGGTGTTTCTTTGACGCCATGGTTCGGCCTTATCCCCTGTATGCCACGACGACCGCGGTGGCGATCAGGTTGAGCGTTGCGACCGGCAGCAGCACTTTCCAACCAAACGCCATCAGACGATCGTAGCGCAAGCGGGGCAGCGTGGCGCGCAGCCACATGTAGAAAAACATGAAACACGCGACCTTGACGACGAACCACACTATTCCAGGTACCGCGGTCAGGCCAAACGGCGCGTTCCATCCGCCGAAGAACAGCAGGGTCGCGATGCACGAGACCGTCAGCATGTTGACGTACTCGGCGATGAAAAAGAGGCCAAAACGTAGGCCCGAATACTCGGTATGGAAACCGGCGACGAGCTCCG
Source organism: Vulcanimicrobiota bacterium (assembly GCA_963717425.1). Taxonomy (GTDB): domain Bacteria; phylum Vulcanimicrobiota; class Vulcanimicrobiia; order Vulcanimicrobiales; family Vulcanimicrobiaceae; genus Cybelea. Next base: position 2,270,285 of record OY970335.1, on the reverse strand, counting down.
TTTCGGCTTCAACGAGATCGAACGGCGCCCGGTTCGTTTCGGCCACGGCCGTGATCACGTAGATCACGCAGCCGACGAACTGCGGCAGCACGAACCACCATCGCGTTTGCGCGTTCACGATGCCGTCGAGCGACGTGGTACCGGCGAGAATCAGCACGCCGATGAACGAGAGCGACATGGCCAGCTCATAGCTGATCATTTGCGCGGTCGAACGGACGCTGCCCAAGAGCGGATACTTCGATCCCGACGCCCAGCCGCCCAAACAGATTCCATACACGCCGAGCGACGTAATCGCCAGAATGAAGAGGATGCCGGCGTTGACGTTGCCGATCGCCCAGGTCGCACCCGAAGCAGACGCGCCGAACGGAATCACGGCGTAAACGGAAAACGCCGCGAGCAGTGAAATGAAGGGCGCCAGCTTATAGAGCAGGGGATCCGCGGTTTCCGGCGTGAGATCTTCCTTGAGCATCAGCTTGGCCGCGTCGGCTGCCGGCTGCAGCAAACCCCACGGCCCCACGCGATTCGGTCCGGGACGCAACTGCATCCAGCCCAAGATCTTTCGCTCGGCGAGCATCGCGTATGCGAACGACGTCACGACGACGAAGAGCAAAATCGCCGACTTGATGAGAACCGCCAGCCACCACGTCATGTAGCAGCCTCCGAGGCTCGCATCCCCGCCAGCCAGGGATCGTGCCGCCAGGTGCCCCCGCCCGAGAGGATCGGGGCCTGACCGTTTCGCTTCGCGAGACCGACGGCGGCGCCGGCGAACCGTTCGTCGCCGAGCGTGAAGTCCTGGGGCGCCTTCGCCACGTGGGCGACAACCGCGCCATCGATTTCCTCGAACGAGGGCATCGCGACTTCCAGCTGATCGGCCAGCCCGCAGAGCATTTCAAAATCGGAGCGCACGAACTCGGGAGCTTGCAACGAGGCGTTGACGGGCAAGAGATCCCCGGCGAGGTTCGTCGTCGTGCCGTATTTCTCGAAGGCGCCTTTGGCCGGCAAGATCAGGCTTGCCATCGATGCGGTCTCGGTCATGAAGAGCTCGCTGACCACGACGAACGGCGTCTTCGCGAGCGCTTCGGACGCCGCCGCCGAATCGAGGCCGTTACGCACCGGATTTGCACCGAAGATCGAAAGCACGTCCAGGGCGCCGGAACGCGCGCGATCCAGCATCGCGGCCGTGTCGTCACCCGGCTGCACCGGCGCGTATCCTGGCCCGCTTCGCGGCAGCATGCCCATCGCTTCGGCGCCTCGAGCGTTGCTCTGCTCGCTGGTGATGAACGTCGCGAGCTCGCCCACGTCGGCGAATGCCTGCGCGTGGCTTCGTCCCACGGTCAAATCGATACCATCCCAGACGAGCGCGACGCGCGTGGCGTCTCCTGCCGCGCTTCGCGCGGCCTGCGGGCCGCTCTCCCGAACGATTCGCGCGCCGTTGCGCAGCGCGGCTTTGTGCAGACGCAGCCAAAAGACCGGCGCGCGTTCGGCGGGCGACTCTCCCGCGATCACGATAACTTCAGCGGAGTCGATCGCCGCAAGCGGCGCGCCCTTCGCACCGGGCGTCGCTTGACGCTGAGAACCGGCACGCCAATCCAGATTGTTGACGCCGAGTCTGCGAAAAATATGCTGCAGCGCAAAGGCTTCTTCGTTGGTCAGCCGTCCGCCGCCGATGGCGCCGACGCTCGCCGGGCCGCGCGCCGCGATCGCCTTGCGAATCGCGTGCGACCAAAGGATGAACGCATCGTCCCAGCCGATTTGAACCAGCGCGCCGTTCTTGCGATAGAGCGGCTGCGCCAGCCGGTCGGGCGATTCGTAGAAACCCACGTTATAACGTCCGCGATCGCATAACCAGCCGTCGGAGATTTGATCCTCTTCCACGAGCATCGTGCGGAGCAGCTTGCCATAGCGTACATCGGCGAACTGCTGGCAGCCGACGGCGCACTGCGTGCAAGAGGTTTGCGTCCGATTTAAATCCCACGGCCGCGACTTAAAGCGATAGGTCTTCGAGGTGAGCGCGCCGACCGGGCAAAGCTCCGTCACGTTTCCCGTAAAGTTGTGCCGGTAGGGCCGTCCGCTCGCGGTTGCAATGATGTCGCTCGCCCCCCGGTCCTTAACGACCAACTGGCGCTGGTCCGCAATGATGTCGTCGAATCGCACGCAGCGCTGACAAACGATGCAGCGCTCTTCATCCAACACGATCGTTGGACCGAGGTCGACGGCCTTGGGTTTTGCGAGCTTCGGGTCGGCGACGTCGGACGTGCCGCGTGCGTAAGCCATGGCGTAATCTTGAAGATCGCACTCTCCGCCTTTATCGCAGATCGGACAGTCCAACGGGTGGTTGACGAGAAAGAGCTCCAGCACCACGGCGCGTGCCGCCTCGACGCGCTCGCCCTGCGTGCGAACCACCATGCCGTCGGTCGCCACGGTGTTGCAAGCGATTTGGAGCTTCGGCATCCCGTCGATCTCGACCATGCAGATGCGGCACAATCCGGCAGGCCCCAACTTCGTGTGGTAGCAGTAAATCGGAATCTCTTGTTTGACGGCCTTTGCCGCTTCGACCAGCAACGTCCCCTTGGGGACGGTGACCGGCACTCCGTCAATCGTGAGGTTGATCATCGCGCCACCGTTCCGGCAACGATTCGCGACCTGAACGTCTCCGGAAAGCGCAGCATGACCGATTTCAGAAATGGCTCGATGGAGTCGCCGAGGGCGCACAAGTTCAGGCCGGTGATCGAGCCCGAGACGCGCAGCAGCATCTCGTAATCCCCCGGAATGCCGCGATGGTGTACGAGCCGCTCGAGGACACGCTCCATCCAGCTGCTGCCTTCGCGGCAGGGCGTGCACTGCCCGCACGACTCGTGTCCGAAGAAGCGCACGAGATTGTACGCCGCGTTCACGAAGTCGGTCGTGTCGTCGAAAACGATGAAGCCGCCCGATCCCAGCATCGAGCCGGCCTTCGTCATGCTTTCGTAGTCGTACGGCCAATCCAGATGCTCTTCGAAGATACACGCCGACGAACCGCCGCCCGGCTGCACGGCCGCGAACGTCCGTCCCGGGCGTAATCCTCCGGCCAGTTCGATGATCTCGCGCACCGTCGTACCGAGGGCGACCTCATAGTTGCCCGGGTTGCGTACGTGGCCGGAGACGGAAACGATCTTATACCCCTTGCTGCGCTCCGTTCCGACCGATGAAAACCACTGCGCACCGCGCTCCATGATCGGAACCAAATACGCCAACGTCTCGACGTTATTGACGACCGTCGGCATGCCGTAGAGACCCTCGATCGCGGGGAAGGGCGGCTTCAACCGCGGTTCACCGCGCTTGCCTTCGAGCGAATTGAGCAGGCCGGTTTCTTCGCCGCAAATATACGCGCCGGCGCCGCGATGCACCGTGACTTCGATGTCGTAACCGCTGCCGAAGACGTTTTGGCCCACGTACCCCGCGGCGCGCGCTTCTTCGAGTGCCGCGCAGAAGATCTCGTAACCGCGCTTGAACTCGCCGCGAATATAGATAAACGCGTGATGACAGGCGATGCCGTACGACCCGATCAGCATGCCTTCCAACACCAAGTGCGGTGATTCTTCGAGCAGCATGTGATCTTTGAACGTTCCGGGCTCGGCTTCATCGCAGTTGCAAACCAGATAGCGCGGATGCTTTTCGGAGGGCAGAAACGACCATTTCCTCCCCGTCGGAAAGGCGGCGCCGCCGCGGCCGCGCAAGCCCGACTTCTCCGCCAGATCCAGCACGTCCACCGGCTGCAGCTCGCGCACGGCGCGCTCCCACTGTCTGTAGCCGCCGCGCTGCCGATACGTCTCGATGTCTCGCAGATCGGCCTCGCCGATCCCCGCGGTCAGAACTTTAGTGACCGGCATGGTCCGCCCGCTCGCCCATCGTCTCAACGACCGCGCGAGAATCGACCACCGCGCGCTCGTTCGTGCGCCCAAACATGTACACGTCGCGGTTGATCAAGTGGTCGAGCATGATCGTGCCGCTGGCGTCCCCCACGCCGCCTGCGTTATCCGGATCCTCCACGCGGACCGCTCCCGGCGACTTTCGTCCCGACGCGATTTGGTCGTTCTGCGCGATCGCCCACGTTCGCCCGGGATGCAGCGTCTGCGTCATCGGCGCGACGCCGTACGTCCCGGCGCGGATGGATTCGAGCAACTCGTCGACCTTCGCCGACGTCAGATCGTACACGAATTCGAGATTCACCTCCATGCAGGTCGCGCGGTCGCAGGCCGCCAGGCACTCGACTTCCTCGTACGAGAAGAGTCCGTCGCCGGTCGTTTCCAGGTGACCGATGCCGAGCTTCTCGCGGAAGTACGCCATGATGTCTTCGGCGCCGTTGATGCTGCACGACAGTCCGCGGCAAACTTGCAACACGTATTTTCCCACGGGACGGCGATACAGCAGCGTGTAGAATGAGACGACGGCTTCGACTTCTGCCGGGCTCATCTCGAGCATCTCGGCGGCCGCGTTCATCGCTTCGAGGCTGACGAACCCCTGGTGTCCCTGGAACAGATGCACGATCGGCAAGAGCGCCGATCGCTTCTGCTCGTAACGCGCCATCAACGTCTCGCACTCGGGACGCAGCCGCTCGAGCAACGCCGCAAAGTTCTGCTCGGCTTCAATCATCGTTTGTGCTTCCGGCGAGCCGTGCGACGTGACGCCTCGGAACCGCTCGTCGCTCCGCCATCCCGGCTTCGATCGATGATGCGGGAGCGAGGTCGAGCGCTGGACGTGTCGTTCCGGCGGTGTGTGAATCCGCCGCGGAGCCATGGATGGCGAGAGCGGCCCAGAGGTCAAGCGCAGCCGAGCGCGGGATCCGCGAGGCAAGCGGCCGCAGGAGCGACATGTCCGGTGCGAAGACCGAGCGAAAGCACGTCATCGGTCGACCTCACCGAACACCGGGTCCAGCGATCCAATCATGACGACGAGATCGGCGATCATGTTTCCGGGAGCGATGCCTTTGAGCGCTTGAAGGTTGTACAGGCTCGGCGGACGCGTCCGGATGCGGAAGGGACGGTTCTCACCGACGCTCACGATGTAGTAGCCGAGCTCGCCCCGCGGCGATTCGACGGACTGATAGACGTCGCCCGGCGGTACGCGGAAGCCCTCGCTAATGAGCTTGAAGTGATGGATCAGGGCTTCCATCGACAGCGCGATCGTTTCTTTCGGCGGCAACGCAACCTTGGGATCGTCGATCATCACCGGCCCCGGTGTATCGAGTCGCTCGCGCGCCTGTCGAACGATGCGCATGGATTGCTCCATCTCGTCGAGGCGCACGAGAAAACGCGCGTAGGCGTCGCCTTCACTGCGCGTCGGTACGTCGAAGTCGTACGTTTGGTAGTCGCTGTACGGGAAGGCCTTTCGCACGTCGTACGCGACGCCGCTGGCGCGCAGGCTGGGCCCCGTCACGTTCCACTGGAGCGCGTCCTCGGGCGAGAGGGTGCCGATGTCGATCGTGCGATCCTGAAAAATCGGATTGGTCTGCAGCAAGCCGCGCAGCTCGCGCATCCTTCCCGGAAACTTCTCGATGAGTTCGTCCAGCTGGGCAAGATAGCCGTCGGGCAAGTCGCCATTGCATCCGCCGACGCGCATGTAGTTGGGGTGCATGCGCGCGCCGCCATTGGCTTCCTGGAGGTCGAGGATGTTTTCGCGAAGATCGAAGCAGTAAAAGAACACCGAGATAGCACCGAGATCGATCCCGTGAGTGCCGAGCCAAACGCAGTGCGACGCGATCCGGGTGAGTTCCATGTCCATCACGCGAATCGTCCGTGCGCGCGGCGGAATTCCGTCGGTGATTCCGAGCAGTTTTTCGACCCCCAGCGCGTAGCAGAGCGCGTTGGACGACGGCGCGAGATAATCCATGCGCTCGATGACCGTCTGCGCCTGCGTCCAAAACAGCCCTTCGGCGCTCTTCTCGATGCCGGTGTGGAGATAACCGATCTCCGGATCGGCCTTTACGACATTTTCGCCGTCGATCTCCAAAACGATCTGCAAAACGCCGTGGGTCGACGGGTGCTGCGGCCCCATTGAAAGCACCATCGTATTGCCGCTCTGGCTAACGATTTCGGGGGCCGGCATCGCGGGCGTCGTCACGACTCGCGGGCTCGCTTCACTTGTTCTTGCAGCGCTTCGAGCGTGCGCCCGGACGGCGGCGTACCGGCAACGATGTTGCTCTTGTTCGCAAACGCGGGCCGCGGAGAACGCTCGCGGGCCGGACCGCGCATGGGATAGTCCTTGCGCAATGGATGCCCTTCCCAATCGTGAGGCATTTGGATCCGCCGCAGATCGGCGTGTCCCTCGAAGACGATCCCAAAGAGATCGAACACCTCGCGTTCGGCCCAGTCGGCCGATTTCCACATATCCATCACCGACGGGAGCGGTTCGTTTTCCTCAACGCCGCAGAGCACGCGCATCCGCGCCGGCGTCGCCACCTCATCCACGCCGGCCGGCTTCGGCGCGAGTTTGAGCAAGTGATAGACGACGTCGAAGCGCGGCTTGCGCTCGAGGTAATCCACCGCGCCGAGGTCGAGCAACATCGCATAGCCGTCCCGCTGCAGCGCTTCCAAACGCTCGCGCAGCCGCGCTGGAACGACTCGCTCGATGACGGCGTCATCGATGGGCGGGCGTAGACTCGTCGGGTCGATCGCGGAGCCGGCGATCGGCGGATTCTGTGTGCTCGGCATCTGAGACTAGGGAATAGCTTAAGCTGAGGCTGAGGCCACGATGCCGCCGCGACCGCCTTCACGGATCTGCTGTTGAATGAGGTTGACGGCGTAGAGCAGCCCATCGGGCGTCGGCGGACAACCGGGCACGTAAACGTCGACCGGAATGATCGTATCGACGCCCTGAATGACGGCGTAGTTATCGAAGATCCCGCCGGAGCTCGCGCACGCGCCCATCGAGATCACCCATTTGGGGTCGGCCATTTGATCGTACAGGCGCTTCACTACCGGACCCATTTTCTGGGCAACGCGGCCGGACACGATCATCAGGTCGGCTTGGCGCGGCGAACTACGAAAGACTTCCGAGCCGAGGCGCGCGATGTCGTATTCCGAAGAGGTCACGGTCATCATCTCGATCGCACAACACGCCAGGCCCATCGTGAGGGGCCAAACCGACGAGCTTTGCGCCCAGCGCGCAACCTCGTCGACTCGCGCGAGCATGAACTGGCCTGGCCCTACCGCCATACAAAGCCGCCCTTCTTCCAAACGTACGCGTAACCGATTGCGAGCACGATGATGAAGACGACCATCTCGAGCAAACCAAAGACGCGCAACGCGTGCATCTGCACGGCCCATGGATAAAACGACGCCGCTTCAACATCGAAAATAACGAAAAGCATGGCGACCAAGTAAAAGCGCACCGGAAAACGGCCGGCAACGGGCGAGGTCGGTTCCACACCGCATTCGTAGGCCTCGCGCTTGTGAGCGTTGGGCCTCGCGCGCGCCAGCAGACCCGGCAGCACGGTGAAGAGAACCGCGGCCGCGAGCGCTACGCAGAGATAGATTGCGACCGGTCCGTAGGGATTCATGTCCGTGAAAGTTGTGACAAGCTCTTGGTCATACCTGTTGGCGGCTTCATTGGCTCGCGATTACAAGATTCTTGGACGGGGGGGACGCCGCATCGTTGGAGAGCAATCAATCGCCATGCGGTATGCCGTTTTGGGAATGCTCCTGCTCTTCGCCCTGGGCGACGGCTGCTCGCCTCCGCCAAATGTCGTGGGCGTGCAAGATTTCGGGCGCGTCACGGGGCGGGTGCTCGACGCCATGACCAACCGCCCGATTCCAAACGCGCTTCTCTCGGTCGGTTCGCTCTACACTGCGCGAGCCGACGTAAACGGCGCATTCACGTTGCGCGCCGTGGCCGGGGACCAGACCGTGACCGCGCGCGCCCCGGGCTACACGACCGCGACCGCGGACACGACGATCGGAAAAGACGCGACCGTGTCGATCGGCTACATTCGTTTGGTTCCGCTCGCGGTTCCGCAAGGGCAGCCGACCCTCTCGCCCCCGGCCACTCCGACCCCACGGGCATCGCCGACCGCTCCCCCGCAGACAAGCGCTTCGGCCACGCCGAGCACGCCGGCCGCGCCGAGCGCCACGCCGACCGCCGCAAGCAGCCCCGAATCGGGGGTTCGCTAGCTAAGCCGCAGCGTCGCAAGATCCAGGTCGTACTCGATCGAGCGATAGATGTCGTCGGGAATTTCGCCGGCGCGGCGCATCGACACGATCGCCTGACGTTCGGCCGCAAGTGCTTCTTTCTGCACGCTTCGATCGAGGCGGCTTTCGCGCTCTTCGAGCATCCCATCTTTATCGGACTTGCCGCGCAGGAGATCGATGCGCTGTCGATACTCCTCGATGACGCGATCGGCGATTTCGCGCTCGAGCCCGCTCTTTCGTCGCGCGGAATCCTCGCTCAGCCGCGCGATTCCGGCTTGGAGCGCCCGAATGCGCAGTCCGGTTTCGCGCCGGTGACCGCGGCTCGTCTCGGTAACGCCTAGCCACTCGATCAGCGGGCCGAGGGTGAGTCCTTGAAGCACGAGCGTTACGAAGATCACGCAAATGGTGAAGAATATCATGACGCTGCGCGCGGCAAACGGTTCGTCGCCCAACGTATAGGGCAATGCGAGCGCGATGGCGAGCGAGACGATTCCTCGCATACCGGCCCACGCCAACACCGCGACGGGCTGCCAGGCCGGGCTGGGATCGCGCTCCCGCAGCCGGCGGCTGAACAAGCGCGGAAGATACGTTGCGGGAAATACCCATGCGATGCGCACCACGATGACGGTCAGGCTCACGAGCAGCCCGTACAACGCGTAGTCGCGCACGTGCGGCTCGAGCGCCGCGAATATCGAAGGCAACTCGAGCCCGATCAAGAGAAACGCGAAGGCGTTGAGGACGAACGTGAGTAGGCGCCATACCGAGGAGCCGAGTACGCGCGTTTCCGCATCGATGAAGCCCGTCGAGCGGCGGCTGAGCATGATTCCGGCGCAGACCGCAGCCAGCACGCCCGAAACGTGCAGCTCTTCGGCGGGCAAGTACGCCGCAAAGGGTGCCAGCAAGAAGACGACGCTCGCAATGATCGCGTCGCCGAAACCGTACCGCGCGATGTAGCGTAGAATGCCTTCCAGCAGGAACGCCACCGCAACGCCCACGAGGATTCCGCCGGCGGCGACGACGACGAACGCGACGCTCGCGCGCGCCAACGAAAACGTCCCTGAAACCGCCGCGGCGATGGCGAAGCGGTACAACACTAGCGCCGTCGCATCATTCATAAGGCATTCGCCGTTCACGATCGCGGCAATGCGGCGTGGGATTGCGATCCGTTCGAAGATCGCTTCGGACGCGACCGCATCCGGCGGCGAAACGATAGCGCCCAAAGTGAACGCCAGCGGCCAGGTAAATTCGGGGAGCGCGGCGTGTACGACGAAGGCGACCACCGCCATCGTAACGATCACCAAACCGATTGCAAGGAACGTGATCGTACGCGCGTTGCGCCTGAGCGCGACCCAATCCGTGGACCAAGCCGCGCTGTACAGCAGCGGCGGTACGACCAAGAGCATGATGAGATCCGGCTCGACGTGCGGCCGCGGCAGATGCCGGGTGAAAGCCAGGCCGACGCCGCCGATCGTGAACGCGATGGGGTAGGGAATTCGAAAGCGCTTCGCGACGACCGTCAAAACGACGACGGCGGCAAGGAACGTGACGAGCACCAGGGCTTGACCCATTGCTTCGTTCGCAGAACCTAAGCTTCGGTGTCGATCGGTTCGCCCAATGCTCGCAGGTCGAGCGCATGTCCGGCAATCACGAGGTAGACGCGCCGCGCGTCCTTGGCCAGACGCTGCACCATTCGTCCCATCGCATCCCGCAAGAGGCGCGCCGAAGCGGCGACGGGGACGACGTCCCAGCCGATCTGCTCGCTGACGACGACGACGTATGCGGGTGAAGCCAGCATGGCATCCACGAATTGGCCTGCTTCTTCATCGAGTTGGGATGCAAGGATCGAGTAATCGATCTCGAGCAGATCGATTCTCGCGGCGATCCGCGCGTCCAACCACGTACCCAGCGCGTCCACCAGCAGGCACGCATCCGGCGAGGCCTCCCGAAAGAGCGCGAGCTGCGCCTCGTGGGTCATGGCGGCTATCTCCACGGTACGCCAGGATGCGGGGCGGTCGCGAACGTGCCGCATCAGGCGCGCGCGCCACTCGGCGTCCTCGGGTTCGCCTGCCGCCGTCGCGACGTAGGTCACTTCGCGTCCGCTGTTGCCGGCGAGCCGAACGCCGAACGCGCTTTTTCCCGAACGCACCGGACCGGTGATGAAAACGACGGCCATCGAGGGCTGCTTCGACCCAGGGCGGCTTGCCGTCCCGCCTCGACGAAGCTGCAAACCCGTATGATGGCGCTAGATATCCTCAGCCTGCTGATTGGCGTCCTGTGCGTCGCAGTGACGCTCAACGACATCTTTCAATCGGTGGTGATGCCGCGTGCAACGGGCCGGCGCTTTCGCATCAGCTTTTACGTCTGGCGCTGGATGTGGTACGCGTGGCCCAGGCTCGCCTGGCGCTTTTACTCCGGCAACCCGGATCAGCGCGAGGAGTTCTTCGCGGTCTTCGCGCCGCTCATGCTGATCTTGATGATGGCGTTGTGGGTCGCGCTGCTGATCTTCGGTTTTGGTTTGCTGTTCTGGGCGATGCGCGGCGGCATCGCGCCAAGCCACTCGTCGTTCGCTGCGGCGCTCTATTTTGCGGGTACGTCGCTGCTGACCGTCGGCTTCGGCGACATCGTCGGGCGCGACGCCGGACCGCGCCTCGCCTCGGTGCTTGCGGCCCTGGTTGGGCTCTCGTTCCTTTCGATGATTACCGCCTTTCTTTTCGCAATCTTCGGATCGTTTCAAAACCGGGAGACGTTCGTCGTCACGACCTCCGCGCGCGCCGGCGCGCCGCCGAGCGGCGTAAACCTGCTCGCGATTGCCGGATATTCACTCACCCGCGATGATCTGTCGGCACTGATGATTGACGCGCAACGCTGGGCCGCGAGCGTCATGGAAAGCCATCTCGCCTATCCCATGCTCGCATTCTTCCGCTCGAGCCACGACGACCAATCCTGGGTCGGAACGCTCGGCACCCTGCTCGACGCGGCAACCCTCCTCATGACCACGGTCGAGGGCGTCAGGGACGGTCAGGCTCGCATCTTCTATAACGTCGGACGCCACGCGACGCGCGATCTTTCAAGATACTTTCGCGTCCCGGTCGTCGAAGAGGCGGCCGGCATCGAGCGTCCGGAGTTCGAACAGGCCTGCGATCGCCTGGCCGCCGCCGGATACACACTGCGGGATCGCAACGAGGCTTGGCAACGCTTCTCGAGTCTTCGTTCGAGTTACGCCGCGCCTCTGAGCGAGTTGGCGCGATTCTTTCAGATTCCACCGCTGCAGTGGATCGGCGACCGTTCGATGATCACGATGTCGCCGCACGGTTGAGCGACTCCAGCCTCGTCGCCAGCGCCGCGCGGAGTTCGGGCAGGCCATCACCGGTTAGCGCGCTGACGTAAAGCGCGCCCGCTTCGTCGGCCGCCTCGCGGACCAACCGATCGCATTTATTGAAGACGGTCAACCGCGGCGTGCCATCGACCTGGAGCTCGCGTAAAATTCCTTCCACCGCGCGCGACTGACGCAGCCACTGCGGATCGCTCGCGTCGAGTACGTGCAACAACAGGTCGGCTTCGCGCAACTCCTCGAGGGTCGCACTGAACGCGTTGACGAGATCCTCGGGAAGATCGGTGATGAAGCCCACCGTGTCTGCGATGCGTACGAAGGCGCCCGGCGCGAGGTAGGCGCGGCGAATCGTCGGGTCGAGCGTGGCGAAGGGTTGATCGGCGACGTGGGCGTCGCTTCGCGCCAAGGCATTGAGTAGCGATGATTTGCCGACGTTGGTGTAGCCTACCAGCGCAACGAGCGGTTCGCGATGGCGCGAGGTTCGCCGCACCGCTCGCTGACGGCGTACGCCGGCGAGAAGGCGGCGCAGGACGGTGATGCGCGCCCCGATGCGGCGCCGATCTACCTCGAGCTTCGTTTCGCCCGGTCCGCGCGTGCCGATTCCGCCGCCCAATCTCGAGAGATCGGCGCCGACGCCGATGAGGTTCGATTGGCGATAGCGCAGCTGCGCCATCTCGACTTGGAGCTTGCCTTCGCGGCTGCGCGCGTGCCGCGCGAAAACGTCGAGAATCAACATCGTACGATCGACGATGGGAAGCGGAATCGTCTTCTCGAGGTTGTTGCGTTGGCGTGGACGCAGGTCGTTCAGCACGAGCAGCAGGTCGGCTCGAAGCGCGGTCGCTCGTTCGGCAATTTCGCGCGCCTTGCCGCTTCCGACGAGCGTTGCGGGATCGACCTTGTCGCGCCGCTGGACGATGCGCTCCACGATGCGCGCACCGGCCGCTTGGGCCAGGGCCTCGAATTCCTCGAGCTCCGGCTCGATCGGGTACTCGCGCGACCGGACGTCGACCGCGACGAGGATCGCACGCTGGCTCACTGCGCGAGCGGAGTCAGGCGCTCGAGGAGCCAGCGAATGCCTTGGTTGTAGTTCGGCCCGGGCCGTTCGATGATGTCGGGATTGACGGAGTAAACATGATGCAAACGCACGGCTCGCAGACCGCGCCACGGCTCCCGATCGAACGCCAACTCCAGATGCGTCGCCGGATCGGCGACGAGCACGTCGGGTTGATCGCGCAACAGCGCCTCGGCACTGTACTCGCCGTACGGAGCGCCGAGGTTGGCCGCAGCGTTCTTGCCTCCCGCCAGCGCGATCAGCTCGGTGATGTACGAGCCGGAGCCGGCCGTCCAAATCGGGCCGCTGCCAAGAACGACGAAGACGCTCGGGCGGCGAGCGAAGCGATTGGTGCGCGCGTGAAGCGCGGCGGTTTCGCGCCGTAGGCGAGCGATCGTCGCGGCGGCTCCGCGCTCGTGTCCGGTCAACGCGCCGGCGACGCGCAAGTTGGTGAAGATCTCGTCGTACGTGTCGTCGGGTAGCAGGCTAACCGGGACCCGCGCTCGCTCCAACGGTTCGACGAATCGCGATTGCGCTGGAATGCCGATCACGACGCTCGGACGCAGCGCCGCGATCGCTTCGACGTCGACGCTGGTCGCGTCGGCCACCCGCGGCAATCCCTTGGCTTGCCGGGCATCGGTGAAGTCGGATACGGCAACGAGCTGCGAGCCGGCGCCGATGGCGTAGAGGTCCTCGGCAAACGACGGCATCAGGGCGACGACCCTTCCGGCGGTGTGCGGCGGCGCTGCCCGCACGCTGCCGGCACGGGTGCCGCATCCCCAAAGCAGCACCGTTAACGACACGATCGCCAGAGCCGGACGCACTCGGGCGAATACGCAGCCGCGCCGGCGGCGACCTCTGAAGGAGGCGCCGCGCCTTTTCCGCAATTGCGCGCTTACGTTTGCGCGGGAAGCCGGTGAGAGGCCGGCACGGTCGCGCCACTGTATGCGGGGAGCCGCCCGAACGCCACTGTCCCTCTGGGATGGGAAGGCGCGGGCACCGGCAACGATCCGCAAGTCAGGATACCGTCGCAAGCGCTCGAGCATGATCCGCCTCGCGCTAAGGAAAGGATTGCGATGTTTCCAATGGTTGCCGCGATTGTCGCGGCCGCACCCAGCCCGTCGCCCACGCCGACGGCCGTTCCACAAATCGCCCACGTTGTAACGAGCGACCGCGGCATCGAATCGATGACGCGGACCGCCCGCACCACCTATATCGTGACCGCCGCGCAGATCTCGCGCGACGGCGATCGTACCGTTGCCGATGCAATCGACGAGATTCCAGGCGTCAACGTCGTCCGCTACGGAGCCTTTGGCTCAGCGGCGGCCGTCGGTATCCGAGGCAGCTCGTCGCAGCAAGTCCTGGTAATGGTCGACGGTCTTCCCGTTGCCGGCGGGAAAATCAACGACGTCAACCTCGAGGACGTTTCAGTAAGCGGGATCGATAGGATCGAACTCGTCGAGGGAGGCGGTTCGACGCTCTACGGTTCGGGATCGATCGGCGGCGTCATCAATATCATCACCGCACCACGGCCCTCGAACAGCACCGCGGTCGTTTCGAGCGGATCGTTCGGCGAGCAAACCTACGCCGTAACGACACCGTATCTCTCGTTCGCGCGCACCTATGCCGCCAACGATTATTCGGTCGAAAACGCGCCCAACCGTCAAAACGCTCAAGCCGGCCTGACGGCCGTTGCCGCACGCTACGGACATTCCGTCGGAGCGTTGGATCTTACGCTGACCGGAACGCTGGACGGCGCGCAAGCCGGAGCACCCGGTCAGCTTGGCTTCTTTTCGCCGACGAGCGAGGCGAATAACGTCGACCGCAACCTCCGGCTCAACCTGGAGCATAAGGGCGCGCGATCAACGACGTCGCTTCAGGTCGGCGACTCTTCGGAAGATCTCTCGTACACCTGCGATACTCCGGTCGATCCCAACTGTCCAAACTCGTCGTATCCGACCCCATCTCCCGGCATGTCGACGAACCCGCCCTACGCCCAAGTGCTTTACGACCAACGCTGGATGGCCAGCATTCGTAACGTCGTCGGTGACGACCGCACGCGATTGGTTTACGGCGTAGATCTGGCACGCGGCGTCGCGCGCATCGACCAAGGCACCGGCGGCGGATCGCCCCAAGCCGCCGACAACGCGCCCGTTTTCGACCCATACGCGCAAACCGCGGCCTACCTGCAATCGCAATGGTTCGGCAGAAACTCAAACGAGCTGTATGCGGGAATCCGCGCCGAGCGCGACGGCGGCGTGGGCGGCGCGTACTCGCCGTCGCTCGGCGGCATTCTTCACCTCTATGGCAACGTTTCGCTACGGCTCAACGCCGCAACGGCATTCCGCGCACCGACTGCGGAGGAGCTGTATTATCCCGGTTTCTCAAACCCGAAACTTCAACCCGAGCGGACGCGCGTCGGCGACGCGACGCTCGTGATGCCGGCTTCGTGGGGCACGCTCTCGTTAGGCTGGTTTACAACGAGCGGGACGAACTTGATCGTATCGCCGCCGCCGGCATACATTCCGGTAAACGTCGGCCGAGCGTCGATCCAGGGCCTCACTCTCACCACGGAGGCGCGCACGTTCTATGGCTGCATCGCCAGCCTCGACGTCACGAATCTGTACCGCGCGCAGGACCTGATCGCGGCGTCGCGGATCCCCGGTCGCGGGCCGGTCTTTGCGGTTACGCTCGGACTGCGGTACGAATCTCCCGCGAATAGCCGCTTCGACGGATTCAAAATCGCGATTCGAACCCAGGGACCGCAAGAGCTTCCCGATCCGTATCTATCGCCGGCCTTTGCGCCCTATCAACCCGCGACGTTTACCAACGTGGAGGCTTACGCCGGCTACCGCCTGACGCCCGCATTGATCCTAGCCTTGCGCGGGGAGAATTTGGGCAACGATCGCTACGCACTCTATGCCGGATATCCGATGCCGGGACGCTCGGTGAGCATCGAGCTTCGAGCACGCTAGTGTCCTCAAAGGCCGGACCGGCGGCGGCGCTGCTGATTCTCGTCGTTCCGGCGGCCGCAGCCGCGAGCTTGCTCGTGGGCGGAACGCCGCTTACCGTTTGGCAAATCGGTACGGCGCTGGCCCATCCGCACGCGCCGGGCGTTCTCGGTGCGATCGTGTGGCAACTTCGGCTGCCCCGCGTTTGCATCGCCGCCACGGTGGGCGCATCCCTGGCGCTGTGTGGCGCGATGCTGCAGGGGATGCTGCGGAATCCGCTCGTCGATCCGTATCTCACCGGCGTCAGCGCCGCCGCCGCTGCCGCGATTGCCATCGCGATCCTCGCCGGCGTCGCGACGGCCATTACCCCGGCGATCGGCTTCGTGGCCGGGCTGGCCGCCGCGCTGCTCGTCGCGGCCCTCGCGCGCCGCGGGGCCGGAATCGATGGAAACCGCCTGATTCTCGCCGGCGTTTCCCTCTCGACGCTTTTTGCCGCCATCGTCACGCTCGCCATCGTGCGCGCCCAGTCGAGCGATTATGCGAGCACGATCGTCGCCTGGCTCGCCGGCTCCATGGCGGGCCGAGGCTGGCACGAGTTGGCGGTCGCCGGGCCTTATGCCGTGGTGGGCGTGCTGCTTGCGTTCTGGTCGGTCGCGCCATTGAACGCTCTGCGAATCGGCGAGCTTCGCGCTCGCGCGGTGGGAGTCAACGTCGATCGGGCACAGTGGATCATTCTCGCCGCCTCATCGCTGCTGGCCTCGAGCAGCGTCGTCCTGGCCGGACTGGTCGGTTTCATCGGATTGATCGTGCCGCATTTCGCACGGCGTCTGGTGGGTTCGGATGCGCGCGTGCTGCTGCCGGCGTGCGCGGCAATCGGCGCGGCGCTCTGCATGCTCGCCGATGCAATCTGCCGGCGCATCGTCGCGCCTGCTGAACTTCCAATCGGCGTGCTGTTGGCCTTCATCGGGGTGCCGACGTTTCTTTACCTCTACCTGCGCCCCGCGACGACAGATTCGGGCGCGCGCGTTTGATCGAGCTGCGCGACGTCGAGCTTCGAATCGGTGGCCGTACGCTGCTCGAAGGCATCCAGGCGAGCGTAGGGCGCGGCGAGCTCGTCGCGATTCTCGGGGCCAACGGCGTCGGTAAGACGACGTTGCTGCGGGCGATCGCGGGACTCCACGCGCCCAGTCGCGGCACGATATTCTTAAACGGCTCGTCGAACGCGCAGCTTGGATCGGTCGAACGAGCCCAGCGCCTCGCGCTGGTTACCGGCGACGAAGTCTTCCTCGATTCACTGAACGTGCGCGACGTCGTCGCCATCGGGCGCTTTCCACACCATCGCTGGTGGCAGTGGCGCGAACAATCCGGCGACGAGGCGGCGATCGCGCGCGCGCTTTCGGCTCTCCGAATCGAGGCGTTTGCGCGTCGCAACTTTTCGACGCTGAGTGCGGGCGAACGTCAACGCGTCTGGATTGCCCTTGGGCTCGCGCAGGAAACGCCGATTCTGCTGCTCGACGAACCGACGAGTCATCTGGACGTCAAGGTTGCCCATGAGATTCTCGGGCTTCTGCGCTCGCTGACCCGTGCGGGCAAGACCGTCGTGTGCGTGCTCCACGATATCAACGAGGCGGCAGCCTACGCCGACCGGATTGCATTGCTCGGCGAGGGGACGTTGCTCGCGATCGCCTCACCCGACGAGCTCCTCACCGAACCGATTCTCGAACGGGCCTACGGCATCGAGATGGAGCACGTTCGATTGCCGGACGGGCGGCTGCGCGTCTACGCGCGCGAGTACGTCACCGAGTGAAGGGGCGAGCGTCGGAACCCAGCACCCAGCGAATGATGCCGCGTTGCGGACCGCTCGAGATAACGACGCCGATCGCATCGTCCGGTGAGTGAAAGATCGGCGACACCACGAAATTCGGGACGCACGAGACCACCGTGGCGTGCGTGCCGGGCGAAACCAGCACCGCGTGCGGCAGCATGGCCTGCGCCTCGTCGAACGATGCCGCGTGATACTGCCGTAAACGCTCGCGCGAATCCCAAACGAGCACCGAAGGATCGTCGGTGGTACTGTAAAGCACCACGCGTTCGCCGCGATGCAGCTTACAGTCGGCTCCCGCAGGGGCGAACGCCCCGACCCACAGCAGCAAGAGCGCGAGCGCGATTCTACGCACGAGCCGGCTCCTCATCGCCGACGCGAATCGTCAGGACCGCCAAATCGTCGCGCAGCCGGCCTCCGCCCCACGCGCGCGCCCCCGCGATCAGCTCGTCGGCAAGTGGCTGCGCGTGGCGGCTTGCGCGCTCGATCAAGCCCATTGCGCCGCGCTCCGAAAGCTGCACGCCCGCGCGATTGCGCACTTCGGTGAGACCGTCGGTGGCGAGCACGACGATGTCGCCGGGTTGAAGTTCGATCGTTTCGCTTCCGAACGGTTCTTCCATCACGCCGAGCACGGGCCCGGTTACCGCCAATTGCGTGACGTCGTTGCCCTTGCGAACGAACGCGCAATCGTGCCCCGCGCTGCCGTACTCCAATCGAAACGTCCCGGTGTCGAGCACGCCGACAAACATCGAAACGAATAGATACGGATTGCCGACCGCCTTGGTAAAGGCAACGTTGAATTCGCTTAAGATCTCCGACGGTTCGCTCTTGCGCAGCGCAATCGCTCGGATCATGAACTTGATAAAGGCGGTCAACACGGCGGCATCCACGCCCTTACCGCTAATGTCGGCGATCAAGACCAGCGCGCGGCTATCCGAGAGACGATATACGTCGAAAACGTCGCCGCCCACCGCCATGTGGCTCGTTGCGGAGAGGTATGCGCTCCCGACTTCACAATGGGGCAGTGGTATCGACTCGCTTCGAAACGCGCGCTGTAAGATCTGACTGATCGCACGTTCCTCTTCCAGCTCGCGGTTCAGCCGCGAGCGATACGAGTTGAAGAGAATTGCCAACAGGCCGAAGACGCTCACCCAAAAAGCGCGTACGTACGAGGATCGATCGAGCTGGAGCTTGGTGCTGTTAACCAGCGCGTCATCGGTACCGGCGAGCGCCTGGCGAATCGCCGCCACCGTCCCGGTCTCGTAGTCCGAGAATAGTTTGTTCCGCTTGTCGAGCTCGTCGAGGCGTTCGCCGGGATGCCGAAGCAAGGGCGCGGCGACGCCTTTGCGCCATTCGGATTGAAGATGTGCGTACGTGCCGAGCAGCTGTCCGGCGGCCAGCAACCGTTGCTCGCGCAGCGTCCGGCGAATGGCGCTTTCCTTGGCATCGTATCCTGCGGCCGCCTGTCGATACTGGCCGGCATAGAACGGATCGTGGGTGAGCGAATATCCGCGCAGCGAGTTCTCTTCGTCGATCTGCAGACGCAGCAATTCTTCCAAGTCGATCTGCGCCTGCTGAATTTGGGATTGACGGGCGAACGTGCTGGCGATCTGGCCTCGCGTTTCGAAACTTCCCTGCACCGCGAAAACCAGCGTCAACACCAAGAACGTGGTCAGTAGGAGCGTCCCGGTGACGCGCGCGAGCGGCGCGTTTTTCACAAAGGCGTCACGCTAGCCCGGTCGAAGAACGGCAAGCCGTGCAGACACAAGTGGATCCCACGATATTCAAGTCCTACGACGTTCGAGGCGTTTATCCGTCTGAGTTGAACGAGGACGTGGCCTACGCCATCGGCCGCTGCTTCGTGCCGCTGATCGGATCGCAGCGTTTGACCGTCGCAGTCGGGCGCGACATGCGCCCCTCGGGCCGAAAGCTCAGCGACGGTTTTGCGCGCGGGGCGAGCGAGGCCGGAGCCGACGTCGTGGACATCGGAATGGTATCGACCGACGCGCTCTATTTCGCGGTAGGCAAGTACGATCTCGACGGCGGCGTCATGATCACCGCATCCCACAATCCCGCTCAATATAACGGCATGAAATTCACACGCTCGCAGGCGCAAGCGATCTCCTTGGATACCGGCTTGGCCACGATTCGCGAGCAGCTCCTCTCGGGAGAGCTGCCGCCAAAGGCCGCTACGCCCGGGAGCGTAACGCGGCGGAACGTCCTGGATGACTTCGCCCAGCACTGCCTGTCGTTCGTCGACCGTGCGAAAATCAAACCTTTTCGAATCGCCGTCGACGCGGGCAACGGAATGGCGGGTGAAACGATCCCGCACGTTTTCAAATTTCTCCCCTGCGAGCTCGTGCCGCTCTACTTCGAGCTCGACGGAAGCTTCCCGAACCATCCGGCAAGTCCGATCGAGCCCGAAAACATGGTCGATTTGCAAGCCGAAGTCCGCAAGCACGAGTGCGACCTCGGCGTCGCCTTCGACGGAGACGCCGACCGGATGTTCATCGTGGATGAAAAGGGCGACCTAATCGACGGCAGCACGGTGACGGCTTTGGTCGCTCTGAACACGCTCAAGAAATGCCCCGGCGCAAAGATTCTTTATAACTTGATTTGCAGCCGCAGCGTGCCGGAATTGATCGCCAAGGCCGGCGGCGTGCCGGTTCGCTCGAAAGTCGGCCATTCGATCATCAAAGCGGTGATGCGCGAAGAGGACGTCGTTTTTGGCGGCGAACACAGTGGACACTTCTACTTTCGCGATAATTGGTACGCAGATTCGGGCATGATCGCGCTCCTTTCGTGCCTTGAGCTCTTCAGCGAAGCGGATAAGCCCGTCAGCGAGGTGATCGCTCCCATCGACACGCGTTTTCGCTCCGGGGAAATCAACAGCCGGGTGAACGACATTCCCGCGAAGCTCGAGCAAATTCAGAGCCACTACGCGGACGCGCAAATCGATTATTTGGACGGCGTGACGCTCTCGTATCCGGACTGGTGGATGAACGTGCGCCCCTCCAACACCGAGCCGCTATTGCGGTTGAACGTCGAAGGCGACACGCGGGCGCTGATGGAGCAACATCGCGACGAGGCCTTGGCGCTGATCCGCAGCTGATTTCTCGCGCTCGTCTAGAGGATAAGCTGCCCGGGAGGGGCGTCCGAACGCGCGGCGTCGAACCGGTGCTTTTGGAATGTCCGAACTGCTGTTGGGACCCGCATTCATTGCGGTGGGCGATGGAACGTCAACGTTCGGACGGCTAGAAATCGAAAATGGGCGCATCGCGGGCGTGCTCACCGCAGACGGACCGTCGGACTACCCGTTGCCGCCCGGCGCCAGCATCGCTCCCGGCTTGATCGACGTCCATACGAACGGAGCAGGCGAGTATCTGTTCAACCGCGATCAAGGCCACGCCGTTGGGGTCGCCGGAGCGGCGTACGCCCAAGTGGGCGCAACCGGCTTTGTCGCGAGCGTGATGACCGCGCCGTGGGAATCGATGCTGCACGCCGCATCCGAAATCGTCGAAGCCGCCAATCAATTAGAAGAGGACGCTCCGCAGGGAGCTCGCTGCCTGGGCGTACATTTTGAAGGACCTTTTCTCAACCCAAAGTTTCGGCGCATTCATCGTCAAGAATGGCTCCTCGAGGCCACCACCGGCCGCGCGCAGGAGATGGTCGATGCGTGCAAGGGCGCATGCCTTTTGGTAACCATGGCGCCGGAGGTCGAGGGCGCCAGCGACGCGCTGCGCGTTTTTATCGAAAACGGCGTCGTCTGCTCGGCCGGACACACGGCGGCGCGGTACCGCGAAGGAATGCTGGCCATCGGGCTGGGTTTCCGCTCGCTGACGCACGCTTTCAACGGAATGCCGCCGCTCGATCATCGCGACCCTTCCATTTTGGCGGCATTCATCCAAGACCGGCGCACCCTCGTGCAAGTCATTTGTGACGGCTTCCACGTGTCCCCGGTTATGGTCGACATCCTGCATCGAACACTTGGCGATCGTGTGGTGCTGGCAACGGATAACATGCCGGCT
Organism: Vulcanimicrobiota bacterium; assembly: GCA_963717425.1. Taxonomy (GTDB): domain Bacteria; phylum Vulcanimicrobiota; class Vulcanimicrobiia; order Vulcanimicrobiales; family Vulcanimicrobiaceae; genus Cybelea. The sequence continues at coordinate 2,248,937 of OY970335.1, read as the reverse complement.
TCCGATCCCGGTTATCACATCGCAGGAGGTGTGATGCGAGCTGCGGACGGCACGATCGCGGGCAGCGCGCTGCGCATCGATGAAGCTTTGCGCAACTACATGTCGTACGCGCAGATCCCCTTTGCTCAAGCCGTCATCGCGGCGACGCACGCACCGGCGCGCTTGATACGCCACGACGCCGAAATGGGGCGCGTGGCGCGCGGCGCGCGCGCCGACCTCTCATTCTGGGATCGCGAATATCAGGTTATCGGCACGATGGTGGGTGGCCGATTCGTCTATAACCGCATCGAAGTCGCAGCCTAGATCGGCTCTTTTGCCGTCGGGCCATCATCCCAGCGATTCGGGGACCACGGCGCGCTTCTCGTTCAAGTTAGAGCCGGCGGCACCTCGCACTGCCGAGCGCAGCATCGCAATTGCCGCATAGAGCACGACGACCACCACGAGCCAGCGTACGTACACGATCGGCAGACGGTACACCATGTGCGCCGCGATCCAGACGCCGGGTATCCCGCCGATCGTCAGCCCGAGCGCGGCTCGCATCGAGAAGGCGTTGAACCGAATAAACCGTAGGCTCGCCACGGGCATCAGGAAGGCGCACGAACCCATCATGATCGGAAATGCTGCGATCGGATTCATGCCGAGAAGGCTGACCATGATCATGCATGGAGCGTACAACCCGATGCCGATCGTCATCAGCGCACCCAGACAAAAGCTTACCGCGATACCGATCCACAGGCGCGCTCCGTCGAGGCCGAGCGCATTCCCGGTGAGGCCAAATTGGCTTCCTTTGAGGTTAGTCATGATGAACAGCACGGCGGCCACGGCCAGCGCGCTGCCCATGCCGATCTGCACGTAGCGACGAGGCAAACGCGAAACGAGCCCGGCGCCGAGCCACGCACCGACAATCGAAGCAAGAATCAAGAAAACCAGCGTATAAGGGGCGACGGCAACGATGCCGATGAAAATCGCGGCCTCGACGACCGTCGGAAGCGCGTGCCCAACATTTAGGGTTCCCGGTATGCGCTCGTCTGGAACAAAGCGGAGGAATTTAAAGAGCGACGTTGTCGTCGCGAACGAGCCGATGCCGAGCGTGTCGAAGAAATTCGTCACGAAGCCGATCCCGATGGCGATCGCCGCTGAAAGCGGGCTGGGCAGTACGGCGCGCTGGCGTGGAAGCACGCGAACCAAAGCAACGATCAAAACCAGCGCTACGATAGCGAGACCGATGTAGAGGATCGTGCGGACGGTCATCGCTGCAGACGGTACGCCCACAATGCGCCGCGGCCTGCAACGCACCGGCGATCGCTCCCCCACGAGCTCTCCGGTCCGCAGATCGGAGGCCCAAGCCGGAAGCCTACGTGGCGGCGAGTTCCCGGGTTGCGGCCGCGTTGAAGTATGCGGCTCGCGGATGGTGCATGACGATCGCCGCCGTGGATTGCTCGGGAACGATCTGGAACGCCGTCGTCAGCGTCACGCCGATCTTCGCCGCGGCGTCCAGGAGCGCGAAGACGATCTCGTGCTGCTGGAGATCGGGGCAGGCACCATAGCCCCAAGAGTACCGCTTGCCGCGCTCGTTTTCCAGATGCAGCTCTCGGCGAATCCGGCGGTGCGTGTATTCCGCGAGCGCTTCGGCCGATTGTACGGAGAACCCGTGAAGAAAGTACGACTCGCTGTAGTCGCCGGCCGCGTGTAACGCCGCGGTGCGTTCCGACGCCTCGCTTCCAACGGTAACGATTTGGAGCGCTATCAGGTCGCTGGCGCCGCCGTCCGCGGGCTCGCGGAGGTAATCCGCGAGGCTGAGATGCTCGCCGCCGATCTGTCGCGGAAACGTCATTCGGGCGATCTCGCTGCGAGGGTCACGCGGATCGTAGAGAATCACGTCGTTGCCCAGGCCGGCGGCCGGAAAGTAGCCGTAGGCGACGCGCGGTTGCAGAAGGCCGTTTGCGAGCGCCTCGGCTTGGTAGCGGCGCAGCCGGGGCGCGAACTCTTCGGCCACGAGCCGCTCGAATTGGGCGCCCTTGACGTTTGCCGCCCCCCACGAAAGACGGTAGAGACTGCGCAAGTCGAAGCACTGCCACAGTGCCTGTAAGTCGATCGCATCGAGCCGCCGGCTCCCCCAAAATGGCGGTAGCGGCACGTCGACGGATTCCTTTTTGATCCGCGACGATCGTTCCGGTGCGGCGGGTGCGACAGCGCCGCGCCGCTTATCGCGCGCAGCCATCGCCTCGCCCTTGGTACGCTCGAGCAATTCCGCACGTCGATGCGCGTCGCCGGTCAGTGCATCCACCAGGTCGAGCCCTTCAAATGCATCGCGCGCGTAGAACAGCCCGGGCTCGAAGAAGCGCTTGCCCTCGTCGAGCAACGCGATGCGCCGTCCGAAGTCGCGATTGATCGCCGCGCCGCCGACGATCACCGGAAAGCCCAGGCCGCGCGCGTCTTGTTCTTCGAGGCAGATCGGCATTTGCTTACTCGTGGAAACGAGCAAAGCGGAAAGCCCGATCGCATCTGCATCGACTTCGACCGCTTTCTCGAGGATCACGTTCATGGGGACCTGCTTGCCGAGATCGTGCACGGTGTAACCGTTGTTCGCCAGGATCGTGTGAACCAAGTTCTTCCCGATATCGTGAACGTCGCCAAAGACCGTCGCAAGCACCACGGTCCCCTTCGTCTCGCCCGCGCGGCGCTCCAGAAACTGCTCGAGATGCGCGACGGCCTTTTTCATGACCTCGGCGGACTGCAGGACGAAGGGCAGAATCAATTCGCCGCGACCGAACCGGTCGCCGACGTCTTTCATCGCGGGCAAGAGGATTTCGTTCAGGACCTCGATCGGCGTGCGCTGCTGCAGGGCCTCGTCGATCTTCGACTCAATTCCGTCCTTACGCCGGCGCAGAATTGCCTGATGGATGCGCTCTTCGATCGGCCCCTCCGGCTCGTCGTTTCGCTCGCTGCGGACGACGTTGTCGCTCGCGTTGGCTTCGAAATGCTCGATCATTCGCGTCAGGGCATCCTGGTCGCGATTGAACACGAGATCGTCGCAAAGCCCGCGAACCACGGCGTCGATCTCGAAATAGGGGGTGATCTCCTTGGGGTGCACGAGCGCGCAATCCAGACCGGCCTCGACGCAGTGGTGGAGAAACACCGAGTTCAGCGCGGCGCGCGCATCCGGCTTGAGCCCGAACGAAACGTTTGAAACCCCCAAAGAGGTCAAGACGCCCGGAAGATCGCGCTTGATGCGGCGAATCCCTTCGATCGTTTCGAGGGCCGAGTCGCGAAACTCCGCTTCGCCCGTTGCGAGCGTGAAGGTGAGATCGTCGAAGATCAACGCACCAGCCGGAATCCCGTACTCACCCACCGCGATATCGTAGATGCGACGAGCGACTTCGACTTTACGCTCGGCCGTCTTCGCCATGCCGCTCTCGTCGATCGTGAGGGCAATCAGCGCCGCGCCGTGTTCGCGTGCAAGCGGCACGACGACGTCCATCTTCGTGCGGCCCGCTTCCAGATGCACTGAGTTGACGATCGCGCGGCCGGGGTAGTTGCGCAGCGCGACCTCGAGAACTTTCGGCTCGGTCGAGTCGATGACGAGCGGGGATTCGATCGACTGCGCGAGCCGCCGCACGAGCTGGCGCATCTGCTCGTCCTCGTCCGGCCGCTCGGTCAGAGCGCAGCAAATGTCGAGAAGATGCGCTCCGCCTTCGACCTGCTCGCGCGCGACCAGCACGATGTCGTCGTAGCGATCCTCCAGCAGGAGGCGCTTGATCTTGCGCGAGCCCTGCGAATTGATCCGTTCGCCGACGATCAGCGGACGCGGTTGCTGTTCGAGCGACACCGCGGTTATCGCCGAGGCCGCTTCTTGGGGCCGCTCGACGACCGCGCGCGGCTTGCGCTCTACAGAGGCGACGGCCTCCCGAAGCGCCGCGATGTGCTCGGGCGTCGTGCCGCAGCATCCGCCCACGGCGTTTACACCAAAATCGCGAACGAAAGCCGCGAGCTCGTGCGCGAGCTCCTGCGGGCCTTCGGGATAAATCGTTTCGCCCTGCGGACCCATCAATGGCAGGCCGGCATTGGGAACGACGCTGACGAAGCATCGCGAGTTCTCGCAAAGATAGCGAATCGAATCGCGCATTTGGGCCGGCCCAGTCGAACAGTTCAAGCCCACCACGTCTACTTGCAGCGCATCCAGCGTCGCGCAAATCGCGCGGATGTCGGTTCCGAGCAGCATGCGCCCTTCGGTAATGAGCGTCGGCTGTGCCTGAATCGGAACGCGGCGCAGGCCGCGAGCGAATTCGAGTCTGATTCCCGCGATCGCCGCTTTGAGCTCCAAGAGGTCCTGCATCGTTTCCAGCAGCAACAGATCCGCGCCGCCTTCGACCAACGCGCGGGCCTGCTCTGCATAGAGATCCCGCAGCTGTTCGTAGGTGATCTTCGAAAGCGACGGATCGGATGAGGAGATGAGCATGCCGGTCGGCCCCATCGAGCCGGCGACGAAGCGCGGCCAGTCGGACGTCGAGAACTTATCGCAAGCTTCACGAGCCAGCTTCGCGGCGCACAGGTTGACGTCGTAAGTGCGCTCGCCGAGGCCGTACTCGTCGAGCTTGAGCCTGGATGCCGTGAACGAGTCGGTCTCCACAACGTCGGCGCCCGCCTCAAGATACGACTCGTGAATATTGCGCACGATGTCTGGTCGCGTGAGCACGAGTGCCTCGTTGCAGCCGCGATATTCCGGGCCGCCGAAATCCTGCGCCGAGAGATCGAGCGCCATGAGCTGCGTGCCCATGGCTCCATCGAAGATCAAAACGCGCTCGCCCAGCAGGCGCAAATACTCAGACATTAGGTACCACTCGCTTTTTCGACGGCGACGTGCGAGGATACGCGAACCTGGCCAACCGCATACCCGGCCCGATTATACACGTTGGGCGCGGCGAATCGAGCCAGCCTATCGGCTTTTAGGGCGCCGAGCGCACCGAGACCGCGCAGAACGGCAATGGTGGAAGGGCCCCGCGCACGCGCGCCGCCGTCGAGGACCTTGGAGACGTAGCCATATCCCTGCGGAATGGCCGCCACGCCGTGGACTCCCTCGGCGCCGGCCTTCGATGCGATCGAACCGTCCGAAGCGAGCATCAGCTCCGTGTCGAATTGCTGCGTTCCCGCCACGTACTGCGGGTACGCCAGCATCGCGTCGCGGACCGTTCGTAAGGCTTTCTCGTCCGGCTGGTTCACTCCGGATAGCGATGCGAGCCTTGCGAAAGACAGAGCCGCCTTTTTCAAAGTCGTCGCGTAAACCGGAATTCCGCACCCGTCGATGCCAACCGGCCAGGTTGCCGCATCCTCGTCCGAAAGCCGCGCGCAAAACCGCAAGATCTGCCGCTGCGCCGGATTCTCCGCGTCCAAGTAGGTCGAGGGATCCGCACCGATTGTTTTACACAAGGCCAGAATGCCGGCGTGCTTTCCGGAGCAGTTATTGTGCAGCGCGGTCGGTTCTCGCCCCGCCCGCCGCAGCGCGTTCGCAACGGCTTCGTCGTATGGCCAGTGGACGCCGCACCGTAACGCTGACGCATCCATCCCGATCTTGCGCAGTATCGACGCAACGGCCTCTAGGTGAAACGGCTCACCGGAATGCGAGCCGGTCATCACGGCGATCTCTTGCGCTACGAGGCCGAATCGCTCGCCCGCACCGGCTTCGAGCACCGCCGCCGCGATGAACGGCTTTGCCGCCGATCGCAGATAGACCGGTACCTCAATATCGCCCGCGTGAAAGACGACGTTGCCGCGCGCATCGACGGCGCAGGCCGCAACGTCGTGCACCGACTCGACGAGATCGCCACGCGTAACTTCGATGACGAGTGGCGGATTCAAACCAGCGCTGGTTCGACGATCGTCGCGTCCTGTTCCGCAAACACCGGATTGCTGAGGTAACGCTCGCCGGTATCGCAGCCGATCGTAACGATCGTCTTGCCGGCGGACTGGGGTCGCGACGCTACTTGCAGCGCCGCCCAAACGTTTGCGCCCGACGAGATACCGACCAGCATCCCTTCTTCCCGCGCGAGCCGTCGCGCCGTTGCAATCGCATCGGCGTCGGTAACGCGGATCACTTCGTCATAAATCTCCGTGTTGAGCACCTTCGGAATGAACCCGGCACCGGTGCCTTGGATCTTGTGCGGCCCCGGCTTGCCGCCGGAAAGGACCGGCGATGCGTCGGGTTCCACCGCTACGATCCTTACGCTGGGCTTACGCGACTTGAGCACCTCGCCGACACCGGTAATCGTACCTCCGGTCCCTACCGCCGCGACGACGACGTCGACTGCACCGTCGGTATCGCGCCAAATTTCTTCAGCGGTCGTACGGCGGTGGATCTCGGGGTTTGCCGGATTTTCGAACTGCTGCGGCATGAAATATTTTCCGGGAGCGCTTGCCAGAATTTCATTGGCGCGCCGTATCGCCCCGGGCATCCCTTCGGCGCCGGGCGTCAGCACGACTTGCGCGCCGTAGGCCTTGAGCAGGCTGCGCCGCTCGATCGTCATCGTATCGGGCATGATCAAAATCAGCGGGTAACCCTTCGCAGCAGCGACGAACGCGAGCGCAATCCCCGTGTTGCCGCTGGTGGGCTCCAGGATCGTCATTCCGGGGAGAAGCCGGCCCTCGCGCTCGGCCGCCTCGATCATCGCGACGCCGATGCGGTCTTTCACCGAACCGGCCGGATTGAACGATTCCATCTTTACCAGCAGCGTTGCCGAGCTGCCCTTTGCCACGCGCGGAATCTTCACGAGTGGCGTGTTGCCGAACGTATCGGCGAAGTTCTCATAAATACGTGCCATGGTACCGTGCTTAACCCCCGCGGCCGATGCGTCGTTTCAATATGGGAGGCTTTCGAGGCCCCTTCCTTTTACTATCACCGAGCATGCGCCGGTCCTTCTTCATCGCGCTCGCGTTCTGCGCCACGCTCGCGGCCTCGCTTGCCCCGGCCTTGGCGAGCGCGCGCGGCACGCCGACGCGCGGCGCCGCGCTGGCCGCGATTGCGGCTTACGCGCCGGACGCAATGCGCTATCAAGGAACGCCGGGGCTGTCCGTAGCGATCACCGATCGGTCGCGAACCTTGCGGGTGATCGCGCTGGGGTACGCCAACGTCGAGTCGCGCAGGCCGGTAACGCCACAGACGCGGTTCGCCATCGGCTCGATCACGAAATCGATGACGGCGCTCGCCCTGCTTCAGCTGTCCGATGCCGGACGACTCGATCTGAACGCGCCGGTTCAACGGTATCTGCCCTGGTTTGAAATCGACGCGAAAGGAGCGCCGATTGCCGTTCATCAGCTTCTTTCGCACACGGCGGGGCTTCCGGACGACTATGCCGCCGAGGCCGGCTATACGTACGATATCGTCGCGCTGCGCGCCGCACAAACGCTGTTCGTGCCGGGCACCTCGTGGTCGTACTCCAACGACGGCTACGCCACCGCCGGCGCAATCCTGGCACGCCTCGACGCGCGCTCCTGGTCCGATGCATTGAGAGCCCGCGTCTTCAACCCTCTGGGAATGGCTCATAGCGTAGACGTTTTTACGCCCGATACGCTTGCGAGCTCGGCGACCGGTTATCAGTTCCGCGACAACGACCGGCCGGCGCCGCTTCGGCCGGCGTTGACGGCGTCTCCACTGATGGATTTCGTGGATCCCGCCGGCTCCGTGCTTTCGACGCCGGAAGATATGGCCGCGTATATGCGGTTCTATCTCAATGGCGGTAGGAGCGCGCACGGCGTGCAGCTCATTGCACCGCCGGCCTTCGCGGCTATGACGAGTCCCGACACGTTGAAGAACGGCAAATCCGCGGGGTCGGCGGGCGTCGAGATGGCCGAGGCGCCCGCGTTCTACAAGCAGTACGGTTATGGGCTGTCGATCTTTGCCGACGGTGGCGATCGCCTCGTCGGTCACACTGGGGGAATCTCAGGCTATACGGCCTGCATGCAGATGAACCTGACCCGCGGCTTCGGCGTCATCGCCTTTGCAAATCTCGTCGAAGCGCCGCTGCATCCATGCGCGATCGTGCTTTACGCGATGCGGGTGCTCCGCGCCCAAAGCTTGGCGCAGCCGTTGCCGGCACCACCCCCCGCGCCGGACCCGGCGCACGTCGATCGTGCGCGAGATTATGCCGGCACTTATACCTCCTCGAGCGGCGCGCTGCTGCAAGTCGCAAGCCGAGGCGACCGGCTCGCGCTGATCGACGGAGGCAAACGGATCCCGCTCTATCCGCGCGCTGCGGACGTTTTCTGGGCCGACAGCCCGCAGTATGCGCTCTTCCTCGTGTCGTTTGGGCGCGATCAAAGCGGCAACGTGGTCGAAATGACCTATGGCTCGCAGTGGTATCCGAACCAGCGCTACCGTGGAAAACGCACGTTCACGTATCCGGCCGGCTGGACGGCATTGGTGGGCCGTTATGAAAATACGTATTTCGGCGAACCGGCGATCACGCGCGTCGTCATCGTCAAGGATCGATTGACGCTCGACGGAGTCGATGCGTTGAAATCCCTAGGCAACGGTGAGTTCGCGCTGGGCAGCTCGGTCGTTGCGTTTGAAGACTACGCCGGGAATCAGCCGCAGCGGTTGCGCATCGACGATACCAACCTCTATCGCGTCGAGCTGCCGTAAAGTCAGCTTCCGATATCCCACAGTAAGCCCAGGTCTTTTTTCGAGAACGCGCGGAAAGCGATCAGCGTCTCGGTGCTCACGATGCCATCGAGCGCCGCCACCTGGTCGGTGACGAGATCGTTGAGCTCTTCGTGCTGCTTGACGCGCGCGACCGCGATCAGGTCGTAGGGCCCCGCAACGGAGTAGACCTCGGCGATTCCGTCGATCGCCAGCAGGTCGTCGGCGATCGAGCGAAGGCGCGGCCGCTCCACCTCCATCAGAATAAAGGCGGTGACCATCACGCGGAACCGCTCGGCGCGAGCAGCGCACCGCCGCAGTTCGGGCAGCGACCGCTCATCGCCGACGCACAATCGGTGCAAAACGTGCACTCGTACGAACAGGCTCGCGCGTCGGTTTCGCGCGATAGCGCCCGACCGCAACGTTCGCAAAGGCTTTTCATGCGTGCATCTTTACCGTATGGCGCGGACCCACCCTCCGCCGTTTCGGCCAGCCCGAGGCGGGGGAGAATCCCTTTTAGTGGAGGCCGCGATTATCGAGCATCGTGGCGACACCGGCTCGCTGCGAGAGATTCCGGTGCCGCAGCCCGCGCCGCACGAGATCCTGGTACGGGTTACGGCCGCGGGCGTAAACCCGATTGACTGGAAGCGGCGCGACCGCAGCAGCATTGCCCTGCCGTTCGTGCTCGGGCAGGACTTCGCGGGCATCGTCAGCGACGTCGGCGACCGCGTGACGAAGTACCGCAAGGGCGAACGCATTTTCGGCATCGCGCGCGAGCACGGGGCTTACGCCGAATACACCCTGGTACCCGAAGACGACCACACCCAGCCGGTCGCTAAAATTCCCGACGACGTCGGCGATGCCGCTGCGGCCGCCCTGCCCACGGCCGGCTTAACCGCGCTTGCGGCGCTTGAAGCGCTGCACGTGGGGAAGGGAACGATGCTCTTGGTCCTCGGTGCAACCGGCGGTGTAGGAAGTTTTGCCGTGCAGATGGCTCGCGATCGCGGTGCGCGCGTCATCGGCACCGCGCGCGAGGCGAACGAGCGTTTGGCGCGCTCGCTCGGCGTGGACGAATTCGTAGCATACGATCGCGGCGACGTGGTGGAAAGCGTCCGAGCCGCCCACGCGGGCGGCGTCGATGCCGTGCTGGATCTCGTGGACGATTACGACCGCATCAAGCGAATCGCAGAAATCGTGCAGCCCGGAGGACGGCTGGTTTCTACGATCGGCGCGGCAGACGTCGATTGGTTGGCCCAACGAAAGATCGCCGCGACCAATCTCGTTATGGCCCAGACGCCGCAGTCTTCGCACGCGGGCCTGCGAACGTTGCTGGAGTTGCTCGAGCAAGGGCGCATTCGCGTCATGATCGCCGGCGAACGAAGCCTCGCCGAAGCGGCCAGCGCGCTCGCCGAAAGCAAAACCGGTTCAGTCGACGGCAAGCTCGTGCTGACGGTAGATTAACGAAGAGTGCGACGTCGCGTTACTTGTTTTTGAAGCGCGCAACGCGCTTTTCGTTATAAGCCGCTAAGCCTTCTTTTGCATCCTCGCTCTTGAAGAGCAGCGATTGCAGCTCGCGCTCGAGCGCCAGCGCGTCTTGCAGCGGAAGCTCGGCGCCCGTCTGGACGCTGCGCTTGATGTGGCCAACCGCCATCGGCGCCTTGTTGGGAGAACAGAACTGCTTGGCATAGTCCCCGATTTGCTCGCGAAACTCTTGCGCGCTGCCCTCGAAAAGATCGGTAAGCATGCCCCATTCCAGTGCCTGCTCGAAGCTGACCGTTTTGCCCGTAGCCATGAGCTCGATCGCGCGCGACTTACCCACGAGCCGCGCGAGGCGTTGCGTCCCGCCGGTCCCCGGCAACACTCCAAGGGCAACTTCCGGAAGTCCGATCTTGCCGGCGTCTTTTCGCGCGATGCGCAGGTCCGCGGCCATCGCAATCTCGAGTCCCCCACCGACGCAGTGGCCGTTGAGCGCGGCGATCACGAGCTTCGGCGTCTGCTCGAGCCGCTGAAGCGTCTCGTTGGCGTGCAAACAAAACATGTACTTGAACTCGGGCGTAACTTGGTTGAGCATGCCGATGTTGGCGCCGGCCGAGAAGAATTTTTCGCCCTTACCGGTGAGGACGATCGTTTCGACGTCGGAGTCGAAGCGCGCATCGAGAATTGCTTCGTCGAGCTGTCGCATCATTTCATGCGTATAGGTGTTCGCCGGCGGGTCGTCCATCTCGACGAAGGCCACGTGGCCTTCCTTCCAATAGTTGATGACGCGCTTCCCGTCGTGTGGGCGCGCCTCGCGCCCGAACGGGGTTTGCTGCGCTGTCCGGTCGATCGTCGTGCTCATGCGAGGTTTCCTTTTGGAGCGATCCAGTTGCTGTTTTTAAAATATTCCTTGAGCTTCGTTTCATCGGCATCGCTGGGAAGCACTGTAGCGGCGTACGCGGTCCACTCTTCTTCGGTAAGTCTGCGGCCATCAACGCCGTACCGTTGGCCGGCGTACGCACCGATCGCGCGGTTGAAGCGCATATCCGGTACGTAAAACTTCGTTTCGCTCGGATTCACCTCGTTCACCCTGGCGACGGTTGACGTGACTTCATCGAAGAACTGCTGACGCGCGCGCTCGTTGAGGTGCTCTTTGTCGACTTGCACGCCGGCCTTATCCTCGTCGACGCGACCCTTGATGCCCCATGCGTATGCCCACTGCGCCGAGCCCGAGTGGTCCGTACCGAACAGGTCGAGCGAACCTGAGATCCACTTGTTATAGTACTTTTGTTGGATCTCGACCGGGATCACGCCGGCTTTGGCGATTCGGCGCAGTCCGGTAATGCCGGTGCCCATGTGGTACGACTCTTCGCGCAGCATCGGGCCCATCGAAGCGGCGAGTGGAGCGAAGCTCGAATGGGACAGCATCGTCAACTGAAACTTTCCGTCACGATCCATGAAATTCGTGTAGGCGAAAAAGTCTAGCCAATGTGTGACGTCCTCATTGAACGCATTGAGCAGCCGGTTCTTCTTGCCGAACGCGCGCCGCTCGAGCATTTTCTGCGCTTCGATCTTTCCTTCGCTGCCGAAGTGGTCGACCATCAAGTGGCACATCTGATAGCCGTGGCGGGTTTCTTCCACCATGATGCGCACGAGCGAAGCCAGATCGTATTCGCTCGGTGCGTTATTGACCAGAAAACGCTGTTGTTCGTTGGAGGCGAACTCGGTATCGCCTTGATAAACCACCATGTTCAGCACGGCGTCGCGCATGCGCTGGTCGGGTATCTCGCGGACTTTCTCCCAGCGGCGTTCGCCCTTGAAATCGCCGAAGTAGATCTCGGGCGTTGGAAGTTCGCCGTACTTGGCTTCGAAGCGATACCCGGGCATAAAACGATCGACCAGCTCGCGGTCGAGGCCGATGTCTTGCCTCCATTCGTCGAGCATGCCGATCCAGTCGTCGAACGTGGAAATCCGATTCATGCCTGCGCCTTCCAATGTAACGGTTTTTTCTCGCTCGGCGAGAATACCGTCATACTAAGCGCAAGCAATGGAGGTGTCAAGGCTGGAGACCCCTATCCGGGATGAGGGCAAGCGGCCGGTCACGCGGCCGAATTCCTTTATCTTCACCCTATACGGCGACATGCTGCACGGCCGAGCCGGCGACGGGTCGCTGTGGATCGGTGCGCTGATTCGCCTGATGTCGTCGTTCGGGGTTTCGGCCGCTGCCGTTCGCCAGGCCGTCTCTCGGATGTCGCGTCAGGGATGGCTGGCCGCTCGCCGGGAGGGCAATCGAGCCTATTACGTGGTAACCGAGCGCGGCCTCAGGCGTATCCGAGAGCTCAGCCCTCGCATCTACGGCCCCGTGATCGAGTGGGACGGCCGATGGCGGTTACTTACCTACGCGATTGGCGAGCGGCATCGCCGGCGGCGCGAGCGTTTGCGTAAGGAGTTGAGTGCGCTGGGCTGGGCCACACTCTCGCCCTCGACCTGGATCTCTCCGTCGGATACGCTCGCCGCCGCGCGCGACGCGGCCGGCTCGACGCTAACGCTGGATGCGGTTCATTTCTTCACCAGCGAATACCGCGGACCGTTGAGCGATCGGGAGCTCCTCGAGCACTGCTGGAACGTGGTCGAGATTGCCGCCGCCTACAATCAATTCATCGCTCGCTATGCTCCGCGGTTGGAGCGAGAAAGCGAGCGCGGCCGATTAACCGACGAAGCAGCGCTGGTCGAGCGCCTCTGGCTGGTCCACGATTACCGAAAATTTGCCTATCTGGATCCGGGTTTGCCGAGCGAGCTACTACCCGCCCACTGGCCCGGAACCGCCGCGGCGGCGCTGTTCCGCGAATACTATGCGGCGCTCGACCCGAAATCACAACGATACTTTCATCTGTGTACGGACCGCTCGAACGGGGCTCGGCCTTAACGCGTCGAAGCGAGCCGCCCATGCCAAAACGCCTGCTGATCTCTCTGGCGGTGGCCGCGCTCGCTATTGCGGCCTGCCACAGCAACAGTTCCGTGACCCCCACCCCTTCCTCGTCGCCCGGGTCCCCGAAACCTAACCCGTCGATCACGTCGGCGACAATCTTGGTGACGAGGCTGGGCACGCCGGTGGCGCATATTCCGGTCGAGGAATCAACGCCAAAGAATAAAGTGAGCCCCCGGCCCGGCAAGCCCTTCGAAACCAAGCACACCGGCAAGCACGGACACGTGCAGTTCACCCACCTCAAACCGTCCCGTATCTACTGCTGGGTCGCGATTCTCGGAAGCAGCCACACCTCTTCGGAGTGTGCCAGCTTCGACATTTGGCAAAACGAGACGATCAACTTAGGAACCTAGACGCTCCGATCGCGCACGGTGCTGCCCGGCCGCAGGTTACAATGAAGGCTCTCTAGTCGTCGTGGAGGTGGAGGTGGCAGCCATCTTCCGCTTCGGAAAGAACGTCGCGGGCTTCGGCGAGCACGGTTTTGGACAGTGGCCGGCTCGGCGGATCGACCGAACCTTCTTCGGCCAGAAACTCGACTTCGCTCCAGTCTTCCCAAGTTTCCAGGCGCTCTCCGCCGAGCGTCGCAGGGAATCGTACGCAGAATCCTTGGTCGAGGTGAAGACCGACCACGCTGACCTCGGTGCCGCGGGCAAAATAGGTTCCGTCCTTCCAGAGCGTACCGCAGGTCGTGCTGTACTGCCCGCCGATCTTCAAGGCTTCTCCCATATCGTGCCTATACCCCGAACGGGTTCATCGGTTTCTCGCCGATGTAGGTAAGCACGCTCTTGGTTTCGCTGTAGAGACGCATCGTCTCCATACCGAGCTCGCGACCGTATCCCGATTGCTTGTAACCGCCGAACGGAATGCCCGGAAACACGGCATACGGCGTGTTGATGGCAACCGAGCCGCTTCGAATCGCGCGCGCAACGCGATTGGCTCGTCCCAGGTTCGTCGACCAGACGGTGGCCGCGAGCCCGTATTCGCTGGCATTGGCAAGCGCGATCGCTTCAGCCTCGTCCGCGAAACGAACGAACGTGGCGACGGGACCGAAGATTTCCTCGCGCGCAATGCGGTGTGAGCCTTGCGCTTCGAAGGCCGTCGGGCTCCAGAACGTGCCCGCGGCAAACGCGTCTCCCACCCGCGCCGGCCCTCCGCCGAACAAGGCCTTCGCGCCCTCGGACGTGCCGATGTCGCAATACTCCTTGATCTTCTCGTACTGTTCGCGCAGCGTAATGGCGCCGATCTGCGTCTGCGGATCTTCGGGGTCGCCCAAACGCAGCCGTTCCGCCTTCTCCGCAAAACTGCTAACGAAGCGATCGTAAATTCCGGCTTGCAGAAGAATCCGCGATCGCGCTTCGCAGCACTGCCCCGCGTTGTAATACACGCCGTAGAGCGCCCCGGCGACCGCGGCCTCCAAGTCTGCATCGTCGAACACCAGCGCAGGCGACTTTCCGCCGAGCTCCAGCGTGACGCGTTTGAGGGTTCGCGCGGCGGTAGCGGCGACGATTCGCCCGGTCGCCGTCGAGCCGGTGAAGGCAATCTTGTCGACGTTCGGATGCTCGACCAGCCACGCACCGATCTCGCGCGTGGCACCGGTCACGACGTTGAGCACGCCCTCGGGAACCCCCGCCTCGAGCGCGATTTTGCCCAGCTCGATTGCCGTCAGCGGCGTTACCGAGGACGGTTTGAGAACGATAGTACATCCGGCGGCGAGCGCCGGCGCAACCTTCCATGAAGCCAACAGCAGCGGGAAGTTCCAGGGAACGATCGCTCCGACCACGCCGACGGGTTCGCGCACGGTGTTAGCGAGATAGGTAGGAAGCGGCGGCGGCAACGTCTCTCCGTAGTTTTTCGTGGCCGCGCCGGCATAGAACTCAAAGCAATCGACGATCGCCCCGAGCTCGCCCTTGGCAGTACCGATCGTCTTACCGTTGTCCCGCACCTCGCAAAGCGCGAGTTCCGCGCTGCGCTCGCCGATGAGCTGCGCCATCTTGTAGATGACCTTCGCGCGGCGCGACGCGGCCATGGTCGGCCACTTTCCGGCATCGAAAGCGTGCCGCGCGGCGGCAACTGCTGCATCCACGTCGTCGCGCGTTGCATCCGCAACGTCGGCAATCGGTGCTCCGGTGGCGGGATTCGAATCTACGTACGTTTGGCGATCGGAGGCGTCTCGCCAAGTGCCCCCGATGAGCAGCTGCTTTTTCGTCATCGTCGTCGTCGTCATGGCGCTGCCTTCTCCTCGACCCGTTCGAATACCGTTGCTATGCCTTGGCCGACGCCGATGCACATCGTGGCCAATCCATATCGCCCGCCGCGGCGACACAACTCGTGCAGCAAGGTCGTCACGATGCGTGCACCGCTTGCGCCAAGGGGGTGCCCGAGCGCGATCGATCCGCCGTTGACGTTCGTGCGATCGCGGTCCAGCTCGAGGTCGCGCATGCATGCAATCGCCTGCGACGCAAACGCCTCATTGATCTCGATGAGATCCAGCCGTGCGACACCAACGCCCGCGCGAGCCAGCGCCTTACGCGTCGCCGGAATCGGTCCCAGCCCCATAACGTCGGGGGCGACGCCCGCGGAGGCGCAGGCAACGAATCGCGCCATCGGCCGCAGATTCAAACTGCGGGCACGGTCCGCCTCGCACAACAGAAGAGCCGCCGCGCCGTCGTTGATGCCCGCCGAATTGCCCGCCGTCACGGTTCCATCGGTTCGAAAGGCGGGTTTGAGCTTTCCCAAGACCTCGAGCGACGTTTCGGGGCGCGGATGCTCGTCGTGTGACATGAGCTCTTCTTCACCGCGCGCGCCCACGATCGATACGGGGCACATTTCGTCGGCGAACGCCCCGCGTTCCATCGCCGTTTTGCATTTCATCTGAGACTCGTACGCAAAGCGATCCTGCTCTTCGCGCGCAATCGCATAACGCTGCGCGACGTTCTCCGCCGTCTCGCCCAGCGAGACCGTCCACTCGGGCGGCATTTCTGGGTTGATCATTCGCCAGCCAAGAACGGTATCGAAGAGCTTCTGGCGACGGCCAAATGCGGCGTCACTCTTCGGCAGAACGTAAGGCGCGCGCGTCATCGATTCAACGCCGCCTGCAATCATGACGTCACCCTCGCCAAACGCGATCGCCTGCGCGGCCGAGTTGATCGCCTGAAGACTCGAGCCGCAAAGCCGGTTGACGGTAACGCCCGGGACCGCGACGGGCAAGCCCGCCAGCAGCGCCGCCATGCGCGCCACATTGCGATTGTCTTCCCCGCTTTGGTTTGCGGCGCCAAAATAGACGTCGTCGACCGCCTCGGGCGCCACCGCCGTGCGCTCTAGGATCGAAGCAACGGCGATTGCGGCTAGGTCGTCCGGGCGCACCGTGGCGAGACGGCCGCCCAATCGGCCGATGGGCGTGCGCACCGCGTCGATTATCCAGACCTCGCGATTCATTGCGCCGCTTCCGTAGGCTCCGGCGTTTCTTCAGGTTCGGGCGTTTCTTCAACGTCGAGCACCCACAGCGAGCGATGCGGGGCAAACGCCTCGCCTTCGGCTTGTGCGAGTCGCTTGAGGATGCGCGTCACGCGGGCGCCCCCGATCTCGCGTCCCCACTGAATCGGACCGTCGGGATAGTTCGCGCCGAGGCGCAGCGCGGCATCCACGTCTTCTGGAGACGCGACGTGCTCGTGCACGGCAATCATCGCCTCGTTAACGATCGATCCGAGCGTACGCCCCAGAAAGAGGCCCGGCAGGTCTTCCACCAAGACGGCGCTTTTGCCGAGATTGCCAAAGAACTCTTGTGCCACCTCGAGCGCGTCGTCTGAAACCGCTTCAGAGTCGACGATCTCGACGGCACGCTGCGCGCCGAACGAGCCAAGGATACCGTATCCGATCAAACGACCGGGATGGCGCAGACGCCGCGCGCAAGCATCCAAATCCGTCGCGTACGCGTCGACGAACAAGAGCGTTTCAGGGCCGAGCACCGCGTCGAGTTCCGCGATGACGTCGCCGCGATCGGAGGCACCGTCTCCGACGTCGACCAGGATCGTCGCGTCGCGCGAAACCTCTTGTAGCAATTCATCGTTCTCGATCCGAGCGACGTGCGCGTAGCTTGCCTCGATGCTCTCGGCGAGCTCGTCGGCAAGGCCGCCGTACCCGAGGATCACGACGGATTCTTGCGCGTTAGGCTCAGCCTGCGCCGGTTCCAGCGCGGGCTCGAAACGCTCCCTTTTCCCATCGGAATACGCGTAGAAACCCGCGCCGGTTTTCCGCCCAAGCATCCCTTGCGCGACCATCCGCCGCTGCAGCTCGACGGGAGCCAACCGCTGTGCCTGCGTCCGCGCGAAGATCGACTCGGTCGTGGCCAGATTGACATCGAGCCCGATGAGATCCATGAGCTCGAACGGCCCCATGCGAAATCCGGCCGCGCGCGCCAGCGCGTCGAGCTCGTCAGCCGAAGCCACGCCGCGCTCCAGCGCCCGCAACGCCTGGAGATAGTACGGACGAGCGACGCGGTTAACGATGAACCCGGGCGTATCCGCGGCGAGCACGGCAGTCTTCCCCATTCGCGCTACCGCATCGAAGGCGCGCTCGAGAGCGGCGTCACCCGTCAGCGGCGCCCGTACGACCTCGACCAACTGCATTCGCGTCGGAGGATTGAAGAAGTGCAGTCCGAGGACGCGTTGCGGATGCGGCACGACGTCGGCGAGATCCGCCACGCTAAGCGACGACGTGTTGGTCGCGAGCAGAGCGTCCGACGAAAGCGCGCGAGCGAGCGCGATGAAGACGTCGCGCTTGAGCTCGAATCGTTCTGGAACGGCTTCGATGGCCAGCGCGGCTTCAGCGAGCGACGGTATCGCATCCGTCCAACGAATGCGCGACAGAACCGAACGGTCGCCGCCTCTTTCCGCCTCGCGCGCCAAGTAGTCGAGCCCGCGTTCGCGCGAAGCGGACTGCGGCTCCACGATCTCCACGTCGTATCCAGCCTGCGCCGCGACCAGCGCGATCCCCGCACCCATCGTGCCGCCGCCGACGACCATCAATCGTTCCGCCATCGCCCGCTGCTTCGTGAGAGGACCTGCAAACGCTTCGTCGATAGTCATGCGTGATGAAAAAACCGGGATGGCGCGTCCGCGCATCGAGCTACGTCGTCGATTCCCCTTACATGCGCTTGCGCATCGACGAGATCGCGCTTCCCGACGGTACGATCGTTCCGAACTATTACGTGCGAGAGTCGCGCGGCTTCGTGACAATTCTGGCGCTGACCGGCGACCAGCAGGTCGTGCTCGTGCGGCAATATCGGTACGGCTCGGATTCGATCCACCTGGAGCTCCCTGCCGGCATGCTGAATGAGAGCGAAGAACCGCGCGATTGCGCGTTGCGCGAGCTTGCCGAGGAGACCGGCTATGAAGTCGAGCGCTGCGAACTCGTCGCGGAGTATCTCCCGGAGCCGGTTCGTTCCACGGCGCGCGCCTACGTCTATATGGCGTCCGGGGCGCTGAAGGTCCGCGAGCCGCAACTCGATCCGACCGAACACCTCGAGGTCGAGCTGGCGCCGTTGCCGAGCTTCCGAGCGATGCTTCGGGACGGCACGATCGACGCGGGCGCCTCGATCGCGGCCGGCTATCGCGTCCTCGACCATCTCAAGATGCTGGGGTGAAACCCAACCGCGCGCCCGCCGGTAGTAAAGACGCTATGCAAAGTTCGACCAGGCCCCGCCTGCACCCGACGGTGTCGCTGTTCCTCAAGCTCACGGCCGTCGTCGCGGTTGCCATCGTCGTACTGCTGGTTACGGGCTATCTTCTAAAGATTCTGATCGTCTCGGCGGTGATCGCCGCGATCTTGCTCGGCGGATTCTTCCTCTACGGTTTTATCCGTCGTCGACAGAAGCTTCCCGTCATTCGTTAGACGTCAACCACGACGCCAACGCCTCGCTGACGCGCTCGGGCTGCTCCAGCATCGGCACGTGCGCGCTCTCGTCGCAAACGACGAGCCGGCCCCGCGAAAAGCACTCGGCCATGGCCCGCGATTCCCGCAGCGAAACGACTTCGTCGCAGGCGCCCGCGATCACGAGCACCGGCACGCGCAGATCTTCGGCGATGTCCTCCGAGGAGGCCCGTAGCGCCATGCCGCGCAGCATGGCAGCCGCTCCCATCGGATCGTTTCCCCGCGCGATGGCGTAGGCGCGCTCGACCACCTCGCTGCGCTCGGCGCGCGTCCGTGCCGAGAGTAATCGCGGCAAATATGCCTCCACGATCGGTTCGATGCTTCCCTCGCGTTCAACGCGCTCGGCGAGTTCACGCCGCCCCGCTGCCTGTTCCGGCGTGTCTGCGGCGAGCCGGCTCGAAACCAGCGCGAGGCGCTCGACGCGTTCGGTAAACATTCGCGAAAACGCGAGCGCGACGTATCCTCCCATGGAATGCCCTACGAGCGACGCGCGCTCGATGCCAAGCGCATCGAGCAGCACCGCGATGTCCGCCGCGAGTCTTTCCATCAGATAGGGGCCCTCCGGAACGCTCGACATTCCGGCGCCGCGCAAGTCGAGACGGATAACGCGCGCGATTGCGGCGAGTGCATTATTCTGCGCATCCCAGATCGCGTGCGCGAACGGAAAACCATGAACGAGCAGAACCGCACGCGTGCGTTCGCGACCATCCACGCATGCCGCGATGCGCGCGCCGTCGTCGGTCAAAACTTGCATTAGCGCTCGTAATACTGTATAAGGTAGGCAACACCCCTGGTCAATTGCTGACCAGAGAAAGGATGACTCCACAGCCAATGGCAGTCAAACGTAAAAAGAAGAAGGCAACGGCGAAGGTGGCGGGAGCGAAACGCAAAGCCACGCGCAAAGTCGGTCGCAAGGTTCGCAAGGTCGCGCGCAAAGTAGGACGCAAGGTCCGCAAGGCCGCGCGCAAGGGCGCTCGCAAAGTGCGCAAGGCCGTGCGCCGTAAGACGGTACGCAAGAAAGCCGCCGTCCGCAAAGGCGTACGCAAAGCTCGCAAAACGACTCGCAAGGTCACGCGACGCAAGAAGGCCGCAGCCTAACCTCCGCCTCCCCCATCACTCCGCCGGTATAGCCGGCGGAGTATTAGCGAGTCGCGGTTCCGCGACTCGCTTTTTTACACGCTGCGTACCGCCGGTCGCAGAACCCAGATCGCCAAAAACATAACCGTACAGATGGCGCCAGCCAACGCAAAGGTGGGCCTCAACCCG
The DNA here is from genome assembly GCA_963717425.1 of Vulcanimicrobiota bacterium. Lineage (GTDB taxonomy): Bacteria > Vulcanimicrobiota > Vulcanimicrobiia > Vulcanimicrobiales > Vulcanimicrobiaceae > Cybelea. The sequence goes on along the minus strand of OY970335.1, from coordinate 2,228,649 downwards.
ATCGCCGCGGCAATCGCGCCGTCGACGAGCGAACCCAAAGGCACGACGCCGATCGCAATCATCGTATACACGGCGAGGGCGCGGCCGCGAACGTCGTCCGGAGAGAGAATCTGAATCAGCGTATTAGTAGCACCCAGCGACGCGAGCGTTCCGAGACCGATCGTAAAGAGGACCGGCAGCGCCGACGAAAGTGTGGGGACGAAGGCCAGCGCAAATACGCCAATCGACATCAGCAACGCCGATTGCAGCCACAGGCGCGAGCGCCGCTCGCGGCCCGCGAAATACGCGGTGACGAGGGCCCCGCCAAACCCTCCGATGCCGATCGCCGAAACGGCCCATCCTAAGCCGCCCGCCCTGGCATGTAACACGTTCACCGCCAAGGCCGGAACGAGCTGACTATACGGCCTCGTCAAGATCGCCGTCACGAACTGCGCGAGCAGAATCCAACGTAAAGCGGGATGGTGCGCGATGAAGGCTATTCCATGGCGCATAGCTTGCCACGTTGATTCGTATCGAGTTGCAGAGGGCGGCGACGGACGCATCATCAGCACGGCGACGACGACCGCGAGCGTGGCCGCCGCGTTGAAATAAAATGCTCCGGCGACCCCAAACCATACGATCAGCAATCCGGCCAGTGCGGGGCCGATCACTGCGGGCGCGTTGAAGGCAACCGAGTTCAAGCCCACGGCATTGCCTACGTATTGCCGGTCGACGAGCATCGGGACCCAACTCTGCCGCACGGGCGAATCGAAGCCGTTGGCCGCGGAGTTCAATGCCGACAGCAGCACCAAGCTGGAAAGATCCAGCCGGTGCAGGGTCGCCAAGAGCGCGAGCACGAGGGCCGCTAACGCCATCGTGGTGTTGGTCACAAAAAGGACGCGGCGCCGCGGCAGCTGATCCGCCACGACGCCGGCGAGCGGCGACAGCAGCAAGACCGGAATCGCGCGAGCCGCGCCGAGGATGCCGAGCTCGAGCGCCGCCCGATGCGGCGATCCCGCCATCCGCGCGACGAAGAAACCCATCGCCGTGAACTGCATCCATGTACCCAGATTGGAAATGAGGAGCCCGAGCCAAAGCAAACGGAAGTCCCGGAAGCGCAACGCCGCGAGGATCGAGGGACGGCGTGTGAAGCTTTCTTCGGTCACGCGCCGCGCGCACGAACGGCCGCGACGAGCAGGGCGATGCTCTGCGCCGCATCGACCCGCGAGGTGTCGATGCAGAGGTCGTACGCACGAGCGTCCCCGAAGGTCAGACCGTACCACTCTTGCATGTAGGCGACGCGAGCGCGATCGACGCGATCGACTTCGGCTTCGGCAAGCTCCGGACGCACTCGCGTCGCTTCGACGATGCGCTGGACACGCCAGCCCCGCGGCGCGTGCATGAAGACCCGCAAAACGTCGTGACGAGCCCCCAATATCGCCGAAGCGCCGCGGCCCACGATTACGGCATCTCCGTGCTCAGCGTATTCACGCACCGCATCTCGAACGGCGCGGAGCAGCGCCTCATCGAACGGTTCTTCGGCCGACGCCTGTGCCAGCTCCGGCGTAGCGCGTTCGAGGCTGCTTAGGAGACGCTCGCCCAGAGTGCGTCCGGCATCTTCGGTGGCGTCGACGTCTTGCGGAGCGATGCGCAGCCGTTTGGCCACGACCACGGGAAGTTGCTGGTCCACGTACTCGTAACCAAGTGCGCCCGCAGCCCGCGCAGCGATTTCGAGGGCGCCCGAACCATACTCGCCGGAGATCGTTACTATCACCGGGGAAAGAGTACGCAGGGCCGAATGTGCGTGTCCTGCCGATCGTAGAAACGCGCGACTTGCGCAAGATCTTTCGCACCCCCAAACGCAGGCCAGGAACCCTCGGCGCGCTGCGATCCCTTTTCTCGCGCGAATACGAGGAGCGCGTCGCCGTGGGCGGCATCACCTTTGCGTTGGAACCGGGAGAGCTCGTGGGCTATATCGGGCCAAATGGAGCCGGGAAATCCACGACGATCAAGATGCTCACCGGAATCCTCGTGCCCAGCTCGGGCCACGTGCGCGTGGCCGGACTCGTACCGTGGAAGCAGCGCAAAGAGAACGCGCGCAATATCGGCGTGGTCTTCGGACAGCGCAGCCAGCTGTACTGGGACCTTCCATTGGTGGAATCGTTCGAGCTGCTACGCGCGATCTACGGGATTCCTGCAGACCAGTATCGGCGCAATCTCAACGAGTTCGTCGAGATCCTCGAAATGGACGGTTTCATGCGAACCCCGGTGCGTCAGCTTTCGCTGGGTCAGCGCATGCGTGGAGACTTCGCCGCAGCCTTGCTGCATAGCCCTAAAATCGTCTATCTCGACGAGCCTACGATCGGTCTCGACGTCGTCGCAAAGCAAGCCATACGCGAGTTCATCGCCCGAATCAATGCCGAGCGCGGGACGACGATCGTCCTGACGACGCACGATCTCGCGGACGTGGAGCGTCTCTGCCGGCGCATCGTTCTGATCGATCGCGGGACGTTGATTTACGACGGGGACATCGAACGCATCAAGACCGAATACGGGAAGTTTCGTACGCTCGTCGTGCGGTTCAGCGCGGCGGTTGCGGATCCCGAGTTAGCGGGGGCACAGCTCGTTTCGGCGGAGGACTCGACCGCGCGGTTCCGGTTCGACCGGAACCTGCAGCGAGCCGACCTGCTCGTGCGGCAAGCGAGTGAACGATACAACGTCGAAGACGTTAGCTTGGAGGAGCCGGACCTCGAAGCAATCATTCGTCGCATCTACGTCGAGGGTTACGCGGACCAATCGGAGGAAGACGCGTCATGATTTTTTCCAGCGGTACCAAACGACCGAAGATACACTCGAGCGCGTACGTCGCAGCAAGTGCGATCGTGAGCGGGGACGTAACGATCGGTGCCGGCTGCGCGGTACTGCACGGCGCAGTCCTTTCGGCCGAAGGCGCGCCGCTGTCCGTGGGCGAGCAAAGCGTGATCATGGAAAACGCCGTGCTCAAGGCCAGCGGCGGAAGCGTGCTTTCGTTTCCCTTGGCGGTCGGGAATCGCTGCATCGTCGGGCCGCACGCCTACGTCGTAGGCGCGACGATCGGCGACGGCTGTTTCGTAGCCGGGGGGGCCAAGATTTTCAACGGCGCTACGCTGGAAAAAGGCAGCGGCGTCGCATTGGGCGGCATCGTACACGTCAAGTCCCGACTGCGCGCCGACGCCAGCGTGCCCATGCTGCACATCGCATTTGGCGACCCTGCGACGATCTACCCGCCGGAAAAGGCGCCGGAGATTCACGCCAAGATCGATTTCTTCGCCGACGTTTTCAATCTGGAAGCCGGGGACGACGCGCGCGCACGCGCCGCCGAAACGTATGCGAAGTTCCTTCGCAGGGCCCACGCTCAAGACGCGGCGCTCGAAGAACACCGCAACGTTAAACCGCCCCCGCGCCGATCCGGCGAAGAGCCGCCCCAAACGCAAGCCACGCAGGTCGACAAGGTGGTCGACGTCATGATGCTCGAGCTCGAGGAGATGGAGCACCGGCGGCAGCGGGCGATCAAGCGACAGAAGGGCAACTAAGGCAAAGCCGAGGACGAGGACAGGTGAGGCTTCCTAACGCTCTCCCGTATGTCGAGTTCGCGAAGAAGGCCTTCGCGCGTGAGGCGACCTATCGGATGGAGGTCCTCACCGAGATCGGCTCGTTGGTCCTGCGCGTGTACATCCTGCGCTCGCTCTGGACCGCGCTATATGCGCAAAACGCCGCGCCGATCAATTTGCCGCTTCACAGCATGATCACGTACGCCACCGTTGCCATGCTCATGTCGCTGATTCTCGAGGTTGACGGGACGAGGCTCATTCGCGAAAAGATTCGTGAGGGCACGATCGCCACCGACCTGATGAAACCGATCAGCGTGCCGCTTTACTTCTTCAGCGATGGGCTCGGCCAGACGATCCTGCATGCCTTCTTGGTGATCCCGTCGCTGCTCTGCGCGCTGCTGCTCGTGCGCATTGACGTGCCTTCTCCGGGCACGTTCGCGGCATTTCTTTTAGCTTTTTCGATCGGCTATGGCGTGAATTTCTTTTTGAACTTTCTCATGAACAGCATCGCTTTTTGGACCCTGGAGACTTTTGCGGCGCAGCTGATCGTCCGCTGGGCTTCCGATCTCCTCTCCGGGCAGATCATTCCTCTGACGCTGTTCCCCGGAATCGTAGGACGAATCGTCTTCGCGCTTCCCTTCGCGGCGATCTATTCGACGCCGCTTCTCATCTATGTGGGCGTGATTCCCCAATCGCAGTGGGGACCGAGCATCGCAGCGCAAGTGGGATGGCTGGCGCTCTTCGCGACGGCTTCTTCACTCGTTTGGCGAGCCGCCTCGAATCGCGTCGTGATTCAGGGCGGCTAGCTCCTCGAACCGTTACGGCGCCAATAGCTGGTCGACATAACACCAGCGCCAATGCTCCCCGGGCTGAAAGGACCGTATTACGGGGTGGTGCGTCGCGTGATAGTGCCGCGTCGCGTGCTTGTTCGGCGAGGAGTCGCAGCAGCCGACGTGACCGCACGTCAGGCAGAGCCGCAAGTGAACCCACGCATCGCCGGTTTTCAGGCACTCTTCGCAACCCTGCGGGGTCTGCGGCTTGGCGTCACGTGATTCTTCGATATGCTCGCATTCGTTACCGTTCATTCCGGTACTCCCGGAAGATCCCACAGAACGAGTTCGCCCTCGCCGCGAACGGCAAGTCTCGAAACGTCGTAGAGCCGGACGGAATCGCCCGCTTCCAACGCGGTTCCGTTGGCCTTAACGGTACCCGACGCTACGAACAGAAATCCATAACGCTCCGGCTCGAAGTCGGCGACAATCGTCGTTCCCTCGATGCCCGCGACGCGTAGCGTCGCACGCTGGGTGATTCGGATTGGCGCCTGGACCGAACTGTCACCGCTTACGACGGTCAGCCAGCGGTTGCGACGATCGTCGGGCGAGAACGCCATTTGCCCGTAGGATGGCGGCTTTCCGACGCGCCCCGGCAGCACCCACATCTGCACGAGGTGCAGCGCCGCGTCGCGCTTGTTGTTGAACTCGCTGTGGCGAACGCCCGTGCCGGCGCTCATGAACTGAATGCCGCCGGGACCCACGACGCCGTGGTTGCCCATGCTGTCGCGATGTGCCAACTCGCCCGACAGCACGTAGGTCACGATCTCCATGTCCCGATGGGGATGCTCCGGAAAGCCGCCTCCACCGGCGATGGTATCGTCGTTGAAGACGCGCAACGCGCCCCAGTTAAGATTCTTTGGATCGACGTAGTCGGCAAAGCTGAACGAGTAATACGTGTCCAACCAGCCATGATTAGCGTGCGCGCGTTCGCTGGATCGAACGACGCTAAAAACGGGTGCGGCGATGCTCATAGCGCTCTTGACCCCGTTAAGCCGGAACGAGGTTGCGCAATCGCCCGAGCAGCAAATGGTAGTACAGCATTCCGCGCGTGGCCCCAAGCCGCGCAAGCAACGCGCTTTGGTCGATGTTCGCCTCGCCGGCCAGGAGCCTGAGGCGGCGCGCGACGCCGGAGTCGCGTAGCGGAAAAACGTCGAGACGGCCGAGCCCGCGCAACAACATCACCGACGCGCTCCACGGACCGATGCCGCGTATTTCGCACAAACGCCGCGCGGCCTCGGGCGTGGGAAGGCTTTCCAGTCCCGTCTCGTCGATGGTTCCCTCCACAAAGGCGGCGGCAGCGCTGCGGATGTGGGCCAATTTATTGCGCGACAACCCGACCGCTCGAAGGTCGGCGTCGGCTGCGCTCAGCCAGCGCTCCGCATCCGGAAAGAGTACGCAGCGAGCGCCCTCGGCGGTGAGCTCGTCGCCTAGGGATCGAACCGCACGACGCATGATCGCCGCCGCCGCCTGAATCGAGATTTGCTGAAAGACGATCGCGTGCGCGCAGGCCTCCCAAAGGCTCGGATAACGCGGGGGCTTGAGGCCGCGCAGGGCGGATGCGATCGGTTGCAGCCAAGCAATTTGCCGGCTGCGAGCACGCCAATCGGATAAGTTCACGGTCGTTCCGAGCATCCGCACGACCACCGGAATCCAGCGTTCGCCGCCGGCGCCGGTTGCTCGCAACTCGATTGAGCCGTCGTCGCGGGCGCGCACCGCGAGCACCGCGGTAGAGTTCGCGACCCGGACCGCCCGGTAATAAGTCCCGTCGGCGTCTACCACGTCTACCACGTTGCTTGCCAAGCGGCGCAAGGCGTCCACCGTTAGGTCTAGCCGAAAGGGTTTGCGGACGGGGACGATCAGCGGAGCACCGAAATGCCGGGCTAAGGAACCCAATGCTGCAAGCCTATCTGCAATACTGGCGCCTCAACTTCCTCACACTCCTGGAGTATCGCGCGAACTTCGTGCTCTGGTTCGTGTTCACGATCGCCTATCATGGCGTAGCGCTGGGCGCCCTCTATGTGACCATGCGTCAGTTTCCATCCATGAACGGATGGAGCTTCCGCGAAATGTTTTTTCTCTACGCGCTGTGGATGACCGGTCACGAGTTTCACAACACGTTCTTCTTCACCGTCGTCAGCGTCCCCGACTACGTGCGCGAAGGCCGGTTCGATCGCTTTCTGGTGCGCCCGCTGGACACGCTCTTCCAAGTGCTCACGGTGCCGCAGCAAATCGTACCGGACGGTCTCGTCCTGGCGATCGCGACGCTGGCTGCCGCGGCGGCCGCAGCCCACGTACGAATCGACTGGGTCTTTCTGGTCTTCATCCCGCTGGTGGTGCTCGGCGGCGCGTTGATCGATCTCGGCATCTCGCTGGCCGTGGCCACGGCTTCGTTCTGGTTCATTCGCGTCGACACGCTGCGCTGGGTCGTGATGTCGCTGGAGCAGGATTTTACCCGCTACCCAATCAGCATTTACACACGCGGCGTACGGATCGTCTTGGCATTCGTCCTGCCCTTTGCGTTCATGAACTATTTTCCCGCGACCTACTTTTTACAAAAAGCCGATAACGGGCTGCACCTCAATCCGGCGATCGGCTTGCTCACACCCGCCATCGGCGCAGCCTGGCTGGCCGCGGCGTATGCATTTTGGCTGCTCGGACTGCGCCACTATCAAGGGACCGGTTCGTGAATCGCGGCGCTTTCCTAGGCTCCGCGAGCTCGCTGCTGTTAGCGGGCCACGCTATCGCAGCCGGCTCGTTGAGCGCCCGGATGCACGCGATCGCGAGAGATCTGCCCGGACGAATCGGCGTCTACGCGCGGACGATGGCGCCGGGAGCGCCATTGATCAGCTACCGCGCGTTCGAGCCTTTTCCGACGGCGTCGATCATCAAGGTGCTGATCATGACCACCGCCTACGCGCACGAAGAGTGGCGCCCGGGGACGCTCTCCGAAAAAATCACCTTTTACCGCTCCGATCTCATCGGCGGATCCGACTTCATGAGCGAGGTGGACGACGGCCGGAAATTCACGGTGCGGGAGCTCATCACGCCCATGATTACCGTGAGCGATAATACCGCGGCCAATCTGCTCATCGAACACTTTGGCGTAGCCGCTATCAACGCCATCGGCCGGCGGGCCGGACTGGAGCGCACGCACCTCGCGCGCAAGTTCCTGGATTATGCCGCCATCACGCACCACAACGACAACGTCTCGACGCCGGCAGATATTGCGCGGCTGCTTTACCTCATCGAGCGCGGTGCACGCGAACGCGTCCGCACGGTAGTCTCGTCCCGGCATTGTCGCGCGATGGTCGGGGTGATGTTGCAGCAAACCGACCGCGACGGCATCCCCGCGGCGCTTCCCCGGGGCACGTCGGTGGCTAATAAGACCGGTGAAATTGAGGGAACCCGTAACGACGTCGCCATCGTCGAGCCGTTCGGCGACTCGCCGTTCGTTCTAGCGATCATGACCCGCGACGCCTACGACTATCCGGCGGCCTATGCCGCCATCCATCAGGTCGCGCGCCTCACGTACTCCGCTGCGGCGAAGACCTTTGTGTAAGCGGCGGCGGCCTGCGGTAGACGCGGCAACCGTAAGCCTCGCCGCTATCGAGAAGCGCGAGCTTGGCCGCCCGCCGCAACCGCTTGAAGTGCGCCTCATGCGATTTCGCAGCCGCGAACGTCGCGGGATGCCAGCACGCAACCAGCTGCACTGGCAAGCGACCGCGCGTGTACTTCGCGCCGGTCCGGCGGCGATGAGCGGCTAGGCGGCGCAACAGATTTAGCGTGGCGCCCGTATAGAGCGAGCCGTCACCGCATGCAAGCACGTAGACTGTGGGTTTAGACCACGCCGGCTGCGGAAGAATCTCGTCAGTTGGCACCAGATGAACGTTCTACAAATGAGTATCCCACCGCTGCCTCGCTTCGCCGCGACGGCCCGCTCGGCGGTTTCGAAGTTTGCGGGCGACAACGCAGTCGCGCCGCCCGACTTGGAAAACCTGATCTTCGCGCTGGGCGAAGCGATCGCGAACGCCATCCAGCATGCACGAACGACCGAAGCGATCGAGATCCGCATAGACGTTGACGGCAATGCGATCGTCATCACGGTAAAGGACCGGGGGCGCGGAATACCGGTGCTTCCCCGCGGGCCGGTTTCGTTTCCGAGCGTCTTTGCCGAAGCCGGCCGCGGGTTTGCGATCATGCAGCGCTGCACCGACTTTCTCGATGTCACCAGCGCACCCGGAACGGGAACGATCGTGAAGCTCGGGCGGTATCGCCGGACACCTCAGGAGCTTGGGACCGCCTCGTAAAACGTTGCAGCATGAAGCTGCCGAGATGCCCGTACGGACCCTACGCCTATGCCCTGAGCGCGACGCTCTTGCTGGGGACGGTAGGCGCCGACTCGGCGATGCCGCCGCTGCCCGCCTCCCCACCGATCGCGGCGCTAGTCAACGCCGTACAAGCAACGCGCCTGAAAGCTGCCGTCGATCGACTCGTCGGCTTCGGTACGCGTAACGACTTTTCCGAAACGAGCTCCACGCGTGACCGCGGCGTCTTCGGTGCACGCGATTGGATCGCCGGACAATTTTCCGCCATCGCCGCAACCACCAACGGACGCATGAGCGTCGCGCTCGATACGTACGTGCAATCCAAGACCCCGAGGACGCCTCGGGCGGTGACGGAGTCGAGCGTTATCGCTACTCTGCGAGGCACGATGCCGGGCCGCGTCTACGTCATGTCCAGCCATTTCGACGACTGCGACGGACGCTGCACCGACGGCGCGGGAATCGCCCCCGGCGCCGACGACAATGGGTCCAGCGTTGCCGCGGTTCTCGAGGCGGCGCGCGTGATGGCGAGCACGCAATTTCGCGGAACGATTCTCTTCGCGTGTTTCGACGGCGAAGAACTCGGCCTTTGGGGGTCCGATCACTACGCGCGCGAGTTGGCCGCTGCGCACACGCCGGTTCTCGCGGTGCTCAACGACGACATCATCGGCAACTCCGTCGGCGGCGACGGAACGTCCGAGCCGGACCTAATTCGCGTATTCAGCCAAGGGCTCCCGGAGGGCGCGGATCCGGCGCGCGTCAATCTCGTCGGTTCGGAAAACGATTCGCCGTCGCGAGAGCTTTCACGCTTCATCGCAGAGGTCGTTCCGGTCTACGTCACCGGGCTGTCGGTGCGGCAGATCTTTCGCGCCGACCGTTTCATGCGGGGGGGCGATCAGGAGTCGTTCCAATCGGCCGGATACTCCGCCGCGATTCGTTTCGTCGAAGCGCACGAGAACTTTACGCACCAGCATCAAGACGTACGCGTGGAAGGCGGCGTCCAATACGGCGACCTTCCGCAATACATTGACGCCGGGTATCTGCGCCGCGCCACGCAGGCCAACATCGCGGCGTTGGCGACGCTCGCACTGGGGCCCGCCGCCCCTTCCGGCGCACGGATGGAGCTCAAGCGGTTGGGATACCAATCGGCCCTGCGTTGGCAACCCGTGGCCGGAGCGGTTTCCTACGAGATACTCTGGCGCCGAACCGACGCGCCGCAATGGGAGAACGCCCGCAACGTTGGAAACGTTACGGAAGCGACGGTCCCGGTCTCCAAGGACGATTACGTGCTGGGTGTGCGCAGCGTCGACGCCAACGGACTTCGCAGCCCCGCCGCCTACCCGGTGGCGACCCGGGGGTAACCCCTTTCGGAGATCATCCCACGCGCGGGCGGCCAGATAGCCTGCAGGAGCGCTTTGAAACGAGCGCGCTGCGCGATCGGCCCGAACCAAGGCAAACTGCGAAGCATCAAGAGCGCCGTCTCCCGCTTTTCCAAAGCGCGCTCGAGATGCAGCAACGCTTCCTCGAGCCGACCCAAGCCGACTGCGACCGTTGCCAGGTTGAATCCGACTACGAACTCGATGCGCGACATCTCCAACAGCGCTCGATAGATCGTTTCGGCACGTTCCGTATCGCCACAGTCGGCGTATGCACGAGCGAGTAACGGTAGGCGCGAGGCGATGTCCTCGGCCCGATCTTGCGGCAGGAGCAGCAAATCGGCGAGGGCTTCTGCCGGTTGTCCGTTGAGGATAAAAGCCTGAGCACGATGGCGCCGTACGATCGAAAAATCCGGACCGCTGTCGATCAGATTCGAAAGGGCGCCGATAGCGCGGCGATAGTCTCCCGTGTGGAGAAATATCCGTGCGACGAAAAGCTGAAGCACCGGCGAAAAAGGCTCGATGACCAGCGCTCGATGCATTGCGCGCAAAGCTCTCTCGCTGGAGCCCTTGCACATGTAAAACCAGGCCGCATGGACGTAAATGGTGCTCGATTTAGGGTTCAAGCGGATCGCCGTTTCGATCTCGTCCTCCGCCTCCGTCCAGTTCCAGTCGCAAAAGAGCAGAATACTTCCAAGGATCGCGCGCGCTTCGGCCGATGCGGGATCGATCTCGAGTGCGCGCACGATTGCAGCTTTCGCTTTGGGAAACGTATATGAACCCGGAGCGTACCAGTACTCGGCCATCAGGGAGTGGGCTCGAGCCAATCCGATCAGCGCAGGCACGTGCTGTTGGTCTACGCACAGGGCGGCTTCGAATTGCTCCGCCGCGGCTGTAAGAGCGCTTGCGGTTCTCTTCTCGAGCAGGTATGAACCTCGGCAGTAATGATGGAACGCTTCGGGGGCACTCCCCAAGAGACCGTTTCCGGCTTCTTTGGCGGCCACTTCGTCGGTAGGTGGCGGCGTGGGACCGGCGACGCTGACGGGCGCCACGAAGCGGTAACCCCGGCCGCGTACGGTGACGACATAAGCGCGGTCGCGCGCGTGCTCGTCGAGTAATTGCCGCAGCATGTACATATGCTGAGAGAGATTCCCGTCGCTAACGGTCGTGTCGGGCCAAACCTGCGCCGCTATCGTTTCCTTGTCGATGACCTCCCCGTTAGCGTGAATCAACAAGAGCAGCAGGCTCGCTAGCCGTTCCGGCAGCGGAACGGCCACGCCGCCATTGCTGAGCACTCCTCGCGCCGGATCGAAGCGGTACACCCCGAAAGCGTAGATCGGGCGAGCGTTCATCATCATTTCTCAAATGATCGACGAGCGCCCATTGTGACGGTCGCGGCTGGGGAACCAAAATCGGGAACGCGCGCGGCGTGGGCGGCGCCAGCTCACGCGCGATCTCCACGACCACCTCACCTGCGCGCTCGCGCACCGTGCTCCACGAAGCTCGCGTCATCGCCACGACGGCCAGCGCCAGCGTATCTGCGACCGCATTCGTAGATGGTCCGAGGTAGTACGTCAAGGCGGAATCGACGCGTGCGGCACGCACCAGCGCTGCGTCGAGATTGCCCGCGTCGCCCGGCGACGACATCGTCCTCCGCAACAGCTCGGCTATGAGATCGAGCACGGCCGAGCGCTGCGGTTCCGTTTCACCGAGCATCTGCGGCACGACCAGACACAGTCGATCGTAGAGGGCCGCGCCGACGAGCGGGTCGTCGTGACGCAACTTTTGCTCGTGGTTCGGCAGGAAGAGCCCGATCGCAACAACGCAGTCGTGCGTCGCCAACAGCAATGCAAGCGCGCGAGCGCACCAGCGGCGGGATTCCAAGGCCGCGCCGCGCGCGTCGGCACACGCGGATAGCACCGCCGCGCAACGAGCCGCTAGCCCTCGATGCCCTGCGGTCTCGGCCTGCCATTGAGCCGCTCGAGCCAACCGCTCTGCCTCACCCCAGCGCCCTTGAAAAGCGCGATGGCGCGCATCCTCTACGTCCATCGCGGTCCTGGCCCACGAGCCCAGCGGGAGGTCTCGCGTCTCGGGCGGCGGCCACCACGGGCGCGAACCCATCAGCCGAGCCTGCGAAATCAGCGCGATGCATGCGTAACGCTCCGACTCCTCGACCGAGTCCAGGGCGCGGCGCGCGTGTTCCTCGGCCTCGTCCGGTTGATTTTTCACCAGCGCAAGCGTCGCGTGCACGAACGAGTTTGAACTGGGCTCGTCCTCGCCGAGATGTACGCTTGCCTCGACGAGGCATTCTCGAGCAAGTGCGCGAGCCTCGCTGGTTGCGGCTAACCGCAACAGGTTCGCGGCGATGCTGCGCATCTCTAACGCTTTCGCTTCATCGCGGGCGCGCAAGAAGGCCGCGCGCTCGCGGTTGAAGCGCCATCCCGCATCGTAACGCCGCTGGCGTCTAACCGGGGCGACGGCATCCACCGCCGCCTCAACGGGTTCTGCCCCCAAAATATCACAAGCGAAACGAGCGATTGCGGCGACTGCTTCGGCTCGCCGGCGTTGAAAATGCCTTAGTGAAACGCCGCTGCGCGCAGCCAGCTCGGCGTTGGTCGCCGAGCGTTGGAAATCGGCTTCGAAGATCGCATCACGCAGGGCCGCAGTATGCCTTTCTCCCGCGGGGAGCGCCGACGAGACGACGTACTCGAGCGCCGCCACGGCATCCGTCTTACCGGTTGCGGCGCACACCTCGCCCATCAGCGGCGAATCGATCAGCAGTCGCGGGTTCCCAACGCGACGCAATAGCTTGGTAATCTGACGCTCGGTGCAACGCAGCAATTCCATGGTCGTAGCATAGCCGAGGCGTGCCGGCGATGCTTCAGCAAATCCCAAGAATGACGCGGCGTAACGCGCCTTTTTCGATTTGATGTTCGTTGATTTTGAACATCCTTGATACGAAAGTCGCCCCTTGCCGTCGCTCATCAACGACTCTCAAAAGGTTGCGTTCGTGGTGCTTCGCTAAGGCGCATTGCACGCACCTTATACGGTGCACTACTGTGAAGCTACGACAAGAGGAAACGACCCAACATGAAACAGCCACATACGCTCCGTTGTACGGGCGCTGCGGTTCTGCTTCTGGCGGCATTCCTGTTCCAGGAAACGTGGGCACTGGCAGGAGTCACCGGAAATCTGACCGGCATCGTTCGGGACAACGCGGGCGCGCCGATTGCCGGAGTCCAGGTACAGGCAGTCGCGCCCTCTGAGACTCGCACCGCAACGACGGACGCGGGAGGACACTTTGTCATCCTCTCGCTCAACCCCGATACGTATACCGTCAATCTCACGCGGGAGGGATACCAAAGTGTCTCGTTCCCGGGCGTTACGGTCTTTGCCGACCAATCGCAAAACGTCGCGTATACGATGGTCAAGACACTCAAGACGATTGCGCGCGTGACGTCGCAAGCCGGCGCATCGCTGGTGAAATCCGGCGTCGGCAGCGACCTTTATAGCGTCAACGCCGCACAAGCGTCCGCAGCGGCGGCGCTAGGTGGCGGCGGCAACCTCAATAATGCCTACTCGGCGATGGCGTCGGTTCCGGGCGTTCAGACCTCCACGGGCGGCATGGGCTGGGATTTCAACGCCGCCTACGTCCGCGGTCAGAACTCCTATTACACGGGTTACGAGTATGACGGCATCCCCGTCAACCGCGCCTTCGACAACTACAACTCGTCGACGGAATCCACTTTGGGTCTCCAAGAGCTCCAGGTGTACACCGGCGGCGGTCCCGCGTCCGTGGCCTCGGCCGGCACGGCGGGCTTCATCAACCAAGTCATCAAGACGGGCACGTTCCCGGGTTTTGCCACGGCGAATCTCGGACTCGGAACGCCGACCTTCTATCACCAGGCCGAAGTTGAAGCCGGCGGCTCGACGCCCGACCGGACCTTCAGCTACTACGTCGCGCTGAGCGGTTACAACCAACAATTCCGCTTCCTCGACAACAGCAACGGCGCGGGCTACATGACCCCGGGCGGCATTTTCTCGGGTCCGTCGGCCGTGGGCTTTGGCATCGGCTACGTTTGCACGACGCCCAACTGCCAAGGCGTCAAGCCGTCGTGTCCGGTTGGCGCTCCGCCGACCAACACGTTCAATTCCACCGGCGTGATCCAGGGTTCCGGCTGCTGGGAATACTACAGCGGTCTGGACGCGTTCCCGCAGGGCGTCAGCGATCGCGAGAGCGTGATCAACCTGCACATGGGCATCCCCAAGCACAACGGCTTGCGGGATGACGTGCAGATACTCTGGAGCGGTTCGGCGCTCAACAACTACTTCTACCAATCGCCGAGCGACATCGGTGGGGCAAACGCCGGCCAGACGATCTGGGCGCTGTTCCACGTGCCGGGCGGGGCACCGACCTGCGGTGTATCGCCGGTCGTCACGTGGGGTACCACGTCGACGAATCCGGGGCAAACCATCCTATCGGCGAACCAGTGCAACTTCAGCCCGAACAGCACTTATGGGATCAATGGGTACTTGGGCTACGGCGACAACGTTGCCTACAATACGCCCTTCGGTTCCCCGATCGCGAGCAGCGCGACGAACTTCAAGGCTCCGGGGCTCTACTACGCTCCCGGTACGCCCCCGCATGCCTTCCACGGAGCGATCCCGCTGACCGATAACAGCGTCAACGTGATCTCCAACGATACGGGCATCACGAAGGTGCAGTACACCTACGCGCTGAGCCAATCGGCGTATCTGCGCGCGTACGGCTACACCTTCTACTCGGATTGGCTGCAAGAAGGGCCAATCTTCGGCGCCTACCCGGCTCCTGAGGCGGTCGGCTCGAGCCCGGCCGCGGAATACACGCTGCTCACGCACACCGCGGGCGCCGCGCTGGACTTCAACGATCAAATCAACGACCAGAACCTGATCACGCTCGACGGCAACTACACCACCGCTTCGGTGAACCGCTTCAACAATACGTCGGCGTACTACTCATGCTTGAGCTCGTGCTCGCCGATCGGCTACATGGCCAAGGGCGCCGGCGGCTTCAAGTGCTACGATCCGAGCACCGGTAAGGCAACGATCTGCCTGAGCAGCAGCTACTACAACGTTGCCTCGGGCGGCATAGTCCATCCGAGCTGGGTCAGCAACGCCGCAGCCGGACCTCCGGGGTGGCCCAACAGCTTCGCGCCCGCGGGTTCACCCGCGGCAAACGCCGGCGCGACATGGGATTCGCTCTGGAACGGCAACGTAACCGGCGCGTCGAACACGGTTGGACCGCGCTTCACGAACTTCTCACTGGGCGATCAATGGAGGCCCAGCGATCGGTTCTTGCTCAACGCGGCGATCCGCTACGACAACTTCACCTACAACCTGCCGAACTCGACCAGTACGGCCGACGCGTTCTTCGCCAACATGACGGCGAACTACACGTGCGTTCAACCTTCGACGAACCAGGTCTTGACGCAACCGCTGCCTCCCGGTGTACCACCGCCGGCAGGCGCTCAGTACGTGGTCGGCGACTGTAACGCCGCAGCCTCGAAACTGAATCCCTCCGGACCGCACACCGGCTGGGTGCATCCCAACGGCACGACTCAAGACGGCGTCGCGGCGCCCAACTTCACAGCCGCCTCGCCCAATTCGTACTCGCTGAACTACTGGCAGCCGCGGTTTTCGGCTACGTACACGTTCAACCCCGATACCGTTATCCGGGCATCGGCGGGACGTTACACGCAGCCGCCGATCTCGGCGTCGGTGCAGTACCTCAGCGCCAGCGGCGATAACCGATCGGTGTGGAACAGCACGATGAATCTCGGCTTCTACTCGCCGTTCCACCCGATTCCGGGGATCTCGTCGGCGCAGTACGATCTGTCGCTGGAACACCACTTCAAGGGAACCGACCTGAGCTTCAAGCTCACGCCGTTCTACACGTGGGTCAACCAGTGGCAGCAGCAGACCTTCATCGGTGCGAATTTCGCGACGCAGGTTCCGGTCGGCGTCAACCGCGACTACGGCGTGGAACTCCAAGTCAACAAGGGTGACTTCACCCGCAACGGCCTGTCGGGACAGTTCTCGTTCACGTACACCAACTCGAAGGTCCAGTTCCAGAACGAAACGCTTGCCAACGGCGGCACGGTTCCGAACACCACGATCGCGCTCAACCAGGTGATCGCGGCGTACAATGCCCTGACCAAGGCCGGCGGCGGCAGTCAGTGCTATCGCGGGATCGTCGGCGGTGGGAGCGTGGGCGTTTCGTGTACCGCCAAGCCGAAGCAGTGCGGTACGTCGAGTGCTCCGCAGACCTGCGACGTCATCGAGAACCCGTACTACAACAAGCCCGAGCAGGGACTGCTCGATCCCAACGGCTGGTACAATCCCTACACCACCGCAATCGCTCCCAACTTGAGCGGTGCGGACACCAGCTACATCTCGCCGTTCGTGAGCTCGTTGATTCTCAACTGGCGTCACGACAAGCTGGCGATTACGCCGAGCTTCGTGTTCCAGACGGGTGGTTTCTACGGAAGCCCGCTGGACGTCCAGGGGCTCGATCCGCGTTCCTGCACGCTCAACTCGGCGGCTACGGGCATAACCGCGGTATCGCCCAAGACCAACCCGCTGCAGTGCAACTACCTCTACTCGAGGAACATCGGCACGGGCTCGTTCGGGTACCTCTACATCCCCGATCCGCAGACCGGCGTATTCTCGGCGATGGGATCCTATCAGAATCCATCGGTGATCGCGGGTAATCTCCAGGTCTCGTACGACGTCAGCCCACGAATCAAGCTGACCGTACTGGGCGCCGACCTGTTCCACACCTGCTTCGGCGGTTCGTCGGAGCCGTGGACTCAGGCGAATCCTCCAGGCTACGCAACCTGCGGATACCTGCCGGCGGGCGCCTCGCTCAACAGCACCATCTACCCGAGCAACTTCTACAACGGCACCGGGATCAACGACTTCGCAGCCAACAAGGTCCACCCGTTGTTTACGCAGAGCTACTATCCATCGAACGGCAACAACGGTGCGATCGGCAGCGGGCCGCCACCGATCAACGTCTACTTCAACGCACAGGTGAAAATCTAAACGACCCGCAAAAGGGAAGCGCTCTATGACCGTACCCGTATGGTTACGGCGCTTCCCGGGACTCTGGGCGCTTCTGACGTGCACTACGCTTGCACCCGGGGTGGTTGAAGCAGGCGCTACAACGGCCGATCGGCTCGCAGGCTTTGACGGCGGCAGCGTATGGATCAACGGCGCTCCGCTGACCCCACAAGAACTGCACGGGAAAATCGTCCTGGTCGACTTCTGGGAGTACACCTGCATCAACTGCCTGCGAACGTTGCCCTACCTGCGCGAGTGGTATCGCCGATATCGGGATGATGGGTTCGTAATCGTCGGGGTCCATTCGCCGGAGTTCGGGTTCTCGGGCGAACCGGCAAACGTGACGGCCGCCGCGAAGCGCCTGGAGGTGAGTTGGCCGATCGTCCTCGACAATAGCTTCGCGATCTGGAAGCGTTACGGCAACAACGTTTGGCCGCACGAATATCTCTACGACCGCAGCGGGCGGCTCGTCGAAAGCTTTGCCGGCGAAGGTGGGTACCCCCAGACCGAAGCAACGATTCAAGCTCTGCTGAAAATCGGCCGTCCGCAGCGAACGCTGCCGCCCGTGATGCCGTTGCTGCCGCAAGACAGCTACGACAAACCCGGAGCGGTCTGCTATCCGCATACGCCCGAGCTGCTCGTTGGACACGCTCCAATAGCCAATGCGACGGCGTTCAACAACCCCGCCGAAGACACCAACTACGGGGGGAACGTCAGCAAAGCGGCGGACGGCGCAATCTATCTTCAGGGATTCTGGCACCTAACTCAGCAAGCGGCGGTTTCGGGGGCGAGCAACGGCTCCGTCACGTTGCGCTACCACGCCATTCAAGTCGACGTCGTAATGAAGCCCGAGAAAGGTGGGTCGATGCGCGTCGACGTTACGCAAGACGGGCGCCCCCTTGAAAAAACCGACGCCGGCAAGGACGTGCGGTACGATCCACAGGGGCGGTCGTACGTCGTGGTGGACGCGCCACGCGCCTACGATCTCATCATGAACGCACGGTTCGGTTCGCACGACGTCAAACTGTTGCCTCAAGGCTATGGGCTGGGAATTTACGACTTCGCCTTCGAGTCATGCGAAGTGCCCCAAAAATAACCGTGCGGTCGTTTTCATTTCCAACGTTTCTCAAGTCAACGCCTCGCGCAACGCCGCCAGCGTTTGGTCGACGTCGGCGGCGGTATGGGCGGTCGATAAGAACATCACTTCGTTCTGCGAGGGCGGCAGCAGTATGCCCCGTGCGAGCATGTCGCGATAGTACGCGGCATACGCCGCGTTGTCTGCGGCGCGCGCATCGTCGAAGCTCGCGCCCGCCGCGCCGGGGCGGAACTTGAAGTCCACGATCGATTCCTCCTGAACGACAGCATAGGCGAGACCGCGCCGATTGAAGATCGACCGTATCCCTTCGGCGAGGCGCTCGGCAAGCGCACGCATTTCTGCATAATATTCCGGATGCGATTCGAGCAAATCGAGAACCCGATGCGCCATCGCGACGCAGAACGGATTGCCCCCGTGCGTCCCCCCCGTAAAGACCTGCCCGCTCGGCGCCAGCACGGCCATGACGTCTTCTCGTCCGCCAAAAGCGGCGATCGGTACGCCCCCGCCCATGATTTTTCCAAGCGCCGTCAGATCCGGCGCCACCGCGACGCGGCCTTGCGCGCCTTCGAGGCCGAAACGCAGCCACGTTATCACCTCGTCGAAGATCAAGAGCGCGCCCCAGCGTCGCGTACGCTCACGCAAACCTTCGAGAAAACCGGCTTGCGGGGAAATGAATCCCATGTTGCCGGCGATGGGCTCGACCAGGATGGCGGCGATCTCGCCTTCGCGCCCGATCGAACGTTCGTCGACCGATGCGAGATCGTTGTAACGCGCGATGATAACGTCGTGCTCGACGCCGTCCGGAATCCCGCTTCGCGCGCCGGCCGATCCGGCCGAAGCTCCCGCGGCGAACAGCGCGAGGTCGAAGTGACCGTGATAACCGCCCGCAAACTTGAGAACTCGGGACCGCCCGGTGAAAGCGCGCGCGACGCGAACGGCGCTCATCATCGCTTCGGTTCCGGTCGTAACGAAGCGCAGGCGCTGTATGGACGGCAGATGGTCGCGAATCCGTTCGGCGAGGCGAACTTCCTCGATATGCGTCGCCCCCCAGACGAATCCGTGCCGCGCGAGGGAATCCAGACCTCGGACGAGGCCCGGATGCGTGTGCCCGAAGAGCAATGGGCCGTAGGCCATGACGTAGTCGATGTAGCGCTTCCCCGTCGCGTCGTAGGCGTACGCGCCGCTCGCCGCACTTTGCACGAACATCGGGCCGCCTATGTTCCAGGCCGACCGAACCGGTGAGTCACAACCGCCGGCGAGCACGGCACGGGCACGCTCGATCTGCATCCCTGGCGCGGTTCGCAGGTTCAACGGATAAGCCATGCCCCAAATCGAGAGCCCGATTACGGCCCAGACCAAGATCGACGAACTGGTAACGCGTCTTCCAATTGCCGCACAGGTCATGGCCGCGTTTGGATTGGGCTGCAGCGGGTGCAGCGTCAGCCGATACGAGACGATCGAGCAGGGCGCGCGAGCTCACGGGCTTAGAATCGAGCCGATCCTGAGTGCCCTGGAGCAGGCTCGTATTTCGGGAGCGGCTCCGCCCATCGCCGACGCGGATCGGCAACCTCAGCGGCGGGCTCCCGGCGCGTTTGCGGGACGGACGAATCTCGCACACACGATTCCGATCATGTCGGGTAAAGGCGGCGTAGGGAAATCACTGGTCACCGCGATGCTGGCGATCGGGCTGCGCCGCAAACACTACCGCGTCGGTATCCTAGACGCCGACATTACCGGGCCGTCGATTCCCAAACTCTTCGGCCTCCACCAGCCGCTTGCAATATCTGCCGACCCAGTGAAAACGACGCCGCAAGGTCAGCCGCAACCGTTGATCACTCCCGCGATCTCTCGCAGCGCGATCGAGATCGTCAGCACGAATCTGCTGAGCGACCGCGAGGACACGGCGATGATCTGGCGGGGACCGATCGTCGCGGGCGTGATTCGCCAGTTTTACGAGCAAGTGCTGTGGAGCGATCTGGACTTCTTGCTCGTCGATTTACCGCCCGGCACGTCGGACGCGCCGCTGACCGTGTTGCAGTCCCTCTCGATCGATGGCGTCGTGCTGGTCACGATGCCGCAAGCGTTAGCGACGATGATCGTGCGCAAAGCGGCCAACCTCGTGCACCAACTAAAAAAACCGATTCTCGGCGTGGTAGAGAACATGTCGTACTTCGTCGCTCCCGACACCGGGGCGCGTTACGAAATCTTCGGGCCATCCTACGCGGCGCGCGTCGCGGACCTCGCCCAAGCCCCCCTTTGGGCGCGCCTTCCAATCGATCCCGAAAAGGCGCGTCTGGCCGACGCCGGACGCATCGAGGAACTCGACGACCCAGCCTGCGACGAGCTGGCCGAAAGTCTGCTCGCGCAACTGACCGCGCACCCGAAGGCCAAAGAAACCATTTCAATTATTTAAGCACGAGTGAGACTGCCTGCCGGATAGGCGAGTCTTTCGGCGAAGCGCGGGCCTGATGAAGGCTCGCGACATCCTACTCGGCCTCGGAGCGGGGCTTGGATTTGGTTACGCGGTCGCTCGCACGATCGAGGCAGCACGCGAGTGGCGTCATCCGACGCCGCCGCGCAGTCCGGATGGCGCGCTCTACGCCCGTACGCGCCGTGCGCTCGAGCTCGCGGATACGGTGAGGAACATCGTCGGGCCCATGGCGTTCGCGTACGGACCGTTCGCGCGCGCCGCAGATCGCGCGACGCGGCCGGCGCCGGCATGGCTTCGTCCGGCACTCTACGTCGCACCGCTGGCGACCCTCGCGGCGGTCCTCGACCTGCCGACGTCCTTCGTTGAGGATTACACGCTGGAGCGGCGTTTCGGCTTGAGCGAGCAGACCCCGCGCGGCTGGCTGGCCGATTACGCGAAAAGCGCGCTGATCGCGACAGGCTTGCTGAGTTTCATCGCAACGCTGTTTGGGTTCGCGGTTCGGCGCGCCCCGCGATCCTGGCCGTGGCTTGCGAGTGCCGGAACTTTTCCGCTCTTTGTTATCGGGAATCTGATCGTGCCGATCTACGTGATGCCGCTGTTCAACGCGTTCGTGCCGCTGCGCGGTTCCCTCGAAGAACGGCTCCGAAGGCTGGCCACGCGCTTCGGGGTCGGCGATGCCGCGATTCTTCGCATGGACATGAGCCGCCAGACGCGCAAAGCCAACGCCTTCGTCACCGGCATCGGCCGGACGCATCGCATCGTCCTAGGCGATACGCTGATCGAGGCCTTTCCCGAGAACGAAACCGAGTTCGTGGTCGCACACGAACTGGGGCATTACGTCAACCGGGATACGTGGCGAACGATCGGTTTGGGAGAGATTCTCGCAACCGTACTCTTTCTTTTCGCCAATGCGGCGATGCGGCCGGAACGGCGCGATGAATTACGCGAGCGCCCGTTGCTGCTCGTGCGTCTCTACGCGATCATGCTGGTTGCCACGCAGGCGCTTCGCCCGCTGCTCTTCGCCTTTTCGCGTTCCCGCGAATGGGCTGCCGATCGATTCGCGCTGGCGGCGACTCGGGACGCAGCCGCGGGGGCTTCGGCCTTCCGCCGCTTGCGGGAGCAAAACCTGGCGGACGAGGATCCACCCGGGTGGTACGAGTTCTTCTTCTCATCGCACCCGTCGCTGAAGGCGCGCATCGCGGCGCTAAGCAACGAGCCCGCCCGCGTCGAGCATACCTAAGCCCCGGACGCCAGCACGGGTGAGGGGCGCGTGCGGAGCCAAGCCGCCAGGTCGGTCTTCGGAGTGACGTAACTGCCCGTTCGCAGCTCCTCTCGCAGCTCGCCGAAGAGCCCAAAACCTTCGGCGAACGCATCGTGCTTATGGATCGATTCTTCGTTGACGTGGCTCGCGAAGACGAACGTTTCGTCTCCGAGATCGTCGTACATATCGAGCGCTCGCGCAAGGATGCCTCGCACGACGTCTTCGACGAATTTTGGATTGTGGTGAGCTTTGTTGACCACGAAAAACTCGTCGGGCCGTTTCAAGAGATCGTACGTTTCGCTCGACATCGCGTTTTCAACGATCTCCACGAGATCCTCGGCCCGTACGGCCTGCGCATCGCTCTCGTCCACACCCAGCAGGATCGAACCCCGCCCGCGCTGGTTATGAGTGGCCACGGGGAGCGCGTCGAGCGCGCGTTGAGCCTCGGCTTCGCTGAAACCGACGTCGATCAGCTCGTGCAAGGAGTGCTCGCGCACCATCGCTTGGGCGCAAGGGCACGCCGTCATCCCTTCGGCCTCGACGCCGATGACGCGACGCGTTCCAGCTTCGTCGGCGTGCGCGATGCCCACCAGCGTGTAGGTCTCTTCGCCCCGCTTACCGCTGACCGGGGTCCAGCGTTCTAGGCCGAAGTTGGCCCGCAGCCGCACGTCGGCTCGAATGGCGCGCTGGCTCCCAACGATCTCTCGAGCGATGGCTTCCGTTAGGCGTTCGATTCGAGCGGGTTTATCATCCCGCGCCAATACGTCGAGCGTCGCTTCCTCCAGGATCTCCGCAAAGCGCGACATGTGGACGCCGGATTTGTCCGGCGCGAGGTCGGCCACCATCGAAAGCTCGCCGTTGTATACGCGCGCGTGTCCGTCGATCTCGAGATGGACGACGCGGCGCACGCCTGACACGCCCGCACGGTTGAGCGCGAGGCGAATTTCCGGCGCCTCGGATTGACGATCGGTATCGAAGCGCAGGCCTCGCTCGCGGCGCCGGACGCTGCCATCGTTCGGAGGCGCGATCAGTTGGGGCGCGATCTCCGCAAGCGGAGCGACGTTGTAGGGACGCACGTCGAGATGCGGCTGCACGACGACGCCATCGAAGATCAAGAGATCGATGTCGATCGGCCGGGGGGCAAGCCGCCGCGTGCCGCGAGCACGCCCGACGCCCAGCTCGACGTCACGCGAAAAGCGTTTGACGGCTTCCGCATCGAGTTCGGCGCGCAGTCCCGCCGCGATGTTGAGATACGCCGGCCCTTCGGCCCCATGCGCCGCCTCGGATTCATAGAATGAGGAGACGGCAAAAATCTGCGCGCGCGCGCGCAACCGCTGCAGCGCGGCGAGGATGTTCCCCTGCCGGTCTCCGAGATTCGATCCGATTCCGATGTAGAACTCATGCACGATGCCACCTTCGATGGGAATTCACAGCGATCCCAGCGTAAGTGTCCGGTCTTGGAAATTCAATATCCCTACCTTCTCGATCCAAAGCTCACAACGCAGGTATGGGGCGGTGACGAGCTGGTGCGCATCTACGGAAAACATGGCGATCCAAACGCGCGCCTGGGGGAGTCTTGGGAGTGCTGGGACGCCGACCCCGTGACCAACGGTGTTTTGGCCGGTTCGACCGTCGCCGATCTGCGCGCTCGGCTTGGCGCCGAACTCCTCGGCGATCTCGACCCCAACCTCATTTTTCCCGTGCTTACCAAGATCATCACGGCGCACGACTGGCTTTCGGTGCAGGTGCACCCCGACGATGCCTACGCTCAACGCGTGGAACACCAGCCCTTCGGCAAAACGGAATGCTGGTACGTTCTGGATGCGCAGCCGGACGCCCAAATCGTCTACGGCTGGACCCGCGGCACTTCGCGCGACGAATACGAACGCCGCGTAGCCGACGGCACCCTGGGGGAGCTGCTTCGAAAAATTCCGCTAAAAGCCGGCGACACGGTGTACATCCCACACGGCGTCGTGCATGCGATCGGCCCCGGCGTCACGGTCTTCGAAACGCAGCAGGCATCCGACTTGACATATCGCATGTTCGACTACAACCGCCTGGGCCTCGATGGTAAGCCGCGCGAATTGAACGTGCAAAAGGCCGCCGACGTTTTGAACTACGCTGCCGGAACCGGCGGAACGCTTTTGCAGATTCCCTATCATTTTGAGGGGCTCGACCGCACCGCCCTCATCGCCGACACCCACTTCGTCGTGGAGCGCATCGTGGCACACGGCGAACCCGCGACGATGGCAACGAACGGGCGACCGCTGATTCTAATGTCGCTGGATGCGCCGCTGGAGGTTACCGCCGCGAACTCCACGGTTACGCTGGGACGATTTCAAACGGTTTTAATCGGCGCCGCATCAGAGTGGTGCACGGTCCGCGCTTCCGCGCGCGACAACGCGCCGTTCATGTTCGTCACGCCGCCCAAGAACCTGGACCTGTTGCCGGCGCGGCTGATTGCCGCCGGCATAGCCCAAGACCAAATCGATCGCTTCTTGGAGCAGTTCTGACGGAAGTTGCCGCATGGAATGGCGCGCTGGCGCCGGGTCACACGCGCGATCCAGCCGGTAACCTGCGTCTCGGTAAGATCCCGGCCGATCGTCTCGCGTTAACGTACGGAACGCCCTTGCTCGTCATCGACCTGGACGTCGTGGACGCCGCGCTCGAGGAGTTCGAACGCTGCACGCAGCCCTACGGCGTAGAGATATCCTACGCCGCCAAGGCGTTTGCCACGGTCGAGTTCGTTCGCCACTTGGCGCAACGCGGCATCGGACTCGACGTTTGCTCGCTGGGGGAGCTGGTCACCGCGGAGCGCGCGGGTTTCCCGCCGGAACGCCTGACGCTACACGGTGCGGGCAAAAGCGATGAGGAGTTGCGCGCCGCCTGCGCGGGGCGGGTTTGCTCGATCGTCGTCGACGGCATCGAAGAGCTCGAACGCCTCGCGCAGTTCGCACGCGGCGCGTCGGTCCCAAATGTGATCCTGCGGCTCAACGTCGGCATCGAAGCGCACACCCACGAGTTCCTTCGCACCGGCGGAAACGATACGAAGTTTGGAATCCATTTGCGCGACGAAGACCGTGCCGCCGTCACGCTGCGAGCGTCTCCGCACCTGCGCTTTGCCGGCTTACACGCCCACATTGGGTCGCAGATTTACGACACGCAGCCATACTTGGCGGCCGCCCAGGCGCTGGGCGCCGCGGCGGAACGGTTCGCGCGGCGCGATCTTCCGGTGGAGCGCCTGGTGATCGGCGGCGGGTTCGGCGTACGGACGCGACCGGATTCGAACGACGAATCGCTCGACGTCGCGACGACGATTCGCTGCGCCGTCGAATGCATCGCGATCCAGGCTCGGCGATGCGGCCTTACCTTTCCGCGCGTTGGAATCGAGCCGGGGCGCGCGGTGATCGGGCCTGCCGGGACGACGCTCTATCGGGTGCTGGCGGTGAAACGTCAGTCGCAGCGCACCTTCGTCGTGGTTGACGGCGGCATAGGAGAGAACCCGCGGCCTGCGCTCTACGGAGCGTACCACCACGTCGTCGCGGGCGCGGCTTCGACCGACGACCTCGTCGAAGTGACGCTTTGCGGCCGCTCGTGTGAGAACGACGAGCTCGGAATCGCTCGGCTGCCTCGGGACCTTCAAACCGGGAATCTTCTTGCGATGTGCACGACCGGCGCATACACGTACAGCATGGCGGGAAACTACAACCGCTTCCCGCGACCCGCAGTCGTCGCCGTTTCGAACGGAGCGCACCGGCTGCTGGCTCGCCGCGAGAGCGTCGACGACGTGCTGCGCAACGACGTGATGCATCCAGAAACCTTCGTCGCGCGTTCTACAGACGTATGAACACGCAAACCGCCACCTTTGCGGCCGGCTGCTTTTGGGGAGTCGAGTCCGCGTTTCGGCAGGTTCCCGGAGTTTTGGAGGTCGTTTCGGGCTACACCGGCGGCCATGCCGAAGACCCGACCTACCGCCAGGTCTGCAGCCACACGACCGGCCACGCCGAGGCCGTCGAGGTGACGTTCGATCCAGCGCGCGTCACGTACGACGAGCTCTTGAATCTCTTCTGGCAGATTCACGATCCGACCCAGCTCAACCGTCAGGGGCCCCACGTCGGCGATCAATACCGTTCGGCGATATTTACGCACGACAGCGAACAGGAGCAGGCCGCAATTGCGTCCCGCGATCGCGAACAAGCCAAACAACGCCGCCCAATCGTTACGCAGATTCTTCCCGCGGCGCGATTCTGGCCGGCCGAGGAATACCATCAACGCTATTTTGAAAAGAATGGCGGCGCGTGCCACATCACACCGGGGGCGGTACGATGAAGCGCGCCGATTTCGCGGCGACCCTGGTCGCTTCGATTGCGGCGCTCGGCGCAACGAAGGCGGCGTTTGCGGCTGCACACGTCTACGAGGTCACCCACAGCAATGCCCAGTGGCTAGCGTTGCTGGGACCGCAGCGTTACGAGATTCTGCGCCAAGGCGGCACGGAACCGGCTTTCTCCAGCGCGCTGATCGGAGAAAAACGGGCCGGAATCTACCGCTGCGCGGGTTGCGCGCTGGCGGCGTTCTCTTCGAATAAAAAATACGACAGCGGTGATGGGTGGCCGTCGTTTTGGGACGTGCTGCCCAATGCGACGCTAACGCAGAACGACTACGCGCTCATCGAGCCTCGCACCGAGGTGCACTGCCGGCGCTGCGGCGGCCACTTGGGGCACATTTTCGACGACGGCCCTCCGCCCACGCATTTGCGTTACTGCATCGACGGCCTGGCGTTGCGATTCGTGCCGGCAGTCGCCTGACGTTTCGGGAGCCTTCGACCGACGAACTCCGCGACCGGCGCGAGCCGGCGCATGAGCTCTTCGAATTGTGCGCAGTCGAGCGACTGCGCACCGTCCGAGAGCGCATTCGGCGGGTCCGGGTGGACCTCGATGAGCAAACCGTGCGCGCCCGCGGCGAGGCTCGCGATCGCGATGGGGGGAACGAGCCGCGCGATTCCCATCGCGTGCGACGGATCGACGATCACCGGAAGATGCGTCATTTCCTCCAGCAGGGGGACGACCGCGATGTCCAGCAAGTTGCGCGTAGCAACGTCAAACGATCGGACGCCCCGCTCGCATAAGACGACGTTATCGTTTCCGCCGAGCAAAATGTATTCGGCAGCGAGCAGCCACTCTTGCACGGTCGCCGAAAGGCCGCGTTTCAAAAGCACCGGCATCCGCGCTTCGCCAACCTCCCGCAAAAGCGCGAAGTTTTGCATGTTGCGCGTGCCGATCTGCAGCATGTCGGCGTATTGCGTCACCTTCTCCACGTCGCGAGGATCCAGCACCTCGGTCACGACGCCCAGCCCGTACTGGTCTCCCGCGGAGCGCAGCATCTTGAGCGCTTCCTCACCGAGACCCTGGAACGAATACGGCGAGGTGCGCGGCTTGTAGGCGCCTCCCCGCAGGACGTTCGCGCCGGATTCGGCAACGCCGCGGGCGGCTTGTTCGAGCTGTTCGCGCGATTCCACGCCGCAGGGGCCCGCACAAATCGCGATTTCGTCCCCGCCGAAAGTCGCACCGCTGCGCAGCCGCACTATGGTCCGCTCCGCCCGCGCGTCGCGCCGCACCAGGCGGTACGATTGCGGGACATTCACTCCTCGCTCCACCTCAGCCGCTTCGACGAACCCTTGACGCTTCATGCTCCACCGACTAAGCAGGCCGGTGCGGCAGCGCTGTATGAATGAGGGCGGCAATGGAGCACGTCGCCGTTACGGGAGTCGGGGTAATTTCGCCAATTGGCTGCACCGTCGAGACGTTCTGGCAAAATCTGCTGGCCGGACAGCGCGCGATCCGTCCGATGGCGGACGCCGGGCGCGTTTCGGGAAACGCTCTCTGGGCCGCCGTCTCCGACGATTTTTTACGGTACACTTCATTGCCGGCGGGCGCGATACGCAACACCGATCGCTTCACGCAGTACGCGATGGCGGCAGCCGCCGAGGCGCTCCAGCGCGCGAAGCTCGATCCGCCGGTCGAAAGCACCGCCGTTATCATCGGCAACACGATGGGCGGGTTCGCAACCGTTGCGCAAGCACAAACGCGATTCATCGAAGGTGGCGGAAGAGCCGTCACGCCAAAGCTCATGGCGTTGGTTATCCCCAACATGGCCAGCTCTCTGATCGCAATGCATTGGAAGTTGCACGGTCCGCAGCTTGCCATTAGCACGGCGTGCGCTTCGTCGCTCGACGCGATCGGTCTCGCTTCGGGAATGATCGAGCGGGGCGAAATCGAAGCGGCGATCGCCGGCGGCAGCGAAACGCTCCTCAGCCCGCTGGTCTACGAGAGCCTCGTGCGCGCCGGTGCGCTTTCGCGCAATACCGACGCCACGCGCGCGTCGCGGCCGTTCGACGTCGACCGGGATGGCTTCGTTATGGGCGATGGCGCCGCCGTGCTCGTACTCGAACGCATCGAGCGGGCGACGGAGCGGGGAGCGCGCATTCTGGCGCGAATTCGCGGCTACGGATCCCGCGCCGACGCGTATCACATTACGTCGCCGGACCCGTCGGCGACGTACGAAGTGCGCGCGATGCGCGATGCCATCGAGCGCTCCGGCGATGCCGGGAACGAGTGTCACGTCGTTTACGCGCACGCTACCGGGACGATCGTCGGCGATGCCGCCGAGGCGCGCGCCATCGATCGCGTCTACGCGGATCACCCGCCCGTGGTTACATCCATCAAGGGCCATCTGGGCCATAGCATGGCAAGTTCCGGTGCGATGTGCACGATCGCCGGCATCACCGGCATGCACGAAGGCTGCATTCCGCCGACGATGGGAACGCAGCATCTCGACCCCGCGACGCGTTTCGATCTCGTGAGGTCGCGCCCGCGCTCACATTCGTATTCAGCCTTCCAAGTCAACGCTTTCGGCTTCGGCGGTCAGAACGCGTCGTTGATCGTGTCGCTATGACGGAGCGACTGGGCAGGGCGCGCACGATACCGCTAGGAAGGTTCACGCCCGAGGTAGGACGCCGATGAATCTTCTCGTCAAAGGAACGAGCGGACCGCTGACCGGTGAGGTCGAGGTACCGAACTCGAAATATCACGCGCACCGTGCCCTCATCCTGGCGTCGCTAGCGCCCGGAACTAGCAGGATTCGCGGCTTGTCCGACGCCCGTCACGTTCAATACACGATGGACGTCCTGCGTGCCCTCGGAACGAAGATCGAAGTCGATGGCCAGACGCTCCTCGTCACCGGCGGCCCCTACCACGTCAAGCGCAAGATCGTTTCGGTTGGAAGCTCGGGCTCGACGCTCTACTTCATGATCGGCCTCGCGGCGCTTGCCGACGCTCCGGTCACCCTGACGGCTCAGAAGTACTTCCGGCGGCGTCCCGTGGGGCCACTCTTGGACGCGCTCGCCCACATGGGCGTCCGCTTCGAGTCAACGCAGGGCTGTCCACCGATCACGGTCACGCCGGGCAAACCGCGCGGCGGCACCATCTACATTCCCGGAACGTTGTCGCAATGGATTTCCGGCCTTCTACTGCTCGCGCCATTTGCAACCGAGCCTACGACCATCGAGGTAGAAGGCGAGCTGAACGAACGGCCCTACATCGCGTTGACCGCCGAAATGATGCGCGCATTCGACCTTCACGTTCGCATCGCGCCGGATTACCGGCGCTTCGAAGTGGAGCCCGGACAACGCGCTCGCGCAACGAGCGTCGAGCTTCCGCCCGACATCGGCTCGGCGGCATTTGGGCTCGCCGTTACGGCGATCCATCCGTCCGACGTGCTCTTCCGCGGCTTGCAAAAGCTGCCTGGAGAACTCCCGGATCATCCCGAAGGCGCGTTCCTGGATATCGTGCGCGAAATGGGTTTGCCGATGGCATACGACGGGCAGGCAGGCGCGGTGCGCGTAAAACACGATGGCATCGATTTGCGCGGCGTGCGCGTGGATTGCCGCGACATCCCGGACATGCTGCCGATTCTCTCGACGTTGGGTACGTTCGCGCACGGCGAAACGATTCTCGAAAACATCGAGCACGTTCGCCTGAAAGAATCGGATCGCGTCGCGGCGATGCTGCAGCTCAACCGCATGGGCGGACGCCTCGAGTTGCATGCGGACCGCCTGGTCGCCCACGGCGTCGCGCAACTTTTCGGGGCGAGGCTCTCTTCATTCAACGATCACCGCATCTTGATGTCGCTCGCGGTCGCGGCCTCGCGCGCCGAGGGGCAGAGCACGTTGACCTATCCCAATGCGTATCGAATTTCGTACCCGCGTTTTTTGGAAGCGATGCGCAGCATCGGCGTTCCGATGTTCGTTTCCGACGGTCCCGCGAACGGGCAGCGGCTCAAGCCGAAACCGGCCGCGCCGATGCTCAAGCCGGATCGAGCGGCGCAGATCGCGCTCGACGAGCTGCTCGTCCGGCACGCCCGCGAATCGCCGCTCGATCTCGCAATCGTCGAAGCGCGCGAAGGGAGCGACGTCACCCTGACCTGGCAGGAGCTGCTGGATCGCGTGGACCGAACGGCGACGCTGCTGTTGCGCTTGGGCGTTGGTCCCGGGGAGCGCGTCGCGTTTCAGCTGCCTAACTGCGCGGAGTTCGTCGTCATCGCGCTCGCGACGTTGCGCATTGGAGCGATTTGCTGTCCGTTGATGCCGATCTTTCGCGAACGCGAGATCGCCTTCTGTCTGCGCCGTTCGAGGGCGCGCGTGCTCTTCGTACCGGATGAAGCTCGCGGGCGCCATCACGCGGGCGAGATCGCCGCTCTGCTCGCTGAATCTTCCGTCTTTAGCGGCGATCTTCCGCTGGTGCTCGAACACGTGATCGTTTCGTCCAGCGGCCGCAAGACGCATCCGTTGCCGGCGGCGGACAACGTCAACGACAGCGTTCATTGGCTGCGCTTTGAAGAGGCTCTCGCGCAAATAGAGGTCGATTCCGCGGCGATCGCCGCTCGCCGCCCTAACCCGACGGCTCTCGCGCAGCTGCTCTTCACCTCGGGAACCTCCGGCGAGCCGAAGGGCGTGCTGCATCGCAACGACGTTCTGATGCGCGCCGCTGCGATGGAAGTCGAGCACTTGGGTCTCGGGCACGAGGATCGAATTTTCGTGCCGTCCCCATTGGCTCACCAAACCGGCTTCCTGTACGGAATGTGGCTGGCGATCGTGATGGGAGTCCCGCAGATCCTTCAAACTGTCTGGAACGCTCAGCGCGCCCTGCGCGCGCTCAACGATTGGGATGGAACGTTTGTCCAAGCCGCCACCCCGTTCTTAACCGATCTCGTCGCGGCCGTGGAAGACGGCGCGCCTCCGCCCGCGGCGTTGCGCATCTTCGTGGCCACCGGCGCCGCGGTGCCGCGCGGATTGGCAGAGCGCGCGACGCGCATTCTCGGCACCGCGGTCTGCGGCGGGTGGGGTACGACCGAATCCTGTTTGGGATCGCTTTCCGCGCCGAGCGACGAAGCGGCAAAAGTTTGGGGAACCGACGGTCGCGCGCTGCGTGGGATTGGATTGAGAATCACCAACGCGCAAGGCCGCGGGCTCCCTCCCGGCGAGGAGGGCAACTTCGAAGTCCAATCGTCCACCCTCTTCGAGGGGTATGCCGACCATCCGGAATGGACCTCGGCCGCGTTCACTTCGGACGGGTGGTTTCGCACCGGCGATCTGGCCGTCATGGACGAGTCGGGATACGTCCGGATCACGGGACGCGTTCGCGACGTGATCAATCGCGGCGGCGAAAAAATTCCGGTCGGGGAGGTGGAACAGCTGCTGGGCGACCATCCCGGGGTCGCCGAGGTTGCAATCGTCGCGATGCCGGACGCCCGTTTAGGCGAGCGGGCCTGTGCGTTCGTCGTTTTGCGGCGCGTGGCGGGTTTGGATTTCGAGCGGATGCAGCACTACCTGGACGCCTGCCAAGTCGCGAAGCATTACTGGCCAGAGCGACTCGAAATCGTGGCGGAGCTTCCGCGCACGCCATCGGGCAAGGTGCAGAAATATCTATTGCGCGAACGCGCTAAGACCTTAAAGCCCCACGCTCGAGTCAAGGAGAAAATCTCTTGAAACAGCTCGAGCGTGGCACCGCTTTCGACGAAGCCGCATTCGCGCGCCTCAAAGACGAGGTCGCGGCGTTCGTGGCGGGACCGGCGGAGGAGTGGGCGCTGCAGATCGAATCCGAGCGGCGCGTGCCGCTCGAGCTTTGGGACGAACTGCAGCAGCGCGGCTATCTCTCACTGGCGGCCCCGGCGGAATACGGTGGTCGCGGCATTCCGTTCGTGCGCTATCTGGAGCTCATCGAGCTGTTTTCGATGTCGCATGCTTCGATTCGTATGATCGTCCACGTCGTCAACGGCACTTGGCGCGCCATGGACCGTTTCGCGACGTCCGAGCAGCGCCGCGCGTTCGTACTTCCTTCCGTGAAGGGAACGATCAAAATCGCCTTCACGTTGACCGAGCCGACCGCCGGCACCGGGGCGGACCTGCGCTGCAGCGTCGTGCAGGAAGGCGACACGTATTACCTCTCCGGTGAAAAACACCTGATCACCTTCGGGACGATTTGCGATTACTGGCTGCTCTTCGCACGCATCGCCGGAACGCACGGAGCCGACGGAACCGTCGCATTGCTGGTTGATCGTCATTCGTCCGGAGCGACCGTCGTCGCGATGGACGAATCGATGGGCGTGCGCGGCACCGACCACGCGCGCTTGACCTTCGAACGGACGCCCGTCCCCGTGGCGCACCGAATCGGCGGTGAGGGCGAGGGGCTGGCCGTCGCATTGGGTGGATTCTTGACCCCGAGCCGCATATCGGTCGCGATGAGTTGCGTCGGATTGGCAAGGCGAGCCCAAGAGTTGGCGATCGACTATGCCGCGAAGCGCGAAACCTTCGGCAAGAAGCTCGCTGCGCGCCAGGCGATCCGGTTCATGATCGCCGAGAACGCCACCGACATCGAGGCGGCCCGGCAGCTGGTCCTTCATGCGGCACGGCAATGGGAGGCCGGCGCTCCGAATGCTACGATGCTCTCGTCCATGTCGAAGCTGCAGGCAGTCGAGATGCTGACGCGCGTCACGGACAAGGCCCTACAAATCCACGGGGGCATCGGGTTTTGGCAACCCAATGCGATCGAACGCGTCTATCGCGACGCGCGGGCGCAACGCTTTGAAGAAGGGACCAACGAAATTCAAAAGACCGTCATCGCACGCTCGCTGCTCGACAACCCTGAGGGCGGCGCGTGAGCCGTCGTTTCGAGGGGAAAGTCTCCCTGATCACCGGCAGTTCACGCGGAATCGGCCGGACCTTGGCGTTGACGCTTGCCCGCGAAGGCGCAACCGTCGTCGTCAACTATCAGCGTAACGCCGATCTGGCTGCAGCCGTGGTTCGCGAGATCGAATCGCTCGGGTCGCGAGCGATCGCGGTACAGGCGAACGTGGAAAACACCGACGATATCGATATGCTCTTCGATCGCGTCGCCGCGGAGTTTGGCAGGCTCGACCACTTCGTTTCCAACGCCGCAGCCAGCTCGTTCAAGAAAATCGCGGACCTGAAGGCGCATAACCTCGACCGCTCGTTCGATCTTAACGTCCGCGCGTTCGTATTGGGCGCGCAGCGTGCCATCAAGCTAATGCAGACGGGTGGGCGAATCGCCGTGCTGTCGAGCTATGGGAGCATTCGCGCGTATCCTACCTACGCGAATCTCGGGTCGAATAAGGCCGCGATCGAGGCTTGGGTACGGTATATGGCCGTCGAGTTCGCGCCGCGCGGCATCAACGTCAATGCCGTCAATGGCGGGCTGATCGACACTGAGTCGTGCGCGTATTTCTACGAGAATGTACCGGGAATGGCGCCGATCGAATCGGTGCTCTCGAAGGTGCCGAAGGGCCGGATGGGCACAACCCAAGAGGTGGCCGACACGATCGCGTTCCTGCTGGCGCCGGAGTCGGAATACATCACCGGTCAAACGCTCTGCGTGGACGGCGGTTTGAGCGTCATCGCACCGCCCTTTTACGCCGATACCACGCCGCCTCTGACGCTCACGTAGGGAGTGTCCTCGACGCAAGCGTTCACCCACGCGTTGCGGCCCGGCTCGATCGGCGTGCTGCGACTGCGCAATCGTATCATCATGGGATCGATGCATCTGGGGATCGAGGCCGACGACGCCGCGCTGGCCGCGTTCTATGCCGACCGAGCGCGGGGCGGCGCGGGGCTCATCGTCACGGGAGGCTCTGCGGTAAATCGTACGGGCGCCGGCGGCCGAAACTACAGCTTCGTCAACGATCCCGAGAGCGCGCGAGCGCTGCGCTACGCCGCCGCAGCCGTCCATGACGCCGGCGGCCGAATCGCACTGCAGCTTTTCCATGCGGGGCGCTACGCATTCTTCGCTTCGTTCGGCTTGCAGCCGGTCGCGCCGTCGGCCGTGCCCTCGCGCTTCTCGCCGGATCCGCCGCATGCGCTCAACGACGCGGAGATTCGCGACACGATCCGCGATTTTGCGCGCGGAGCGGCACGCGCGCGTGAAATCGGATTCGATGCCGTCGAAGTGATGGCATCGGAAGGGTATCTGCTCAATCAATTCTTGTCGCCGCTGACGAATCGGCGGGACGATTATTGGGGCGGCGATTTCGAGCGCCGCATGAATCTGCCGCGCGCGGTGCTGAGCGAAATACGAGCCGGCGCGGGAAACGACTTTCCGGTGATCTTTCGCATTTCCGGCGCCGATCTCATGAAGAACTCGACGACGCCGGACGAAACGCTAGACTTTGCGCGCGCACTCGCTCGAGATGGCGTGGACGCGATCAACGTCGGCATCGGTTGGCACGAGTCGCCGGTTCCCACCGTGCAGCAGATCGTGCCCAGCGGCGTATGGGTGCGCTTCGCCGCAGCGGTCAAACGCGCGGTCGGCGATCTTCCAGTAATCGCGAGCAATCGCATCAACAGCCTCGCCGCCGCCGACGGCGTCCTGGCTGCCGGCAGCGTCGACTTCATCTCGATGGCGCGGCCGTTTTTGGCCGATGCCGAGATCGTTGCCAAGGCCGCTCGCGCGCAAAGCGAGCTCGTCAACACGTGTATCGCCTGCAATCAAGCCTGCATCGACCGCTCTCTGCTCGACGAGCCCGTTTCGTGCATGGTCAACCCGCGCGCCGGGCGCGAGCGAGAGTTTCCCGAAGCGCCGGTCGCCGAAAATTACGTCCGGCGCTGTGCCGTCGTTGGCGGCGGCCCGGCGGGATTGGAAAGCGCTCGCGCGTTGGCTGCGCTCGGCCATCGAGTCGAACTCTTCGAAGCCGACTGCGAGCTCGGCGGCCAGTTCCGCATGGCTCGCCGGATTCCAGGAAAGCGCGACTTCGGCGAGACGATTCGTTACTTTGCCAACGAGTTGCGGCGGCTCGGGGTCGCCGTTCGTTTGAATAGTCGCGTCATCGACATCGCACCGCTGTCCGGCTTCGATGCCGTCATCCTTTCAACCGGCGTCGCACCCCGCCCGGCGCTGCTCCCCGGCAGCGATCTCCCCCACGTCGTTTCGTACGCCGATCTTCTGCTGCGCGATTGCGCCGTCGGCGAGCGGGTGGCGATCGTCGGCGCCGGCGGCATCGGCGTGGACGTCGCGCATTACTTGAGTTTCGGCCAGTCAAACGTTGACGAAAGCACGCGCTTCCTCTACGAGCAGGGCCTTGCCGCGGCACCCGATGGCGCGCTGCTCGTCGTCGGCCGCAAGCGCGTCGCCCTGATGCGCCGAGGCGCGACGATCGGCGAGCGGATCGGTAAGACGACGCGCTGGGCCGTGCTCCGCGCCCTGCGCTCCGCCGGAGTCGAAACCTACGCCAACGTCACGTACGAAGCGATTTTTCCCGGCGGCGTGCGGATACGCGATGCCGACGGGAATGCGCGAACGATCGCTGCCGACACGGTCGTCATCGCCGCCGGCCAAGAACGCAACGACCCGCTCCTCCCCGCGATCCGCCAACTCGGAATCGCCTATCGCGTCGTCGGCGGCGCGAAGGACGCGACCGAGCTCAACGCGGTGCGCGCCTTCGACGAGGGCTTGCGCGCCGCTCACGAGCTCTCCGCGAGCTTTGGTCAGACGAAGCGGGTTCACGCATAGCGCGTGCGTTCGTCGCGGCGGTAGCCCCTGGCTGCGGCGATCGCGAAGACGACCGTGTATGCGGCGAGGCCGGCGAGGGCGCGCACGGCGCTCGCGCTTGCGGTAACGCTCCACAAGAGATCGGCGAACATGCGCGTCGGAAGATATGGCGAGACGGCTTGGACGAACGCGGGAAGATCTTGCGGCGGCATCCACAACGCGCCGGCGTACGCCAGCAACAAATTGCAGGCCGTTGCGATCGGTACGGCCGCGCGAGCCGACGTCCAATACCCGATCGCGATGCCCATCAGCACGAATGGGATGCCGCCCCACAGCGCGTAGAACGCGACACTGGAAAGATCACCGTCGGGACGACGTAACCGGGCGAGCGCAGGAGATCGAGGAATTGTATGCGCGTGTGCGCGCGCAGCAGAATGAGTGCCCTCATTTCGCGCCTCCCGTAAGGGAAGGGAAGGCCTCTTCCAGCGACGGTTGAGAAATTTCCAAGTTCGAGAAGTCGGCGCCGCTGTTGACGAGGTCGCGTACGTACTCGTCCGTATTCGCCGTCGTGACGACGACCGGTCCGTCCGTTCCTAGGTACGTCAGGCGTCGCGTGCCGATGCGACGGCGCAGGGCGTCCGGATCGCCGTCGAAAAGCAAACGCCCGCAATCGATCACCAGAATCCGCGTCGCCAGCGCTTGTGCCTCCTCCAAGTGGTGGGTCGTCAGCAGGATCGAGCGGCCCGCGCCGGTCCGGCGCACAACATCCCAAAGGCGGCGCCGGGATTCGACGTCGAGGCCGGTCGTGGGCTCGTCGAGCACCACGAACTCCGGATTGCCGACGAACGCCAACGCGACCGCCAAACGGCGCGATTCTCCTTGCGAAAGCGTGCCGGTGCGCCGCCGCGCTAGGCTAGTCAGTCCGAAGGCGGCGAGGGTCTCCGAGATCGCAGCCGGCGCAGGGTAGTGCTCGGCGACAAACGTGAGAATCTCTTCGACGCGCAGCATGTCGGGAAAGCCGCTTTCCTGGGGCGTCACACCGAGGCGCCGCCGAATCGCAACGTTTCGAGGCGACGTTCCGAAGAGCTGCACCGATCCGCCGTCGCAGCCTCGCAAACCGAGCGCAATCTCGAGCGCCGTCGCCGTTGGGGCCGAGCAGCGCGACGATCTCGCCTCGATCGACTTGGAACGAGAGCGCCTCGAGCGCGCGCGTCCCAGCGTAGGATTTGCCGACGTCATCGAACCGTAAAATCATGATTTTCCATATCTACGTGGCTGCTCTCAGCAGCGATTGAAGCTGAGAAACGTGATCGGCGAACGCTTCGCGCCCGCGCTTGGTGAGGCGATAACGCGTAAGCGGACGTCGATTTACGAAGCTCTTCTCCTCATCGACGTAAGCCGCGTCGACCAACTTGCTCAGATGCGCGCCGAGGTTGCCGTTGCTGACGTCGAGCGAGCGCGCAAGCTCGGAGAACGCGATCCAATCGAAGTTCAGAAGCGCCGCGATAATGCCGAGGCGAACCTTCGAGAGCAGCATTTCATCCATTGACGCTTAGGCTACGTCACCGTCGTGGGCGAGCAGCTCGCTAACCCCGAACCCGGCGTAACCCCCGAGCATGCCGGCGGCCAAGATATAGCCAGCGATGGCGGGCGGGGCGAAGTTCGCAGCGATCAGGGAAACGACCACGAGAATTCCCGCGACTTGCGCGCGACGATTCCCGTGCATGCCGATGTAAAGCAGGACGATTGCTTGGGCCACGCTCCAAATCGCCGCCGAGGCGACCCCCGCGAATATCCTTGACACCGCGACGTCGACCACGAATGCCAGGCCGAGCGTCAACCACAGTACGTTAAAAAACTCGCGCTGCAGCAGCGAGCTACGCGCTAGGGCCGCGCGGGTCGATCGGCCGCGTAGAATCGAGAAGATCGCGCACACCGCCAGCACGACCGGGACGGACCATAGCGCGGCGCTCGGGACCAAGCTTCGGTCCGCGATTTGAAACACGATCGTAACAAGCGCCGAGCCGATCCCCCACACGACGAAGTACTCGCCTCCGGCGCACAGCCGTTGCTGCGACTCCGCCAAGATTCGATTCACCATCTCGATGTGATCGCGCGCTTGCGGTGCGGTCATGCGTTCCACCCTCAAACCTGCCTCGTCCAGGCCGCCAGGGCCAGCCCCGCGAGCACCGCCAACGACCACACGGCGGCGTCGGTGGCGGGGCCTCGCGCCAGGGCGTGCCAGACCAGCAGCATGGACCAGCCGTAAAGGGCCCAGACGGTTAAGAGCCTTCCGGCGCACGGCGCGGCCAGCCGATTTTGTGTTTCTAGAGTTATCTGTTTCATAGACTATTCTGTAATATCATGCTTGGCGGCGGCTGTCAAGCGCCGGGCCCGACCGCGGTGCCGTTGACGGTAGGCGCGCGGCCCTGGTATCGTACCGAAGTCATGTACGCAATCATCGAAGCCGGCGGCAAGCAGTACCGCGTCGCCGAAGGCGACGTCATTCGTTGCGATCTGGTGAATAGCGACGTAGGCGCGGACGTCAAGTTCGATCGCGTCA
The DNA here is from genome assembly GCA_963717425.1 of Vulcanimicrobiota bacterium. GTDB lineage: Bacteria > Vulcanimicrobiota > Vulcanimicrobiia > Vulcanimicrobiales > Vulcanimicrobiaceae > Cybelea. Next base: position 2,190,043 of record OY970335.1, on the reverse strand, counting down.
TTCTCGCCGGCAGCGAAGATGCCGTGAAAGTCGGAAGCCCGCTCTTAGATGGCGCGTCCGTCAGCGGGACCGTGCTGCGTCAGGCCAAGGACAAAAAGATTCTCGTCTTCCGCTATAAGCCAAAGAAGCGGGTCCGAAAGCTCAACGGCCACCGCCAACCCTACGCCGAAGTCAAGATCACCAAGATAACGCTGCCGTAGCCTCTCCCGAACCGTCATGCTCGAGGTCATCTTCTATCGGGACGGCCGCGATCGCATTGCCGAAGTTTCGGCGCGCGGGCATGCTGATTTCGACGAATACGGTCAGGACGTCGTTTGCGCGGCGGTTTCCGCCATTTTGCAGGCGGCGCGCCTCGGGTTGGAGACTTACGCCGGCGTGGAACTGCAAGCGCTTCAAAAACCCGGCCACTTCCGGCTGCGGTGGCCCGAACGCCAGCGCGACCTCGAAAGCCTGCGCGCCATCGTTGCGACGGCCGAGTTGGCCGTCGAACGGATCGCTGAGCGTTTCCCGGACCACGTCCGACTGCAGCGACGGCGTTTGACGCGGGGACTGGGAGGCAGAGCCTCGGGACGGGTAACAAGCTTGGCAGACCGAAGGAGGCAGCACGATGTCTGAAAGTTTTCGCACGACACCCCACGACCAACCCTGGTCGAGCTCGACTAGCCCCGGCAACGGGTATCAGGGCAGCTCGGGCGATCGGGGCCCGCATGGCGATGCGGACGCGAGTGAGGCCGGTAAGGTCGTGCTCGTCGGCGTTCTCGGCGGATTGCTCAGCGCCGCCGGCTACCTAATTTATCGCCGTTTGCCGGACGAGCAAAAACAGCGGCTCCAGTCCCAACTCCGCGTCATGCTGCAGCAGCGAATTACGGAAATCCGCCAAAACTTCAACATTTAATAGAAACTCGTAATAGAAACTCGGTCCGGGCCGCCTCCGAGGCTAGGCGTTCGCCTCCGGCGACCTCGAGTGATGCTCGAGCTCGGTTTGCGGGGGTGCGGGCGGCGGGATTGGGGGCTCGGCGATTTCTGCGGCGCGCTCCATTTCGGCGATGAAGGAGTGCGACGTACTCTGCACCTCCCGCATAAAGCGACCCGCTTGGCGCATCATCTTCGGCAGCCGGTCGGGGCCGAAGAGTAACAGCGCGAGGACTGACACAACCAGGATGTCGGGCACCGAGAACATCTCGAGCTATGTTTCCGGGAGCGGCCACGTACTTCCGCCGGCTGGGCGGGAGGGCTTACCTGAGGAGCCGTGCAAGCAACAGGGCCCGCCGTGAAGATCATTTACACACGCGGCAACCGCACCGAAACGCTGGCCTCGCTGGCGACGCTGCGAAAAATCCTCAACCGGTTCGTTGCGCACCGCGTTTTTTACGAAATCTCGAGCCGCAGCCGAAGCGGTCATGAGTTCTTTTCCGCCAAGAATGTCTTCGTCGTCGGTCTCATCGAAGTCACCAACTTCGAGCACCTCAAGATCCTGATCTTTGACGCACACAGCCACCCGCACTCGATCGAAATCCTCAACCCGCAAACGATGCGAATCTACGACGAGCTGCCGGGACGAGGCTTCGCCGTGTCGTTTATTAGCGGCGAACCCAGCGGCGTCGAAACGCGCTGCTACATTCGCGACGAAGGCGAGGACAGCGAGAGAGTTCACGAACGGACCGCGCTCGAAAAAATCACGCTACCGCAACTCTTCGAATACCTCGAGGAGATCACGGCCGTGGAGCCGGCCGCCAAAAAATCGAAGCGTTAGCGCCGCGGGCGTCGCCGCTGCTCGAGTCGCTGCGCTTCACGCAGCGCCCGCACCCCTTCGTCGACCCGTCCCAGCCGTTTGTACGCGACGCCAAGATTGAGATATGCGATCGCGTAGTCCCGATCGCTCGCTATTGCGCGCTGATAATGCGCGATCGCAGCGTCCACGTCGCCGCTTTCCAAGTAGAGATTGCCGAGATTGGTTAGCGCCGGAGGATAGGTTTCGACCGACTCGAGCGCCGCAGCGAAGTCGCCGCGGGCAGCCTCGCGATGCTCGAGGCCCATCCGAGCCACGCCTCGCTTATTCATCAAGAAGGCCCGCTCGGCGGGCGTGCGCGATTCCTCGAGCAATTGATTCAAGGCGGCTTCGGCGTTAGAAAACTCGCCGCGGTCGAGCGCCGCAAGCGCGCAAGCAAATCGGTCATGCTTCCGGAACACTCTGGGAGCCTATGTTCACGATCGACGTCGTCACGCTCTTTCCCGAGTTTTTCGCGCCGTTCGTGGGCCTCTCGATCGTCGGCCGCGCCGTCGAGCGCAACCTGGCCAGCGTGCGCTACCACCATCTGCTCGACGAGCTCGACGAGGGGGAGCGCGCGGACGACGCGCCCTTCGGTGGGGGCGCCGGAATGGTATTGCGGATTGAGCCCATCGCTCGCATCCTCGACCGGATCGCGAGCGAGGCGCCCCCCGAAGAACGGCGTACCATCGTCGTTCCGAGTCCGAGCGGCCGCCCGTTCAACCACGCCGAGGCCGCGCGCTGGGCAAAGCTCGACCGCCTCGTCATCGTCTGCGGTCACTACGAGGGCATCGACGACCGGCTTGGCAGGCTCTTTCCCATCCAGGAGTGGTCGCTGGGCGATTTCGTCCTGACCGGCGGCGAGATACCGGCACTCGCGTTTTTGGACGCGACGGTTCGCTTGGTTGTAGGCGCCGTGCGCGCCGAGTCGCTCGCCAACGAGTCATTTACCAATGGAATGCTCGACTACCCCAGCTTTACGCGACCCGCCAGCTTCCGCGGCGCCGACGTGCCGGCGGTGCTGCTTTCGGGTGACCACGCCAAAATCGCGCAGTGGCGACGCGAGCAGTCGCGCCTGCGCACCGAGGCACGGCGGAGGGACCTGCTCGAGGGTGTGAATCACTTGACGACCGAGGGCGGGGAAGGATAGGGTAGCCCGGTAACAGGGGGGCGAAGCAGCGGTTTTTATGATCACGGGTCTTTATGAATATCTCAGTGCCCACTGGGGCGTGGCCCTGGCCCTATTGGCCGTCGTCGCGATGGTCGCATGTCTTGCGGTGCGGCGCTCCTAGGTGATGAATATGGCTTTACACCACCTCGACGATACCTTGCACGCCGAGGAAGGCCCGTGATACCATACGGTGGTTGTGCCGGGCCCAGCGCCCGGCTATTCGTTGCGCCCGCCTCGACGGAGTTTACCCCGAGCGCTTCGACCGCGCTTAGCACAGGCTCCGTTCGAGGGACACAGGATTTAAGAGTATGAACGTCATCGATGTCCTCAACCGCGATCAGATCAAGGACGGAGTGCCTCAATTCCGGGCCGGAGATACCGTGAAGGTTTACTCCAAGGTCATTGAGGGCGGCAAGGAACGCACCCAGATGTTCGAAGGCGTCGTCATCGTGCGCAAAGGCGGCGGCATCGGCGAATCGATTACGGTGCGCCGCATCGCTCACGGCGTGGGCGTGGAGAAGACCTTCCTGCTTCACAGTCCGCGGGTGGAACGAATCGAGGTGGGCAAGCGAGGCATCGTTTCCCGCAGCCGACTTTATTATTTGAGCGACAAGGTCGGCAAAGCCGCGCGCATCAAGGAAAAGAAAGCTAAAGGAACCTGACGCGCCGCTCTGACACCGCTGCAGCTGCTCGGCTTCCTTTGCATTTTGACCGTTGCGCGAATAGCGCTTTCGACCAAGCCGTTCGCCCGCCCGGCCGCGCCGGCTGCGACGGCGCGCGGATTTCTCGACGCGTTTATCCTGGCCGGGCTCATCGCGTTGTTCTTGATCACCTTCGTAATTCGCACGTTCTATATTCCGTCGGTGTCGATGGTGCCGACGTTGCAGGTTCGCGACGTCGTTCTCGTGGACGAAATCGCGTATCGCCTGCATCCACCGGCGGAAGGCGACGTCGCGGTCTTCTCGCCGCCGGCCGACTCGGGCGGAGCGGACTATGTCAAACGCGTGATCGGGATTCCGGGTGATGCCATCGTGATCGTCAACGGCAGCGTTTACCGCAATGGCGTGGCCCAGCGCGAGAGTTACGAGAATCAGCCTCCGAGTTACAGCCTGGCGATCCGCGATTACGGCATCTACGTAAACGGCCGCGCGCTAGATCCTCGCCAAGCCAACGTTCCCCCGCGGTCGATGTGGCAATCCCCGAATCACATCCCGAGGGGGTTTTACTTCGTGCTCGGGGACAATCGGAATTATTCTGACGACTCGCACGTTTGGGGGTTCGCCCAAACCGACGGAGTTTTCGCGGCGGGGCCCCTTGCGACGCGCAAGGTTCGCGCGGACTTCGTGGGAAGGGCGTTCTTCATTCTTTGGCCGCCGGGCCGGCTTCGCGTGTTGGAGAGATAAGACGTGACCCCATACGAGCTGCTGGCAATCGTCGCGGTCATCGGGGCCGCTCGCGTAATCCTCTCGCTTCGCCCGGTCGTTGCAGGTTCGGCCGGCCGAAGTACCGCCATCGCCCGCGAGTTCCTAGATCCGTTCATCATCGCGGGAATCGCCGCATGGATCCTGATCACATTCGTTGCCCGGACCTACTACATTCCGTCGGGGTCGATGCTGCCGACGCTGCAAATCCACGACGTCTTGCTCGTCGACAAGTTCGAGTACCGCTTCCGTCCGCCCAACGAAGGGGACATCGTCGTCTTTCCGCCGCCGGTGCCGACGCCGGACGATTTCATAAAGCGGGTCATCGGCCGGCCCGGCGACACGATGCGCATCACCGGGGGCACCGTCTACATCAACGGAACGGCGCTCCTGGAGCCGTACGTCGCCGAAAAGCCCGCCTACAATCTCGAGGTGCGAGACTATGGCGTCTACGTCAGCTACGGGGCGGGCTGGCAGCGCCTCGATCCCAGCTCCGCGAACATTCCCCCCGCATCGCGCTGGATTGCACCCAATCGCATTCCGGGACATTGTTACATCATGCTGGGCGACAATCGTAACGATTCCGAGGACTCGCACGTCTGGGGCTTCGCGCAAGATGGCGGTCGTTTCGCGACTGGCCCCCGCAGCAACGGCGGAGCAGGCTTTACCGGACGCGCCTTCCTGATCTTTTGGCCTCCGTCGCAAGCCAAGATTCTCTAGCGCTTTAAGCGAAGAGCACGTCCGTGGTCCGCTTCTTGCGATGGCGATCGGCGGCGAACCTGGCCTGGCAGCTCGCGGTGCTCGCACTGCTGATCGCTGCCTTCTTCATTCGTCTTCCGCAAGTCTCGGGGCTTTCGATGGAACCGCACATCCGATCCGGCGAGTACGTCCTCATCAACACGTTCGCCTATCGGCTCGGCCACCCGCGACGCGGCGAGATCGTGGCGTTTCGGCACGAGGGTGACGCTCGCGCCGTCTTCATCAAGCGCGTGATTGGATTGCCGGGGGATCGCGTTCAAATCATTCACGGCCAGGTCTTTCTGAACTCCGCTAAACTCGACGAACCCTACGTGCAGCACGCCGACGACCGCAGCTTCGGCAAAACCACCGTGCCGCCGGCGTCCGTATACGTGCTCGGCGACAACCGCGCGGAGAGCGAGGATTCGCGCTTCTTCGGGAGCGTGGGCGACGATCGCTTGATCGGGCGCGCCCTCGCAGGGATTTGGCCGCCGCGGATGCTCGGCGGATTATGACCCGTTGTCGAGCTCATTGCGGAACTGGTGAAGTGTGAATTCGAAGTTGGAGCGCCAGGTTCAGTGGTATCCCGGGCACATGGTGCGGACGACGCGCCGAATTCGGGAATATCTCCGATCGGTGGACATCGTCATCGAGGTCGTCGACGCGCGCATCCCAAGCAGCGGCCGCAACCCGCTGCTCGACGCTCTGGCCGCGAAGCACACGCGTGTGATCGCGTTGAATCGCGAGGACCTCGCAGACCCGGCGACGACCAAACGTTGGCTCGGCGAACTCGCCGAGCGAGGCGCCACGGCGGTGGCCGTCGAGGGCCGCAGACAGGGCAGCGCGGCTCGCATCGCCGCCGCGGTTACCGCTTCGGCAAGTCGAAACCCACGCACGGCGAAGGCATCGCGCGCAATGATCGTCGGATTGCCGAACTCCGGGAAGTCCGCGCTCGTCAACGCGCTCCTTCGGCGCGGCGCCGCGAAGACTGAAAACCGCGCCGGCGTCACACGGCAGATGCAATGGTTTCGGCTCGCGCCCAACGTCGAAGTGATGGATACGCCCGGCGTCCTGCCGCCGAAGATTCCCACCGCCGCAGCGCAATGGAAATTAGCTATCTGCGGCGCGGTGCCGCGCGACCGCTACGATCCGACGGAGGTCGTGAGCGCGTTCCATCGCTGGCTTCTGGACCGCAACCCGAAGACGGACGTTCCCGACCTGCGGGGCTTCGCTGCGGCCCGCGGCTTCCTGGGCCGCGGCGGTGAGGTGGATTACCATAACGCGGCGCAATCCTACATCACCGCATTCAACGACGGCGTCTTCGGACGCATCTCATTGGAGTCTCCAGATGACATCGAAACAGCGTAAGGCCAGGAATTCCTACGAACGCGAACGCCGCCGGCTGCACCGTTTGCACCGCTTCGAATACGCGGCGCGCGAGCGCGGATTCATCCTCGTCGGCGGAGTGGACGAAGTCGGGCGCGGCCCGCTCGCGGGCCCCGTCGTTGCCGCCTGCGTCGTTGCGGCGCAACCGCTCTTGATTCGGGGACTGAATGACTCCAAACAGGTACGCGCCGAAGCGCGCGCCGCGATCGCGGAGATCATCAAGGTTCGCGCGACGGCCTGGGCGGTCGGGAGCGCCTGCGTTGCCGAGATCGACCGCATGAACATTTATTGGGCAAGCATTCTGGCCATGGAGCGTGCCATCGCTTCACTGGAGTCTTCGCCGCAGTACCTGATCACGGACGCGGTTCGAATTCGATCCTTTACCGGACCGCAAGAACCGCTGATCCACGGCGACGCGCGCTGCGCGGTAGTCGCTGCGGCTTCGATCGTCGCCAAGGTCCATCGCGACGCGCTCATGGTAGAACTCGATCGAGAAGATTCGCGCTACGGCTACGCGTTCCACAAGGGCTACTCGACCGCCCATCACATCGAGGCCTTACGCGTGCACGGACCGAGTATCCACCATCGTGCAAACTGGGCGCGCGTGCGCGACGCGCAGCTGGCGCTGGGGCTGGAATCCTTGGATGCGATGGAGCGATATGGATAACGCGGAAAAGGGGCGGCTCGGTGAGGACAGGGCAAGCGCATTTCTGGCTTCCTGCGGATATCGCTTATTGGGGCGTAACGTGCGACTTCCCGGCGGAGAGATCGACGCGGTGTGCCTCGACGGGCCGACTCTGGTAATCGTCGAAGTGAAGCGCCGTGATTCTCGGACGTACGGGTCCGCATTGCGCGCCGTAAATGCCCGCAAGCGGGCGACGCTTCGGCGGATTGCGGCCGACTACGCGCAGATCGTCGCTCCGACGGCGAAGGTACGGTTTGACGTCGTCACGCTCGACGGCCCGCACCTAAGCTTGCACCGCAACGCGTTTTAGTGGCGCAACCAAAGGGCTCGAATCCGGAGCTGCGCCGGAGCGTCACGCCGTGGGGCTCCTTTTCGTGGGGCTACTCGGACGTCGGCGCCGATATCTTCGTCGGCCTCGGGCTCGTGCTGGCTTGGGCCGCCGGTGCGTCCAACGTCGCGTTTTTGTTCGCAGGCATCGTTTACGTTTGCATCGGGCTGGCCTACACGGAGCTAGCCGCGACCTACCCGGTTGCCGGTGGCGGACAGTACTTCGTTATGCGCGGCCTCGGCGATATATTCGGCTTTATCGCCGGATGGGCTGTGCTGTTGGACTTTACCATCGACGTGACGCTCTTCGCCTGGACCTCGGTGGATTATTCCAGCCAGCTGCTCCCGGCGCTCGTGAATTCGATCCACCCATGGACCCATTTCACCGTGGTCCTGGTTCTCGTGTTGGGTTTGTGCATGCTCAACGTCGTCGGCGTGCGCGAGAGCACGGCCTTCAACGGCGTCGTCTCCGCTTTGGACGTCATCAGCGAGACCTGTATCTTGTGCTTCGGATTCCTTTTCGCGTTTCGGCCCCACCTGCTGATTCACGCGATGCAGATGAACTGGCCCTCCCCCTATCAGCTGATGCTCGGAACGTCGCTCGCAATCATTTCCTTTGTGGGTCTCGAATCGATTTCACAGGCCGCGCAAGAAACGCAGCGCCCCGCCTCCATAATTCCGCGCACGTCCGTGGCGCTGATTCTTACGATCCTCATCTTTGCGCTGGCTTACTCGAACCTCGCGCTGGGGCTCCAGCCCTGGCACCCGATCACGAATGCCGCGGGGCATTCAATGCAGTTCTGGCAGATCTTCCCCGACAATTCGGACAATCAGGGGAAAGCGGTGGCGCTGCTGGCCGCGCAAGTTCCGTACTACGGCGCGTTTGCGGCACTCTACGTTCCGGTCCTCGGGGCGATTTTGTTGTTGATCTCTTCGAATTCCGGCGTCTTCGGGAGCTCCCGCATCGCCTATGCAATGAGCAGCAGTAATCTGCTCCCCTCGCTCTTTCAGCGCGTTCACAATAAGTATCGCACGCCCGCCATTTCGATCGTCTTCTTCTCCACGATCGCCGTGATCGAGCTACTATTCGCCGCTGGCCCGGCGTTGTATCCGCACGTCGCGCAGCTCTACAGCCGCTTCTTTCACGGCGAAAGCGGTTTGGGGTTCCTTGCCGACCTCTATGCTTTCGGTGCGGCAACGAGCTACTCGTTCGTCTTCCTGGGGTTGATCTGGCTACGGCTGACCGATCCGCTCAGTCCGCGCAAGTTCAAGATCCCTCTGAACGTGCCGTTCCAATTCCGCGGGGAGCGCGTCGAGTTTCCCATAATCGGCGTGATCGGATTCATCGGAATCTTTTCGATCTTGATGTTCACTCTTCGCACTCACGCGCTGGGCCGCATTTTTGGGCCGAGCTGGCTGGTCCTGGGCTTGATCCTCTATCTGGTCTATCGCAGCTATCGGCGGCTACCCTTGCTGCGCTCGCAGAAGCGGGATTGGCGCAAGGATCAAAAGGAAATTCTTCGTCGTGCCGGCGAGCTCGAGTTGATGGACGAATATATCGCAAACGTCAAGGCCAGCGACGAGCGGCGAGCGGCGCGACAGGCGTAACGTGCTGGTCGTTCGCGCGGTTCTCTCGTTTGCGATCCTGCTCTGTGGAATAGTCATCCTCGGACGCATGCTGCAAGCGCTACCCGAAGGCGGCTTCAAAATTATCCCGGGCCTGGTCCTGGGTGCGGCGATGATCGCACTGGGCCTCCATCGCCTCTCGTTGATTCTGCGGGCGCGAGGCATGACATGATAACGCTTTCCAGCGACGTGCACGTCACCGTTGCCGGCGCCCTGGCCGCACTCTTCATCGCGGGAGCGGTTGGCGCCACGCTTTGGTGGATGCTGCACCCACCAGTCTCGTACGTGCAGCGAATGGCCGCGGAAGCCGAGAGCGAGCTCGAGCGTATGGTTGGCAGCTTGATCGTCGTGTTCTCGCCGGAGATCGATTCGTCCCACATGATGGCGCTCGCGGTAAAGCTGGCCCGCGGCGAGCGCTCCGAGCTGCTCGCTTTGTACATCATCGAGGTGCCATACACGTTGCCTCCCGACGCCGACATGCCGTTCGAAGAGCGCACGGCGCTCGATGCGTTGGGTGCCGCGGAGACGATCGCCAACAACGGCAACGTCGCGATTCGCACCGAAACGATCAAGGCGCGCTCAACCAAACAAGCGGTTCTCGATGTCGCCAAGCGTGAAAAGGCCAATCTCATCATCGTGGGATCGTTTCGCGAGGGTAAGTATATTGGCGCCCCGTTGGGCCGCACCATCGAGGAGATCGCGGCCGACGCAAAATGCGATGTGCTCATCGGCGTTGAAGGTAAGCATGGTACGCTGCTCATTGATGAAAGCGTACAGCCCAACTCGCAAACCGTTTGATAGTGAGAGGAGTTTTGTGAACTCGAAGCGTTCGTTGTCGCAGTTCGGGGCGACCATCGCCGGCGTAGCGTCGATCATCTGGCTGTCTGCCGCATCCCCCGCGGCGAACACCGCGCCCGCGATTACCGCGTTCGATCGCGCGTTCGCAGCCGTCAACGACTACACGTGCGTACTGCACGTACACGAGGCTAAGGGCACCGATACGCAAGACCGAGTCTATCAATATTCGTTCATGAAACCCCACTATGCCAAGACCCTGATCCTCGACGGCGACGGGAAGGGCTCGGGTGGCGTTTGGGCCGGGACCGATCAGATCAGCGGCCATCAAGGCGGCTTTCTCGCGGGCATCCACATGAAGGTCGACATCCATGATCGTCGCGCGGTCTCGTTGCGCGGCGTGACGATTCCCGAGGGGCTGCTGCAGCGCATCGTTGAGAACTATGCGACAATTGCGGGCAAACTCACGCAGACCGACGGCGGGAAAGTCGCCGGCGTTGCCACCGATCGGCTCGAACTCAAAGTCACCGACCCCGGCTCCAACGGCGACGTAACCGAGCAAATTCTCTATCTTTCAAAAGAGACGCACTGGCCCGTCCGGCAAATCATGTATGCCGGCCCGCAGATCGTGCTCGACGAATCGGTCGAAAACCTCAAAACCAACACGGGATTAACGCAAGCCGACTTCCCGTTCTAGGCTTCCACCGAAGGACGCAGGCGCCGGGAAGTTGTTGTGTCATCCATCGCCCTTTGACTCCGCTTCGCTTCGCTCAGGATGACAGCGCGCTACCGCGCGAAGTAGCGCTTGCGAAGCTCGTCGAGGACGACGGCGAGTAGGATTACCGCTCCCAGCAGTACTTTTTGCAGGTATGAGTCCACGTTGAGAAGGTTCATGGCGTTGTAGAGCACGCCGATGAGCAGGGCGCCGAAGAAGGTGCCGACCACGCTGCCCCGCCCGCCCGTCAAACTGGTGCCGCCAACCACGACCGCCGCGATCGATTCAAGCAGTTCGTCGCCCGTTCCGGTCTGGGGCGATCCCGATGAAAACAGGGCCATGTATAGGAAACCGACGATAGCCGCGCACGCGCCGCTGATCACATAAACCGCCGTTTTTATGCGCGCGACGTTGATGCCGGCCAGGCGCGCGGCCTCCTCGTTGCCGCCGATTGCAAACACGTAGCGGCCGAATCGCGTTCGCGTCAGGAGCACGGAGGCGATCAGGATAACGACAAGCATCCAAATCACCGGAACGGGGATGCTGGGAAGATGCAGCGCCGAGGTGACGCCGCCCAGAAACGACCCGATTCCGGTGTTTTGAAAGTCGCCGCTTTTGAGCGCGATCGGACGGCCGTGCGAAAGAATGAACGAGGCGCCGACGGCCATCTCAAGCATGGCCAGCGTCGTGATGAAGGGCGGGAGGTTGAGCCTGACGACCGGGAGCGCGTTGACCCAACCGGCGAGGCTGCCGACACCCAGGGCGACGATCAGCGTTGCCGCGATCAGCGGGAAGCCGCTCAGATGAACCGAGTTGGCAAATAGCGCGGCAACCACGCCGGTCAAAGCGACGAGCGAACCGACTGAGAGATCGATTCCGCCCGTGATAATGACGAACGTTTGGCCGACGCCCAACACGCAGTTGTACGTAATCTGCCGCAGTACGCGCACGATGTTGCTCGGCTCTAAGAACGAGCCGCGCGACGCCACGTCGACGACGGCGACGAGCGCGATGACAAACGCCGCCGCGGCCGCGATTCGCAGCCAGTACCAGCGACGGTTTTCCCCGTTCACGCCGCGGCACCGGTGGCAACGGCGATAACGTTGTCCGGCGTTGCGGTCGCGCGCGTAAACTCCGCCGCGATGCGGCCGCCGCGTACGACCAGCACGCGGTGCGCCATGCCGAGGGCCTCGGGCAAGTCGCTGGAAACCATCACGATCGCGGCTCCGCGCGCGGCCAAATCCAGCATGATCTTATAAATTTCAGCTTTTGCACCGACGTCGATTCCACGCGTGGGCTCGTCGAACAGAAAGACCAGCGCGTTGCCGAGGAGCCATTTCGCGAGCACGACCTTCTGCTGCGTCCCACCCGACAGATTGCGCACCAGCTGCTCGGTGCTTGGCGTGCGAATGTGCAGTTCGTCGATCATGCGATGAGTCGCCGCCCGTTCGCGAGCGAAATCGATGAGCAAGTCGCGATCGACGAAGGATGCCAGGTGCGCGAGCGTGACGTTTTCGCGAACCGTCATGCCGAGTACCAAACCCTGCGCTTTGCGATCTTCAGTGATAAACGCGATCCCGGCGGCGATGGCATCGCCGACGTTTCTGGGTGGAACCGGTGCGCCGTCGATCAAGACTTCGCCGCCCTCGCGCGCGTCCGCACCCGCAATAACACGCACGATCTCGGTTCGTCCTGCGCCGATGAGGCCGGCCAGCGCGACGATCTCTCCGGCGCGCACCGAAAAGCTCACGCCGTTGACGGCCGGCGTGCGAATCAGGCCGCGGACGTCCAAGCGAATCGGCGCCTGCGGTGGCGGATCCGGCAGTTGTGGAAAGTGCGCGTCGAGCCGGCGCCCGACCATCGCGCGGATGATATCGTCCTGCGGGAAATCGCCGGCTTTGCGCGTCTCTACGACCCTGCCGTCGCGCAAGACCGTTACGCGATCGGCGATTCGCGAAAGCTCGTCCATGCGATGCGAAATGTAGATGATCCCGGCGCCGCCCGCGCGCAACCGCCGTACGATCTCGAAAAGGCGCTCGATCTCGCGGTCGGCAAGCGCGGCACTGGGTTCGTCCATCACGATGATCCGGGCGGAGCGCGCCAAGACCTTCGCGATTTCGACCAGCTGCTGTCGTCCCACCGAGAACTGGGAGACCGGCACGTCGAGCGGTATTTCCAAACCGAGTTCGCCCAGCGCGTCCGTCGCGCGCTTGCGGACTGCGGCCATGTCGATGAGGCCCGCGCGGGTCGGTTCGCTTCCGAGCGCGATGTTCGCCGCCGCCGTGAGCTGCGGCACGAGCGTAAATTCTTGATAGATCATGCCGATGCCCAGATGCTGGGCTTCTTGCGGCGTTGCAATGCGGACGGGCTTTCCATCGACGAGTATTTCGCCCTGATCGGCCTGCAAAGCGCCGGCAAGAATCTTCATCAGGGTGGATTTGCCCGCGCCGTTTTCTCCGACGAGCACGAGCACTTCGCCGGCGGCGAGCGTCAAGGAGACGTCGGTAAGCGCGTGCACGCCGGGAAAACTCTTCCCGATGCCACGCATCTCGAGCAACGGCGCCGGCAACTTACGGCGAACTCTGTCCCAGCGAGGTTTTGGTGAAGGTCCCGACTCCGATCTTCACGATCGGCGGAGGTTTTTTGCCTGCGAAGTAGTTCGCGATGACGTCAATGGTCGTCGAGCCGATTTTCGCAGGGTATTGAATGGCATCGCCATACATCTCGCCCTTTGCGATTGCGACTCGCGCCTCGGGCGTCGCGTCGTATCCAACAATGGCAATCTTCCCCGTCAATCCGGCGGCTCTCACCGCCGCCAGCGCACCGAGCGCCGAATCGTCGTTGATTCCAAAGATGCCCTTGAGGTCTCGATGCGCCTGGAGAATGTCGCCAGTATCGCTGCTGGCTTTATCGCGCGTTCCGCCCGAATCCACGTCGGCTACGATCGTAACGGAGGGACAGCGCTGCGAAATCGCCTCCTTGAATCCCTTGACGCGATCTTGAACGCTCGTCACCTCGGGTTCGTCGATGATCGCGACGCTGCCGGATTTGCCGACTGCTTGGCAGATCAGCGTGCCTGCTTCAAAGCCGCCCCGCACGTTGTCACTGGCGATGTGGGCGACGACGTGCCCTTGTTGACTCGTACTCGCGATGTCGGCCGTAAAAACCGGTATGTTGGCGGAGTTGGCCTCGGCGATCGCGCTGCCGATGGCCTGGGAATCGTACGGGGTGAGAACGATTGCGTCGGCGTGCTTTGAAATGAAATCCTCGACCTGACTCTGCTGCTTCGCATTATCGCGGCTGGCATCCACCACAATCAGGGAGTAGCCATCCTTCGCGGCCTCGGCGCGCATGCCGGATTCCATGTCCTGATAGAACTGCGCCTCGCGATTCTGAATCGAGACGCCGATGGTCTTGCGAGCGGATCCCGAGGCGCCCGGGGATGCTGAAGCGTTCGACTGCGACGCCCCGTGAGAGCAAGCAGCCAGGGCGCCGGATGCGACGACCAGCGAAGCGATACGAGCGAGCGCTCTTTTCAAGTCTTTCTCCTTTAGCAATGAGTTATGTTTTCTCGCTGTCCACAACCTGTGACGTTAGTCTTGTGCAATCTGTGGAGAAGGGATGGTCGGTACCCCGGTCGCCGCCGCGGCTTGACGGTCCTGGTCGCGCCAGCGATCGGGCAGCGGAGTCCGGACGAAGGCCTTCGGCGACATCCCCTGCGGGTTCCGTTCCAGCCAGGCCGCCGCGCGCATGGCCAGATATTCGAAGTCGTGATACTGCGCTTCGCCACGGGTGCGCCGCATGATCGCGATCGCCGGTGCGATTTGTTTCCAGCAGTGCGCAATCAAGCGCGCGAAGAGATCCATGAACGTGTCTTCGGAAACCAGTCCTCGCTTCACGAGCGTCCCCATCTCGTTGAGCCAGTTGCAGGCGATCATCTCCGGATGCGTCGCCGGATCGATGAAACCGATGACCTCCAGCTCGCGACGGTACGCGCGGTCCTCCAGCCGCTGAGGTAGCGTCTCTTGAACGTAGGTCAGCGCGCCTTGGAGTTCGGGCGCGCGAAAATCGCGCTCGAGCGAAAGGAGCGCTTGCAGTTGGTTTCCCGCGCGGATGTGCCTGAGTTGAACCAACGCGGCAGCGACGCTGACGAATATTACGACGAGCGTGCCGGTCTCCGCAAGGGCGCTCAGCATTTCAGCGCTCACTGGGGCCGTTGTTCTTGGCTTGCTCGCGACACCCCTTACGCACCCTGCGGCAAAGCCGCCCGGGCCCCTAGACACTGCGTAACCTGCGCGCAGAGGATGCCCAAATGCTCTCCCTGTCCTTTTCAGCCGCGATGCTTGGCATCGAAGGCTACGTCGTGCGCGTCGAAGCGGACAGCGCTGCAGGAACGCCCGCCTTTGCGATCATCGGGCTTCCCGACCGCGCTCTGGGCGAAGCGCGCGAACGCGTGCGCGCCGCGATCCTGAACTCCGGATTTGCCTATCCGGCGGGACGGCTTCTAGTCAACCTCTCGCCCGCCGACGTCCGAAAGGCCGGCCCGGCCTTCGACCTCGCGATCGCTTTGGCGCTAATGGGAATCGACGAGCAGATCGATCGGCCCACGCTGCGAGAGTTTATTACTTTGGGAGAACTGGCTTTGGACGGCAAGCTTCAACCCGTCAGCGGCATTCTTCCGATGGTGTTGGGCGCGCGCAACGCGGGTTTCACGAAGTTGATCGTTCCGGCGTGTAATGCCGAGGAGGCCGCACTGGTCGCGGGCATCGAGCTCTACGCCGTGGATTGCCTGCAAGCCGCCGTCACGGTTCTTGGCGGCAACGGTTCGAAATGGCGGCAACGCACGGCGGCTCCGGCGCTCGAACTCGCAGACGAAGTCGTCCACGGAGATTTAGCGGACGTGCGCGGTCAGTTGGCGGCCAAACGCGCACTCGAGATTGCCGCGGCGGGCGGACACAATCTGTTGTTGGTGGGGCCGCCTGGCTGCGGAAAAACGATGCTCGCACGAAGACTTCCATCCATTTTGCCCGCGATGTCCCTGCACGAAGCACTCGAGGTGACGAAAATCTATAGCGTCGCCGGGCTGCTTCTTGGGCGCGCCGGCATCGTCCGCGCGCGGCCGTTTCGATTTCCGCATCACACCATCAGTCAGACGGCGCTGGTCGGAGGAGGCGCGTTAGTCAAGCCGGGCGAGATATCGCTGGCGCACCACGGCGTACTCTTTCTCGACGAACTCCCCGAATTCACGCGCGGCGCCATCGAGGTTATGCGCCAACCACTCGAAGAAGGCACCGTGACAATTGCACGCGCTGCCGGAACGTTCACTTATCCGGCGCGTTTTCAACTCGTCGCTTCGATGAATCCCTGTCCGTGCGGCTACCGCGGTATCCGCAACATGGAATGCCGCTGCGACGACGCCATCGTGGCGAAGTACGTCAGCAAGCTTTCAGGGCCCCTGCTCGACCGAATCGACCTCCAAATCGAAATCGCGCGCGTCGCGTTCGATGATATGGTGCGCTACGAATGCGGCGAACGCTCGACGACCATTCGCGAGCGCGTCGTCGCGGCACGCGACCGTCAGAGCCGGAGATTCGCCGGCGCCGCGATGCTTTGTAATGCCGAGATTCCGGGAAACGCAATGCGGCGCTATTGCCCGCTCGACGAGACCGCCCTGCGATTGCTCGCGCAGGCCAGCGCAAAGCGCCAGTTTTCCGCTCGAGCCCTGGATCGAATTGCGCGCGTCGCGCGAACCATCGCCGACCTCGCCGGCGAACAAGCCATCTGCGCGGCGCACGTCGCCGAAGCAATCCAGTATCGCAGCCTGGAGAGGCTCGGCGCGGCGGCGTGAACGAGGTGCTACGTCACGTCCAACTGCGGAATGGCATCGCCGTCGAGAAAAACGCCTAACTCCTTGGGCGAAAATTGCAGCCCCGACCAGAAGGCGCCGAAATCGCCGTACCGCGCGCTCGCTTCGTCAAAGCGCATCTCGTAGACGAGCTTCTTGAATACCAACGGATCGTCCGCATAAAGATCTACGCCCCATTCGAAATCGTCGAACCCGATCGAGCCGGAGATGACCTGCGTCACGCGTCCGTGATAGGAACGGCCAACGACGCCATGCTGGCTCATCATCTTGGCGCGCGCCTCGTAACCCAGGATGTACCAGTTCTGCACCTCGCCCCGCCGTTTGCTCATCGGGTAGAAGCACTGGTAGCGGCGCGCTGGAATCTTTGCCCACAGTCGCGGTGCGACGTACGGACTTTCGGCTTGTTTGCGCATCAGTTCGTCGAATGCAGCGATCCATTCCGGCGATTGCGGCGGTAGGCCGCGCTGATCCAACTCCGCGTGAATCTTTGCCGTCGCATCGTACAGCCCCAACTCCAAGACGGAGACGTAGGATCCGTGCGGGACGAGCAACTCGCGTAGCTCGAGTTTGTCGACCAGCGTCTGGGCGTAGGCTAAACCGTCGAACGTACGCGCGTAGTGGGTGAGCATCAGATCCGCTTTGTGACCGACGACCTGCGTCAGCCCGACGTCACCCTGGTCGGTGCCCCTGAGATGATCGAGCAGGTCCGCGGCGTGACCGGCGTATTTGTTCCGCCGCTTTTCGGGGAGTGCGTCCCACTGTGGCCGGTTGAAGGCGAACATCCGATGGAGAATCCACCATCCTTCCAGCGATTCGGGGACGTTCGCGTCGCGCATATGTTCGGCAGGTCAGTTCGTTCTAGCTACGCGCTAACACTTTCGCGCGTTTTACTTCGGCCTCTACTTCCGCCTCGAGCCGGTCGGGATGCTCTCGATACTTAGCCCACAGCGGCGGCGTATGCGCGATGTCGTTGAGGACGCGGGCGTAGACGGAGTTGACCGGTGTCGGCACGTGATGCTCTAGCCCGGCTGCCGCGACCGCGCCGTTGAGCACGTCGACCTCCGTCTGAGGCCTCGCGCGGCGCAAATCCAGCAGCAGCGAAGGCGGCTTCGTGCCTCGCGCCCCCGCGATGGTGTGAGCCATTAGCGTGCGCGAGAGGGGGCTCGGCAGGCTCGCTACGCCGAAGAGCGCCCGCACCGGATAGCGCGGCAAGTCGATCGGCTCGATCCCGAGCGCATGCATCACGGCCCGGACCTCGCGTATCATGCGAATCTCCAGCGTAAAGACTTTGTCGAAGTGCACGAACCGGTTCGGCAAAACGTTAAGGATCGCACAACTCGCGTTAGCAACGACGTTGAGCGCCAGCTTGCTCCATTTCAGCGCGCGCCAATCCTCGACGATCTTAACCGTTAGCCCCGTACCCGCGAACGTCGCCGCCAGCCAATTATAGGCGTTCGATCCCATCGGGGCGAGCGCCAATCCGCCGTCCTTTGCGGGACGAGCATTTCCATCCCGATCGCGATCGACAGGGGTCGTCAATGCCGCGGCAACGACGTTGTCGATGCCGAACGCCGCGGCCAATCGCTCTTCGTTGCCAACGCCGTTTTGCGGCGATACGAAAACGCACTTCTCGGGGTACGCAATCGCCTTGCGCAATGTCTCGATTGCGCCTTCGGTGTTGTACGATTTGGTCGCAACCAGCGCGACGTCGGCGTCGTACGGCGTGACGTCGTTCAAGCCGCGAGGCGCATACGAAACGTCAACCCCGGCGCCGCGCAGCAAATCGCCCAAATACGTGCCGACGGCGCCCTTTCCGACGATGTACACGTTCACGCGGAAACGCCCGTCGAGCCGAAGCCTCCGTGGCCGCGCCGCGTCGGCGGCAGCTCCTCGACCAGCTCGAACGCCGAGCGCGAAACGGGCGCCACGACGAGCTGCGCGATGCGGTCGCCGCGGCAAATGACGACCGGCTCGCTACCGAAGTTTGCCAGCACCACGGCGAGCTCGCCGCGGTAGTCCGCATCGATCGTGCCCGGCGAGTTGAGACACGTCACACCGCTGCGAATCGCAAGGCCGCTACGCGGGCGAATTTGGGCTTCGTACCCTGCCGGAAGCGCAATCGAAAAACCGGTCGGGACGAGAGCGCGCGCACCCGGCAAGAGCGTCAACTGTTCCCGAACCGCGGCGCGCAGATCGGCGCCCGCGGCGTGCTCGGACATGTATTCCGGCTGCGGTAAGCCTTCCCCGTGAGGCAGCCGCTGGAGTGCGACGCGGACCTCGGTCACTACAGTTGCGCCAGCTCTTCGCGAAAGCTCTCGATGTCGCGAAACGAACGATAGACGCTCGCAAACCGGATGTACGCTACCGGATCGAGCTGCCGCAGGGCCTCCATGAGCTTCTCCCCCACTAAAGCCGACGGAACCTCGCTTTCCCCGCGTGCAAAGAGCTCGCGCTCGAGATCGGCCGCCACGGCCTCCATGCGGCTTTCCGAAATCGGACGCTTTTCGCACGCCTTGCGCAGCCCGGTGAGAATCTTTTCGCGGCTATATTGTTCCCGGCGGCCATCCTTCTTCACGACGAAGAGCCGCGGCGCTTCCATTCGCTCGTAGGTCGTAAAGCGATGTTTGCAGCGGGGGTCTAGGCACTCACGGCGCCGGCGCACCACCGTTTCGTCATCGCGCGAGTCGACGACCCGGGTCTCGCTCTTGCGACAGGTAGGGCAAGTCAGCGGTAAGTTTCTCCACCCACGGCATATGTTGTGGGTGCACGTATTATACGTTACTACGGGTAGGTAACGCAAAAAGAGCCAACGTGCGTCGGCACGTTGGCGCCTTTGCCATTCAATCGCAGAATCCTCAGCCAGAGCCGATTTTGAACATCTTGGTACCACAGACCGGGCACTTGCCTTCGGTCGCCGGGCGCCCGTTTTTCATCGTGATCTGAACCGCGTCTTTGATTTCGCGCTTCGCCTTGCACTTGACGCAATACGCTTCAGCTGCCAACTCTGGTACCTCCGTTGCGGCCAGCCTATTCCGTTGGGCGCTCCCGATTCCCCCTGCAGAGTCCGCTAGCGTCTGCCGCCGCCGCGCGTGATGGAGGCCCGTGCGGGACCCAACCTACGAATCTGCGGAGGCCGTCGCCGTCGCGCGGGGCGGCCGGGGCTTCGAGGCGGCGGCTCCTGGGCTTTGGTGCTGCGGCGACCTCGGCGGCCTGGGGCGCACCTGCGTCGCAATCGTCGGCACCCGGGCGGCGACGCCCTACGGCCGCCGCCTCGCTCATCAGTTTGCCGCCGAGCTGGGACGGGCCGGCTGCTGTGTGCTGTCAGGCCTTGCGCTCGGTATCGACGCCGCCGCCCACGAGGGTGCGCTCAGCGCCGGCGCACCCACGGTCGGCGTCCTGGGAAGCGGCCACCGCCACTTCTTTCCGCCCCGCAACCGCTCGCTCGCGGAGCGTATGCTCGGCGCTGGAGGCGCGGTGCTTTCTCCCTACCCGCCCGAACAGCCGGCCTTCCGCGGGCAATTCTTGCAGCGAAACGGCGTCGTCGCCGCATTGGCCGACGCCGTGCTGGTCGTCGAGGCGCCGGCCCGCAGCGGCGCGCTCAACACCGCGGGCTGGGCCGCCGGGCGCGTCCCGGTGCTGGCGGTGCCCGGCGACGTCGACCGGAAACACGTTCAAGGCTGTCTCGCCCTAATCCGCGACGGCGCGACCCTCGCGCGCAGTGCCGGCGACGTGCTCGAGGCCCTCGGCCAATGCGCCCTTCCCTTGCTATCGCCCGTAACGGCCGAGGCCCGCGATCCCACGGCGCGCGCGTTGCTTTGCGCGATCGACGGCGGAGCCGCAGAGTTCGACGCGATCGTCGCGGCCAGCGGAATAAGCGCTCCCGCGGCGCTCGCGGCGCTAGCGCTGCTCGAACTCGAGGGCACCGTGGAATCCTGCGGCGGCGCTCGATATGCGCGGGTCGGAACTCCACTACGCGGCGAAGATCATGCATAATGGCTTCCCGCGCCGCCAAGGACGCTGCACCGCAGCTTGACGATGCACTGCGTGCTTTTGCCGACGCAGCAACCGCCGTCGTTGCGGAGAGATATCCGTCGGCGGCAGCGACCGTCGCATTCGAGGCGCCGCGCCGGCCCGAATTCGGCGACTTTTCTACCAATCTCGCCTTAACGCTGGCGAAAACGGCGCGCCGCGCGCCGCAAGACCTCGCAACCGAACTCGTCGCCGAGATAGCGCAACGCGCTCCCGAACTCGCCCGCGTCTTCAGCGGCATCGAGCCGGTTGCGGGGTTCATCAATCTGCGGCTCGCTCCGGCGGTCTGGCATTCCGCACTCGATCGAATTTTGCGCGAGGGCGCCCGCTTTGGAGGAGCGCCGCGAAACGGCTTGCGCGTATCGTTGGAATTTGGCAGCGCGAACCCCACCGGACCGCTCGTCGTCGTGCAAGGCCGCTCGATGTCGATCGGGGCGACGCTCGCCAACGCGATGCGTTTCTGCGGTTACGACGTTTTTGTCGAGTGGATCATCAACGACGCCGGCGGCCAACTCGACGCGCTCGGCCGATCGATCTACGCCCGCTACCGGCAGCTCTTCGACGAGTCGTACCCGTTTCCGGACGACGGCTATCCAGGACCGTACGTAGTGCCGATTGCGACCCGGATTCGCGAACTCGACGGCGATCGATGGATCGATCGCCACGAATCGGAATGGCTGGCGTATTTCGCCAAGTTTGGGCGTGACGAAATCGTTGCCGAACAGCAGAAGACCGCGCGCCGATTTGGGATCGAGTACGACCATTGGCAAAGCGAGAAGGAGCTGCATGAAGCCGGCAAGTTGCGCGAAGGCGTGGAGCGCCTGCGCGAGCTGGGTTTAGTCTACGAGCAAGACGGAGCGCTCTTCTTTTGCGCGATGCAATTCGGCGACGATAAAGACCGGGTGTTGCTGCGCAGCGACGGTCGTCCGACTTATTTTTGCATGGACGTCGCGTACCACTACCAAAAACTCAAGGCAAGCGACCGCGTCGTCGACATTCTGGGCCCGGACCACCACGGATACATCGAACGCCTGCAAGGCCTATCTTCGGCGCTCGGTTATCCCGGACGACTGGAGATTGCGATCGCGCAGCAAGTCACGTTGATGCGCGGAAACGAGCAGATCGGCGTGAGCAAACGCGCCGGGGAGATCGTGACGCTGGACGAAATTCTGGACGAAGTCGGCGTCGACGCTGCGCGCTTCTTCTTCATCCTGCTCGCGGTGGAATCGCCGCTCTCGTTCGATTTGAAGCTCGCGGTAGAAAAAGAAACCGAGAACCCCGTGTACTACGTGCAATACGGTCACGCTCGAATAGCGTCGGTCTTGAGGCGCGCATCGTCCGACGAGGTTGAGGCGGCGCGCTCCGCGCCGCTCGCACCGCTGGTTCACCCGTCGGAGTTGGCATTGATGCGCAGGCTTGCGGAGTTTCCCAGCGTTGTCGCCGGGGTAGTGGAACATCTCGCGCCGCATCGGCTGGCGCGTTACGCGCGCGACGTCGCCGCGGATTTCCACCAGTTCTATACCGAGTGCAAAATCTTGACGGACGATTCTTCGACGCGGCTCGCAAGGCTGGCGCTCAGTTTAGCCTCGAAGAACGTTTTGGCTCGCGCACTCGCGCTAGCCGGCGTGAGCGCGCCGGACTCGATGTAGCTGGGCGTCGTCGTGGCGCTGCTGCCTGCCGCATTCTGGCTGCTGGGGTTGTATGTGGCGGCGCCCGCAGTGCGCACGAGCCGGAACTACGATACCGCGGACCGGCTCCGCGACGCGCTGATTCTCGGCGTCGCCATTCCGCTTGGACTCGGCTTCTTACACCTGCTCTATCCGATCGCGTGCTGGTGCGCGCTAGCGTTGATGCTAGCCATCGCGTATCGGCGCGGGCCTGACGCTCGCGACATATCGCGCGAAGTCTCCCGCCCAGAGCCGCCGCCCTACGTCTTGATCGCGGCGCTGGCCGCGGTGTCGTGGCCTGCGTTGGTGCGTCCGCTGCTCGATGGCGACTCGCTTTCGTATCACCTCCCCAACGCCGCCGCGTGGGTACAGGCGCACTCGCTTTGGACCGCTGCAACGCGCTACTGGTGGTATCCGCCCGCATCCGAGCTCTTCGCCGGGGGGCTCTACGCCGTCGGGAGCCCGTTCGCGCTACCCTGGAGTGGACTCGGTGCACTGGCTTTGCTCGGTTTTCGCATTCGTGCGTGGGCGCGCGACGCATACGGTGCCCCGCTGCTTCTCGCCGATGCGCTGGGCGCCGCGGCAGTGACCGCTTATCCTCTCGCGATTCAGGCCGGAACGCTGCAAAACGACGTGTGGCTGGCGGCCTTCTGGCTCGAAACGCTTTGGTCGCTGGGCGAACGCGAGACGGCAGCAGCCGCACGCAGCGCCGCAGTTACCGCACTGCTCAAGCCGCAGGGCTGGATCTTGTCGGCGACCGCACTACTCGCGTATCGAGCGCCCGCGAAAGTATGGTTGGCCACAGGCGCCGCGCTTGCAGTCTGGCTCGTTCGCGACGCGCTGCTATGGAAGGGTGCCGCACTCACGCCAGTTGGGACACTGTCCGCCGATGCGCTGAGCTCGACGATTTTCGCGCATGGCGCGCCGGCGTTTGCGTTGCTCGCACGCGTCGCGCTTACCGCATCACCGTTTGCCGCGGTGGCGTTTTGTGCGGCGCTGCTGGGCCCCGCGATCGCTTCGAATCGTCGCATCGGCTGGGCAGCCTTCGGCTCGGCGCTGCTGTTCTTCGTGCTCCCATTTGGCTACAACACTGCAGTCGCCCAGCTCGCGACCGGCGCGTCGCTGCGATTCGCTGCGCCCGCGATTGCGCTCGGCACGGTGATTCTGGCCCGTCCGGCCTGCAGGCTCGCCGGAATTACGGCGGGCGTGCTCATCGCAGCGACGCTCGTCGGCATCTGGCTGATCCTTGGAATCTTTTGGAACGACGGCTCGACGCACGCCGCGCTGCCGATCGCCGTGTTCGCCGCCGCAGTCGCGGCCGCGCTGCACTTCCGGCGCATCGCGTGGCCCTACGCGCTTGCCTTTGGGATCGCCATCGTCGCGACGACGCACTTCGCCGCGCGGCATCCGCTCGATTATTACGACGACGCGCTTCACGCCGGAACCATTTCGCCCGGGATCTACCGCTGGATCGAAACCCGGCACCCCGCGGGGATCGGCGGCTGGGGGCTGCGTCTGGGCGTCGTCAACATCCTTTCACCCACGACGCGAACGATCGATCTGTCCGATTTCGGCCCGTGCGCGCAAGCGCGCCGCGACGGCGTGCTATTGGCGGCAGTAGCAGAAAGCGATCGCACATCCGATGTGAACGCGCAGCGGCTCGCCGTCGCCCGAACGTGCGGGCATACGGTCTACGCCGACGCTATCGGGGTGATTGCTTCTCCAGCTGCGCCGTAATCCACGGGGCCGCGAAATAGCGCCAGAGAATTTTCATCAACGCGGCGGCCGGAATGCCGAGGATCAAGCCGGGGATGCCGAAGAGCTCGCCTCCGGCGAAGACGGCGAACATCGCGCCGATCGGCGAGACGCCGACCGATTGCCCCATGATCTTCGGGACCAGTACGTTGTCGCTGATTCGAGCCATGCCGAACATGATCACCTGCACCCACACGATCATCCATAGGCCCTGCGGTGCGCACATCGGAACCGCGATGAGCTCGGCGATAAGCATCCCGATGATCGGGACGGCGTAGGCGATCCCCGAGATAATGCCGATAATGAGCGAAAACTTGAAGCCGAGGATCGCCGTGGCGACCGCGATGACCGCTCCCGTGATTATGCTGACGATGACTTGCCCTGAGATGTAGCTCCCGAAGAGGTCGGTTATCTCGGCCGCGAGTTTGCGGGCGGTTTGGCGCTTCTGGGCGGGAAAAAGCGCGGTAAAGCTTTCGGCGATCTGCGTGTCGTTGAGCAAAAAGAAGATCGAAAGAACGATCGCCGAGAATGCGATGAAGAAGCCGGTAAAGGTGTTGAGCGCAATGGCGCCGAGCGACGTAAGCGCGCCGCTGATGAAACCCGTCATCTGCGAGGTGCCGATCTTGCCGACGTTAAAACCGTAAGCGGGCAATTTTAGGGTCGGGAAATGCGCCTCGAGCGAAGTCTCGATTCCGCCGAGCCAGCTCTGAGCCGTCGTCGCATAGCCCGGAATATTCGTCGCCAATAACTGCGTTTGACTGATCGTCAGCGGCACGACGATCAACAAAAAGACGACGACCGCCACGAGCAACCCGAAATACACGATTGCGATGGCTAGCGGCTTTGGCATGCGACGCTCCAAGCGGGCCGCGATCGGCTGCACGCCAAACGCGATGAACGCGGCGACGACGAAGACCGAGATCGTCCGCGGTATTCGCGACACAAGCCACAAGCTCAGGACGATGAGCGCAACGCCGCCCGCGATCCAGGCGACGCGGCGCCACACGTCGGTTCCTACAGCGCCTTGCACAGCAAACGCCGTTCGGTCAGATAGCCGCCGCGTTCGTAGAGGCGGCGAGCCGCGAGGTTATCCTCGGTGACCATTAGGGCCATATACGGTAGGCCTCGCCTTTTGGCCTCATCTTCGGCCGCGGCGAGCAGCGCGGTTCCAACGCCGGACCGTCGGCACTCCGGATCGACCGCCATGTACGCCACGAAGCCTTGCGCCAATGAGGTGACCTCATCGGGAAGGTCGTCGAGCATGAGCAAAAAGCCGATGCGCTTCCCGGCGTTTTGCGCGATCAACGTCACGTGCGGTTGATCCTCAACGATCTCGTAGAGCCGGTCGAACGCGGCGCGCACGGCCGGTTCGGTACCGCGGCGCAACGAACCGACGCTCGACATCGCGCAGCGGCGTCCTAACTCTTTCACGAAGGCCCGGTCGGCCGCTCCCATCGCGCCCGCGCCGGTGGAGATTCGCACCCCGAACGTCACGCGCGGCGCGAGCCCGGATCGCTGATGGGTTCGCCGGCGCGACACTGCGGACACTCGGCTTGCGCGTACGACTGCAGCGGCAAATCGAGCAGCGCATACACGGGTACTTTGTCATCCTGACCCTTCGACTCGCTGCGCTCGCTCAGGACTGCGGTGAAATCTGCCTCACCGCGATTGACGATGACTCCCGCGCCCGCGATTTGTGCGCCCGTGCGCCGCACGAGCTCGATAACTTCGCGAACGGAAAGCCCGGTCGTCAACACGTCCTCGACGACCAGCACACGATCTGCCGCAGACACCGAAAAGCCGCGTCGAAGCACCGCCACGCCGTTTTCCTTCTCAACGAAAATCGCTTTGACGCCGAGATGACGGGCGACTTCATAACCGAGCAGTATGCCGCCGACCGCGGCGCTGACGACCACGCTCGGGGCAAGCGCGCGAAACCACTCCGCGATGGCGCGGCCGATCGGCTCCAACAGCGTGGGATCTTCCAAAATCCGAAACTTTTGCACGAAACGGTCGCTGTGCCGGCCCGAGCTCAAGCGGAAGTGTCCTTCGAGCAGCGCTCCGCGCGCCGCGAGTGCCTCCCGCAAATCGAGTTCGACGGCGCTCATGCGCGTACGGTCATTTCCTCGAGAATCGCCTTGACGGCCCCAACCGGATCCTCGGCTTGGACGATCGGACGACCCACGACGAGATAGTCGGAACCTGCGGCGACCGCCTGAGCCGGCGTGGTGACGCGCTTTTGATCGGCATGTGCGCTGCCGGTGGGTCGAATTCCGGGCGTCAACGTGAGGAAATCGTCGCCAAAGAAGCGCTTGAGATCGCGAACCTCGTGCGCGCTGCAGACAACGCCCGCACAGCCGGCATCCCGCGCCAAGGCGGCTAAACGAATCGCGTTCTCGCCCGCGCCGCCCTGCAATCCCAATTCGTTGAGATCCTCCGGCGCGATGCTCGTCAGCAGCGTGACGGCAAAAACGTGGGGTGGATTGATGCCGAGCTCCGCGGCCCGTTCCCCGGCTGCGTCGACCGCCGCCCGCATCATGTCGAGCCCTCCAAGGGCGTGCACGTTCACGAGACGGACGTTCGGCCGGACCAGATGCGCGACCGCAGCCGCAACCGTGCGCGGAATATCGTGCAGCTTCGCATCCACGAAGGTCCGGACGTCGCGGGCCTCACAGTACGAAAGGATTCGCTCGGGATAGCCAAAGAGGGCTTCCAATCCGATCTTGACGATGACGTCGAGCTCGTAGAGTCGATCTACAAGTCGTTCGGCCTGCTCTGCGTCCGGCACGTCCAGCGCGACTATCAGTTGCGCCATTGCGTCATCCTTCGTCTCCTTCATATTGGTCGGGTGTCGACAGCTCCACGTTCGCCTTGCCGACGATCGCGTCGAGCGAGCCGAGATTGCGCTGCGCAAGATAGGCTTGCAGCTCCGAGACAATGCGTTCGGGAACGCGGGGATCGGTGAAGTTCGCGGTCCCGATCGAGATCGCGGCCGCGCCGGCTAAGAAAAACTCGAGCGCGTCGCTGAGATTCTCGATGCCGCCTTGTCCAACGATCGGGATCTGCACCGCTTGCGCGACTTCGTACACCGCTAGCACCGCGATCGGCCGAATGGCGGGCCCGGAGAGGCCGCCCGTGATGTTCCCCAGACGCGGGCGCCACGTCTCGACGTCGATGGCCATACCCCGTACGGTATTGATCACCGCCAAAGCGTCGGCGCCGGCGGCTTCCGCCTCGCGCGCGACCGCGGTTATGTCGGTGACGTTCGGCGAAAGCTTGACGATCAGCGTCTTATCGGTCGTCGCCCGCGCTGCCCGCACGACTCGGGCGGTGAGACGAGGATCGCAGGCAAAAGTTTCGCCTTCGCTCGCGACGTTGGGGCAGGAGACGTTCAGCTCGACGGCCGCGATTTCATCGCGAGCCGCTAAGCGTTCGCAGAGATAGGCGTAGTCGTCAACCGAAAACCCGGCAACGCTCCCGACGAGCTTGCATGGGCGCCCCGCGTATTTGTGGAGCTCGTTAGCGAGATACCATTCGATTCCGGGGTTTTGCAGTCCGATTGCATTGAGCATTCCGGCCGGTGTGTGGACGAGCCGCGGCGTCGAATTGCCCAAGCGCGGCAGCCGCGTGACGCTCTTGAGGACGATCGCGCCAATCTTGCTGAGGTCGACGAAAGGCGCGTATTCCTCACCCGATCCGTAGCAGCCGCTGCCCATCAGCGTGGGGTAGTCGAGCTCGAGCCTTCCGAGCTTGACGGCCAAACTCGGCCGAAGATTCACCATCGCAACTCGTCGGCCCAAAAGACCGGCCCCTCTTTACAGATGCGCGCGTAGACGACGTCACTGCCGCCGAGCTCCGCGGGCGGAAAGCTTGGCGCTTGCGCGCTGGCGGCGATCAGCGGGACGACGCAACCCCAGCAACCGCCGACGCCGCAGCCAAAGGTTTCCTCTAGTGCGAGCTGCGCACGAACGCCGCTCTCGGCGGCGATGCGTGCGACGCTTCGCAGCATCGGCGATGGCCCGCACGCATAGATCAGTTCAGGCTTGCGGGAACGCGCCAGCGCATCGGTTACGAAGCCGCGTTGCCCGTAGCTACCGTCGTCCGTGGTCAAGACGAGCTCACAGCCGGCATCGGCAAAACGTTGTGCGTCGATCAGCAGCTCCCTCGTTCGTGCACCGTAGAACAGGCGCGTGCTAGCTCCCGCACGGCACAGCGTTTGTGCTAATAAGAGCACCGACGCGATGCCGACACCGCCGGCCACGATCGCGACATCGCGGGCGTGGCCCGAGCAGTCGAAGCCGTTCCCCAGCGGTCCGACGACGTCGAGCCGATCTCCCGCGCGCAGCCCGGCGAGCTCGCGCGTGCGCTTGCCCGTTAGAAAGAACAGGATGCTCGCGAGCTTGCCTTCCGCTTCGTAGATGGCAAGCGCCGTTGCGGCCGCTTGTGCGCTGGGCGGAATCGCCATCAAATATTGCCCAGGCCGGGTCGTGTTGGCGAGCTGTGGCGCTTCCAGCGTCATCAAAACGACGCCGGCGGCGAGCTCACGACGTCCAATCACCGTGGTGGCGTGAACGCGGGCGTGCAGATCAACCATTGGCATACTCACAGCCTATTTTCTGCAAATTCTTAGAAAAATCTCTGGAAACCGGTGCACGCCCTTGCCGTCAGAGCCGTTATACTGTATAGAGAGCGTAAATAATAAGGAAAGGAGGGTCCGCAGATGGCAGGTCTTATCGTCTTCAAATCGCTAGCCGACGCACTCAGAGCGGGCTACCAGGTTTACGATCGGACTGCGGACGGTTATCTGGTCAGGACTCGCACGGCCGCCGGCTGGGCCATGGCCTTGGTCTCCTGTAAGTAACATCGTCTTTATTCCAAAGTAAACGCCGCCGGTCGACCGACCGGCGGCGTTTACTTTTTCACGTACGTCTTTTTTCAGGAACGGTAGTCCGGCGGTGATGCCGGCTTTTCGATCTCGGGAATCGAGCCGGGACGCCATCCGCCGTACGTCGGCCCCGGCGGCATGCCGCTGCCGGTTGCAGTTCCTTGCGTCGAGGCTCCCGCGCCGGTGTTGGTCGGGCCGACGCGCTCCCGCGCCGCAGGCGGACCGAACGTTGCGCCGCTCAAAACCGCACCGACGATTTGCGCGATGCCGACGAACATCGGAATCAATCCGCCCAGCAACCAGGGACCGTAGACATACTGTCCGTCGCTGCGATAGCCGATGAAGCCGAGGCCGACGAGCAGCGCGAAGCCGATGAATGCTACTTGTATGCCGCGCCGAAGCTGTTGCTGTGCGTAGAAGTCCGGCTCGTAAAGGTAGTGATTTGGGACCGGGCCGGACGACGCCGCACCGGGCGTCCAGCCATACTTCATCGCTTTTCGCATCTCGCGCGCATTGGGGGGCGGAACGATGCCGCGGCGCAGCATCTCCATGCGCTCCTGGTGCGCCAGAACGCGTGAAACGATCCACGCGGCTACCGGCGCGCCGAAGATAAAGAAGATCGCAGCGAGAGGTATGAGATCGCTATAGTCCATCACTGTAGGATTGCTCCGTTGGTAGAGATGTGAATCGATCCGTCAGAGGTGCCGACGGTCATCCGACCGGTGCCGGCGCCCAAGCGTATCGTGCGTTGCGCGGAATCGTCTCGGTCCGACGACGAACCATCCACGACGATGTGTCCATCGCTCGTCGACGCGTCGATCGTGACGTTGGCATTCGGCGCAAGCTGGAGTTTAATTGGACCGTCGTCGGTATGCAGCGTCGCGTCCGGCTGGCCGCCGGTAAAGCTAAGACCGCTGGCTTCGATGCGACCGTCTTGCGTGGTCGCGACGAGCGATCCGACGGTCACGTCGTGCAATGCCAGGTGGCCATCCTTCGAGTGCAGCGCCAGACGGTCGGCTTGCACGTTGCTGGCGTCGAGATAGCCGTCGTCGCTGCGAGCGTCCACCGTACCCTGAAGATCGGCGAGCTTGACGTGCCCGTCTTGCGACTGCACGTTCACGCCGCCGGCCACGCCATCGACGTCGGCGCCCGCGCAGCGCGTGATCTCGACGTACGATCGGGCCGGAACTGAAACTTCGATGGCCTGGGAGCTAAAGCCGAAAACGGCAATCGCCAGGCGTTCCGCCGCGGGACGCTCGATCCGCACGCCGTCACTGGTTCGCGTGACGTGCAGCTGGGGATACTTGGCGCTCGAGAAAATCGCGCCGCGCATCTCCGTTAGGTCGCGTACGTGAACGAGCCCATCGGTAGAAACGGCGACGCGGACGCGCGAGCGCACGTCGTCGATCACGACGTGGGGCGACGCCCCCGCCGCGACGGGCGACGACGAAACCGGCGTAAAATCGACATGGTGTATGCTCCCTGCAAAGGTCGCTGCACCGCCGGTAACCGTGTATACCGCCATCCCGACGATCAAGACTTCGGCCGCGACGAGCATCGCGACGACCGAGGCTCGCGACACTTTAGAGCCTCGGCCCCCAGCCGTCGAAGGTAGGGCGCAGCGACTGCGCGGACTTCCACCTATCCGTCGGCAGTGTGGGCCGGTTACTTTCGGGCCCATTGCTACCGGGAAGGGTCTTGTTGGGAATGTTTGTCATCTGTGGGTCGATCCTCCGTGGTGTTTCCTGCCCTAGTTACGTCCCGGCGCCTGACATGTTTCGGACATGGCACCCGGGGGCGGTACGAAACAAATCGCGCGCCTCGCGCGTACCACGGGCGTGTCGGCAGTCTTGGCCCCTCCGCTCGCTCCACTCGCTCAGGACAGGCTCCTTCGACTCGCCCCGCTCGCTCAGGACACGCTCCGGCAAAGGGCGCCCTGGCGGGTGAACGCGGAGCCCGAGGACGGCAACTTGGTCGCACTGACGCTTCGGGGCAATCCGGACGCGTTTGCGACACTCGTCGCGCGGTACGACCGCGCCGTTTACCACCTTGCCTACCGAACGCTGCACGACGTCGAGGAAGCCCGGGATGCGACGCAAGAGGCCTTTTTCAAAGCTTTTCGGAGCCTGCGGACCTTCAGGCCGGGTTCGAAATTTTCGACGTGGATCTTCGCGATTGCATACCATGCCTGCTGCGACCGGCTTAACCGGCGTAAGCGCTACGCCAGCGAAGAGCTGCCCGAGCGCGCCGATAGCGCGCCCGGGCCCGAACAGCAAGCGATCGCGCTCGACGAAGCTACGCGGCTGCGCGCCGCAATCGATGCGCTTCCCGAGAAATACCGCACGGTGATCACCCTTTTCCACCTCCAGGGTAAGCAGTACGAGGAAATCGCGAGCGTCCTTGGGTTGCCAATGGGTACGGTAAAAACACATTTGTTTCGCGCCAAGGAGCAGCTGCGCAGGCTTCTCGGCGAAGCCGAAGTAACGGAGTCATGAACATGGACGACAGCCACGACGCACTCGAACGAGCCCTCTTTGCGCTTCCTCTGGAGGAGCCGCCGGCAGGCCTTCGCGCCTCGATCCTGATGGCCACGGCGTACCGGCCCGCGCCGGCGTTTTCGGTCTGGGAACTCGCGCTGCTGGGTGCGTTAGGAGCAATTGGCATCTGGCTGGTCGTTCTCTTGGCATTAGGCGGCGGCTCGCTGTTCTTCCAGACGCTCTCCACGATCGGTTCGGTGGCCGCGCGCGCTCTCTCCAATGCAGCGACGCTGGCATGGCTGGCGGCCGGCGGGGCGACGGCGCTTTGGCTCTCACTTTTCACCGGATCCCAACCCCTCTTGGCCACGCCGTACAGGTCACAAGGGAGGGCCAGCCGATAATCCACCCATATGGAGAAACGTGTAGCGCCGGAGCGGCGCCCATATAGAGTCCTAGTCGTCGAGGACGACGCGGCGATCAGCCGCGTTTTGCAACTCGAGCTCGAGCACGAGCGGTATGAGGTCGAAGTCGCTCGCGACGGCTTATCCGGCCTCGAGAAAGCGCTCAAAGAACCCGATCTCGTAATTCTCGATCTCATGCTTCCACGCATGGACGGCATCGAAGTTTGCAAACGCATTCGCGCCAAGAGCCGCGTGCCGATCATCATGCTCACCGCCAAAGACCGGGTTCCCGATCGCGTTGCCGGGCTCGACGTCGGCGCGGACGACTACCTCACGAAGCCATTCTCCACGGAGGAGTTGCTTGCGCGAATTCGCGCTCGTCTGCGCGAGCGTACCCCGCAGGGCAACGTGATCGAATATCGCGACGTCGTCATGGACCGCGATCGCCACGAGGTGCATCGCGGCGGAAAGCCCATTGCGCTCACCGCCAAAGAATACGCGCTGCTCGAATACCTGCTCTTGCACCGCAACAAGGTTCACACTCGCGACGAACTCTTCAACGGCGTCTGGGGCAGCGACTTTCTGGGCGACTCCAACCTCATCGACGTCTACATACGATATTTGCGCGGGAAGATCGATGACGGATTCGACGATAAGCTCATCACGACCGTACGAGGCGTCGGATATACAATAAAGGATTAGGGGCTTCTGATTCATGCCGAGCGTTGGACGTGGGCAATTCGAAGACGCCCGTCGCTCACATCCTGTCCGCTCGTGCTTGTCCACTTTTTCGGGTCAGCAAGCTTTGAAACAGCCCTCCGTGGCTGGCCCGAAAAAGCTGGACACTCCTCATTGCCCATATCCAACGCTCGGCCTGAATCAAAAGTTTACGGGGCGATGAAGCGCTCCCGAAAGCTCGTTGAGCAGTAGCGTATGTCGCTAAAGTGGCGGATTGCCCTGGGGTATTCGGCGCTGCTGATCGTAGCGATGACGCTGATGAGTGGGATTATCGTCTGGCGTTTTCAGCAGATCCTTTACGACCAAGCCGCGACGAGCGTCAACGCAACCATGCGGGCGATCGTCGCGTTCGCGCAGCAGTCGACGACGCCGTTTTCGCTGGAAGACTCGTCGTCCGGCACCCTGCAGTTTCTCTTCAACAACAGCAATCTCACGACGTGGAACTCCGCCAATAGCTTCGTGCAGGTAGACTCGAGCGACGGCTATCCGCTGGCCAAGACGGCGAATCTCGGAGCGCTGAGCATCCCCCCCAACCCGAACCTTTCGCCCTCACACGACGTCGCATTCCGGCAAGAAACCCTTGCCGGGCGCTCGTTCTTGGTAGCAGACCGTTATCTGCGCGTGGGCAGCAATGCCGCGGTCATCCACGTGGCGGAGCCGCTCGATACCTTACAGCGTACCTTCGTGCGCGCTCGCGAAGCGATCGGGATCGTACTGGGCACGGTCGCGGTTGCCGTCGTGGTCTTTTCGATCGTGCTCGCATCGCAGGCCACGACCCCGATCAATCGGCTCTCACGAGAAATGCGGGAAATCAGCTCCGATCGGCTCGCGATCGCTTCTGGGCAGGAGGCATTGGATGGGCAGGCTGCGCGACCTCGGCGCCGCGACGAAGTCGCGCGTCTAGCTGACAGTTTCGACGATTTGCTGGCGCGCTTAGCCGAGGCATTCGCTCGCGAACGGCAATTCATCTCGGACGCTTCGCACGAGCTCAAGACGCCGCTGACCTCGATCAACGCCAATGCCCAAATGCTGTTGCGGTGGGCCGATCAAGACCCAACGATTCGCCGGGAAAGCTTGGATACGATCGTTCGTGAAAGCGCCGATCTCGCCGGCATGGTCAACGGCATGCTGACGCTGGCCAAGGCCGATCGCGGCGACGAGATTCCGAAGGAGCCGCTTTCGCTCGCGCAGATCGTCAGTGAAGTTACGCAGAATGCCATGCCGCGCGCCGCGGAAAAGCAGATCGAGCTCCGCTTCACTCACTCGGGCACGCCGATCGTCTACGGTGACGCCAACTTGCTGCGCCAACTCGCCGGCAACTTGATCGACAACGCGCTCAAGTTCAGCGAGGGCGGCCGGGTTGACGTCAGTGTTGGAAACGACGGGCAATCGGCCTTGATCGACGTTAACGACACGGGACCGGGCATTCCCGAAGCCGAGCTCTCGCACGTTTTCGAACGATTCTATCGCACCGACAAAGCGCGTTCGCGCAGCGTTCCGGGAACGGGCCTGGGACTAGCTATCGTTCGCTCGATTGCTCGGGTCCACGGGGGCTCGGCGACCGCGGGCACCGCGCCAGGCGGCGGGGCGCGGTTTCGAGTACTCTTACCCCGCATCCAGCTTCCGTTCACCTAGCTTTCATGATGGGCCCGAGGCTGTCTCGGTACAATGGGCTCGTGCGCGAAAGATTGGGGCGGGGAGCAATCATAACGCTCCTCGCCTTGCTGTCTTGTCTGGCTTTCACGGCGCCTGCGTGCGCCGACGAACAGTACGACGTTGGCCCTTCGCCGATCCTCAACGTGAACGTTGACCGGGGACAGGTCACCATCCAGACGTGGGATCGCCCGCAGGTTCAGATCTCCTCGGCCTACCCCGTCGACGTGCAGCAGCAGCTGTACCCGCGGGACGATTCGCGCATTCCGAAGCAGATGCAGATGACCTCGCATCAGATTCAAACGCGGCATGGCCTCGTGTCGCTGCCGGCAGAATCCTTCGTATTGCCCGATCTCGCCGGTACGGAGCACGATGCGATCATAGCGCGCGGAAACGGAAACATGACGATCACCATTCCTCGCGGCACGGCGATGGTAATGGCGCACCTTCGGGCGGGCCATCTCAGCCTGAACGACTATCACGGCGTCTTTATCACGCACGTCCGAGGCGCCGGGATCTCGCTCAACCACGTGAGCGGCACCGGTTTCGTGGAGTCCCTCCGCGGACGAATAACGGCGACCAACTCGTCGTTCGATCGCCTGCGCATGCGCACGGCGACGGGCAACATGCTGTTCCAGGGGTGCACCGCGCACCAAATCGAGGCAACGAGCGGCTACGGATCCATCGTCTACGACAACGGGCACTTTCAGCCGGGGCTCGCGCGCTTTGAGTCCGAGCACGGAAACGTCGCGCTCGGCGTGCGGGGCGGTGCGCAGATCGGCGCGCATAGCGGCTCGGGACACGTCATTTCGAGTTTCCACGACGAGGCTCACGTAAGCGGAAACCCGACGACGAAACAAGCCACGGTCGAAGGCGGCGGACCGGTCGTAACGGCGTCATCCAAGAACGGCTCGGTCTACTTGTACAGCGGCTCGATGAACGAGCATCCCCACGTGCGCGAGGAGCTCAGCGGCAGCACGCAGCTTCCGACCCGCTATCCGAGTGCCGCGCAGCCTCCGCCGCACGAACAGCCTTTCCAGCGCTTCAACCGGCTGCGGCAGCGACCTCCGTTTCCAAATCTAAAGTAAACCCGTCGTAGGCCGCAATGGCGCGCAAGCCGAGTTCGTCTTCGAGCTCTTGCGCCAGCTTGGGAGGATCGGCTTCCAACATTTTCGTTCCGAAGTGTTGAAAGACGGCAACTTTTGGATGAACCTCGGCGACGACGCGACGGGCATCGAGCCAGGTTAGATGATCGACGTTCATCTCGTCGCGGTAGCGCAGAACGTTGATGACGAGCACGTCGGGACGATGGGCGGCGTAGTCCGCGGCGAGGCCATCGAAATATCGCCCGCAGGGCAGATACGCCACCCGTAGCCCCTGGTGGACAAAATGCAGGCCGTGCGTTTGTACGGCGTGCACGTGCTGCATGGACGTGTAGAGCTCGACGGCGCCGATGCGGTAGGGGCCGCTGCTCGGCTCCAGGTGCTCGACGCGATCAACGAAACGGCGGGCGTACGGCAACACGACGGGCTCCTGATCGAACGCGTCGGCCGGAGCAAGCACCATCCCGCGGCGGCGGAAGCCCCCGGACGTCATCGCCTCAATCAGCGCGTTTACGTCGCTCGAGTGATCCAAGTGCTTGTGCGACAAAACGATTGCATCGAGCTCGCGCGGATTGCATGGGGGCACATGGTTGAGCGCCCGAACCAGCGCGCCGGGACCGGGATCGACGTGAATCTGCGTGTCATCGAAGCGCATCCACATTCCACCCGAGGCGCGCAGTTGGCGCGCGACGACGAAGCGCGCGCCGCCGCTGCCGAGGAAGAGGATCGAACTCGCCATGCTAGGCGATCACGGGAAGCTTTTGGAATGCGCCATTGAGTACGGTCGCAGAGGGACGGCCGAGCCAGCGTTCCAGCACCGTCGCGTACACGCTTCGAAAATCGATCGTGTAACGAACGTTACCCATGTTGGTATCGCTGAGATCTGGCAGAGCTCCATATAGGCCGCCCTTGACGCCGCCGCCGATCAGAAAGAGCGGTGAGGCTTCGCCGTGGTCGGTGCCGCGGCTGCCGTTCTCGTCAATGCGGCGGCCGAACTCGCTGAACGTCAGCGTCAGAACGCGCTGGTCGTTTCCGTGCGCCGCGAGGTCCTCGTAGAACGCCCCGATTGCATTGGAAAACTGCATCAGCAGCCGGTTCTGCGTCGCGACCTGGCTGACGTGCGTGTCGAACGAACCGTGCTCGACATAAATCGCCTTGGTTCCCAGGTTGCTGCCGACGATCTGCGCCGCTAGCGCCAAACTCTGCCCGAGTGCGGTGGCGGGATAGGCCGCTTTTGTGGTGTAGCCGGCGACGAGCTTCGGCAGCTCCTCCGAACTCCGCTGCGCGTTAGCCTCGATCTCCATCACGTGTGCCAAATAGGGCGATTCGAACGGCAAACGCCGGTCACGCGTTTCGTTCCAGAAGGCGTCTCGCGCGACGGCATTGCGATCGGCGGCCATCGCATAGGTGCTCAAGGCGGGAATCGCCGGAATATCGGTGCGATCGGAGACCAGCGCTTCGGGCAGCACCTTCGAAACGGCCACGCCGCTGAAGAGGTTCTCTCGGGAAAGCGCGGCCTCGTCGAAGTAACGTCCCAGCCATCCCGTGTGCTCGTAGCGATCCGGCGCCGCGGTTTGCCAGATCTCGGTCGAGCGAAAGTGCGAGTGATCCGGATTGGGATAGCCGACGCCTTGCACGATCGCGACGATGCCTTTGTCGTACAAGGCCTTGATCGAACGCATTCCGGGGTTCAACCCGACGCTCGCATCGATGGCCAGCACGTCGTTTTGCGGGATGGCCAAGGCCGGACGCAGCCGATAGTATTGTCGGTCGCCATGCGGAACGACGCAGTTCAATCCGTCGTTTCCACCGGCTAGATTGATCAGGACCAAGCAGCGATCCGCGCTGCCCGGCAATCCGGGCAGCGGTGCCTGCGCAAGCGCGCGCGCGAACACGTGCTCCGGGTTGGCGATCACCGCTAACCCTGATGCGGTTGCGAATAAAAAGTTACGTCGTTTCATTGTCATCCTGAGCTTGGCGAAGGGTCAATTCAACTGGTACGCCGGCGTAGCCATCGCGAGATAGACGGCGCCGCTAACCCGCTGGTCATAGTTCTCCACGGAAAGCGAAGCGAGCGCGGCGGTTCCGGCTCCCGCCAAGTAGTTTTTGAGCTCGGCCAGCGAGTCCGGCGCGACATCGCCTTGCAAGATCGCCTCCGCCAGGACGCGCGACACGCTCGCCGAGGCCACAGGTAACCCGCGCAGCCAGGACGACGCCGCGAGCGTTTGCGATCCGAGCAAACGCGTGAGGAAATTCTGGCGCGCGATCATCGTGCCGCTGGTCAGCCAATTTTGGCCTCCCGGCCAGCCCGCCACCGACGGGGGATAGAACAGGCGCTGACCCATTTGCTGGAGCGCGGCGAGGGCGCTCTCGTCGACTTCGAGCAGGCCGAGCGCTTTATACGTGCCCACCACGAATTCGACAGGGCTCTTGATCAGCGCTCGATAGGCTCGATCGCTGTAGAAGACGTTGCTGCTCAAGAGCGTCGATACGACCGGTGCGAGTTCGAATCGGTGCTTGCGCAAGATCGCAGCCACCGAATCGATCAATTGCGGCTCCGGATCGTTGTAGACGAACCAATTCAACAGGCTCGCCGCAAAGAAGCGCGCGCACTGCGGTTGCTCGAAAATGATGTCGACGATGTCGTCGCCGTTGAAGTTGCCGTTACGCCCAAGAAATCTCTTGCGCCCCGCGTCGTGGAGGGTCGCATCGAAACTCACGGCTCGCGTGCGCCTCTCCACCCGCCAGCCGGTCCAGGCGCGGGCCGATTCGCGCACGTCGTTCTCCGTATACCTATCCACGCCCAACGTAAAAAGCTCCATCAGCTCGCGAGCGTAGTTTTCGTTGGGGTGCGCGGCGACGTTCTGCGCACCGTTGAGGTAGATCAGCATGGCCGCGCTTTTGGAAACGTCCCGCGTCAGTTCGCGAAGATTGCCGAGCGCGTATCCGCGAAAGAGCGCGTTCTGATCGTACGTAACCCACGGAAAAAGCGGTCTTCCGACCGACGTGAAATGGCCGTGGAAATACAGCGTCATCTCTTGCAGGGGTGCCGGCGTCGTCAGCATCCTGTTCAGCCACCACAGCTGTAAGGCTAAAATCGCTTGGACGCCCTCGCGCCGGCGTCCCTTCCGCAGCATCACACCCTGCTGCGGGTTCGCGCTCATGGAAACGGGGCCGGCCGCATCCTCGATTTCTCGTGGGGGCCGGATCGAGCCGGCAGGCGGGAAGGACAGCAACGCTGCCGCGGCCTCCGGGGCGCGCATCGCGGCGTAGCGCCGGACCTCGTCGGGCGTTCCTCCGAAACCGGCACGCCGCAACAGGTGTGCCGCGGCGCGAGCGCCTAGCGTCCCGTGATGCGGCTGCAACGCGGTGGTAAAATCTAGGCGACCCTGCGGGCGCAGGATGCCGCCCACGTCGATTTGAGCCTGCGCGGCCATACCACTAGCTACGCGAGTCTGCCCGAGCCGCCCTCGGCGTTTCGCAAGGGTCTAACCGGGCTCTAAGCGGTTCGCGACGAATGGCCAGCGGCGATGGCGGTGTTGGAAACACGGCTCGACCGGCAGTCCGAGCCGTTCGAAACGAACGCGCGACGGATGGAGGGGTTGGTCGCCGAATTGCGCGAGCGCCTGATTGCCGTTCGCGCGGGGGGCGGAACGGAGGCGGTGGAAAAACATCGCCGGCGCAACAAGCTCACCGCCCGCGAGCGCGTCGAGCGGTTGATCGACCCCGGCTCGGATTTTCTCGAGTTTTCGCCGCTCGCGGCGTTCGATATGTATAGTAACGGCTCTCCGGCCGCCGGCATAATCACCGGAGTCGGCGTCGTGGAATCGCAGCATTGCGTGATCGTCGCCAACGACGCGACCGTAAAGGGTGGCACCTACTATCCGATGACGGTCAAGAAGCATCTGCGAGCCCAAGAAATCGCCGAGCAGAACCACCTTCCATGCATATATTTAGTAGATTCGGGCGGAGCGTTCTTGCCTTTGCAGGCCGACGTCTTTCCGGATCGCGACCACTTCGGGCGCATCTTTTACAATCAAGCGCGGATGTCGAGCCAACGCATCGCGCAGATTGCGGCGGTCATGGGATCCTGCACGGCCGGCGGGGCTTACGTTCCGGCAATGAGCGATGAAACGGTGATCGTCAAGGGAGAAGGCACGATCTTTCTCGGCGGACCGCCGCTGGTCAAGGCCGCGACCGGCGAAGTGGTGACCGCCGAAGAGCTCGGCGGCGCCGACGTACACACCCGCGTCTCCGGGGTCGCGGATCATTACGCCAACGACGACGATCAAGCGCTTGCGATAATCCGTGAGATCGTGAGCAACCTCCACCTGGAGCTGCCGCGTCAATGGGATCGAATCGATCCGGTTGCGCCTAAGTACGATCCGCGCGACATCTACGGCACCATTCCGGCCGACAGCCGCACCGGTTACGACGTTCGGGAAGTCGTCGCTCGCCTCGTCGACGCCTCCGAGTTCCATGAGTTCAAGTCGCGCTACGGCACGACGCTGGTCTGCGGCTTCGCGCGCATCGAAGGGCACCCGATCGGGATCTTGGCCAACAACGGCATTCTCTTCAGCGAGAGCGCGCTCAAAGGCGCACACTTCATCGAGTTGTGCGCGCAACGCGGCACCCCGCTGCTGTTCTTACAGAACATCACCGGTTTCATGGTCGGCAAGGAATACGAAAACCGCGGCATCGCCAAGGACGGCGCGAAGCTCGTCACCGCCGTGGCCTGCGCCGAGGTTCCAAAGTTTACCGTGGTGATCGGCGGCAGCTTCGGCGCCGGAAACTACGGCATGTGCGGGCGCGCCTACGCTCCTCGCCAGCTTTGGATGTGGCCCAACGCGCGCATCAGCGTGATGGGGGGCCCGCAGGCGGCGAGCGTGCTATCTACCGTCAAGGGCGAGATGTCGAACGAAGAAAAGGCGGCTTTCGAGGCGCCGATTCTGGAAAAATACGAACGCGAGGGAAGCCCGTATTATTCCACTGCGCGGTTGTGGGATGACGGCATCATCGATCCGCTCGACACGCGCCGTGTCATCGCCATCGGTCTGGATGCGGCGGCGCACGCGCCGCAGCCGCCTACGCATTTTGGCGTCTTCCGCATGTAAGGTGCCGCTTTGGCGAAGCAGCTATGCCGGCGGCAAACGTCCTACGTACAGCTTGTAGTAGTTCGGCGATTCAATCCACTGACCGTTGCGGTAGCGCAGCACCGCGCTGGCACTCGGCTTGGTCGGGCAGCACATCGCGGCATCGGCCGCATAGTACGGGCCGCGTAGCACGACCGACTTGCGGTCGCTCGCGATCGTGGCGGCCAGCTCGCAGGGATTGCTCACTGAAACCGCTGGAACGACGCTTCCGCCCGGACCGCCGGCGAACGCCGTAACGGTTGCCGAGCCGCAATCTGCGGCCATCTCGTGCGACTGCACGACGATTTGCTGCACGCCCGTCTGCATGAGCTCGGCCGCTCCGATAACCCGGAGCTCCTGCACCGGAAACCACATCTGCGCGCCATTGGCTTGCGTGACACGGGAGAGCGGGCCGCCATTGGCGGGCGACTGATAGCGCAGCCGGTACGCCCCTCGCCGCAAGGAGTAGATCAAAAGGAACCATTGGTAAAACTGGCGACCGTTTCCGGCGCCGACGCGGTTCTTACTGACGATAACGCGCCATTGACCGTTCGTCGCTTCGCCGTTGAGATATACGAGCCGGTTCTGCACGATGCTTCCGGGTGGCTGCGGTACGAGGGGGACGTTGGAGGGAGACTGCGCCGCTGCGCCGACAGCGCACGCGATTGCAACGAGAATGCCCGCGAGGATCGTGCGTCGTGATCTTGCCATGCCGACGCTCGTTCGACGACATGGCGCGGCGTACTGCTCGAGCGATTACGGTTTGAGGGCGCTCATCGGAATGCTCGACGGCAGCGTTACGTTTCCCGAAGCCGGCGGCGGAGAGCGAACGATCTGATGCAGCATGTCGTTCCAGGCCAGCGTGAGAATAGGGAGTAGCGTCACCAGCCGATGGATGCCGCCGGGCTCTGAGTAGAACGACACGTCGATGCCGGCCGACTGCAAAAATGCGGCCGTCACGGTAGGATACCGGGTTGGGATGCTGTCGTCGGCGCTGCCCGTAAGCACGTAAAAAGGCTTGTTCCGCATGAGCGCAACGAGGCGCTGGGCATCCGACCCCAAGAGCGCGCCCGCGATACACATCACCGCCGACCACTCGTCGGCATGAGCCGGCGCAACCTCGAAGACGGAGAAGCCTCCCATCGAATATCCGGCGAGAAAACGGCGCCGCGGATCGATCGAAAAGGCGCGTTCGGCGGCATGAAGCGCATCGTATACGTCGGCAATCGATCCGCGGAAATCGTAGTAACCTCGCCCCCACGGCGCCACGACGATCGTTCCGGTCTGTTCGGCGAGCCGTGCAATATAGGGCGGCGCGAGCAGCTCCGTTTCCGATTGGGGATGGCCGTGCAGCAGCACGATAAGCGGCCCGGGACGCCCAGGAACGTACGTGGACGGAACGTAGACCGCGACGGGCTGCATCGTCGCGTCGCTCGACGAGCGCACGAACGTCTCGCCCACTCCCCGCACCGAGGCCATCGATTCGTACGAACCCTGGAGCAACTGCGTCGCTAGGCTGAGATCGAGGCTGGCGACGCGGTGGACGACTTCAGGCCACTGTTCTGCGGTATAACCCTGCGGAACGCTTGGATCGGCGAGCAAGTCGGCGTCGTCGTTCAAGCGTTCGTAGTAATCGTAGGTCGTGTCGCGTCCGGCGATCGTGCCGATCTTGGCGATGTTTGCAAGATAGCTTGCCGCGGTGTTTCGCAGGGAGACGCGCAGGTCGTCCGCGGAACTCCCCAGCAGGAGAGTCAGAGCAGCGGTGACCAGCGCGCCCCTGGTCATGACAATAGAGTAACGCGCCAGCCTTGGAAGTCGTGACGCGGTTAGCGTACGATCAAATCCCGGCGTACCATTCGTAACCCTGGTCTTCCCAATAGCCGCCATTTCCACCCGCGATTTTCGCCACGCTGCCGACCACCTCGATGCGCGCTATCCATTTCGCGCTCTTATAGCCCAGCTGAGTAGGCACCCGGAGACGCACCGGCGCACCGTGATCCGAGTCGAGCGGCGCGTCGTTGAGACGCATCGCGAGCAGCGCTTGCGGATGACGGGCTTGATGCAGGTCGAGGCTTTCGTAGTACAAATTGCCGGCGCCGTCGTTATCCATGCATCGAAAAACCACGTAGCGCGCGTCGGGCCGAGGCTGCACGGCGTCGAGAACGTCGCCAAGCCGAACGCCGCTCCACTTGCCGATGACGCTCCAGCCCTCGACGCAATCGTGCCGCGTGATCTGGGTCCGCTGCGGCATCCGCCGCAGCTCTCCCAGCGTGAACGCGTGAGGGTAATCGACCGCACCATCCACCACGAGACGATACGCCGAAAAGCTTCCGGCGAGCAAACTCGTGTAGCGTGAATCCGAGGGTGTCGCGAAACCGTTCACGCGGAAGACCCGATCGACGTCGCGCTCCTGGTATTCCCGCGCCAAGCCGCGTGTTCCGATCAAACCGTGATTGAGGCCCTCGACCGACGCAAGCATTCGCCGGAATCCGCCGTTTTGATTGAGCGCCGTGCTCACCGGGCCGCATCCCGCCAGCGTCGAGATCGTCGACGCGATGAACAGCCTTCGTTTCATTCCGTTTGATACCAACCGGTTATCATGGAGCGCATCTGATTGAAGAACCCCTGCGTCGCGACCTGGAATGTGTGGATCGCAAAGAATGCCAGCAGCAACACCATCCCGACGAAGTGCCACAGCCGGGCGAACTGCCGTCCTCCAAAAACGGCCGTCAGAGGGTCCGCGATGGCGTCGATGCCGGGTGAAAGCGCCAGCCCCGTGATCACGACCAGCGGCGCTATAACGAAAAGCACGCTCGTATAGGCCGCCTTCTGCAGTGGATTGTAGACGCCGTGGGGCGGAGCCGTTTTGCGCAGCTTCAAATAGTAGGCTTGCATCGGCCAGAGCTTCGGCAGATCGCTAGGCCGCAAGAGCATTTCTCGCAAACTCCCCTTGATCGCGGTAGACAGCAGCCACGCAAACCAGCAGAGCCCCGCGATCCACGCAAAAAAGAGATGCCAGCGCCGCCCGCTCGCAAGGTCTTGGTAACCCGGAAT
This sequence comes from Vulcanimicrobiota bacterium, assembly GCA_963717425.1. GTDB lineage: Bacteria > Vulcanimicrobiota > Vulcanimicrobiia > Vulcanimicrobiales > Vulcanimicrobiaceae > Cybelea. The sequence continues at coordinate 2,146,651 of OY970335.1, read as the reverse complement.
CGTGATGAGCGCCGGAAACGCGTGTTCGCCGTGCGATCCCATTCCGTCGTCCGTCCAGCCCAGCCATCCCGTCGTGACGAACGTATGTCCGAAGAGCGTGGTCGTTCCGACGCCTTGCACGGGTGAACCAATGGCGAGCACGCGCCGCGCCGGATCGCTCTTGTCGGACGCATCCAAATTAGGGGACGCGTTGAAGATCTGCAGACCGCTGCCCACCAAAATCAGGAATGCGAGCACCCACAGCCAGTGGCTGGCGCGCGTGAGGAACGCATAGCGGTAGACGACCGGGCGCGCGGGCTTCATCACTTGAGAGTATAACGCGTGCGAGGCCCGTTCGGATGATGCCGCGAACCCTCAGCCCGCATGTCTGATAGCATCACGCTTGCCGTCGCCGACGGAATCGCCCGCGTCACGCTTGCCCGTCCGGTCGTGCGCAACGCCTTCAACGCCGAGGTCATCGAGCAGCTGTACGAAGTATTCACCGGCATCACGGCCTCTGACGAGGTCCGGGCCGTCGTGCTCGCCGGCGAGGGCCGCGTCTTCTGCGGCGGGGCGGATATCAACTGGATGCGTGCCTCGCTCGATCTCAGTTTCGAGGCCAACCTCGGAGACGCCGAACGCATGAGCGATATGTTCCGCGCGATCGACAACTGCCCCAAACCCGTGGTGGCGCGGATCCACGGCGCGGCCTTGGGGGGAGGCGCGGGCCTCGCCGCCGTGTGCGACATTGCGATCGCCGCCGATGACGCGATATTCGGCTTTACCGAAGTCAAGCTCGGCCTCATTCCGGCGGTCATCTCTCCATTCGTGCTACCCAAGATCGGCGCGTCGCACGCGCGCGCGCTCTTCCTTACCGGAGAACGCTTCAGCGCACAGCGTGCCAAGGAGATCGCATTGGTCCACGAGGTCGTCCCCGCCGCAGAACTCGACGAAGCCGTCAATCGCCGGCTGGCAGAACTCGGCTCGGCCGCCCCTTCGGCCGTGAGCGCCGCTAAACTCCTCGTCCATCGCGTGCTCGATAACTCATACGACGAGTCGCGGACGATCACGACGCGGGCGATAGCGCAACAGCGCATCGGGCCCGAAGCGCAGGAGGGCCTGCGCGCCTTTTTGGAACGCCGCCCCGCCAAGTTCGCGCACGAGTAAATGATTCAGCGTCTCCTCATCGCCAATCGCGGCGAAATCGCGGTTCGAGTCGCGCGCGCCGCCCGCGAAATGGGGATCGTGCCACTGGGCATTTACTCCGAAGCAGACGCCAACGCCCACCACTTGCAGTTCATGGATGAAGTGCGCTGCGTCGGCCCGGCGACGGCGGCGCAATCCTATCTCAACGGCGCGGCGATCCTTGAAGCAGCGCGCGCGATGAACGCCGGCGCGCTGCATCCGGGTTATGGCTTTCTGTCCGAGCGCGCGGCATTCGCACGAGACGTTCGCGACGCAGGCTTGGTCTTCGTCGGTCCGACGCCCGAAGCGATGGCGGCGATGGGCAGCAAGATCGAAGCGAAACGGCGCGTACGCGGATTCGACGTGCCGACCGTTCCGGGCTACGACGGGGAGGATCAATCGCCCACCGCGTTGCGCGAGCAGGCGAGGCAAATCGGCTTTCCGTTGCTGATCAAGGCAAGCGCCGGCGGGGGTGGTCGCGGCATGCGCGTCGTCGAGTCGGAGGGGCAATTCGATGAAGCGCTCGAGGCGGCCAAACGCGAAGCGCTCGCCGCATTCGGTGACGACACCGTGCTGCTCGAACGCTACCTTCGAAACCCGCGCCACATCGAATTCCAAATTCTCGCCGACGCCCATGGCACGACGATCCACTTGGGTGAGCGTGAATGCTCGATCCAGCGGCGCCACCAGAAAATCATCGAAGAAGCGCCTTCGGTCGCGCTCACCCCGGCGCTGCGCGCCGAGATGGGTGCCGCTGCCGTCCGCGCGGCGGAATCCGTGGGGTACGTCAATGCCGGGACCTGCGAGTTCATGCTCGACGGCGACGGCGCATATTACTTTTTGGAAATGAACGCGCGCCTGCAAGTGGAGCATCCGGTGACCGAGATCGTGTACGGCCTCGACCTCGTGCACTGGCAGTTCCGCATCGCGAGCGGTGAACGATTGACGGTCGCGCAAACCGACGTGCGGCCGCGCGGCTGGGCGATCGAAGCCCGGCTTTATGCGGAGGATCCGGCCAACGATCTGCTTCCGTCAACCGGCACGATCGAGCACTGGTCGCTCCCGGAAGGCCCGGGCGTGCGCGTGGACGGCGGCGTCGCGACCGGCAGCGAGGTGAGCCACTATTACGATCCGATGCTGGCCAAGCTCGTCGCATCCGGGAGCGATCGCGCGTCGACGATCGCGCGCCTGCAACGAATTCTCGAAGAATGTACGGTCGCGGGCGTGCGTACGAATCTCCCGTTGTTGCTCTGGATCGCACGCGACGATGCCTTTCGTGCGGGCGAAACCACGACCCGGTTTCTCGATGAGCGTCTGGATGAATCGGTTTTTTCACAAGACGTTCCACCCGACGACGCGGTGCTGCTGTGCGCCGCGGCACTCCTGATCGACGGTCGAGCGCCATGGCGAACGGCGGAAGTAGGGATGCCGCTCCGTCTCCAGCACGATCGCAGCGTAACCGAGCTGGCCGCGGATGCCACCGATCGTCCCGGCGTATGGCGCATCTCGGGCGACCGGACCGGTGAGCTGCACGCGCTGCGCCGCGGTGCGATGGTGCAAGCTCGCTTCGACGGGCGCTCGTTCGCGGGCGCCGTTACGTATGGCGGCAATCGCTTTAACCTGCCGGTCAACGTGCATCTCGACGGAGGCGTCTGGTCGTTCGGCCTCGCCGCGCCTCCGTCGGTGCACGCGTCGGCGGGCGGCCAAGCCGCCGCCTTGGGCGCCCACGTTATCGCTCCGATGCCGGGTAAAATCGTCAAGGTCGCGGTCAGCGAAAACGACGCCGTCGAAGAACACGCGCTGCTTCTCGTGTTAGAAGCAATGAAGATGGAACACCGGATTGAAGCATCGGCCGCGGCCAGGGTGAAATCCGTGCTGGTGAAGGAAGGCCAAATCGTCGCGGCCGGTACGCCCTTGGTGGAACTCGAGTGACGCTCCCGAAGCGCGTCGTCATCTTCGAGATGGGGCCGCGTGACGGATTGCAGAACGAAGACGCCCTCGTTTCGACCGACGACAAGATACGCTACATCGACCTGCTCTCCGAGAGCGGGCTAAAGTGGATCGAAGCTACGTCGTTCGTGAGCCCGAAGGCGATTCCGCAGCTTGCGGACGCGGCGGAGGTCTTCACCCGCATCCGCAAGGCACCCCGCGTGCGTTATCCGGTGCTCGTTCCTAATCCCAAAGGCTACGAGCACGCGCGGGCGGCGGGTGCCGATGCGATCGCGGTGTTTACCGCGGCCTCGGAGCAGTTCACGAAGCGCAACATCAACATGACGATCGACGAATCGCTCGAAACGTTTCGCGCCGTCGTGCGCGCGGCCAAGCACGACGGCGTGTGGGTGCGCGGGTACGTCTCGACGGCATTTGGATCGCCCTTCGGCGACATCGTCATACCGGAGATGGTCGTCGACGTCGGCGTCAAGCTCATGGAGATGGGATGCGACGAGCTTTCAATCGGCGATACGATTGGAGTCGGTGTTCCGAGCCAAGTCGACGCGCTCGTGCCGTTGCTCGCGCGGCACATCCCCATCGATCGCATCGCGCTGCACTTCCACGATACGCGCGGCACCGCGCTCGCGAACGTTTATGCCGGATTGCAGCGCGGAGTCACCAAGTTCGACGCGGCATCCGGCGGTCTTGGAGGCTGTCCGTATGCCCCCGGCGCGACCGGCAACGTCGGCACCGAAGACCTGCTCTATCTACTGCATCAGATGGGAATCGAGACGGGCGTCGATCTTGCGAAGGTGCGGGAAGCCTCGCGCTTTATAGCCGGCGTCGTCGGCCATGAGTTGACGAGCAAAGCCTATCAAGCCATGGCCGCCGCCGAAAGCAGAGTCGAAGGCCTTACCACGACGTAACGAACCGTGGGTCGATAGCGCCTCTCACGACGCCGGTGAATTTCGAAAACGGACAGTCCAGGCTCGGGCAACCAGGCACGTAGACGGGGACTCGCAGCGGGTTTTCGCCGCGCCCGGCCCGCATCGCGTCCAAGGATTGCGCGACAAAGAACGTCCGAACGAACGCTCCGCCGCCCGAGGGTCGGTGCAGCTCGAAAATCAGCGCGCTTCCCGGCGGCGTATCGTTGAGCTGATCGCCTTCGACGAGCCACGACAACCGCAGGATGCCGGCGAACTCAGCCAGCTGCGTATCGTGTCCGGAGAAAAACACGAACCGTGCCTTCGCCGGCACTCGCGTGCCCGCAACGGGTTTACCGGTTGCGCCTTCTTCGAGGGTTTGCAAAATGTGCGCCACGATATTGGATGAGTGGGCGCGAGCCGTGTAGCGGTTCCCATGCTCCAGCTGCTTGCCGAGGACGTGGAGCTTGAGCAACTCGACGAGCGTGGCGTGGTCGACTCGGCCCCATCCGACATCGGAATGACCGTCGGTATACTCGAGCAGCATGTTCTCGGCGACGTCGGCGGCCATGTCGAGCCCGCCCGAGAGAGCCGCAAGCCCCCCGTCACCGTCGTTGCCAACGGTGGTCGGCACGTCGGAAATCCGTTTGCAGCTCGAAGCTGCGGCGCACCCGAGAACCTGCTCCATGGTGGCGAACTCCGCTGCGTACGCGCCGGCCAATCCGTTGAAGCTGCCACCGACGGCACCGAGAATCGAGGCCTTGGATTCCGCCTGGTTGACGACGCCGACGCCGGGAAGCGGATCGAAGAGCCGATCCGGATCGCTGGGAGCATGCCCGACGGCCACACCGCAAGCCGGCGCGAGCCCTTGGAGAACCGCTTCACCGGTTGCGCGAGTGCGTGGGTCTACGTCGGCCCACACGAACACGCTGCCGGGCGCCGGACAACCGTTGCCCCTGACGCCGAGCATTCCACCGTAGATTCGGCGATAGTACGCGCCGAACTGGCGCATCAACGCGGCGCCGCGCTCGGTCAGGTTTCCGGGCTTACCGGACCACGTGGGCCACGCCTGACTCGCGTACGCCTTCAACTCGTCGGGATGCGTCGGGGATCGCACTCCGTGGCGGCTCACGACGATCACTAGCCTTAAGTCCGAAGAACTCTGCGGCGTCGTGGCCGGCTGCGCTTGCGCAACGCTGGACGATAGCAATGCCGCTAGCAAAGCCAAAACGAATCGGATGGCGCTCATGGAACCTCACCTTTCATTAACGAGCAACTCGTTTCGATGATAAGCTCCCGGAATGAAGTCAGCATGAACGTGCGAGGGCCGCGCTTTTGGTCGCGGGGCTCTAACGCAGCGCGAGCGGGATGACGAAGCGGGTTGCCGTGTGAGAATCGCTGTACGCGCTGATCTTGTTGTCCACGAGCCCGGCCGCGATGCCGCTCGACCGCACTTCCGCGTCGGTTGGAGATGCTCCGCGGCCCTTGGGATGAAAAACCCACAGCGCCCCGTTGGATCGAAGATGCGGAACCGCTCGCCGGATTCGCGCGAGATCGCGCGGTTGGTCCACGCGTAAGAAGATCAGATCGTAACTCGTGCGCAGCGACTGCGCGGCGGCCTTGGCCAAGCGCGCATTCAAACTGACGGTGAAGGTTTCTTCGTGCCGGCCGACCAGTGCCACGTGCGCCTCGGCAACTACGCCGAGCTTTTCGAAGAGCGAACGCCCCGAATAATCGCGTTCCACCTGGTCCTTCATAGCCACTCGAGATTCTTGGGCTTAGGCGGAATCTCCGTGTAGGCCATCGGGCGATCCCACCAGTCGTGACGTCGCGCTCGAAGCATGTTTTGAGTGGGCGGCGGCGGTACGCGCAGCTCCAGTGCCTTTGCGTATGCATCGAGATAGCGGTCGATCATCCGCTCGAGGCTGAAAGTTTGCTCCACGCGAGCTCGGCAGGCACGGCGATCCAGCCCTGCGAGCAACGGTACCTTTGCAACGGCATCCTCAACGCCGGCGCACAAAAAACCGGTCACGCCGTCGATAACGATCTCGGGCATCGAACCCATGGCCGCGGCGAGGACCGGCGTACCGCAAGCCATGGCTTCGATCGTGGTCAGCCCAAAACGTTCGGGCCGTGTGGTCATGTGCACCAGCGCGAGCGCGTTGCCCAATAGCTCGTTGCGGGCTTCGCGTTCGACGGCGCCGATGAACTGAATTTGGTCGCCGTCGATGTGCGGCGCGATCTGTTCGCGGAAATACGCTTCGTCGTGCGGAATCGCCGCAATCTTCAGCCGAATGCCGGACCGCTTGGCGATCTCGATCGCGAGATGCGTTCCCTTCTCCGGATGAAAGCGGCCGAGAAAGACGAGATACTCGCCGGGGCGGTCGCTGAATGTGAACTCCGCCGGATCGATGCCATTGTACGTCGTCGCAAGATACTCCAAGCCGGGGTCGCGGTCGGCATCCGAGATCGAACAGTAAAAACTCCGCTCGGCTCCGGCATAATACGCTGCCAAGATTTGCGGCGACGAAAAGCCGTGTATCGTCGTGACCAGCGGCGGGCCCTCGGAGCTCAGAGCGTACGTCAGCGGTTTCCAATCAAGGTGGTTATTGATCAGATCGAATTCGCCCGCGCGGCGAAAGACCTCGGCGATGTGCAGCGCCGTGAAAACGTCTTGGTTGAGCGCCGGGTCTTCGTTGAGCCCGACCGGGACGACTGACACGAGCTTGCCGTCGAAGTGCGAATTCCCGGTCGCGAAAAGCGTTACGTCGAGGCCCCGGCGGCGCATGCCTTCCGCGACGTTGAAGGCGATCTGTTCCCACGGCCCGTAGCCGCGGGGCGGAGCCGGCCACGATATCGCGGCCAGCACGGCGAGTCGCCGCCCCTTCAACTCCACGGGCTAGCGATCGTCGTCGACGACGTGATCGTTGCCCTCGGCGACGCCGAGGTTGAAATGCGTGCGACGTATCAGGCGTTGCATCGAGACCTCCGAAAATGACGGGACCGGTGCGGCACGCGTGTAGTCGAACATGTCGTGCAGATCGTCGTCGGTGACGTCACGCTGGCCCATGTTGCCGAGGTTCCAGTTCTCCTCGATGAACTTCACGATTGCCGTGGACTCGCGCCGCGTGTGCGAAACGTAGGGAGGCGCGTGCGGCTCGCGTGGATCGTAGCTCGAGCGTGCCCAGGGGGAGATCGCGACAATCGGTATGCGAAAACCCCAGCTCGTGCCGTCGGGCCCGGGCGGCGGGGCGACGTGATCGTACCAGCCGCCTGAATCGTCCCACGTCAAAATGATCGCGCTGTCCTTATAGTAGTTGCACGCCGGCACGGCGTGTTGGCTCTGTACGATCGCGAGGTACACCGAGCCGACCCATCCGGGGCCGCCGGCGCTCAAGCTCCCCGCGTGATCGGAGTCGAGGAAGTTCGGCATCGCAAACGACACCTGCGGCAGGCGACAGTTTTGGATATCGCTCAAGATCGTTCCCGAGGGCGTGATGACGTTGCGCTGCCAATCCGGTCCGTACCGGATTTTTCGGAAGGCATCGTAGATGTTCACGGCCGGATCGCTGGCGTCGTCGTACGCGCCGGTATAGTACTTCCAGCTGACCTGCGCCGCGTCCAGCAGATCCCCGAGAGTTGTCTGATCGAAACACGGGAATACGCCCGGCGTAACCATCGCTTCACCGACGCCGAAGAGCGGTACCGTGGTCCCCGGCTTTGCATCGCATCCCCAGATCGCGTCGTTGGGATTGCCGGCGATGCGGGTCTGCGCCGTAGCCAGCGCATAGTGACTCGGAAACGTGGGAACCAGCCGCGTTGCAAAATTTTCGTCGGCGAGCGCGTAGCGCGCCGCGAGCACGTCGTAGATGGTGGTTTCCGAATCTGGGAGATAGGCGTACGGGAAGCCCGGCGCCGGTTTTGGAAGCCCCAGCACGGTCGTTACAAAGTCATCGGCGAATCCATCCATCTTCCCGCGATCCCATTCTTGCACCAGTGACTTGTGGTTGTGTCGTGGGTCGGCCGGATACTCGAACGGCACCGAGCGCAACCGCACCGCCTTGCCGTCGACCGTGGCGCTCTGCGAGGTATTTGCGCCCGGATACGGTCCGCCGTGCGCGAGAATCGAGGAAGCGAAGAGGTTATCGAACGTGCGATTCTCTTGGACCAGCACGATCACGTGGGCGATGGGGCTCCCCATGATCTGCCGCCCGAGAAGCACGGGATTGGCGCCAGGCGCGCTCGCAACGGCGCTGCGCACGGGCGTCGCCGTACCGGCCAGAATTAAGATGCTTAACAAAACGACTTTGCGCATGCGATGATGATAGCTTATTTCGGCTATTGAATCAGGCCGCTCTTCAAAACAATTTGCGGGTCGCGCAGCGCGCGCACGTCTTCGCCGACGTCGCGCCTCAGCAAGAGCAGGTCGGCCGGCTCGTCGATGGCCAGGATGCCGCGGTGCAAGCCCACGAGTTCCGCTGCAACGTTGGTCGCAGCGTGCAGCGCCTGCTGCGGCGTCATTCCCAGCAGCGCCCACATCAGCTCGACTTCCTGCGCGTAGTTTTCGTGGTAGTTGAAGGGCGTGCCCGCGTCCGAGCCGCCCGCGATCCGGACCCCGTTTTCGTACGCTCGCCGAATGTTGGTCAGCATTGCTTCGTTTAACCCGCGAGCCTTTTCGACGATGTAACGCGGTTGATTCCCGTGCTCCAGATTGGCCAAAATGCAGGTCGGGGCGCTGAGCGTCGGCACGAGATAAACGCCGCGCTCCTTGAACAGCGCGATGCATTCGTCGTCGAGCATCGTGCCATGTTCGATCGAATCGATGCCCGCGCGCAATGCGTTCTTGATGCCCTGCACGCCGATCGCATGGGCCGCGACGCGCAGGCCGTGCCGGTGCGCCTCATCGATAGCCGCGGCGAGCTCGTCGGGGGCCAACTGCGCGTTGCCGGGCACGGCGCCTTTCGTCAGGACACCGCCGGTAGCAATCAGCTTGATGCAATCGGCGCCGCCCCACATCTGCTCGCGCACGGCCTTTCGTGCGTCCCAGGGTGAATCGACCGCGCGGCCGATCGGCCATCCATGCCCGCCGGTCATGCACAGGACGGCGCCGGAGGCTCGCATGCGCGGGCCGGAAATCCGTCCTTCTTCGATGGCTTCGTGCACGTCGGGCGCGATGCGATTGGAGCTGCCGACGTCGCGTATGGTGGTGATTCCGGCCTTGATCGATTTGCTCGCGTTTTCAACGGCCCGCAACAGTCGCTGGTTGGGCGTGGTCGTCTGGATCATCGCCATCATGTCCGGCTCGCCGCTTCCCTCCAGATGCGCGTGGGCGTTCACCAGACCCGGCGTAACGCAGGGCGCTTCCAGTTCGCAGGGGCCTTCCGCGGCGCGAATCCCTTTAATGCTGCCACCCTCGACGAGGATATCCACGTTGCGCCTCGGCGGCTCGAGGGTGCCGTCGTAGAGAAGGCCGGCTCGAACGATCATCGGGCGTCTATTCGAACGCCATGCAGGCGGTCCTAGTGGAACTTCAGATTAGTGAGCCCGCTCACGCCGTTGACGATCAGTTGCACCGCGATCGCGGCGACGATAATTCCGACGATTCGCCCCACCGCATCGACGCCGGTCTTTCCGAACCACTTCGTGAGGCGCTGCGCGCCGCGCATGAAGCCGTACGTGATGGCGATGACGACGAGCGCGACGACGACGAAGATGCCGCCGTTGAGCAGCTGATGATCCGGTGATGGGTTCACCAACGCCACGCTGGCAGTAAGCGCCCCGGGTCCGGTAATGATCGGAATCGCGAGTGGGAATACGGAGGGATCGGTGACAGGCGGGGTGGCGGCCTTCGCGCTGTCCGCAGTTTGCCGGTCGGTTTTCTCGGCGAACACCATGTCGAATCCGACCTTGAGCAACAGCAAGCCTCCGGCGATCTTGAAGGCGCCGATTTCGACGCCGAGCGCACCCAGCAGCGCTTCGCCGGCGAAGGCGAAGGCAATCAGCGTGATCCCGGCAACGATGCTCGCGCGCAATGCGATCTGGGCCTGATCCTTGGGGGCGCGCCCATCGGTGAGCGTGGCAAATGCGGCTGCGGCCTCGATCGGGTTGAGCATCGCGATGAGCGTGACGAATACATAGAAGGCTTCGCCTAGCTGCCCGGTCAGCATTCCGTCCACCGTAACATCGCGTGCGCCGCTTGCGCGCGCGCGATCGCCGCATCGTCGATGGCTCCGTCGACGAGCATCGTGAAGTGCCCCATTTTCCGCCGCGCGACCGCGTGGCGTTTGCCGTACACGTGCAAAACGATGGACGGATCGCGGAGCAGCTCGGGAACGCCGCTCAGGTGATCGCCGCTGCCGTCGCCGAGGACGTTCATCATGATGGCGTTTGCGAGCATGCGCGGGGGCGAGAGCGGCAGATCGCAGATCGCGCGCACGTGTTGTTCGTATTGGGAGCAGGGCGTGACGTCGATCGTGTAATGGCCGCTGTTGTGGGGACGCGGCGCGATCTCGTTGACGAGCAGCTCTCCGTCCGTCGACAGAAAAAACTCGACACAGTAGGTGCCGACGATCCCGAGCTTGCGCCCGATGATCGCCGCCGCATCCTCGGCTCGTTTCGCGACCGAGGCCTCGACGCGAGCCGGCGCAATGGTCGTCGTCAGGATGCCGTGATCGTGGCGGTTTTCCGCCAACGGATAGGTCACGATCGCATCGTGTGCGTTGCGCGTTGCGATGACGCTGAGCTCGCACGCAAGGGCTACCGTGCGCTCGAAGATCAGCTCGGCGCCACCCGCGCCGTCCACGGCGGCCCGTGCTTCTGCGAGCGATGCAACTTGCCATTGGCCCTTGCCGTCGTAACCGCCCTGTGCCGTCTTGAGTATCGCGGGAAAACCGACCCTCTCGCCGGCGCTGCGTAGATCGTCGACCGTCAACACGCGCGCAAATGCCGTGGTGGCCAGGCCGGCGTCGCGAACGAACTCCTTTTCGCGCAGGCGATGTTGCGTGATGTGAAGGACGTGGCTCGACGGCGTAACGCGACGCCCGAGCGCTTCCAAATGGCGTACGGACCCGATGTCGATGTTTTCGAACTCATACGTGATCACGTCGCTGCGCCGCCCGAGCTCTTCGATGGCATCGCGATCGCTATATCCCGCTAGAATCTGTTCGTCGGCGACTTGCCCGCAGGGCGAATGCTCTTGCGGATCGAGGGTAATGACGTGATAGCCCATGCGTTTTGCGTCGAGTGCGAACATACGGCCGAGCTGGCCGCCGCCGATCACCCCGATCGTTTCGACCGATTTCAATCGAGAGTGCTGGAGGCTGCCGCGTCGTGCATGCGCGCGACGTATGCGCTCAACCTGTCGGCAACACCGGCGTCGGCGAGCGCCACGATCCGTGCGGCAAAAAGCGCGGCGTTTACACCACCGCCGATCCCCATCGTAGCAACCGGTACGCCGGGGGGCATCTGTACGATCGAGAGGAGCGAGTCGAGCCCGTTCAGACGGCCTGACTGCACCGGAACGCCGATCACGGGCAGCTGCGTTTTGGCGGCGGTCATGCCCGGCAAATGCGCCGCACCACCCGCGCCCGCGATAATCGCGACGAGGCCGCGAGCCTTCGCCCTCTGGGCATACTCGAACATTTCGTCGGGCATGCGATGCGCGGATACCACGCGCACTTCGCATGGAATTTGCAGCTCGTCAAGCGTATCGCGCGCGCTCGACATCGTTTCCCAATCCGAACGGCTGCCCATGATGATCCCAACCATCGGGGCTCTGCCTGCCTGCGCCATCGCGAACCGCTTCGCCACAAACACCGTTTGTCATCCAAAATTTGTCGGCTCTATTTTGTAACCTTGAGCCCTTCGACTCCGCTTCGACAAGCTCAGCGTCGCTCAGGATAAACTCCGCGCCGAAGGCACGGCGTCGAAGGACGCGAAGTCGACCGAAATGTCGCGTTTTCTGCTGGGCATCAATTACTGGCCGCGCCGCAGCGCGATGTACATGTGGCAACGCTTCGATATCGACGAGATCGCCGCGGACATGGGCCGAATCAAAGCCTTGGGCTTGGACGTCGTGCGGTTTTTCCTCTCGTGGGAAGCCTTTCAACCCGAACCCAATGCGATGGATGCCGCTACGCTGCGTCGCTTCGATGCGATGATGGAACGAATCGCCGAGGCCGGCTTACAAGCGATGCCGACGCTCTTCTGCGGCCACATGAGCGGCGTGAACTGGCTCCCAGGCTGGACGCTGGAGCGAGAAACCACGCATGGGCGTTTCCGCACAATCGCCGGCGGCTCGATCGTCGATCGTGCGATTGGCGATTTCTACGCCAACCCCGAGCTGCTGCGCGCGCAGGACCTATTCGCGCGGCGCGTCGGCGAGCGCCTTCGCGGGCACCCGGCACTCTTTGCATGGGACCTCGGGAACGAGTTTTCAAACCTACGCCAGCCCGAAACGCAGAACGATGCCGCGCAGTGGAGCGCGCGTCTTACCGACGCGCTCCTGGAAACGTCGGGAGTAGGCGCGACTGCCGGAATGCACGGCGAAGACTTGGGGCAAGATCGCAACCTGCGGCCGTCGAGCATCGCGGCGCCCTGGCCTTTCGCGACGATGCACGGCTATTCGGTGTACAGCAAGTTCGCGCGCGATCGGCTGGATACCAACGTGGTTCCGTTTCTTTGTCAGCTGCAGCAGTCGTTCAGCGGCAAACGCGTCCTCTTTACCGAGTTCGGCGATCCCGAATGCCCTCCGGGGACTAACCGCGTTAACGGCTTCGCATGCCTGGACGAAACCGACATGGCACAGTATGCCGGCGGCGCACTGGATCGCCTTCACGAGCGCGGTGCGCTGGGCGCGTTTTGGTGGTGCTGGGCCGACTACGATCCGGCGCTCGAAACGCTCCCACCCTTCGATCAGGCACCCCACGAGCTGCGCTTCGGCGTCGTACGCAGCGACGGAGGCCTCAAGCCAGTTGCGCAAACGCTCACGCAGTTCGCTCGCGAGGCGCGCGACGTCGTCGATCCGCCGCCCGCCGCGATTGCAGGCGAAGCAGAGCATTATGCCGGACTTCCGGAGAGCATCGCACACGAATATCGTGAGTACTGTGAAACGCATGGCTGAAGACGCGCGCACGATGATCGTTACCGGTGCTAGTTCGGGCATCGGTCGGGCGCTCGCGCTCGCGGCCGCCGGGAACTATCGCGTCGTGATCGTCGCGCGGCGCGCCGAACGGCTCGACGCACTGGCGAAATCCATCCGCGACGCGGGCGGCAGCTGCGTTGCACTCGCCGGCGACGTTACCGCGCGCGACATGCCGGCGCGCATCGTCGATGCGGCGCTGCACGCGTTCGGACGCATCGACGTCGTCGTAAACAATGCCGGCGGCGGCGCGTATGGTGCGCTGCTGCAGGAGAGCGATGCGGCGATCGAGGCGCAGTGGCAGCTCAATTGCGCGGCTCCGTTACGGATTGCTCGTGCCGCGCTCGCGCAGCTGGAAGCGACGCGCGGTCAGCTGATCTTCGTCGGCTCCGGAAGCGCCCGGATCCCTCTGCCGAACTTCGGCGCGTACGCGCCGGCAAAAGCCGCAATCCGAGCGGCGGCGATTCAGCTGCGGCGCGAGCTGCGCCCGCTGGGGATTGCGGTAACGTACCTCGACCCCGGCCTCGTCGCCACAGAGTTTCATTCGAGCATCGGCATCGAGCGCGCCGAAACCATTCCTGCGGCATCGCCGCAGCGCGTCGCTCGTGCGATCTTGCGCGGAATCGCGCGGCGTTCCGCGGTGGTCAACGGCGTCCCTTGGCAGACGGCGGGCGCCGTTCTTGGCGAATGGCTCGGCGCGCTCGCCGACCCGATCGTCGTGAGCCGCTTCACGCCTCACCTCACACCTCATCCTACCGAACCTCCTGGTCATCCTGAGCCTCCCAGTGTCACCCTGAGCCCTTCGACTCCGCTCAGGACGAGCTCCGGTCCGGAGGAGCGACAACCACAGTCGCAACCATTTGAACGAGCGCTCGAACCGGTCGCGCGACGTATGGAACGCGTGAAGCTGCCGCAGGCATTCCTGCGTGAGGCGTTGGTGCCGGGCGCGCGGATCGAATTGAAAGCGCTGGCAATGCGTTGGGCCGGGATGCCGAATAAAAATGAACGGGCGGCCCTGCTCGAGGCGCTGGATGCGCTCGAGGCCGCGGGCTATCTCGAACGTTTGGAGGATGAAACGTGGAACGTCGTACGCGCCGCCGGTTGAGCGGAATGCTTCTTGCCTTCGGGCTCGCGACCGCCGGAGCAATCGGCCTCGCGCGCGGATCGGCCGGGCCGGCGGAGCAGCGCGGCGCCTTCGCATTGCTCGGCGGAAGGCCTCAGATCGTTTCGGAGTTCTGGGCGGTGCACGGTGCCGGGCTGACGGCGACGCTGAAGATTCGGCAATTTCAGCTTGACGGAACGACACCGATTCGCAACTACGACGTGGACATGCAACGGATCATACACCTCATTGTCGTTCGCGACGATTTTGCTACGTTCGCGCACCTGCATCCAAGCTTTGACACGACGACCGGCACCTTCGCGCAGTCGTTCACCAAATCTCCGAACCATCGCTACTTCGTCTATGCCGACACCGTGCCTCACGGCATCGGGCAGCAGGTCTTTCGTTTTACGATTGAGAGCGACGGTGCGCCCGCGGCTTCGCCAAAGACCTTCACCGCCTCGCCCGCCGGCGTCACCGTCGCTCCCTACACGCTCGTTCTGGCCGGCACGACGCTCATCGCGAACCAGCCGCAAAGCGTGGGCCTGACGGTTTTGAAAGCCGGTCAGCCCGCGCGCGATCTCGGCACGTACCTCGGCGCCGCGGCGCACGCCGTTTTTATCAACACTTCAACGCTTGCGTACGTCCACGTGCACCCAATGGTTGGAGGCACGGACGACGCGGGCATGGGCACGATGAAGATGCCGACCAGCGGTCAGGCCGGCCCCGCGATGCGAATGGACCTGCCGCCGCTTCCGGCGGGAACGTACAAGGCCTGGATTCAGTTTCGCGGCGCCAACGACGTAGTCTATACTGCGCCGTTTACGATACGCGTACGGTAACGCGCCGCACATATTTCGCAGCGATCGCAGCAAAAAAGAGCAGCGTCGCAAGCAGCACGATCGTCGCGCCGCTGGAAGCGCGGACGTAGTACGACAGATAGAGTCCTCCAACGGTGCTGACGGCTCCGAACACCGCGGCCAGTGCCATCATCGGGGCGAATCGCGACGTCAGCTGATACGCTGCCGCCGCGGGCGTCACCAGCAACGCCGCAACGAGCACGATACCGACCGCCTGCAACGCTACGACGATCGTCAGAGCGAGCATTACCAGCAGCGTGTACTCGTACGTAGCCGACCCGATCCCGCTGGCTTGCGCGACGACCGGATCGAACGTCGTGTACAATAATCCGCGGAAAAGCACGATCACCGCGGCGGCCACGGCGACGCTGAGCGCGAGAATCAACCACAGATCCTGTGGCTGCACGGCAAGAATGTCGCCGAACAGAAAGCTTTGCAAATCGACCGCATAGCTGCGTTGCTGGCTCATCAGATAGACACCGAGCGCAAACATGCCCGTGAAGAGCACGCCGATGGTCGTGTCCAGAGAGATCCGACCGCGGCGATGGACGAAGCCGATGCCCACCGCGGTGACCACCGCTACGACCCCCGCACCGAGATAAAAGTTCGCGCCGCGTAGATACGCGATGACGATGCCTGCGAATGAAGCATGGGCGATGCCATCGCCGATGAACGAAAGTTTTCGTAGGATTACGTACGTCCCCATCGTGGAGCAGAGCAATCCCACCGCAAGTGCCGCCACGAAGGCGCGTTCCATGAACGCGTAGTGAAAGGGCTCCGTTAAGATCACGCCTTGATTTCCGGATGAGCGGCGTGCGCGGCGTGCGGTTCGTGGTCGTGGCGCAAGTGCCCGTGGGTGTGCGTGTGCTCGCGGATCGCTGCGTACACGCCCGACTCAACCACCTCGCGCGGCGTTCCCAGCGCTAGCACGCGCCGATCGAGCACGAGCAAACGATCGAACCACTCGTCGACGCGGTCGAGATCGTGCGTCGCCATCAGCACCGGCATCCCACCGGCAGCGAGCTCTCGGACGATTCGGCGCAGGGCCTCTTCGGTTGCCGCGTCGACTCCGGTCGTCGGTTCGTCGAGCAAGAGCAACCGGGGCTCTTGCGCGATGGCCCGCGCAACGAAGACGCGCTGCTGTTGTCCGCCGGAAAGATGCGCGATGTGGCGGTTGGCCAAACGCGCGATGTCGACCAACTCGAGCGCGCGGTGAACGACCTGCCGATCGCGGGCTCCAAATCGCTGCCAGAAGCGCAGACGCGCGAAACGCCCCATCGCGACGACGTCCCACACCGTCGCCGGAAAGGACCAGTCGACGGCCTCGACCTGGGGCACGTAGGCGATCGTTCCGGGCGGAAGCTTACGCGGCGGCGATCCGAGAACGCTGAGGCTTCCGCTCGAGGGCAGCAACAGACCGGCGATCGTCTTGAGCAGCGTTGATTTCCCTGAACCGTTCGGCCCGACGATGCCGAGCGACTCGCCATAGTGGACCGTTAGGGTTGCCCCGACTAACGCCGTGAAATCCTCGTAGCGCACGACCAAGTCCCGGGCCACCACGGCCTCTCCCGGCATCACTTCAACGTCTGCACGATCACGTTGGTGTCGTAGGTTAGCATCGCGGGATAGGTTGCGACGCGCCGATCCGGCCCGATCGAGTCGTCGTAAAGATCCTCAACGACGCGAATACCGGCACCTTGCGCGATCGCATACAAGATCTTCGGGCTATATTCCGGCTCGCTGAATACGCCGTGGACGTGGTGCGCTTTGGCGAGATCGATCAGCTGCGCGATTTGCTGTGGATTCGGCGACTGGCCGGGATTGCGCTCGACAAAACCGAGCGTGGTTATGCCGAAGCGGTCGTTGTAATACTGCCACGCATTGTGAAACACGATCATGTAGCGGTGCGACGGAGGAATCGTATCGATTTGGCGTTGGATGCGCTCGGCAAGCCGGCTGAGTCGACGGTTGTAGCTCGCGGCGTTACGCCGAAAGGCATCGGCGTGGGCGGGGTCGACGGCCGCCAATGCGTCGCGAATCTTTAAGACATAGCGCTGTGCCAAGACCGGATCCATCCAAAGGTGCGGATTGAGATCCTTTACCGGCAAGCCGTCGCTGCACACGACAACGTGGAGGTCACGAGAGCCGGCATCGTGCAGCAGCCGGTCGAGCCACGTCTCGAGGCCCGCACCGTTCTCGACTAAGACCCTCGCATCCGCAACCCGCGCGACGTCCTGAGGCGCCGGCTGAAAGGTTTCTGGAGAGGCGCCGACCGGCACGATGTTCCTGACGATAACGTACTCTCCGCCGACGCCTTCCACGAACGAGTTCAGCGTCGAAATCGTAGTCGCAACCGGAATTTTCCCTGCGGCGTTGTCGTTCCGTGCTGGGGCGCAAGCCGCCAAAACGAAAAACAGCGCAACGGCTCGCGTCATCCGCACGAGCGGCACCGACCGAAGAATTCCAACGCATGTCCATCGAGCTCGAATCCGTGCAGCTTGCGCAGCGATTCCGCAAACTGCTCCATTGCCGCGCAATCAACGTCTTCCACGCGTCCGCAGTTGCCGCAAATCGCGTGGTGGTGATGGTGCGCCGGCTCGCACAGCATGTAGGTAGCCTCACCCTCGGCATCGGAGCGTGCGGTGAGGTCGCCCTTCGAGCGGAGCCGGTCCAGCGTGCGATAGACCGTCGATAGCGACACCCGCGCGCCCGTGCGTTTGAGCTTCGCATGAATCTCCGCTGCCGAAAGAAACCGCTGCTCCCGCGAAAGCACCCCCGCGATCCATTCGCGTGGGCGCGTCACGTAAGCCGCCCGGGCTCCCATTACGAGAAAGTCTATTTGCGAACTATTCGCAATTTTCCCTTCTGTCATCCTGAGCGGAGTCGAAGGATGACCCAATGGCTACGACGGGCTCGCGGACGGGCTTGGCGACGGACTCGGGGAGGGGCATGCGGCGAAGGCGTTCTTGGATCTAGCGCGCACCTGATCACGCCAGTAGGCCGATGCGTCGGGCCATGGCGGCAATGCGAGTCCCACCGCGGCGGCGCGGATTTGGATCTTTGGAATAACCTCCGCGAATGCCGGCGGAACCGTGCCCCCGTTTGCGTTGACGACATTGGCAAGCCCGAGCCAGGCGTCCGCAAGCATGATCGCAGGCAGCGCCTTCGATGCAGTGCCGCACGAGGCGTTGAGTTTTACCGCGACGTCCGACTCTAAGGCCAGCGCCCACGCGGAGAAGGCCGCAATTTGTGCGAAAAGCGGCCCGCGCTGCGCATCGCTCGAGCAGATACTATCCAGAATCTCGCGCTCTTCGTTGAGCATGGACAGGACGTCCGCAATCGCGCCGTAGCGCTGCAGCAACTGTGCAGAGCCGCCCCCCGCCGCGTGCCGATCGTAGTCACGGACGCGCCCCGACACGTCGTCAATGGTTTGGCTATTGCAGCGATTCGCGGCGAGCAACGCCGGTGTCGCCGCGCGGGTGCTTCCCGGCGCGACCAGCGCAACGACCGCCAGCGCAAACGCCACGCAGCAGACTCTCGTCATGTGCTTTGACAGGTGCCCATGCGGGCACGTACAATCCTCCAGGTCGCCAAACCGGCCTTCTGGGGATGTAGCTCAGCTGGTAGAGCACTTGCTTCGCATGTAAGGGGTCGGGGGTTCGAGTCCCCCCATCTCCACCAACGAAAACGCCTTATTCTATAGGGAGTTTTCGCGTTTCTCGCGTGCGGCTTTCCGAACGGATCGGGTGGATTTACTTTCCTGGTAAGGGCTCAGCGTTCGCGTCTCTCTCCTCCACCATCGAAAAACGCCTGATTCTGCTGGGAATTTTTCATATTTTGAGTGCGCATCTTTCCAAAGTGATTCGCGTATTACGATGGTCGTACGACAATAGGTTCGAACGACGTCTTCTCGCGTGGGCGCTCGCGGCCGTATTCACTAGGCAGGGGTTGCATTAAGCTTGGGCGCGAGAGGCACTTCAGAACCGCTCCAATCTACCCGACTCAAAGGAAGCCAGTCATTTGCGCAACGAAGGTTTCGTAACGCCTCCCGTCACGTACAATCGCGGTCGCGAGCCATTGATAGGAAGAAGACCATGACAAACAAGTCAGAGGCCCAAAACGGCAACGGAACGATTTCCATGGACCGCACCGTGCTTCCCGTCCCACCGCCTCAGTACCCGCCAATCACGGAGCTTGATGCACACAACGCAAAAGCGCCGCCGCGGTTCGAGGTGAAAACGCCGAAAGGTGCGCCCAACGTGGTCGTCATCCTTCTCGACAACATGGGTTTCGGCGACGTGTCGACCTTCGGAGGACCGATCCAGATGCCGACGCTGGATCGGCTGGCCAAGACCGGGCTGCGCTACAACAATCTCAAAGTTCCCCCGTTATGTTCGCCCGCCCGCGTGGCACTGCTTACCGGCCGCAATAGCCATAGCGCGAACTTCGGCGTGATCTCGGAGATTGCCACTGGCTTTCCGGGGTACACTGCAGTGCGCCCCAGCAGCGTCACGAATCTGCCCGAGATCTTGCGGCTCAACGGCTACAGCACCGCGATGTTCGGCAAGTGTCACGAGCTGCCACCGTGGGAAGGCAGTGATGTCGGACCCTTCGACCGCTGGCCGGTGCATAGCGGCTTTGAGCGATTCTACGGCTTCATGTCCGGCGAGGCCGACCTTTTTCATCCGGTCATGTACGACAATATGACCAGAGTGGATATGCGCCCCGATCCCGATTATTACGCGAGCACCGACATCACCGACAAGGCGATCCTCTGGCTGCGTTCGCAGCGTTCGCTGGCCCCCGACAAGCCATTTTTCGTCTACTACGCGGCAATTGGTACTCACGGCCCATTCCACGTGCCCAAGACGTGGCGCGACCGCTACAAGGGCAAGTTCGATCAGGGCTGGGACCAGGTGCGCAAGGAAACGTTGACAAGGCAGATCGAGCTAGGCGTCGTGCCGCCGGGTACCGACCTCGCGCCCAAGCCGCCGGGAATCCAGGAATGGGACGACTTGACGGCCGACGAGAAAAAGGTCTTTGCGCGGTATATGGAGATCTACGCCGCTTTTGCCGAGGTAACCGATTTCGAAATCGGGCGATTCCTGGACGAGATCGAGAACCTCGGCGAAGCGGATAACACGCTGATCTTCTACATCACCGGCGACAACGGCTCGGTTTTCCAAGGCGGCCCCAACGGCGCCTTCAATGAGCTGTCCGTGTTCAACGGGCTGCCCGAGCCCCTTGACGTTGCGTTGCAGAACTTCGAGGAGATCGGCGGCCCCAAATCCCACCCGTTGTACAACAATGGCTGGGCGTTTGCCGGCGCCACGCCCTTTGGCTGGGGACATCAGGTCGCCTCGTACGGCGGTGTCTGCCAATCCATGGTGGTCCACTGGCCGAAGGGCATCGAAGAGAAGGGCGGCCTGCGTACGCAGTGGATGCACATGATTGACATTGCCCCGACGGTCTTGGAGGCGGCTGGTGTGCCCGAGCCGGGCGTCGTCTCCGGTGTCCAGCAGAAGCCCCTCGAGGGCGTGAGCGTGCTAGACACCTTGAATGACGCCGATGCGAAGTCGCGCCACACCTTGCAATACTTCGAGATGGCAGGGAATCGCGGCATCTACCAGGACGGCTGGTTCGCCACCACGGTGCACCGCCCGCCGTGGGAGCCCAAGCCGCGGGCTACGTTTGAGAACGACAAGTGGGAGCTTTACAACGTAGAGGAAGATTTCAGTTGCGCACACGACCTTGCCGCGAAGTATCCCGACAAGCTTGAGAAGCTGAAGGGAGTCTTCCTGGAAGAGGCTGCCAAGTACCATGTGCTTCCGCTTGACGACCGCGCGTGGGAGCGCTTCAACGCCTCGCTGGCGGGCCGTCCGGATCTGATGGAAGGTCGCACCGAAATAACGGTCTATGAGGGAATGAAGGGTATTCCCGAAAACGCCTTCATCAACATCAAGAACCGTTCTTTCGTGGTTACGGCCGACATCGAGGTTCCGGAGGCGGGCGCGGAGGGCGTGGTCATCGCTCAAGGTGGAGAGATGGGCGGCTGGGCCCTCTACGTCACGGACGGCGCACCCCGGTTTGCATGGAACTATCTCGGCCGCGAGATTTACAAGATCGCCGGCCCCGATCGTTTGCCAGCGGGGCGAGTTTCACTGCGCTTCGAGTTCGCTTTCGACGGCGGTTTGGGCGCGGGCGGTAACGGTGTGATCTTCGTCAACGATGAAGAAGTCGCCGCAGGGCGCGTCGAGCACACGCAGCCGTTCGCATTTGGTGCCGAAACGACGGACGTAGGTGAGAACCTCTATACGTGTGTCAGCGACGACTACAAAGCGGGCAATAACAAGTTCACCGGCAAGGTTCACAAGGTTACCGTCGCGGTCGGAAAGTCCAACCTCAGCGAGGAGGCCCAGAAGGCTCTCGCAGAATTGCGTATGAAGAAAGCGCTATTCGTCTAATCGCGCCGTTGAGGATAATTTCTACGGTGAGCGGGGCATCGATTGATGGCACCGTACCGCCAGTCGATCATACTAGCAGGCAGTTGATTGCGTACGACAATCTTACGACAATTCGCGCGGAAACTAGCGGAAAGCGCGAACGCTAGCGGACAAAAAAATGGGGCTCAAAAAGACTGACGCAGCAACGAAAATGGGCTATTTCTTGCGTTTCGTACGCACTTTCGGTTTCAAGCGGCGTTTACTTCGCCTGTAAGGGGTCGGGGGTTCGAGTCCCCCCATCTCCACCAACGGAAACGCCCGATTCCTTGAGGGATTTCGGCGTTTTTCTTTTTGCGGCAAGACGAAGCAGGGGGCGTGCTTACGAAAGTTGGTCTTGCGTAGCCGCGTTCCCAGCGGCCGAGGTTACGGATCAACCTGACTCCTTGTATTATATGTAAGGAGTCGGCCGTGGAGTCCTCCATCTCCGCATCGGCGGCCCATACTTACTCGTTTGTTTTTCGGGAGACGCAGAGCAATCCATCGCCTCGGCTGTGGAAGACCGCAGCAGAAGTGCACTTGCGCACCGCGCGCGTGAACCTAGTGTTTAATTACACTACTGGCGCACGCACGCAAAGGTCGCTCTGTAGCGTACGCCCCGATACGTATCCGACGACCCCGAAGCAGTCGCATCGTATCCGTTGGACGTCGGCGTGAACTTTTGGAAGTCTCCCGCGGAGTACACCTCGTTATCCATGACATCAGGAAACGCCACCATTATCGATTTATCCGATGCCACCGTGAAGTAGCCCGCGCCATAGTTTCCGGGTCCGCCAGTCCCGACGAAGACATAACGATTCTTCTTCGGATCGTAGCCGAAACTGCTCGATCCCGGCTGTCCCGGGAACGTGACTTGCATCCAACCGTCCTTGGGTTTCGATATCTTGACCGCGCCCTTATCCGTCCGGACCTTGCCATTTGAGTAAGTTGTCCGCCCAGTGCAATGATACGTGCCGGAAAACCACGCTATCGTGTTGAGATGAGCTTTAACCGATGCGGCCGTTGAATCAGCGGCCGATGTGCCGACTGGTAATAGCACAGTAATAATAGCGAGACAGAAACAACGTTGTAGTCGGGACATGGCTCGATCCTTTCCGAAAGTTAAGCTGAGGAGGATTACGTCAAAACGCGCACGATCACGGCCGTAGCTTGTAAACCGTTCCATATCCGCAAGAAGGGCACTGGCCGGCACCGGTGGACGTGGTGCCGTACAGAATGGCGTTCGCCAAGATCGGTGCAGAGAGGCCACGCCCCGTCGGTGCCGCCTTTGAACGCATAGGCGGTACCCTCCGTGTACGTCGTCCCCGCGCCGGTTAGCTTGAATACGGTGCCGCACCCGTCGGACCGGTAGGAGCAGCCGCCGTTGCCGCCCAACCAAGCCGCTCCGTAAAACGCGCTGGCATGCGCAACCAGGCTCGAGTAGGGCCAAGCCCCATCGTTTGTGCCTTTGAAGCGGTACAGGATCCTCTCTGAATACTTGCCGTGCGAGGCCGTCAGCTTAAAGACCGTTCCACAACCATTGAGATGGGCGCCGTTGGTACAGGACGTGCCGCCGCCCCCTTCGGTGGTGCCGTAGAGCGCGCCGCTTGAATCACGGTACAGCGCGCCTTTGGGCCACTGACCGTCCTTGCCGCCCTTGAAACGATAGAGTACACGTTCGGAATAGCCCGTTTTGCCCGGGACCAGTTCAAAGACGGTTCCGCATCCGTAGGCGCAGGCGGCATTGCCGCCATGCCCGGTGGTCCCGTAAAACCCACCGCCGGCGCGCGCGGTCAGCTTGCCGTACGGGTTTGCCCCGTCGGATCCGCCGACGAAATCGTAAATAGGCGTTAGCGCGTAGCTGTGTCCCGATGGCCTTAGCTCGAACACCGTGCCGCACCCCGCGGCGGGGGTCGAGCACGCGCTATTGCCGCCGAACTCCGTCGTTCCGAAGATGACGCCGGAAGCATTGACCGTTAGCGCGCCGAGCGGTCCAAAACCGTCCGCGCCGCTAAAAGCGTAGATCGAAGTTTTCGTATATCCGCGGGCAAAACGCGTCATCTCAAATACCGTGCCGCACCCCGTGGGCAGGGAGCCATTCGTGCAGCCGCTATTGCCGCCGGTTTGCGTCGTGCCGAAGAGCACGCTGCCAGCGCCGTCGGTTAGGCCGGCCCATGGATACGAACCATCAGTGCCGCCTTTGAATCGGTGAAGCACCTTCTCGGTGTAGCCCGAACCGGTAGGCACGAGCTCAAAGACGGTGCCGCATCCAGTGACACCGCTCGAGATGGTGCACTGCGAAGAGCCGCCACCGCTTTGCGTCGTTCCAAAGAACGCGCCATCCTTGTGCCATACCAGGCTGCCGACCGGGCCAGCTCCATCTCTCCCACTGCTAAACCCGTAGAGCACGCTCTCGCGAGCCGCATCGCCGAAGAGCAGCTTCGGCGGCATGGCGCCGACACGCTGGAGCGCCGAAGTCTGCGGCAGAACGTTTGTGCCTGAGCCGATCGCATTGCGGTCGGCGCTGCTCATGCAGCCGACGATTAGAGCGTTTGCAATGAAAAATGCAATCGTTTTCGACGCAGCAGGCGGTACAGGGCTATACATACGATTTATCCTTTAAGGTTTCGGTTAGGGCCCAAAAGCAAGGGCTCGGGGATCACCTAGGTTTCGTGCGATTATGCGAAGCGACTTGCGCCTCACTGCACTACAGGGATGACACGCAGTCCTCGGGGCTAAATCAGAACAGCGACTCGTTGAACGAGCCGCTCTGAATGCGCTTGATCGTCGCAAGCCCGGACCCCTTGCCGGAAACTTGGTATTTGAAATCGTTTGCCGGGCCGAAGGTCTTACACTCTCGTTTTATGTCATCGACACCCGTCATCCCATCGATGGTGCCTGAAATGGTGCGAGTTCCGGACTTGATCGTGAAACTCTCGGCAAAACTGACACGCACGACGTAAAAAACGAACATCGTCCATTTCCCTGTGGCGACAAATGTGCCGGGATATGGGCCTCTAGTTTTCCCGATCGCCATAAAGGTTGTGGTCGCATTCTGATCGCAGACAGTGGGTGGGCGCACGATCACGTTCCTCGCGCTAAAGATTTCACCGTTCAAGTACCCGGTGCGTTGAACCGCGGTTGTCGCGACCGCCGCTCGTTGCATATTGATCGCGGGCGTCGAGCTCCACGAACTACCATTACAACCCGTAACGAGCGTAATAAACGCTGCGCCGTAAATGGTTCGTGCCGGCCGCTTTGACAACATATGCTTCTCCGATGGATCGTAACGATCCGACTGTCCCTGCGCTGGCTTCGGAAAGACCACGTGCCCTGGGGTGACTTTACTCACGATGGCGTCGTTGGGCGGCGTAGCAGAAACGGCCTGAAGTGCTCCGGTCGCCGTAGTTGCGCCTTCACGCTTTCGGGAAGAGTGATCTTGCGAACGGGGGCGGCGCGAGGCGTAACATCGGCTTTACCGCTGGGAATCAGCAGCACCGCTGGGCTTTTGCCGGTCTTCGGGTCGATCGCATCGCCGACGATCCATCCGCGATCGCTGATGTCGGCGCCTTGAAAGACATAGAGCGGCGAATCCGGCGGCGTGAGGTTGTTCACGTCCGTCATAGAGCCGTTCTGCCAAAGGAAGGCACGGCAGTTCCCGCTTTGATCGCAGGAGGCACCTACGACTTGGCCCTTGTTATTGATGCCGTAGGCGGCGCTGGAGAAGTCCCCCGGTAGCGTCCCGAGATCAGACATGACGCCGCTTTGCCAGAGGAAAGCGTGGAACGTCGCGTTTCCGGCAACGCCCGAAACGCCGACGATTTTGCCGGCAGCATTGATAGCTGTTGCGCCGTTGTCCAACGTGCCGCCCAAGTTTCCAAGGTCGATGGTCGAACCCGCCTGCCACAACAGGGCATGCACGGCGGTAGAGTAACCGGGCGATGCACAGATGCCTGACGCGCCGACAAGCTGGCCACTGTCGTTCGCGGCGAGTGCGGCAGAGATGCTGTCGCCAGCGGCAGGGGGCAGCGACTGGACCCGGCCGTTGGGTTGCCAAATCGCGCCATAGTAATTGAAGACTTGGGGTGCTTGGCAGCTCGGGTCTTGGGTATTGGTTTCGGTATAACCGACTACTTGCCCGTGGTTATTGACGCCGTTGGCTTGGCCGTTGTTTCCTCCCAGTGTCGGGAGCGGCGTCATCACGCCGTTTCTCCATCGAAACCCCAGGCATATGTGGGATGTGCCCGTTCCGCAAAAGTCCTCGGCATACGGATCGGTCTGTGAAACTTCCGATAGGCCGGCGATCACGCCCCGGTCGTTCTTAACCGGAAAGGGTACGTCGCTATTCGGGCCGCCGAGCGTTCCAAGGTCTGATTTCCGCCCGCTCGCCCAGAGCGTTGCGCGATATACGTTGTCGCCGCGCCGAAACGCGTAGCCGCTGATCCAGCCGCGATTGTTGATGCCTTCGGCGCCGCTGATCTTTCCGCCCAGCGTGCCGAGATTGACGACGTAGTAGTGACTTACAGCTTCCTGGATCTGTTCAGGAAAGGCGGACCGAGGAGCGCTTTGCCGCGTTCCTTGTGAAGGAGCGCCAGTCGAAGTTAACGCGCCGCCGTTACAACCGGCAAGAACCGTAATCGTGACTGAAAACCACAATGCGTACGGAGTCAGAGCCGAAATCTTCATGACCTTTCCTCACGGTAAGCTGCTGTAACAGTGGCGGTGCCGACGAAAGCATGGCCGAGAGCATCACCGCGCGTTGCGACTCGGTAATGCCAAGAATGCGGGATTGCGCCCACTCTTCCGATCGTAGCCGTATCCTACGACCCAACCACGATCGTTGATGTCTCCACCGTAGGTCAGATACAGTCTTGAGTCAGGCGGCACGAGGAGGTTCAGATCGGTCATCGCTCCCTTCTGCCAGATGAATGCGCGACAGGCGCCACTTGCGTTACAGGATTGCCCGACTACCTGCCCTTTGTTGTTGATGCCGAATGCGACGCTGAACATATCTCCCGGCAACGTGCCGAGATCCGTCATCACGCCGCTCTGCCAAAGGAAGGCGTGAAATGTTGCATTATCCGACAGGGTCGAGACCCCGACGATTTCCCGCGGTCGTTGATCTGCACCGCGGCATTGAACTGATCGCCGCCAAGGCTGCCGAGGTCTTTGGCTGGGCCGGTTTCGGTTTGCCAGAGCACGGCATGGACCTCGTTGGAAGACGTGGCAAATGGCGATGCGCAAGAACCGGACGTCCCTACAATCTGGCCGCTGTTGTTGATTGCGACTGCCGCTGAAATGGTATCGCCCGGAATCGGGGGCAGCGCCAGTATGGTGCCGTTGGCTTTCCAGACTGTACCGTAGTAATCCAGGACCTGCGGTGGAACGCAGCTTGGATCGTGCGTTGCATTCTCCGCCACGCCCACGACGTCGCCGGAGTTGTTGACGCCCGTCGGTTCGGCATTGTTACCTCCCAGCGTAGGGAGCGCCGTCATGACGTTGTCTTTCCAGCGAAATCCGAGGCAGATGTGATTGGTGTGCAAGTCAGGGCAGAATTTTTCACGCAGGGGGTCGAGTTGCTTGATCAGTGAAACGCCGGCAACTTCGCCGCGGTCACCTTTGACGGACCAGTTGATGGCGCTGCTTGGGCCACCGAGCGTGCCGAGGTCCGTGATGTGCCCGTTTATCCAAATCGTCGCATGACCAACCTTGTTGCCAGGCAGATTCGCATCGCCGACAATCCAGCCGCGATCGTTGACCCCGTAGGCAAAGCCCGCACTCCCGCCAAGCGTTGGGAGCGTGACGAGGTAGTAGTGGGTTAGGCCATCAGAGGCGCGGGCGGCTGAGCTTAGTTGAGCGAGGTTTTGTGACGGCGGATTGAACCCAGATTGCGAGGCGCCGTTGTTACAGCCGGCGAGTATCACTGCGGCTGCACTGAAGGCCAAGGCGAACCCCCTCCTAATCGAGATATGCATTTCTTGAGTGCTCCCCTCCAAACGTCGAGCAAGGCGGCCCGGTGGATTGGAACCTCCAGGTGCCGGCCGAAAAACGAGCCAATCGTACCTGACAGGTCCGAACGAATCCCGAAAAGAGCGATTCTTGCTTCTCGAAACCAGGACGGACGTACGGACGTCTGACCTCACAACGCTGGGAGACTTTGCCTTACGCGTAAGGGGCAAGCTGGTGCCGAGCCCGGCCACCCGCAAAGCCCGTGCGCTCATGGCCTTCCTCGTCATCAATCGGGGCGCCGGGGCAGCGCGCGAACGATTGATCGAGTTGTTCTGGCCACACATCGAACCCGATCGCGCTCGCGACAGTCTGAGCACCGCGCTCCATTCGATCCGGCGCAGTCTACGAACAGCAGGTCTTGACGTGAATGCATTCCTGCTGGCGACGAAGGCGATCGTGCGCTGGATGGCCGACACCGAGGTGGATTCCGAAGAGTTAGCGAGACTCGCTGCGCGCGAGGACCCGTTAGCGCTCCAAGAAGCGCTCCGGCTCTACCAGGGCGACTTCCTCGAAGGCGATTACGACGAATGGGTGGTCGTGGAGCGTGAGCGCTTAGCAGTACTTTATGAAACTGTGCTGGCGCGTGCCGTCAGAACTTCTAACGATACCGTCGCGGCGCGGCGGTTAATCGCCCGCAGTACGTACGACGAACAAGCTTACGCGGCTGTCATCGAAGAGGAGCTGCGGGCCGGCCGGCGTTCCTTGGCCGCGTCATGGGTCGAACGTTGTCGCACTGAACTGTCGGAAGTCGGCGTGGAGCCGTCGGCAACGTTCGAGGCTCGGTTCGGCAGCATCGAGCACGTCGCGCCGCTGATTACCGACGAACTGACGTTGCCCTTCGCCGGCCGCACGATGGAGCTGGCATGGCTCGCGGCAAGATTCGCGGATGTCATCAGCGGCCGCGGAAGCTTCACGCTGGTGCGCGGAGAGGCCGGCATCGGTAAGTCAACATTGTTAAGCAGAGCTTCCCGTCTCAGCAAGCAATATGGGCTTGAAGTGCTCGCCGTCGCTTGCTCAGACGAAGCCTCCGGAACATTCGGACCGTGGCGCAAGGTCTTTCGCGAAGTCGGTTCCGGCGAGAGCCTCGACGCGTTCGTCCGAATGCATCCCGGCGACGCTGCGACCGCGGTGGCAGATTCGATCGCACGAAGTTTCACGAAGTCAAGCGTGTTAATTGTAGATGACGCGCACGAGTTGTCGGGCGAGGCGCTGGATGTTTTCATGGCGCTATCTCGCACCATCGTGCGCAAGCACGCCATTGTTGCCGCCACGCGACCGGAAGGGGCGACCCCCATCCACTCGCGCCTGTCAGATCTACCCTTGGAAGAGCTTCCGATCAATGGTCTGGATCGAAACGACTTGCGTTCGGCGCTCACGCAGACGCTAGGAACCGAGCAAGATGAAGTGCTCGACACCCTCTACGATCGGTCGGCGGGTCATCCACTCTTCTTTGTCGGACTTTTAAACTCACTAGTTAGTGGGGGCGCTCTCATGCGCGACGGAGCGCATTGGCTGCTCGCCAAACCGATCGACTCCGACATCGAATTACCTGACACACTGAGACGTTTCATCGAGATACGACTTCGCGAACGGGGTGAAGTCGCGCGAGCCGTCGCGTGCGCGTTAGCGCTTGAACCGCACGCCAGCGCCGATGACCTTGCTGCCGTTCTGGCCCTGGATACCTCGGTTACGTTGGATGCATTGGACGACCTACTGGCGCTAGGCCTCATCGTGCAGCCTATCTCAGGCGCACCGTTTTCGTTCACGCACGATCTGGTTCGGGAGGTGGCGGCGATCGGGCTCAACGTCGGCCGGCGCACGTCCATGCATCGAGTCTACGCGCAACGGCTGACGACGAATGCTCAGCGCGATACATCGCTTCGCTTGGCCCGACACCTACGGGCTGCCGGCGAACCCTTGGCGGCGGCGAGGGCGTACCTGAACTCGGCGCAAGAAGCGCTGGAGCTCAACGCGGCACAGGACGCGATCGAGCGTTGTGACGCAGGTGTTGCAATGGGGGAGCGGTCAGAACGTACACCGAGTCAGGGCATCCTGATTGCGATGCTGCACCGCACCGCGGCGCGTGCCTTGGTTGCGACCGGGGATGCTGTCGCTGCCTTAACGCGGGCACGCCAGGCCGTGACATTGGCGAACGCCGGAGCCGATGCCGCCGAATCGATTCGAACGACGCTCGACCTGGCTGCCATTGAAGGCGTGATCGGGAGTGCCGCCGAGCAGAAGTCGGATGCGATCGCCGCTATCCAAAAAGCGCGATCCTACGATGACGCTGCGCTTGAGGCCGAAGCATTAATTCACCAGGCAAATAGTGCGCGAAAGCTAGGATCGGGGCAAGAGGCGCTACTGGCTTGCCGATCCGCTTATGCATTGGGAAGGCGTTGCGATCGTTCCGATCTGGCGACGGCCGCCATAGAGGAATTGCTTTACGCACAGACGACTTGGTGGTTTTTCGACGATGCGTTGGAAACCGCACGCACCGGTTTGGACCTCGCGAGGCGCGCGGGGCCGCTGGCCGAGGCCGCCTTCCGTCAAGCACGCTGCGCTCTCTGGTATCTGTTAGAGCGCTTTTCCGAAGCCGAATCGGAACTTGCCGCCGCACTTCGGCTGGCGACCGAGAGCATCGTAGCACGGCAAGAATCGGTCGTTGCTTCTGTCCGAGCGCAGCCCCATCTGAGATTCGCGGGTTACTGCATGGCCGCAAGAATCGCCATCGAGCAGAAACGATGGAACCAAGCGCTTGAACTCGCCGACAAAGCCGGTGCAATAACCACTGTTGATGCACTTCCGTATTACAAGGAGGCGCTCGCGCTCGTGCGGGCCGATGCCTTACTTGGGCGCCGCGTTGCCGGTGATAGTGAGCGAGCGCGGGACCTCATAGATCCGCTGGGCGAGTCGGAGTTCGGCCCGAAAAGCATGACGTGGAGCGCCGGCATCGAGCTTGCCCGTGCACGCCTCGGAGTGCAGCTCGGCAGACCCGGAACGCACGAGTGCTTGCGCCGCGTCATCGACACGCTGGAAGAATGCGCGCACCAAACTCCGCTAGATTGCGACCGCGCGTTTGCGCGCCTCGCAGGCTCAGCCGATATGCTTGGAGATGAAGCCGTAGCCCGCCGAGCACGCTCTAGGTCGACGTACTATCGACGCGGCCGTATGGCTTTGGCGGGATCGGCTTGGGGCGGAGCCGAGAGATAAGATTGACGAAGCGAGCGCGACTGGCCAACATTACAGCGGCTTTGGCGATCGCGATCGTTACGGCGTCGGCTCTGTGGTATGCGACCATCATCTGGAATCCGGGCTCGTATGGAGATTTCGGGTTAACCGTCGGAGATTTCGGGTTGCCCGCAGACGACGGTTCGTGGATCGTCACGAGCATCGTGCCCACGTCCCCGGCCGAAAGAGCAGGGATCAAACTCGGCGATCGGGTCGCCGCCGCACTGCCGGTGCACGATCGCCTCACACTCACTGGTCAAATCGCGCCTCGTCCCGGCGAACGCGTGAGGTTGCGACTCTTCCACGGTCATGAAGCCCGAATCTTGACCATCGAAGCGCGTCGCCTCAAGCCTCTACGACCGATCGAAAGGGTCTTCCGCGCCCTTCAGATCGCCGTTAGCATGATTTTCGCGTTGGTGGGCTTGGTGTTGGTTCTGCTTCGTCCAAATAAAATGACCTGGGGCTTTTACCTCCTGGCGCTGCCTATTGCCGCAACAATATTGCCGCATTCCACGCTGTATCCGGTTTCTTACCTTCCCACAACATGGCTCATAGCTTTGGGCATTGCCGAGGACGTTCTCACAGCTGCCGGAGCCGCTGGATTTTTCGTGTTTTGTCTGCGCTTTCCGAGTAACGCTCCGATGACGTGGCGCAAGGGGATCGACGATTGCGTCCCTTTGCTGGTCGTTGCGTTGGCCGCGCTTTTCCTCTCAATAGATCTTGGCCGCTGGTTCTCCATCGTGCCCCCGGGTCCAACGCGCTTTCTCTGGAATGCTTGGCTGGCTGGTTGCGTCTTAATACTGACTGGCGGGGCCACCCTTCTACTTACGGCGTATTTTGATGCGCGTGGAGCGGAGCGAATTCGCATAAAATGGGTGATGCTCGGCTTAGTTTGCACGGCGACTGCACTGGCCGGGATATTTCTCTCGTGGGGAGGCCCGCTCTCAGGCATGCCGGTTGTGTTTGTTTGGGTCCTCTGTCTATTCGTTGCCGCCTTTCCGCTTACAGTAGCATATGCCGTCATCCGTTACCGCGTGATCGACGTTCGGTTCGTCATCAGCCGTTCGATGGCCGTTGGCGCCGTCGCGGCATTCGTCGGCTTGATCGTTATTGCTATCGACTGGCTCTTTACTACTAAGATTCCGGCCTCACGCTTCGAAACGGCCACCTACTTTGGAGTTGCATTCCTTATTGGGCTTACGATCAGCGCTTTGAGAAGGCGGATCGGCAGAACAATCGACTTTCTTTTTTTTCGCGAGCAGCTCGTAGTGCGCGAAAGGGTCGAAATCGTTGCCGCGGAGATTCGTAGAGCCTCGGTCAAGGAGGATCTGCACGAGCCTCTGAGTACCGGAGTTGCTCGCGCGTTCGGCCTGGCCTCGGTGGCATTGTTCGAGCGCGCCATCGACGGGGGGTTTGGACGCGTCGCAGCGGACGGCTGGCCGGCGCGCACGCTATGGCACATGCTGCTCGACGATCCTTCCGTATCGCGCGCTGAAGCTCGACCGAGCGTTACGAACATCGATTCGTTACAGTGGCACGAGCGCCGTCTGCCACCTGGCATTGCAAGGCCGGTCATCATGGTGCCGATAATCGTCGGCAGGCGCATTGCCGCGTTGCTCTTGTGCGGAGCCCATGTGAGCGGCGCATGCTTGAATCCGGAGGAAATTCGCTGGATCCGCGCGCTTGCTGCGGACGCGGCTTTGGTCTACGGCGCGTCGACGACGCCTAGCTGGGACGGCGGCGAATTCAGGCGTCAATTTAAGCGCGTGCTAGCGTAAAGTCGGCGCTACTTATTGCGAATCTAGAGCCGACGGGACTCCAAGGACTGCTCGGTCACCCCTAGCGGCACGGCTATCCATCGGAGGCGCGCTGTTTATGTTGAGCTCAAGAGTCTACGATCTGACGACCATTTGACGACCATACTGGCGGAATACTCCGGAAAGTCCCGGACGCTGGCGGACGTTTCGAGAGATCGCAAGATTCGATGGCTACGACGCTTTTCGGTGTTTTCGGGCCTTCTTGGACGATGGCTCGTGTGAGCCAGAATCATTTCGCATGTAAGGGGTCGGGGGTTCGAGTCCCCCCCATCTCCACAAGGAAACGTGCCGATTTCATAAGCGTTTTTGGGATCCGTGTTTGATGTCCTGAGACTACCGCCTGCGTTTTGACCACCACTTGACGACCAATCTCGACGGTATCAAAAATGCGATCCATTGTCTCGGCTGCCTGTCGGCGTGCTCCTTCGAACATGTGGCCGTAACGGTCGAGCACCATGCGCGTATCGACGTGCCCGTTGCGTCGCGCGACTAAAATGGGGTCAGCACCCTCCTCAATGAGGAATGAGTTGGAGTAATGGCGCAGCGAGTTAAGAACTGTGAGTAACTAGTTACCGTAACCTGCTTTGCCGGCGATGCTGTTTCTCGCAACATAACGCCTAAGGAATAGCACGAACGCGAGGCGGGGAAAGCAACTAATACTGTCCTTTTATCGGTTTGTCGGGTGTCTTCATCGACGCTAAAGCGTCGTTTGAAATACCGAGCGCAGCGTTCGACGAAGCTCGCGAGCGCAAGCGCGTATATCATGGTTCAGCCTCTGCCGAATAGGGTGCAGAGAGCACGAGATCGCGGTTTACAAAGACGTTGAAGTGAAAGCCCGGATCGACTTGGCGGCCCCGAATAAGAGCGAGGAAACAAAATGCTCCGATGATAGCAGGTCGGCTACGTTGATCAGCGCACGGATTGTACGAGCGTTCCAAAACGCATGATCGTGCCATGAATGCAAAGGTAATGCGAATCCATTGGGCAGCTGGGGCTTCGCATGCATTGCAACTGCACGTGGTGTAGCAGTGCCTCTTCCATCGCCTCGCGATGCACCTCCCAGCGACGCGTGCTGCCACCGATGTCCGAGAACAAGAAAGGCAGCGCGTTTGTTCGAGCCTCGGGCTTCACGGTACTCGAAGTCCTAGTCCGCCAAACGCGCTTGCCGAATCGCGCCGTTGCGCGGGCACGGGCGCTACATCACGGCGAAGAGCCTACCGGAATCATCAAATGCGCGTATGGCGTGCCGGCCCACATCACATACGGCTTCGTTGGATCGGCATCGGCGGTCGCCGGGTAGCCCATCGTTTTGGCAGAGGGCCCGACGATCATCACGTGGGGTCCGGTTTTCACCCAATGGTTACCGTCGGCCGCTGCAGTCGCGTACGGATCGGTATTGCTTGCGCCGTTGTCACCGGACAACATATAGACGAAGCCGACGCCATCGGGCGGAGTCGCGTGCGTCATCCACGCGTGCGCCCATTGCATGGCGTTGTTGTCCAAGCACATGGAATTGTCAGCGGCAACCATGCAGGTGAAGCCGTTCGAGCCTTTCTGAAGGGTCCGCATGGTGCCGTCTTTCTGCATCTGCACGATCGTCGCGCCTTTAACGACGGGCGCCGGCGCGGCGGTCATAACTTTTGCCATGTAGTCAGAGTCTGACATTGCGCCCATCGGCTGAGCCTGAACGCTGATTGGCGCGACGATTATAACGACTGCGACTAGCACTCCAGGAAAGATGATACGAAGCATAATTTTCTACCTCCGAGGGTCCTGATGGAACAGCAAGGTTCGGCTCGGCGGGCACCACTTCCGCTCGATGCGCGACACGGTCTGGGTACGCTGCCCTCGTGGGGAGAACATGGGGAGAGGACGGCTTTAACGGGCAGAAACCCTTGTGGAGCAAGCGCCGGTCAAAACGATCTCCCTGCTTCGCGTGGAAGGGGTCGGGGGTTCGAGTCCCCCATCTCCACCAACGAGAACGTCTGATTCTAATCAGGGAATTCGGCGTTTCTGACCTCGAGAGAAAGCGGGAGAATCGGCGGCATTTTCTTTCGAGCCGCGGAGGCCGCGCTCCGACGACGGCACGACAATTGCAGCCCCTCCACGGCCAAACCGCATGGTCATCGCGGGCGGCGGTCACCGCCTGACAGGATGGCTGTGCTTAAGTGACTCGTTGACGACAAGCACCGGGATCTCGGCTTTCCTTATAACTGTTTCCGTAAGGCTTCCCCGAAGAACGCGAGAAAGACCGCGGCGTACGTACGCATGATGATGACGTCGGCCCACAATGCACGTGCTACGCCCTTAATTACCATATGAAGCGGCCCTCCAAGTACGACGAGCGCTGCAGCAGTCGCGCCGTATTCGGAGATGATCGCCAGTGCATCGCCAAGGGTTCGGCAGATATGACTCGCGAATAATGGCACGTCGTCGTCGATAAGCACACTATAATAATCAGGTCCCACGACATCACGGCCGACATCAATGACGTGCAGGAGCGTTATTTCAACCTCTCCGCTGACGGCGGTCGCTGCGGCAGTTCGCAGCGTTCTTCGGGGAATGAATCCAGCGTCGACAGGCACGAGCACGTTTCTAAACGCGGGCCGTTCCGCGACCCGAAACCATATTGCTCGTCGGCAACGTCACCACGACGTCCATCAACGTTCCGGTCAACCTTTCGTCGATCCTGGCGACCGGCTCGAAGTATCGCACGAGCATCTACAATTTCGAACGCGACGATTGGGAGACGGACTCCGTTATCGCGCGCGAAGAAGTCGTGAGCGTTACGACGACGATCGAAAGTCAAGGCTACCGCCTCATGCGCGTCACCAGCGTGGACGAGTGATTTCCCGACTTTGGTGGCCTTAGACGAATCGGCCTAACGATGACTCACGAGTGGCGCCTCGGGCCCATGGCGTTGGTGAGGAGTTCGCAGTCGTTTGCACCGACTTCTTTTGCCATGAGGTCATTGAGTAATGCGTTCATCCGCAAGATCAATGCTTGGTTCTTTTCGCGATCTAATGCAAGATTTTGAACTTCCTGCGGGTCGTTTTGCAGGTCGAAGAGCTGTACGTCGTTGTTTTTAAAAATCTCCTCCACGGTTCGCGGTGTGTTACACGCAGTTGGCGCGTAGTAACGACCAAACTTGTAGCGTCCGTCAAACACCAGAGCGAGGAGACCCCGCTTAGTTAGATTCGCCTCGGAGAGCGGCGGCGACGCTTCGTTCTTAAACTGCGTGTCCATTGTTTTGTTGAGGAAGGCTCCATCAACGGTCGATGGACCGACGTAATTAAAGAGAATCGCCGGGCGTATCTCCGTTAGACTTGCCTTTTCGGGATCGGTGAGGAGCGACGAGAAGTCGTGGCCCGGTAGCGCCTTCACCGTGGACGGTCGCCTCGAGTCGGGGAGTCCCGTGAGACCAACGAACGTGGGAAGTAGGTCTAGGTGACTCGTGAGTGCAGGGCAGGTCGTGCCGGATTTCGCAACCGGGTGCGCGATGACCAGCGGCACGTGGATATTTTCCTCGTAGACGAATGGCCCCTTACCCTTGAGGCCTCCGTGCGCGCCGCCCATCTCCCCGTGATCGGCCGTGAAAACGACAACCGTGTCCTTCCACAAGTCCATTTGATCCATGACGTCGACAATCTGTTGGATGCCGCGGTCGACGTCCTGAATCGCGTTGAGATAGTAGTTGTAAAAGATTGTCCACATGTCTTTGCGATCCGTCGGGATCGTGCCGGACCAGCCGTCCCATCCTTCCTTGTACTCTGAAAGCGCCCCCGGCATGCCGGGGGCAGCAAGCGATTCGTCGAGGCTTGCTGGAAGCGTGAAAGGCCAAGTCTTCTCGTAAATCGAGTTTGCCGGTGGTGGTGGAATCGCGGACGACACTACCGGCTTCTGCACCTCGGGTTGGCCGGGAACGTTGCCGTCACCGTACATGATGTCGTGCGGATTGACGAAACTTGCGACCATGAAGAAGGGCTGGCCCGTCTTTCGGGCCTCTGGAGCGGTTTCGAGCAGATATCGAACGCTTTCGCCCGCGATGAAGGGGTCGTTGTCGTAGCCGCTATCCGGCGTGCTGCCAATGTCCCCGCCTGCGCTGAATATATCGAAGCCGTAGGCTTGAGCGGCGTTGCGGTAGTTGACGCTAGGCTTTGGGTCGAGAATGCTCTTGTCCATTTCGAACTTTCCGAAATAGGCGGTCTTGTAACCCATCGCTTTCAAGACGGATCCCATGTTGGGCATCCCCGGACTCAGGCTGCGCACGAACGAGAACTGCATCTGATCGATAACGCCCGTGACTTGAGGCGGCTGCCCCGTGAGGAAAGACGCCCTCGACGGCGAGCACTGGGCCGCCGAGATAAAGTGCTTTGAAAACGTGACACCATGGCTCGCTAGCGCATTCATGGCGGGGAGCGAATAATCAGAACCCGCGAGCAGCTTTTCGACTCGCTGATCAACGATGATGAACACGACGTTGTACGGCGGTTTGGCGCTCAAGTCCGAACCGCCCGCAGAGCTTTGCGAAGCCTGCGCCATCGCGTATTCGGGACGGACGCGCAATAGGCCCAAGCCTGCCAAAAACTGCGCACATCGTGTAAGAAACTTGCCTCTCGTCTTACCTGGGGTCACGCCCTCGGCATTTGGCAACGGCTCGCGCTCCATTTCCATCTCACTCTTCTCCCCGTACGCGGCAGAACGAAGTTGACGCTTGACAATAGCAGCCCTTTGGAACGAATGACTCCCCGCGGTTCGCGTGGGGATATTGCGACCCCTATTGCGCATGTCGCGAGCCACCTCGGGTTCATGCAATCAGGGCCTCGGGCAGGGATGCGAATGTGACCATGGCCGCCGCCATTGCAAGCTTGTGATCCTGGTTCCATGGCGGCCCGATGGCCCTCCGTAGGTCGAGAAAGTGTGCGTCGAAGTTTTCGACGCCCAACGCCTTGGCCGCCGAAGCCAGCACCTTCTTCGCGTCGTACCAGTGGATTGGCCAACCGCGCGCCTCGGCAGCGAAGGCCAGGGCGTTGCGATACATCACCCAGTCGGCGACGTTCCGTGCACGGTAGTCTTTGATTCGTTCGGCAATTGTAGGCGGAAGCTGCGGGCAGTTACGAAGGGCGACGCCGAGGACGGGCCGCACGCACACCGCGACGGCGTCCAGCGCGATTACTGCGTGCCGCTCCGCCGAAAGGCGCACGCGCTCGACCAAGGCTACGGCCTCGTCAACCGGGAGCCCCTGGCCTTCGTGGTGGTGGGGAATCGCCGGCAGGCCGTCGTCCACCAAATCGACGCGGCGGCGGTCGAGGAGCGTCCCATCGCGCGCCACCGTCACCAGCACCGCCCAGCCACCGTGATCCGATACTCCGATGATGCCGCCGTTCTTCGACATGATGCTTCCTCCCATCTCACGTAGCAGCTTTCAAGGCTCGGGGTTAGTGGCATCCTTTTCGCCATTCTTGCGCAACGCGCTCACGATTGCACGCGGAAGCTTCTGAAGCTCTTGCAGCATCAGCGCTTGCGTCTCTCGTATCGACTCTATGGCTCCATTCCTTTGGCTCTGCACGGTGTCTAGCGCCGTCCCTACCCCATGCGCGAGAGCCAGCAAGCAGTGCCTCGGATTCATCCGGGGAATACGCTTCGCCGTCGCGCTTCGGCCCACAGATGAGTCCGCCGACAAGGTCGCCGCATGAGATCATGGGAAAGGCAAACTCGCCGCGTAACTGCGAGTCAGGAAACACATGCAGGTTGATCGGCTTGTTCCAGGCACGAAGCGCCACAATGCCCGGATCGTTTTCGCTGACGTCCGCCCGCGGACCATCGGTAGCGAAAGCGTAAGCGGCCACGCCGTCGCGAACAAGAATCTGCGCGGTGCGCGCGCTCGTGAACTCCTTAACGGTCTGCACGGCCCTTTCCACCAGCGTCGAACGGTCGGAAATATAGGACGCCTCGTGCGCGAAGCGGCATAGTGCCGCCTCATCCTCATGCCGTCTCCGGAAAAAGACGCGATCGACGAATCGCTCGACGTAAAGATGAATGTACCACAGCGAGATGCCAAGACCGAGCGCCACGACCATGCCGACGATGGCGCTGGTGGTGTGGGTCGCGCTAGCGAGCCAGGCACTGGCCGCCCATTCGGCTAGAATGAGTGCGCCGATCACAATCGCCGAAACTATCGTGAAGACGGCGGCGCAGTTCAAGAAGAAGCCGACATCGATGAGCCGGCGGCTTAATGCCGCGTACGTCAGCGCAACCGGTGCGGTGAGTAGCAGCAGCATCCAGGTCTATAACGAGAGCGGAACGCTCGAAGAGTCCATTAATGGCTTCAATTTCTCCAACGCCAGTACCGTCATTCCCGTGCGCATTTCCATCAACCCGAATGCGCGTACCGGCTGGGTGAACGGTCCAGGAGTGAATCAACTCCAGGAATTCTCTTATTAGGCTTCCGACGATCGGATGCGCTCGTCTGACGTAACTACCGGTCAGCCTCGCCTGCCCGACGATACCTTCCAAGTAACGCTTCTGAAGGCAACAGAGGATGAGCGCGCCGATCAGAACGGCGCCACCGATAAAGTTCCAACCGTTTGTACCAAGCGGAATGACGCCGACGCCGTACAAGAGCGCGACGATAGCCATCGCTAGAAAGAATGGCCCCGTGACATAGCAATGCACCCGGCCGCACCGTAACGCGTTAACGACGCATGCGGCACCCATGATGGCCAAGGCGACGACCCACACGCCTGTCCTCCAGGCCTGTCCGATTTGAAAAAACCCGCTTACCATGAGGCCAACGATCGGGAACCAGAACAACAGTAAGGTCAACGGCACGTTCGAGAGAATGTCGCGTGACGCGTTATTAGTCGATTCCGCCTTCCCACTGGGCTGCTTCTCAGCGTTGGGCATCGTCCGTATCCTTTCTTGCGAGATCTGCTGTGATCGCCCGGCGAATCGCAGCACGAGTCATCGCGATGGGAGGCATCCCGGAGGATTCGGAGCCGCGTCGATACGCGAGCCGAGCTGCCTGGCAACCAAATAACCTACGTAGCGGCCGCCGCGTGGAGACAGGCCTTGGGGGCGACGCCTCCATCGAAAAACAGGGTGAGGGGCGCGTTATTCTTTGATGCTTACGACGGCGCCGAACGTCACCTTTTCGGGAGCGGTGATGACGTAACGTGGGTTCCCCCCGGCGGGATACGGCCATACATCGACGTTCGTAAGGCACGAGTTGTTGCTGCCCGTTGCGGCAATACCTTGCGCCCTGTTGTCCGGCGTATTCTTGCGGCCGACGATGAAGGGCTGTATCACGTCGCTGTGGCCGCAGGGATCGGCCAGCGCCGTTTTTCCGACGAGGCTTAGGCCTCCGGAGACATTCAACTTGGCTTGATAGACGCCCGCTTGAAGCTCGGAACCGCCAAACGACTGATCGGCAAACGCAATGTACTTGCCGTCCCACATGACGTCGGCGCCATAGCTGATCGTCTGATCGAACGGAATGATCTTCAACGACTTTCCACGATGGGGCAACCAGCAGATAAATATGGCGCTTCCGGTGCTCGCGGCTTCAACGAAGAGGTTCCCCTTGTTATCGTAGCCCGGTCCCCAGAGGACCGGACACGCCGTCGACGTGTACCTCTTCGGCGTCCCGCGCGCGTTTTTCCACACGTAGATCAATCCAGAAAACGAGCCCACGGCCAGGTTGCCGGTTGTCGGATCGATCGAGCAAGCCGTCTGAAAGGTGCCCATGTACAGCGTCTTTAGCGCAGTGGATCCGCCGTGTGCGTACTCGGTAACCGTCGTTCCCTGCCAGTCTGTAATCCAAATATCACCTTTACCGTCGACGCACTCTCCGTTGGGCTGATCGAAGCCGCCTAGTTCGCCGACGAGCTGTCGGGTCTTATAGTCGTAGACGTGAACGGTACCCGTACCTGCGCCCGCGACGTACAGCAACTCCTTGATATTCTTTGCGACGGGAGACATCCAGGAACGTTGCACCTGCGAAGGCGCCGGCCGCACCGGCATCGAGCCGGCGGCACGAAACCTCGGCGCAAGAGGAAGGGTCGCGGACGGAGGCTGCAGCCCCCCGCTGCCGCAGGACGAGAGCGCGATTGCGGCCGCGGACAATCCCACAACGACACTTGCCGGGCGACGGGACCTGTACGATGCAGATCTCACAGCCCCACAATCTTTGGCTGATCGGGCTGCCGGTCCTACGCATCCAGTAGGCTCAGATCTACAAATGCTGGGGCTCGCGGGATGCCGAAGAGCGGCGCCATGGACGCGCTTTCCGGTGGACCACGTCGGCGTACGTCAGGGTTGAACCTCGTCTCGTGAGAATAGCAGCACTCATCTTTGCCGCTCTCGTTTCGCTCGCGCCACAGCGAACGTTCGATGTGGGCATCATGCAGGTCGAGCGATTTGGCAGCTCGGATGCGCGGCCTATCATTTTTATTCCAGGTCTCGCATGCGGACCGTGGGTGTGGGACGCTCAGATCGCGGCGCTGGCTTCAAAATATGATGTGTTGGTAGTGACGCTGCCCGGATTTGACGGGCGACCGATGATTGGCACCAACGGCTTGATGAGCCAGGCGGTTGGTTCGATCCATACGCTGATCGTTTCGCAGCACTTACAGCGCCCGATCGTCGTCGGCCACAGCCTAGGTGGCACGGTAGCGGTGCTATTCGGGGAAACATATCCGCGCGATGCGGCGAATATCGTCACCGTGGAGGGCGGCTATCCGGTCGCCCCGACGCAAGCGCAGCGTAACGCAAGCGTTGCGAGGAGCACGGCGCCGTATGAAAGGATTGCGCAGGATCAAGTGGCCGCGACGTTACGAAAGAACATGCTGCAGTACACAATTACTCGAAAGGCCGACGTGGATCGAGCGACGGCCCTTGCGGGTCTTAGCGACCCAGCGGCGATCGTCGCGTGGATGAAGCCGGCGTTGTCGCTCGACCTTACACCGCACCTCTCGGCCATCCGGGTTCCGTTTACGGCGATCATTCCGTTCGACGCACAAATCGATCCGTATCAGGGGTTCAAGACGGCGGCGGACAAACTTGCAGCGTACGAGGCGTGGGTTTCGCATGCGCCCCATGGAAAAGTCATCATGATCGACGGATCGCGGCACTTTGTCATGATCGACCGCCCCCGGGCCTTCGAGATGGCGCTCGAGTCAGCGATCGCGCGCTGAAGGTCTACTTGACCTGACCACCTTAAAACGCACGCTCGAAAGGAAATGACATGGCGGATTCAAGCATCCTGATGCCCGGCGCCGACGAGGCGTATCGTCAGGCACGCGCTCGACTGCGCGGCGCGGAGATCGAATTGCGCGACCGGCTCGAAGATGTCGCGGCGATGCGGCGCGGCCTGCCGCCGGGTCCGGTCGTCCCCGACTACGAGTTCATCGAAGGCGACAAGCGCGTTCGTTTGTCCGAGCTGTTCGCAAACGGCAAGCCCTACTTGATCCTCTATCACCTGATGTACTGGGCGAACGACGATAGCTTCTGTCCGATGTGCTCGCTTTGGCTCGACGGGTTTAACGGTGTCGCGCCGCACGTAACGCAGCGAGCAAACTTCGTCATAGCGTCGCGCGCGCCGGTCGATAAACTACAAGCTTGGGGCGCCCATCGCGAGTGGCATCGCCTGCGGCTGCTTTCGGACGACGGTTCGGCGTTCGCGCGTGCCATCGGCGCAGAAGATGCCGAGGGTAATCCAGATTCGACGGTCGTCGTTTTCGCAAAGGACGGCGACGAGGTGCGCCACGTCTACACCGCCCATTCTATGCTCGAGGACCGCGAGCGCGGGATCGACTTGCTCTGTCCCGTTTGGCATCTTTTCGACCTCATGCCGTCCGGCCGCGGCGACTGGTATGGTTCAAACGATGGTTTCGACGCCTCGCTGCGCGCCTTGGCCGCCAAAGCATGACGACGCCAAACGCGCAGCTCCGAGAGACGATCGACGGTGCGGGCTAGTGCAGAGCTAAGTAGTTCGCTCCGCTGAGTGTGGTCTTGGGGCCTTGAATCGTACGCAGCGGCGTCGCGTTGCCGTTGGCGTTGCTAGCAAACTCCTTGATCGTGTTGGCGCTAAAGTCCGCGACCCAGATGTGATCGTGAGCATCCGCGATGACGCCGGCCGGATAGGAAAGCCCGGTGATCTGGGCGAGCGGCGCTACATTGCCGTTGGCGCCTTTGGCGAACACGCCGAGGCTCGAGCCCTCGTTGGCGACCAGCAACCGCCCATTGGAATCAAACGCAAGGGCAAACGGTGAGCTAAGGCCGGTATTGCTTCCCGCGATCGAGACGACCGGCGTGGCGTTGCCGCTGGCTCCCTTGGCGAAAGCGACGATAGCGGCGTCGCGGTTTGCGACGAAGAGTCGGCCGCTGGCGTCCATGGCCATCCCACACGGCGTGTTGAGCTGCGTGTTGCTTCCGCTGATCGTTCGCAGCGGCGAAACGTTGCCCTTGGCGCCTGCCGCGTATTCGGTGATGGCGTTTGCGCTGTAATTGCTCACCCAGAGGTTTCCGGAAGGATCGATCATGATGCCTTCCGTCGGACCGAGGTGCGATTTGGAGCCGCCGATCATCCTCGCGGGCTTGACGTTGCCGGTGGCGTCCTCGGCGAAAACGGCGACCTGATTTCCGCCATCGTTAGCGGTGTAGATGTGGCCGGAGTTATCGACGGCAAGCGAGTCGGGTTGCGTCAGGGTCGTATTCGATCCTGCTATCGTGACGAGCGGCTTCACGTCCCCGGCCGCCCTCACGCTGAACCCAAGAACGCTTGCGTTGTCGCGATTGGCGGTGAAAATACGGATTCCAGCATCCGGCTGGAACGAGTCGACGCGAGC
Source organism: Vulcanimicrobiota bacterium (assembly GCA_963717425.1). Lineage (GTDB taxonomy): Bacteria > Vulcanimicrobiota > Vulcanimicrobiia > Vulcanimicrobiales > Vulcanimicrobiaceae > Cybelea. The sequence goes on along the minus strand of OY970335.1, from coordinate 2,103,151 downwards.
CGAGTCGCCCGCATGCGCTAGGCGTTCCACGCCCGCGGCGTTCGGGACGAGCCCGCCACCGGTCGTGCTCTGTTGGCCCGTGCAGGCGGCGAGGCCGGCGAGCAGGGCGAGGGCCGGCGCACACTGCCGGTACAACGGGGAGGCTGACATTATGACTCCTTAGGGTTTGAGTGGTTGGCGTTCATCCTAGCGAATCAGGCGTACCAAAACGTACGAGGGCCGGGAGGCCGCCTGCAAAACCGAGAAGGCCCCCTCTAAAGTGGGCAAAACTCTCGCGAAGGCGAGCGATTTGCGCTCGGCGCGAGCGAAGAGCCGCGGTCATCTCGATATTCGCCTTTTCGGTCACCTGGATGTCGCGCTAGACGGCGCGCGATTTGCTCTGGCGACACCGCGGAAATCGCTGCAGGTGCTTGCTTACCTCTTACTGCACCGCGCCGCACCGGTGTCGCGCGAGTATCTCGCCTTTCTGCTCTACCCGGACGACGAGGAAAGCGCGGCGCGTGCGAAGCTGCGCGCGACGCTCAGCGAGTTCCCGAAGATCCTGCCCGGTGCGGACCGGTTCGTTACGGTCGACGTCGAGAAGGTCGCCTGGAACGCCGATGCCGACCTGTGGCTCGACGTCGATGCGTTCGAGGAGGCGTCGAACGACCGGAACCGCCTCGCCGAAGCGATCGACCTCTATCGCGGCGATCTTCTGCCGGAAATCTACGACGAATGGCTCGACGCCATTCGCGAGCGTTACCGCAACGCCTATCTGCGCTGTCTCACCGAGCGCGTCTCCGAAGCGCGGCGAAATGCCAATCTCGCGTTGGCAATCGAAACGGCTCGTCGCGTGCTGGCCGTCGATCCGTGGCGCGAAGACGTCGTGCGACGCATCATCGCGATGCGGCACGAAAGCGGCGACGGCGCCGGAGCGCTCAGCGAATACGCCGCGTTCGCCAAACGTCTCCGCGCCGAAATGGATGCCGAACCCATGGTCGAAACGACGGCGGTCGCGGAGCGCGTTGCGCGCGGTCAGGCGCCCTCAGATGAAGACGGCCGGCTCGAGGGTCCGGTCATCGCCCGCGGGTCGGCAATTCTGCCGTTCGTCGGCCGCCGCGACGAGATGGAGCGTTTGCTGGAGACTTGGAGTCGGGCGGCTCGCGGTCGCGGCGCGTGTGCGTTCGTCGGCGGCGAATCAGGCATCGGAAAGTCGCGAATGGGGCTCGAATTTGCCCACGCCGTGGAAGATCGCGGTGGACGCGTGTTCATCGGTACGACGAGCTCGCCGGAAGCCGTCCCCTACGAGAGCATCGTCGATGCACTGCGCTCCGCGCTTCCGCTCGTCGCGTCGCTCGAACCCAGCATGGCCCTCGCTAGCGTCGCGGCGCTGTTGCCCGAACTCCACGCGCGCGTCGGCCTTCCCGAGATCCCACGCCTGGACGGCGAGAGCGAACGAATCCGACTCTTCGAGTCATTGTTTCGCTGCATAGCGAGTCTCGCCGCGCAGCGCCCGCTGCTACTGCTGCTCGAAGACCTTCACTGGGCGCAGCCGGCAACACTCGAATTGCTGCAGTTTTTATTGCGCCGGATTTCTGGCGTCCCCGTGATGGTCGTCGTGACCTACCGCGACGAGGAGACGCCGCGAATGCACGCACTTCATCGTCTGCGACGGGAAGCGCGCGCGTCCGCAGGAGCACAAAGCCTCTGGCTGAGCCGGCTGTCCGTCGGCGACGTCGAAGAACTGCGTAGGACGCTGCCCGACATGGGCGATCGTCCCGCGGAAACGCTGATCGTAGCGTCGCAAGGAAATCCGTTCTTCCTCACCCAGCTCGTCGTCGAGGTGCGCGAGGACGAGCGCGCGGCGCCGGCCTCGCTCGAAGCGGTCGTCGCGCGTCGCGTCGAGCGGCTTTCCGAGGGCGCTCGAACGGCTGCCGAGATTGCCGCCTGCATCGGCGATCGCTTTTCGCGCGATGCCGTCCGCGAAGTCAGCGCGTGGGATGAAACCGCGCTGAGCGACGCGCTCGACGAACTGCTCGACCGGCGCATCATTCGCGAGGCCTCCGGTCGTGGGTTTCTCGAATACGCCTTCGCCCACCATCTCTTGTACGAAACAATCGCACGGTCCGTGCCGCCAAAAGACGCTGCCGTTCGCCGCCGGCGCGTCGCTCGCGTGCTCGAAGGACTCTATCCCGAGCGATTCTCGGAGCTTTCAGCATCGCTGGCGGCGCACTACGAATACGCCGGCGACGCTGCCAACGCCGCCCGGTGTTATCTCGAAGCGGCGCGCCGATCAATTTCGATCGGTGCGCTGCAGGAAGCGCGTATGCAGTGCGATCGCGGGCTCGACCTCGACCTGGAACCGCGCGCGCGCGCCGACCTTCTGCTGGAGCGCGTGACGATCGAGTCTCGCTGCGGCGACCTGGAATCGCGGAATGGTGCGCTGCTGGCGCTGGAACACGTCGATTCCGAACTTGACGACGCCGCACTGCACCGCTCCACATTGTTGCATCGCATGGGCCTCGCTTTAACCACAGGCGATCGCGCGATGCACGAGCGAGCCGCTCACGCGTTGCGGGCTTGCGTCCCGGACGACGACGCGCTGTGGAATGCAGCGTTGCACCTCGCCGAGGCGAAAATGGCCTTCACGCTGGGGTTCTTGGCGGAATCTTATGCAGCGGGGCAAGCGGCGCTCGCGTGTAGCCGAGCGGCGGAAGACGAGGCGGGCGCGACGCGCGCGCTGTGCGTGTTGGCGCAGGTAGAAGCCCACCGCGGCCACCTTTCCGCCGCCGAAGCGCTCTTCGATGAAGCCGCACGAGCCGCCGGGCGCGCCGCCGATCCAGTGCTCGAACAACTCGCGCTAAGCAGCGGATACACGATCGCGTATCAGCGCCTCGACATGCGTCGCTGCCTAATCTTGAGTACGCGCTGCTTAGAGTTGGCGGTCAAGCTGGGCGACCGGTCTGCGGAGGGTCAGGCGCATGGCCGCGTCGCCGTCTCACTACAGGGATCGGGAACGCATTTCACCGAGGTGCGTCAGCATTATGCGACGGCCGCGCGCATCTATGGCGAAACCGGAAACCTTGCCGGAAGCGGAGGTCAGCTCCTCAATCAAGCGTTGTTCGAAATGCGACTGGGATTCTTCGAACGCGCCCTCGCGTTCACGGAGAAGGCGGTGGAGCTCTTCGAGCGTGCGAGCGACGAGCGCGGACGAATCGGCGGCCTCTCCAACCTCATCTTTCTGCGAGCCTACACGGGGCAAATCGCCGGTGCACGTCAAGCGGCGGAGTTGGCGCTCGAACGCGCGCAACGCTTCGGCTTTGGATTGATCGAGGCTTCGGTTCTGGAGAATTTGGCGTTCGCGGAGGGGATGACCGGTGATTACGCGCGAGCGATCGAGCTGACGAAGGCATCGTTCGAGCTGCGGTCGAGTTCCGAGGCGCCGGTCTGGTCGAGCACGACGCTTGCCAACTTTGCGATCTGGAATGCGGCGCTTGGGGATGTTCCGGCTGCACGCGAGGCGGTGCGCCGATTGCTCGCAGACCACGACGCGATCATGCGTGCTACGGATTGGCCCACGCAGTGCTATTGGGTAGCGGCCCAGATCTTCCGCGTCACCGGCGATTCCGTCGCGGCGGCAAGCGCACTGCAGCGGGCCAGGCGCCTCATGGTAGACACAGCCGACGAACTCGAGCCCGAAGATCGCGAGAGTTTCTTGGCGATCCCTTGGCACGTCGACCTGACACGAGCGGCCGGCACCGACGTTTGGCCCGATCCCCCGCGATGACCGGTAGTGATCTGTCGATCAAAAGCCGGAGCGCTGTAATTCCTCGCTGGTATACACGAATGGAATGTTGGCCGGAGTCAGGATGCGCGCGATATCGCGGAAGATGACGCTCGCGACGCCTTCCGGGGGCTTCTCGGCCTGGTAGGTTATCCACACGACGATGGTCGTGTCAGCGGCCGGGAAGTAGTAGTCCGCCGTGTTGTAACCGGGAAGCGCGCCGGTGTAACCGTACCAGCCTGCGCTACAGTTGATGCCCAAACCAAAGGCAGCGTTCCCAAGAAACTTCCGGCATTCCGTGAGTGGGCGGTAGGTCGGCGGTCCGCCCGTCTTTCCGGTCGCGTAAAGCTTGATCCAACGTCGCATGTCCGCCATATCAGAAATCATCTCGCCTGCCGACCCCATGAAGGCGACGGGAATCGTGTTGCTGACGTCTTCCCAGTCACGCTGCTTGTCGAGACCGTAACCGCGAGCCCACGGATCCGGCATGGCTTCCGTTTGCGGATAGGAAGTCTGCGTCAATCCGAAGGGTTGCAACAAACGCTTGCGGATCTGATCGCCCACACTGTCTTTCGTGATTTCTTCGATGATGAGCCCGAGAAGCAAATAGTTGGTATTGCTGTAATGGTAGCCTTTGCCGGGCGGGAAGTAGGGCTTTTGCTTCACCGCCCAAACTACGAGCGTGCGGGGGTCGAAGTTCTTCGGAAGAGTCATGTTCAAATGCGCGAACTGCGGCGTATTGAAAGCCTCGAAGAGACCGCTACGCATGTTGCAGAGGTTGCGCACCGTGATCTTATCACCGTTAGGTATGCTGACGCCCAGCGGGAAGCGGCTGACCAGATCGTCGAGGCTGAGCTTTTTTTCGGCGATCAATTGCAGGATGACGCTCACCACGAACGTTTTAGTGTTGCTTCCTATGCGGAAGTGGTCGGCCGCCGTGAGCGGCCGCTTCGTGGCAAGATCGGCATAGCCGAACGCTCGCGCGAAGCTTGCGCCTTTGCCGTCCCAAACGCCCACCAGAACGCCGGGAATGGGCGCGCGGCCGCCGTACGTCTTGCGATCCTTTTCCACGGCGGCGACGATCGCGGATTGCACGGACGAACTCACCAGCGACGGTATCTTTGCGGCGCTGCGCGCGGCCGACGGCAGGAGAACGCAACCGAGGATCAACGCGACGGCGAATCTATGCATACAAAGGTCCTTTCGCGGCCTAAGAGGCGAAGCCGAGAACGCAGAACGCGATGCCGATCACGCCGAACAGCATGCTCAGGTACCAAACCGGTTTGACGCGGGTCAGCGCCGAAACGGCGCCAACCGCGATCGCCACCTGGATGAGTGCTACCGAATATTCGAACGCGTGATGTTTGCGCATTTCGTCGACCGTTTCTTCTTCTAAATCCTTAGCCGACTTCGAAAGCGCCGCTTCCTTACGCGTTTCTTCGACGATCTTTGCGCGGTACTCGGCGGCTCTTGCGAACGCCGGTTTTGCTGCCGGCATCGTCGGTGCGGGTCCCGGCACCGAGTTCTTCCGCATCGCCCCTACCAACGCTGGATTTGCGGCACCGGTGTCAAGCAGCCCGTTGAGCGCGATCGCGTAGACGTGATCCTTTTGCCGGTCGGCTTGGTATTCGGCCCACGTATCCGAAGCCTTGATCTGGTGGAGCAGCGCCTCGTTTACGAGATTGCTCGACTGCAGAGCGGCGATGGCCGCGAAGACCGCGAGGATCGCGGTCGACAGCCCGATGAACCGCAGCCATCCTCCCTCCTTTTCTTCGCGCTGACGATCCGCGCGCTCTTCGCTGCGTTCTCGGATGCTGTCTTGCAGATCGTTGGTATCGACTTCAATTTCGTCGGGCAATTTGCTTACGGCTCCACTGGTCACGTGCGGTCTGCACTTTGCGTACCGGCGGGAATGGCTTCGCAGCGCCCGACGGCGAGGCCTTGCGCGCGAGGTGTTAGAAGGAATGACGAGGGCTCGGAATACAGTTACGGCTGTGACAGCATGATTGGCATACGCGGATGGGTCGGTGCCGCCATCGTCTTCGGCGGAGCATTCCTCCTTTGGGACGTATTGGCTGGGGCGCTCTCGGCGCTGCTGCTGCTCTTCACTGCCGTGCTACTTTCAGCCGGGCTGCGCCCGATCGTCAATCGCTTGAACAAACGGATGCCGTTCGGAGCTGCGGTCGGCATCGCGTTCGGAGTGGCGATGATCGCGGTCGTTGTGGTTGGATTCGTTCTCGTGCAACCGGTGGGCGCCGAGCTCGTCAAGTTAATTCAGGCCGTGCCTAGCTATGCGGGCTCGCTCCAGAATCAATTCACGGCCGCGGAACACTACCTCAAGAACGACCAAATGGGCCGCCAACTCGCGTCGGTATTGGCCAACTCCGCCGGCGTAGCCGTCGGTGCGATCGGCCCGCACATTCTCGTTGGCCCAAGGCTCGTTGCCTTGGCTATCGGCAATGCACTGTTGATCCTCCTGCTCGCAATCGGTTGGATGCTCTCGTCCGACGAGCTCGAGCGATTCGTACTCAGCCTGATTCCAACGAGCGTGCGTCGCGATTGGCGCGACGCCTTCGCCGACATCAGCGCCCGGTTGAGCGCGTACGTGCAAGGCGTCGTGCTCAACGGAGCGGTCGTCGGAGTTGTGATGGGCGCATCGCTCGCGCTGCTCGGCGTTCCGTATTCATTGCTATTGGGCTTCATCGCCGCCGTCTTTCAAGCGATTCCGATGGTTGGCGCCGTAATTTCAGGCCCCATCATTCTTCTGGTCGTATTGGCAACGAACGGTTGGGAGCGGATGCTGATCGCGCTAGCGATCTTCGTCGTGGTCCAGATGATCGACCAAAACGTGCTCTCACCGATCATCTTCGGCCAGCGGGTTCAGTTGAGCTTCCTCTTGATCATCCTGGCGACGGTCGTCGGCGGCACGCTCCTGGGCATTGGCGGTGCCTTCCTCGCGGTGCCGGCGGCGGCCGTGCTCCAAGTGCTCATCGTGCGTATCGTCGCGCCTGCAATCCGCCGCGCTAATCAAAGCAACGGGGAGCCGGGCTGACGACCCGATCAATCCGGCATTTCGTCGTCGTCGAGTCCGAAGTAGTGCCCCAGCTCGTGAATGATGGTCTCGCGTACCTCCCACACCGCTTCCTGCCGCGTGTTCGCGACACGGTTGATCGGGCCGCGAAAGACGGCGATCTCGTCGGGCAGCAACGGCATGTCATGCGTTCGTTCGGTCAGCGCCACTCCACGGTAAATGCCGAGCAGCTCCGAATCACCGTCGGCATCGGCTTCGATGCCGTCCAGGTCCTCGGCGGTCGGCTCATCCTCGACCGCGATGAGGACGTTCTCGACGAGGTCTGCGAATCGTTTTGGAAGCGATTCGAGCGCTTCGCCGACCACGCGCTCGAGCTCAGCGCGCGTCAGATACTCTGAAACCCGCATACGTCAGGTAGGCACCGAGAACGAACGCAACCGCAACGTCCAGATAGAAGAACCGTTCGTAGGCCGGCCCCCAGAGGACGATCCCCACTGCAGCCGGAGGCGGTAGGAACAAAAACAGCAGCCCTTTGATCAGCGTCAACCAGCCGATGAGGGTCACGATTACGGGAAGGGCACCGCCGGACCAGACGTTGTGGGTCAGAACGATCGCCAGGCCCACGGCCACCACCAGCAAACCGAGCACGTACGCCACCGGGGCGTCGTGAACAAGAGCAATCACGGTCTCTATGGTTTCGCGTTTGTGCGCGGCCGTTGCCAGCGCAATGAGGATGCAGTATACGCCGATGAGCCGGCTAAGAAACGCCGTACGCGCCGAAGCGGATTGTCTCATCAACATCCCGGGCGTAGTTCAACGGCTAACCGAGTATTACTCCACCGATGACGTTGCGCTGCACGGCAACCCATCGGCCGAGCATGGATTGCGCCAAATTCGTGATTCGGTAGCCCGGATGCATGTCGTGAGCAATCGTCAGGCCCTCTGACCGCACTTGGTACATCGCGCACAGATCCGCCATGGTCGCGGCGCACGCTTCTCGGGCCGCGAGATGGTCGAGGTCCCCGATATGTTGGCTCGCGAAGGCCTGACCATCCACGACGAGCGTGAGGGCATTCTGGCCGGCTCGATTTGGCCGGGGCTTGATGGCGAAGCTGCCCTTAATGCCCTAAAGACGTGCGTATCGCGTACGCGCGCGCAAATCGCGGATCGGGACGCAATCCAAAGCACCAAACGCGGCTACGCGTTGGGCGAACGCGTTGCGACCGATGTGCAAGAATTCGAGGAGTTACTACGCAGCACACGCGGAATTGTAGCGTTCGGTGAGCCGATCCGGCGACAGGCTCAAGAGGCAATAGCAGCCCTCGGCGCGCGCGAGCGCGCGTACGCGGCAGCGTGGGCGCGGTTCGCACCCCAGGTGGCGCGTTTAGACGCAATGCGCGATGAATTCATGCTCATTCTCGCGGCGGGCGCGCCTAAGCGTGACGACGACGTCGCGGCGTATCGCTTCGCCGGCTCATAGGGCATCGTACCGGCGGGATTTGAAGACGGCGACTGAGACGCTCCAGCTCGCAACGAAAGCCCCGACGATAACGAAACCCAGCAATCCGAAGTTGTCGCTTACGCGGCTGACCAGGTTCCAAAACGATCCATCGAAGCTGAACTGCGCGCGCAGCACACTTAAGGCTTCTATCGTCCCAACGAGGAGGGCCACGAGAACCGATGCCAGCGTGACATTCATATTGTACCAAAGCTTTCGGACGGGGGTTACGAACGCCCAGCCGTAAGCTCCGAGCATCAAGATTCCGTCGGTCGTATCGATCAGGGACATTCCGGCCGTAAAGAGCAGAGGGAAGATAAGGATCGTAAGGATGGGTAATCCCTTGCCGGCCTCGATAGCGGCTATCCCTAACAGGCCGACCTCGGTTGCGGTGTCGAATCCCAAACCGAAGAGAAGCCCCAGCGGATACATGTGCCAGCTGCGCCCAATCAAACGGATCAGCGGCCGGCAGAAGCGGCCAATTAGCCCGCGCTGCAACAGAAAGTCGTCAACGGTCTGCTCGTCGTAGCCTTGTCCGCTCGCGACAGATCTTAAAGCGCGGATCACCTGAACCAGCACGACGACGTTTATCGCCGCGATGAGATAGAGGAACAGCGCGGATACGGACGTACCGATCAGGCCTCCAAAAGTCTGTAACGTCGGAAACGCCCGCTGCATCGTAGTGGCAGCCAGCGCAATCGCAGCCGAGAGGGCTACGACGACCGTAGAGTGGCCGAGCGAGAAATAGAAACCAGCCCCGACCGGCCGCTTGTTTTCGTGCATCAGCTTGCGCGTTACGTTGTCGATCGCTGAAATATGGTCTGCATCGACTGCGTGGCGCAATCCGAACGTATACGCGAGCAGGGCGGTAGCTACGAGTGCCGGCCGCGTTTGAAAAGTCGCCAGCGCTAAAATCCATACGCCGATATTGAACGCCGCGAGCAACGCGTACATGAGCAGAATCCGAGTGCGGACGTCCATGGCGTTGTCGTCGAAGACTCGCCTCAATGCCGGAAAATCAAATGCCCTTGTCGGGAGTCGCTCCACTGGCGCGGTTTTTGGTGCAGCAGGCTCGCGATGACCTGCCCCGCCTAATTCTTGTTCACATCAAATACAGATTGAATCTCGATCCCGTCGGCCGCAAGCCAGCGTTCGACGTGGTCGACGTATTCGGCCCCGAACGTATCGAGAAGACTGCGCCGATAGACAGCATAGGCGGCTTTGGCGGCGAGAATTTCCCGCCGCTTTTGATGGCTAAGTCCGGGTTGGACGCTCCCCTGCCACACGCTTCCCCCGGTGATCCGGCTGGGAACGAAGGTTTGATGAAGATTGATTGTTGGCTCCTTCATCGCCGCAGGACGTTCTCGATTTACGCGGCAACATAACTCTGCTTTCTTTCTAATACGGGTTTAGCTTATCGATGCAGCGTTCGGATTTTCTTGGTGCATGTTCCGCGATCGCGGCGGCGACGCTCGTCGGAGAGGCGCCCCCACCGGCGATCGCCGGCATAACGATTCCCGACACGCCGCTGGCAAAGGAAGCGACTGCGACCGCGCGATCCGCCCTACCTCAAGAAATCTTCAATCATTCGTTGCGCACGTTTCTTTTTGCGGAGCTGATCGCCAGGGCGAAAGGCGTTCCGCACGACGCCGAGGCCGTCTACGTTGCCGCGATTCTTCACGACAGCGGGCTTAGCGCGGCCTACATGAGTAAGAGCGAACGCTTCGAGGTGGACGGCGCAAATCTCGCTCGTCGGATACTGAAGCGTCACTCCGTGGTAGGCGCCCGAGCCGATCTCATATGGGACGCCATCAGCCTGCACGACGCAGGTGGAATCGCTCGCTGGAAAGCTGCCGAGGTGATGCTCGTCAACGCCGGCGTCTCCGCCGATTTCGGCGCGTACCTCGGCCTACTCCCCAAAAGTGACGTCATCGCAGTCCTGTCGACCGCACCCCGTACGGGCTTCATACCGGTCTTCCTCGAGGCAGTCGCACTAGTTGCGCAGCGAAAGCCGTACGCCACCGGCAACTGTTTCGTGACCGACGTCGCGGTCAGAATGGTCCCCGGGTTCCATCTCGAAAATTTTTGTGACGAGGTAAAAGAGGACCCGTTCGCCGATTACGGCTGACATGCCAACCGTTGGATCCCCGGTCTATTGCTTCGGCGATTTTCGTTTTGACTCGTTGAGACGACTCTTGTTCAGAGGCTCCGATGTTAGCCCCTTATCCGAGCGCTTAGCCCTCATTCTGACTCAGTTGATTCAGGCAAACGGGAGCATCGTCAATAAAGAAGCGTTGGCGGTAAGCGTATGGCCGGACGAAGCGGTAAGCGATGCTAACCTAACGCAGCACATCTACATGCTCCGTCGCTTATTGGGAGAGCGCGCCAGCGATCACGCGTATATCCTAGCCGTGCCGCGGCAAGGATATCGGTTTGCGCTTCCGGTCACCGTGGCCGATCCTCCCCTGAATGAATCGTTCACGGCAGACGCCGCAAGCCTCGGGGAGGTCTTATCGGGCGAAGGCTTTGAGCCGTTTCGAAACTATTGTCAGGGCAGTTTCTTCCTGGAACAACGCACGGAGCCTTCCTTAGAACGCGCCATCGAGTTCTTCACGGCGGCATTAGAGGCGAATCCGACCTACGTCCCGGCTTTGATCGGCCTCGCTCGAGCTCACTCGTTTTTGGCAACGTACTGGCACGTGCCGCCCGCGCTTTCATTTCCTCTGGCCAAGGAGGCGGTAGAGAAAGCGCTGGCTATCGATTCGGCGTCGGCGATTGCACATGCGGTGCGGTCCGGGCTCTTGAGTTTTTGCGACTGGAACTGGCGAGCTGCGGAGAAAGAGAGCGCCATCGCGATACGGCTCAACCCCGGATCAACCTTCGCGAGAACTAATGCGGCTTGGGTGCAGATTTGCGTGGGCCGCTACAAGGATGCCCTCACGCACGCTCAATTTGCGCTGATGAGAGATCCGTCATCCCTGCCTTTGCGACTACTGCTCGCTCGCGTGCTCTTGCACTCGGGGGACTATGCCCGAGCCATCGCGATAATCTCCAACGTCTTGGAGGCGGACCGGTCGTTCTATATCGCGCGACGCTATCGCGCTCAGGCCTACCTCCTCATCGGTGAGCCGGAAAACGCGATCGCCGACCTGGAACTCCTCCCCCAAGATCGCGGTGAGGACCCGAGTTTTCGCTTGCCTATGCTTGGCCGCGCTTACGCGGATCTGGGAGACGACAGGCGCGCCGCGGGCGTATTTGACGCTCTCCGCGCCGTCGCGCGTAGCGAGTACGTCGTTCGTTGGAACCTCGCGATGGTTGCCAGCGGGCTGGGCCGCGCCCAGGAGGCGCTGGCGTACCTGGAAGCCGCCTACGAGCAACGCGAGCCGACGTTGCCGTTTCTGAAGAGTCTGCCTTGGTTCAAGTTAATCTCAGAGGATCGCCGCTTCCGAAAGCTGTTGCGAGATGTGGGCCCTCCTACGCGTTCTGAATCTATCTATGCGCGCTGAGGTCGGGCTTACTCACCGATTGCCGCGGCAATGCTGCGCAAGTGTTTGCCGAATGTGAGCGTTTCGTCGACCTCACGTTCCCGCAAAAACCTGGAGAATTCGAATTGCTCGCGCAGCGACCGGCCCTGTCGTACCAGCTCGGCCTGCGCCTCCTCTTTGCCGCGAATGTCGCGTGCCATGCGGATGACGTCTTCGACGTGCCTGCCTTCTACGAACACAACCCCGTCATCGTCACCAAAGACGTGATCTTGCTTGGTCACGCATTCGCCGCCGATCACGGCCTCTTCAAGTGTCGTCGCTTTGCGAAAGTCGAGCCGCCGGGGGCCGACCGGCGTCGCGCCAATGCTGTAGAGCGGCAGTCCAATCGAACAAATCTCTTGCGAGTCGCGATTCGCGCCCCAGATCACGATGCCGCCAAGACCCGCAGCCTTGACCTCGAGCGTAACTAAGTCGCCGATACAGGCCTCATCGCCGCGCCCCTGATTGTCCACGACGAGAATGCTTCCGGCCTGCGCGCCTTGCAGAACCTCGAAAAAGACGTCGAGGCTGCCGTAGTGCACGACCGGCAGGGCTCGACCCGCAATCGTCGTCCCCGGCACTAGCGGCCGTATTGACGGCGGGGCGCATCTCAGCGGTAAGCCCAAGCGCAAACACGCGTCGACGACGTTTGCAGTCGAAACTGACGACCCTGAGATCATTCGATACCCCCCATTTTCGTGCCGACGCCCTTGAGTGTATTACGCCGGCTGCAGCATTCCAAATATGTTGCCTTCAGTGTCGTTTGCGTAACACAGCCAGCCGATACCGGGAATCTCGTTCTTCGGAACGACGATGGTGCCGCCGGCGCGCTCCACCGCCGCTATCCCGTCCTCAAGGGACGCGACGCCTACCGTACAAACGAAGGCGTTCACCGGCGCGCCGATCTCCGGGGTCTCGCCGCGCCTCGGCAAAATCCCGCCGTCGATACCGTCGCCTTCGCCCGTGCCGACGAGATAATACTCTACCGGTCCCTCCCATTTGTGAATCTTCCAGCCGAAGACCTCGGTGTAGAATTTCGACGCGCGCTCCAAGTCCGAAGCGTGGATCTCAAAGTGAATGACTCGTCCCATGCAGCCTCCCTATTCAATAGCGTAGAGCGTTCCTTCGGTGCTTCCTATAAAGAGCGTACCTCCGGCGATCGCCGGCGATCCTGCTATCGACCCCAAACCATAGATCTCGTTCAATCCGACGATCGTGCCATCGAGCGTCGCCGTGGAGTAAAACGAGCGCAGGTCAAGATTGCCTAAAGCATCGACGTGTTCCCGCAAGTGGCGCGCCGATGCATCTGTTGAGAACCGGGCGACCACGGCTCCGGAGTTCACGTTGACGCCATACAAGCGCCCGTCAAACGAGCCGAAATATGCGATGCTGCCGGCGATCGACGCGGACGAAAAAGCGAACGCACCATATCCGACCGTGAAGTGCGGTGCTCCCGTTTTGGCATCGACGGCGTAGAACGTTCGCTCGTCCGACGTCGTGTAATAAACCGTGCCGCCTGCGATTGCGGGCGATCCGACGACCCAGCTGCCATGTTCGTCGCGCTTCCAGACCAAGCTCCCCGTTCGAGCGTCCAGCGCGTAGAAATGGCTGTCCCGGCATCCAAAGTATACCAAGCCGTTAGCAACCGCCGCCGAGCCAGCGATGCCCACTTGGTTGTAAATATCCCGATCGTCGCCGGTGGCGAACCTCCAGAGCACCGCTCCCGTTCGCGCGCTCAAAGCATAGAAATATCGATCCCAGCTGCCGATGTAAACCACGCCGCCATCGACTGCTGGAGAAGCGTGCACGACGTTGCCGGTTGTGAATTTCCAAACAAGCGCCCCCGAGTGGGAATCGATCGCGTAAACGTTGTGATCCCCGCTCCCTACATAGACGATGCCGTTCACCACGGCCGGCGACGACAAGAAAACGTCGAAGGGGTCCGGCATCGTCTCCGTGCGGGGCAGCATGCCGTGAATTCCCGGCGCGCTGAAGCGTCGCTCGCCGCGAGTGCGGAAGCGCCACTTTTCGACGCCTCTGGTCTCGTCGACGGCATATACGTTTCCGTCCAAGCTGGAAAAAAACACGGCACCATTCGAAATGGCTGCCGAAGAATTTACGGGCCCCTTCGTCGCAAACTTCCAGACCAGTGTTCCATCCGATACGCGCACGGCGTACTCTTGCCCGTCCTCGCTCCCGATGAATATCACTCCATCGTGGACCGTCGGTGAGGAGAAGATCGCTCCTTTGGCTTGAAAGCGCCACCTTACGGTTCTCAGGCTGGGCGAAGAAGACTCGTAGCGACCGCGATGCGCAGCATCGCCTCGAAACATGGAGGCGGCGCTTTCACCGGCAACTGCAACCGTTCCAAATCCAATCGATGCACCGAGCACGATCGAAATGCGAACGGCCCATCTCACATTCCTATCCTAGGCGGCGTTCGTGAGAACATCCATCAAAAAGACCTAAAATCCGGATCGCCGCAATCCGGCAGGCTTATCCTACCAAGAAGCGTCTCACGTCGTCGCGAGGTTGCACCGCCCCGGCGAAGCTGCGTAGTGCATGGGCGAGGCGCTGATCCGTCCCGGAACGCCCTCGTGCGCCGGCGATGGCGGCGAACGCCGTCTCGAGCACGTCCGCCGCATCCTCTAAGAAGTGCGCCACGTACTGCGTGAACGCAACGGCGTCGCTACCAATCGTTTCGATCGACCGAATCAAACGATCGTCCGACACCGTAACCCCCAAAACGAATGCACTCAGTTGCCTCAAGAAAATGCGCGCCGACGCGGCCTCGACCTGGAGCGTTCGGCGTAAGGGCGGAATGGCGCTCTCCAACGCTTCATACAACACTCCGGGAATGGCCTCATCGAATCCCGGAAAGAGCCCTGCTACGCTGCCCTCTGCTTCGGGCAAGAATAGATCGCAGCCCATGGAGCGATCGCGCGTGATCAGTAAGTGGGAGAGTGCCCGAACGCACCAATGGCGTCGCTGACGGCTCTTGCCGCTAAAAGTGGCGCCGATGGTCGCCGCCGCTCGAGCCGCCAGGCCATGATAGGCCAGCGTCGATGCTATGACATAGCTGTCGCGCGCCCAATCCCGGGCCCGATCGATGGCGCCCTCGACGATGAGGTGACGCGCCCTCTCAATATCGATGAAGACGCGATCCCACGCCGTCGGTGACAGATTTTCGAGGTCACCTTCACAAGCCCAGGGTTTTTGCAGCCGCAGAGCGGCTCGCGAAAGCGTGGTCTGGCTCCTGTAGGCGTCGCAATGGCGTTCTTGGAGAATCGCATACGCACCGGAGGCCAACCGTTCCGCCGCCGCGTCGTCGCCGCGCTGCAGCGCAATTTCAGCCCGTAAAACACTAGCCGAAGCGAGTTGTCGCAGGGCCAGCCTGCGCAGCCCGTGACGTTCGGCACGATCCAGCAGGACGAGAGCATCCTGAAGGCGCCCGGAACGAAGGCGAGCTTCAGCTTGCGCCAGCAGCGATCGTGAAACCCACGCTGGGCGAGTCTGCGCGAGGCGATTGATGTTCGACGCAACTCGCGTCATTTGAGGAACGATGCCGCGGTACCGGGCGCGCAAAAACGCCAGCCACTCGAGCTCGAATTGAACTTCTGTGCTATCCGTCGAGTCGCGTGCGGCCCTCGTAAAGATCGGCCAAAGTTCCTGTTGTGCCTCCCTCTCCTTCCCGTTGATCGTCTTGGATTGCGCCCGAAACGTCGCGAAAAGGGGCGAAAAGGCGTGCTGCCGAGCATCGGCGATCGTCGATTCGGTTTCGTGGCCCGCGTCTACCGACGCTCGAATTGCGAGCAAATTCGCTCGTTCGGCTGACTGCGGGCCGCCGAGGCGCAGTATTCGTGCCGCCAGGGCCGGCTCGATGTCCGATACGAGCTCGGCGATCGTTTCTAGTGGGTCGGCGAGGGCGCGGTCCTCGACCGCTCGCGCGTCGGATTCGCTAATGAGGTTACGAATGTGCAAGGCCAGAATCGAAACCGCCTTGGCGCGACGGCGCTGTAAGTGGCGGGTGGAGACTTGTAACTGTCGGGCGGTTTGATCTCTAAAGACGCGCCCTTCGGGGTCCGCCGTTAGCAGAAGGTCCCGAAGCCGGGTTTCCGGCCAAACGTCCCGGAACGCCGTTTCGATGACTTTCCCTAACGCCTTTTGCGCGCTAGGTGTCCCCGTGAGCTCGCACAAGCTTTGAACGAGTGGAAAGGCCGCAAGCCGCAGCGGATCGTTCGCACGCCGGAGCATTCGGCGCACGTCGGCCTCCATTTGAAGCTGCGTCTGAGTGTCGCTCCTGAGTCCAACGGACTGACGTAGCATTATCGCCACGCCGCAATTATAAGTGTTCGAGCCGTAACCGGCTTCACGTAGTTCTCAATTCTTGCGGGCTGGGTTGTTAATACCCTCGTGATATATGTTGAGTATCAATGAGATAAAGCATCACCGCGGTTTGGTTTTTAGAAATGACACGAATACGACACTTTGCACAGGTTTATAGGAAGCAAGTGTGTGCCTATGAAAGCGCCGTTAACGCGCGATAAGTTTCGCGCGATAACTCAACGTTTCAGAGGAGGAACCATGCGCATAAAACGAGCTTCGTTGACGCGTTCACTGGTTGCGCTCACAACGTTACTCGTGTTGATCCTCAGCCAGGAAACATCGACACTGGCGGGCGTCACCGGTAACTTAACGGGTAGCGTCAAGGATGCGAACGGCGCGCCGATTGCCGGAGTTCAAGTACAGGCAAGCGCGCCTTCAGGATCCAGAACCGCAACGACGGACGCGGGAGGACACTTTGTCATCCTCTCGCTCAACCCCGATACGTATACCGTCAATCTCACGCGGGAGGGATACCAAAGTGTCTCGTTCCCGGGCGTTACGGTCTTTGCCGACCAATCGCAAAACGTCGCGTATACGATGGTCAAAGCGCTGAAGACGATCGCGCGCGTGACGTCACAAGCCGGCGCATCGCTGGTGAAATCCGGCGTCGGCAGCGATCTCTATAGCGTCAACGCCGCACAAGCGTCCGCAGCGGCGGCGCTAGGTGGCGGCGGCAACCTCAATAATGCCTACTCGGCGATGGCGTCGGTTCCGGGCGTTCAGACCTCCACGGGCGGCATGGGCTGGGATTTCAACGCCGCCTACGTCCGCGGTCAGAACTCCTATTACACCGGTTACGAGTATGACGGCATCCCCGTCAACCGCGCCTTCGACAACTACAACTCGTCGACGGAATCCACTTTGGGTCTCCAAGAGCTCCAGGTGTACACCGGCGGCGGTCCCGCGTCCGTGGCCTCGGCCGGCACGGCGGGCTTCATCAACCAAGTCATCAAGACGGGCACGTTCCCGGGTTTTGCCACGGCGAATCTCGGGCTCGGAACGCCGACCTTCTATCACCAGGCCGAAGTTGAAGCCGGCGGCTCGACGCCCGACCGGACCTTCAGCTACTACGTCGCGCTGAGCGGTTACAACCAACAGTACCGCTTCCTCGACAACAGCAACGGCGCGGGCTACATGACCCCGGGCGGAATCTATTCCGGTCCGTCGGCCGTGGGCTTTGGCATCGGCTACGTTTGCACGACGCCCAACTGCCAAGGCGTCAAGCCGTCGTGTCCGGTTGGCGCTCCGCCGACCAACACGTTCAATTCCACCGGCGTGATCCAGGGTTCCGGCTGCTGGGAATACTACAGCGGTCTGGACGCGTTCCCGCAGGGTGTCAGCGATCGCGAGAGCGTGATCAACCTGCACATGGGCATCCCCAAGCACAACGGCTTGCGGGATGACGTGCAGATACTCTGGAGCGGCTCGGCGCTCAACAACTACTTCTACCAATCGCCGAGCGACATCGGTACGAGTGCCAACCAGTTCTCCTGGGCGCTCTTCCACGCGCCGGGCGGCCCACCGGCCTGCGGTGTATCGCCGGTCGTCACGTGGGGTACCACGTCGACGAATCCGGGGCAAACCATCCTATCGGCGAATAACTGCTTCTTCAGCCCGAACAGCACTTATGGGATCAATGGGTACATGGGTTACGGCGACAACGTCGCCTACAACACGCCCTTCGGCACCCCGGTCGCGAGCAGCGCGACGAACTTCAAGGCTCCGGGGCTCTACTACGTACCTGGTACGCCCCCGCACGCCTTCCACGGAGCGCTCCCGCTGACCGATAACAGCGTCAACGTGATCTCCAACGATACGGGCATCACGAAGGTGCAGTACACTTACGCGCTGAGCCAATCGGCGTATCTGCGCGCGTACGGCTACACCTTCTACTCGGATTGGCTGCAAGAGGGGCCAAGCTTCGGCGCTTTCGATATCCCTCAGGCGACTCTCTCAACTCCCGCCGCGGAATACACGCTGCTCACGCACACCGCGGGCGCCGCCCTGGACTTCAACGATCAAATCAACGACCAGAACCTGATCACGCTCGACGGCAACTACACCACCGCTTCGGTGAACCGCTTCAACAATACGTCTGCGTACTCAAACTGTTTGGGTTCGTGCTCACCGATCGGCTACATGGCCAAGGGTGCCGGCAGTTTCAAGTGCTACGATCCGAGCACCGGTAAGCCGACGATCTGCCTGAGCAGCAGCTACTACAGCGTTGCCGCGGGCGGCATAGTCCATCCGAGCTGGGTCAGCAACGCCACAGCCGGACCTCCGGGGTGGCCCAACAGCTTCGCGCCCGCAGGTTCGCCGGCGGCAAACGCCGGGGCTTCCTGGGATTCGCTCTGGAACGGCAACGTAACCGGCGCGCAGAACACGGTTGGACCGCGCTTCACGAACTTCTCACTGGGCGATCAATGGAGGCCCAGCGATCGGTTCTTGCTCAACGCGGCGATCCGCTACGACAACTTCACCTACAACCTGCCGAACTCGGCCAGTACGGCCGACTCGTTCTTCGCCAACATGACGGCGAACTACACGTGCGTTCAAGCCTCCACCAATCAGGTCTTGGCGCAACCGCTGCCACCCGGCGCATTCCCGCCGGCAAATGCGCAATACGTAGTCGGCGACTGTAACGCCGCAGCCACGAAACTAAATCCGGGCGGACCGCACACCGGCTGGGTGCATCCCAACGGCACGACTCAAGACGGCGTCGCGGCGCCGAATTTCACGTCCGCCTCGCCCAATTCGTACTCGCTGAACTACTGGCAGCCGCGGTTTTCAGCTACGTACACGTTCAACCCCGATACCGTTATCCGGGCATCGGCAGGACGTTACACGCAGCCGCCGATCTCGGCGTCGACCCAGTACCTCAGCGCCAGCGGCGACAACCGGTCGCTGTGGAACAACATGATGAACCTCGGCTTCTACTCGCCGTTCCACCCGATTCCGGGGATCTCGTCGGCGCAGTACGACCTGTCGCTGGAACACCACTTCAAGGGAACCGACCTGAGCTTCAAGCTCACGCCGTTCTACACGTGGGTCAACCAGTGGCAGCAGCAGACGTTCATCGGCGCCGGGTTCGTAACCCAGGTTCCGGTCGGCGTCAACCGCGACTACGGCGTGGAACTCCAGGTCAACAAGGGTGACTTCACCCGCAACGGCCTGTCCGGACAGTTCTCGTTCACGTACACCAACTCGAAGGTCCAGTTCCAGAACGAGACGCTTGCCAACGGCGGCACGGTTCCGAACACCACGATCGCGCTCAACCAGGTGATCGCGGCGTACAACGCGCTGACCAAGGCCGGCGGCGGCAGTCAGTGCTATCGCGGGATCGTCGGCGGTGGGAGCGTGGGCGTTTCGTGTACCGCCAAGCCCAAGGCATGCGGCACGTCGAGCGCTCCGCAGACCTGCGACGTCATCGAGAACCCCTACTACAACAAGCCCGAGCAGGGACTGCTCGATCCCAACGGCTGGTACAATCCGTACACGACCGCAATCGCTCCCAACTTGAGCGGCGCGGACACCAGCTACATCTCGCCGTTCGTGAGCTCGTTGATTCTCAACTGGCGTCACGACAAGCTGGCGATCACGCCGAGCTTCGTGTTCCAGACGGGCGGTTTCTACGGAAGCCCGCTGGACATCGAAGGGCTCGATCCGCGTTCCTGCACGCTCAACTCGGCGGCCACGGGCATTACCGCGGTCTCGCCCAAGACCAACCCGCTGCAGTGCAACTACCTGTACGCCAGGAACATCGGCTTTGGCAGCGCCGGATCAAGTTATCTCTACATCCCCGATCCGCAAACCGGCGTGTTCTCGGCGATGGGATCCTATCAGAACCCATCGGTGATCGCGGGTAATCTCCAGGTCTCGTACGACGTCAGCCCGCGAATCAAGCTGACCGTACTGGGCGCGGACCTGTTCCACACTTGCTTCGGCGGTTCGTCGGAGCCGTGGACTCAGGCCAATCCTCCGGGCTACTCAACCTGCGGATATCTGCCCTCAGGCGCCTCACTCAACACCACCATCTACCCGAGCAACTTCTACAACGGCACCGGGATCAACGACTTCGCAGCCAACAAGGTCCACCCGTTGTACACGCAGAGCTACATGCCGTCGAACGGTAACAACGGTGCGATCGGCAGCGGGCCGCCACCGATCAACATCTACTTCAACGCGCAGGTGAAAATCTAGTCGACGGCCCTTTCAGGGATAGCTGGGGAAAAAGGGGCGCGGCTTCGGCGACGAGGCCGCGCCCTAGTTTTTTGCCTCGGGCGCATTTTATATTTCTTTATGATTTTTCTTGAAGCGCCGTGATATTGTGACTCATGTTCGTGAGCGCACATGATTTCGATGGGGCGACCGGAGCGCCCCCAACCTACGCTTTTGGGCCCTTTCGGTTGGACACGCGGCGACGAGTGCTCTTCCGGGGCTCGCAAGTCATACCGATCCCCGAGCGCATCTTTCAACTGCTCTCGATACTCATCGAGGCAAACGGTGAGCTCGTGCAAAGGGAGACGCTTGCTCTGCGGGTTTGGCCCGACACCGACGTCAGCGATGGCAACATCGCCCAGCACGTCTACTGCCTGCGGCGCCTGCTTGGGGAACATGCCCACGACCGCGCCATGATCATGACCGCGAACCGCAGGGGCTATCGCCTGACGGTGCCCGTCCAAGTTGAGCGGTCGCCCGAGCTTGGCGATACAAGCCTTGCCGACAAGAATGCCGGGGTGGAGTCGTTTTGTGAATTCGGCTACGCAAGCTATCTCCTCGAGCGAAGAAACGCCCCGGCGCTTAGACGCGCGGTTGACGTCCTGGACTCGCGCCTGCAGAACCACCCGGATGACGTTCCGGCGCTCATCGGCATCGCGAGAGCGTACTCGCTGCTAGCGGAATATTGGCACGTTCCCGCTTCTGGAGCATTTGGTAAGGCAAAGGAAGCGGTTAAGCGGGCGCTCTCGCTCGCGCCATTGTCCGGACCGGGCCATGCCGTGTTGGCTAATGTGTTGCTGTTTGCGGACTGGAACTGGCCAGAAGCGAAGTCGGAACTCGACGCGGCCTTGCGCCTCAATCCGAATTCATCGATCGTTCGAAACAACGCCGTGTACTACTACATCTGCGCGGGTGAGTACGATGCGGCCCTTTTTGAAGCAAAACGCGCGCTAATGCTCGAACCCTCTTCGCTTTCACGACAATTGCTGCTCGGGTTGTCGCTGGTGCACGCCGGAAGGTACCGCCAAGGAGTTGCATGCCTTTCGAGCGTGGTCGATAGCGACGGGGAATTTTACATCGCCAGACACTATCGCGCACAAGCGCTATTGCTCAACGGGCAGCCGGAAGAAGCCCTCGCGGAGCTGCTCGTGTTGCCGCAAGAGCGCTCCGACGACGTCTGTTTCCGCTTGCCCCTTTTGGGAAGGGCTTTCGCGCAGTGCGGAGAGCGATCGCGCGCCGAACAGATTTATTCGAGCTTACGCGAGATGGCCAAAACGGAGTTCATCGTATCGTGGAATTTGGCCCTGGTGGCCGTAGCGCTCGGTCGCCTCGACGAGGCCACGACCCATCTCGAGCGAGCCTTCGAAGAACGTGAGCCGCCCCTGCTTTTCCTGAAGAGTCTTCCATGGTTTCCCCAAATCGCCGATCGGTCGCGCTTCAAGGAGATCCTAGGTGCCGTCGGACCCGATGCGGGTGTGACGTTCGGACGGTCGTCGGCGCTTCGTACCCTGGGGGCCTCAAACCGTCCGTAGAATCCCTGCCACGATATCATCTCTGGAGATGCCGGCACGATGAGCGCTTATCGATTCGACGGTTACCGTCTCGATGTGGACCGTCAGCAACTGATCGCAAACGACCACGTCACTCCTCTATCCTCAAAGGTCTTTGGAGTCTTACACTGCCTCGTGCGTGCCGCAGGCAGAACGGTAACGAAAGACGAGCTGACTTCCGAAGTTTGGCAGGGCGAGGATCCTTCCGACGCCACGATCGTACAACACGTTTGGTTCGTTCGCAGACTGCTCGACGAACGCGCCAGGAACCATAAGTACATTCTCACCGTGCCGCGCAGGGGATACCGTTTCGTACCCAGAGTCATCTACGATGTCGAAGAAGGCACAAAGGGCGGAGCGGTCGCAATCGGCACCGCTTCGCAAAAGGGCGAGCCGAGAGTTTGGCGCGAGTACTTTACGGGCATGCACTTCGCCGAAAAGCGCGACTACGGGAGCTTCAAGCGCGCCTTGCAGCACTTCAAGGCCGCACTCGCTTTAGATCGGACCTTCGCTCCCGCCTGGATCGGGATCGCCGGAACCTATTCCAACATAGCGTTTTACGCCTTCGAGAAGTGGACCAACGTGCTCCCGACGGCTTTGCGGGCGATTACGACAGCCATCGAATTCGACCGCACTTCTGCGTTGTCGCACTGCGTGCTCGCGCAGATCCAGCTCGCACAGTGGGACGTCTTCGGGGCGCAGCGCTCGCTCGAAACTGCGGGCAACCTGGATGCGGGCTGCGCCGGAGTCTATCAGCTGAGCTCGTTTATCGACATGTGGCGCGGCGACACCGAACTAGCGGTGGCAAATGCTAAACGGACGGTCACTCTCGTTCCAAGCGACATAGCCGCTCACGGTACCTTCGCCAACGCCTTGGCCGCCCAGGGCGACTTCCAAAACGCGATCGAATCGTACTCGAAGATTCTCGAAATAGATCCGTCGTGTAGAATCGCGCGCCAGGGACGCTGCGAAGCGTATGCGGCCGACGGTCAACTGCACCTTGCAATCGCCGATTTGGAACGCCTCCCGCGGACGCCTCCCAATATCAGTCGCTCAGCCTGCGTCTACGCCTTTTCGGGGGACAGGCTGAGCGCATCGCGGCTGTTCAAAGAATTGCAGAAAAAGTCGAGCACCGAATACGTGGAACCCCATTGCATCGCGCAGGTGCACATCGCCTTAGGCCGTTACGATGAAGCCGCTCGCCTTGCGGAAAACGCCATCGCAAACCACGACCTGGCATTTCCGGCGATGCTGAACTCGCCTTTGCTTCACGAACCGATGAAGAACCGGCAGCTCCGCCAGACGCTGAGTAACATTCGCAACGCTCTATGTAGGCCGAGCAAGAAGATCGGTTAACCGACCTTTAGTGGACGCTCAGTAGCGATCCATAATCGCTCGTACTATAGTCGAGGTGCTTCTTGTCGACGATCAAACGCATCGGCCGCACGTGGCCGTTTGCGTTTGGCCCGAAGACCATGACGCGCGGGCCGGCCGCGACGTAGACGTTCCCCGAAGCATCCGTAGTAAGCGACGAGATGATCGTTCCGGAACCCGCCGTGAACCGGCGATTATAAATCACGTGACCCGATTTCGTCGTAGCGTCGTACGCAAACACGCCCGAGTTGGGTAATGATGACGCTAGGTACATGACGCCGCTCGGATCGACCGCAATACTGGAAGGCGGTACCTCGGGTAGGTTAAAGTCGTAGAAGCTGCGCACGAGCTTCGCCCTTTTACCACGCCGAAGCGAGTATTCCGATATGCCGATGGCTTGCATCCCCTGAAACACGACGGTGCACGAGCAGTACACGTTCCCCGTCGAATCAACCGCGACGTTTGACGAGTTCGCGGCCATCAAGCCATCGGGCGTGTCGAGCTGGAGGGTGATCGACGCATTGGGGTTCGCCTCCCCTTTGGCAGATGTAGAGAACCTCATCAACTTTCCGATGTCGCTTATCCAAAAGTTTCCGCGACCGTCTAATGCCAGCCCGGAGGCATAGCCGGCCAGAAGCCCTCCGTTCAGCACCGCCGTCCGCTCCGGTGTCGCATTGCCTCGCGATCCCGGCGCGAAGACCAAGAGTTTCAAGGGGCTCGCGCTGGATGCAGAATCGTACACGACCACGTACAGCGTTCCGTCACTATCTACGGCCATTCCGTTGCCCGTGGAAAGTTGCGTGTTACTCCCTTCAAGCACAGAGATTGGCCTTACGTCACGCGAGCCGCCGTTTGCATACGCGGCCACCAGCGGCTTCTCGGGCGAAAATGCGTACAGCGTTGACCCCGTTGCGTTCGAATTATAAGAGGGCGCCGATCGCACTACGCTGGGAGGAACTGCGATCGACGAACACGCCGTCGCAATCCAGATAACGAAGACCGCCGGAGCAACTCTGCAAAGCTTCATAAAATCTCTCACAATCTGCTTCGACAGTTTCGGAACACGACATCGCGTGCCTCTTATGAAATTTTATCAAAGAACATTGAATAACACGTTAGGCAAACGTCGCGCGAAGACGTTCGCGCAGCCGCGCTAAACGTTCCAGCGGCTCCTTTGAAAATCGGGAGTAACGGCGGCCTTCGCCTTGTCGAGGAGCAACCGCCTCGCGTCCGTGCGTCGACATTACCGATGGGCAAGGCCACCACTCTCACCGGCAGCGTCGTGAGCCGCCGTACGGCGATGCCGGGATCGGCGAGCGGCGTCCCAGGGAAGGTCCGGCATCGTCTTTCATGAATTCGGCCGGAAAGCAGCCACGAAAGGCACAGGTGCCCGCTCCCTCTCTGGAAGGCTCGGTCAATTTGAAGAACCTTGGCGGGAGAATTTTGCTCCCGCTTTCGGTAGCGATCGCTTACGTCGTCGCGGCAAAACTCGGGTTTGCGTTGGCTTTCACGACGAAGCAAGTGACGGCCGTATGGCCGCCGACCGGCATCGCCCTCGCGGCGCTCTTGCTCTGGGGATATCGGGTCTGGCCCGGAATTTGGGTCGGCGCATTCGTAAGCAACGCGCTCAGCTCGGAACCCGTTTGGACCGCCGCGGCGATTGCGGCGGGGAACACGCTCGCCCCCGTGTTCGGGAGCTTCCTCCTGCGGCGGTTCGGCGGATTCGAGAATACGCTCGAACGCGTGCGCGACGTTCTTCTGCTCGCGCTGTTCGGATCCGCGATTGCCATGACGGTATCGGCAACCAACGGCGTCGTCGATCTCGCGCTCGCCCGAATCGTTCCGTGGAGCGCCTTTCCATCGGTGTGGTGGGTATGGTGGACCGGGGATGCGATGGGAGTGCTGTTCGTGGCTCCGCTCTTGCTCACGTGGATCACGAGCTTCCAACGAAAGGAGCGCGCGGAAGGCGGCACGCTCGAACTTGCCGTCCTCTCCGCAACGTTGCTGGCCGCCAGCTCGGTGTCGTTTTTGAGCCACTTGCCGCTGCGCTTTTCGATCTATCCATTCGTCATTTGGACGGCCCTGCGTTTTCGCCAGCGTGAAACGGCCACGCTTATCGTGGTGATCTGCGGTTTCGCCGTTTGGGCCACGGCGCATGGTCTGGGGCCCTGGACCTCAGGCTCGCTCGACTCGCGACTGTTGCAACTCGATAGCTGGATGTCGGTTCTGGCGATAACGGGTCTGGTGCTCGGCGCGATCACGGCGGAGAGGCAGGCCACTCGCGTCGAGCTTCAGGCAGTCCTGGAGAAGACGAAGCGATCGGCCGAGACGCTTCAGGCTGCTTTCCTTCCCGAACGCCTCCCGCAGCGGTTGGGCCTGCAATGTGATGCGCTTTACATCGCTGCGGAGCGTGAAGCGCTCATCGGCGGCGACTGGTACGACGCGTTCGACTTACCCGACGGACGGATCGCCTTTTCGATGGGCGACGTGACCGGTCACGGACTCGACGCGGCGGTCAGCGCCGCGCGCCTTCGCCAGAGCATCTTCGCCGCGGCCTTCGACGCCGAAGATCCCGCTGACATCTTGACCAAGGCCGATCGCGCGCTGCGGTTGCGGCAGAACGCTCCGGCCACGGCCATGGTCGCTATCATGAGCCGGGATCTATCCACGATCAGCTACTCGAGCGCCGGGCATCCGCCGCCAATCGTCGCCGGTCCAAACATCCCCGCGCACTCACTAGCATACGGAGGTTTGCCGTTCGGCCTTGGCCTGCCGATCGCATCAGAAACTCACACGGTAGCTTTGGAACCGGATGCGGTGATCCTTTTCTATACCGATGGGCTCACCGAGTTCAAACGCGATATCGAACGCGCGGAACGAACGGTGTTACAGGCAGTTACGCGTTTGGTTGCGGACCCCCACTTAGAACGACCGGCGACTTTCATTCAGCGCAGCGTCATGGGATCCGAACGGCCCGCCGACGATACGGCGCTTCTCGTAGTGCAACTCACTGCCGCGCTCCAAAAGTCGTGGAGTTACGACTCAAGAATCTCACAAGACGCACACTCCTTGCGCCGCGAGATCGCGGACTTCATCCGCTTTTTCGCACCAAACGAAGAGGAGCTGTTTGGGGCCGAGCTCATCATCGGTGAGGCGCTCGCAAACACGGTCGAGCACGCGCCGGGCTCAGTGAGCGTCAATATCGATTGGACCGACACGCATCCGGTCGTAACTATATCCGACGCCGGCCCCGGACTATCGAGCTTTGTGGCGACGCTGCCCGCCGACGCGTTGAACGAAAACGGACGGGGCCTTTTCCTGATTGCGTCGTTAGCGCGGGATGTAAAAATCGAAAGCCGCCCTGGAATGGGCACGGAAATGAGGATCGTTCTGCCAACCCGGCGCGCGAGCGCCGCCGCTTCCCACAACACCGGGCCAAGGGAGATCGGATGAACGCAGCGTAACTGCACGACAGCGTGGACTTGCCTTGAAGATGCGATGAGCGAAGAAGAGGCTCGTCATCTCGTTGCGCAGCTCAACCTGAAGCCGCACCCTGAAGGTGGATATTTCGTTGAGACTTTTCGCAGCGCGATGCAAGTTCGCGCGCATGGGTCGACGCGTTCCGCGGTGACGTCCATCTACTATCTCTTGTCGGATGCAAATTTCTCGGCATTCCACCGGGTCCGCTCGGATGAAATCTGGCACCACCATCGCGGAGCTCCGGTAACCATCGACGTGATCGAGGGGGATGGGCGCCACCGGCAAATCGTCATCGGCCAGGCAAACCGCTGGCAAGCTGCCATCGCCGCCAGGTCGTGGTTTGCAGCGCACGTGTGCGGCGCCAACGCGTACGCACTCGTCGGCTGTGACGTCGCTCCCGGTTTCACCTTCGAAGATTTCGAACTCGGCACGCGCGACGTACTCGCAACCGCCTTCCCACAGCACCGTGCGCTCGTCGAGCTATGGACGCGCGAGTAGGAGCGCGTTGGCCAAGGGTGCTAGTTGCCAAAACCCGCCATTGACGTCGCGAAAGCGGGCCGGTGATACGAGCCGCTGCAGCGCTGAAGATCCAGACTCTTGGCGCTGCGCGCGAGCACGAACTCGACGATCAGCTGGTCCCCACAGACCGTTTCGGTCCCGTGGGATGCGTGTTGTACGAGCAGAATCCGCGCGTTGGGGAGATACGGCAGCGCATCCCGGGCGAACGCGGGTGGGCTCGTGGGATCGTCCGTTCCCGAGATCATGAGTATTGGGGCGTTGCTTCGAACCGGTTCGATGAAAGCCGCCGGCACGGGCGCGACGTCCCAAATGCGGCAGGCGCGCTGCTGGGCGCGAACTCGCAGGTCGCCTTCGAACGAGTTCGCGCTCGTGCGCGCGACGTCGCCTTCCGTGATGAAGGGTACGTCTTCAGCGCAACTGACCGAAAGATTCAGTCCACCCGCAAGAATCCGCGCGAGGCCTTGCGTGACGACGTTCACCATGGTGGCGAGTGGTGCGTAATCGTAGCGATAGGCGCTTTCGAGAATAAAGGGCGCATACGCGGCTGCTTCCGGATAGTACAGCAGCTGGCGCAGCCGGTCCGCGAAGACCTCTTTCGACAGGGTCAGAAAAACGACGCCCTTTTGCGCCCGATCGAACGGCACGCGTAACGCGCCGCGATCGAAGCGCCGTACCAGCGCGCGGAAGTGGTCACCGAGTGCCGGAAAGCGCGCGTTGCACGCGAGATCGCTCCTGCATTCCGCGATCAAGCGCGTCATGGAATCTTGCGCGCCTTTTGCATCCTCGAGCGGGAGGATCAGGAAGTGCGGTGGCGCGACGCCGTCGAGCACGATGCTTTCGACCCGGGCGGGATGCCGGCGCGCGTAATCCAGATAGAAGCGCGTCCCGTACGAGCCGCCGTCGAGCACCAGCTTCGAGTATCCCAGGGCGCCGCGCACGTCGTCCAAGTCGTCGGCGGCAATCGAGGTCGCGTACAGGCTCAGATCGGCATGGGCGGCCAATTTCGCGCGGCAGTTGCGGACGAGCGCATCGGGCCAAAGTGCGAGAAAGTAGCCCTGCGGAGATTGGAGCGGCGCGAAGTCACAAAGCTGCGGTGCCGATCCGCCCGTTCCCCGATTGTCCAATAGCAAGACGTCGTAGCGCTCCCGCAAGGCACTCAGCTCACGGGCAAAGTTTCCATCGGCAATGTCGGTGGAGTTCGCCGTTGCCGAGGCGCCCGGGCCACCGGGGTTCCATGCGACCGCGAGCTTCGACGGATGCTTGGCCCTTATGACGATAAACCTCAGGTCGATCGTGCGGCCGGAGCCGGCCGCGCGGTTTTCGTAGACCGCATAGGTCCCACAGGTGGACGGAGCGCGCGTCTTACCGGCAGTGCACGGCCATGTGTGAAGACGCCCCGGCGGATCCGGAGCGGGCGTTGGCGACGCCAAGAAAGCGGCGATCAGCGCGGCCGTCAGCATATGCGAGATCGTAGTGCTCGGCAGCGGCAACGCCAATCAGCGCGAGGTCAAAACCGCCGTTTGGAAGTTTCTGAGCTTCGATTCGAGCAAGAATCGGATAGGCGGAGCGACGGCCAAAGGTATAATTGGAGACATGCAGGCGACCGTGCAAGCGAACACCTCTACCCTGCGTTATCTGCCAATTCCCGAGGCAATCGCGCTCGAGGCACGCCGGACGCGCAAGGACCGCTTCGGACACGACCTTCGCGTGACGACGGATGAGGCGCCCTGTCGCATATGTTTGCGCATCTCGCGGGGGCCGGAGCGGCTTATCCTTCTTTCGTACCAGCCGTCGCCCGACGCGGGCCCCTACGCGGAGATTGGGCCGATCTTCGTCCACGCCCACCGCTGCGAGCCGTACGACGATTTCGAGAGCTTCCCTCAAGACTTTGCGGGGCGTCGCCTGGTGCTTCGCGCCTACGACCACGACGGACAAATCGTGGACGCCCTGGTCGCCGAAGCGGGGACGGCTCCACAACGCGCCGCGGCCTTCCTGAGCGACCGCGACGTCGCCGAAGTCCACGTGCGGCACGAATCGTACACATGCTACGATTTCAAGATCGTACGGAGCGTCGAACCGGCGCGAAGCGGGTAGGAATCAGTGATGAGAGCTACTTGGAAACCCCATGAAAAGCACGGCAACCTAACGATGCGCAGCGACCTGCCGGCAAGTGTCTACGCCTTCCCAAAACAGCGCAAGGAACCGCTGACCGATGCACGGCACGTGCGCAATGCCGTGGCCCGCTTCGATCAAGTCCTTGACGTATCCGCCGCCGAGCGCGAGCTTGCGTTTGCGAACATCAAGAAAGCCGCCAAGCATTACGGAGTAGACCTCGGCGAGGAGGCGTGGCAGGAGCTCGGCGTGCACCCCCAGGCCAATCGCCGCGAACACGCTCGCAAAGCGGCCGCGACGCGAAAGCGTACCGGCAGCGCGCGCAAAGCCGCACAAAAGGCGGTCGCGACGAAAAAGCGCACGGGAACGCTCCGCAAGGCCGCAAAAAAGGCGGCAACAACTCGAAAGAGGCGCTCCCGTTAATCACCGGCCCTGCAACCTAGGGCTAACCTACGACGATTTTGGCGTATAGGCCATGCAATAGCCGTTAGGCGAAATCGACCCGTCGACGACTTGACAGCTACCATCCGATGAGGCGTCTTTACCTGGAATAAAAAACTTGCACTGCGCGCAGTGCATCGTGCCGTTCGGGGTCGATTGATAGTGCATAGCCGATTGCGACGCTTTCGATGCGTCGGCCGACGCGCCGGCTGCGAGCGCCGCAGCGAAAGCCGGTAGAATGACCACGCCTTCCAAGAATGCCAGGCGCGTCACGGGCGTTTGAACAGCCATATCGTTAGCCTCCCCTCCGGTGAGCGTTTGTACCTATCCTATCGGCAAATCATGAGGAAACCGTGAAGCGCGTGGAGTCGAGCGCGCCTGCCAAGTCGGCGATCAAGTCGTCGGCCTCTTCGATTCCGACCGAGAGCCGCAGCAAATCGTCGGGGATGGCGCGCTCGGCGCGCTCTTGCGGTGTGAGCGATCCGTGGGTCATCCTGGCCGGACTGCAAATCAGGGACTCGACCCCGCCGAGCGAGACCGCCAAGCTGAAAATCGAGGTCGAGGTAGCGATTGCGTGCGCCCGATCCAAACCGCCCTTGGGCCGGAACGAAACCATGCCTCCGAACCCCGTCATCTGTCGCTTGGCCAGCGCGTGTTGCGGATGGGTTGCGAGGCCGGGATAGTACACCTGCAGCACGTCGTCGCGTTTTGCAAGAAATTCCGCGACGCTCTGCGCGTTTTGCGCGTGCGCGCGCATGCGTAAGCTCAGCGTCTTGGCGCCACGCAGGGTGAGATAGGCATCCCAGGGGCCCGGGACCGCCCCCACGCAGTTTTGATGGAAGGCAATTTGCTCCGCGATCGTGGGATCGTTCGTAATCACGACGCCGCCGATCACGTCGCTGTGGCCGCCGATATACTTCGTCGTGGAATGGACGACCACGTCGGCGCCGAGGGCGAGCGGCCGCTGCAGAAAGGGCGACGCGAACGTGTTGTCCACGGCGATACAGACGCCGGCCGGCCGCATTTGCGCCAATGCGGCAATGTCGCATAGTTTGAGCGTCGGATTGCTCGGCGTTTCGAGCCACAGCAAGCGCGTATTGGGCCGTGCCGCGCTCCAGGTTTCTTCAGCGAGGCTGGTGTCGACGAACGTCACCGCGATTCCGTAGCGTTGCAACACCTGCGTGAAGAGGCGGTGAGTTCCCCCGTAGATGTCCCGCGTCGCGAGGATATGATCGCCGGCGGCCAGCAGCGACGCCGCGCCGGCGACCGCAGCCATCCCCGAGCTGAAAGTAGACGCGAATTCGCCGCCTTCCAGCGCGGCGAGTTGCCGCTCCAGCGCCAGGCGCGTCGGATTGATCGTGCGCGAGTAATCAAACCCGCGCGTCTGGCCGATCCGTGGCAAGGTGAACGTCGAGGTTTGGTAGACGGGAACGACCGTTGCGCCGGTCGCCGGACAGGCATCTTGACCTGTCCAGATCGCGCGCGTCGAAAAACCGCGAGCCGCGTGGTCCGATTTCCCGTTCAGCACGACGCGCACTCCCGCGGCATTGCGATCGCCGGCTGCAAGAGCGTTCGAAGCGCCGCGGGCTCCGCCAAGAATGCGTCGTGGCCGTGGTCGGAGCGGAGCTCCAGATATTGCGCGTCGGAACCGAGCGAAGCGAAGCGCCGCTGGGCCGCGCGCACGTCTTGCGGACGAAACAGCCAGTCCGACGTTATCCCGACGAAAACCAGCCCCGGCGTTTCTCGCACGCGAGCGCATCGAACGTCGAACGAGTCCATCGCATGCGTTAAGGCCACATAGCTCGCGGGATCCATCCGGGCTTCGAGGCGATCCGCCTGATGTTCGAGGTAGCCTTCGACGTCGAACTGACGTCTGCCAAGGCGATCGGAGCGGCGCCCGTGCCTCCGGTTGAAAAGCTCTTCGCTCTTATAGGTGAGCATCGCGATCTTGCGGGCCAGTCTCAGGCCGCGGGCCGGATCCAGCGCAATGGCTTCGCGCTGCATCGCGTTGAGGGCGACGCCCATTGCGCTGTGATGATCGTGCGAGCCGACCATGACGGCGGCTCCAATCCTCGTGGGTGCGTCGAGCGCCCACTGCAGCGCGCGCATCCCGCCGAGCGACCCTCCGACGACCAGGTCGATCCGCTCGATGCCGATCCGATCGAGCGCCCTCATCTCGGCGCGCACGATGTCGCGAACCGTGATTCGGGGGAATCGGTCGCCATACGTAGCGCCGTGGGGAGCAATCGTCGCGGGCCCCGTAGAGCCGTAACAACTTCCCAGCGCGTTGATGCCGACGATACAACGATGGCGCGGATCGAAAAGTGCGCCGTCGCCGACGATGCCGGGCCACCAGTCGGCCGCACGACTGGAGCCGGTCAAAGCATGCTCCACGAGAACGACGTTGGGGGAGCTGCCATAGGTGGTGACACGCTGATAAACTTCGGGGAGCGTCACGCCGCAGTCGAGCGGCAGCGACCCGATAGCGATCATTTGCTCTCGCATCAGGCATTCACCAGCGCGAGCACCGGAGTTCTCGTCGCCGCGTTATCCCAAACCGGATACGGCAGCTCCGCCGTGCGAGCGAAGCGATCGAAGAGCGAAGCGATTTCGAACGCGGGTTGCAAGGGCCTCGTCCGCCACTGCTTTCCAACGTCGCTGCGGTCACCCAGCGCGCGCAAAACGGCGACGACGTCGGAAATTACCGCCGACGCCGTGGCCTCGCCGCCCGCGCCGCAGCCTCGCAGCACCAATTCGCCCGCGTGGCGAGCCTCGATGTTCACGACGTTGTCGGCGTCGTAGGTTCGAGCGAATTCGTGGGCCTCCGGAACGAGCGCGGGCGCGACGCCGGCAACGATCCCGCACTCGGTGCGATGCGCCGCGCCGACGAGACGTATGCGGTAACCGAGCAGGCGGGCACGCGCGACGTCGCCTTGGCTCACCAGCCTGATTCCCGTACGGCTTATGCTCGGCGAGGTCACCGCGAGGCCGAACGCCAGCTGCGCAACGATCGCGAGTTTGTGCGCGGCATCGTCGCCATCCAGATCCCTGGATGGATCGGCCTCCGCATAGCCCCGTCGCTGCGCACCCGCTAGTGCGTCGCTAAACTCAGCCCCGACTTCCATTGCAGCCAGAATCGCCGTGCACGTACCGTTCAAGACTCCGGATACGGCACGGACGGAATCGCCGGCCAACGCCTCGTCGAGCGTTCGCACGATCGGAGTTGCACCGCCGACGGCAGCCTCGAATCGCAGCGCCGCGCCGCGGACGGCGGCCAAGGCCCGCAACCGCGGGCCTTGCGTGCCGATCAGATCCTTGTTCGCCGTGACGACGTGGAGTCCACGGTCGAGCGCGCCTTCTATCAGTGCGGCGGCCTCGGTCGTTCCACCGATGAGCTCGACGATCACGTCCACGCGCGGATCCTCCACGACCGACCGCGCGTTGCGCGTGAAGATGCTGCGGTCTAGCGAATCCGGCCTGCGCTTGCACGAATCTTGGATCGCGATGGCGCGCAGTTCATAGCGGACGCCGCTGCGGTATGCGATTTCGTCGCGCTCGCGCTGCAGACGATCGGCGACGTGCGCGCCCACCGTACCGCATCCGAGCAGTCCGATTCCAACGGTAAGGTTCATACTCCAGGCCTCCTGTTGCGATGGGAAAGCGAGGAAAGATTACGCCCCTCGCTGTGCGGCGAAGGGCGTGAGAAGCATTCCGGTCCTTAAGTTACCCTGCGCGCCTCACGACGACCTCGCCGCATGCATCTGCATGCAGCCCATGGAGAACATCGTACGCATGACGTGCTGGGACATGGCCCGAACGATAACACGCGCACGACGTTGCGTCAAGCGCGGTCGATGCGATGCCGCGCCAGGCGTCGATCCGGACGGACGATCGCTTCGTAGGCCGCGCCGAACGTCAGGATGACCGCCATGACCAAGAGCGTAACCCAGCCGTAGTTGAAAATCGCGCGCCCGCTGCTCAACGGGCTCGGCCATACGATATTGAGGAGCATCAGCAGCAGATATAGCGCTCCGGCAATCGTCACCGGCATGCCCCAGCGGCCTAAGGTGAACGGCCCGGTCGGCTTCCATCCGCGCAGTCGCGCGATCAGCGCGCCGACAACGGTCAAAAAGAAGGCGAGATAGATGCCCGATGTCGCAAACGAGACGAGCGCATAGAGCGCGTTGACGTTGGCCGGATAGTCGAACCAGAGAACGTGCACCGGTTTGCTTGGATTAATCAGCACGAGCAACAAGAATAGAAAAGGAACCACTGTTCCGATGAGAATTGCGTTGGCCGGCGTACGGTGCCGCGGCGAAATGCGCTTGATCCAGTCGCTGCACGGAAGACCACCGTCGCGGGCCAACGCGAACGCGACCCGGGCGCCGGCGCCCTGCACTGCCGTGCCGCAGCTAAAGAACGCAACGATGACGACCACCAGGAAAAAATCTTGAACCCACGCGGGCAACGTCGCAAAGAGGCTGCTGATGCCCCCGCTAACGACGCCGCCGATGCCGGCCGCGGGCGTCGCGAGCAGTAGCCCCAGCACCAAGACGAACGACGCAACGCCTCCATATAGCAGGGCGCTGCGCATCGCCTTGGGGACTTGACGCTGGGCCTCAACGGTCTCTTCGGAGATATCGCCGGCGGATTCGAATCCGTAGAAAATGTAGACGTTCGCCAACACGGCAACCAGCGCGGCCCCTGTCCACCAATTGCCGCCGAAATTCAAGCCGAGCGGATTGCTTCTTGCGTACTCAACGTGTTCCGACGAGAAAATGAACCCCAGGTGTTGGTGAAAGCCAAACGCGGCAAAGACGATAAATACGCCGAACGTTCCGATCGTCTCCACGTAAACGCCGTAGCGGGCCACGCGTCCCATGATTTTCGCGCCGATGGAGTTCAGAATGGCCGACAGCACGATGATGCCCCCGGCTATCGCGAAAATCGTCGCATGATCGTCGGGCCGAAGGTGCGTCCCCAACCAGATGTTCGAAAGAGAGGTCACGTATCCGACTGCCCCCGAGTCAACCGACGCGACCGTTGCCAGCAGCGCGAAGCCGTAGATCCAGCCGATGAACCAGCCGTAACGCGCGCCGACGTTGTATTTGCCGTACTGATAGAGCGCGCCGGACAGCGGATACTCGCTCGCGAGCTCGCCGAACACCAACGCGACCAGCAGCATCAAGCCGACGACCATCGGGATCGTCCAGATGTAGCGGGGTCCACCGCTGCCCAGGCCCAACGTATAGAGCGAGTAAATGCCCACCATCGGGCTCAAATAGCTGAACGCAACGGCAAAGTTGTCGAACAGCGAAAGAACGCGCGCGAGCTCTTGGCGATAGCCGAGCGCGCTGAGGCGGGCGTCCGTTGGTGTTTTGCCCATGCGTGCGCATACTTCGTTTAACGTAGCCGTGCCGGACCCTACGGCGTGGGAAGGCCGCACGCCGCCGTCTAAGGCTGCCGCATCTTGGAGTCGCGCGCGGTGATCGTCGTCGGTATGCATAGAAGCGGCACCAGTGCCGTCGCGCGGGGTCTTCAGGCGCTCTCCGTGTATCTCGGCAAGGATTTCCTCGACGCTCAGCCCGAGAATCCGACCGGCTATTGGGAAGACAAGGGCGTCGTCAAAATCAACGAACGCGTGCTCAAGACGCTAGGCTTGAGGTGGGACGACGCCTCCCCGATTGCGCGCGAGCGCTTCCGAGCCTTTCGTATTCGCATGTTGCGCGCCGCGGCGGCACGCTACGTCGGGCGCACCTTCGGATCGCAGCCGCTGTGGGGCTTCAAAGATCCGCGCACGATCCGCCTCTTGCCTTTCTGGCAGGGCGTGTTCCACCGGTGCTCGGTGGACGATTCCTACGTCGTCGTCATTCGAAACCCGCTGAGCGTTGCCGCGTCGCTCTTCCGGCGCCAGGCGATGGATGCGGCGGAGGCTCAGCGCCTGTGGCTGATACATATGGTTCCGTTTCTGCGCGACGTCCGCAACCGGCCGATGGTCGTCGTGGACTACGATATTCTCATGCTGCAGCCACGAACTCAGCTCGAACGAATTGCCGGTGCCCTCAACTTGTCCCTGAACGCAACGAACGCGGGAGAAGTCGATCGCTTCGCGGCGGAGTTCTTGGACGAAACCCTTCGCCACAGCATCTTCGCGCCGAACGAGCTGAACCTCAGTGGGCCGGAAGGTCGATTGACGCACGAAGCCTACGCCCTGCTACATGAACTGGCTGCGGACGAGCTCCGACCCGACGCCGGCGAATTCTGGAGTGCTTGGGAACGTATCGAGCGCGAGATGGAGCGCCTCTAGTGAGCGTCGTCCGGCGCGCGACGCCGGGGGATCTCGAGGCAATCCGTCGGATCTACAACGAAGGCATCGAGGACCGCGTGGCGACGCTGGAAACGGATCCGGAGCCGCTTGCAGAGATCCAGCGCTGGTGGTCGGATCACGATGACTGCTTCACCGTGCTCGTCGCGACGGACGGCGCCGCCATCATCGGATGGGCATCGCTCAATCGCTATTCTCAGCGCTGCGCGCACGCTGCGATCGCCGATCTATCGGTCTACGTCAGCCGTTCGCATCGGGGCCGCGGCGTTGGGTCGGCGCTGCTCCGCGCGCTCGAATCGCATGCGATAGCTGCGGGATTCCACAAGATCGTGCTCCACGCACTGAACGACAACGAGCACGGTAAACGCCTCTATCGCCGCTCCGGCTTTCGCGAAGTCGGCGTCTTTCGCGAGCATGGGATCGTTGACGGTCGCCACGTGGACGTCGTGCTCATGGAGAAGCTTCTAGATACCGTTTAGGCGGTGGCTACCTCGCAGAGCGCCCGTCCGCGAAGGTTGGACTCGAGAGTTGAGGATCCGATGCCGCGGATTCCGGGCGGGGGTCCGCGCCTCCAGAAAAACCGGGCGCCCCCTTCCTTTCGGGACCGAAACGCGGTACGCTAAAGTATCGAAGTCCGCGCGCAATTGAAGCGGCTGGAGGGAGCACAGAATCATGGCGTTCCGAGTAAAGGACCTGATGATCAGCATCATTCCCAAGGAAGGCGATGACGCCGGATCTCTCGGTTGCCCACCCGCGACGTTGCTGTGCGAAGCGCACAGCCCCACTGGGGGAAATCAATACGGGCTGCACGCCGGACCCCACATCTTCTGCGAGGCGGGCAGCCACACAGCTCCGTACATGCTTTGCGGCTGCCCCATCGTGTTCTGCCCTCCTCAAAGCCATCAACCTACGTGCCTCCCCCGGTCGATGGCTGCCGGGCTCATCCCCGTTGCGTTCGCAGGCGACCCCGCCTTGGCAGCCGAGCAACTTTCGGCATTGAAGTCGCAGTTGAAGGAAGCGATCGAAGAGATCGAGGCTCAGGAAAAGGTCGTCGCGGAGCGCTCGCGTCCCCAAAGCGCTGCCGATATTGACTCCCTCCTCACGAAACTTGAGGAAGCGAAGGCCGAGCTACAACAAAAGAAGTCAGACCTGGAACAAGGTTAGTCCGTCGGAGGGACGCGTCCCAATAACGAGCGACATTCGGAACTGTCTCCGCGAGCTTCGTCTGAGAGCTAATCCGGCGTACGAGCTCGTGGTGCTCGACCGGCTCTCCGCAGCGGAACGGCAAGCTCTAGAGGCACTTAGCCGCGATCCGGATTGCTACGGCATTCTACGTCCGCGCGACGATGCAGCGCTCAGCATAAAATCGGTCTCGCACGAGACAGCGCTTCTCCTGTTCACTCTTCAGAGCCCCTCGATCTTGCCGCAGTACGTCGTAAGTGCATTGGGACGGCGCTGGGATTCCGTTATTGGGCAGATGATCTTCGATGGCATTCTCGAGGTCGAGGCAAACGGCAAAATGCTCTCTGGCCCCCCAGCACGGAACGTCATCTACGGTGAGACGCTGTCGGGCGCACCGCAGACCGCTCTGGCCGTGCTTTCGCGCGAGGCATTGGAATACGGCGAGGCGCTGCGTATTTCCGATGTGGCGACACTATCGGCGCGTCTTTACAGCTACAACGGCATCCCGGCCTCCGCACGATGGCGCCGCCTGCTCTGTGACCAGGCGGCCGTGGAAACGCACCTTGGCGTTCGAGATACCGCCGTAGCGCGCATGCTTGATAGGCACTGGGCGCGCCTGCCCTCCGAAGCCACGAGCCATACATGGATGGCGTGGCAATCCCGGGTTGTTGGATATCGGGACGACAACGCGCTGACCTATAAGCTGTATGTCAGTCCGGTCTGCAACGAGCTGCGGGAGGCGTTTACGGCTACGGCGGAGGCCGTCTCGAACTCCGCCGCCTTTCATTGGAAAGTAGGCAACGATGTGTTTGGCCTGTTGCGGCCGGACAAAATCGTAGCGCACTTCTACGAATTCGCCGATTTGCAAAATGCGGCGGCAGATATCCTCGAAAGGTTGGAAGGTTGCACCGCACACGGCGTCCCATTCACCGCTGAAATTGCTGGGCGGGGACTGCTGTCCTGGGGTGTGGATCCGCCCGCGGAAGAACATACCGTTCGATGGCTCGAACGCGAAAGTTGGCGTGGACGAATTTGCAATCTGTTGGCAAGGGCGCTTTCTCTGTCGAAAACCTCGCCCCAAAACGGGGTCTCCGCCTCGCAATTCGCAATGGAGCGGGCCCGTTTAGAAGGTATCGACACCGACACGTGGAGCCCGACGAGTGCGCTTGCGTGGCGAGTGTCGATTCGTTGAGAAGATGGCGATAACCGATTCTTTCGTCCTGCCCGATGGGTTCGTTCTTCAGGCAGTTAGCGAGTTACCCGAGATGCTTCGCCGAGAGCTTGCATCGCGAGACGGTGATTTCATTTTAAGCCGGCCCACCTCGCGAGCACGGGCCAAGGTTATCGAGCCCGGAGCGGCGGAGGTGGTCAGGGAATTTAACGAGCCGAGTACGATTGCTCGAGCCGTTGCGCGATGCAGCAGGCGCACCGGTCTTAGCGCGCAACGGCTGCTCGAAGATGCCCTGCCGATGCTGCTGTCGCTGATTGGCTCCGGCCTGCTCGTCCCTGCCGGTTCGCAGGAAGCGCTGCCAATCCAGCCATCGCTGGTCGGCGAGAAGAGCGTAGGCGAATGGAAGGTCTTGAGATGCGCCCAGGCATTGGAAGACACGGAGATTTATCAAGTGCATGATGCCACGGGCAGATTCGGCGCCCTAAAGATCGGCCGGGTTGGAGTCGAGATGGTGCGCGGCACAATGGAGCAAGAAGCCCGCATTTTGTCCGATCTCAATTCGTCGGTTACGCCAAAGTTATTTGAAAC
Source organism: Vulcanimicrobiota bacterium (assembly GCA_963717425.1). GTDB lineage: Bacteria > Vulcanimicrobiota > Vulcanimicrobiia > Vulcanimicrobiales > Vulcanimicrobiaceae > Cybelea. The sequence goes on along the minus strand of OY970335.1, from coordinate 2,063,989 downwards.
CGGCCAGTGGCGCTCGCGGCCGTATTTGATCGTAGAGTGGTTCGCGGGGACCGACATCCAACGAGTCTGTGGGGAGTTGCGCCGCCGTAACGACGAGGGATCCAGTCGCGCTTTATTACAAGTCACCCTGACACTCCTTGAGGCGTACGCCCATTTGCACGAACGAGGCATCGTTCACGGTGACGTTCACCCTCGCAACATCCTCGTCGATCGCAATCAACAGTTACGCGTCGTAGATTTCGGCTTGGCTCATCGTATCACCGAAACGCCGCCAACCAATGCGGTGCAACGAGGCGGCATTGGATTCTTTTACGAGCCGGAGCTTGCTCGCGCTACCCTAAACAATGCGATCCTTCCCCCCCCGACAACCTCTGGAGAGCAATACTCGTTAGCCGCGCTGCTATATCTTTTGATAACGGGCCTTTACTACGTGGATTTCTCGCTGGAAAAAAACGCAATGCTGCGCCAAATAGCCCAGGCTCCGATGTTGCCGTTTACCAATCGAGGCTTAAGCGCGTGGCCGGACGTCGAGCGGCTGTTGGAGCGAGCGTTTAGCAAAGAGCCTTTCGACCGATTTTCGTCGGTGGCAGAGCTCGCGGAACTCTGGTCGGCGGCCGTTCCTAGAGCGGAGGCTCAGGCGACTTCGGTCAACGGCCCGGGTTTGGCCGAGGCTCGGACGGCCATGCTAAAGATGTGTGAGATTGGAGGCCCATTGTCCCACGGGATGATGCCTTCCCCGAGCACCTCCGTCAACTACGGCAGCGCGGGAGTCGCCTATGCCCTCTGCCGGATCGCTTGTGCAACGGACGATCCCAAAAGCTTGGGTCTCTCGGATGTTTGGTCGGATAAATCGGTTGACGAGATGGGAAACGAGGGCGCGTTCTACGACACGGACCTCGACATTACACCCGAAACGGTCGGGCGCGCTTCACTCTATCACGGGCCGGCGGGCGTCTTCCTGGTGCAAGCGCTAATCGCGCAGGCAAGGGGCGATCGGCCACTGCAGCATACAGCGACGCAAGCATTCATCGAAGCGAGCCGCCACCCAACCGAATTTCTAGATTTGACCCTGGGCCGCGCAGGCGCGCTACTGGGCTGCACGTTTTTGTTTGACGCTTTCGACGCCTCCAAGACACGAAGTAAATTGAAGCGTCTCGGTAACGACATCTGCAACGAGCTGTGGGAAGCACTCCGCAGTTACCCATCAATCGGCGAACCGAGCGTGTTAACTCTTCTTGGTATCGCGCATGGCTGGGCCGGATTACTATATTCGACGATGTGCTGGTGCGCCGCCGCCGGCCAACCACTTCCCGATTCCCTTACAACTAGGCTCCAGGAGCTCGCCGACTGCGCCGAGCCTGCCGGGCGCGGCTTACAGTGGAAGTGGGATGCCGCGAGGCTAGCCAGAAAGCCGTATATGCCCGGATGGTGCAACGGGAGCGCAGGATACGTGTTTCTGTGGACGCAGGCATTCGAGTTGACTGGCGAGCGCAGGCATCTCGACCTGGCGGAAGGTGCAGCGTGGCACACCTGGGAGATGCCGACTCCGAATGCAAGCCTATGTTGCGGAAAAGCCGGTCAAGCCTACGCGCTGTTGAATTTCTATCGCCATTGTGGCGACCTAGTCTGGCTGCGCCGCGCAGTGGACCTGGCGCAGTCTGCCGCACGCGGTTCCCGGCAATTTCGCGATGTGAAGGCAGTGCGTCAATCCGAATGGCGGCCACAAAGCCTGTACAAAGGTGAAATGGGCGTAGCCGTGCTCGCCGCTGACCTCGAAACTCCAGAAGATTCGCGCATGCCGCTGTTCGAACGTGACCCTTAGGGGGACGGACTCACTCCTGCATTGAGGAGCGCTTGGACATGTTCGATGCTGCGCGTCGTGCTCGCCTCGTGAGCATGGTCGCCGAGCTGCCTGTAGATCACGAGGGCTTTGCGATCTGCCGCCAAGGCGTCCGCGTAGCGACCCAGATCGGCTTGTACGATGCCGATATTTCTGAGGGCTTCGGCTTCATCATTGCGCTCGCCGTCCTGTCTAAAGTAGCGTAGCGCGCGCTGCAGGTCTCGCAATGAGTCGGCATACTTACCTTGTCGCTCTTCAATCACACCAAGCTCCATAAGCGGGCTCGACTCGGCACCTGGGCCCATCTTCTGAAGAAGCGCAATGCACTGTTGGAGTGACGCTAACGCATCGGCGTAGTGGCCCTGCTTTTCCTGAACCAAGGCGATGTCCAGCAGCGTATACGCTTCGCGGTCACGATCTCCCAATTCGCGATAGAGCGCAAGTGCATACCGAAGTGACCGCAGAGCATCGGCGTATCGGTCCTGGCCGTATTCAATGAGACCTTTGTACTGAAAGACGATTGCTTCGCCGTCACGGTCGCCTACGATGCCGAAAAGCGACAGCGCTTGTTGGAGAGATCCTAACGCATCCGGGTATCTGCTTTGTTGGTCCTCAATTGTACTAATGTTTACCAGGGCGCGGGCTTCGCCGTCGCGGTCGCCCATTTCCCGGTAAAGCGCGAGCGCCTTGCGTTCCCAATAAAGCCCGCCGGTGTATCGGCTGCGGCTTATCTCGGTGTCGCCGATATTCTTGATAGCGTCTGCTTCGCCGTCGATGTCGCCGACCTGTTGAAAGAGCGCAAGGGCCTGTTGAAACTGTCCGAAAGCTTCGGCATAGCGATCTTCATCGTAGATGACAAGCCCAATCCCCTCGATGGCGCCGGCTTGGCGATCGCCGTCGCCTTCCGAGCGATAAAACGCCAAAGCCTGAGCAAAATTCTTTAGGGCGTCTGCGTAGCGACCTCGGAGTCGTTGCACGTTTCCGAGATTCAACCGAGCCACGTTGACCGTGTTGGCGTCGCCGCTGCGCTTTGCTTCGGCCAGCCGTTGTTGATAAAAAGTCTCGGCTTGCGCAAAGTTTGCGAATTTCGCCAAAGACCAGGTCGAAGTGGGATGATACGTCGCTTGCGAGCTGCTTGCCGCCGAGATCACGTCGATGAGCGACGCTTTCAGCCGCCGGTTGCCGACAACAAGGTAACCGGTTTTCGTGATGTTAACCTCGCCTTGCGTGCAGGCGAAGGTCACGCTGCCGCTGTGCGCGTCAACGGAAAACTCGGTGCCGTGGACCGATGCGGTGAGCACTTCCCCCGACTGCACGCGAAAGAAGTCGAGCGTTTTCGGCACCACACTGAAGAGTGTCGAGCCGCCGTTGGTCGAGACGAGTTCGCCGCGCCCGGTGCTCACGAAGGTCACGCTGGAACCGGGGTTGAGCACGACCTTGCTCTTCGCGCCGCTACTCACAACGACCACCGTCACCTGTGCCGGTACGTCGATGCGCGTGCCATCCGGAATCGTCTCGCCTCGCTGAAGCGAGCGTTCCAACCTGCCGCCACGCTTGACGGTCACGTCTGCCGATTCAACGGGCCTCCCGTCGAACAGAATCTGCTGGACCACGTGAACGCGCACCGCCGTCGTCTGCGCCACTAGCACTAACGGCGCCAAAACGAGCGCGCCGCTTACCGTCAGCGCAGCGCTCAAGGCGATTGCGGTACGGCGACGGCTCACGGTGTGGCCTCCTCGTGTTGCGACTCTCCGAGAGCGGCTTGGTGCGACAGGCGCTTTACGATTTCTGTGATGTGCGCCTGCACGAGATCGGGATAATCGTCGATGCTGAGCGCCTGGATGTCGTCCACCGTGGTAAGGATCTCGGGATGGCCGCGCATGATGGGCAGGACGCAACGGGATGCCTCGCCGGCACGGATCCATTTGCGGTGTGCGCGCAGGATTTCGAAACGGCAGTACGGCTGTCGGAAGTATGCCTCGGAATAGACCGGAATGATAAAGCGGCTCGCGTCAATCGCCAGCGCGAGCTTGGTCTGCCAACCCGTTCCCGAACGAATCGAAGAGGCGTCGAAGAAAACCGAGAGTTTTTTCCCGTTCGGGAGCCTGGCATCGCGAATTGGCGCAAAGACGTTTTCGAAGACCCACGCCCGCTCTTCGTGCGCGTAGCTTATGAAGACGTCGTAGTCGTACGTCTCTCCCGGCGTTTCATCGATCGCATTTGCTTCGTCGGTAAGGATCTGACTGCCGCGCAACCCGCTCAGTCCCGACGTTAACACGATGCCAAGCGCGATCAGCGAAACCTGCGGCTGAATATGATGCGAAGAAAAGAGCCAAATCTCGAATACGGCGAAGATCGCTAGGCCGATCCCAGCGGCCAGCCCGGCCGAAAGCCACGGCGCGAGATGTCGCAGCGCGCGCAACCGCGCACGCTTGAGCTGATAGAACCACGCGACGTACGCGAGCAGGGCGAGCCCCGAAAAGAACGGGACGAGGAATACCAACATCGCGTTCGGGGGCACCACATCATAGTACGGCTCCCTCCCTAAAAGCGAGCCTTGGTCGAGCGCGTTGCTGAGTGCCCACCCGAGCAGCTCGGGCCCACTTCGATCCGTGAACGGAGGTCGGTCGTACTCGATCGTGCCGACGATGACGAACATTTTGTCATCAAACTGTGAGTAATTCGAAAATGCCCGCGCGCTGGTAAACCTATAGACGAACGGACGCTTCAGTGCAATTTGGGAACCGAGGCGAACCGGGACGTGTGTGGAGTCGCAGGGAGGCGAGTTTGCGAACGTGCGCGGGGCCATCAAGGCGCGCACCACCATCGCCCAGACGTTTTCCGTGCCTTGAACGCCGCCTGATTCGCTTGCCAATGGAACGTTCGCGTAACAGATTCGATAAAAGAGGCCGCGCGCGTTCGGAATGCTCGTGAAAGTCGTTTGGCCGGCACCGCTCACTGCGCCATAGATTTGGCTGTCTTGCGGCTCCAGCGGCCCTATCAAGTCGTCCTCGCGGTCGACGCGAGGTTCCTCCGTTGCATAAACCGGAAAGCGTCGCGCCGCCGACCGAATGCTGGCGACGAGCGCCGCTCGCGCCGACGACATTGGCGCGCCGCATGGGTTCGATTGACACGGAGAAAATTCGACATCGAGAATGACCGCGCTGGGGCGTTGATTGCTTTTAACGAGGCCGTTGAGAAAGTCCGCGACGCGGCGACGATCGCGCGCAAGGTCCGAGAGATTCCAATCTACGTCGACGATGCTGACTTCCGGGGAGTAAGCGGGCGCAACCCGCGAGCCGAACCATTGTAAGACACGCCAATCCCACTCGTGCGGCATCCACAAGGCGGCTCCAGCCAAAATGACCGCGTACGCGCTCAGCAATAACCCGGTGCTGACAACCCATCGGGGCACGGCTATTCGACCCGCGAAGCGCAGATCTGAAACGCGCATCTAGGCGATCCGCTCTGCATCTGGTGACCTCGTGCGTTTGGCGCCAACGCCGTTCTAATGCTGGCCTTGCACCCGCGGGGTCTGCTTTCCTCTGTAACTCGCGTGGACCTCGGGATGAAACCTTGCTATCATGCCATCAACAATGACGAGTCACAGGTTGAATCTCGAGAAGGCCCTGCTGCCCCTTATCGTGGCCGTAACCGGCCACCGGGACTTAGGCGAGGATGAAGGGGGCGACGTGGCTCGACAGGTGCGCCAGTTGTTCGTCATGCTGCGCGATACGTATCCTCACACTCCAATCATCCTGCTGTCTTCGCTAGCTGAAGGCGCAGATCGGCTGGTGGCTCGTGCGGCGTTGGATTGTGGAGTCGAGCTCTATATCGTCTTACCGATGCAGCTCGACGAGTACGAGCAAGATTTTGCTTCAAAGCAATCTTTGGAAGAGTTTCGTGAACTGATGCGAAGCAGTTGCGATGCCAGCGTCGTTCCAATGGCCGACGACCGCGACGCCCACGCCGCCCGCGTGCCGGGACCCGCTCGCGATCGGCGCTACGCTGCGGCAGGTGCATTTATGGTCAGCTATAGCCAGATCCTCATCGCGCTCTGGGACGGCAGTCCCGATGAAATGCTCGGCGGAACTTCCCAGATCGTCAGATTTGCACTCCAGGGCGTCCCTCCGAAATACCTCAGCGGCTCGAAGGAGCCGTTGCGAACGAACGAGACGGGGGCCGTGTATCACGTCCGCGTCAACCGCGCCTCGCAGCCCGCTAGCAGTCTATTAGGCGTCGCCACCTGGCTGTATCCGGGAGCGGACGTTGCCGACCAGGCGGCCGTGCGCGCCGTGCGCGCAGCGTTCGACGAAAATCTGCGGAGTCTGGAGTGCTTCAACCGTGACGCGACTACCCCGTCACTGAGTAGTCAGGCACGCGCGAGTGCGGAATACCTGCTGCCATCGAATCAGGCCGCATTCCTGAACGCTGACGGAGTTATCCTGGAGTACACACGCTCGCTCTTCGGACTCGCCGATGCTCTTGCACTTCGCTGTCGGAACTGGACCCACGCGGCGATGACTTCGATCTTTTGTGCGATTGCCGCCGCCGCCATCTTGTTTAGCCTCTATACGAACCTGTTTCCTGACAAAATGGCTCTCTACGTCGGATTTCTGACGCTCGTCGCAGTCGCATTCGCCGTCGATATGGTGGTCTCGCGGAAGAGGATGCAAGACAGGTTCCAGGACTATCGCGCCCTTGCCGAAGGCTTTCGCGTTCAGTTTTACTGGCGGCTGGCCGGCATTCCGGAATCGGTCTACGATCACTATCTTGCGCGACAGGAAGGCGAGCTCGAGTGGATTCGCAACGCGATGCGAGCGTCGCGATTTCGACGACAGATCGAACCTGATGCGGAGACCGCTAGCGGCAAAATGCAGGCATTGCTGGAATTAATCCACGCCCGATGGATCAGCGATCAAGGCGCTTACTTTTCCAAGGCAGTCGGGAATGAACGCGAGAAGGCCAACCGGATCAAATCCGCGGCAAGAACTTGTCTTATAGTGACGGGAATTGTCGCGGCGGTGTTGATGGTCACGCTCATCGAGCACGCTTCTGCCTACCGTGGAATCCTAATCATGGTGCTGACGCTTGCTTTGGCCGGCGCGGGACTATTCACGGGATACACGCAGAAGCGCGCGCACGAAGAGCACGCACGGCGGTACCAGCGCATGTGCGTTCTCTATAAAATTTCCGGCGAACGTGTTTCACTTCTCTTGCGCGAGGGTGATCTGGCGGGAGCTCGATCTGTGCTGCTGCAACTCGGCCGTGAAGCACTGGCGGAGACGTGCGACTGGCTCCTGTTACATCGCGAGCGTCAGATCGACGTCCCGACCGCGTAACCGCTTGGTCGAATTCATAGCAACGGTAGATAGAAACGTTACGACGCCGGTGGGAAGCGCTGCGCTCCGCATGCCGGCTACACCACCGGCCGCGTCGGAAGCACCGCGATGGGAAGCTCTTCCAACTGATAAAACGTCTGATCGATCGGCAGCGCGGCAAGCTGCTGCGTCGCGGCGAGAGCCGCGGACAGCTCCGCCGCAGGCAGCTCTCGTATGAGGTCTTCATAGGATTCTTGGGCTGGAAGCTCCCGAAACGGCCGGTAGCCGTCCTGATAGCCCTGGGCCCAGCGCATCAGCGCGCCCATGATCGCACGATAGCGCAGCCAGCGGTGCGCCTTCCAACCCGGTGCATCCGAACCGCCGGTCGCAAACTCATTGACCAGCACGCCTCCGGCCTGAACGCCGAGCTGGGTCATCGCATCGATGGTCGCCGGCGGCATGTTGAGATTCAATCCGCCTTGGTCGGGCGACAATCGAATCCCCACGATTCGGGACGCATTCCCAGGAAGCGTTCCCAGGGTCACGTCTTGCCAGTTCCGTGCCGCATCCAAAATTGCCGACCCGAACGCCAAAACGTTGCCTCGCGTACCACAGCCCAGCTTGTTCCAGGGGCTCACCGTTCCTTGCGGCGCCTCGCTTTCCATGAACACTGCGCCGGGGGCGTAGCGACTGGGAATTTGCTGTTGCCGAGCCGCCGCCGGTGCGCCTGGCAGCAAATCGATCGCAAAGGTCGGCCAGCGCGGCAGTGGGCTATCGAAGAAATGAATCGGAAAGTTGCTCGAGAGGCCGCCGTCGGAAAACCACAGCTGCTGCATGACGCCGGTCGCATCGAGCGCGTAAAGGGGGAACGCACAGAACAGCACCGGGAACGACATGCTCATACGCGTTGCCACGATGATCGGCACTTTGTCCGCCGCCGGAAAGCGATAGTAGACGTTGCGATCGGTTTCACTCGCTCCGAGCGTCGTCACCGCCGAGCAATCCGTCATGTGCCGCACGACCACACCGGAAAAGTAGTGCTCGAGGTCTTCCGCCCGGAAGTAGATCGAGGGGCGGCGCTGGTTGTCTGGATCGAAATCCGTCGCGGCATCCGGGACTTGACTGATTTGCGCGGCCACGTCGAAAGGCAACTCGAAGGGTCGCCCGAGCGTCAAGCAGGTCGTCACCATGCGAAAGTCGATGCAGCGCTCGCCGGGCGTTCCATCGTGCCAGGCTGGTTGCGGCGAATTCCATAAATCGCCAAAGGTTAGCGGCTTTGCGGCCAGCGTTCCGGCCGTTTGCGCGATGAAGGCTTCGAGCCAGTTGAATAGCGGCGGCACGTCTTTTGCATCGAGTTGCGTCACGTCGGCGGCCGTTGTTTTCGCCGCGGCGCCGTACCCGTGACACCAGCCAAAACTATTTCCCCTCAAGACCGTAACGGTCTGCCACGCAAATCGTACTCCAACGAAAAGCAGTCCGATGAAAACTCCGATGAAGCACGAGGCGATCAGGCAGCGCCATATCGCTCCGTCCTGCAAAGGTCCAACGGTCAGGCGGAAGATTACGAAAACGGCGGCAATGCTGAGAAGCGGGATCCAAACGTACCGCAGCATCAGCGCTGCGGCGAGCCTCAGCAGCCTGAACAAAATCGGCGCGGCGCCGACCAGGATCAGCGCAAGCTTCAACGGCGCGCGCGCCACCGGATCCGGGGCGAAGAGTGCCAGCAACGCACCCGGGCTTCCCAGGAATCCTGGCAACTTCGCGAGTTCGGCATAGCCCTGTCCCGATTGGAATCGGCGGCGCCGATATTCCGCCGCGGCCGTAATCGCCGCCGCGATCGCGCCGACCGACGTGCCACCGATATTCTTGATGACGTACGAGGTCGCGAGCTTGCAGATGGCGAGCGGATACACGACACCGCTCGTGATGCCGCCCTTCATCACGACGTCGCACAGCCGGCAAATCTCCGGGCTTTCGAAATCTGCAGCGGAAAAGTTTGGCTCGCTCATAGCAACGGGGTTTCCTCAATGGCTCGATCTTCGGTCCAAGCGGCAAGCGTCACGGTACCTGTGGCCATCCTGCAAATTTCGCGCCGCCGCCCCCCTTTGTCATCCTGAGCAGAGTAATGTCATCCCGAGCGGAGTCGAAGGACGAAGGATGCCAGGCGTATGGCACTCCCTGGTAGCAGAATAGGCCCATGCAGCGGCTCGACGGGCGGTTCATTTGCTCCGCCAGCGATCTCAACGACTACTTGGAGTGCAAGCGCCTCATCGAACTCGAGGCGCTGGTCGCGCAGCGGAAGCTCAAGCGCCCCGAGTCGGAGGATCCGCAGGGCGATCTGGTCCGGCGTAAGGGCGAAGAACACGAGCGCAATCATCTCGAAAGGTTCCGCAAGCACTATGCCGGCGGCGTCGTGGAGTTCGAACGCTGCGAGATCGGCCTCGAGCACTATCGGCAAGCCGAGCTGCAAACGCTGGAAGCCATGCGACGCGGCGCGCCGATCATTTACCAGGCGACGTTCTTTGACGGCCGGTTCCTCGGCCACGCCGATTTCCTCCGCCGGGTCGACGGCGCGAAGTCAAACCTGGGCGAATACGGGTACGAGGTCATCGACACGAAGCTGGGCCTTTCGGCCAAGCCGTATTATTTGGTTCAGCTCTGCAACTACAGCGAGCACCTGGAGAGGCTGCAAGGCTGCATGCCGGATTTCGGTTACGTGGTCTTTGGAAACGGCGAGGAGCAGCGCTTCCGGCTGAGCGACTATTTGGCGTACTACCGTCATCTCAAGAAGACGTTCTTAGAGCTCGTCGACGATCCGTCGTTCGAGCAGATGGTCGCGGCCGGCGCGTACCCGTTGAAAGTCAAGCACTGCCGCATCTGTCCGTGGAATGACGAGTGTGCGCAACAGCGCACCAACGACGACCACCTGAGCCTAGTGGCCTGGATTCGCCGCGATCAAGTCGGCAAGCTCGAGGCCGCCGGCATCGCGCGCGTCACCGAGCTGGCGGCCGCAACCGCGGGGCAACGCCCTAGCGGCATGAGCGCCGAAACGTTTACCAAACTGCGCCGACAGGCGTCGCTGCAGGTGCGCGGACGCGATAGCGCCCGGCCGATCTACGAGCTGCTCGAACACGAGCCTCCGCTCGGGTTTTCACTGCTGCCCAATCCGGCGCCCGGCGACGTCTTTTTCGACATGGAGGGCGATCCGCTGTACCAGCCGGGAAGAGGGCTCGAATATCTCTTCGGCTGCTGGGCGCCCGACGATGAGCCGCAATTCAGAGCGTTTTGGGGCACCAATCGTACCGACGAACGTCGCGCCTTCGAAGCGTTCATGGACTTCGTCATCGCGCGGCGCAAACGGTATCCCGCGATGCACGTTTACCATTATGCCAACTACGAGAAGTGGGCGCTGCGCCGGCTCGCGCAAGAACACTGCACCCGCGAGGACGAGGTTGACGATCTCTTGCGCGGAGAGGTGCTCGTGGATCTTTTTGCGATCGTGCGCCAAGCGCTGGCGATCTCGGAAGACGGCTATGGCCTCAAGAAACTAGAACGCTTCTACGATCTAACGCGCGCGACCGACGTCAAGAAGGGCGATGAGTCGATCGTCATGTTCGAACGCTGGATGATCGAGCAGGATCGGCGCATCCTCGACGACATCGAGGCCTATAACCGCGACGACTGTCGTTCGACGCACTTGCTGCGCGATTGGTTGTTGGAACGCCGGGCCGAGGCCGTCGTGAAATTCGGCATCGAGCTGCCGCTACGCGCGCCGAAACAGCTGGATGAACCGTGCCACATCGAGTTCGAGCCGGCCTGCAAAACCTGCGCCAAGCGTCGTGACGATCGGTTGGAAGAGGAGCGCCGCACCGACGTGGAGCGAGCGCTGCTGGCGCACGTGCTCCCGCCGCAGACCAACGAAGAGTACGCGCTGATGCATCCCGACAAGCGGATGCGCTATCTGCTCGGGGTTCTGCTCGCCTATCACCGCCGCGAAGAGAAGCCTGCCTGGTGGGAATACTACGATCGCTGCGAAAACGTCGACGAGCTCCACGAGTTCGACAAAGCGGCCCTCGCCGGCCTGGGGTTGCGCGAAGACGTTTCGCCCTACAAGATCAAAAACAGCACCGTCTACACCTACGGCTTTCCCGATCAACCGCACAAGATGGCCGCCGGTGACGACGCCGACAATCCCCGCACGCGAAAGCGCGCCGGAACGATCGTCTCGATTAACGACGATGAGAATCTACTCGAGCTCAAAACGACGGCCCAGCTCGAAACCGCGCGCGCGATTAGCGAACTGATACCCGTCGGTCCACCCTCGACCAAACCTCAGCGCGAAGCTCTTAGGCGTCTCGCTCAATCCTTCTTGAAAGGCGAGCTCAGGACCGATCACCCCGCGGCGCACGACCTGCTGAGTAACCGAAATCCCCGTGTTAACGACATCGCCATCGGCAGAGCGCCGCGCGTTCTTCAACCGGACCGCGTCACGGCCGAGGCCGTATCCGCTGTCGTCCGGTCCCTCGACAACAGCTACCTTTTCATCCAAGGGCCACCGGGCAGCGGAAAAAGTACGATCGGCTCTCAAGTAATCTGCGATCTCCTCAAGGGCGGTAAGCGCGTCGCCGTCACGAGTACCAGCCACAAAGCGATTCACGGCCTGCTGCACAAAGTGGAGGCGTGCATCGCGGATCGCGGCAAAACGTTTCGCGGCCGTTACAAGCACAGCTCGACCAGCGGCGACTCGGAGTACAGGTCTCAATTCGCCTCGCCGCTGATCGAATCGGTCAAAGACAATGCGCTATTGGAAGGTGACAACTACGAACTCGCCGGCGGCACGAGTTGGCTCTTCGCACGCGAAGAACTCGCCGGCAAGTTCGACTACATTTTCATCGACGAAGCCGGACAGGTGGCGCTGGCGGATGCGCTGGCCGTTTCGCAATCCGCGAAGAACCTCGTGCTGCTCGGCGACCCGTCCCAGTTAGCGCAGGTCAGCCAGGGGCGTCAGCCGCTCCACGCGAGCGATTCCGTTCTCCAGCATCTTCTCGGCGATGCCCAAACGATTCCGCAGGATCGCGGCATCTTTCTCGACCTGTCGTACCGCATGCAACCCGAAATCTGCGCCTTCGTTTCGAAGGCGATGTACGACGAGCGACTCCGGGCCGCTCCATCGACTTCCGTCCATCGCGTCACCCTCGAGGAGCGCGACCTAGCCGGCCTCTATTTCGTGCCTATCGAACACGCGGGAAACGGCGCGAGCTCGGTGGAGGAGGCCAACGAAATCGTGCGCCAGATCGCGTTGCTGCACCAGCGCGGCATGGTTGTGGATTCTCAGCCTTCCGCTTTTGCCGGGGTTCCTCGCCCCCTGACAGTTCGCGACATCATCGTCGTCACACCGTATAACGCGCAGCGGCGCCTCATCACGAAGAAACTGCGCGAGGCCGGCCTCGACGTGGCGGTCGGCACGGTGGACAAATTCCAAGGCCAAGAGGCTGCGGTGGTGTTCTATTCGATGGCGACCTCGGGCGGCGAGGACATCCCGCGCGACATGGAATTTCTCTTCGAGCGCAATCGCTTCAACGTTGCTGTCTCTCGAGCGCGCGCGGCCAGCGTGCTCATCTGCAGCCCCAGACTACTCGACATCTCCTGCCGTACTCCCGAGCAGATGGCGCTCGTCAACCTCCTCTGCGGGTTCGCCGAGGATGCCGGCGGGCGAACGCTGCCCGAGCCACTTCCGCTCCTTCGGTAGTGCCGACGAAGCGTTCGAGCTAGCGCGATCCGACCGTAACGCCGATCACGCCGTTATTATAGGGTACCGCAAACGTCCGTGCCGGCGCCGCAGCACCGGGCGGGAAGGTAATGATGTTTCCTTCGTTCTTCTCGAACTCGTAGTTGCCGGCAAAGAGCGTTCCGTCGGGTCCGTATGCCAAGCCGTCGGCGGCTAATACGCCTTTCGTCAGAGACTGACCCGGTTTGCCGCGTTCGTGCGGAAAGAAATCGATCGCGGAGTTTACGGAAGTTACCAGCGCGCCTTTCGGATCGAAGGTGTCCGCGCCAACCCAGCGCTGTTTGGGCAAGTCGCGGAATACCACGACCTTCCCCCGCGTCGCACCGGCCGCGAACTCGACGACGTTCCACGCGATTCCGCCGGTATTGTTAACGACGAACACGTTCTCGGCGGCATCGAGTGCGACGCCCACGGCGATATTGATCGGCGTTTGCAGATAGTTCGACGGCTGCATGCTGCCGGGCGCAAAGATCGCGACGTATCCTGAGGTCGAGCCGCCAAGTCCAAACCCGTGGTGATGGCCGCGTCGCGGCCTGGCGAAGACGTAACAGCTGATCGACGGCGCCATACCGCAAACGTTCGAGACGTACATGTTGCCGACGCGATCGAACGCGCCTCCGGACGGCCCGTCCAGCCCCGAGGTGTAGGTGCGCAGCAGCTTGCGCAGGCCCGGCGTGTAAACGTTGACGTAGCCGCGGCCGCCGGTGCCGGCGTTCACGACCGCAACGTAGACGTTCCCCTTGAGGTCGGTCCATAATCCATCCGGATAGCCCGGGCTAACTTCAAGCGACCCGAGCGCCGACGTGTTCTTCCCGTATGCGTCGTAGTAGTACACGCTTCCCGAGCCGCTGCTCCAGTCGAGCGTCGTCGCATAAAGGATTTCACGCGGCAGCTCTTTGGTAACCGCGGCGGCCTGCGGCTGCGTCGCTCGATCGGGCAAAAGGGTGTTGCCACTGGGCGTCGCACCGCGACATGCGGCGAGGGCAAGTAGAGTCAGCGAGAGTCCAGTTGTATAGACGAGTGGGCGCCATATGATACTCATGGTTACAGGGTTTGCTCGACCGATGCGGAGACCTTGCGTACCTTTCTGCCAAAAACGGCCCAGAATCGAGGGTCCGCGAGGGCTCGGCCCGCGGGAGGCAAACGAGCCCGCTAACTTACATGGCCCACCACTACTCGAGGAGGTTTGACGCAATGCCCCTTCGCCTTGCGCGCTTCGCAACGCTCGCGAGTGTTGCCGTACTCGCCGCGTGTTCCAGCGCCCCTTCGGCTTACGCGCCGGCGAGCTCGCAACCCGCTCCACACGTCATTCGGTTTGGCGGACAGGTCGTGCGCTTCGGTGACGCAAGTCAGGGCATCGCGCCCGGCCGCGGTTGGATCTCCCCGACGGCGAAGAAGCGATCGCTCTTATACGCTAGTTCCTACGATGGCGGCTACATCAACATCTACCCCGAAGGCGGCAATAACCAACAGCCGATCGGAAAGCTGACCAGCGGTCTCGTGAGCCCCCAAGGCCTGATCGTCGACCGGAGAGACCGCCTCTGGGTGGCAAACACCAACGCGTTCAACGTGGTCGCATTCAAGCGGGGCGCAACGGCGCCGTTTACGACTCTCAGCGATCCGAATTACTTCCCGATCTCCGTCGCCGTGGATGGGCACGGGACCGTCTACGCCGCAAACGCGGAGGCCACGACGGGTCCGCCCGGAAACGTCACCGTCTGGGCCAAGGGGCACACCAGCCCGACCGGCACGCTGACGTACTCCAACTTCAACATCGTCATCGGCGTGGGGGTCGATGCACAGAATAACGTCTACGTTTCATACATCCCAACGAGCGGTCCACCGGCAATGGTAAAGTTCCCGGCCGGTTCGCAGACGGGGCAACCCGTCGCGATTCAGGATGCCAACCTGGGGGACCTCACGTTCGACGCGAGCCAGAATCTCGTGATGGAGACGCTTTCAAACACGCTGGGCGTTTGGGCGCCGCCGTACACGAGCGGTCCGACGCGAACGATTCCCGCCTTCGGCAACGAGCCGACGCTCGACAAGCGCGAGCATAAAGTCTGGATCGCGTACGCGAACTTCTCCACACCGATGGTCGAGGGATACAATTATTCGACCGGTGCGCAGGTCGACGTCATCACAAACGGTTGGACGACGAGCGCCGTCCCCTACGGTGTCGCGCTCGATCCCGCTCTCGCGAGGTAATCGAATGCGCGGACTCATCCAGCCACGCTTCGCGCTAACCGCCCTGGCCGCGCTGCTCGTTGGTTGCGCCGGCAGCTCGGCAGTCAGCCCAACGCCGGCGCGACCCGCGTGGTATCGCGCCGCGCCGGCGATCGTCAAGAAAGGCGTCTATATCGCGGAATACTACACGAACGACGTCCTCGGCTACGACTGGAATACGCGCAAGAATCTGCCGCCAATCTGCTCCCTGCCGGCAGCCTACGTCGTCGACGTCTCGAGCGACTCGGCCGGGAACCTGATCGACCCCGACGGCGGCAGCCGAACCGTTACGGTTTTCCGCGGCCCGGCGATGTGCGGCTCGAAGCTTGGAAGTTTTGCGGATAGCGACGGTCAACCGTCGGACGCGGCTTCCCACGATGCCGCGGCGAGCACGATCTACGTTGGGAATCTCCAAGCGACGGGTCGAGCATACGGCAACGTTTCGGCGTGCACGCTGGCGAACGGCTGCAGTGCCGTTCTATCCAATCCCGCCATTGGCGGCCAGTTGTTCTCCGTCGCGGAGGACAACGACGGAAACGTCTACGCTTCCGGTTATGCGATTCCATCGGTTTCCGGCCCCGGCGGCGGGGCTGCATTGGTGGTTTGGATGCATGGCAAGGGGAAAGGCACGGCAATAGCGGGCTATCGCAATACGACGCCGGGAGGCCTCGAGTTCGACAAACGCGGCGAACTCATCGCCCTCGATACTTTCGCGCGCGGGCTTTTAGTCTACACCGGTTGTCCAAAGCGTTGTGCAGCCCACGGACCGTTTGCGCTGCAGGGAAAGTCCGTCTACGGCAAGCTCGACGCGAAAGGCAGCATTTTCCAAGCCGCAGACTTCGAGTACGGGCAAGTCGACGTTTACCGGTACGCCGGCACTAAAGGCCTGACGTACCTGTACAGTTATAACGATGGGATGACCCCGAGCGGCGACGTGGAGGGGATTGCTATCGATCCCGCCGTTTCGGATTAGCGGCCGGTGATCTGACACAGGACGGCTTGCGCTTGCGCGAGCACGTGCGGGCTCGAGAATTTGCGCGCGCATTCGATCGATTCATCGATTGCGGCCCGTGCCGCCCGCCGATCGCCGGTCGCAAGATAGGCTTGAGCGCTGATGCGTTGCGCCAACGAGAGAACGCGCGCATGTCCTTCAGCGCGCGCCGCTTCTGCCGCGCACGCCGCTTGCGCGCCCGCCTCGCTAACGCGACCTAGGCGCAGCAGTGCGCCGGCGGCAAGCCCGTGCGCCGAAAAACTTTCATACCGATTGGTCGAAACGCCCGCCGCGTCCCCCGCCGCCGCAAGCGCGCGCCCAGGATGTCCGATCGCGAGCTCGACGTCGGCCGCCGAGAACGTGAGATAGGAGCGAAGCCGCGGCGGTAACGAGTGATCGATTTCATCGACCAAGCGCCGATACGCGCTTCGATCGAGTGCCGTCCGCGAATGCATCCAACGCGTCAGGGCAAGCTGATGCGCGGCATAGAGTGCGCGGCCGCCCAGCGCCGACGCGCGCGCGATCGATTCCGCGCGCGCGAAAAGCTCTTCGCTCAGCATCGGATCTTCAGCCGTAAAGTCGGAGAGCTCGGCTCGCAACGTGAGAAGATCGACGACGACCTCAGGCGTTCGCAGCGCGGGAGCGCTTTCGTCGAGTGAGTACAACAGGTGAGACGCGTGCGCCGCGTCGCCGCTACAAAAAGCGGCCGCGGCAAGCATCAGCGTTTCTCGCGGCCCGCGAGCAACGGGATCTCCCGCGCCGTTGGTGCGCGCGCCCCCGACGGCAGCGGGGCCCTTCGCGAACCAGCGCAGCGCGAGCTCGGCGGCAGCGATCGCATCGCGCAACTCGGGATGCCGTTCGTGCGAGCGCAACGACACCAAGAGCGTTTGCGCCGCGTTCACGTGTGCGCGTGCGAGATCCAGACGATGCCCCCACGCGTCGATCTCCGCGCGCCTTGTCAGCGCTTCGCACCTCAGGGCCGAATCGCCGCCGCGGCACGCAATATCGTCGAGCATCGCTCTCGCCGACGCCGTCTCCCCGGAATCCGCTAAACTCGACGCTCGTTCGAGCAACCGCCGCGCAAAGTCTTCGCGGACGCCGGCGATGATGGCGCGCCCGATGTCGCGATAGACCCTAACGAAACGATCGTGCGCCGCTCGACGCTCGCGATGAAACTGACGAGAGGAAAGGGCGAGATCGGCGGCCACGCCGCGTGGATCGTGCCGCCGAACGTCGACGCGTAAAAGAATGGCCGCATGCCGCGCGCCCCGCCAACGTCGGTCGAACGGCTGCTGAGCATCCATCGCGCGCAGCGCGTCGTCGACGCGAATGGCGACGACGCGCTGCGCTTCCTCGTCGCTGCGGTGTGCGAACGCGTCGCGCGCTAGCGGATTGCGCCGGAGCTCGCGTGGCTGCTGAAGATTACGCAAGAGGTGGCGCGTCGCGCAATAATCCGAACGCGTCGGGTCGGACCGGGCCATCGCCGCACTTTTACGTCGGCGCGCAGATTAGGCCTTTGCGCTCGAATCTTCGGTTGCTCGGCCGCCTTGCCGAGCGATGCCGTCACGGCCCGTATTTCGCCGGCGGATCGAGCGAGACGCCCCACGCTGACTGCAGCCCAGTCGAGATCGTGCCGGTCTGCGAGCCCGTTGCGTAATCGTAGGTGATAACCTGACCGTTGTTAATGTCGGCGACGTACAACCTCTTTTCGCTCTTGTTCAAAGCGAACTTGTACGGATCGTGACCCGCCGTGCTAATCGTACGCGTTGGCGTCGTGGCACCCGGCGCGTAAATGTTGATCGCTTGGTTCGTCTGATCGCCCAGAATCAGATCCCCCGACTCATCGATCGCGAGGCCGCCGCTCTGACCTTCGGTAATGCCACGATCGACGCAGATGTTCTGGAGGCGTTGGCACCTGCTGACGCGACCGACGAAGCCGCTGCTGTTCTGGTTCCAAGCCGCGTACAAATGCCGCGAGCGATCAAACGCCAGGCCTTCCGGATACGTTAGAAGCGTAATGGTCACCGTCGGCGATGAGCTGCCCGCCGGAAACTCGAGGATCGTCTGGTTCGCAAACTCGCCGACCGCGACCGTACCTTTTGAATCGACCGCGACGCTGATCGGCCCGCTGATGCCCGTCGAGAGCGTCACGCTGGGCGACGTCGAGCCGCGTGGATACTCGGTAACGGTGTTGTTCGATCCGTTCGCGACATAGAGCGTTCCGTGAGCGTCGACGAAGTTGCCCAACGGACCGCCGATGCTTTCGGTGATCGCCCCGATCGGTGATGGATTGCTCTTTCCCTGCGGATAGATTTCGATCGCGCTGGCATCGTAATCGGAAACGTAGATCAAGGGCTTGGTCCGTGCCGCGGGAGAGAGCCAACCATGCCGCGTCGGCGACGTCGCGCGTCTTAGCATCCGCAAGCCGGGCGGCCCGCCAAGCTCCGAACCGTTGACGGTTGCGGAGGTGAGTGCACCGATGGGCGAGGCGGCGCTGGAACAGCCGGCGAACGCCGCTGCGGCGGCAAGGGCGATGAGAGCGCTGGTGGCGCGCTTAGACTGCAGCATGATCGCGAGCTTCGGCGGCCGCAGCGAGCCTCTTACCGGTGCCGGCGCGGATGCCTGATAATGGCAAAAAGGAACGCGCCGGCTTTTTTTCCTGCCCGTGTCGAAATCGGAGACCCCCGCTCGACGCTTAGGCAGAGCACCTAATAACTAAGAGGAGATTCTCAATGAGATTCGCGGTCCTGGTAAAGGCAAGCAAAGAAAGCGAGGCGGGCATACTTCCCTCGAGCGAGCTTCTGAGCGAGATGGCCAAGTTCAACGAGCAGCTCGCCAAAGATGGAGTGCTGCTTGCGGGCGAAGGCCTGCATGCGAGCTCGAAGGGAGCGCGCTTGCGCTTCGACGGCGGGCGCACGACCGTCACGGACGGCCCATTCACCGAAACAAAGGAACTGGTCGCCGGCTTTTGGGTCGTGCAAGGCAAATCCAAAGAAGAAGTCGTCGAGCGCTTCACGCACGCGCCGTTCGACGGCGGCCAAGTGATCGAGATTCGCCAGATCTTCGAAACCGAGGATTTCGGCGAGAACCTGACCCCGGAAATTCGCGAGCGATCCGAGCGTACGTGGGGGAAAGGGCAATGAAATTGATTTCGATCCTGACGCTCGATCGCGCGGACGCTCACCCGCACGCTAGCCCCGAAACGATGGAACGCATGGGCAGGCTCATCGAAGAAATGCGAGCCGAAGGTGCGCTCATCGACACGGGCGGACGCACGACCGACATGATGGAGCTGTCGGTCACGCGGAAAAACGGCCACACCGCCGTCACGGACGGCCCCTTTGCCGAATCGAAAGAAGTCGTCGGTGGGTTTGCCCTCTTCGATGCCAAGGATCGCGCCGACGCCGTCGCTTGGACGAAGCGCTTTCTGGACGTGCTTGGTTCGAATGCGACGTGCTATCTTCACGAGGTTTCGCCGACACCGTAGTGAGCGCAGGCGACCTCCACGCCACGATCGCGGCGATTTGGCGCATCGAGTCGCCCAAACTGATCGCGAGCTTGGCCCGAATGCTGCGCGACGTCGGCCGCGCCGAGGATCTCGCGCAGGACGCCTTCGTCTCGGCCCTTTTGCAGTGGCCTGACGAGGGCGTCCCGCGCAATCCCGGGGCGTGGCTCATGACGATTGCCAAGCGCCGCGCCATCGACCAGATCCGTCGCGACGACACGATCCAGCGCAAGTCCGAGCAGCTAGCGCACGAGCTTTCGGCGACCGAGCCGGAGACCGACTTTGCGTCCGCCCACGAGGAAATCGACGACGATATGCTGCGCTTGATGTTCGTGGCCTGCCACCCGGCGGTTTCGAGCGACGCCCACGTGGCGCTAACGCTCAAGCTCGTCGGGGGTCTCACGACGGCGGAAATTGCCCGCGCCTTTCTCGTCACCGAGACGACGATCGCGCAACGAATCGTGCGCGCGAAACGCACGCTCGCGGAAGCGCGCGTGCCCTTCGCGGTTCCGACGGGTGCCGAGCGCGCGGCGCGTCTCTCCTCGATTCTGGAGACGATCTATCTGATCTTCAACGAAGGCTATGCCGCGACGGCCGGTGACGACGTGTTACGGCCCGAGCTCGTCGAAGACGCCCTGCGGTTGGGACGCATGCTCGCGGCTCTGGCGCCGAATGAGGGCGAAGTTCACGCTCTGGTGGCCTTGATGGAAATCCAGGCGTCGCGCATGCGCGCGCGGGTGGGCCCCGCGGGCGAACCGATTCTCCTGCTCGATCAAGATCGGAGCAGGTGGAATCGCCTGCTGATCCAGCGCGGACTAGCCGCACTGGCTCGGGCCGAGAGGCTCGCGAGTCATCCTGAGCCGAGCAATGTTGTCCTGAGCGCACTTGGGCCATATGCCTTGCAGGCTGCGATCGCGGCATGCCACGCGCGGGCCACGACGCCCGAGAAAACCGATTGGGAGCGCATTACCGCGCTCTACGACGCCCTCGCACAACTCGCGCCAACGCCGGTCGTGGAGCTGAACCGCGCGGTCGCGGTTGGCATGGCCTATGGGCCGCAAGCGGGGCTCGACATCGTCGACAAGCTCCTCGACGAATCGGCGCTACGAACGTACCACTTGCTGCCGGCCGTTCGAGGAGATCTGCTCTTCAAGGCCGGGCGCACCGATGAAGCCCGCTCGGAATTCGAGCGAGCCGCGTCGCTCGCGCGAAACAGTCGCGACCGAACGCTCTTGCTCGAGCGTGCCTGCCGCTGTAACCCTACTTGCTGACGGCGGCGCCGAATGGCTCCGAAACGGCGATCGTCGTGATCGGCGAACCGCCCGCCGGGTATTTGTAGAACCCGACCTCGCCGCCGTCTTGGCTCGGAGCGACGACCTTCGCACTCGTCCGCTTCTTCTTGCCCGTGGGGCTCACGATCCAAAACTGATTCACGTAGTTTGCGCTCCCGAGTTGCGTCGAACCCTTCACATGGCCCCTCGCACCGTTTATGCGATAGATGATGCCCGTATCCGTGTCGCCGACTGCGACGTATTTGCCATCCCATTGTACGCCGCCGGGCCACTCGATCTTTTGGTTGAGATTGATGTTCGTGAACGTGCTGCTTCCCTTGGGGAGTTCGGCGAATGCAAACGCGGAGCTGCTGTTCGCGCCATCAACGAAGAGATCGCCGCTCGCATCGTAACCGCAGAAGCGATAGTTGACCATAGCAGGATCCGAGTATATTTGGGGCGCGCCTTGCGCGCCGGTATAAATGGAAACGCTGCCCCCTCCCGAGGTGCTGTAGAAATTCGTTACCGCAAGGTTGCCGGTAACGGCGTCGACGGAACAGCCTTCGGGATATTCGCCCGGATCGCTCAGGGTCGCTATGGGGGTGCTCCCGCCATGCGCATATTCGACAATCTGCGAGGCGCCGTCGTTGACGACCCAAACGTTGCCGGCCTTATCCGCGCATAAGCCGTACGGCGTCGTGAACCCGGTGAGGGTTCCCACGAGCTTCTGCGTGGAATACGAGTACACGTAAACGTCGCCGGTCAAGACCGACGAGACATAGAGAAGGCTTCCCTTCCCGGCTTCCGGGGCCATCCACGAACGCGCACGATCGGCAACGCCGTGCGGTAACGCATTTTGCGACAACCCGCCCGGCGCTCCGAGCGGGGACTGCGGCGCACCGCACGCGACCAGAAGTGCTGTAGCTGCCAAAAATCCGAGTGCGCCGATCCCTTTACGTATCACAAACGCTCCTCCACGATAGATGCGATGACGGCGCTGCTATTTCAAGCTCGCAACACGCGGCCCTTTCGGTTATGGCAACATCGCACGCTCGCTCGAAACGCGAGCAATCTTCGTCCAAGGCCATTGGGGAGGCGCGCCCTACTATTCGACGAGCTTCATCATCTCGGGCGCGTATCGCTCGCCGGCCGTCTGCTCGTGAAGTCCCTCGAGAGCGGCGAGCTGCGCTTCGCCGAGCGTTACGGAGAGCGCGCTGACGTTTTCCTCCAGATAACGCACGCGCTTGGTCCCCGGAATGGGCACCACATCACTGCCGCGTGACAGCACCCAGGCCAGCGCTACGTGCGACGGGGTTGCGCCGGACTGCTGGGCGACGTCGCGCACGACATCGACGATGCGCTGGTTGGCTCGAGCGCTCTCTTTAGAAAAGCGCGGATTCGAGCGGCGAAAATCGCTATCCTCAAGCGCATCGACGTTCACGGTGCCCGTCAGGAAGCCACGGCCCAGCGGGCTATATGGCACCAAACCGATTCCGAGCTCACGCGCCGCCGGCAGAATTTCCTTTTCGATGCGACGCTCCCACAACGAGTACTCGCTCTGCAAGGCGCTGATCGGATGCGACGCGTTGGCGCGCCGCAGCGTCTCGGGTGAGACTTCGGAGAGTCCCAAATAGCGCACCTTTCCTTCGTCGATGAGCTCCTTCATGGCGCCGATCGTTTCCTCGATCGGAACCGACGGATCGCGGCGGTGCTGATAGTAGAGGTCGATCGTCTCGATCCCAAGCCGCGCCAGCGATTCGTTCGCGACTCGCTTCACGTTCTCGGGCGTTCCGTCAACCCCGCGAATGCCATCGCCGATCCGAAAGCCAAACTTCGTCGCGACGATGACCCCCTCGCGCCGGCCACGCAGCGCCCGGCCGACGAGTCGCTCGTTCGTATACGGCCCGTAGACTTCCGCCGTATCGAGGAAGTTGATTCCGAGATCGAGGGCTCGATGAATCGTCGCGATGCCTTCGGCTTCGTTCGCGACGCCGTAAGCGAACGTCATTCCCATGCAGCCGAGCCCCATCGCCGAAACGGAGAGCCCCTCCGTTCCAAGCTTTCGCTGTTCCATAGGTGACTCTAGATGCTACTCCGCCGGCCATGAGTTGCAGGCCTAGCTTTCAGCCCGCTCGGGGTAAACTCGATCGAAAGTGGAAGCATCGCGACCATGACCGAGCAAGACACGCGGCTCGCCTCGGGGCTTCTGCTTGCGCCGTATTCCGGCGACCTACCGCCGCTCGGCTCGGGCGTCGAGGCCGCAATTCATCAGCGCATGGGGTCCATCCCTATCTTCAAAAGCCTTGGCTTTTCCCAAGTGCGATTCGGCGCCGGGTGTTTGGAGTGCCGGGTCGCGCGCAATCCCGAACACGATGGCATCTTTGATTCGTTCCACGGCGGCCTGCTGATGACCGCGGCCGACTCCGCGGCGGCAATCGTAAGCTTGACGGTTTGGGGCGCTGACAGCCGCATCACCACGACCGACATGAACATTCGCTTCTTGGCACCCGCCCGCAGCGACGTCGTGCTCTTCGCGCAAGCCATTAAGCAGGGTCGAACCCTTATCCCGGTGATCGCAAACTTCTGGCGTGACGACGGCACGCTCGTAGCCGTCGCCCAAGTCACTTATATGCGGCTGACGTAAAGCGCAAAGGGATTGCTCTGGCTCACCGCCAGAACGTACCAGGCGGTCGCGCCTACGTGCAGCGATGCAAAGTATTTGTCTCCATCGCAGTCCCTCAAACCGTTCTTCGAAGCGGCGATGATGCCGAGACCGTCTGCGTTGGGACCGTTGGCCTGAGCGTACGCCAGGTCGCCGATATACTTCTGCGCTTGTGACCGGTCGCCGGCGCCATCGCGAAGGTCGAGCGCCTCGGCGAGATGCGCAGTGCCTTCGAACCACACTCCCGAGCGATCGCCGCTGCAGAAGCTCACTCCGCTAAAACCACCTTTGCTCACCGCCAGATTCGTGACGTCCCAGCTGGGAGCAACCGCCCATGCCGAATTTTGGAACGCGAGGTAGCTCCACGAGTTGACGTCCTCCGGCTTAAATGATTTGTTGGGGGTAGCGCCATCGTTTAGGGTTCCTACGAAAAAGCGGCCGGCGCGCGCGTCCCACATCGAAGCTACGAACTGCTTGGCCCACGCGGCGCGCGCCGTCCATTCGCTTTTGCCCGATTCGATCGCGAGCATCGTGAAGAACGCATAGATGTCGGTGTTGTGCTCGGTGGATTTCCACTCGATCTTCGCACCGTAGGCCGTATATCCGCCGGTGTAGCCACCCGCGCCGCGCGTGTCGTAGGTATTGGCCTGCAGCCATCGCGCGATCCGCAGCGCGCCGTTCAAATACGTGCTGTCGGACGTTTTAGCGTAGAGCCGCACGAGAGCCTGACCCACCCAGGCCATGTTGCCGTCGTCGGTTGCGTTATCGTCAACGATGACGTCGCCGGGCTTCTTCAGTGGTTTCGGTGCGTAAGATCCACGCAGGCGGCCGTCAGCGGCTTTGTCGTGTGCTTGGACGTAGAGGAACGCGTTGCCGACGACCTTCGCTCGCGCCAGGTCGCCGAAATTGCCTTGCGCCAACATCGCATCGACGAAGAGCGCGTCGTCGTAGACGAACGCATCGGTCAGCCCCTTGAGCGGCCCGCCGTCAAAGCTCTGGACGAGCCGCGCCGTCGGACCGGTCGCGTGTTTGTCCATCATCAGTCGCAGGAACTTGTATGCCCTTGCGACGCTCTCGGAGGACACCGTCACACGCGACGCCGGGTCGACGGGTGCCAGCGCCGTGCCGCCGACAAAATTCGTCGAACACGCCGTTGCAGCGAGCAGGCAGACTCCGGTAAGCGCCGCGACTGCAACGATGGGCCTCATCACGATACAGCTTACGGGCCTTCGGCGTCCGGCACCTCGAAGTGCATCGCCGAATTACGTCGGTGGGTTGTACTGAGGTCATGGCAACTGCTGCGAGCCCGATCAAGACCGTGGTGATCATCATCAAAGAGAACCACGGATACGACAATTATTTCGGAACGTTTCCCGGCGGTAACGGCGATGCGACGCTGCCGCAAGCGCCGAATCCGCCAACGTCGGATCCGAATCACACGCACGAAGCCTGGCTCAAGCGCAGGACCGGCGCAACGAAGCTAGGCTATAAAGAAGCCGACATCCCGGCGTACTTTGCCTACGCGCGGCAGTTCGCGCTCTGCGACAACTATTTCACCGCCGTGGCCGGCCCGTCGACGCCCAATCACCTGATGCTGATCGCCGCGGACTCGCCCGTAATCGATAACCCGCCGCGCTCGCAGGGACCATACGACTTGCCATCGCTACCCGACGAGCTCGACGCGGCGGGAATGACCTGGGGCAGCTACACGAGCGGCTATCCGTTCAACCTCATCAAGAAGCTCGGCACGCGGAACATGAAGCCGCAAAGCGACTTCGCCGGGGATGCCGCGGCGGGGCGGCTACCCAGCGTTTCGTGGATCTACGGCCCCTCGGGACTCGACGAACATCCGGTCACCAACGTTACCACGGGGATGAACTGGACGGTCGGCCTCGTCGACGCGGTTACAAAGGGGCCGCAGTGGGCCGGCGCTGCGATCTTCATTACGTGGGACGACTGGGGCGGATGGACCGACCACGTCGATCCGCCGCAGCTCGAGACGTGGAGCGATGGAACGCAGTTCTATCCGGGCGGCCGCGTCGGCTGTCTGGTCTTGAGTCCCTACGCGAAGCGAGGCTACATCTCGCACGGGCGGCACACCCACGTGAGCCTGGTAAAGTTCTGCGAGGTGACGTTCGGGCTACCGTCGATCAACGCGCGGGATTCGGCGTCGGACGGAATGGAGGACTGTTTCGACTTCAGCCGGCCGCCCAACCTCACGCCGCCCGGCACCGGGCTTTAACGGTTTCTTCATGCCTGCGTGCCACGATGATCGCCGCGGTCCGAGATGTCGCGCCGAGGCGAGGTGGCAGTGTCTGGGGGATACCCACGAGCGCCGCGGCATCTCGACCGTTTCCTCATATTCACTGCGCGCTACACCGTCCGAACGACGAGTGACGGGGGCGACTCGCAAAGTTCTTATCGCTCGAAGGGCTTGGGGAGAAAGGGCTTCAGGGTGACGGGGAAGGGATGCTTACGTAGGCGTGGGTCGGTTCCAACAGGGTGGCGAAGGCGGCGGGCGTCATGCCGCTTTTGATCCGGCGGCGCGTCAGCTCGTACGGAGATTGCGCGTCAGTCTGGAATCGCGGATCGGTGGTGAACCCGAAGAGCAATCCGACCTGCCGCTCGAGCTCGATCGTTTGCGCGTCGAAAGCGCCGCTCGGATACGCGTAAGCAAGCACGCTGCTGTGCAAGTGCGCGCTCAGCGTCTCGACGCAGCGATCGATCTGATAGCTTTGCTCCGAAGCGCCGAGCGTCGAAAGGTCAACGTGGGTCACGCCGTGGCAACCGATCGACATGCCCGCGCGCGCCATCGTTTCCACTTCGCCCCAGCTCAAGTGCCGTGCCGTCCCGATCGTCCCCACGTTGACGAAAAAGGTCGCGACGTCACCGTAGCGCCGCAGCAGCGGAAATGCGTAACGGTACTGATCGCCGTATCCGTCGTCGAACGTCAGCAACACTTCATGCTCGAGCGGCCGGTGCGCGCGCATGTCGTGCTCGAGTTCGGTAATCCCAATCGTTTGCAGGCCTTTGTCGTGCAAATATTGCAGCTCCGCCGCGAACTGCGCGGGAGAAACCGTCAGCGTCTGGGAGACGTAATCGTTCGGGGCCGTCACGTCAACACGGTGATACATCAGCACTATCGGAAAGGCGAGCAGAACGCCGAGCAATACTCCCATAAATTAGTGCTTCGGAGGGACGGCGGTAACCGCCAACGCCAAACGCGACCGTTTCATCAGCTCTCCAGTTAGCTTGTTTTCCAGAAGCAGTAAGCGAGATTGGGGCTGGTCGTTCGACGGCGCCATTATTCTACCCTTAATGGCGCTTCTTCGACCTGTTTGACCCCCGCGGTATTGCGGGCAATGATAAATAGTTCGTAGCTATGCCGGCGTGAAAATGGGGGCAGTTCGAGAATGCGCGTGTGAAAGCGATAGAGCCCCGGCGCGACGTGAGCGCTGTTGATCGAGAAAGCAGCCGTTCGCACTTCGACCGATGCGACGTTCGTGCTCACGACGATCGTGCCGTCGAACCACGTGCCGGGACGAATCGTCAGCGTCGAAAACCACATCTCTACGATCTGAGGAAGCGCGTCCGGTTTGGCCACCGGCGGGGCCGGCCACCCCTGCGGTTTTTTCGCGCCGACGAGCAGATTCGGCGGAATAGAGACCGGCTTGGGCGAACATGCCGCGACCAACGCACAGAGCGCCCCCAACAGCAGTGCTATGAGGGCGCCGGCCAAAGGGTTTCCGGGCACGAAGGGTGACCGCCGACACATGGATTTGATGGAACTGCTTTCCCCTCGCGTAGAAACCGAGCCTTCCGTTGAACGGCTCGATCTCGTCATCGAGCCGCTCGGCGTTGCGACGCGGCTGGATTGGCTACTGACGCTGGCGGGCCTCTGGATCATGACCGGCCTGTTTATCGACGCGCACCAACACCTCTTCCTCGCCGTAGAGTCATTCTTCAATCCATGGCACATCACGATGTACAGCGGCGCAGTGTTTGCCGCGGCGGTGCTGGGCGTGACGATCGCACGCCGCTATCACGCGGCGGGATCGTTCTGGAAAGCCGTACCGGCCGGTTATGCGCAAAGCGTGCTAGGCGTTGCGGCTTTGCTCATCGGCGGGGCGCTGGATTTCGTTTGGCACTTCTTCTTCGGATTCGAACATCAGTTTGACCTATTGGTGAGCCCGCCGCACCTATTCTTGCTCACGGGCCTCTTCTTCTTGATTACGGGGCCCGTACGGAGCGCTCTGCGCCGCCCGAACGCGCCGAATCTGATCGAACAGCTCCCCATGCTGATCTCGCTCGGCTTGGCGTTCGAGATCGTTCAGTTCGTGACGCAGTTCGGCTTTTATCCCGAAGTGCTGCGTCGCGATCATCCGCTTTCTCAGATCGGCTTTCCGCGCGAGCAGTTCGTGCTCTCGGTTTTCCTGTACTATCGGCAGGCGCTCGAACTATCGATCGTCTTGTGGCAGAGTCTCTTGCTCGCTGCCGCGGTGTTGTATCTTTGCGTTCGCAAACGGCTGCACTTCGGGGCGCTGATCGTTCTTTGCGTCGTGGAGAAGCTTTGGGTCGGCAGCGAGCTCTCCAGCGATCGCCAGGAGCTGCTGCTCCTCGTGCTCGCCTCGATCGCGGCCGGAATCGCAGGCGATATCATCGTGGGCAAGATGCGTCCGTCGCGTAATCCCAACGCTTTCCGCCTTTTGGGATTTATCGTGCCGGCGACGTTCTTTGGAGCGTACTTCGTGTTTGCGCTTCCACTGTTTGGTGGAACCTGGTGGGATGCGAGCTTGGTCTTCGGCTCGATCGCGGTATCGGGACTGGTCGGTCTGTGCATCAGTCAGCTGTTTCTCGCGGGATCACAAACTAACACAACGACTGCATGAAGCTTTACCCAAGCGCATATCTGATCGCGCTTGCGACCGTCGTCCTGCACCTCGCCTTTTGCCACCGCTTCGGATACTATCGCGATGAACTGTATTTTATCGACTGCGCTAAGCATCTGTCGTGGGGATACGTCGACCAGCCGCCGCTCGTACCGTTCGTAACGTGGCTAACCGGGCCGCTGGGATACCCGGTGTGGGCCCTGCGATTTCTCCCGGGAGTGCTCGCGGGCGTCACCGTCCTCTTCGGCTGCGCGATTGCGCGCGAACTGGGCGGCCGCGGATTCGCGCAAACCGTCACGGCGCTGACGATCGTCCTCGCCCCGGGCTTGATCGGCATCGCGTACGGCCTCTCGACGGAGGTGCTCTCGCCGGCCGCCTGGACGGCGTTGATCTACTTGACGGTTCGGCTCGTCAAGACGCAAGACACGCGGCTCTACATCCCGATCGCGCTCCTCATGACGATCGGGATGTATGCAAAATATTCGATCGCCGGGTGCGCAATCGCTTTGGCAGTCGGGTTGCTGCTCACCGGCCACGCGAAACTGTTGCGGTCGCGCCGGCTCGCGATTGGAGTCGCGTTAGCCCTTTTGCTTTTGTTGCCCAATGCGATTTGGCAAATCCAACATGGCTTGCCGATGCTTGAGGTGATCCACAACGACCAGCTCAATCGGCACGCCCTCGCTAACGGCATGGCTGACGAATCACCCAACCGGTGGATCAATGCCGTTTACATGCTCGGCTTGCAGTTTGCTTATAACAATCCGCTCTTCGCGCCGGTATGGATTTGGGGACTGGTGTGGCTGTGGCGTGAAAGGCCTTACCGCTTTTTGACCGTTGGATACCTGTTGCTCCTGGCGGTGTTGATCTGGACGATTGGGCGCGGGTATTACATTCAAGGTTTCTATCCGGCGCTCTTTGCTGCGGGCGCCGTGGCACTCGAACGCGCGGCGAACGCCCCGCCGCGATGGCTCAAGGCAGCCGTTTCTACGGCAATTGTGATCGCGGGTCTTCCGATGCTGCCCCTCTCGCTTCCGATACTCCCGCTCCCGGCGTACATGGCCTACGAACGCGCCATCGGTTTGAGCCGCCCCTCGCCACCGGACGGTAAGAGCCACCTCATCAACCCCATGTTCGCCGATCAGCTTGGCTGGAAAACGATGACGCAGACGGTCGCGGGTGCATACTGGTCGCTGCCGGCGGCGCAGCGACGGGCCACGGCGATTTTCGCCGATCGCTATGCCTACGCGGGCGCTCTCGATTACTTCGGGCCGAGTTACGGCTTGCCGCCGGTCATCAGCCCGAACAATCAGTACTACCTGTGGGGAACTCGCGGCTACAGCGGGCGCTCGATATTGGCGGTCGGCGCGACGGATTATTGGCTCCTGCTGCACTGGTTCGCCAGCGTCAGGCAGATCGCAGTCTATAGGAACGATTACCGCTGGATGCTCGAGGGCCCGCTGCCGATCTACATTTGCACCCGTCCGCGCGCGCCACTCGCCACAATCTGGCCGGCGCTCAAATACTACGGGCTCTAGGAACTCCTCGAAGGCTTGCACATAGACTAAGGGAGGAATCGCTTCCGCCTGGGTACGAGGTATGCCAAGCCTATGGAAAACGTACACGCAGAACGCTCGGCCGGCTGGTCAGTCCTCTGCTATGTCGGCGTCCTCATCATCGCGACGCTCCTGAACAGCGGCATGCCTCCGGCCGACGGCAAGGCGGCCAACACCGCCTTACTGATCGACTCGCACCGCTTCTCGCTGCTGTTGGGCGCCTGGCTCACCTTTCCAGCCGCCGCATTCTTCTTATGGTTCCTCGTGGGATTGCGGAGCTACTTACACAATGCGGCGGGGCGGCAGGAAGGGCTACCGACGTTTGCGTTGATCGCAGGCGTCGTCATGATTACCGGCGCGATCGTTGCAGCCTCGCTCGAAACCGCCGCGCTCTACCCTTCGCCGGATATGTATTCGAATAACGGCCTGGCCGGCATCTACGACTCCTTCGTCTTCATGCAGGGCGGCCTAGGATATGCGCCCGTCGCGATCTTCCTCTTCGCCGCGGCACACAGCATGCGACGCCACGATTCGGCGCCGGAATGGCTGGCGTGGCTCGGCTACCTTGCGGCGTTCGGCGCGGCAATCGCAACGCTCTCGATCTTCGTTACGTCCACCGACGCATTCATGGCGCCGGGACAACCGGGCCCAGGCCTCTTCGGCGCGATTCCCGCCGCAATTTGGCTCGTTTGCACGGGCGTCGTGCTCATTCAGAGCAAGCGCGGCGCGGCGTTGTCGAGCACGTCGGCCGCGTCGTAGTTTGCGTTATTGACCCTCATCGACACCTCGCGCACGGTCATGAGCGCCGCGCCGAACGGTCGCAGGATCGATGCTGCAACCTCCGGCTGCAACGGCTCGGGAGCGAGCCACAGCGCGATCTCGGCGCCGGCCAACATCACCGGCATACGATCGTGCACGGGCGCGACCACGGCGTTGGGTTCGCAGGTGACGACGTCACACGCGAAGATGCCGTCGATCGGTTCCCACAGACCCGCTAGCGCGAAAGGCTGACCGGATTTGAGCGTGTAGTAAAACGGCCGGCGGCTTTGCCACTCGTAGAAACCGTCGGCAAACTCGATGCAGCGGCGCCGAATCGGATTCCGCCGCGCCAGAACCGATTCGGCTCGGATGTTGATGCGGCCGCGCACGCCCCAGCGCAGTTCTTCGACGGTCTTGCGACCGTCGTTGCGGACGCCGAGCACGTCCTGCGCCGGCGCGATGTTGAAACGCGGCAGCCGCGTTTGGCTAAACTCCGGAAACTTCAAGTTGGGAAACGCGGCCCTGAGGGCCCCAGGCTTGGTCAGCGTGAATCTACCGCACATGGCGAGCGTTGCTTCGGCACTGATGGCCGGCATTCTCTTTGCCGTCGTACCGTCGTATTTCGACGCGCACAATCACATCACGGGCATTTTACCCTACCAGGCCTACGCGAATCTTCCGGCGTTCATCGCGACCTTTTCCAATCCTCGCGAGCAAGTGAATTACGACGATCGCTTGGCGCTCTACCGGTATCTCGCCGACGTCTGGTATCCGAGCACTCCGACATCGTCAAGGAGTACCAGTACGCGGCATCGCTGATCGCTTACTGGAATCGGGGCGATCCCGCCTTTCGAATGCGCTCGGCCCAGGCCGACCGGCAGAGCCTCTTCACCAACGTGCGCTGGCACCTGCAGAACATGGCCTCCGACACCGCCCTAGCCTACTAAAACGGCCTGTTTGCCCAGCCCGCAGCGTTTTGTGGCATAATGGGGGGGCCTTTCCGTTCGCTACGCACGAGGAGAACTATGGTGTTTCAACGCTGGCTTTTGGCTTGTTTCGCGGCTGTATTGGCGTGCTCGCCGGCCGTTGCGCTCTCGCAAACCGCGAGCGGGCCCCGTCCCTCGATCGCCGTGCTGGACTTTAGCACGCACGGTCTTACGTCGGATTGGTATGGTTCCTTTCAGCCGGGCGTTGCGCTGAGCGATTTGCTCACCGACCGGATGGTCAACGACGGCCGCTTCAACGTCCTGGACCGC
This sequence comes from Vulcanimicrobiota bacterium, assembly GCA_963717425.1. GTDB lineage: Bacteria > Vulcanimicrobiota > Vulcanimicrobiia > Vulcanimicrobiales > Vulcanimicrobiaceae > Cybelea. The sequence continues at coordinate 2,031,928 of OY970335.1, read as the reverse complement.
ACGCACGTCAGCTCGACGCTGGGCGAACATCAGCTGGCGGCGAGCGGCGAAGTCGATCCGCAAACGGCGATCACCGCCGGACACATGACCGGCGCGCGCTATCTGATCACCGGAAACGTCTTGCAGCTCGACCAAACGGGCGCCAGCGGCGCGAATCTGGGCAGTTTCCTGCCGGGGCCATACTCGGCCGCCGCCGGGAGCGTTTCCACGCACCGCGTGACGATCAAGGTAGCAGTGCGCGTCATCGACGCGAGAACGGGGCAGATCGTCCAGAGCTTTTCCGACGAGCAGACTCGCTCGGGCACGTCCTGGAACGCCGGCGGCTTCACCGGCTGGACCGCAGGTTCGTACAGCAACTCGACGTTCGTCAACAGCGATATGGGACATCTGATCGACGACGAGGCCGCGAAGATCGGTGCCACGATCGATCCTAGCCGCTTCAACTCCGGCCCCGTCGCGCCGCTCTTAAGCGGACACATCGCCGCGATCGACGGCAGCAACATCATCATCGATATCGGACAAAACGTCGGCGTCCAAGTCGGCCAGCAGTTCGACATCGTAAAGGTGAAGTCGCTGATCGATCCGACTACGCACCAGGTGTTGCACGTCAACGAGAACATGGGGCGGCTGCAAATCGACACCGTGAGTTCTAACGCGGCGGTCGGGCATGTGATATCCGGCAAAGCCGCCGTTCGAGTGACCGTAACCGCTACACCGTAACCGTGTGATGCCACAGGCGTTGGCTTTGACGCTGTTGCTGAGCACGCTAGGGGCAACGGCAGCGTGGCGCAGCGATCCACTGGCATCGCTGCGCTTCCTGGTCGCAGCCTGGACCTAGGCGCCGGTGAGGCGGGCGACGACGCGCTCCACTTTCACCACGCGCGTTTTCGTCCAGCGGTCGTGCAACAGAACGCGGCGCCAGATGAAGCTCAGCGGTACGATCATCCACCAGACAAAGAAGACGATGAGATAGCGCAAGATGGTGCGCGCGATGCCCGGCTTGTGAAAATCGGTGGTCACCACGCGCAACCCGGTGATCATCATTCCAAACGTCTGTCCGGCAACGATGACCAGCACCGCGAGATAGATGGGGAACCAAAAGAAGAATCCCAACCGTTTTATGAAGCCGCCGATGAATGAAGCGAGCGCATCGACCGAAAGCGGCACACTCTGGCCTCCGACCTTCATCCCCACGCCCTGGTCTGAAAATGTCAGCGGCCCAACCTCGGCCTCATCGGTCGGCGAGGGCAGCGGCGCAGCCGACGGAGCAGGCGTGGCGGCCAACGGATTGGTCCACGCCCACGACCCGCGAAGCCGGCCCCGGTGAGGGACAGGGGTTGCGGCGGCATGTTGCTTCCCGCGGATCATGATGGGCCCCATGCCCGGCGGCTTTACTTCCACGACGCCCGGCGCGACCGATACGATAGGCGGAGCTTTGGAATGTCCGACGGAGGCAACGTTTCCGCCGAACGACGTGATGATCGCGCTTACGACGACCGCGTCGATGCCCCAGGCCGCAAAGCGTCGCCACCAGCCGGCACAATCGCGCGTTGCCACCGTTACTCGACCCGGCGCAGCAAGCACCGGCGGTTCCTCGCCGCGTTCGCGAACGAACCATGCGTGCGCGCCGGCATACGCTTGGGATCCAATGAACTGGCGGAGCGATGCTATTCGCCGAGTCGCGTATGGCTCGCTGCTCAACCATTCGCCCCAGCGCAGCACCGAATCGCTTTGGATCTCCGCCTGCTGTTCGGCGAAGACCTGATAATCCACTTGGCGTCCGAAGGCATGAAAGGCGGCCATCCCCATCGCGCGGACGGCGGCGTCGAGCGAGCCGCAGCATAGCAGTCCGACCCTGTCGCAAGTCAAGGCGCAACGCCGCAGCCAGGCGCCGAATATCAACGAGATGAGCGGGTTTTCGTTGCCGTTAACGCTCAACAGCGAATGAAAGCGCGTATGGCCGGCGGCGATGTGCCCCAGCTCGCGTCCGATCATGAACGCGAGCTCGTCGTCGGAGAAATGCTCGATCCAGTGGCTCGAGACCACCAGCGCGTACGGTTCCCCGAAGCCGAGAGCGACGACGGGCACATAGTTGTCTTCGCGCACGAAGATTAACGGCATCGGGATCTCGAGTGCCGCGCAAGCGCGTTTGACGATCGTGAAGACGCGCGGATACTGCCTTTCGTGCACGCGTACGCTCGAGCCGAGCAGCCGTCCCCGCGCCAGCGTCACATACAACATCGCAACCACGATGAACAGGGCTACCTGCGACGCCCCGATCGATTCATGGAGCAGATAACCAATGAGGAGCGCCGCCGGAAACGCGCAGAGCGCGGTTAACCAGAAGGCGAGCGGTTCGGACGGTTCTCGCAAGGAGCCGCGACCGACGAAAAGTGCCTGCACGGTAACGGAGTCTGACGGTGCGGGCAGCTGTTCCTTTCTGACCTAGCGCTTAGGGCGGCTCACGACCCGTGAGCCATGAAATAAAACATCCCGGCCGTCGCGCCGCCCATCAGCGCGAACGTTGCCCAGCCCCACGCGCGAGCCAATCTCGAACTGGTCCATTTCCCCATGATGCGGCCGTTCGAAGCGAGCCAGACGATGACGCCCACGAGCGGTACGGCGGCGATGCCGTTGAGCACGGCCGACCAGAAGAGCGCTTTGATTGCATCGATACGAAGCAGATTCATCGCTATGCCGATCAGAATTCCGGTCGCGATGATCAGATAAAAGCGCGGCGCGCGGTTGACCGGTTCGCTTAGCCCCTCGCGAAAGCGGAAGGTTTGGGCGGCAACGTAGGCCGACGAAGTCGCCAGCACCGGAACGGCAAGGATGCCGGTGCCGACCATTCCTAGCGCAAACAGCAACTCGGCGAACCGTCCGGCTAAAGGCCGCAGCGCTTGCGCGGCTTGCTGCGCGGTGGCTATGTCGTGCCGACCGTGAGCACCGAGCGTCGCGGCCGTCGTGACGATTATGAAGAACGCGACGAGGTTGGAGAAAATCATGCCGGCGTTCACGTCGGTATGCATGTTCCGTACCAAGTCGGCACTGGTTCCACGGCGCTCAGCGATCGTCGACTTTCCGGCTTCCTTATCTTCCTCGACCATCAGCGAGGACTGCCAATAGAACAGGTAGGGCGTGATCGTCGTACCGAGCACGCCAACCATCGTCGAAAGCCACGCCGCATCGAAGCGCAGGTGCGGAACCGCGAACTGCAGCAGCACGTGCGCCCAGGGTGGACGCACGACGAACGCCGTGACGACGTACGCGAAGAGCGCGAGCGTCAACCATTTAAAGACGCGCGCGATCGTTGCATAGGGAAGATACGTCTGCGCCGCCAGGAGCGCGATCCCGAATAGGAAGACGAGCGCATCGATGGGGAGCGGCACAAGGAGATGCGCGGCGTCGGCCATCCCCCCGATGTCCGCGCCCAGGTTGAACGTATTCGCGATGATTACTAGGCCCGCCAGCCCGTAGGCCAGCCAGAGCGGCAGGCGCTTACGCATGATCGCGGCGAGGCCTTCACCGTTGACCATCGAGATGCGCGCACACATCCCCTGAATCACCGACATCATCGGCGTCGAGACCAGGGTGAGCCAGAGCATCGAATACCCCGTCGCGGCGCCGGCGACGGAATACGTCGAGATGCCCGATGGATCGTCGTCGGCTGCCCCGGTGATGAGCCCGGGGCCTAAGACGGCGAAGAACTTGCGAATACGCTCAGTCACCGGGCGCTTGTACCCGGTTTTGCGGAACTGAATCTACTGCGGCAGCAAGGCGCCAATCTCGCCGCTGGAAACGTGCTCGGTGACCACGCCGAGATTGCCCTCGCTCAGCGCCTCCGCCGTCTCCGCAAGCGACGACATCGTCCGAAGATAGAGCGCACCGCCGACGCTGACTCGGCGTACGCCGGCCGCAAAGAGCTGCGCGAGCGAAACGACCGAATCGCTCGGACCGATCAACACGTTGACGGGCTTCGGCGCGACGGCCCGCACCACGGCGACGATCGCATCCATGCTCGGCAGAAACGGCGCGTACAGCACGTCGGCGCCGGCTTCGGCGAATGCCGCCAAGCGGCGGATCGTGTCGTCGAGATCGGTCCGCTCGTGGAGAAAGTTGTCGGTGCGACCGGTCAGCAGAATCTTGTCACGCGCCGCGTCGGCAGCGGCGCGTACGCGCGCTACCGCGCGATCGAAGTCGTGAATCGGACGCGCCGGATCGGCGGTCGTGTCCTCGATTCCGAGCCCGGCCAAGCCGGCGTCGATCGCGGCGCGCACCGTCGCGGCGCAGTCCTCGGGTTCGGGACCGAAGCCATCTTCAAGATCGCCGTTGACCGGTAGACCGCTGACCCGCGCGAGCAGCGCCGCATGCTCGATTGCATCCTCGCGCGTAACGGCGTGGCACCCATCCTGACGGCCCAGCGAAAACGCCAGCGCGAGCGACGTGCTACCCAGGGCCTCGAATCCAGCGCGCTTCAGCATCACTGCCGACGTCCCGTCCCAGGCGTTGGGCAGGATGAATGCGGTTGTGCGTTCGTGCAGCGCGCGAAAACGTTCGTATGCGGAATTCGACATCACTTATTCCGCCCGCCATTCGGGGGTGTTCGTTGCGCGCTCGCGCCAGCGGCTCTCGGGCATTCCCGCAGGCGGATTCGGAACGTGCCACTCGGAAATCGCCACGGATACGTGGTGGCCGCCCGCGGTCAAACGGCGCGCCAGCGTTCCACCGATGTTGTCTGCACCAATGATGCCGATCTTCATTTCGCTCCTTGCTCTAAGTGTGGTAAGGCCTAGAGCGCGTTGAGCAGCGTGTGGGTTGCAGCCGACGCGGACAGGCTCCGCGGCGCAACCGAAGAAGCGCCAATCGTGAAGCCCTGGGAACGGTTCTCGGCGTTGATTGCGGCGGCGGTGGCGATCGCGCTCAACGTCGCGGCGTCCGTGCAGCTCTTTACGCCCCCCAGCACCTTCGGGTACCGCCTGGTCTACGCGGAGGGCAACCGCGTCGCCGCGGTCGATCCGCAGACCGCGGCCGCGAGCGCCGGCATCGTCCTCGGCGATCGTCTGGATTTCTCTGAGTCGACACTGCACGACCGCGTCGTCGGGTTGGAGTATCAGCCACCGCTGGTCGGCGAGCGTATCGCATTCCACGTGAGGTCTCGGCCAGTGACGCTGGAAGCGCTGCCGCTCACTCGAGCGGAATCGCGGCTGGCGATGTTTTCGCCGCTAACGTCGTTCTTGCGGCTCACGGGTTTTGCATATATCGTCGTCGCGCTACTGATTCTTCTTCGACGTCCGAACAGAATGACGTGGGGGCTTTTTCTCTACCTCGTTTCGGCGACGAACGTCACGCTCTACCGGTTTCCCGACTGGCTCTTCCTGCTCGCGCAGTTCGCATCCGATCTCCTCAGCGTAGCCGGGCCGATCGGCCTGGTGATCTTCGCGGCACGCTTTCCCGAAAATCGCCCCGCCGGTTGGCGCGTCTGGCTCGATCGTTTCGCTCTCCCGATCGGGGTGCTCTTCGTGATCCCAAACCTGGCGTGGGACGTGACGTCGCTCTTCTTGGGCGGGAGCCCGTCGGCGTGGATGTCGCTCGGTTCGATTCTCGGTGCCCTAACCCTGATTCTGATCGCGGGCGTAACGCTTGTCGCCGCCTATTTCGGCGTTGCACGGGGAGAACGTCAACGCTTCGCGTGGGTGATTGCAGGCGTTCTCTTTACATTGGTGAGCTATGCGTCGGAATGGGCGCGATACTGGGAGACGACCTATCCGCTAGCCACCGCCGACGTCTTGATTTGGTGCGCGACCCTGCTCTATGCCTGCGCGCCGTTCGCGATCGCCTACGCGGTCGTGCGCCAGCGCGTCTTCGACATCTCATTCGTCATCGGCCGCACACTCGTCTTTACGATTCTCATGGGCACGATTTTCGCGCTGTTCGCCTTCATCGAATGGCTCGCGGGACACCTTATCGAGCAGGGCGGCGTCACGATTGCTTTGGTGGCGCTAACGGCCGTCGGCGTCGCCTTTTCGCTCGAGGCCGCGCATGCGAAGATCGAAGACTTCGTGAAGCGCTTGCTCTTTCGGCGCCGGAACTTGGCGGAGCGGCATCTCGCCGGCTTCGCCAGGCGGCTTCCGTACGCCGAGAATGACGGCACGGTTGACCAAGCCCTGCTGCGCGAGCCCGTGGAAGCGTATTCGCTCGGCAGCTCCGCGCTATTCAAACGGGACGATTCCGGCGATTATCGGCGCGAGGGCGAAGCGCTCGATCGCGCGTTATCGCTGCGATTGCAAACGAAGGGACGCTCCGTACGTCTGCACGACGGCGGCGCGGTTCTTGCCGTTCCGGTCTTCGTGCGTGCTCGGCTCGAGGCCGTTGCGGTCTACGGCGCGCACCTCAACGGCGAAGACGTCGACCCGGATGAAGCCAGATCTCTCGAGGCGTTTTGCAGCGCGGCGGCGACGGCGTACGATCGTTTGGATGCGCAACGAACGCACCAAGAAATCACCCGTTGGCGCAGGCTCGCGGAGCGTCAAGCCCGCGAGCTTGCGGAGTTGCGCGGAGCGGAATCGCTACTCGGCGAGCATCTCGGTGGCGATGATGCTCACGGGGACGGTGCCGTGTGAAAGAAGATCGTCGTGGAACGCTTGCAGGTCGAACGCGCTGCCTTTCTTCGTTTTATATTCTGCGAGCAGCGCTTCGATCTGCGTCTTGCCGACGGCATAATCGAACGCCTGCCCCGGTCCGATCGCAAAGCGGCTAACTTCTCCCCGCGCCGTTGTCGCATCCACCCCGGCGTTTGCCGTGAACCACTTCACGGCTTGGTCGAAGCTCCACGCCCCGGTAGCGAGCTTCGTATCCACGATCGCGCGGGCGCCGCGTAGCCGCTCGAACTGCGCCACGGCGTAGCGGCCGTCGAGATCGCCGCCGTACAAACCATCCCGCTCCAGCAGCGCTTCTTCGTAGAATGCCCAGCCTTCTGCGAAGACGCTGTCGAACGAAAAGCGCCGCACCGGATCGGCACTGTGCTTGGCGATCGACAACTGCAGAAAGTGGCCGGGGAAGCCTTCGTGCCCGCTGGTCATGAGCACGCGGTCGCGATCGAAGTCTTCGAAGATCGCGCCGTTGGCCGCGGCCTTGGCCATCTGCGGATTCGGTGGCGGCACGAAATAAACGCCATCAACCTGCTCGGACAGAATCGGTGGCGGATTCATCGAGGGTCCAGGCAGAATCGGCTGCAAAAACGGCGGCGTCTCCACAATCTTCATTCGTCCGACGTACGCCGGAATCGTCACGATGCGCTTTCGTGCGATGAACGCTCGCAGCGTGTCGAGCTGGGCTTGAAAAAAAGCGAACTGAGCGTCTTTGGAGGTAGGAGTCATGCCGCCGCCGTTCGCCGCGGCTTGCACCGGATTGGAAAGGTTGACGCCTTTGGCTTTCGCCGCCGCTTTGATTTCCCGTTCTTGCTCGATCGCGCCGTCGAGGGTCTTGCGTCCGATGGCCGCAATCTGGTCGGCGTCGTAAGGCAAGAGCAACTCGTTGCGCAGCATCGCGTTGTACGCATCGGCGCCCATCGCATAGTTGATGGGCCAGCTCGCCGCGTTATCGCTCATCCATTTGTTCCACTGCATTATCGCGGCAACCAAGGCATCGCGGGTTTTGAGGAAATTCGCCTTCTGATCGGCGGGTAAGCCGTCGGCCATCGGCGTGAGGATGTAGGTAAACAATGCGGGCGCCATCGCAAGCTGTTTGAGGGCGACCTCTGCCTGCAGTTTACCGGGATGCGTAATCTGCGCCCGTTGCGCCGCCATCCACGCCGGCGCCTTCTCCATGCGCGAGATCAAGTGACCCCACCACACCGACGGATCTTGCTCGTCTTTATGCAGCATCATCGTGAAGACGACGCCGAGCACCGTGAGCGGCGCTCCGGATGGGTCTTTTCCGGCTTCCCGATCGGCGATCGTTCGACGTTGCGAAACGACGAACGCGCGCATCAGGGTGACGTCGTTGCGGTCCTGCAGCGTCGCGCCGGACATGTCGATCGCATCGATTTTCTGCTCGAAAGTCGACAGCATCTGTTTGAAGTGCGCGATTCCGGCGGGCGTCGGATCGCTCCAATCGCCATCGTGGCTGTAATCGCCCAGGAAGGTGGCGACCTCGGGAGAGGCGGCCAGGAAGTCGCTGACGCCTTGAAGCTGCAGCGCCGCAATCTGCGCGCTCGGCGAGCTCGCCGCCGGCGCCTGCAGCGGCGCCAAACCAATAAGGGTGGCCGCCAGTGCGGCCAAGATCCGTGCGTTCATGCCGCTTCTACGCATCCCGGCGGGGTTTGTTTCGCCCCGCATTCGCTACGGAGCTTTGGGCAGGGTCCCGGGCGCGAGCAGCTTTGCAAGCGAGGCAAAAACGGTCTGACTCACGTTCGGATAGTTGCCTTTTGAATCGAACGCGGCCGCTTTATACGTCGTAACGACCGCGATGGTGAGCTTGCGCGAGGGTAACGTACCCACGGTTCCCCCGCTGCCCGCAAAGTTTTTTATCTGCGTGACCCATGGACCCTGATTCACGACGCCGAGTCCGTAGTTGATCGCGGCGGTGTTGCGATGACAAACCGGACACTTGGGGTCGCTGTGTCCGAAGCCCATGAGGTTGGGCTGTACTTGCGCCGCATACGAGCTGCGCGAGAGGAGCGCGCCGGAGCCGACCAACTCCATCGAACGAGCCATGTCCGCGATGTCGGTGATCTGCACCGCGCCGTTTGCCGTCGTCCAGGAGGGATCCCAAAACGTCGAATCCTCGTAGAACGGCACGTCGACGGGAATCCGTAGATCCTCTCGCCGTTCGGAGCTGTACGCGTGCAGCACCGGATCGGGAATCTGCGGCGTGTCGAAGCTGCGGGTTTGCGTGAGCTTCATCGGCCCCATGATGTAGGTTTGCAGCGCCTGCGCAAGGGGCATTCCGGTGATCTTTTCGAGCACGCGTCCCAGAATGACATAGTTGGTGTGCGAGTAGCCCCAGTTGCTGCCCGGCGCGAACATCATCGGCTTGCGAACGCCGATGAGCGTCAGTTCTTCCGAACTCCAGTGGCGGAACGGATCGAGCGTGACCCCGTGCAGCACTTCCGGGGTATAGACGTAATCCGCATAGCCCGCGGTCATGTTCGCGAGATTCCGAAGCGTGATGCGATTGGCGTACGGCAGGCTCGGAAAGAATCGCGCCAGCTTATCGTCCAACGTGACCTTTTTCCGATCGACCAGCTCGAGCAACGCCGTCGCGATATAGGTAAACGCCATCGAGCCGTTTCGAAAATGCATTTGCGGCGTGGCGGAAATGCCCGTCATGGATTCGCCCAGCGCGCCGGTGTAGAGGTTCTTCCCGCCCGACGTAACGCGCACGACGATCGCTTTGAGATTATCCTGCGCCATTGCGCTTCGCGCCACCGCGTCGATCGATGCGCTTTGATCGGCAGCATTTGCCCGAGCCATCAGCGCGCCGGCGGCTAGCGCCAGGGCGACGATCGTCGATGAAAGACGGCTACAGTTTGCCGGCCGCATGCAGCGTTTTATAGACGGCGACGACGAGCTGGCCCGAATGGTTTTCCTTGCTGTCGGGCTGACTGTTCAGACCGACCGCAATGACCGCATCCTGGCGAGGAAAGTAGGCGTGCAGCATGCGATAGCCAAGCGTCATTCCTTCGTAGAACCACATCGTTCCGGTCTCGGGCCGCGTCATCTGCGCTATGCCGAGCCCAAACCCTTGGGGGTCGTCGGGGCCGGTCTTTGCGATCGGCTTGCCGCTCTTGATCGAGACCAGACGCATCATCTCGGCACGCTGCTTGGGAGGCAGGACGCTCCCCGCGTAAAGCGCCCGGGCCCAGCGCGTCAGATCCTGCGGCGTCGAAACGATACCTCCCGCACCTTGCATCCACGAAACGCTGTCGTCACGGACGTCCTGCCCGAGCAGCGGCGCCAGGCCGGCGTCGTCCGGATCGTGGTTAAAGAAGTACCCCGACGTCGTGCGATCGAGCACGCTCTGCGGATACGAAGAAGCGGCATAGTAGGTGCTACTCAGTCCCAGGTTGTCGCGCAGAAAGCGCCGCTCGAGCTCACTCGTATAGCTGTGGTGGGTGACCCGCTCGACGATCAGCTCGGCCAGCAGGTAGTTCGTGTTCGAGTACGCGTAGCCGGTGGTGTGCTTTGGTGCGCCCGGTGTCGTGGGATAAGCGTATGCGATCAGCTCCGGGATCGTAAAGTCTCGCTTCGGATTGTGCGAGTAGTCGCTCAACATCGCGTCTGAGAGATCGTAGCCCGGGATGCCGCTCGTCATGTTGAGCAACCGGCGAATCGTCACGCCTTTCCACGCCGGGTATTGCGGCAGCCATCGCCCGATGGTCTGACCGATCGAGAGCTTTCCTTCCGCTTCCAGCTGCAGGATGATCGCCGAGGTAAACGCCTTCGTATTGCTGCCGATCTGCCACAGCGTTTGCGGCGTGATCGGCGTTCCGCCTTCGCCGTAGCGAGTCGTTCCGGCGGTAGCGTCGATCGTCTGAGATGCGCCGTGTAAGCTCACGCTCAACGAGATGGCTGAAATGTGCTCAGGCGTGGCGCGGGTTGCGAGATATTGGCTGAGGTCGCTGCGGAGGGAAGCACGCAGCGCGGCGTCGGACGCGGCCGGTGCCGGCGCGGCAAGGAGCACGGCGCTGAGCAGCACCAAAATGACGAATCTTGGCATGGCTCGCTTGCATTCGCGCCTTCGGCCGGCGTTCCCGGCTGAATATTCGAGGCCGCGAAGGGGTATAGGGACGGCAGACACCTCAACGAGGGAGTAAGCGAAGAAATGATTCGAACGTTGTGCATCGTCGTCTTCATGCTGGCACAAACCGCCGTCGGCGCGACCGCCGCAAGCTGTTCCGGCGCGAACCCCGCGATCACGTCCGTCGCCGTGAAAAACGTCACGAGCAACGGCGGCCTAAACTATTACCACGTAGCCGGCACGGTGACGAATCTCGGCACGCAAAGCCAGCCGAGCAATACGTTACAGTTCGTGGATATTTGGCAATATGGGAACCGGCTCGACGACCGCGCCATCCCGCCGCTGGCGGCGGGCCAATCCTACAACTTTGGATACGTGTGGCAGCGCAACCCGGAAGCCGCTCGAGGCTCGACGAGCCTGACCTTTCGGATCCGCATGGCTGAAGGCTCGGATTGCAACCCTGGCAACGGGACCTACGACCTGACCCTCTAGCCGGACCGGTCCGCCGAGCGCCGCGTCAGATCCGAAACATCTTGGCGAACTGGTCGAACAGGCGACGTTTGCCGACGATTGCGACGACGCCGTCCTCGATCGCCGCAGCGGGGGTGATTTCGCCGGCCATGAGGGCGCGAATGCCCGGGCCGGCTTGGATCACGAGATCTGCGCCGGGAAGCGGCCCCGCAGCAGCTTCGACCGTCCCGTCCCGCACGCGCGCGTTGACGGTGACCTCGCCCAGACGTAATTCGTAGGTCGCGCGCACGCCTTCCGCGGCTTCGGCTCGGAAGGTCGAGCGCAACGCCATGGTCATGGAGTCCGGGGTGATAACTTCGTCTGCGCCCGGGCTGCCCAACGATTTCGCACCCCAGCGTCCGAAACGGATCAGCGCGTCTTCGAGTTCCGAGCCGTACTCCGTGAGCTCGTAGACGATCGACCCTGCTGGCCGGGGCAAGACGCGACGGCGTACGACCCCGGCCTGCTCGAGCTCTTTTAGCCGCGAGGTTAGGACGTTGCTCGGAATCCCCGGCAGCCCGCGCTGTAGATCCGTGAAGCGCTTCGGCGCCATCAGCAGGTCCCTAACGATCAGAAGCCCCCAGCGCTCGCCGAGAATCTCCAGGGCGCGCGCCAGCCCACAGTACTGGCCGTAAGTGCGGTTTGCCATGCTTGCTATCATACAGGAAACACTATTTTTTGTATAGCACTTGCTTTTAACAAGTTTACTTTATATAATGCGTGCACATCCCTCACACCCTGGAGGAAACCCCAATGACCACTCTCGTCCATGCGCTCCCCGTCCAAGCCAACGCAAACCGGCTCGCTCGCTATGGGCCTGTGGCGGCGCGCATCGCGCTCGGCCTCGTCTTCACGCTCGCCGGCGTCTCGATCTTCTTCCTTATAGCGAATCCACCGCCGATGCCGCCGGGCTTAGCCGGCAGCTTTACGACGGTCTTCTTTCAGTCGCGCTGGGTCGTCTTCGTGGATTTGGCGGAGCTGGCGACCGGGGTTCTGCTGCTGGCAAACCGCTTCGTCCCGTTCGCCTTGGTAATGCTAGCCGCGATCCTCAGCAACATCCTCGTCTTTCATGTCACGATGCAACCGCAGACGATTTTTCTGCCGCTGCTCCTGACCGCGCTGTGGTTCGTCCTCGCGTATCAGCACCGTTCGAACCTGACTCAACTCTTCAAATGAAAGGAATGCCGGGAATGAAGCTCAATCCAAACCTCGTCTTCAATGGAATCGCCGAGTCGGCGCTCGAGCATTACCGCGATGCGCTGGGCGGCGACATCGAAATCATGCGGTTCGCCGACTCGCCGGCGGCCGGGTCGGTCGAACCCGATTGGGCCGACAAGGTCATCTATGGAACGCTGCGCTCGCCGGCGGGAAACCTCAACGCGATGGACGCGCCGCCGGACCGCGGCGGCAGGTCCGGCGACAACTTCGTGCTGGGAATTGAAACGGAAAGCAGATCCCAGGTGGACGAGATCTTTTCCAAACTCTCGGCCGGGGGTGCCGTCACGATGCCGTTGGACAAGACTTTCTGGTCGCCGCGGTTTGGAATGCTCACCGACAAGTTCGGCATAAAGTGGATGATCAATCTTTGCGAACCGTCTTCCAGCCATGAGTGAGCGAGCGCAATACCCGTCCGGCGTCCCATGTTGGGTCGACACGTTGCAGCCGAACCCGGAGGATGCGAGCCGTTTCTACGCCGCCCTGTTCGGCTGGCAGATCGTAGGCCCGGGCGCGATGCCGGGGACACCGCCAGGCCAATACTTCGTAGCGCGGCTGCGCGGCCTCGACGTAGCGGGAATCGGCTCGCTGCCCTCGCAGGGCCCCGTGTTCGGGGCAGTGTGGAACACGCACGTTGCGGTCGCGAATGCCGACGAATCCTGCGATCGCGTGACGCGAGCCGGCGGCGCCGTTGTCGTCGAACCATTCGACGCGCTACCCGCCGGCCGGATGGCGGTGGTTCGAGATAGCGGCGGCGCAACGTTCTGCTTGTGGGAAGGTAAAGATCGTGCCGGCGCACAGCTCGTCAACGAACCCGCAGCCTGGGCGATGAGCGCGCTTATCACGCACGATCCGGATGGCGCAAAGCGCTTCTACGGCGACGTCTTTGGTTGGCGCACCGACACCTTCGACGCCGGCACAAATGAGGTTACCCTTTGGCGCCTGCCGGGTTACGTCGGAGGCGAGCCGCAGCAACCGGTTCCGCGCGACGTCGTGGGCGTCATGGTCTCGCCCGATCGGGCGGTGCTTCCCGCGACCGCGCCGCCGCACTGGAGCGTCGATTTCTGGGTTGACGACGTCGATTCGGCGGCCGCGAAAGCGGTGCGCCTGGGTGGAAACCTCGTCGCTCCGCCGCACGACACGCCGGGCTTCCGGCAGTGCGTGATCGCCGATCCGCAAGGCGCACTCTCTTCTTTAAGTCAACTAACGATGAATCGGTAAGGAAGGACGCTATGCAGAAGATCACGCCATTTCTATGGTTCGACGACAACGCCGAAGAGGCGGTCAACTTCTACGTTTCCACCTTCAACAACTCGAGAATTGACACCGTCACCCGCTACTCGGAAGCGGGCCCGGGACCGGAGGGCGGCGTGATGACGATCGCGTTTGCGATCGACGGCACCGATTTCATCGCGCTCAACGGCGGCAACAGTAAGCCCGACGGGAGCGAGCTTGGCCGGGAGTTTGCGCTCGGGGCTTCGTCTGCGGTCTCGTTCGTCGTGAACTGCGCGACCCAGAGTGAGGTCGACCATTTGTGGGAGAAGCTCACGGACGGAGGGCAGCCGCTGCAATGCGGATGGCTGCGCGACAAGTTTGGCGTCACGTGGCAGATCGTGCCCGAGGGGCTGAGCGAGCTGTTTAGCAACGCGAACCCGGACAAGGTGCAAAAGGCCATGAAGGCGATGTTCGGCATGGAGAAACTCGACATCAACGCTCTGCGCCGCGCGCAGGAATCGTAACGCTGCCGGCGTCGAATGCGGCATCCATGGCGCAGCACCGGCGCGCGTTACGCGTGGGAATCGACGTCGGCGGAACGTTCACCGACCTCGTAGCCCTCGAATCATGGAGTGGACGAACCGTCACACGCAAGGTGTCGAGTACGCCGCGGGAACCGCAACGCGCCGTGATGCACGCCCTCGCGGCATTGCTCGACGCGTATGAGGACCCGCCGGCGATCGAATTTCTGGCCCACTCGACGACGATCGCCACCAACGCGCTGCTGGGGCAGCTCGGGCTAGAGCTGCCCCGGGTGGCGCTCGTCACGACGCATGGATTCCGCGACGTCATAGAAATCGGGCGCCAGAATCGAAGCGAAATCTACAATCTGTTCGTCGAGCGGCCGCGTCCGCTGATTGCGCGCGGCGATCGGCTCACGGTCAGCGAGCGCATTGACTACAACGGCAACGTGCTGCTGCCCCTGGACGAGCGGTCCGTAGCGAAGGCATGCGACGAACTGCGCCGGCGCGACGTCGCGGCGGTCGCCGTTTGTTTGCTCCACTCCTACGCAAACGACGCGCACGAGCGGCGCATCGCGGATGCGCTTGCCGCGACGCTTCCCGGGGTTCGGATTACTTGCTCGTCGGAGGTCGATCCCGAGTACCGCGAATACGAACGGTTTTCGACAACGGTCGTCAACGCCGTCTTGGCGCCGATCGTAGAGCGCTATCTTGAACGGCTCGTCGGCGCGCTTCGCAAAAACGGCGTCGCGGCACCGCTGTACGTGATGCGCAGCGACGGCGGCATGGCCGCCGCGCAACACGTTCTGACCCGGCCGGCGGCGATCGTCGAGAGCGGGCCTGCTAGCGGTGCGATCGCCGCCGCCGCTCTCGGCCGCCGCGTTGACGCGCAACGCCTGCTCTCGTTCGATATGGGTGGAACGACCGCGAAAGCCGGCACGATTCTCGGCGGCGTCGTGCAGGTCGCGCATGAGTTCGAAGCCGCCGGCAGAACGCACAGCGGCCGCGCCATAAAAGGCAGCGGCTATCCGGTACGCTTTCCGTTCGTTGACTTGGCCGAAGTCAGCGCCGGAGGCGGCACGATCGCATGGATCGATGACGCCGGCGCCTTGCGCGTGGGCCCGCTGTCGGCGGGTGCCGATCCGGGTCCGGCCTGTTATGGAACGTCGGACCAGCCCACGGTCACGGATGCCAACGTCGTTTTGGGGCGCCTACATCAGCGGCATTTGCTCGGCGGAGCCTTTACGATCGATGCGTCGCGGGCGCGTTCGTCAATCGAAACGCTAGCCGAGCGCCTGGGCACGAGCGTTGAAGCGACGGCCGACGGTATCGTTCGGCTCATCGACAATGCGATGGCCAAAGCGTTACGGATCGTGACGGTGGAGCGCGGGTTGGATCCGCGCGATTTCGCGCTCGTCGCTTTTGGCGGAGGAGGACCACTGCACGTTTGCGCGCTGGCGGATGAGCTCGACATCCGGCGCGTGCTGATTCCGGCGCATCCGGGCCTCTTCTCCGCGCACGGCTTGCTCGATGCCGAGCTGCACCACAACGAGGTTCGCCCGATCCTTCGCGCCACGACCGAGGTGGATCCGGCGGTATTGGAAGACTTCTTCGGCGACAGTGAGTCGCGCGCTCGCGGGGAATTGGTCGCGCAGGGCGCCGCCGCGGCAACCATCGCATTCACCCGGGAGTACGACGCGCGCTATCGCGGACAAAGTTTTGAGCTAACGATCCAGCACGACGGCGCGCCCGAGTCAATCGCCCAGCGCTTTCATCAAGCACATCGCGCGCGCTACGACTACGACGTACCCGATGAGGTCGTGGAAGTCGTCAGCGCCAGGCTGTCGGCGCGTGCAAAAGTTCCGCGGGACGCGCGTACTGCTTCGGTCATCCTTCGTCAGGCTCAGGATGACGGTCGGCAAAGTCAGGACGACACCCGACCGGCTCGTAGGCGCGTTTGGCTGGACGGCGCCTTCTCCGACGTGCCGGTTTTTGCGCGCGGCTCGTTAGTGGATGGGCGGCGCGTTGACGGGCCGGCGATCCTGGAAGAGTACGACAGCACGACGTTCCTTGCGCCGCAATGGTCGTTACACCCCGAAGACGAACTGCTGGTCCTGCAAAGTAGACGGCGATGATCGACTCGATACGGCGGAGATCGTCAAGAGCGCGCTGGTCTATGCCTCGGAAGAGATGGGCATTGCAGTTCGCAATAGCGCTTATTCGCCGAATATCAAAGAACGGCTGGATCATTCCTGCGCGCTGTTCGATCGGAAGGGACGCCTGATCGCGCAGGCCGAGCACATTCCCGTCCATCTCGGCTCGCTGCCGTGGGGATTGCAGCGTATGCTCGAAATAATCCACAGCGAGCACGGCGGTTGCCGCCCAGGCGAAATGTGGGTTGCGAACGATCCATACGTCACCGGCACGCATCTCAACGACGTTACGGTCGTGCGCCCGATCTTCCAGCGCGGCGACTTGATCGGCTATGCCGCCAATAAAGCGCACCACGCCGACGTCGGCGGCGCTGCTCCTGGATCGATGCCGGTGAACGCCGCGGATCTTTTCGCCGAAGGCTTGATCGTGCCGCCGCTCCGGCTGGTCGAAGGTGATCGCGTCGTAGGCGAAACGGTTGCACTGTTTCGCGCGAACTCGCGCACGCCGGATGCGCGCAGCGGCGACTTGCGCGCCCAGATGGCCGGAAACTACACCGGCGAGCGACGCTTGGCAGAGCTGTGGAAGCGTTACGGCGCCGAAGCGGTCGACGCCGCCATCGAACGGGCCCTGGACGATAGCGAGCTGCGCATGCGGGCCGCGCTACGCGCGCTCGGCGACGGCGTTTTCGAGGCGACCGATTACCTCGAAGACCGTGAAGGCAATCCGGTCATCGTCATCGCCCTACGGATCGAGCTGCGCGACGGGAACGTCAGCTTCGATTACGCGGGCACGTCGCACCAAGTCGGCTTTCCGCTCAACGCGGTCTTCGGCGTCACGCTTTCGGGCGTTCACTATGCATTGCGCGCAGTCACCGACCCAACGATCCCCATGAACGACGGATGCTTTCGCCCAGTGACGGTGCACGCGACGCCTGGAACGCTGCTCAATCCGCATCGCCCCGCGCCAGTTTCGGGGGGAAACGTCGAGACGAGCATGCGCAACGCCGAGGTCGTGCTGCAGGCGCTGGCGCTAGCCGCACCGCAGCGCGTTCCGGCGTGCAGCGGCGGAACGATGAGCAACGTGATGCTCGGCGGAACGCGGGCGGACGGACGCACGTGGGCGTTTTACGAGACCAACGGTTGCGGGATGGGCGCGAGGCCAAACGGCGATGGGATAGACGCCATTCAGTGCCACATGACCAACACGCTCAACACGCCGATCGAAGCGATCGAACGCGAGTATCCGCTCCGCGTCGCGCGGTACGAAATCGCCGACGATACCGGCGGCCCCGGCCGTTATCGAGGCGGGAACGGATTGATTCGAACGCTTGAATTCACGGAAGGGTCCGCGCAAGCGACGTTGCTTGCGGACCGGCACGCCGTTCGGCCGCCGGGCGCGCGGGGCGGAGGCCCAGGCGCGTGTGGCCGGCATACGCTCAGCCGGCGCGACAGCGAATCGACGCTCGGCGCCAAAGTCAGCCTGTCACTGGAACCGGGCGACGTATTGTCGATTCAAACTCCGGGAGGCGGAGGTTACGGGGAGTTGCCGTGAGGGGGCGCCGCCCGTTCCAGACCAAATCGTGCGGCGCACAGTAAATCGACCACCCGAATGGCACTCCGGCGCGGCGAAAAACGCCGGCGCGCGTCGGCCGCGACGAGTTCTCCGTAGCGCACCCGCGCCGAAGCATCGGAGACCAGCCGCGCGATGCAGTCCGCGAGCGAATCGGGCTCGCTGAACAGTGCCACGTCGCCCGCAAAGAGCGCGCGAAGCTCGTCGCGCGCAACGACGATCGCCGGGATCCCCGCCTGCGCCAGCAACACGTTGCCAAACGCGCTAGGATCGGTCAAGCCGAGATGTACGACGCAAGCGAACCGGCTCTCTGCCTTGCCGAGAAGCATCTCCGGTGTGATCGGCACGGCCGAGTAACCATCACGATCGAGTCGAACGCCGCCCGACGCAGGGTCACCCCCGGCGATTCCCACAACTCGGAACGCCGGATCCTCCGAGCGTGCGATCCGCGACGACGCGGTGCGTTCCGCCGCAACGCAGGGAAGCCACTGCACTTCGAGGCTGGTCGCGCCCTGCGCGCGAATCGCGGCCACGCCGGTACCGCGTCCGTCGATCGCGATCCCGGGCGGCGTTTGGAAATCGGTGAACCACGCGATCGTCGCGGCGCTCCGGAAACGCCGGTCAAGCCGTCGCCAGAACGGAATAGGCCCGCGCACGATTGGATGACCGAAAGCGCGCAGCGCGTCCTCTAGGTCGCGTAGCGCCGCGGCCAACAGCGGGTTCCCTTGTGAAGGGCTGCGCACCTCAATCGCGCCGACCTCGCCGCGTGCCGTACGCGGCAACGATGCCAACGCTGCCGACCAGCGGCCGTAGAACCTCTGCTCGTTCTCTGCTTCGCGTGCGAATCGTCCGGCCGAGGCAGCCTCGTAGTGCGCGAAGCGCGCGTCCGCTACGTACGCAATCGCCCGGCGTTCTTCGCGAGCCCGTAAGCAGAGGTCGACGTCCTCGAATCCGTTGACGTACGACTCGTCGAAGCCACCGCGACGCACGAACCAATCGGTGCGCACGGCCATGGCCGCACCGGAAACGCCGAGCGCATCGCGCGACGTCGTCACGGCTTCGAGCGACGGCGGAAGATTTCGACACGAATAATGCCAGTGCGCGTTGCGCAGCACCACAAGCCCCGCCGCCTGCGTAACGCCGTCCTCAAAGAACAGAGCACCCCCGGCGATCGCCACTTCCTCGCGCTCGAACGCGGCAACCAGCGGGGTCAATGCATCGCCCAGCGGGTAGGCGTCGTTGTTGAGCAAGAGCGTGACCGGCGCTTGCGCCAAGCGCGTGCCGGCGTTGCACGCGCCCGCAAAGTTACGATTCTCGTCGTGCCGAACGTACCGCACCCACCCAAATCTCGCGACGACCTGCGGAGTCTCGTCGCTGGAGGCGTTGTCCACGAGGATGGTCTCGAATGCACACGAGCACGAATCGCGAAGCTGCTCGAGGCTTCGCAGGCACCGCGCGGTCAACCACCAGTTGTTGTAAACGGGGATCACGATGCTGAGCCGAACGTTCGACATCCGTTTAGGCTGCGCTAACGCGGATCTGCTCCAGCAGCGCCTGCTTGGTCTCGGGCACCATCGCCCGCACGAACAGCATCGTTACGATACAAAGCACGGCATAGATTGCAAACGTGGCGGAATGCCCGAGACGCGCGACCATTGTGAGAAAGAACTGCGAAACGAAAAAGTTCCCGACCCAGTTGGACAGCGTCGAGAGCGACATGCCGAGGCCGCGCACGCGCAGGGGAAAAATTTCGGAGATCAACAGCCAAACGATCGGCCCCAGGCTGAAGGCAAAGCACCCGACGAAGACCATCATGCTCACCAGCGCAATCGCGCCGAGCGAGCTCGAAAGATGCGGTTGCGAAAATGCATAAGCCATCGCGGCAAGCGCCACGAACATCCCCGTCAAACCGGCGTAGAGCAGCGGTTTGCGTCCGACTCGGTCGACGAAGAATATCGCGATCAAGGTCATGCCGGCGTTCACCGCGCCGACGAGCGTTTGCGCTAAGATCGATGCGCTCGCCGAGGAAATCCCGGCCATCTGAAAGATTTGCGGGCCGTAATAGATCACGGTGTTGATTCCGGTGATCTGCTGCAGGACCGCCAGCGTTATGCCGATCATCAGCGCGGTTCGCAGTGCGGGCTGCCGGAACGCTTCAAATCCCTGGCTCTTGGTGCGCAGACTCTCAAGAATCGATTGCTCCTCTCGAGCGGCCTTCGGGGGATCGCGATAGATTCGCTGCAGCTCGTCGCGGGCTCGAGCGTCGCGGGAGATCTTGAAGAGATAGCGCGGGCCCTCCGGCATGCCGAGCATGCCGACGATGAGTACCAAGGATGGAATGACGGCCAGGCCGAGCATCCAACGCCATTGCGCGCCGCCTGCGAGCACGTAATCGACGACGTACGCGGCGAGAATTCCTACCGTGATGGCGAACTGGTAGAGCGAGACCAGCGCGCCGCGCACGTTCGCCGGCGCCACCTCCGAGATATAGAGCGGGGCGACGACGGAGCTGAACCCGATGCCTATGCCGACGACGAAGCGGCCGAACAACAATACGTCCTCGTTTGGAGTAAACGCCGACACCACGGCGCCCGCAAAGAAGACGACACCGGCGACGAGAAGCGTCAATCGCCGCCCGATGCGATCCGCGACGGTGCCGGCCACCGCCGAACCCGCGATGCAGCCGATCAGCACGACGCTGATCGTGAAGGCCTGCTCGCGCGCCGCCAGGGCAAAATCTTTAGTGATAAAGAGAATCGCGCCCGAGATCACGCCCGTGTCGTAGCCGAAGAGCAATCCCCCCAAGGCTGCAACCGAAGCGACGAGCAAAACGTACGCCTGTCCTGAGCGAAGTAATGTCATCCTGAGCAGCGCTTTTGTGAGCCCCGCCCGAACGGTCCTCTATATGAACGTGGAGCTGCACATCGACGCCGCGCTGGCGTACGCCCGCGCCCACGGCCTGGACGCAGCATTGATAACCCGCGGTGGCGATACACTGGCGCAGGAATTCGGCGAAGGCTTCGCCGCCGAAACGCCGCACGCACTGTACAGCGGAGCGAAGAGTTTTTGGGGCGTGGCGGCCGTGTACGCGTGCGCCGATAAACTGATGGCGCTCGACGAGCCGGTCGCCGAAACGATCGAAGCTTGGCGCGACGATCCGTGGAAGCGGCGCGTCACCGTCCGCATGCTGCTCTCGCTGACGGCGGGCTTCGGTTTCGGCGGATTGGGAGCGAGCGTTCCGGTTTACGAGCGCGCGCTCGCGATCCCCCTCAAAAACGAGCCCGGATCGCGTTTCACCTACGGCGGCATTCCGCTGCAGGTCTTCGGAGCGTTTTTAACCCACAAACTCGCGACACGTAAGCTCACGCCGCACGCATACCTGCTCGAACGCATTCTCGATCCGGCCGGTGTGCGGATCGCGAGTTGGCGCAAGCTTTCTGATGGAACTCAGCCGCTCCCGACGGGTGCATCGTTGAGCGCCGTCGACTGGCTGGCCTATGGGAAATTCGTTCTGCGCGAACGCGTCCGACTGGCTCCGTGCTTTGCGGGCTCTGCCGCGAACCCGCGTTACGGGTTGGGGTGGTGGCTGGGTGCGCGCGGCGCTCCGCCTGAACTGGTCTATGCAAGCGGCTCGGGAGGGCAAGCGCTCTATCTTGTGCCGTCCCTCGACATCGCCATCCTGCACTTTGGAAAGAGCTCCTCATACCGGCACGAGATCTTCTTGAAGCGGCTGTTCGCGTGACGTCAACTGGAGGAGGAGCGCTCGGAACCTGCGGCATACACGCGAGCCATGAAGCTCGCTTACGCTCGATACGTCGCGGCATTGTGTGCCTCGATCGTTCCCTTGTTCGGATGTGCGCAACGATCGTTGCCCTCCATGCAAAGCAATGCGGCGTTGGGAGCGCTCTCCGCTACCGGTGCGGGAAAAATCAAGCACATCGTCTACATCGTGCAAGAGAATCGCAGCTTCGATAACCTCTTTCAGGGATATCCCGGAGCGAACACGCGGGCGTACGGAAAGAACTCGAAGGGACAAAAGGTAAAGCTGACTCCAGAGAGTCTGGGTGCATATTACGTGATCGATCATTCGGCGACCGCGATGTTCGCGGCGTGCGATGGCAAAGGCGCGCTTCCGGGAACGAAGTGCCGGATGGACGGGTTCGACAAGGAATACTCGTTCAACGGTCCGCCGACCAATCCAGAATACGTCTACGTTCCGCACAAAGAGTCGAAGCCGTACTTCGACATGGCGCACGAGTGGGTTCTCGCCGATAAGATGTTCCAGTCGCAGCTCGACGAGAGCTTCGTAGGACATCAGTATATTATCGCGGCGCAGGCCGACTCGGCCGTTGACCTTCCCTACGGCCTTTGGGGCTGCGGCGGTTCGGGCTACGATACGGTCGCGACGATTTCGGCGCAGCGCAATCAGTACGGACCTCCGGAACTAGCGTGTTTCGACTATCAAACGCTTGGCGATGAGCTCGACAAGGCCCATCTTTCATGGCGCTTCTACGCCAGCTACTATGGAAACAAATCCAGCGGCGGCGGGTACTGGTCGAGCTACCAGGCAGTCAAACACATCTACGAAGGCCCCGACTGGACCAAAGACGTCATCTCGCCGAACTGGAAGTTCATCACCGACGTGCGCGCCGGGAAGTTGGCGAGCTTCACCTGGATCACGCCGGTGTGCGACGACTCGGACCACGTCAACTGCCCGCGGGGCTATGGACCCTCGTGGGTTTCGGCCCTCGTCAATACGGTCGGAATGAGCAAGTTCTGGGACTCGACGGTGATCTTCGTGCAGTGGGACGATTGGGGCGGCCTCTACGACCACGTTTCGCCGCCGTTCGAGGATTACGACGGCGTGGGCTTCCGCGTTCCGCTCCTCGTAATTTCTCCGTACGCGAAGCAGAATTACGTTTCACACGTGCAATATGAGACCGCGAGCGTGCTCCGGTTCGCGGAAGATCTCTACGGTCTCAAACAGCTCGCCGCGGCGGACGCGCGCGCAAACTCGCCCGCGCTGGATTGCTTCGACTTTTCGCAGAGCCCGCGGCGCTTCGTACCGATCAAGGCGCCTCTGCCGCCCAAGTTCTTCATGGGTCCCCTGCCGGACGACTATCAGGCCCCCGACTACGAGTAAGCCTTAGCCGGAAAGGGAAAGGGCTTGGTTAGGGGGTGCCTGATGAAGCCATCCATCTGCCTAACCGGGCTCGCCATAGTCAGCCTTGGGGCCGCCTGCGCGGGCTCGGAGAACTCGAACCTGGTGTTCCAGCCGGGCGCGGTTAGGTACGCTCACGAGGGGGGAGGCCATCGCCGTCACCCCAGTGACAGCCCGATCTTCAAGGTGTTTGTAATTGTGCAGGAAAATCGCACCTTCGACGATTTGTTCAACGCTTTTCCCGGCACGAATACGCAAAGCTATGGGTATTACGGGGGCCAGAAGATCCCGCTACAGCCGGGGCCGATGGCAACCCCCGATGACCTGCCGCATTCGCTCGCCGCGTTCAACGGCGATACCGGTTGTCCCCAGCTCCCCGCCGGTGCGATGTGGGGCTGCCCGATGAATGGGTTCACATACAGCCCCAACGGACCCAGCGCGTATGCCTATGTCGAAAAGCAGTACACGACACAGTATTGGGCCATGGCGCAGCAATATCTGCTGGACGATAACATGTTTCAGTCGAATCTCGACGGTTCGTACGTTTCGCACCAGTATCTCGTCGCAGCTCAGGCAAACAGCGCGACCGATTTCCCGAGCACGACTTACTGCAGCGCGCCCCCAACGCCAAACGTGCACTGGGTGACTCAAGGCAGAACCTACGGTACCGGTCCCACATATATATCTGCGTGCATGCACTATCCCGCGACGATCGTCAGCGAGCTGGCTGCGAACCAATATTCTTGGCGATACTACACGGGTGCGGCAATATCGGGGCTGCCGTACTGGGATCCGTTCCTCTACATACAAGGAGGCTACTCTTCCGGGCAGGTGATTACGCCAGCGTGCCAATTCATCACGGACATAGCCAATCCAAGCGGATATGATTCGTCCGTGACTTGGATAACGCCGTCGAAAGAGAACTCCGATCATGCCGCGGATACCGTGAATAATTATGGACCGGACTGGGTTGCAGCGGTGGTGAATGCGATCGGAACGAGCCGATATTGGAAAGAGTCGGTAATCTTCATCACGTGGGACGACTGGGGCGGCTGGTACGATCACGTAACGCCTCCGTATGAGGATTACGATGGTCTAGGGATGCGGGTGCCGTTCATCATCATCTCACCTTACACGGCAAATAAGGTCAGTCACGTACTCTACGAGCAAGCTTCGATGCTAAAGTATATCGAGGACCTTTATGGTCTGGGCCAGTTGGCGGCCGCCGACAAACGCGCGGCCGACCCGGAAGCGGACGTTATGTCAAACGATAAGAACGGAAACGCGACGCCGCGCCCATTCGCCACCTTTTCGACGGGCCCGTATGCATGCAAAAACGATCCCGGATCGCCGGACGACCAATAGGCGACGCTACCTAGAAGACTCGCAACGGCGCTACGGTGCGACCTGGTTCGTGCCCTGGAGCGGCTTGATGCCCGCCTTCTTCAGGGCGGCTTGCAGCGGCTCTAGCGAGGTCAGATAGGCGTCGTACTTGGCAACCGCGGCCGAGTAAGCCGCGTCGAAGCGCCGGCCGTAGTCGAGCTGTTCGGCCGTCGGCGGCAGTTGCGTACCAGCGAAGCCCGTGCGCGGGACGGATTCGCGCAACGAACCGGGCCGCTGGATCGAGTCCTCGTCGTTCTTATAATCCGCGGTGAGGGCTGCGAACACGTCGCTCCACTGCTGCTGCGCACCCGCGATATCGCCCTCGAGTGAAGGATTGCTCTTCGCCGCCGCTGCCGTGGACGCCAGCGACTTCTTGATCGCGTCGAGGTTGTTGAGGACTGCGTCGATCTTCCCATAGATCACCGCGTACTTGTGCGCGAAGTCGTAGGCGGCGCGATACTGTGCCGCAGTCCAGTCGTCTCGCGGATCCGGGGATACGATAAACGACTGCTGCAGCGGCTTGCCGTCGAGCACCATCCGCGCGGTGTAGTTCCCAGGCACGACCATCGAACCCGTCTTGGGGCCTTGGTAGTCTTCCTTAGCCGCACCGTACCACTTCAGCGGAGCGTCTTCGGTGAAATCCCAAATGTAGCGATTGATTCCCGCCTTGTTTGCAACGTACGGCTCGGTTTTGCCCTTGACTTTGTGCGTGCCCGTGACCGTTCGGATCACGTGCCCGTCGGCGTCCAGGATTTGCAAGGTGGGCGGGTTCTTTTGCGGCGCGGCTTGATAGAAGTCGAGTATCGCGCCTTTCGGCGGGTTTTCACCGGCGAAGCGCGTGTAAATCCCCAGGTCGTTGGAGTGGTAGTGGTATTCGTACGAGGTCCGGGGAGCGTAGAGCATCACGCCGGCGCGCACGGCATTGCCAAGCTGCTGGATCGAACGAAGGTCGTCGAGGATCCAGACGTCGCGCCCGTGCGTCGCGAGCACCAAGTCGTCGAACTGCGGCTGGATGCGAATGTCGCGCACCGACACGGTGGGAAGATTCATTCGGAAGCTCTGCCAGCTCGAGCCCCCGTCGAACGAGATCCACATGCCGTTTTCGGTTCCGGCATAGAGCAGGTTCGCGTCGCGGGGGTCCGGCCGAATCGTTCGGACGTATTGATTCGGCGGGAGGCCCTTGACGATCTTCGTCCAGCTTTGCCCGTAGTCGCGCGTGACGTACGCATACGGCGCGTAGTCGCCGAGACGATGATTATCCGCGACCACGTAAGCGGTGCCGGCGATCAGTGGCGACGGCGCGGTGGTTTCGATGCGCGCGTATTCCGGCGTGCCCGGCGGCGTGACGTTGTGCCACTGAGCCTGTGCTGAGCCTGTCGAAGCATTCCGGCTCATTTGGACGTAGCCGTCGTCGGTGCCGGCCCAGATCTCGCCCCGATCGATCGCCGAGCCCTCGATATAGAGGATCGTGTCGGAGTACTCTGCCCCCGAAACATCCTTGGCCAGCGGGCCGCCCGAGGGGAGCTGATGCGACTTGACGTTGCGCGTGAGATCTGGACTGATGACCGTCCACGTCTCGCCGCGATTGCTGGATTGAAAGATCACGTTGCCGCCGAACCATCCGACGTGGGCGTCCCATGGTGCAAATGCGATCGGCGAGTCCCAGTTGAAGCGATACGGCACGCTGCTCAGATCGAACGGGCCGAGAAAGCTGCCGGGAAACGAGTCGTAAGGCCGGATGAAACGGCTGACTTGCGTCGCGCGATCGAAAATGGTTAGCGCGCCGTCCTCCAGATCCGCCCAGATGTAGCGCGGATTGGCCGGATCGGGAACGGTCCACATGCCGTCGCCGCCCACGACGTCGATCCAATGGCCATCGAGTATGCCCTCGCTATCCAGCGAGTTGGCAGGCCCGCAGAATCCCCCGTTATCTTGAAAGGCCACGCACACTTGGTACGGGTTCTCGTCCGACAGACCAACGTGATAGATTTGGCCGATAGCGAGATTACGCGAAAACGACCAGTGTTCCAGGTCGGCCGTAAGCGCATACCCGCCGTCTTCGCCGACGATGATTCGCTTGGGGTTGGTGGGATCGATCCAGATCGCGTGGTAGTCGACGTGCACGCCCTTGGCGATCTCGGTGAACTTCTTACCGCCGTCCTTGCTTTCGGCGAGCATTTCGGAAACGGCGTAAACGTGGTTGGGATTCTTCGGGTCCACGGCGATGTGCGTGAAGTAAAAGGGCCGCTGGTCGACCAGCGTATCGTTGCTCGTCATCGTCCAGTGCGCTCCCGCATCGTCCGAGCGCCACAGGATACCGCCCTTGGCTTCGATCAGCGCGAAGACACGGCTCGGGCGGCTCGGCGCGATGGCCAGTCCGATTCGGCCCGTATACCCGCTCGGCAGTCCGTTGCCGGTGAGTTTTTTCCACGTACGCCCGCCGTCGATGGATTTGAATAGCCCGCCGTCGGGGCCGCCGCTCGTGAACGTCCATGGGACGCGGCGAAAGTGCCACATCCCCGCGTACACGACGTCGGGATTTTGGGGATCCATCGCGACGTCGCTCGCGCCGCTCGACTCGCCGAGATAGAGCGATCTCTTCCAGGTCGCGCCGCCATCGTAGGTGACGTAGACGCCGCGGTCGGGCGAATCTTTGAATGGATCGCCGAAAGCGCCGACCACGACGTGTCGCGAATCGCGCGGATCGATCGCGATGCGCGAAATGCTCCAAACGCCCGCCAAGCCAACGCGCCGCCAGGTCTTGCCTCGATCGGTGGACTTATAGAGCCCGTCGCCGTAGCTCACGTTGTTGCGCGGATTGGCCTCGCCGGTTCCGGCCCACACGACGCGCTCGTCGGTGGGATCGATCGCTACCGCTCCGATCGCCGAAACGGACTGCTTCGCGAAGACGGCCTCCCAGGTCGCACCGCCGTTAATCGATCTCCAGACGCCGCCGCCGGCCGTGCCGAGAAAGTAGAGCTGGTCGTCCTGCGGCGTTCCCGCCACGGAGGCGACTCGGCCGCCCGCGATCGCCGGGCCGATCGAGCGCCAGGCGAGATTTGCATAGGCCGCAGCCGCGAACAGAACGGTCGAAACGAGCATCATGTCGGGTTGACTGTTTTGATATTCGGTAGGCCTTTCATGCCGGCTTCCTTGAGTGCGGACTCGACGCCCGGCAACACGCCCGTAACGAAAGCGTTGTAGCGTCCGAGTCCATCGCGGTATTCGACGTCAACCCGCGACAAAAAGTCGGCGACCGGCGGCGTGATGAGACCCTGCGCGTTGCCGAATGCGCCAAAAAGCTCTTCGTGCAACATCGTCTGATCCTCGGTGCCCTCGCCCCGAACGTTCACGGCCAGCGAATCGAAGAGCGCCTGGCGCGCGGTCGACGCGTCCTGGAGTTTGGCGACCAGCCCGGCGTTGCCGGCCTTCTTCGCCGCAGCGAGAGCGTCAGCGATCGCCTTCTTGAGATCGTCGAGACTGTTGAGGATCGTATCCAGCTGCGATAGGTGGGCCATTTGACGCATCGCCTCGTCGAAGCTTCGCTGATACTCGGCCTGCGTAAAGCGCGAACGCGGATCGGGCTCGACCGCGAAATGCTCAACGTAAGTGTGTCCCGAAAGCGTCATGCGCACGCTGTAGTTTCCCGGAACGACGCCGGGGCCGGTATCGGGGCCCTTCAAGAAATCGAGCGTGGCTCCGTTCCACTTCACCGGACCGTTGACGTTGAAATCCCAAGTGTAGCGGTTCAATCCGACCTTATTGGAGACGTAGGGCTCGTCTTTGCCGCCGACCTTGTGCGTCCCCGATACGCTGCGGATCACGCGCCCGTGCGCATCGAGAATATCCAGCATCGGGGCGACCTTCTGGACGTCCTTCTGATAGAACGTGATGATCGCGCCGTACGGCGGATTATCGGCCGCGTAGTTGGTGTAGGTTCCCTCGTCGTTTTGATGCAGCGTCCACTCGTACGCCGTGCGCGGCGTAAAGAGCCACGTGTTGCGCGCCATGGCTTGCTGCAACTCTTGCACGGGGCGCACGTCGTCCATGATGTAGGCGCTTCGCCCGTGCGTCGCGATCACCAGATCGTCGTAGCGCGGCTGCATGCGAATGTCGTGTACGGAGACGGTCGGTAGATTGTTTTTGAAGGGTTGCCAGCGCGCGCCGCCGTCGAACGAGATCCAGATGCCTTCCTCGGTACCGAGATAGACCAGGTCGCGCTCGCGAATGTCGGGGCGGACGGAGCGTGCCCACTGATCCGGCGGTAGTCCTCCGACGATCTTAGCCCAGTGCTGCCCGAAATCGCGGGTGACGTAGACGTAGGGAGCGTTGTCACCCATTTCGTGTCCGTCGTTGATCGCGTACGCCGTGCCGTCCACCAGCGTCGAAGGCGCGACCGTCGCAAAGCGGCCGAACTCCGGGGCGCCCTGCGGCGTAACGTTCTCCCAGCGCTTTCCGCCGTCACGCGTAAGCTGCACCAAACCGTCGTCCGTACCGACCCAAATCTCGCCCCGCGCGCGCTCCGAGCCCTCGATATCGAGGATCGTGTCGGTGTACTCGGCGCCGGAAACATCATTCATGATCGGGCCGCCCGCGGGGTTCTGATGCGTCCGCAGGTTGCGAGTGAGATCGGGGCTGATCGCCGTCCAGCTCTTCCCGCGGTCGGTCGTTTGAAAGACGACGTTGCCGCCATACCAACCGATGACCTTGCCGCCGGCGGTGCGCCACGGCGCGAACGCGATCGGCGACTCCCAATTAAAGCGATACTTGCTGGCCGAGAGTTGCCACGATTCCTTGCCGGTCTGCAGATACGGTTGTGCCGACCACTGGTCTTGCGTAACGCGATTGTAAATGACCAGCGATCCGTCTTGTGAGTCCGACCAGATCCAGTTGGGATCGTCGGGCTCGGGAATGCCCCAGGTGCCGTCGCCGCCCACCGTCGCAATCCAATTCTTATTGGTAATGCCCGACGGATCCAGAGAATTCGACGGCCCGCACCAGCCGTTGTTGTCTTGCAAGCCGACGCAGACGCTATACGGATTATCCGTGCCGAGCCCAACCCGATAGATTTGTCCGATGGCCAGGTTCGCCGAGAAGAACCAACTTTGGCCATCGAGGGTCAGCGCGTAGCCCCCATCGTCACCTAGAATGATGCGCGACGGATCGTTGGGCGCGATCCAAATCGCGTGGAAGTCCGAGTGCACGTTGTCCGCGATGGCTTTGAACGTTTTGCCGGCGTCCGCGCTCAGCATGACCTGAAAGGAAATCGCGTAGACTCGGTTGGGGTTCTTGGGGTCCACCTCGACGTGCGAGAAGTAGAAGGGGCGCGCGTCGACCCTGGTATCGTCGCTGAGCATTTTCCAGTTGGCGCCGCCGTCGTCGGACCGCCAGAGCACACCCTCTTTCGATTCGATCACGGCGTAGACGCGGTTGCCGTCGCTCGGCGCGACGGCCAGCCCGATGCGCCCCACCGGGCTGGAAGGAAGACCGTGCCCTTCCAGCTTGGTCCAGGTTTCGCCGCCATCGCTGGACTTGTACAGGCCGTCTTCGGCACCGCCGCTGACGAACGTCCACGGGCGGCGCTGAAACTTCCAGATTCCGGCGTAAATCACGCTCGGATCCTGCGCGCTCATGGCCAGGTCCGAGGCGCCGCTTTCCGGACCCACCGAAAGCGTCTGCTTCCAGGTTCGTCCGCCATCGTCGGTAACGTAGACGCCGCGCTGCGAGCTGTCGCTGAAGACGTCGCCCAGCGCGCCGACGATCACGTGGTTGTGGTTGTGCGGATCGACCAGGATCCGCGAGATGTAGCGCGTGTTCTTTAGACCGACGTTGGTCCAGCTCTCGCCGCCGTCCACGGTCTTGTAGACTCCGTCACCGTAGCTGACGTCGTTGCGCGGATTCGCTTCGCCGGTGCCAACCCAAACGGTCTTGTCGTCGGTGGGATCGATCGTCACGGCACCAATCGATGCGGTGCTTTCCTTCTCGAAGACCG
Organism: Vulcanimicrobiota bacterium; assembly: GCA_963717425.1. Lineage (GTDB taxonomy): Bacteria > Vulcanimicrobiota > Vulcanimicrobiia > Vulcanimicrobiales > Vulcanimicrobiaceae > Cybelea. Next base: position 2,001,468 of record OY970335.1, on the reverse strand, counting down.
CGTCCCAGGTTTGGGCACCATTTTCGGATTTCCAAACGCCGCCGCCCGCGGCGCCGAGATAGTAGAGCTTCGGATTCGTCGCCGAACCGGCCACGGCAGCCACGCGTCCGCCGGTCGAGGCCGGTCCGATTTCACGCCAGCGCATGTTGCCGAAGGGTGGTCCGGGCGTCGGCGTCGGCGATGGCGCAACCGACGGAACCGGCTTCGCCGGTGCCGGTGAAGCCGGCGAGGGCGACGGGTCGGCGGCTCGCGCTTGGCCCGCACTGAACAACACGACGACGGAAAACAGCGCCACTAACGGCAAAGCACGCTTCATCAACGAGAAACCTCCATCTTTACGCAGTAGTCGTGCGTCTCACCGCACTCCTGCGCACGAAAACTCAAAGAAGTATCAAAGCGTCGGGCTTTAGCGCATCGCCGGCGGCCGTTGTGACTGATACTTCGGAACGTTCACATGGATTGCATACCATTGCGACCAAGCAATCATGCCGCACATGACCGCGAAGAGCACGATCACGATCGCAAGCACCACGCTGCGTCGCCGCGCACGGCGCCGGGAGGCCCCTTCCTCGGAAGGCTCGCGCGGAGGCCGGCTCGAACCCACCGGCCCAATATGCGCAGGACTATCGCCAGCCTCCTGGCGACCGCGATCGTTTCATTTTGTTCGCTCCTCGCTGCGGCGCCCGCGCAGGCCGCTCATCGTGCCGTCCCCGCCACTCCGGCCGCGATTGCCGTATATGCGCGCGTGCTGCGGCACATCAACCCGCAAATGCCGGGCTGGCAGAGCCGCAGCCTCGCACGCCGCGTGCTCGTCAACGCCGTGCGCTGGCGTCTCGACGCGAACATGCTCGTCGCCATCGTGGCGGTAGAATCGCGCTGGCAGACCCACGCGATCTCTCCCGCTGGTGCGATCGGCCTCGGGCAACTGATGCCCGGAACGGCCGCGTCACTGAAAGTCAATCCCCGCGATCCGAACCAAAATCTCTCGGGCGCCGCGCGCTATCTGCGCGGCTTGATGCAGCGCTTTGGTTCGAACCACCCGGACTTGATCTTCGCCGCCTATAATGCGGGCCCGAGGGCGGTCAGTGAATACGGCGGCATTCCACCCTACGACGAAACGGAAAACTACGTCGTGCGCGTCGTAGATACGTGGGCGCGGCTCGCCAGGACCGTCCACGTCCCCGCAAACGCTTATGCGGTTTGGCCCGCGCACGGGCTCGACATCGACTATTGGCTCAACGGAACGGAAAGTCCGTAGGGTCAGCGCGACAACGATTCAAGAATAACGCGTACCGCTTCTTCCAAACCGTGAGGTCCCGCTACTCTTAGCGGAATGGCGCCCGCATTGCGGGCCGCTTCGACGTCGCTTTCGCGATCGCCGACGACGACGCAGCAGGCCGGATCGACGCCGAGCGCGCGCGCCGCGTCCAGAATCAGCTTCGGCTTTGGCTTACGGCATTCGCACGCATCGTCGGGTGCGTGCGGGCAAACGAAAAACCCCGCGAAGGGGCCGAGCATGCGATCGATCTTGCGATTGACGGCATCCACCGCCTCGGCGGTGACGAGCCCACGCCCGATGCCGCTTTGATTGCTAACCACGGCGAGCGGCAGACCGGCGGCCCGCAGGCGATCCAGGAGCGCCCGCGCGTGGGGCGCCGGTTCAACTTTTTCCGGATCGCCGTTGAACGGAACGTCGACGACGATCGTCTCGTCGCGATCGAACAGCACCGCACACGCCCTTATCAGGATGACACCGGCTCACCGGCGGAAACGTACAGTTCGGCGCCGTGCTCGAGGAACTCGCGGGATTTCTCCGCCATGCCGCGCTCGGCATATTCGCGGACCTCTTGCGTGATCTTCATCGAGCAGAAATGCGGCCCGCACATCGAGCAGAAGTGCGCGACCTTGGCGCCCGGCGCCGGCAGAGTTTCGTCGTGAAACTCGCGTGCCGTGTCCGGATCGAGCGAGAGATTGAATTGATCCTCCCAACGGAACTCGAAACGCGCCTTTGAAAGCACGTCGTCCCAGTGTGCCGCGCCGGCATGGCCTTTGGCGAGATCGGCGGCGTGCGCCGCGATCTTGTACGCGATCACGCCGTCCTTGACGTCCTTCTTATTGGGCAGCCCGAGATGCTCTTTGGGCGTAACGTAGCACAGCATCGCCGTGCCGAACCACCCGATCATCGCGGCGCCGATGGCGCTGGTGATGTGATCGTAGCCCGGAGCGACGTCGGTCACGAGCGGGCCCAGGGTGTAGAACGGGGCTTCCTTGCAGACCTCGAGCTGTTTGCGCATGTTTTCCTCGATCATGTGCATCGGCACGTGACCGGGACCCTCGATCATCACCTGCACGTCGTGCTTCCACGCAATATCGGTCAGCTCGCCCAGCGTCTCGAGCTCCGCGAACTGCGCCGCGTCGTTGGCGTCGGCGGTGCAGCCCGGCCGCAAACCGTCTCCGAGAGAGAAGGCCACATCGTAGGCTTTCATGATCTCGCAAATCTCTTCGAAGTGCTCGTAAAGGAAGTTCTCGCTGTGCTGCGCGAGGCACCACTTTGCGAGGATCGACCCGCCCCGGGAAACGATGCCGGTGATGCGGTTGGCCGTAAGCGGAACGTAGCGCAGCAGCACGCCGGCATGAATCGTGAAGTAATCTACGCCTTGCTCTGCCTGCTCGATCAACGTATCGCGGAAGAGCTCCCAGGTCAGCTCCTCGGCTTTGCCGTCGACTTTTTCCAGCGCCTGATAAATCGGGACCGTGCCGATCGGCACGGGCGAGTTGCGCAGAATCCACTCGCGCGTTTCGTGGATGTTTTTGCCGGTCGAAAGGTCCATGACCGTGTCTGCGCCCCAGCGCGTCGCCCAGGTCATCTTCTCTACCTCTTCGTCGATCGACGAGGTGACGGCAGAGTTGCCGATATTCGCGTTGATTTTCACAAGGAAGTTTCTGCCGATGATCATCGGCTCGCTTTCGGGATGGTTGACGTTCGAGGGCAGAATCGCGCGGCCGCGCGCGATCTCCGCGAGCACGAGCTCGGATTCGACACCCTCGCGCAACGCGACGAATTCCATTTCCGGCGTGATCTCGCCGCGGCGCGCGTAGTGCATCTGGGTGACGTTCGCGCCCGGCTTGGCGCGGCGCGGTACACGCGGAGCAGGAAAGCGAATCGCATCGAGCTCCGCCATCGCATCGCGTCCGCGCCGGTAAAGGGAGGACGGGCGATTCAACTGCTCGGTGTCGCCACGCGACGAAATCCAATCTTCCCGCGACGGCGGCAAGCCGCGCCGAAAATCGCTGGTAAATTGCGGATCGGTGTACGGACCGCTCGTATCGTAGAGCGTGTGAATGGTTCCGTCCGTCAGCGTGATGGCGCGGCGCGGCACCTGAATCGACGGGTTCGATCCACTAACGTAAACTTTCATCTGTCCCTCCCTACGCCGGCATTACCCGGATCAGGTTACTTGCGGTCGGCGAGTTTTTACCCGCCCTCTCAGCCGTGGCTCCCGCTGCAGAGGCGTATACGCGTTCGCGTCGGTCGACTCCGCCGCAGCGGCCCACGACGGACGCACCACAAGCAAGCGCCTGCAACGAGTTTGGAGGCAACCAGACCATGCATTGGACCGGTCCACGCGGATGAGATTCGCTCGAGGCGCGAAATGCTGTGCGGCGTATGACGACGCCCGCGCACGATCCCGATCCCCAAGAAACACAAGAATGGCTCGAAGCCATGCGCGGCGTCCTGGCGGCGGAAGGGCCGGGCCGGGCTCGCGATCTGATCGAACGGCTCGTCGACGAAGCGCACCGCAGCGGCGCTCAGGTTTCGCTCGGGCCTCAAACGCCGTACGTCAACACGATCCCGGTGCAGCGGCAGCCGGACATGCCGGGGGATCGAGAACTCGAAGCGCGGCTGCGCCACTACGTCCGCTGGAACGCGCTCGCCATGGTGGTGCGGGCGAATAAGATCAGCTCCGAGCTGGGGGGACACGTCGCCAGCTTCGCGTCGGCAGCAACGCTCTACGACGTCGGGTTCAATCACTTCTTCCGCGCGCCAAGCGAAACGTTCGACGGCGATCTCGTCTTCTTTCAGGGGCATTCGTCGCCCGGCGTTTATGCGCGCGCCTTTCTCGAGGGCCGCATCACCGAAGCTCAGCTCGAACGCTTTCGCCAGGAAGTGGACGGTCACGGTTTGTCGTCGTATCCGCATCCCTGGCTGATGCCGGACTTCTGGCAGTTCCCGACCGTCTCCATGGGCTTGGGCCCGATCATGTCGATCTATCAGGCGCGCTTCATGCGCTACTTGCACGATCGCGGCTTGCGCGACACGACCGGGCGGAAAATCTGGGCGTTTGTCGGCGATGGGGAGATGGACGAACCCGAATCGCTCGGAGCGGTCTCGCTGGCGGGCAGAGAAAAGCTCGACAATCTGATCTGGGTCGTCAACGCAAATTTGCAGCGGCTCGACGGCCCCGTGCGCGGCAACGGCAAGATCATTCAAGAGCTCGAGGGCGTCTTCAAGGGCGCCGGCTGGAACGTCATCAAGGTGATCTGGGGAAGTCGCTGGGATCCGCTGCTCGCCGGCGACTTGAGCGGCCGGCTCGTCCAGTTGATGGACGAATGCGTCGACGGCGACTACCAAACGTTCAAATCGCGCGACGGCAAGTACGTGCGCGACGAGTTCTTCGGCCGCTATCCCGAGACGAAGGCGATGGTGGAGGACTGGAGCGACGACGAAATCTTTGCGCTCCAGCGTGGCGGCCACGATCCGATCAAAGTTTACGCCGCCTACAAGGTAGCCTCCGAGTATCGCGGCGCGCCGACGGTCGTTCTGGCCAAGACGATCAAAGGCTACGGCATGGGCGAGGCCGGCGAGGCGCAGAACATCGCTCACCAGGCCAAGAAGATGGAAGTCGAAGCGATGCGGACGTTTCGCGATCGCTTCTCGCTCCCGATCTCCGACGCCGAGATCGGCGGCGAGCACATTCCGTTTTATAAGCCGCCGGAAGACGCGCCGGACATGCAGTATCTGCGCGAGCGCCTGGCGGCGCTCGGAAGCGTCCCGCAACGTCGGCGTAAGGCGGCATCGCTCGTCGTTCCGGAGCTTTCGACGTTCGACGCGCAGCTGCAAGGAACGGGCGAGCGTCACATTTCAACCACGATGGCCTTCGTGCGCATCCTCAACGCGATCGCGCGCGATCGCGAGATCGGCACGCGCGTCGTCCCGATCGTTGCGGACGAATCCCGCACGTTCGGGATGGAGGGCATGTTCCGGCAGCTCGGCATCTACTCGTCGGTTGGGCAGCTCTACCATCCGCAAGACGCCGAGCAGCTTATGTGGTACCGCGAAGACAAGCTCGGACAGATTCTGCAGGAGGGCATCAACGAGGCGGGCGCGATTTCGTCGTGGATTGCCGCGGGAACGTCGTACTCCAACCACAACCTGCCGATGATTCCGTTCTACATCTTTTATTCGATGTTTGGCTTTCAGCGCGTCGGCGATCTCGCATGGGCCGCGGGCGACAGCCGCACGCGCGGTTTCTTGCTCGGTGCCACGTCCGGCCGCACCACTTTGAACGGCGAAGGCCTGCAGCACGAGGACGGCAGCAGCCAAGTCGCGGCCTCGTTCGTGCCGAACTGCGTGAGCTACGACCCCACCTTCGCCTACGAGGTCGCGGTCATCGTTCAAGACGGGCTGCGGCGGATGCTTACCGACGAGGAAGACGTCTACTACTACATCACGCTGATGAACGAGAACTATCAGCATCCAGCGATGCCGCGGGAAACGCGCGACGGAATCCTGCGCGGCATGTATTTGCTGCGTGATGCTTCGACAGCGTCAGCGCAGGCTCGCAAGTGGCCGCGCGTGCAGCTCTTTGGATCGGGTGCGATTTTGCGCGAGGTTTTGGCCGCCGCCGACCTGCTCGCGGACGAATGGAACGTGAGCAGCGACGTTTGGAGCGTCACCAGCTTCAACCAGCTGCAGCGCGACGGCGTCGCGGCGCGGCGTTGGAACCTGCTGCATCCCCAAGAGCGGCCGCGGCTCTCGCACGTCGAGGAATGCTTGCGCGATCGCCCGGGGCCGGGCATCGCCGCAACGGACTACATCCGCACGTTTGCCGAGCAGATTCATCCGTTCGTAGGGCGCCGCTACGTGGCGCTAGGAACTGACGGCTTTGGGCGCAGCGATTTTCGGCGCAAGCTCCGCGAGTTTTTCGAGGTCGACCGCCATTTCGTCACGGTTGCGGCGCTAAAAACGCTCGCCGACGAGGGGAAGATCCCCGTTGCGGCCGTGAACAAGGCGCTCGAGAAGTATCACATCGACCCCAACAAACCCAATCCGATTACGGTGTAAGCATGAGTGAAGCGATCGAGGTGCGCGTTCCCGATATCGGCGACTTCGCAGAAGTGCCGGTCATCGAAGTGTTGGTCAAGAGCGGGGATCGCGTCAAGAAGAACGACTCGCTGATCACGCTCGAGAGCGAAAAGGCCTCGATGGAGGTGCCGGCTGAGGTCGACGGCGTCGTACAAGACGTCAGGGTGAAGGTCGGCGACAAGGTTTCCGAAGGCGCCACGATTCTGGTGTTGACCCCGGCCGAGGCGGCGCCGGCCGCCGCTACGGCTGCGCAAGCTGCACCCGTACCGCGAGCCGCACCGGCACCGCAACCCCCGCCGGCACCGCAGCCGGCACCGGCACCCTCACCGCCGCCGCCCGGGCCAGACGGCGCCGTGCACGCCGGACCGGCGATTCGCAAATTTGCGCGCGAGCTGGGCGTCGATCTGGGCGGTTTACAAGGCAGCGGTCCGAACGGACGCGTCACGCGCGAGGACGTCCAGGGCTTCGTCAAAGGGGCGCTCGAGCGCGGCGGCGCTGCGGGCCCGTCGTTTGGCGGATTGCCGGCGTGGCCGAAAGTCGATTTTGCACAGTACGGCCAAATCGAACGCCGGCCGCTGTCGCGCATCAAAAAATTCTCCGGGCCGAACCTGCATCGCAACTGGCTGCAGATTCCGCACATCACGAATTACGACGAAGCCGATGTCACGTCGCTCGAGGAGTTCCGCAATCTAATCAATGCGGAGCGCTCTGCTGAGCAGCGGCCGAAACTGACGATGCTGGCCTTCCTGGTGAAGGCCTCGATCGCGGCGCTGCAGTGCTACCCGGAATTCAACGCGTCGCTCGAGGGCGACCAGCTCGTCTACAAACGGTACTACAACATCGGCTTCGCAGCCGATACGCCCGACGGCCTGGTCGTGCCCGTGATCAAGGATGCCCAGGGAAAAGGCTTGCTTGAAATCGCGCGCGAGAGCGCCGAGCTGGCGGCAAAGGCTCGCGAAGGGAAGCTCCCGCTCAATCAAATGCAGGGAGGCACGTTCACGATCTCCTCGATCGGAGGTATCGGCGGCACGGCCTTCACCCAAATCGTCAACGCACCTGAGGTCGCGATTCTCGGTGCGACCCGCACGGCCATGAAGCCGATGTGGGATGGTGAGACCTTCGTGCCGCGCCTCATGCTGCCGATCAGCCTGAGCTACGATCATCGCGTCGTCGACGGCGCGGGGGCCGCGCGATTCCTAGTGCTCGTCGCGGGACTGTTGGCCGACTTTCGGCGCGTCCTTCTGTAACCGGCTCACCACCGGCGCGCGCTCAACGGGACGTCCGCATCCGCACCGCGCGGGATGGCGAAGTAGACGACGATCGCTAAGTACGCCGCGAAGCTGAGGATCGGCGCGACGAGCGCGACGAGCGTCGCGCCCACGTACACCAGCCAACCGGTTCGATACCCCCGTACCGTGGAGGCGATCGTCGCCGCATCTACTTCCGCAGCGAAGGCGCGGGTGCGAACTAGATGCGCGAGCATCACGTTATAGAACGTGGCGCAAGTCGACAACACCAAGCCGTAGAAAAACGTCGACGCGGGAAACGTCGGATACGAACCCAACGTCGTGGTGGCAAACGGGATCAGCACCGTTGCCGCCAAGAGCAGCAGGTTCCAGAAGACCGTCTTGCGGTCGATCGTGTGCACGAGGCGGAAGAGCGCGTGATGATTTTGCCACATCAGCCCGATCACGGAAAAACTCAATGCATATGCGATAAGGTCCGGCCAGAGGTGCAGCAATGCAGCGGTCAGCTCACGATTCGAGGGCACGTGCAGCACGGGCAGCACGAAGCCCAGCGCGAGTAGCGTAAACGCGAAGGCGAAGACGCCATCGGAAAACGCCTCGAATCGAGACTTGTTCATCGCGCGGCTGACTTCAGTTTGCGCGCACTGCCGGCCTCCCGGCACCCAAGGGTTATACATGACAGGAGATGTCATATATGGCGCATATGCTCGCTCCATGAACATTACAGGAATCGATCTGACCGCTTATCTCGTACGCGATCCGGACCGCGCGGTGGCGTTCTATCGCGACGTACTTGGAATGACCCCCACCGCGATCGACGATCAGGGCCGGGGAGCGGAGTTCACCCTGCCGGACGGATCGACGTTCGGCGTATGGAAACCGGACGATGCGGCAACCGGCGGCGCGATCATGTTCGCCGTCGAGGACGCCCGAGCCGCCGTCGAATACTACCGCGCTCGCGGACTCGGCCTAAGCGACGTAATGGAATCGCCCGTGTGCTTCATGGCGTTTGGTGCCGATCCGGAGGGAAACGCGATCATCATCCACCAGCGCAAGACGCGCGACTAGCGGCGCCGCTGCGCCAAGATCGCGTTACGTCGGTTGCTGCAGCGGTCTCGTGGCGAACGACGCTCGCCACTCGCGATCCGCAACCCGTAACACCCAAACGAACGTCCGGTCGGGACCTAGCGGCATCGGTGAGATCATCATCGCGAACGGCGCGTTGATCGCCGCGCCGGGCTTGGTCCCGGGCGGCCGTCCGACCTCAATTTCTTGCTCCATGTGGATGGCGGTGGCGCTTTCCGGACCGGTTTGCAGCACGACCGGCTTTCCGTCGGCGTCCATCAGATCGAGCGTCCACTTTATCTTTCGATTCGTCTCGCTCCAGGGCACGTGCAAAATAAATGCGATGGCGGAGGGCGCCGTCACCGGGCTGCCGGTGTGCGACCAGCCGATGCCCAGAGCGTGAAGCTTGCCATCGGGCGTAACCTGCGCGGCATCGGCCAGCAAGAGCGTCGCATCCACCGCTTACATCACCCCATCTTCTCGTCGATCAACGCTCATATCGGTTGAGCGTTCTTCGTGCTCGCATCACGAGCGCCTCGCGCAGCTCCGGGGGATCGACGAGCGTCGCCACGTCCGACCAGGCGACCAGTTGGAATAACGCCACCTCGGTTCCGGGAAAGGTCAGGCGGACCAGCGCATCGCGTCGTCCTTGCGACAGGATCTCTGCGGGCCAATACATGCACAGCCGCTCGAGGGCGTCATTGCGCGCACGCAGCACGACGATGCAGTCGGCGCCGCGGGAGGCCTCCGAGAAGCGCGCCGATGATTCGCTCCAGTATCGCTCGAGGTCGAAGCCGCTCGGCCGCTCGAAGCGCTGAGTCGACTCTTCAACGCTGCGAATGCGCTCCACGCGAAAGCTGCGCAACTCCTCGCCGGAACGCGCGACGAGATACCACACCCCCGCCTTCGAAACGAGACCGAGCGGATCTACCGTGCGTGTCGAAGCCATTCGATTCCGGTCCTCATAGCGGATGCGCACGCGTCGATCGTCCCACGCGGCACGGCGCAGGGCGATAAGGACGGCGCGCGGCGGTTCCGGTTGGTTCCAGCGTCGTTGATCGACGTGGATTCGGGAACGGGATTTCTCGGCCGCGCGTCGTTGGACGTCGGCAAGGCCGCCGTGCAGCTTCTCGAGCGCGCGATCGCGACCACGCTCCAGCCCGAGGTCGGCGAGCGGGCTCGCGCCGGAGATGAAGAGCGAGCGGATCTCGTCCTCACTGAATTGGGTCAGCGCGCGGCGATACCCGTCGGCGAGCACGATTCCGCCGGCAGAACCCCGCTCGGCGTAGACCGGCACGCCGGCCGCGCCGAGCGCGTCAACGTCGCGATAGATCGTCCGCTCGGAAACCTCGAGGCGCTCGGCCAGAACCCGCGCCGAACACTGGCGGCGAGACTGCAGGAGCAACAACAGGGAGATCAGACGGTCGGCCTTCACGATCTCGTCAAACTCACCAGATATGACAGCACATGTCAAGTATGGGGTTGACGAGCGCGGGAAGGCGCGCCGAGGCCGTTATTCTTTGGGAGCGCTCCTCCGGGCGAGCTGCCGCAGCATGTACTGCAATATGCCGCCATTGCGGTAGTATTCCGCTTCGTTCGGCGTGTCGATGCGGACCAGCGCGTCGAACTCGATCGACCGGCCGGTCTGCGCGTCGGTGGCTTTTACGCGCACGCGCATCTGCGGCTCGATCCCGGCGGCGATGCCGGTGATGTCGTAGATTTCTTCGCCGCGCAGACCGAACGTCGAGCGATCTGCCCCCTCGAGGTACTCGAGCGGCAGCACGCCCATCCCGATCAAATTACTGCGATGAATGCGCTCGAACGATTCGGCGAGCACGGCCTTGATCCCAAGCAGATAGGGACCCTTCGCCGCCCAGTCCCGCGACGAGCCCGAGCCGTACTCCTTCCCGGCCAGCACGATCAGCGGCGTTCCATCGGCGCGATACTTCAACGCGGCGTCGTAAATCGATAGCTCTTCGTTGCTGGGAAGATAGCGAGTTACACCGCCCTCGATCTCGGGCACGAGCGCGTTGCGCAGGCGCACGTTGGCGAACGTCCCACGCACCATCACCTCGTGATTGCCGCGCCGCGCGCCGTACGAGTTGAAATCGCGCGCCTCGATGCCGTGCTCGATCAAGTATCTGCCTGCCGGACTGTTCTTCGCGATGCTCCCGGCCGGCGAGATATGGTCGGTCGTGACCGAATCGCCCAGAACGGCGATCGCGCGCGCGCCGCGCACGTCTTGCGGGGGCGGCGGCGCGGCCGGCATTCCATCGAAGTACGGCGGCCGCTTGACGTACTCGGACGCCGGATCCCATCCGTAGCGTTCGGTCACCGCAACGTTCAGTGCGTTCCAGTTCTCGTCGCCCGTGAAGACGTCCGCGTATTCGCGGGAGAACATTTCATCGTTGATGCAGCTCGCCATCGTTTGGGCGATGCGATCGTTGCTCGGCCAGATATCCTTTAGCCAAACCGGACGTCCGTCACTGCCCGTGCCGAGCGGTTCCGTCGTCAAATCGACATCCATGCGACCGGCGAGCGCATAGGCAACCACGAGCGGCGGAGACGCCAAGTAGTTAGCGCGTACCTGCGGGTGTATGCGGCCTTCGAAGTTACGGTTGCCCGAAAGCACCGCGGCGACGATCAGGTCGCGATCGGCGACCGTCTCGGCGACGTCGCTCGGAAGCGGTCCCGAATTACCGATGCACGTGGTGCAGCCGTAACCGATCAAATTGAAGCCTAGGCGATCGAGATACTCTTGCAATCCGGCCTTCGTCAAATAGTCGGTTACGACTTTGGAACCCGGCGCAAGGGACGTCTTGACCCACGGCTGCGTGCGAAGCCCGCGTTCGACCGCGTTGCGAGCCAGCAGTCCGGCACCGATCAATACCGATGGATTCGACGTGTTCGTACAGCTCGTGATCGCGGCAATCACGACCGCTCCGTCGTCAACGTCCTCCGTCGTTTGCGAGATCGTGGCGGTTCCGCCGCCACCTTCGTCTTCGAAACGCGCAACCGCGCCGTTCGCGCGCTCGCGCGCGGCTACCCAATCGTGCAGCGCATTCCCGAACGAGCGCTTTACGTCGCGCAGCGCGACGCGATCTTGGGGACGCCGCGGGCCGGCCAGGCTGGGCTCGACGCTCGCGAGGTCGAGCGTCAGGCTGTCGGCAAACTCCGGATCCGCCGCCTCGTCGGTTCGGAAGAGTCCTTGCGTTTTGGCATAGGCTTCGACCAACGCGATATGTTCGCGCGACCGGCCGGTGAGTCGCAGATATTCGAGCGTGCGCTCGTCGATCGGGAAGATTGCGACCGTGGAACCAAACTCCGGCGACATGTTGCTGATCGTCGTTCGGTCGACTACCGGAAGCGCCGACAGTCCGGTACCGTAAAACTCGACGAACTTTCCGACGACGCCCTTATGTCGCAGCATTTCGGCGACGGTCAACACCAGATCGGTTGCCGTCACGCCTTCGCGCATCGCACCCTCCAAGCGAAAGCCCACGACCTCGGGAACGAGCATCGTGACCGGCTGCCCGAGCATCGCGGCCTCGGCCTCGATGCCGCCAACGCCCCAAGCCAGCACGCCCAACCCGTTGACCATCGTCGTGTGTGAGTCGGTACCGACCGCCGTATCCGGATAGGCCAGTGGGAGCTTGGACGTATCGGAGGCGCCGAAGACGACGCGCGCCAGATACTCGATGTTCACTTGATGTACGATTCCGGTTCCCGGCGGCACGACGCGCAAACCGGAGAGCGCCGATTGACCCCATTTGAGGAAAGCGTATCGTTCGCGATTGCGTTCGAACTCGAGATCGGTATTCTTCGCCAAAGCGTCGCTCGATCCGAAATAGTCCGCTTGCACGGAGTGATCGATCACCAGCTCGACTGGCTGCAGCGGATTGATTCGCTTGGCGTCGCCACCCATTTCGGCCATCGCATCGCGCATTGCGGCGAGATCGACCACGCAAGGCACGCCGGTAAAGTCTTGCAGTAAGACGCGGGCCGGTGTGAACGCGATCTCGCCTTCGGTTTTGCCGTGCCGGTCCCAGCGCGCGAGTGCCTCGACGTCCTCGCGCGTCACGGAATTCCCGTCTTCGAATCGCAAAAGGTTCTCCAGCAAGATCTTCAGCGAAAACGGGAGGCGAGCGAGGTCGGCTACGCCCGAACGCTCCAATGCGTCGAGGCGAAAGTACGCGTACGCACGATCTCCGGCGCGCAGCGTATCGAGCGCTCCGAAGCTATTCGGGTGACGATTCATCGGATAATCGTACTTTCGGATCGCCCTGCGCGTAGCCTTCGATTTTCAGCGCCGCGGCCCCCGAGCAGAGACGCCACAGCGGTTCGGCGACTAACGCGAGGCGCCACGGCTGCAGCGCGAGGGCGCGCTCAAAATCCGCGCGATCGCGCGGAACCTCGCGTGTCAGGCGCTCGAGCGTGGCTCGCGGCACGAGCAAGCTCGGCGGCAGCTCGGCGGCGCGCGCGATTTCCGCGACCGCGGCGCCCAAGAAGGCAACGAGCCCCTCGCGCGCGGGAGCCGCCGGGCGGTTTGGGCGCTGCGGAAGTTGTGCTTCATCGAGCGCCTGACCGCGTTCGACCGCGCGCAGGATCGCGCCGCCGAGCTGCCGCTTCATCGCGCCGTCGAGCCGGCGCAGCTGCCCGAGATCGTCGAGCTGGACGGGCTTCAAAACGGCGAGCCCGGCGACGACGTCATCGGGAAGCACGTACCGCACGGGCAGATCGCGCTCGCGCGCGGTTGCGTCGCGCAGCTTCACGAGCTCGTTGAGAATGCCCAACTCGCGGCGGCTCATGCGCATCGCTCCCGGAATGCGCAAGTAGGCGCGGCGCTCGTCGATGCGATAGCGTTCGATGTCGCCCAGCTCGGCGCACTCCTCGTACACCCATTCGTAGCGGCCCTTTTGTTCGAGCCGCGGACGCAACGAATCGTAGAGCGGCAAGAGATACGCGACGTCCCCCACGAGATACTCGATCTGGCGTTCGGAGAACGGACGCGCCGACCAATCGCTAACGGTTTGCGACTTTGTCAGGTGCACGCCGCAAACTCCGCGCACCAAATCGGCTAACGATACTTGCATGCCGTAGCCGAGAAACGCCGAGGCGATTTGCGTGTCGAAAACTCGTGGGGGAACGATGTCATAGCGATCGGCGAAAATTTTCAAATCCGCCGAGAGCGCGTGGCCGACGACCGTGGTGTGCGTCAGCGCGAGGGCGAGCGCCCTCAAATCCGGCAGAGCGAGGGCGTCGACGATCGCCGCGCCGTCGTCGAAGGCGAACTGAACGACCATGAGTCGCGGCGAGTAGGTTCGTTCGGCGTGAAATTCGGTATCCAGCGCCACGCGGCCGGCCTCGCCGACGCGCCGGCAGAGCCGCGCGAGCTCGGCATCATCGGCAACGATCAGCGGCGCAGTCACGGCGACGCCGAGGGCATCGGCGACTCGCGCCGGCGGAAGTGGAAGTGCGGACACCGGTGAGTTGCGCAGTAGTGACGTGCGTAGTGGCTCGCGCGCCATTCGTAGCCGTGAAGCGCGACGGTCACGCGATCGCCAAAGATCGTCAGCACGGCGCAAACCGGAATTGCGATGGCGCACATCGTCCAAACGTGAACCCAAACCGGAACCCGAAAGGCCGCCGCGGTAGCGGTTGCCACGGTGCCGCCAAATCCGGGAATGATGCGGACCGCCAACAAGAAGCCCGGGGAACCAACCGGAAACCGTTTAACCCACGGCGGAAGACGATGCAAGTACTCTTGAAGGTCGAACAGCCGCGACGCGTGACGGTTGAGCCAGTAACCCAAGAGCGCGCCGAGGACGAGTCCGGCCGTATCGACCAGCGTGCCTTTGATCGGCCCGAACAGGGCTCCGTTCATAATGGCCAGTGCGTCGGTCATCGAAAACGGCGCCGAGGCGACCAGGCCAAAGATCGCGACGGCCATGGGGTAGGCCAAAGGGCCAATCGTCCGGATTTCGTGCGCCACGCGCGGCTGATGGCGAATTACCCAAAATGCGAGCAGGAACGAGGCGGCCAGGAGCGCGAGGGCGGCTAGCTTTCGGAGGTGACGATTCAATCGATGATCGTACGGGCAGTCATCACGTTGCTGTGCGGTGTTGGGCTCTACACCTCGCTTTTCATGCTTGCGAAGAGCCGGCGGGCAGAACGTGGGGAGCTTCGGGGCCCGAGCGTGGTGAAAACGGCCCGCGCGCACCTCTTCGGCGTTCAGAACTCGTTGCTGGGTTCGATCTATTACCCTGCGCTGGCCGTGGCGATCTGGTTCGTTCACCCGGTCCTTGGCACGGCGCTCGTGCTCGCCGCCACGTTCTTCGCGGCCATCACCTCGGCCGTTCTCGCGTACTCGCTGCTTTTCTTGACTCGCCGTGAGTGCCCGTACTGCTGGACGGCCCACGCCGTGAACTGGTCGCTGTTGATCCTTTCTTGCGGTTTATTTTGGCGAGCATCTTGAGTCCGGGTATCTGATTTTGGTAGAATCGCCCTCTCTGGTCAGGACGGCACGAACGGGCGCCGAAACCGCCGGAAGAGAGGGCCGGATGCGCAGCGTTAGTTCTACGGTCCGGCGAACGGCAGTAAAATAGGGGGTGGCGCGAGTGCGCCGCCCCTCTGCTTTATCGGGGGCGAATTTCCTCGATCATGGCGCGGTACGCCGGGTCCTGCGTCGGCCTCGCGGCAAACCAGGCTTCGAGCATCTCGTGCGCGAGCGCCGTGCTGGTCGTGCGCAAACTCAAGCAGAGGACGTTTGCGTCGTTCCATTCGCGCGCGCCGGCGGCCGTCGCGGCGTCGCCGCATAAGGCGGCACGAATTCCGATAACCTTGTTGGCAGCGATGCTCACGCCGGTGCCGGTCCAACAGCAGAGGATGCCATATGCCGCCTCGCCCCGCGCTACCGTAGCCCCAACCTGCTGCGCGACCGACGGCCAGGCATTCGCCTCATCGGCCGCGAGCGCACCGAAGCGTCGCACGTGGTAATCGTGAGCCCGCAGCCACCGGTCGATGGCCTCGGGGAGTTCGCCGGCCATATCGCTGCCCAGGGCAATATTCATTCTCAGAGCAGAGGTTTTCGCCTCAAAGCAGCGGGAGACTGCAATCCCATGAGCCACGTGCGTTTGGCCGCAACCGTCATCCTCATGCGGCCGGGATTCGAAGTTTATTTGACCCGGCGAAGCACGCGCAGCGCCTTCGCGCCGAACGCGTTCGTCTTTCCGGGCGGGACGACAGAGGCGCAGGACGCCTCGGCATCGGCGCAAGAACGGACGCTCGGTTTAGATCCCAATCGCCTCGCGCGGGAATTTCGGGCCGAGATCGCCGGCGATCTGCAATCGAGTGAATCGCCGATCGAAAACGGCGCGGCGCGAGCCCTGCTGGTCGCGGCACTGCGCGAGCTCTTCGAGGAAGCCGGCGTCCTGTTGGCCCGCACGGCAACGATGCTTCCGATCGATGCGAATGCGATCGATTGGCGGCAGCTTGCGACGGAACGTGCGCGCTTGCGGGGCGGCGAGCTGAGTTTCGCCCAGTTTCTTGCCCGGCGCGACTGGTTCGCCGATGCTTGCGCGTTGCGGCTTTTCTCCCATTGGATCACGCCGCCGAGCGAGCCGCGCCGCTACAATACGCATTTCTTCTTGGCGGAGGCGCCGCCCGACCAAATCGCGCTGGCCGACGCCTTCGAAACGCACGACGGCCTGTGGATTACGCCCGGAGCGGCACTCGCGCGGTTTCGGAAAGGCGAGCTGCATCTCGTGTACCCTACGATCAAGCATCTCGAGCGTCTGGTCGCGTTCGATTCGGTCGATGCAGCCCTCGACTTCGCGCGCACGAAACCGATCGTCACGATCATGCCCAAAGACTCCGGGGCCGATTTTCAAATACCGCCCGGACTCGAGGGTGCATGGTAACGCTCGTACGCGCGCCCAACCCTTCGGCGATGACGCTCTCGGGAACGAACTCTTACCTGCTGGATTGCGGCGAGGGCGAGGGTTTGGTGATCGATCCGGGTCCGGCAATCACTCGGCACGTCGAGGCACTGATCGCAACGGCCGACTCGCAGGGCCTCGCCATTCACGCAATTGCGCTGACCCACGGGCATCCCGACCACGTTTCCGCTGCCCCCGAGCTATCGGAGGCAACCGGCGCCCCGATCTACGCGCATCCGGCTACAACGGTTGGCCACACGCACGACTTACCGCTCGAGCACGCCTGGCGCGTCGGCGCGACCGCGCTTCGCGTGATCGACGCGCCCGGCCACACATTCGACCATGCGGTCTTCTATCTGCCGCAAGAACGCAGCTTGTTTACGGGCGACACGATTCTTGGTGAAGGAACCTCGGTCGTCGCGCCCCCGGGCGGCGCGATGCGCCCTTACGAGAACACCCTGCGGCGGTTAGCCGAAGAGTTCGCAGATGCTCGGGTGATCTATTGCGGACACGGACCAATCGTCGGCGACGCGCCGCACAAGATTCGCGAATACATCGAACACCGGCGGATGCGGGAACGGCAAATACTTACCGCACTGCGCGATGGACCGTTAACGATTCCCGATATCGTGCGCCGGGTTTACGGACCCGAACGCAGCGTGCTTTGGCCCGCGATGGCTCGGCAGATTCTGGCCCACCTCATCGCGCTGGAAGACGAAGGCCGCGTCGCCGCTCGAGGCGTGGATCGCGCGATGACCGCCGACGAGATGGCGATCCTCAATCCGCGACTCGAAGCGCTGGCCGGCCCGGAAGAGGCTGCGGTGATCGCCGCCGAACTCGGCACCGAAATGCGGCTCCAAAAGCTTCTGTCGTATCGCCTCACGGAGGAATAGTGCCGTGCGCCGATGGTTCGCTCTCGCCGGCCTGATTTCGCTTGCGTCTTGCTCGCAACCCAGCGGACCGGCGGTGCCGCCGCTGACCGGCCTCTCACAGCAAAGCTGCTACCGCATCAAACAAGATCCAACGACCGTCAAAGCGACGATTACGTTTTATGGTTGGCCCGATAACTCGCCGCCGGGGAACCATATCGCCCATCCCGTCATCCACAAGGTCGCGTCCGGCGATGGCACCTATTGCAATCCCACGACCTTCGCGACCGAGCGCTCCAACAACAAACCGATTCCGTATGGCATCAAGATCTACGTGTCGTTCTTGAAGCAGTACTTCATCCGCGAGGACCTGTGCGCGGCATCGGGACCGCCGACGGGCAGCGGCAGCAACGGCTGCTACAAGCTTTGGTTCGACCTTTGGGTCGGCGGCACGGCGCGGTCGAAAGCGCACGCCGTCGTAAGATGCGAGCTCATGCTGACGCCAAGCCGAAAGGTGCCGGTAATTCTGTACCCGCGCGATGGCATGCCGGTCGCGTTCCCAGGACCGCTTTATCGCAACAACCCCGCTCCAAACGGCACCTGTTATGGAAAACGGGAGCGCTAGTCTACGCGGAGGACGATTTTTCCGAACTGATCCGATGCGGCGAGCCGCTGCATGGCCGCGACGGCGTCCTCGAGCGCGAAGATCCGATCGACGAGCGGCCGCACGCCGTCGCCGAAAATCTGCAACATGCCCGCGAAATCTTCGGGGCTCCCCATCGACGTTCCCAACACGCTTACGTGCTTCCAAAAGAGCGGGAAGAGTTTGATCGTCGCCTCGCCGTTCGTGCCCCCGTAAATGACGACGCGGCCCCCCGGCCGCACCGCGTCGAGCGCCTTGCGCAGCGTATCGCCGCCGGACGAATCCACGACGAGATCGACCGGATCGGATCGAAGCAGTTTCTGCCAGTCGGGCGTCGCCTTGTAGTTGATCCCGAGATCCGCACCGAGCGCCTTCGCGCGTTCCAACTTTTCATCGCTGCCGGACGTCACGATGATGCGCGCGCCGATCCGCTTGGCAAAAAGCAACACCAGCGTTTGCACGCCGCCGCCCACGCCAGTGATCAGCACGGTTTCGCCGCGGCGCAGAGCCCCTCGCGTGACGACCGCGCGGTACGCGGTGAGGCCCGCCAGCGGGATCGCCGCGGCATCCTCCATGGAGAGGTTCTTCGGTTTGGGATAGACGTTGCCGGCGGGCACGGCGACGTATTGCGCAAAGGTTCCGTCGCGGGGCATTCCGAGGATGTTCGCGTTCGCCGCATCCCACACGCGCGGATCGTCGCCCCACGCCAGCATCGGATCGATCACGACCTCGGCGCCCACTTCCAGATCCGCGAAGACCGCGCCGAGCGCCGCGATTTCGCCGGCGCCGTCGGAGCCGAGCGTTACCGGAACGTGGATGTTGGGGTAAAGACCCTGCGTGATAAACAGGTCGCGACGATTGAGCCCCGCGGCGCGAATCCGCACCAGCACTTCACTATCGCGCAGCGGTGCGACTTCGACTTCATCGAGGTGAAGATTCTCCGGGCCGCCGATGGCGTGCAGCCGGATCGCTTTCATTCTGTCTAGCATCACTCGTGGACGGTGAAGATAAATTTCACCGCCGCCGGCTGGACGAAAAGTGCATTAGTCGGAAGGTGGGCGAGATACTGGCTCGTACCGGGCCCGGCGTAAAGCCCGCGGTAGGGAACGCCCGCGTCGTAGAGCGTGAACGGACCCGAGGCCGCGTTGAAGATATTCGTCGCGGCGATCGTAAAATCGAGGTGCCCGAAATTCTTTCCGAGCGCCGCATCCACCAGCGTGTACGGCGACTGATGCAGCGTGTTGTTCGTTCTGGCGAACGTGAACGCGGTCGACGCGTGCCATCCCTTGCGCGCCCAGCCGAAGGCCGCGGATCCCTGCTGCTGCGGAACGCCCAGGAACTGCTGATCGGCGACGAGCGTGCCGCCCGAGGTCGGATTGGAAACGAACGGTCCAAGTGCGTATGGATAAGCGACGTTGAGCCCGTAAGAAAACGTCGCGGTGAGGTTCAGCCGCGGGAAAAGCTGCTTGTAGCGCGCTTCAGCGCCTTCGTACACCGCGTTGCCGATGTTCACCGGAATCACGTATGCGAAGCCCGGCGACGTGTTGCAGAAGCTCTTCGCACCGCCGCCGGGATAATTGTTCTCGATGGTATCGCGCAGGTTCGAGCGATAGATCGATACGTCGACATTCGACGTGTTGGAAAACAGATGCGAGAAGCCCAGCTCGTATTCGGTGGCGTGCTCGGGTTGCTCCAACGGGTTTCCGTTGGGGACAACGCAGTTCGAGTCTTCCGGCCCCGCGTTGGGATTGGGTTGCAGTTTGCCGTCGACGACAACCGGCGGAAAGAAGTACCGCTCGATCAGCAGCGGCGCGCGGAAACCGGTGCCCACCGAAAAACGCACCACGCTCGAGGTGCCGAGGTCCTGGCTGAGGCCCAACCGCCAGTTCAACGTGTTACCGAAGGTCGAGTAATCGGCATCGTACAGTCCGCCCGAGAGTCGGAGGTCTTTGCCGAGTTGTTGGGAGCCGCGAAAAAAATACGAGTCGATGCTCTGCGAGAGCGGCTGATCGATGCCGAGCCCCGCGAGAGATTCTTGCCGCGCGTAACCCCCGAAGGCGAATTCGCTTTCGTCGAACGTTCGCCCCCACGATAGGCCTTCGTTGTAGCGCGTGTCGAGATGTGAGACGTCGTACGGCGACACGGCGCCGCCAACGAAATCGATATTGTCGCTGTCGGCATAGAAGTCGGCCAGCAACGTTCCCGAACCCAGCGGCGCGCGCCCGTAGCCGTCGTACGCGCGGATGCTTTGAGCGAGGGCGGCGCTCCCCTGGCCGACGTGATCGTCGAAGACCGGGTTCGCTACGGTATTCGGGGCGCTCGGGGGCGGCAAAAAGGCGCACGCCGATCCCGGGCCGGTAAAGACGCAGGTCGGGTTGCCGGCGATTCCGTTGAGTGCGCTCGACTCGTCGCGGTTGTCGCCGAGCGTAAAGACGCGAAACCCAACATCGGCGCGTTGCGAGAAGCTGTAGTCGAGGTTGACGAGCCCGAGCAGCGCTGAGATCGTCGAGCCGAGATGCACGTAGAACGGGCAGTTCGGCGTCTTGGCCTTCGTCGAAGGCCCGCAGTAAACGGGCAGGTTGTTTGCCGGAACGACCCAGGCGTACTGATCGACTTGCCCTCCCTGATGATAGTCGTTGCCGGCGAAGGCGTAGCCGAGCTTGCCGATCGTTCCGGTAGCGTTGAGCCAGCTCTGCGTCGTACCGTAGGAGCCAACCGAGCCGGAGAAGTTGATGTGATCTTGCTGCGTGGGGCGCAGGGATTCGAAGTTGACCGCCCCGCCGAACGTATTGCTTCCCTCAGCGTCGGTGGGCCCGAGGCCTTCGCTCACATTGACGCTGTTGAAGGCTGGAACGGCGAACTGCGAGAGATCGACGTCGCCGGTGTTCCCGTCATTGAGCTGTTGACCGTCCAGCGTTACCATCGCTTCCGAGGGATCCGGTCCCCGCATGGAAACCACCGCCGGCGCGGTGGCGCCGCCGGAATCCGGATGCTGGATCACGACCGACGGCACTTGCTGCAATGCCTCGAGCACCTGCGTATAGCCGAGCGCGTCCATCTGCGCACGTGAAACGTCCATCGTGGGAATCACGTTGCGGTCCAGCGTGAACCCGCCGTTGACCGTCACTTCACCGATCGTGCGCAGCTTCGGCGTGTCGCTTGGCTCGAGCACGACGTCGACGTGCGCACCGTCGCCGATCGGCCCAGTGTTCACGGTTACCGAGGCGTAGCCGGGCGCGAGCACGGTCAGGTTATACCGGCCGGCCGGCAGCTGCACGGCAAAGTTGCCCTTCGCGTCCGTCGTGGTCGTCGCGCTTTTCGGTCCGCGTAACGTTACGTGCGCGCGGGCCACCGGCGCACCGCTGGGAGCGTGAACGTTTCCACCGATGAGACAACATACGGCGACGAGTGCGGGGAGCATGCCCGGCCGAGCTTCGCTGATTGATCCAGACCAGGCCTTCCAGCGCGAGCCGACGTAGAACGTCCCTACGATGAACCAGCGAGCAAGGGCACTGCGTGCGTTCTTCCGCGGCCTAGCGCGATTGCAGCGAAGCTTTACGATCGAGGTCGGCCCGATTCGCGCCAGCGGCGCGCCTGCGATTCTCTTGGGCGTTACCGGCATCATCTTAGCAAGCGGCGTCACGGCTGCGCTGACAAAAGGGGCAACCCGGCTGCCGGAAACCTTGGGTGAAGCGCGCGGGTTGGCGGAGGCGTTGAACGCGGGCACTCCGCGCTTAAAGTCGTGATCGACGACGAAGCGTTGCAAAATCTGATCCGCACCCACCTCCCCGACGCCGAGGTGGGTATCGTCGATCGCACCGGAACGATGGATCACTTCAACGTAACCGTTCGCTCGCACGCCTTCGCGGGCAAGACGCTCATCGAACAACACCAAATCGTTTATGGGGCGCTGAAGGCCGCGCTCAAAGACGGCCGCGTCCACGCCATCGAGCTCAAGACCATCGTTGCAGAACGCTGAGGAGTCAGGATGTCAGACGAACTAAACGACGAAATCGCTCGCGAAATCGCGGCGAACAAGATTCTCGTCTACGGTAAAGGCACGAAGGATGCGCCGCGCTGCGGGTTCACGCTAGAGACGATCGAGTTCTTCGGTCGGTTCGGCTATCCGTTTGAAGTCGTGGACGTTTTGGAGAACGGGCCGAAACGTGAGGCGCTCTCCGCGCTGACGAACTGGCCGACCCTGCCTAAGATCTTCATCAACGGTACGTTCTACGGAGACACTGACATTCTGGGCCCGATGGCGGAGAGCGGCGAACTGCAAACGACGCTCGAAGAAGCCTTCGGCGGCGCGCCGAAACAAACCATCCACTTGCGCTAGTGCCGTTTACCACCGTGATCTCGCCGGAGGATCTCCGAGCCCGGCTCGGCGATCCCGAGGTGATCGTGCTCGATTGTCGCCACGCTCTGGCGGACTTTTCGC
Source organism: Vulcanimicrobiota bacterium (assembly GCA_963717425.1). Classification (GTDB taxonomy): domain Bacteria; phylum Vulcanimicrobiota; class Vulcanimicrobiia; order Vulcanimicrobiales; family Vulcanimicrobiaceae; genus Cybelea. The sequence goes on along the minus strand of OY970335.1, from coordinate 1,978,899 downwards.
TGGGGCGCCGCCTGTACGAAGAATCGCACATTCCCGGCGCCTTTTTTGCGGCGGTCGAGGACGACCTAGCCGGAACCAAAACCGGTAAGAACGGCCGCCATCCGCTGCCGGATCCGGAAACGTTCGCGGGTTTCTTGCGCGGTCTCGGAATCAACGACGGCACGCAAATCATCGCCTACGACGCGGGCGCCGACATGTTTGCGGCGCGGCTGTGGTTTCTCTGCCGCTGGATCGGCCACGACGCCACTGCCGTTCTCGACGGCGGATTCGCGGCGTGGACCGCTCTCGGTTACCCCGTCACGGCGGCTCCATCGCAACCCTCCGGCGAAGGCTCGCTCACCGTCGCGCTTCGGCCCCGCCTCGTAGTCGACACCGATTACGTGCGCGCAAACCTGGGCGATCCGGGAATGCAACTGCTCGACGCACGCGCAAAAGAACGCTTTACCGGCGAGACCGAACCCATCGACCCGGTCGGCGGCCACATTCCCGGCGCGATGCAGCGCTGGTTCAAAGACAACTTTACACCGAGCGGAAACCTCAAGTCGCCCGAGCAGCTTCGTGAAGAATTCGCTCGCGCGGGTTTGGATCCCAAGCGCACGGTGCATCAATGCGGCTCGGGAGTTTCGTCTGCGGTAACCCTGCTCGCAATGGCGCATGCGGGCCTCGAAGGCTCGCGCATCTACAACGGCTCTTGGAGCGAATGGGTAGCGGAACCGTCGCGCCCGATTGCCGTTGGCGACTAAGCTCGGCGTGAAATCGCTCGTAGCCGCGGCTCTAGCAACCGGCGTACTTTGCTCCGTGGCGCGCGCCGGGAACGTGACGTTGCACCCGCCGCTGCCGGTCCTCCAGTCGCTCCAAGGCCTCCACGAAATCGGTTCGCTCGACGGGCTGCCGGCGGATATACGCCGAGGGCACTTCGCCCTGCCGGACGGAACGAAGGCCCCGGGGTGGACGCTCGCGTCACCGGGCGGCGCATGGAACGCGACCGACAGCATCATCGACCCGTCGCTTCCGGGGCGGCGCTTGATCTTTGCCGCCTGCGACGCCACGATCTGTTTGCTGCATTACGAACGCGGCGGAATTGCTTTGATCGATTTGGTCATGTCCCTGACGCGCGAGCGCGACGGATGGAAGGCGACGTGGCTTGCATACGGCCATCCGCCGGCCAAGAATCTCGACGCGTTGCGTGCGCTTCTGCAAAACCGCTCGACGCTGCTTTATCACGACGACACCAACACCCGCATCGACTACTGATTCGATCTAGCTCTCACGCGATTTGCCGCTCCACCGGAGCGGAGCGGTCAGCGTTTTACGGGTGGCGGGACCGCGAAGGGCTTGGCAATCGCGCCGGCGGGCGAGGCTTCCAGCCGCGCCAGTTCTTCAGAGCTCGGCGCCTGCGAAAAATCCCGGCAGGTATCCACGAAGCAGTAAAATCCGAACGGCTCGTCGCCGCGATTTACGAATTGGTGCAACTCGAGGGGGCCGACGTAAACGACGTCGTTGGGCGCGAGCTCGGTGACCGTCTGGTCGATGACGGCATAGCCCAGCCCTTTGCGCACGATCACGTAGTGCTCGTGCTCGTGCTTCTCCAAGCGCGATGCGGCGCCGGGCTGAACTTCGAAGTAGCGCAACTCCATCTGCGGGCCGGGGTCGGCCCGCTCGTTTTTTCGGTTGCCGATCAACGTGTGACGCGCGACTCCCGTGCCGGGAGCACCGGGCGCATAGCCGCTCGGCTCGACACCCTCCCAACCGCTCCCGGCCGTCCGAACGATCCGTTTTTGCATCGGTGCCCACGATAACATATCCGCTAGGATTGCGCTAGGAATCGCCGTAACGAAAACACCTTATGCCTCGCTACTGGCTGCTCAAGACCGAGCCCAGCGCGTTTTCGTTCGAGCAGCTCCGCAAGGACGGCACAACGCCGTGGACCGGCGTGCGCAACTTCCAAGCGCGCAACAACATGATGGAAATGCGTCTCGACGACCTCGCGCTCTTCTATCATTCGAGCATCGCCGAGCCGGCCGCCGTTGGCGTGTGCAAGGTCGTGCGGACCGCCTATCCCGATTTCACGCAATACGAGCGCAACGGCGAATACTTCGACGGACGCGCCAAACCCAATAAGCCGCTCTGGTTCATGGTGGACGTCGCCTACGTTGAGGGCTTTTCGCATCCCGTGACGCTGGCGCAGATGCGCGCGGAGCCGCGGCTTGTCGGGATGGCGTTGTTGCGTCGCGGCCAACGCCTTTCGGTTCAGCCGGTCATGCCGCACGAATGGAAGATCGTACTCGCGCTTGCCTGCGCTAGCCCAACGCCTGAGATTGCGTAAGAAAGACCCGCTGCGCCTCGATCGGCATCTCGCCCGGCCCGGGAGAAAGGCGCCGATAGGTGCCGTCCATTTGCAGCTCTCGGCTCTTGACGTTGTCGGCGAGCAGGACCGTCAGGATGTGCGAAGCGAGCGTCTCAGACATTACCGGATCTAGCACGGGAACGGCGAGCTCGACGCGCCGATCGAGATTGCGGCCCATCCAGTCGGCGCTGGCGATGTGGGTTTCCAGCTCGCCGCCGTTTTCGAAAACGTAAATGCGCGAATGCTCCAAAAAGCGTCCGACGATGCTGCGCACGCGAATGTTGTCGCTCACGCCTGGGACGCCGGGGCGCAGCACGCACATCCCGCGCACGAGCAAATCGATCGGCACGCCCGCTTGTGAGGCGCGATAAAGGGCCCGCACGACCTCCGTTTCCGTGATCGCATTGATCTTTGCGCGGATGCCCGCTCGGCGGCCGGACCGAGCGTGCTCGGTTTCACGGTCGATGCGTGCGATAAGCTCGCGATGCAGCGTAACCGGAGCGACCCAAAGAACTTCGTAGTCGGTCACCTTCGAAAAGCCGGTGAGCGCGTTGAAGAGCTGCGCATCGTCGGTGCCGAGCTCGGCGCGACAGGTAAACAAACTCAAATCGGTGTAGAGGCGCGCGGTCTTTTCGTTGTAGTTACCCGTGCCGAAATGCATGTAGCGCCGCAGCCCGTCGTCGTCCTCACGCACCACGAGGATGCTCTTGGCGTGCACTTTTTGATTGGCGAAGCCGTAGACGACATGTGCTCCGGCACGCTCCAACCGCTTCGCCCATTCGATGTTGTTTTCTTCGTCGAAGCGAGCTTTTAGCTCGATGACCACGGCGACCTGTTTTTCGTTCTCGGCGGCGGTAAGCAAGGCTCGCACGATAGGGGAGTTCTTGCCCGAGGTGCGATAGAGCGTGGCTTTGATGGCGAGCACTTTCTCGTCTTCAGCAGCCTGCTGCAAGAATTGGATTACCGGGTCGAACGATTCATACGGATGGTGCAGCAGGATGTCGCCCTCGCGAATTTGCGCAAAGATATCCGTAGCCCCGATGAGGCGCTTCGGTATCGCCGGCAAAAACGGCTTATCGCGAAGTTGTTCGTAACCCGGCAGATTCGCCATCTGCCATAGGTCGCTGAGCGCCATCAAACCTTCGATTTCGTAGCAATCGACCGGCTCGAGATCCAGCGAGTTGCAAAGAAAGTCGCGCATGTACTCCGGCATGCCTCGTTCGACCTCGAGGCGGACCGGTTCGCCGAAGCGCCGCCGGCGCAGCTCCGATTCGATCGCGCGTAATAGATCGTCGGCTTCATCTTCTTGCAAATCGAGATCGGCATCGCGCGTTACGCGGAAGAGGTAGGAATCGCGTACGTGCATACCCGGAAAAAGGCCGTCGAGATGGTGCGCGATCAGGTCTTCCAATAGGACGAAGCGCCGCTCGCCCGGCGGGCCGCCTTCGACGGGAACGAAACGCGGAAGCGTCGGCGGAATTTTCACGCGGGCGAAGTGCAGCTCGATGCCCTCGCGCGTGGCTTCTTCCAGCTCGACCGCCAGCGAGAGCGACAGATTGGAGATGTACGGGAACGGATGGCCGCTATCGACCGCCAACGGCGTCAATACCGGAAAGACGTTGTCGTCGAAGGTTCGCTCGAGCGCGGTCTGCGTCTCGTCATCGAGCTCGGCGACGCGCAGCAAACGAATGCCCTCTCGTTGCAGCGCCGGTAGCAAATCATCGTTGAGCAATTGCATTTGCAGCGGCAGCGACTTGCGCAGACGCTCGGATATGGCCGCAAGGTGCTCCGTCGGCGTCCGCCCATCTTCGGAGCGGCGAACGACTTGCGCTTCGATTTGCTGCTTGATCGCTGCAACCCGAATCATGAAGAACTCGTCCAGATTCGTCCCGAAAATCGCCACGAACTTCAGTCGCTCGATCAGTGGATTGCGAGGGTCGAGCCCTTCTTCGAGCACACGGTCGTTAAACTCGAGCCAGGAGAGCTCGCGGCTGATATAGAGCGAAGGATCGTCGAGCGCGACCACGGGGACCGTGGCCTGCGCCGGCTGGGGTTGCGTAATCATCGAGTTTCGGTGCTTAGCGTTCTGGGCTGGGTTTCGCCTCCCGAGCGGGAAAAAACTTGTCGCATGGCCGAGCTGTCCGCACACGTCGCCCAGCATCTCTCGCTCGCGAGCACGGCGCTCGCGCTCGCGCTGTTGGCCGGGCTGCCGTTAGGCGTCCTCGCCGCCGAGTCGTCCGGATTGCGAGGCGGGGTGCTAGCTCTGGCCGGCGTTGGTCGCACGTTGCCCAGCCTGGCCGTTTTGACGTTGCTTTTACCGTGGCTTGGCGTGGGAGCGGCGCCCGCGATCGTCGCCCTGGCACTGCTCGCGATTCCTCCGATCGTGATCAGCGTCGACCTGGGCATTCGCGGCGTTCCCGTTGCGGCGCTCGATGCCGCCACGGGCATGGGCATGACCTCGCTGCAACGCTTCGCGCGCGTCGTCGTGCCGCTCGCATTGCCGGTTTCTTTTTCGGGTCTGCGAACCGCCGCAACCGAGACGATCGCAAGCGCAACGCTCGCGACCTTCATCGGCGCCGGGGGACTGGGTGACGAGATCGTACGCGGGCTACAAACCGACGACGGGACCCTGCTCTTCACGGCCGCGGCAGTCGTAGCCGCCCTCGCCTTGGGCGCCGATCTCGCTTTGGGAGCGGCCGCCCGTCTCGCCGCGCCGCGCACATGAGAATTTCGCGCGCGCGGGCGCTCGCGCTGCTCGGCGCGACCCCACTTTTCGCGGGCTGCGCCTTTGACGGCTCGGCGGTTCGGGTTGGATCGAAGAACTTCACGGAGTCGTTCGTGATCGCGGAAATCTACGCACAAGCGTTGGAAGGCGCGGGATTAAGCGTCGAGCGGCTTTTCAATCTGGGCTCGACACAGATCGCGATAGCCGCCATGCAGCGCGGCAACATCGACTGTTACCCAGAATATACCGGCACGGCGCTAATCGACGTCCTGCACCTCGCTCCGATCTCCGACCCGCGCGCGGCCTACGCGGTCGTTTCCCGCCGCTTCGAACAGCGCTATGGCATCGTTTGGCTCAACCCCTCGCCCATGAACGACTCACAGGCCCTGGCAACCACGCGCGCCATCGCAGAAAGCAAACGCCTCGCCACGCTCACCGACGTTGCTGGTGCCGCACAGCATCTGCGACTTGCAACGATTCAAGAGTTCCTTGCACGCCCCGATGGTCTGCCGGGTCTGCAGCGCTTCTATGGCGGATTCCATTTCGCCGACGTGCGCACGTACGATATCGCACTGAAATATACCGCCCTGCTCGACGGCAACGCCGACATCTCCAGTGCCTTCACGACGGATGGCGAAGTCGAGAGCGACGACCTGGTGATCTTGCGCGACGACCGGCACTTCTGGTCGGCGTATAACATCGCGCCGGTCGTTCGGCAAGCCGCGCTCGCGGCACGGCCGCAGATCGCTCGCATTCTCAACGCGGTTTCACCCGCGATTACCGATCGAGCCGCACAAACCATGAATGCGGCGGTCGAAAAAGGGCAGCAGGATCCGGCCGACGTCGCGGCGGCCTTCCTCAAACGTCTGCGCCCTTCGGGATGACAAAGGAAATGAAAGCGGGAGCGATTCGATTCGAGCGCGCCACGGTTCGATATCCGGGCTCGGATCGCAATGCCATCGAAGACGTCTGCATCGAGTGCGGCGGCGGGGAACTCGTCGTACTGCTCGGGCCGTCGGGATGCGGCAAGTCCACGCTGCTGCGCACCGTCAATCGCCTCGTTCCGCTGGACTCGGGACGTGTTCTCCTCGACGGCGACGACATTACCAAGCGAGATCCGGTCGAGTTGCGCCGCGGAATCGGCTACGTGATTCAGGCGGTGGGGCTGTTCGCGCACATGACCGTCGCCCAAAACATCGCGGTCGTTCCGTCGCTGCAGGGCTGGAGCCGCGCCGCAATCGCGCAACGCGTGGACGAGCTGCTGCGCTTGGTCGGGCTCGATCCCGAGGTCTATCGCGACCGACGCCCCAGCCGCCTTTCGGGCGGTGAGGCGCAGCGCATCGGTGTCGCCCGAGCCATCGCGGCGCGGCCGCAGGCCCTGTTGATGGACGAGCCGTTCGGCGCCGTCGACGTGCTGGTCCGGACCGCGTTACAGCGCGAGCTGGTGCGCATCGTCGCGGAACTGCAAACGACCACGCTCTTCGTCACGCACGACGTCGACGAAGCTTTCCGGTTGGCCGATCGAATCGTCGTAATGCGCGCCGGCCGCGTCGAGCAAGTGGCCAAACCGCAAGAGCTCTTCGAGCAGCCCGCAACGCAATACGTGCGCGAACTCGTGCACGCCGGCGACGACGTTTACCGCCGCTACTATCTCCACGGGCGCGCGTTGCTGCGCGGCCTCGAACAATGAACTACCTTTCGAGCCACCCACTGCGCGTCGCCGCATTGGCGGCCGGCCATGTGGAACTGGTGGTCACCGCGCTCGCCGCCGCACTCGTGCTGGCGGTGCCGCTCGGCCTGATCGCGGCGCGCCGGCCAGGCGTAGCGCCGTGGTTGTTGGGTACGCTCGGCGCGATCTATACGATTCCGAGCTTGGCACTGCTGGCCGTCCTGGTGCGCGGCTTCGGCTTGGGGTTCACGCCGATCTTCGTCGCGTTGGTCGTTTACGCGCAGTTCATGCTGACGCGCAACATCGTGGCCGGCATCACCGGCGTGGATAGTGCCCAAGTCGACGCCGCGCGAGGCTTGGGAATGTCGCCGCTGCAAGTGCTGGTGCGAGTCGAGTTTCCGCAAGCGCTGCCAATCGTTATCGGCGGCGTGCGCATCGCGGCGATCGCAATGATCTCGATCGCGACCCTGGGTGGTTATGTCGGGGGCGTCGGTCTGGGCGTCCTGATCTTCAATGGATTGACGTTGCACCAGCCGCAGATGATTCTGGCGGGGAGCCTGGCCGCTTCGGCGCTCGCAATCGCCGTTGACGCCCTGCTGCGATTCGCGGAGCGGCGCGCTGCTACGTTTTGACCAAGAGCTGCACGCTGAAGCGTTTGCCGCGGTCGTGCCAGACCGCGCGCTGCCGGAATCCCGCGTCCCCTCCCAGCGCAGCTATCTCGTCGTCGGTAAACTTGTACGACGACTCCATGTGAATGCGCTCGCCGGCGGCGAACGCCACGCGCATCCCGAGTGATCGAATCGGAACGCTGACGCGCTCGCGCGCCTCGAGAAACGAGTCGACCGATCCGCGCACCTCGTCGTAGTGCACCACGTGTCCAAACTTGCCGAGGTCGAACGCGCCTTCCAATTCGCGGTTGATCCGGGCGAGCACATTGCGGTCGAACGCGGCCGTGACGCCAATGGGATCGTCGTACGCGAGCTCGAGCGTTGCCGCGTCCTTCTTCAGATCCGCGCCGAGCAGGAGCCCGTCGCCGGCGCGGAGCGCTCCGCCCAACAGCGAGAGCAGCTGCTTCGCTTCGTCCGGCTCGTAGTTGCCGATGTTCGAACCCATGAACATCGCGAGCATCTTGCGCTCGGACACGAGCGCGTGGGAGCCGAGCACATCGAAGTAATCTCCGGCGTACGCGCGCACCGATAACGCCGGATAGCTTTCGACGAGAGCCATCGACGACGCGCGAATCGCTTCGGTGGAGATGTCGATGGGGCTGTAGCGAAGCTCGGGCTGAACGCGCAGGGCCTCGCCGATCAAGAGGCGCGTCTTAATGGCGCTCCCGCTTCCAAGTTCGACGAAGTCGAGCGGCGCATCGAGCACGCGAACGATCTGCCATCCCCATTGCGAGAGAATCTCGGTTTCGGCCCGCGTGAGATAGTATTCCGGAAGGTGCGTGATCGCATCGAACAGCGCGGAGCCGACCTCGTCGTAGAGATACTTCGAGGAAAGCCGTTTAGGCCTCGCGCGAAGCCCGCTGGCCACGTCCTGCGCAAAGGACGGGACGCCGCGCGAGCGCGGTACCGTAATCAGTTCGAAGCGGTCTGAGACCGCGGTCTTGATCGTCACTTGTCGCCCCTCATGCCCAGGTGAGTATACTTATAAACCGCGGGAGGTCCAAGAGTTGCGCATCAGGGCTCGATCAGCTCGACGCGCAGCCGCGACTTACGGAACCCGTATAAGGCATATACGAGGATGCCGACGCCGAACCAAACGCCGTAGCGAATCCAAGTCGCGACCTGCAGCCCGGTGACGAGATAGAGGCACGCCGCCGCTCCGGCTACGGAAAAGAGCGGCAGCAGGGGCGCCCGGAAGGGACGGTTTGCGTTGGGATTTATGATGCGCAATACCAAGACGCCCGCGCATACGATCGCGAATGCCGCCAGCGTGCCGATGTTCACGAGCGTTAGGAGCTCGGTGAGCGGCAAAACGGCGGCGAATACCGCCACGATCAGGCCCGTAATCACCGTCATGCGGGCGGGCGTGCGAAAGACGTGATGGATGCGCGCGACGCCCGGAGGCAGCATGCGATCGCGCGCCATGACATAAAAAATTCGTACCTGCCCGAGCAACGACGTGAGCATTACCGTCGCGTTTCCGGCCAAACCACCGATGGCCACGATCCAGTAGAGCGTGTGGCTTTTGCTCACCGAACCGAGCGCGTCGAGCATCGCCGCGCCGTCCGAAAGCCGATCGAAGCGCAGCACGCCTACGGTGCAGAGCGTCAACGCAACGTACAAGATGCCGCCCAAGGCCAATGCGAGGATTATCCCGACCGGCACGTCACGCTCCGGCCGTTTCGCCTCCTCCGACGCCACGGTCACCGTGTCGAAACCGATGTAGGCGAAAAACACCAGCGCGGTTCCGGCCAGGACGCCGTGATAACCGGATGGTGCAAACGGCTGCAGGTTGGAGGGTCGTATGGCGTGTGCAACCGCGACGATGAAAACCAGCATCGCGAGAATTTGGAGGACCACCAACGCTCCGTTGACATTCGCCGACTCACGAATGCCGATGGCGACGAGCATAGTCACCGCTAACGTAACGATGCAGGCGAAGAGATCGATCTGCGGATGCGCGCCGTGAACGGCGGCCGTTTGCGCCCATACGGGAAAGACTATGCCGATGTTCGCGAGCATGTGCTGAAAATAGTCCGAAAGGGACGACGCGGTGGGCGCAAGGGAGAGGCCATATTCGAGGATCAGGTCCCAACCGATGATCCACGCGACGAGCTCCCCGAGCGTCGCGTAAGCGTAGGTGTACGCGCTTCCGGCTACGGGCACCATCGCCGCGAACTCAGCGTAACATAACGCAACGCACAGGCTAACGACGCCCGAGAGTACGTAGGCCGCGATCACCGCCGGGCCGGCGGCGTGCGCGCCGGCCCCGATGGTCGGGAAAATCCCGCCGAGCATCGTGCCCAGGCCGATCGCCGTAAGCGCGGGCCAGCCCAGAACCCGCCGCAAACGCGGCCCCGAGGATGCCGGCACGGTCCACGCCAGGGGCTGGCGCGCGACGAGCTGTCTTAGCGAAGCTTTGAGCGGCGGCAAGCGATCACGGTTTCGCGCAAAGCTCTCGCAGCGCGGCCTGCGCGCGCGCGTTCGGCGCGATCCCTACCGGGCGGACGTACAGTGCGATGTAGCTGGTGCCGCGGACGGTGGCCATCACCATGTCGACATTCTCGTCGCCCTTTGCCGAAGAGCCTTGGGCTTGCACGTAGGTCGCGGGCTGATTTCCGCAGATTTCGATGGCTTGTCGCCTCTGAACCCTCAGATCCTTCAGCGTGTCGTGCATGTTGGCGTTGTTGAAGACCTCGTTTGGCGCAATTGCCGTTGGCGATTTGAAGAGCATCAGCACTTCTCGATCGTTGGACGGCGGTCGCCAGAATTGCATGAAGCCGACCAAGCGCATCGATCGCCAGCCCGGAGGCGCCGCAAAGCGCAACCCGTCTGCGGGGCTGGCGTTAAACGCACATCCAGCCTGTGCGAGCGCACCGATGCAATAAATGGCTGCGAAACAACTTCTGAAATGCGTCATTTTATCGTGTTCTTCCGCTCTGCCGCGTTGTCATCCTGACGTTGTCGAAGGACTCATAGGAAACGATGCGAGTCCAACGATCGAAGATCAGGACGATGTATTCGCGCGTTTCATCGTACGGCGGCACGCCGCGATACTCCGCGACGGCCAACGGTCCGGCGTTGTAAGCTGCCAGCGCGGCGGCGTACGAGTCGGCATATCGCTGCCGGTAGGCGGCAACGTAGCCGCCAACGAGTTCCGCCGCGGCAGAGATCGCGGCAAATGGATCGTATGGATCCACTCCGACGTCGGCGGCTGTGGCCGGCATGAACTGCGCAATTCCGATCGCACCCGCCGATGAAACCGCCTGTGCGTCGTACGCAGACTCTTGCAAGATCATGGCGGCGAGAAATTCCGGCGGTAATTGCTGGGCCCGAGCCGCTCGTACAGTCGCATCCGCAAACAGCAGCGCATACGCCGCGAGCACGCGCGGGTTGGTGCGTAAGATCGCGCGTGCAATCGCGAGTTCCGGTTCCCTCACCGGGGCACCATCTCGAACGAGCACGGCGCCTTTGAGCGCGTCGACGTCGGCGGGCGATGGCCAGCTTAACACAATGTTAAGGGCACGGCTGAGTCGAGCCGGTGCTACAACGTGCCCGCGAGTATGGTATATGCTAGAAGCACAGCCGCACAACGATATGGCGATCAGGGAGATCCAAATGTTTTTCGTCGTCGCCTTCATCCTCACGCTCGTCATCGGCGATTTCGCCTCGACGTTCTTCTATCACATTCCGCAGCATCTTTGGTTTACGCTTCACTTGCGCACGCACCACGATCGGCGGCGGTCGTATTTGGACCATGCCGTGATCTCGAACGATCCGGCGGTTTTGCTCGACGGATTTCTTGGCGCGGTTCCTTACCTTGCCGTGGCCGTTCTGACGGCGCGTCTGTCGCTGCCCGGCGCGCTCGCCGGGCTGGCGCTAGGCCAGCTTCACGTCTGGTGGCGGCATACGACCGACCTCGGGTGGCACACTCCAGGCCGGCTCGCGCGGGTCCTCCGGGCGCTCGGGGTCGTGCTTCCCGAGGACCACGACGGTCATCACCGAAACCCCGATATCGAGTTTGGCGACATTTTCCGTTTCTATGACGCCCCGGCTCGGGCGCTCTTGGCCAGACTTGCCCCGACGAGCCGGCGGGCGCGCAATGCCGGTCGGCGGACCACGAAGGAGTCGCCGGCCAGAGCCTAATCGGGAGAGCGTATGACCAAACGGGCGCTTCTATTGATCTCGGACACCGGTGGCGGCCATCGCAGCGCCGCGAACGCCATTGCCGCGGCCCTGGACGAGATCGTGTCGCCGGACTCGTTTGAGCATCGCATCGAAGACGTCGCCGCCCACTGCGCCTTTCCGCTGACCCAGCTCGGCCTGGGCTACAGCATGGCCCTGCGCTACGCCCCCCCGGTCTACGGCGCGCTCTACTACGCAACCAACGGCCGCAGGCGCTATCGCGCGTTGGTGCGCTTTTGCGAACCGCTGTATCGCGAGCGTTTGCGCGACCTTTTCATCGGCTACCAGCCGGACATCATCGTCTCGGTGCATCCGCTGCTCAATCATGCGGCCCTGCGCGCGCGCGACGACGCCCACATGCACCACGTTCCGATCGTGACGGTCATTACCGATTTAGGCAAAGTGCACGAATCGTGGCTCGTCGCGGACGCCGATGCCGTCGTGGTTCCGGCGCGCGAGGTCTATCAGCGCGCGCTCTCGCGCGGCGTTCCTCCCGCGCATCTGCATTTGCTCGGCCATCCGATCCATCCGCAGTTTGACGACGTCACCGGCAGCCAAGCCGAGCTTCGCGCGCAGCTCAAACTGCCGCCCGAAGCGTTCATCGTGATGCTGATGGCCGGCGGCGAGGGGGGCGGTAAACTTCTTTCCACGTCGCTTGCACTGGCGCGCGCGCGTTTGCCGATCGAGCTCGTGGTGGTCTGCGGCCGCAACGAGCCGCTCGAGCAAAAGTTGCACGAACTCGCCGCGACCCTTCCGACGCGTACGCACGTGTTGGGCTTTACCAATAAAATTCCCGAGTATTTCCGCGCCGTGGATCTGCTCGTGACCAAGGCGGGACCGGGCACGCTGGCTGAGGCCAATGCCGCGCAGTTGCCGGTCGTCGTTTACGACTACGTTCCCGGACAGGAACGCGGCAACGTCAATTTCGTCCGCGACCATGGGTTGGGCGTGATCGCTCTCAACGGCGCCGCCGCGGTCGTCTCGGCGGTGCGCAACCTGATCCGCGCTCCGGAGCGTCTAGCCACGATTCGGCACAATCAAGAAATGGTCGCCCCGCGCCACAGCTCGCGCCGCATCGCATCCCTGATCGCGCAGATCACCGAAGACGGCCGCCCCCAAGCAGCCGCCGCAGCCGCAGTCTAGCCTTAGAAGCTCCTAGGTCCCCGCAGCGAGGCGTGCGACTTTTCCGCAAAAGACAGGATGTCGTATTCCTTTGGTGTTGCGGAAAAGCGCACGAGCAGGAGCGAACAGGATGCGAGCGACGAGTGTCCGAGTCGAGGGGACCTAGGAGCTTCTAAGGCTAGACCGCGCCCAGGGTGACAACGAGCAAGCGCCTATGGCGCCGTCGTTCCGTCCCAGGTGATGCCGCCGGGGAGAATCTCCGGCGCGCGCGGTTTTTGCTTGAAATCGAAATCGGCGCGCAGGTCGCCGAGGATCGGAACGTTTTCACGAACCGTCGGGCGGTGGTCCGGACGGCCGTCGGTTTTGGGATCGATGCGCTGTCGTCCTAGGAAATCGTCTTCGATGAACTTGACGTACGCGTCGTGGCTGAGCGTTTGGCCATCGATGAAGCCGCGGCGCGCGTACGGGCTGATCACGATGCCGGGAACGCGGATGCCGTAGCCGTTCTCGTCCACGCGCGGCGGGACGACGTGATCGTAGAATCCGCCCCAATCGTCCCAGGTCAAGAAAATCGCCGTGCTGTCCCAGTCGGGGCCGCGCATGATGGCGTCGATCAATCCTGTCACGTAGGCTTGGCCGAGGCTAACCAGCGCCGGCGGGTGCTCGCTATACGGCGCCGACGGCGCGAGCCAGACGACGCTGGGCAGCGTCCCGTTTTTGGCCGCCGCATAGAAGTCGCGAAGGTCGCGCACGTTGCCCAGCTCGCCGTCCTTCTTCACGGTATCGAAGTATGGCAGAATGTTCCATATGCCGGGGGTTCGGGCGTTTTGCGGAACGGCCTGACAGTCGTCCATATCGTTCGCGCAATCCGGTTCGGTGCCGGCCATCACGTAGTACGCCCAGCTGACGTGGTGTGCATGGAGCAGGTACGTTAGATCGGTCCAGGAGTAATCCGGGCGGCCGGCCCCGTGGAAGCGGGCGTTGTGCGGATCGAAATCGCGCGGGTAGTCGGGATACTGCAGCTCGTTGGTGCAGCTCGCGGGGTCGCCGATGCGCAGGCACCATGCCGACCATTCCGAGACCAAGAAGAGATGCTGGGGTAAACTCCACGACGCGTTGGGCTCAAAGAGATGATCCTGCAGTACGAAATCGTGGGCGTACTTCCAATAGTTTGGAATTTCGCGCGCGTCGTGATAACCCATAACCTCATCGGTTCCCGCGCAGTTTGGCGCGTTCGGATCGCGGCACAGCCGGCGCGCCCGCTGCGTAGACACGATGAAGCCGTCCATCCTGCCGCCGTCAACGTCGGCGACCCCCGCGCGCGCATTGTGCGGGCCGCCGCGATTGCGATCGTGGGAATCGTGATACGGCCGGACGCATGGGCGCCCCTGCGGATCGGGGACGCAGGCGGCCGGTACCCCGTTGGTCGTCGGAATCCCGTCGGCCCCGGGAAACGTTCCGAAATAGGAATCGAACGAACGATTCTCTTGCATGATGATCACGATGTGCCGAATCTTGTGAATCGGATCGCCGCTCGGAGGTCGCGTCGTAGCGGCGCCCATCAAGGCTAGCGCGAGAAGCGCGGCCTTAAATCGCATGCGGGTTCCCCGTGGTCAAACCACCGCGAAACGCCATCGTTGCCGCGCCGACCTGTCCAGCGTCGTTGCCCAGCGAGGCTACCACGATTTCTGTAGTTCCTCGGGGTACCATCGTCGTCAAGATTTCTACTTCTGGCCGAACCGCATCGAGCATGAAATCCCCGGCCGTGGAAACGCCGCCACCCAGCGCGATCTTTTCCGGATTGACGAAGGCGATGATATTCGCAAGCCCGATCGCGAGATCTTCGATGAAGTTTCTCCAAGCCGCCACGGCGTGGCCATCCCCGGCTTGCGCGGCTCGGCGGATTTTTTTCGAGCTGAGCTTCTCGCGCGACACGTCCAGCAGCGTGCTGCGCGGAAAGGAGGACGCGACGGCAAAAGCGTGCCGAATCAATCCCGTTCCCGAGGCCTGCGCTTCAAAGCAGCCGGTCTTGCCGCACGCGCAAATGAAACCGCCGTTCGGACGGATTTGGTGATGGCCGATCTCGCCCGCGCCCCAGCGATTGCCTAACAGCAGCTCCCCGCCGGCGACGATGCCCCCGCCGATTCCCGTCCCGAGCGTCAAAAGAACGAAATCCTTCGTCAGCTTGCCGGTACCAAACGTATACTCGCCGAGCGTCGCGCAGCGCGCGTCGTTAGCGACGAAAACGGGAACCGGAAACTTGTTTCGGAGTGCCTCGCCGAGGGGCGCGTCCTCCCAACCAAGGTTCGGGCTGTAGAGGACGGCGCCGGACGAGGCGTCGATGTTTCCTGGCGAGCCGACGCCGATGCCGGCCACGGTTCCGGCATCCTTGAGCGCCGCGCCGATCGTCGTGTCGAGCGCGGCGATGACGGCCTCGAATTTGAGGTCTTCCAAGTCCTCCTCATGCTGGCGACGGATTGCTCCATCCTCCGTAACCACGGCAGCGGTCACATGCGAGCCGCCTAGATCGACGCCGATAGCCGTTTGCATGCCCACTATCTTTTGCTCTTCGCAAAGGCGGCACCCGCACCGCGCGGGAATCGTTGATTCGTTATGGAGACGATAGACCTCATCAATCTGCGAAATTATGCGCGTCGCACCGGGCAGGCGACGCACCCCGAGCTTCTCGATGCGCGCCGGCTGGAGCACGTCAACAAGATCGAGATCGACGAAGAGCACGTCACGATACAGTTCGACGAGACGACGACGCGGTATTATAACGCGAACGAGATCACGCATCGAGAGTGGGTGTACAAGTATAACGACGACCCGGCTTTCGTGGCCGCGGTCGGACGCGTGATCGACCTCGCCCGTACGCATCTCAAAGACATGCCGGAAAACATAGCGTGTCCGCCCGGGTGCGCCGAATGCTGCAGCGGCTACGAGCCCTTCGTGAGCAAGGCCGACGTGCAGCGCATCGCCGATCATCTCGGGATGACGTACGACGAAACGATGCGCCAATACGTCGTCGAGCGGCCTTCGGCCGACGGCTATCACGTCGGCTGGCTGCGGAAGGTCAGCGACGACGTCGCGGATCAATGCGTTTTCTTGATGGGCTCGCGCAGCGGCCGCTATTACTGCGGCATCTACCCGGCGCGTCCCAACGACTGCCGCGATTTTACGCCGATTGGCTGCGAGGACGTGGATGCAGCGCTGCCGCGCGAATCCAGCTTCAAGGTCGGGCCCGCTTTCCAGCCCAAGCGGCGCAACCGCAAGCAGAACGGGCGACGCCGCTAAGTTTAAACCCGCCACAGGTCGAAGTACGGCGTCAACCGAGTCGTATGGGGAGGATGCCGCTTGTATCGCCGATCCGCCGTCACGTTGTCTTGCCTGGCTCTGGCGTTTGCCGCCGCGCATCTTTCCGCGCGAGCGCAGAGCGTCTCGCCAAGGCTCTATCAATCGTTGCATTGGCGGTTCGTGGGTCCGCTGCGCGGTGGCCGCACCGTAGCGCTGGACGGCATTGCGAACCAACCCAACGTGTTCTACATCGCGGCCGTCAACGGCGGCATCTGGAAGACCCAAGATGCCGGCCGGACGTGGATTCCCATCTTCGACGGCGAGCCCAGCGGTTCGATCGGCGCGCTGGCGGTCGCCCCGAGCGATCCCCGGATCATCTACGCGGGCAGCGGTGAGGGATTGCAGCGTCCGGATCTCGCCGTGGGCGACGGGATCTACAAATCGGTCGATGCCGGCGCAACCTGGACGCACCTGGGCTTGCGCGACGGCCAGCAGATCGCGTCGCTGGCCGTCGACCCAGCCAATCCGAACCGGATCTTCGTCGGCGTGCTCGGCCATCCGTACGGCGCCAATGCGGAACGCGGCATCTACCGCTCCACCGACGGCGGCCGGTCGTTTCAGCGCGTGCTCTTCCAAAGTGAAAACGTCGGCGGATTCGACGTGGTGCTCGATCCCAACGATCCCAGGGTCGTCTACGCCACGCTATGGGCCGCCCGTCAAGCGCCTTGGGAAATCGGCGCGTCGTTCGAGATACCGGGAAGCGGGGTTTTTAAGTCCGGCGATGGGGGAACGACGTGGACCCAATTGCGCGACGGGTTGCCTTCGCGAATTGGGCGCGCTGAGGTCGCGGTCGCGCGGAGCAACTCGCACATCGTCTACGCGTACGCAGACGCGACCTCCAACGGCGACGAGGCGGGCGCCCTCTACCGAAGCGTCGATGCCGGAGCGCACTTCGAGCGCGTCAACGACGCCGACGAGATCGCGCAGCGCGGCGACGACCTCGTTTCCATCGCGGTGGATCCGCGCGATTCGAACACCGTCTATCTGACCAACACGTCGACCTATCGTTCGACCGACGGCGGAAAAACGATGATCGCGATCAAAGGCGCTCCCGGCGGCGACGACTACCACACCGTCTGGATCAATCCGAACGATCCGAAGATCATCGCACTCGCGAGCGATCAAGGCGCGACGATCTCCGTGGACAACGGCGCGACCTGGAGTTCGTGGTACAACCAACCAACGGCGCAGATGTATCACGTGAATGCCGACCAGCGCTTTCCGTATTGGGTTTGCGGCGGCCAGCAGGAGAGCGGTTCCGCGTGCGTGAGCAGCCGCGGCGATTGGGGCGAAATTACGGAACGCGACTGGCACCCCGTCGGTGCGCAAGAGTACGGTTACGTCGTTCCCGATCCGCTGCATCCCGGCGTGTTCTTTGGCGGGAAGGTCGAGAAGTTCGACGAGCGCACCGGCCAGACGCAAGAAGTTTCACCGATCGCGCTGCCGGCCAAGCGATATCGCACGGTGCGCACAGAGCCGCTCGCCTTCGACCACTTTGACCCGCATCCGCTGTATTTTGGATCGAACGTCATCTTTACGACGACCAACGGCGGCCAGAGCTGGCGCGCGATCAGCCCGGATCTCACCCGGCGACATCCCGGCATACCGGCCGTTCTCGGCCAGTTTGAAAGCGGCGATCCGCAACACGGCGCGCATCGCGGCGTGGTCTACGCGATTGCGCCGTCGTATCGACATGCCGGCACGCTGTGGGCGGGAACCGACGACGGGCTCGTCTGGATCACGCATGCTTCGGGAAGAAGTTGGCGTAACATTACTCCCGCGGCGTTGACCCCGTGGAGCAAGGTCGCCCAGATCGACGCGTCGCGCGTCGACGACAACACGGCCTTCGTCGCGGTGAACCGATTTCGCCTCAACGATTTGCATCCCTACGTTTACGTGACCCGCGATGGCGGCACGACCTGGCGGCCAATCGTGAGCGGCTTGCCGGATGCGCCAGTCAACGCCGTGCGGCAAGATCCGGTCGAGCCGCGTCTGCTCTACGCCGCCACGGAAGACGGCGTCTCCGTCTCGTTTGACGGCGGAACATCGTGGCAATCGCTGCAGCTTTCGCTGCCGCGCACGTCGGTGCGCGATCTCATCGTTCACGGCACCGACGTCATCGTTGCGACGCACGGCCGGGGCTTTTGGATCCTCGACGATGTCGAACCGCTGCGAGAGTTAGCTCACGGGTTAAACCAAGGCGAACATTTCTTTACTCCGGCGCTCGCCTATCGCGTGCGGCGAAGCACTAACACCGATACGCCGTTGCCACCCGAGGAGCCGGCGGGCGAGAACGCACCCGACGGAGCGCTCCTCGACTACGCGCTCGCGTCACCGGCGCGGCGAGTCGTCATTTCGATCTTCGACGACAGGAATCGTTTGGTACGCCGCTATGCCAGCGACGACGTCGCGCCTGCGGCGATCCCCCACCTCGACAAGCCGGCTTATTGGGAGCGCCCCTTTACGAGGCCGTCGGCCACCGTAGGAATGCACCGCTTCGTCTGGGATTTGCGCGAGGCGCCGCCGCGTTCGCTCCAACCGGATCTCCCGATCTCGGCCGTCCCGGGAAATACGCCGCGGGTGCCCCAGGGGCCATTGGTCGCGCCCGGCCGTTATAGCGTGCGACTCGAAGTCGACGGGCGTACCCTGGAGCGTCCCCTCGAGATCCTTATGGATCCACGCGTGCGGATCTCGCAACGCGCACTCGACGAACAATATCGGCTGGCCCGGCGCATTGCGTCGCTCAGCGACCAAAGCTATGCGGCATACGGCTCGGCCAACGCGACGGGCCATTCGAAAGCGGCAGACGCCTTTGCTGCCCTCAACGCCGACGCCGAATCGCTACTCGACACGGTTGAGGGCGCCGATGCGCCGCCGACGCGTCAGGCCATGGAAGCGTTTGGCTTGCTCGAAGGGCAGATGAGCACGATCCAGAAACGATGAGAGCTCGAAAGGAGCTCAGGATGAAACCTCTTGTCGTGTTTGTCGCATCGCTTGCATATCTCTTGCCGGCGGTTCTACCGGTCGGCGCGGCGCCGACGACGCTAACGATACAGCTGCAACAGCAGAACGGTTCGGGTGAAACCGGAACGGCTACACTGACGCAAGCGGGCAGCGACGTGCAAGTCGCGGTCGCGCTCAAGGGCGCTCCGGCGACGGCGCAGCCGATGCACATTCACACCGGAACCTGCAGCGCCCTGGGCGGCGTCGCGTATCCGCTCACCAACGTCGTCAACGGCAGCTCGACGACGGTGGTCAAGGGCGTTTCGATCGATCAGTTGCTCTCGAAACCGACCGCAATCAACGTCCACGAGAGCCCCGACAATTTAGGAAAATACGTCGCGTGCGGCAATATCGCCGCCAAGTCGGGGATGTAGGGCTCGACTGAGTCTAGCGCTGAATTAGTTTTGCATACCGAGCGGGGTCGATGTTGCCGCCGCTGACGATTGCGCCAACGCGTTTGCCGGAAAGTTCCGGAATGCGTTGATGCAGCAGCGCGGCGAGCGCGGCGGCCCCGCTGGGCTCGATCACGAGCTTCATTCTTTCGAACGCAAAGCGCATCGCGTCGCAGAGCTCGTCGTCGCTCACACTGACGACGGCGCGCACGTGCTCGCGGGCAATCGCGAACGTCAGCTCGCCCGGAGCGGTGGTTTGCAAGCCGTCCGCGATTGTTTTCGGTACCGGAATCGTGACGCGTTCGCCGCGCGCCAAGGATTGCGCGAAATCGTCGCCCGCGCTGGGCTCCACGCCGTACAGCACGATGTCGGGATCGATCCCGTGTGCGGCGATCGCCGTTCCGCTCATCAATCCCCCTCCCCCCACGGGAACCACGATCGCATCCAGGTCGCCCGCCTCTTCCAGGAGTTCTAGCGCAGCGGTCCCCGCGCCGGCAACGATGCGCGGATCGTCGAAAGGAGGAACGAGCGTCGCGCCGCGCTCGTCGGCGACGGCTTGCGCGATCTCTTCCCGGTGCGACCGCTCGCGCTCGTAGTGCACGACCTCGGCACCGTACTCGCGCGTCGCAGCAAGCTTGACGCCGGGCGCGTCGGTCGGCATCACGATCGTCGCCGGAATCCCGAGCAGCCGCGCCGCGAGTGCGACGCCTTGTGCGTGATTCCCGCTCGAGAACGCCACGACGCCACGCATGCGCTCGCTCGGGGACAGTGATTCCAAAAAGTTATATGCTCCGCGAAACTTGAACGCCCCCATGCGTTGCAGGTTCTCGCACTTCACGAAGAGTCGTGCGCCGCATCGCAGGTCCAGCGTGCGCGAACGCACGACGGGCGTGCGATGCGCGACGCCGTTCAGACGCTGCGCCGCGGCGCGAACGTCTGCAAAGACAACCGGAGCGGCCGGCAACGCTATTGGGCGGATGCGGGCGCCATGTGAAAGCGCCAGTCGATCACCTTCCCATGTTCGTCGAAACGCATCCGTTCGACGTATTCCTGCTTTTGAAACTTCACGTCGAAGCAATGCCAGCCCGCTTCGCAGTTGGCGGTCATCTCTTTGACGGACAGCATCTTGCCCGCAGAGTTGAGCTCGTCGGACCATTGGGCTACCTGTACCCGCGTGATCGTGATGCCCTTCGCGATGTCGTCCTCGACGGGCTTCAAATCGTTGTTGACGACGGCACGCGTGATGCGATCGGCCTCGCGCTCGTTGCTATTTTGAAACGAACAGCCGCCCAGCATGGCCACCGCCGCGCCCATCCACAATAGCCTAACCGCGAACGTCACGACGCCAAGGCCTCGGGATTCTCTTGCGCCGAAAAAGCGGCGAACGTCAGCTGCGGATTCCACTCTTGAGCGAGGCGCAAGCTCCACTCGCTCTCGAAAAGCGCCGCCGGACGCCCCTCCCAATCTTCGACCAGTTTAGCGTTGGAGGGCAACTGGGCACGGTCGAGCTGCTCGCGTTCGCCAACGACTCGCCGCGCCAGCGTGTACGGCTGGTTGAGGAAAAGCGTCTTGACGTTGTATTCGGCCTCGAGCCGATACTTTGCAACCTCGAACTGAAGCTCGCCGACCGCTCCCAGGATCGGTTCGGTACGCGGCGTTCCCCACGGATAAAAGACCTGCACCGCTCCCTCCTCGCGCAGCTGCGCGATGCCTTTTCCAAACGACTTGTATCCCGATACGTCGGTACTTCGCACGGCGGCGAAATGTTCCGGGGCAAACGCCGGGATCGGCGGAAACGCAACGGCTTTGCCTTCGTACAGCGTGTCGCCGATAGCGAAGGCGCCGGGATTCGCAAGCCCGACGACGTCGCCGGCATAAGCGACGTCCAAGGAAACGCGGTCGTCGGCAAAGAGCCGCATCGCGCGCGAAAGACGCACCGGCGCCCCCGTGCGCGCGTTGCGAACGGTCATGTCGCGTGCGAACTCGCCCGAGCAGACGCGTACGAACGCAACGCGGTCGCGATGGCGCGGGTCCATGTTGGCTTGAATCTTAAAGACAAAGCCGCTGAACGCAGCGGCGCTCGGATCGACGCCGGCGCGAGCCGACGGGGGCGGCGCCATTTCGACGAAGTCGTCCAGGAAGAGTTGGACGCCGAAGTTCGTCACCGCGCTGCCGAAGAAAACGGGCGTGATCTCGCCGCGGAGCATCGCTCCGCGATCGAATTCCTCGCCGGCCCCATCCAGCAGCTCGATGCCTTCGCGAAACTGCCGGTACACGTGCTCGCTGACCAAGTCGTGCAGCTGTGGATCTGCGGCGTCCGTCACGGATACCGCGGCGCGCGTCGCACCGTGGCTCGCACGTTCGAAGCGATGCACCATGCGGGTGTGGCGATCGTATACGCCCTTGAACTCCTCGCCGTTTCCCAGCGGCCAATTCATCGGGAAGGAACCGATGCCGAGCACGCTCTCGAGCTCGTCGAGCAGCTCGAGCGGATCGCGGCTCGGCCGATCGAGCTTGTTCATGAACGTAAACAATGGAATGCCGCGTTCGCGGCAGATCGCGAAGAGCTTTTTGGTCTGCGGCTCGACGCCTTTGGCGGCGTCGATGAGCATTACGGCGCTGTCCGCGGCCAGCAACGTGCGATACGTATCTTCTCCGAAGTCCTGGTGACCCGGCGTGTCCAGCAGATTGATCGTGTACTCCCGGTAGGGGAACTGCAGCACCGTCGAGGTAATCGAGATACCGCGTTCGCGCTCCAGCGCCATCCAATCGCTCGTCGCCTGTCGTTGGCGCTTGCGTGCCGAAACCTGACCGGCGGTATGAATGGCGCCGCCGTAAAGCAAGAGTTTTTCGGTGAGCGTCGTCTTCCCCGCATCGGGATGCGAGATAATCGCAAATGTGCGTCGGTTGCGCACGTGATCTTGTATTGACACGTTACTCCGTCAGCGTTGCGCCGGCTGATAGACCCGCAGTTGCGAGCCGCGCGAACCGTCGCGAATTAACGCGAGCAGACCCGGCGCTCGGTAGAACTGCACGTGCGGAGGAATTCGCAGGCGATCGGCTCCCCGCCGCACGTAGGCCTCGTCACCGGCAATGGTGATGGTGCAATCACCATACACCAACGTCGCCGGCGACACAATCGCTACGGCTTTGGCAGGCAAATGCGCTCGCACGTAGCTTTGCGGACCCGTCGACTCCGACGTTTGCCTCAAGCACTCCGGAAGGGCCGAGAGCGCCCACGGCGCGTCGCCGCGCAAGCCCGCGCTCTGGCGCCCGGGCTCGGGCCCCGACATGCCGGCCTTCGCCGGAACGCGCGCGTAGACTCCCGCGATCTTGATGCGAATCAGCTCGCGGTTCGCCCACGCGGTCGCCAGCACCGCGGCGCCAACGACGATCACCGTCGACAGGATTAGATATCGGAGCACTTACGAGATGTGCGGAGGAAGTCCGTAGGGCCTGCAGCGAGGCGTGCGACTTTTCCGCAAAAGACAGGATGTCGTATTCCTTTGGTGTTGCGGAAAAGCGCACGAGCAGGAGCGAACACGGATGCGAGCGACGAGCGTCCAAGTCGCGGGCGCTACGGGCTTCCTCCGCACATCCTTCGACAGGCTCAGGATGACAATTGCTTCGGTCAGGATGACGACGGCAACTCGATGGAAAGTCGCGCCGCGCCGACCGAGTAGTCACCCATGCCGTAGTAAATGTCGTAAACGCGCTCGCCGAGATCGGCGCGCGGGTCGATTCCGGTAGGGAAGACGACGTTGTCGACAACGCCGCGTCGCTCGCGTCGCGATTCCGGCTTCATCACCGGTTCCGGCGAGCGGTAGAGAATGCGGTCGGGGCGCTCGAGGTCGTGCATCACGATGCCCGCGCTGTATCGCAAATACGGCTTGTGCGGGGAGTCGCTGATGACGTCGACGCCGTGGAAGACCGACATCCACGCGGCGCCTTCGTTCAATGCGACGCATACGGGAGGCGTGCCGGCGCCGATTTTTATGGATCCCCAATGCGCGTTCGGGCTGAGCACTTGAACGCTTTCAGTTACGTTGCAGAGTTTGCTGCGGTCCTTCAGCGCGGGGCCCAGCGGGACGTAAGCAATCCGAATAGATTCGCGATCCTCAAATGGCATGCGTTCGATCATCGGCACGGCCGCGCGGCCGTCGACGCTCGACAGGTGCAACATTGGGCGGTGATAGAAGGCTAAGGAACGGCGGCCCTCGGGCGAAAGCACGGGCTCGGGGAAGAACGCCGCATCCTTGTCGTCGCCGACGACGTTCGCGGTTCCGGCAAAACGAACCGGTCCAAGCCGTTCCCAGTGATAGGCGTCTTTGGAAAGCGCGAGCGCGACCCGTGGGCCCTCCGGGCCTACCGCGGTGTAGGCCATGACGTACGATTCGAGCACCGGCACGTACGTTACGCGAGGATCCTCGCAGCCGTATCCGGGGCGCGGCCGCAGTTCGTATGCGGCCTTCGGCTGGAGCGCGAACGCAACACGCTCGACTTCGAATTTACGATCCGCATGCCGCGTACGAACGATCCCGATGCGCGAGATATTTCCTTCTGCGACGCAGCGCGGGTAGAGTAACAGGTCACCCCCAGGCGCGCGTGTCGCACCGGGGTTCAAAATGCCGCCGGCTTCGGTTGGGTCTCCATCGGGCGCTAGAACGACGCCGAAGCGCTGCACGCGTACGTTTAGCTCGTCGACTGCTTCGACGATTCGCGTTTGTTTGCGCGGCGAAATCACGGCAGGTACGTCGCGGCGATGGGTTCGTTGCTGGGCGTTACGACCTCGACTCGAATGCCGCGCCGGTAGACGCTATTAGGGACGATCCACAGCGTATAGGAACGATACGGAGGCGATGGTTCGCCGCCGTCGGCAGGTGCTTGTTCGAACGCGACGACGCGCACGCGTTCGGGATTGGCGCGGATGGATTCGACGATCTGTTTGTAGCCCGTGCGGTCGTGCGGCCCCATCAACAATGCAACACCGAATTCACCCTTGAAATGTACGGGCGCGTGAATGCCGAGCTTGCCCAGAGCGACAGCATCGCGTACTATAAGGATTTGGTTCCCTCCTGGAACGGTGGTCGTGCCCGCTGCCAACGTCTTTACGCGAACCTCGCGACATCCGACCAGCAAGACGAGCCCCACGGCTAGACCTGCCAGGGCCGACCATCGCTTCACGGCCGTCCGCTTCGCCCGTACCGACCTGCCGCCTCCCGAGCGCAGAAAAATTTTATCCTCAAATGTCGTTGCCGCCGGCACTCCGTGACGCTAGGCTGAGAACAATGAAGCCGGTCCTGCGTTTGGCGTTGGCCGCCGATCTCGTCGCTTTAATCACGGTCGTATTGGGTAGTTGGACCCGCATCAACGGCGCGGGACTCACCTGCCCCGACTGGCCGCTCTGCCGCGGACGCCTCCTGCCCTCAATGATGGATGGCACGCTCTGGGAATGGACGCATCGCCTGCTTGCGTTCACAGTCGCACCGCTCGTCGTCGCGCTCATCGCCGTCGCTTGGAGTAAGCGGGATCGCTCGCCATTTATCGGCCCAACGCTCGCGGTGATCGTCGCCCTGTTCTTCGCTCAGGTATTTCTCGGCGCCGAAACCGTTCATCTGGCAAATGCGCCGATCTCCGTCGTGCTGCATTGGGCTGCGGCGATGGCGCTGATCGCGGCGCTTTCCACTATGGCGGTCTTCGCCGCGGCGTGCGATGCGATACCGCAGAGGCGCGAGACGTCGCGCGCCGCTTCCCTCCAAAGCATCATCGTGGGCGTTACGGCGATCGTCGCGTTTGCAACGATGTGCATTGGCGCCTACGTGAGCTCGAGTGGCGCGGGCCTTGCGTGTTTATCTATCCCGGGCTGCGCCGGCAGCGTCGTGATCTATACGCCGGGGCAGTACGTGCAAATGCTGCATCGCGTCGCGGCCGCGGCAACCTTGATTTGCGCCGCCGGAGCGCTCGCGCTCGTCTGGGCGTACTCTGCTTCGAACCGGCTCCGAGGCGCAGTCGCGCTGGGTGTCGCGCTGGTTGCGATTCAAGTGCTGCTGGGCCTGCTCAACGTCGCCTTGCGGCTTCCGATGGATCTGCGCGAAGCGCACGCCGTTAACGCCGCGCTCGTCTTTTTGACGTTCTTCGTTGCGACGATCTTCGCGGTGTTGGACGCCTCACCGGCGGGGGCACACCAGCGTTTGAGCCAAAGCAGCTCGCAGCGATGACGATGCTCCCGCGACTGGTCGATTATTACGAGCTTTCCAAGCCGCGCATCATCGCGCTGTTGCTGGTTACTACGGCGGCGGCGATGATCATGGCGGCTCGCGGCTGGCCCAGTTTCGGGCTGCTCTTTTGGACGCTGTTGGCCGGCGCGCTGGCCGCCGCGTCGGCCGGCGCGCTGAACTGCGTCTGGGACGCCGACATCGATCGGATCATGAAGCGCACGCAGTCGCGCCCGATCCCGCAGGGACGCGTTTCGATTCGAAACGCCACCATTTACGCCGTACTGGCTGGGGGCGCGTCCTTCGCGATCTTCTACCTGCTGGTCAATCCGCTGGCGGCGTGGCTCTCGCTGGCCGGTAACGTCTACTACGTCGTGATCTACACGATGTGGCTCAAGCGTATTACCCCACTCAACATCGTCGTCGGCGGAGCCGCGGGCTCCGTGCCGCCGCTGGTCGGCTGGGCCGCAGTCACGCATACGGTAGGCGCTCCCGCACTGGGCCTGTTCGCCTTGATCTTTTTATGGACGCCGCCGCATTTTTGGTCGCTCGCGCTAATGACCGAAACCGATTATGGAAAAGCCAAGGTTCCGATGTTTCCCAACGTCTATGGCACAGAACGCACAAAACGCGAGATCGTCTACTATAGCATCGTCCTGGTAGCTGCATCGCTCGTGCTCTATCCGCTGCACGTAATGGGTGCCCTGTATTTCGGCGCGGCGGCCGTCCTGGGGGGCATCTTCGTGCTCGACGCCTTCCGCACGTGGCGCGAGCAGACCGGAACGCTGCGCGCGCGCGTGCTGTTCCGGTATTCGCTGCTCTATCTCGCGCTTATGTGCGCCGTCATGGTGATCGATCGCATCGTAACGTGAACCGTTTGCTCTGGACGCTTGGGCTCGGCGTCTTCGCCGGAGCCCTCGATCTCAGCGTGCTTTCTCCCGCCTTGCCGGCGCTGGGACGCAATTTCGGCGTGCAAACCGGCGACCTCGCGTGGGTCTTCACGCTGTATCTGCTGGTCACCGTGTTGTCGATCGCACTTGCCAGCACGTTGGCAGACCGCTACGGACGCCGCCCGGTTTACGTCGCGTGCGTCGCGCTCTTCGCGGCCGGCAGTGTCGTCGCGATCGTCGCGCCAAATTACGGAATCTTTCTCGCGGCTCGAGCGATCCAGGCCCTGGGAGCGGGTGGAATCTTCCCGGTGGCGACGGCGACGATCGGCGACGTCGTGCCGGCGCAACGGCGTGGTGCGGCACTCGGCCTGGTCGCTGCGACGTGGGGGCTGGCGGCGGTCATCGGCCCGAGCCTCGGCGGGCTCATCACGCATTACGTTTCCTGGCGCTGGATCTTCGCAGCGAATCTTCCGCTCGCGGGGATCGTTATCGCGCGTGCGCTGCGCGACGTGCCGATCGAAGCGCCGCGCAGACGCGAGCGGCTCGACGGTATCGGGCTTGCGTTACTCTGCATCGGGCTTCTTGCGCTGATGGACGGATTGATTACGACGCATCTAGCGACAGGCTTACTTGGGGCCGGCGTCCTTGCAGCTTTCGCGCTGTGGGAGCGTCAGAGCCGGAACCCGATCATACCGCCGGAGCTGCTGCAGACGCCTCAGCTGGCAAAGACTTACGCGCTCGAGCTCGTCATTGGCGTTTTGGAAGGCTCGCTTTTCTTCATCCCGACCGTATTGGTCGGCGCGCAGGGGCTTTCGTATGCGGTGGCCGGCTTCATTGCGGCGCTCGGCGCACTGACATTCGTCGTGGTAATTCCCGTGTCGGGACGCGCGCTCGATCGAATCGGCAGCCGCGACGTTTTGCTCCTCGGCACGATGCTGACCGAGTTGGGCCTGGCGATTTTTGCCCTGGGCTTTCAATCGCTGCTTTTAGCGTTGCTCGCGATGATCGTGGCGGGCGCGGGATTTGGGGCGCTCCTCGGAGCCCCGACGCGCTTCATCGTCACGAACGAAACGCCGGAACGCAAGCGCGCCACGGCGGTCGGGCTCTTGAGTCAAGCGTTGATCGTGGGCCAAATCGTCGGCAGCTCGATGGCCGGCGGCCTCTTCGCCTTGGCGCACAGCGAAATCGCCGGTTATCGTCACGCCTACCTTGCCTTTTGCGGCGTTGCTTTCGTGGCGCTGATTCTGGCCGCGATGCTGAAGCCGCAACGCGACGAACGACGGCGCCCCATCGAGGAGGCAGCCGCCGGGGCACTTTAGGGCGAAGCTCTCCCGATGCCCACGCACGTGGTCGAGAATCAGCCTCCGCTTCTCGCAAACTACAACGTCTTCACCTCGGATCGCGGCCTAACGGAAGCGCTGGCGCACCACGCACCCGACGCTTCTACCGAGGTGCTCGTGCGGCTGGGCGAGTTAGCCGGGCGTTCGGAAATCCTCGCGCTTGGCTTCGACGCTAACGAGCATCCGCCCGAGCTGCAAACGCACGATCGTTTTGGCAATCGCATCGACGAGGTCCGCTTCCATCCCGCGTGGCACGACCTCTTGCGCCACGCAACCAACGCCGGACTCCATGGAACGCCGTGGCAAGACGCCGGCACCCACCCACACCTGCGCCGCGCCGCAAAGTTCTACGTGTGGGGCCAGGTCGAGTCGGGTCACGGTTGTCCGATCTCGATGACCTACGCCGCGGTCCCGGTTCTGCGGTCGCAGCCGGAGCTTGCCGCGTGGCTGCCCGCGCTCATGCAGCCCGAATACGATCCACGTCTGCTGCCGATTGCGAAGAAATCCGCGGCCCTCTGCGGCATGGGCATGACCGAAAAACAAGGCGGTTCCGACGTCCGCTCCAACCGCACGCGCGCCGAGCCGGTGGGAGCGCGCGGCCCCGGCTGCGAGTATCTGCTGACGGGCCACAAGTGGTTTTGCAGCGCGCCGATGAGCGACGCTTTTTTGGTGCTGGCACAAGCCTCCGCAGGCCTCTCGTGCTTCCTGGTGCCGCGCACGCTTCCCGACGGAACGCGCAACCCGTTCGCGATCGTGCGCCTCAAGAACAAGCTGGGCAATCGCAGCAACGCATCCGGCGAAGTCGAATTCGATGCGACGCTGGGCTGGTCGATAGGCGACGAAGGCGAGGGGTTGCAGCGCATCGTCGAGATGGTGAACTTCACGCGCCTGGACTGCACGATCGGCTCGGCCGCGCTGATGCGCGCTGCGGTCGTTGCGGCAATTCATCATGCAACGTATCGGCGCGCGTTTGGCGCGCCATTGATCGAGCACGCCTTGATGCAAAACGTGCTTGCCGATCTCGCCCTCGAATCCGAAGCCGCCACGGCGCTCTTCGTTCGCGTCGCCGCCGCCATTGACGAATCGTCGCACGACCCGCAAGCCGCCGCGCTTAAACGCATCGGTACGGCGCTCGGCAAATATTACATTTGCAAGCGAGCGCCGGTCGTCGTCGGCGAGGCGCTCGAATGTCTTGGGGGAAATGGGTATGTGGAAGAATCGATCATGCCCCGGCTCTATCGCGAGGCGCCGCTGAACTCCATCTGGGAAGGATCGGGTAACATCAACGCCTTGGACGTCGTGCGAATCGTTCGCAAACAGCCCCAGGCACTGGCCGCATGGCGCGAAGAGATTGCGCCGGCACGGGACGAGCCGCGCATTGCCGCGGAAGCGGAGCGCCTCGAGCGCGACCTGATCGGGGGCGACCTGGCCGAATCACAAGCGCGCACGATCAGCCAGCGCATGGCGCTGCTTTGGCAGGCGGCTTTACTCGCGCGGTACGCGCCTATGGCCGTTGCGGATGCGTTTATCGCGAGCCGCATCGGCGAAGCGTCGGGCCGGACGCTCGGGACGCTGCCGCGCGGCACCGACTTGCGCGCGATCGTCGAGCGCGCCGCATGACTTTCAACCGGCGCAACCCGCAGATCCGTACGCTCGCGCGCCGCCGCTGGACTCCTCGGGAGCGCGCCGTCGTTTGGCGCGGCGTCACCGGCCGCTTCGCCCTGGCCATCGAGCCGCTGCTCGGGATGCTTTTCATGGCTGTGCTTACCTGGGGCATCGTCTACCGCGCGCAGCACGTGCCGTCGGACGCAACGCTGATCAAGATCGCATGGATCTTCGCGGTTGGAGCGATCGCATTCGCCGGATACTTCGCGGCCGTGCTGGTCGCCCCGGTCGCAGCGTACCTCCAAACGTTCAAGCCGATCTACATCCTCGACGGCTATGTGCGTTATCGCGAGCCCGACGAGCGCTCGCAGCTCGACGCGTGTGGATACGCCGCCGCTCTTTTTGCCGATCGGACCGTCGCGTGCGAATGGGAATGGCTTGGCAAGCGGCGCTTGCCAAACACGACCATTCCCGCATTGGTGGAATTTTCGCTCTACGCCGGCCTGCACAAGATCGACGGAAAGTCCACCGGACTGCTTCCGGACGAAGAACTGCCGCTGCTCGCAATCGGGATCGCGACGCGGCACGGCCGCCGCGCCGATTTGTGACGGCCGGAGTTACGGTCCGGTGTTGTTCAGCGGGACGCGCACGGTCGTGTCGGCAGGCCAGTGGTGGCCGTATCCGGAGAGCAGCACCACCGACGCGCCGATCGCGAAGATGACCAACAGGCCGACCACAATGACGCGATAGAGCGCCCCCGGTACGCCGCGGCTCTCGGGAACCTTACTGAAATCCATATACTCGTCGTCGCGTACGATCATAACGAACTCAAGCTCCCTTTGCCGACGGCACGAAGCCGATCACGTTGAGTCCTGCCAGCAGCGCCAAGATCGCGCCGACTCCCAGCAAGAACAGCATTAGCTTGAAGACTTGATTTTCGGTGCCCGTGGTTTTCCAGTCTTTGTAGAGCGCGTAGAAGGCGACCACCGCGACGACGATTCCCGCGATCACCGCCCCCAAACGTTCGACCAACGCTGCGTTCACGTCCGCTCCCTTATATCAGATAAAAGATCGAGAAGAGCACGACCCAGATCACGTCGACGAAGTGCCAATAGAGCGTGCCGGCCGTGATTCCGAAAAACTTTCCGCGCGTGTAGACACCGGCGGCGGATTGCAGCACGAGCACGGTGAGATAGCAGACCCCTAAAAAGACGTGCAGGCCGTGCATGCCGGTCAACGTGAAGAAAGATGCGCCGAAGATGCCGCTGCCCCACCACGTCACGTGCTCGCCATAGATCAGATGGGTGTATTCGTAGGCTTGACCGCCGAGAAAGCCTGCGCCCAGCACGATCGTGGCCAGCAGGAACCACATGTAGCGCATAAACTTGCCGTGCTTGAAGTTCTCGAGCGCGTAGTGCATCGTGGCACCCGACCCAAAGAGCACGACCGAGTTCCAGGCCGCGAACGCTACGTCGAGACGCTGAATCCCCGGCGGCGGCCAGCCCTGTCCGCTGTTGCGCAAGTAAAGGTACGCGAAAATGAAGGAAGCGAAGAGCACGCAGTCGCTGACGAGAAAGAGCAAGAAGCCCTGGAGCCGCAGTTCGCGCGTCTCGATGTAGAGCTGGTCGACCTCTCCGTGTGCGTCACCCGCCAGCGATGCAACCGCCATCAATGCGCTCCGGCCGTCACCGGCGGCGAATCGGTAAGCTCGTCGTCGAGCCCCTTATACGGCAGCGGTTGGCTGAAATCGTACGGCAACCCGTACACCGTCGGAATGTGCTTGAAATTATAGTAGTTCGGCGGCGACGGAATCTGCCACTCGAGCGTCCGCGCTCCCCAGGGATTCGGGCCGGATCGTTTCCCGTTGCGAATGCTCCAGAGTACGTTCACGAAGAAGATCAGGATCGCAAAGGTCATCAAATATGAGGCAAACGATTCGAACCGGTTCCAAAAGGCGAATTGCGGATCGTACGTCGCCACCTCGCGCGGCATGCCTTGCATGCCGAGCCAGTGCATCGGCAAAAACGTCGCGTTGAACCCGATGAAGAAGAGCCAGAAGTGCAGCTTGCCGAGGGTCTCGTTCAGCAGGCGCCCCGACATTTTCGGGAACCAATAATACATGCCGGCGAAGATGCCCATCAGGCTTCCGCCGATCAGCACGTAGTGAAGGTGCCCGACGATGAAGTACGTGCCGTGCACGTGTAAGTCGAACGGAACGGCGGCCAGGAAGATGCCGGTTATGCCGCCGATCGTAAACAACCCGACGAAACCGATTGCAAACAGCATCGCCGTCGTATAGTGAATTTTCCCGCCCCACAGTGTAGCGGTCCACGAGAAGATTTTGATGCCGGTCGGCACGCCGATGATGAACGTGATGATCATGAACGGCAGCTGCAGAAACGGCGCCAGCCCCGACGTGAACATGTGATGCGCCCAAACCATGAAGCCCATGAGCGCGATCGCCATCGAAGAAAACGCGATCAGCTTGTAGCCGAAGATCGGTTTGCGTGCAAACGTGGGGAGTACTTCGGAAATGATGCCGAACGCAGGCAGGATCATGATGTAGACGGCGGGATGCGAGTAGAACCAGAACATATGCTGCCACATCACCGGGCTGCCGCCTTTGGTTGGATCGAAGAACGGCACGCCGAACTGCCGCTCGATGAAGAGCGCCGCCAGCGCTGCGGCCAGCGCCGTCGTCGCGATCATCAGCAGCGGCGCGGTCGCGAACTGTCCCCACACGAACAGCGGCATGCGGGTAAACGTCATACCGGGGGCGCGCATTTTCAAGATCGTGACGACGAAGTTGATGCCCGTCATGGTCGAGCTAACGCCGACCAAGAAGATCGCCGCGCACCACATCGAGGTCCCGGCCGCACCCTGCAACGACACCGGCGGGTACTCCATCCAGCCCGCGGTCGGCGCGCCCATCAAGAACGAAGAAAACAACATCAAGCCGGAGACCGGAAAGATCCAGAAGCTGATCATATTGAGCCACGGAAAGGCCACGTCGCGCGCACCGATCTGCACCGGAAAAACGAGGTTGCCGAAGCCGCCGGTCAGCATCGGAATGATCACCAGCCACACCATGGCGCTGCCGTGGACGCTGTAGACTTCGTTGTACGTGCCGGGAGATACGAAGCCGCCGTTGGGGTTGAGCAGCTGAGTACGGATCGCCTCTGCCAGCAAGCCCGATAGCATGAAGAAGACGAAGGCCGTGATGAGATATTGGATGCCGATGATCTTGTGATCGAGCGAGAATACGTATCGCCGGACGAAGCCCTGGGGCTCGGGATGAATGTGATCGGCGATTCCGCCCGCGTGTACCGTTGCTACTGCCATAGTTCTTTCGATTGTATCACTTCAGTGTGGCGAGGAATGCGACCAAGTTCGCGATGTCCTGCGCCGTCAATCCGTTCGCGCTAGCGTTGGGCATCGTACCCATGCTGCCCGTGTAGCCGTTCTGCAGGATCGCCGCGACGTTCTGCGGCGTCGCGGGTTGGCCGTTTACCAAGTTGGGATGCGCGGGGTCGTGCAGCACGCCTTGGAGGCCCGGGCCAACGAGTTTCTGATCGAACGGCGCGACCTTGTGGCATGCCGAGCACTTTTGGGCAAAGAGCTGCTTACCGGCCGACGCGTCGCCGCCTTGGAGGGAGACCGCTTGGCCACCAGCCGCCGGCAAGGCGTTGGTGACGTGAGCGTTCTTCTGCTGCCAGCCCTTGTACCACTTATCGAAGGCGGGTTTCTCCTCGATGACCAACACCTGCTTGTTCATCTCGCTATGCAGGACGCCGCAGAACTGCGTGCAGATGATCCGGTAGCGTCCGTCGAGTCGCGGCGTGAATCGGATCGTCGTGACGAGGCCCGGAACCGTGTCGTTCTTGAGACGCATCGCCGGCACCCAGAATCCGTGGATGACGTCGGCCGACGTGAGGTTCAGCGTTACCGGAACGCCGCGCGGCAGGTGCATCTCGTCGGTCACCTCGCCGTTGATCTGCGGGTAACGGAACGAAAAATAGAACTGGTGACCGATCGCTTCGACGACCACTCCGTTTTCCGGTTCCAACAAGATCTCGTACCAAATGCGCACGCTGATGACTGAAAGCAAGATGACGAAGAGAACCGGGATGAGAGTCCACCAAAACTCGAGTTTGCGGTTGTCGTGCACCTGTACGCCGATGGCGTCGGGCGGATCCGTCGGTTTCGCGCGAAACGCGATCGAAAAATAGATCAGGTATCCGGCGACGAAGATATACAGCGCGCTTCCCGTGGCCGCCATGAACCGAAAAAGCGTATCCACTTGTCGGGCCGTGACGATGGCCTCGGGCAGATAGCGGTCGAGCGGAAAGAGGTACCAGAAGACGATCGATCCCGCGGCCAGGATGCCGAGGATCGCCGTAGCCGTCCAAAACCCACCGCCCAGCCGGACGGACTGCGCTCTGTTCTCAACCAAAAGAAAGCTTTCTCCCCAGGGCGATTATAAAAGCCGAATGTGCCGCCGCGCATCGACTAAACGGGCTGTTAAGAGACTCTGTCGGCGGACCCTGCAAACTCCCGCACCAGCCAGTCGACGTTGGTAATCGCGGTTCCAACCACGACCGCGTCGGCGCCCGCATCGAGCGCCGCGCGAACCTCCTGCGGCAAGCGGATCCCGCCCTCGCATACTTTGAACGCCGCAATCGCCCCCAGCTCGCGAACCAAATCGAGGTCCGGCAGCGGCCGGCCCTTCGTATCCCCGGTGTATCCGGCGAGGGTCGTGGCGATCACGTCCGCACCGAGGCGCGCTGCGACTAATGCGTCACCCGAGGTTGCGCAGTCCGCCATCGCAAGGCGCCCGCTCGCATGAATCGACTCGATGGTATCGGCCAGCTGCCCGTCGCCCGGGCGAGGCCGCGCCGTTGCGTCGAACGCCACGATGTCGGCGCCGGTAGCGATCACGCCGCGCACTTCCGTAAGCGTCGGCGTGATGTACGGCTCGAAGCCCGGATATTCGCGCTTGATCAAACCGATGACCGGCAAGGCGACACGATCGCGCACGGCGCGCAAATGTTCCACGCCCGCGATGCGAACGGCCACCGCTCCGCCGTCCTGGGCCGCGCGGGCCATCGCGGCGATCACCAGCGGATCGTCGAGGGCCGAGCCGCGCCAGGCCTGCACCGAGACGATGAGCCCGCCGCGCAGACCGTCGAGCAAGCTCATCGCCAAAGAGGTTCCATCTCGATGCCGAGCTCGCGGTAGGCGAGCAACAGCGCTCCTGCCGCGGGTTCGTAGCGCGCCTCGACGACCTCGGCATTTGGCACCGTTCCCCGAATGCCGTCGCGCACGCGTTGACCGAATGCGGCATCGCCAAAGACTCCCCCCGCGAGCGCCACGCGTGCCGTGCCGCCGGCATCGATCGCGCGACAGGCGAGCTCTGCCAGGCGATCCGCGCCGCGGTTTGCCATTTTCCGAAAACGATCGAAACGAAGCGCCGCCGGTGCGTAAGCCGCGAGCCGATCGCGGCCGAGCTCGCCGGCGTAGAACCCGCGAGCGAGCCGGCGCAACGACGGCATTCCGAAGAACGCGCATGCCGCTTGAGTGGCTTGCAAGAGCGTCGCATCGCCGTCGTCTTCCGCGCGCATCAACATTTCCAGCGCGTCGGACGCAATGCGAAACGCGCTGCCCTCGTCGCCAAAGAGAAACCCCCAGCCGCCCAGGGTATGGCCTACACCCTCGCGATCGCGCGTGTAAACCACCGAACCGGTGCCCGCGATCACCACGACGCCCGATTGGCCGGCCAACGCGCCGGCATGCGCGATCGGCGCGTCGTGCATCAAGAGAAAACGGCGGACGGGCAGCTGCGGTGGGCGCCCGGAGGCGCGCCCGTTATAGCCGCTCACGCCCGCGACGATGGCTTCAAACTGCGTGCCCTCCGCAAGCTGGGCTTGCCGGGACGCGTCGGCCAGCGCAGAACGCAACGCGTCGTGCATCCGCGTCGAGTCCGCCGCAACGCCGATCTCGTCGGAGGGCCCGCCCGTTCCGCGTCCCAGAATCCGCCCGCTCTCGTCGCCAATGATGGCGACGGTGGAGCTTTGGCCTCCGTCGATGCCCGCAACCATGAACGACGTCATGCCGAGTGCTCGAGCAACTCGCGTGCGAAAGCGTCGGCCGCCGATTCCCGCGCGCTGCGATCGCGCAACCGCACGATCTCTTCAATCGATTCGCGATGGTGGTACAGCTCGTGTCCGACGGCAAGCGCGACGAACTCGCCGAGCTCGGTCGGCGAGAATCGCGCGGCGACCGCGACGTTGAGCCGAATTTCCGGAACGGCGGGATCGTACTCCGCGCGCAGCTCGTGATCTCCCCAATCACCTAGCTCCGCGAATCGCACCGCGACGCCATACCGGCGCGCCAGCGCAAGAGCCGTCTTCATCTGGCGCCGCGCCGCAGCGGAACGCCGTCGGCGATTAACTGCGCGCGCAGCTCGCCCCGATCGATGTCGCCCACCGGAACCCGTCGCGCGCGCGACAGCGCCGCGGCGGTTCCGGCCGCTTGGCCCAGCGTCATCACCGTTGGCGTCAGTCGCGTCGAGGCGAGGGCCTCGTGCGTCGTCGAGATGCACCGCCCGGCAACCAGCAACGCGTCGCGGTTGATCGGCAGCAGACAGCGATACGGAATCTCATAGCTCTCTCCCAGTGCGAGGCGATGCGTCGCGGTCCCGCTGCCGCTGGGGTTGTGCAGATCGATGGGATAGGCGCTTCGAGCAACTGCGTCGTCGAAATGGCGTGCCTGCAGTACATCCTCACGCGTCAGCGTGTATCGGCCGACGATGCGACGCGATTCGCGAATGCCAACCTGGGTTCCGGTCGCGGCGATCCGCGCGTTTTGGAACCCGGGTACGTAGCTCCGAAAGAATTCCAGCAGCTGCATGGCCTGAAGCCGCGATTCCACCTCGGCGCGCGTGAGATCGTCCGGGTCGAGCGGGTCCACGTCAACCACGCGCGTCATGTTGACCGTAACCTCATCTGGGTAGGGCGAGATAAAAAACGATACGAGCTCGCGCGGCACGTCGACCAAACCGTCTTCTCGCGCGCGTTGCCAAAGCGCGTACAAGCCCGCCACGGCCGTCAGCGCCGGCGCCGTGATCTGCGGCACCGGCAGCGAGGTTCGCAGTTCGTCCGGATGCTCGCGCAGGTACTCCGCGAGCAGGGCGAGATCGACGTGGCTCACGCGGAAGATCAGCGTTGCCGGTTGGACGCGCCCACGCTCGTCGCCCTGCTGTGTGGGTACGCCGGCCGAGAATGCGACCAACGCATCCGCGGTGGCATCGACCACGACCGATGCGCGATAGTCTCGGGTGCCCGCAACGGTCGCAAACGTGCCGCCCACGACGGCTTCATCTTCAACTTGCGCCGACAGAAAGTACGCATGCAGCAGCAGCGAGACGCGGGCTTCGCGCATCATCTCGAAGAGCAGCGCCTTGTGAACCTCAGGATCGAATGGCGTTATCGTGGCCACGTAATCCGACGAATCGGGGATGTGCCCGGGGGACGCGCCTTTACGCATCAGGCGCTCGACCATCTCCTGAGCAATACCGCCGACGATGCGCTCTTCTCCGGAGTGGAACGTCATCCAGGGACCAACCATTGCCGCCGTTGCAGTGCCGCCGAGAAAGCCATAGCGCTCGATCAGGAGCGTTCGCGCGCCGTGACGCGCGGCCGCAAGCGCCGCGGCACAACCGGCGTTGCCGCCACCGACCACGAGGACGTCATAATCAGACGGTGCCGCCTGGCTCGGAGCCTGCATGCGCCGCGATTCGTCGCCTCGCAGAGCAGGCCATTTCCGCGCGTTCAACAATAACGGCGCATGCAGGCTTCGATTACTGCCCAAGAACGCAATTGGGCGATGGCCGCGCATCTGGGCGCGCTCGTCGCCGTTGCCGGGCTACCCTTCGGTCACGTGCTCGGGCCGCTGATCGTCTATCTGATCAAGGGTCACGAATCGCCGTTCGTCGGCGAGCACGCGCGAGCGTCGCTAAACTACCAGATCACCCTTTCGATCCTGGGAATCATCGCAATACTGATCGGCGTCGGATTCACGTTGGGTTTTATCGCCAACAGCGGCTCCGCGGAGGATGCCATGTACGGAATCGCCTTCGCGACGTTATGGGTGTCCATCGGCGTTGCAATACTGGTGGTGCTGTTGCTGTCGGTCATCTTCATCATCATGGGTACGCTGGCTGCGGCCGACGGACGCCCATTCACCTATCCGTTTGCAATCCGCTTCTTGCGCTAAGCTAGAAAGGATCGTCAATGTTGATGCAACGAGTGAAGCCGCTGGCGCGAATTCTCGCGGAGGGCGGCGACGAGGAACACGGGCTGAAACGCTCGCTGGGACCGTGGGCGCTCACCGCCATGGGCATCGGCGCGATTATCGGCACCGGCATCTTCGTCTTGACCGGCGTCGCTTCGGCAACGCGAGCGGGACCATCGTTAACGCTGTCGTTCGTCGTCGCCGGCTTCGTCAGCGCACTGGCGGCACTCTGTTACGCGGAAGTCTCGAGCAAGATCCCGATCTCCGGCAGCGCGTACACATATACGTACGCGACGCTGGGCGAATTCTTGGCCTGGATCATCGGCTGGGACCTCGTTTTGGAATATGCCCTCGGTGCAGCCACCGTCAGCATTGGTTGGTCGGGCTATTTCGTGAACATCTTGCATCAAACCGGACTTAGCTGGCTGAACATTCCCGACGTCTGGGCGAACGGACCGCATTGGGGCCTGGCCGGCCAAGCCGGCGTTTCTGGTTATGCGAATCTGCCGGCTGCGGGCATCATTCTCGTCATCACCGCTCTTCTTGCCCGCGGAACGCGCGAGTCCGGCTCCGTCAACGCAGTGATCGTCGCAATCAAATTGCTTATCGTGCTCTTCTTCATCGTCATCGGCCTCGGCCACATCAACGGCGCAAACTATCATTTGCCGCCCGGCGGTCTCGCCGGCATGGGCGGCTATTTCCCGTTCGGCTGGACCGGCATGCTGGGTGGCGCGGCGTTTATCTTCTTTGCGTATATTGGATTCGATGCGGTGTCGACGACCGCCGAAGAGGCGCGCAACCCCGGCAAGGATCTGCCGTTCGGCATCCTCATGAGCTTGGCGGTCTGCACGATTTTGTACATCATCGTCGTGGCGATTCTCAACGGCATGGTGCCGTTCTACACACTCAACGTTTCGTTCCCGGTCGCTTTTGCGATGAACTACGTGGGCTTGAGCTGGGCAGGTGTCATCATCTCGATCGGCGCGATTGCAGGGCTCACCACGGTATTGCTCGTGATGATGTTTGGGCAAAGCCGCGTCTTCTACGCGATGTCGCGCGACGGTCTGATCCCGCCGTCTTTCACACGAATCCATCCCACCTGGCGCACGCCGATCTTTTCAACGCTCTTCTTCGGCATCTGCATCGCTGCCATCGCCGCACTGACGCCAATCAACATCGTTGGCTCGCTAACGAACATGGGAACGCTCGCCGCGTTCATCCTGGTTTCGATTGCGGTTCCGATTCTGCGCCGCAGACACCCGGAGATGACCGGACGGTTCCAACTGCCGTTCGGTCCGTACATCATTCCGGTACTTTCGGCGGTTACCGCTCTGGGGCTGATTTACTACCTCAAGATCGGCAATCCGGTCGCATGGGGATTCTTCCCGATCGTTTGGTTGTGGTTCCTGATCTGGCTGGTGGCAGGGCTCATTTTCTACTTCTCATATGGCCGCCACAAGAGCACCGTCGCTTTAGAGGAAACCGCAAGACTGGCAGTCCGGCAACCACCGGTAAACTAGGGATCGAAATGGACATCGAAAAAAAGATCGGCGAGCTGCGCGACGGTGTCACGGACGCGGACGCGACCGGGCTCATTGCGAGCGAAGAGTTCGTCGCGGATGCGGAGACGCGCCCGGTGCTGCCCCACGAAGATCTCCACGCATCGCTGCCTGCGGGGCATCGCGCGCATGCGACCATCGACGCGCTTCACGCCGAATTGAAGGCGCCAAAGCCGAATCGCGGCGCGATCGAAACGCACGTCCACAGCCTGCGGGAACTGCCCGAGATCGAAGCCGCGGTCGCGAACTGGTGGGAATCTCCGAATACGCAGCGCTTTGTCGGAAACTTAGGCCAGATCGGACTCTAGAGTAATACTCTTGTCACCCTGAGCGCAGCGAGCGGAGCGAGCGAAGTCGAAGGGCTCAGGATGACAAGGTGGCTCTCAAGCGCGGCGGGGGACGACCAGCAGTGCGACGCGCACGGCGTCGTCGCAGCCTTCCATCTCTTCGGCTGCGAGAGCGACTGCCTGGCCGGCGCTCGACAGGCCTTCGAAGGCGGCGATCCGCGCACCGCGCAACAGGTAGAGCGCTGGTAACGCGCGCCCGACGTCGCCGAACTGCGTGGCGCTTTCGATTACCCGCCGCACGCATGGCCCGACGTCACGCACCGTCGTGAACGCGAGCGTTGGGTTGCGCAACGCAAGTCGCACTACACCGCGCTCGTCAACGACGCGCAGTTCGCATACGAGGTGCGAGCGCCCAAATCTTCCCCCAAATCTCTCGCAGCGCTGATACGCGCTCAAGGCGCCCGTCAAGTCGATCCATTCGAGATCGGCGGCATCGCAGCGCAGCGAATGTGCCGCGGCGGAGCGGCGCTCCGCCTCGCTGCAAGCAGCACCGGAAGCCGACTCGACCAATGCGGTCGCGCCCGATGCCGTCGCGCACACTTTATTGCGCTGCGTATCGATCTCGACTTCGACTTCAACCGAATCGGGCGACGCGCCCGCCGCGATCACACGGTCGGCCGCCTCGCGCCGGATCAGCGCGATCTCATGCGCCGACGGCGAGTACATCGTGCGTTCGACGACGTCGCGCACCAGCGCCAGCGCGACGCCGATCGGCGCGATCACGGGCGCGTCGCGCGCGATCCGGTGCGCGACGCCCATCGCCGCGGCTACCGCGGGCACCAAGGCCCCGGCGCCGCCGCCGCCGCCTACGATCGTGATGCCTTGCGATTCGAGCGCGTAGTCGGCGATCAGTTGATCGATCGCGCGGCGAAGCTTTTCGACCGCAATCGCCAGCACGTTGCGTGCCAGGGAAGTCGGATCGCCGCCGATGTCCCGTGCCAGTAGTTCGAAGGCGCGGCGAGCGGCCTCCGCGTTTCCGCGCGCGAAAGCGCCTGGGGGAACGCTATCCAGCAGGTTTGCCGCGCAGGTCGTCGTGAGCGCGATGCGTGCTCCATCGCGCGCGACCAGCGTTACGTATTCGGCGCGATCGTGCGGTCCGGGCGCGATGTATTCGACCCGCGCTCCCTCGAGGGCATCCGGCGCAACGAACGAGGCATACGCGCAACCCGCGATATGAGCGCTGCGCGGACCGACGTCGAAGACGCCGCTTGAATCGACTCGCAGCATGCTCCCTCCGCCGATGCCGAGCGTGCGAACGTCGAGCGTGCGCAACATCGTGCGATGCCCGCCGATTCGGGCGGGCCGCATCTGCGGGCGCCCGGCGCGTATGGCGGAACAATCCGAACTGGTGCCACCGACCTCCACGAAGATGGCCTCGCTCACGCGTTCGTAGAGCAGTGCGCCAGCTATTCCCGCGGCCGGCCCGGAGAGCAGCGTCAAGATCGGCCGGCGTTCGATCTCGCGCACGTCCATCACGCCGCCATCGCTTCGCATGACCATGAGCGGCGCCGGTATCGCGGCGCGCTGCACCGCCGCCTCGGTCATTCGCGCGGTCCGAAGCATCTTCGGAAGGATCGCCGCGTTGAGCGCGGCCGTGCGCGTTCGCGCGCGCAAACCGTACGCCATGCTGACATCGTGGCCGCTGGTCGCGTCGGTGGCGCGCTCGCGGGCATAGGCTACGGCACTCGACTCCGGCTCCGGACGGTCCACGCCAAAGGTCTGACTCGCCGCGATGGCCTCCGCGCCGCCGGCAATCAATTGCTCCACGCCGCGCCGGATCGCATCTTCGTCGCGTGCGGACGCAAAGGCGAACGTTGGATCGAAGCTCGCCCCCGAGCCGAGCGGGACGGCGCCGAAGCGTATTTGCCGTTGGGATAGCCATCCCAAACCGTCGAGCAAGCCGAGCACGCCCACTCGCGCGAGATCGCCCTCGAGCAGCGCGTTCGTGGCCTGCGTCGTCGAGTGCGCGATGAATGCGACACGCGACGAGCTGACGTTGGGGTCGAGCAAGAGCCGTTCGATGCCGGCTACGATTCCCGCCGCGACCCCCTGCGGCGCCCCGTGCGTCGTCGGAACCTTGACGCTCGCAACGAGCTCGCGCGTGGCGGCATCGATCGCCACAACGTCGGTAAAAGTGCCGCCCACGTCGATGCCGACGCGAAGGTGCCGCGTTTGCATCGCCGTTACCAGTCGGCGATCAGCACGAACGTCACGGTGACGAGCCCAACCCACCCGCCACGATGGCGTCGATCGAAGAGCGCTCGCAGGTCGCTGCGCAGCGAGTCGGCCGCAGCACCGGAGCTGGGAAGGTATGACGACGAGGCGGCGCGACCCAGCAGCGCTCCGGAATCGAGCCGCTGGGCCGCAGCGAAGCTCTTGCGCGTGACGCGGGCGTTCGGAAATTCCGCAAATACGGCGAGCCCGCGTCCGCGCATCGCTTCGGTATCGTCGGTAGCATAGGCGCGCACGATGTTGCCGTAGGCAGCGGTGAACGGATCACCCTCGTCGCGCTCGTATTGCATGAGGGCCGCGCGACGGCGCGCGACGCGGCGAAATTCTTCCATGGCCGTGCGCGTTGCAAACCAATGGAAGGCCTGGCACGCGACGACGGCGTCCACGCTCGCATCGGCCAAACCGGTGCGCTCGGCGGTGCCCTCGCGCCATCGCACGCGCGGATGCTGTTCCGCCGCCGCACGCATGCGCGTGTTTGGCTCGATCGCGATGACCGCGGCGCCACGCTCCGCGAAGAGCCGGGACGAAATTCCCGTTCCCGCGCCGACGTCGGCGATCGTCACCGCGCAGGGATCGCCAAGGCCTTCCATAACCGCGTCGATCGCTTCGGGCGGATACGAAGGACGAAAAGCCGCGTAGGCGCTCGCCCGCGAACCAAAACGCGTTGTCGAATCCATTAGCCCTGTCCCGCGAGGACGAAAGGCGCCGTCAGGCGCACTTCACCGGTGCGGCCGTTGCGCTGGATTTCGAAGACGTGCGGCCTTCCGTCGTACGCGCGCTGCTGCGCTTGATAGGTGCCGTAGCGCCACCAGTCCAGACCGTCGATCTTTTCGATCACGTCGCCGGACCGCAAACCGGCATCGTACGCCGGGCCACCGGCCCGAACGTAGGCGCGCAGATTGCCGTCGTAACTGGTGAAGAAGGCGTAAAAATAGGTTGGCCGGTCGCCGGCTCGCGCGGCGACGCCTCGAGCAAACAGGTTCTCGCTGCGGACCGGTTCGGAAAGCGCCCAGGCGCGCACGCGGGCCACGCCTTGCAGTGCCAAGAGGCGTGCCGCGGTCGGCGCGGGAGGAGGCAAGACGAGCTCGTGATCGTGCCATTCGTCGACGATCCAGCCCCCGCAGTCTTCGAGTCGCAAGCCGATGTCAACGTCGTCGCCTTCGAGCAGATGAAACGTCGAGGCTGCAACGCGGACGTAGGCGGCGTAGCGCTTGTGCGTGCAATCGCTCGCGTTGGGATCGTCGTGGAAGCGCAGCGTGTGCCAGGGTCCGCCGGCGAGTGCAGCCGAAGCCGCTTCCGCGCCGGCACGCGCGAGCGGCGTTCCATCGTCGTCGACAGCGATGACGTCGCGCGCGGACGGCGCCGCGTAGAAACCCGGCAGCGCTTCTTGCGCGCGCGCGACGTGGACGAGCGATGCGAATGGGCTTACGCCAAAGAGCGCCGGCGAGGCCAACACGACGACGAGCGTTGCCGCGATCGCCACGATCGTTTGATAGGGCAGCGTGCGTTTGGTGATCGTGTCGATCGGTACGCCCGTGAAATTGGCGATCCAGACGTTGGCGGTGTTCGTCGGATCGCAGACGTTTTGCACCTGAACGACGGCCATGATCGCAGCGACGATCACGAGCGGCGGCAGGACCTGCGCGGTCAAGAGCACCGTGAAGATCGCGATCCCGACGCCGAATGGATTGAGCGGCCCGCGATAGAGCACAAGCGGGCTTGCCACCCCGAAGAGCAGCACGTAAGCGGCCGGATTACGAAGCCAGCCTCCCGCCACTAGCGGTTGCAAAGCCGCGGCAAATTGCGGTTGCTGCGTTGCGACCAGCAGCATGCCGATGCCCATGAATAACAGCACGGCCGCAGCGACGTCCTCAACGCCGCGGATGGCGGCGGCTACGAGCTGCTGCACGGCTCGATCGGGCCGCGTCGTCAGGACGCCGAAGACCGCCGCAACGATGAACGCCGGAGCCGCTTCGAAGTGCAACGCGTAGTACAGCAGCAGCGGCAGCACCGGCGTAAACAGCGCTACGGGCGGAACGCGACGCGCGGGTTCGAGCGCGTCGGGGGCGACCGTCCAAGTGACATAACCGTTCTCACGCCGGAAGGCGATCGCGGCGTAGATCACCAGCGCGAGCGCGTCAAGAACGGCCAAGACGATCGCGTATCGTATGAGGTGCCCGG
Organism: Vulcanimicrobiota bacterium; assembly: GCA_963717425.1. Taxonomy (GTDB): domain Bacteria; phylum Vulcanimicrobiota; class Vulcanimicrobiia; order Vulcanimicrobiales; family Vulcanimicrobiaceae; genus Cybelea. The sequence goes on along the minus strand of OY970335.1, from coordinate 1,934,770 downwards.
GCGTCACGCCGAAATACTTCGTATAAAAGGTCCAGTTGGCGATGTTGAAGATGAAGCCCAAGGCAAAGCCCATGAGAAAGGTCGTCCCGGCGACGACCCGCGGAACGCCGGCCGTCATCATGATCGGCAACACGATCGATCCGACCATGATGATTCCGCCGAGCCCCGAGAGCGACGTGAAGAGCACCGCCACGATCGCGCAGAGCCCAAGCGCTAGCGCGAACGGCTGCTCGCCGCCGAATTCGGCCGCCAGATTGACGATCGTCCGCGCGATTCCCGTTTCGATCGTGACGCGCCCCAACAGCGCACCGAACACGACCGCGACGTACACCGGCGCGAGCGCAACCGCGCCGCCGGTGATGATGCCGCCGAACTTCGCGACGGGAACGCCCGCGGCCAACGACATGGCAAGCGCCATGCAAGGAACCGCGACGAGCGCGGGCATCCAACGCAGGTACATCATCACCGCAAAAACCGCGAACACCAGCAGGACCAGCGCCGCGCTCAGGGCGACACGACCTTACCGAAGGGCGGGAGCGACTTCGAGCGCTCGTATTGGCGGCTTGCGCGATAGAACGCATCGCCGAGATCGATGGCTTTTTGAGCTGCCAGATGATAGCGCTCGAGATTGCTCGGGAGATGCCCGTCTCGGCTTTCATAACGCCACGCACGCTCGTAGAGCGAAGCCAATCCCTCGTACGCGTCACGCAGCTCCCACATCCAATACCGGCACCACAGCAAGTCGCGAAGGGTGGCGTCACGATCCGTCGACGCGTGCGTCAGCGCGTCGGCGTACATCGCTTGCACCTCGCGGGCGATTTGAACCTTGCGGGCCAGCGCATCGTATCGGCGCGCCGCCAAAAACATGACGAAGGCCGCGTTGGCGTGAAGCGGAGGACGGCTGAAGTAACGATCCTGCTCGACCGATTCTGCCGTTAAACGCACCCTACTGGCCGCGACCGCGGACACCTGACCGGTGAGCTCCGGATCGAAGACGTCGCCCCAAAACAACGAATTCGTTTGGTTCGGCGGCGGGTCGCCGGCCGGTTCCAACAAAAGCAGCGCGCGCCCGAGTTCCTGCACGTTCGCGCTGTAGCTCGAGTCGTCGACGCCAAAGAACGCGCTAGGAAAATCCGACGCGAACTGCTCCGGCGCAACGTCTCCGCCTTGCCAGGCCGCGGCCGCGGCGTAGATCACCGGATACCAGGTCGCCTCGTAGAGCGTCTCGCCGTCGTCGTGCCAGACGGTTTCGAACAGACCGAGAACGTGGGCGGCTTTGCCTTCGTTGATAAAGAGGCGTTCGTTGGCCAGCGCCCGTGTAACGTTCGGAAAGATCTCGTTCCAGTTACTCGCCCCGGGAGCCACCATTTGCGCAAACGCGCCCCGCGCAATCGTTTGGATGTATGGTTCGAAGCTAGCCTCGGCTCCGTAGTGCCAGTTGACGACCACTGCCGTGCTTGGAATCATTTTCAGTATGCCGGGATCGCCTTCGATGCCGTCGTCCCACAGCATGATGCGCGCGCCGGAGGGGGCGATCAGGCGATTCATGGCGACGATATGCGCCGCGTAAACCTGGGAGCGGCCCCGCGAGGCAACGTACGCCTGCGTTTGGCCAAGCCCGAGCGTCGCCGTTTCGTCGGATCCGATGTGAAAGAACGGCGGGTGCCCCACCGCCGCCAGCTCTTGCGCGATGATGCGCGACAGATACTCCTGCGAAAGCGCTACGTTCGGAGAGAGAAGGAACCCATGCGGCAGCTCTGCCGCCGCGGCGTACCGCTCGACTCGCAGCGTATTGTGCATGTGCGCGAAGCTTTGCTGCTCGGGGATCAGTGCGACGTGAAAGCGAGCCGCGTAGCTTGCCAAAGCGTGCAGCTGGGCCGGCGTAATTCCGTCCAGCGGCGCGGGAAGCAGATCCGTCGGGCTTAGGAAGACGTGCTCCATGTACGGCGAGTAGCCATTCATTTTAAAGGCCGCGATCGTTTGTATTCGCTCTTCGAAGTAGCGCATCGTCGGCAACGGACCGCGCGACACGTCGTCGGAGAGGATTCGCCACCGCAGCGCGGGGCGATCCTCGATGCGAACGCACGGCATCGTCCACGCGCCCCCCGCTCGTGCCGGCAACTGCCCCAGCGTCATCGCTCCATAGAATGCTCCCGCCGCATCGGAGCTTTCGATCAGCGCGTGGCCCGAGCTAACCGTTAATCGATAGGCTTGTGCCGCGAGCGATGGGTCATTCCGAACCAAGATCGTTGCGCTGTGCGGTACCGACGTACGCAGCGGACCGATGCCCAGAGCGCTCCAGCGCTCGTCTAATTCGGCTCTCGCCGCCGGGTCGAAACCGGCAGAAACGGTTCGCGGAACGGCCGCTCCGCGTGACGGGCACGATAGCGTTTCGATCTGCGCGGGTCGAGGCACGAGATGCAGCAACGCGGCCGCAAGTGCAAACTCTACCGCCAACGGCAGCTACGGCTTCGTCACGGCCGCGCGCATCGTGGCATCGCGGCGGTCGAGCGTCGCGGTGACGTCATCGAGGTATTGCCCAACCGCGTCCGGCGTAATCGACGAAGCCCGGTCGGCATCCGCGACGACTGCAAGGTCCAGCGCGACGAACGTGCCGTCGTCGCCGGCCGTAGCCGGCATTCGACCGAAGACGCTATGCACGGCAAACGCCTTCGGATCTGCGAAACCGACCCGCAGCAGCAATGCGTCGACGCGCTGGGTCAACTCCGCTGAAAGGGGGCCCCAGCGCAGGGTGAGGTCGGCGAGCGCCTCCCCAAGGCAGGATCGCACCAGCTCATCGGAACGCCGTCGCTCGATGTCCCCGCCATAACCCGGGAAACCCGGGATCTTTTCGCGCAACTCCTCCAACGGATCCATGGCGGCACAGGTACGACACGTCCGCTCGAAGGGCCTCGAACCATCCGTGGGAAGATAGCTGCAGTGAAGCAATCGGTATGGCCTGCGTATCTCGTAGCGGCCGCCTGTTTCGCAATCGCCTTGATCTCCTCGATTGCGAACATCTCGTTGCTCGATCATCTCAAGCAGCAGGAGCGAGAGGTCGCGCATCTCTCGGCTCGCGCCACCGCACTCGCGCGCAGCCTCACGAGCGAACGCATCGCGCTCCTCGACATATCCGACAGTCGCGCGCGACACTACGACGGAGCGAACGGCGAAGTGATCGCGCGGGGGAGCCACATCTATTTAGCGGTGCATGCGCTGCCCGAACCACCGCGCGGAAAAGTCTACGAGTGCTGGACGGTGGCCAAGGGGGCGACGCGAGTATCGGCATCGCCAACCTTCCTGCCGGATGCGCGCGGTGCAGCGATCGTATTGCTGCCGGTCGATGCACGTTCGACCACGGAAGTTACCGTCACGCTCGAACCGGACGGCGGCAGCCGAGAACCGACCGGCAAGCCGCTGATGGACGTATCTCTAGGCCCGAGGTAATGCGTATCGAGCCGCTTTCCCGCGCGAATCGAGGCGAGGCGCTGCGCTTTCTTAGTCGCTCGCCGTATCTCAACGTTTTTATCACGCACGAGCTCCTCCACGATCCGCCTTCTCGTGCGCGCAGCGAGCTGGCCGTAGCTGCCGACGGGAATGGGGTCCAGGGTGTCGCGTTTTTCGGCCGTCAGCTCGTCATCGCGGCCGAGCCGGTTGCGCTGCAGGCGTTCGCCGACTATGCCAAACGCCATCGCGGGGAGCGCATGATCGCGGGCGCGCGGGCAACGGTGAGCGCGTTTTGGAATCTCGTTGCCGGCTGGCACGTTCGGCCGCGCTTGGTGCGCGACCGTCAGTTCGTGATGATGCTCGACCGCGCGCGACTGCGTCGACATGAACCTCGCACGACGGTTCGGCACGCACGAGCCGACGAGTGTGCGGCGGTGGCCGACGGCTCGGCGCAGATGGTCCGCCAAGAGCTTGCCTACGATCCCCGCCATGGCGCCGCCGAGTTTTCAGAGGCGGTTCGCCAAATGATCGAGCGCAAGCTGTGGTGGGTCGGGATCGCCGACGGCCGCATCTGCTTTTTTTGCAACATCGGTCCGTGGTGCGAGCGCACGATCCAGTTGCAAGGTATTTGGACGCCGCCCGCCATGCGGCACCGGGGATTCGCGACCGCGTCGCTGGCGGCAATCTGCGACCGGCTGCTCGAGGCCTCTCCGACCATTTCGCTGTACGTGAACGACTTCAACGAAGCCGCCATCGCGTTGTATCGTCGCGTCGGATTCGAGCACGTCGGCGATTTTCAAACGATTCTCTTTTAGATCGTGCGAGTCACGACGAATACGACCGATGCGCCCTGCAATACGTACGCGTTGGGAAGGATCACGGATTGACCGGGGAGCGTGCCGTAGGGCACCCCGCCCCCCACGATCGTGAACGGGTTGCTGTAGACGTTCGTTAGATTCGTGCCGTACAGGCCGAAGTCGTAGCCATCGCGCCGATAGTCAACATGCGCGTCGAGCGTCGCATATGGCGAGCGATTCAACTCGTTGTACATTCCTTCGTAATTCAACCGCGCGCCGTAGGCGAGGCCCGCAGGCGGCTCGCGATCCAGCGATACGTACGCCTTGTGGAGGGGCTCGCCCAGTACCTGTTGTCCCGCGACGAGCGTACCGTCCTGAATCGACGCCGGGATCACCGTCAAAAACGAGCTGTTGACGTCCCACCCGGCCCGAAGGTGCACGTCGGGGCCGAACTGCTGGTCCGCGCGCAGCTCGACGCCGCGATAGATGCCGTTGCCGGCATTGACGGGGTAGCTCAACGGACACGGCGTCGGATTTCGCTGCGTTTGGCAGTTCGGAATCGGCGTAACGTTGAGTTGACTCGAGGGCGACCGGAGGTTCGTCTGATAGAGGTCCGCCGAAACGTGCAGGGGACTGCGGCGGCTTCCCACGATCTGCTCGGCACCGAGATCGAAATCGGTTGCGCGATCCGGCCGCAGGTTGGGATTTCCCACGAAGATGATGCCGCCGACCGGAACGCGATCGGCCGGCGGCGGTACGACCAACTCGGAAAGCTGAGGGGTTTGGAACGTCGTTCCGACGGAGGCGCGGACCGCCGTATTGCCGGTGGGGGTCCAGACGAGCCCCGCGCGGGGATCGAAGCTATTTCCGAACGTGCTGAAATTGCTGTCGTAAAGCGCCAGTGAAAAATGGATCTGGCTGCTCGGATCGCCCTGGTAGCGCAAGACTCCGGAGCGTTGCGTTTGAGCTAACGACAACGCCTGCGTCGGTGGTGTGCGATTAGATCCAACCGTTCTTGCCTGCGCGACGATCTGGCCTTGCACGTAGTTGGTGGCGAGCGATTCCGTGCCGACGTCGTATTTGAACGAGAGCGAGCCGTTAGTGAATCGGTGATCGAGCTCGAGCCAGTCGTCTCCGAGCAAGTCGCGCTGATTGTAGAGATACGGCAACGATGCGGCTCCGGGCCCCGAGACCGATTGCGATGCGAGCGTCGTCAAGTGGCTAAACTGCAGGACCGTCGCGGGCGCACCATCCAGAGTTTGCCCCCCGAGCGGCAACTGGGCGTCGAGCCCGTAGTTGGCTTGATGCGCGGCGAGCAGTGTGCCGGCAAAGCTCTGATAGCCGCCGGAGTTCGCAGAGGCATCTGCCGGTAGCGCATCGCCGCCGCCTCCTCCGTTAAAACCGGGCGGCGTGAACGTCGTGAGCAGCGACGAGTCATCCTTTACGACGGTCTGATTGCGAAAATCCAGCTGCACGTAGCCGTATCCGTTGGATCCGCCCAGCTGATAGCGCAGCTTGGTAAGCAACGAGTTGCCGTCGGAACCGCTGCCGACGTTCTGGAACGTCTCATTTCCGGACGGAGGAGCCGCCGGCGGGGGCGGAGCGAGAATGGTTTGGTTGACCGATCCCGACGACGTCGTGGCGTGAAGCGAGAACGCGTAGCCGAAGCGGTCGTCCGTTCCGGTCGTTTGCAACGTTTCGCCAAACGTTCCGTACGAGCCGCCGAAGATGCGCAGTAGGGAATGCGGCGCGGTGGTCGGTTGAAGCGTTACGATATTGAGGCCGCCGCCGATCGTGTTTGGACCGATTAGCGATGAGGGTGAGATGCCGTAGACGACCTGCACGTCTTGCAACGCGGCGGGGTCGAGCAGCGACAGATCGAGGTCGCCGGTGTTTCCGTTGTTTACCTGATGGCCGTCGATATCGACGAGCGTTTCCGTGGGATCGGGCCCGCGCACGGCAAAGGCCACCGTTGCATTGCTGCCGCCGCCCATCGGCAAGACGGGCGTCAGGGAGAGCTGATTCCATAACATCGAGGAAACGGCCGTAACCCCCGCCGCGGCGGCGTTCTGCGCGCTCAAAGAAACGGTGGGGGCGGACGATGTGGAAACGGTTTCGCTCCCCGACGCGCGCACTTGCCCGATCACCGTCAGGGAGTTGGTCGTTGCCCGCGAAAGAACGAGCACGACGCTGGTGTCTGAAGGACCAACGCTGATCGTGCGTTGCGAAAGTGTTTGGTAGCCCGCCGCAGAGGCGCGAACCGAGTACGTGCCGCTTCGAACGTCGTCAAACTTGAACTTGCCGCGGGCATCGGTATGCTTGCGTTTCGAAAAATCTTGCGCCGAAAGCACGACCGACGCACCGGCAATCGGCGTCCCGTCCTCCGCGACGACTCTACCGGACAGGTCCAGTTTCAGGTCATGCGCCGGAGCCGCGGTTGCGACCGCGCCGAACGCAAAGGCGATTGCAACAAGCCCGGACGCGACGCGCGCTCCTGCGGAAAGGCTCCCCATGGGATTCCTCCTGAGCTAAGAGTAGTTAGAAAGAACTACGCGCAGGCGAGCTCGGGAGGTCCACGCTTGGAAAGACGCAGCGCGTGTGGAGTGCGCCGGCGTCGGGGGGTGAAGAGTTGTTCGGCGAGATCGCAACTCGAAGGACGATGGCTGCCGTTAACGCTGCGCAGCAATGTCCCGATGATCGTGACGATCGCGTCGCGATGCGAGACGAGCCAGCGTGCGAAGCCGTAGACCAGCAATGCCAGGCCGGCGGCACAAGCGATCGTCGTGGCAAGCCCCAACCACAGCGATCCGCCAAACGCGTCGTCGAGCCCCTGCACCGGCACGCCGGCGAGGCGCCCGTCGAGCCATTCCATCATCGGCACGAGCCCCGCGCTCGTAGCGACGGCAGCGACGACGAAGCCCAGGGCTTCTGACAGGCGGGGAGTGGAAGGGATTATGCGCGTACGATTGACGGCGGCGATCTCGCAGCAGATCCGCAGACCGCGAGCCGCGATAATCGCGGCGAGCACGAGTGCGACGCCGCTGATCAGTTCTCGCGAGCCGTGATTCAGGTGATCGTAGCTGTCCGCCGCTAGCGCGTAGTCACCGACGACGTCTATGGCAAGGTGCGCCATAGCGGCGCCGGCGGCCGCCGCGCATAAGGCTAACGAAACGAGCGTCCTAAATCCGAGGCGCACGCTGCGCGCTTCGACGCGCTCGGGGAGCGTCCTACGAATGCGAAGGGCCGATCTACCGATCGGCCCTGAGTTTCCCCGCCTAGACGGTATCTTTAATGGGACGAGGGTGCGATCCAAACCGTGCCGCCCGCCCACTTCACTTCGACAGGCATACACACGGTGGTCTGGGCGCCGGCGTAGGTTACGTCGTTGTACAGGCTTAGCGTGTGGCTGATCGTCGCGCCGGGGGCGAAGGATCCGACGTCGGTGACGCGGCGCAGATAATGCGAGGATGCGTTACGGTATCCCACCGCAAAGGTGATACTCGCTGCCGTTTTCTTGCCGAGGTTGACGTAGGTTATCTGCGTGCCGTTGGCCATGTGGCTCAGCGGCTTCGGCTTCGCGATGGTGCAGCTCTTGATCAGAATCGGCGCTGCGGCTTGCGCGGGTCCGCTCGCTGCGATTACTGCGGCAAAGCCCACAATGGTCAGCGCAGTCAAACGACCTAAGGAAGTCATTGAAATTTTTCTCCTAAACGAAACAAAGTAAGCGAGAGGTGGCTTTCCTTTCTACCGGCAGCTTTTCCTTGGGGACCGCCCGCCTATGAGGCGGCCGCAGCTCGCAAGCCGGGCGAGGGCAGCAGGTGGTTTTGGGAGGTCCGGCGCCCCGGGCGTTCAGCTTCCCAAGGCGTCGATTATTGCTGCACGGGATCCATCAACGAAGCGTCTCGACGGATCCGCCGCTGTCGACCCAATCCTCAAAGCGCCCGAGATTGTAGACGTTGTTGTAGCCCATCTCCTTGAGCATCTCGCCGCTCAAAGCCGAGCGTTCGCCGGCCGAGCAGTACAGGATGATCGTCTTGTCCTTGTCAAAAATGTTGTCGTAATAAGGCGCTTCGGGATCGGCGCGAAGTTCTATCACGCCGCAGGGCACGTGCACGGCGCCGGCGATCTTACCGCTCCTTACGACTTCAGACGTCTCGCGCAAGTCGACGACAAGCGTGTTCCCACGTTCGATCATGACTTTGGCCTCTTCGGGTGTGATCCGGGGCACCGCAGCGTCGGCGGATTCCATCAGGTTACTATCGGCTCGATCTTCACGCTCTTCATGATGTCACCGCGCTTGATCGCGTCGAGCGCAGCGAATCCTTCGGTCATCTGGCCGAACACCGTATACTGCCCATCGAGGAAATGCGCTTCGTCGAGGCAGATGTAGAATTGCGAGCCGGCTGAATCGGGCTGGGACGAGCGCGCCATCGCGACCGTTCCGCGGAGGTGCGGGCGCACGTTGAACTCGGCCTTGAGATGGTATCCGGGTCCTCCGGTTCCGTCACCTTTCGGGTCGCCGCCTTGCACGACGAAGCCCGGCTCGACCCGATGAAATGCGAGCCCGTCATAAAACCCCGCATCGGCGAGCTTCATGAACGCTGCCGTGTGGAGCGGCGCATCGTCAGGAAAGAGCGTGAAGACAATGTCGCCGTGAGGGGTCGCAATTCGCACTTGCGAACGGCGTGCGCGTTCGGAGTATTCTTTCACTTCTAGCGGTTGCGGCAAGATATGCGTCATCGTGCGGGCTTGTTCATCGGCAACCCAAAGGCCTCGTTGCAAGCGGGAGCGCGTTTATTTTCGCGCTGCCACCACGCCGAGTGGTTCGTCGAAATTCCCCGTAAAGACCGCAATCGGTGAACCGCCGGCCGGATACTTAAAAACCTCGCCATCGTTGTTAAATGCGTCCCCGCAATAGATCAGGTTTCCAACGTTCCAGGTCTGCGCACAGTCACCGGCACCCGCAATCGAAACTGTGCCCTTCAACGTCGCCTTCGTTCCGCTGACCGTGTACTGATACATCGCGTTCGCTGTCTGATCGAAGACAGTAAGGTACGTGCCGTCCCACTGCACCGAGCCAGGGAAGTTTACAGTGTTGCTCGTTGTGATCGTTTGAAACTTACTGCCGCCCTTCGGAAGCTCGATGAGCGCGAAACCCGTTCGGTAGCCGGTAAAGCCGTCGGCGAAGAGGTTACCCTTATTGTCGTATCCATCGAAGAACTCTTCATCCAGCGGCGTGGTGTAAACTTTGCCCGGGGCACTCGCGTGCTTGAAGATTATGACTTTGCCGTTGGTCAAGTTCCCAACCGCAAGGTCGCCACCGGCATTCATCGCGCAGCTGGACGGCTCAGTATTCGCGGTGACAGAGAGCGTCTTAATCGGCGTTTGAGGAACCTTGTATTCCGTGATCTGGTCAGGGCCCGCGACGATCCAGACAATGCCCTTCCCATAGCCGTAGAGGACGTTCGTGCACCCTTGGCCACCCACGTTATTGATGGTCCCGATCTGTTTATCGCTCTTCGGATAGTCGAAGATGCTGGCGTAGGAGCCGTAAAAGTTGATGACGTACTCAAAGCGCTTCTTAGAATGCAGGTCAGGAAGAATAGTGGCGTAACGGGGAAGCGGACTCATGTTCACGCGCGCCGCGGTTACCAGCCTTCCGTTGACTGAGAGCGTCCTACCGATGTATTGGACCTTGAGCGCGGCATTTGACGGGGCGACTGCCGGACCGCCGCCGCACGCCGAGCATATCGCTAGCGCAACCAGAGCACCGGCGTACTTCACTAACCGAGTCGCATGCATTACGTCACTCCTTTTTAAGTAGACACGATCGCAGGCCGAACAAGACAGCCAGGCGATTACGCTCTAAGTGGCTTGTTCCTGTAACCTGGTGCGAGTATTGCCCAAGATCCAACGAGGGTCTTCGTTTAGGAGGTACCGAGATTATCGTGGCACCGCAGAACCAAAGCCTAACGCCAATCCATTAAGAAAGCGTGAAACTGCGTCGGCCCGCAGCTCTTGTCTACCCGAAACGCAGCACCGCAGGACCAGCTTGTGACCGGCAGCGATGCGTTCGAGACGGTTCCTGCTCAAATGTGGCGGGAGCGTGTAGGAGGTTCTCCTAACGTCCCCGCCACTACCCTATAAGTGTCGAAAGTCCCTGATAGTAGTGGCAATTTCGCCCATAGCGCTACGAAGGCCAATGAAAATCGCAGGCCGCTTTTGGCGATTCTGTGTAGTAAACGGTGTAGTGAGCCGCTCTGCCCTTTAGGAGCGGATCGTTTCCACTAGCGTGGAGCCCGCGGGCTTCAGATGCTTATCGGCCCACGCGTTCACGTCTACGTACGAGACCTGCTCGTCGTCGTGCCGGGATGGCGCGGGCACGCCGTGCGGCGAGCGGCGCAGAGGTCGCAGATATCGAGTTCAGCCAGGGCGTTGGCGGGGAGGTTGCATTGTTATCTTTTTCGGGCATCAGGATATGCGGCTCTCAACCCATTCACCTAATCCCAAGCGGACCACGAGCCGCGCCATATGGTCACCCGTCCATACCTGCACAGGCAGATTGACAGGTACTGTCAGATTTTCTCGCGGCGTATGGACGGCAAAGATCATCCTCGCATAAAAGTCACGGCGCTCCTGGAACCGCGCCACGTAGTCATCGAGCACGCCCTGCGTGGCGACACTCTTAACCTGCACGAATGCTATCTCTTTCGCGGTGAGGTTTTCAACTTCGAGGTCAATGCCTTCTCGCGTCTTTCCTAAGGTGGAAATACGCGCCCACCCCGTTCGAACTAAGATTAGATCGATCAGCTGCTCGAAGTCCTTTGGTGAAAGCCGCTTGACGATGTTCTCGACGGCCCGTTCATAGTGGGCACGCGCGCGCTCGGCTTCCTCCGCGTCGCCATCTTTTTCGTCTCGGATGATGCGGAGAATCGCTTGCGCTGCGCTAGGCTCACACACGGTTGCTCTGAAGCCAGCAACGGCAGAAACCGCGCCTGGCAGATCTGCAATCGCGAGCAATCTGCCGCCTATCGAACGGTTCGACCATTTCCGGTCGCAGCTAAGCCAGAAGTGCCCCCTATCTTTGTCTTCTCCATTCGGATTCGCGACGATCCCGTCCCGAACGGTACACCACCACATGGACCCGTCTTCGAAAGTAATCCACACGTGCTTGCTTGGAGAATCGAGAAGGGTCCGCAACGCATTGAAATCCTGTTTGGGCTTGATCCGATTGCCGAGCACTGCGAAATCGGGATTCAGTAAGTCTTGGATGGGAATGTTCGTCCAGCCAGCATGAACCTCACCGTTTGACTTGGCATTGCGCCACCATCGGCTTCCCGCGCCGTTCTTTACGTAGCGCACCGTGTTTTGTGTGAGTTGATCGTTCAATCGCTCATCTCCAATGCGCCTGCATCCCCCAGCATCCCCAGTATCGGTGCGTCATCATTCAGGACGTCGTGTGCATGATAGTTCGCGTTATTGAGCCGCATTGGGACATTTAGGGTTTGCATTTTGGGTGCAATCGTACGACCCAAGGTAGGAGAGATGGAGCTGCATCTCGGGAATTGGCTAAGACGTATGCATCTTAAGCGAAAGCACTAATTGTGCATGACGCCCGCGGCGCGCCGCGGTCAGAACCGCAGCGCTTTCGCGGTCCACAGCATCCGCTAAATTAGGGGATACAAAAATATAGTCGAGCCGGGTACCGCGATTCTGGGAGAAGTGGCCTTCACTCCACCACCATGTGTAAAAAGGTCGCTTGGGATTGTGCTTACGTACAGCATCAACCCATCCGGCGCCAAACAGCTCTTCGAGCCAGCGCCGGGCGCGTTCGTCGGTACCAAGCTCCGACCTACTAATTGCCTCTTGAAAGCGCCACGAGTCGGTGTGGTTCCGAAACGTGTTGAAATCGCCGCAAATTATCGCCCCGCCTGCATGCTCCGTCATCTTGTTGAACCTTTCAGTAAATGGCCCAAATTGCGCCATGTGCGCATCAAGTGTCACATAGACTGATGCGATACGTATCGATCCAACAGAACATGCAATGAACTGGCCGCGTTGCCTATGCGCTTCGTGCCCCTCATCGCGATCGGCTAGAGGCAGCTTTGAAAAAATCGCTACGCCGCCGTGAGACGCCTTACCATCGCTACCGCGCTGACGATCAGCGGAAACACAATGGTACCCCAAAGACTCGCCCAGCGACTCAACATCGTCAGCCTTAGTTTCCTGCAGGCACAAAATATCTGATTCGACAACGTGAGGAAGCCGAAAAAATCCGGCCTTACACGCACCCACAATGCCATCGATATTGGCAGTAAGAATTCGCAGTTGAGCCGTCGCCACTCCTATGGAAATACTCCTCGGCAGCAGTTATACGTCGCTACATCGGCGACAAATGCTTTCGTTGCAGCGATTCGACGCGGCGCCCGTTTCTCTTTTTTGTTCGGCTTTGTCAACTTCTGAGGCAACGCGGTGCGATCCGTTGAGCTAGATGGCTATGCTAGATCGCTTTGGGCGCCCTGCGCAAGCAATTCAGGGACATCATCTGCATGTCGCGATAGTCTGACGCAAGCGCGCGCGCGCATCTTCGTATCGCTCGGGCACGATGGGCAGCGTGCCCGGGGCGGCAAGATCGTATCAAGCCCACGCAGAGGGATAGTAACGCTTCTTGTAGTGCCTCACGTCGTCCAGCGCCACCGGATGCCGCGAGTCAGCTTTGCCGATTCGCTAGCGCACATCGGTGCGACGTCTGAGTAATGTCGTGAGAAGAGGCGCTGTCGACAGCGACGAAGCTGCTTCCCATGGCGCCAAAGTCGACAGTAGGCCGAGCGCCGCGTCGGCCGAGGCGCGCCGAGTCGTGAACCATCCAATGCGCGGCGTCAGCCGAAAATCTCGATGTCGATAATCGCCATGTCATCCAGGGTGGAGGATGAAGCCCGAGCCCTTCACGGTTTCGATGGTCGTTCCGTTTCCGAGCCTTTCCAGCTTGCGGCGGATCTCCATGATGTGCGAGTCGATCGTGTGAGGTGCGTTTGCCTTGAGCGCGGTCAGAATCTCGGTTCGGTTGACGAGAGCTCCCGGTCTAGCCGCCAGGCAAGCAAAGACCGCAGTCTGGCTTTTGCTGAGGCCGGCGGCGAGCGCGACGTCGAGCGCGTTTTCGGCCATGCGTGCGCCTTTTCAAGGTCGGCTCCTCGTAGCCATCTGTCGGCGTCAGGCCGCCTGCGACCCTTATTTCGGTGGGGGCACGGGGTCCGACCGCAGAAAGCAGATCGCTATGGACCATCGCCGCGGATGAACCCATCCGCTCCTCGGCGCGAGTCGTCGTTTTGTAGCATCGCCGAGGAGCGACCGCCTTTTGCCTCGCCAAGCGCGAGGGGTCTTCTTGAGGACCCCCCTGACGACCGGCGTGACCGATCGGCTTCTCCTGTTGTTCCGCGCAGCGCGGGCGATCCGTCAAGGAGTCGGGGGTGAACCGGGCTAGATCGTCGTCCGCAGCGCGGGATGGTTTCTCGCGCTTGGAAGTTGCTTGGCGCATCGGCGAAATCGTCAAACGCGTGTACTTCGCTTCGAAGCCGCGGCGGGACGGGTCTCCGCCTTCGCTCGGGACGCTTCTTGCGAGACTGAAGCTCGAGGAATCGGACTTCGACGAGTCTGCGCTAGTGGCGCTGCGCGCGCATGCGCGCGCCGTCTGTCAGGAACGCCCAAAGTGCGGAGCCTGCCCGTTGGTATCGTTCTGCTCCACCGGCAAGCAGCGCGTGAAGCAGAGCGCGGCACCTGTGGTAGTCGACCTGTTCGCTGGAGCGGGCGGAATGGGCCGTGGTTTTCGCAAGGCCGGCTTCCGGGTGGGGCTCGCCATCGAAATGGACGCCGAAGCGGCGCAAACGTATCGCCTTAACAATCCGGGCGTCGTCGTCGTGGAACGCGACATACGTCGCGTGACGGCGCGCGACATTATGAGCGTCATTGGAGCGCGCCCGGCCGTGATATGCGCCGGTCCGCCATGCCAGAGCTACTCTGTAGCAGGCGCGAGAGAATCGAGAGACCCTCGTCACAATCTGTTCAAACACGTGCTCGATGTCGCGCGCGTGCTGAAACCCGAGGTCGTTCTTATAGAGAACGTCCCCGGCATAAACAGACGGGTCGGCAGGAAGAACTACAAGGACGTAGTGGAAACGAGACTAGGCGAACACTTCGAAGTAGAGGTGCATCTTCTGCGGGCGCTCGACTACGGCGTTCCTCAACAGCGCCGACGCTATTTCTTTCTCGGAAGGAACAAGTCTCTCAGCGCCATTGGCGAGCCTCGGAAGACGCACCGCGAGAAGGGACAGGGCGGGGGGCTGCCGGAGGCTCCGACCGTCATGGATGCATTGCGAGGACTGCCGCGCAGACCGCAAGGCTCGGTTCGGGACTGGTCGCGGCTCGGCGACGGGCGCGTAGTGTGGAACATGGCGACGATGCGCCATTCTCGCCGCGTGGTCAAAAAAATAATGAGGCTGAAGAGCGGGGAAGGACCACTCTCCTACCGCCGCGTCTCACGGAAATACGCGAACACAATAATCGCGGGTCATCGCGCATTGCCGGTTCATCCGACGCTGCATCGTACGTTGTCCGTAAGAGAGGCTGCGACGATTCAAGGCTTCGACGAATCGTACTCGTTTCTGGGAACCCGTGCAAATCAACCATTGCAAGTAGCCAACGCGGTTCCGCCGCCACTCGCCTACGGTATTGCACGCCGAATCATGACGAGGTTGAAGCAGCGTGCCGGGGGCTAACAAGCGGAGAACCCGGGCCAACGTAAAGCACGGCGATGTTAAGGCCGTGGTTAGCCTCGCCCTACCTCGTCCGGGAGCACCGCTCGGGCCGCGGGACGCCGGTCCGTCGCTTACGCCTCCACGCATTGACAGCGAAAGGAAGTTTCAACAGGCACTGCAGTCTGCGGGGAGCGCCACCACAGAGGTCTCGACTGATCCACGCGTGTTCGAGCGTATCACGCTTGGCCTGTACCGCGAACCGGCATCGGCGATACGCGAACTGATTTCGAACGCATACGACGCGGACGCGACGACCGTGACGATCGATATGAACGCGCCCCTGTTCGATAGAATCGTCGTGAAGGACGACGGGAACGGCATGTCGGCCGAAGTCGTCGATTATCTCGTCCATCACGTGGGCGGAAGTCTGAAGAGAACTCAGCAGGGCGTTCACGCCGGCGTTGTCGCCGAAACTGGAAAAAGCCCAGGCGGCCGTCGCCTCATCGGGCAGATGGGGATCGGCCTGTACTCCGTCGCGCGGCTGACGCGTCATTTCACTGTGGCGACCAAGCGCAAGGGCGACATGCACCGTTTCGTTCTCGACATCGAGCTAAGCGGTCTAGATGCAGCCAAGCTCGATGAGGATGAGCAGCCGGAAAAGTTCGTGGCCGGCTATGCGAAGTTGACGCGCGAGGCGATCGCGCCTTCTCAACGTAAAGAGTCAGGAACGACGATTACGCTTCTCGACGTTCTGCCGGAGGCGAGGCGCATCATGCAGAGCGTGGACCGCTGGGAGGCCTACTACGCTCAAGCGGAGCGGACCACGAAAGGGACGCTCAATTACCACATCGGACGACCGAAGGTCGGCGACCACGCCCCGATGCCGGCGGACGTTCCGTGGAAGCCTAATCAAACGCCGCTGCAAAAGTTCAAGACGCTCGTTGAACGCCTGAGCACGCCAGACGAAGCGTCGGAAAAATCGCCGTCAATCGACCAGACGCTGGACTACTACCTGGCGATGTTATGGAAGATTTCTCTTAGCGCGCCGCTCAGGTACGTCGAACGTCATCCGTATTCGCTCACTCGCGACGACGGCATCGATTTCTATTCGCTCGAAGGTGATGCTACGCCGGAACTTGTCGATCTTCGTCCTGGTGAAAGCATCGGAGCGCGCATGAATGTGAGCGAGGGCGGGGCTCCCCCTATTCCGCTAACCCTCATGGTAGATGGTCTGGAACTGCGGCGGCCGGTGGTATTTCGCCCGTTCGAACCAGGAGGGCGGAAGCTTTTGCTCGACCGTCCGAAGATGTTCATCGGAAAATTCGGTAGTGTTAGGGAAGGCGCGGACATCGTTGGGAACGGCTACTTCTTCTGGTCGTACGATGTTATCCCGAAAGAGAACAACGGCATGATGGCGAGAATCGCCGGGGCGAGCGGAACGTTGTTCGATAAGCAGTTTCTCGATTTCAGAACATCGGAAAGCGTTCGTTTGCGTCAGGTTTCGGCAGAAGCCTTCGTTGAACGTGGTCTCGAAAACGCTCTAAATATCGACCGCGAAAGCTTCGTCGAGACCGACCCGAACGTGAAAGCGCTTCAGCGGTGGGCGCACCGTTCGATGACGCGCCTGTTTTCGCGGTTGAAGGCGGATCAGAAACTCGCGAGCGCCGAGAAGAAACGGCAGACCCAGGCCGATGCGGCCAAGGCGGCAGAGGCGGCGGCCGACGAGATTTGGAAGCGCAAGCGGGGCTCTCGCCGAGGCAGTCCCCCTACAGTCGTCGTCTCGTCGAGAAGGAACGCGCCGGGAGACGCGCCGTCCGGATCCATCTTTATCGGCGGAATACCGAGCGAACGCAAAGGCGGTGTTGAAAAAGAGCTAGTATTCAGCGCGCGCCTTCGCGCCGTCGTTAAGGTTCTGGACGGCTACGGTCTGTTCGATGACTTGACGGCATCGGAACGCAATGCGCTTATCACCGACATCTCACTCGTCATCGAACGGCATTAGCTCGCGCACCTCGTCTATGGGCACTTCGCTTAGGTTCTTGAAATCGTCGGTTTCCACACCGTCCGAATACGAGGTGAAGACTGCTCCTGAGAGCGCCAGTTGGGCTTCGTTGCCGTCCGCACACCGGATTCCGACGCGTCCGCCGCGTCGCAGAAGATCGCGCACGTCTTTGGGTTTGGCATAGGCCGTTTCATCCGGTCCCAGCAGCTCGAAGGCCGCGGTGCTGCCGTCTTCGCGCACTACCTTTCGCACGACCACACCGGAAGGGACGGGATCGCTCGCGCCGGCGGCTAGACCGATAAGCTCTTTGTCTACGATGTAACGCTTGTCGCGGCGGAAGAAGCGTCGGAGCCGGTAGGGCGTGCTGTAGACTGTTGAGGCCGAGTCCAGCTCGGCGCGGATCTCGGACGGCAGCGCTTCGTATATCTCGCGGATGGTCACCGGGCCACCTCGCTCCGTAATCAGCCTATCGGCGATCGGCGCGACGAACGTCGCGATGCGCGGCGCGGAGGGTTCGGGGGGGCGTCCACGCCCGCGCGGTTCTCCCCCGAGATGCAGCGCGAGTTGATCGCTGCGTTCCTCGTAGTGCCGCACCAGGGCATGCGAGTGCTTCGCAATCTTTTCCCACGTGGCCAGCTCGCGTTCGATGTAGTGACGGTCCTTTTTAAGCGCGGCGATGCGCGCTTCGGCGACTGCCAGCGCGCGCTGTGCGTCTTCCATGGATTCGCCGAGCGCAGGGGCGGCCTTGGCGGCCGGCCCCTCCGCCGGGGATGCGGGGTCGCTCATGCCGGCTGGCCCCGTCGACCCGTGCGACCCTGCGCTACCAAGCGAAGGTCCACCGTTTAATACTCCTCTGCGGCAAGTGCCGCCGAGTAGCCGGCTTCCCCTCTTGTGCTTCTCCTTCGCACCCGCTATGCTTCGGGCGGGGGTCGCGCATCACTTAGCCGGCCTCGGCGGGGGGTCCGCGGAACTCGGGTTGCTGCCCGTCGGCGTGCCGACGGCTCCCGGAACCGCTCTCTCCCCCGCTTATTAGACAGCTACCATCGGTCCAGTGTCAAGGACCGGTGGTTATTTATTTTGCAATGCTGCGCATTGGCGTGCCCTAAGGCTGGCCGGTGCGGCCAAATTGGGCTTTTATCCGGCTTACGCACGGCTTCGGTACGCCTCTGAGCGGCGGCCTAAGCCTCAGAGGAGCTGCGCCTAGGCGCGAAAAGTGCGCCGGCGGTATGTTGCGCCGGCGGTGAGGTACTTTTCGCGCGACCCACGCAGGAGCGGGTGGGAGGACCTCCGAAGGCAATAGGCCCGGGCCCGGAGGTCTACCTCCGGGCTTTTTCCGTATTCGACGGCTGCGATTGGATTGGTTGCAATGCTATACGAGCAAGCGTAGTCGCCGTGCCCGCGGGATCGGCGAGGATCACGCATTCCCATAGACGCACGACCCGATAGCCGATCGCCGTCAGCAGCTCGTTGGCGCGCGCCTCGCGCTCCTTGACGCGCGCCCTCTTCGCCGCCCAGCGCGTCGCGTTCGGCCCTCTTGGCGGGCGGCCGCCGCCTCTTTCGCAACCGTGCCCATGCCAGAAGCAGCCGTCCGCAAAGACGGCCACACGGTGCCGAGGCATGAGGATGTCGACGGTTAGCCGCTCGCCGATTCGGCGGTGTAAACGGAAGCGGAATCCAAGCGCGTGCAGAGCGCGGCGGAGCAGCAGTTCGGGCTTGGTATCACGCGCCGACCGGCCTGACAAGCTCTTGGAGAACCGCGTTTTCACCCACGTTTCCGCCATACCTCGGATTTCGCGCTTTTGCCCCGCCGCGACTCCAAGCTGGCGTTGAGGATTGGAATACTTGTCGTGATGAGCTATCTGTTGCGCAGATGGTTAAATTTCCCGCGCCCTTGATTAAGTTGATGGAAACGGCTCATGTCCGGAGCGCCATGCGGAGCAACCTCACTTGTCGTCAGCTTCGCAAGATGGCCTCGGACGATCCGCGTCTACACGCCATTGATTTGATGCTGCAGTGCTCGTAACTGATCAATTACCTCGTCGAATGAAGGAGGCTGCCGAAAAAACATGACTCGCATGTCTCGGTAATCGGACGCGAGCAGCCGCGCATTCTTAATGGATGGTGCGATTGCTAGCGATCCTGGAACGGCAAGATCGTAGTGGGCCCAGGCAGCCGGATAGTAGAATTGCTTAAACTGTCGAACGCTGTGAAGCATCGTAAGATCGTGTGCTGCTGATTGCCCGGCATCCGCCTGGAACATCGTAGCAACATCAGAATAATGGCGCGAAAAGAAGTGCGGCACTTCGTCGCGGAAGCTCTCCGCATGCAGTGCTGTGACTTTCTCCCAAAAGGTACGCGCGGGCGACAGCACGGTACAGCTCACTTCGGGGCTCTTCATGAGATCCGGAAAGCGCTCAGCTGCGTAGGGTATAAAGGTTCTTGTTTCGCTCGGGTCGATCATTGCGCGCCAGCCCAGTTCAATCTTGACGCGCTCACGGATATACGAATGCTCGATGTCAGCTGCGCTCGTAGGATAGCGAAAGAGGAGCGTGTGTCCGAAACGATCCTCGGGATCTATCACAAGTTCCCAACCCGCATCGGTACCAAGGTGTTCTGCAAACTGCTGGTGCAGCGTCGTAGTAAGCTGGCCGCCGATGTAGTCAGCGCAGACAGCATCTAAAGCATCCATCCGCTCGAACCGCTGGGTGCGACTTGGTGCGGTTTCAGGATCGGCTGCTCCGCGAGCAAAGTAAAAATCTACGGCAGTGACTACGTCGATATCCTCAGAAAAGCGTTGGATAAGGCCGTAGGCCTTGGACAGCGACGTTCCACCTTTGAAGATCATAGGCGCATGCCCAGGCGGAAGCGTGAATAGCGATCGCAGGACCCAGCAGACCCAGAAGTCTTTCTCCACGATTGTGAAGTCCACACCCATGCCGATGGCAGCCTCGACGATAATCTCACGTCGCTCCGGTGCTGGAAGTCTTGCAAAATCATCCACGGTTCAGGAGTCAGTCAATATTTCGTCGATATATGGGACCATCCACGTCGGAACGCGCGAACCGCGCCGCTTCAGCTTCCTGGCGAGGTCATGTTCGCGCACGAACTTGCGTAGCACCGTAATCTCCTTGGGCGTGATGTGGCGTCTGCCCATGGTTTGTAATGCGTCGATGACGAGTTCCGCCGGGTCCGCGTCTCGGGCGAGCGACCGCGGACCGGCGGTACGAAGTCGAATACGCTGCCCCCCGATGTTGAGCTCACGCGGAAAAAGATTAGTCCGATAAACGGGCTGGGCGGGAACCTGCGTGGTCAGGCCGAGCTTGTTGGCCGCGTCGACTTCAGGCCGCTCAATGATTGCGCCCGTTTTTCGGGCATGGGCGGCAATGATTGCTTCGGGAGTTGGGCTGAGAGGCCCGATTCGTGGGTTGGTGCGGGGGATGTCATAATAGCCTTTGGCGATGCGGCGGATGACGCCCTCAGAGGCAAGGCGATGCAGCGCCTGGCGGACGGCTTCGTGAGTGCCGAGGCGGTGCTGGACAAGCTCGGCAGGCGTGAAGACCGATCCGACCGGAAGGCGTTGGATGTAGCGACGGATGCTTTCAGCTGCGGTTTTCGCCATGGTCTTGTCACATTATACTGTAGAAAAACGTGACAAAACAAGTAGGATACATAAAAAAAACAGCTTAGAGACTCTGGGCTACTACTACCCATACGAGGATCGGTCGCGGAGGTACCGCCCCCTGCAGCCCAACTGCCAGCTCGCTGAGCGGAACGCGCCGGAAGGCAAGAACAGGGGCGTTGCCTCGGCCTGAATATCGGCCGCCGCAATCGGGCCCCAATAGCGGGAGTCCCAGCTTCGGTCCACAGGGGCGTAGAGCCATACTTGATTGGGGCCCAAGAGATAGCGGCCGCGTGGCCACGCGCGCAACCGGCGCCCTGACCGGTCGCGCACAGGGGCGTGGCTACGGGCCAGCAGGCAGGCGTTGACCGTTACGCCCGCGGACGAGACGTCGACCTCGTCACCAGCGATCGCCACGACGAACTTTAGCAGCAGCTCGGTGCGGTCCGCGCAAGGTCCAGGGGCGAGATAGTCCCGTTGACGGCCGATCTCTGCCGCTCTGAGCGGAGCGCAGGCGGCGACAAGCATGCCGCGTTTCACGCCGTAAGGCTGCAACGGCAGCAGCAAGTAGATCCCGATCGGCACACTACCGGTGAAATTGACCCGCAGGTTGGCGCGCTGAAGTGCGACGACCGCGAACGCGGTGACGACAACAACCCCGATGAGCCTAGCCGCGCGGCTCACCGTTTCTGTCGCTAAGGCGGCGATCGCGATTGCCGCGGTAAAGATGACCGCGATGGCAAGCGCGAGGGTCGCCGTGAGAATGGGCTGACCCACTGCGGCTCAGAAAACGATGAGGTGCGAGACATTCGACACGAGAATCGGCGAGCGCGCCGGTATGGCTCGTTCGCGATGCCTACCGCGCCCTTCGTGCGGCGTGATCGGGACCCGCGCGAGGAGAGGTGAATGCATCTCGTCGCGTTTCACGGCACCGCGCGAGCTCCGAGCGTAGCTGTCACGGATCGCTGCGGCGGCGACCACCCGCGCAATGTAGCGCGCTCCAGCGTTTAGGCGCCCGGTGTTGTACATGCCGATTGCATGTCGCAACGCGATTTGCCCATGGCCATATCGCTGCGCAGCAAAAGTGTAGTCGCCGCTGAGTATCCTCGCGCCGACGCTCAAATTGACGCATGGATCGAAGATTGTATGCGCAGTCACGCCAAAACCGGCGAAGTTCATGCTGTCGATTTGAGCGATCCCGATGTCAAGCAAGTGCCCCGCGCCCAACAGCCGGCGTGCCAGACGTTCCGCAGTCGCGGGGTCGCGCGGGTAGTAGGAGCGCTTCGTGGTATTGTCTCCGATCGCGAGCGGATCGCCCCCGCTTTCCACTTGCACGATCGCCGCCATGGTTGATGGCGCGACGGCCGGAGCGCAATGCCGAATGAGTGCCGCTAGCGCAAGTACGTGGATTGTCATCGTGCACCCGCCTCGCCATACGGCGCGGTCAACACGACGTCACGATCGACAAGCACGTTGAAAAGATAACCTGGCGGAACTTCAAGCGTCGGCGGGATTTCCAATTGCCGCTGTGTGAGCTGGATGCTCGTGTTGCCGATCTGCTGTCCGACGGCGCCGGCAATCGTTTGCCCGACGCTCGGCGCCGCATACAGGCTCGATGACTGCTGCGGCTGACTCAACTGCGCCCCCGCGCCGATGATGCTCAGCAGCAGTGCGGACGTGAAGACCTTATTGAGGTGCTCGTCGACGTTTGCGCCAAAACCGGCATAGCCGGCCTCGTCGGTCCCAGGCATGCCGAGGAGGTCGACACTCGAGCCGTCGGGATAGAGCAGCCTCGTCCACGCGACAAGAACGCGCCGTTGGCCCTGTACGATCCGGTTATCGTAGGTGCCGACGAGTCTCGTGCCGCGCGGAATAAGGAGATAGCGCCCGGTCACGCTGTCGAAGACGTCGTTGCGCACTTGCGCGACGATCGTGCCGGGAAGATCCGCGTTGATTCCGGTTAGCAGGACGGCCGGTATGACGCTACCGGAGTGAAGTTCGTATGGCGACGGATCGTCTTGGCGTGCCGCAAAGATTCGATCGCGCGAAGCGCTTGCAGCAGAGGTAAGAAAGGCATCGCGCTCATCCTGATTTTCAGGCGCTCGCGGTTGCGATGCGTTTCCTGCGATTCCGGAGGAAGCACCTGGCGAGGGCATAGAACCGGCCGCCCGCTGCGTGGCGCCAGCGAGCTCCGGCGTTCCGCTCTCGTTTAGCCGCACCATCACCGGCGCTGCTTGAGCCGCGTCGAGTAGCGCACGGCGGCGCTCTTCCCGCTCGTGCGCCAGCTGCGCCGCTTGCATCTGCGTCGCGGAGATTGGCGCAAGTGCTGGCACGTGCACGGAGCTCTCCGCCTGTTTAAGCAACGGCGGGACCTGTGCGGGGGCCGGAAGCGTGGGAAGCCGCAGCACTGAGGGTTGCGCGTCAGGAATGGCGTTCCACCACGGCGCTTGCTGCTCCGAGGCCTTCGTCAGGTTTGCCGCGGAGTTGAGATTCGAAGCGCGGCGGTGTCCCGCCGTGGAGATACCGTAGACAATGAGGCCGACGAGTCCAGCGAGCAGCAGCGCCGCAATGAACCCGGCTTTCGCGCTGATCTTGATGACCCCGAGAACTGGGCCCCGCCAAGCTTTTTCGAGCAGCTCGACCGGTGAACTTGGGTGTTTTGAGTCCACGACTTAGCTCCCACGGGTCACCAGCGCGCGTCGCTGGTGCTTGCCGCTGCCCTCGACGAGCGCAATGCCCGCCGGCACACCGTCGACGACGTAGTAGAGACCGGTGAAACGGTAGTTCACGAGTGTATCGCCGCTGTCGCTGCCGATCGCGAAGAGCACCGGAACCTCGTGCAAGCCCTGCGGCATTTGCAGATACGTGTGCGTGCCGTCATTGAAGGCGCGGACCGGCTGCAAGTCGCGGTCACCGCTCATGCGGTAGTTGAAATCGAGCTTGTCGATCGCTGTATCGGGCGTCGGTGCATCCGCGCGTACCCCGCGCCCCACAGCGGCCGTGGCAAAGGTCTGCTGGGGATCTTGCGGATAGAGAAAGCCGATCCGCGGCATCGGGAAGTTGTAACTTGACACGAGCGTCAGGTAGTACGTCCGCCGGTTCGTCGTCACGATGAGGTTCGTGCGCAAGCCGACTTCGGTCGGCTTCACGAGCACGTGCGGCGTGGCGCCATCGCCTCCGCCGCTCGACGCCGGCGCAATGAGCCAGCGCACCGAATCGCCGACTGCTACGTTGATAATCGTCTCGCCCGGTTCGAGCACGAGGTCACAGACGAAGAGCGGTTTGCAGCGCAGCGTCGGCGGCGTGCGCTCCCCAAACGGATAGCGCAGCACGCCGTCGGGTCCGGCGATCGGACCGGCATGGGCAACCGCCGGGACGAGCGCACAGGTAAGAAGAGCGAAGATCCTGATCTGTCGCAGCATTGGTCATTCCTCACAAAAAGCGATGAAGTGTTACAGGTGTTGGGTCCAGCTGATGCCGGTGACGTAGAGGCCGAGCGGGTTGCTCAGGATGCCGCGTTCATCCGTTGGCGGATCAAACGCGACCGTGACGCTGGCGAGCCAGTGCGTCGTGGCGAGCGCGCGGCCTTGCAGGTCCCGTCCGTCCTCGCTCCATTGGAGTTGGTAGGTTTGGTTGCTGATCGGCAGCACCGCATCGACGCTGACCGCGACCGTGCGGTTTTGGCTGAAGGGCGAGTGCTGCCGATAGTAGTCATTGAGGAAGAGCGTCGCGGTCGCCGCGGTCATGGCATAGGACCGCGAAAGCGCGGCCTTCTGCGCGAGCGGGTCGGAGCTGACCGAGCGCACGTCGACGATCCAGGCCGTGAGTTGCGCCTTGATCACGCGAACGTCGACCGCCGCGGCTCGATCGGCGCGGGCCACTGCGACCGCGTCGCCGAGCTTGTCAACCTCGACGACATACGGCACGACTTTGCTTTGCGCGCCTTGCCAGACCACGCCGATCGCCAGCGCAAGCGCTACGGCGATTGCTCCGAAGGCGGCCCATCGCCAACTGCGAGCGCGTGCGATGTAGTCGCCGTAGCGTTCGTTCCACTCGCGACGAGCCGAGAGATAGGGGGTCTCTAGTGCCGCCGCATCGGCGGCGTGTTCGCTTGTTTTCATATGTTCACTCACTCATTCAGGATGTTTGAAGCGAATTTCGACGTTGCCGTCGGCCGAGTCGTCGGGCACGGGCGGCTGTCGAAAGAGCATCGGATTGATGCCGCGCGGCGTGCCGGTTGGATCGCTGCTCACGTCACTCTCTTCGGCCTGGGTAACCTCGCGAGCGTCGTCTGCGGCAACGGCCGCGTCGCTCGCGCGCGTTGCGGCGACTTCTTCTTCCGTGACGTCGGACTCAGTCGAATCGTCGGATTTGCCGACCGTGCCAGCGGCGTCCGCGATTTCGTCGTCGCGATCCGAGGTCGCGCTGCTCGCGAACGTGTCCGATTCGCGCGCGTACGCGTCGGGATCATACGTGCTTCCGACGTAGCCGGTACGGCCGTTGCCGGGACCGCCAGTATCGAGGAGGCGCGCGCTCTCGACATCGCCGACGTCACCGGCGGCACGAACTGTTTCAGAGCCGCCGCCGGCAAGCGTTGTCGCGCCGGCGGCCAGCGCGCCGACACCGCTGCCGACGATCACGCCGCCGACCGCAACGGCGCCGGCGGTGCTCACAAAGCTTCCCAAGGTCATTCGCGGCGCGCCGTTCATGAGGGAAGCCGCGAGACTGGGAATCTGCCAAGCGAGAAAACCGAAGACCAGCGCCGCGCCGACCACCTCGATGTAAGTTTCCGGCGGCGCGATGCCGTTAGCGAACAGCGATCCCCATTGCTGTCCGAGGTCGAACCCCAGCCCAACGATCAGCTCCAGCATGAAAAGCTTGATGCCGATACTGACCGCGTAGCCGACGTACTTCTCCCCGAACACCAGCGTCCAGCGGCTGCCGGTAAAACCGAGCATGAAAACCCCAGCACCGATGACGATATACGACTCGACCAGCGTGATGAGCAGTTGACCCGCAATGATCGCAAAGGCCAGCACGACGCCCAGCGCGCAGATCATCGACGTAAGAACGATCTCGATCATAGGCAAGAGATTGCCGAGCGTCATGCCCTGATTTTCAGAGGTGCTCTCGAGCATCGCGTTGGCGATGTCGGTCCCGCAGTTGAAGACCGAGCTCGGGTCGCCGGGCGTCAGCTGCACCTGCCCGCTAATCGCGCTGCCGGCTTGGCTGAAGCTGGAGATGATGTCGCCGATCCAGACCGGTCCGTACTGCGGCTGCAACACGATAAAGAAGAACCCGACGCCCAGGATCTTCAGCAGCAGCGACGCGACGAAGTCCGGCAGACTGTCCTTCTGCAGGACGTACGTGATCGCCGACCACGCGATTTCGATCGCGACCAGCGCAAAGAAGAGGCCTTGCGCATAGTGCAGGGCGGTCGTCATCCATGGTTGGGTCGTCGTGCTGAACTGATGCGCCAGGCCGGTGAGAATGCCGCCCTGGCCCGCGCCCGGTACGCAGACCGGCTGCGAATCCGCCAGCGCTGCTGTCGGCAGGAGCGCAAGAAAAAAGAGCAGCGGTGCTGCTCTCGTGAACCTTTGCATCGAACGCTACTCGCTAGACTTGTAGTTTTGCTGGCTGTCCAGCCACGCGCGCAGGGTTGCGAACTTCACCAGGTCGTTCTGCTGCTGCGTCGCGAGGTAGTCGAACTCACCTTGGACTTGAGCCATCTGCAGCTGCCGGAGTTTTTCGAGCTGCTGCACCTCCTGGATGCTGATCATGTTACCGACTTGCAGCGCCTGCATTTGGCCGACCGAGCCGTTGGAGAGTCCTTGAAGCTGGCTGAAGAGTGCATCTTCGCTCTGGAACTGCGTGCTCTGCAACCCCGCTGACTGCAGCGCGCCTTGCATGCCGCCCAGCGCGTTGCTCCCCCATTGCGTGTAGGCTTGCGTGTAGTTCGTCGGGACTTCGTAGCCGGGGTACATGTGCGTGAACTCGGTGCTCAGGTTCGCGTCGCCGTAGCTGATGCTCTGCCCGACCTTCGCGATCTGGGTGAGTGCCTGCAGATCGCCTTGGATTTGTCCCCAGATGCCGTTGGGAAAGTTTCGCAAGCTCTGGACTTCGTAAGCGATCTGCTGAAGCTGATTAGCAATCTGGGTCGCTTGATTGGCCACCATCTGCAGCGTGTGCAGCTCGGTGAGCGTGTTCTTGACGTAGTTCGCCGCGTCATAGACGGCCATTTGCGCTTGGGCCGGCTGTGCGGGCACGCAGAGAAGCGCCGCCATCAGCGCGACGGCGCGGAAGAGATTTCGTTTCATGGTGGTCTCCTTAAAGAGAAGGTGAGGTGAGCGTTGAAGCGGGTGGTGACAACTCGGCCCAGTGCGCGGCCGCATCGTGCAGCCCACGCCGGTACAGCCACTCGGCCGGCCAAGTAGCGGGAAAGCGATCGCGCAGGCTGCGCACCGCGGCGAGGTCATCGCGGCCCGCCGCACCGAGGAAGCTGACTGCAATCGGTCCGAGCCCGAGTTCGAAAAGCCGTTTGCCCAGTGGACTGCTGTAGTAGTACTGGCGCTTGGGAACGGCACGCGCGATCAGCTCGGTCTGGCGCGACGACAGCCCCAGCGCCTTGTAAGCACCGGCGGCGTGTTCGGTCTGCGCCTCGCTGTTAGGCAGAAAGATCTTCGTCAGACACGACTCGATGATGACGTCGCGAATCGGCGACTCGGTGATGTCGCTGATCGATTGCGTTTCGAGAATCGCGGCGCCATTGCTCTTGCGCAGGGTCTTGAGCCACTCGCGGATCTTTTCGCGAAAGAGCGGATGCGAAAGCGCGAGCCACGCTTCGCCGAGCGCAACAATCGCCGGCCGCCCGCGCGCTAATCGCCGCTGCACACGATGAAACAGGTACAGCAAGACCGGTACAAGGTTCTTCTCGCCCATCATCGCGATGTGGTCGAGCTCGAAGACTTGGAAGAGATTCTCGTCGAGCTCGTCCCGTTCGGCGTCGAGCAAGCGCCCAAGCGGCCCCGCGAGCGTGTACGGCGTGAGCGCGTCGCGTAAGAGCTGGTCCTGCACAGTGTTGACGAGATCGGTGAGCGTGCGGCTCTGCGCGCTGGCGAGCAGCTCGAGTGCACGATGCAATGCGCGCCGGTGCACGGGCGTAACCGTAACACCTTGCAGCGTGACCAGCGTCTCCAGCCACTCCTGCGCCCACAGCCGCTCCGACGGCGCGTCGATCTGCGCGAGCGGCGTGAATGCCGGGCCGGTATCTGCGCCGATCTCGTAGTACGATCCGCCGCTCGCGGCACAGAGCACGTAGAGCGAGTAGCCCTTGTCGAACGCGAAGACGTGCGCATCGGGATAGCGGAAGTGTTGCGCGAGCAGAAACGCCAGCAACGTCGATTTGCCGCTACCGGTCGGTCCGACGACCAACGTATGGCCGACGTCGCCGACGTGGAGGTTCAAGCGAAACGGCGTTGCGCCCGTGGTCGCCGCGTACGCGAGCGGCGGGCTGTACGGCGGATAGAACGGGCACGGTTGCTGCGCGAGTCCAGGCCAGATGGTCGTGAGCGGCAGCAGATCAGCGAGGTTGAGCGTGTGCAAGAGCGGCCGGCGGATATTCGGAACGCCGTGGCCAGGCAGCGTCCCTAAGAACGCCTCGACGGCGTTGACGTCTTCGATGCGCGCACCAAAACCGGCGTGATGGATCGCTTTGAGCACGTCGCGCGCCGCGGCGTCGACGAGCTCGGCGTTCTCATCCATCAGCACGACGACGCTCGTGTAATAGCCGAACTTCACTGCACCGCTCGACGCATCGGCCAGTGCGGCAACGGCATCGGTGGCCATCGCGTCGGCGTCGGCGTCGACGTGCGTCGCCGCGGTGCCGGTCTGTTCACGCATGAGGTTGCGGAGGCTCTTGCGTTTCTGCCACCAGCGCGCGCGATAGCGGTTGATTCGCTGCTGCGCTGCCGGCGCGTCGAGCAGAATGAAGCGGGTCGACCACCGGTAGCACAGCGGCAGGCGGTTGAGGAAGTCGAGGATGCCGGGATAGCTCTCGGCCGGAAAGCCGGTGATTGCTATTGGGCGAATGTGGCGGCAGCCAATGCGCGGCCGTAAGCCCCCAAAGAAATCCTGCGTGCCAAAGACTGCGTCGAGGTACATCGGAACCGGCGGCAGATTGACCGGATGGTCCTCGCCGGTGAGACAGACCATCAGGTGGCGGAGCAGTTCGTCGTGGATGTGCCCGCGCCCGAAGGGATCCTCAATCCGGCGGCCGCGCAGGCGCACGAGCCGCAGCGCTGCTGACAGGTTATCCTCGATTTCCACAAGGGCGCCTGCGAAGGTTTCCAGCGCTCGGGAGGCCATGCCGGCGTGCTCCCGCGGGCGGTCGCCTTCGACGAAGAAGTTTGCAATGGCATGCTGCGCGTCAATAGGCGGAAGGTAGGTAACGGAGAGGACGTAGCGGCTCTCATAGTGCGCGCCCTCGGCCTCGTAGGCTGCTCGCCGCTCCGCGTCGATGAGTAACGTCGTACGATCGGGAAATGCGCCGGCCTGCGGATAGCCGCGCGCCTCGGTGCGCAGCGCGTCGACGTGGACCATCCATCCGCTGCCGCGCCGCGCGAATGCCGCATTGACGCGCGCCGAGAGCGCGGACAGCTCCGGCACGCTGGCCGAATCGAGATCCTCGCCACGATAGGTCCATGCCGCCGTGAGACTGCCGTCTTTATTGAGCACGACGCCGTCGTCGACGACCGCGGCATAGTTGAGGAGATCCGGCAGACCCTTTGCCGTGGAGCGAAACTCGCGCAAGTTTAGCACGGCATCCCTTCCCGCACGGTTGAAAGGCGCGATGTCGCGCGCGATTGTGCCGAATAATAGCCACGGTAACGCGTGTGGCGCAGATAGACGCGGGTGAACTGCGGATCGGATTTCGCCGCGCGTTGCAAGGCCGCGAGGCTCAATCCCCAAAAGACGACGCCTACGACGGTGAAGAGCAACCGTGCCAGGCTCATCACGAGCACCGCCGCGAGAATCCCTGAGATGAGCACAAGCTCGCGCTCAGCCCCCATCAACAGGATCGGTCGAATCAGCGATAGGTGAATCGGAATCGTGCGCGGCCGGTCGGTCATATCACCGCTCCCGTCAGGCCCAGCGCCGTCAAGAAGTTGTTGCCGAGCACGAGAAACGCGATCGCGACGACGAGCAAGAGCGCGCGCCGCACGAGATGTCCCAGTTCCTCGCCGAAGACCAGCGCCGCGCCGGCGGCAAAGAGCGCGAGCACGGATACCGCGGTGGCAACTGGTCCGGTCAGGTCGTTTTGCAGCGTCTGCAAAGGCGTATCCCATGGCAGACCGCCGCCGGTGCTCGCGAGCACCGGCCGTAGCATGGCGATCGCGAAGAGCGGAAACAAATACGCCGCGGTTCTCACCGCGGCGGGCATGCGAATCATAACGTAATCCTCTCTTGGTTTAGTAAGTCATAGGGCGATTAACTGGCGGCGCATCTGCGGAGTCTGCTTGACAATCGCGGGATCGATCGGTTCGAGCACGTAGCCGGAGGCGGACGCGCCGTGGACACGCGCGATCTCGGTGATCTTTCTCCCAGTCGGCGTGCGCACGATGACGACGATGAGGTCAACCGCTTCGGCAATGAGTGCCGGCTGCGGCGGGACGTTGGCTTCTTGCACGAGTTGCTCGAGCCGAATGAGTCCGGCGCGAGCGTCGTTGGCGTGCACGGTCGCAATGCCGCCGGGGTGCCCCGTGTTCCAGGCCTTGAGCATCGCCAGCGCTTCACCACCGCGCACCTCGCCGACGATGATCCGGTCAGGGCGCAGGCGCAACGCGGTGCGTACCAGGCGCGTCATGTCGACCGTTTCGGTCGTGCGCAGCGCAATGTGATTGGGCACGTTGCAGCGCAGCTCGCGCGTCTCTTCGATCATCAGGACGCGTTGTGTCGAGCCAATCGCGGTACTCAGTTCGTGGAGCAGCCCGTTGGCTAGAGTGGTCTTGCCGCTCTGCGTGCCGCCCACGACCAAGATGTTCTGGCGCGTGCGGATAGCGTGGCGCAAGACGGCGGCGTGTCCGCATGTTGGCGCACGATCGATGCTCGCAAGCGTCGGTGGCATGACGCCGTCGAGAATGCCGTCACGCACGTAGTCGTCGAGACCGTAGACCAGTGCCGCGGCCTTGCGAATGCAGAACGCCGGCGCGAGCACCACCGGCGGAAGCAATCCGCACACGCGGCTGCCGTCGAGAGCGAGTTCCCCTTCGAGCACCGGACGTTCCGGCGTAATGACGTAGCCGAGCGTCGCGGCAACTGTGCCGAGCAGGTTCTCGGCCTGCGCAGCCGAGATCTGCGTCCCGGTATCACGCATGCCGACGCCGAGCTCGTCGATCCACAAGCGTCCGTCGGGATTGAGCATTACTTCGATCACGCGCGGGTCGGCCAGCGCGTCGAGCACAGCCGCGCCGAGCTCGCGACGCAGCTTCTCCTGCAGGCGCACGTGCAGTTGGTCGTTCAGTGATAATTGCTCAGGCACGGCTGTAGTCCGGCGGCGGAATCGACGCGCGTTGAGTGAACGTGCGATCGCGAAAGTAAAGGGGCTGCACGCCATAGATGGGCGCGCGTCCGGATGCGAAGACGAGGAGATTCCCCGCTGTAATGATTTCGCCCGTATCGGCCTTTTGCGCCCCGGGAAGGCGCATGACTTCGTCGGGCGTTAGCAGCGGGCGCTGCGTGTCGTGTTCGGTAGTCATCGTATGCGGCAGCAGCGCGCTCATGCGGCTCCCGGAGTAGTTACGAACGGTATGCCGCACCGTCATCGTGCCGCACATCTTCGAAAGCAGTTCGGCGGTCGCGACGTCGTTCGGTGCCGATGCAACCCGGATTGCACAGTTGGCGACGAGCGTCTTGCTCTTGCTGCCCCAGGCCGTTTCGAGCTGGCTAAGATCCTGCGCGATGAGATACAGCTTAAGCCCATATCCACGCCCAAGCCCGAGCGCCGTCGCCACAATGTCGAGTGCATCAATCTCAGCAACTTCTTCTAGCATAATCAGGACGCGCGGCTCGCGGACGTGATCGTGGGTGTCCATTAAGGCGAGTATGATCTGCGTGAGGAGCAGCCGCGTCAGGGCACGCAAGCGTTTTTTGTGCGCCGGCTGCACGACGAGGTACAGGCTCAGATGACCATCGCGCAGCTCCGCAATATCGAAGTCGCTGGACGCAATGTTCGCCCCAATTACGGGGTCACTGTAGACCGTTAAAAAGCTCTGCGCTTCGGCGACGATGTTTGCTTTGACACGCGGCTCCATCGCGAGCATTTGCGTTGCGATCTGCGCGACGAGTGGATGAGTCGCGGTTGGCTCGCCCTCTGCATCAAGCCACCGGCGCGAATGCGACGGATCGTGTGGGTAATCGCGCAGATGCTCAAAGAACTTGTCAACGTCGTCAAAGCGCGGGTCGGCAAGCGTCGAGGCCACACCGGGGAGCGAGTCGTTACGCGGATCGCCATCGTGCTTGACGTGGAGACTCAGGCCGAGCAGCAGCCGCTTGGCCATCTCGACCCAGAAGCGGTTGTCTCCCCGTACGGGCTTCTCGCCCTCGTCGGCGACCAGCTCGACGATGTTCTGGACGTCCTGGATTTCGTACGGCGTCCCGATGCGGATGCGGTCGAACGGGTTCAGCCGTACGCTCGAACCGTCGGTCGCCGTCGGCTCGAACTTGTAAACGCGCTGGCCGAGCCCGCCATACTCCGTGCTCGTGGCGCGCCACCCCGCGGTTTTTGCCCAGATCTCGCCTTTGAGGTCGTGAACGACGGCAGAGCGTTGCCACGAAAGCAGCGTCGGGATGACCAAGCCGACGGTTTTACCCGAACCTGTCGGCATGAAGGCGAGGCAGTGGGTCGGGCTCCCGTCGCGCAGGTACTTCGTCCGCTTCGATGCCGGGTCACGCCACGCGCCAACGTAGACGCCACGATCGCGGCCGATAAGACCGGTAGCTCGAACTTCAGCCGGTGACGCCCAGTGGGCCGAACCATGGAGATCAGTGCGGCGTTGGAGCCGTCGAACGCGCCGCACAGCCATCGCAGCGGCTGCAGCGACGCCGAGGGCGTTGCCGAGCAACACGATCTCATACGCACGAACGAACACCTGATGGATCCCGACCCCGAAACGCGCAGGATGGTCGTACTTGATCGCCCATGCGAGCAGCTCGAACGGCGAATAGATGTGCTCGAAGAGCGGCCGGCCGAGCGAGAGTTGATAACCGAACGTGCGCGCGACATCTTGCGTCGCGGCCCAGCACGAGGCGGCCCCACACCAGATGAGCAGGCCGATCGACGGGAAGATGATGCCCATCGGATCCCGCTCGCGTCGCGGTAGAGTGTACAGGTATGGATTAGATGACTTCATCAGCTTTCACACGGAAACGCGCGAGTATAAAAAGAAAAGCCCCGAGGACGATCGCGCCTCAGAGGCTTTTCACCCGCATTATTATGCGGGCGAAAGTCGGGTGTACGCTTACACCCCAATTATCGCTGCCGCATCGTCGGCCGTCAAGCCGTTCCACGTCGAACCAGTAGGCGGCCTGACACGGAGCTGCCGCACGGCGCAGGAACCGCCGGCGCAGAGGCTCCGCGTCAACGCCGAGCGCAGCGAGCCGAAGGGAAGCGTTTACGTGGAGTGGCGCCGGTGGTAGCCTGGTCGTCGGCAGCGGCGGAACGAAGGGCCGCATGTGCTTAGTGCGTTGTAACTAATCCGCAGTGTGCACCATAGTGCCTGTTCGCCGGCGCGCCGCTGTGCTACGGAATAGAGAGAAAGATCACTGTATAGGGACCGGCTTCCATCGCCTTTGGTGATCCTCCAAATCGCGCACCGAAAACACCGACCTGATGACCTACAGAACCTGCAACCGCAATCCGCGATTGAAGCATGCTCTCATCAACATCTCTAACGTACAAAACATCACCATTCGCCGTCCGAATTCCAATCGCAAGGTTTCCGTTTCCGAGTTTTGTTACGGAGGTTACTGTGCCCCAGACATCTGCAGGCCATTCGTCATCTGGTGCTCTTCGGTCGACGGACAAATACGTAGAACATGCTGGGCGATAAGAGCAAAATTTACACACCTTTGGCGATGGCTGGGCGAGTTGCTCCTCTGCGAGCTCGGGTGTTGTAGCAAACTTTGCTAATGCGGCGGATACATCGTATACTGCGTTTTCCGCTTCATCCAACAGCGTCTGGCACTCTGCGGGGGCGAAGGGAACGTTTGCGCTGTCACCGACGAGCGGCACGAGCTCCAGTCGCATTGGCCATACGCCAATTGTTTCAAAATACAAAATAGCATAGAGCTGCAGCTGTTGCCGAAACTCCGGTTTGATGTCCGCAGCTCCGCCATCCCGCGCCGTAAGAGGCCCGGATTTGTAGTCTTGTAGCACGACACCATTTTCCGTTTCGATGACGCGATCAACGCGGCCCGTAAGTAGTCCTTTCCGCGAGCGGACGGAAATCTCGCCCCCAACTCTTGACGGCGCCATTGCCCCCTCACGCGACGAACTCTTAGCGCTCGCGATTTCTGACGCGCGCATCATTGCTTTTGCGCGCAGTACCATCATGTCAGGAACGAACTTGACGAGGGGCACGAACCGGCGATCCGCAGGGCTGCGCAGCATGTGCTCTTCTGTTTCAGCCACGAGATCATCCCAAAGACTCGCAAGCTGACGGTCTAAGGCGCCGACAAAGTGCGACGTTAGTGCGCGTTCCAGTAGCCGATGGGCGATCGTACCAACAAAGCGCTTCGGGTTCGAGGGTACTAGGGCTTCAACTCTTTGACTGTTCCAGACTGCGCGAAGGCGACAGGCAGAGAGCATTGGAACGAGGGTCGGCCCGATTGGGCCGAAGCTCGACGGTAGCGCCAAAGGGCCTACGAAGCGAACGCGCGACCCAGATCTTGATAAGTCCAACTCTCACGCCTAAGAAGGTTAAAGGTATCGACGTAGTACGGATCGGCCTCGCAGTACGCTGCGGCTTCGGCGAGAACTCCTTTCGGAGAGTGTGTATCCCACAGAGGATGTACGACCAAGACATCGTTTCCGCCAACGCGGAACCCAGAGAGGCTCCCATATTGCTGCGGTACACAGCCGAACGAGCCACAGAATGAGTCGCGAAGCCCTGCTGCTGTCGACATCCATGTTTCTATCTCGGGCACATTTAAGTTACCATCGAGGCCACACCTGTGGCTACCGTTCTGGAGGAGGCGCAGCAAAGATAACCCTAGACGCCAGTCCAAAAGACTATGGTAAGCCATATTCCGGTATTGCCGCAAGCAATCGTATCCAGCCGAGTCACAGGTGCGCTTGTGCTGATCGGAAAGCAGCGATCCCAGAAAGGAATCGGGCGCTGGGTTTACATCTACTGCTGCATAAAGCAGCGCAGGCCAGTGGTCGAAGCACCAATTCATAAATCCAGCACCGTTAGGCAAATAATCGCCAAGTAGTATTTCGCCGATACGAGCTCCGCTATGGTCGCGAACTTGTCTAACGTTGCTTATCTCGATTTCATCCGGATCGACATCTAATCTTTCGGCGGCCATCGAGCGCACGATAAAAGCCGCGGAATAGAATGCCGCCTTTACTCCAACGTGTGGCAGTGATGGGTCGAGCACTATCCCGTCCGGAACTGACCAAGGCCTAATGCGGAGAACGTCAGTCGTCTTCGGGGATGCGAGAGCGAACGCCTCGGGCATCGTTCCGGCGGACGGTGTAAATTGCACCTCGTCGGGCTGATTTTGATAGCGCTCGTCGATCCATTGGTTATCGAGTGGTCGCCCATGCAGACGCCTTGCGGAACCGAGCTGTCCAGTAAACAGCAACCCTCGACGATCGTTTACGCGATACACCCGCCCGGCTCTTGATAAAGCGACGGCAGAGTTGGTCGAAGCAACGTGCAGTGCCGACGATGCATCAGACTCAGCGATCGCGCTGGCACCAGCAACGAGTATCTCATCCTCATCAGGCGCATCGAAACCGCGGCCAAGATTGGTCCGGAACGCTAGCGGCACCACCATCCGAAAAACTCTGAAGCCGTGCGGCTCATCCAAGAGCGCCCCACAGTTCGGACACATCACATCTCCTGGTTGAGTATCGCTCGTCGTGGTCTCATGACATCTCTCGCATCGGGCCATCCAACGGCTTCCTCCCAGCGGGTTGGGACTGGAGGGTGTGAAACCCATCCCCGGCCGGTACAGAAGCGGAGCCGTAAATCCGATGGCGCGATACGTTCGTTTATCTTTTGTTTTTTGAGAGCCGGGTGCGAACTCGGTTATCGCTAAGTCAAGATCACGGTCAACGGTAAAGGCGTGCTCGGCGCGCAACCCATGATATAACAGCCGAACTCGAGACGGCATGCCAAACATGGGGAGAACTGCAGCTTCTGCAAGTCTCTCGGCTAAGCCATTGGCCGCGATCTCACTGTTGATTGCCGCACGTTCGATAGCATCGTATAGCTCAGTTCGTGCGTACCTCTCGAGCGAGCCCGGCAAAATCTGCGCGTTGCCGCTTGTTAGTACTTCGGCCACGTGGCGAACCTCATCTTCTTTCGCGAGCCAGTTCCTCACGGCATCGCGGCGGCTCGCGTCCGTAATCCAGTTCGACGCAAGACCGAATTCTCCATGAGAGTCGGGCGGTACCGGTGCCTCAGCCCAGGTCACACCGGCTGCGTGAAACGCTCGGCGCAGCGCCTCCTTCGCCAAGAGGCGCTGCGCTATCTCCTGCCGGGCGAGAGAAAGAAACGGTACGGGCGGTTTGTCACCCGTAATCCGACGTGGATTGCGGTAGTAAAAATCATCATGGCTTCTACCACGGCATAGCGTCAGAACGTTAGCGAATGGCTGCCCACGCCTCCCTGCTCGTCCAGCACGCTGTTGATAATTTGAAGCGCATTGGCGGCATATTCGCCAACACAACTGCTTCCAAGTTTCCGATATCTACGCCGACCTCCATTGTAGTCGTCACGCTAAGCACATCAATCTCGTCAACGGCCGCGACTAGGCGATCTCGTTGCCCATTCAGATTCACAACGATATCGCGAAAGAGGCGTTGCCGTTCCGCTTGGTCGCTCGTCTGAGCTGTCATCTCCTCGCAATGCAAACGCAGCGGTTCACGAAGTTCCACCGCTTCCTTTGCATAGTAGTTCCTTGCGTGAAGGTCCGCACAAGTGAAGTGGAACGCTTCGCTCAACGGCTCCAAACAGTTAGTACATACGCCTACATGATGCAGGTGGTCTCGTCGGCAGTTATCACACGTCCACACAGGATCAGAGGACTCGGCAATCCGCACCGTAAGCCGACGAGTCTGAATGATGAGTCCCGAGTGATCGCCCTCACGGACGACGACATCCCAGACAGCTTCCAGCAGATCCCGCTCGGATACGCCTAGCCAATCAGCACATTTGCGAAGGAATTTGCGTACCTTGGCACGGGCCGCTTGCCAATCAGGCCACGCTGTCGGGGGTGGAAAGTCTTGTTGCTCACTGGGATAGCGGTACAGATCTCCAAGAATTCGAATAATCGCATCGCAAACGCTTCCCAGCCGTTCTCCAGCGACTCCCACCGCAGTCGCAATTTCAGCTATGCGCGCATCGGGCACGCCACACCGCGCGTAACCTAGCCCGGCTGATTCAAAACCAAAATATAGGCGGCTGAAGAATACTTGGGCAATCTCGCCGACGACTTTTCGACGAAGCAATTCACGCGCTTCTATACCTTCAGACGAAAGATTATCGCACCAACCTCCATCCTCTCGGCTAAAGTCAAAGAGTTCTGTCCAACGCCGGTATTCGCCATCGAAACGCATCTCTTGGTAGAGAAGGTCATTACCAGCGGGATTGAGGCCGAGTCGCTTTAGCCGCTCGATTAACAATCCCGGCTGCCGCGGATCATCACGCCCCTCGAACAGCAACCGTACGGGGACTGTGCGTGATCTCGCAGTGTCTCGTAAGGATGCGATGGCGAGTTCAGCCTTTTCTTTCTTCGCCTCAAGTAGCTCGCGCACGTCGGGATCATAGTCTTCGCGTATTTGCCTTGCTGCATCTTTGGCGATTGCGGAGAGCTCTGTTACTACCTCGGGACTCCGTTGAGCCAGGCGAAGCGCCGACGCACGCGATGCATGGCCTATGGTGGACAGATCGTCAAGCAGATCTAGGCGCGCCGTGCATTCGTGCTCGAGCTCATCGTAGAGGGTCTCACGGACTAAGTCGCTATAGTGAGACCGCTCTATGCCATTAGATAGCTTCGCGGCTTCCTCGCGACTATCAGAAAATAACACCAATTTTCTATTGTCGGGACTGAGGAAATAGAAGAGCTCCTTTGACAGTAGCTGCGTTACTTTTGAGAAGCCCGTACGAAAGCCGCGTATTGGCGAAAGCTTACGCCTCCGCCTAGTATAATCTGAGGCACACCGAGGACAGAGGGATGGGAGTGCCCGAGTGACACGTGCTTCGTCAATGGATGCTGTCGGCAAGAGGAATAGGTGCCCACGAATCCACGGGCCGTTCGGGAATAATTCGCCTCCGTCGCCAAGTTCTACCTTGGCAGTTCCTACATTAAGTGCGGCGGGAGTCCAATTCGCGGCGATAGGTCCTTGTGTGCCGTAAGATGGTTGGCGCCAGGAACGAGCATCAGGATTAAGCATCGCAGCGCCGCGTGGCCAAAATACCGCGTATTGATCGTACGTTCGGCGCTCGACAAAGCGTGCCGCTTGTTTATCGGGAATCCCCTCGATGTCCGCATCGGTTCTCAAAAGCTCCCAAGTTCCATCAGGCAATACCAGGCGGCTCCCGCCGAACAACAGTGTGCCACATTGCTCGCAGTACAGCAGCTCAAGGATTCGATGATATTTGGAGCATAGAATCGATGGGTCGATGCTAAGACGTCCGCAAGGGCGATCCTGATCGTTATCCGGTGGTTCAACGCTACAATTCGGTGCGGGGCAAGCCCAAAGCCCTTCGACGTTCCGGAAAAACATATGAATCCGGAAGGACGGCAGCTGTTCGCCGGGATGATCGCCAGATTCGTAGAAACTACGCGCAATCAACAGACCCCGCGTAGCGAGTTTCCTTTCATCGGCCGAAGCAGCGGTAGAAAAGAGAGCATCGCTGACAGCAGTGAGTGGTACCGCTCTCATCTCGCCGCCATCACTGCAAGCTGACACAAAGCGCGCTGTGAGATCGGAAGCGCGCCCTCGGATAGCCGCACTGAGCCGATCGATTCCGGTTCCTTGCACTGGTCCTAATGCGAGATCGTTCGCTACGGCATCAAGATTCTTTTCGAAATCACGGGGATGCAAATCGCCGCTTTTCGCAAGATTACGTAGCGAGGCGTACGGCTGCAATGCTTCGCCAGGCATTGGCGGCACTGTGTCGGCGTAGCCTGGGATGATGTCATCCCTTGACCAGGAAACGCCAAAGAACTCCGACAGATAGCGGACGCTTTCGTCGTCCTTTTCAAGTGAGGCACTTGAAGCTAGTATCCGTAGCTTCGGGCTTGTCGGAGAAAGCTCCAAGCGGTCGAGCAGAAGCCTAAGCAGATACGAGACCTCGGTGCCCGCCGTGCCACGATAGAGATGCAGCTCATCTATCACCAGATGGAAGATACTAGAGTCTTGGCGGAGCCAATCTCGCGTCTTGTCAAAAATTGCGCTATCGGAATCACGCATAAGCATTATGCTCAGCATACTGTAGTTTGTGATGAGAATGTCGGGCGGCGCATCTTGCATGTCCCACCTGCACCGCATTTCCGCACCATCCAAGCGCGGGAAGAAGTATTGGACTTCATCATCACCGGTCTGACGAGCGTGCTCGCGAGCCTCGGTAGAAGCAACCTCCATCTCCGAGAGCTTCTGAGCCAAGTCTTCAATACGTCCCCTGTCTGGCGTTCGAGTAGCGCGAAACTCGTGACCGGGGACCGGCGTAGCGCCGTTGTATCTACCGATGTAGATTCTGTTCCTTTTGCGATGGCCATGCATCCATGCGCGTGCATCGTCCGAATCAAGAGCCCGCCTTAGGCGGCTCATTTGATCTTCCACTAAGGCGTTCATAGGATACAGAATGAGCGCTCGGACAGCTGCCGCACGCGTTTCGTGTCCGCGCTGCGGAACACGTAACGACCTGATAAGCCGTCTGTTCGCTCCAATACACTGAGCTTGCCATGAATCGCTGCGCCACCAGTCATCTAAATGAGCGAGGGGAGCGCTAGGTGCCGGCCATCCTTCCGATTCTTTCGCTAGCTGCGCAAAGATCGGTAGCAAGAAAGATTCCGTCTTCCCCGACCCGGTACCGGCGGTCACGACTGCATTGTGACCCGACAAGGAGCGAACGAGCATTTCGAGCTGGTGTCGATGCAGCTTGAAGTCGCCCATTAGACCGCACGCGCACAGTTGTTGAAAGTCCGCTAGTACGCGAGCACTGAGCATCGGAACGTCGCTGGCGGCAACTGTAGCGATAGTCTTGCCGGAGGACTGATATCGCGCCAGCAACTCGATCCAAGGTTCTTGAGCCACAACTCCGGGCGCTTCAAGCAATCTCAGACGCTCGTTTTCCACTCCAGGATACTGCGTCCCGAACGCGGTCCTAATGTATAAGAGAAAGTTTCTGCGGATTGTCTCGAACGCGCCAATCGGATCCTGCACGGTCATCCTCCATCATACGAGTTCAGCGTCGATAAGGTTTTGTCGTAGTTTGCCGGCTAAGACTTCTGCACATTCATGCGATACGTTACAGTAAATGTCCAGACTATGCCGTTTATCCTCGGCGCGCATCTTGCGTGCAGGGGCGAGGCCCGAAAGCAACGCCAAGCTACGGGCAAGAATGGGTGGGAGTGGAACACTTATGGGCACGCCGAGAACTTGTTGCTTATGATCGAAACGCAACACCGACGTGCCGACGTCCGACAGGTAAAGCCATCGTCCCCAGTGACGATCGACGGCTGCAAGTCCGGTAGGCCGCCGCAAATAATATATGGTGCGGGTTGTCCGCGGATCCGAGTAGCTGCTCAGCCTCCATCGTTCGTTTGTACTTAGAGTTTGACCGTACCCAAGCGAACTCTTCGAGAAGTCCTTCCGGGGCCATGTTGGATCGGTATCCGCTCGCCAGGACAGGGTCGCCTCGTAATCATCTAACCCTTTGGCGCAGGACAATAGCGACCACGCTGCGGGCCACGGTATAAACTGAACGGCGCACCGCTCCGCGATCCGCGAGAGTACCTCAATCCCGGTAGCCTCTAGAATCAGCGGGGACGGCGCATAGCCACCACAATATGGCTGTCTTAGGGCGATTGGCCAGGCGTCGGCACGAAAGCTCATGCGTGCTTGTCGCAAGACATTGGCCGCACGAGTGCCCCGCGATCCGCATAACAGTGCGCGAGGCAGTCCCGCGTTAGGAATTGCGACAAGTAGACTCGGGGCGGCATAACACACCCGAGATGCGATTTGTTCGTCGAAATCACAATGTGCTAGCTCCTGGAATATACGTAATGTCCTGTACCGCAGGAACGTAATCGGTTCATCAATTGCGCTACCATCCTTCGTGGCGTTATATTGCAGCACATCAAAGGCACATCGCCACGCATGCCATGAGAGCTTGTGCCTTGCGGACAATACAGCGAGGAGTTCATCAGCCGCGCGCATCGCCGGCCACCTCGAGGTAGCGCTTCCAGAGCGCACCCAGCTTCGGGTTCCGCGGCAACGCAAAACGCCTTCGCCGGTTCCAAACCACTTCTCTCCACAATCTGATGGCTTGTCTATCGCCTTCAGGTTCCGCGAGTGGCTCTGATGAGGATATACCTGTGCCGCAAAAATGTATCCGCCCCTCTCTCGAATCGAGAATCCAGATCGCAGGCCAAGAAAACTCGAACGGTAGACGGGGGCTTGCGACTATCTCGCCTACGCGACGACCTAAAAGATGCCAGTGGCCATGATTTGGGGTCTCGGGCCAGACCGGAAACGAGTCAGTGGGGCCTGGGCCACGCAACGACGCGCCAGCAAACCATGGACCCTGATCGAGATCGGCGTCGCTGGTCAAGAAGCGAGTGCCGAGTCCATCCGCAAAGCAATTAGGTTCCGTCTGCCGCCAGTCGGACTCGTCTTCAAGAAAGAAGGTCAGGCGGCGTCGAACGTTGGCCTCGGAACGTACTTCGGCCGTTATCGGTTCTCCTAAGGGAAGCCGCTTCGGTAGTAGTCGAGTATCAGCATCACTGCCGGCCAGAAGCCTCGTGGAGCCGATCCAAACCTGATCGCCTGATGCAGCGCCTGCAACACTAAGGGTCGGGCGCGCAAAATCGAAAAACGAATTTCCTTCGGAACTCTTGATGCCGCCGATGAGCTTCATCCGGACAGCAGATGGAAGCGCGAGTTCCGGAACTGGATTTCTTATATGCAGATCACCCGTGGCGCCAACGGAAGCATATAGCCTCCAGTGGTTTGGCAGCCCCTCGATGGTCGACACTTCGTTTAACCTCACCTCGCCGCTGTTATTCCACGCGAGTAGGTGCGGAATTAGATCCTCATGAGCTGCAATAGTAAACGCACGATCACGAGGAAGCCGCCAGACTTCAACAAGGCCAGGCAGCTGGAATGAAAGGCCATCTACAAAGATTCTAATCCGGCGTGCGGGAAAGCGAACACGCCAATGGCTTCGCCGGTCGATGAACTCCAACGTTCGGCGCCAATCCAAAGCCGTGGCGCTAAGCTCAACGCCAGATTCATTGGATCGAAGCGGAGACGACCAGCCGGGCAGATGCTCTTCGCATCCGTATGTTGGCTCTGGAGAACGGTTTCCATTGCCATGTGTGAGCGCAAGGCCTTCTTGGGGAAAATCCGCGCTGGACGATATACGGAGAGTAAGCGTCGCGCGCTTCGACACAATATCAACCCGCATGCAAAGCCGAGCGACAGCTAAGGTATTTTCGCCGCCCGCATCGTCCCATTCACCATCCCACTCCTCAAGCTCGGTGCTAACGACGTCCAGAAGAATCGAGAACAGTTCAGGTTCGGCGTTAGGGTTTTTGAGTAGTTCGAGAGTGGCGTGACGAAGAATGCCGGCCCCGTGCCTCCGGACTGTGCTAGCAAGCTCAATATCGTTAGGCGGTTCAGTTGGATCGAGGGCAGCCGCGACAAAGATCTTTGTTAAATCGCGGCGCTCCTGCTCCGTCAAAATTGCCTGAGCCTTCGGCAGCCCCACATGGATCCAGTTTCCGGCAAATCTTACACTAAAGACTCCGAGGTCGCCGCCTCTATCGCGGTTGGACCAAACCTCGAGGTCGTCCCATAGGCTAAGCATGCGATCGAAGGAGGGTGGCGCGCCGAGGTCATTGTCTTCGCGGCCGAGGAGCTTCCAAAGTCTGGGATAGTAAGCGTGAGTTGGGAAATCGCCCGCGACGCCAACGGCCAAAACAAACACTGCGAGGTACGCCAAGTACGGCGGGAAGAAGACGCCGCGATTGCGCCAGGCGGCCTGCGCCTGGAGAGCCTTTTGACAAAGCCCGGAACCGGGCTTCGCCCAAGGCGGCCCCTCAGACGTCGCCTGCACGAAAGCAGGCAGGCTACCGGGGCCGCCAATCGATTCGATTAAACGCTCATCCACGTACAGAAAGACGGCTCGGCCGGCCATTTCTGGTCGAAAAATCCTGGACGCAATGGCATCATTCCACTGAAGATACGATTCAGGCGGTGCGGGCACGATTGGTTGTTTGTCCACCACTTCTGGCCGGCCCCGCCGCAAGGGACCCGGGAGCGTCACCACCTGCCTGCGGACAGAAGGTGCATCCTGCTCGAAAGACGAGCGACGATGGCCTGCACGGGAAAGCATCGGTGCACTAGGGTGCATCGATGGCAGACGTACGGTTAAGTCTAACCACGCGTCAGGTTATCGAAAATGGCAGCGAACAGAGCGCGCGACTAAGCACAAGGCTCAACTGGAACAACTGGGCTGGACTGTTCTATCAGTCTGGGGGTGCGAGGTTACCGACGAGTATCGGTTGGAAGCTCTATTTCGGGCTCTTATGAGCGCGCACTGCGGTAAGGCGGGCCGGTGGCCGTGCAATGGAACCTGTCGAGCATGGGCTGAAGTAGGACAGAGAGTTTACGCGGACTGCGCAACGCAGACATCTCCATCGATCCAGGTTGTCGCAGGTTGCGCCATCGAGGTTACGGCACTTTTGCCAGCGAGTCCGCCGGTTCCCGGAGCCGTGTCTTCCCTTCCAATCAAAGCTTATTTGAAGGAGAGTACCAACGAAGATCGCTGCAACCACAAGTCGCGCAAGGCCTCCGAGCCGGACTTCGTGCCCTGGATGAATCATAATGCCTATCGTAAGTATTGGCACGAACGCCAGAGCGACTCCGTACGTCCATCGGATGAAACCCGATACTGGAGACAGAACTTCGGGAGCGACCTTGCGAAAGCAGATGGCATTGTAAACCAATCTCGCCAAAGGAATGCTCCACATAAAAAGAGT
Organism: Vulcanimicrobiota bacterium; assembly: GCA_963717425.1. Lineage (GTDB taxonomy): Bacteria > Vulcanimicrobiota > Vulcanimicrobiia > Vulcanimicrobiales > Vulcanimicrobiaceae > Cybelea. The sequence goes on along the minus strand of OY970335.1, from coordinate 1,890,655 downwards.
GATGGCGCCAGCAATGGTAACCGCTTCGTACGGCGCGTGCTTCGAATGAAATGCGACGAGCACGAGCTTTGCTGACACCTGCGCAAAGACGAAAAGGATGAACAAGTGGCGTAGTGAGAACGGTTTTGCAGTCAACGCGAGGTAGATTAATGCAAACACTAGCGTCCGTCCATGGGTATCGATTCACGCAACCGAGCGCGGCCGTGCAGCTCGCGGCGAATGCTATACTCGACGTCGCGTCGTACAGCCTCTGGCAGGACTTGATACTGACGATCGATGGCGGCTGAGAGCTGCTTGAGATTCGCACTGAGTTCGCATTCCTCAAGCTGCGAGACTCCCGCGCGTTCGAGGACATGCATGCGATGCTCCACCCGGGGTATGCGGTCGCGAAGGGCCGTACGCGCGTCACGCATTTGCCCTTCAAAGTCAAGCGACGTGGAGGCGAATTGGCGATACTGGCGCCCTTCGGCAGCCACGCGTTTGGCGATCTGCGGAACGGCACGCTCTTCAAACTCGCGGATCGCTTTCGCGACTGCGGCATCGTAACGCGAGCGGCGCGCATCGCGGAGTTCTGCCTGAGCTCTTGTTGCTACTGCTCGCGCGAGAGGATTCCAAGAGCGCTTCTCTTGGGCAAGTTGAGCGAGTCGAGCGCGGTCTACGTCGGTGAACTCTGTGGCATTGGCGATCTGCTCCTGAATTCGCTTTCGCTCTGCTGCCAGAACATCGTCGAGTGCAGCCGGCTGCGCGACGCGTTGCAGGCCAGCGCGCTCCACGCGCGAGCGCTCATAGCGTACCTCCTCCTCCGCACGGATAACCTCAATGCGTGCGCGCACTTCGTTGAAGCTCACTCGACGCGGCTCGGATATTGGCGCGGTACGCTCCTGGTTGCGACCCGGCACCGATAGCATGTCGAGCACGCGGAGCGCGGCGGGGTCGCCGACGCGCGCCTTTTCGGTAACAAACGAGCGATAATCCATGATTTTCTCCTGCCGAGATACCCGGCGCTCTGATGCCAATACAATCTTCGTTGTCTCCCAGCGAACGCGCGCAACATCGTGCTCTTGCGCTCTCCGGCGAGCGATCACGGCGTCGATCGACCAATACGCCACCTGACGCGCCATGAAACCGCGCGCGCCCAGACGCGCCACGGCACGCAACAACTGCCGCGCCTCGCGCCGGCGCCGGGCTTCGAGCTGGCGCTGCGCGCGCTCGCGCTCCCAGGCTGCATTGCGGCGAGCGTCGATTGCACGATTGCGTTCGGCGAAGAAGCGGTCGCGGTATGCCGCATACCCGGAGCGCATCCGAGCATGATCGGCAATCCGGCTGGCCTCTCGCAATGCCCAGCGCGGATCGCTACCGGCCTCGTGCTCCGCACGATCGCGCAGTGTCTGATTGCGCTCACGCGCTTCTCCGTTAACGGCTGCTTCACGGCTCTGCTCTTGCCGTTGCTGCTCATCTAGCGGGAAGGGACCAAACCGTTGCTCAAGCGCCGCCTTCTTGCAACGAGGGTCGATGCGAGACGCTCCACAGCCTAGCGCATTGGAGTGACGCCCCTGTGCAAAGGCAAGACCCTGCACGCGGCCACCGCGTTGAACGAGCTTGATAACAACTCCGTGCTGATCCAGTCGCTTTCGGAGATCTTCCCAGGAGTGCGCCGCATCCACGGCTGCAAGAATCGTTGCACGAACCGTGTTACTCCATAGCATACCGCGGGCAATGCTAGGAGCAGGCTCATGTAACGGCGTGAACGGACCCAAGCGGCGTTCGAGCGCGGAGATCGTGCAGCGCGCGTCGATCCGTGACGCGGCGCAGGCCGGCGCGGTGCGATCGAAGCCCTCGGCAAATGCGAGACCCTGGACGCGCTCACCGCGGCGGACGAGCTTCAGGACGACTCCATGCGCCCCAAGGCGAAGGCGTAGGTCATTCCAGTCCCATGCGCGATCAACGGCATCGAGAATGTACGGCCGTGCGACGTCCTGCCACGGCAGCTCCCCGCGCTCGTGCAGCCGGCGGTACGCGCCGTCGCTGAGCCGCCGTTCCGGCTCTGCTGGAAGATCGTGGAGCCGCTCGATGCGCTGCACGATGTCGCGGTTGTGGCGCCCTGCAACGATATCCCACCCGCGCTCCGCGGCGATCTCCGCGCCGACGCGCTCACGGACGATTCGCTCGCGCCAGAGGTCGTTGGCGTGGCCATCCGGTCCGACGCGGTTCGCGATTACGTGCGCGTGGAAGTCATCGGTGTCTTTATGCGCGGCAAGGACGTACTGGTGGTCGTCCATTCCGATCGCTTTCAGGAGGCGCTCCGCGTCGTTGACGACCTGCTCGCGCGTTGGGCGTTCGTGTTTCGCGTAGGCGATGATGAGGTGATAAACCGGATCGCGGCAACGCGCTGACAGTACCGCGACCGCTTCCATCTCGATCGCCGCCGTTTCAACCGACGTCACGCCGCGCAGGTGAACCCATGCCGCCTTTTCCGGCGCGCTTTCGTACGTGACGCCGCCCTCGAAGGTGGCGCCGGCGGCCGCAACGGCGCGCTGATGCGTGTGTTCGGTGACGTAGTCGACGCCGACGGCGAAGGTCCGCGTGTGTGCGCGCGCCGGGACGGACTTCGTAATCATGCGGCCAACCCGCGAATGGCTGTGACTACCTGAGCGAGACACTGGCGGACCTCGTCCTGAGGAATCGCGCGAGTCGCTTCCGCAAGGGCAATCAAACGGCGCAGCTCGGCCGCCACGCCGGTAAGCTGGCGGATCGGAATCGCTCGGTCGATCGGTAGTCTCCGATGGCGGGCCAGTAACGTAGTACCGCTACCGCGCAGTGCAGCGGAGCGTACATAGTCGGTAAGGCTCAAGCCACGTGCTCTTGCCCTTGCAACGATCCAGTTCGCCTCATCATGTGTAAAGCGGATCTCGAGGCGACGCGTGCGCATTGGTTTTGCGCTCACAGCGCTCCGTTCGGGGCGGGCCGGGCTGAGCGAAGCGACCCCGGTCCGGCCCCGTCCATGCACAGGCTGAGCGGGACCGAAGGTTCCGCGACCCTGCCGCTTCTGGCTGAGCGGACGGCGCCGCAGGCGCTGTCCGTACAGCCACCGGCTTGCGTCGTGAAAAAGAGTTGGGGCGTGTTGCCTGCCTGGTGCGCCGGTGCAAGAGCCATGCTAGAATAATAACAACCTCCATAGGAAAGTCAATCATTTCGTATGGATGGAAATTATAGCAACAACGAGGCAACAAATGCTGTCGGATGAGTTGATCGCAAAGATCGGGGATAGCCTCGACTCTATGTCACCGAAGCCGGCGTCACGCCGCGAGCTCGACGTGCTGGTCTCGCGAATCGAAGGAAAAATTCGTGCAGCGCAAGAGCGCGGGGCCACGTACGCCGAGATCGCCAAACAGGTAAGCGAGAGCGGCTACCCGATCAAGACGAATACGCTGCGGCTCGCCGTGCAGCGCCGGCGCAAACAGACGCCGGACACGAAGAAACAGGGCGGAAGAAACGCCACGCGACGTAAGCCGCTGCAAACGCGCAATGGCGGTTCGTCCGCCGTGCAGCGGGCGGATACGAAAAAGCCATGAAGCTGCACGGGCATTGCTACGCCGCAGCGGCGCTTGTGATTCTCGGCGGATGCACGCATGGATCGGGCGAGGATGCTCTGCTTGGGAAATGGGTCAACCATCGCGTTGTCGCAAAGCGGCCGGCGATCGCATCGATCGAGTTCCTGCCAAAAGACACGGTGACGATCAGCGCAATCGACGCATTCGCGGCTGCGGGCTGGCATCCGGCGACGACGTCGACCGGCCAGTATCAGGTCATCGCCCCCAATAGGCTCAAGATCACCGAAGAGCTCGGCAGTGCGGTGGTCGACTATCATGTCGACGGCACGCGGCTGGTGCTCTCCGGTGACGGCCTTGAGCGACTGCTAGGCAAGACCGAGCCGCCGCAGGTACTCGACAAGACGAGCGAGTGAAGCGGTCGCGCTGCGCGGCCGCTAACGCCGCGTTACGAGAATGCGTCGCTCCGAAGCGCCGCCTTCGCGTCGGCGATGCGCGTGGCGTGAACACGGCAGACATTGCATTCGAGCGCATCCGATTCGCACTCGCTGCGGTGAGCATCACGCGCGGCGCGCCGAATCGCGAGCTCGCGCGCAGCATGGAGAAACTCTGCACTAATGCCGATGAGGCGGCCTCGGCTCTGCACCGCGACCGCCTTGTTCGTCATCACGTGTCCTCGGTGTTGCCGGCGGTCGCGAGGTCGAACTCCTCGCCGCACTCGGCGCAGGCGCCGCGCGACGGATCATCCTCGTACGGCTCGACGTCGCCGTGGAGGCAGACTTCGTCCGCGTCTTGGTAGATCGGCGTCGGCGTCACGTTCTTCGGGCCGAGCGGATCGTCGATGACATTGTAGCTGGCTAGGATCGAATCGTCGAGCCCCTTGCGGCCGATCGTGCCGCCGGCTCCGACGAAGTCTCGTTCCTCGACCGGTGCGAAGAGTTCCAAGGCGCGCTCGGTCGCCAGATGCGAGCTCAGCTCACCGATGATGTCGCCGAGCTGCTTCGTGAACTTCGAGACCTTCGGCTCGTTGTCGACGCCGTACTTGAACTGACGTGCGCCGATTGCGGCGAAGCGCGTCTGCAGGTGCTGGAGATCGCGCAGCAGCGTGTGGTCGATCCGGTCGGCGCGCCCGTACTCGGTTTCGAACTGGAGGATGCGCTCCTCGCGCTCCGCGCGCGCTTCGTGGTAGAGGTCCTGGGCTCGCTGCTTGAGCAGTTTGTTCGCCTCGGAACGACTGATCGTCGGCAGCGCAGGCGGCTCGACGGTCGCCAGCGCGGTGCCGTTCGAGTTGGATTTGCGGTTTCGTGACATGGTTGTCTCCTGTTTCTGGCGTTAGGATGTGAAAGACGCTCTATGGCAAGTGCCGCTCTTTTAGGCGGCGAGGTTTGCACAGGGGGCGGCCAGCTTGTAGCCGGCGCCGTGAACGGTCAGGATGAGCCGCGCACCGAGGCGGCTGCGGAGGCGAGCGATGTGGACGTCGACGGTGCGCTCGTCGCCGTCATAGTCGCGCGGCCAGACGCAGTCGAGCAGGTGCGCGCGTGTGAAGACTTGGCCGGGATGGCGCGCGAGGATCTCGAGCAGACCGAACTCGCGCGGCTTCAGATCGAGTTCGCGGCCGCCGAATTGCACGGTGCGATGCATCGCGTCCACGACCAGGTCGCCGACGGCGATCGGTTGCGGCGGAACTGCCAAGGCGCTGACTTCCGGCGAGAGGCTGATGCTGTAGCCCGCACGCTCAAACATGAGGGCCGCCTGCCTGACGCAGTCGAATCGCAGCGGATTATCGCCACGGTAGTTGGCATCGGCGATCGCGCGGATTTCATCGTCACGTAGCGATCGCGTCGTCAGCCGGTTACGCGAGCGCGGCTCCGCGTCGTCGCTTGTCAAGTCTTGGAATGTCGTAATCATTGAGACATCTCCGACGGTATAGAAAGTGAAGAGCCCGCCGGTGTGGCGAGCTCTCGTGAACGTTTATTGTGCTGAGCCGCTGTTATGCGGCGTTCCGGCGACGTCGTCGGCGCGCTTGCTCGCGCGCTTCGAACTCGGACGAGTCGAAGGTTGCGGGCTCATCGCTGGGCTGCTCGATGTCGTCGAGCGGATGCACGCCAAGAACGCGGCGCACGGCGTAGCCGGCAGCGAGAAGCTTGGAGGCCTCGCTGCGGTCGAGCTGGTCGATCGCAAGCGGCTTCTCCGCTGGATCGAAGCCCCACGCGAGAGCTGCTGTGCCGTCCGCCACCATGGCCTGCAGCGCTTCGCGCATCCCGATGGTGGGGCGCGTCACCCGGTATAGCTCGGCTGCGGCATTCGCGTGATCGCTCGCGTTGCGGAAGATCCACTCACGAGTCACGGGATTCCATTCACCGCCATTAGCTTTCATGGCCGCGCGGCAGTAGACAGTCCGTTCGTCTTTGATCGTATAAAGTTGAGACATCTTCGATTCTCCTTTCGCGCTCGAGGCGCTCGCCGTTGATGGATCCGGCACAGCCGCGACCGGCGAGGCGCGCAAGGACGGAGCGAAGCGGAGAGGCGTGGACCGGAACGCAGTGAGGACCGGAAGCCGGTCCTTGCGCGCATCGACGGGCTCGGCTAGGATCTTATCAAACAACGGCGAGCGCCTCGGGCGCGAAAGGAACCCCCCTGCGGCATCACCGTCGCCGCTTTCCAGGCGTGCGGCCACAGCGAGCCCGACGCGCACTTCCTCGCAGGCGGGATAAGGGATACCGTGCGCGATTCTGACGCCCCTCTGGCAGCGCGGTGATCAGCGCAAATACAAGAAGTGCCATGGTCACGCCGCGTTGTGGGAGTTAAGCAATCCAAAACGACGCCCCCCTCCGCTAGGCTGTTCGGCTGCCGCGATCGTGGCCGCCGCGACCTAAGCGCCAAAGCATTCCCGAATCTAGGCCACGAGACTGCGAGCACGCTGCGAGCTAAGGTGCGAGGCGCGCCGCGCGATGCGATCGGCGCCGGGCCGCGCGGCTGCGAGGCTTCTCGGCTAAAGCGCGGCGCCGGCTCGCGCGATGCGGCCTCGCGGGCGCGGCGGCTAGGTAAGGATGGAATGAGTTCGACTTCCAGTCTTGGGCGTGCCGCGGTTATAGCTACGGCGGAATAGGGAGTTCTCCATCCAACACTTGCCCCTCGGCTAGGCCCTCAAAATCGGTAAACGGTTGAATGTCACGCATCCAAGCCGTAACGGTTGAACCATTCTGGATCGCTTCTCTGGAATCGATCTGCTCAGGCAGCATTGGAAAAAGTGTGGTAAAGGCATCGCCCAGCCGTCGAGTAGCGCCTATCACCGCGTTCGTGATGCAGTCTTCTACCGCGACCACGAAGGTGTAAGATTCAGCTCGGTCGATCCTTTCCCGCAGCTGCATGATGCTGAGTCCAACTGGGAACTCTATCCGTCGAACGAATACGTTAGGCTGCGACGAGAGTTGAAGCGGATCAGGGTGAAAGTGCAGTGTGACCTTTTGCCATACTCTGCGGTGCCCACTCTCTGCGAAGAACGGGAACCCCTTCTCTATCTCTTTTTGAAACATATCGCGAGCCACATGATGCGCCCTTTCCTGCATGAGTGTCTCCAATACAATGCGCTTACCGCTGCTCAAAAGGCCTTCAGTTTTGGTTTTATTGTCTCCCTTGGCGCGTAGCGACAACTTCGGATTAGTATTCGGGACCGGAGCTGTAGCATATCCTGGCATCCTGAAGGGCCCAATGGAAGCAGCTGCAACAGCAATGCACACATCTACGTGGCGCCCGGGCTCGCCCCATTCACCCAATGTTGGTTCGCGGACCTTAAAAAGCGAAATTCCGTTGGACCTAGCGGTTTCGATCGCCCCAGATTGGAACCCGACCGCGGAGAACATGACACCGCTCGACGCATTCAGTTCCCTGAGCGTTTGCGCGAACGCATCGACCTTTTCTCGCGTGACATTTGTCTTCCAAAACTTGCACTCCGCGATCACAAGATGCTGTATAAAGTTAACTTTGTAACGAACTACAACATCGAGTTTGCGTTTAACGCCCGCCCGGTCGGTGAGTTCGGTGCTATGCTCTACAATAACGTTCTCGGCGGTCCTATTGAGATCGGCGACGAACTGTTCGAAGCCACCCCAGTCTGCAACAAGCCCAGGAAGCAGATCGGCAACCGCTTTTTGAGCGCCGGCTCGGGGTCGTTTTGACGCAGCCATTTGCCGTTGCTACGTGGTCTTGGCTGGAGAGCCTTCAGCGTTATACTGCGGCTACCGGGCTCCCACCATTATCGCGGTAGCCTAGAAAGCTGCACAACGAGTCTATGTGGCCTGCATAGTCGCCATCCGTACTGATCCGGACCTGTGGATTCAACGTTAGTTCGGCGTGATCGACCGCGATATCGTTGAGGTTCCAGCGGAGTCCATTTTTTCCCAGGAAGCCGACCCGCCGCCGCAGCTCCTTTACTAACGCCTGGCCTTCCCTCGGCGTGTCATCGCTCATATAGCTGAAGATGTATGCACGCAGCCTATCTCCCCAGAGATCTGAGGCGGTCGTGAGCACGGAATTTATGTTTGGGTCATTCCCGCCGTACCCGAGTATCGCCCAGTACGGCGATCGGAACGCTTCTTGGCGCAGGTAGTTGGTGTAGGACGCGTAGGGCTCAGCGAGCACTTTCTCACCCTTTCGAAAGCCGGTTACCATCGATAACACCGGAAGTGCTGAGCGATCGTTCCAAAGCTCGAACCCGCCGCGCCGTGGCGTTCCGTGCCGATCGAGAGGCTCGCTTCGTCGCGCGATCACGTATCTAGGGGCCTTGTAGTGAGCGATCCATGTAAAATGTGTCGAGCCGTGAACTTGCACAAATGCTTGGCGGTCTATGGGGATGCCTTCAGAAGGCTCAAACACCTCAACGCCTACCTTTGTGTCGCGGGCGCGAGCTTCGACGGCGTCGAGGGCGCGGAAACCTGTCCACCAGCCGCCGGCACGATCAATGAGACGCGAATCATAATTCAGGCTGAACAGTTTCACTACCGAGCGGTCGGCGAGGCGATCAATGACGTCGCGAGCTTCTACGCGGGGGTTTTGCGCGGCGATTCTAGACACCGTATCAAGGATGAAGTTCGAGGCCCTAATAACGATATCGTAGAACGACATCGGCTTGTTTTGCTCTAGAAGCCTTCCCAATTTCGATCGCCGGAAGAAGGGCGCCTCAAACGGAGGCGGTCGCTTGTAAATCGAATCGTAGTAATGCTCACAGAATAAGTAGCTGAGCCGCTCGACGGTATGAATGAGCTCTTCAAAATTCGGAGAAACTACTTCCGGATAGTAGCCGTGACCGTATCCTCTGTCCATCGGGTATACATCTTTTGATACGTTCAAAAGCCATGAGAAGAATGGCTCCTTCGAGTCGCCGTCAACCCTGGCTTCAAGGCGCCGGAGCAAAAAGTTCAACGTCATAGGTTTGCGTATGGCTTTCGAAGTTCCCGAATCTGGTTTGGCCTGGGATTAATGCGAAGCTCTGCCCACCCCAACAGCTGGTCAGTAAGAAAACCTGTTGATATGTCGGGCCCGGCGCCCGCACCGGCCAATACGAAAACAGTTCTTACAGGCAAAGCGGCATACTACCCCATAGTGACTGACGCTCCGGCATGAGTGCTGAAACATCTGAACGACTCATCGTTTAGTATTGTGCCATAAGGTACCGTCACTCTTAATATTGCTAACGTTCGTGACGGCAAATGTATCATACGGCGGTTCACGGTATTGGGAGATAATGCCGACCAGTTCGTAGTTGAGTCGGTTCTTACGAAGGACTGGAGCACCGCTCATTCCGCCGAAATCGTAGTCCTTATCATCCCACTCCCGCTGTCCGAAGGCAGTGGTCAACTCGTTCCGATTCAATCTGATTCTGAATCGATCAGGCATCGCAAGCGTGACGGCCACCGCTGCTATACTGTACGGATTGTGCTCGATGTCCCGTTTGCCACGAGAGTCATGACGAAGAGCGCCTGGCCACCCGCCAGCGAGGATGACATCACCTTCCGTGACCGCGTCGGGGGGCCAGGAAGGCGGACGATAGAATTGGCGCGGCCGCAGTTCGGCAAGGCCGCTGGGCCGAGGCGACAATTCGATATCGCTCGCATCGAGGGTAGCAAGGTCAGAATCGTCATCAATATCTATGACGCCGTTGTGGTCGTTGCTCAAGAGGCGATTTGGGAGCTGCAGGATGGTACGGGCATCCTCCTCGTACATCTCCTGATATCTTCTTACTACATGAGCGCTGGTAACGATTACTTTTCGAGACGCCAGCTCTAGATACGTCGCCGAGCCTGAATAAATCTCAGCGTTGACTTCACCTACTGCGTCTGGATGACGCCCAATAATCAGGGGATCGCAGTAATACAAGGGAAGCGCTAAGACAACTTCACGAAGCGCCACCTCTCGGGCCCTATCGTCTGGCGATCCGGATGTCATACCGTGGGTTTGCTTACCAATGTGGGGACGATCGGCTAATCATTAAACGCGACCTCCATCGCCCTCAGCAGCGAGAAGCGGGCCGAACCAAGCATGGAGCTCTTCGAGCGTGCTCGCCTCTGGAAGCGGGTGCGTTGAAATGAATCTGGCCCCAAAGAACTGCTGCCACGCAGCTTCGCACGAACGCCGTGGGTGAAGGCCTATCCACGATTCATGAAACGAGCGGCGTAAGTCATAGTGATGAGTATGGATAAACCTTGCCCAGTTTGCGCGCAACTCATCCTCAGGTTTGATATCGATCAACTCCGTCTGTTCAAACTCGCGAGAATCGACATTACCCCATGCGCCTGCCATCAATTCGAGAGCTTCGATATCTGACTGTGGCGCCGCATATCCAAAAATGGTCAGGATGAACGCATTCTTCAGCGCCGAAGCGAGTGTCTTCCACTCTCTGCTTATGAACGGGTCCTCGTTATAGCCCTTTCGCTTGACCGGATACAGCAGTTTCGAAGGGACATATGCAGCGCCGCAGATGCTGCAGGCGGTCCCGACCAGGCCCTTCTTTCTATCTTTGAGGCAGTACCCTATTGCGACGTTGCCGTGCAGGTAAACGACGTGCGGAGGAGCCGCAAGCCTATGATTTCGCCAACATGCTCGGAAAAGCAGCGGGTCCCAGTTAAAGGTAGCGATTACATCCTTATCGCGCAGAGAGAGGACTAGCAGATCGTAGACGGTCGGATGATTCGGCAGTCTTAGCTCCGAAAAATATTCCTCGACTCGTTCACCTATTGCATCAAGCAACTCTGAGTTCGAGCCATCGATCAAATCGGAGTACAGGTCTTCGAAATTCCGGTCGCTATCGATTCCTGCTCGCGCAAGGATATCACCAAGGCCGCAAACGCTGACGAAGTCGTTCATCAGTGGGAGCCGCCGACCCGATGGATCGCCGTCGGGCAGAGTCGCGCGACTCGCACCCGCGCCCAAGAGTACGACGTGAGGGCGCGACACCTGTACGTCGAGAATCTCTTCAGCGACGCTATACTCTAAATCTTCGATCTTCGTGACACCCCCCACAGCTCAAGCACAGCTTTCGTCAGCAGTTCTCGATGTCTCCTCTGAGGACGCACCCCGTCGTTTCGTACGCGCTGAATCGCGCGTCGGCTGATCCCCGTTGCGGCGATGAGCTGCGGCACCGACATCATCTTCAGCCTCGGGAGAATTTTCGTCGCCCACTCGTCACGCCGCGGATCGGGATACTCGGTATAAACATCGCCCGAATCCGGTACGCTGCCTTCTTCGACCTCTTCGAGCTTATTCGACTCCTTGCCAATGAAATGGGGTGAACCGATAGCCACGCGTCGGCGGAACAGAAGTCCGATGCTCTGCTTGCCGCATGGCGCTTCGCTTGCGTCGGCGCACTTCGCCTCTTCGTGAAACTCGTACTCTTCCAGCACGTCGCCGTAACTTTTCACGCGCGCGATCTGACGCGTCGGGCTGGGAACCGTCGTACTGATCCGGTAGCGAGTTCCTTTCGTTGAATACTGGTCGATCCACGGTAGCCGCTCCCATTTGCGCGGATCGGTCTCGTACGGCGCGATGAGGTGGAACCGTTCGGGGTTCACGCCGCGCGGATGACCCAGAGGCAGCGCGTGGCCGCTGAGGATGAAGTTGAAGGGCTTGATCTGCTCGGCATAGGGCTTACCGGCGTTGAGCGCCTTGAGGGGTTTCATAACCTCTGGGCTACTTACGGTGGTCGGCGTTCGGCGCGATCGGCGAACTCGGAAATTGGCTTCTGTAGCGGGACGAAGCAGCCTCGACGCGCTTCAGCCATTCTTGGTTCTTCTTGCGAACGGTATCCTCAATCTCGGTGATCACCTCATCGACTACATGTATCTGAATCTTTTCACGTAGAATTTCCTCGAAGGCGCGCCGAGCCTCGGGCGATGGCTGAACGTCATGCACGAAATGTTTGAGCGCGATGATGGATTTTTTAAGTTCCACCTGAGTCCACTCCCAGGAGTGCACGTCGTCTTCTTCGATCGGGTCGAGATGATCAGGAAAGAAAAGTTCTAGCCCGGTGAGAGCTCCACGATTGATTATGTTCTGACATCTTGCGCGGAGGTCGATGTAAATGTGCTCTGCTCCGACGTCGACGGAGATGTAAGGACCTGCATAGACCGCATCAAAAAGCGCGGCGACGCGCTCGTATGTAGCCTGCAGCAGTAGCGCGTCAAAGGTGCGTATAAACTTCTTCGTCGCCTCCTCTTCCGCGAGTTTCTCCGGCGACAAGGCTTGCGAGATGTAATGTCCCTCGCGATCGGTGCCGGCGACGAGGTCGCGCGAAAGGCGGCCTAAAGCCGCAGCGAGCTTGTTAATAACCTGGACGCTCGCAGCGAGCTGACCCTTCTCGACCCGAGATAGTCGCGGTTGCCCGAGGCCAGTCTGCTTCCCTAGTGAGGCCTGCGACATCCCACACTCTTTGCGGATCGCCGCGATCCGCTTTCCGAATGGTTCCACAATGCTTACCCCCTTGCTGCGGACTTTAGCGCGCTCTCGGTATACATAACAAGCCGCATATCTTATGCATAAAGCGGAAACCGCAACTGCCTTGCGCCCTTTTTCCGCATCGAAGGCGGCCGCCGTCAGGCTTTGGCGCCCTGCGGAGAGTCGGGCCGTTGCTTCCACCGCCCGGTACGATCGCGGCTGCGGCGGGGCTTAGCGCTCGGAGCCTGCTCGCGAATTCGGGCAGCTGCGAAGGTGCCGTATCCGAGCCATGGGGCAGCTTTGCTCGCGCTGGTCGAGAGCGGATAAAATTAGCTCTGTATTGCTTGCCTATTGCGAAGCGCTGACGCTACTTGTTCGCGGATGCCCGGCTCGCTCGCATCATTGAAGCGGGCGATTACCTGGCTGTACGCCTCGCTGGCTTCTTTGGAGCGACCGGTTCTACCGAGGGCAACTCCCTTGTTGAAAAGTGCCCGAGCCACTGCTTCTCGCAGGCCCGGCTCTTGCGCGCCCTCATGTCGAGCAGCTACCTCTTCATAGGCCGCGATGGCTTCCTCCACGCGTTGGGTGCGCATCAGAAGAAAACCTATATTAACCATCGCGTGAGCCGCTTGTTCTTGCAACGGTGGTTCGTCCGAATCCTTATAGCGCGCAGAAGCTTCTTGGTACGTTGCCATCGCACCGTCGATGCGTCCGGACTCAGCGAGCGCGAAACCCTTGCCGACGAAAGCTCGCGCAACTTGCTCGCGAACTGAGGGCTCTGTGGCGGCTGAAAAGCGTGAAATGGCGACGTCAAAGGTGGCGCTTGACTCATCAAACCGCCCCCGCGCAGCGAGTAAGGAGCCCTTGTTAACGAATGCCTGAGCAAGGTCCGAGCCGGCATCTGAACGCCCGATCACTTCATCATAAGTCCCGATCGCGCCCTGCCAGTCCCCCGTCTTACTAAGGAGAAAGGCTTTGTCGATTAGAGCCCGAGCAATTACGTCGCGCAAGCTCGACTCGTCGACGGCATCGGACGCACCGATCACCTTTTCGGACATCTTGATTGCTTCCTCGTAAGAGGCTGTCGCGTCACCGACGCGCCCCGCTTGACTAAGAAGATAACCCTTATTGAGAAGTGCCCGAGCAACTTGCTCTTGCAGGGCCGGGTCACCGGTATTCTCGTCGCGGGTGATCCCTTCGTCGTACAGCGCAATCGCCTCATCGTAGCGCCCAAGTTGACCGAGTACGAAAGCCTTGCCTAGAAAGCCTCGAACGAGTTGCGCGTGCGCGCTGGAACCATTGGCGTCGCCGGACCGCTCGATCAGCTGTTCAAACGACGCGATCGCTTCATCGTAGCGGCCTCTTCGAAAATGGCGGTTAGCCTGCCTGAGAATGTCGTCGCTATGCATCGAATCCTTCATTCAAGCGGTCTAAGACCGAGGCAGCTCTCCGACGAATCAATGTCATGCGGCTTTGACCTGCGAATATCAGCGTGATTCACCGTCGAGACGCCCGGATCGCCCGCCGGCCAATGCACCTGAACCTCAACCATTACAGGGAAAGATTCATGTTCACGAAATCGAGAGCACTGGAGGTTGACAAACGCCCTTCCATATCAGCCGCAACGCGTTAAGCGCCGCGATCTAAGCTGCGAGCACTGCGAGGCGGGCTCAGCCGCAGCGCGAGCGACCTCGCGATTGTGAACGTCACCAGAAGCCTCAGGAGTTGGCGCCTTTTGATGTACGAGATTTCCGCGCCTTACGCTTACGAGTCGCTTGTTTGCGCTTTGCGAGCTTAATCGGGCCTCCAAGGAAGACGGTTGAGCTCGCAATCTCTTGAGAAAGCTGTCGCAGAGTCGTCTCGGTAAGCCCAGCGCTTTTTAGAAGTTTGGCAGTATGATTACCCACGTCCATTTGTCCGTAATGCTGTACCATCTTCGTAAACTCTGTCGCTGCCATCGATAGTCGCGAGGTTGGAATATCGACCATCGAGCTGAATACCGAGCTCGCCATCCCTTGAGAGACGTGTCGCAGCGTGGCCTCAGTAAGCCCAGCGCTTTTCAGAAACTTGGCAGCGTAATTACTTGCGTCCAGTTGTGCGTAATGCTGCATCATCTTCGCGGCCTCCGTCGCGGCTGGTGATAATCGCAAGGTCGGAATATCGACCATTGGGCCGAATACCGAGCTCGCTATCCCTTGAGAAAGCTGTCGCAGTGCGGAACGCTGCATCATCTTCGCGGCCTCCGTCGCGGCTGGTGATAATCGCAAGGTTGGAATATCGACCATCGAGCTGAATGCCGAGCTCGTCATCCTTTTGGAAAGCTGTCGCAGCGTGGTCTCAGTAAGTCCAGCGCTTCTTAGAAGCTGGGAAGTCTGATTTCCTAGGCCCAGTTGTGCGTAACGCTGCATCATCTTCGTGAACTCCGTCGCTGCTGGAGATAATTGCAAGGTCGGAATATCGACCATCGAGCTGAATACCGATTTGGCGAGGTCTTCGGAGAGTGATCGCAAAGTGCCAGCGTCGATTCCAGAAACCGCAAACTGCTTTGGAATTAATCTTATGATCGTCTCGGTCTGAAGCAGCAGCTCTGCCTGCGCCCTAGATTCCATGAGGGCTACGAAATCTTGTACGCGGAGACTCCCATACTTTTGATCAGAGCGATTTAGCATCTCCTCCACAAGCAAGTGGTGGGGTTTGACATCGCTTGCGGTCCTATCCCACCAGTCGCGCTTTTCCTCGCCCGTAACAAAGAGAATCGGCCGCCTGACTTTGCTCGCAAAACGAACAATTTCTTCCCACAGTATTAGATCGCCGAGGGCGTCTTCTAAGTGACGACCCTGCGAAAGCTTTTTCTCGAAATCCTCGAATCCCGGTGGCACGCCCAAGCGCATGCGATTTGGCCCGATCCGCAGCAAGCGTTCAAAATCCTCGGAGTCGATGTTGGGAGCTTGTCTGCCGCGTTCCATCAGCAGATCAATTAATTTGTCAACCTGCTCGAAGGCAGCATTTTCAGTAGCCGTCATCTCTGCAAGGAGCATATTTTCTACGATCGCCCTGGCTCTAGCCAAGGTTTTCTCGAAGATCCTGGGTACGTCGTAAGCCTCGTTGATATCACGACGGTTCCGCACATTGTCAAATAGTTTCGCAAAGTATGGCTCAACAGCGCGAATTGCATTTCGATTGCGAGCCCTTACAGAGTCTCGCCTTCGGCGCACTTCGAGGTAAGTCCGATTCGGAACCCAAAGGCGATGGTGCGCGGAATCGAAAGCATTCAGAAGCGCGTTACGTTCTAATGGAGGGTATTCGTAAAGCCTCAGTACTGCGCTGGAGTCCAAGACGATTATAGAATCATCAAGCATGCGCGCGCCGTAACGATGGAGTTCGCGATAGGCTACCGCCAGCCCAAATGACACTTTGCCGGGTTAGCCCACGCCGCGACTGGGCCCTCCAGCCGAAAAAGACTGGCCGTGGGTGAAGGCACATGAGAAAATCCGGCCGGAGCGAGCTTGAGAGGCGTGGTATTTGGATGTGCTCGCCATTTGGCTGGGGGGGTTAGCGACAAGCCTATAGTCGGAAGACTGTGACCAGACGCCAGGCGCAGGACCGTGGGGCGCGCAACCGGAGGTGTCGTTGGAATCGTAGTTCACGACATGAATCCCACGCAGATCGTGCTCGTTCGGTCGCAGTTGCTTCAGGAGGCAGCGAAGTTTGCCCGGGGTGACTACTCCGACCCCGCGTATATTCACGGAAAGACCATGCCTGGCCTAGCTCAGCTAGCATCGGGCTCTTCTCGTATGTCAGTACATTACTTCGAAACGCCAAGCGGAGCAGCGATTACTCTCGGGAGCACCGATCAAACTTTGATCACAGCCATTCACGAATGGTTAGCGGCGCAGCAGCGTGACCACAAGTCAGGTCAGATGAATCACTGCGATATGCAGATGTAGCACGCTACGGATTGGGAAAGCCGGGAGTGGTCCATCGCTCGATAGGCCGACCGCTCATCGCTTAGCAAGGTTGCACACTTCCTCGCACCAAGCCGATACCTGAGCACGAATCTTATCTCCTTGAGAGCGCGGGAGCATGTGTGGCACGCTGAACGATCATTCCGGCGGCGCCTCAGGTGCAGCGAAACGCTCGGCGACGTACTCGTCGGCGAGCTGGCCGAGGGATTTCTTCTCGCGGCGCGCGTGGTCACGGAGGACCGCGAGCTTGGACGGTTCTATGGTCGTCGTAATGCGGACACGCTTCGGGCGTCCCGACTTTGGGCGCCCGGCGGACGGCCTGCGCTTCTCTCCGAGTACAGCCTCGTCGTCGTCAGGGCACACGCGAAAGCCTTCGGGCGCAATCGTCAAAGACGTCGGCGAGCGTGACGCGGTGTCTTACAAGAATATCGCGCGTTTCTTGAGCGATCATCGTTTGCACGTGAACCCGCGCCTCCGAGCCGATCGTCGGTCGGCCGACGCGCGCCGCCGGTTGCTGATAAGTTCGCGTGGCGCCTGGATTGCGCTGGACCGGCGTTGACAAGCGGCGGCGACGACGCCCGTGCGATCCAGCAAGGCGAGGATCGATCTCGTGGCGCATGAGTTCGGCGATCGACGGCTCGCGCTCAACAACGTCGAAGTCAACGTCATTCGGTGCCGCCGGAAGACTAACGATGATCCGGCCCCTGTGATCGATTTGAACGCCGCGGTCGCGCAGCCAGTTGAGCTCGTCGTCGTAGGACATGCGCACTAATCCCCCCTACAGGCCACGCTGGCCAGCAGTCCTGGCACTCACGTTTCTCGGTCCAAGCGCAGAAGCAACGCCATCGCCTCGACCTCCGTCAACGCATCGACACGAACCACTCGGCCTCTCGAAGCTGCGCGGACGACTTTTGTGATCTCGCTCGCATCCATAGCGCGCCGCTCGAAGGCGCGGCTTAGGTCGTGCTGCTGCTCGTCCGAGAGTGGTGCCGAACTGGTAACCATTCGTCTCAGCATGCGATCGATGAGGTGCCGGCGCATCGCGTCGATCTCCTCACGGTAGGCTTGAAGGAGCGTGACGTGATCTTCCTCGACCCAGCGAAGATGTTTCTCCGCGAACCGAATCGCCGAGCCAAGCTGTCCGTCGTTCAGCTGCGAGTAGTCGGACGCCTCAGCGGAAGCGCCGGAAGGGCCGTCTGAGTCCATAGCAGTCATGCCGTAATCGCGAGCGGAGGCAAGGGGCGTGGTGGCGACCGGGGGGCATCGCGTTGCTCCTACTCCCTATGGATATAATAGCAAGTTCACGATAAAAGGCAATAGGAAACTATTGACGACTTATGTTATTATAACAACGTGGCAGTTGCTAATTTCAGCAAACGCTTTAAGGAGCTTGTCCGGGGTCTGAATGACACGGAACTGGGTTACATTCTTGGAGTCTCGGCCGACGCGGCGCGCAAGATGCGTACCGGTGACATCAAGAGCCTCAAGCTGGAGGCGGCGCTTCGCCTGTCGAGGGAGCTCAAGGTTTCGCCTTGGTACCTGGCGGGAGAGTCGGAGCCGGCTATCCCACTTTCGGCGGGACCTCCGGAGGCGGCTCGGGATCGGAAGAGGCGCCGGGACGGGAGTCGGGAGCTTGAGCGGGCTCAGTTGGAGACCGCCGAGAGCGCCCTTCTCCTTCACGATGAGGTGGTGGAGCTGCGCGCTCGCGTTCGTCGGCTTGAAGCCGCTGTCGAAGAATTGCAATCACACGCAACAGCTTCGTCCTCACCGTAGCTAACCGGTCGTTCGGTCCGTCCATGCCTCAACTCCCCGATCGTCTTAGTCCGGGCGATCGGCAGTAAACTTGTTGCCGGCGGGCCTTCAAAGGCTCGCCTTCTTGGAGAACGTGCAGGCGTGACGATTCGTTCCTTGCTGGGCATGCAATCGGCGAAACCGCTTCCGTCGTCGGCGACGCCGCCGAGTTCTGCGCTGCGATTCTTCATTTCCGAGGCGTAGCAAGAGAACGGCAATCACGCGTACAAGTTTTCGTCGCGCGACAGCCAATCGGTTGCTCGATGGTATATCCGGCTCGTGATCCACGCGTTGAACGTACGTGGCCCACGCAGTGCGCGTCTCTAATCATTTTTAATTAGTCCGATCGGAGTTTCCGTTTGGGATAATGATTAAACGTGCGGTGCCTTGCATCCGGGTGTTGTGAGCTGGGCTGATGAAGAAACCGGCTACGCCGTGGATGCGCCGCGCCGCATCGTCGTCAGCATTCAGTGTCTCCAGCGCATTCGCCAACGCCGACAGCGCTAGCCTTGTGCCGTCGCCGTGGCGTAGGCGCTTCGTCGTTCCATTGTTTCAGACGAGTCCGCGGGCTAGAATAGCTGCATGGCACCACGAAATGGCCACCGTAAGCGCATCGCTCCGCCACCCGTCTCTAAGCTGCCCGAAGGTCGTGCGGTCTTGAACATTCAAGGCGGTCCGTACGTCCACGCAGGCGTACACGATGTGGACTTCGTGTGCGGAATATGCGGTCAAATCGCGCGTCGGTGCCCGATAAGATCCAGTTCAAGAGTGATAGTGGGCCGGTGATCTTCGTGTTTTACGCCTGTGGTGCGTACAACGAAGAGCCGTAGACGAAAGAAGAGGAGGCCTGCGATGAGCAGACGGAGCCGGGGTTTAGGCCTTGCGTCAGGGGGCCAGAGCGGGCCTTCTCCAAACTCTCCATCTGTCTTGGGTGGCGTAAATCGGTACCCGTGACGACAACATAACAGCCGCCGAAGCTTCGGCTAGACCAACAGCGGGCTGGCTCCTTGTTGCGGAAGTAGGATTGTAAGTGAGCGCATGCAACGGCTGATGGCGACATAAAGTAGGCGACGACCGCGGTCATCGTCCGGAAAATGGCTGCTGCTTACGTTTGAGACGAGCACGTGCTCGAACTGAAACCCTTTTGCACGATGCACAGTGCTTACCGCGAAATCCGGTCTCCGAGATACAGCCTTATAGCTTTGCACGATATCTTGAAATTCGTCGTAAGCGTCGGCGCTGGTGCCCGCAATCGCAGAAAGGATGCGAAACGCGGCAGGTTTTTCTATATGTAGAAAGCCTGGCGTTTTTTCCAGCAGAAGGCGGCAGACCTTACCGACGGAATGGAAAGTAGGTTCGGCGTAAAACGCAGCAAGGATATCGAGCACGGGGCGAACTAGGTGCTGCCGACCCGGATCGATTTGATCGGGGTTGAGGGATTGTTCGATCCGCGTACGGTATGCTCTTGTAAGGCCTGTACATGTTAGATGAATAAGGTCGAGCAATACGAAACTCATTGCCTGGGGGTTGCCTAACTTTTCCGCAAAGGCATCGAATGCCGTGTAAACATGTTCAAGCTGAGAACCTTCATAAAGATGAGCGGCGTTCGAGGACGCCCGCCGCAGTGTTACCATGTGCGCTGTGCGTGCTGTAAGGAGGGCTGAAACGCCCGCGGGCATTTGGCGAATGGCGTAAGCGTAGTCAGGAGGTTGCCCTGCGCCAAAAGCGATGTCGCCTCCTCGCACAACTCGACAAGCCACAGACGCGGGAGCTGTTGACATATCGATGTGGCGACCAGAGGCTAGGCGATCGCGGGCGTCGAGGATCCAAGCGCCTAGTTGTGGGTTATTGCTCCAACGGAACGGTTGCGAAAGTTCACCAACAAGATCGGCTTGCGCTTTAATCTGTTCCCACTCCAGGCCCTCGTCTTCGTCGCCGAAGATCCGTTGCATCGGGTCGCCGAATGCTCGAATACGGGCGCCGGCACCTCGGAGAATCATCGCAATCGCATGTTGATCTGTACTTGCGTCTTGGTGTTCGTCAAGCACTACAATGGGATGCAAGTGAACTAGCATCGTGGCGATGTGCGGGCAGCGGTCGAGCAGCTCGCGGGCCTTTACGGATAACTCGCCAGGTGAAACCCTATTTTGGCCATCTCCTACACGAATCGGATGAGATAAGCCTAACGCTTGAGCATAGGGTCTAACAATACCCAAGCTCAAAGAATCAAAGGTGCTAATGCGAACGCAGGATTTGATATCCTGGGTCCGCGACGTGAACTCTTCAACGGCGGCGTTTGTGTGCGCGAGGATAAGGACGCGCCGACGCTCGCCCAAGTGCGGAGCCAGGCCACGAGCGTAGTCGCAGGCGACATGCGTTTTTCCGCAGCCAGCGGGAGCCTCAATTAGTACGAAAGGTGCGGCCGATGCTAAGGACTCCTCGGCTTTCATTGAACACGCTGAGCAAAGGCATCCAACTGCCCCTTAATCTCGTCCGGAATACCTGCGTCGATAAGAGCCTGAGCCAAGGCAGCGCCATTGTCGAAGGTTTTGTACCACCTATATCTGCACGAAACAACAAAGATCGCATTTCGAACATCCGTTTCTGGCTCCGAAGCAACGATGGCATGCCAATCGACCGGCGTAGGCGGTGTCTTGGGAGGAAGTGCGTCGCGCAGCTGGCACAGCGCGTACTGGACGCCGATTCGGGCAGCTTCCATCAAACGGGGAAGAGTTGCGTAGGGGACGTGCTTTGCAACTGCTTCTTCTAGGTTCGTAGCACCATTCCAGACAAACGACCTAGTCTTCGCAGCTACCCGGTTGCGTTTCGTTGCGTGATCAGCTTCGTTATCAACGAACAGCGCAATGGTCATTCCCGCATCGACCAGCTTTTCCGCGAGATCCAGGCAGCCCGGTTGTCCCTGACCGTCCACGAGACGAATGCCCAGGGTGTGAATATATTTTCCGATGAGGTGCGGCAGCATGACACTTAGGAAGCCGCATTCCGTCGACCCTTCGCAGATCAGTGCGACCGGCGAAAATAGAGCTTCGGCATCCGTTTTGAATAACGCCACGATCATTTGATCCGAAAGGGCTATGGGAGCTTTGTCACACTCGATCCGCCAAACATTTGCTTCCGCCAACCCTTCGAGGACAATGGGGGAGTGCGTCGTGACGAAGGCCTGACCGCGCTTACTTAGCTCAATGAGGCGGGTAGCGGCGATGCGCTGACTAAACGGTTCAAGCCCGCGCTCTGGCTCCTCAAAGAGAACTACGGCTTGCTCTGGCGTCGCTCTCGCGAGAACATTGAGCGTCATAAGCGCACGCGTACCGCTCCCACTCAGGCCGATTGGAATGGCAGTCGCTGCGTCGTCACCGCGGACTAACTCGACCATTGATACAAGGTCACTCCCTTGTGGTGAAACCAGGCCGAGATCAAGGTTTGTCGGCAACCCATCTGAGCGGAATGCCTCCTCAAGAGAATCCACGATTTTTATCGTCTCTTCGGACAACGGCAAGGAGTTGTCAACGTCAGCCAAAGCCTCTCGTACGGAACGTCGCAGGTCACTCATGCTGAACTGCCTGCCCAGCAGGCTGCCAGGAGTTATGCGCAGCGCCCTCGCACTCGAGGAATCATCCGTAACGCGTAGAGTACCGATTCGACGCCTCAAGGAAAGTCCGAATGCCATGGTATCGCCGTTAGGCAACAGGATTTCATGAAGGACTTCAAAATCTGCGGTTCCCGTAGCTCTAAC
The DNA here is from genome assembly GCA_963717425.1 of Vulcanimicrobiota bacterium. GTDB lineage: Bacteria > Vulcanimicrobiota > Vulcanimicrobiia > Vulcanimicrobiales > Vulcanimicrobiaceae > Cybelea. Next base: position 1,868,669 of record OY970335.1, on the reverse strand, counting down.
GAGAATCACAGGTTCAAGACCTGCTTCAGGAAGGTCATAGAGCTTGCCGTCTTCGGAGAGGCCAAAGAGCGGCAGCTGTTTGCCTTCGCCCGCAAGGGCTGCAAAGTCAATGTCGCCAATGACGGCCTCGATAGTAAAGCCTTCAGTGACCCTGCGGTTGAAGTAATCGAACTCCGAACGTGGGCCAGGTATTCCTTGGTATAACAGTAATGCGATGGCTGATAAAATGGTGGATTTCCCGCCATCCGCTGAGCCGACCATGACATTCAATCGCGGCTTGGGATACCAAGTAAAATCCTGCAGCGAGCGATATCGCTGTACGGTCACGCGGCGAATTGCGAAGGCCACTGGCCTACGATCCCTTCATAACTGGTGGTTGTCCGTTCTCCCAAAGCCCCAAAAACTCCACCGTCAGCATAAGGGTGACTTGACGTGCGGCAAAGCCGTGGCATGGTTTGCGGCTGCCTCGTCGGCAGCAAATAGGCAGACCCTTGCGGCAGTCGGGCGTCAGCTGAGTAAGATGGGAAGCCAGATCGTTACGTGACGCCTGACGCGAATGACCAAAGGAAACTGCTGACGGAGATAGCTCGGTGTCCCCTGCTTCTACAGCAATGCGCCGAACCCACGCTGCATCAAGCATGCTCGGCGCTTATCGAATGTCAAGCGCCTCTTTCACGGGAAACGCATCAGGTACCGGAACCGTGGAACGGCGACCTTGAAACAAGCCGGATCTTGTTCTTTGGCTCGAATCCGTCCATCAATGCCGCGGAGCAGTTTCCAACTCTGTCGTGGCAGAACGAAGAGATCGAGGATTTCTTTCTGCACCGCTTTGGGGAAGGAAGACGTCGTTGGGTCGATGCGAGACTCCGAGTGCTGCTCGTCGATGGCACCCACGGCGTACGCGGATCATGGGTGCGTTTTTGGGCGGCTTGTCGCGCTCGTGCGACCAAGATTCTCGGCCGCCGGGCGCGACCTGGAGTAGACTTCCAATTTCGGAGGTCGTGCACTGTAAGTCAGAGCGCGAAAGCCAGAACGGCAAAGCCGTAACGAGGTTGGCGACTCCAGTCTGCTCCGAACGGTACACCATCCGCATCGTCCGCGCGTCGACGGCGAAGGTGATTTGCCTGATGGGCGAGGTTCCGGGGGCAGAGTTTCGTCGTCTGTTAAACGCCGGGGAGGACGTTCGATTCGTCGGTCCGCTTAGGGTCGAGGCCTTGGAACGCTACTTTGTCTTCCTAGATCACCCTGCTGGCAGAGGGAACGCTAAGACGATAGCGGCCGCGCTGAGCGTCGAACAAATCGCGGTTATCTGCGCAGCGGCAAGATAGAAGCCCCGCCGCCATAGCAGATGAAGATAGCGTTCGACGACAAAAAGCTGGCTTACTCCTCGTGGGCATCACGGACTCGTCCAAATGTTCTCTCAAACACATAATGTCTTACAGTGCTACGCACACTTTTGGGAATCCACGTCCTGTGACATACTGGGCACGCACTACGACTCGTCCACGCACGGCATCGAATGAACAAGGCCGAGGAGCACGAAACCTCCTCGGCCTTCGTCAGCCGCGTCGCCGAGACCATCGCCTTTCCTTCAGTTGTGACTGAACGCCGAAGCCGGTAGATCCAAGACCTCGCCACCGATGCGCTCGAGTTCAACCGCGCGATCGTAGGTCGCGGAATCCTCAGCGGTACGTGTTACGGCGTTGACGACCCCGTAGCGAGTCCAGTCCGCGCCGATTGCGAGTTGGTGGAGCACGCCGTCCTGCTCCGCTTCGGTCAAGCCGAATCGCCGGGCGACGACTTCCACGATCTCACTCGGCTTTGCATCGAGCGGTTCGCCCGCCGCCACGCGAAGCTTGTCGACTAGTTGACCGAAGAGCGCTTCGTTCATCGCGGCATCGACGGTGTCAACGACCTTCAGCCAGAACGCCCGATCGACGGCCCTGCATGTCTCGTCCCTATAGAACTCCGACGCCCCATCATCGGCAGGATCGATCCCTCGGCCGACGTGGTGCTGGCGAAGCTCGGATCCCGAGATCAAGCCGTTCGTGCAGATCAATCGATAGACCATCGGCGAGATGCGCAGAGACGATGCCCCCACCTCGCTGTTGGCGATCACGACGCCGGCCTGCACGACGTCGCCGCGGCGGACTTCGGCCGTAACTCGGTCACTGGTCGCCTGCAGGTAGAAATGAGTGTCGGTGATCCGGGCTGACACGACGTGCACGCCGGGCCGCTCAAGTTGCGGGATCACGGCTTCGGCGAGCTCGTAGTTGTCCAGCGGGCGGTATCGGCGTGACAGAAATGCGCGCAGCTCTCCGGTTTCCCCTGTGCGCGTCCGCAGCAGCCGCGTCGACGGCTGCTCGGCAAACCAGTACGCGAGGTTCTGCGCAAGCAGCGGCCCGGCGCCGGCTTGAGTCATCCGATCGACGTAGGCCATCGGGATCTTGTAGTGGCTCGCAATCTGGCCGAGTGCGAACCGCGTAGGCGCGACGGCGGTTGTGCCGTCGGTGTGCTGAAGTTCGATGCTCACCCCTGCACCCACCGGATGCGCGGTGAGCCGGCGCGTGTCTGCGATGAAGTCGCGCTGAATCTGGCGTTCGCCGATCAGCTGCTGGGCCAGCTGGCTTAGTGGGGTCCCTTCGATCATGACCGTATCCTCCTCGCGCGTCTATCGCGCGCGAACTATTGGCGTATGAGCGGCGCGTCGAAGCCCGACATTCGTAGGTCCTGACGAGCTCCATCGGGCGCTGCTAATGAAGTGGCCTGAGCCGAAGCGCGGCAGCCGGGGCAACTGCGGCGCGGTAGCGCCGAGACGGAGACCGCAGCGCGCAGCGCGAGGATCAGAGACGACGGTTGCGGCGGCTGCCGCGTTTCGGCTACTCGTTTGCTCAGCAGCGCCCGATGGAGCTCGGGAAATGCCAATCTTCTATAATAATGTGTGTAAAAGCCGCCCGTTGTTCGGCACCACAGTTATCGCGCGTGCGCCTGAATCCGTCAACCGCGCGACAAGATGCGTGAGCTTGGCCGCGACATCGCTTTCGCGGATGCTCTACTGCAGAATACTTCTATCTGAACGAGTCCCGCTGTCGGCGTCCAGCGCACTCTCATTGACTGTCGCCCGAGTGGGCTCCTAAGGTTCGCTAACAAAGTAAGCTCGTCGGCGTCGTTAATTTGTGGCCGATAGGGCCGAAGCGCTCAGGCGTCGGGCGCGAGTTCGTAGGCGTTGCGCTCCGCATTGAAGCGCACGTACCGGCCGCAGTCGTGACAGACCGCCAGGCCTTGGCTGCCGAAGCCGTAAACGTCGTTGTGCACGGCGCATGGGGCGTGCTCGAGGCCCTGATGGATGCGCGTCTTTGCGCGCCACTCGACGGCCCATTCAGCGCCCGGTGGCGGTGGCGGTACGAGATCGAAGAACGATAGCGGGCAGTCGTAGTCGCCCGGTCCCATCCACTCGGGTATCTCCTTGTAGCCCCAGTTGCGGCGCCGTCCGCCGCACGAGCCACTAAGCAGCATGAGCAGGATCTCGCGATTGCATGTCTGGCGGTTGACGGCCACCACCCACCAACGATTGCCGTGCGTCGTTTCGCGCACGATGTCAAGCTGCGAGCGTAAGTCTGACTGTTGCTGGGCTTTGCTGTTCCATCCAGAGGTCCATTTCTTTTCATTTAGCGCGTCCCTTACCCACGATCCCGACATGGTGTTCCTTTCTGTGTAACTGATCCAGCGTGGAAAGAAAGCCGTCCTCTGATAGGGATTTCGCCAGTTTGATTTGGGCGTAAGCCGCGACCGCCGTAAGCTTTGCGCTCCGCCGATCGCGTTAAGCCGTTTCCCAGCGGGTCCCAGATTACAGCGCCCCGCAGTTCCGGACCTGTAACGCTGGGCGCAAGCCTCAACTGATTCGGCGCCCGTAACGAACCAAGTAAGACGACAAGGATCAGTCTCAACGCGACCCTAGTCCCTTTTCCCTGTCGGGCTCCAATTCGCCAAGTGCCGTAAACCGAAATCATCTTGTCCCCTGCGGCCCGCAAGATGGGCTGCCGCCCGCCGGCGGAACCGCGCGCGCCGGGACCCGCGCTCAAGGCCGACGCGAAGCGGAGCCGCGTTAGCGGTCGCCTTGAGCGCGGGATGCGCTAGCGCGGTAGCCTGAACTGGCGGCAAGCGGAATGGAGGGCCGCTGGTTCGGCCTTCGTACGGCGGCCCATACACGGTGTCTTGCGTCAACGCGGCTAGTTGACGGAGTCGCAGCCGCGTAGGATAATCGTGGTACGCGACAACACGCGATTTACGCCCGCATAATAATGCGTGCAAAAAGCCCGAGCACAGCTCGGTTTTTTTTATTTGGTAATGTCCCAAGGCGATGCTCGCATCGGACTCGTCAAGATCGCTCAGCAGGACGAACGCTTATGAAATCAATTCGATACGGCAAGCGTACCGTGACGATCGCCGAGGCCGCCCAAATCCTCGGCATCGGTCGTAATCAGGCCTACGAAGCAGCGCGCGCCGGAACCTTGCCGACCATCGCCTTCGGCGAGCGGAAAGACGATGGTAGGCCAACGCGCTACGTCGTCCCGATCGCCGCGCTTGAAAGATTGCTCTCGAAGCAGAGCGAACTCGAGCGCACCGCTCCACCGAGAGCGGCGAAAGGAGATATACCTTGAAAAAAGGGAGCGTAAAGCTCTTGCCATCGGGAAAGTGGATGCTCATCTACGACGAGCCCCGTGTACTCGATGGCAAGCGCAAACAGCACTACGAAACGATGTCCGTAAAGAGCGAGGCGCAAGCACGCCGGCTTCTCGGAAAGCGCCTCGACGCGATCGAGGCGGGCGAGTTTGAGGCATCCTCAAAGATGACCTTTGGGGACCTGCTCGACCGTTATTTCGATGCGCGCAAAGGCCGCTTGCAGGAGACGACGCTCGCACTCTATCGGCGCACGATCAATCAACACGTGCGCCCGAAGATCGGCAACGTTCGTCTTGATAAGCTAACCCGGGAGCACGTCGAGCGCATTCTGGATGATGCGCGCGATTGCTCAACGCGAAAGCGCAAGGGACAACCGCTGTGCGGTCGCACGAAGCGGAACATTCTCATTCGGGTGCGATCTGTGCTCGCATGGGGTTCCAAGAACTACGAAGGCGTTCGGAACATTGCGCGTAATGTCGAGCCGCCGCTCATAGAAGACCGTGAGGACGTCGCGTTCGACGGCGAGCGCGTACGGAAGCTTCTCAAGGCCGCTAAGGGTACCGAAATCGAAGCCGCCGTGATCGCGGCGATCGGGACAGGGCTGCGGCGAGGCGAACTGTGCGCACTTCGTTGGTGCGACATCGACCTCGATAAAGCCGTGCTCCGCGTGCGCCAGTCCGCTGCTCTACTCGACGGTAGGATCATCACGAAGGCTCCCAAGACGAAAGGGTCGCGCCGTGACGTATCTATGCCGGACTTTGTTGTGACGGCGCTCCGACAGCATCGCGAGCAACAGGAAGAGCGGCACCGACTCCTGGGCATTGGGAACCGAGGTCCGGAAGGAGTCGTGTTCGACCGGTACGACGGCTCGCGCTGGAACCCGAACGAGCTCTCGCGTCAGTTCTCGCGTCTTGTCCGGCGCAAGAAGTTGCCCGCAACACGGTTCCACGATCTACGCCACGGATACGCGTCACTGGCATTCGCCGCGGGCGTCCCATTGAAGACGGCGAGCGAGCTGCTCGGGCACTCCGGGATTAACGTAACGGCAAACGTCTACACCCATATCATGGACGAGCAACGAAGGGCAGCCGCGAAGCTGCTTGACCACCACCTCAATAAGGCCGTCCGGAGCGCCTAGCCCCGGCGATTCTGTGTAGTAAACGGTGTAGTGAAAACACCGTCGCTCCGCAAACCCGCGTAAAATAAGGCGGGATCGAACAAGTGGCGGGAGCGTGTAGGAATCGAACCTACCAGTCGCCTTGCGGCGACCTCAGCGATTTTGAAGTGCGAGGCGCTTCGTGATATAGCGGATTACAGCCCATCACGGAGCGCCTTTCCTTCGTAGACTCGTCTAGGATTACATCGTATAACAAGCAATGACAGCCTATATCAGAGGTACTTAGGATACACTTAGGATACCAGCGTCAGTTGCTCATTGTCGGTCTGTAGAGCGACAATATGCATGGTCGCGACGGAGCTAAATCCGAATGCGCGCTGATGCCAGATCGGCGCGGTGCGCAGACGACGAGAATCGGCGCGCAATGCGCGACCACGAGTCGAACAATCTTGGAGCCGTACTCGAACCGGAAACGGGCTCCTAGAGGCCGTAATGCCCCCGGGACCATGTCCATCGGCGTGCTCATGACCTTGCCTGACGCGCGTCAGAGGCGCTACGCTTACAAGACCGTGCGAGGAGCGGTCTGAGTATGTTAAATCTTAAAGCTCGGCAGTTGCTTCGGTGCACAGCGCTAACACGTGCTGGCACTCGATGCCGAGCCTATATCGTCGCCGGCCTGGAAGTCTGCATCTCCCATTCGCCCTGGCGCTCTCGGGGGCCCGGGTCCAAGCGCCCACCTCTTCGCCCCGGTCGTCATGCTTGCCGATGTGCAGCTTACAACTGGCCTCATCGTCGTGGATCCGGAGTTTGCCGCTGGCCCGATGCGCCTCAAACGCCCTGCACCGTCCCGGCGGGCACACGCCGGTCTGCTGGGCTCAAAGCCACGCAGCAAGCGCAGATGGCAGATCTCCACCGACTCTCAAAGCGCCCCAAGACAACACTCCCTAAACTTCAGGAAAGGGTCGAACCCGCTGTCTACTGCGTCTCCAGAGTTGTCAGAGCGCGCCGCTATTTCTAGGCTTCGAAAAGCCCCTTAGCGTTGACACGCGATTCAGTCCGGCCAGTGCAAAACGGCGCGAAGTCACCTTGCACGCTACGCGCTCAACGCCCGAAGCGTGCGCGCACCCCGTCGACTTCCGTCCTCACGCGCGTACGTAGTCGGCCAAGCAGGCATCTGAAAAGACGAATCACGCCAGATGATCGCAAGCTCGAAGTGCGGATATTCCTCGCAGCGTTAGAAACTGGAGCGTCGGTACGCGGAGCCGCGAAAGTGGCCTCGCTTTCGGAGCGCCGAATCCTCAGATGGGTGGCTTTCAATGGCTTCCTCCCGGCGGTTCGGAAGGCCCAACGTAAAGGGCAATTCGTTAAGAGCGATCCCTTCAGTCAACGAGCCTTCGACGCCGGCATAGAGCTCACGATCGCGCTTCAGAATCGCCAGTTGCAGGACGCCGCGAACTGCTATGCCGGCGGCGACCGCGACCTGTTACACAGGATGTGGATGAGCGGCGAATTAATGTCAATCTACTACCGCGAGGCGATCGCAAGTCTGCGCCGGCATGGCAAGCACGATCTCGCCGACAGCTACGAGCGAGCAATGGCCGAAGCGCCACTACCGCAGCCGATTGATCGCATGGGGGAAGAACTGCGCAGTCTCGGGTTTCAGTGGCCCCCCACGAGGTGATGCTAGGTTGCTTCGGGGTAGGCCGAAAATCGGAGATTACTCGCAGTAGCCGCTTTTGCTGGTGATAACGACCCTTCTCGACACTCATCGGCTCTTCGCACGGATCAATCTGCTGGGCGCCTCTTTCGCTGGCGTCCCCCGGCCGCGTGGCACGCTCGACGTCCCTAGTCTGCCCGCGGCGAACGGAGTGTGCGCGATGCGTAATCCGCGGCCGAAACCGCCAGGACGCAACCAGCCCTCGTCCGGTGAAAACATCGTGTAGCCAGCGACACCAAATGCAGAGCATACAGTTGCCCTTCAGAACCGAGTAACGCGGACCGCAGATCGCTACGTCGACGGCAACGCGACCTCTTGCGCAAGGTGTGGATGGGCGGCGACGGATGGTGATTTACGATCGAGAAGCGATTGTGAATCCGCGCGGCCACGGCAAGTAGATTTACCCGACCGATATGAGCGCACGTGTGGCGGTCGCGTCGCCTCCAAGCGCCTTGGTCATCGGAAACAGACCCCAATGAAACCAAAGGGCGCGGTCACCGTCGACGCGGCAGTCGGTACGCACGGGGTGGTCGCCGATAGACCACCCGTAGCGATGCCACTGTTTCCTTCGCGAGCAGGCGCGCCTGAGGATGTCCGAATGCGAGCGCATCGACCGCCTCCACCGCGGTATTAAGCGCTTCGCTGTACCGACCCAAAGCGATGAGCGCCAGGTGCGCGTATTCCTTGCCGCGTTGGAAACCGGAGCGACGGTACGTGGAGCCGCGAAAGTGGCCTCGCTTTCGGAGCGCCGAATCCTCAGGTGGGTGGCTTTCAATGGCTTCCTCCCGGCGGTTCGGAAGGCCCAACGAAAAGGGCAACTCGTTAAGGGCGATCCCTTCAGTCAACGAGCCTTCGAGCAGGCATAGACCTTACGATCGCGCTTCAGGATCGCGACTTACAACAGTCCGCGGACCGTTACGCCGGCGGCGACCGCGACCTGCTGCACAGGATGTGGATGGGCCGTGAATTAATGGCAATTTACGAGCGGGAAGCGATCGCGAATCTGCGACGGTGCGGCCAGTACGACCTTGCTGACCACTATGAGCGGGCTCCGGCCACTGCACCGCCGTTCCAGTACGCCGGCGGCGACCGCGACCTGCTGCACAGGATGTGGATGGGCCGTGAATTAATGGCAATTTACGAGCGGGAAGCGATCGCGAATCTGCGACGGTGCGGCCAGTACGACCTTGCTGACCACTATGAGCGGGCTCCGGCCACTGCACCGCCGTTCCAGCCGCCTGACTATGTGGACGAAGCAATGCGAAGTCTTGGCTTGGAGTGAGTCGTCGAGCCCGGCTCGCCAGCGCGATCGGAGAGCCGCTTCAGCGCACACTCGCGGCCGTGACCGCCGATGGCTCCTCGTCTTAGCTAGCGATAACCGGTATTCTCGATACGAACAATCAGACTCGCCGACGTCCGCCTGAAGTAGGGGCGATAGGCTCTGGTCAGCGAGTGATCTAGGCTGGGAACCCCTGCCCAAGTGGACGCTCCGATGGATCACAGAGCCTGAACACGCGACGCGTAATCCAGGTGCGAACTCAAGTGCACGAATCTTGAGCGCGACGAGCAGAAAACCTAGTATTTCGCGCGTGCTGCGATCGAGCATCCTTCATGGCGATGCGCGTCCCGAGGGCTGTGGAGGGTGGGGCGGTCCCGGGTTCGCCGGCCCAGGCTAGGGGCGCAGTCTCATTTCTAGAGAATATTGAAACCATGGGTATTGTGGGGTATTAGGCCGCGCGTTGCCCCGCTCTTCGTAAGAAAGGGTCCAATTACGAAATATCGCTACGGGTTCGCAATTAATGGTACCGTTGCCAACGAGATTGCGTCCGTCATACGTTGCGTCTCTGAAAATGACTGATCCGACGATTAGGTTCGTCGCACTTCGGGAGGAAGAGCCAGATGCGCGTAAATTGCTCTGTCAGGCTTTTTACGACCAACTGTACAGGCATGCTTTCCCGTCTGTCGATGAAGCTGAGGACAGCGAGACCTGGCTTCCCCTTCTCGACGCGAACCCGCCTCAGGGCAAGCCATTCCTTCACATTATTCTAGCCCTTGAGACTCTAGATGCGCGAGAGATCACGGATCAGCACGTTCTCGGTGGCATCGTCTTCGAACTGTATCCCGTCGCCAATTGCTGGCTCATCACCTATCTGGCCGTCTTGCCAAGCAGCCAAAGGCGCGGAATCGGAAAGTCACTCGTTCGCAAGGCGGTCGATGCGATTCTCGCCACATGCGTCGGAGAAGAACCCGCGCCACCGTACATCTTCGCCGAGGCAGAAAACCCCGAACGGATGACTGACCCTAACGATGTGCCGAACGCATACAATAGACTGCTAATCTTGGAAGCCTTCGGCTTCATGCGCGTGAATTTCGATTACACGCAACCCGCACTGGCCCCGACAAAGCGACGGCTGGACAACCTACTGCTGCTCGCGAAGCCACTGGACGAGTTTGCGACAGACCTCGCGGGGCATCGCGTCAGCAGCTTCCTCGACGAATTCTACCAGGCACTTGGGCAGTCCGATGCTCATGAACTCCAAGTGATGAAGAGCGACCTGCGCGACTTTGGATGTGTGCCGCTTCTACCGCTTTCGCCCGAGGTTCCGATTCGCTACGACAAGACACTCGGCAGCGCTAGAAGCGTGACCGTACAGTTTCTCTTCTTCACCGATCTCTTTGCGATCGCTGGCCGGAAGAAGAGCATCGCCGATAAAGAAAGCCTTGACCTCAAAGCTCTAAGACGGCTCCTTAGAGATCGTGACCCTAAGCAGTTTCTAACGCCATTCGAGTCCTTCCACAAGGACATCGTTGTCCCGTTCATCTCGGAAATAAGCATGCCACTCGTAGTGTGCTGCGAGCCATTCAACGAAAAGAATAGGGATGACCAACCCATTTGCCCCCCGCGCCCGATTTGGATCGATCTACCGCGATCAGTTGAGATAGAGTGGGAGTCCCAGCCGATACGTCGCATCGTGGCAAATCCGCTCGACCCGGTGGACTGCGTTTCAGTAGCAGCTCAACTCACCGACTATATCGCGCTCTTCGAGAGCGGCATTGCTGCCTATGGGATTTCGATTGTTATTAAGCCCGACGAGCAAGCAGTTCCTCTGAATGCGACCGAACTGCTGCTGCTAGAGGCACTCGTCGGAACGGCGGGAACAACCCCCGACCATCTTGGTTTCAGACTACGCAACAACCCGCGCCCGGAGATGGATAAGCAGGATAACCTGGCGTTAGATTGTTTTGTAGGCCACGTTCTTATGCGCGAGCGCATAAATCGACAATCCGACGCTTCAATTGTTTTGCTGTTTAGAAAAACGGACGGCTTAATGCCGGCGGGCCTGAAAGACAATCTCGAACTCCTGAAAGACAAGCTCGAACATTTCACGTTCGGCACACCAACCATGGGCATCGGCGAGGAGAGTAATAAACCGTGCCGCGTCTCAAGGTATGCCCCTGACTTCGTCGCCGTCGAAATAGTCGGCGCCGACCGGCACGACGACGTCCTCGCATACGCGCAGGCCGCCAGCAAGCGCAACATAGACGTCGATCATTTTTCAAAGCGGCTCGCAGGCATCGTCCAGAACGTGCTCGACTTCGACCGACAGGATTCAATGGAGGTGCAGGACTCGTTGCTGCTCAACCACAGACTGGGCTCTGAAATCACGTTCGTCCATGCGAAAGCGATGATATGGTTCTGCCGCTATCGGAGAGCCTACTTCGATGCGCGGAGCACGATTGGCGCAGACCCGTACTGGCTGATGACGCGGCTCGTTCTCGGTCATAACGAGCAACTTCTGATCGCACTTCGTAATGAGCTTGACCTGCTAGAGGAGCAAGGCCAGAACAAACAGGCGGAGATTACCGGCGTCATGGAGCGATTGCGTACAATGCGTCGGCGAATGGACCGATACGTGCGGAATCCTTTTCGCTACGATTCGGAACGTTCGATGTATGACTTCGTCAGCAAGGTGCGCGGGGTCGAACAGCAACGCCAACTGCTTAAAGCGGACGAGCAGACGTTGAGCGCACGCTTTCAGGAGAACGCAACCGCCGAAAAGGAGCGCATCGATGCGCGAATCAACTGGACACTGATGGCAATTGGAGTCTTTCAGGCGGCGGGGGTCCTACTAGCCGTATTGAGCCTTCAGCTGGGGCCACTGCGCTATTGGATTCACGGGATTTCGAAGGACGATCCTGTCACCGATAATCCTCCTCTCTGGCTTGGAGTTCTCGGGGCTTCGATGGTACTGCTTTTTGCCGGGTTTAGTATCGCACTTTGGACTGGCTATCGAGCCTACAGTGCTTTTAAAAAACGCGAGAAGCCGCTCTTGCCACGATGATCCTCAAGGTCTCGCATAAGCCGGCGAGAGTCAACGGGGCGTGCTAAGGATAAATCGGAGCGTAAGCGGCTCGACAACCTGAGTGAAGTGACCCCGCGGCACCTGAACACTTCGAGTGCTTATTTGGGAAGAACGTCTGTGTGGTTTCTCCGTCCCTACGAGTTTGGTCGCCCGGAAAGTCGCTCTACGCCGGCCTCCACGATCAGTACCTCCCCATCGCGCAGAGCCCGATAAGGCATTTGGTGTTCCTTGAAATACTCCACGACCTTTTCCATCGCAGCTGATTCCGGATGATTTGAGCGATAGTGGGGGACGAAGGAGTAGGGAACGAGCGCCATACCGTCCCAGGAAAATTTCGCCTGATATCCATTCGGGACTTGCTCGGGGTAATCAGCGAGTTCGATGCCGCGCATGGTCGGCGTAGCTACGATGACCCCAGCACTGAACCCGCCGTACACCAGGTCGTCTGTTGCGAGCATCTTCTTGATGACCACATCGAATCCACTTTGCTCAATGGCGCGCTTAAGGACAAATGAGTTTCCTCCCTTTAGCCACACCAGCCCGAATTGCGACATCTTTGTCTCAAGTTCTAGAGGCTTATTGAAGAATTCTCTCAGGTCGAGTTCTTCCGGCTGAAACCCAAGGGCGCTGAGCTGGGCCGATTGCTTCCGCAGTTGGTCGTTTCGCCCCTCGACTGGCCAATAGTCGTGTGCATTGATAACCACTGCGACTCGCTTGTTGCCGCCGACCATTCCCACGAGGTCGTCTGGCGCATTGCCGATGTGATACGAGGAAAGATAAAGTCTCACAGGTCCGATCCTATTATTGCCTAGCCTGTGCGCTCGGCCTGGAGTTCCCGCCAGGAGACGGGCGGTATATAGCCGAGGCGTGAGTGTGGTAGCATCTCATTGTTAATGCTTAACCCACGCCGTCATTGCGGCCTTCGCTTCGTCGTCAGGACGCCCAACGCAAAGGGCAAACTGCTAAGCGCGACCCCCTTGGTAAGGCGGCCTTCGATGCCAGCATCGATCTCAGGATCGTGTTGCAGGATCGCGATTTACAGCGCTCCGCAGACCGCTACACCGGCGGCGACCGCGACCGCCTCCACGAGATGTGGATGAGCGGCGAACTGATGGCGATCTACGAGCGCGAAGCGATCGCGAATCTGCGCCGGCACGGCAAGCACGATTCCGCCGCGCGCGCGTTCGTCGATCGCGTGTCGCGCTGTCCGACAGTCGTCGAGCCCGGCGCGAGTGGGGCCGAACAGCATGTGGATAGGTTGTGAGTGGAGGACGAGCGTGAAGATGGCCGACGGCCTCTGAGCGTAGGTAGCGATAACACCACTTCTCGACGCCCAACAAGGGGCCTAGTCAATGTTCGGCTACTCGCGCGGACTCAAGTCTGCGCTCGGCGTCTTCCCCAAGCGGCGCCGCCCGACGGAAACGCTACGTCGCCGTCGGCGAGCGGATGTTGCCCGACGTGTAATCCGTGGCGGCGCCCGAGAGGATGTAACCGTCGCGCGTCCGATGAATCGGTTTCAAGTTCCAAGTGAAACCTTGTTCAAGTAAGACCTCGAAGGAGGACGGCCGAGCGACGCTTGGGCTTGCGGTCCACTTGCGTCGTAAGGCCTGGCGAAGGTCGAGTGGAATGCGATTACCTGCGCGACCCCTTTCATTAGTGAGCGCTATGCTAGTGCCTAACTCGTTTCTGCGCCCCTGACACCAGTTTATATGTAAATCCCCAGGTTCCCGAACCCAGATATGCCAGGCCGCAATCGGTGTTCGAATAGTTGATGACGTCGATGTTGTCTCCAACGACAAGCAAGTCGCATTCGTCCCCGGGCGTGCCGTTATCGTTGGCTTTAATTGTCACCGATTGGTACGAGCATGGGTTTCCGTTGGGCTCGAATTCAATCGGAATCACGCTACCGCCGTGGATTATGCCGGAGCTTGGCGAGTACGGCACCGGATTGCATTGCGAAGAAACGAGAAACGATACGGTGTGGCTGCTACCATTTGATGCGACAACCGGCGGCGGTTCCCATATCAAGCGCTTCGCGGACGGGTTCGTTGGGATTGCCGAGGTGTTCGGAGATCCTTGGCTCAGGGTCGACTGGCACCCCGCTACGATGAGTAACATCGGTATGACGAGAATGTACTTCACGGGTTTCTTCCAAAGTCGAAGTGTTAGTGTTAGCAACGACGGGATTGAGCCGTATTGGAAGAGATTACGTGTTCGGGAAAAGTTCTCCTAAGCGAAACGCTCGCGTTCCCGACAGCGTGGTCTTTCTCGCGTAATCGCATAATTGGGTTTAGCCATAGCGGACACCTCAATTCGGTCGCGGCAAAGGCTGCTTTGGCTAGCTTAGCTTAGCGTCCTGCTCGGCTTGAACGCGCGAGGCCATGGCGTTGCGTCCGACCCTTTCCGAAAACGGAATGAGAACGCGGCGTCGGGATCATCCTCCGAACATCAGGTGGTGCCGCGAGGCTAAAAAGGGGAGGCACTTCAATCGAGCTCCCCTTTTTGTTTGAGCTTTGACAGCCTTGTGAAGGCGGTACTTGACTTTATTGCTGTGAAGCCGGCTTATAGGCAGCGCCTTCAACGAGATCGGCGGTCGTGAGTCCGGTACTAAAACTATACTTGTAGTTGAGGTTAGGCGGTCTGTAGGCGTAGATATCGAGCTGACCATACTGGAAGTTGCCCACGACAAATCTCTTGGAGTCACTGCTCAGATGACCGAAAACGGCTTCGCCATTTGTCAACACGTTATCGGCAACTGCCGTGCACGTTGGGTTGCAGCCCGTGTAGACCCGCAGATGGCTGGTGCCGCTGCCGTTGGCATCGTAGTCGATGGATAACAAATTATGGTGTTTATCGATGTCCAGGCCGCCGGGCGACGCGTTCATGAAGCCGGTCGCGATGACCCCCGGTCCGATGCAGCCGGCCCAGTAAGCGATCTGGGGTGCCGTAAACGCCGCATTATATCCCGTGGCCCAGCAATCGCCGTTCAACGCCATCGTGACACCGTAAACTTCGCCGAAACCCGGCGACGGCGGTGTGAGCTGGATGCACGAAGCCGAGGCGATGTTGCACGTCACGACGAAGCCCGGGCCTAAGATATTCGCGACGACGATGTTCCCGCCCACCACGTTGATAGCGGCTGCGTCAGATGCCTGGCCGTACGTGTCGCTGAGCGTTGCGAACAGCGGTCCGCACATCATGTTCGGCCCTTGGTATAGGTTGACCCCGGCGAAGGCGTTCGGGACGATGAGATTCCCCT
This sequence comes from Vulcanimicrobiota bacterium, assembly GCA_963717425.1. Lineage (GTDB taxonomy): Bacteria > Vulcanimicrobiota > Vulcanimicrobiia > Vulcanimicrobiales > Vulcanimicrobiaceae > Cybelea. The sequence continues at coordinate 1,853,529 of OY970335.1, read as the reverse complement.
GTGTGTCGCTGGCAATGTCGTTGACAGACGCGACGCCGTTCACGAAGCATGGCAACGGGGTATACCCGTGGACTCTCGTGTCTACTAAGAATTCGGAGGCGTAGATGTCTTTCTTCCACGCCGCGGGGGCTGAGATTCCATGGAGCGCCGGAACAATCGGTCCCCTCGGTCGTCGCGCCTCAGGGATGACGGTAGCAGGTTTCGAACCATACGGTACGATGTTTCCCGTTTGGGCTGCCCCGGCACCCGTACAGCCTAATACGAAAAGGCCAACAGCAACCGTTGGAAACAACATGGATCTTGATATACGCATAAATGAAGCTCCTTTGCATTCCTCCCGAGAGCTGTTTGCTACTTCGAGATTGACAGGGGTCGTTTCTGCCTAGTTGATCGGACGCCATATCCAAAGAGCCCTTCGACGTGATCAAGAATCAATGGGGTATCTTCTCAGTGAACGCTAGCAGCAATCATCCATGCTTTCTTCTGGGGCGTTCAGGTTGTTGTCCACCCGCGAGCCGTTGCCTAGGTTAGGAATATTCGCGCTCTTCGATTGCCAATGAACCCATGAATGCTGGTCCACTCCCTGCTGCACAGTTATGTTGCCGCTCGGAGCGTAAAGATATGCCTGACTGTGCTGGTCGACTTTTTGACCGATATTGATTGAGCCTCCGGCCTGGATGTGCGCAATGGAATGCTGATCGATCTTCTGGCCGATTGTTACATCAGTGCCTGCAGATATTGTTGCGCGAGAATGCTGATCGACCTTTTGTCCAATCCTGACGAATGTTGCCGCGCGTATCGTCACATTGCTGTGGTCATCAATCTTATTCGTTATCGTCACAGACCCGTGATTGCTCACGATTGTATCGCTTGCGCCTGATATGTTGTCAATTACAATATCGCCATCCTGGATCGTGTCGGCTTGCGCGCGGCGCGGAGTTAAGAATACTGCGCCTATACTCGCAACCGTGCCGATAGCAGCGAGGAAGAATCTGAATCGAGGAATCTTGACGCCACTGTTGCCGCAGCTGTTAATCTTCGACCTTGCATTCGGTTCGATGACAATCTCAGCCCGTCTTGTAATCGTCGACATCGGCAATCCTCCAAAAGACGTAAGTTCGTTTATTGGATTTTCCAAACTGAGCGATATTAGAGAGGATGAGCGCGTTCAGAGAAACCGAGTCGAAGGCTTAGTGCTTCCGCATCGGCAACCCTGGAACAGGGCTCTCCCATGGACCGTAGGTGAGGAGTTCGTCATAGTTCTTACTTGGCGGTGCAGTGGCGACTGCGCAGTCTATTAGACCTTGCTCCACTATTGAGTACTGGAAAGGGCCGCCAATGGGATAGTGAATTTTGTAACCGCACGGCTGTGCATCCGACCCGTATCCCGACGAGTAGGTTATCGTTATTGATCTATTGGAGCACCCGTCGGACGTATACGAAACCGAGACCTTATCCGTTGTGATATACTTTGGCAGAGGACTCGGGGAAACAGTCCAGCATGGCTCGGGGGTATAGCTTCCGTGCAAATTACCAAAAATCGGGGGGACGACAGCAACTTTATACGTCGTCGTTGCAGTGGTAGCGCCGTGCACCGATGACGGTGAATTATCACTTAGCGGTGTCCCGCTAGCCAGTGGCTCGGCAGCGCCATTGCATCCTGCTACAATGCTTGCTGCAAAGAATAGACCAATCACGCAAGCCCTAAGCGATGCGTCGTCAGATTTCATTTTGTGGCCTCCTCCTTTTATGTTCTTCAGTTGACTGAGATCTTCGTGTGTGCCCGAGCGCTGTTTGCTCCTATGCAGCTCAGCATTCTGAAAGAGCCTGCGCTTAAGGACCGCTCTCTTTCCTTTGGATGGACTCAGGCGTTAGCGCGTTAACAGAAATTATTGGATTCGGTTAGAGCCCACTTGAGTCTGGCCTCACCGCTTTCGAGAGTGCAACAAAGTTGGCACGACAGCCTGACCCGCGGCAATAGATGGATCGTTTGCTGTTTCAGGATCTCTCAGAAACCCCTCGTCGCGAAGGAACCGAATCAGAACGAGGGTCGCGTCATCGCCCAGTGGTGCCGCTACATCGTGTACCGCAAACAATTGCTTTTTACACATAGCATCAAGGCTCTCGCGCACATATCCGGGCAGAGTCCTCGTTTTCCCATTAAATGTCAATTCGATCTTATTAATATCGTATGCCGCCTCATACTCGTCTCGGGGCAATACCTTCAATATGGTATCCAATCCAACAGCAACGATGTGAGCATTGAAGCAGTCCCGTTTCGCGGCATGCGTTAAGAGAACTCGTTGATCGAACGAAGTTACGATGCTTTCAAAATCGGCCTCGCGGACGAATCGCTCTGCCAGTCGCCTTAATGTAGTTGCTAGCTCGCCTCGCAATTCTTCTCGGCTGGCGAACCCGGGCGGCAGTGCGCGGCGAAACTCGAGATCACCCCTGCAGGAGGAGATAAGATCCTGCATTAGCTCGACCCAGGTGTAGACAGTGACCCCTAACGTAACGTGTGCTGAGTACACGTCGCTCGTTGCCGCGGCATGTATATACCCCCTCGGTATATACATCAAGTCGCCAGGGTGCATGTCGACTTCTAGCAAAGGCTCCGCCGATTTTAGGCGCGCCGCCGCGCAGGGTTGAGTGTGATGGGGAAGACTCAGTTGAGGCTCCTGAACTCGCCAGTGCTTCACGCCCCCAATCTGCAAAATGAACACGTCATGAGCGTCGTAGTGCGGGGCGAACCCTGCCGCATTACCCGGCGTAAGGTAAGCGTTGGCGTGCACTACGTGATCGAACATCGCTTCTAGGTCGGCGCATAAGCTACCAAGAGGTGCCCACGTTCGGTGCAGGGCTGGCAGGATTACGGTGGATCCGCTCCTGTACTCCGCCGAGACCTTTTCAATGTTCGGTACACCTACGAAATAGTCGTCGCCATAGTGGATATCATCCGCATAAGCGGCCGGAGGCAGATACGCGCCGCTTTTTGCGACTCTAAGGCTCGGGTGCCGGACGTCGGTGAACGCGATGATCCGCTCAAGGTCCTCCGTCGAGAGCAGCCGGCTGTGGTGGTTAGAATCCCCTCGACGGAGATAAAGCGGCCGCTGTTCCCAGTAATCGTTGAAAAATAACTCCGGAGCGATCGGGAAGATGAGCGAGTCAAACGAAAAAATCTGTTCCGTCACGTTGGTCGTCAGCATCATGAATCTAGCCCCCTCGCGTCGCGATTTTCGCCACTTGGCGGCTTCGCCACAGCCATTAGCTACAAACTAAAGCATCGCCGCCGTACTAGCCGGAATTAGCTATAGTAACTCTCGCTTCCTACCGCATAGGCGATGCGGTTGCCTACCAACCGTGTGCTAGGTTGCCTGTTGGCACAAATGCGATCGGAGCCGCCGTTGAGAGGCGGCGGCGTTCACGTCACATTCTTGCCAGAATGCCTGGAGAGGACCCGTTGCTTTCGGCGGTCACAGGATGGTACACTGACCGTTATGCTAGCTATTATTAGCTAGATAGCTTTTTCGGGGGGTGGGAGCGTTTGTCACGTCTAGCTGCCCGGAAGCTTCCACCGCACGCTCCTCTTTGTCAGCCGTAAGCGATCGGAGGAATTTCAATGGCTGAAGAACCAACGCGGTCAGCTCATGATGTGGCTCGTGATCTCGCCCAGAATTTGTCAGCAAATCTGGCCACGAACCTTGCATCAAACCTTCAAACCAATCTCGCGGCCAACATTGCCTCGAATCTCGCGCAAAATATACCCGCCAACTTGGCACAAAATCTTGCGCAGAACCTGGCCTCGAACCTTGCGTCAAATATTGCCGGCAATCTTGCTGCCAACGTGGCAGCTAATTTGGCACAAAATTTGCCGGCGACGCTGTCTCAAAATCTCGCTTCAAATCTGGCATCTAATCTCTCGCAGAACATCGCCAGCAACCTAGCGCAAAACCTTGCGTCAAACCTTGCGTCCAATCTCGCCTCGAACGTTGCAGCGAATCTTGCGCAAAACCTCGCCTCGAACCTAGCGCAGAATCTGGCGTCCAATCTCGCGTTTAACCTTGCGCAGAACCTTGCGGCGAACCTCGCGCAGAACCTTGCTACCAACCTTGCACAGAACCTCGGCCGTAATCTAAGCGCAAATCTCGCGAAAGACATCGCGGGCGACCTCGCCATAATGCTGGCTACGGATATGTCGCCAAAGAAATAGGGAAGGTTCATTTTTTTGAAGCGAGGCTACTACAACGTAGCTTAAGGCACCGAAGGGTGCGCTTAAAACTGGACGGTGTATGCTGGGTGAGGGGATCGCTGATGCGGTCCCCTCGTCGTTTCGTTAGCGGTGGCCATGCGCGACGTTTGATCGAGTGTGGCGAGACGCCCCACCAAAGGGGACCGGTCCACCACTAGACGGCCAAGACCCGTCGGGTACTTGCGACGATCGCAATGAGGCGCAGAACCATCCGACCGGTGTCTGGCTTGGACATCGATGCTATTGCCCTAGGTCAGAGTCGATTGTTCCTCCAAACGTGCGGAGGTTCGTATTGAGGTCGAGCGTCGATGGAGCTACGGCCCGGTGGATCATAGTCCACAACTGGGGGTAAAGGTGGGCCTCAGCGAGCAGGCTCGGATTCGAGTAGAGGCTAGTGCGTGCCGGCATTAGGTAACGTGGCACACCGGCCGAATCGCCCAAGAGTGCCGCGAGTACGGTTCGTTCCGCGGTCGCGTATTTGATGAAGTCAATTGCATGGCTAAGGCAGTCGCCCGTGCACGTGCTCGAAATTGCGAATGAATCGACCCACACCATTGGAGTCGTACCCTTCTCGTCCAACGGCAACGGATTGACGGCAATGTCAGAATCGCGAAGGCAATTTTCCTGGGGACTGCACTTCAGTGTGCTTTCGGCTAGAACGTCGTGGAGGCCCTCGGAATAATAGACGTATGCGCGGGCATTTCGTCTCGCAAAGTTGCGGGCGTAGTACGTAGGATCGTCGTTATGGATTTGCTTGCTTCGGCAGTATCCTACTGCGCAGTACTTGCGGAGAACCATCAAGTCTGGCTCCAGAGTCTTGTCAAGTCCGGCTTTGATGTTTTCGTAAACGTCGTTGACATCGTTGCTTCGATCAACATCGGCCATCAGGTAAAACTCCCCGATCGTGGACTTTCCTTTCAGATCGAGGAGCAGCGCGCTTCGCGTATCTGTGGGTTGAATTGGCCATATCGCCAGAAGGTCGGTGGTGGTCCGTGCCGCGGCGAGTTGGGTGTCATCTTTGCGGTAAAAGAGGAAGTTAGAGCAGACCCAGTGGGGAACCCCATACCAAGTCGTACCGATCTGCGCGCCGGACACTGCACTAGCTAAAAAGGGGTTATCGCCCTCAATCAGTTGAGCTGGGAGCGGTTGCAATCTAGGAACGCCATCGCCTTGGGCGAAGTTGTGCAAGAATACGGAGTCCAGCTCGTAAACATCGGCGGTCGTCGTTCCAACGTATTTCGGTGAGTCTTTGTCGTAGTAGTTGCCTGAGAGATCGATCGAATCTATCGTTACACCGTGGCCTTCGGGCTGAGAAGCAAAGCCCGAGAGTAGCGCCTTGGTGTAGCCGGCGAAATCTGGAATGAACGGATAAAGGACAACTTTCAGGGTAAACGGCTTTGTCGAGGCTGGCACGGTCGTTGGCGCTGCTCGCGCGATCAGCTGCATGTCGCCGCCAAGCGTTGCGGCCGTGATAATGATTAATGCAAAGACGAACCGGGTCGACCGCATGTCTTACACCCCTCCTGAAGTAACTGTTTCCTTGAGGACACTCAGGCTCTCTTAATGAGCCCCTGACTAATGGCTTTTGCGAGCAGCGCAGAGCGGCTTTTTACGCCGAAGGTTTTGAAAATTTCTTTAATGTGGTTGCTGATCGTCCACTCGCTTCGCTCCAGAGAGCGTGCTATTTCTGACGTGGACTTTCCCTGGCAGAGCTCCTCAAAGACACGCTGCTGCTTGGGTGGAAGTGCGGGCCGCGGGCTCGCTAAGGAAGCATGCATTTCGCCTACCAACCAACTCTGCTGATAGTTGCGTAATTTTTCCTCGATCATGGGCAGTAGTGCCGCGTTTCCTGTTGCCTTGTATTCTTCCGCGAGGCAACGCGCGATTCGGAAGTCGTAGCCAAAGCGCTCGAAGACGCTGCGCGCCTCCCCGAGCTCTGCTAAGCCACGCTTTTTGTTGCCAAGGGCGAGCTCCACGACGCCGGTTGAATACTGTGCATAGGCATATCGGCGACCGTCGTGGCGGTAGTACAGAGGTGACTTTATGTCACCGAGCTCTCGATAGCGCGCCAGGTACATCGCGGATCTGGCAGTATCGAGGTTTCCGAAAAGCTCCGCAAGCTGTAGAAGCCCAATGCGCTCTTCGGCCAGTGTCGCGTGCCAGGGCGCTTGTAGCGCGAGCCGTTCAGCCTCATCGAGCTCGACTCGAGACCAGCGATGTTCTCCGACGGATCGCGCGAGATAGGAACGATCGCATGCAGCAACGACTTTCCAAGCCGTCGTGTCAGTGACCTCAGAGGCGAGCTTTAAGTGGCGAAAGGCATTGAAATAATCGCCCTGCAAAGCCTTGGCCCAGCCCAACGCTCTGAGCGCTTGGAAAAGGTTCGGCGCAAAGTCCTCCGGCCATGGGCTGCCGCCGAGTTGACGTTCAACCTCAGGAATAGCCGCCGGCACGTAAAGTTCGCGGGCAAGCGCAGCGAGTGTGTGAGTCGACCAAGCGCGAATTTCGACGAATTCATTTCGGTTTGGATCGAGAGAGCGAAGAAGCTCGATGAGCCGCTCTGCCTGATCGTGAACGCGCTCCTCGTAGGGCAAGATAAGTGTCTCTGCGTACGCGGCGTAGACTCGTGCTGCCACAGACCGCCCGGCTCTGGTCAAATCCAAATACTTGCGCGCTTCGCACGGATCTTCGGACTGCAGATGCCGACGGACAGCCCGGTATCCGACTATGCTCAGGAGCTCTTCGTCTCCGAGCTCACGTGCTGTTTTGAGAGCCATTTGCAAGCGCTCATCCGCTGATTTGAAATCTCGAGTGCGCGCGAATGCCTCGGTGAGAAGGGCGTCCCGCTGGACTTGTTCCGCTCGTTTGCTCGTCGAAAGACGAATTAGGAGACGCAGCGCCGACGCAGGGTCGGCGTGCATGTGGGCTCTGGCTGCCTGCATTGTGAGGTTGGATCGTTCGGAAGGTCCCGCATTTGCGTCGTAGATCTGGGACGCCATCTTGAACCGGCCCTGGTCATAAGCACGCTCAAACTCGCCTAGCCAAGAACGGGCATGCCTAACCTTTCGCGCGAGGGTCACAATCGGGCCAATTCGGGGGAAGGGCTCTTGAGCCCCTCCCCCTTTGGGCTAGCCTAAATCAGCCTCCGCCCATCCCTCCGGTGCTGCCATCCAAAGGAGCCACAATCGCTCCGGGATGCCCCATAGACGAAAGGCCGCCCGTCGCAAAAGCGACGAGCAGCGCCAGAAACAAGGCCATGAGAGCCTCCTATGACCCGAGCATGCTCGGGAGGTTGCTAGTTACTGCTAGCCTGAATTAGCTAGCAGTATCAAGCTACACCTGAGGGCAACTCTTGCCAATGGGCCGTAGCCCTAGTCTCCGGGACAGGTACCACCACATCTCGGTCAAGGAATGGTGGGCGTCGCGAGAGCTGCCGCTCAGACCCCGTCAACGCCTGAGGAGCGTTGCGGGTCGTCGGACATGTTGAACGTGACCCTCCGGCTTTTCGCTACGAGCGAGAAGCCATTGCGAACTTGCGCCGGCTCGGCAAGCACGATCCGATCGACTACGTCGGCGAAGCGCTGCGAAGCCTGGGTCCGGGTGAGGGAGGCCGCTCGCCGGCGCGATCGGGGAGGCGTTTCAATCACGGCGCAATGGGGTCGTCGCCGACGGCTCATCGCGCTCGGCGCCGACATTCCGTCGCAAAACGTAGCCGGTTCAGTGCGTGGCTACAAGGCCGTTCTCGCCGAACAACTAGTGGGGCGCTTAGCTAGCGATAATCTCTATTCTCGATACTAAAAAGACGCTGCCGAAGGTGCCAAGACACCCGAAAGTGACGACTCATCGAGCTGCGACTGGTCCGATGCAGGCCGCATTTATAGGGCTACGTCATCTTAAGCTGAGCCATCGAATCTAATTCATTCCGGCACCGTGATCTCTTGGGGCGCCCGGCTCGGAATTGCCTGGCGCGCCTATCGCCGGCCAGAGTGCCTCGCGTTTGCGCTGGGCGTCGCGACAATCAGCACGTCTCTAAAATTTGACAGATTGTAGTAGTCGAGATCGCCGAAGTAATAGATTCCAGGGCTTAGCGTGAAGGTCTGTGAGTAGCATTGCTGGCTCACGGGTGCCTCGATGCGGCCAGTCGACCAGAGCTTGCTAGTGCTCACCGCGGTGGCCGTAGGCGAGGCCGCCGCAGTCGGGAACGTGTACGGAGCTTTAGGGAACGAGTCACCCTTAAAGCCAACGGCCGAATGAAGCGCGCCACCGGAATCGACATTCGTGAACTGGATCACGTTTTTGGAAGTGATCGGGGCTAGAACGCCCTGGCTAAGCCATTTGTCTATCAGCATGGCTTGGCTCGAGAAACTGCCGGCTTCAACGACCGTATAACCATTGATCGTGTTGTAGTTGGGGTCCGACGTTGCGCCGATGTTGTTGCCCATCGCCACCACGACAAGGTTTGCGTTACTCGTGGGCGTCCCGCAGACGCCTGGCGTCGGCGACGTCGTTGAGGAGGATGTCGGGGTCGGTATGGGCCCGTTCCCGCCCCCGCCAAGGTCAAGCTTTGCGCACGCCGCTAGGGCTGCAACGATCATGACGGCGATCCAATACCGAGTAAGTTTGCGCTGTATCATCAGGTTCGCGATCCTTAGGGGCTAAGCAACGATAAGGGGATTGGTAGAGCAACGCTGCCGCCCATCGAGGTCGTGGCGGTAAGGGTAAGTGAGACGGAGGCTTGACCAATCGGTAAGCCCGCCGCCGAGAAGGGGAAACTGCCTTGCCACTGCCCTGCTCCAATACTTTGGAGCGTTGCCATCGGCAAGAGTGAGTTCGGGCCAAACGTGAGCTGCGCTACGTTGGTTGTCGTAATCGCCGAGATGACCATCGGCTGACCATTTTTCACGACCGACGGTGACACTTGGACGTAGAAGATCTGCGGTGCAGCGTTGCTTGCCGCATAGTTGTTCTGCGGAGCCTGACCAAACGTGTAGACGTTGGTTTGCGAGAACGCGGACGGTAATGGCGCCGGCGTCGGACCCATGGGCGTTGGGATGGGTGAAGGCTTCGTCGCCGTAACGCCGCCGGGCGGAGGCGTATGCGACTGCGGACGGACCGCAGGCGTTGGGACGACCACGGGTTGCGGTTCCGGAGCTGGCGGCGGACGCGTCGTCGACGGCTGCGGCGGCGCCTCGCGGCTGATCTGACGCGGAGCTGGCAACTGCGTGTCGGGCGGCAGCGTCGGCAAGCCTTGGGGGCGTGGAATGCCCAGCTTGGTGGAGCCGATCGCGCCGGTGTCTCCGGGCCGGACGATGTGCGGTGTCACCGTAACGATGAGCTCGTTACGGGTCTTCTGAACGTTCTGATAGGTGAAGAGCGCGCGCCCAATCAGCGGCAGATCGCCCAGAAACGGGATTTTCTGGACCGAGCGAGAGTCGAGGTCTTCGATGAGCCCCGCAATGACGATGGTCTGTCCGTCGTGCAGCCCAACCGTGGTCGTCGTGTCGCGCGTCTGGATGTTTGGCACGCCGGCCGCACTGATCGCGGCGATTGAGTTGACCGACGGATGCAGCGTAACCGTGATGTAGTCGCCGTCATTAACAACTGGAGTAATGTCCAGCGTCACACCGGTTTGGAAGCTTTGAACCTGAGTCGTAGCGACGGTACCCGTTCCGCCACCGGTTGTCGTGAGGATGTTAACGGTCTCGCCGGCGCGCAACGAGGCGGTTCGACCGGAGACGGTCGTAATGCGGGGGTCCTCGAGGATTCTCGCCTTGTTGTTGGCGATTAGGAAGTTCAACTGGGCCGAAAATGAGATCGGTGTGCGAATAAGCGGAAAGAAATTAAGATACGGGATCTGCTGGCCCGCGCCGGGATAGGTATTGCCTGGCGGATAGAGCGGGGGCACCTCGCTAAACGTCGTCCCAATGGCCGCGGTTGGGAACTGCAGCCCGAGCTGCTTGACCGTCCCTTCGTCGACCTCGAGCACTTCCGTATCCATCGCCACCATGGTCTGCGGCTGGTCGAGCTTGTCGATGAGCTCCTTGGCCAACTTGATGCTGTAGGGACTACCTGTTAGCACCAACTCCGTAGAGTTCGGCGGCACGATGATGTGCAGATCGGATGCCGACCCTTGGAGCGCTTGAGTTACGGTATTCGCAATGTCGGTCGCGGTCGTCGACGGGCCGCCTTGCAACCCCGGGACCGCAGCCTTTAGCTCTACGACCTGGACACCCGACGCGGCGGGGCCACCGCCTTCGCCGCCAGCTGCGCCCGGTGGCGGGACGTCGAGCTGGCTGATGGCATCCGCGATTCGACGCTGAGTCGTAAGATTCGACGTCACAGTGATCGCGTTGAGATCTGCATCGACGGCCAGCGGCAAGTTCGTAAAGGACCGCTGGAACAACTCGGCGACCGATCCGGCATCGATGTATTTGAGGCGGTAGACCTGCGTGTATTGCGTGCCCATCTGCGGTACGTCGAGCTCGCCGATGAGCTGCTTGGCATGGTCAACGTCCTCGGACGGCCCGGACAGCAAGATCTCGCTGCCCGAAATCGCAACCTTGACGTTAGGAGCCTCATTGGCCACCGCGCGAGCGACTTGCTTGACGTTGCGTTGTGTTACACGCACAGCTTCGGCTGGATAGCGAGGCTTGGGCGTGGGAGTTGGGGGCGCTGTGTCGATCGCTGCAACGATTGCCTTGATTTGCGCCATGTCGGGCGGCGCGGCCATGATAATGATCGTCTTGTTGGGGGCGACAACGATGCGCGCCCGAGGGAAAACGCCCCCAAGTCGATTGGTGACGGTCTGCGGTGAGAGCACCTTGAGTTGATAGGTGTCCACCGCGGTGTCCGTGGGATTCTTCGTGTCGATGCCGCTTGCGATGGTGCGCATACCCTGCTCGTCGTAACCTGATGCCACAACGATAACCGCATTGGCGTGGGTATCAATCGTTATGTGCGCGTATGGATAGACGCTACGCAAGATTGCGGCACCGCGATCGGCTGAAATAATCTGAAATGCGATCACTACCGGGGGGTTCGACGTTGGCGTCGGAGTTGCGCGTGCGTGGGTGTGTGCGCTCGCTCCAACCGCCGGCGGCACGGTTCCAATGAAAAGAATGCCACACATCAATGCAGCAGCAAGGGTAAAACTTAAACCACCAGCCCTAGAAAAGGCCGGTGCCGACGGCACCACGAGGGCCGCCTATTCATGCGACGCGCACAGTTCCCTTCCTGATATGCGAAACTTTTGCACTCGCGCAAGTCAAGCATGCGATTTGTGATAAGGCTTAAAGAATGACCACCCTCTATAAATTCGCACATGTTAAAAAAACATAAAACTTTTTTATTGGAGTGAAAAGGAGTGACGCTTTTGTCTGCGTAATGAGCGCGCCCCGCAAGAGAATGTGTCGTAGCGACATTTTGCGAGCGCACAGAGACTTGCATTAGATCTCGTTGGTGCTTTTAAGGAGCGTTTATCTAAATGCGGCGTCATGTTGCGTTCTGCTTACTCTTGGTTTTGTTTGGTCAGTCGTCGGGAGTCGCCCTAGCGGATAGCTTACCAGGGAGCCACGTGGGCTTGCAGCTATCCAATCCGCTCCGGGCACTGATTGCCAGCATTGGATTCTCTTCCGGTGGATCCCATCCGCGGGTGAATCACACGCCACTGCCACGTAGACCGGTGGCGGATTATGGAAATCCCCGTCGCTACGCGCGACTCATTCCGAAGCATCAAGAGCCGGCGATGCTCGTGCGCGCAGCTCGGCCGATTGATCTGGTCAAGCTGCGCCGAGAGGAACGCAATGAACACCGGGCTGCCCAAGGCGAGGTGACCACGTTCCGGCCGCGGACCAAGCTGGGTATGCATCGCATGGGTAAAGCCGCGTTGACCCCGTCAGCGACCGGCATCTTGCCGTGGTGGACGTATGAGGCCCGCTCGATTCCGGGCGTGGGCCAAGCAATGGTCAATATCGCCAATCTCAACTTCCTAATCGAGGCCAACGACCTCGACATTCCGGCTGGTGGTCTCGACCTTGCGTTTCGGCGGATCTATAATTCCCAGTCAGGGCACGACGCGATTAATACTGACGGGTCGACGCCATCCGTATTTGGCAACCGCTGGACGAACAACTTGGATGTTCACCTTGGTTGGTCGTCAACCGGCCAGAACACGGGGACCGTAAGCGTTTATACCGGTGATGGCGCCCGTGACGACTATAGTTGCACGATCAACACCGTGGCTACGTGCACGTCGCTGACCCCCGGTGTGTATGAAATTCTTGCGACGACCCAGCTCGGCGGCAACGGCATTGCCTGCCAGTTGCAATGGACCAAGAAATCCGGAACGAGCTACATGTTTGACGCGCCCTACTCTAACTGCACGAGCAATCAAGCGGGATACTACGGGCGGCTTCTGGCAATTTATGGGCGCAATACGAACTTTTATATTAACCTAGCATATAGTTGGAGCCCAGACGCTAGTAACCCGGAAAATCTTGCAACGATCGTCGCGACACACCAGCCTGACGGCGCTCAGCTAACGATGACATTCGGACAGATTGCAGGTTCTAGTCCCCCTATTACCGAGCTGATGTCGATCACGTTGCCAGATAACGAAACGGTCAACTATCATTATTCCAGTAATGGTGAGGTTGACGATGTCGATAAGCCGGGGAACACCCCGGTGCTCGCGAACGAAACCATGCCGACAAGTTTTCTCGACGGAGCGCCTATCGCCAGAGGCAACCTACCTGAGACCTACGATATTGGACCGCCAGGACTCATGGAGGTGTGCGGTCCGCGCGCCACAATTTCTAACATCGACACGAGCGGACACCCCACGGATGGAGCTTGCGTCGACTTCGACTATTCCAGTCATCAGCTTTCCGACTGGTATACGCGCGGCGTGCTTAACCCCACTCCTCAGGACAATGTCTTATCGCCCTCGGCTATACAGAGCGGCGAGAATACCGGCTTCGTACAATGGGACGATACAGACTTTTTCAACAATCAAATCCCATGGAGCAATTGCACTGGATCAATGGCCGAAATGGTGGATGCCTTCCAGCATAATACCCAGTGGTGTTACGACGGAAGCAATCGTGCGATTCAGACGTACGTTCTCACTACGGGTGGGGGAAGCACATGGCTCGGAACATCCCAGGCCTGGGACGCGAACAACGACCTTACAAGTACAACCGACGCGCGCGGCTATGTGACGAAGATGGGCTACGACGTCAACGGCAACACCGTGGAGGTCGTCCTTCCTAAGATGACCATATTCCCTCAGGGGTCGATTAACCCGACGAGCTTCTATGATTACGACAGCTACAACAATGTGAAGTTTTACTGCGATCCGGCCAACAACGGTAACAACAACGGCTGGCAGGTACCGGCGGACAATTTGTGCCAAACGTACGGCACAAACCACGCCAAGTTTATCTTTAATCCAAACGACGCTGCGGAACCATACGGCTGCCTAATCGAAATGGACACATTCGGCGGCTACGCTCGAACCATCAACTATCCCGGATCGAACTGTGGAATGGGTCTTCCCACCGATGTCACAGGCACTGCGATCGGTCAGGACAACAATCGAATCCCGCACCAAAAGTTTGCCTATACGACCGCCGGCAACTTGTCTACATACAGCAGCTACCCCACGAGCAATACCCAATGGGTGTTGCAGTACACTACCGATGGAATGAACCGTGTAACCAGGCGCACCGATCCCGATCTGCATATATCATCTAATATTTGCTACAATCTCGATGGGAGCGTTTTCTACAGTGAGACCGGCTGGCAGTATCACCTCGACGGGGGACCATCGTGTCCGACCGATAGCCAGTTGAAGTCGGGCGCAACACCACCGCAGTACGCTGTCGCGTACGGCTACGATCCCGACGGTGATGTCGCGACCGAGGCGCGCCACCACAACTGCGTGCCCGGAGGCTGCAAGGCGGGAAAGTCTACGCCGTCATGGTGCACGCCGAGCGCCTCGATTGGCGCCGGAACGACGTGCAAGTACTACGACGGGCTCGATCGGCTCGTCGAGGTCAAACTCCCGCAAGCCGACAGCGATGCATATCAGAATCCATGGGTAACCCGCTACCTGTACGATTTGGACGGCAGCCAAAAATCTTTTCACGGCGCGCAGTTTCAAGCCTACGGTAACCTCTACGCGACGCAAGAGCTTTTGGGATCAGCGAATCCCTCTATACAGTACAATGCTAACCCGCAAACGGTACCTAATACTAGCTATCAAAACATCAAGGCAACCGCATACGATGATGTCGATCGGGCCGTTGCGAAATATTCCTTAGTTAACCAATCGAATACGGAGACACTGAGTACAGAGGCACTGACTTGGGATATCACTCCGCTCGGAAGCGGTAATGTTGCAGGACTGCTTGGTACCGATTGTAACGCTTTAGGCCAATGCCAGAAGTTCGATTATCGCGAGGATGGGAAAGAGAAGACCTTCGAGTCCAGCGGCGGATCTTCTCCAGAACGAGACTATCTGTATGACCCAGACGGTCAGCCGGCACAAATTACGTCGGGAGCTTACAGCAACCCCCAGCTATACACGTACAACCTCGATGGGCGGCTCCGGACCTCGACTGATCCCAGCGGTGATACAAATAGCGACAGGATGTCATCCGCCGTCGTTACGCATAACTATTATCCCGACGGCACGCTGGAAAGCGTCGACGTCTCTTCGGCGGCCGTAACGCAAGCTGCGCTCTTCAGCTATTCTTACCGTCAGGATGGGCTTATCGGAACGGAAACCATCAATGATGGAACCCTTGGCAGCCAAATCAAGAATGCGGGAATAACAAATATCGTCTACACATACGACAATACGGGACGAATGAACAACCGCGCTGAGACTGGCATCGCTAAAAACGCGACTCCGACAACCATAACCTACGACGGCTATGGACAAGAGAGTTCATATAGTTCTCCGGCCACCAGCCTGTTAAACTTCTCATACAGCGCGGAGGGCGAGTTACTCAGCACCACCATTCAAGGCTCCTCTCAGGGGCCACCCACGTGGGGCTACAGCTTGCGTGGGGAGCTGGTGTCATCGCCAAGTTCTCAGAACTATCTTGGCGGAGGTGGATTCTTAGCTAACGGCGTGATGATTCGACTACAGCCTAGCAGCGCAACTTCGTACTACTGGGACGCCTTTATGGGCGTGCAGACCCAACAGGTCCCTTTTGGCAGCAACTCTATCCCTACGACCTGGAATTACAGTAATGCAGGCCAAATGAATGGTCAATCCGCGCCGTGGAAGCAGTTTAGCACCGGAACGTTTGCGGCCACAACAGTGGGCCGAACGTACGACGCCGAAAATCATCTACTAAACACGGAGTTTTCGGGAGTAAATGTGAGCCCCCCGGTCGAGCAGGGAATAAGCTGGGGTCCCAACGGCCATCCGATTATGATCGGCACTTTTGACAGCTCTGGAAAACTGCACAACGAGGTCCTTCACTGGGACGGAAATCAGTTGCTATTTGCCAGCGACGGCTCGACTGCAGCACTCGACGACATCAAGATCGGAGCCCAAGGTGACATCCTGCCGCAAGATACGGGATATGCCGGCTTAACTTTCTACGATCGTGGCCCCGGCGGCGTGGTCATCGGCTGCCATAACGCTAACGCAAGTACCTTTGCCGGTCTCGGCGACAGTTGGAATCAAACCTTCTTCCGGAATGAGGTGAGCATTTGGCACTCGCCGTGCTTTCCTCTCACGACGCCGAATGAACCAAAGTCGATCAGATGGTTTGGCTCAGCGTACGATGGTACCAATGGTTCAGATTTAGGGTGGGCAATGGGATCTAGTGGCGTACTCGGCATGCCACGGACCGATGGATTGACTGACGGCTTCGACACAATCCAAGGCGCGCGCTCGTATGACAACACGTCGGGATCTTGGACGACCCCTGACGCATATGCCGGTGATGTGCATGACCCGATGTCTCAAAAGTCCTTCATGTGGAACGATAATAATCCAGTCGAGTACAACGATCCGAGCGGTTATTGTATCGAAGACGCGTGCGTTGGAGAGGCGGCAGTAGGCGCCGTCGTAGTCGAAGGCGGTGCTCTGGCTGTTGGTGAGGCCGCCGAAGCAGTGGGTGACGCTGCGCTCGCGAGCAGCGCGAGAGGCTTTGCCGCCGCAACCGCTCGCTCCGCGGCGTCCGCCGCCGCTGCTGGCAGAGCGCTAGCGGGTGGCGTCGCTCGGGGAATATACAGATTCATCACGCAAGGAAAGACGTATGTCGGTAGATCGATAAACATCGGACAAAGAATGGCCCAGCATATCAGGAGCGGAAAGTTGACAAGCGAGAACTTTGGATCAGTCCAGACCCGGGCGGTTTCTGGCAATCTAAAAACCGCGGAGCAAAATGCAATAGATGAGGCGGGCGGCGTGGGTAATCCCAACGTAGCCAATAAGATCAACGCTCAAGGAGCACGGCCCCAGCAAAGTACGCAGCAAAGCCCTCCGTAGAAAACTACGTGCAACTTCCGACGTCTGGCTTTCGGCTTGAATCGGCGCATGATAGCATATCGCTGCTGCTAGCAGATCCTTTAACGCCAGAACTATTACGAGAGATCGGACCCGCCGGATCTTGTGTAACAGAGATCTGGACTCTGTGGCGACGTAGGACCGGTGACATCAGCCTACTGCAAGGCTTTCGAAATCTAGAGCGACTCCACATAATAAACCGGACCGCATTTGATATTCATGGGATTGCGAACCTCCATAACCTACGGGTCTTGACGGTTCAATCTGATAGTTTTTTCGATGCTGATCCTGCGTCGTGGCCGCTGATCGAGGAGCTGAGTGTCCCATGGGGACCCAAGCTCGTTAATCTTTGGCGAGCACCCCTGCTAACCACGCTGCGAGTTTTCTCATGGGGCGATCAGAATCTACAAGTCATCGGTACGGCCCCCTATTTGCGCGAGCTTGAGCTCATCGGAGGGCCGCTTCGCACTTTGTCTGGGCTCGAGCGATGCAATGGCATAAAAAACCTCACACTCTCCCACCTCCGTAAGCTAGACGATTTTACTGCCATTAGTTCACTCAAATCGCTGCGAGACCTTAGGATTCAAACCTGTAGAAAGTTGAAAAGCGTCGACGTCATTACCAACTTACCGAAGCTTGAGTGCTTACACCTCGACAACGTGGGAAATATTGCGTCGTTAAATCCCCTACGGACTGACCATAACCTGAAGGAGTTGTATTTTACCGACTCCACAAACGTTCTCGATGGCAATACTGCTATCGTAAATGAAATGAAGCTTGAGAATTTTGCATTTCAGAATAGGAAGCATTACAATTATAATTATAACAAGTTGTGGTCCAAGTTAGAGAGGGATTCGCACCGTTTTGCTCAATAAGCTAACTTCTAGCCTTCGGGCCTGCAGGCGGCCACCGATCACACATGACCTTGCTAGCGGCTCAGCGCATCTGCATGCTTAACGCGCAAATAGGCGCAAACACTAGTGTCCCGCCCTAGAGGTATAAAAAAGTACATGCGTAGGCTTACGATCCCTGATGATGTTATTAAGAATCCGGCTGCTGTGGAGATACTGTGCGCTTGGATGCTCCCAAATGAGGACATTGGCTTTGCCACAACTGAGAACCCGTGGCCCGATCCAGCGGCGCTTGGCATCTTTTTCGCTGACATCGCCAGACACTATTTTGAAGTCAGCGGATTGCCGAGGGGGCAATGGGGAAATGCTCTTCGGCGTGTCGCTGAAGGGATAGCCGCAGAGATCGATGCGTGAGCCAGTGCTGACGTGACTCACCTTGGTTCTTCCTCATTAGCGTCGGCGCAAATATCTGGAGCAAGCGTTTGAATTGAGCCCCCTCTGGAGCTGAATGCCTGTATAAACGAATAAAATGTTTGATAAGAAAGGCGCTGCACGTTTCCTAACCGTCGGTGCCCGAGCCGGCTCTAGTGTGGGTCGCGTTTTGACTCGGACGATCGAACCCAAGGCCACAATTCACAACCTTGTTGAAGCACTATAACGGGCTAGATTGGATTCGGGAATCGGCTAAACTATCGCCGGCGGCATGGCATCGCGCACGGGGTGTAATAAGCGCCTAACTTGCAGAGAAACCCGCGCAGCCATGTCGTCACCCTCGTTTGCCTCTCTGATAGGGCCTCGATTGAAACGTTGGCTGCCGCTATACCCTACAACCGACTGCGTCGCCAAACGCGCTAGAGACCCTTCGGCTCGGATGAGTCCGCAATGAGCCCATAGCCATTGCGATAGCGGGAGCCGTTTCGGCGATGGACGCCCTGATGAGCCACGGTTCGCCCCTTAGCTAACGATAATGGTACTTCTCGATACCAAAAGCTGGGCTGGTCAGTATCCGAGGCCTGCGCTCCTTAGCCGCTCTCGCGACGCGCGCCGCGTGGAAAATCGTGATCAGCCCTGCCGCCGAACGGTGGCGCGAAGCGCAGCGTTGAGCGCCGGAAGCGTGCGCATCGCCGAATCGGTAGCCGAACGCGACCCGACGCATCACTGTCGTCGGTTGCGTGGAAATTTTGCTACGCCGCATTAAGACGTTGCCGGTGCGAGGCGCGTGACGCTCCCGCCTCCGGCGGGGTGGCCGAGGATGAATTGCGCGGCGGCTTGGAGCTTAACGAGTCGAGCGAGTCTGAGCAGCCGCCGGAGGATTTCATCGAGGACGCACTTTGTCGATGCGCGGCCCTCAAGGCGATAACGCGAATTTAGCGGTCGATGATGCGGTTGCCCTTGCCGAGGTTGCACTCGCTGCAAAGCGTCCAGAGGTTCTTCAGGCCACTGTCGCCGCCGAGCGAAACCGGGGTCTTGTGGTCAATGTGCAGAGTGAGACCTCCCGCCACTCCCCGTCCGCACCTTCGGCATACGCTCCGATCCCTCGCGAGGACCTTGTAACGTACCGCTAACGGAATTGGAGGGCGCCCAGCAGGGCGACGCCCCCTCAGCGATTTCCATTTTGGATTCATTTTCGCTGGCGCGAAGAGATCGTATGCGGCCCGCATAGAAGGAATGACGTCCAACTCATATCCCTTATTGCCCTGAAAGTGGCCCTTCAACAGCGCTGCCGCGACGAAGTTATTCAGAAAGCTCTCGGGTGTGGCGTCGAGCAGCATTCGGCCCTGCGGATCGAAGACGCCGAGAACCAGCCTCGCATCATCGTCGACGTCCATGCCGATGCGCCTAAGCACATCGCAGAGCAGAATCTGCTTTTGCCGGCGGCGCTCGATGCCACCATCTCGGGCATCCGGATAGCGTTCCTTGAAACTGATCGGCTGCTCCAGGAATATGACGCTTCGCGATTCTCTTTTCGTCGTAAGGTTGACCGAGAACGTCATGCCTTCTACATCGCCAGCCCTCGTATATGCGAAAAGGCGATAGTGGCGGCGCACGTTGAAATAGAGTTGCAGCGAGAGTTGAACGTCTGCCGCGCCGCAAGGGAACGTGTACTCCTGCTTGCCGAGGATGAGGTCGTTGCCGTTCGTACGGTTCGACCAGTTGATCCGGTCTCTAACGCCACTCTTTCCTCGCAGCGCGAAATGGCCAAATCTTGCCGTACCTCCTGGCAACGCTGTCTTAGACAAAACCTCCGCGAAAGCCTCAGCATCTGCTTCCTTTACGCGCCTCGATACGGTCACGGAAACCTCCTAAGAAACCACGAGTCAACCGAGCGTTTACAGACCGGGTCGCACTCCGCCCTCCTCGATGCGTAAATATCGCATTCTGATTGCTGCGAACCTTGTGCGCACGCAGTGGATCCGCGCTAGAGTTGCATCGCCCGCCCGGGCGTTCCGGCCAGTCCGCTCGACATTCCCCTATCCGGCGGCGAGGTCGAGCGCACAATTTCGAGGTCCAACCGCAAGTAATTCTTGGCCTAGGGTACAGCGAGGCAGGGGCGCGGCGGCTAGCCGCTAGGCTCGGCGCCGATAGCGCGCTTGGTCTCGTACGCGGAGTGCGCTGATCGGGCGGCCCACTAATCGAATCGCGTCCATCGTGTCAGTATAAACTGGTCGATTCTTGTCCGGATCGCGTAGCGTCAATATAATGGCAGCGCGCTGCGGGTCAGTCGGCGCGAAGTTACTTCTGTGTAAGATTTCTACCATGAGTCTCCAAACGTCGCCACGAGTCCCACGAAAGCGCTTCCTATACGCCTTAGTCGGCGACCATTTGAAACCGTGCTCGATTCGAGACTTTTCGAAAGCCAGGTCTGGACTCGCCGGGTCCGCAGGCACCTTGCCGGCCTGGTGGCGCTTCCCTTCCGCGTCCTCTAGGTACGTTCCAAATGAAACCTCGACGTTGCTCCGGCAATATTCAAAGCCATAGCTTTTGTCTAATGGCGGATCGTAAACCAATGTCATTATAACCTCGCCATATAGCCGATTGTTTCGATGTAAGCACGCCGGAAGCGGGAACGGCCAAATATTGTAGTAATAGCCCGCGACTAGCTTAGGCTCAAACAGGAACGTAAATGACCACGGATCGCACGCGAGCGCGTCAACAACGTCAGTTGGTTTTCCGAAGCCGTAGTAGTTTAAGTCACTTGGTGATACGTCGGGACCGCTATTTAGTAGCGCACTATGCACCATTAGCGCTTTGAGGAGGTTCCTCGAAGCTCCGCCACCGAGCGCGCGATCGACGTTCGCGACAATAGATGAGATGATCGGCGTTGCGAAGCTCGTCCCCACGTCTTCGGCAAGCAAGCCTTGCTCGTTGACAGATTGAACGCCAATTTGGCGAAAGTCGCCGTTTGCCGAACAGTTCCCACCGTGGTGATGAAGTTCGGGTTTCGGGATAAACGACGGGCCGGGTCCACGGCGAGAGAATGGTGATGGTTCACCGGTCCTCACGGCCGATATACCGTTATCGAGGTGTGCAACGGACCCGACCGTGAGGCCGCGAGCTGAGTCACCGGGTGCTGCTACACGATCTCGATCTGCTAAGGGCTGAGGTGGCCACGATCGGAGCGGCGGCGTCCGGTAGTTTCCAGCGGCGATAACAAAAAGGGCATTGTGACGATCCTGCCGAGCGTCGAGCGCCCGCGCTACATCGCTGAACTCATCCTTATGGGCGGGGACGTTGCGCGCAAGGGAAATGTTCCAAATTCGGACGTCTGGAAATTGTACGAGAGCCGCATCAATCGTTGCAAGGAGCTCCGGTTCCCTAAGGCCGGTGGTCGGCATCGCGATCACGTCGACGATCCGGCACTTTGTGGGTGGGAATGCCTCAAGAAGCCCGTTAAGGGATTTTGGGCTTGCGATCAGTCCAGCCACGAAGGTGCCATGAGCGAAATTCCTGTCAGCACCTGGGGAGGGCTCATACCGATTGGTAATCCACGGGCGAAGCGGCGCGTTCGCGGGGTCGGTTCCGCCGTCAATCATCCCAACCACTGGATACTGCTCGCCGGCAGCCGGCGGAGGAAGACGCTCCGGTTGGAGCGCCCCCAGTGACACTGCCGCAAAGTCAATATCGTGGCCAAACTGAGGAAAGGCCGTCGCCGCCCTCACGGTCGGAAACTCTGCGATCCGCTCAGCCAACCCTAAATCGGCGACCTCAAGCCCGAATACTCTTAGATCTGGCGCATACTGGTGGACTGTTGGATCGTCAACGTTAAGCTCATGGAGATACGTCATGAACCTCCGCAGTGATTGATCGTTTACGCCTTGATCGTGATAATCGAATAGCTTTACCTTAAGCTGATACCGCCCATCAGCATTCGGTTCATGCGGGAGTTCAGCCACCTTCGATCGCGGCTCGACAAGGTTCATTTCTCTAATTGTTGAGATATTAGCGCGCATCCGCTGCGAGGTGGGGTTGGAGACGCGGCGCCGTACAACCGCGAGTGAGTGCGGCATGGCCGCAACAAGCAACTCTCCGGGCCCCTCGCCGCCTATTATGGGCGCTTCTTCGTCGAATAAGGAGGTCGGCCGGTGTGTCTTTGCGAGCGCATTGTCCTTAAGGCGAACGCGAAGAACGGCCGGGACTGAGGGGAACCTTGCTGAAAGCGCGTTTACCTCTCGCTCGATCTGAGGTAGGACCGCAAGCACACCCCCTTGTCCTCCACCTTCGCCGTCATCCTCGAAAACAGTATCTGCTCCTCCGCCAGCGTGCCGTGCCATACGGTCTCCGTCGCGGTTGAGCACCCTTTGGATGGGGAGCTGAAAGTTATCTGGCACGCCGTGCCCTACGAAGGTAACTTGTGATCCTGCTGCGGCTAACCCCAAGTAGATTCGCCAGCCTAGTAATAGTAAAATACTTACTATCACGGGAAGCTGCGCGTCGGGCGACATCCGCGATCGGCATGTACGAACCGCCCGGTCCCTTTGAAGCGACGCCAAGCGTGCTCCGCAGCAATGCGGCCGGAAGGATAAGTCGATCTTCAATGATGGCGCTGATCTGCTCGCGTTGTGTTATCTCGCGTATATCCCCGGCGCTTAGGCCACGCGAGGCATGTGCGAGGGCATCATACCAGACCGGCGGCAACCCGGTCGAAAACCTCGCGAACAGCGCCCTTCTAAAGTCAAGCGTGGAAGACTGAAATCCGACGCGGTGCGGGAACCTCCGCCAAATCGCCGGATCAAGAAGATGCTCGTGATTAGTCGCCGCAATCAGGATCAGCTTCCCGTTCACGGAGTCGATGTTTTGGAGCAGCGCTATTACCACGCGCTTTAGTTCGCCAAGCTCGTGCTCATCATCTCGGGCCTTCGCGATCGCATCAAGCTCATCCAGGAACAGCACGACATTTTGCGACGATGCTGCATCAAAAATGTAGCGGATGTTCTTTGCAGTGTTTCCCAAGTAGCTGGAGACAACGGCATCCATCCTGGCGGTTATAATAGGCAGGCCGAGAGCGGCGGCGACGTATCTCGCAGTAATCGTTTTGCCGGAGCCAGGCGGCCCGTGCAGCAGAAGATTCGTCGGCACGAAGATTCCACTCGCGAGAAGCTTGCCCCGATTACGCGCGAAGGACAGGAACGAAGACGTATTAGCCGACGTCAACGGATCGGCTTCGTAGCCCAAGTCGTCTACCGAAAGCGTTTCGACGTCCGCTAGCGGTACGTGAGTCTCCGGGTCAACTGGAATCCGCAGCCCTCCTTCGACTGTGCGCCCCAATGACTGTGGGGAGAGCTGCCTCTCGCGCGACCGGTTAAACGCTCTTTCGATAAGCTTCCCAGCGTGAGCGAAGCCGTTTTCGCGGAGCTTATTTACGAGGGCCGCGACGAAGATCGACAGCTTCTCCGCATCGTGATTGGTGGCTGCTTCAATGATACGAAGAGTTTCTAAGAGGTACGCGGGCTCGGACGATGCTGGAGTGTGAGCGTTTCCGCGTGGGTCCTGGCCTTGGGGTATCACAGGTAGTGTGACTGCATTTCGATCAAGACCGTGGCGGCTCGGGTTGTCCAGGAACGGCAAGCCGCGGATCGCACGCGCACAAGGCTGCGTTCGAGGGATGCGGCCGTCTGCCTGCTCGAATTGCTTGCGATGTGGACTCCGAGTGCCCCGTCAGCGACGCTAGTCCGGCACTAGCGCAGCGCTCCAGCTTCACCTCTCAACGCAGGGGGATCCTGACATTACTGTAGTCGATCAGATCGGATGTTTTCCCGGCCTTTTCCGCTGCTTCGTATTCCGCTCGCCTCCGTCGTAACTCGGCATCCACCACTTGCCACTCTCCCTCGCTCAGGATGTCGATTTCATGTTTCACCGCGACGACTCGATGGATCCACGCGGATTCCGGGCTACTCAGGTCCAGGGCCTTCGGCGTCATGTAGACGACCACGCCGTACTCGTGGTCATCGCAGTCGGGACGATAAGCGTGAACGAACGCTCCTCGGTACACACTTACCGCACCATTCATCGCCAGCATATTTTTGGGGCGCTGAGCTGCAGGGGCGCGATCTTTAATTGCGTCCTCCCGGTCCGCCTCCAATTCGGCATCTTCTCGAACCTTTTTTTCGGCGAAGTCGTGCGCTCGCTCTTCTGCGGCCATACATGCGCGATTCCATTCAAACTCGTCCACGATGCGCACTATGAACCTCTTGAACGAGATTCGCTGGGTATATTTTGCAGCCGGCGGCTCGATGATGCAACCCTGGCCCGTCAACCGAATGACTGTGCCGTACCATCCAAAGCATCCATCGAAATCGACGGCCGCAACGTGAGACCCAACTTCGAGACCTGGCGGCCTCCCCCAGCGCCGACTGGCGATGCTATCGCTTAGCGCCTTAACGGCTTTTTCAAGCGTCTCGAGATCGCATTTGGCGGCGCTATTGCGAACGAATGCGAGGAATGTCTCGTCGTCCATCTCCCTGGGTGTTCTCAAGGGGCCGCGATTAGCTCTTTGACCGCCTCTAAGTCCGCACCGGCATAGTGCGCTGCAAGGGCTTTCCGTACGCCTCTGGCGTTGGGATGCGGCAAGAAGAGCACGGTCCGCTTCCAACCTCCCAGCTCCAGCTGCGATGGAATCGAAGGAGCGGGCACGGCACCCAGCAGCTGTTCCTTGGCGAACTTGCCAAGCACGATTATGACCTTCGCGGCCGCGACCGAAAACACGGCCGACATGTGCATGGCATAGCAGGTCTGGGCTGCTTCGGCGACTCCCTCTTCGCCCTTGGACTTGCAGTGCACGACTTCAGAAATCGCGTAGTCCTCGCCCGGGACCGCGCATGGGATCAACTCGCGCGCCCTGGCCCGAATCGACGACCAATAGCGTACGACGTGGTCGGGCGACCCAGTGGCCGTAGTCGTCCTGATGCCGTCTATGACGTATGGCCGGCTTCCGCCGCCGAATGCGAGATGCTGTGACTCCCAGACCTGCGTTTCAGGGGAAGACTGAAGCGCGTACCGATCGTCGCCGATCGAAGGGTTGGAGCCTATGAATAGGATGCGCGCCTTGTCGATCCGGCCGCGCCACGGCTCTGGCAGTTGAAAATTGGCGTCTGAAACGTGCTGCGACCGAACGATCGTGGCGCAGGGGTGCGATTCGCCCCCGTGATGGCACAGCGCAACGTTCTTGCAGTAGGCTATCGAATCGAAGACTTCTCGGACTGCCGTCATTGGGCTCCCGTTTGCAGTGTTCACAAGCGGCCCGCATTTCGCCGACCGTACCCCGAAGCCCCAGCACGAGATCGTATGAGACTGGCCCGCAGGGAGGCCGCGAGCGGACGCCTACGGGCAAGGCGCCTGGAGAGCGCGCGTCCCGAACGACGGCAGGCTTCGCGGATCAACAGAGTCCCAGTCACTCGCACGAAGCATCGCGGCGCCCCTATTCGTGGCTGATCCGGGCTGTCTTTCTTCGGCGTATTTCAGTCCCGTGCGAAGCCCGACGCGGCCCAGCCAAGGCCGCTCGAGGGAAAACGCTTCTAATCTCGAGGGAAAACGCTTCTAATGGAGTACTTATCGCCTTTCCAGCGATCGCAGTGGATGGAACCGCCTCGATCAGATGCTCAATGGAGGATAGATTGCAAGTCGTAGGTCTCTTTTCCGGAATCGGCGGCTTGGAACTCGGATTTCAGAATGCCGGGCATCACGCGGTTTTTCTTAACGAGATCGATGATGCATGCCGATCGGTCCTTCGGCATCGGTTCACGAGCGACATTGCGGGGGATATTTTCGATATTACACAGCTACCTCGGTCAGATGCAATTCTCGCGGGTTTTCCTTGTTCGACTTTCAGTCAGGTGGGTCCGACGAGCGGCTTGCACGGCAGCCGTGATCTCCTGCGGCGGATGTTCGCGCTCATCGCTAAGACCCCGAGGAAGCGCCTTCCCACGTTTATCGTTTTGGAAAACGTCAAAAACATCGTTCACCTTGAGCGCGGGAAAGCGCTTGCGTATGTCACACGTTTGCTTGAGGCAATGAGATACACGTGGTCGTATCGCATCGTCGATACTTCCGCATTCGGATTGCCGCAGCGTCGGAAACGTTGGCTTCTTGTTGCATCGCTTGACGACTCTGCGCCAAGCATTCTACTCGACCAGGATGTTGGACATGCACCTAGACACGATGACGTTCAGGCGCACGGCTTCTATTGGACCGAGGGTAATGCCGGGCTAGGTTGGGCTGATGATTCCGTACCCCCACTGAAGAGCGGCTCCGGGATTCACATTCCATCACCCCCGGCGATCTGGGTGAGGCGTCGACGGTCCATTGTCATGCCGCAGATCGCGGATGCCGAGGCGTTGCAAGGCTTCCCGATCGGTTGGACGGATATCGGGAGCGATATTCCCAGGTTTGAGCGCAAACGCTGGAAGATGATCGGGAATGCCGTCAGCGTCCCAGTTGCCTCCTGGATCGGTAAGAGGCTTGGTCGGGTGCCCGAAACCAAACGCGATTTGCGCGGCAGGAGGTTCCCGAAATCGGGGCCGTGGCCGCTCGCAGCCTGGGGGCGCAGCGGAGAGCGTTACTCGATAGAGGTCAGTGCCTTTCCAGTACTCCTAGAAATGACGCCGATCATGCGATTCCTGACGCAAGAGCCGCCACCGCTGTCGGAGCGCGCGACGCGTGGCTTCCGTGGGCGTCTTGAGAGGAGCAATCTTCATTATCCCCCGCAGTTCTTAGAAGACTTGCTTCACCACGAGGAGGTGATGGCATTCTAACGCGTCAATGCGTCGCGAATTCGTTCCAGCATGGTGCCAAGAGATTCGTGTGACCACAACCGCACGACTCGCCAGCCTGCCCGAGTCAGGTCCTTCGTCAAGCGCCGATCCCGCTCTCGATTGCCCTCGATCTTCGCTCGCCAAAATCCGACGTTTGTCTTAGAGATTGTCCCATGCTCCGGACATCCGTGCCAGTAGCAACCGTCGATGAAGATAGCGACCCTTGCCCGGACGAATGCGATATCAGGTTTCGTGCGCAAACCTTCGACGCAATAGTCAACTCGATACCGAAATCCAATCGCATGCAAACGAGACCGAAGGCGCAACTCGCAGTCAGTATCGCGTCGGCCAACTCGACGCATGCGTTCGGACGAGGAACGCCTCATCGTCGTTTCTTGCGCACGATCGGCTTCATCGCCGAAGTCTGAGGAAGGCTCTTCTTATTGGCTCCTGGTACCAGAATACCGGATTTGGGAATATCCGATTCGTCGATGCTTTCGAGAATAGCCCCAATTTTTGATGCTTCCTTCTCTCTGGCGACGAACTCCCCATACATACTCTTCGCGTTTCGTAGCACCTCGTCGTACATCATAATTCGGGTCTGATGCGGAGCAAAGGTTTTCCGCGAGACTTCCTCCGCCCCAGGATCGTTGCTCCAATCGCTCAACCGCTTCCCCACCAGTACGATGATTTCGAATGGTTCGTAAGCGCCACCGCTATCCGCCAATAGCTTCCGCATTCCGGCCGCATATTTTTGTACTTGCTTCAGCAGGTCGGCGGTGTTCATTACCCTGTTGGCGCGCTTGAGCTCGATGATCACGTGCCGACCGCTGACGAGCCTGTATCGGATATCGACGCGAGATCTAGCGACCTCTCTTGAAAGTGAACTGGTGGGCTTCCCTGTTGCGTCCTTGAGCATCTTGAGAACGCTCTTTTCCATGACAGCGTTCTCAGTGGCGTGTTCCCAAGCCGTGTCTAATAGCCAGAGGTGGTTAAAAACGTGGCTTTGCAGGAAGACTTCCTTCTGATTCTCACCTACCATGCGATCGAAGGCGTCGATTATCCCGATCCTCTGTCGAACCAGCTGCAGGTAAAGAGCTGCCTCGATGTCATCGATACTCTTGAAGATCTCTCCGACTGCAGCTAGTTGGTCAGATGACATCGATTCCAGGGCGTCGAGATTGCTCTTGACCCTATAGACCTCGAACGAGAGAACGGCCTGCTTAAATAGCGTTCGTCGCTCGTCGGCTTCAATCGGTAAGGTGTTGACCCGACCCAATAGCTTTGTCGCGATCATCTGCTCGCGGGGCTGTAAGCCTTGGTACCATTGAAAAATCGCTGGGATCTCCAGGGCGGACTCAAGTCCAGTCTGGTTGCGAATTGCGGTCCAAGACGACTCGATGTGTTTCAGTTCGGCCTGGACAAACTTCTTGAGAGCCACGTAACGGGGATCGCTCTCGACGATTCGCTGGCGGCTCGGCGTTGCAATGTCCGGCTTGTCGTCAATATCGAGGAAATCCGCGTTCATCTCTCCGATGAGATAAGTTGCATACACCCCTGCTTCACTGAACTCCTCGAGAAAGTTTTCGTGTGCGAGTTTACCGCGCACGACCAAAGACAAGCGATTGAGGTTGTCGTCATCCGACGATGCCAGTTGGGAACGCTGTTTTACCGTAGCGATCCAGCCGGATATCGCATACTTAGTCGCGTTGCCGCTCTTATTGGGGACCGAGACTTGGAAGTTGCGTGCCTCTTCCTGTTCCGCCGCTGTAGCGAGAGTCGGCACGACGGGCATGTGATAATGCCAGATGTACTGTAGCTTCGGATAATACTCCCGATCCGCAAGCGTCAAAGGCTTCCCGTTGACTGTAATAGAGAAGCCGTGAGCGCCATCAATGATGGTGAAGCGACGGGAAAGATGCCGTCGCAGGAAGCGGTCGGTGAGGGTCAGAGATGCATTGATACCGCGCAGAACGATTCTCGTACCGCGTGTCAAGTTCTTAACACAGGCGAGATCCTTGGGATAATACGGCCGTTGTGCTTTGGCGTCCGCTCGAAGATCTGCTAGGTCCATCGAGAATGCACTCCGCGCCCTTCCCTTAACGGTGTGCACTTCGACCTTCGAAGCGATCGAAAATACGGCTAGTTTGCCGATCCCTTTACGCCCCATCACTGCGCGTCCCAACGGAGTTCGCCCTCCGCCCGGCGCATCGCGCCGTTTGTAGCCAACGGTCAAATAGCGTTCATTGATCTCGAGAGCAGTCATGCCGACGCCGTCATCTTCGATCGTCATCACGCGGCTTGCGCCGCTGCCGCTGACCGTAACGAAGACGTTGGAAGCGTCAGCGTCCCAAGCATTCGCCACGATCTCTGAGAGAACGGCGGCGGCGTTGGTGTAGTTGTTGATTCCGAGGTCCTCAAGCACCGAGAGAGTCGTCTTCAGTTCGAACCTAGTCATCGGATTTCAACCTACTACGAATGCACGGTAGCATCGTTCCCCTTTTCAAAACGAAACGGACTGAAGGAAAGGAGCCGGTCGCCTAGCGAAAGCCAGCTTGCTTTGATTCGGTTCTAGCATCCCGACGGGTTGTCCCTGGGTAACGGAGCGCTGCTGCGAGGAACTGCACTGTAGTCCCTGCGTCAAGACCCGAGCGTGCGACCATAAGCGCAAATTACCTAGGCGGGAGACCACTTGGGGTCGGATTGTATGCCGGCCCCCCATCACATCGAGACGGCGCCAACCGACCGGATGAAGGCGTCCGGATTTTGAGGTTATAAGATAACTGGCGCTTGGCGGCTGATCGATTTCAAACTGCTCGGATGTGGCGAACACGATCCGAGTCACTCCTTATAGTCCCCGTTCCTACGTGGGCTCGTTCAGCATGGCTATGAGACGCGCCCGGCCCGCTGCATCGTAATGGCGCTTGGTCCGACCAATCGCGACGGGATGCCGCTCCAACCGAGTTCCGCAACGGACGTCGATTCAGACCACGCCGCCGATTACTTTGAGTGGAATGATCGCATATTCCAGCGCTACTTCCCTATAACCGACACAGGTGCTGTCCGGATCCTGTCCTTCGATGACGGTGAGTTACGTTCGGTCGCGACGGAAATGGGTCGCTCGCCTGAAAACTTCAAGGAAAGTATATGCGCGCTGATCCGTCATCACGACGCCGACCCATTCATCTGGTGGCACCCTTGGTTACGCCGCTCTGTCGCGGACCGCGATCCTCCATATTACGTCGGATTATTAGCGGTTTTTTCATTGGCGGCTTCACAAAGTGGCGACGCGATCGAAGGAGGACGGCGCGCATACTTCCATCGTCAGCTCGGACACTTGCTCGGTCTGGGAGATACTCCGTATGTCCCACACTTCTCTGATGCAACGTCCTTTTATCGTGAGCTTGGAGACTATCTTGAGGTGAATTGCGGGGGTCGACGTGGGCGCCTCCTACTCGTCAATAGTGCATTTGGTGGAAAGTATGTTTGGCGAGCGCGAGTTCAGGTATTGCTCAGCGCTTCTTCGAGGCGTCAGCTCGCCTTTTACTTCGATCATCGCTGCGCGGGTCGACGCGAGCTGACACGGAGCGATATTCGCGACATGATGCTCGACGAGCTACAGCACCCCGGAGACTACGCTTTTTCTCACGCTCTCGAACACACGCTGGAACTCGTCCACGCTGAGGGCCACCTCTTCGAGGGGTTCGTCGACCTCGTCGAAACGGAGTACGTGCGGTGGTTTCTGGATCGCTGCGACCCTCAGGATACGGTCATGCCTTCTGTGCACCGAAAGCTCGCCGAAAGAGGGCTTCGTGCTTCTCACGATCCTTTGGGAATTACTAGTGGGCCAGCCGAGCGCGCGTCATCGCACATTTCGACTCAAAAAGGGGAACGTATAAGCCCGATCGCAGACGCCATCGGGCGCGTCGCGGCTCTGCCATCTCGACATCGTAATCGGACAACGTTCGAAAAGCGCCTGGTGCTCCGAGCGAACATTGGTGCGCTGCCGTGGAAGCTGTCCGTTCAAGTACGTCGGATCGGTGGGGACGATTGGCAAGACGCCGACACCACGTCCTTTCTATGGGATGAAGGCGCGATAATGTACGAATTAGCAAATGGCACTAAAGGCCTGGTATCTGTGGATGACGTGGTGACATTCGCGAACTATGGAACAGGTTGGATCGCGACTACCCAACTACGAGCTGGAGACCTTTGTGCCGTGCTTTGTTCGCGAGAGACTGCCGAAACGCTCCGCGCAGCGTTCGCCTCAATTTCGGGGGCGAACAGTGCGATCCGTGATTGTTACGGGGCCCCGCAGCTTGCGATCGTCACTGCACGGGCACCTCGCGCAGAGCGGGAAGCGATTCCCGCAGCACTCGAGGATCTCTTGGCGCCAGATCGCGCTCGAGTAACGTTTCGCCGGGGCCTGCGAGTTGGCACGGAATACTTTCAGCCCACGCCGCCGCAAATCTTTTTTGATCATCCTACTATCGAGGAAGCAAGTGTGACACTCGACGACGGGATGCTCCCCGAACCAGCAATTCGTCGAAAAGAATATGGGTTGCCATTTAACCTTTCCCCGGGGATGCATTTTGTGCAGGTCCTCGGTGTCCGTAAGTCCTTTAGCCTGACGCTTCGGTCAGTCACATCGAGCATGGATCCCTACGATTGCGAGGGCTTCGACATCTGCCGTGCTCGTGGCATCGCTATCCCTACTACAAGCCCGGGCGCAGCCCAGACCAACGAATACATGAATTGCCGAGTGGTGATTGTTATCGGCGGGCTATTACTCTAATGCTGAATGGCGATGCGCTTCTGTCGTTTCTCGCAGGAACGGGCGCCGGCAGCTGGCATACTTTCAAACGGGCAGTTGAGGACATTACGGGCCTGAATCTCCATGAATATTTTGCGGCACGCGCGTTGGCCGCCAGGGGCCTCGTAGAGTTCGACTGGCTCGGGAACCGCTCGTGGAGCGTACCGCCCTTGACCATCATTCGTGTCGTTCCAGGACGGCTGTTGGGCGTCGGTCTAATCGACGATAGTCGCTCAGTCTTACTTGGTCGGAACGGTTTTGTAATCGCGGCCAACGCCGCAATCGTCACAAGAAATATTTCGTACACACGATCGGAGATTCTGGCTGGGGAAGGCGCTGACATAGCGTCTCTTGAGCAAATGCCGGAATACTTTCGAATCGAGCGCTCTTCGCTAGACGCCGGTTGGGCGCTCCTTTCCGCTCTGCCCCAGCTCGGTTCGATCATTTACTCAAGACCATTGATCGGCTTGACGGATGCTATAGGTGACGGCGATGTCCATTTCTTGGACCCGATTGCATTAACATTTGACCCTGCGGCGGACCGGGCCGACTCTGAACTTAATTTCCAGGTGCTGCGCGTAAGAAGACAGTTTTCTGCAGCCGAATACTATTATGTGGACTACCGAGGCGCACGCCGCATTGAGCTGGAGTTGGCTCTTGCGTACGCAGCCGGCCGGACCGGATTGCGATTCCTACGTTACGGTGCCGGCCGACTCGCCGTCGACGCTCGTGTGCCAATACCAATTCTCGCTGAGCGCGTTTTGCATTTCTGTGGCGCACGCTTTCTTGGGGTCCATCGTGAGGCTTTCGGCGATAGGAGCTACGCTTGCTACGACGGCGTATCGGCACGAATAGCTAGGATAATCGCGATGAAGCTGCTCAGCGCCCTCGATGAGTTGCCGGCGCTAAAGCCGATCGCCAAATCGGGAGGTTCATAGTGAATCCCCTACGGCTTCAGAAAGACCTTTTGAGCGATTTTCTACGTTATTATGATACGGCATTTGCACTCAAGAGTTCAGCGGTGGCCCGGGAGCGCCGTGTTGAGCTAGAACGGCCGGGAGCCGTTTCGGGTGAGCCCCTGATAGAGCTCATCCCCCGCTATCAGTCTGACGACTTAACGATTGCAGAGCTAGTGGACTCAGTATTGCCGGGTTCAGATATCGCCACCCTGATCCAACCCGGACTGTTTTCGGACCTCGTCGGTCGGCCTTTTCTGCATCAGGGCAAAGCCTTTCGGGCGTTCTTCGGGATGGGGGCTTCAGACAGGCGAAACGCACTAGTGCGATCCGGTACCGGGTCAGGAAAGACCGAAGCGTTCCTATTCCCAATCGTCGCAAACATTGCGGCTGAGGCCATCCGGCGACCCTGGGCGGCCCCAAATGACAGCGACACGCAATGGTGGACGGGTAATCGTCGCTTTCGGGCACAGAGGATGGGCGAAGCGCGTCACGCTGCAGTTCGGGCATTGATTCTCTACCCGATGAATGCCTTGGTAGACGATCAGATTAGACGAATGCGAGAGGCATTGGATTCTGACTATGCTCGTGCGTGGTACCGGTCACATCTAAATAATAATCGGATATATTTTGGGCGGTACACTGGACGGACACCGGTTCCAGGAGACGTTCCGGGAGACGTGGTCGCGGAACGCGGAGCTTCAGAGCGGCGGTATCGCAAATGGCTTCGCCAACAACAGGCGACGATCGATGCGGGAATATCCAACACCTACGTCCAGCGCTTAGATGGAGCCGAGATGCGTGGTCGTTGGGACATGATCGCGCACCCGCCGGATATCATGATCACGAACTACGCGATGTTAAATATCATGATGTTACGTCAGCGAGAAGCTGGCATGTTCGCAGCGACTGCCGAGTGGTTGGTCCAGAATCCGGACCACGTGTTCACATTGGTCGTCGACGAATTACACACATATCGCGGCACAATGGGGAGCGAAGTCGCGATGCTACTGCGTAATGTGCTGAGCCGCTTTGGCCTGGACCCCACTTCGCCACAGCTCCGGATACTCGCTACCAGCGCATCCCTCGGAGCGGAACGCGACACTGAGACATTCCTCGAAACGTTCTTTGGTGCGCCTGGAAGCAGCTTTGAGACTTGCGCTTCTGTTCCTCTCCACAGCCCCGCAGAGTCGACCATCCTGCGGGATACCGCAGCGAGCTTTGCCGAATTCGACCGAGATAAGGACGCCTTTCGTCTGGCGCGCTCCCTGGGTGCTGATCGATTGGACCTAGCCTTGGAAAGCGCGGGAGTAATTGAAGCCGCCTTGGACGCGTCGACGCGCGCCGGCGGTGCCGATCAACCGCGTCCCGCGTCATGGACCCAATTGCAGGACGCTGCCTTCGGCGACGTCCCGAATGGTAGCATAGCTCTGTCGGGGCTTCTAGAGGCATTGCGAACGCGCGACGAGCGCCTGCAGATCGACGTTCCGATGCTGCCCTCCAGGGCGCATCTCTTCGTGCGTACGGTCCCGGGAGGATGGGTGTGCACGAACGTGCTGTGCGACCGTGTGTCCGAAACCGACGATGATCGGAATGTTGGGCGCTTTTACGCCGAACCGCGCTTCGAGTGCGAATGTGGCGGCCGCATCCTGCACCTGCTCTACTGTGAAACCTGCGGCGAGCAACTTATAAGTGGTTGGGCGATTCGCGCAGGGGAAGATCCGCACGACGAGCATCACTTTGCCGTTGCAATTGATTCGAGGCAAATTGCAGGCGATCAGAAAGAGCAGCGACGCACTATCGCGACGTATTCGGTACTTTGGCCTTCCATGGGGAAACGGCCCGAGAGCGAAAATCTCGAAATCGATGATCGCACCGACGACGGAGCTAACGTTCAACTAGAGATTGGCTTCTTCCCAACCAATTTTGACCCAATGACAGGTCTACTGGACACACAAACCCTCGGTGCAACAAATGCACCATTCTTTATCTATGACATCCGCCCGCGATACCGTCGCGCCCCCCGAGACCGAGGACGCGTTTTTGAGCAAGTCTCCGCGTTCCGCAGATCGCTTCCGCATTACCCCATTCACTGTCCGGCTTGTGGTGACGACGGTTATAACCAGGCACTGAGAATTCCGGGAGACCGCGTCGGCCTCGCTGATCGGCGCCGTTTTAGGAACAACGTGATTCGTGATTCAGCGACTGGTCTCCACAAGGCTACTCAGATACTGGCCGATGCCTTGCTGGAACGAGTGTCACAGGCGAACCAGAGTGATGGGTTTGCGCAGCTCCGCCAGCTGATCGCGTTCTCTGATAGCAGGAATGCTGCTGCGACCCTGGGAGCAGATCTCGAGTCAGGCCACTGGAAGGATTTGATCCGACAGGCCATTCTAAGTCGGTTATTTGACGTACGCATGGACATCGAGCGCCTCGATGCGTTCGTACGTCGTGCGCGACGAGAAAGACTTGATTTGAGCACTGCGAGGCTCGCAGACGAGTTCTACTCAAGGCACAGCGCGCTGGCGGCAGAAGTATTGGCGCTAGAGCAGACTCCCGATCTTATAGCTGCGACCGCAGCAGAGGAAATTAGACAGAAGATCAGTCGCTTTACGACCGGGCTGCCATTCAGATTGCTGCGGGAGTCTGTCGAGAGTGCCCTGGTTTCCCGGGCACATACGAACCCGGCGGGAATCGATCGTTCCCTCCAAACCTACGATGTAGGCACGCAAGAGCGGCCGTGGTACCATCTGTGGCGCAGGGATGCTTTTGAGCACTACACCATAGACGAAGCGCGCCTAGATGAAGGTGCTCTTGAGCTCGTGACTGCTATTCGGACGAGGCTCCGTAACGAGATAGCCGACTTGGCTGGCTCCGGCGCGCGTCGCGACTTTCAAAATATCGGTCTCGCTCGAATCGTTCCTGCTACTTCGCTACGCGGGAGCCCAGAAATACTGCCATTTGCAGAAGGCATGCTTCAGGTACTAATCGGGATGCGCCGTTTTGAAGAGTTGCGCCGCCCTAAGAACAAGCCAGAGCGTACGGGAAATTATCGCCTTTGGGGCGACGCAAAACGCTACGCGAGACACGTAGCCAGAGCATTAGATCGGCCAGATTGGAATTCCGTCGGGTACGAACTCTATAACATACTTGAGCGATCGGATATACTCGTTTCTGGAATGTACATCCAGGCGGGACTCCTCGCCTTCGCGCCGCCCGGTGGTTCTCAGTGGAAGTGCGGTCGTTGCTCACGACGTCATCTCAGTGCCTATGGGGAGATTTGCATAACGTGTGGGTTTCGTTTGACTGAGCAACAGTTCGAACATCGGTCAGAAGACTATTATGCGTTCGTTGCTCAAGAACGTGACATGTCCCGCCTCCACACCGAGGAGCTTTCGGGTCAGACGCCATTGAGCGACGCACAGCAGCGCCAAAGGCTTTTCCGCGGCGTGGCGCTCGCTGATGAAAATCTCGATTTCGACGGCATTGACGTACTGAGCGTTACCACGACGATGGAGGCGGGCATCGACATCGGGACTCTGCAGACTGTTATGCTGGCAAACGTGCCGCCGATGCGACAGAACTACCAGCAGCGCGTAGGTAGAGCCGGGCGCGCAGGCAGAACCATTGCGATCTCTTTGACTGTCTGCCGTAGCCGTAGCCACGACGATCACTACTTTGCAAATCAGTCGAGCATTACTGGTGATGTCCCGCCGCCCCCAAAACTCGTACGAGACCCGCAACGTATCGCAAGGCGTGTTGCCGCACAAGAGGCTCTGTACTGGGCGTTTCATGAGGCATCGACTATTATGCCACGCCCGACCGTCGCTCTCGACGACCTCGAAGACATCGACGATTCGCCAGACACGACGGCGCATGGGTCGTTCGCAACGCTTGAAGAGTGGCATTACTATAAAGATTTCGTTAGTCAGTTTCTCGCCCAATCTCCTACCATTGCCGCAATAGCCGAAAGGCTGTCAAATCGCACAGGTGTCGACAGTCAGACTCTCTTGTCCTATCTGCAGCAACCTCTCATCGCAGAGATCGATGAATTCGTTGAGCATACTATCGAGGTGGCGGAAGAGCCGGCAATAACACGTCGGGCTCAGCTGAGTCGCGAGCTCGCCTACGCTGGTATCCTACCCCTGTTCGGCTTTCCCACACGAGTGCGCCCGCTGTATGTGCGAGGCCCAAGCCGAAGAGATCAGGATGTGTGGCCACCTAATGAAACTGCGATATCACGGCAGCTCAAAATGGCGGTGGCCGAGTTCGCGCCGGGAGCCGAGATCGTTCGAGACAAAACGATCCATCGATCTATCGGGCTTGTAGCTTACGATCCAGCGTTTCAACCGATAACCAAACCATACCGGAATCGAGAGGTAAGAGACGTTTGTGTCAGCTGTGGCAAGATAGCCGAAAATGATGACACCTCATTTCGTCCGTGTAGATACTGCAACGAAGGCTCCTTCGAACCGATCACACTGGTTGAACCACTGGGATTCCGAACCGATTACTCGGACGAACCCCAAACATATGAGTGGGGGACTGAGTTCGTCGCAAGAGGCGGCAACGCACGTTTAACCGGAGCGCCGGTACCCGCGTCCGGAGAGCCATGCATCGAGGCGGAGCTTCGGACGGGTCACGGTATGGTGTATGTTGTTAATGATAATGGCGGCGCCGCGTTTACATTCGTGTCCGCGCTCGGTCAACCCGGGATCCTAGATGAGGACGAGACTCGCCGCCTCGAATGGCAAAAGGCCGAGTACGTACAGCCCCTTTCCGATGTAGCGCTGATGTGCAAGACCAGCACCGACGTTCTCGTGATAGGCGCGAGCAATCGCCTTCGGCGGTCCTACGATCTCGCTCCGACAAGTCCCGCACGCCGCGCCGCGTGGACGTCATTGGCCGCTTTGATAGCGACCGCAGCTACCGCAAAAATGGACCTCGATCCACATGAGCTTGAGCAGGGCCTTTGGCAGGAGATCGATGAGAATAGAAGGCCACGAGCGTTCGTCTTTCTTGCCGATGAACTTGAGAATGGCGCCGGCTTTTCCGAGCAAATCGGCGACCCACGGTTTTTTGAATCGCTGTTGGCCGACATGCTCGGCCAAACTTTTGGCGAGAAGTTCGAAGATGCCACGCAGCATCGTTGTGACTCTTCATGCTATCGCTGCCTACGTAGCTACGCCAATCGCCAAAAGCACCCACTATTGGATTGGCGTCTTGCCCTAGACTTTGTACACCTCTTGAAGGGAGAATCGTTACCCGGTCGACAGGTAGATTATGAAGCAGCGGTGGCGTCTCTGGCGCGGATCGACGGCACATACACCTTCACCGGCTCCGGTCCTCACCATGCGATAGCCTCTTCGAAGGACCACAGAATTGTGTTCGCACATCCATTTCTTCACAATGACCCAGGTTGGCTCAATGGCGGTCGGGTGCTAAGAACTTCGTTATTCGACTGGGTTAGACTGAAGCATGTCGTCGTGATTGGCGTGCCCGATCGATTAGGCTCTCTTGAGCAGATCGCTATTCAGTCCTCCTAGCGGAAGTAATATTCGAAAGCGCGGAACGCCCCGCCAGCGATAATAGCCATTCTCACTAGCGAAAGGCCGCGCAAGCGTCTCGCCGAGGTCCGAGCCATATGTTCGTCTGCGCGCTTGACTCGCAGCGGGTAAGAGACCCGCAGTTGTCTCCGCATCGAGAAACCGCTGTTTCAATCATTTCGCGCCGATCATGTACTCCGCCGTCTCGCCATCATAAGCGGAGGCACCCGGCAGCCAAATAATAGTAAATGTCTTCGAAGCGCCCGTACGTCTCGGGATCAACGTTGATGCGCGCGCGTTCCATGCTTGCGCCAATGCGTTAGGAGATCGGCAAACAGCCCGTAAAGAATCGGTCGTAAACATTTATTGATTCGTCACAGTAACCGTGCTATACTCATGTTACAGTAACATTTCAACGTTTCAAGCGGAACAGCAGGCACTATGCAAGACGCTATCAATCACATTACGCGCGAACCGTACGCAGGCAAGAACCATCTCGCCCTCTCGGCGTACGCGGCCGCCAATGGTTACGCCCCGGAATTCGTCACCTTCAGGCAAGCGCTTTCAATTGGCCGGTGCGTTCGCAAGGGCGAGCACGGCTGCCGCATCGTAAAAATCGTCGAAAGCGACAAGATTGACTGCAAGGGGCACAGGCTCAAGGGTCCGCGCGGCTATACCGTCTTCGCAATCGCGCAGACCGACGCGCTTCCGAGGGAAGGCGTGGCGTGATGGATACCAAGATTTCCCGCATCCTGAAGGAACACGTTCCTCCCCATGCGCAAGCGCTCTTCGCGCGAGCGGACTGCTCGATCGCAGCGCTCGGACCGGGCGAGCTATACAAGGATCGCTCATCCACTCTTTCGCGTCTGCAAATCGACGTTGACGCTTGGCCGGCGCCACCGGCCGGGCTATTCGTCGTGGAAGAGCGTACGGTCTACCTTCGGTGCCTCGATCCGATGACCGTTGTACACGAGTACGGGCACGCGATAGATTGCGCGTTTGGCAGCGGCATCTACTTTTCCGGAATCGATCCTACCATTCGCAAGGCCTTCGCGGAGGCACGCAGTTTCGTGACGCCTTACGCGGCGACCGGAGTGGACGAATTCTTCGCTGAGTGTTTTCGCGCTTGGTGCGGAGCAAACTCCGAAGCCTCGGCATGGCCTCGGGTAAGCCGCGAACGCCTTCGCGCCTTGCATCCAACCATGTTCGAGCTTTTGGAGCAGCACTTTGAGAACGCGGCTTGAACGACCTATTCGACGCGACGGCCGAATGGAACGCGATCGCTTTCGGCCAACATCCCAGGAGCTCGCGGAGGTACGTGGCGCAATCCAGCCACCCGGCCCCGCCGGCGGACGCGCTATTCGTCCCCGGGCGGGCCATCGCTTGAAGCGGAAGCGACATTCGCCGAAACCTCCGAAGTAAACCCAGCGCAGATCGCGTTCGGTTCAAACGAGTGACCCTCCGCGTCGTTTGCTATGGGTGCTATACTGTGACGATGAGCACGTCGGCGGAGCGGATGGCGCGCAAACGGGCAAAGGCCCCTCCGACGGCTTGCGTAGTTTGCGCCAAGCGGAAGGCACGCAAAGGCCGCCGGACGTGCGAAGAGTGCAATGCTGCTGCGATCGAACGAGTCCAGGCTTCTCGCCAAAAACTGCTCAAGAAAAAACCTTCAGCTCAACGCAAGTAGCGCGGCGCACGATGGCCTTCCTCGGGCTTTGCGAGCCTCATGCGGCGCGCGTTTAACGGCGGAGTGGGCATCCGCTCTTCGCACAGGTTCGTCCTTACACTTGTGACCCCGACACGTGATGCAGCATTGACGACAAATTGCAGACGGACAGTTTGCGAAGCGATGAGCGATCGAGCAACAATATTGATTCGACGGCAAGCGTAACCATATACTAAAGTAAGTAAACTTGCTATACTGCGATTACCCCAATTGATATTCAGGAGAGGCTTTGAAAACGGCCTGCTTTCATACTGCCGGAACGCATCCAAACGCTATTTCGATCGCGCGTTTTGGGCCGCGTTGGATGAG
This sequence comes from Vulcanimicrobiota bacterium, assembly GCA_963717425.1. Lineage (GTDB taxonomy): Bacteria > Vulcanimicrobiota > Vulcanimicrobiia > Vulcanimicrobiales > Vulcanimicrobiaceae > Cybelea. The sequence continues at coordinate 1,813,302 of OY970335.1, read as the reverse complement.
GTTTTCCGGTCGCTCTTACGCTGCATTAGCACCGACCCCAGTCATGCTAAAGATGGATGCTACCGAGTTTGACGCGCTGTACTGGGCGCGGCTTGAAGCGCTCGATCCTCAGCGTGTGTATAGGGATCTCGTTGCGCTCGCCGGCCCTGATGCGCTCCTGCTCTGCCACGAGAAGCCGGGCATTCCATGTCATCGATTAATTGTCGCGGGTTGGCTTGCGGCCACGCTGGGCATTGATGTCCCCGAGCTAAACGCGCCGGTGAGTACGGCCGCACGAAAAACTTCGAAGTTGATTCCGTCGATTGACGATCTGGATGCGGTCCGTCGCTATCTCGCCGAGCAGCTTCACTTGGGTCTTGAGCGTCTGCCGAGAGACGACCCATGAGCACCGCGTTGGTCCCCATACTTCCGGCTCCGTCGGCCGGGCTCGCGCATCTCGAGAGTCTTCGAGACGAGGCTGAGGCGTTCGCCGAGTCCTCCAACGCCGAGAGTACTCGACGCGCGTATCGTACCGACCTTCGGCAGTTTCAAGCCTGGTGTCGTGCCCACGGCGTTTCGCCGCTGCCGGCTCAGCCACAGGCGGTGGTGTTGTACCTAACCGAGCTCGCACGAGAGTACAAGCTCGCTACAATCGCCCGGCGCATCGCAGCGATCGGACAAGAACACCGAAAAGGCGGCCTTCCAAGCCCATTTACCCACCCGCGAGTGGTCGAGGTCTGGGCAGGCATTCGCCGCGCGCTGGGCGTGACGCAAGACCGAAAAGATGCGATTCTAACTGCCGACCTTCGACGGATGCTGCAACCGTTGACCGAAGCGATGATCGACCTCCGCGATCGTGCGCTCTTGTTGCTCGGATTCGCCGGCGCGTTCCGCCGATCCGAGCTGGTTTCCCTCGACCGCGGCGACGTCCGGTTCGTAGCTGACGGTCTCGAGGTCACTTTACGTCGGTCGAAGACGGATCAGGAAGGCGAAGGCCGTCTGATCGGGGTTCCTAACGGGTCGAATCCGGTGACCTGCCCCGCTGGCGCGATGAAAGCCTGGCTCGACCTCTCGGGCATTGTCGACGGTCCGCTGTTTCGTTCGGTCGATCGTAGCGGCAACGTTGCGCCGACGCGCCTAACAGGCGCAGCTGTCGCCCTGATCGTCAAGCGCCATGCGCAACGCATTGGGCTCGACCCTGCTCGGTTCGCAGGTCATTCGTTGCGCGCAGGCTTCGCGACATCGGCCGCCTTGGCGGGCGTGGATGCACTTGAGATCTCGCGTCAAACTGGGCACAAGAGCCTTTCGATGGTTCAGCGCTACACCCGACCAGCAACGATTTGGCAGATGAACGCCGCACAGCGCGTTGGACTCTGAGATGCGGGCCCGAAAACCCACCTATCGGCTCCCCGTGACGCTCTATCACGTTCGCGGACGCCTGTACTGTGAATGGTGCGTTCTCCGCTGTCGCACAAGGATCGAGAAAGAGCGCGCGGTCGTGGTCGAGCAAGAGGGTCTGGAGTGCGACCGCTGCGCGCGCTTCGGATTCCCGAACATCCCCAAGCGTGCCAAGGAGATTATCCGCGCTACTAAACCCTCGGGCTATCGGTCGATGGTCTTCATCAATGAGTACGAGGGCACGGCTCACCCGAATTGGCCGATGCGCAACTCGGACCCGAGCCGCTGGCCCTATGGCTTCACCAAGGCCGATGTGACCGCGGCACAGCGAGCGCTGAAGGCGGCCGGCTTTCACCTTCCGTGGGAGACAGTCGATGCGACCCTGCACGCGCTCCATCTCGGAGCGCTGCAGTCGTGAGCGCATATGTCATCGACGACGCCCACATCGACGCGCTGATCGACATCGCCAAGCAGTACGAGAGCGAGTATGGCGGGATCGGCCACGGCCAGCTCTCCTGGTACTTCGGGAACCCTGGCCAAAGTCGCTCGCTGCGCGATCAGACGGAGACCCAAATCGGACGCATGCTCCTATCCGAAAACGCGCAATCGGTGGCTTACCGCTACCGCGAGGTGCGAGATCCGGCGGCGCTCACCTACCTGTATCGGCCGACGGAGCGCGAGTACACGCCGAGCCAAGCGCTTATGGCGATCCGCGGCTATGAGTACCAGGCCTGCGAGACGCCGGATTGGGAGCGAAGCGAAGCGCACGCTTTTTGTCGTGCGCTCTTTCGTCGCGTTGTCGACGTCGCGATTCCACAAAAAGATTCCGATGGACCGTTTTGGACGGTCAGCGACTGTTTCTTAGGGCGCTCGGAAGTGCGCGTGTTTATGGATATTGAAATCACCATTCGACTAACTCGCTGAGGCTTAACTTCAAAGCAGACGCCAGCCTACACAAGGTTTTCAGCGATGCGTTCAACTCGCCGGCCTCAAGCTTCTGCACATGGCGGACGTCAAACTCGCCTCGCTCGGCCAAGTCCTCTTGCGTAATACCCAGCTCAGCCCGACGCTCGCGTATGCGCCGCGCCAGTGCCCGTCGTGCGCGATCATAGGACGCCACGCCCGGATTGTCCAGCGACCGCGACCCTGTGCCCACGCCTGGCAAGGCGTGTTTTACGCCTTCTAAGGCGGGACGCCACGCCAGGCGGGTCTAAATGGCACATACTAGGCGGCAACAGTCGCCGCGGTGACAGATCTCCACGCTTAGACGCCAAGCGAAAGGAACGCCGTGCGGCGCCTATCGCTGCTACGCTAAGCCTCTAGAGCGCTTCGTGAAAGGGTAAGATGGCCTTTTGCTCAGCCTGTGGTTCTCAACTCGCCGATTCTGCGAAGTTCTGTCCGGCCTGTGGCGCTGCATCGCAGGCCAACGTTGCTGGGGGGGAGCCGCTCGGCGGTGCACCGCAAACTGCTCGTCCGGTGACGTCGTCGCCAGCCTTGCGACAGAACGCAAATAAGGGTTGCGGTGCTGCTTTGCTTTGGACCGGCGGTATCATCCTCGCGCTCATTGCGGGGTGCGCGGGCCTCGCTATGCTTGGGCAGCGAACCGCTGAAGGCGTTAAAACTTATCGCCCGACTGCCGCGGAGGCTCGTCAGCAGCGTTATATCGATTCCATCAACGGAGCATCGCTCAGTCAGCTCACCAACCGCATAAACGGTATCAACGCCCAGTATGGGGAGAGGCTCTTCAAGAAGGCGGCAATCGGCCTGGCCAACTGCACGCTTACGGTCGACGGGAACATCTACGAGGGCCTGAGCGAACAGGACAAGCGGATAGCCCTCCGGATCGCCGGCGTCGCGTGCGTCGCGGCGTATCGACAGCCCCACGGCGGTGACCGTAACGAGCGCCGGTTACCCGATGGTGGCCTCAGTATTGCTATCGACGACGAAAGTGGCGAGGAAGTGGCCCACGACCTATGGTCGCGGAACTGACCGCCGATGTGGCAAGGCTCCAAGGGGCGAGCTATCGCGAGTCCGCGACGACGGAGTTGAGGCGGGATATCTGCACCACGACGCGGTCGAACGGTCCGAAGTTGCCTTCCCCGAGGATGTGTTTGGCTATGCGTTCCGCATAGGGTGGATCGTCGAAGTGCAGATCTACGGTGAGCAGCAGCCATAGCGGATGGCACTGCGCGGGGTAACGCGCCGCCTTCCGGACCTTCTTGGCCAGGACGGCTCTGAACGACGGTTCTAGTATCTTAATTCGCGCGTGGTACGCTGGCGTATCGATGGGGCCGCCACCTTGGATGCCGGGTCGGTAGAAAATCCGTGCGTCCATGGACGCGAGCACGGGCATCTGCGCAGGGTCGACCCTCATGAGGTCAACGCGCTCCGTGAGACCCTCGAGCAAAACAACGATCTCTTGGGCAATCGGCAGCGGTTCGAATCGATTGTCGAGATCGACCGTGTTTAGCCGCACGGTAAGCAGTCCGCTCTCGAACGCTCGCAGTGCGGCCGGGTTTCGTTTGACGAGCTCCCCAACGGCGACGTTGGCGTCTTCCACACCTATCGAGTACTGCTGCGCGCCCTCGTCGAGCACCATACTGTGCTCGACGTAAATGGTGCGAGCATCGGCGTACTGGACCGTCACGTCGGGTGAGTCCCCGCGGATGACGTTAACTACGCCGCCACCGAGGTCGAGTTCCACGAGCATGCCGAGTACCGCTCGAGCTTCAAGATAACGAGTTGCGTAAAAGTTGGAACCTGGGCGCCGAAATTCGGGCGGCCGTTCGCCAAACGGCACTCCATCGACCGCGATACGCATCATCGCGCTTTCACGCTCTTCGTCTGCGAACGGCATGGCTAACTCACGAAACACCCCAGCGAACATTTCGTGGATTTCACCCGCGCTGTGATCAGCTCGGTGGCGAGGCTCTCTGGACACGGCCCTCCTATTCGCCGAGGTCGGCAGAGCCGCCCATTTGGTACCGATCTAGGGCAAAAAGAAGTCGGCCGTTGTCGCTCCGCTGTCCTCACTTCGGCGCTTAGTCAACGAGATGAGTCGCGGTGAGCTGAGGTTTACGGATCGCTCTACGCTTAGCCCCAAAGCCGCGTGGCCACTTTACAACAACCCTCCCTCACTGGGCGACGCGGGCGTCCTCGGCTTGTCGGCACGACCTCCACGCCGAGCCATCTCGCGCGTCGAACCGGCTGCTGCTCGTCGAACCGGCTGCTCCGCGATCGAGCCGTGTGCTTCGCGCCGAACCATCTGCTCAGCCGCTGAGCAGTCAGCTCAGCTCTCGAACCGTCTGCTCAGCTGTCAAACCTTCGGCTCCCGTCCAGAGCCGTCTGCTCCGCGTCCGGCCTCAAAGTCCGCGTGAGTCAACGCGACGAGCATCGCGCCGGCGGAGAATTCTTTGAAGTAAGATCGGTAATTCCATAATGCATTCCCTCCTTCATAGCCTTAATTCGTTGCGTCGCTTAACGTGGTCGCTTCTGGAGGGTACTTTCTACCCGGACCTAGGGGGTAGTTCCGGTCCGCTTTTGGTACAACCGGCGAACAGCCTCAACGCATTGCGGCGGGTGGACTTCATAGAGTGTCGTCGCCATCTTGCGAAACTCGCGCCGGATTGCTCCCTTTTCCTCGAGCCCTTGAAGAGCTCGCCTGACGGCGCGGCGGTCCTTGATTCTAGCCTCCCTGCCTATTGTCTCTTCGCTCGGGAAACAGGTCCCGCGGTTATGATCCGCGTGCGCCGCCAGCACGAGATAAACCCGAAGCTCGTTTAGCTTAGTCAAGTTGTGCAACCAGCCGAGATCGAAGAGGGTGTATCGGTTTTCGCGGCTCAGATGTGCTGCGACCGAGCGCGGTCTCGGAAGGGAACGAAGACGCCGCTTCCTTTGCCGGGCGTTGTCGATGTGAACAATTGAAGGCCGCGCTTGCGCTGCCGCAGTATATTGAGACAAGGTAAATCCCCCAAATAAGCGGCGCTGTCGGGCGCCGCTTTCGCTTAAGGCTAACTAGGCAGCGGACTCGCGATGAAGCCACGCTTCAAGCGCGGCCGCGGGTATGAGGATTTTCTTTTTCCGGACCCCAACATGAACGGCCGCAATATCTCCCTCCTTGACGAGGCGCCTCAGGTTCGTCTCTCCCATGGACAACGCAGCCGCAGCCTCCGCGATGGTGTAGGCCAGCTTATCAGAAGCGAGGTTGGTGACGCGCGAGTTCGTGCGCTCAGCTGCCTGTGCACCCTGGCTCGAGTTTGCCATATTCGCAGCCTTTCTTAAAATAAAGTCCAGGATCAGCCCGTATGATACCAAATGGGAGTAGACGGTACTAGGGTACTATGCTAGATTGAATAAATCCAAAGGAGCTCTTGCCCTGTCGAAGCTGAAAGCCGAGATCAAGGAGTTCGTTCTTGGGCGCTGGGGTCCGTGGCTTGGCGTCGCGCTCGAAAGTGCAAGGGTTGGCCCGGACGGGCTTGCGGCGAGATACAACGACGCTCGCGCCATTGCTCAAGGCGAAGACGTCGAGGACAGTAACAGCCCTCGCTCTCTCGTGAAAAAATGGTTGCGAGGAAAGACGCCAGCTACCGCAGATAGCGCGTATCTGGTTGGGGCGGCGCTCGCCACAAAAACGGCGCATCCCTACGCGTCCGGTCTCTTTGCTGTCCTAGCGGCCGGTCACTACGGTGACTTCTTGCGAACGATACGAGCCCTTGGCACAACCACTAAGGGCGCTCGTTTTGCGGCCGAGATTATCCCTAGCTTGCCACTACTCGCGGAAGCAGACGTCGCAGACGCCCAAGGATGGTCCAGTTTCTTTGAGCACCGGCGGCTAAAAAACGGCGAAGTCTTCCTCGGACCTCGCTTACCCATTAAGACGCCGCCGACGTACATTTTCGAGAATGGCGTCGGCTACATCGAAGCCATCGACGGGGCGCGCGATCTGGTCACAGCTATGCGGCGACGACTTGCCTCGGCCGAGATTGAAGAGGCTTGGAATGCGCGGCACTCAGACTTGCTGCATTACGAGACCGACGCCTTAAAAAATTACGGCGCGACATTATCCTTAGCGGTCCAAAACGCCGAAGCGGCTGGTGCGAGGGGTGTTCCAGTGCTCCTTCGCTGGGAGGTCGCCGGGCTTCTGATGGACAGCTGGGCTAACGAAGTCGACGGGCGCCATTACCAATTTGATTTCGTGTATCCCATTTTCAGGGACATCATTCGATATTCGATTCTACGATCGAAAGGAGCACCATGAGTAGACCTAAGAATCGGGCGCGCCGCCGACCCCGCGGCGAAGGAAGCATCTATGCTTGCGGACCACTCGACGCAGACGGCCGCGGGCTTTGGGTGCTGCAGCTCAGCACCACCGGTGCCGAGGGGAAGCGCGCACGGAAAAAAATTCGGTATAGGGGAACCAAGGACGAGGCTCAGCAAGAACTCGCACGTCTTCGGATACGTGCCGCCGATGGCTTCCTGAGTCTTTCAAACGAAACGCTGCGTGACTACCTGCTCGAACGTTGGCTACCCTCGGTTCAAGCGGATCTCGCTCTGCGCACGTACATTCGTTACCAGGGAATCGTCGAGCATCAACTTGTTCCGGCCCTCGGCGCTGTTCGTCTCCGAAAGCTGACGGCAGCCCACATCGATGCCGCCAAGCGGGAGTGGCTGCGCGCCGGCAGCGCCCGGAAGGATGGGCGGAAAGGCACGCCCCTCGCCGCGAGAACTGTATTGCACGTCTTGCGCGTGCTGCACAACGGCCTGCAGCGCGCCATGGAGTGGGGGCTTCTCTCGCGCAACGTTGCCGACTACGTGAAGGCCCCACGCATGGCACGTCCTCAAACGCGCGCCTTGAACGTCGAAGAGGCATCGAAACTCCTCACCGCAGCAAAAGGAACCCTGATGTTCGCGCCCATCATCGTCGCTCTCACGACCGGCACCAGACGGGGCGAGTTGCTTGGCCTCATGTGGCGAGACTTCGATGAGAAGACCGCTACCCTCACCGTCGCGCGCTCGGTCGAGCAGACGCGCGGCCAGCTAGCTTTCAAATCCCCAAAGAACAACCGCCCCCGCACGATCAAGCTTGGTGCTTTCACCCTTTCCGTTCTGCAAGAGCACCGGAAGACGCAGCATGCGCAAATCTTCCGCCGACGACAGCTTGGCCTCGGCTACGAAAACCTCGATTTGATGTTCGGGCACGAAGACGGTGCCGTCTGGCCGCCTGCGACGTTCGGATGGCGCTTCGGGACTGTCGTCAAACAAGCGGGCATCGGTCCTTTCCGACTGCACGACCTGCGCCACTCGTCCGCCTCCATTTTGATAGCGCAGGGCGTCGACATAAAGCGCGTGAGCGATCGCTTGGGGCATAGCGGCATCGCGATCACGGCCGACACTTACGGTCACCTGTTCGTCGACGGCCAGACTGCTGCCGCCGATGCGATCGACTCGGTGGTCTCGGACGCCGCGAAGGCGTAGCGAGCATTGGGTCTAGGAGACACTTAGGAGACACGTTAGGGGAGCCAGACCCGGTTTACCGTCGCTAAATTGCTCTCTCGCTCGAGCAAAAACCATTGGAAAATAAAGCTTGGCGGGAGCGTGTAGGAATCGAACCTACCAGTCGCCTTGCGACGACCTCAGCGATTTTGAAGACCGTGCGGGCCACCAGACCCGTACACTCCCTTAAGTTGCGGCGCGTTGGATTTTAAGATCGGGTAGGCATCAGCCTTCAGGCTGACAGTTGATCATCCAATCGATGCCATACTTGTCGGTAAGCATGCCGAACTTCGCGCCCCAGAACATGTCTGCAAACGGCATCTCGACGTTTCCGCCCGCGGCGAGCGCATCGAATACGCGTTGCGCCTCCGCCGGATCGCTCGTGCCGAGCGATAGCGATATCGGCCCCTCTCCGTAGGTCTTGCCCGGGGAGGCGTCGGCCGCCATCAACACGACCGCACCGGATTCGAAGCGCGCGTGCATGACCTTCTGTTCGTTTTCGGGCGTGACTTCCGGGCCGCCGGCATCTTTCGGCATGTCCTTCCATCGCGTCAGTCCGGCGACTTCGCCGCCGAATATACTCTTATAAAAGTTTAAGGCTTCTTCGCAGTTTCCGGTAAAGAACACATAGGGTACCAGATTCATCTGTTGGCCTCATCTCATAGCGTAGGGGGAACCGCGAGCATTGGCCGCGAGAACGCAGAAATCCTAGAGCGCGTTAGCGCCGCGCGGGCGAACCTGGTTTAGCGACGAATTCGTAAAGACGGCCACGATATGTGGCAGTTCCCGAGATCGTGCCGTCGGCATCCATCGTTCCCCTAAACGCCAGCGCGTTGCCCACATTGAGCTGCACGTAGCCGTCACCGCTATTCACCGTTCCGGTTACCTGCGAAATGCGATTCGTCAGAAAGTCCGGCCGTGCGGATATCCCGGTATACGTGCCGTCGATCGTTCCATCGCGCACGACGAGCTGCATCCTCCCGACGTAGGGAACGCCCGAGGGACCGAACTCCGGCGTGAAGGCGGCGACGTATGGTGAGAAAGTGGTTCCTCCGCCATTGGTTACGGCCAGGGCGGGAGCTGCGAAGCACGCAGCAGCAAGGACGGCTGCCGCCAGCACGGCGCGGCCCAGGTCGAAGAGATTCATGCCCTCATTTTGACCCGCGTGGCTGCGCGGCCGCTGAATTTTCCATGAACGTTGGATTAGCGTAGCGAATGAAGGATCCGTGAAGACTCGTCCCGACATCCGGAACGTCGCAATCGTCGCGCACGTCGATCATGGCAAAACGACGCTCGTGGACGCGATGCTCAGGCAAAGCGGCGTGTTCCGGGAAGGGCAGCACGTTGCGACGCGCGTGATGGACTCAAATCCCCTCGAGCGGGAACGCGGCATCACGATTCTCTCGAAGAACACCGCCGTACGGCACGGCCCGGTCAAATTCAACATCGTCGACACGCCGGGGCATTCGGATTTCGGTGGCGAGGTCGAGCGCGTGCTGCAAATGGTCCAGGGCGTGCTCTTGCTGGTGGATGCGGCCGAAGGGGTAATGCCGCAGACCCGCTTCGTCCTCCGAAAGGCGCTCGAGCTCGATTTGCGCGCCATCGTCGTCATCAACAAGATCGACCGCAAAGATGCGCGCCCGCAAGAGGTCGTCAACGAGACGTTCGACCTCTTCGTCGAACTTGGCGCAAACGACGAACAGGCCGACTTTCCCGTGATTTTCACCAACGCGAAGGCTGGCATAGCGAAGCGCTCGCTCGACGAAGCAAGCGACTCGCTCGAACCGCTGTTTGAAACGATCGTGTCGCACGTGCCCGAGGCGCCGTCCGAAGACGGCCCCTTCCAGTTGCTGATCTCCGCGATCGATCACAATCGCTACGTAGGAAGAATCGGCATCGGCCGAATCTTCCGCGGAAGCTCCCGCCGCAACGAGCCGATCGTGAAAATTTCGCGCGAGGGCGACGTCACGACCGGGCTGCGCCTCGCAACGCTGCTGGCGTTTGCCGGCCTCGAGCGCATCGACATCGAGGAAGGCTCGGCCGGCGACATCGTCTGCGTTTCCGGCATCGAAGACCTCAACATCGGCGACACGATTGCCGACGCCAATGCGCCGGACCCGATCACCGCAGTCGCCGTGGACGAACCGACGGTCTCGATGTTCTTCAGCGTCAACAACTCGCCGTTTGCCGGCAAGGAAGGGAAGTTTCTCACTTCGCGTCAGATTCGCGAACGTTTGATACGCGAGCTCGAGTCGAACGTGGCCCTGCGCGTAGCGGATACGGCGTCGGCAGACACGTTCGAGGTGCGAGGACGAGGCGAACTGCATCTCGCCATTCTGATCGAAACGATGCGGCGCGAAGGCTTCGAACTCGCCGTTTCCAAACCGCAGGTAATTATCACCGAACGCGACGGCAAGCGCTACGAGCCGGTCGAATACGCGGTGGTGGACGTTCCCGAGATTTACGCCGGTGCGGCGATCGAGGCGCTCGGACGACGCAAGGCCGTGATGTCCAACATGCTGAACATCGGCGATGCACAGCGGCTGGAATATACGATGCCCACGCGTGCAATCTTCGGCCTGCGCGGCGAACTCTTGACCGCGACCCGCGGCACCGCGGTGCTCTCGCACACGTACTACGATCATCAGCCGTGGCAGGGCGAGCTGCCCGGGCGCAACGTTGGCGCGCTGGTCGCCAGCGATACCGGGCGGACGACCGGGTACGCGATGATGGGGCTCGAACAGCGCGGACGATTCTTCATCGGTCCCGGAGTGGACGCCTACGAAGGGATGATCGTCGGACGCGCTAACGACGAGTACGACGTCGCGCTCAACGTCGTGCGCGAAAAGAAACTCACCAACATGCGCGCCGCCGGTTCGGACGAGAACGTAAAGCTGCCGCCCCCGGAAGAGCTTTCGTTAGAGCGCGCGCTGGAGTTCATCGAGGACGACGAGCTCGTCGAGGTGACGCCCAAATCGATCCGTCTGCGCAAGCGGATCCTCAACGAGGGCGGCCGCCTGCGATTGCGCAAACGCGAGGCCGCGAAAGCTTGACGCGGCTACAAGCCGCCTGAAAATTGCCGGCTGAAATAGCCGGCGGTTGCCGTATCGGCTTCCAGCCAGGATGCGTAGCGAAGAAAGCCGTGAATCTCGTCGGGAATCACGATCTCTTCGAACGGTACGCGAGCGAGCCGAAGCCGCGCGACCAAATCCACCATTTGATGGAACTCGACGTTGCGGTCGTCGTCGCCCTGAATCAGCAGCACGGGCGACTTCCACGTGGCGATCGACGAGTCGGGCGAAGATTGCCACGCCAGCTTCATCATCGCGCGCATGTCGTATTGCTCGTAACGCTTGAGCTGCGTGAAGCCCCACACCGGGTTATCGATGTCCAGCGACCAGTCGTGCACGCCGTGGAAGTCCACGCCCGCCTTGAAGATGTCGGAGTTGCGCGCCAGCGCGAGCGCGGTGAGATATCCGCCATAGGAGCCGCCCCAGATCCCGATCTTGCGCGCGTCTACGTTCGGGTCGCGCTGCAGAAAGCGAGCGCCGGCGACGACATCCTGATACTCCGACGCCCCGGTCGGGCCCCAGCGCGGCGGGAAGTTAAAGTCGTGGCCGTAGCCGATGCCGAGCCGATAGTTGACAGAGAGCACGACGAACCCGTGATTGGCCAGATACTGGTTGACCGCGTACGCGTTTGAGTAGTAGTCCATGTAATGCCACGTGAGCAGCATCTGCCGCGGTGGACCACCGTGCACGAAGATTATTCCAGGGTGTTTACCCCCGCTGCGCGGTACGAAGAGCTGACCGTAGACGCGTCCGCCATCCGCAGCGCGGAACGACACCTCGCGCGGCGTCACGAGTTGTGACGTGGGGAAGTCGGCGGCCAACAGATCCGCGTCCAGCGCTTTTTGTGCGCCGCCTGTCTGGAGCGTTACGAGCGGCGGCCGCTGCGCGGTCGCCGCATCGAAAGCCGCCGCGCCTCCCGCGAGCGCGACCGGCTGCCATTCGCTGCTCGCGCCGCTGGTTAACTGCGTGATAGCCCCGTTGGTCACGTCAACGCGAAAGACGTGGCGCCGATCGTCGTCACCCGCGGTCGAACCCGTGTTCGCGGAGTAAACGACGGACTGCAGATCCGGTGAGACCGACACGTCTTCGACCATGAAATTGCCGGGCGTGAGCAACCGCGCCGCTCCACCGTTCGCGGAGACCGCATAGAGATGCGGCCAGTTGTCTTGCTCGCTGTTGAAGATGAGGCGATGGTCGGCGACCCACTCCAAGAACGGGCCGAGCCCGGTCTGCGGCAACGAACCTCTCGGGGTGTTCGAGCTGGACCACATGAGCCTTCCGCTCCCAGAGCGCGCATCAGCGACCCAAATCTGCCACGGCGTCGGAATCCAGTTCAACGGATTTTGCGGCGGACCGCCATCGCCCGGCAATCGGATGAAGGCGATGCTTTGGCCGTCCGGCGACCAGCGCGGCATAACGTCTTGCGACGTCGTCGGCGCGAGATACTCGATGGGTGTCGCGTCGTTGCGATAGGTTCCGATAAAACTGTGATCCGTGCGCGTCGAGACGAAGGCGAGCGTCGAGCCGTCAGGCGACCAACGCAGATCCGAGTCTTGACCGCGATCGAAGAACAGGCGGCGTGCTGCAGGGCCGCCGTCGATCGGTGCGATCATCACGGCGCCGCCGCTCGTAAAGGCGACGCGTGTGCCGTCGGGCGAGATCGCCGGCGCGTCACCGGCGCCGAGCAGCTTCGGCAAGTTTACCCCGAGCGAAGCCGAAGGGCCGTTCGTCGCAATCGACCACACCTGCATTTCCGGTTGTGCCGGCATCGAAGCCGGGCCCGGTTGCAGCGGCAACGGCCAATTCGCATCGTGATCGCCGCCGCGAACGTAGACGACGTGCGCGTCATCCCCCGCGATGACCAGATCGCTCAACTCTTGACCGTCATCGGCTCCTGAAGAAAACAGCTCCCTTGGCGCAAAATCCGGCGCTCGCGCAAACCAGATGCTGCGCACCCCGCGGGTGTCCAACGCATAAGCGATTGCCGTGCCGTGGGCGTCTCGAGCGAGCCCCGCAGGAAACGGGTAGCCCAGAATCTGGGCAAATGTAAAAGCGGCTAAGAGCATGACGGTCCCTACGCTTTAGACCGGCTCGTCAACATGGTCAGGATGACGCGGCGGCGGGGACGCGGTCTTCTACCGTAATCGTTAGCTCGCCGCGAGCGTCGTCGAATCCCACGTCCACGGTGTCGCCTTCGTTGATCTCTCCCGCGAGGATCTTGCGCCCCAGCGGCGTTTCCACTTCCTTCTGAATCGTGCGTTTGAGCGGACGCGCGCCGTAGTTCGGATCGTATCCTACCTTGACGATGTGCCGCTTTGCGTCTTCGGACAGCACGAGAGTGATGCGGCGCTCGGCCAGGCGCCGGCGCAACCGCTGTAGCTGGATGTCGACGATCTCGAGCAGCTCGTCCTCGGTGAGCCCGTGGAACACGATAATCTCGTCTACGCGATTGAGAAACTCCGGGCGGAAGTGCTGGCGCAGCTCGTCGAGCACCGTCGCGCGCATGATCGCGTAGTCCGCCCCCTCGAACGAACCCTTGTAATCGAGGATGCGATGGCTCCCGACGTTCGACGTCATGATGACGATCGTGTTCTTGAAGTCGACGGTGTGCCCCTGACCGTCGGTCAGCCGTCCGTCGTCGAGAATTTGCAAAAACACGTTGAAGACGTCGGGGTGCGCCTTCTCGACCTCGTCGAACAGCACGACGGAGTACGGCCGGCGCCGCACCGCTTCGGTCAGCTGTCCGCCTTCTTCGAAGCCGATGTATCCCGGGGGCGCCCCGAGCAATCGCGCAACGGTGTGACGCTCCTGGTACTCCGACATGTCGATGCGAATCAGCGCGCGTTCGTCGTCGAACAAATACTCCGCGAGCGCGCGCGCCAATTCGGTCTTGCCCACGCCGGTGGGGCCGAGGAATATGAACGAACCGATCGGGCGATTCGGATCCGCAAGCCCCGAACGGGAGCGCAGAACGGCCTCCGCCACGGCGTCCACCGCTTCGTCTTGCCCGATAACGCGCTGGTGCAGCTCGTCTTCCAGGTGCAGCAGCTTTTGTTTCTCACCCTCGAGAAGTTTCGTCACCGGAATCCCCGTCCAGCGCGCGATGATGCCGGCGATGTCGTCCTCGTCGACCTCTTCCTTGGAAAGCCGCGCGCCGTCTTTCTTCGCGAGGCGCTCTTCTTCGGTGGCCAGGTCTTTCTGCAGCTGCGCGAGCGTGCCGTAGCGAAGCTCGGCGACCTTGTTGAGATCGTACTGGCGCTCGGCCTGCTCGATCTGCACCTTCGTCTGCTCGATCTGTTCGCGAAGCTGACGCAACTTTATCGCGGCGTTCTTCTCCGCTTCCCAGCGCACGCGCAGCCGGGCCTGATCCTCGCGCAGTTCGGCTAGCTCTTTCTCGAGCTGCTCCAAACGCCGGCGGCTCGCGTTATCGTCTTCTTTGCGCAACGCCTCGCGCTCGATCTCGAGCTGGAGAACCCGGCGCGAGACCTCATCGAGCTCCTGCGGCATCGAATCGATTTCCGTGCGAAGCTTTGCCGCGGACTCGTCGACCAAATCGATCGCCTTGTCCGGCAAGAAGCGATCCGTGATATACCGGTTGCTCATCGTCGCGGCTGCGACGAGGGCGGCATCTTTGATTCGCACGCCGTGGTGCGCCTCGTATTTCTCTTTCAGGCCGCGTAGGATCGAGATCGTGTCTTCGACGCTGGGCTGCTCGATCATCACGGGCTGAAAACGGCGTTCTAGTGCGGCATCCTTCTCGATGTACTTGCGGTATTCGTCGAGCGTCGTCGCCCCGATCATGTGCAGCTCGCCGCGCGCGAGCATCGGTTTGAGCAGATTGCCGGCGTCCATCGCACCCTCGGCCTTGCCGGCGCCTACGACGGTGTGCAGCTCGTCCACGAACAGGATGATCTGACCTTCCGATGCGGAGACGTCCTTGAGCACGGCCTTGAGGCGTTCTTCGAACTCACCACGATACTTCGCACCCGCGATCAGCGCCCCCATGTCGAGCGAAACGATGCGCTTGCTCTTCAGCCCTTCGGGTACGTCGCCGCGCACGATGCGCTGCGCCAGGCCTTCCACGATCGCGGTCTTACCGACGCCGGGATCGCCAATCAGCACCGGATTGTTTTTGGTCCGGCGCGAGAGCACTTGAACGATGCGACGAATTTCTTCGTCGCGTCCGATGACCGGGTCGAGCTTTCCCTTCTCCGCTTCGAGGGTGAGGTCGCGGCCGTAACGCTCGAGCGATTTGTACGTGCCTTCGGGATCCTTGGTGGTCACGCGTTGGTTGCCGCGCACCTCGCGCAGTGCCTGCAGCAGCTTGTCCTTGTTCAAACCGGCGTCGCGCAGCAGTTTCCCCACCTCGCCCGAGGCCTGCGCCATCGCAAGCAGCACGTGTTCGACCGAAGTGTAATCGTCCTGAAGCGCCTTGGCTTCGTTTTCCGCGACGCTCATGATGCGCGCCAGCTCCGGCGACAGGGTCACCTGAGCGCTCTCGGCGCCTGCGCCGCTCAGGCGCGGAAGCCTCCCTATCGCATCATCGACTTTCCGCGCGATCGTTTTCGGGTCGGCCCCGGCCGCCGCCAGAACATCCGGCGCGATGCCGCGCTCTTGCTCGAGGAGCGCCGCCAGCATGTGCTCCGGCGCCGTCTGCGTGTTGTGCTCGTGAAGGGCGCGTGAATACGCGGCATTGAGCCCCTCAGCGACGCGTTCCGTCATTTTTTCTACGTTCATTTTGTAACCATCATATCAGAGCTTGAGGTAGGCGGCGTAGAGCCGGTCGTACTGAGCCTTGTAGACTGCGGCTTGCGACAGCTGCGCTGCCGTGGGGGCTTGGAACGACGTGCTCATCCGGGAAATCAAATCGAGCAGCCGTTCGCGCAGCTGCGCGGGCCCGTTCAAATCCTCGATATTGCGCGGGTCGTACGTCAGCTGCTGTCTGAAAGCAATCAGGGCGGAGGATCGCGACTCTGGAGCGTGCTTCAGGCGCGCGTCGATTCCGTTGAGCATCGCGTCGACCCCGCTAAGCTGTGCGAAGAGCTCGGCCAGAAAATCGTGGCGTCGAACGTAGCCGCCGCTCGCCGGATCTCGCGGATCGGCCTTGACCGCGACGGGTTGATCTTTGGTAGCGCCGTCGGCGATCAAGCGAATCGTGTACGTCCCCGGAACGACTTCGGCACCCGTATCGGGCCCCCGATTTTCCTTGAAGGTGCCGCTCCACTCTACCGGGCCGTCTTCGTTCAGGTCCCAGGACGCGCGATTCATTCCGGCGTGCTTGGGAACGTCGTCGCCTTTGAGGTGGCGGATGATGCGGCCCTGCGCGTCGAGGATTCCGATTTCGACGCGCTTGGGCGTCTTCGACAAATAGTACGTGAGGATGGCGCCGTAGGGAGGGTTCGCGCCAACGAATTCGTTTGGCGGAATCTTGGGATCGGTAAAGGTGTTCACCGGCGACCACTGCCACATTCGATATGCGTCGCGCATCGGCAAGAGCGTCACGTCCGAGAACTGCGCCGCCGGCCACTGCTGCACGGCCGCCAAGTCGTCGAGGATCCAAACACCGCGTCCGTGTGCGGCAACCACGAGGTCGTTTGCCGCAGGTTGAATTTCGATGTCGTAGATCGCGCTCGCAGGCATGTTCAAGCGCAGCGAATGCCAGTGCGCACCCGCATCGAAGGTCACTCGCACTCCTCGATTCGTTCCGACGTAAAGGACGTTGGCGTTGCGCGGATCTTGCCGAATCGCGCGCACGAACTCGTCGGGCGGCAAATCCCCCACGATCGAGTGCCACGACGTTCCGTAGTCGTCGGTGCGCAACACGTATGGGCGATCGTCGCCGAGCAGATGACGCTCGACTGCGACAAAGGCCGTGCCCGCGGAAAAGCGCCCCGGATCGACGCAGGTTATCCGCCCCCAGGGCGGCACCAGAGAAGTTGGAGGCGATACGTTGCGCCACTGCGGTCGTGTCGAGTTTGTCGAAGCATCGCGTGTGATCTGCACGAGCCCGTCGTCGGTCGCCGCCCAAATGACCCCCGGATCGCGCGGCGTGGTCGCAAGATAGAGAATGGTGTCGTAGAATTCGGCGCCGGACTGATCGTACGCGATCGGCCCCCCCGACGAGAGCTGTTTGCTCGCGTCGTTGCGCGTCAGGTCCGGGCTGATCGCGCTCCAGGTCTGGCCGCGATCCGCGCTCTCGAACACGACGTTTCCGCCGACCAGCGCTTTCCCGTCGTCGGTAAACGCGATCGGCGTATCCCAGTTGAATCGGTAGCGTACGTCTCGTGCGGGCAGCTCGCCGTTTGACTCGGCATCCGGTGACACGTCGTACGCTTGGCGCGTCCGATCGTTCCACAGATAAACTTGACCGGTGTCCGAGTTGGTCGACGTCGACCAAACGAAATTGGCGTCCTTTGGATCGAGAACCGCCCACATGCCGTCCCCGGGACCGACTTGCGTCCAGTTACGATTCATGACCCCGATTCCATTTGGAGGCGACGACGGGCCGCACCACGAGTTGTCGTCTTGCAGCCCGATGCAGACGCGATAGTTCGGCAGCCGGGACCCTAATCCGATGTGATACGGCTGCGCAAACGGCAAGTCGTAAGGCTGCCAAAAGTTCTTGCCGCCATCGGACGAGAGAATCACGCCCTCGTCGCTCCCGTTGATGATTCGCCGTCCGTCCGCGGACCACCAGATGGCGTGATAATCCCAGCCCCCGCCTTCCGCGATTGGATGAAACGTGCGTCCGCCATCCGAGCTCATCGTGAGAATCAGCGAAACGTTGATCAGCCGATTCGGGTCGGCCGGATCGACGAAGATGCTGCTGAAATAGAATGCGCGGGCGCCCAAATACGGGCTGTGCGGCATCGCCCGCCAATGCGCACCGCCATCGTCGGAGCGCCACAACTCTCCGGCGCGGGATTGAATGACGGCATACACGCGTGACCGCCCACCCGCGGCTAAACCGATTCTTCCGGTGGGGCCGTTTGGCAAGCCGTTTCCGGTCAGCTTACGCCAGGTCGTGCCGTTGTCGTCCGATCGAAAGATGCCGCCTCGTGGTCCACCGCTGTCGAGCCGCCAAGGCGAGCGCGCAAACCGCCACACGCCGGCAAACAGCGTCGAGGGGCGGTCGGGAACGCGCACCAGCGACGAGACGCCGCTGGAGGGACCAACGTAGAGCGTACGCTTCCAATGTGCGCCGCCGTCGCGCGTCACGTAAACGCCGCGATTGGCATCCTCGGCGGAAACTCGGCCGAGCACGCCGACGGCGAGGACGCGTCGGTCGCGCGGGTCGATCGTGATACTCGAAATGTGCGCGGAGCGCTGGAGGCCCGCGCGTAGCCAGTGCTCCCCGCCGTCGATGGAATGGTAGATGCCGTCGCCCGATTCCACGTCGTTGCGCGGATTGGACTCGCCGGTTCCGACCCACACGTCGCGCACGTCTTGCGGAGCGATCGAGATCGCGCCGATCGGTGCCACGGGCTCGCGATCGAAGACCGGAAACCACGAGGCGCCGCCATTGATCGTCTTGAAAACGCCGCCCCCGGCACCGCCGGCGTAGTAGACGTGCGTATCCCGATTGCTGCCCGCGACGGTGCTGCTGCGGCCGCCGCTGATCGCCGGCCCAATCTCGCGGTACTTCAGGCCGACAAGCCCCGTCGACGTCGAATCGGCGGCCGCCGCCTGCGTAGCGAGCCCAACGATCGTGCAACAGAGAATCAAACGTCCCAGCATCACGTCATTTCAACCCTCAGGAAAGCCATTTGGTTTGGGTCCGTCAGGCTAGCCGTGCGAACAGCAATGCGTCGCATATCGCGGCGTGCCGATCCACATAGTAGTCGCGTAATCGCGCCTCCAATACGAAGCCACACTTTTCCAGCACTCTCCCCGAGGCGACGTTCTGTGCGAACACCGAGGCTTCCAGGCGGTGCAGCTTTCCGCTCGCGAGCGCATGCTCCGAAAACATTCGCGCCGCATCGGTTCCGATACCGCGCCCCCAGTAGCGCCGGCCCAACCAATATCCAAATGCGGCCACCCCGCTTCGCTCGCCTCTGTACGGCTCGACGCCGATGCCGCCGGCCAACACCCCATCCACCTCGATCGCGAAGTAGCGCTGGCGCATATCGCTCGAGGCGGCGTTAACCCAAAAATCGGCGTCCGCTCGCGTATACGGATGCGGAAAAGCTCGCGTCATCCAACGCGCAACGAGGAAATCGTCCGCGACCGCGCAGAGCGCATCGGCATCCTCGACGCGATATCGCCTTACTCGGCAGCGCTCCCCGGTCAGCATGACTTGGCTCACGGCCAGGAGCTTCTTAGGCGCCGCAGTCGAAATGCATCCCGATGACGTCGACTTCGGATAGCCGCGTTCCGATCGCTGGGACGCATCGCAACGTCTGGCCGGGAGCCACTCCAGTGGACGCGTTGTCGGACGACGACGTTCTGCTCACCGCCTGGCTACGGCCCAAACCCGGCGGCGATCTCGATGTGGACCGCGCGCGAGCGCTCGGCGCCACGCCGCTCGCAGAGCGCAGCTACGCGACCCGGGCCGACCTTGCGAGGGCTACCGATGCCGATCCGAACGACCTCGCGCGCTTGCAGCGCTACTGCCAAACGTTCGGGATCGAGACGGTCGGAACGCACTGGCGATCGGTGGTCTTGGGCGGATCGATCGGAAAATTCGTCGCGGCCTTCGGAGCGACCGCCGGGATTTATCAGCTCGACGATAAGCGGCGTTTCCGGCATCGCTCGAAGCCTCTGTATGCGCCACCCGAGATTGCCGAGATGCTGCGAGGACCCTTTGGAATCCACCAGTGGCCGCGCTCGCATGCGATCGGTTCGCTACAGCCGCACACGGCGCCGCTCTCGACCGCAGACGTGATAAGCCGTTACCAATTCCCCGATGCCGACGGCTCCGGCCAAAGCGTTGCAATCTTGCAGCTGCGCGGCACGTTCAGGGCCGACGATTTCGCGGCGTGCATGAGGGCGCAGGGCGTCGCGGTCAAAACTCCGATCGTCAAGCGCGTCGACAACGCGGAGCTGGCGCACGACATCGCTACCGCGAAGGACATCGAGTCCGCCATCGACACGCAAATCGTCGCGGCGCTGGCTCCCGGTGCGCAGATCGTTCTGTATGCGGCACCCGACGACGAACGCGGCGTGCTCGACGCGATCCGAACCGCACTCTTCGACGACGACAACCGGCCGTCGATCGTCTCAATCAGCTTCGGATTTCCGGAGTACTTATGGACGCCGATCGCCCTGACCATTCTGGACGAACTCTTTACGGTTGCCGCACTTCTCGGCGTGAGCATCTTTTGCGCATCGGGCGACAACGGCGCGGAACTCGACGCAGACGGTACGCCGCACGTTCTGGCGCCCGCATCGAGCCCATTCGCGCACGCCTGCGGCGGAACGCAGATCGTCGCCGGCTCCGGCACGACCGCAGAAATAGCGTGGAGTAAAACGGGCGGCGGATTTAGCAGCCGCTTCGGCGTGCCGCCGTGGCAGAGCCTCGCCGCTTCGGCCGCCGTCGGCTATCGGCTGGCGCCGGGCCGAGGCGTTCCGGATTTCGCCGCGCAGGCGATGCCGGGTTACTCCGTGGTTTTTGAAGGCGTGACGTTTGCCATGGGTGGAACGAGTGCGGTCGCGCCCGTATGGGCGGCGCTTACGGCGCGATTAAACGAGCGACTAGAAAAGCCGCTCGGCTTTTTTTCGCCTCTCCTGTATGGTGCGCCCGCGTCAACGTTCTTTCGCGACGTGACGTCGGGGAGCAACGATCGCTTCCACAGCGCGGCGGGTTGGAACCCCTGCACGGGGCTCGGCGTTCCAGCCGGCAACGCGATCGAAGCTATGCTGCGCTAGAAGCCAACGCAGCCCAATGCGTCGTCGTGGAACGTTTGGTGCGCGGCTTTGTATTTTGCCACGGCGCTTGCCAGGCGCGGGCGATCGCACCCCGGCAGGGCGGCGAGCTTGTCGTGGAGGGCGTCGATGGAACGCGCGTGCGCGTCGAGCGCGCTACGCGCATCGGCCTTTGCATCGGACATGGAGTTCATCTCCCTTCGCGGCGGTGCCGCTACGGCGTTGCTAATTCGTGTATCGCCGCGGCCAGTTCGAGCGCCTGCTCCTCGGTCAAGCGCGCGCCGGCATCCATCTGCCGCGCGAGCTCCTCGGCTGCGTAGGCGTTCGCGAGGAGCGTCCGCAGGCGTTCGTAGCCCCAGTTTTCGGTGTGTTGACGCACCTCGCCGCGCGACGCATATTGGGCGTCGCCAAAGCCGGCCAGGAGCGCCGCACGCTCGTGCTCCCCGAGGGTCGCGGCGAGCAACGCATGATTCTCGACCACCGCCGCGAGCCAGCCTGCGCCGGCCGATCGTAGGAGCGTAAGCGCCTCGCGCAGGTGCGTGCCCGCGTCTGCGATATCGCCGGCGGCGAGGGCATATGCCGCGAGGTTTGACAGAACCAGAACGAGGTAGACGGAATTCGAACGCTCGTAGGTTTCCTTTGCTCGCCGCGCGGAATCGCGCGCAGCTTCGGTATTTCCGACGGCGAATTCGAGCTCCCCGAGGTTGAGCAACGCGCTCGCGTGCGCTTCGCTCGCCGGCCGCTCCAAGCCGACGAGCTGGGAGAAGCGCTGGCGCGCGCGCTCGACGTTCTGTCGCTGCAAATCGGTCACCGCCCACAATCGCAGCACGGCATTGGCGGTGATACGCGTGAGCAGATGCGGCGTCTCGTACGCAGCGGCGAAGGTGCGGTCGGCTTCCTCGAAACGCGCGGCCGAACGGTAACAGGCACCCAGATTCGCAAGCGCACGGGCGATCTCGTTCGCATCGCCGGTTCTTCTTGCGACCTCGACGGCATTGAGAGCGGTTTGCTCGAGTTGCCCCAGCGGGCGGCCCTCGAGCCATTCCAGCAGCACGCAGTGCCGAAGAATCCGTGAGTGCACGATAGAGTCGGTCTCGGCGTCGACGCAAGCCGCAGCTGCTTCGAACCAACCCAATGCCTCCTGCGGAGTAACGACGAGCTCGGGCCACTCGAGTGCAGCCAACAGCGCGAGGCCGAGCGCGGGATCGTGCCGCCCGACGATCGTCCACTCGATTGCGGCGCGGACGTTGTCGAGCTCGGCACCAAACTCGCGTTTCCACTCGACGTCTTCCAGCGCGAGCACCAGGGGCGCGAGCGCCTCGACGAACGCGGCAAAGAATCGCGCATGTCTCTCGGCCGTGCGTTCGGCTTCACTCGCTTCGCCCAAGCGCTCCAGCGCGTACTCTCGTATCGAGACGAGCATGCGGAAGCGCTGTTCCGCTCCGAGCGTATCCACGACAACGAGCGACTTGTCCACGAGCGACGTAAGGACGTCGAGCATCTCCCACTCGTCGGGGCCGCCTTCCTCGCAACAGACTTCAATTGCCGCTTGGAGCGTCCAGCCTCCGGAAAATATCGCGAGCCTTCGAAAGAGAGCGCGCTCGCGCTCGTCGAGCAAATCGAAACTCCAATCGATCGTCGCGCGAAGCGTTTGCTGGCGCGGCAACGCGCTGCGGTCGCCACCGGTGAGCACCCGAAAGCGCTCGTTGAGTTTCTGCGTGAGCTGCTGCGGCGAAACGATTTTCACTCGCGCCGCCGCGAGTTCGATTGCCAGCGGAATGCCGTCCAAACGGGCAACGATCTCCGCAACGGAGGCTGCGTTCGCGTCGGTGAGCTTGAAACGACCGTCCGAAGCGATGGCACGATCGGTGAAGAGCGTCACCGCACCGTATTCGCGCGTTTTTTCGGCGGTCACCGGCGCCCCCGCGGGCGGCACGGCGAGCGACGGCAAACGAAAAGCGCGCTCGCCGGCGGTATTCAAGGGCTCCCGGCTCGTCGCGAGAATGCGGACGCCGGGACAGCCGCGCAAGATCGCGGCGACGACGTTTCGGACTTCGTCGATCACGTGCTCGCAGTTATCTAAAATCAGGAGCAGCCGACGGCGTTGGAGATGGGCGAGGAGCGTATCGAGCAGCGGGCGATTCGGCACCTCTCGAACGCCGAGCGCGTGCGCGATGGCTCCGGTAACCAGCGCGGCGTTGGAAATGACGGCCAGCTCCACCAGCCAAGCGCCGTCGCTGAACCCCTCGAGGAATTCGGCACCGGCCTGGATCGCACAGCGCGTTTTCCCCGCGCCGCCGGTGGCCACGAGCGTGACCAGCCGGTGCTCTCGCATCAGCTGCTTGATCTCGTCGAGGTCTCGCTCGCGCCCCACAAAGGATGTGAGCTGCGCCGGTAGATTGTTGGGCAGTTCCTCGAGCGAACGCAGTGCCGGATACGTTTCGGGCAAACCGGGCGCGACAAACTGATAGATGCGCTCGGCACGCGCGAGATCTTTGAGCCGATGCTCGCCGAGGTCGCGCAAGGATCCTTCGCGCGGCAACTCGTCTTGCAGCAGGTCCGCCGCGGTACCGGAAACGAGAATTTGCCCGCCGTGTCCGGCAGCCAACAGGCGGGCCACTCGGTTCACCGCCGGGCCGAGATAGTCGCCCTCACGCTCCTCCGCGTGGCCGGCATGCACCGCCATCCGGACGCGCACGCCGTCGACGTCCAGAAAGTCTTCCGCGAGCAGCGCGCGCTGGCCGCGGAGCGCCGCGGCGACGGCGTCCGGCGTCTTTGCAAACGTGGCGCAGAATGCGTCGCCGACGACCTTGAACACGTACCCGCCGTGCGCTTCGATCGCATCGCGCATCAGCGCATCGTGACGCCGCAACGCCGCCGCCATTGCGCCGGGATCGCGTTCCCAGCGCTCCGTGCTTCCTTCGATGTCGGTGAACAGAAACGTCACCGTACCGGTCGGGCGAACGGACACTACGCCGAGCGCCTTCGCAACGTGCGATAATCGCCGTCGCGAACCGTAACGGCGTGGGAGTCCAGCCATTCCAGCAAGGGGACCGCGTATTTCCGCGAGGTTCCCAATAGATCCCGGAATTGGGAAGCGGTCATGCGTTGGCCCTCCTGCAAAAGCGTTTCGACGCTCGCCCGAATCTGAACGATCTGCGATCCCCGATAGAGGTCCTCACCGACTTTGACGAATGCGCCGCGCGCGAGCATCGTATCGAACGCTTTGCTCACGCCGAACAGCTGGGAAAGCTTCACCGCGGCCGCAGCACTGGCAAAGGGTATGGGCAGGAACGGCCGCGACCCGTCGACCGGAACGAGATGATCGAAAAACGCGCGCTGCTCCGCGGTGAACGAGGGCTGATGATCGACGGCCGCATAGTATCCGTCTCGATTCAGGAGCCGGCCTTCGCCGACGAACGGTTCGAGAACGCGCACCAGCGGAGATTCTGCGACAGCGAGCGATCGGGCCAGCGCGAGCGACGTCGAGCCCATCGCCCACGGCTCGTCGCGATGCGACGCTTCGAGCTGCGCGAGAGCACGCGCGAGCAAAGCTCGCGCGGCAGCGGCGTCGACGTACGCTGGCGGCCGAGAAACCGCGATGACGTTCCCACGCTCGACGAGCCGCTCGAGCGCCTCCAACACGGCGGCTTCGCGAAGATTCACCGCAACCGCGATCGCGTTGACGTCGGCCGGTTCGAGCTTCCTCTCCTCCAACATCGCCAGCACCGTCGCTTCGTCGGACGTGGCGGCCTGCTCGAGCGCCGGCGCGTCGGCAAGCTCCACGAATCCTCCGCCCAAAAGCGTCATGGGCGAAGGGCGCCGCAAGACGAATCGCAAGCCAGGAAACGCAACGACCGGCTCGCGCAGATGCAAGTGGGCGCGCATCTCGGATGCTTCGACGCCCGGCGCGACGAGCGTACCGAGAACTTCCGCGGACCCAAAATACGCGCGCACCGGCATGCGTCTGCGCAAGAGCGGCATGGCGTCTGGCAATGGAACGAAGTGCACCGTCAGGTTCTGGCGAGCGGAAAACTCCGGACCGACGATCGCCTGGCCGCGCGCAACTTCCTTGCGGTCGATCCCGGGCAGGTTCAAGGCCACGCGCGCACCCGCCTCGACCCGTTCGCGCGCCGATCCAAACACTTCGAGGCCGCGAACGTGCACGGATTTGCCGCCCGGCTGCAGCGAGAGCGTTTCACCCGCCGTGATGCTTCCTTGCATCAGCGTCCCGGTGACGATCGTGCCGAGCCCCGGCAACGTAAACGCGCGATCGACCGGAAGATAGACGGGTGCGTTGGGCTTGCGCGGCGGCATGGCCGCGAGCTCCTGATGCAGCTCGCGTTTCAGCACGTCCACATTCTCGCCCGTAACGACGGAAACCGGAAAGATCGGCGCGTCTTCCGCGATCGTCCCGATAAGCTGCTCGGCTATGCGACGGCAGGCTTCGGCGGGCGGGTCCGAACACAGGTCGATCTTCGTCACGACGACCAGCACGCGGCGGGCGTTGAGAAACTGCAAAATCGCAAGATGCTCGAGCGTTTGCGGCATGACTTCTTCATTGGCGTCCACGACCAGCAGCAGCAGCTCCATGCCCGCGGCGCCCGCGAGCATGTTGTGCAAGAAGCGCTCGTGGCCGGGCACGTCCACGATGCCGCCCTCGACTCCGTCCTCGAAGCGCAGATGTGCGAACCCGAGGTCGAGCGTCATGCCGCGCTCGCGCTCTTCGACCCAGCGATCGGGGTGCGTTCCGGTGAGGGCCGCGACGAGCGCGGACTTCCCATGGTCGACGTGTCCGGCCGTTCCAATAATGTGCACGGAGTGTCTTAACCGACGGCGCGAATGCGATAATCTGCCAGAATTTCTCCCGCGGCGCGAACGCCCGACTCCGCGCCCCCTTCCATGAATCCTTGGTTGTCGACCGAAGTGTGCTCGCCGGCAAAGTGAACGCGCCCCTGCGGCGTCGCTTCGTGGCCCGCAATCGTCGTGCACTGCCCAACGAGCCAGCACGAATAACTCGCGCGGATATTCGGATCGGCTTGGGCATTCCCCAACGTGGCCTTGCCGTTCCAAGTGGACGCTACGCCGGGCCAAATGCGATCCAGCTGATCGAAGAAACTGCGCACGTGTCGCCCGACCTCGTCGGATTCGGAAATGCGAGCGTACGGCATCGAGGGCGTGTCGAGCATTGCGGGGCCTGCAGCGGTAAAGACCTCGATCAAGCCGTCGCGGCCGCTTTGACCCAGCGAATAATCGAGTGCGCTCTGCACCCGTAGCGTCGTCCAAATCTGCCCAGTGGTCGGTTCGGGCCACGGATGTGTGGCGCGCATCCAAGCGCGGCGATCGAACTGCAGATGCAGCTTGGTGTGGTAGCCGTAGCCGAGGTTCTGGATCGCATCGGTCTTGGCCGAATCAAACCCCGCGCCGGAAACGTCCAGAGCTCGCAGCACGATGAACGGTAGCGCCAGCACTACGCGATCCGCATAGATCGTTTCAGTCGTCCCACCGCGAGCGAAGCGCAGCTCGTACGTTCCGCCGCGCAGCCGGCGCAGCGCGACAAGACGGCAATCGAGCACGACGCTTCCGGCGGGCAGCGCCGCCGCAATCGCTTCGGGAAGCGCCTGACTTCCGTCGGCCAAGATATAGCGCTGGTCGGAATATCCCAAGACGTTCATTTGGCGATTTTCCGCGTAGTGGCGCTGCAGGCCGAGCTGCTCGACCAAATTGAGCGCGCTGAGCTCTTCGATCTCGCGCCCGTATTCGTTGCGATAGGACTCTGCGATCAGGCGCCCGAGCTGCGAGCTCGTGCCGCCCGGAACGTACCGCTCGATCCAGTCGCGCATGCTCATCGAATCCAACCGCCGGGCCATCGCCGTGGCGTTTGCGTACGTCGTCGCCGAAGGGATTTGCGCGAGCTGGGATTGCAGCGTGGGATAGATCTTTGCAAAATCCCTATCCGCGTCGGTCATGGAGTAGTAACGGCCGTCGAGGTAACAGGTGTCGCGGGCGCGCGCGGGGCGAGCCGCGTGCGTGTCGAGCAAGCCCAGGCCAAACCGCCTCGAAAGCTGACGGATGTTGACGTGCGTGGAGTCGACCATCGCGCCGCACCACTCCGTATGCTGCCCCTGATTCCAGTATGCGCGCTCCGAGTGCATCCGTCCGCCGATCCGCTCGGACGACTCGTAGATCGTCGAATCGATGCCCGCATCGTGCAGGCGCAGCGCCGTCACCAGGCCCGCGATGCCCGCGCCGACGATCGCGACTTTCTCGCGCTCGCGCGCTTGCGAGCTCCCGCAAGCAACAAAGTCCGGGACCGTCGCCGCGCCGAGCGCGGCCATTCCAACGCCTCGAACGAACTCCCGTCGTATCAAATCTTAACGCTGATGTCGGCGAAGAAGCCGAAAGGTTGCATCACCGATGAGATCCCTACTTCCGTAATGTTGTAAAACGTTCCATAGGGATATCGCAGCTGCACGGGCGGATTCTTCACGAAGTTCCCGGACGGCGCCAAAATGTTCGAAGGTAGGGTCGAGTAAACGCAGGTCGCGGAATTGTCCCAGGCATATCCGCGTTGGAAGCACTTGTCGTAGAGGTTGACCGCCATAAAGGTCAGAGTCACGCGCGGCGTAAGATCGTAGCTCGTCTGCAAGTTGAGCGTAAGCTGCGCGGGCTGCATGAACGCGCCGAGGTTGTCGAATCGGCCGCTGTAGGGATCGGGAAGAAAGACCGCGCCGATCGAGCCCCCCGGGCAGCTCACGCCGGGCGTCATCGGCGTCTTCATCGGTTGCGCCGAACACGACTGCGGCACGTAGCCGGGATACACCAGCGGCGAGCCGTAGTTCGAGCCGTCCACGTAATGCAGCGAAGGCGTCACGGCGAATCGGCCGCGCCGGTAATTGAGGATCAGCGACGCGATGTCGGGCACTTCGTAGCCGTTGGCCGCATTGAAGGGGCTCGGGATGACGTCGTAGGGCGTATACCACGCGCCGGTGGCGAAGAGCGGCTGGAGCGGGTCGCGGTAGTAGGGGTTGGGTATCCGCAGCTTCCCTTGATCGTGCGTCCCGGACTGGCTGTTGTGCAGCATCTGCGCGGCGTTGCCGGAATATGCGCCGCTTCCGCAAGCGGCCCAGTTGGGCGAGTTAGCGCTCACGCCCGCGCACGCGGACGTATACGAGTTGTAGAGCTCTATTTGCGAATTGAGCGAGTCGATCACGCTGACGCCGTTGATCGGACTAAAGCGAATCTGATTTTGGGTGTGCGTGTAGGAAAACAAGCCCGATAAGCCGTTTCGGCTGAAGTCGCCGTATTGCAGCGAAAGCTCGACGCCATAGGACCGTTGGGTGCCGACGTTGAGCCCGGCCAGCGTTCCCTGCACGGCGTTGATCGCTTGAAACTGCAGCTGGTTGCTCGTGTCCCGATAGAAAGGGGTCACCTTATACGAGAGCTGCGTGCCTTTGACGTGCTTTTCCAGCGAGAGGTCGAAATTGTCGGAGGTGTCGGGCGATATGTCGTGGTCGGGCGTATGGTAGCCTAAGGGATAGAACTGCGCGATGAACGACGCCAGGTTCTGCTGGAACGTGTTGTACTGGTAGTACGACGAGCCTTCGGCGCGAGCGTATTTTCCCGCCGAGCCGCGGATGACGGTGTCGGGATTGATCGTATACGTGAACGAAAGGCGCGGCTGAAAGACGTTGGCGACGTTCGTGCCGGCGCCAACGTTGTACAAACCGTTTCCGGGCTGCGTCATCGGCGCGAACCCGGCCGAACACGAGCCGAATTCACCGGTTGACGAGTTCCACGTCCACTGCGGAGGGGCGGCCGGAGCGCCGCAGTGCTCGTTGTTATAGGCGTCAAACCAGAACTGCCGCGCCGGATAGCCGGCTTCGAGATCGTTCGTAAGGTAGGCGTAGCGATCGAATCGCGCGCCGACGTTGACGACGATGCGGTCGTTGGGCTGCCAAAGATCGGTCAACGCAAACGAGTCGAAGCGCGGCGTGACGTTGTCCACTTGGGCGCTCTGCCCGTTTTCCGTCATCATCCAGCGCGCGTGAGCCTCTGCGGCGGGCGTTCCCGGCTTTGCATATCCGGGCGTCAGGTTGAAGTCGTACGAGCCCTCACCCGGATAACAACCGGTCGACGTCAGGCACCCGCCTTGGCTTCCGGCATCGAAGCAGCTCCACGGCTGCCCCGTTACGTAATTGTAGCATTTGCCGTTGGGCGTTCCGTAGCTCGAAAGAATGGTGCCCAAACCCGTGGGTGCGAGACTGCTCGCTACCGGATCGGTCGAGCTGAACATCGCGTTGTAGGTTTGCAGCCGCTGCGTCATGTACGTGGCCTCGGCCGTAATCAAGTGCCGCGAAGAAAGCTGGTTGGCATAGATCAGTCCGGCGCCGTAGCCGTGCTCGAACACTTCGTAGTCGGCCGGATCGGAGCCGAAGACGAGCTGCGCGCTGTTCGGACCGTTGATGAACCAGTTGGAATATTCGCCGTAGGTCAGGGCGCGCAGGTACGAATGCGTGTCGAAATTCTTCTGATACTGCAGCTTCTCGATCGAGTACCCGTTGTAGTTGCCGTCGCGGTTGCTGGGGTCGACCGGCGCTCCGGCGGCCCGCGCCGTGGGACTGCTGGGGAAAAGCCCGACGACGAGGTCTCTCGGGTTGGGCGTACGCATCAGCGGGCCGCCGTAGTAGAGCGAATCCAGGTATGGCATCGGATAACCGATGCCGGTCTGCGCGCCGACCCCGGGAGTGTAGCCGATGTCGTTCGCCGAGCTATAAAACTGAGCGGCGATGCCGCCGGTGACGTAGAGCAGCTGGAAATCGTCTCGCAAGTATGAGTCGTGGTGGGGAACGCCGATGTGCAAGTTGACGACGTTTTCTCGATCGAAGTCGGCCGCTTGCGCGTAGCTGTATCCCGGCTGCGCGATGAAGCCGTAATTCGGTGCCTTTCCCCCCGACCCGTCGAGAATGTTGTAGACGTTGTTGTTCGACGGAACCGAGAGCGGATAGAAATAGAGAGGGACGCCTACGGCGCCAAAGTTATCGCCGTAGCGAAACGTCTGGTTTGTTCCGGAGAGCCCCACGTAGTAGGAGAAAAGTCGATCGGGTGTCGCGCCGCCGGCTTCGACGGTGGCTTGATGATAGAACGCCGGACCGCCGATTCCCAAATCGGCGTTGGCGTAGCCGGGAGACGTGCCGGTCTTGATCACTTGGTTGATGTAGCCGGCGAGCCCGGAAGAGTTTGACGTAGCCGGCGTTCCGCCGGTGTACACTTGGACTTCCTGATTGCCGAGCGACGACAGCGTGGCGATCGGTGCGAGGTCCGATTGGCGTGTGGTGGGCAAGCCGTCGAACTCGTATGCGACCTGATCGACGTCGCCACCGCGAATGTAGACGCTCTGGTACCATCCCTGCTGATTTGAGGGGATGCTGACGCCTGGCGCGGTCGCAATGGCGCCGTACGCTTGCGTCAACGATCCCGAACCGGCAAGCGTCGCGGCCGCTTTTTGCCCGGCGGAGTTGATCGAGAAGACGTCGCTGGTGACTCCCGAATGAACCAGCGACTGCGCGGATCGCGAGGTCGTGCGGGCAATGGTCTTGAGCGCCTTTTGCAGCGTCAGACCGACACTCGCCGACTGATCGGCGACGATCGTGATTCCGGCCTGCGACTGCGGCTCGTAACCCGCCTTGGTCGCGCTGACGGTGTAGGTGTCCGGTTGCAGCGAAATGAACGAAAACTCGCCGGCTGCGTCGGAAACGCTCTGTGCCGCCTGCGACGGCGATACGGCGCTCACGACTGCTCCCGCTATCGGGGCATGCGTCGCGGCATCGACCACGCGGCCACGCAGCGTTCCAGTCGTTCCCGCCCTTGCTCCGAGGGGCGAAATAACGGCCAGGAGGAGGGCGAGCCCGGCGATTCGCTTTCCCATAGTAAAGAAGAGCGCCTTTAAACTCGCCGAATACAACTTCCTCGCCCTCCCATGACAGTACGCGAAAAAGGTTCGAGCGCCGTTACGACGGAGTCGCTGGCGCAACGCCGCGGCGATAGCGTCGCGCGCGGCGTCGCGACGGCTCACCCAATCTGGGCGGGCCGGGCCAGCGGCGCGGTACTCTGGGACGTCGAGGGCCGGCGTTATCTCGATTTCACCGGCGGCATCGGCACGCTCAACACCGGCCACGCCAATCCGCAGATCGTGGCGGCGATCGCCGAACAAGCGGCGGCGTTCACCCACACCTGCTTTCAAGTAGCCATGTACGAACCGTACGTTCGCGTGGCCGAAGAGCTCAATCGCCGCGCGCCCGGCGCGTCACCGAAGAAGACGCTTCTGCTGTCTACGGGGGCCGAAGCGACCGAGAACGCCGTCAAGATCGCTCGCGAATACACGCGCCGTCCCGCCGTCATCGCCTTCGCCCACGGGTTTCACGGCCGCACGCTGCTCGCGTTGTCCATGACCGGCAAGAATGCGCCGTACAAACAGCATTTCGGCCCATTCTGCAGCGAGATTTACCACGCGCCGTTTCCGTACGAGCATCACGGTGTGACGACGAGCCACGCAATCGGCGCGCTCGAACAGATTTTTGAGTCCCGCGTCGCTCCAGACAAGGTCGCGGCGATGATCATCGAGCCCGTGCTCGGCGAAGGCGGGTTCATTCCCGCACCGCCCGAGTTTTTGCACGAGATCCGGCGCATCGCCGACGCACATGGCATCGTGTTGATTGCCGACGAAATTCAAACCGGGTTCGGGCGCACTGGTACGTTCTTCGCATGCGAGCATTACGATCTGGAGCCGGACTTGATCGCCGTCGCAAAATCGCTGGCCGGCGGCCTGCCGCTGGCGGCCGTGGTTGGAAAGGCCGAGATCATGGACGCCCCCGAACCCGGCGGACTGGGCGGCACGTTCGGCGGCAATCCGGTGGCATGCGCGGCGGCGCTCGCCGTGTTCGAGATCATGGACGACGCGTTCTTAGCCCGCGCCCGGACGGTCGGGAAACGCATCACCGCCGCGATGCTCGCCTTACAGTCGCGCTTCCGCCAAGTGGAGGACGTGCGCGGGCTCGGCGCAATGATGGCTATGGAGCTTTCCTCCGGCGCTCCGGAAATCTTGGAAGCCGCTCGTCGACGCGGGCTACTGCTGCTCTTAGCCAGTGAGCGCAACGTCATCCGCATTCTCGTTCCGCTCGTGGTCGGCGACGACGAACTCGAGGAAGGCCTCGCAATTTTGCAAGCCAGCGCAGAAGAAGTTTACAAGAGGTGATTGAAAATTACCGGTGATCGCGAACGAGAAGTTTACGAGTACACGCAGCGCGTTTTAAACCTAATCGAAAAAACGGACATCGCGCCCGCGGACGCGGAGTGGATCACGCACGAGACCGTCGAGTCGTTTCGTGACCACATAAACCCCGGGTTCCTCGAGTATCGCAAGGCAACGGATGCGCGCGGAGCCGGTGCGGTCGTCGAGTGGTCGGACGCGGGGCTGAACTCTTACCGCGACGTTAACGGCCGCACGTATCTCGACTGCCTGGGCGGCTTCGGAATTTTCAACGTCGGTCACCGCAATCCCAAAGTGGTGAAGGCGGTGATGGATCAACTGCGGCGCCAACCGCTTCACAGCCAGGACTTGCTCGACCCGCTGCGCGCGATGCTCGCAAAAACGCTCGCGATGCTCACCCCCGGCGATCTCGACTTCAGTTTCTTTTGCAACAGCGGCACCGAGGCGGTCGAGGGCGCCCTCAAGCTGGCGCGCGCTTACGATCCGGCCAAGCAGACGATCGTGGCGGCCACGAAGGGATTTCACGGTAAGAGTTACGGCGCGCTTTCGGCTAGCGCTAAAGCCGAGTTCCGGCGCCCCTTTGGCCCGATGCTGCCGAACATCGAGCACGTGCCGTTCAACGACCTCCCCGCAATGCGCGACATGATGACTTCGTGCAAGGCGGTGGGCGAAGACGTCGGCGCGGTTTTGCTCGAGCCGATTCAAGGCGAGGGCGGGGTGAATATTCCCGACGACGACTATTTGCCGGGCGTGCGCGCGCTCTGCGACGAGTTCGGCGCGCTGTTCATCCTCGATGAAGTGCAGACCGGCATGGGCCGCACGGGAAAGATGTTTTGCTGCGAGCATTACGGCGTCGCACCCGATCTGATGTGCCTGGCAAAGGCGTTCGGCGGAGGAGTCGTTCCCGCCGGCGCGGTCGTGGGACGGCGAAAAATCTTTTCGCGCCTGTTCGATAACCCGTTTTTGCACACGTCGACCTTCGGGGGCAACCCGCTCGCCTGCGCCGCGGCGTTGGCCACGATCAACGTGCTGATCGGAGACCGTTTACCGCAACGCGCGGCGGTTCTCGGAGAGCGATTGCTCGGCGGCCTTCGCCGGGCCGTCGCCGATTACAAAGAGTTCGTCGTCGCCGTGCGCGGCAAGGGTCTCTTGATGGCGCTGGAGTTTACCGATCACAGCATCGGTTTCGAGTTCGCGAAGCAGATGCTCGAGCGTGGCGTCCTGGTGTCGGGGACGCTGGTCAACGCGCGCACGATTCGGGTCGAGCCCCCCTTGACGATTACCGAAGATGAAGCGGATTATGTTTGCCAAGCTACCGGCGAAAGTTTGAAGTCTATGGCGCAACTGGCGCAAACAGGAGTATAGCGATATGCAAACCACAACGGACTCGAGCGCACGCGCACACGAGATCCTCCGAGACCTGCCGCGCATCGAGGGCGTCATTCCAATGTACGTCGACGGAGGCTGGAGGCTCGCCGCGGGACGGGACGCCCGCGAGCTTTTCAATCCGGCCGACGGGCGGCCGATTGCGACGATCGCGGAAGCGGACATTGCCGACGCGCAAGCGGCGATCGCAGCGGCCCGCAAAGCGTTCGACACCGGCCCGTGGAGCAGCACGAGCGCGGGCGATCGCGCGGCGCTTCTTTTCCGCGTGGCCGACGCCATCGACGCACATCGCGACGAGTTCATGCGGATCGACACGCTCAACAACGGCAAGCCGCTGCGCGAAACGGAATACGATGCGATCGACGCGGCAAACTGCTTTCGCTATTACGCTGGGCTGGCTACGAAGCCGCACGGGCAAACGTTCGACGTCCCGGCACCCTCGCAGACCTTCACGGTACGCGAGCCGATCGGCGTGTGCGGGCAAATCGTGCCGTGGAACTATCCGCTCTTGATGGCAACCTGGAAGCTCGCTCCGGCGCTGGCAGCGGGCAACGTCTGCATCCTCAAGCCGGCGGAGCTCACGCCGCTTTCGGCGATTCGCTTGGCGATGATTTTCGACGAGCTGGAGTTCCCGCCCGGCGTCGTCAACATCGTCACGGGACCCGGAGCGACGGTCGGGCACGCACTGGCGGCCAGCACGCTGGTCGACAAGATAGCGTTCACGGGGGGAACGAAGACCGGTCGCAGCATCATGCAAGCCGCCACGTCTAACCTCAAGAAGATCTCGCTGGAACTTGGCGGTAAATCGCCCAACGTCGTCTTCGCTGATGCCGATTTCGACACGGCAGTTGATTACGCGCTCTTCGGCATCTTCGCCAACGCGGGGCAAGTCTGTTCGGCGGGATCGCGACTCGTGGTGGAGCGCTCGCTGCACGATCGTTTCGTCGAGCGCCTCGTCAAGCGCGCGGGCAAGATTCGCGTCGGCGATGGTTTTGATGAAGCGACCGAAATGGGACCGATCATCTCGCCGGTTCATCGCGAACGCGTCGAAGGCTACATCCAAGCCGGCGTCGCGGAAGGCGCGACACTGCTGTGCGGCGGCGAGCGGCTGGGCGGCCCGCTGGCCGACGGCAACTTTATCGAGCCCACCATTTTCGCGGGAACCACACCGGACATGCGCATCGTTCAAGAGGAGATCTTCGGGCCGGTTCTGGTGGTGCAGAAGTTCGACGACGAAGCCGAGGCAATCGCCTTGGCGAACGACACGATCTATGGATTGGCCGGCGCCGTCTTCACACAAGACATTGCGAAGGCCCACCGTGTCATTCGCAAGATGCGCGCCGGCATCACGTGGATCAACACGTACCACCCGACCTATAACGAAGCGCCTTGGGGCGGTTACAAGCAGTCCGGCATCGGCCGCGAGCTCGGCACGTACGGCTACGACGGCTACACGGAAGTCAAACAGATCAACGTCAATCTCGACGTCGTTCCTTCGGGTTGGTTCTCAGATCGTTAACTAAGTGCGCTTGAACTTCGGATCCTCCAGCGGTTGGGATTCGAAAATCGGCCGCAGGAACGACGCAAACTCCGGGTCGATCGCCGCGCGCTTGACGGCATTATCGAAAACTGCACGCGTGATCGGCATGCGGGCGACCGGACCGAACGAGGCCATCCAGTTTCGCCAGAAGTGATCGCCGACGATCGCGGTCCTGCGTAGGAAGTACATGTCTTGTAAGGTGTCTATGATATTGCGCACCACAACCGTGGTCTCGACGCTCGCGACATCCGGGTACAACTCCCGCATTTCCGGATTCGCGTCCAGGTACAAAGCCATAATAACGGGATTGCTGGTGAGGCCCAGTCGTGCCTGATACATCCGGTCGGCCATCGCTTGCTGCACTTCGAGCGTCGCAGCGGGATTCGCCGCATCTGCCTGCCTGCGCGCGTGCAACGCTTGCGTGCGCGCATACACCAGCGATAGCATGCCAACAGTCATACCCGTAGCTCCGAAAATAACCCCTAAATCCCAGTCGTACCTCAACGAAATTATAGCCTTTGGAATGGAAATCACTTGGCTCACCTGCCGCTCGCGCACGGCACAGTCTCTGGAACGGGCCTACCCAAGGGACCTCTTCGAACGATCGTTGCAGCCGGACCAGAACTACCGGGGTCCGCCGCAAAAGCGATCGTGTTCATCAAGCACTAAATGCGACTTCGCGGAGCTCCGCCTCTGAGCGCGGATTAAGGTAAGTCCTCTTCTCGCAGGCTGTCGGCAAGCCTGGCGATCACAACGTTATCGTCGTCGGGTGCAATCGTACGCAGGTCGAGCAGCACGCGCTCCTCGTCGATGCGCGGCACGATCGGCGGGCTTCCGCCGCGCAGCGTCGCGGCTAGAAGATCGGGCTTGGGCGTCGTCACCGCTACGGCGATCGACGCAATCCGCGTTTGCGGCAGCGCGCCCGCGCCGACGTGCGCGTCGCTGTCGATAGCGACGGCTTGTGGGATGGCGGAAACGTATGCTACCGCGCGCCGGCGCAATGCATCGAGGCTCATCGAGAGCTTTCGATAGACCGGAACATCCTCGCGCAGCGTCGGATCGCGGTAGAGCGTCAGCGTCGCGCCGAGCGCCGCCAGCGTCATCTTGTCGACGCGCAGCGCCCGCAACAGCGGGTTGTTGCGCAAGCGCGCCAGCAAATTCGCGCGTCCGACGATGATACCGGCCTGCGGGCCACCGAGCAGTTTGTCGCCGGAGAACGTTACGAGACCGATGCCGTCGGCAAGCGCCTCTTGCACGGTACGCTCGTGCTCCGCGCCGTACCCGGCGAGATCCACCAACGCGCCGCTACCGAGGTCTTCGACCACCGGAACGCCGGCCCGGTGGCCGAGTTGCGCCAGGTCGCGTCCGCTCACGTCGCTCGTGAAACCTTCGACGCGATAGTTCGACGGATGCGTGCGCAGCAGCAGCGCCGTCCGCGGAGAGAGCGCGCGCTCGAAATCCTCGAGATACACGCGGTTGGTGGTTCCGATCTCGACCAGCGTTGCGCCGCTGCGCTCCAAGACTTCGGGGATGCGGAAGCCGCCGCCGATCTCTACGAGCTGACTGCGCGATACGACGACTTCGCGCCCTTTGGCAAACGTATCGAGCACGAGCAGCACGGCGGCCGCGCAGTTGTTGACGACGAGCGAACCTTCCGCGCCGACCAGCTCCTGCAAGAGGCCGGCGACGTTTGCATACCGGGATCCGCGTTCGCCGGTCTTTAGATCGAGTTCGAGATTCGAGTACCCGCGCGCGATCGATTCGACGGCAGCGAGGGCTTGGGGCGCCAGCGGTGCGCGCCCGAGATTCGTGTGCAGGATGATACCGGTCGCATTTATGACGGGCGTGAGCCGTTGCAACGAAAGCTCTTCCAAGCCGCGCAGAATCGTCTGAAGGATTTCATCGTAGGCGCGCCCGTCTTTGAACGCGCGCGCGCGGTCGAGCTCCCTTTCGACCAGACGCTTTACCGAATTGCGCCCCAGCGCCACTTCATACGGCGCGACTGCCGGCTCGCCCAGCACGCGATGCATCGCCGGGATTGAGGCCCTCAAAGCGGGCCCGGTTAGGCGACGTGTTTGCTAAGCATCGAGGTAACGGTGTTCTCGGGAACGTAGCCGACGATGCGGTCGACCGGCTGACCGTCTTTGAACAAAATCAAGCAGGGTATTCCCGATACCTGGTATTGCCCGGCAAGGCTAGGGTTTTCGTCGGTATTGAGCTTGACGAATTTCGCCTTGCCGCTGTGCGCGGCAGCAACTTTTTCGACGATCGGGCTCAGCATTCGGCATGGGCCGCACCATGGCGCCCAAAAATCCACGAGCACCGGCTGCGAGTTTTTCAGCACCTCGGTCTCAAAGTTGGTTTGCGTAACGTCTGGCAATGCACTCATAGCTCTCCCCTAACACTCCTAAAGTTCGGTTTGTTGCGGCTCGCCGGTGATTTCGGTGATTTGCTTGGCCTGTTTGCCAAGATTCGTGATCGCGATGACCTCGTCGCCCTCGCCGAGGCGCTGCAGGCGTACGCCCTTGGCGTCGCGCCCGGTCTTGCGAATGTCGCGCACCTTGAGGCGAATCACTTGGTTTCCGGACGTGATCATCAGGATCTGATCGTCGGGCGCGACCAGAATCTGGTCCAAGATCTGGCCGATGTCGCCGCGCTGGCGCGCAAAGGCCTTCACGCCCTTGCCGCCCCGCGACGTGTGACGGTATTCGGAAATCGGGGTTCGCTTACCGAACGCAAGCGACGTCACGAGCAACACCTCGCGGCGCTCGTCTTCTACGACGTCCATGGCAACCACGGTGTCGCCCGGATCGAGCGTCATCGCCTTGACGCCGCGCGCCACGCGCCCCATCGGCCGCACGTCCTTCTCGTTGAAGTGCACCGCCATGCCGCGAGTCGATGCGAGAATGATGTCGCGCGAACCGTTCGAAAGGTCCACGGCCAACAGCTCGTCGCCGGCGTCCAGGTTGATCGCGATGAGGCCGTTGCGGCGCACGTTGGAGAATTGGTCGAGCTTGGTTTTCTTGATGACGCCGTGTTTGGTGACCATCACGAGGTATTTCTCGCCCTCGAACTTGTCGATCGGGAAGACCGCCGTGACCTCTTCGCCCGGCGGGAGCGTCAGCAAGTTGACCAACGCCGTACCGCGCGCTTGACGAGTGGTGTCGGGGATCTCGTAGCCCCGCAAGCGATAGACACGGCCCATGTTCGTGAAGAAGAGCACGTGGTCGTGCGTCTTGGTGACGAAGAAGTTGGCAACCACGTCTTCCCGCTTGAGATTCGAGATGCCGACTACGCCGCGGCCGCCGCGGCTCTGCGTCCGAAAAGTGTCGACGGAGACGCGTTTGATGTAGCCGCCGACCGTATAGGTCACGACGACGTCGATGTTCGGCGTGAGCTGTTCGATCGAAATCTCGTCTTCGGCCGGTTCGACGCCGGTGCGGCGGTCGTCCCCGAAACGCTTCTTCAGATCGAGCGTTTCGTTCTTGATGATGCTTGCGATCCGCCGCGGGCTGCGCAGAATGTCTTGCAGCTCCGCAATCGTCTTGATGAGCTCGGCGTATTCGTTTTCGATCTTCTGCCGCTCGAGCCCGACGAGCGTTCGCAAACGCATGTCCACGATGGCCTGCGCCTGAACTTCGCTGAGCTCGAAGCGCGCCGAGAGGCGCTGCTTGGCCTCGTCCGTGGTTTGGCTGCCGCGGACGATCTCGATGACTTCGTCGATGTGGTCGAGCGCGATTCGGTAGCCCTCGAGGAGGTGCGCGCGCTCTTCCGCCTTGCGCAGGTCGTAGGTGGTCCGCCGCGTGATGACGTCTTTGCGATGCACGATGAAGTGCTCGAGGAGCTGCTTGAGCGTAAGCACCTGCGGCTCGAGCGGGACCGACCCATCCGAACGCGGTTTAGAGGCCGGCACGAGCGCCAGCATGTTAAAGCCGAACGTGGCCTGCAGCGGCGTGTGCTTGAAGAGCTGGTTGAGGACGATCTTCGGCGTGGCGCTGCGCTGCAGCTCGACGACGACGCGCATACCCTTGCGATTGGACTCGTCGTCCAAGCGAGCGATGCCGGGAATTCGTTTCTCCGCATAGGCTTCCGAGATCGCCTCGATGATCCGGCTCTTGTAAACCTGGTAGGGGATCTCGGTGATGATGATCTTGTGCTTGCCGCGTTCCTCGACGATTTCGGCTTTACCGCGGATCGTTATCGATCCGCGACCGGTCTTGTACGCTTCGCGAATAGCCTCATGGCCCAAGATCGTTCCGCCGGTCGGAAAATCGGGCCCGGTCACGAGGTCGCACAGGGCATCGTCGCTCGTGTCGGGGTCGTCGATCAGCGCGCCTATCGCATCGGCGATCTCGCCCAAGTTGTGCGGCGGAATGTTGGTCGCCATCCCGACCGCGATTCCGCTGGAGCCGTTGACCAGCAACTGGGGCAGCCGTCCGGGAAGTACGCTCGGCTCGACGCCTTGGTTGTCGAAATTCGCAACGAACGGCACCGTCTCTTTGTCGATGTCCGCGAGCACGTCGAGGGCCGTGCGCGCCAATCGGGCTTCAGTGTACCGATAGGCCGCAGGTGGATCGGGATCGATCGAGCCGAAGTTGCCGTGGCCGTCCACGAGCGGATACCGCAGCGTGAAATCTTGCGCCATCCGGACGAGCGCGTCGTAAACGGAGCTATCCCCGTGCGGATGATAGCTCTTGAGGACCTCGCCGATGATACCGGCGCACTTGCGATGCTGCTTGCTGGGATCCAGTCCCATCTCGCGCATCGCGTAGAGGATCCGCCGCTGCACCGGTTTGAGGCCATCGCGCACGTCCGGAAGCGCGCGCGAGGCGATGACGGACATGGCATACGAGAGATAGCTCTCCCGCATTTCATCTTCGACGTTGACCTGTGCAATGATATCGTTGTTCAATACTTACCTGTGCCTATTGATGACGAGCCCTCGGCTTCGTTACGTGTGACCCTGGACTCCGAAGACGACTTCAACGCATTTGCCGCCACGTTCGCGCGACGTCTGCGCCCGGGCGACGTCGTCGCGCTTTCGGGTCCGCTTGGCTCCGGCAAAACCGCCTTCGTGCGGGCTATCGTCCGCTCGCTGCACGGCGCCGACCAGAGCTACAGTCCCACCTTTACGTTTTGGCATCACTACGGCGGCGAACCGCCGATCGACCACGTCGATCTTTTCCGTATCGATGACCCGCGCGAATCGGCCGAGCTTGGTCTCGAGGAAGCACTCGACGGCCATTCGATCCTGCTCGTAGAGTGGTGGCGCAATGCCCCCGACGTCATTCCAAAGCGCCGGTATGAAATCCAAATCGAAGGCTCCGGTAACGAACCGCGCACGATATCTCTTCGCGAACCGGCATGAACGTTCTTGCAATGGACGGTGCGCTCGGATCGTTTTCCACCGCAATTGCGCGCGACGATCGGATCGCGGCGTCGCGTCATGAAGCCGGCAACGTCGCGCTAGAGCGCGGTCTATCCTTGGTTGAGGCCGTTTTCGAGCAGGCGCATGTCGCGCAATCGGAAATCGATCGCGTCGCCGTCGGAATCGGGCCGGGCCGGTTCACGGGTCTGCGGATTGCGATCGCCTACGCCAAAGCGCTGGCGGCGGTATGGAACCGTCCGCTCGTACCGATCGGATCGTTCGAGCTGCTCGAACACGGCCGGGAGTTCGAGCACGTCCTGAGCGTCGTCGTTGGTCGGCCGGGCGTCATCTCGGCCCGCTACCGCTCAGGCCGCGAGATGCGGCGCGCCTCGGGCAGGATCTCGGACGTCCTGGACGCGCTTGCTTTGTCACCCGCCGGCGGCATCGAGCTCAGCGTTGTGGGAGCGCCGGAGGACGTACTCCACGCGGTTGCCGAACGCGGCATCATCGTGCACTCCGTGGACCCCCTGGTGACACCCGCCGCCGCTGCAGCCGCGCTGGCGGCGGGCGCGGGCGTCCCGGCGCAGAGCCTCCACCAGGTACGGGCGGATTACGGCGAGCTTCCCGCCGTCACCATGCCCAAACGCTAGGCGCTCTTTCGACATGAAAATGGAGCTCGAGCGGCCGGCGGAGCGGCCCGACCATTTTTCGATCGCACGGATGACGCCTTCGGACGTTGCGGCGGTGACGCGCATCGAACGGGCGTCGTTTTCGACGATCTGGCCGGCGGACGCGTTCTACAACGAGCTGAGCACCAACAAGCTGGCGCACTACTTCGTGGGACGCTTCAACGACAACATCGTCGCCTATGGCGGCATTTGGGTCATTCTCGAGGATTCCCACATCACGACGCTGGCGGTCGATCCGGGGCATCGCGGCCGGCGCTTCGGCGAGGTGTTGCTGCTGCGGCTCATCGACGAGGCGATCGAGCGCGGCTCGGCGTGGCTGACGCTGGAGGTGCGCGAGAGCAATACGGTGGCGCAACGCCTGTATCGCAAGTATGGTTTTACGACCGTAACGATGCGTACGGGTTACTACAGCGACGACAACGAAAGCGCGCTCATCATGTGGGCCGGCAGCCTCAAGAGCGAGCTCTATCGCAACCGCTTGCGCGTGTTGCGGAATCGATTCGCGGCACCGTGATCGGCCGCGAAGGCAACGGCTTCGCGTCGCTGACACAGCGCGTCCGCGAACATCTCGGCCAGGACGACCGGTACGAGCACAGCCTGCGCGTTGCCCGATGTGCGGCTACGCTGGCGCAGCGGCACGGCGTTGACGTGCGCAAGGCGCGCCTGGCGGGTATGCTCCACGATCTCGCGCGGCTCTACACGCCGGGACGATTGCTGTCGGAATGCGAAGCGCGCGGATTTTCCATCGAGCCGTTCGAACGTGCTCACCCGGTGCTCCTACACGCGCGGCTCGGAGCCGCGATCGCGCGCGAGCGATTTGGGGTGGAGGATGCCGAGGTGCTGTCCGCCATCGAGAAACACACGACCGCCGCCGGCGACATGTCGTCCTTGGACTGCGTCGTGTACCTTGCCGATTCGCTCGAGCCTGCGCGCACTTTTCCGGAACGCGCGGCGGCTTGGGAGCTCGCCCAGCACGACTTGATTGCGGCTATGCGCGAGATGCTGGCGCTGAAACTTCGCCGCCAAGCGCGTAAGGGCGTGGCGTCGGCTCCCCCAACATTGGCAGCCGCCGAACTCTTTGGCGTCGGCGCGGAGACTACGCCCGCGGAGGTACCAGCATCGGCGAGCTGATCGACGTCGTTCGCGATAGCGCGCTCGACAAAAAGGGTGAAGCCTTCACGGTGCTCGACGTGAGCGGACGTACGATCTTGGCGGATACGTTCGCAATCGTCAGCGGCCGCTCCAAGATTCAGACGCGCGCCATCGCCGACGCGGTGATCGAAGGCGTGCGTCGCGACGGCTACAGCGTCGGGCGAGTCGAAGGATACGCGGACGGGTCCTGGATCCTGATCGATCTGGGAAACGTGATCGTGCACGTCTTTACCCCCGAACAGCGTACCTTCTACAATTTGGAAAGGCTTTGGTCGCGCTTCGACGCAGCCGAGCGCGACACGGAGCGGCGGGCGCAAGGATCGTGAAAGGGCGCCGGCCGAGCCACCAGACGCGCGCCGCGCGCGCCCGTCGCGAGTCCTTGAAACGCTTCGCGATTTGGGTGTTCATCGTGTTTTTTGCGCTCAGCGTCGCAGGCGGCCTGATAGTCGTCGCCGGCCGCCTGGGCCCGCGATGAACCACTCGAGCTTGTTGATCGAAGACGCATCCGCTCTTCACGAGCGTTACGTGCTCACGCCCTGGGTCGCGCAGTCGGGCCGCAAACCGCCGGTCATCGTCCGCGGCGAGGGATGCCATCTCTACGACGAGCGGGGCAAGCGCTATCTGGATTTCTCGGCCGGACTCGTGGCCGTGAATCTCGGGCACGCGCACGCGGGTGTGGCCGCGGCGATCGCCGATCAAGCGCATCGCCTCGCGTACGTCGCACCGACCTTCGCTAACGATCGGCGCGCAACGCTCGCGCGCGACATCATCGAAATCGCTCCGTGGCCGGAAGGTGGGCGCGTTTTCTTCACGACCGGCGGCGGCGAAGCCAATGAAGATGCGATCAAGTTTGCGCGGAGGCTGAGCGGCCGCCATAAAGTGCTCACCGCGTACCGATCCTTCCATGGCTCCGCGCCGGGCGCCGGAACGTTGACGGGAGAGAACCGGCGCTGGCCCAACGAGCCGGGGCTGCCCGGGGTCGCGCGCTTCTTCGCACCCTTTCCGTACCGGAGCCCGTTCCACACGCGGGATGCGGGCGAAGAAACGGATCGCGCCATCGCGCACCTCGAAGAGATCGTAACGTATGAAGGCGGCGACCGTATTGCCGCGCTGCTGATCGAGCCGGTCGTCGGTACGAACGGCGTCATCGTTTATCCCGACACTTATCTCGCCCGCGTGCGCGAGCTCTGCGACCGACACGGAATCCTACTGATTTTCGACGAGGTGATGACCGGCTTTGGTCGCACCGGCGAAGCCTTCGCCGCACAACGCTTCGGTGTGACGCCGGACATGTTGACGTTTGCCAAGGGCGTGACGTCGGCGTACGTGCCTCTCGGCGGCGTCGCCGTGCGCGAGTCGCTGGCCAAATACTTCGACGCGCACCCGCTTCCAAGCGGACACACGTTCAGCGGGCACCCCTTGGCGATGGCGGCCGGCGTAGCCGCCTTGCGCGCGTATCGCGAGGAGCGGCTGTTCGAGCGGGCCCGCGAGATCGAAGGCTGGCTGCGCACGCGCTTCGACGAGCTTGCGCGCCGCCACGCCATCGTCGGCGAAGCACGCGGCGTCGGTGCATTTTTCGGCCTCGAGCTCGTCGCCGATTCCCAAACGCGCGCGCCGTTGATCCCGTGGCAAGGCGCGCAAACACTCGGGCCCTTCTTCAACGATCTGCTGGAGCGCGGCCTCTACGTCTTGGGCCGGTACAACGTTGCGATCGTCGCTCCACCGCTGACCGTTTCGGTAGACGAGCTTGACGAAGGATTCGCAATTCTCGACGCGGCTCTCACGCGCTTGAGCGGCGAGGTGCAGGATGCAACTGCGGGTTCACGATAAGGCGACCGGCGAGCGCATCGGCGAGGTAAGCATCGCGCAACGCGACGAGGCGGAGCGCGCCGTAGCGATCGCCTCTGAAGCATTTGCGTCGTGGTCTAAGGTTCCGGTCGTCGAGCGCGCGCGTTTGCTTTTCCGGTACGCGGACGCATTGGAGCACCGGCGCGAAGAGCTTGCGCTCTCGGTCTCACGCGAGAACGGCAAAACGCTGGCCGACGCGCGGGCGGAAGTCCGCCGCGGCATCGAAGCCGTCGAGTTTTCCTGC
The DNA here is from genome assembly GCA_963717425.1 of Vulcanimicrobiota bacterium. GTDB lineage: Bacteria > Vulcanimicrobiota > Vulcanimicrobiia > Vulcanimicrobiales > Vulcanimicrobiaceae > Cybelea. The sequence continues at coordinate 1,769,002 of OY970335.1, read as the reverse complement.
GGCATGCCTTCGTTGATGATGGGGGATGCGCTGCCGGACGTTGCGCGCGGCATCGACTCGATCTCGACGCGCCATCCGCTCGGCGTGTGCGTCGGCATCACGCCGTTCAATTTTCCGGCCATGATTCCACTCTGGATGTTTCCGATCGCGATTGCGGCCGGAAACACGTTCGTGCTCAAGCCCTCCCCGCAGACGCCGCTCACGTCGGAGCTGCTGTTTTCCGTCGCCGAAGACTGCGGGTTTCCGCCCGGCGTGCTTCGCGTCGTGCACGGCGGCGCCGAAACCGCCGAGGCGTTGATCGATCGTCCCGAGGTCGCAGCGGTTTCGTTCGTTGGCTCGTCGGCCGCCGCACGCCACGTGCAACGGCGGGCGGTGGCCGCACATAAACGCGTTCAGGCTCTCGGCGGCGCAAAGAATTTCCTCATCGTGATGCCCGACGCCGTCACCGATGCAACGTGTGACGCCGTCATTGGGGCGTCGTTCGGCGGCGCGGGGCAGCGGTGTTTGGCGGGGTCGGTCGTCGTGACGGTCGGTGCGGCCGGCGATGCTTTCGCGCCGATGCTGGTGAACGCGGCGAGAAAGCTGCGCTTGGGACGCGGCGTCGATGACGGCGTGGAGATGGGACCGGTCGTCAGCGACGAAGCACTCGCGCGCATCCGCGGATACGTGGAACGCGCGCGCGGCGCCGGCGTGGAGATCTTGTTGGATTCAGGCGCCGTGCCGAGCGGCGGCTCCTTCGCCGCGCCGGTCATCTTCGACCGCGTCGATCCGAGCAGCGAGCTTGCGCGCGACGAAATCTTCGGCCCCATCCTCGCGATCGTGCGGGCCGCTTCGCTCGACGACGCAATCGACGTCGCCAATCGCTCGCGCTACGGGAACGCGTCCTCGATCTTCACGCGAGACGGCGGCGCCGCGCGCAGCTTTGCCGCGCGGATCGAGGTCGGGATGGTCGGCGTCAACGTGGGCATCGCGGCGCCGATGGCGTTCTTTCCGTTCGGCGGCGTGAAGGACTCGATCTTCGGCGATCTTCGCTGTCACGGCAAAGACGCGATCGCATTCTACACGCAGCAGCGCGTCGTGATCAGCCGCTGGCCTTCCTGACGCGCAGCCTGAACCAAACCCAGCCGGCGGCGACGAACGCCAAGAAATAGTAACCGAACCAGCGTTGCGGGGGCGCCGGAACCGGATAGAAGAGCGTGATCGCCGGCACGATCAAAAAGACGAGCGCGAGGAGCGACACCGCCATGTCCATCGCACGCATCGCGCCGAGCCGCTTGGTGTAGACGAGCGCGGCGATCGCGATCAGCATGTAGACCAGAATGAATCCGAACGAGCTCAGCGTTCCGCAGTTGTCGAAGACGTCGATCGGGGCCACGCCGAAGGCCAAGGCAGTCGCTGCGACGGCGAGCGTGACGGCCGTAACGACCGTGACCGCAACGTTGGGCGTTCCGTGCCGAGGCTCGATCTGCGCAAACCGTTCCGGGAGAAGCTTGGCGTTCGCCATCGCATAGGCAATTCGGCCGGCAGTGGTGATGCACGCAAGGCATACCGAGAACGCGCTGAAGAGCGCACCGACCGTGATCGGGACGGCCAGCTCCGGCGTTCCGTATGCGTCGATCAGCGTGCCCAGCGGAAAGGTTTGTCGATCCAGCGGCTTCGCCGCGTGCGAAAGCCCGACGATCTCGGCGTACGTCGCGATCACGAAGAACGCGCTCGCGAAGAGCACGCTTCCGATGACCGCGCGGGGAATTGTGACCAGCGGACGCTTCGCTTCGGCGCCGAACGCCGTCGCGCTCTCGAAGCCGACGTAGCTGAACACCGCGAAGGCGATGGCGAGACCGACGTTGCCGATGCCGCCGGGAAACGCGCCGCGCAGGTGCAGCTGATTGAGATCGAGCGACGGGCCGTGGGCGCGCAAAACCAATGCCACGACGAGGCAGATAATGCTCACCGAGACCGCTTCGAGCACCAGCATGACGATCGCGGAGACTTGGACGCCGCGGTACGCGGCCTGCCAGGCGAATACCGCAAGAACCACGGCAATCGCGATAGCGGGCGCGTGCAGACCGATGCGACCGAGCAGCAAACCAACGAACAACGCCATCGCTCCGAGGACGGCCGCGGCGACGAAGCCGTACGCCCACAGCAACGCCCACCCGCCGATCGCTCCGACCGTCGAGCCGAGGTTATCGGCGACGTACTGGTACATCGACCCTGCCGAGCTGGACCGGCTCGCAAACTGATTGATGCACAGCGCGACGAACACGAGCATCGTGCCGCCGAACACGTATGCCAGCCACGTTCCGTTGCCGGCCAGCGCGAACATGTATGGCGCGATCAAGATCGGGGTCATGCTCGGTCCGATCAAAGCGATCGACGTGGCGAGCACTTCGATAAAGGTCAGCGAGCCTTCCCGAAGGGAGGCGCGTTGCGCCGTCTGGTTCATGTCCGGGATTCTCAGCCGACCGGACGCCCAGTTCCCGCAGCGTTCCGAAACTTCGTCCCCGCGCTAGGGGTAGGACCCGGCATGAAATCCGTCCTTTCCCGCTCCCTCGCGGTCGCAGCCTGCGGCCTCGCGCTACTCGCCGGCGCCGGGCCGCTTCCGGTAGCCGCGCGTGACTTCGTGGTGGATCAGGCGGGAATGTTCTCCGGGGCGACGGTCGCGCAGCTCAACGCGCGCATCGGCGCGTTCAACGCGCAGACCCACAAAGAGATCGTGGTGCTCACCACGCCGTCTCTGGGCGGAGCGACGCTGCAGAGCGCGGCGAGCAGCGCGTTTGCCCAGCAGAACGTCAACGGCGTTCTCATCTTCATCGCGCGTGACGATCGCAAGGACATCATCGTGCCCGATCGTGCCGGCGTGCAGGCCGGCTGGTTTACGCCCGACGTGCTGCGCTCCATCCGGACGTCCATGGAAGCGCAGTTCCGCAGCGAAGCCTACGACGCCGGCGTCACCGGCGCCGTAGGCGCGATTCTGGGCATCTATCGCTCGCATCTCGGCGCCTTGCAGCAGTCCGGCGGCACGAGCGTCGTCCCGGCCCAGCGCGCGTCATCTTCAGGAGGTTTTAGCATCTCTATGTTCTGGTGGATCATCATCGCGATCGTCGGCTTTTTGATCCTGCGGTCGATCCTGCGCGCGTTTGCGGCGCCGCGTTCTTACGGCGGCCCTCCGGGAACTTCGCCTACGGGAACGCCGCCGGGTGGTCCCGGGTACGGCCCCGGCTACGGTTACGGCGGGTACGGCGGCGGCGGCAGCTTTTGGAGTGGACTGCTCGGCGGCTTGGGCGGCGCGTGGCTCGGCAACGAGCTCTTTCGCGGCGGCGGCGGTATTGCACCGACGCAGGCCGGCCAAATAGCGCCGGACTCCGGTGGTGGTTGGGGCGGAGCCGATTCCGGCGGCTGGCAGAGCGACGCGGGACAGGCGGACACGAGCGGCGCGAGCAGCGGAGACTGGAGCGGCGGCGGATTCGGCGGGGACGTCGGAGGCGGCGGCGATTTCAGCGGCGGCGGCGATAGCGGCGGAGGCTGGTAGGCGAGCACCGCTATAGCAACTAAGAGCAGGCCTATATGCGACGCCTGCTCTTTTTTTTAATGGTCGGTACGTTCTTCATGCCGCGTTCCGTTTCGGCCGCGGCTTCCAGCGCCGGTGTGAATGCCGCCTATTTCGGCGCGCTCCATTGGCGGTTGATCGGCCCGTTTCGCGGCGGACGCGCGCTGGCCGTCACCGGCGTGCCGGGCCAACCGAATCACTTCTACTTCGGCGCGGTGGACGGGGGCGTGTGGGAGAGTTGGGACGCAGGGCGCACGTGGAATCCGATCTTCGATCGTCAAGACATCGGTTCGATCGGGGCTATTGCGGTTGCACCGAGCGATCCGCGAACGCTCTACGTCGGCTCGGGAGAGGCCGACATGCGCTCCGACATCGCGTACGGCGACGGAGTCTACAAGTCGATCGACGGCGGCAAGAGCTGGGCGAATATCGGTCTGATCGACACGAAGCAGATCGGCGCGATCCTCGTAGATCCGCGCAACGCAAACGTCGCGTACGTGGCCGCTCTGGGCCATCCATACGGCCCAAATCCCGAGCGCGGAGTTTTCAAGACGAGCGACGGCGGAAGAACCTGGAGCAAGATCCTCTACAAGAATGCGGATACGGGCGCGATTTCTCTCGCCATGGAACCCGGAAATCCCGACGTCATTTACGCGGCGTTGTGGCAGACGCGCCGCCCGCCATGGAACGTCTATCCGCCTTCGAACGGCCCCGGCAGCGGCCTCTATAAATCCAGCGACGGCGGCGCGACGTGGACGCAACTGACCAACGGTCTCCCGGCGCACGTGGGCCACGTCGGCCTGTCGATTTCGACCGCCGCTCCGCATCGCGTCTACGCAAACGTCGACAGCAGTCCGGGCCTCGGTGGAATCTATCGTTCCGACGACGCCGGTGCGACCTGGACCCACGTAGACCGAGAGCAGCGCATCTGGCAGCGGGGCTGGTACTTCAGCGGCGTCACGGCGGATCCGCGCGATCCCAACGTCGTCTACGTGATGAACACGTCGACCTATCGCTCGACCGACGGCGGGAAGAGCTTTGATGCGATCTTAGGCGATCCCACGGGCGACGACTATCACGCGTTGTGGATCGACCCAAGCGATTCCGATCGCATGATCCTCTGCAGCGATCAAGGCGTGATCGTAACGATCAATGGCGCGCGGACTTGGAGCTCATGGTACAACCAGCCGACGGCACAATTCTACCACGTCATGACCGACGACGCTTTCCCGTATTCCGCGTATGGAGCGCAACAGGACTCGGGCGCCGCTATGGCAACGAGTCAGAGCAAATACGGAACGATCTCGCAGCAAGATTTTCGCCCGATCGACGTGGGTGGAGAGAACGGCACGATCGCGCCCGATCCTCGCCATCCGGGGCTCGTCTACGGCGATTCCAGCGGACAGGGCGGCCCGACGGTAACGCGTGAAGTTCCCGCAACCGGTTGGGAACAAAACGTCGATCCGGTTATCACGCGACCGGGAACGGTGTGGCGCAACACGTGGACGTTGCCGCTGGCATTTTCGCCCGCCGATCGCACTTCGCTTTACTTCGGTCACCAAAACGTGTTTCGCTCGCGAGACGGGGGCGCCACGTGGAAGATCGTCAGCCCTGATCTCTCGCGCGCCAACGAAGGTACGCCCGCAAACCTCGACCCGACCACGCTCGCCGACGACAATGCCGTACGCCGGCACGGGGTCGTGTACACGATCGCACCCTCCCCGTGGCGCGCGAACGTCGTTTGGGCCGGCACGGACGATGGTTACATTTGGATGACGCGGGATGCTGCTCGCACCTGGCACAACGTCACGCCTCCGTCGCTCACCGCCTGGAGCAAAGTCGCAACGATCGAGGCCTCGCACTTCGACGCGAATACGGCGTATGCGGCGATCGATCGGCACCGCCTCGACGACTATCGGCCCTACATCTATCGCACGCGCGACGGCGGCGCGAGCTGGAGCCCGATCGCGAGCGGCATCCCGAGCGGCTCGTTCGTCAATGCGGTGCGCGAAGATCCCCAACACCGCGGCCTGCTCTTCGCGGGAACCGAAAAGGGCGTCTACGTTTCGTTCGACGACGGCGACCACTGGCAATCGCTTCAACGCAATCTGCCCGTCACTTCCGTGCGTGACATCGCCATACATCGCAACGACGCCGTCGTCGCTACGCACGGCCGCGCGTTTTGGGTGATGGACGACATCTCGCCCCTGCGGCAACTGACCGAAGCCGCTTCCGGCGACGCTTACCTCTTTGCTCCCGCCTACGCTTACCGCGTGCAACCCGGCAGTCAAGAAGGCACACCGCTGCCGCTCGACGAGCCGCAGGTGGACAACGCGCCCATTGGGCTCTACGTCGATTACTATCTGCCCGGCGCGGCCCGCACGCCGGTCGTGATCGAGATCCTTGCCGGCGACGGCAGCCTCGTGCGCCGCTGGTCGAGCGCGGAGCCGCCCAAGCCGGTCGATCCCAAATCCATCACCTACACGACGCACTGGGTAGAACGGCATCCGGTGCCCGTGGCCGATGCCGGCGCACACCGCTTCGTTTGGGATTTCCATCAAGATAGCCCCGACGGCGTGCTCGTTCCGCCCGGAGCGTACACCGTCAGGCTGAGCGTGAACGGCAAGAGCTACACGCGCTCCGCGGAGGTCTTCCGCGACCCTCGGATCGCCGCAAGCAATGCCGATCTCCACGCGCAGTACGATCTCGCCCGCCAAATCGTCGCATTGCGCGCCGAGGTCGGCGGCGCGCGGACGCGCGCAGAACGCCTCGCGAAACAGAAAATCTCACCGGAGAACGCTCGGGCGTTGCGCCGCGAAATCATCGGCGAAAACTTACCGGCAAACCCGGATGACTCGATGGGCGCTTACTCGCACGACTTCACCAGCTTCCTCTACCTGGGAGGCGCGCTCGATTACCTTGAAAGCGCGGTGGAAAGCGCGGATGCCGCGCCGACGCCGGACATGCGCACGGCCTACGCTAAGCTAAAGGCGATTTATCGCGCTACGCTCGCGCGGCTCGAGACGATGGAGCGCTAAGAAAGCAGAAGCCGGCTAGCGGCCCGCTTGGAGCGTATCGGCGTACCAGCGCTCGAGGTCGTCGTGGAATTGCGCCAGCGCTTGCGGGTGCAGATACACCATGTGCCCCGACTCGTAGAAGCCGTAGCTGATGTTCTTCTGCAGCTGCGGCGGAATGTTCAGATGATTGAGCGTATAAACCGTCGCAAAGAACGGCGTCGCCAAATCGTAGTAACCGTTCCCCGAAAATATCCGTAGGTTCGGGTCAAACGTCATCGCACCGGCGAGATCTTGCGCGGTGTTGGTGGGAAGATTACCGTTGTGCTTCCAATCCCACTGCCGGAAGACGTTGGCGAGCGGCCGGTAGATCAACGTCGTCTGATATCCTAGGATTTGCCGCACGAAATAGTTTCCGTTCGCCACGAAGGCCGCATCGATGGCCGAGTCGACCGGATCGAAGTCCGGACGGTCGGCGAGCCGGTCGAGCATGAACGAGGTATAGCGCGCGTCGTAACGCCCGGTCATCTCACCGGTGTTGCGCAACAGCTCGGTAGAATATCGCCAGTACGGAATGCGCAAGTTGGACTGGCGAATGTAGCGTTCGGAGAGCCCGGTATATTGGTGCAGTTTTGCAACGACGTCGTTGTAGGTTCCGGGCGATAGATTCGCGCCTTGCGCGAGCGCCGTAACGTACTCGTGCATTGCGAACGACTCGACTTGCGGCAGGAGCGACTGCAAGGTCGTCGAGGGCCCCGGCAACATGTCGTGATACCACGCCGCCGCCGCCTCCGTCGGAAGATAGAGCGGGAAGGCCCAATCACCACCTCCGATCGCCGTCGGCGTGAAGTTGATGTCCCAATCCAGGCTGAAGTCGAGAACGGACGATAGCAGAACGACGCCGTTGATGCCGATGCTCTGCTGCTGCAAGTAACGAACGAGCATCGCGGAGCGCGGGGTTCCATACGACTCGCCAAACAGGAACTTCGGCGAGTTCCAGCGCCCGAACGACGTGATATAGCGGGAAACGAACTGCCCGAACGCGCGCACGTCGGGGTCGGCGCCGAAGAAATCGCTGGGCTTGCCCGCGTCCACGATTCGGCTAAACCCCGTATCGGGCGCGTCGACGAACACCAAATCGGTACGGTCGAGAAGCGAGTACTGATTTTCGATCAGATCGAAGGGAGCGTCCGGCGTCGGACGCCCGTCGCCGACTTGCACCCGCATCGGCCCGAATGAACCCATTCGCAGCCAAATCGTCGAGCTTCCCGGACCTCCGTTGTACAGAAACGTTACCGGGCGCGTGCGTGGATCCGCGCCGTCAACGGTAAACGCGGTGTAAAACATTCGGCACGTCGGCTGGCCCTTGTCGTTTTCCAGCGTGATGGTTCCGGCGCGCGCCGTGTACGGGTACGTTTTCCCGCCAAGCGCGATGCTGTGCTTGGTAACGGCATCCGGGGTGACCACCGATGCCGGAGCCGGCGCCTGAGGGGCCGCAGCCACGAGCACGACCATCAGAAATGCCAGAGCCAGCTCACGCATTCGACAGCACCCGTGCGTACCAGCGTTCCAGGTCGGCGTGAAAGCGCGCGAGCGCAGGAGGATGGAGATAGACCATGTGACCCGATTCGTAGAAGCCATAGGTAATATTGCGCTGCAACGCCGCCGACAGGTAGAGGTGATTTAGCGCGTACTCCGTCGCGAAAAACGGCGTGGCGAAATCGAAGTAACCGTTTCCCGAAAAGATCTTGAGCCGGGGGTTATACGTCATGGCCTGGGCGAGATCGGGGGTGACGTTGAGCGTCTGGACGTTCGGCCCGTGCTTGAAGTCCCACGTCTCGCCGTCGGCAAAGATCAAGTCGTAAATCTGGGCTCGATAGAGCAACGGCGTGTTGTATTTGAGCACTTGCCGCAAATAGTAGTTGACCGTCGAAACGAACACCGAGTCGATCGCGGCATCGGTGGCGTCCCAGTCGGGCGAAACCTCCGGGCGATCGAGCACGTAGGTTTGGAAGCGCGAATCGATCCGCCCGACCGTCAGGCCGCGGTCCCGCAGCAGCTCGTTTTCAAAGCGATCGTACGGGATGCGCAAATTGGAGCGACGGATGTACTGTTCCGAAAGCCCGGTATATTCGTGCAGCTTGGCAACGATGTCGTTGAACCGGTTGGGCGGGAGTTGCGCTCCCTGCGCCAGCGCGTCGAGATACTCGGAGAGACCAAAACTCTCGACCTCCGACAGCAACGTATCGAGCGGGGGCGGGTGGGAGAGTGCGTGATGATACCATGCGGTGGCGGCTTCGGTGGGCAGGTAGAGGATGTAGGCCCAGTCCCCGCCGCCGACCGGAGCTCCATCGTTGTAGTCGATGTTCGAATTCAAAAAGGACGACAGCAGCACGATACCGTTGAGGCCGATACCCTCGTCTTGCAGGTATTTTGAGAGCGCGGACGAGCGCATCGTCCCGTAGGATTCGCCAAAGAGAAAGCGTGGCGAATTCCAGCGATTGAAGTTAGTAATGTACCGCTGGATGAACTGCGCGAAGGCGGCGACGTCCTGATCAACTCCCCAAAAATCCTTTCGCGTCCCGGCGCCGATGAAGCGCCCGAACCCGCTCCCGGGCATATCGATGAAGACGAGGTCGGTCCGATCGAGGAGGCTGTATTGGTTGTCGACCAGCCGGTACGGCGGCGGCCCGGTGAGGCTTCCGTCGCCCGTTACGACGCGCACCGGTCCGAAGGAGCCCATCCGCAACCACATGGTCGAGCTTCCCGGGCCCCCGTTGTAGAGAAACGTTATCGGGCGCTTCGACGGATCGGCGCCATCCAGCGTATATGCCGTATAAAAGACGCGCGCGGTGGGTTCGTCGGCACCGTTGCGCAGCGTGATCGTCCCGGCGCGCGCGGTATAGGCCAGTGTCCGGCCGTCGAGCAGCAGGCGATGGTGCGTTACCGCGTCAGGCGTAAGCGCCGGTATGGCCGGCGCCTTCGAGACTCCACGAGCAGGCAGACAAACCGAGACCGCAAGCACCGCAAGCAGAACGAGGCGCCACCGCGTGAAAGGCAATCTTAGAACCTCCAAGGCGAACGCCAACTATCGGCGCTACGACGTAACGATCCTGCCGAAACTGCGCGGGCGATGAATCAAAGTTTAGTCAAACTCTTGGCGCCGGCGCCATACAACTCGACCCGGAGCCGTGCGATGGCGGCTCCGATCGAATCGATATAGGGCAACATCAAACCCTTGATGCGTTCCAGGCGCTCCTGGCCTTCCGGCGTGATGGCGTACACGCGCCGCGCTCGTTTGCTGGGTTGCTCCCAAGCGGCCGTGACGAAACCCCGCTCCTCCAACCGCCGCAGGAGCGGGTAAATCTTGTTGGTGTTCACCGCGATGAGATCGCCGCAGATCGCGTCGATGCGCTGCATCAACCCGTATCCGTGATCGGCCCGCCGTTCGATCAGGTGGAGAATCAAGGCGGGGAAAACCGTCTTGCTCTTGATCGGACCGCGGATTACCTCGTCGACGCGTCGCAACATGCCGGCGGCTCTAGCCGAGCACCTGAGAATCGGCTTCGTACGCCCGCTCGATTTCTCGGGCGTACCGCGTCTCGATGACGCGCCGCTTGATCTTCATCGAGGGTGAAAGCTCGCCGCCCTCGATGCTGAACTCGCGCGGAATAACGAGGATACGCCGGACCTGCTCGTAGGTTGCCAAGCCGCGCGTCTGCTTTCGCACTTCGCTCGTCAGGAAGGCGGCCACGTCGTCCCGCGTCGCGAGCGATTCGGCCGGGACATCGGGAAGCGCCGGCATCTCTAGGCGCAACAGCGGCCAGTTCGGGCAGATCAACGCGATCGGGTGGGCCTCACCCCTCCCGGTTACCATTGCTTGCGCGACGAAGATCGAGCGTTTGATGCTGGCTTCAATCCGCGCCGGTGAGATCCACTTCCCCGTACTGGTTTTGAATATTTCCCCCTTTCGGTCGGTGATGCGAAGGAATCGCGAGGCATCGATCTCGCCGACGTCACCGGTGTGCAGCCAACCGTCCTCGATCGCCTCGGCCGTCGCCTGGGGGTCGTGAAAGTATCCCTGCATGACGTTTCGCCCACGCACCAGCACTTCGCCGTCCTCGGCAACGCGCACGTCAACGCCGCTGATCGGGCGTCCAACCGCCCCGTAGACGTTCGCCGAGAGGCGGCTGACCGAAACGACCGGCGAAGTTTCCGTCAGGCCATAGCCCTGCATGACCGGTATACCCAAGCCTAGCAACGTCATCGCGGTGTCGACGTGTAGGGGCGCGCTGCCGCTGGTGAGGAACCGCACCCGATCCAAACCTAGCGCATTGCGTACTTTGCGCAGCACCAGGCGCTTCGCCAGCGCGTATTGCAAGGCCAACCCCGGCGCGGCCCCGCCCCCGATCGTTTTGGCCGCCATGTATTCGCGAGCGACGTTGAGTGCCCACGGTACGAGCCGCCCCTGAAGGCCGCCGGCGCGCAGCGCTTGGCCGGTGACTCCCACGAGCACCCTGTCGAAGATGCGGGGAACGGCGGTCATCTCTGCCGGGCGAACGTCGCGCAGATCGCCGAGGAGTTCGTTCGGATCGTGACAGATGAAGTACCGCACCCTCGCGAGGAGATAGATGTAGATTACCGTGTGCTCGTAGATATGCGAATAAGGAAGCACCGAGATCACGTCCACGCCCCCGTGGATGCCCTCGAATCCGCACGTGAGCGAGACCTGTGCGTCAAAGGCGATGTTGTCGTGCGAGAGCATGACGCCCTTGGGCGTGCCGGTCGAACCCGACGTGTAGATCAACACGGCAAGATCGTCGGGAACAAGGGTCGCCTCCCACGCGTGTGCGACCGCTGCGTTGCCTGCGCGAAGCTCTCCGCCGCGCGCTTCGAAAGCTTTCAATCCGTCGGCGCCGGTTGAATCGAAGCGCACCGCACGCGGCAGAGCGGCGCCCGAGTCGCGCAGGCGCTCGAGGGTCCGCCACTCGTCGACGAAGATCAGCCGCGCGCCGGAATGCTCGAGAATATAGCCCATGTGGTCCAGGGCTTGCGTCGGATAGATCGGGACCACGACGCAGCCCGCGAAGAGCGTCGCAAAATCGCAGACGATCCAATCGACGCAGTTGTGCGACACCAGCGCGATGCGGTCGCCCGCACCAAGCCCGGCATCCCGAATAGCGCAAGCCACGCGCTCGACCCGTTCGAGCAGGTGCGCGCTGGACGTCGGCGTCCACGCGCCGTCAACGCGTTCGAGCAGCACCTCGGCGCGCGGCGGCGAGAGCGCCGTCCGGATGAGATTCGGAAGCGTCATCTTCGCAGGCAGCTGCGGCGACGTCACCTGCCTCCAATGCGAGTCGCCGGAGGAGTTGCCCTTGTCGCTATAGTTCGCGGAGGTACGGTCGCGCCCGCTCGAGCCGAGTCTGCGTCATCCCGGCGACGTCCAGCAACTCGTCGAGCGATGCGAAGCTTCCCTCGCGCTCCCGCAGCTCGACGATGCGCGCCGCGACCGCGCGCCCGACACCGGGCACGGCGGCGAGCTCGGCGGCGTCGGCCCGGTTGACGTCGACGCTGCCGTTCGGGGGCGGAGTGCTGGTGTGCCGGCGGCTGCGCCGTTCGCCGGCGCGGGCTCGCGGCGTCTCACCGGCGACGGGAACGTAGACCTCGTCGCCATCCTGGGCGCGTTGCGCCAGATTCACGCCCGCGGCGTCGGCAGACGCGCGCAGGCCACCGGCAAGAGCGACGGCCTTTGCGACGCGGTCGCCGGATCGAAGGCGGTACAGCCCCGGCGTGCGGACCGCTCCGACGACGTATACGACGAGCGCATCGTCGCGAGGCCGCGCCCCGCGATCGCGGAACTGCCCGCCGGGGGGCTTGCGCAATGCCGGGTCCGGACTCGCCGGCACCGAGCCGGCGGTCACGAGGACGGGGCGCTGCGCGGGATGCCAAAGCGCAAAAGCGCCGAGCGCGAGGACTACGGCAGCGACTGCGAGGCGTACGATCACGCGCGCCAATCACGCGTTACCATTGCGCCGCAAAGGGTGGCGGACTGATAGCGAAGCGTGTACCATGCAGCTCATGGCCGACAGCTACAATTATCGTTCGATCGAGGCCAAGTGGCAGTCGCGCTGGGAGCGCGACGGTTTATACCGCACGTCCGACGAGAGCGCAAAGCCGAAATACTACGCGCTGGAGATGCTGCCGTACCCATCTGGCGACCTGCACATCGGCCATGCGAAGAACTACACGCTCGGCGATGCCGTCGCGCGGATGATGCGGATGCTCGGACGCAACGTGCTGCACCCGATGGGCTGGGACGCCTTTGGGTTGCCTGCCGAAAATGCCGCCATCGCGCACGGAATCGACCCCGCGGTCTGGACCGCCGAAAATATCCTCAAGATGCGCCGGCAAATACGTCTGATGGGCGCCGGTTACGACTGGTCGCGCGAGATCGCGACCTGCGAGCCCGAATATTATCGCTGGAATCAGTGGCTGTTTCTGCAGCTCTACAAACACGGTCTCGCCTACAAGCGCGAGGCTCCCGTCAATTGGTGTCCGCACGATAAAACGGTGCTTGCCAACGAACAGGTCATCGACGGGCGTTGCTGGCGATGTTCCACTCTGGTCGAGCGCCGCTTCCTATCGCAATGGTTTCTGCGCATCACCGCGTACGCCGACCGCCTCTTGAACGACTTGGCAAACCTCACCGGCTGGCCGGAACGCACGCGAACGATGCAGCGAAACTGGATCGGACGCAGCGAAGGCGTGCAGTTCGCGTTCGCGGTCGAAGGACTCGATGACAAAATCGGGGTCTTCACGACCCGCATCGACACGCTCTTCGGCGCAACGTTTTTGGCCGTGGCGCCCGAGCATCGCGTCGTCGCGCGGCTGCAGCAGATCGTTTCGCGCGAACATGCCGCGGCGATCGAGTCGTTCACGCAAAGTTTGAAGTCGAAGTCGGAGCTCGAACGCACCAGCTTGATGGAAAAGCACGGCATCTTCACCGGCGCTTACGCGATCAACCCACTCTCACGCGAACGGATCCCCCTCTGGCTCACCAACTACGTGCTCGCCGAATACGGTAGCGGTGCCGTCATGGGCGTTCCGGCACACGACGAGCGCGACTTCGATTTCGCCAAGAGCCACGGGTTGCCGATCGTCCAAGTCGTCGTGCCGTCCGAAGGCCCTTCCGGCGAACCGCTCGAGTCCGCGTTCGTCGAAGACGGCCGGCTGATTTCTAGCGAGGATTTCAGCGGCATGTCGAGCGCCCGGGCGCGCGAAGCGCTCGCGGAACGCCTAGCTTTCATGGGCGCCGGCGGCAAGAGCGTGAACTATCGGCTTCGCGATTGGCTCATCTCGCGCCAGCGGTACTGGGGTACGCCGATTCCCATCCTGTACTGCGCGGCTTGCGGCGAAGTCCCGGTTCCCGACGACCAACTCCCGGTTCTTTTGCCGGTCCGATCCCACATGGCCGAGTTTCTCGAAACGACCTGCCCGAAGTGCGGCGGCGAGACGCGCCGCGAGAGCGACACGATGGACACGTTCTTCGAGTCGTCGTGGTATTTTTTGCGCTATCTTGATCCCCATAACGACGCGGCGCCTTGGGCAGCCGAGCACGCACGCCGGTGGATGAACGTGGATCAGTATATTGGCGGCGCGGAACACGCCGTGCTGCACTTGCTATACTCGCGTTTCTTCTATAAGTTCTTCCACGACCGCGGATGGATCGCCGGCGCCGACGAACCCTTCGAGAACCTGTTTCATCAAGGCCTCGTGCTGCGCGACGGCGAGAAGATGTCGAAGTCTCGCGGGAACGTCGTCGGCATCGACCAAACCGCCGAACGCAGCGGCATCGATGCAATGCGGCTCTTTCTGCTCTACGTGACGCCGCCGGAGGAAACGAGCAACTGGACGGACGAGGGCATCAGCGGACGCGTGCGGCTCCTGAACCGCATTTGGCGCGCGTGCGAGCCGTATTTTGGGCAGACTCGAAGCGCGACCGAACCAATGCCCGCCGCCGAAAGCCCCTCGGAGAAGGCCCTGGTCCGTGCCGTGCACGTCGCGGCAAAATCCGCGATCGACGAAACCGTCTCACGGAGGTTTCACTACAACGCGACGATCGCCAAGCTCGACGAGCTCGTCAACCTGATGACCGCGGCTTCGAGCGGCATGCCCGAATCGCCCGCAACTCGCTACGCGGCTGGAGCGCTGCCGATCCTCATCGCTCCCTTCGCGCCGCACATCGCTGAAGAGCTCTGGGAGCGTTTCGGCCACGCGACGTCGGTGCATCTCGAACGCTATCTCGAGCCCGACCAGCGTGCGTTGGCGACCGAAGAAATCACGCTCGTCGTGCAGGTCAACGGCAAGGTCCGCGCGCGCATCCCCGCGCCGGCGGGGGTCAGCGAATCGGAGGCCCTGGCGCTCGCCCTGCACGACTCGAACGTTCGCGTTCACCTCGGCGGCAAGGAGGTCCGCAAGCACATTTACGTTCCGGACAAGCTGCTCAATCTGGTCGCGGCCTAGTTACCGCCGCGGCACCATGCCCTTCCCGCGCGAGCATCTCGCGATGGATTTCGCGCACGCGTGCAAGCGTGTCAATCTCTTCCGCCGGCTTGTCGTCCCGAATCCGAACGATGCGTGGAAAGCGCAGCGCGAAACCGCTTTCGTGCAGCTGGCTCTTAGCGACGATATCGAACGCAACCTCGATGACGACGTTCGGCTCGACCGGGATCTCGTGCGCGCGGGCCTTCTCGCGCTGCCGTTCCGGCGGCAGCCGATGCTGCAAGAACCACGGCGTCAGTTCGGCGATCTCCGCATCCGTCAAGCCCGAATAAGCTTTTCCGATCGTTTGGAGGCTGCCGTCGTCGGCGCGCACGGCAAACGTGTAGTCGGAAAGGACGCTCGCGCGTTTGCCGTTGCCCCACTCGACGGCAACGACCGCAACGTCGAGAGTGGAGAGCTCGCGTTTGAGCTTGAGCCACCATTTGCCTCGACGCCCCGGCAGATATGGCGCGTCGACGCGTTTGAACACCAGCCCTTCGTTTCCGCGCGCGCGGGCCGCCTCAAAACGTTCGTTTACGAAGCTTGCCGTAGCCTCGCCGACGCCCTCGAACGGCGAGAGCACGAGCTTCGCGTTCACGCTCCCTTCGAGCCGCTCCGCGAGCCGCTCGCGGCGCACCGACAGCGGCTCGTCGATCAACAAATCGTCGCCGATGGCGAGCAGATCGAAGATCACATAGGTCAGCGGGACGTCCTGCAGGAGCGCCGCGTCGACGCGCTTACGCTGCAACCGCGCTTGCAACGAGCGAAACGGCAGGACGCGGCCATCGCGCATCGCGACGATCTCGCCGTCGAGGATCGCATCGCCGCCGATCGCGCGAAGCGCGGAGACGAGCTCGGGATAGGAAGCGGTGACGTCGTTGAGCCGACGAGAAAACAGCCGCACCGTCTGACCGCGCACGTGCGCCTGGGCGCGGATGCCGTCGTACTTGTCTTCGAGGGTCCACTTCGCGCCGGATAGCTCGGCATAGGCTTCGCCGTACGGGACCGGCGTCGCGAGCATGAAGCCGATCGGCGTGCCGTAGTCCACGCGCAGCTCATCCAGCGTGCCGTGTTTGGCGGCGAGCGCAACCTCGCCGACGTCACCTGCCGCCATGACCGCACGTCGAATTTCGGATGCTTCCGCGCCGAAGGCGCGTGCAATCGCTTCCAGCACCAAGCCTTCACGCAATCCGACGCGCAGATCCCCCGTAACGATCTTGACGACGTACGTCGCCACCAACGGGTCGTCAGCGGCCCGAAGAATGCGCTCGAACACCGCCGCTCGCCGTTTGCTCGCGTGCTTCCCGGAAGCCGCGGCGATTTCTCCGAACAGCTCGTCCAGCAACGCCGGCGTAAGGTGTTCACGAAAAAGCATCGCGTCGGCCGGAGCGCGCGCGAGCGCACCCAGCGCCGTTCCAAGATCGCCGGTAGCGCGATAGCCGCGGCCCAGCGCCGCATCGTCGAAGCCATACACCAGGCGCGCAACCTCGACGATCGTGCGGCCGCCCAATGAAAGCGTGCGCCGTTCGCGCGCCGCAAAGGGGTTGCCGCTAAAAAAGCGCGCCGCCGCGATCAGATCGGCATCGCTCAGATCGCCCAGATACTCTGCGAGCAGCGCGATCTTTTCGAGCTTCGCGGGCTGCCGGGCGATCCGCTCGGCCGTTGTCGCAAAACGCTCCATCCGCGTATCCTATCGTTGGGAGCTAGGGCGCCTCCCTTTGAAAATGATCGTAGGTAGCTCGAATTCCGTCCGCAAGGGGAGTCGTCGGGCTCCATCCGAGCTCCGAGCGCGCCCGCGCCGCGTCGAACTGCGCGCTGCGCGCGTCGCCCGGCCGCTGGGGAGCGCGCTCGATCGGCGCTTGAAAGCCGCTGATGTCAACCAACGTGCGATAGATCTGGTTGACGCTCGTCGGCACGCCCGTGCCGATCACGTAACACTCACCCGAACCGCGGTCCAGAGCCGCAACGTTTGCCCGCGCGACGTCCGCAGCGTACACGTAGTCGCGCGTCTGCTCGCCGTCCCAGTCAATGCGTACACCTTGGCGCGCTAGGAATCGCGCGATGAAAATCGCGATGACGCCGGCCTCACCGCTGGCATCCTGGCGCGGCCCATAAACGTTACCGTACCGCAGCGCCGTGAAATCCAACTCCTTGGAGTCGCGATAAAATTGCAAGTAGTGCTCGCCCACCATCTTCGTTATGCCGTAGGGTGAGGTCGGATGCTGCGGCGTTTTCTCGTCGATCGGCAGGTGTTGCGGATTCCCGAAGGTCGCGCCGCTCGAAGCAAAGATCACTTTGCGGGCGCCGCTGCGAGCGGCCTGTTCCAGTACGTTGATTAACCCGACGACGTTGACTTGAGCGTCGTAGATGGGATCGCGCGTCGAGATCGCGACGCTGTGCTGCGCGGCATGATGGTTGACGACGTCCGGCTTGAAGTCCGCAAAAATTCGCGCGATCGCTTCGTCGCGAATGTCCATGTGAACCAGCGAAACGCCGCTGGGAACGTTGACGCGCCGTCCGCCGCCATGCTCCCATAGCGAATCGATCACCAGCACGTCGTGGCCTGCTTCGAGGTACGCATCCAAGATGTGCGACCCGATGAAGCCGGCACCGCCGGTAACGATGATGCGCAATAGCGTGTTCCTTCCCTAGATGGCGTGCCCGCTCGTCGCAGGAGGACGGCGATGCGGTCCGCGGCAATGCTTCTTTGCGCGAGCGCTTCGGTGCTTGGAACGCTTGCCGCGGCGCCCCTCGCGCCGGATCTGCGCCTTGTCGTCGACGCCGGCCTAATCGTTTTCGTCCTTTACGCCTTGTTTGTCCCAAGCGGACCGCCGCGATTTCGCGTGCTGCCGCTCATCGCCCTGGTTGGAGCCGCGGCCAACGCCGAGCTGCGCCGTCACGATCGCAACGAGATCGTCGAACATCGTACGGCCCGTTATTCCGCAACGCTCTTGAATCGCGTGAGCGCCGGCGACGGCTCGACGGAGGCGACGCTGGCACTGGACAACGGCCCGCGCGTGCTCGCTCAACTGCGCGGAGCAGCACCGGTTGCGGGCACGCGCGTGATCGTTCGCGGCCGGCTCGAACCGTTCGACACCGCGCGCAATCCCGACGAACCCAGCGAACGCGAGATCGAATCCGAGCGCGGTCTCGACGGCCGTTTGCGGGGCGCGAGTTTGCTTGGAACCGCCGCGGACTCTTCCTGGAACGCATCCGTAGTGCTCGCGCGCGCTCACGAGTGGGCCCACGCGCGGCTGAGCGAACGCCTGGGCGAACCGGCCGCATCGCTGGTCGCCGGCGAGCTGTGGGGAGAGCGCGCCGCGTTGCCGCCGGCATTGCGCAGCGAATTTCAGGAGACCGGAACGGTTCACGTGTTGGTGACCGCCGGTTTGCACTTGGGAGCGGTCACGGCGCTCGTCGTCGCGCTGCTCGTTGCGCTGGCGCTCCCGCGCGCGGTGACGTGCGGCTTGGCGATTGCGCTGTCGTGGACGTTCGTGTGGTGGAGCGGCGGCCAGCTACCGGCGGTGAGGGCGGCCAGCATGGCGACTGCGGCACTCGTCGGGCGCGCCTGCGGACGGGCAACGCTGTCGTGGAACGCTCTGGCCGCGGCTGCCCTGATCGTGGTTTGCTTTCGCCCCGCGAGCGTAGCGACGGCATCGTTCGCGCTTTCCTTCTCGTGCGTCGGTGCGATCTTTGCGTGCGCCGGACCGTTGGAACGCTGGATTGAGACGCGCGTTGCACTACCTGTCCGCGCGCGCGAGGTCATCGTTCTTTCGCTGGCGACGCAGCTGGGCATCTGGCCCCTGAGCGCGGCCGTTTTCCTGCAGTTTACCCCTTACGCCATTGCGGCCAATTTCGCGGTCGTGCCGTGCGTCGCGGTGACGATGGCCCTGGGCGCCGCGCAGCTCGCGCTCGCATGGTGCGCGCCGTTGGCTCAAGCGGTCGCAAACCTCAACTCCTGGTTGGTCGCTTGGACGTTTGCCGTCGTCCAGACGCTCAGCGCGCTGCCGGCCGCGGCGATACCGATGACTCCGCCGCCCGCCTGGTGCATCGTGGCGTACGATGCGGCGCTGTCGGCGGCCCCGATGCTGTGGCGACGCGGAGCGCAAACGCTGGTCGTCGCAGCGATTCTCGTCGCGACCGGATACGTGCTGTGGCCGCCGCGCACGTTCGACGGACGCTTGCGCGTAACGGTACTCGACGTCGGACAGGCCGACGCCATCGTCGTGCAAACTCCACGCGGCCATGCACTTTTGATCGATGCCGGAGGCCGTCTCGAACGGGGAAGCCTGCTCGATTCCGTGGCCGAACGCGTCGGCGAGCGAACGGTCGTGCCGTTCTTGCTGCGACACGGAATTCACGCCGTCGAGGCCATCCTGATTTCGCATCCGCATGGCGACCATGCCGGCGGCGTCGCTCCGGTACTGCGGCATCTTCGCGTTACGGAAATCGCCGACAGCGGCCAGCGTTACGGCGGCCACGCCTATCAGGACGCAATGGCGACCGCGCGACAGCAAAGCGTGCCCGTCGTCTATCCTCGCGCGGGGTCGGAGTGGCGCAGCGACGACGGCATCGTTCTGCACTTTATCGGGCCATCGTTACCCTTTATCGGCGGCGGCAACGCGATCAACAGCAACTCGATCGCTTTCGTGCTGGAGTACCGGCGCTTTCGCATGCTCTTCACGGGCGACGCCGGCAGCGAATCCGAGCGGCGATTCCTCGACGAGCACACGAATCTGCGCGCCGACGTTCAGCTGTGGGTTATTTAATAATTTCAGCGTATGTCAAGGCCCCAGGGCAACACAGAATAAAGCACGCAAATCAGGTCGTCGCTTGGTCTATAAAGCACGCAAAACGTTACCGCGTTAGCCTCTTATCGCGTTGCCTGTGGTTCAGGCGTCCGTACGCCTTGGGAGAAAGTTGCCCCCTGCCACCGCGATGTACCGAATATCGGCAGTATCACCCGCTTCGAATCTTTGACGGTTACCGACGACGGGTGGTGACCCGGCTAACCACCCTGATCGGGCTGGTGCCAGGCCGAGCGGAACGCTGGGTAGCTGCGGCGCGGCGTGTTGAGCCGCTCGCGATGCGCTAACTCCGCCTTCGCCCGCTGGCCCCAGTAGCGCCGGGGCTTTCCCATGCCTTGCCGGGCTGCTGCTCCAGTCCCAATGCCATGGGGCGTCCGAACGCACCCTTCTCGCTGGAGCTCCGGTCGGGTCGAAAAGGCGAAGCCGGCACATAGATTGACAAATCTACTGTATTTGGCGGATACTTGGACGAGCATAAGCCCCTCCAAGGGAGCCCGAACGAATGGACCTTACCACCGAATTTACGGGATACGTTGAATCGCACATTCCTCCCGGATTCTTCGTTAGGCTCGCGGAGGAGTACGAGCAGGACTACGCCAGCGCGCTCGATTTTTGCCTCCGACGATTCAATCGCGAAGAAGCCATGGATCTCTTGCCTTACGAGCGCCGCGCACGGAATGAAACCTCGCTGCTTCACGTCGCGATGGAGTTCCGACATCGAGGAATCGCGGCGGCATCGGTACCAAACATCACGGGCTCCAACTTCCACGTCGAAGTTGTAGTTGGCCCAATTCTACTAACCTCGTCGTTTGTCCAACACAGCGGCGGACTTGTGCGCATGGCCGAATTTCGCGGCACGTTGGCGCACGATAGGCAAGAGTCGTTCCTGACCGATGAACGACCCGCTGGCGATCGCTTTTACGCTTTGCACCTTCACGGAAACAAACGGATCGAAAAGGTCCGGTACCATGGGGTCCTCGGTTTCTTTGAGCTAGCAGTCCCGAGCAACAACTGCGAACAATACCTCGACACACCGATGAATCTCGCCGCGCGGTATCGTAACGAAGAAGTTGATCCGGCGGATGTTCGCGCGGCTGCGGAGGCTGGATTTCGCGTCGAAGGTCAGCGGCAACCCAGTGCGTTGCTTGCCGACTATCGTCGCCTCTTGGGTCGCAACTCGTGAGGGTCGGCACCCCAAATTTCGTCGGCAGTCGCCTTCGTGAAGCGCGGGAGGCAAGGGGACTCAGCGTAACGGCTTTAGCCGGTTTGCTGCCGGGAGTTTCTAAGCAATCGATTTCCGCCTATGAGCTACAACAGGCGACGCCCCATCCAGATCATGCGGTGAAGATCGCCGATCTCTTGAACCTTCCTTTAGCATTCTTTTTTGAGCCCGGAAGTTTCGAAGATACCAATCCGATCTACTGGCGATCTTTAGCCGCTGCAACGAAGGGAGCCCGCAGCAGCGTTAAGCGCCGTTACGGGTGGCTGCGGCGAATCGTGGCCTATCTCTCAGAGTTTATAGATTTCCCGAGCCTAAAGCTCCCGCCGCCGCTCGACGCTACCGATCCTGTGGAGATCAGTGCCTCGATTGTTGAGACGGCTGCAAAGAATGCGCGACGGTTCTTCGGACTTGGCAATGGTCCCATAGAGAACATGACCTGGCTTTTGGAAAACCATGGCGCCATGGTTGCCTATTGTGATTTTGATGCCGCTTCTCTTGATTCATTTTCTCAGAACGGTTCCGACGGCCACGCTTACATTATTCTCAACTCTGATCACGGGACTGCAGTTCGCTTTAGGTTTGACCTGGCGCATGAGCTTGGTCACTTGGTCCTGCATCAAAAGATTGAAGCAACTCTAGCAAATAGTTCAACCCGAAATCCATTGATGGAGAAGCAGGCTCATGCCTTTGCACGCGAGTTTCTGATGCCGTCCGAAGCTTTCGCTAAGAGCTTTCGCATCCCAACGATTGACGGTCTTAAGTTAACCAAGCAAATCTGGAAAACGTCGATGCAGTCATGCCTGATGCAAGCTCGGTATCTGGGTCTAGTTACTGATATCCAAGAACAACGAATATGGCGCGCTCTGGCCTCACGCGGCTGGCGACAGAATGAGCCTTTAGATGATGTCATCCCTCGCGAGGAACCAGAACTGCTGCGAAGTGCGTTCAATGCGGCCCTATCGTCTGGCAGAGCCACGGAAGAAATGCTAAATGCTCTCCCGTTTAGGGGTAATGAGATCGAAGAACTCTGTGGACTCCGTCCCCGAACGCTAACTCCCGAAGATAGTAAGAGCGGCCCCTCGGAGAAGGCGCTTCCCAAAAAGCTATCACCCGGCGCACGTAGGGATCGAGGTGCAGAGGTTTTGGTTTTTGACCGGAGCCGGCGGCGATCTCAGGAGACGTGATCGACCGGATTGAACGCGCTTCAAAGCCGCGATGACCTTAGATATACCGACTATCGGAGTCGGCGCAAAGCCAAGATTAAGAGTTTGATCTGCCAGAAGCGAACCAACCTTCGCGTGAAACGAAGTCATGACGACACATAAGTTGGCACCTGATCTGCAGCAAGACCTATCCTCAAAAGATCGGAAAGCCGAAGCCTATTACTCTTATTCACCGTTCGATACAAAAAATCCATGAGTCGCTCATCTTCACCGCTAACGATTAGCGACAAATCATCGACGAAATCGATCGGGATCACTCCTTCAATTTTTAGATCGCCAACTTTCGCAAAAAGAAACCTCGCCCGGTTATTCGGTGCTCCAGCCTGCAAATAATAGATATACTGAGGGTTACGCTCTGTGCCACGGATGAACAATCGACCGGCCCGATCTTGGTTTAAGCGCATCCAAAATGCCGAATAGAGCGTCGGGTACTGGTCGAGCGGATCGCCCTCGCCAAGCTCCTGTTGTAAACCGTCCAGGCTGACAAGGTGGGTAACTTCCACTCCGCTGGTTTTTACTAAGCTCAAAACGGCGCCCTGGAACGCATCCTCCTCAGACGCGCCAACGCGTGGCCCAAGGATCCATCCGCTACTCCTTTGGGCCCAAAACAGTGCAGAAGGCCGTTTCTGCACAATTCGAAGCAATTCCCGATAGCGGTCTGGTCGGCGCGATGTGATATTGACGCAGTTGCTATGATCCTCCACTTGCGTCGTCACTAGTTCAGCCACAGCTTCTGGCAAAACAGCAATCGCTTCTGTGATCTCGCTCACTGCGACGGATGTGGACTCCGAAGCTCTTGTCCCGGTGCGAAGGGAGCGCGACATATCCAGCAGCTCAAAAAATACCGAAAACAAGAACCCAATTGTCAAAGCTAAAACCCCGACCAACACTCGCGCTTCCAGGTCAAGCTTCGGAATCGTCAGCTCAATTAGAACCACCAAAATGGCCAAGCCCATTGGGACGAGAATATGCACCTTTTTTATCAAATCGCTGACCTTCTCATCGGTTCGTTCCACGATTCAAACCTCGTCCGTTCGAGCAATCGGTCTCAGCGCATAGTCCCTAGGATGCAGGCTCGCTCGGGCGCTGGCTGTACGCGCGCCTCTTTGCTTCCGCCGTCGCGTGCAGCTCATCCCGATCGAGAACGTAGCGGAAGATGACCGAATCGTCTGGTTTCTCAATTAGCGTGTCGATCCCTAATTCAGCCGGAAGGTCGTTGACGAAAATCTCCCACGACGAGCTTACGGTAGTCGGAACGCCGCAAAGTGTTTGTATGAAGTCACCCAACTGTTTTCCTGAATAACGAAGATCGAAAGTAAAGTCTGGATCCTCTGGATGGACCTGATCATACGCCGCAAACAAAGCTTCGCGAATCGTCGTTTTTGCCTGGTATGGCATTGTAATTGTCTTATTGGGAACCCAACGAGGATTGTTAAAATCGACGACGAGCGTAAACGTCTCGCCCATAATTCCTCCTAGTGCGTCAGTGAGTGCTGGTAGCAAGTTACCAAGCGCGATACCGGCATTGTGCGCGGCGACGAAGTTCTGAGCATAATCCCTCGGCGCGATCTGCTCATTGAAATGACCGATGCTGTCTGTTATGCCCGACACGAACAAGAACGGCGCATTGGTTCTCAGACGAATTAAACCGTGCGTAGTTTCCAACGAACCGAAAACTTCGTGCGGCTCTTTCGAGACGAAGGCTGCTAAAGCTGCCTCGTCCGCCCAAGTGTAGTCGTTGTACGATGGCACGTTTACGTCACTGACGGCTACGTAATTCCCGGCTAGCATGATTACGGGCGGGCGGGCTGCGCCGATGGGGGATTCAAGGAACCGTGACTCCGCCCTGGTGCGGTAGTCACGGTCGGAGTTGTACGCGGTTGTTAGGACGTTTGCAGCTGCGTCGGACCGATGTACGATATCCATGGCCGTAAGAGGCCACGGAGGGTGTTGATCGGATACGGTATCGTGGACGAATGCGCGGCTTCCAAGAACCACGGAACCGTTAGCATTATTTGGACCTCGAGTTGCGGCCGTACCAAATGCGATAACCAGGTCTGGTGCTGAACCAATGATTTCCGGAAGAACAGCCCACTTCTTTTCGCTGTTCGATTGATCGGCGTTAGACAAGAAGTCCTGTAAGCACCAAACGTCTACGCGCGCGGTTTCAAAATCCAAATATCCGCGAAGGCCTGCTTTCAGCGGAACTAGATACGGACCATAGGTCGCCTTCGGGTGCGAGAGGACGGCGCAAAGCGGTGCAACTTCCCACACCTTGTTCGCTATGACGACGACGCGCTTGCGGAGTACGGGTTTACCTAGCTCCTTTGACACGATTCGACTAGCTATCTCTATCGTGGAACAAATGTGTTGGAGCAGCGAGTGATGGGCCAACCGACACTTTCAACTCACGGTTTTCACGTCGATCGTCAGATCGCATGGAACGATTCTGACGCTTTTATAGCGAGCGTTTTCCTGCTTGTATGTGAGATCGTACGTGGTGACCATGTGTGAGACATTGCCAAGATGCTCCACTTGGATATCCAGCAACAGTTCCTCGTGAACGGTCCCCTGAAGTATAGCAGGTTTCAGCGTGAGCTTCAGTCCTCGGTCAGGACACGTTACCGAACCGGTCACTGTCAGGATATTACGGTTGGGCGGTTGCGTATTGAGCACGGCCTCCCAGCCGTCGTTACATTTGCACGGGCTAATGTCGCTCATAGAGCCATCCTTTCATTCAAACTGCAGTGTTGTTGACACGTTCACCGCATCACGTCAAAGCTGTGATCGACGGCATTCGATGAAGGGGAACGCACCAGGTTAAAAAGATCACCCAAGTCTCAGCCGCACCCCCTCGTGTGAGATGCTCCCCAGCCCATAAGCCCGGCGCAGCCATCACTCCAGCATTTCCAAAGCTGAGCGCATCGCCGCGTGTCGCGACTGTACTTGCGGTAGAGATGGCGCTCGACTCAGCCGGGTGCTGGTCACATCAGAAACGCTGTTGCAACATGGTGCGCCGACTGGAAGGTGATCTGCTCCATAACCGACCTGGGCGTCCTCGCGCTTCTCTACCTGCGATGCTAGGTAGGCGTGCTATAGCTAGCTTATACTAGTCAAATCGGCTAGAGTCAAGACCTCCGACATGCTCAGCCTTCTTGCGCCCATGGGCTTGATGGGACGACCACACCATGGTTTCCCGGTGGCACCACGTTGGCGACCGGACGTGGTGCGGGGGAATCCCATTGCTCGGCGTATCGCCAAGCTAGGAAGGGGCGCATCGGTTGTTTTATTTTGCTAGCCGTTTGTGATAGCCTTTTGGCTATCCAACTACTCTCTATTTGACCCCCAAGCGTTCGTAAAAGGAGCATCTCTGACCATGAAAATCCTTAAGGTGGGTGCGGCGCACTACGCCGTCGGGCTCTTCGCCGTCGCGGCGATCGTTGCTGGCTGCACGAGCGGCTCGCAAACAGCCCTCGGCCCGAATCAGCCAAACCAACCGGGTGCAATGCAGTCGCATCGCATCAGCCCGCTTCAGACAGTCTCGACAAGAGTTCGGATCAACAACTTCGCTTCGTTCACGATATACGGTTCCGGTTCAGCGATGTGCTGGTCAATTTCACCAACCCCGTTGCCCTCAGTAGCGCCGAGTGGCAACAGCGCTCCGATCACGCTAACATACGATGAGGCTTGCGTAACACCCAGTAGCTTAGGAATCACCTATGGACCGCTTACGACGCCCCAGAGTTGCAAGTTTATAACATCTTTCGGTTCCTCGGGCTTTTCGTACACAGTCGATAACAGCGTTCATACTGCTTGCACGGCAACGCCGTCGACCAGCGCGCTGGTCAACGAATACTTCAACTACAAAACCGCTTCCTCGACGAGCCGACGGGCAACTCGAACCCCTCTCCATATCTAGCACTTTCACACCCGGTTTGCTACAGGAAGGCCCGCAGAGACGCTGCGGGCCTTTTCCGTTCTTTTCCGCGAGGCGCCCGGAAGGGTCTCAATAAGCCGCTTTCGGCGCCGGTCGGTAACCCCTAATCCGATCGCCCGGTAACCGCCGTTCACCCCTCGTTCTCAGACCCGAGTTAGCCGATACTATGCGTAGCTAGCCATTTGGGCTAGTACGTATGGCTACTCGCCTTCCATGGCGAGGGAAGGAACGCGCACATGTTCATGCTGTTTCATTCACTAATTCTGGCGGCTGGCGGCATTTTCGGTGGCTTTGGCGGCTATTCGAGCTTCTCAGGTTACGCCTCCAGTAGCGTAGGGGCCGACTATGGCGGGTCTGCGACCCCGGGGGATACTGGTGGGACCATGCCGGGCAGCGATGGCGGAGGCGACCAAGGCGGCCAATAATCCGCGGCGCGGCGACGGAGCGGGAGCCGTCGCCGCGTAATCCTTACGGCTATGCCTAAAAAGCTAGCCGCCTCACACGAGTGGTTCGACGAAATGCAAAGCCTCTTCGCCCAGGCGAAGTTTTCGGCTGCAGGTCACGTATATGACGAGGCCGTGCAACGAGGCGCGGTCCCGCCCTATAGTGCCTACCTGTTGCGAGCGCGAACGCTTCTCGGTCAGGACGAAAATAAAGCGGTGGCGTTTCTAATACAAAGGCCACCAAAGTCACGCGTAGATCGAGACCGCGGGCTATGGGCCCTGCTCCTGGGCATCGGATATGCTCGGATGCGCGACTTTGAGCGAGCTGACCACCATTTCGATATTGCGAGGCGAACACTAACGACACCGGAAGATCGAGCGCGCGTCGTCTATCATATTGCGCGCCGCTGGATGCTAGAAGGCAGAATGGACGAGGCGCGCCGTTTTGCTGACGAAATGTTGGAGGACAGATCGCGAGACACGAAGATTAAACAAGAGTTATTGCAGTCGTTCATTCTCAGTCATGAAGAGCGCTACCAGGAGGCAGCTGAAAGTCTCATTCGTGCGATCGAGTTGAGAGGTAAGCATCGAAGGGAGTATCTTGAAGACTGGTTTCACGCTGTGCAAAACCTTGCGGCATTGGGACGTGAGTTGCCGTTTGAGCGAGCCTCGGAACTTGCCAGGTCGGAAGTCGACCAAGACATTGAGTGGCCGGACGATTTTCGTACCCAGCGGTTTCAAGCGCTTAAGGCCGTCGGATGGTCTTGCGCGCTGCGTGGCGATCTGCTTGGATGTTTTCGCTATCTCCGTGCGGCGGAGCGCGTAGCGCCCAGCGACGCTTTCGAAGCGATCGTGCTGCTCGACCGGGCATATTTTGCACGGATCTCTGGTGAACAGAATTGGGCCCTGAATGAGGTAGCTAAGGCTGAAGCGATTGCAGAGCGCGTGGATTGGAATGCACTGGCTGGAGACGAGCGGATCGGGCTACTTCTATTTGCGGAAGCACTTGCTGAGAGCAACCACGAAAAGGCTCACTTTTATTTAGCGCGCTACAAGGGGCTGGATCGCATTCGCTCGCCGCTGCATCTCTTTGCGTTTGACCATCGCGTCGAAGCCTTCGCAGCATATGCCGAAGGGGCCGTTAAGGTTGCGGAAGGCGATCCGGGAGCCGAAGAGGCGCTCCGCAAGGCGTGGGTTATCTTTGACCGTATCGGTTACGATTGGCGCGCTGGCCGGACCGCAATGCGTTTGATGGAGGCGACGAAGAAGGATCGGTGGCGCCATCTGGCTGAGGACAAGCTGGAGTCGTACCCGCGATCATGGCTGGCCCGAGAGCTTCGTGAACTTGCATCTCCTGCGCCGCCGGCGATTGAGCTGCCCCGGATGCAGCGCAAAGTCTTCGAGCTACTCTGTGCGAAGCTGTCCACGGCCGAAATCGCGCAGACGCTGGGGCTCAGTCAACACACGGTGAGGAATCATCTTAAAGGCGTCTTCCGCGCCTACGGTGTCAAGAATCGCGCTTCCCTTATCGCCGAAGCCGCGAATCGGGGAGACTTACCTGCCATGCAACTTACCTCTTAAGCCGAAAGCTCCAATTGTTGCGAGAATGCCGTGAGGATAAAATGACCGCACGCGGGGCGGCCACGCGAGGCGAGCCAACCAACCGCGCTGCGATATAACACTTGAAGAAAATGCTGAGGAAATCTGAGAGGAGACTTCGTTATGGATCTTAACGCTTCTGGCTCTAACCCAGGCACTACATACAGTATAACAACAGGAAACATCGCCGGATGCAGCCGGTCCTTGTGCGCAAGCTCCAGCGCCCAAACATCGGCCTTCGCCTCGGCGAGGTGGCCACGACGCCGCGGGCTGAGGCGGCTTTTGCCCCTGCGGGCTGGGCGCTACGCTGGAACTGGCAGCGTCGGCGCCGAACGTTCCAACGCGCTCATCCGTTCTGCTTCGGGGAGGCTCGCAAAATGAAAAACCTGGCTCGCTCAGCGCTTAGCATCTGCACCGCGGCCGCATTGCTCGCTGGGTGCGGTGGATCGGAGCCGCCCATCCGCACAGCAGGTCTAATGCCTCTGAGGCGCGCCGCGGCGGTCCGAAAAGAATACAACGTTACCAAACCGCTCCTGTACGTTACAAATTATACATACAATACCGTAACGGTATACCATGCCAGAGCCAAAAATCCGGCCCCCGTCGCCGTTATTTCTCTAGGAATTGATACCCCCGGAGGGGATTGCGTTGACGGCAAGGGCGTTCTTTACGTGGACAACCAGCCCCCGAGCGGTGGCGGCTGGATTTCAGAGTATTCTCCAGGTGAAACGCAACCGTTTCAGACCGTGACCGCCGGCATAAATACACCGGCCTTCTGTGCCATCGACGCAAAAGGAAACCTTTGGGTAACAAATATCGGCGGTCGAAACGTCACCGAATATCTTTATGGTTCCACCAATCCGCATAACGTAATAACAAGGGGTCTGATATATCCAGTCGGCGTTGCGATCGACCACGCCGGAAACCTGTATGTGTCAAATCGCATCGCCCCGTATTCCGGAAACATTGTAATCTATGCCCCCGGTAGGAAATCCCCGAGTCGAACGATCACTGACGGAGTAACCTCGCCGGTCGGCATCGCGATAGACTCAAGCGGAACACTGTACGTGACAGACGACTACGACAGCAGGGTGGAGGAGTATCGGCCAGGTAAACGGCACCCCTTTCAAGAGATTACGCGCGGGCTTGAATCGCCAGACGCGTTGGTTGTTAACAAAAATGGTTGGCTTTACGCGGCCAACTTTGGCAGCAGCGAAGATATCCTGGAGTTCCCTCCAGATTCGCTCGTTCCGTCGCGACGAAAGATTAGCAAAGGTGTGTTTGCGCCGAACGGAGTCGCCTACTTCCCGTCGCTTCAGCTCTAACAGGGCTACCGATCTTCAGGCAAACGTTATAGTCATTCGCCGAGAGATTCTTTGACATTGCGTTGGAGTTAGCAACACACAAACCTCATCCAAAACTGCAATCAGTAAGAAGGAGAGTAGCATGAGCAACGGTACAACGGGCGACCTCGTCGCTAACACGAGCAACCCCGGAACTCGGTACGAACCAACGGAAACCGGTGGAGTTTACCACGAGGATCGCGAGGTGACAACCACAGTCGGCACGAGCCCGGTGTCACAGATGTTTCGCGTTTATAACGCTAAGTTCGATTTCAACACCTCTCTGTGGACTATCCAAAGCTCCGGCAAAGCGTACGCAACAGTTCAAAACCCTGACGGATCAATTCATTATTTAACGAACCCAAATAAGACCTCTTGGTTCACCACCGAATGGGTGGGAAGCGACGATAACACGATTTACAATGGCGTCGACTTCGGTATGATTCCGACAAGCGTGAATCCTACCTTTGACAATGGCCCGGCTCTTCAGAGTGTGATCTCGGCGATCGTAAAAACCGGAGGCCGAATTCAAATCCCTTCCGGGAAATACAACTTCAATACGGGTATCAGCCATAGCGCACTCAACGTTGAAGATGTGGGCATCATCATCGAAGGATTGGGCGGTGGCGCCGAGTTGCAGGCTAGTTCGACTTTCACCGGCTCGCTAATCACGTTCAGCAACTTCAGTACAACCGGCAACGGCATTCGCTTTCGCAATCTCCGCATCTCGTATTTAAACGATACAGCGACAGGGCCGGCCGTCTCCCTTTTTGTGTGCCAAAACGTCAGCTTCGACCAGGTGTTTTTCGACGGCTGTCCCGGCGCGTTGGTCGATGACAACCGATCCGGGCAGTGCGGGATGACGGACTGCACGATCCAATACAACATCAACAACAACGACCAGATCATGGTCACCATCAACGGGGCTCAGGACTACATCCACAACTGCGTTATCCGCCAGCAGACGCTCAACAAGGGAGGCCCGACCGGCTGCACGGCTATACTGATCGGCCCCGCAAGCGAGCCATACGTAACCAACACGCACATATCGGATTTCGACACAGGCATTAAGATAGTCGGAGGCTCCAATCTCGTGCGAGCACGTATTTCGAACGTCGAGTGCGACAGCAATGTGACGTCAGTCATGATCGTCCCCGCCGCGAACTCTACGGTCCAACAGGTTTTCTTCGACAACTGCATTTTCAAACTATCAGCCGACTCCCCGAGCGTCTCACCAGGGGTGTCGATCAACGCCAATGGAAATAATGCGCTTGTCACCGACATTCATTTCAACCACTGCATGTTCCACGCTTGGCTCGGCGCAGGAATCCTGATCGAAGGCGGACAGGACATCGTTATCGACGGCTGCCGCGTTGGCTCATGTGCACTAGAGCTATCCCTTCAACACGGCGGTGGGATTTCCATCACCGGGACTGCGGCCAATGTAATGATTAATGCTTCGGATTGCTCGGGGAGTGTCATTGGTGACAGCGGGCAGCAGCCCTACGCTATCTCGGTCACTGCAGCTGTGGAAGGACTGTATGTTCGCGGTTGCATCCTTACGGGTAACGCAACTGCCCCTCTTTTCGTGAGCGCTTCAGGGGCGCAAATGGAAATCACCGACTGTGCCGGCTACAACGATGAACGTTCGACGTTAACGACGACCGCGCCGGGGAGCAATGTGGTATTTAGTGCCACCACTTACGGTTATTACGGCCCGGTCGCGTTTTACGTATCTGGCGGCGTCGGTACATCGGTTAAAATTGACAACAACGCGACCGGCCTCACCGCAGGCGGCTTCACGTTGGGACCTGGTGAGAACGCCGCAATCTCGTACACGACCGCTCCGAGCTTCGTAATGGTCGGAAAGTAAGGAGTGCAGGTGGCCCCGAGTTGCGACCCACGGCCACTGTTGCGGCTGCGTCGACGTGTGTCAGAAACCACCGGTCTCTGCACACTTTAGCGCTAGTAATCATGCCGACACCGTCGCCCTAAAAACCAACGGTGCCGGCATGATCGATTCGATGACTTAATCTAAAGTGACGTAGCATCCAACCGGCCAGCTCTAGGAGCCAAGTCGGAGAACCGCTCTCCTCTGCGCGCGAATCGGAGAATGGAACGGCACTCACGGGGACGGTGTGGTCTTCAGTTCGTTCACCGCCTTCCTTTGCCCGATACGTCTCGGGGGGACACTTAAATGATGCCCCTTGTGTTTGAGTTTAAAGCCCTGCCCCACGTAAAGGCAGTGCTTGACTTTATTGTTGTGAAGCCGGCTTGTAGGCAGCGCCTTCAACCAGGTCGGCGGTTGTGAGGCCCCCTTTAAAGCTGTACCTGTAGGTGAGGGTCGTCGGTGTGTAGCTGTAGATATCGATCTGACCATACTGGAAGTTGCCCACCACAAACCTCTTGGAGTCGTTGTTCAGATGACCGAACACGGCTTCGCCGTTTGTCAACACGTCATCGGCAACTGCCGTGCACGTCGGGTTGCAGCCCGCGTAGACTCGGACATGGCTGATGCCGCTGCCGTTGACATCGTAGTCAATAGACACCAAGTTGTGGTGCCCGTCGATGTCCAAGCCACCGGGGGACGAGTTCAGGAAGCCGGTCGCGTTGATGCCCGTTCCCTTGCAACCAGGCCAGTAGGTTAGCTGAGCGGTCGTCAGCGCCGCATTGTATCCGGAGGCATAGCAGGTGCCGTTCAGAGCCATCGTGACACCGTAAACTTCGCCGAAACCCGGCGCCGCCGGCGTGAGCTGGGTGCACGAAATCGTTGCGGTGGTGCACACCACGACGAAGCTCGGGCCTAAGATATTCGCGACGACGATGACCCCGACCGTCGCGTTGATAGCGGCTGCGTCGGATGCTTGGCCGTATGTGTCGCTGAACGTTCCGAGCAGCGGCCCACACATGTTAGGCCCTTGGTATAGGTTGACTCCGGCGAAGGCATTCGGGACGATGAGGTTCCCCTGTGTGTCGGTGGCGATATCGTTGACAGACGCGACGCCAGGCACCGGACAGGATGGCGAGATATAGCCGTGGACCGTCGTGTCTACTAAGAATTGGGCGGCGTAGATGTTGTTCTTCCACGGCGGGGGGGCTGGGACTCCATGGAGTGCCGGAACAATCGATCCCTTTTGCCGACGAGCCTCGGGGACGACGCTGGCAGGTTTCGAAGTCTGCGGTACGATGTTGCCCGTTTGGGCTGCACGGGCGCCCGTGCAGCCTACTACGAAAAGGCCAACAGCAACCGTCGCAAACAGCACGGATGATGATTGACGCATAATAAGGTGCTCCTTTGCATCTCTTTCGAGAGCTATTTGTCGCTTCGACTTTGACAAGTCGAAACCCCTAAAACGAAGGGTCATCCCCGAGCCGGATTTTGACGTTCAACCGACCATCGCAGCACTTCATTCTAAGACCAAAGCGGGCGCCGACACTAAAGCGCGATGGCACTCAGGAACACAGGTGCACCTAACGATTCAGGAGCGCGAGATTTACGAGCGGCTTTTTTTAATGAAAGGACCCTAGAGGAGAAGGCAGCGTCCGAGCGCTCCAAGCGCAGGTCCCGTCAACCTCTGTTGGGGTAGTCGTTATCGACACAACGCAGGCGCATTTTATCGAGGGCGAAGATTGTTTCGATGCTTGCTTCGGTGAATACACGTTGGTTTCGAGCGGCCGCGGTTCTCTGCATGACGCTCGAAAGCCCGGCGGGACATTTAAGTTCTGATCAACGCCGGCGGGTGAGTGCAGTCATTCACTACTACAGGAGAGAGCCGGGCTGGGCATCCGCAGCTACTATGCTCGCTTTCCATAACCATTTTGCCCGTCTCCCGATACGCGCCACCTTTTGAAAGCCACCTCTATCCCAAGGTGATCGTCTTGCATACCGATTCGCAGGTGGCGTCGATCATGGCTGTCACCATTCACTTACGAAGCCGTTGCAGAGGAATCTGTTCTTACGATATGCGATCGGTACAGCCGCAACGCCACATGTTCGTCTGAACTCCAACTCCGCAACCGCGACGTGAAACGTAGAATCAGAGCCAAGCGAGCGAGGGCTTCCACGATTGTTGCTAGCTAGCCAATTTGGGCTAGGATAGCAATGGCAGTACGGCCGTTTCGCTCTCACCCTCGATAACCTAAGCAAGGGGCAACCTCTCATGAAAGCACGGCCTGGCTATCTTCGATCCGAGCAAACTAGTAACGCGGCAATAAACTTGCAACTTGTGGGTCAAATGTGGCACGGTCGACGTTTTCAAACTAAGTAAAGAGTCGATATAATTAAAGATAAACATCTCAGAGGCTTACCTAGCCATGCAGGTGCGAGCGGAGGAGGTTTTATGATGGAAACATCTATGAGAAGGCGAGCGTTTTTCGAGGGCGGGGGTGCCTTCGCCGCTGTGGCCCTGCTGCGACCGGGGTTAGTGCTCGCAGCCGATCCCACAAAGTGTAACAATGCAAAGCCCTTCTCGTCGCTTGTCGATACCCGCCCCATAACGCAGCGCCGCTACGTGTCGGGGCTTACGAGCAACCCAGACGCTCTGGCAAAGCTGCGCCTGGCATATGGGAACATGGTGACGTGGGGCAACGCCCACCCTGACGATCCACGGGGATGGCCTCTGCAATGGCTGATCCATCAGATTGCGGGTGAAACGCTCGGTATTCACACGACTTGGTGGTTCTTTCCGTGGCATCGCGCCTATCTTTATTTCCACGAACGCATTTTAGCTTGGCATGCGACGGGGGAGCGTGGCATCGATCCGACGTTCCGACTGTTTACGTGGGATTGGGATAATCTTACGGATTCACCGCAGTACATGGACATTCCCCAGCCATTTGCCGACGCAAGATTGCCAGGCAATACTCCTAATCCGCTTTGGCATGATAAAAAGACTCCCGCTCCGATGCAGTTCTCTCTGGGCTATATCGATCCGGCGGACTCGCTGCGAGCCCCATTGCAGTTTTTCTTCGGTAGCTCACAGGATTCGGGGCCACTCTCGCAGGGCCCCCACGGATTTGTTCACGAGATGACCGGCGGCGATATGATGGACCCCAGCGTCTCTACGAAGGACCCAATCTTCTACGCGCATCATGCTAATGTCGATAAAATATGGAGTTGGTATCGCAATCTGCCTGGAGGCGGTGACCCAGGCGGCGCTATGTTCAGCGCATGGCAACAGGTAGAGTGGACCTTCACTGATTACGATGGCTCTTGCATCAAAGTAAGCGCCACTGACATGATTAATCAGGCTCGTCTGCGCTACACGTACCCGGATCCCACGAAGAGGCTTGAAGGACCGGGCGGTGGCTCTAGCAATGACCTCGCGATCTTGCCAAACTCGCAGATCGGCCTTTCGCTCGCTAGCCAGAAAGCGGCGAGCACTGCGCAAAGCTCGCTACTGAGACTCGAAAACATTCGAGTACCGGGTCGCGGTGTCTACGCTCTCTTTGCTCTTACGGGGAACGAGTTCGAGGTGCCCGCGGCGACGCTCGGGCATTTTTCGGTATTTTCTCACGGCGATGAACAGACCGTTACCGCCTACATACCCATCAGGCCCGCGGTGGCGAAGCTGTTCCAACGACCGAGCCTGAAACTGGGACTTTGGCAAGTTCCAGGGTCGGGCAGCGGCAAGACGAATCTTTCGACGATGGCTTTGGAATGGACCCCTGTTAATGCTAGCGGAGCGCAGTTGCTCACGCACTAATGATGCTCGGCCTCAGTATTCAGCCGGCAATCGTGATAACGCAGGTGCCTGCAGACGCGATAGTCGTATCTGTACCGACCCGACTCAAGACCCTTCGCTACGTTCCGGAAATACTAGTGATCGATTTCGTCGCCCCGAAGCCGCCTGTGCACGATGTTGTGGGCGAGCTGTTCGTGAGCGACGCAGCTTCGGGGGAACGCGGCCATATCGGCCATGTGTTCCTTTCGGCCGACTATTTGTCAGGGCCAGTATTTCGTGCTTACGTAAAGGCGGATCCCGATGGGTTGCGTATCTTAGTTTCAGCGCAGCGCCC
The DNA here is from genome assembly GCA_963717425.1 of Vulcanimicrobiota bacterium. Classification (GTDB taxonomy): domain Bacteria; phylum Vulcanimicrobiota; class Vulcanimicrobiia; order Vulcanimicrobiales; family Vulcanimicrobiaceae; genus Cybelea. The sequence continues at coordinate 1,733,304 of OY970335.1, read as the reverse complement.
GACCCTGTCTTTCGCGAATGCACCTGGCTTCTCGGCGACTCGGGCGGCGCTTATAGACGCATATTAGGCCGCTGCTTCGCCACGATCTCAAACGTAGCACGGAGACGGTTGCAAAGCAGAATGCTTCACCGCCCGTCTTCGGTTCGTCCGCCGGCTTCCTGTGCTCACCCTATGGCCAACTTGGCGCAAATACGCTAAACTTGCATAAGGATGCCGGTTTATACGCCCCTACGATACCCTGGTGGTAAACGACGGCTCGCGCCGTTTGTGATGCGATTGCTTGAGGCTAATGGCTTTAGTGACGTTCAATACGTTGAACCATTCGCCGGCGGGGCGGCGATACCAATGGCGCTTCTCCTCCAAGAGTACGCTTCTGTTATCCATATCAACGACCTTAGCCGCGCCGTCTTTGCGTTTTGGCATACCGTGCTCAACGAACCAGACGATCTGTGCAGGCGGATCGACCGCGTTAGGCTTTCCATGGCCGAATGGCGTCGGCAAAGAGCCGCCTACGAGCGCATGGAAACCGCCGATTTGCAAGACCTTGGCTTCGCGGCCTTGTTCCTAAACCGAACGAACCGTTCTGGAATAATCGCTGGCGGAGTGATTGGCGGAAAGGCGCAGGGAGGTATGTGGAAACTTGACGTGCGCTTTAACAAGGAGGACTTAATCAGGCGTATCCGTCGCGTTAGCCGCTATCGTAACAGAATCAAGCTTTACCACATGGATGCATTGGACTTTTCAAAGACCGTGGTACCCACCCTTCGCGGAAGCGTATTCTTGTTTTTCGACCCGCCGTACATTGAAGCTGGCGGGCGGTCCTTGTATCTAAACAGATTTACGCTCACGGATCATCAGAGGCTGGCAGCTCACGTCGCAAGGCTAAGGCAGCCTTGGATTGCCACATATGACTATGGTGCGGTTCGTCACGGGCTATACAACGGACAACGCCGTATTGTGTACGATCTAGAGTACGTTTCGCAAGATCGTTACAAAGGGCGCGAAGTGCTTTTTATGTTTGACGGACTATACGTTCCAAAACTTGTCGACATACTAAGCTCGAAAATGTTAGCCGTGCCGAGCCTTTGCCGTTTGGCTCCCAAGCGGACCGCTAAGACCAAATAGCCGCAAAGAACGGCTGAAGGCTGTCCCAATGGCGTCTTAAATCGTCAATTGTGGGAAACATGGCTGGGTTGTGGACGAAGTCATTCATTAGCGTAATGGAGGCACCAATGTAGGTGCCGCTTTGAGCTGCGCGCAAAACGGGTTTAACCTGCTGCGCATCTAGCTGTTTGCGTGCCCGCAAGTGCTCTCCAACGGCCTTAAGTTTCTCTGCGAGCTTCGGCTTTGCCCCCGGTACTGACACAGCCCATTTCTTAATGTACCAATCGACACTTATTTCCGTAAAGACTCTAAAGAGAACGCTAACCGCATTCGGATAGTCTTGCAGGCTCAAGCGGCGAAGCTCTTTCTCAATGTCCCTACCGCGAACGTCTTGGACGTTGAGCGAACAGTCGTTTGGAATCAGATTATCGCGTTGCCGAGGAGTTCGTACTTGGCTCCTTCGTGCGCCCTTCTTAACCGCGCCAATCAACGTGGCGGGAACCGCAGGTCCGGTGGCTCTAACTTCAACGCTCCTCGGAATAGACCGCGCGTACTTTTCTCGCATAGGCAAGTCGTAGACTTTTCCCACGCTGAGGTTTCGCGTGACCAGATCGTGAACAACCCAGGCGATCGCCTTCGCGACCTTTTCTCTCTCGCCAATAATCTGCAGTCGCTTCTTGTGGACAGCAAGACCGAGTTTCTTTCGAACAACGGGGGTGTCGATCAAACGCTTAAAGGTGGTCGTATGGAGCTTGCCACGCTCCTCTTGTGAAAGCTGGCCAACTCTCTCGGCGAAGTCCAGAGCCTGCTTAAACGGCTCGTCGCCCTTCGACGTGCTCTCGAAGCGTTGCTTAGCGGCGGAGTCCCACGGAACAATCCCAGCGCCTTCGTTTTCTCCAGTATGCCGCAGCATTTGCCAATGTGCCGCTTCTTCTCTGCTCATGACAGCGCAGCGAACGGAGTCTATTGGATTTTGAAGATAGTCTGCGGAGTGCTTGCGTATTCCAGCTAACGTGCTCAGCGGTACTGCGCCTGCGATGGAATCGGGCGCTTCCAAGACTTTTAAGGCGCACAGACGGCGATTGCCCTCCAGGACAATATAACGAGGAGGGTCGTCATTTGTAGCCGTGACGATGAATAAATCGGATGGGTTTACACCGTAGTCAACAATGTCTTGACCAAGCTTCAAGAGTTTCCGATCTTGGTCGGCTGCGATAGTACGAAGCGCATCGCGCTGGCCCTTGTGAAATTGAGAGAGACGGGGATTTTCTTCGTCAACAACAAGGTCGGCCACTCGAAGCATGGTAACGTCTGCCATGCGGTAAGATTCCGCACCGGCGCTTGGTCGCCTAGCTTGGTCGGCTACTTGTTTGTTTAGTTTTTGCCGGGCGTTCGTCGTTTCGGCGTCCCATTCAAAGCGCTCTTGGGGGGCCGCGGACCGCCTGCTTGAAGCTCTCAAAGGTGGCTATCGCCTGGTCCCGATCTAACGCCTGGGCCATCTCCTGGATCGCACCATGGGTCTCCGCTGACGCCGATCGAAGAGCCGGTCGCATAGTCAGCTCTTAGCGTACGGTCTATCAGAATACGGGTCGTTGGCAAGACCGCAGGCATCCGGGGCCGACGGTAGTAACCGCCGGTCACCTGTTCGCTAGTTGCGGCCCACTAGAGCATTCGGCGATCACCCGAGCCCATTCCGGCCCGCTGCGCATCTCATCGATATAATTCTCCGCCCACCGCGGAACTGAGAGCTCTCTTCCGACGTGAGAGGTGGAAGATGCGGCCTTGTCGGCGACCCACCTAAGCCGCTGCTCCATCCGAAACGACGCCTCGCTCGAGCTAGTCGCTACAAGGCGAGTCCACACAAGGAGCGCCTCTTCAAACGATTGCCTGCTCACGGCACGTTAGGCTCAGCAAAAATCAATGGCTTCTCGAGATTGTAAATTGAACAGACCGTTTTACTAGCATGCTGCCATCGTCCTGGGGCTTTGGGCTGACATTACGTCGCGATCCTACTGTTGCCGGTTGCGGTTACATGAAGATAGTGGCAACACTAAACTTGCACGGTCTCTGGGAAGCCCCTCAGAATATAGGCGCTCCCATTGGCTTTTGATACAACTCTCCCAGAACGAACCCGTAAGCTGATAGATCCGTCCATAACGGAAATGTGCAGCTCATGGCGTCGATTCAATTTAGGAGATGCACCGAGTTTTGGTTCCTACCCGGATCTTAACTATTTTATGACCGGTCCACATACTCGCTGTCCTCTCCAACGAATTCACCCTCATCGCCAATACAGACAACCCCGCCATAGTACTTTTTATCTATAACAAACTTAAACCGAAAGAGAAACAGCGCAGAGGAATCAAAGTGAATACAGTGCCCGTTCCTATCGACACCTTGATGACCTAGATCACGAGATTCTTGCCATAGTTTCAACACCTCCCTGACGCGTTCGGGTACATTACTCAACTCTGCATCGACGGCTTGTATACATGTCGAACGCGAAAGCGTGGAAATCGCCTCGATGGCGAAATTACGTCCACTATATCCAAAATCCATCGGTCCTCCCAAGAATTTTCTTGAACTCATACGATGCAATCGCCTCCTCTAGCTCTCTGATAATAAACTAGCGCCACAGCATCAATATCTTCCTCCATTTGACGCAACAGGTGATGCGCTAGCGTAGAGGCACGGACTCAAGACGGCGCCCCCATACGCTTGCAGCGCGCCAGCATCGCGAGAGAGCATGCCAGATACGACCATTTCACGCACTGTAGTCGGATCGTTGCTCGTCGAGCGGGCCGCGTCAAGGTCAAATTGATCTCTTACCATGCCAGATTGAGCTCTTACGATCGCGCGCCTATCATGCGATCAATATCCCTCCCAAGCTCTGGCGGTGTAGCGCCACCACTCTGTTGCGCCCAGCACGTTCCTCCGCCATCTCCGCAGGCCCCAACGCCGCCCTGCGGCGCCTTGGCCGCATCGCGTCACTAATGAAACCCAACGCCTGTGTGTCGACGAACGGCAGATCGATTCGGTACTTCAACCATAGTTCCGGAAGTCGCGAGAGGCTATAGTATGCAACGAGCGCTAACGCTTCGATCTCGCGCGATATCGGTCGTCGAGCGCGCAAGATCATCTTGATGCTCTTCAAGGCGTGGTTGGTTGTCTCGATCAAGGATCGATAGCAAAAGAACGACGCCCACTCGTCGCGGTGAGCCTTATACAGCCAATACTGCTCGTCGTAATGCGGGAATTTCCCGTTCGAAGGCAAGGCGCCTGAGTCAAAGTCAAGAAACGCTCGACCGCCATGCGCGGCGATCAAATCGTAGTGCTGTCGTTTATTAAACCCGGCATCAGCGATCACTCCTCCGCCCTTTAAGATAGCGCCTTTGTCTAACATTTGACGGAAAAGGGGCTCGAACATGGTCTGATCGCTGACGTACTCGTCGGTGACGGCAACCGCCGCAGGAACGCCGGTCTTCAACCCTCGAATGATGAAGAGTTTAGCGTTCTTGATTTTCTGCATGTGCGACTTACCGTCCTCAGTAGTTACACTGGCCCACTCCTCGTAGTAAGGTGTCTTGCAATACGTTGAATCGATCGCGTACCAGCGCTCCAACGGATAAACGTGCTTCGCGATCTCGGCTGTCACTCGTCGCAACTGATCACGAACGTCTTCGCGCAGCATCGATCGGCGCAAGGTGTACGATCGGGGAACTTGACCGGTAAACCACCCGCCGTTAACAAGTCCGTCGTGGTCCGAGAGCGCGTCGCGACTCGAGTCATTCTCCATCGCTTGTAGGATCGTCGCGACGACAAGATCCCCGAGTGTGATGCTGGAGCGACCACGCCTACCCATGGTTGACCCACTGACTGACGCACCGAAGTATCCCGCGCACGCACGGACGACGCATGCTTCGCATGCGATCATAATACGACGGATTGCGATGCTGAGTAGCGCAATTTGGTTGCTCGCTCGGCCCGCTCACATGACCACGATAAAGAATCGCCGCAAGCATATGTTTGCATTGATGTTTCCGTTTCCGCCAATCCGGGCACTCACAGGTCGGCCGGCGCAGGTTCACGGTGTAATAAACACCGCCTTCGGTTTCGGACGGCACGCTCCAGACGTCGTCGCTGAGGCGATGAATCGGCGCGGAACCGTAGAGGATATGCAACGCTCGGCTCTGGATCCGCCTGCCGTGCGAGGCGCGCCGTCGTAGGCCGCTCTTGCAGTCTGAATGATTGGCACTCGCGGCGCCGTCCGACGAAACTTGTGGGGTTTGGGAAACGGCCCGCTGTTCTGGGCGGCCGTTTTCCACTGGTGACGTCTTGCGCGCCGCCATCTAGCTGCCCTCAAAATAAACGGCGATGGACGGTAGCGTCGACATTAGTCGCCGCAAAGGCCTGAGCATCAGTTCGCCAAACCAGACATGGCCGCACATCTGATCGCGGCGGAAATCTCCACAGGTGCAGCGGGCTTGTCCGCGGCCGTTATTGACCGACACTTGCAGGACGGGCCCGCGAAAGCGCCGGTGACGATGGCGCCGCCGTGGCGGGCGCCTTTCTGGCAATATCATCCTTGACCTCAAGAGGCCCACAGTGCTATCGTAGGCCTAGGTTTGTAAGTGGTCGCGCCAGCTTTGACGGGTAGCGCGGCTATTCGACCTCAAAAGCCACGCGGATAGACCCGCGCGGCTTTTTTTGTTTCTTGGGCGACGCCCGGTCGGAGGCGCCGCCCACGTCGCTTAGTCCATGCGGCCCTCCCGATTCGAGCTCTTGAGTAGGCCTTGAAGGGCCTCGCTGGGGACCCGCCAGCGCCCGTTGATCCTGAACGCTGGCAAATCGCCTCGTGCTGCGGCGCGTCGTGCAGCCTTCTGGCCGATCCCAAGCCGCAGCGCGGCGGTGCTGAGCGGGACGGTTTCTGGGCTGAAGGCGCGCATTGCCCGCTTCTTAGGGCCCATTGGCGCCGCATCGGGGCGTTTTCGTGACCATGAGTCCTTATTAGCACGAGCGAACCGCCGCTGTCGTGTTGGTTTTTTTACTTAAACAAAGTCGGGCGTGAAGGAAGGGACCGCTTTTGGCGAGCGGCGCTGGCGTTGGGCGCCGTTCATCCGGGACCTAGTGGGCGTCGAGCATGGTGCTGACGTCGGGGTCACCGAGTACGTCCGCGCTTTCAATTCACTACGGCCTGACCACCGGATCAAAGGCGAGCGAAAGAAAGAGGTGCGCTCGGAGGACCGAGAGGCGATCTACCTCCAGGTCGAAGGAAAGCGAGCACCGCAGGCGTTGAATGCGTGGTACCACGGCAAGGCGCTCTCCTACTGGTACGCTTGGGCCGGCGGACCGCTAGGGCTCTACGCCGCGGGCCACCTAGCTGACTTCGTCGGCGTTTTTGCCTGCCTTGATCCAATCGACGTGGGTCCTCACGCTGAGACGGTCGCAGCCTTGATCAATACCGCATATGCCGCTACGTATGGCAACGCGCTCGACATCCCCCTAGGGCAGGCCACAGCCATGAAAGCCAGGGGCCTCGCATTGCCTCCAGCGACTGAAAAAGAGCTAGATTGGCTTAAAGACCGCGAGGCCGCCCGGGCAGTATGGGCGACCGCCTTGAAAACCGACCTCGGGGGCTCCTTCGACCAAGCGTGGGCGCGTTGGTCGGGGTCCGGTCAAAAGCCTGAACTTACCAGGTTTACCGGCGAGGCACACCGCCTTGCGCTGGACCGCAGCTTTACCTTCATTGAGCGAGTTCAGTTAGTCACACGGGCGCTTATATCGTGGGTCCATTCAGAAGTAACGCCAGAGCCGCCCGAGCTGTTGTTTGCATCTCAGGATTTCCAAGACCAGATTGCAAAACTCGACACGGCTGGCGCTCGTCGAGCCAGACTCATGTTCTTGATGTACTGGTGCGGCGCTCAGTTGTTAATGGTGGACGACTGGTTCCCGAACATGAATGAGGCGCCCGATGGTATTGCGGGTCGACCCTTTGGGACTACGCTCCTTAACTGGCTATCCGAACCGGGCCGGAGTAACTAGGATTTGCCCAACCAACATGAGTGAGCGTGAGGAACCAATGCTGGAAATAGTTGGAGTGATCGCTCGCCGTATTGTTGCCGGCGACCTCGTGCCGTTCATTGGGGCGGGCGTTTCTCGCGACCTACTGGGCGGCATCGACTGGCCTGCCATTGCCCAAGCAATGGCGGCCGAACTCGATATCCCGCTTGAGAGCGACTACCCAGCTATCGCCCAGCGTTACGAAGACCGCTTTGGCCGCGAAACGCTGCTCGCGCTTCTTGCGGAGCGATTAAAGGTTGAAGCATGGGACGATATCAAGGGGTATGGGCATCTTGCGTTGATGCAGCTTCGCTTTCCGGCCTACTATACGACAAATCTCGACAATGCCGTCGAACGCTGCTATGCAGCGGCAAACCTGCCATTGCAAGTGATCGTCGAGCCGGCCGATCTCAAGAAGTCAGCCCTTGGCGTACCGGCATACTACAAATTCCACGGCGATGCGCAAACGGGCCGTGGCGTCGTTTTCACGACGAACGACTACCAAGCCCGTTCAGGGGATGCCAACCACTTCATGCACGTGTTGCTGCGGGCTGATTTGCTTCAACGATCGCTATTTTTTATCGGGTATTCGCTTGGCGACCCGTATGTTGTAGAAATTCTGACTTCAATGCAACGCCTCTATGCCGAAGCAATGAAGGAAGGCTTCTTGGTCGCATACGGCTGCTCATCGCCAGCCTTTCTCGCGCAAGTTCGAGATATGGGCCTGACAGTTGTTGAGTTGATTGAGCTATATCCCGATTGTAGCGACAGCGACGCGCTTGTGATGTTCCTCGATCAACTCTCCGCTGAGATAGTCGGGCTTGACGTCAAAAACGATCTCGAGGGCTCGTTCACGAAATCGATCCCCTTACCGGTGTTAAACGACGTCGCTCTCAAAGCCATCGAAAATAAGAGCCCTTCCTTGTCAGTTGAGGAAGCCGCTGAAGCATTTTCGACGACGTGCGGAATGCACAAGATACCGTCACAGTTCGAAGAAAGGGTTGCAAAGATCTACGCCGATGTTTGTGCGCGCCCTTCGACGGCTAAAGAAGCGGAGGCGGTCGCCGGCGCAATTTTCAACGTCGTGGGCTGTTCGCCAAAGTTCTATTGCACCGTGTATTCGGCCGGCTTCAGTTTGTATCGCTTCGACAGTCACTTTTTGCTGTTGCCAATCAAAGAAGGCATCAAAGATATGCCCGAAACCAACTGCATGCTTATTGGGAGTGCAGTGATTTTTATGGCGGAAAAAGGTATCGAGATTACTGATGCTTTTCGCTCCTGGGTCTCTCGAGTGCAATGGGGCTGCGAGGTCCTTGATGGCGTGCCGCCGCAGATTGTGGCGCCAATGCGGCAAGCTTTCGCCGATCTCTTCCGGGGCTCAGTTCTTGAAAATCCTCTTGAACGGGATGCTCGGCAATCGGGATTCAAGCCGTTCACCTTTCAAGACTTGACGAAGATGGCATGGGACAGCTGGCCAAAGCAGCCGCGCTCACACGGCGGGTGAACGTGAATGTTTGACTTATCGTTGGGCCCGGCTGCCTGGACCGGACCGGTGTGCTGATGTCACGTGGACGCCCTCGGGCGTCGAGCTATGCCGGCTTCGCCTGTTAGATGCCCCTTTGCCCATAGGATTCTCATTGCTAAGAAAATCAGCATCCGCTAGGACCGTTAGAATCGAGACCCTGCGGAAGGTCCATCTCCTCATCCAGAAACTCTCTGAAGTCTTCTTGTTGTATCTCCCGCTTGTCCAACGTAACCCAATACTCCACCTGCTGGGAAATCCGGGCCAGATATTCAATGTGATTCCATTCCGCCGATTCTTCTTTGCGCTCAAGTTCGAGGTACGGTTTAGCGGCCCGCCAGTAACCCTGCAGCCAGTAGTCAAAGTAGTGGTGGGCAACTTCGGGACTGATTTGATTACCTTGCACAAGGAACCCAATATCCTCGAAAATATCCAATATATCATCGACTTTTCGTCGAAGCACTCTCCTGTCTGCGGGACTATCGAATCTTAGCTTCTCGTCGCGAAAATCGCGTAATGCTTGGGCGGCTTCTGGCCGTTTTCTCCGTCGCATGGTGTCGCTATCAAATAGATTTTGATATTCCAGCGCGAGCCGTGGGTCATGGGTACGTTTCTCGTACATCAGGTATGACTGGATGCACCATAGCACCGCGCCACCGATTATCAACCAATAGATCGGGAAGAAGGGGGCACCGTATTCACTATGGCGGCGATGCCCTTGTAGAACTGCCGCAAAAACCAAAGTAAGCAAAGTGAAAGCGACGGGACCCGAAATAGCCGCAAGAGCACGCTGAATCTTCTTCCAGCCCAAGCGCGTTGTGAAATAAAGAACTCCGCGCCTAGCACGATGCGAAAGGCACGCCGCAAAGCGTCGCCACAATTTTGTCATAAGAGGCTTTTCTCTGGTCTTAGTGGATAGCTTCGGCTTCCCCGCAGCAGCCAAATGCCCAAGGCGAGGCGTATCCCAATAGGCGCTCCTACAGACCTTCCGGTCTTGCGTCGCTGATTGAACACTACGGCAGTTGCAGGTCGAGAGGACTCTTAACGCCTAGTTTAGTTAGCGCTTCCACGATGGCGTCGTAGCCTGCTTTGCCGAGAGTGAAATACGTGGCCTTACCGTCAGAAATCGACCAATCCTCGCCGCGCCGATAGACCATGAGCGCGCCACGCAAATCGTCAACCTGATTGACGTAGATTTCATAGTTCTTCGTCGTCCAGATGACCATGTTTTCTCGCGGAAACGTTTTATTGCCCTTAACGACTTTGTCCAAACGACCGACGATTTCGCGAAAGCGAGGAGACAGATTTCGATCGCGCGTACCCGCTGCGCGTACATAAGCAACGGCCTCAACCCCGGCATACTCGGCGAGCCAGCGCATTGCGTCCCGTAACGCCATACCTGGCGAGGTCCCAAGCAGGCGTTGGGCGACATCCGTGGCTCTGGCCCAAACGGATAGTCGTTCACCTTCGGCGTCAGGGATGACGACCGCTTCCTCGATCAACGTGTTCCACTCGGGTTCCTCGCCGGTCAGGGATCGGCTGATCGTGATGCGGTAGGGCGTCATTGCCGCCCACGCGAGATATTGTCGACCCGGAATCAGCTCGTGGACCTCATCGAATCCGGACCGCACCCAATCGGACGCCAACGGGAAGTCACCAAAGCCCGCGCGCGACGCTTCTTTCAAAATCTCCCGCACATGCGACTCCAGGCTGCGGCCGGCGTGCTTGGCCGCCGCCTCAAGAGCTTCAGTAACAGGACCGTCGAGGTTGCGGACGCGAATCTCAGCCATCGTTGGTACATTATGGGACAAAATGTCCGCTTCGTCAAGCTCACTGGCTGGGGCACGGACGTTCGGGATGAGAAGCGTAGCGGTCACTGTCGCTCTAGCGCTCAAGGGCGGGGGCGAGGGGTTTGGGAAGGCTAGGGTAACCGTCGAGGAGCGCAAGGAGAGCGCCCGCAAAGGCGCAGAGCCTAGGTGGGGCAAAAAACCAACGAATCGTTAGTGCCGCTTCCGGCGCTTCTGTGCCGCATCCGACGCGGCTGCCTCGCGTCGAGTCTTATCTACGTCCCCTTGGCCTGTCGAGGCTCTCTTCAAGCTGCGCGTACTCCGGATCGGCAAGAGCATTTCTATGCGGTCATTCATGCTTGAGCCGTCCTTCTTGGCGATAATGAGGAGAGAATCAACGACTCCGCCATTTGTGCTCTTGCGGTTCCGCCGCTTCTTGAAATATGCGACCAGATCAGTCAAAACATCCCAGCCCTCATCGCTCAAGCCGAGCGTGATTTTATTGGGATACTCGCGATCGTTTGCGGTGTCCCGACTTGGCATGGGCGCACAGCATACCAGATTTTACGATTGCATGGAACATACGAATTTACGACTTGTTGGGAAAGCCATCTTGCCGTTTTTACAGCTTTATGGTAGTTTTTGCTTAAGTGCATCCAGCCACCCGTGCCCCCGGGTCCTTAGCATTAGAATGTGCGAACCGTTCGGGTGGCACTAGGAGCCCAGCCGTCCCCGGTGAACGCCTCTGCCCTGGTCGATCGCAGCGCCCAGCTTACGCTGAGGGTCTGCCGAGCGCTCAGGGGTTTCGTGTCCACCGCACCGGGTAAATCCGAGTCTCTCGCATTGCTCAACCGTAAGCAACCTATGACAGTGTCTCAAGCAATCCGCCAACTCACCCCGCGCAGCCGCGTGGAGGCTTCGTCTATGATTCACTTCTTGCCAGAAAATCAGGTTTCGGTTGGACCCGTAACGTTGTCGCTCCACGGCAAGCTGAATCAATTAGTGAAAAGACTTGGCGTTGTCTGCACGGGAGCCACGGGTAGCACCCTGTTCTTCGATCGGGAGACAGACGAAGCAAGGAATATGCCGCCGGAACAGTTGGCCCATGCAATTTTCAACGTAATCATGCAAGAGCCCGACATTATGAAGTGGATCCGCGAGGCCCCCATTACGAATATTACGCTCCGGTAAGCGCTCCGGGTGCGTCGGTGGCTCCATGGGTTCGCTCATAAGCTGAAAGACAAGGGGCTAGCCCTACTAGCCTCAAAAGCGACGACGCTGCGAAAGATTGGCGAGATTCTAATAGGGATACTCGCCATTTTTGTTTTCGCAATACTGTGGTTCATCCATGCGCTTTGTGGATGGGCGGTAGCGTCATATTGCTCCCTGCGAGATTGGTTTTTAGAGTTTACGGCAGTTGCCGTTACGATGGCAGCCATCGTTGTTTTTTTCGCCTTCGGGATCGAATATTGGAGGCACTACCCGGGTCTTTCTTGGCGACTCTGGCAAGACTGCGCCTACGGAGACTCCTCCTGCTCTATGGCTGCCGCGACTTGGGCACTAGGCTCTTTCGCGTTACTATCGTTCTTAGCGGCGGCGCGCGCCGTGGTATGGACGAGGAAACTCTTTGAGATCGAGGTGCAACTCAAACTTGGACAAACGGAGTGCGTCAATCATAGCGAGCTACACATAAACAAAGACATCTTCATAACGAGGGAGAGTCAAGTTCTGATCGGCTCACGACCCGCCGGCTTTACGAAAGACCAGCTAGGTGAATACTACGACCATCATGCTGGCTTTACGAATCTCGGTAGAACAGCGTTAGCCGACGTAGGGGTAAAAGTCTGTTTTGTTGATCAGAATAACGTCAGGTCTGGGCTGTATCCAGTAAAGTTGGGAAGCATTAGATGCGACGATGAAATTCACGTTGTGATCTACATATCCAAGTTCTTCCACGACATGACAGTCTTATGGGGAGACGCCACAGAACAGGGGCAGTCACTGAGTCTTTTCGCCGTGAATGCGCTGTTAGCCCCAGCGACCTTCGCGCTTCCTAGTACTCAACTGCTACTCCCCGCGATGGCGCGAGTGGACGCCGGGCAGGCCGAGGCGCCCGCGGATGGCGGGCCTGGAGCCGAGGCTGGAGGACCTCCGCCAAAGTAAAAAATCCTTGGCGAGCTAATCAGCCAATGCCGCCTGCCAGCCGACTTCCTCTCACAAATCAATCCGAAGGATACGTTAGTAGAAGTCGCGATCTAAATATGCCCAAATGACACTGCATAAAACGATATAAAACCTTCTCATCAATTAGACTATGGAACACCAATGAAAATCGCGATAATGTGGCTTCCAACCCTCACAATCTCTCCTGGCGCTCGTAATTTCTTCGAAAACCTCGGGCAATTTGATTTTGACGGCCTTCCCACGGACGCCGGCATTTACGTTTTTGGGCGCCAACATGGGGCAAAGATTGATCCCATTTACGTTGGTAAGGCAGAAAATCTTCGCTCACGTATAAAGGGACAGCGGAACAATCTCAGACTCATGCACGCGCTCAATGAAAGTAAGTCAGGGAAACGCATCCTCCTAATCGGTACGGTGAAGCCGAGCCAAAACCAGACCCTCGCAAAAATACTACCAATCGCTGAACGCGCCCACATTCGAGCTGCCTTGGCTGCGGGCTGTGCACTCGTGAACAAGCAAGGCACAAAAACGAAAACCCACGTAATCGAAACCGTTGGTAGAAGATCGCGAAACCTGCCCTTTGAGCGACACATCTTAGCAAGTCAGTGACTCAGTAACTATAGACTCACTAGATTTAGGCGTAATGGCGCCTCAGGGGATGCCTCAGTCGCCGGGCGATACGGTAAAACACATTCGCGGGAAACTCCTCGAGTAGTGCTGCCTCACCGTATGCTTCGCTCAGCATTAGCACGGTGCTCTCAATCAGGTCGGGCCTCCCATCACCCAGAGCGCGGGGATATAGCCGGCTTAGGAACGAGATGGCGAGCCGGATATCCGCGGCATGAGCCCAGGTCTCAATGCGCTTTTTGAAGGCAGCCAAACGCAGATCTGCGATCTGTTCTCGAGCGCCTTCAGTATACGCTTTCTAGCGCCGGAGTAAAATTGACCCAACCCCGCCGATTGAAAATTGACCCACCTGAACCCTCGGCGACTCCGGTTCGCATGCAGGAGGCGAAGTCTGCTTATCCATACGTTAATCTGCCGTAGCATATCAGTAAGCTCCAAGACGTCGGTTTCTATTTTACCTTTACGCTTGCTTGGCTTAACCAGCTAAACACGGGGGCATAACAAGGCCGCGTCTGAGTAAGACTGTCATAGGAAATAGCTGGGTTGTTGCCTATGCTGAGCGCGTTTCCGGCCTGCGTAAGGCTGATCCAGATTGTGTCCAAGCGTTTAGAGCAAGACCGAAAGCCATAGCTATTTAGTGGTCGTTAATCATTGTTGGTTGGTAAAGCTGTTCGAAGGACTTCTTACTAAGCCGCGTTCGCTGTCCGCTAACTGCCCGGCCTCGACTATTCTGGACGACCTCTACTAAGACGAGGCCGACGGCCACTCCATTACTCGGACGACCCGCTTCGTATTGCGGCGGCGATAGTTCTTCCCAACGTAGATAGCTCTCACGCGGCTCAGGTAATGCTACTTGAGCAACGAAACCGAAGGCAAATCTGTGCGCGTTCCAGCCACAGCCATCAGGAAGCCTGTGGGAAGCCGAAGCTGTTTTTCGAAGGACTGAGGGTCTGTACCGCACGACTGAACTATTTCCAAGGCTCGTTGCCACATCAAGGGCTCTTCTTCCCCATCGATCGGGAATGGCTCATAGCGGCGTAGGCCTTGGGCGTTGAGCCGCATCATGGCTCTACGATACGTTGCTTCGCTCATTCGGCCCAAGTCACGAGCTCGGTAGAGCAATGCCTGGATTGAAACGCCCCAAATGCCCTTTAATCGTCCGTATTCCGAAATATTGAAGCTGGCCGGAAGCAATCCACGGATCTCTGTTCGTGGCATTAAGAATGCAGCTGCGAATCGATGTGCCTGCTGCTCTAGTACGCGGTTTGCTGGTTCGATCTCATTGTGAAGGACTAGGTGCCCTAGCTCATGAGCGGCATCAAATCTTAAGCGTGGTAGATCCTTATTGTCCGCTCGCAAAAGGAGCAATGGCCTTTCGTCAAACCATCGCGAGAACGAGTCAACTTCGGAGGCGGAAATTGAACTCTTAGTAACAGCGACACCGTGCGATTCTAACAGTCGAACAACATTCGCAATCGGACCGCTGGGAACGCTCCAGAGGTGACGCAACTCTTCGGCAGCGGATTCGATCTGATCGAAGGACGCATCCTCTGGAAGAAACAATGTGGTTGGTAGATCGCATTCCGGCAGCCTTGCAAACTGCGTGAAGCCGCGTAGGACTTCATTAGCAAGTACAGCAAGCGCCTCGGCCTGGTCGCGATCCATTTGTCGAGTCGAACGCAAGCTTCGAAAAAATGAGCGGCCTTGATCCATGACGATAGGTGGGCGATGGCCATCCGCAATAAAATAGTCAATAGGGAAGCCGAGAGCCAGCGACAGGCTCATAACTGTCGTGGTTTTTGGTTTTACGGCGCCACTTTCGATCTGCGTAAGGGCCGATGGTGTGAGCCCGACGAGGCGCGCTAAATCAACCTTTTTGATCGCTCGGTATTGCCTCGCCAGGCGTAACCGCGCTTTGTCGAACAGCTGCACATAAACGCGCACGTTGTTCGCCGATGTCGGTGCCTTACGAGGCTTCGAACGAGGCCTTTTTTTCGGCGGAGCCGACATGTCTACTCGATGGTATCGGTGGTGCTGCGCATATCTATGCGCCTTGACGGCTCATCCTCTCGTGGCTCGATCGGAACTTCCGGTATCTCCCGCTCACTGAAGGGTCGCGTCGGTGGAGTCGGTTCTAGCGGGCTTTCGTCAGCTGAGTCGGGCTCATCTGAGCCGTCGGGCCGCCGATATATGGTTTCGCAAAAAAACCATCCGCTCGCGTCGTCATTCGAATGTGGGCCGACACTTAGCGGCGCGCCGCCATACATTGCCCGCAGGCCTTGGTACGCGTCGGCATCGTAGAGGACGACCAAGTCCCGGATCGACGGGAAGTCGCTAGGTGCAAATGAGGATGCAAACTCGAAGAAAGAGATAGCGTTCCGGGAGCTAAGCATCGCCTTCGCCTTGGAATCTGATCTAAAGCTGGGTTCACCCTCGCCGGGATGGGTGCTGTACGGACTAATTCGCATCCCGTTTTCAAGGCTGATGAGCATGTGGTTGTTGGGCCGCGTAACCCGTAGCCCTGTAACCACCGGCGGCAACTCCGCTTCGTAGGCTGCAAGGAGATTGCGCCAATTCATCGACCCGAGTACGAATGCGTCGTCACCGAGTCGGGGTTCGAAGCGCCTGACGTTGGTGGTACAGACGCGACGAGTTATTCGCACCATAGCGTCGAGGACCGGGAAGCTTTCCCCTAGGTACTGCCGCAGGCGATCCATGCGATGGGATTGTAGCATGGGTGCGCATTATCCGTCAAGGAATTAAGTAAGGCTATTGCCGAAGCCGCTAATGGCCACGATGCTACCCGTCGCTATACCCGTAATACTCTCAAATTCCCGTGATAAACCGAATAGACGGTATAACGCAGTCACCGACCAAGAAGCAGCAACCCTTCATCCGAAACTCTATCGTCTGACGCAGCTGGAGACATTTGGTCAATTAAGGGTCACTTGTGAAGGCTGGAGGCCGGATGACCGAAATCAGGTTATTGCCATCAAGGCAGCGTTAGTCTGAGCCTCGTGGGAGCAAGTGGGTGCGGCAGCACCGCTTCCTCATCTACGCTCATTGTCTGGCTTTTGCGAGGTCACTACCGGGCTACGCGCAAAACGTTACAAACGACCATTGGAGCCTTAAGGCGTTCGCGATCTGCGAGCGTCTTTTGATTTGACCTATCCTGCGTTCTCGATTCCATCAGGTTTCGGCGTAAGGCGAAACCGTATCGTTGTGTACGGCTTGTCAACGCGCACTACAACCCCCGAATCTCCGCGTCCTCGACGTGTCCCACATGATCATTCCGAATTCGGAACAATCATTGCCGAACGCCCCGAAGGGTTTGTACGCGATGGTTTCGAGCCTGGAGACCCAACCCTCGGCCCGAAACCGATTCAGGTCTTCCAGGTCGAAGGTCCCGACATAGTGGCAGCCGCCCATGCCACCTTCGAAATGAGCCGCGTCAAAGACCACCATCCCGCCATCGAGCAACAGGCCGTCAGGGTTTTCGAGTTCCACCCTGTAGGCGCCGTGCATGGCGATCTTGTTCCCACAAACTCGAAAAGGGCACGAGGGCCAGAGCGAGGCAACCGAACGTTCGTTCGTATATGGCCCGCCTCGTTTCACCTATCCCGAGAACGACTCCATGCCCGTGGCCAAGGCGAAGGCTCTCCTGAAGGAGCTAAGCCCCGAGGGCCGCCTTCATCGCGGCGTGGTTGGTCAAGTTCTACGCCGATACCGGCACAATGTATTCGCCAACGATCACCCAACGTCGCAAACGCGTGACGATTGATGATCAGGCGTATTGGCTAGTGAAGATTCCGACGAAGTGAATCGGTGTGCCACCACGTCTGGCACACCCATGTGCCAAAAAAGGCGAATGGAGGTTCCTTACAATTTGAAACACGCCGAAACACGTCAAATTCATTGCAAGCTAACTTCGCGGATGGTGACCCTGGATTTCGACGTCGTGGAAGCGCGCAGCGAAGGCGTTACGTTCGACCGAAAAGAGACACTAAGAACGTGCCGCGACCAGCAATCCGCCTGCAACCCGATGTGTATGTGCATCTCCCCCCGTCACCCATTCCGCCTAGACCCTCGGACCGGAAATGTCTACTCTGAATTCTAGGGCCTGGGCCTTTAATGGCTGGTTAGGGTGCCGAAGAGATGAACACATCGGCCGCAAAAGAGTAACTTATGCCGCCAGAACTACCCAAAACAGACTTTCGCCGGGTGCGCCGCTATCTGGCGGATGAGGATTTCGCGTTGAACGAGGGCCCCGCGTTTGTTCCGCTAGGGCGGATATCCAAGGATGTCTGGGAAGAAATCACCGGCCTTCCGACAGACGTTGCGATCAGAACAACAGACTATAAACCTAACGCCGTTTCAGGCGCTAGGCGGATCGCCGCATCCTGGCTGGGCGCCTACGAGCCCTTGGACGACTCCCCGTTCCATTGGCAGTCGATGGCGGTATACGAAAACTCCAATTCGTCCTTGTTCAACGCGGTGTCAGGTTGGTACCGCGTAGCCGGGACTAGCCTGCGTGTCGCCGTCGATGATTTGTTACTAGGTCTATATTTTCAAAGCCAGCCTGACAAGCTCGACGAATTCCGACAAATCGTTCATGAGGCTGGGCGAAGTCCGCAATTCCGCGAGATGAGAACATTCCTATTCGAGCGCACGGGTGATAGCATGTTCGAGAACGCTGGAGCATATGCAAGCCTTTATTACGATTGCCTTTCCAAATACGTTCATCGAATTGCGGACGGATTGCTTTGGGGGTCGAATGGACCAATCTTTGAAAACGAAGCGTTCGAACAATGGTGGGCCGAATATCAACGCACGGATGATGTCCTTCGGTGCGCTTTTGAGATCGTACGCGGGCCGCTAGACGGACAGCACTGAATCGCGATGAAACTAGGCTGGGCTATCGGGATAGCACTTGTCGCTTTCGTGCTTTTGCAACCGGTCCTAATTCTGATTGCCGTACATTACCACGTTGCGCCATCGTTCCAAACCGCCGGTGAATTGGCGTCCATAATGGGCGCGATTTTTACGGCAAGCGGCCTCATCGTCGCCCTCGTCGCCCTCTATACCCAGGCAAACATCGAGAAGGTTGCAAAGGCCGCCGTAACATCAGCGGTCAACAAGACCACAGCTAAAATTAATGAGCGCATTCAGACTTTTCTTGATGCCTATTCTGCGTTCACATCCGCTAAAGCGCTATGGCATAACATCATCTATGACGGCATATCCGAAATCGAGGAATACATTGCCGAGGCCGAGGAAATGGAGCCGTCTTTACGTGGGTTGAACACATGGATGGGTGAGGTATATTTTAAAGTGGCTCGATATCTTCATTTTCAGGACACAAGCTACATAAACCCCCAGAGATTAATTAGTATCACTCTTCCGCTGGCCGCGACGAAAGGCATCCAACGCCTGCAGGACGCCATCGATAGTAATGACCCGACTATAGATGCAGCCTACGCTTTGGAATTGGCTGAGTTGTACGCCCTGCAGGGAGAATCGTCGGGCGCCGTTGCGCACAGGATAAAACGTGCGAAGGAGCTGGGTGTGCTTCCAAGCATGGATGCAGAGATCGCTCTCACGTTGTTCTCAGCCTGTAAGAGAAGAGATGACCTGCTACATATCCTTGACGCTTATGAAACTGTTCCGATGACGGGCGATCATATCATGGCCCATTGCAGAACGCATCTGCCGCAAAGAGGCCAGGGACGCGCACGCTTCGTTGTATTTGCCGACGCGCCACAAGACCTTCAGCATCCACCGTTCAATCCAACCGTCTTAGACGTGTTCACTGTGGCCGAAGACTGGACCAGCGCGAGGGTGCAGTGGCGCTCCGCGAAGCAGTCTAACATTTACGGCGGAATCCCAGCGATGGGCGAATATGACGTACATAGTGGCACGCAGCAACCGCCGGGGTTCGTTGCCATGGACGTGTTCCTGCCTGAACTCATGGCGGCGTTTACGTTTATCGTACCGCTAGACTAACGGGACATATGCCGGGTCGCTTACCTCGAGACGCGGGCGAACCTGGTTTCCGCGAACTCTTCTGGCAAGATGAAGCCATTCCAAGAAATCACTCATTCTGGCTTAGTGGGGTCGCTTCAGTCGAGACAGAAGAGGCACCGAGCCGTCGACCCTCTGTACCCGCCAAATCGCTCGCGCGGGATTTCGACCTTTTCTACGAGCTGCAGTAACGCATCGTGCTAAACTTCCTACATCAAATGGCTGCGGCCCATCGCCGCAAATGAAAAGAGTGCCACTTAAAGAGCGGCGCACCATGATCCGCCGACACGCTCATGCTGGCTTTCACCACTCGCGCCTGCCATGGCTCTTCGGCCGGGGCGGTAAGGATCGCGCGCTGATCAGCCTCGCGATCAACGGGCCACTCACCGTTCGGGAACTCTCTCGCGCTACGAAAACCGACCCGCACAAAATGTGGGATATGATCGAACGGCTCCGACTGCCCGGCCTAGTCGTGAAGCGCGAAATGCCGGGCGGCCGAAAGTACGTCTCGATCAATCGCCGTCTGCCGATCTACCGCACACTGATGAATCTTTTGATCGCGCTCGACCGCATATCGCCGACCGAACGATGTAGCACCTACACCGCGCGGTGGCGGATGCCATTCGATCGAGAACTCACCGACGAGCGACTCGATAACGTTTTCCAATCGCCGCTTCGGTCCCGAATCTTGTTATTCGTGGCCACAGTCGGCGAAGCCAATATGCAGACCATTTATAGGTCGTTGGGGTTGGGGAAAGGTTCATCAACGCTCGCCGTAAATCATTGGCAGAAACAGGGCGTTCTACGCAGCCAAAGGTACAAACGTCACCGCCTTGTCAGCCTCGATCCCAACTTCATCGCTGCGCCTCAACTACTGGCACTCTTGCGCGCGATCATCGCGACAGCCGATGAGTACAAAGCACTTCGCGCCGCAACACGACGCAAGCCAATTTTTCGGATGGCACGCAGCCAATGATTCCGACGCCCGCAACTCATTCACCAAAAACACGGCGCCCTAGAAAAGATGCCCGATTCTGCCCGCCGCTGATCAACAACTCATCTGTTCACACCGCGATCGTCATGGCACTGGCAAACAACGGCAGTCTCACCCGGGCCGAACTCGTTAGTGTGCTACACCTGGAACGCACTCACGTCCTCAAGCGACTGCACGAGTTGCGCGCGAAAAAGATCGTGACCAGCTACTACTGGGGAGGAAACGCGTTCAAGAAAGGAGCGGAAAAGCCGCCGAACTGGCGCAGCCCAGAACTTATGTGGGCCCTGGACCCGCGCCACCCCTTCTATCGCAAGATCCTGGCCATGGCACGCTATCTAGTGAAAAGCTTTCCGTTGGCGCAACGGGGTCCGGTAAGATGGGGTCGACGCTACCGCCGAGCTCGCACGCCTGTTCATGCACTTCCACAGGCGGACCTGTACGTGATAGGCGATCGTTCACCGTGCAGAGTCCTCATGATGTTGTCTCGTCGCCAAAATATGCGCATCGGAACTCTGCAGCGCTTGCTCGGCCTTGGAAAGAACCTCGTCGAGATCGTCAATACTTGGCAACGTTGGGGCGTCTTAAAGTCCGAATATCTGGCCGGAAAGGGTCGTCCGCATGTCGTCTCCCTCGATCCGGAGTTCTGCGCCTACCGGCAGCTTCGCGAGCTATGCCGGGCAATCGACCAAGCAACAGGCAGCGAATTCCTCGCCTTGACGACATCGCGCAGGATCGCGATCGCACGTCAAACCCTTGCTCAGATCAACACTCAACGAGCTCGCCGACGCGCCCAGAACAAGCCCTACTTTTCATACCACGGGATTCGCCCGGCACGCGACGATGGCAGGATCGCCTCAAGCTCAATAGTCAGAGCGAATAAATCACGCAAATCCGAGCGCAAAGCGGAATAAAACACGCAACTCGAATTGAGGCCCCTCTTGACAAAATCGAAAACAAATAAATAACCCAGAGCCCCGACGTTCTCAAGGTCGGTCATCACGGATCGGCGTACGGCTCCTCGCCATCGTTCATCGCCGCCGTCTCGCCTCGCTACGCGATCATTTCTGTCGGACGCCATAATCTCTTCGGGCATCCGGCACCGTCGACGCTGCAAACGTTGCAGCGTTTCGGCGCTCGCGTCTATCGCACGGACGAAGACGGCGCGGTCACGATCGTAACCGACGGGAGAAGCGAAGGGATTTCGAGTATGCTTTCGGATGAGTCTCGTTGAGCGGATTAAGCGCGTTCCAAAGCCGCGCGATCCCAACTCGCTAAATTCGCAGCGGCCTCGTACGTCGAGGTGAAGAACTCCAGAACCGCGCGATTGGGATTCGACGACGCGCGTACCGCCTCGTAGGGCAAGAAAAATTCTCGCAAGCCCGTGTTCCACGAAACCGCCGGGCCGACTGCGGCATCGGCAATACCCTTCGGCTCGGGATACGTGTAGGCGTAGAACGCGGCGTCCATGCCGGGCCCGCCCGGCCAGAAGCCGACGCTGTGCTCCTCGTGCGAATAGGCTTCGCGCGTAACCCAGTCGGGCAGATTTGCGAAGCCGCCCGGGTGCGGCGGCGCGGTGCGCCCCGAAAAGCGCGTCGTTGCCAGGTCGAAGCTGCCCCAAAAGAAATGCACCGGGCTGGCCTTGCCGAGAAACCCCGCGCGGAATCGCTTGCAAAGCCGGTCCGCCTGCAGCAGCACTTGCAAGAAGCGCTCGACATACACGCGATCGTACGACGCGTGGACGACGTCTCGCTCGAACGGAACGGCGTTGGGAATTTCGTTGGGCATCGTGTTGATGCGCACCGCAAGGTCGAGCCGCTCGAGCTCGCCCGCGATGCGACGGTAGAAATCCGCAACGGTCATCGGCGCGAGAGCGAAGCCGCCACGTTCGCCGCTGCTGACTTCGACGCGGAGCTCGTGGGCGATGAAATCGAAGTCTATCGAAAACGATCGTTCGTCGCGATACGGCATCGCCGACGTCGTGAGGCCCCGCGGCGTGACGTACAGCGTTACGTTCCACCAATGGTTGATCAACGCTTCGAGGCGCAGTCGAATCTTGCCGACGACCTGCGTCCAAAGATGCAGCGTCTCCAAGGTTTCTTTCCATTGGTCGTACGGCAGCGGCGGCCAGCGATCGATCTCGTTCACGGCTCCCCGACGGACTCGCGTCGCTCGAGTCGGCGTGTCACCCCGAACAGGCCCGCGACCACCAGCACGAACGCAAGGAGGCCGATGACGTTAGACGCCGGGACGAAGGCATCTCCGACGAGCCCGAGCGGCGACGCGTTACCGCTAAACACGATCACGCCCGCCAGAATCACACCGAAGAGGCTTTCGCCGACGATGAGCCCGGAAGCGACCAAAATGCCCAGCTGCTTGGCGCGGTCGGCGTGCGGGCTGCGGGCGGCCCAGCGATTGTACGCCCATCCCAAGACGGCGCCGACGACGACGGGCGCCGTGGTCGAGACGGGCAAGTAGATTCCGAGCCCGACGGCGAGCGGCGGCAGCGCGAAGCGTTTTCCGTGACGGAGCGCTTCGTCAATCGCGACGACCACCGCGCCGACGCCCGCACCGATTGCCATCAAGCCCCAATCGATCTGGCCGCCGATCACGCCTTTTGCGAGCGCCGAAATCAGCGTTGCTTGCGGTGCTGGCAGCGACTGCGCCAGCGTTTTGCCGACATTGGGAGCTCCGGCAAAGCCATAGGCGTGGTTCAGCAGGTCGAGGATCGGCGGAATCACCAACGCGCCCATCACGACGCCCACGATCAGCGCTACCTGCTGACGCCACGGCGTCGCATCCACGAGTTGCCCGGTCTTTAAATCTTGCAAGTTATCGTTCGAGATCGTCGCCACGCACAGTAGCACGGCGGTGACGAAGAGCGCGTAGGCGATGAGCTGCGACTCGGCCGTTACGCCCGCACTCTTTGCGATCGCCAGTACGATCAGCGACGCGCCGATCACGGCCAGGATCGCCAGGCCCGAAACGGGGCTGTTGGACGAGCCGATCAATCCGGCCATGTAGCCGCATGCCGCCGCGACGAAAAACCCGGCGATGACGACGTACACGACGGCGGCCAGGGTCAGCGTTCCCGCGAGCGGCGCGAGCGGACCACCGGCGAGAAACGTCCAGAGCAGCAGCGCCAAGGGGATCAAACAGGCTAGGCTGATCAGACCAACGAGCGCGATCGGAAGATCTCGTTCGGTGCGCGGCAGCGAAGCCGCTTCGCCGAGACGCCGGCGCCGCGATGCCGCCAACGCGGAGGCGATGCCGGTAACGACCGGTCGAACGAGCCGCCCGAGCGACCACAGCGCCGCAATCCCAATCGCGCCCGCGCCGATGAAACGGACTTGGTGCGACCAGACCGCGTTAGCGACGTCCGCGGCTGCGCCGGCCGCGGGATGCAGGTCGGTCAGCACCGGCGTCGCGACGCCCCACGCGATGACGAGTCCCGCCAATATCGCCATGCCGACCGATGGCCCGATGAGTTGACCGGCGCCGACCAGGGCCAGCGAGAGCGAAAAACCCAAACCGGTTGCGGCGTTGCCGATGCGCAGATACGCGCCGACTTGCGCGGCAAAAATTCGCGTCGCGACGACGGCCGCGAACCCCGCCGACGCGATCGTCCCCGTGACCAGCGCCAGCAGGCCGGCGCGGTTGCGTTCCCCCGCCGAACCGGCCGTGGTTCCTACCTTGAGCACTTCGGCGGCCGCGACGCCTTCCGGATACGGCAGCGTCGAGTTCGTCACGAGGGCGCGCCGCAAGGGGACGCTGTACATGACGCCCAGGATGCCTCCGATCGCGCAGATTGCGAATGAATAGCCGAACGGAAAACCGCTCCACCAGCCGATCATGACCAGCCCGGGCAACACGAAAATGATCGCCGACAGCGTGCCGGCGGCGGATGCCACGGTTTGAACGATGTTGTTTTCGTAAATCGTCGCGTTGCGCAGCCCGCGCAACACGGCCATCGAGATGACCGCGGCGGGTATGGTCGATGCGAACGTCAACCCGACCTTCAGCCCGAGATAGACGTTGGCGGCCGTAAAGACCAGCGTGATGACGCAGCCCAGAATGAGCCCGCGCAACGTGAGCTCCAAGCGGTGCTCCATGGGCGTGTGTTGCGCTGAGGCGATAACCGACGCCTTTTAGAAATACAAAGCCCGCGGCATAACGCTACGGGCTTTGCTGTACCCCGGTCATTCTCGCCTGTTTGAAACCGTTTCCAGCTTCCCACCGACGTTTCGATCCGGTTTCGATCGGCTTCACTCGGATTTGTCGCAGGTTAACGCGACGGGTCGTCTACGTGCTTCCGATCGCGGTTTGATACTTGTCCGCGCTTCGTCATTGGGCGAAGTGTTTGCATGCTACCAAAGCAATAGGCAGCTTGCAATACGTCACGGCGCGAGTCCACAACGCCTCCACAAGAAATTGCGGTTACCCACAGTTTATCGACAAAAGAGCGGGTAGGAAGTTAGGTCACGGACGCATCGTCGACATCGGCGTCGGGGTTGCGGATGCCATTGGCGACGCGGTAGGTGCGGGTTGTACGTTCGCGGTGGCGAGCGACGTCCCACCGGCCACGAAAGCTCCCGCGAGAATGATGCCGACGAACCAGCGATTCATCGAGTTGTTCCTCCTTTGGCTGCCAAAGTTGCTCTCACGGCGCTTGGTACCCAGGCGAACATCCCCTCTAACAAAACCGCATGCTTGCTCGCAGGGCGAGGTAGCGCTGCGAAAACCGGCGACCTATCCGTGGGTATTACTAATAGGGGAGAAGCAACGGCGTAGGCCGCAACCTCCCCGAGCGAACATGGGCGTCATCGACTTACCTTACACGCGAAGCGTCGCGAGCCAAACCGATCCAATTTTCGAGCGCGTGGAGCACATCATTCCACGGGTCGAATGGCCGTTGCACGCGCCCTACGTCGCCGCGATCAACGAGCTAAAGCGCGAACGTAACGCCGTCATTCTCGCGCACAACTATCAGGTCCCCGAAATCTTCTACACCGTCGCCGACATCGTGGGAGACTCGCTCGCGTTGGCGATGAAGGCGGCGGAGACGACGGCCGACGTGATCGTGCTTTGCGGCGTGCATTTCATGGCGGAAACGGCGAAGCTCGTTAACCCCGGCAAGACCGTACTCGTTCCGGATTTGCTGGCCGGGTGCTCGCTGGCCGAGTCGATTACCGCCGCAGACGTTCGCCTGCTTCGAGAAAAATATCCCGGCGTGCCGATCGTCACGTACGTGAACACGTCGGCGGAGGTCAAGGCCGAATCCGACGTTTGCGTCACCAGCGGCAATGCCGTGCAAATCGTTGAGGCGTTGGGTGCGCCTCGCGTCATCTTTTTACCGGACGAATATCTGGCGAAATACGTCGCCTCCAAGACCAGCGTCGAGATCGTCGCGTGGAAGGGCCACTGTGAGGTCCACGAGCGCTTCAGCGGCGCCGACGTCCGGCGTTTCCGCGAAGACGATCCATCGCTGATCGTGCTGGCGCACCCCGAGTGCCCGCCCGACGTCTTGGCCGAAGCGGACTACGTTGGTTCGACCCAAGGCATGACCGAGTACGTGGGTGGACTCGCCGACTCGAGTCCGTCGACTACGCTCAGGATAAACTCCGCGAGCGAAGGCGAAGGACGAAGGGCGCGCGTCCTGCTCATGACGGAGTGTTCGATGGCCGACAACGTGTCGGGGCGTTATCCGAGCGTCGAATTCGTGCGGCCGTGCAATCTCTGCCCGCACATGAAGCGAAACACGCTGCCAAAGGTCTTGCATTCGCTGCAAGCCATGGAGTACGAAGTTACGATCGCTCCGGAGGTCGCGCAACGGGCGCGCCGCGCGGTCGAGCGAATGCTCGAGTTCAGCCGACAGCCGCGCGATTAGCATGCCCCGCTCTACGGAATCCTACGACAGCGACGTTCTGGTCGTCGGAGCCGGAATCGCCGGCCTGATCGCGGCGCTCAAGCTCGCGCCCGCAAGCGTAACCGTGCTCTCCAAAACGCCTTTGGGAAAAGGCGCCGCCACCGATTGGGCCCAGGGTGGGATCGCGGCCGCCGTCGGGAAGGACGATTCGCCGCGCTTGCACGCGATCGATACCGCTCGCGCCGGTGCCGGCATCAGCGATACCAACATCGTCGAGATTCTCACGCGCGACGCGCCGGCGCGCATCGAGGATTTGCTGGAGCTTGGCGCCGCATTCGATCGCACCGATGCCGGCGAGCTCGCGCTGGGACGCGAGGCGGCGCATCAGCGCCGCCGCATCGTGAAGGCCGGCGGAGACGCAACCGGTCACGAGATTCTCAAGACGCTGATCGAGGCCGTCGGCGCTCATGCGTCGATCACCGTCGTTCAAGACGTCATGGCCGACGATTTGATGCTCGAGGAAAACCGCGTTTGCGGCGTTTACGCCCACCATCATCAGAGCGCAGACGGCGTCGCGTTTCGCGCCCGCGCCGTCGTGTTTGCCAGCGGCGGAATCGGCCGGCTTTACCGCTACACGACCAATCCGGTCGAGGCTACGGGCGACGGCATAGCGATGGCCGCGCGGGCGGGGGCGATGCTGGCCGACATGGAGTTCGTGCAATTCCATCCGACCGCGCTCGCGATCGGGCGAGATCCGATGCCCTTGGTAACCGAGGCGGTGCGCGGCGAGGGCGCCACCCTGCTCAACGATCTGGGCGAGCGCTTCATGCTGGGCGTCCATCCCGATGCCGAGCTGGCGCCTCGCGACGTCGTTGCGCGCGCGATCTTCGAGCAGCAACAACGCGGGCGCACCGTCGGTCTGGACGCGCGCTCCGCGATCGGACGGAAGTTCCCCCGAGCCTTTCCGACCGTGTTCCGCTTTTGCATGGACGCCGGCATCGATCCGCGCGTGCAAAACATACCAGTGACACCCGCGGCGCATTACCTCATGGGTGGAATCGCCGTCGACGAATGGGGAAGAACCTCGCTGCCAAACCTGTGGGCCTGCGGAGAGACCAGCGCCACCGGCGTTCACGGAGCCAATCGGCTCGCCAGCAACTCGCTTCTCGAAGCGCTCGTTTATGGATCGCGCGTCGCCACCGACATCGCGAACGCGCGCCCCACAAAGACCGCGAGCGGCACAGGGCGGCCGGCCCGGTGCGATAACCCGCGACGGCCGAGCACCGACACCACCGCTACGCAAGCGCTGAGCGATTTACGTAACGTCATGTATTCCAACGTCGGACTGGTACGAAGCGAGTTTGGCCTGCGCGAGGCGCTGGCACGTATCGGCGAGCTCGAATCGGCGACGGCGTCGCAAGCCGGCGGCCTGCGCAACCTCCTGGTGGTCGGACAACTGATTGCAGAAGCCGCGTTGGCTCGTCGCGAAAGCCGTGGCAGCCATTATCGAAGCGACTATCCGCAAACGGATGAAGCCTTTGCCAAGCGTTCATTTACGAGACTCCGCAGCGTCGCTTGAGCTCGTCGCCGAGCCGATCGTTCGCGCGGCACTGCTCGAGGATATCGGCCGCGAGGGCGATCTCACGACCGATGCAATCGTCGAGCCGCAGCGCGTCGCAAAGGCACGGGTCGCCGCGCGCGCGAGCGGCGTCGTCGCCGGACTCGACATCGCCTTGCTCGCATTTCGTTTACTCGACGATCGCCTGCGGGCCGACGTGCGCGTGCGCGACGGCGAGCGCGTCGCCGCGGGAGACGTCGTCGCCGAGATCGAGGGAAGCGCCCGCGCGATCCTGACGGCAGAAAGGACGGCGTTGAACCTCCTGTGCCGTCTCGCTGGAATCGCTACCGCGACGCGAGCGCTCGTGGAGTTGGTATCCGCGACCGATGCGAAGATCGTCGATACGCGAAAAACGACGCCCGGCCTACGTTCCCTCGAGCGCTATGCCGTTACGTGCGGGGGCGGAATGAATCACCGTTTTGGCTTAGACGACGGCGTCTTGATCAAGGACAACCATCTCGTGCTGGCCGGTTCCATCCGGGCTGCGGTAGCGGCCGCGCGCGCGCGCGTCGGCCACATGGTCAAGGTCGAAGTCGAAGTCGACACGCTCGAGCAACTGCGCGAAGCGCTCGCCGAACCGATCGATGCGGTGCTGCTCGATAACATGACCGCCGATCGGCTCGCCGAAGCCGTGCGTCTCGTCGATCGACGCGTAGTCACCGAAGCCAGCGGCGGCGTCACGAAGGAGAACGTTGTCGAGATCGCGCGCAGCGGAGTCGACTTGATCAGCGTCGGCTGGCTGACGCACAGCGCGCCGGCACTCGACTTTGGCCTGGACATGAGCCTGCCCTGAGCGGAGTCGAAGAGCCTGCCCTGAGCGGAGTCGAAGAGCCTGCCCTGAGCGGAGTCGAAGAGCCTGCCCTGAGCGGAGTCGAAGGGGGGTCATCGCTCCAGTAGCAGCGCGAGCGCCACGACTGCACCTACGGCAACGACGAAAAGCGAGATCGCGTAGCCCATTAAGCTCGAGAGCGTCACGACGCGGCCTTCACGCAAACCGCGATCCGTGGCAGAATAACGCCAGGCGCCCAGAACCGCGACGAACACGCCGAACAGCGCCATCCCCGTGCCGAAGCCGATGGATAGGCCCGGAGCCGGATGCGTCCCGTGCACTAGCAGCGCGAACTCCCGCGTGAAGAGCGAGAAGCGCGCGATCACGAAGCCGAACGCAATGAAGGCCAGCGCGGTTCGCACGTACGCCAAATAGGTTCGCTCGTTTGCGAGGGTGTCGGTGGCGTGCAGCATGACCCGTCGAACCTTAGGCGAATCTTGGTCGAACCATGTCCGCCGAACAAAACGCCGAACGAACGCTCGATCCGACCAAAGCCAGCCACGACTTCCAACCGCCGAAGGCGCTGATCGATTTCATGTCGAGCGGCTGGCTAGATCGGCCGATACCGGCCGGCGTCCATCCGGAGGTCGATCGATTTCGTCAGCGGCGCGAGAGCCTCGGCCGCTCCTATCCCGGATCCTATCTGGTCGTACCGGCCGGACGCGAACGGGTGCGCGCCAACGACACGGCCTTCCGTTTTCGTCCTTCTAGCGACTTTGCATATCTGACCGGCGGCGGCGAACCCGGCGCGGTCCTGATCCTCGAGCCCGATGGCGCCGCCCACCGCAGCCTGCTGTTCGTGCCGGCGCACAACCGCGGCCGCGCGGAGTTTTTCACCGATCGAGTCTACGGCGAGCTTTGGGTTGGGCGCCATCGCGGCGTCGAAGAGAGCCGCGCGTTCTACGGCGTGGACGAAGGACGCCCGCTCCAAGCGCTGGCGTCCTATCTCGACGAACTGAGCAGCGCGAAGTATCCGCTCCGCTTGCTCCGCAGCCACGACGACGACATCGATCGCCTGTTCGAAAAAACCGACGCGGACGATGAGCTCGCGGAACATCTTTCGGAATCGCGGCTCGTCAAGGACGACTACGAGCTGGCCGAACTGCGCAAAGCCTGTGCGATCACCAAACTCGCGTTCGAAGACGCGATTCGCGCCATGCGGATCGCCAAGAGCGAGCGCGAAATCGAGGCGGCATTCTGGAGCCGCGCGCGCGTCGACGCGAACGATACGGGCTATTTAACGATCGCCGCTGCGGCGGATCACGCCTGCACTTTACACTGGACGAAAAACGATGGCGCGCTCAAGGCGGGCGCGTTGCTGCTGCTCGACGCCGGCGTCGAGTGCGAGTCGCTGTACACCGCGGACGTCACCCGCACGCTGCCCATCTCCGGCCGCTTTTCACCCGAACAGGCGACGATCTACGACCTCGTTTGGAACGCGCAGCGCGCCGGCATCGAGGCAGTCGCCCCGGGGAACGACTTTCTCGAGCCGCATCGTCGCGCGACGCGCGTGCTCGCCGAAGGCTTGATCGATCTCGGAATCCTGAAGATGTCGCTCGAGGAAGCGATCGATCCCGACAACCTGTTTCACCGCCGTTATACGTTGCACGGCGTCAGCCACATGTTGGGGCTGGACGTGCACGATTGCGCCAACGCTCGAACGACGGAATACCGCCACGGCAAACTGCGCGAGGGGATGGTTCTCACCGTCGAGCCGGGATGCTATTTTCAGCCCGACGACGCGACGGTGCCGGAACGTTTTCGGGGCATCGGCGTGCGAATCGAAGACGACGTCGCCGTTACCGGCGGCGGCTTCGAGAATCTGTCGGCGAGCATACCGTCGCGCCGCGAAGACGTGGAGCGCTGGATCGCCGAGCTTGGGTAGGGTCTAGGGTTACTACGAAGTCGGCATAACCGACGTGCCGGGCGGCGGCGGCGGAACCGGACCACCGAGCGGCGCGTTTCCTTGCAG
Source organism: Vulcanimicrobiota bacterium (assembly GCA_963717425.1). Taxonomy (GTDB): domain Bacteria; phylum Vulcanimicrobiota; class Vulcanimicrobiia; order Vulcanimicrobiales; family Vulcanimicrobiaceae; genus Cybelea. The sequence continues at coordinate 1,702,723 of OY970335.1, read as the reverse complement.
CGCCGCGAGCTGGTCCTCGATGGGCCAGCGGCCGAAAGCCAGAATGATCATGCAGATCAGCTGACCCACGCCCGGAACGAAGTTGAGAAGCGAGAGCGCGCCGTTATATCCGGCCTTGACGAATATTCGCCAATACACCCAAATCGTGAATCCGATAACTGCCAAGAGAACGATGCCATATACGAAAACCAGCGTTGCGATAACTCCCGCAGCCGCCGCTGAGTCGTGGTCCATTTCTTAAGCCTCCATTTCGGTAGCAACTTTGCTCGAGCCCACCGACCGGTGGGTCAATGCACGGTTCAGCCTCGCGGCGGTGACCCCCAACCGGACTGCACGTACGTTCCATCGACGACGATGGCGGGAACCGTTGGATCGCCGTGGGTGTATTCGAACATTCGAGCGCGCGCACTCCTATCGTTTTGCGCGTCGTGGCGCGTATAGGCTGTGCCGGCCGAATCGTAATACGCCATGGCGCGCTGGCAATACGGGCAACTCGGTGAGACGTACAGCTCCAGTTTTGCGCCCGGAGGTATATGCTCGACGTCGAAGCCTCGTGCCATGCCGCTCATCTTCGTACCAACGCCGCTCGGAAACCTGCGCGACGTCACGCTTCGCGCGCTCGACGTCCTGCGCGAGGCCGCGTTGATCGTTGCCGAAGATACGCGCGTGGCGCGGAAGTTGCTGCACGCGCTGGAGCTCGACGGCCGGGAGATTTGGAGCTACCGCGAGCAGAATGCGGCCTCGGTCACGGCGGCCATCCTGGATCGTGCGCGCACCTCGCTCGTCGCCGTCACGTGCGATGCCGGAATGCCGGGTGTCTCCGATCCCGGAAGCGCGCTGATCGCGGCGGCGCGCGCCGGCGGCGTGCCGGTGGAGGTGCTGCCCGGGCCCAGCGCTGCCACGGCGGTAGCGCTGCTGTCCGGTTTTCCGTTGCATCGTTTTACCTTTGAAGGATTCCCGCCGCGGACCGCCGCCGCGCGCCGCGAGCGTTTCAGCGACGCGTTGCGCCAGCGAGCGACTACGCTATGGTACGAGTCGCCGCACCGTCTGCGCGCCACCTTGACCGACCTCGCGCAGGTCGCACCCGACGCGCAAGTGTTCGTCGTACGCGAATACACCAAGCTCCACGAGCAGCATCTCTGGGGAACGGCGCAGCAGGTGATCGGGGAGTTGCCGGACCCATTGCGGGGCGAGGTTGCCTTTGCGATCGCACCGTACGCCTCGACGCAGGTCACGGAGCGGCCGCCCGAAGAGGCGGGAGATGCGATCGACGCACTCCTCGCAACCGGGCGCCGCGTCAGCGAAGTCGCCAAGCTGCTGGCGGCGCGTGGATTTGGCGATCGCCGTCAGCTCTACGCTCACGCCGCCGCCCGAAAGGCGCGCCGCGAAGCTTCGATTAACCACAGCTAGCAGAGCATGGAGCGCGCTTATTATGTCACCACGCCGATCTACTACATCAGCGGACAGCCGCACATCGGACACGCCTATACGACGATCGTTGCCGACGTGCTGGCGCGTACGGCGCGCACCTTTCGGCGTACGTTCTTCCTGACTGGCACGGACGAACACGGGCAAAAAGTCGCCAATGCCGCCGCGGCCGCGGGTAAAACGCCGCAAGAATGGACCGACGAGCTCGTGCCGCGGTGGAAAGCGCTCTTCGCCCTCTATCACGTGAGCTACGACGATTTCATCCGCACTACGGAAAGGCGTCACGTCGAGAAGGTTCAGCGCGTCTTCGATCGGCTGCGCGCGAGTGGCGACGTCTATCTCGGAACGTACGAGGGATGGTACTGCGTCAACGACGAGACTTTTTGGCTGGAATCGAAACTGGTCGAGGGGCGCTGCCCGACCTGCGGCCGCGAGGTGCAGTGGCTTTCAGAGGACGATTGGTTCTTCCGCTTATCGGCCTATCGCGATCGTTTGCTGGAGCACTTCGAGCGGCATCCGCAGTGGGTGCAGCCGCGCAGCGTCTACAACGAGATGACGGCGATCCTTGCCGAAGGTCTCGACGATCTTTCCATCTCGCGTTCCAATTTGGACTGGGGCGTGCCGATCCCGGGCGGCGGAGTAATCTACGTCTGGCTCGATGCTTTGCTCAACTACATCACCGCTATCGGCTGGGGTGAAGACGATGCGGAGTTTCATGCGCGCTGGCCGGCACAGACTCAGCTCGTCGGCAAGGAGATCGCGCGCTTTCACACGATCATTTGGCCGGCGATTCTCTGGGCGCTTGGCGAGGCCGCACCCGAGCTCGTTTTTGCTCACGGCTGGATTACCGTGGCCGGCCAAAAGATGAGCAAGAGCCTGGGCAACACGGTCGATCCGTTCTTGCTGGCGGAGCGTTTCGGCGCCGACTCGCTGCGCTATTTTCTCCTCCGTGAAGCACCCTTCGGGAGCGACTTTTCGTATTCTGAGGAAAAAATCGCGCAGCGTCACAACAGCGATCTGGCCAACGATCTGGGCAATCTGCTGCAGCGCACGCTCTCGATGCTGCAGCGTTATCGCGCGGGCGTCGTTCCGGCGGGGCGCGCACCCGGCGAGCTTGCCGTGCGTTTTGGCGCTCTCCCCGTCGCGGTACGCGAGCGCATTCTCGACCTGCGCTTCCGCGAAGCGCTGGAATCGATTTGGGAGCTCGTGACGGAACTCAATCGGACCGTCGACGAACGCAAGCCCTGGGTGCTGCATAAGCAGAACCTCGGTGACGACCTCGACGCCGTGCTCTACGACCTCTGCGAGGGGCTCCGCTGGCTCGCGATCCTGCTTCATCCCATGATGCCGGAGCGCATGACCGAGATGTGGCGACAGCTCGGAAATCCCGGCAGAATCGACGAGGATTGGTCGGTGTCACTGGCCGCGTGGGGAGGGCTCGCGCCGAACACGCGAACCGCTCCGTCCGCCTCGCTCTTCCCAAAGATCGAGCCAACAATTCCGTAGGGGAGGGGACCCGCGGGCGAAGCCCGTGGGGCGCGCAGTCGCGAAGCGACGGAGTGCTTTTTCAAAGACAGGGGCCCCCGACGAGCGAAGCTCGTTGGGGAATGATCGATACGCACTGTCACGTCCAGGACCGAAAGTTCGATGAAGATCGCGACGACGTTGTCGCGCGAGCGCGCGCCGCCGGCGTGCGAGCAATGCTCACCATCGGCGAAGACCTTGCCGACAGCGAACGCGCGATCGGCATCGCCGAGCGCTACGACCTGGCGGTGGCGGCCGGCATCCATCCGCACGAGGCCAAGAATGCTCCGCCGGAAATTAGCGGCGGTTTGCGACCGCTGCTCGGGAACGCGCGGGTGGTGGCCGTCGGTGAGGCGGGGCTCGATTACTACTACGAGCACAGCCCGCGCGATTCACAGGCGCGGGTGCTGCGCGCGCAACTTCGAGCAGCGCGCGAGGCGGAGCTGCCGGTCGTCTTCCATCAGCGCGACGCATTCGAGGACTTCGTCGCGATCTTGCGCGAGGAATGGACCGCCGGGATGCGTGGCGTCGTTCACTGTTTCACCGGCTCGCCGGAGCAGGCGCGGACGTACGTTGACGAGTTCGGCTTGATGTTGGGAATCGGCGGGGTCGTAACGTTTCCGAACGCGGCTCCGCTGCGTGAGGCGGTGCGCTCCATCGGCATCGGCGGCATCGTTCTCGAGACGGATTGTCCCTATCTGGCGCCGGTCCCCAAGCGCGGCCGGCGCAACGAACCTGCATTCATCTCGTACATCGCGGCGAAGCTCAGCGAGTTACTCGGCCTGCCGCTCGACGAGCTGAGCGCTCGGACCGACGACAACGCGCTCGAACTCTTCGGCCCGCGCCTAGTGCGCGGCGCGGATCGCGGCGCCGGCAAACTCCATTAGGAAATTTTTCCACACCGGGTACTGCCCGTAGTTGCCTGCGGTGATCATCACGAGCATGTCGAGCTTCGGCACGATAATCAGCAGCTGACCTCCGTTTCCGCCGGCGTTGACGACGGAGTACTTGCGTCCGTCGATCGAGAGCTCCGCGAGATGCCAGCCGTACCCGTAACGGTCGCCCTCGCCCACGGCATCCTCGTTCATGACCGCGCGCTTGACGATCGAGGCTCGGAGCCAGGCATCACCGACGATCTGCTGCCCGTTCCAGACGCCGTGGCTCAAGAAGAGCTGGCCGAACTTCAAAAAGTCGCGCGGTCGAAAGTAATCGCCGCCTCCCATATAGGCCGCGCGCGTCGGCGGCGGCATCAACCAGAGGGCATACTGCGCGAACTGCATCGGCTGGGCGAAGCGCCGATAGAAATATTGGTCGAGCGGCGTGCCCGTAGCGCGGGAAACGATCGCGCCAAGCAAATTGATGCCCGCGCTGCAGTAGACCGCCCGAGTTCCGGGATCGTACTGCATCGGGAGGTCGAGCGCATACTTATACCAGTCGGGTTGCGCGCTTTGACTTTCCATCGAGTCTTCGTTGCCCGGGGAATTGTCGTCGTTGTCGTCGCAGGCTAGCCCCGACGACATCGTCATGAGGTCGGCGACGCTCATGCGGCGTTTGCGCGGATCGTCGTGGGCAAACGGCGCGTACTGCGAAAGAAACGCCAGCACTTGCGTCTGCGGCGTAAAGCGCGCGGTATCTTCGATCGCTCGGCCCACGAGCAGCGTCGTCACGCTCTTACCCGCGGAACGGACGTCGTGCGGCCGGGCCGCGCTGAAGCCATAAAAGTACTCGTCCAGAACGAGCCGGCCGTGACGCACGATGGCGACGCTGTGCACGTACGGTGACGTAAGATTCGGCTCGCGCAGCGATACGATGCGCCGCATGGCGGCCGCAATCGGCTGCAAACGCAGCCCGACGTCGGTCAGCGTTCCCACGGGCCAGCCGTCGTCGCCCACGAGCGGTTCCCGATAAGCCCACGTGTTGGCGGGCCGCGGATAATACCAGCGCAAGTCGTCCGCGGTAGCGGGATGAAAAGAGAGGCCGTTTTGAACGCCGGGCAGATCGATCGTTATCGTTCCGCCCGGATCGGCGTGGCCGATTACGTCGGGCTCGTTCGGGGCGCGAAGACGCAGCGTCGCGCCGTCGAGCCGTAGGGTTCGAGTTCCGATGAAGGCGCCTTGGTTTGCCTCAGGGTTGCGGACGAACGCCCGAATCGTTCCGTCGGGCTGCTTTCGAACGATCAAAAGGTAGTGGAGCGTTTCGTCGATCGGCGTTACCGCTAACGCGAATGGCGGCCACGAAGCGTTGCCAGGCTGGACCCACTGGTTGACGACCGGGGTTGGAGCTTGCGTCGCAGCCCAGATACCAACGAGCGTCGCCGGAAGCATGAGCCAAGCTTGCAGCCGAACGTGAAAAAACCCTTAACGACCGGCTTTGAAAGGTTTGGCAAGGGTCCATTCGGCCTCGATCCGCGCGCGAACCGCGGCGACGATGCGCGGATCGCGGCTGCACAGGCCCCAATCCGGAAGGTTCGCGCGGCCGTAGGCCACCGTCGCATTTGCGGAGCCGATCCAGGTCCGATCGCCGACGACGGCCAGCTTCTCGGAGTCCTTGCAGACGCGAACTCGCACGCCCTCGCGAACCAGGCCGTCCAAAACCGCGCGCTCCCGGTCGTTGCGACGCAGGTCGCGTTCGGAAACGATCAATCGCGGCGTCAAGCCTTCGCGCGCCAATGCTTCGAGCGCCGAATGAACCGCGTTGCAACACCCAAACGACTCGGTTGCCACGACGACGCCATCGTGTCCGCGGGCATCTCGTAAAAGGCACGCTTCTTCATCGAGCGCGGCGTCCTTCGTCGCAGCAACCGATCTGCAGTCGGCCGGATCGCCGGCTCGCAAGACCAGATCGTCGAGGCCCCAATTCTTGTCGTCGAAGTAAAGCGTGCCGTCCGCGGCTATTTCCTTTGCGTGCACCGGATCGGCGAGTCGCGCCTCCGCGCCGGCATTCCGAAGGCGCTCGACGATGCTGCGGTTTTCGGCGGCGAGATGACCGTGTGGATCGTTGTACGGCCGGCTCTCCAGCTCGACCTCGACGCGGGCACCGCGACGAGCTGCCGCTTCGAGCGCGTAGAGCACGTCGTCGCGGAGCGTATATGCCGTCACCTCAACGTGTGCGGCGCGCGCGAGCCCCGCTAGGACCTCGCCGGTGGAACTGAGCGCAAACATCCGACCGGCCATCACGACGAAGGCGGGCGCCGCCTAGCCGCATTTAGGGGGAGCCGGGCACGGCACTTGGAAGGGGCCGATCAGTAATGACCTCGTCACCACTACACGATACGCCGGACGCGTCGAAGGGGGCGTTCGTACGCGAAATGTTCGCCTCGATCGCGCCGCGCTACGATCTTGCCAATCGCGTGCTCACCGGCGGGCTCGACGAGCGCTGGCGCCGGTGCGCGATCGCCCTGCTCGCGCCGGCACCGCACGCACGGATTCTCGATTGCTGCTGCGGGACCGGCGACTTGGTTTTTCATCTGCTGCGCGTGGAACCGGGCCTCGACGTGACGGGGATCGATTTTTGCGCCCCGATGCTAGAACGAGCCCAGCATCGGGCGCGAGGGCGCCGCGGCGCGAGCTTCGTGCAGGGCGACGTCATGGCGATGCCCTTTGCGGACGAAACGTTCGACGGCGCGACGATGGGGTTCTCGCTGCGCAACGTCGTGGACGTCGACGGCACGTTGCGCGAGGTGCTTCGAGTACTGCGGCCCGGTGGACGCTTCGTGAACCTCGACGTGAGCAAGGCGCCGAATCGGACGTTCAAGCGGCTGTTCGATCTCTATTTCTACGGCCTCGTGCCCCTGCTCGGTGGGATCGTCGGCGGTTCCCGAATGGCGTATACGTATCTGCCGAACTCGCTCACGCACCATCCCAACGCACCGGAATTGCGCGAGCGCTTCGCGCGAGCCGGTTTCGCAAACGCCGGTTTCCGGCGCTTGATGGGCGGAGCGGTCGCGATTCATTTCGGGACGAAACCGTGAGCTTGGCCGGCCCGGCGCGGGGCACGCAAGACGATCTGCAGGCGCTCGTGGAGCAGTTCTTCCGCGGAAGCTTCTCTACGGACAACCCGATAATCACCGAAGCGGTAAAGAGAATGCTCGCGGCGGGTGGTAAGCGCTTACGTCCGCGCATCACGCTGCTCGCCGCGCAAGCTTGCGGCGGAGACTATCTCGAGCATCTGCACCTAGCGGCCTACATGGAGCTCATCCACGTCGCAACGTTGATTCACGACGACATCGTCGACAACGCGCAAACTCGGCGCGGCGTCAACGCCACGGCGGTGGACTATGGGAACCGCGTAAGCGTGCTCGCCGGCGACTATCTCTTCGCGTGGATCTTTAAGAACGTTACCCTCGATTACCCGCATCCCATCCCAAACATACTCTCGGCAACGCTGGCTGACATCTGCGACGGCGAGGTGCTTCAGCTGCAGGCTCTCGGAAATCTCGACCTCGAGGCCGAAGCGTACGTCGAAATCGCGCGCAAGAAAACGGCGTCGCTCTTCGCCGCCTCCGCGGCCTGCGGGGCAATCATGGGCGGCGGCGACGTGCGTGAGATCGAGGCGCTGCGAGAGTTCGGCGAGTGCTTCGGCATCGCGTTTCAGATGAAAGACGACCTGCTGGACATCACGTCCGACGAACGCTCGCTCGGCAAGCCGGCCGCCAACGACCTCGTGGAACGCAAAACGACGCTGCCCTTGATCGCCGCGCTGGCCGCCGGTAGCGCCAGCTTTCGCTCGAAGGTTCGGCATTTTTACGATGCCGGCCCAAACGACGCGATTCCGGCCATCGTCGAAGCAATAGATCGCGAGGGCGGCCTGGAAGCAACGCGCGTGCAGATCGCTCGCTTTGCCGCGCGGGCCAAGAGCGCCTTAGAGCCGATTGACGCGGGCGCGGCGAAAACAGACCTGGAAAAACTTACCGACGTCCTGGTGGACTAGGGCGACAAAAGGGGATCACTCGACATGACCGCACATCCGCTTCTCGCAATCATCGACGCGCCGATCATCATCGGCATCCTGGTCGTCGGTGCTCTGCTCTTCGGAGCGGAAAAACTTCCGAAGCTCGCGCGCAGCGCCGGACAAGCGAAGAAAGAATTCCTGATGGGACAGGCCGAAGCCGATGAGGCCGCGGCCAAGGCACGCGAGGAAGCGCGCCAGCGTGCCGCCACGGCGCAGGCCGATATCATGGACAACGTCCAGATCGGATCGGGCACAGGCGAAGCCGTCCCGCCGCCCACCCCCGGCCACGGCACGCCCAGCTCATAGCGACGTTATCCTCGCGCGAAATGTTGGCGCAGCGCCCAACGCCGACCGCCGACGACGAGGCGACGTGGGATCAAAAGGAGATGCCGTTCACGGAGCACCTGCGGGAGCTCCGTAATCGTCTCTTTGTTGCGCTAGCGACCGTCGGTGCGATTGCCGTGCTGCTGTTCTGGCCGTCGCAGTTCGTCATACGCTGGATGATGCACGAGTATTTCGGCGGAATTCAGTTGCACGCGTTCGGCCCGGCCGACGTCATCTTCACCGAGTTCAAGTTCTCGGTCATCGGCGGAATCGTCCTCGGCCTGCCGATCTTGCTGCAGCAGCTTTGGTTGTTCGTCGTGCCGGCGGTCCATCCGCGCACCCGCCGGATGGTTTACGCGTTCATACTGCCGTCGTTTTTATTGGCCGCCTTGGGCCTCGCGTTTGCGCACTTCGTGGTGATTCCGCGCGTCGTCGCCGCACTGATCCACATCACCGATGCGGTCGCTACCCCGACGTTTGGCATCGCCGCGACGCTGAATTTCGTGATCCTGCTGCTGGCCCTCTTCGCCATCATTTTTCAGACGCCGATCGTCTTGATAGGTCTGGCGCGTCTGGGCATCGTGAATTCGCGTTCGCTGATGCGGCATCGGCGCCACGCCCTTTTCGGCTTCTTCGTCGGTGGGGGCATCGCGGCACCCGACGGCAATCCCTTGACGATGGCGCTCCTGGCGTTGCCGATGTACGCGCTGTACGAGCTCTCGATCTGGGTGATTTTGCCGCTCGAACGCCGCTGGTCGATTCCGACGCGGTGATCGCTCTGTCGCGAGGCCTGTACGGCGATTTCGTGCGCACGTTCGGAAACGTGCTGTTCGCGGTCACGCTGTTCGTCGCTTGGGGCATCCTCACGCTCATCGGAGTCGTCGTCGAGCAAGGTCAAGACCCGAGCGCGTACTTGCAGACCTATGCGCCCCCGATCGCTCGCGCTATTCTGCGCCTCAACCTCGACAACGTGTATCACTCGCCGTGGTACGTCGGAATCATCGGCTTGATCTTGCTGTCCCTAGCGGTCTGCACGTTCAAGCGTGTGATCCCCGCTCGCCTTCCGCCCTTGCGCCCGGTCAACGTGGAGAAGATTCCGCTCCATTCCACCTTCGAAGCCGCCGGAGATGCCGCCGAGGTGCGAAGCCGCCTCGAAAAGCTCTTCGTTTCACGCGGCTGGCGAATACGCGAACGCTGTTTTGGCGGGGTCGAATGGAGCTTCGCCGACAAGCATAACTGGGCGCGGCGCGGCGTCTTGGTCGCGCACGCCGGCTTCGTCATCATCGCGGCGGGAACGACGCTCTATTGGGCAACCGGCTTTTCGGGGGACCTGGCCGTGCTCAAAGGCCAGACCGCAGAGGTCGCGCGGACCCACGCGTTGATTCGGTTGGACGATTTCGCGTACCGGATCGCACCGATCATGACCAAGAGCGGAATGGTGTACCAACCCATAGACTACGTCTCGCGCGTTACCGTGACGGGGAAAGACGGCATCCCGAAGCACATGACCGTGCGGGTCAATCATCCGATCGACGTAGACGGGACGCTGTATTACCAATCGAGCTATGGTTTCGGGATGCGGTTTCTCGTGACGAGAAACCGCGTTCGCGACGCCGCCTTATCGGAACGCACGATGTTCGAAGGCGATTCGTTCGCGCTTCCCGGAACGCAGAGCAGCGTGCTCTACGACCGGTTCGCGCCGACGGTCGATAAGCAAAGTGGGATGCCCACCGCGGATCCGCGCGTCAACGACCCGGCCGTCGTGCTCGGCGTCTCGCAAGCCGGGAGCCCAGTGGGTGAGGCGCTGGTGCCGCTGCGAACCTGGATCGATCTCGGCGGCGGCTGGCGCGTAACCCCACAGCGTTACGTGCTGTACAGCGGCTTTCAGTACCGCTACGATCCGGGCGTTCCCCTGGTCGGGATCGGCGCCTTCGTGCTGCTGGCCGGGCTCATCATTTCCTTCTATCTTTTGCCCGCCCGGATCTACCTGCGGGTGGACGAAGAGGGGCCGCAGCGCTGCCGGGTGGGGGCGGCCGCCACGACGGTAAAGGGCTACGACGTTTTCGAGAGCGAGTTTGAGCGCTTGGTGGTATCGTTACGGACATGCCGCTAGACGAGATCCTGATCGCGGTCGCACTGTCGGCCTACACGCTGGGGACTCTTGCGCTGCTGACCTATTTCTTTTCGCGAGCGCAGTGGCTGCGCGACGTCGGCATCCCGCTGGCGATCCTCGGGTGCGTGGCGCAGTTCGCACAACTGATTGCGCGCTTCGAGCTGACCCACGTGTGGCCGCTGCTCAATCTCTATGGATCGCTCTCGCTGTTTTCGGCGATGTCCGTGGCCATCTACATCGGATTTGCGTTTCGCTACAAGCTATGGTTCGCGGGCGGCTTCGTGCTGGCATTGGCCGCGATCTTCCTGGCCTACGGAGTCACCTGGTACGAGGGCACGATGCCGCCGGTGCCGTCGCTGCAATCGTACTGGGCTAAGATTCACGTGCCGATCGTCGTTTCGTCGTACGCCGCCTTTTTGGTAGCGTTCGTCTTTTCGTGCATTTATCTGCTGAAATACTACCTCGCGCCGGCGCGTGCCGGCGGCCCCGTCGCCGCGTGGCTCTCCGCGCTGCCGAGCTTGCCGCAGCTCGACGTCGTCGTCTATCGCGCGGTCGCGATCGGGCTGCCCCTCATTTCGATCGGCATCATCACCGGCGCGATGTGGGCGAAAGAAGCCTGGGGCGCATATTGGCAATGGGATCCGAAAGAAACGGCGGCGCTCTTCTCGTGGATCATCTATCTCGCGTACATGCACCTGCACACTCGACACGCCTGGCGGGGACTGCGTACGAACTGGGTTAGCGTCATCGGATTCGTTTCAATCATCTTCTGCTACCTGGGCGTCAACATTTGGATTTCCGGGCTGCACAGCTACAAGGTATGACTTGGAATTCCGGCAAATGAGCCAGCGACTCTTAACCACGCTATTTCTTGGAGAACGACATTGACCGCGCAAGACGCCCCCGAAAACGCTTTGGAAGTCAGCCGGCGGACCTTCATGGCGAACGCCACGATAGCGATCGGCGGCATCGTCGGGGTCGTGCTCGCGGTACCGATCGTCGGTTCGCTGATTCCGCCGAAAAACGCCGCGGCCGGTAGCTGGGCGCCGCTAACCGCGCAAGAGCTCGACATGCTGCAAAAGGCGACGGATAAGCCCGTCAAGCTTACGTTTACGTTGAAGTTCACCGACGGCTATTTGCCCGAGCAATCGGCGGCGGAATACGTTTGGGGCATCAAGGTTGATCCGGCGAAGTTCCAAGCGGCGCGTCCCGATATCTTCACTCAAGCCGGCGGAAAGCCCAACGTGGATTATCCGGTAGTCAACATGGGCTTCGTAGTTTTCAGCCCGATATGTCCGCACTTGGGCTGCTATTACAACTGGAGCGACGCACAAAACCGGTTCATGTGCCCTTGCCACGGCTCCCAGTACACGCTGGACGGCACGCACGTCGCGGGGCCCGCGCCGCGCGGTTTGGACCCGCTGCCGCTTCGCGAGCAAAGCGGCCAGGCTGAGGTGACGTGGATCGTGTATCAGTCGAACACGCCGCAACGCATCGTCGTCTCCTATCAGGCATAGGATATTGAAATCGTGCTGAATTGGATCGAACAACGCACCGGCTTCGTCTCGATGGCCAAGGATTTTCTTACGGAAGACGTTCCTGGCGGCGCGAGCTATTGGTACGTCTTTGGGAGCGCGACGCTGTTTGCGATGATCGTGCAGATCGTCACCGGCATCTTTCTGACGTTCTTCTACGCGCCGTCGGCGGCCACTGCATGGGAATCGACCCGCGCGATGTACCTCAATCCGTACACGCACTTTTTGCTCGCCGTGCATTACTGGGGCGCGTCGGCGATGATCGCGCTGGTTTTCCTGCATCTGCTGCAAGTGCTCATTTTTGGCGCATATAAGTCGCCGCGCGAGCTGCAGTGGGTCGTCGGGGTCCTGCTCCTGCTGGTCACGCTGGTGCTGGGACTCACCGGCTATCTCTTGCCTTGGGACATGGACGCCTATTTCGCGTCGCAAGTATCGCTCAACATCGTCGGCCTCGCGCCAATCGCCGGGCCGGTCATGCAGCACATCGCTCAGGGTGGCGGCGCCATGGGGACCGCGACGATCAACCGCTTCTTCGGCCTGCACGTTTGGCTGATGCCGGCGGTCTTGGTTCTGCTGGTCGGGGCGCATCTGGCCATCTTCCGCCACAACGGCTCGGCCGGACCGGTCGTGGAAGATCGGCGCACGCTGCGCCCGGGACCGTTCTGGCCGGACCAGTTCTTCATGGACGGCGCGTTCTCGCTCATCGTGTTCGTCATCATCTGTTTTCTCGCATTCGCATTGCCGCCGTATCTCGACGCCAAAGCGGACCCGACCAAATTCTTCGTGCCGTATCCGGCGTGGTATTTCTTATCGCTCTTCGGCCTTCTCGCGCTGGTGCCGCCGATCGTTCATCTCGGCCCGTTGGAGATCGGCACGGAACTGATCGCGACGATCATCGTACCGACCCTCTTTTTGCTGGCGGTGCTCTTCATTCCGTGGCTGGATCGCAGCCGCACGCGTAGCTTCGCGTCACGTTCGCGACTGCTCTGGATTGCGACGATCGTCGTTTGCGTGATCGTGGGCCTTACCGTCTACGGACAGGCGACCACGATGATCAAGCAAGCCGCCGCGCCGGCCTCGCCGCCGGAATCGGTCGTGCTGGCGGGCACGGAAAACGCACCCAGCGCCGGCTCGCCGGGTTCAGGCGCGGGCAGTCAGTCGTCTTCGCCGACAAACGCCAGCGGCGCGAAAGTATTTTCTGCAAACTGCGCGACCTGCCACGGTGCGCAGGGGCAAGGATTGCCCGGCACGTTCCCGCCACTTGCGAACAACCCCGTCGTCACGGGCGATCCCAACAAGGTGATCGGAATCCTCATCAACGGCCTGCACGGGGCGATCTCCGTCAACGGCCAGAGCTACAACGGCCAGATGCCCGCGTGGAAGGGCACGCTCTCCACCAAAGACATCGCGGACGTCATCACCTATATTCGCGGATCGCTCGGCAACAATCACGCCTCGGCCGTGACGCAAGCCCAAGTCTCCGGCTACAAACCTTAGGAACCTCTAACGGCAGGGCGGTCCGTCGTAGAGAAATAGCGCGGCCTTTCGGTCCACCGCCACGCGGTGCCGGTCTCGCCCATACGTTGGATCTTCCGCGGGGCGAATCGCCGGGGCGACGACCCACGCGCGGGTTGCAGTGCAGATCACGGCGCGGGGATCCATGCCGTCATTTTGAGGATCGCTCCCACCCGGGGGCGCCAGCACGCGTACGATTGGCCGCGTATAAAACAGCAGTGCGTTGCCTCCCGAAACGTTTTGAATCGCGACGACGTCTCCCGATTGGCGCTCGCGTTCGATTACGGCAGCCAATCGCGGGACCGGCTTAAACGCTTCGGCGTGCGGCAAAACGGTCACGGCGAGCACGACGACGCCGACCGTTGCAGCCAGCGCCAGCGCATATGGTGCCGCCCAAACGCTCTTCGCGCGCGCAACCAGGAGCGCCGTCAGCAGCGAGCCTGCGAAGATTGCGAAAGCCATTGCGATCAACGGCGGGACGACGAGCGCGACTTCGCCCGTGAGTCGATTGTTGCGCGTAAAAAGCCAAATGGCGAAGGCCAGCGCACCGATCGTTACCGGTACCGTCGCCGCCGAAACCACCGCCGAGCGGGTCCCTCCCTTGCGTGCGACCGCTTCGAAGTACAGCGCGGTGATCATAGCGAGGGCCGGAAATTCCAACGCGACGTAGTTCGGAAGCTTCGTTCGCGCGAAGCTGAAGAACAACAAGGGCATCACGATCCAAACCAAGCCAAGACGCACGAGGCGCGCGAAATGGGGGTCCTGCGCGACGCGGGCGCGCAACTGGCGCACCGAGTACACGATGGCCATCGGAACGAACGCGATCCATGGGAAGAAGCCCAGGATAATAACCGGCAGGTAGTACCATATCGGGCCGGACTGATTTTCCACGACGCTGGTGTACCGGCCGATGGTGTACTCCCCGATCAGCTTCTCGAGCGGGAAGAAGTGATCGTGCGAAACCAGCGCAATCGGCCACGGAGCGACGATTGCGACGAACGCCAGTAGACCGACGATCCAAGCGCGCGCCGACGGCGCGGAGGTTCGTTCGTATCGCCGGTTCCAAAAGTAGAACGGCACGATGACGAGCAGCGCGATGGCGGGGGCGACGAGGCCCTTGGCGAGAAATCCGCCTCCGGCCGCAATCCACCCGTAGATGACGTACCGGTCGCGCCCCGTTTCAAGGCCGCGAAACCACCAAAAAATCGTCATCGCGACGGCCAAGTCCAGCAACGCATCCATGATCGCGAGCCGCCCGATGACCGCTTGCATCAAACACGTCGAGAGAATTACGGCGGCGTAGGCGCCGACGCGCGTTCCGGCCTGTCGTGCAACGGCGTAACCGGTAAACGCGGACAGCGCGATGGTCGCCAGCGCCGACGGAAGTCGCAGCGCTAACGCCGTCGGGTGACCGATCAGCAACGAAAAGACGGCGCCGAGCCAAAAATACAGCGGTGGTTGAACGAAGTAGGGCACGTTATTGAGATGCATGATCACCCAGTTGTGGGTGAGCAAGATTTCGCGAGCGACTTCGCCGTAGGCCGTTTCGCTGTTGTCCCACAGCGTACCGACTCCCAAGCCCGGCAGGGTAACCAGGGCCGCCACGACAGCACCAACGATGGCCGCGCGGGCGGGTCCCTGTGGAACTTGCAAACGCAGCACGCAAGGCGGTCTTTGACCGCAGGGCGCGGAAGTCTTTTTGTGTTCGTATGCTACCCATCTCCCTCCGGCCGAATGGCCGTCACGCCGTAATCGTGGGCGGCGGCGAAGTCGCCGCGCGCAAAGCCGAATCGCTCATCGATGCTGGCTTCCCGGTTTTCGTCGTGGCGCCGCTCATCGGCGATAAGTTGCATTCCCTGCTCGCCGCAAACGGTGGCGCATCCGCGGCGCGCGCTTATGCGTGCGCGGACGTGGCGGATGCGGCGCTCGTCATCGCCGCAACCGACGACGGCGAACTCAACGCCCGAATCGTCGCCGATGCGCACGCGGCGCGCGTGCTGGCTTGCGACGCAACCGACGCGACCGAAGGCGACTTCACGATGGCTGCAACGGTGAGGATCGGCGACCTCACGATCAGCGTCGACTCGGGCGGCACCGCACCGGCCTTTTCGGCGCGCGTCGTTCGGGAGATCGAACAATACCTTGGACCACACTACGCGCGAGCGGCGAGCACGCTGGCGCGGATGCGAAAACACGTCAAGGAAGCATTCCCGGCACAGGAACGCGCCGGCATCTTGCGTACGCTGGCTGCGCAGCCCGTCGCCGAGCTCGCGGCGATGGCACCCACGACGCTGGTATGCGCTTCCCGTCAAAGCAAACTGGCGACGATCCAGAGCCGCACGATTGCCGCGCGGCTCGCACAGCATGGCATCGCAACGACGCTCCTAGGAGTTACGACCCATGGGGATCGCGATCGCGAGCGTCCCCTCGATCAGCTCGGCGTCAACGTCTTCGTCACAGAGCTGGAAGAGGCGCTGCGCGAACGCCGCGCCGACTATGCCGTTCATTCGTGCAAGGATCTCGCCAGCGCTCTTCCGGAGGACATGCGTATCGTCGCAATTTCGCGCCGCGAGGATCCGCGCGACGTCTTCTGCAGCGAACGCTATCCGGACTTCGAATCGCTTCCAGCCGGTGCCATCGTCGGAACGTCCAGCCCGCGCCGGAGAATGCAAATGGCCGCCCTGCGTCCCGATCTTGTTTATGAGAATTTGCGCGGTAACGTCGACACGCGCTTGCAGAAATTGGCTGACGGCAAGTACGACGCGATCGTCTTGGCGGCGGCGGGGTTGAAGCGCTTAGGCGCGACCGCCAAGCACGTCGTGCCGTTCCCAGTCGAACGCATCGTGCCCGCGGTCGGGCAGGGCGCGCTCGCCGTGGAAACTCGAGCCGAAGACGAGTGGCTCGCCGAAAGGCTGCACGCCGCCGTGAACGATCCCGCGAGCGCGCTCTGCATCGAGTGCGAGCGCGCCGCCCTGCGCGCCCTGCGTGCGGGCTGCAGCGCACCCCTCGGAATTCATGCCTATCTGGACGGGACGCAGATGGTCGCCTTGGGCGCATATGCGCCCGAGGGCGGGACGCCGGTCCGTCAACGCCTCGACCGGTCGATTTCGACCCTGGCAGAGGCCCGCGCGCTCGGAATCGAACTGTCGGCCCTGTTGAGATCCTCCGTTGCGACTTCCGCTCGGGGAGTGGAATCCTGATCGTTTTGCGCCCGCGCCGGCTTAGGCGCAGCGAGGTGGTGCGCGCGCTCGTTCGGGAGCACCGCGTCGCGGTCGAGCAACTGGTGCAACCGCTCTTCGTGGTCGAACGGCCCGATGATGCCGGCCCGATCGAAGCCATGCCCGGCATCGCGCGCTTGCGGCTCGAGGATGCCGTCGTCGAAGCGCGCGAACTCTTCGCGCTGGGCATCAAGAGCGTACTGCTCTTCGGAATTCCCGCGCGCAAGGATGCGACTGCATCGAGCAGCTACGATCCCCAAGGCGTCGTGCAGCACACGATTCGAGCGATCAAACGAAGTTTGCCGGACATGCTGGTGATGGCCGATCTTTGCGCGTGCGAGTATACCGATCACGGGCACTGCGGCATCTTGAATGAGGGCGGCGAGGTAGACAACGATGCCACGATCGAGCTGCTCGGACGAACGGCCCTCACCTACGCGAAAGCGGGCGCCGACGTCGTGGCGCCTTCGGATATGATGGATGGCCGCGTTGGAGCCATTCGTGCGGCCCTGGACGCAGAGCGTTGCACCGATGTGGCGATCATGGCCTACAGCGCGAAGTATGCCTCGGCCTTCTATGGTCCGTTTCGTGAAGCGGCTGGTTCTGCGCCGCAGTTTGGCGACCGGCGCAGCTACCAGATGGATCCGCCCAATGCGCGCGAGGCGTTGCGCGAAATCGCACTGGACATCGCACAAGGCGCCGACATCGTGATGGTCAAGCCCGGGCTGCCGTACCTCGACGTCGTTCGCGCGGCACGCGACCGCTTCGACGTGCCGATCGCGGTCTATAACGTCAGCGGCGAATACGCCATGCTGCATGCGGCCATAGCGAACGGTTGGCTCGACGGCGTACGCGCCATCGAAGAAATGCTGACGTCGTTCGTGCGCGCCGGCGCCGACATCATCATCACCTATCACGCCAAAGAATACGCTCGACGCCGTGGCTGAAGCCCGTCTACGGCAGGATTCCGTTGCCATCGTCCTTCTCGCCGGAGGCGAGGCCCGGAGATTTCCCAAAAAACTCGAGCAGCGCGTGGATGGCGAACCGATGATCGTGCGCTGCTATCGCAACTTGCGCGCGGCCGCCTTCCCTATCTACATAGCGGGGAAAGCAACGTTCTCGCGCGAGGTGGACACTTTGCTCGACGCACCGCTGCTGATCGATCGGCGCCCCGGCGGCGGTCCGTTGGAGGCGTTCGTTTCGGCCTGCAGCATAATCCCGGCCGCGCGCCTTTTTGCCGTGGCCGCAGATCAACCGCGGCTGGACTCGTCCGTGCTGAATCGATTATTGGCGGCCTGGGAACCGGGCGACGAGGCCGCCGTTCCGCAGCACGAAGGACGGATCGAGCCGCTGGCCGGGCTCTACGCTCGATCCGCCGTTCTGCGTGAAGGCCCGGCAGCGTGCGAGAGCGGCAACGGCGCGATGCACGCGCTCGTGGAACGAGTCGCGACACGCCTCGTGGCGATCGAGGGGAAGTATTTTCATAACGTGAATCGCCCGAGCGATCTTGCCGGTATAGTAGGTACGGCATGAAACTGGAGCGATCGATCGCGGCGTTCGCGCGGGCGCGCAGCGTCATTGCGGGCGGCGTCAATTCGCCGGTGCGCGCGCTGGGCGCCGTCGGGCTTTCACCGATCTTCATCAAGAGTGCGGCCGGCGCGATGCTGTACGACCTCGACGGTCACGAATACCTCGATTACGTGATGTCCTGGGGAGCGCTGCTGCTCGGCCACGCGCACCCCGCAGTGACCCGCGCGATCGCCAACACGGCCGCTCGGGGAACGTCGTTCGGAACGCCCACCGAGTTGGAGAGCGAACTTGCGGAGCTGATCGTATCGATGATGCCGTCGCTTGCGCGACTGCGCTTCGTCTCCAGCGGCACCGAGGCGACGATGAGCGCGGTCCGGCTGGCGCGCGGTTTCACGCGGCGCGAGAAGATCGTTAAGTTCGCCGGCTGTTATCACGGGCACGGCGACTCGTTCTTGATTGCGGCCGGCTCGGGCGCTTTGACGCACGGATCACCCGACTCGCCCGGGGTGACCGAAGGCACCGCGCGCGACACGATCGTCGTGTCGTTCAACGACGTGGCGGCAATACGGCGCGCCTTCGAGCTCAACGCCGAAACGATCGCAGCAGTGATCGTCGAGCCCTACCCCGGAAACATGGGGCTGATATTGCCGCTGCCCGGCTACCTGCAGAGCCTCCGCCAGCTGTGCTCGGATTACGGAGCGCTGCTCGTCTTCGACGAGGTGATGACCGGATTTCGCGTAGCTCGGGGCGGCGCCCAAGCGCGCGAAGGCATCACGCCGGATCTCACGACGCTGGGCAAGATCATCGGGGGAGGGCTGCCGGTTGGCGCGTTCGGGGGCCGGGCCGACGTGATGGCGCATCTCTCGCCGGACGGCCCGGTTTATCAGGCCGGAACGCTCTCCGGAAATCCGCTCGCGATGGCGGCAGGTCTGGCGACGCTGGGGATCGTCGCCGCCGACACGGGGCTCTACGATCGTTTGGAGGACATGACGCGACAACTTGCCGACGGGTTAGATGAGGTGATGAGCCATCATCGGGTGGCGCACTCCTGCAGCCGCGCCGGCTCGATGTTCTCGCTCTTCTTCAGCGCGGAGCCCGTGACCGATCTCGAGAGCTCGCGTCGCTCGGACCGCCAACTTTACGCGAAATATTTTGGCGCGATGCTGGAACGAGGAATTTATCTCGCACCCTCGCCCTTCGAAGCGAACTTCCTCTCGACCGCGCACGCGCGCCACGACGTCGAACGGACCGTCGCAACGGCCGACGCCGCCCTCTCCCAACTCTTGGCAACCGCATGATCGCTCGTACGTGGAATAGGGGCTAGGCGATGCCGATCACGTGCATAGGGCTCTCCCACCACACCGCCCCGGTGGAAGTCCGCGAGCGGCACGCCTTCCCCGCGTCGCGGATGGCCGAGGCCTTGGTGGCGCTGCGCGACTACGAAGCGGTCCAGGAAGCTTGCATGCTGCAGACCTGTGGCCGCTTGGAGATTTATGCCGATCTGCACGACTACGAACGCGGCATCGCGCAGATCAAGTCGTTCCTTGCAAATTTCGGTCACGGCGCGACCGGCTACGACATCGAATCGTATCTCTACACGCGCCTGGGCCATCAAGCCGTCGATCATCTCTTTCGCGTGTGCACGGGGCTCGATTCGATGCTCATCGGCGAAGCCGAAATTCTCGGCCAAGTGAAAGACGCATACGTCGCCGCAATGCAGGCAAAATCGCTCGGGCGGACGCTGCACCGCCTCTTTCGCGAAGCTTTGGCCGCCGGCAAAACGGCGCGCGCTCAGACCCAAATCGGCGGAGCTTCCGCTTCGATTGCGACGGCCGCCGTCGCCGCGGCTCGCTGCCGTCTCGGCACGCTGGAGAACAAATCGATTTTGGTCGTTGGCGCGGGCAAGATGGGACGCACGGCCGTCAAGCGATTGCGTCAGGAAGGCGCGGCCCGCGTCATCGTGGCGAATCGAACGATGTCGCGTTCGCGCGAGCTCGTCGCCGACGCCGGCTACGGTGAAGCCGTCGAGATGCCGGGACTGGTCGACGCGATGGCGCGGGCCGACGTCGTGGTTGCGTCCACCGGGGCATCCCACTTCGTCCTCAACGAAGCGCGAGTTCGCGCGGCGATGGAGCGCCGTCCGGATCTCCCGCTCTTCATCGTCGACATCGCCGTCCCGCGCGACGTCGATCCGGCCGTCACCAACATCCCCAACGTTTCGCTCGTCGATATCGACGGCCTCAAGGCGCTCGTGAATGAGCGGTTGGAGCTGCGCCGCGAAGCGATCCCCGCGGTGGAAGAAATCATCGCGGAGTACGTCGACCGATTCGAAAACTGGTATCGTTCGCGCGTCGCGGTTCCCGTGATCGCCCGGCTGACGCGCAAGGCGGAATCGATTCGCGCGGCGGAGCTGGAACGGCTGCTGGCGCGCTGCCCCGACCTGGACGAGCGCGAGCGCATGCTGATTACCGGCACGACAATGACGATCGTCTCGAAGTTATTGCACTCGGCGATTTTGCGCATTCGCGAGAAGGCCACGCTGGATCGCGACGAAGCGCTTTCGACCGCGCGGGTGCTCGACGAGCTCTTCGAGCTGGACTCCGTTGCGGAAAGCCGTGAGTAACGGCCGCGGCAAAGTCCATCTCGTCGGCGCAGGCCCGGGGGACCCGGGCCTGCTGACGTTAAGGGCAGCCGAACTCCTTCGCGGCGCCGACGTGTTGCTCTACGATGCCCTGGTCAGCGATTCGGTCCTGGCGCTGGCGCCGTCGCAGTGCGAGCGAATCTTCGTGGGAAAGCGCCGCGGAGTGCAGGCCATGCCGCAAGACGAGATCGCGCGCCTGATGATCGAAAAGGCACGAAACGGTAAGAGCGTCGTACGCCTCAAGGGCGGCGATCCGTTCGTGTTCGGTCGCGGTGGCGAAGAGGGGCAGGCGCTGCGCGCCGCGGGCGTCGCCTTCGATGTGGCGCCCGGCATAAGTTCCGCTTTGGCGGCGCCGGCGTACGCAGGCATCCCCGTCACGCATCGCGAGTTTGCCGCCGCGTTCACCGTGATCACCGGCCACGAAGATCCCACCAAGCCCGCGCCGACGTTGGATTGGGCAAAACTCGCCGATCCGGCGCGTACGCTCGTTCTGATGATGGCCACCGCGACGTTGAGCGAAATCGCACGGCAGTTGATGGATCACGGCCTAGGCGCCGATACGCCGGTCGCGGTCGTGCAAGACGGTACGCGCCCGAGCCAGCGCACCGTTACGGGTACGCTAAACGGAATCGCCGAAGCGGCGGCGCGCGAGAAGATTGGGTCGCCGGCAGTCGTTATCGTCGGCGACGTCGTGCGCGTGCGCGACGAGTTGCGTTGGTTCGATGCGCTGCCGCTTTTTGGCAAACGCGTCTTGATCACGCGCGCCGGTCACCAATCGAGTGGCTTCGCGCAGGCCCTTTTGGAGCGCGGCGCCGAGCCGATTTTCGGACCGACGATCGAGATCTGCGCCGCGGACGACGCGCGCGCCGCCGACGAGGCACTCGATGCGCTTGCGTCCTACGCATGGGTGATCTTCACGTCGCAAAACGGCGTCGACGCGTTCTTCGAACGACTCGCAGCGCGCAACGCCGACGCGCGCGCGATAGGGAACGCGAAGGTCGCCGCCATCGGCGAGCGCACCGCCGAGCGGTTGCGGGGCTTCGGCATCCGCCCCGATCTCATTCCCGGGGACTTCATCAGCGAAGCAGTTGGGCGCCTCGTAATAGCGGCGTCGAGCCCGGGCGATTGCATCCTCGTCTATCGCGCGGCCGAGGCGCGCGACGTGTTGCCGCGCCTGCTCGAAGAGTCCGGGCGGCACGCGACCGTCGTTGCTGCCTACAAAACGGTTGTCGCTGCGGATGCGGAATTCCAGCACAAAGTAGCGCGCGCCGACGTTCTGACGTTTACGAGCGCGAGTACCGTTCGCGGCTTCGTCGCCTTGGTCGGCGATGGTCTTGAGACCGCGGCGGCCGCGCGGGAAAAGTGCGTCGCCTGTATCGGGCCGATCACCGCCGCGGCGGCACGCGCCGCCGGCCTGCAGGTCGACGTCGTCGCAGACACTTATACGACCGCGGGAATGCTCGACGCGCTCGAATCGTACTTTGCGCGACCGCGATGATGCAATTAGCGCTCGGTGCCGGACTGGCTGCAGTCGTCGCGCTGATCGCCCATCGCACGCGAGCACTTTCGTTCGACGGCGCGGTCGCGGCGTTTGCGGTCGGCTTGGCGGTTTTTGCCGCGAGCGGATGGCGCGGCACGGCGGTGCTTTTTGCGTTCTTCATACCGTCCGCGCTGCTTTCGCGCCATGATACCGGCGCGCAGCCGCGCAGCGGTTGGCAAGTGCTGGCCAATGGCGGCGTCGCGGCCGTCTGCGCGATCTTGGCGGTTCGTTTCGGCGCGCCGTTTTCGGCGGCGTTCGCCGGCGCTTTCGCCGCCGCATCGGCGGATACGTGGGGCAGCGAGCTCGGCACGCGTTACGGAAGCGCGCCGATTTCAATCCTCACGCTTCGCCGCGTTGCCGTCGGACGTTCGGGCGGGGTCACGCTGTGGGGCTCGCTCGCAACGCTGGCCGGGGCGCTGTGCGTTGCGGTGGTGGCGGCCGCAGTCCACGTCGCGCCCCTGGCGGGCATTGCGCTGGGCGGGGTGGCCGGCGCGTTGCTGGATTCGATTCTGGGCGCGAGCCTTCAGGCGTTGCGCTGGTGCCCGGCGTGCGCGTGCGAATGCGAAAGGCAGCGTCATGAATGCGGCGCGCCGACGGTTCTGCGGCGCGGCCTGAGCTGGATCGAAAACGACGCGGTTAATTTCGCGGCGACGTTGTGCGGCGCCGTCGTTGCGGCGATTGCGTTGAGGTAATCGGCGTTCCCCACGAGACCCATCCCTGCGCGGACTCCCGCGCGAACAGCTCGACGCGCGGCCGATCACCACAAAGCTGCTCGATCATCGTTCGGAAAACGGCGGGTTTGCGGCTGTGCTCGGATCGCGGATGCAGCACGACTTGCGCTTGCGCCAGATCGAGCACCGGGAACGGTCGGCCCGTCGGCATCGTCGTGGCGGCCAAAACGAACTCGGTCGTGGGCTTGGTGAACGTCGGGGGAACGCCCTGACCCCGAATGATATCACCGCGCCGATTGGTTTTTACCCATACGTAGAGGATGCCGCGAAAATGCAGCCCCCAGTGCGCGAGCAGATCCACCGCCAGATGCAGGCGCGGTCCGGTGGCCCAAAGGAAGAGCGCCGCGCGCTTTGCCATGATGTCGCGCACCGGCAGTCTCGCCAACGCGTCCTGCGACATCAACGAATAATGCTTGGCGGCCGCTGCGTCCTTGACCGGACTCCCGTAGTATGGCCAGGGCGGATCGGCGTAAACGATTTCAAAGGGACCCTGCGGCAGGGGTGGCACGCCGGCCGGCGCTTGGGCCGGCGCTCGGCGCGCCAGTCGCGCCAAGTGCTCGAGGTTTTTCTTCGAGTAGGAGGTCACGATCTTACCGGGGGTCACGCCCGGGGACGGTTGCGCGTTCAAGCCGAAGAGGATTCATTGCATGGCGGCAGCAGCAGCGCTCGGCGCGCGTGCGCGATTCGGACGGGCCACGGCCGGCTCGGTAGGGATTCACGTGCTCGCGGCCCTGGCGATTCCGGCGCTGGCCTGGACGAGTTCTACCAGCATTCCCGTCGAGACGATCAGCTTTTCCCACGTCCTGCACATCACGCTTACGCCTCCGCGGATCGCTGCGCCGGCTCCACGCGCCGTCGCGCCGCGGCACAGCGTTCGACCCAAGATCACCTTCGCCAACCTGCGTTTGGTGGCCCGATCTCCCCATCCGCGCGCATCCCACGATCCCGCGGTCGCGACAAACGCCCCAGCGGCTCCCGCCGTCGGGATGGTGCAACGCGCGGGCCAAGCGAAAGCCGGCGGCAGCGTCGCGCCGAACGTGACGTCTTCACCGGCTGTGCGCACGGTTGCAAGCGTCGGCTCGCATCAAACGGGCGGCTACCTTCCCTTCGGCGCCGAACAACCGGACCCGGTCCTCGATCCGAGCGTTCGTAAACAACTCGATGCGTTGGGCGTGCACGTCACCTTGGTGATCGACGTGGGCGACGATGGCCGCACCGAAAACGTCGCATTCTCGCCGCCGCTCGATCCCCAACTCGAGACGCGCATTCGTGCGCTGCTCGCCGATGCGACGTGGGATCCTGCGGTTTGCGGCGGCGGCGTTTCCTGCGAAGGGTCGGCAACGATCAAACTGTAGCGACTCCACGCAGCGCCTAGAGAATAGATTTTCCGAGGGCCGAGCAAATCAGGCCGACCGCGAGTGACGCCGTTTGATTGCGATAATCGAAAATCGGATTGATTTCGACCATCTCGATCGAGCCGAGCTGCCCGCTCTCGTATAGCATCTCCATCACGAGATGCGCTTCGCGATAGCTCAAGCCTCCCTTGACCGGCGTCCCCGTTCCGGGCGCCTCGCTCGGATCGATCGCATCCATGTCAAAGGAAACGTGAATCGGGCGCCGATCGGTACCGGCAATCGCGCGCGCATCGTCCATCACGTGCATCATGCCGCGCTTGTCGACGTCGGTCATGGTGAACGTCTTCACGCCGAACTCGCGGAGCAGCCGCTTTTCTTCGGGATCGACGTCGCGTAAGCCGATCTGTACGGTTCGCTCCGGCAACGCGAAGCCGTTTTTCAAGGCAAAGTACAGCGGCATGCCGTGAACGTTACCGGTGGCGGAGCTGTCGGGGGTATTGATATCGGCGTGCGCGTCGACCCAGACGAGCCCGGGAGGTGAGCCGTAAGCCCGCGTCAAGCCCGCCAGCGTTCCCATGGCGATCGAATGGTCGCCGCCGAGTACGATCGGCAAACCGCCGGCCTTCACCGCTTGCTCCACAATCGAGGCGAGTTCGTTACAAACCTCGCTGATGACGTTGAAGAACTTCGCCGACGTATCTTCTGCGCTCGCCGATTCGCGGATCGGAACCGCCAGGTCGCCGCGATCGACGATCGTCGAAATGCCGAGCCCGCTTAGCTTTTCATGCAGCTTCGCATAGCGCACGGCCGACGGCCCCATGTCGACGCCGCGCCGGCTCGCGCCAAGGTCCATGGGGACGCCCACGATATCCACACGGCGTACCGGGGAAAGCGTTGCGGTCACCGTGGCCACTTCGTTTCTGCCGCGCGAACACCCGCTCGCGTTGCGCGCATCGGGAGGAGTTGCATCACGCGTGAGTAGAATGTAGGATGATGCTGCGCCGTGCGGCGTCATTTCTGGCGTTTAGTCTCTGCACGATCGTTGCGTCCACCGGTCTCGCGCGCGCATATCTACCGCCGCCCTTTGCGGCGCTCGATCGCGACGTGCGAACCGCCGCTCGGCAAGTCCCCGGGGCGATCGCGCTCGACGTGCTCGATCTCAACACCGGCTATCATACGGGTTTCAATGCGGGCATGAGCATGCCGGCAGCATCCACGATCAAGCTTGCCGTCATGGTCGAGGTTTTCGAGGCGCTCGAAACCGGCAGCATCGATCTCAACCGGCGCGTGACCCTGCGATCCGGGGACAAAGACAGTGGATCGGGGGATCTGTCCGACGATCGGCCTGGCCGGAGCTTCCCCGTTTCGGTGCTGTTGGCAAAAATGATCGACATCAGCGATAACACCGCAACGAACATGCTGATTCGGCTCGTCGGGCGCCGCAACATCAACAGTCAGATGCGCGAGCTCGGCTTGTCGCATACGCATCTCTCCGACGACGTGCGCACCGACGGGTGGTCGATCCGACAGGCGCTCCGAACCTCGCCAGCCGACCTCGTCCACTTGCTTATGCTCATGGCGCGCGGTGAATTGATCGACCAATGGTCGTCCGATGAGATGATATCGCTGCTAGAGGCCGATCGCTACAAGACGCTCTTGCCGGAGCCGCTTCCCAACTACGTGGCGATCGCGCACAAGACCGGCTCGCTGTTCGATACGCTCAACGACGCTGGAATCGTCTACGCGAGCGACGCGCCCTACGTCATCGCCGTTATGACGACCGCGCTGCCGTCACAGGACCTGGGGCGCACGTTCATTCACACCGTTTCGCGGCTGGCATACGCCGACGAGCTGCGCTTTGCGCGCTGGCGCGAAGCGGCGGGGACGACAGCCCACGATGCCGCTTCGCCCGACGTGCCGTTCTGGGGCGGCGAACCGTACTGGAGCGGCGGACCGTCTACGGAACCTCCACCCTAGGGCCCGTCGTCGCGTACGTCCGCGTCAACCACGATTCGTATCGCGGATCGCGCCCGGTAACGATTCGTTGGTAGAGATCGGCTAGGCGCTCGGTGATGGGTCCGATCGTTCCGTTTCCGACGATGCGGCGGTCGATGGACGAGACGTAACAGATGCCGGTAGCCGTCCCCGTAAAGAAAACTTCATCCGCGGAATAGAGCTCGCCGCGATCGATCGAGCGCTCGACGATATCCAGGCCGAGTTCCGCGCGAGCCACCTCCATGATCGATCGCCGGGTAACGCCTTCGAGAACGTTCTGCGAAGGATCGGGAGTGTAGAGCACGTTGCGGCGTACCAGAAAGACATTTTCGGCCGAACCTTCGGCAACGTGACCGTCGTGCGACAGGAGGATCGCTTCGTCGTAGCCGTTGCCCACCGCTTCGCTTTTGGCTAGCGCCGAATTGACGTAGAGGCCGGTGATCTTCGCGCGCGGCGGCGCCATGGTGTCGTCCGAGCGACGCCACGAGCTCACGCAAACGTCGAGACCGCCGCTGGCGTCGAGATACTGCGTGTAGGGAATCGGTATGATGGCAAAGGCGTCGGGAACCCCATGCAGTCGCACGCCCACGTCCTCGGCGGCCTTGTACGAGAAGGGACGGATGTAGATATCGGTGCGATAGTCGTTCCGCCGGCAGAGCTCGACCGTGATCTCGGTCAGCTCGTCGACGCTTTTGGGGAGCGTCATCGTCAGGATCTTGGCCGAAGTCGTGAGGCGTTCGTAGTGGTCGCGCACCAACAGGAGCAAGAGCTCGCGCTCCTCCGGTATCCAGTAGCCGCGGATACCTTCAAAGCAGCCGGTCCCGTATTGCAGCCCGTGCGTGAGCAATCCGACTTTGGCGTCCTCGTAGCGGCAGAATCGACCGTCGGCATACACGATAATCGACGAAAGGTCCACGTGCGTCGCTCCCTTCTTCCGGCCGGTTGTTGCCTTCGTCCGGGAGAACTCCTTTGGCCAACCGTCGCCGGAGGATCGGCCATTCGATACCAGCGCGTCGCGCCGGTAATCTGGTGGGAGCCGGTCCCTTACGGGCGAATTACGGCGGCATGAGCAAAAGCTACGTTCGACTGACGCATCCGCTGGTCCGTGACGCGGAAGGCTTGCGCCGGGCCACGTGGGACGAGGCTCTGGATCGAGCGGCGTCCTGCTTGCACGACGCGCGCGACCGCGGCGCGACCCGCACGTACGGGATGTTCAGCTGCTCGAAAGCCACCAACGAGATGAACTATATCGCGCAGAAGTTCGCTCGCGCGGTCATCGGCAGCAACAACATCGATAGCTGCAATCGAACTTGACACGCTCCGAGCGTCGTCGGTCTGACGACGGTCTTCGGCGCCGGCGGCGGCACGAGCTCCTACGAGGAGATCGCGCGGACCGACGTGATCGTTCTCTGGGGCTCGAATGCGCGCGACACGCATCCGATCTTCTTTCATCACGTGCTGCGCGGAATTCACAACGGCGCGAAACTGTACGTCGTGGATCCGCGCCGCACGTCGAGTGCACGCTGGGCCGACGGCTGGCTGGGTTTGGACGTCGGATCCGACATCGCGCTGGCAAACGCCGTTGGGCGCGAGATCCTCGCCGCCGGATTGGAAAACCGTGCCTTCATCGACCGCGCAACCCGCGGTTTCGAAGCCTATCGCGCGAGCGTCGAACCGTACACGCTCGAGCGCGCAGCAGCGATCTGCGGAATCCCCGCCGCGCTCATCCGCGAGCTCGCACACGCGTATGGAGGCGCCTCCCGCGCGCAGCTCTGTTGGACGCTCGGCATCACGGAACATCACAACGCCGTCGACAACGTTCGCGCGCTCATCAATTTGGCGCTCCTGTGCGGCCACGTCGGCCGCTACGGGTCCGGAGTCAATCCCTTGCGGGGGCAAAACAACGTCCAAGGCGGCGGCGACATGGGTGCGATCCCGAATAAATTCCCGGGCGGCCAGGACGTGGAAGACATCCAAAGCATCCGCAAGTTCGAGACCGCTTGGAACGTCACGTTGCCGCAAAAGCGCGGCTGGAACTTGACCGAGATGTTCGCGGCGATCGAGCGCGGCGATCTCGACACGCTCTACATCGTGGGTGAGAACCCGGCTCAGTCGGAGGCCGATCAAAAGCACGCGATGGCGCTGCTGCGCGGTCTGAAGCACTTGATCGTGCAAGACATCTTCTTGACCAAAACCGGCGAGCTGGCCGACGTCGTCCTTCCGGCTTCGGCAAGCTGGTGCGAATCGGAAGGCACGGTGACGAGCAGCGAACGAAAGGTGCAGCGCTGCCGTAAGGCGCTCGATCCTCCCGGTGAGGCTCGCGACGACATCGCGATCATGTGCGCGCTCGCGCGCCGTTTGGGCCGAGATTGGCCGGATTATTCTGCGCAGCAGGCGTGGGATGAATGCCGCTCGCTGTCGGCCTGGCACGCGGGAATGAGCTACACGCGATTGGACGAGCTGGGCGGAATTCATTGGCCGTGCTACGACGAAGCGCATCCGGGCGAGCAATTTCTGCACGCGCGGCTGTGGGAGGAGCCCCTGCGCGGCGAACCGGCCGCGTTCGCCGCCGTCGAACACGATCCGCCGGTCGAAGCTCTCGATGCGGAGTATCCCGTGCGCCTCACGACCGGCCGGCGCTTGGATTCCTTCAACACCGGCGTACAGAGCGGCGGCTACGTTTCGCCCCTGCGGCGCGGCGAGACGCTCGACATCTCGCCGGAGGATGCGCGGCGCTACGGCGTCGCTGAGGGAGACGAGGTCCGGGTCACTTCGCGGCGCGGATCGATCGTCGTACCGGTGCGGGTCGATCCCGGGCTACGCGCGGGGCTAGCGTTCACGACCTTTCACTTCAACGATGCGGTCGCAACGAATCTCCTCACGATCGACGCGACCGATCCGCAGTCCGGCACCGCCGAATTCAAGGCCTGCGCGGTGCGCATCGATCCTTCGAGAGCCTTAGGATGACACGCTAGTGGACCTGCACTTCACTTCCGCAACTGCAACAGCGGAAGAACGCGCCGCGGTCGATGCAGCCTTGGCCCAGTCGCGCGCCGAACCGGGGCGCAACGGTCGCCGCCATTTGCTTCTCCCGGTGCTGCATGCGGTCAACGACCGCATCGGTTGGATTAGCGCGGGCGCGTTGAACTATGCCGGCGAGCGCCTCGACGTGCCTCCCGCCGAAGCCTACGGCGTGGCTACCTTCTATAAGCTCCTTTCAACCGTGCCGCGTGCGCCACGAGCCGTGCATGTCTGCGACGACATCGCCTGTCTCGGCGCGGGCGCCGAAGCGCTCTGCTCGGCCCTCGAAACGACGTTCAGGGCGGCCGGTGAAAGCGGCGAAGGACGCGCGACGTGGCTGCGCAGCCCGTGTTTGGGGTTATGCGATCGTGGTCCGGCGGCGCTCGTTATCACCGCAGGCGATCCGCCGCAGGCGCGTCAACTGGCCCCGGTGACCGCCGCGACCCTCAATGACGCGATGCTGCACGACGCTTTCGCTGGGGGCATCTCCGCGCCGCCGCACGTCGGCGGTTCGCGGCTGCGCCTGCTGCGGCGTGTCGGCCATGTCGATCCGGAGAGCCTCGACGACTATCGCGCGAGCGGCGGTTACGGCGCACTGCGCCGAGCCTTCGAACTCGGTCCGGATGGGACGATCGCCGAGATCGTCGCGTCAAAGCTCTTGGGCCGCGGGGGCGCAGCTTTCCCCACGGGACGAAAGATGGAGGCGGTAGCGCGGGCGCCGGCTCGGCCGCACTACATCGTGTGCAACGCCGACGAATCGGAACCCGGAACCTTCAAGGATCGCATCCTCATGGAGCACGATCCGTTTGCGTTGATCGAGGCGATGACGATTGCCGCATACGCCACTGGCTGCGAGCGCGGCTTCATCTACATTCGCGGCGAGTATCCGCTGGCGACGCGGCGGCTAACGCATGCCATCGCTCGAGCGCGCGAGGGCGGGTTGCTGGGCGAGGACGTGATGCGGCGCGGCATGCGTTTCGATCTCGAAATTCGCCGGGGTGCGGGCGCGTATATCTGCGGTGAAGAAACGGCGCTCTTCAACTCGATCGAAGGCAAGCGCGGCGAGCCGCGCAACAAGCCGCCGTTCCCCGTAGAGGCCGGACTCTTTGGTAAGCCGACGCTCATAAACAACGTCGAAACGCTCGCGAACTTGCCGCCGATCATCCTCGAAGGCGCGGCGGCATACGCTCGGATCGGAACCCCGGACTCTGCCGGCACCCGGCTGTTCTGCGTCTCCGGCGCGATCGCGCAGCCGGGGCTCTACGAGGTGCCGCATGGGACGACGCTCGGCGCGCTGATCGAAATGGCGGGGGGCGTTCCTGCCCAGCGCACGTTGCAAGCGATTCTGCTTGGAGGCGCAGCCGGCACCGTCGTCGCGCCCGACGCACTGGCGATGCCGCTGAGCTTCGAGGGCGCGCGGGCTGCGGGCGCGACGCTGGGCTCGGGTGTCGTCATGCTGTTTGACGAACGCACCGACCTGGTCGCGATCCTGCATCGCATCGCTCGATTTTTCCGTGACGAATCTTGCGGTCAATGCGTGCCGTGCCGCGTCGGGACGGTACGCCAGGAGGAAGCGCTGCAGCGGGGAGATCTCGTTTTGCTCGATGAAATCGGCCGAGTTATGCGGGACGCGTCGATCTGCGGCCTAGGACACACGGCAGCAAACGCGATCGAATCCGCCCAAAACCGGCTG
The DNA here is from genome assembly GCA_963717425.1 of Vulcanimicrobiota bacterium. GTDB lineage: Bacteria > Vulcanimicrobiota > Vulcanimicrobiia > Vulcanimicrobiales > Vulcanimicrobiaceae > Cybelea. The sequence continues at coordinate 1,671,610 of OY970335.1, read as the reverse complement.
CACGTTTTGTCGTCCGACCGGCCGCGATGATCGAGCTCGTAATCGACGGTATAGCGGTACGCGTGCCGGAGGGTGCGACGATCCTCGACGCCTGCCAAAACGCCGGCATCGAGACGCCGACGCTCTGCTTTCTCCAATCGTTGACGCCGGTGAACGCCTGTCGCGTCTGCGTCGTCGAACTGGAGGGTTCGCGCGTCCTCGTTCCGGCCTGTGCGCGCCGCGCCGAAGCAGGCATGGCGATTCACACCGACTCGGAGCGCGTGCGCCACAGCCGCAAGATGGTTCTCGAGTTTCTCGCGTCCTCAGTCGACCTTTCGACCGCGCCCGAGGCACAACGCTACTGCGGTCAGTATGGAGCCGACCCGCAGCGATACGGACCTTCCCGCGCGACGGTCGCCCAGCCGGTGAAGATCGACAACCAGCTTTACGTTCGCGACTACGCAAAGTGCATTCTTTGCTACAAGTGCGTCGAGGCGTGCGGGACGGACGCCCAAAACACGTTCGCCATCGCCGCAGCCGGGCGCGGCTTCGAGGCCCACATCTCCACCGAATACGACGTGCCGTTGCCCGATTCGGCCTGCGTCTACTGCGGAAACTGCATCGGGGTATGCCCGACCGGCGCGCTCATGTTTTCCTCGGAGTACGAGCTGCGCGAGCGCGGTGAGTGGAAAGAAGAGCAGCACAGGACGACGGACACGATCTGTTCCTATTGCGGCGTCGGATGCACGCTTACGCTGCACGTGCAGGACAACGAGATCGTAAAGGTCACGTCGCCGGTCGAGAACGGGGTCACTCACGGAAACCTCTGCGTCAAAGGCCGCTTCGGCTACAGCTACGTTCAGAGCCGTCCGGAAGACGAGTAGTGGACACGATTCGCGCGGGGCGCAGCGTCGGCACCGACGTGATTGCGCTCGACGGCCCTCGGCGGACGCCAAAGCACGACGACGTCGCCGGCGAAGAGCCGCTCGAACTGCGCGTGACCGCCGCCGCTGGGACGCACACGCTTGCGACCACGATGCGGACGCCCGGCAACGACTTCGAGCTGGCCGCGGGCTTTCTTCACGGCGAGGCGATCGTTCGCAGTCGCGACGAGATCGCGAACCTCACGTATTGCCTCGATCCGGCGCTCGACCCCGACCAACGCTACAACGTCGTGAGCGTCGAACTTCGCGACGGCGCCGCATTTGCGGACCTGGCGCGTTTCGAACGCCACTTCACGATCAACAGTGCGTGCGGAGTGTGCGGGCGAGCGCAGCTGGACGCCTTGCGTGATCTCGGAATCGGCCTCCTGGAAGACGACCTTCGCGTTCCCCAGAGTCTTCTCTACGAATTGCCGCAGCGAATGCGGACGAGTCAGCGCATCTTCGCGTCGACGGGCGGCTTGCACGCCGCCGCGCTATTCGACGAGCGTGGTGAGGCCATCGCCGTGCGCGAAGACGTCGGCCGGCACAACGCCGTCGACAAGCTGGTCGGCTGGGGCTTGCTCAACGCGCGCCTTCCGTTCGCACGCACGATGCTGATGGTCAGCGGTCGCACGAGTTACGAGATTCTGCAGAAAAGCGCGATGGCGCGCATCCCGATCGTGTGCTCGGTATCGGCGCCGAGCAGCCTCGCGGTCGATCTCGCCCGCGCCTTCAATATCACTTTGGTGGGTTTCTTGCGCGGCGACCGTGCAAACGTCTACGCGGCGCCCGAGCGCATCGTTTAAACCGGAGAAGGAGCAAAGCTATGGCGATCCTACGATTCAACTCTGCTGCGTTAGCTGCGTGTCTGGGCCTCGCGGTGCTCGCGGCGTGCAGCGGAGAACGAGCCATCGGCGGCGGGGTCCCGCCATCCGCCACCGGCATGTCGTCACCAGCGCTCAACGGAGCGAGCGCGGCGTCCGGCGATCTCTTGTATGTCACGACCTTTGAAAAGGGACGGCGCGGTCCGCGCGGCGTCGTCTCGATTCTAACTTTTCCTGGGGGGCGGCCCGTCGCGAACATCTTCACGGCCGGGTTTGGAACCGCTGCATGCTCGGACGCATCCGGCAACGTCTGGGTGGTCTTCGATCAGCATAGTCATTGGAACGCCTACGAGTTTGCACACGGCGGAACGAAACCAATTGCGAAGATCCACATCCCGCATCCGAACTATGCCAGCGGTTGCGCGGTGGATCCGACGACCGGAAATCTGGCCGTCCTCGTGGGGATCGAGCAGGGTAGCGGCCCACGGCCGGCGGTCGACGTCTGGGCAGGGGCTCGAGAGGGCACGCCGGCCGTGTATCCGATCGCGTTTACGCCGTTTGCCGGCGCCTACGACGATGGCGGTAATCTTTTTGTCGACGGTTATATCGGCAGCACGGTGTTCTTTGAGTTCGCCGAACTGGCCAAGGGCAGTTCTTCTTTTGTAAACGTCACGCTGGACAAGCGCGTGGGCTTCTACCCCGGCGGAGTGCAATGGGATGGCAAGTACATCGCACTGGTTCCCGGGCCCGTGCGCGGTCACTCGCCGATCTACCGCGTGAAAGTCGCCGGCACGATTGGGAAAGTCGTGGGTGAGGTCGATGTCGAGCATTTGTCGTCTATGGCGGCGTTCAGCGTCAAGGACGGGAAAGTTGCTGCGACAACCGGAGCATACGGAGGCGTCGTTAAGCTTACGCCCTACCCGGCGGGGGGCAGACCAACGAAAACGTTAGCGCGTTTACCATTTCCGGCAAGCGGCCTCGCCATAAGCTCCTCTCGATAAGCCTTAGGCTACGTCGCTCCATCCTTGCTTTCGTCCAAAAACGCAAGCAAGAGCCGGTTGAACTCGCCTGGATTATCGGCATTTGCGACGTGGCCGGCGCCGGGAATCATCGCCAGCCTCGCGCCGCCGACACCAGCAGCAATTTCTTCGGAGAGCGCTCGCGGTGCGATGGCATCGCGCTCGCCGTATGCGACCAGCACCGGCACGTTAATCGTCGGCAGCAGGCTACGGTAGTCGCCCGTCCAGGTCGCCTGCGTGGCGGCAAGATAACACGGTATCGACTTGCACGCCATCTGTTCGATCGTTTCCTTTAACCGCTCGGGCGGCAAACCGAGATTGGCCGCCCGTCGCTCTGCGAAAACTCGCATGCTGGCCGCCGCCCGCGCCGCGGAAGCGATTCCGTCGGCATACCGCTGGCCATCGGGATAACGCGCAAAGCTGCCGAGGACGAGCATTGCCTCGAAGCGCTCCGGATTACCCTTCCATAACTCGAAGGCAACAACGCCGCCGAGGCTACAGCCAACGAGCGTAAACCGCTCGACGCCGAGCGCGTCTGCAACGGTCAGAACGTCTTGCGCGAAGCCGCTCCGCGCGATCGACGATGGATCGGGATCTGGTTTGATCGCTCCATTGCCGCGCAGCTCGATCGCGGCGCACGTCAAGTGCGCCCCGAATTCGGCGAGCTGCGCGTCCCAGATGGCCGCCGTCGAGCCGACGCCGTGCACGAACAGCAGCGCCCGGCCGCCCGACCGATCCAAGGCGTTCGGGCGCGTCACGCGGGCGCCGACGAGGGCGCCGTCGGCCGTTACGCAGCGCATCGTGGCGATCATCGCGCGTTGCGTTTGCGCGCAACAAATGCCCGCACGTCTTCCAAGGGCCGCGCATTCAAGACGTCCGCCGGCGTCAGGCCCGCGCGTCGCGCCTGGCCGATCGCAAAATCGATAGCCGTCAAATCTCCCGTGCGATGGGCGTCGCTGTCCAAGGCGAAAGTCACGCCAAAGGTCTTCGCTTTGCGGGCCAGCGGCGCGGGAAGGTCGAGGCGAGCGGCCTGCCCGTCGATCTCCATCGCCGTGCCGGTCCGCGCGGCCGCCGCAAAAACGGCGTCGTAGTCGAACTCGTAGCCGCGCGCACCGTCGAAGCGCCGCCCCGTCGGATGTCCCACGATCGTTACGTACGGATTTTCACAGGCCGCAATGAGCCGTGCGGTCATTTCTTCTCGCGATTGATGCGTGGCGGTGTGCACCGATCCGATGACGACATCCAGCTCGGCAAGCACTTCGTCGGCAAAGTCCAGCGAACCATCCGGCAAAATGTCGACCTCACTCGCGCACAACGTCCGAATGCCATAACGGGCGCTCAAATCGGCGATCTCGGCGCGTTGCCGTCTAAGGTCGTCTGCGGTCACACCGAAGCGGCGGACGCGGCCTAAGGAATGATCGCTGATCGCATGATACGCATAGCCGCGCGCCGCCGCGGCCGCGATCATCGCTTCCAACTCATCGTCACCATCGCTCCAGGTCGTGTGCATGTGGAAATCGCCGCGCAGGTCGGCCGATTCGACGAGGGCCGGAATGGCGCCGGCGCGCGCCAACTCGATTTCGTCGAGGCCGTTGCGTAGCTCGGGCGGGATGAACTGCATGCCCAGGGCAGCGTACACGCCCATTTCGTCGGTGCACGTCACGACCTCGCCGTTTTCCAGATTCAGGATGCCGTTTTCGCTCAGGCGTAGATTGCGGCGTACCGCGTACTCGCGCAGCTTGATGTTGTGCTCGCGCGAACCGGTGAAGTGTTGCAGCAGGTTGCCGTACAGATGATCCGGCAAGACGCGCAGATCGATTTGCAAACCGCCCGGGAGCCATATGCTGGCCTTGGTCGGCCCTTCGGCGAGCACCGCTTCGGCTCGCGACCATGCCGCAAAGTGTGCGGCGACCTCGGCGGCACGCTGCGACGTGCAGACGATGTCGATGTCGCCGACCGTTACCTCGGCGCGGCGCAGGCTGCCCGCGAACGAAAGACGTTCGAGCGACGGCCCCTGCTCGAGATAGGCTAGGGCTTGTCGCGCGATGGCCAACGCTTGCGGCAAGGGAGTACGCCGTTGCCGGCCCTTGAACGCGAGAATGCCTCGTTTCCAATTCTCGATCGTCTTGCTTCCGAGGCGCGGCACTCCTAATAGCGTTCCCGCGGCAATTGCGGCTTCGAGATCGGAAAGCGAAGCGATTCCGTAATCGGCGAAGAGCATCGCGGCCGTTTTGGTGCCGATACCGCTGACGCCCAACACTTCCAGCACCGTAGGTGGAAAGCGCAAGTACAGCTCGTCCAATTGGGTCGTGCTTCCGGTGAGCACGAGCTGCTCGATCGCGGCGCCGATCGACTTTCCTACGCCCGGCAGCTTGAGGTGCTCGCCCGCGGCGATCAGATCGCCGAGCGGCGCGGCATTTTCGATCGACGCCGCCGCCTTTTCGTAGGCCATGTACTTGTAGAACGATTCGCCCGCCATCTCCATGAGCGTCCGGATTTCCAGAAGTTTCTGAGCGACTTCGCCGTTCGAGAGCACTTGGGAGATTTAAGCACCGGCGCCGAATGCTACTGCTGCGATGGCGCTCCTACGCATGCGAAATGCTGCGTTCTCTGTTGGAACCTGTTCGGCCGGTCCGGTTACTCTGGATGTGCGGCCGGGCGAACGCACGGCGCTGCCGGTTGGGTCGCCGCAGGAAGCCGCAGTCATCGCGCTCATGGCCGCCGGAATCGCAAAAGCGTCCTCAGGCTGCGTGCTGATCGGCGACTACGATCCGCGCGTGCAATCGGTCAACTGCAAACGCATCGCCGGCTTCGTTCCGCACGAACCGGTTTCGGTGCAAGAACGCGATTTCGCCCGCTACATCGCCTACCGCGCCGCGCTGTGGAAGGTCGGCACGCGAAACGCGCTTGCCTATGCGGCCGTCCTGCGCGAACGCCTCGCCGACATGCACGAAGCGTTCGCATATCCGCTCATCGGTGCGTTGATCGGCATGCCGAAGCTCGTCGTACTGGACCGCCCGGCGCTAGCCTACGCTCCGCAGATCCTCGCCGTAACGGAAACGCGCGCGGTCTTTTCGACGCACACGAACGCCGCGGCGGCTCACGCCTTCGGACGTCCGCACGCCCTTGCGATGACGCGAGCCTGATCGTGCGGGCTCTGACGGCAGTCGTGGCTGCGCGGTTGTACGTGCAGCGCCTTATCGTGCTGTATTCGTTCGTAGCCGCCCTCATCGTCGGCAGCCTGCAGCCGCAGGGCGCGGTTGGCCCGATTTTGTTCTGCTCGCTGCTGGGCATCATCGCGGCGCTCGCACAAAGCCCGGGACGATCCCCGCACTTGGATCGCTGCGAACAAAGCGCGCCGCTTTACGGTCGTGAACTGGCGCGAGCCAAAGCGCTCGTTCCTTGCGTCGCCGCCGGGCTCGGTGCACTGGTCTACGCCGGTGCCGCCCTTGCCCGCGGGGCGTTCGATGCGCCGCTGACGTTTGCGATTACGCTGGCTGCGGTCGTCGCATGCACGCTGGTCGCGCTTTCTGCAACGCTTCGGCAAGGCTCGTCACGCGGGTTGTACGTGCTGCTCGCGTGCGCCGCCAGCGCGATTGCCTACGCGCTCGGAGTCGTGCTGCACGTGTTTGCGGCGGAGTTGGCTTTTTGCGTGCTCGTGTCGTTCTTCGCGCTGCGCCAGTACGGCGAGGCTTTGGCCCGCTACGACCCGATTTAGGCGCCTAGGTTACCGGCTGCACCGGTATAGCGGCGGCGAGCTTTTCCAACATTGCGCGATTGAACTGCGCCAGATCCTCGCCGCCCCGGGTCGATACCCAATTGGAGTCCGTGACCGTCGGCTGATCGCGATACAGGCCTCCGGCGTTGCGAATATCGTCGGCGATCGAATGCACGCCGGTAACTTGACGCCCGCGCACGAGCTGTGACGAAATCAGCACCTGGGCGCCGTGGCCGATCGAGAATATGGGCTTCTTGAGGGTATCGAACTCGCGCAGGAAGCGGTGAATCTCTCGATCGGTGCGGATCCTGTCCGGAGAAGTTCCGCCCGGAATCAGCACCGCATCGAAATCCTCGGCGGTGCAATCCGCGACGAGCTCCTCGGCCCGCAGGCTCTGGCCGTCGTCGAGCCCGCGCTTGCCGCGGATGCGCTGACGCGCCCGCTCGTCGGACCCCACGATCGTGACGATCGCGCCCGCCTCTTCCAGCACCCGACGCGGTTCGATCAAATCGATCTCCTCAAAACCGTCGCCGATCAAGGCCGCGACGCGCTTCCCTTCTACTGCCTGCATACCGGCCCGGTGATTCGCGCCGCCCCCCGGCCCTCCTACCCGAAGAGTCCGCGCACCAGACCGCCGTCGACCGAGATCGTTTGACCGGTGATGTAGCGCGCGGGCTCGCCGCACAAAAATGCGACGATCGGGGCGAACTCGTCGGGTGTCGCGACCCGGCCGATCGGTACCTCACTACCGGCCTCGCGCAATTTCGACTCGTCGCTTCCGTACACGGCGCGCAAGCGCGCGGTGTCCACCCGGCCGGTGGCGATGCAGTTGACGGTCAACCCGTCGCGGGCGACCTCGTCCGCAAGCGTTCGTAACGCGGCAACCAATCCGGTGCGGAAGGCATTGGACAAGACGAGCGTGCCGATCGGTTGCTTGACGGCGGTTGAGGTCAGTGCGACGACGCGTCCCCAGCCCTTCGCGCGCATCGGAGGAACCAGCGCGTTCGCAAGCACGAGCATGCTCCGCAACAGGAGACGATAGGCAGAATCCCAATCGTCCAGCGTTGCCTCGCTAAAACGCGCCGGTTTTGGGCCCCCGCCGTTCAAAATCAGGATGTCGACGTCGGCGCAGAAAGACCGCACGGCGTCGAGCATGGCCGAGATCGAAGCCGCATCTTGGAGATCCACCGCAAAGCCTTGCGCCCGCTCGCCCCCAAGCTCGCTTGCGCGCTTCGCGACCGAACTCAGGCGCTCGCTGTCGCGCGCTGCCAACGCGAGCGTGACCCCCTCGCGGGCCAACTCCAGCGCGACGGCCTCGCCGAGCCCGGAACTCGCTCCCGTAACCAGCGCGCTCCTGCCGCGCAATCCGAGATCCATGTGCTGGCTGATTTTGCGGTCGGCGACGCTCACCTTGCGCCGGCCCTCGGGCTTTGATACTCTTAGCCGGTCGCCGGGGACGGTCGCGAGCAGTCTGTGCCCGAGCGAGACTATCCTGTAAAGGAGCTTTCGAAGTGCCGCTCACCAAAGAACAAAAGTCCGAGATCAGCACGAAGTACGGCCGCGGGTCGAACGACACCGGTTCGGCTGAAGTGCAAGTTGCGATGCTGACCGCGTCGATCAACCATCTGACCGAGCATCTCAAGATTCACAAGAAAGATCACCACAGCCGGCGCGGTTTGTTGCTGCAAGTGGGGCAGCGCCGCCGGCTGCTGAATTACTTGCACGCCAAGAACCTCGAGCGCTACCGCAGCCTCATTTCCGAGCTCGGCCTACGCCGCTAGCAAGACGCTCCTAGATTTTTTTGCGCCCGTAGGCGCGGCGCGCAGCCTCCATGATCGCGGCGACGCCCATGCCGTAGTACTCGATGAGCTCGCCCGGATCGCCGGATTGCCCGAACCGGTCGTTTACGCCGACGAACTCGATCGGCGTGGGATGGCGTTGGGCTAGGATCTCCGCAACGCGTGAACCCATGCCGCCCTGTTGCTGATGTTCTTCGACGGTGACGACGGCACCACAGGTATGCGCCGCTTCTAGAATCGCGGCTTCATCCATCGGCTTGACGGTGTGATTGTTCACGACCCGGCATTCGATGCCGTGCTCGCGCGCGAGCCGGTCGGCGGCGACGAGCGCATTGTAGACCAAGATTCCGCACGCGACGATGGCGACGTCGCGCCCTTCCCGGAAGATCTGCGCCTTGCCGATTTCAAAGGGCGTTTGATCGGTCGTGATAACGGCCGATTTCTCCCGGCCGAAGCGCAGATAGGTCGGCCCCCACGCCTCGGAAAGCGCGAGCGTCGCTTTTTTGGTTTGTACGGCATCGCAGGGCACGACCACGATCATGTGAGGAATCACTCGCATGATCGCAATGTCTTCGATGGCTTGATGCGTTGCGCCGTCGGGGCCTACCGAAACTCCGGCATGCGCGCCCGCGATTTTCACGTTGGTCTCGTTGAGCGCCATGATCGTGCGAACTTGCTCCCACGAACGGCCCGGGTTGAACATCGCGTAGCTTGCGATCCATGGGATCTTTCCGACCGCCGCCAGGCCGCCGGCCATCGCGACGAGCATTTGCTCGGAGACGCCGATCTCGATGTATTGCTGCGGATGAGCTTTGCGGAAACCCTCGAATCGAGTCGACTCGGCAAGGTCCGCACAAATGCCGAGCACGTTAGGGTCGCGCGATCCCGCCTCGATCAACCCCTCGCCGAATCCGTTACGCGTCGGCACCTGCTGGACGTTTGCCGCGCGATAGTCCGCCAGATGCATCAATAGGGCGGCGGTGTCGACCATGCGCGTGCCGCTAGCCACGGGCGAGAATGCTTTCGCGTTGGGCCGCGAGCTCGCGCAGCGCTTCGTCCGCTTGTTGCGCGTTGGGCGGCTTTCCATGCCAGGTGTAGTCGCCTTCCATAAAAGAAACGCCCTTGCCCGGCACGGTCATCGCCAAAATCACCTGCGGTTTTCCGACGGATTGCCTCGCTCGCAATGCCGTATCGATAAACGCCGCGATGTCATTGCCGTCGCACTCGTACACGTCCCAATTGAAGGCGCGGTACTTATCGGCCAATGGTTCGAGAGGCATCACGTCTTCGGTGCTTCCGTCAATTTGGATGAAATTGCGATCCACGATCGCCGTGAGATTGTCGAGTTTGAATTTTGCACCCGTCAAGACCGCTTCCCAGTGCAGACCGCATTGGTGCTCGGCGTCGGAGGTGACGACCCACACGTGGAAATCTTTTGCATCCATCTTTGCGCCTAGCGCCATGCCGACGCCCTGTGCGAGGCCCTCGCCCAATGGACCGGAGGTCGTTTCAACCGCGGGCAAACTGACGCGCTCCGGGTGCCCTTGGAGGCGCGAACCGAACTTCCGCAGCGTTAGCAGTTCGTCTACCGGAAAGTACCCGAAGTTGGCCATCGCTGAGTAGCGCACCGGCGCGATGTGCCCACACGAAAGGAGCAGGCGATCGCGATCCGGCCAGTCCGGACGCGCGGGATCGTGACGAATCAGATAGCCGTAAAGCGCCGTGAATACGTCCGACATGTCCAGCGGTCCGGCGGAGTGCCCCGATCCGGCGGCCAGCAGCGATCGGATGATGCCCTGACGCACATCGTTGGCCTTGAGCCGCAGCTCCTTCACATCGCCCGGGGTAAGCGTTTGCATGGGAGCCGTTATACCCGCCGAATTTGGCAAGCTCCTAGTAGCGACGGCATCGAGGCGTTGTTGCGCCCTCGACGTGCGACCTTTGTAGCTGGATGGGCGCGCCCGGCAGGTTGCATCTCCGAGGTTCCCGAACTTCGAGCGCCTCAAAACAATAAAAGAAGATTGAATTAGGAGACACTGTGCCCGAATCCGTAAGCTTAACGGTCGGCGGGCGCACGATGGTCATCGAAACCGGCGAACTTGCGAAGCAAGCAAACGGCTCCGCATTGGTTCGTTATGGCGATCAAAACGTCGTGCTATGCGCCGTAACCACGTCCGACAAACCCCGCGAAGGTATCGATTTCTTTCCGCTGACCTGCGATTTCGAAGAGAAGATGTACGCCGCAGGAAAAATCCCCGGCGGCTTCATCAAGCGCGAGGGACGCCCCTCCGAACATGCGGTGATCAGCTCCCGGCAAATCGACCGCCCCATTCGCCCGCTCTTCCCCGACGGCTTTCGCAATGACGTTCAAATCGTTGCGACCGTGCTTTCCGTCGATCCGCAGCTCGACGCCGACGTGCTCGGCATATGCGCCGCCGGAGCGGCGCTCGCGCTCAGCGACATTCCGTTTGCCAAGACCGTAGCCGCGGTACGCGTCGGCCGCGACGAAAGCGGCGAATATATCTGCAATCCCACGCTTTCGCAATACGAGACCGGCGGCATGGACATCGTGATCGCCGGTACCTCAGATGGCGTCATGATGGTCGAGGGCGAGGGCAAGGAGATCGACGAGGAAGCGTTCCTGGGCGCAGTGGAATTCGCCCACGCAGAGATACGCAAGATCGTCGCCGCGATCGATCAGCTCGCCAAAAAGGCCGGCAAACCGAAGGCGGAATACCCGGTCGCAACCGTCGACTCCGACCTGGACCGCTGGGTGCGAAAGAATTTCGCCAAGGACGTCGGAAAGGCCATGCGCACCGTCGATAAGCACAAGCGCGAGGCCGCATTCGGTGCGCTGAACGTGGACGAAGCGCTGGCGCGCTGCGGGAAAAAGGACGATGCGGTCAAGGTGCTGCTCGAAGCCCCCAGCACCGCGAAGGAGTTCAACAAGATCGTCAAGGGCATGGAAGAAGACGAGCTTCGCACCATGGTCGTTGACGAAAAGATTCGCCCGGACGGCCGTAAACCCGACGAGGTGCGCCCGATTTGGTGCAAGGTGCATTACGTGCCGCGCGTGCACGGCTCGGGCGTATTCACGCGCGGCCAAACGCAGGTCTTCACGGCAGCCACGCTGGGATCGACGAGCGACGCGCAACGGCTCGACGGCATCGTCGAGCTCGAAGACAAGCGCTACATGCACTTCTACAATTTTCCACCCTACTCGGTGGGAGAGACGCGGCCGATGCGCGGCCCGGGGCGGCGCGAAATCGGACACGGTTATCTCGCGGAGCGCGCGCTCCGGCCTGTGTTGCCACCGAAGGACGAGTTTCCGTACACGCTTCGGCTGATGAGCGAGGTGCTCGAATCCAACGGCTCGTCATCGATGGCGTCGGTCTGCGGCTCGACGCTCGCACTGATGGACGCCGGGGTGCCGATCCGCGACCACGTCGCCGGCGTCGCGATGGGCCTGATCCTCAAGGGCAGCAAGTTTGCAATCCTGACGGATATTCAGGGCTTGGAAGACGCGTTGGGCGAGATGGACTTCAAAGTCGCCGGCACCAAGAAGGGCATTACGGCGATTCAGATGGACATCAAGGTGCAGGGCATCACGATCGCAATCATGCGCGAAGCGATGGAGCAGGCGAAAAAGTCCCGCCACGCCATCATTGCCAAGCTCGTCGAGACGATTGCGGCCCCGCGCGAGGAGCTTTCCCAGTACGCGCCGCGCATGATCGTGATCAAGATCGATCCCGCGAAGATCAAAGACGTGATCGGCCCGGGTGGCAAGGTGATCAATAAGATCATTGCGGACACCGGCGTGGAGAAGATCGACATCGAAGACGATGGCAGCGTCTTCATAACGTCCTTGGACGGCGCTTCCGGCGACAAGGCCAAGCAGATCGTCGAAAACCTCACCAAAGAGATCGTCGTCGGCGAAACCTATCTCGGTACCGTCACGCGAATCATTACCATTGGCGCGTTCGTGCAAATCCTTCCCGGAAAGGAAGGGCTCGTCCATATCAGCCAGCTCGCGCCCACGCGCGTCGAAAAAGTCGAAGACGTCGTTAAGGTCGGCGACGAGATCATGGTGAAAGTCGTCGAGATCGACGGCCAAGGCCGAGTGAATCTCTCGCGCAAGGCCCTCTTGGGAGGGGTGTCCGGGAACGGCGACTTCGTCTCCCGCGGGCCACGCCCATCGCGTGAGCCGCGCGACGTGACCCCCGCCGCGAACCCCGCCGCAGCGCCCGGCGCCCCGCCCACGCGTCGGCGGCGCCGTCCGCACGGGCGTCACGACGAGGACTAGATCCCGCTCGAGCCGCTATAGAATACTAAAAGCGTATGCCGGCGTCGACGAAGGTGCGACGCATCCAATCCTCGGCGCCGGCATACCAGCGCAAGCGGTTCACGATCGGTCCGGAGATCGCGCCGTCGACGTGATAGAAGGGCGCCCCATTCAGTAGGTCCCGCCGGTAGACGGCGTCGGCCCGCAGCCCTGCCCCGGTATCGTACGTCAGCCACAAGGCGTTGACGGTCGGCGCGGCGCCAAAGTAAGGAAGGCCGCCGCCGTACAGCGGCACGTTATCGGTTACGTGCATCGTCCACGCTCGCAACGCGATCGCCGGGGCAAGCTGCCAGGTTGCCGACAGCCCCGTCGACGTCGCCGTGCCGGACCAAGCTCCGGTCACGCGTTGGGAGGCTTGCTCGAATGAGACGCGGACGCGCGCGTTATCGGTATACGTTAACGCTCCCGCGAGCAGCGCGTTGCGCTCGTATTGCACCGGCAGCGGCTGCCCCGCCGAGTATTGGTATTGCTCGACGAACGTCGGCAGCGTAAAAGAGCCGCTGTCTTGGAGTGTCACGCCCCATTTTCCATTTGGAAAGAGTCGTACGTTGAGGGAGGGCAAGACGAATGCGGTCTTGGCCGGTTGTGACACGCCGAGGGTGCCGCCCGCATAGTTCACCCAAAACGTCCCCACGCCGGCGACGACGTCATAGTCGCGACCGCCGGCATCAACCCCGGCATCGACGCGCGTCTGAGAGAGCGTTGCGCCGACTCGCGGCAAGCCGGACGGCAATGCCTGCGCATCGTAGTATCCGCTCGAAGAACGCTCGGCGAGATCGGCAAACCCGATGACGCTGCCCTGGGTGTGTATGCCGGCGCTGAAACTCGAATCCGACCAGGCCGCCCCGATGGGATATTCGTCCTCGGCCATCGCATAGTCGCCGCGGTCCTCGGTTGCCGAGATTTGTAAGTTGAGCGCGCGCGGATCGTTGAACGTTGCGTTGCCGAACGAAAAGCTGCCCGCGAAGGCCGAGGCCGGCGATTGATAGATGCGTCCCTGCTCGCTGCCCAGGGAAACGTTTAAGGACTGATCCGCGGGAAGCGGCAAGCTCGCGGCGAGGTCGCCGCGCTGACGCGATTCCGCGTTGTTGCTAGACGATCCGAAAACCACTCCGACCGAGTCCGATCCGGCCTGCGCGCGGACGATCGCATCGCTGCCGATCGTCGCCACCTGCGCGTCGGACCCCGGCACGAACGGCTGGGCCGCGACCACTCCTCCGGAGGCCTGGTCTCCGTACGAAAAAGCCGTGGTCGCGTCCCGCAGAACGGCGCTCTGCTCGTAGTTGGCCGGTATCAGCGCGTAGGGCGATTGGCCGGCGACGATATCGTAGTTTGGCACGCCGTCGTCGACCAGCAGCGAGCCGGTCGCCGAAAGCCCGCGATCGCTCAGGATCGAGCCCGGGTAGGGGAGACTGCTCTGCGAGAGCAGGGTGAACGGACGAAGCGCGATTGCCGATTCCACGTGCGTGTACGGCAGGTTCGCTAAGTCGGCGGTCGACGGGGAATCCTGTGCCAGCGCCTGATAGCGCCGCACGATTGCCACGACCGGCTCGTTCGGCTTTGGCGTCAAAGACAGCGGTTCGCAGTAGCGACAGGTTATGCGCAGCGAGAGGATGCCCGGCGCGTGCAGCGCAAACGTGCCCGCGGCGTCGGTCACGGCGGAAACGCCGCCTCCGCTCGCGGTTTGCCCCGTAACGACCGCTCCCTCGATTGGTGTCCCCTGCTGGTCCCGCAACGAGCCAACGATCAGCGGCACCTGTCCCCACGCCGGCGCCGCGAGCATGGCGAAGAGCAGCCCGGTGGCGCAGTAAAGCGTGCGATTCACGGATTCTTTAGACTTTCGGCTATGATAGAGAGAGTGTCAAGAACCCTGGTCCGCCGCGTGCTTGCGGCCGCGCTTCTAACCGGAGCCTTGTTTTGCGGCCGTTTTGCCTTGGCCGGCGCCGCTTCGCTCCAAGAAATGCTCGACGGTGCGCTCGCGCCCTCGGCTGCCCCTGCGCTGCTCGGCCCGATCACCTCGGCGGGGCGCGTGGGTTGGGAATGCAAGCCGGAGCGTGCGGCGGCGTCTGCGCGCGCGCATGACGCCGAGCTTCCTGCTGACCCTAGCACTCCGTGAGCGATGCGGGTTTTGCTTCTCGTCGCCCTTCTCGCCCAACTCATGGCGACCGCAGGAACGGCGCAGACATATTCACCTTCGACTCCATTACCCCGAACGACGTCGGTTCCGGCCCTGCGCAGCTTCGCGATCGCGCGTGAAGTCGAAGAACGGTTCAAGCTCGGAATCGATGCGGAATCGCGCGGCGACTGGAAGGCTGCCGTTCCCGAGTTCGATCGGATCGTCGCCCTAAACCCGGGAGAACCTAAAGGCTCGACCGCGCAATACGATCTCGCCATCGCCTATGCGAACCTGCAACGCAACGACGATGCCGCTCGCGCATTGCACGCAGCGATCGCACTCGATTCCGGATTCCTGGCCGCGATGGCAAACTTGATCGCCGTCGATTTGGCGCGCGGCGATTTGCGCGAAGCCCGCAAGATCGCGGATCGCTACGTGGCGCTGGATCCGGATTCGGCGCGCGCACTCTACTCGCGCGGGATCGTCGCGCTGCAGTCCGGAGACGCGACGACGGCGCGCGAGGATTTCGGTAAACTGCTGCACGCCAACCCGTCCTACGCCGTCGCGCACTACGATCTAGCGCTGGCGGAAGAGCGGCTGGGCCGGTTTGAAGCGGCCGAGCGAGAGCTGCTTAGTGCGTTGGCGCTTGCGCCGGCTTACGCCCGCGCGCGCTTTGCACTCGGCGTCGTCCTCCTTAGAGAGGGCGAACATGCCGCGGCGCGCAACGCCTTTGCACGCGCAACGCTCGACGCCTCGGGAGATCCGGCCTTGAAAAACATCGCCGCGGCGATGCGTGATTCGATTAAGGTTCCATAGCGACGTGGGGTTGGAGCGCCTTTAGACTTTTTTCATCCGTAGCTCGTAGGATCGAGCGAATCACCACTTTCTTGGAGGATTTCATGTCTGCGAAACTTGCAGCACTTTCCGTGGCGCTCGCAGCCGGCATGCTTGCAGCCTGCGCCGGTCACTACGGCAGCAGTGCCGCCAACGATTCCAGCTTCACGCTGCCCGGGATGCCGGATTTGAGAATGACGGCGACGCTCCCGGACGGCTCCCATCCCTCGATCTCGAACGCCGCCAAGGGAACGATCAGCGAAGAGCTCCCCACGGAAGGTCTGGGGACGATCAAAGACACGTTCTGGAACGCGACGCTGGGCGGATACACTCAGCAGACCTTCTCTCAAGCCCTAGGCTTCGCGCCCGGTACGAAGCTCACGATCAAGAACATCTCGAAGGTTAACGATCACACGCTCAACGTCGTGAAAAAGATCTCGGGTCCGCCCGCGAACTTTCCGTCCAATCCGACGCTTTCGATGACACCCTCGGGCGGAAAACTGCAAAAAGGCTATCGTAGCGGAATCATCAAGCCCGGCAGCAGCGTGACGGTCACGCTCGGGAAAGCCGGCATCTACCTCTTCGGCTGCGCTTTCCACTACCATCAGGGCATGCAGGACGTTTTCGTGGTGCACGCCGGGGCAACCCCGGGACCGCAGGCAACGGCGCCGCCCGCGCGATGAGACTCAACGGCGCAGCCGCATCGTTGTTCGCGCTCGCGGCCTTGGCCGCGTGCACGAACGGCGGCGGTTTGGGGAGCATCGGTGGGAGCAATGGCGGCGGATCGCCGTCGCCGCTGCCCTCCGGGGGAATCGGCATCGGCATACCGACGGGAAAGATCGGCGTAGAGGACGATCCCACGTGGGGTACCGTGAGCGGCTATACTCAGGCCCAAACCTCGCAGGTCATGGCCTTTGCGCCGGGCGTAAAAGTCACGCTGCAAAACCTGTCCAAGACGACGCCGCACACGCTCAACGTCGTCGGAACGACAACGGGGCCGCCGGCGAACTTCCCACAGAGCCCTAGCCTGTCGTTCTCTCCGTCCGGAAACGGGGTGCTGGGCGCCACCTACGCGAGCGGGTCGCTCAATCCGGGAGCGACCGTCACCGTGACGCTATCTAACCCGGGCATCTACCTCATCGGCTGCGCCTACCACTATATCGAGTTCAGCATGCGCGACGTAATCCAGGTCGTCGCCGGTGCGACGCCCGGGCCGACCGCATCGCCGGGTCCGGGCGGATACGCCGCCTTGCCGGCGCACCCGCGCGCAACCGTGCGGGCCCAACGGCTACCGCATCTCGTCGACCAGCAGGGCCGGTCGTTCGATCTCGCATCGCTGCGCGGAATGCCTCTGGCGGTAACCTTCGTGTCGGCGCATTGCAACGATGCATGTCCACTGATCAACGCGCAGTTTGCGGCGGCTGCCCGGCGCATCCAAGAGGAGAAGATTGCCGCGCGACTGCTCACGATTACGCTCGATCCCGAGCACGATTCGCCGCGCACGATGCGCGAACTGGCTAATCGCTTCGAGGCGAATCCGCGGTATTGGCTCGTCGCCGCAGGCTCAACGCCGGACGTGCATGCCATCATGCGCGCGTTCGGCGCGATTTCGATCGAAGGGAAGCGCGGATACCACGACCGCCACACCACCTTTGTGTACCTCCTCAACGCTCGGGGAAGGCTCGCCCAAACGATGCTCGCCTCTTCGGCGCTGAGCGACGCGGTCGTCGACGCGTTGCGCGTTCGCGGCATGGTAGCGCAGCGGTGATTCGACGATCGTTCATCACGGTTTTGCTGGGACTCCTGGCGGCTTGCACGGGGGGCGGCATACCAACCTCGTCGGGTGGAAGCGCCGGCGTCACCGTCAACATCAATCTAACCCTCAACGCACCATCGAAGACGCCCTACGGCCAGAGCGGCGGCTACGCGCCGCCGATTACGACCGTTGCGGTCGGCTCGCAAATTCGATTCATGAATACCGACAGCTTCACGCATACGGCCACGGAGATTCCAAACGCGCAGACGTTTCCGAGCGGATCGCCGTTCGGTCTGTCCGCGCTCATGCAGCACGGGGCCACGTTATCGAGCGGATTTAGCAGCGGCGCGCTGCAGGCCGGCTCGTCGTCGCAGACGGTCATCGCCGACCGGGCCGGAACCTATCTCTTCGGGTGTTTCTTCCACTACGGTGCACCGATGAGGGGGGCGATCGTTGCGCAGTAAACTACGACTAGCGTCGCTTCTGGCGCTCGCGGTTTTCACGGCGTGCACGGCCGGTGGCATTCCGACGTCATCGGGTGGAAGCGGGGGGGTCACGATCACCGTGAACCTGACGCTCAATACTCAGAAGCCTACACAGTACGGATTGAGCGCCGGCTACTCGCCCTCCGTCACGACGGTCGCCGTCGGGTCGCAAATTCACTTCACGAACACCGACAGCTTTACGCATACGGCGACGCTGATCCCCAACGTGACGCAATTCCCTACCGGCTCGCCGTTCGGGCAAGGCGCGCTCACTCAACAAGGAAATAACTTGTCCGGCGGCTTCAGCAGCGGTGCCTTGCTCGCGGGTTCGTCGTCGCAGTCGATTACCGTCGACCGAGCCGGGACGTATTTCTTCGGCTGCTTCTTCCACTACGGTGCAAACATGCGGGGGGTTATCGTTGCGCAGTAAACTCTACGTCGCCGCGTTTGCCGCGCTCTTCGTCCTCCTCGAGGCCACACCGGCCCCCGCGATTCCGATCTTCGCACAGCGCTATCATTTGAAGTGCGGCCAGTGTCACAGCGTTCTTCCGGAGCTCAACGCCTTCGGAAACTACTTCCGTTCGCACGGATATCGGCTGCCGCTGCCCGAGCACGGCACGACGATATTTGCAATGCGGTATCAACTGGAATATGACGAGCACCCGGCGGCGGGCTCGCGAGAATTTCAACCGGGTGGAATCATTCTGGGAAGCGGCAACATCGGCCCGATCACGCTCTTTCTGCACTATAGCTTGGGCGCCGCCGGCGGCCCCGGCGGGACGTTCCTTGCATTTGCGGCGGGATACAACCAACACACGCAAACGCTGTATCGCGGCGGCCTCTTCGAGCTTCCGCTGGCGCAATCGCCCGGGCAGCGCCTCGACGACTTAGAGCAATACGGTTACTACGGCGCTCACGTTGGCTTGAACAATCTGCCCCTGTCGTCACCTCGATGGGGGGTCATGGCGGAGCGGACCATTGGCAATTTGCGCGCCGACGTGACGGTTGCGTTCGCCTCCTACCAAGGCTCGGCGTACGGTGGAAAGCCGATCGCGACCGGTGAGACGACGTGGAACTCGCAGCCCGAGGTTGGGCTGTGGCTGCGCCAAACGCTCGCTCAGAGCCGGCACGGCGAACTCGACGTCGGCGGCACCGCACTCGGCGGGACCCTAGGGATCTTGCCGTCGGGGCGCCTTCCCTTCGCCGACCTGTACGAGCGCTACGGCCTGCTGGCACACGCCAGTTACGGCGATCTGGACCTGCAGGCGGAGCAGTGGTACGGCGACG
This sequence comes from Vulcanimicrobiota bacterium, assembly GCA_963717425.1. GTDB lineage: Bacteria > Vulcanimicrobiota > Vulcanimicrobiia > Vulcanimicrobiales > Vulcanimicrobiaceae > Cybelea. The sequence continues at coordinate 1,652,528 of OY970335.1, read as the reverse complement.
ATCACGATGCGGACGGGTTCTTGACGAATCAGCACTCGACGGGCGGATACGTGCGCTTGAAATACTATCCAATCCCGCACGCCTACTTCGGACTGCGCTACGACGCCTACGCCAATCCGTTCATCAACCGCGACTTCGTCTACTACGCGGCCGTTCAAATCGCGCCGTTTCGTGTGCTGATGCAAGAAGTGCAACCGCCCGGACAGCATCCATTCCTGAGCGGCGCGCTGACAGTAGCTTTCCCCGGGCCGTTGAAGAACTAGGCGAAACCAATGCGAGTGCTGGTGGTGGAAGACCACGCCCCGGTGGCGGAATCCATACGGGCGATGCTCGAGTCGCGTAAGTTCGCCGCGAACGTCGTAAGCGACGGCGAGACGGGGCTCGATCATCTCTTGCGCCGATGTTACGATGCGGCCGTCGTCGACGTCGGCCTCCCCGGCATGGACGGTTTTGCGCTGGCGCGTGCGGCCCGAGCCGAAGGCGTGCAAACGCCGATCCTCATGCTTACCGCGCGCGACGCCGTGGAGGACCGGGTCGCCGGCCTCAACTGCGGCGCCGACGATTATTTGGTCAAGCCATTCGTGGAGGAAGAGCTCATCGCTCGAATCGCCGCCATTCTCCGGCGCGCGGAACGCCCGGTGCTCGGCGTCGTGGAAGCGGGAGCATTACGCGTAGACCTCACCGCTCGCACGGTCAGCTACGACGGAAAGCCGCTGACCCTGGGAGCGACGGAGTTTCGGCTGCTGGAGTTTCTGGGGCGCAACGCCGGCCTTGCGCTCTCGCGCGCGCAGATCGTAGAGCGGATTTGGGATTACGATTTCGACGGGTCCAGCAACATCGTCGACGTGTACGTGAGCCAGCTTCGCCGTAAGCTCAAGGCTCTGGGAGCGAGCGGCGTAATAGAAACCGTGTGGAGTATCGGATACCGCTTAAAAGCGTGACGGTTCGCGCGGCGGCCCTCTATCTGGGTATTTTCGTCTGCATTCTTTTCGCTCTCAGCGCCGGAGCGTATGCGTTCATGGCGAGAGAGTATGCTTCGATCCTGGCTCCGGCACTGGGTACGCCCGAAGGCCGCAGCGCCTTCGCAACGGCGATGCGCCACGTCGTTGTAACGATCGCAGCGATGGACCTGCCCCTGGTCGCAATCGTCGCGGTGGCGGCGTACGCCCTCGCGCGGGCAACGATTGCGCCGCTCGAGGCGGCACGGGAGCGCGAACGTCTCTTTGCCGCGGACGCGGCGCACGAGTTGCGCTCCCCGCTGACGGCGATCGCGGCCGTCGCTCAGGCTGCGCGCAATGGAGCCTCGGAGGAGAGCCGCGCCGCGTTTGAGTCAATCGTCCGCAGCACTCTCGAAGCCTCGGACGTCGTTACGGATTTGTTGACACTCGCGCGCGATCCGGCACGGCGGGCTTTGCACTGCGAGCTCGTCGACCTCGCGGCAATCGTCGCGAGTTCCTCGCAAGACACGCAGCCGGTAGCGCAGGCGCACCGTATACGGCTCGAGATCTCACCGGCGAGCGCGATCGTCGACGGCGACGAGCGGCGGCTGCGCGAACTGGCGCGCAACCTGCTGGAGAACGCGATTCGGCACGCTCGACATAGCGTCTCCATCGCTTCGCGCCGGCTAGGCAGAACGTGTGAAATCGTCGTCGATGACGACGGTGACGGCGTTCCGCCTTCCGAGCGAGAACGCATCTTCGAACGATTCTACCGGCACGCCCACGACGGTTCGGGCACGGGTCTGGGCCTTGCCATCGTGCGCTGGATTGCATGCGCGCACGATGGAGCGGTGACGGTTGCGGACGCGCCGAGCGGCGGCGCGCGATTCGTCGCCACTATTCCCGCGCGGGAGGATTAGGCGGATATCGGCTGGCTGGGCGCGTAAGTCACGACGCCATGCCGTTTGCCTCGCTGGGCGCCTTCGTCAACGCATTACGTAAAGCGGGTGATTTGCACGTCATCACGACCAGCGTCGATCCGCGCCTGGAGATCAGCGAGATCACCGACCGCGTCGTGAAGGCCGGTGGGCCAGCGTTGCTGTTCTCCAACGTGAAGGGTTCCAGTTTCCCCGTGCTCACCAATCAGTTTGGAACCCGCCAGCGTATGGCGATGGCGTTAGAGGCATCCGATCTCGATGCCGCCGCCGGGCGCATTCGCGAGCTCATTGCGGTGTCGCCGCCTTCCGGCTCGCTCGTCGAGAAGCTTGGAGGAATGCTGCGGCTAGCGCCGCTTGCCAACGCGATTCCAAAAATCGTCCGCGACGCCAGCGTGCAAGAAATCGTCATGCCCGAGCCGGATCTCAACAAGCTTCCCGTCCTCACCACTTGGCCGCTGGATGCGGGGCCTTTCATCACGCTGCCGCTCGTCATCACCAAAAATCCGCGTACCGATCGCATGAACGTCGGAATGTATCGCATGCAGGTCTACAACGCACGCGAAACGGGGATGCATTGGCAGCGGCACAAACATGGTCGAGAACATTCCGACGCCTGGGGCGCAAGAGTCCCGGCCGCGGTCGCAATCGGCACGGATCCGGTAGTGACCTACGCGGCGACCGCGCCGCTGCCGCCGTTGCTCGACGAGTTCGCCTTTGCCGGTTTGCTGCGCGGAAAACCGGTACAGCTCACGCCCGCAAAAACGGTCGATCTGATGGTACCGGCAGATGCCGAGTTCGTTCTCGAAGGTTTCGTCGACAACGAGGATCTGCGGCTCGAAGGTCCCTTCGGCGACCATACGGGCGTCTATAGTTTAGCGGATCGCTATCCCACGTTTCACCTGACCTGCATCACGCACCGGCGCGATCCGATCTACGCCGCGACGGTGGTCGGCAAACCGCCTATGGAGGATGCGTGGCTCGGGAAGGCGACGGAGCGTCTCTTTCTGCCGCTGCTTCAGGCCATGCTTCCAGAAGTGGTCGATATGAATCTTCCGGTCGAAGGCGGATTCCACAATCTCGCGATCGTCTCGATTCGAAAAGCGTATCCCGGTCAAGCCAAGAAGGTGATGAACGCACTGTGGGGCCTCGGCCACATGATGATGCTTACGCGCGTGCTGATCGTCGTCGATTCCGACGTTGACGTCCAAAACCCGCGCGAGGTGGCATGGTTCGTTCTCAACAACCTCGCACCGGAGCGCGACGTCGTAATGATGCCCGGACCGGTCGACGACCTCGATCACGGTTCGTACAGTGTCGCCTACGGCATGAAGATCGGGATCGACGCCACTCGGAAGGACGCATCTGAAGGCTACACTCGCGCATGGCCGCCCGAGATGATCATGGACGCCGCAACGCGTGATCTCGTGAGCGAACGCTGGAACGGCTACGGCCTTGACGCGATCGGGCGCGCGCTGTGCCCCGACGACTGGTCCGGACAAGGCGCGCGGGCCTTCGCTCGCCAGCGTAAATCGGGAGCGGATACAACGCGGTGAGGCTCCTCGCAGTGTTTCTGCGGGAGATACGCATCGAGCACACGCTTTTCGCGCTGCCGTTTGCGTACGTCGGGGCGATACTGGCGGCGCGAGGGATTCCCTCGCCGGCCGCGCTGGGTTGGATTACGCTCGCCGTCATCGGCGCGCGCACCGCGGCGATGGCGGCCAACCGCTTTCTGGATCGCGAGATCGACGCGCGCAATCCTCGCACGGCACGGCGCGCGGTGGCCAGCGGGGCGCTCGCGCCGACCGCGATGCTTTGGGCAACCGCAGCCGGTCTCGCACTGCTTTTCTGGGCGGCGTTTCGGCTCAATCCGCTGTGCGTCAAGCTCATGCCGATCGCGGTCGTGCTGCTCCTCACGTATCCGCTTTGCAAGCGCTTCACGTGGATGGCACACTTCGTGCTGGGCGCGGTGGACGGACTGGCCCCGTTGGGAGCGTACGTCGGAATCGCCGGAAAGATTACGCTGCCGGCGGTACTGCTCTTCGTCGCCGTCACGCTGTGGGTGGCCGGTTTCGACATCATCTACGCGCTGATGGATCTGCGGGTCGACCGGCAACAGGGCATTCGCTCGCTGCCCGTTCGCTTCGGAGAAGCCAGCGGGCATAGCTTGCCGATCCTGCTCCACCTCGGGATGCTGGTGCTCTTAGCGGCGGCCGGGATGCTCGCCGGCGCCGGCGGCGCGTACTATCTCGGCGTCATCTCAGTTGCGGGCCTTATCCTCTACGAGGAGTATCTCTTTCGGAGCGGCGCCAATCTCTTCGTGATCAACGAACGGGTCTTCATCTCCAACATGATGTTTTCGGTGCTCTTTTTGCTTACGACGGTGGGCGGGTACCTGTGAGGCGGCGCCGCTTCCTTGCGGGAACCGCCGCGGCGGCCGCGGGCCTCACCGCGCGCGCTGGGGCGCAGATCATTCCGGCTCAGCCGATTTTGCCGCAGCAGCAATTCCTCCAGCAGCTAACCCTCGCGGTGAACGTCACGTTGAGCGGCGCCTTGCAAAGATACGGTCAGGAAGTCGTCAAGGGGGTTCAGGCTGCGGTCGACGAGCAGAATCGATTCAACGCGCCTATCTCGCACGTTTGGGGCATGCGTCCCTTGGACGACCGCAACGATACCGGCCTCGCGGCAGCCAACGTCAACGTTGCAGCTGCCGATTCGACCGTCGTCGGCGTGATCGGAAATCTCACGGCGCCGATGACGCTGGCGGCGCTTCCACGCTACGCGAATTTGAGCCTCGCGGTAATCGTTCCAACCGTTACCGCCGATTCGGTTACGCAGCGCGGCTACCACAACGTCTATCGCCTGCCCGCGAAGGACAGTTCCTCTGGCCGGCTTTTCGCCAACGCGGCGCTCGAAGGCAAACGCGGCGTTGCGGCGATCGCCGTCGCCTTCGACGGCGATTACGGATACGAAGTGGCCCGAGGATTCGTCGCGGCCGCGACAACCAGCGGTCACCCGGCCGATTTGCTGCTCTTCCCGCTCGCCAAGACCGATCCGGCGGCGGCGGCACGAACGGTGCTCGATCGCGCCCCGGGTTACGTCTTCCTCAGCGGGAAGACTACGGAGCTCGGGCCGATTGCGGAAGCCCTGCGCCTCGCGGGATATAACGGAGATTTCGGCGCCAGCGACGGCTTTTATAACGGCGACACGATCGCAAATTACGGAACGGTCCTGCAGGGAGCGTACGTCGCATCCTCGATGCCGCCGCTCGATCGAGTTCCAAGCGCCATGCAGCTCGTTACCGATTTTGAAAGGGAAGTCAGTCAGATCACGGCCTTCTCGGCCTATGGCTACGCGGCGGCGCAGGTCTTCATCTCGGCGGCGCAACGCGGCAATGCGACGAGCCGCCTTCCGCTGTTGCGCTCGCTCCAAGAGGGCGGCACGTTTACCACGCTCGTCGGCCAGTACGCTTTCAACATCAGCGGCGATCCGCTTATCCCGAATATTTTCCTATACACCATCGGCAAGGATGGCTTCAAGTACGCCCGCCCCGCCGTCCGCACAGGCTTTGTGTTGTAGCAAATGCTTTGGTCTCCAGCATCCTCCACATCGCTTCTACGACTGCGATTGTGAAACCGAAGACATCTCGCTCTTGCGGCCGTTTGCTCGGCGCGTCCTGCGCCTCGCTGCACTCGACCTCTGCACCGCTCCCGACATCCTGTCTCCGCGGTGCATTCACACGCCGCTAGAGCGAGACGTCTTCGGTTTCACAATCGCCGCCTCGGTGACATGAAGCAAGCTTCGGCCAAAGCATTCCCTGTGTTGATTAGCGGACGTATTCGTCCTCGGGGACGACGCGCAATCGATGCGGCGTACGGACTTTTTCTTTCCGCGCCTCGTCACGTTCTTCGATCGCCAGAACGAACCGCAGCTGCCACGCGCCTAACGACAGGGTGAAGTGAGTTCCAAAGATTTCCACAATTAGGCCTCCACGCGCTGCCACTTCCAAATGGCTAGCGCGGCATATACTACGAAGAGTAATAGTTCCAGGGACAAACGCAATCCAAAGTTCGATCCCGTGTAAGCGAGGGTTCCGCTCGAAGTAGGCTCCGCGAACGAAACGTAGCTCAGTGGATTGAGCCGAGAGAGCACCCACGCGACGTCGTGGATGAAGAGCGCGACGGCGTTGGCGGTTGGGACGAGCGTGAGGATGCCGATAAAAATCGTTATCGGCCAAGCGAAACCGAGCACCGCTCCGTACGAACGGTTGAACCACGTCGTGGCGGCACACCATAGCGCGTACCACGCGAGCGGGCATACTATGCCCATCGCGATTGCGCGCGCGTTGATCCCGCTGAAATCGAGCCGGGCCGACTCGAAGAGCAGCTGACAGAGGTAGAACGCAACGACGGTCAGGACCGACGCCGCGACGATACCGGCGACGTCGGCGCCGATGGCCCCGGCCGCATAGCGGAAGCGCGAGCACGGCTTGGTGAGGGTCACTTCGAGATGCCCGTCGATCTCACGCGCGAACGGCGCCGCCAAAATCGTCGCTACGAGGAGCGCCACGATGTCCGCCAAGGCCATGTAGTAGATCATCGGAACCGCGCCGTTTGTGTCGATCACGGTCGTGGTCATGTCGCCATGGGGCGATTCAATCACGTGGATGCTCCCGACGTTTACGTTCGAGTTTTCCTTGTGCGCGCGGCTCGTCGGCTCCGTCACGACGATGTGCTTTCCGGCATATCCGTGGTCGTCGATGACGATGTGCGTCCGGTCGGCGGGGTCGTCCAGGATCACCCGATTCGTCCCATCCGGAAGTGTGGTACGGGTTTCCCGCGTACCGGTGCCCGACGCCATGTGCGCGATCCAGCTCTCCGGCGACATATAGCGCGCAACGGAAACGCGCAGGACCACGGCAAGGACTACCAGGATCGCTAAAACGATCGCGACGATCCGCAGTAAGTTGCGGACGCGCAGCCATTCAACGTAATTCATAGGGAGTTTTCCTTTGCGACGACGTCGGTCGTGGCCGTCGCCGGTGAAACGGCGTAGAGGAAGATGTCTTCGAGATTGAGGTCGAGGACGCGAACGCCCACAGCGCCGGCGCCGGAAAGCCGCGCGGCGATCTCGTCCGCGCCGGCCGTTACCAGCAGGCGGACGATCCGTTCCGTGCGATCGGCTCGCGCCACGCGCGAATCGTTCGCGATCCCGTCGAGCGTAAATTTGACGTCGGGGAAAATTCCTTCGACGATCTTCCGATCGGCTTTCAAGTCGTCCACGAGGCCTTGAAGGATGAGGCGTCCGCGGTCCATGACGGCGATGTGCTCTGCGGCTCGCTCGACTTGGCCGATTTGGTGCGAGGAGAAAACCACCGAGTTGCCTTTGGCGGCCTCATTGATCATCAGGCTCAAAACGTGTCGTTGGTTCACCGGGTCGAGTCCGCCGGTCGGCTCGTCGAGCACCAGAATCTCCGCATTCCTTGAGAAGGCGAGTGCGACCATGACGGCCGTGCGCATGCCCTTGGAAAGCGCGCGGGCACGCTTGCGTTTGTCGATGTTGAACTGCGCCAGCAGCTCTGCGACACGCGCTGCATCGAATCTCGAAAACGCCCGCCGGGTCATCTCGACGTGCTCGTCCACCGTCATCCACTCGTAAAGTACGCTGCGTTCGGGGACGTAAGCGATTTGTTCGAACATCTGCGGAACCAGCGCTTTCCCATCGTAGAGCACCTCGCCGCTGTCGGCGCGGGCTAATCCGAGCATACACTTAAACGTCGTCGTCTTTCCGGCGCCATTCGGACCGAGGATGCCAAAAACGCTCCCTCCGGGAATCTCCAACGAGAATCCGTCCACGGCGGGCACTCCAGCGTAGATCTTGCGCAAATTCGAAATCGTAATCGTGCTCATGCTTTCACTTCTCAAAGCTCGGGAACCAGCGCGTCAAGGCCGTCTCAAAAAGTTCGCGGACTTCCTCGCGTCCTAAATTGACCGACTTGGCTTCACGCAGTGCCACATCGAGTGCGTCGCGGCCGATCTCCGCGGCCACCCGGGGCAATTCGGTTGCGCCGTTGGCGCGCACGAACGATCCTCTTCCGGGTGCCGTTTCGATGACTTGCTCGCGCTCCAACTCGCGGTATGCGCGGCCGACGGTGTTTGGATTGACGGTGAGATCGATCGCGAGCTGCTTGACCGTGGGGAGTTGCTCGCCCACCTGCAAAACGCCGAGCGCGATGGATCGCTTTATCTGCTCGATGATTTGGAGGTAGATCGGCACACCGCTGCGCGGATCAACCGTAAGAACGGCCGGCATCGCCAGGGTCCTAAAACTTCGGTCCCCAGCCAGGGAAGAGTCCGGCCGGCAGGCGGTCGGGCATCCGAACGGGGGTGCGGGTCTCGCGGGCCTCTTCGTACCCGGAAAAAGTGGTGTGAATCATGCTGTCGGTCCTTTCCAGAAGACTAGTACCATCAAACTGTCGTACTAGTACACTAGTACAATAGACTAACGGTACAACCCTGTCAAGTCCCTAACGCAAAAAGATTGGGCTCGCTTTTCTAGGCGGGTTTCTGCACGGCTGCAACCCTTGCGTCGTGGCGCAACTCGGCGAAGCGCGGATCGTGGGCTATCTCGGCGGCGACGTAGCCGCCGTGGGTGCGGCGCAGCAGCGAGAGGGCGGCACCGCGCCGGCCGACGGCCGCAAAGGCCAGGGCGAGGTCTTCCGGTGCCACGTCGTGGGCGTGGTTTTGCGCCACGGCGATCTCGGCCCAGGCCTCCGATAGGTGCTTGGAGTGGGCGTAGAGCGGAGCCAGTAAAGCGGCCGCTTGCCCGCGGCAGGTTACGCAAATCTCAGCCAAGCGGTTGAACGCAGCGATGGCGCGCGATTCCTGGCCGAGCGCCTCGTAGGCGAGCCCGAGAGTGTAGTAGGCATCGCTACGCTGAGGCGAGAGATCCAGCGTTTCGTGGGCGTACGCGATGGCATCTCCATAGCGCCGCTCCAGGTAGGCCGCCGTGCCCAGCCACGCCGTCGTTGCGACGGAAAGCGGATCCAGCTGGGCCGCTTCGTCAAGCTCCGCGTAGGCCTCGCCGACCCTCCCCTTTTCCAAGAGCGCGATGCCGTACCACTCGTGCGCCGGTCCGCTGGACGGATCCAGCGCGATGGCGCGCCGCAGGTCCTTGAAGGCCTCGTCAAGCTTGGGCATTGCGCCGGCCCTTTTTTCGCTGGCCAGCATTCCGAGCACCGCATATGCCTCACCGCAGTTAGGATCGAGCACGAGGGCCTTGTTCGCGTAAGCGCGCGCTCGCGCCATGTAAACCGTCGGCGTAGCCGGCCCGTATCCATAATCCGCCATCATTGCGTTGGCGGAGGCTAGCCCGGCGTATCCGCGCGCATCTCGCGGATCCGTATCCACGACTCGGGAAAAGTAATCCACGCTCTTCGCGATGCCGTCGCGCGTGCGCAAATTCCAGTAGTAACGGCCGATCTCGTAGAGCCGCGTCCCCTCGGCGGATAGCGTCGAGTGAGCGCCCACAGTGCGCGGGACGGCAACGGTCAGCGTCAAGCCGACGGCCAGCGCGAGGCAGAACCCGGCAACCATCGCCCAACCGGGAAAGCGCCGCCGCGCGCTCGCAAGGGAGGCGTGAACCGGCACCGGGCGCGGGACGTCGTCGCGGCGCTGCACGGGCGCGATAAAGCGGTAACCGCGTCGCGGAATCGTCTCGATGGCCTCGACGTTCCAACGGGACCGAAGGGTCTTGCGCAGCACGTAGATGTTTTGTGCCAGATTCGCCTCGTCGACGTAGCCTTCGGGCCAAATGCGTTCCAGGAGCGCGTTTTTCGCAAACAGCTCGCCGGGATGCTCGAGGAGCGCCAAGAGCGTTTCGACCACTTTCGGGCCGATCGCAATCGGTTCACCGCGATCGAGTAATAGTAGACGCTCGGCGTCGAGCTGAAACGGACCGAATTGATAGAGGCTCATGCTGGCGCTCCTGCAGAGAACGTTGATGCCCTTCGTACAGCTATATACGCTCGACGACTCCGAAAGTTTTCGCCTCCCGGCGGCGGTCGCTTGCTTACTCCGCTCGATCTTCACCCGGAACGAAGACCCGCAACGACCCGGGCAGGATCTCGAAGCGCGCCGGCGTCGTCCCGGCCGGCTCGCCGTCGGCGGTGATATGATGCCGGCGGCGCGTTGAAACGCCGAACGCCCTCGAACGAAACGTGCGCACGCCTTCCGCGGCGCGGCGCTGGCCGGAGATCATCGCGTGCACGACGGAAGCGACGCGCGTAAAGCGATCGACTTCAACGGAATAAAGGTCCAGCCAGCCGTCGTCTATCGCCGCATCCTCGACGGTGATGAATCCGCCGAAGTGATTGCTGTTGGCCACCGTGAGCTGAACCGCTTTGAGACCGACGAGCTTACCGTCGTAGGATACCTCCGCGTGGAAGGGCCGCATGTACTTGACGGCCCGGAGCAGGCTCGCAACGATCGCAAAGAAGCCGAAGCGCTGCTTATCGCGAACCTTTTGCAATCGCGTTAAACGGCTCGAAAGGCCGATGCTCGCTTCGGTGACGTAGTACGCGCCGTTGACGTGTGCGACGTCGATCGTTCGCGTGTGGCCCGACGCGATCACCGCGCAAGCACTTTCCGGATCCAGCGGAATCGCGAGCGTGCGGGCGAGATCGTTGAACGTCCCCAGCGGCACTATCCCAATCGGCACGTCGAGCGCCAAGGCCATTCCGATCGTGCGCGCCAACGTCCCGTCGCCGCCGGCGACGACGATCGCGTCGAGCCGTTCCGAGTGCGTAGGACCGTCCACGAGTTCGACGCCTAACTGCACGAGCTGCGAGCGAACCGCGTCGCCAAGCCGGCGGCCTTGCCGGGAAAGCGGATTGAGGACCATCAGCGCTCGCACGCAAAAGGCCTAGGGCGCGCGCCTCAGGAGAAGCCGAATTAGTGCAAACGCCGAACGCGCGGCAACGATTGCGAGAAACAACGTGCCGCAAATCATCACCAGATAACCGAAATCGATTCCGGCCTGCGTCATCGGCTCGACGTACCCTACGGCCTTAGCCGACTCGCTGAGATTCACGTAAACTCCGTGAAAAATCCACCACACGAGGGCCGCGCCGGGCGCGGTGACCGCCAAGATGGCTAGATGCCGGTTCAGCTGCTCGCGACGATTCATTCGCCGCGGCCGATAGCCCGGGGATGCGACGTGTTTCCTTGCATTTTCAACTGCCAGCAGCTTCGCCGTCCTGCGTCGAAGAAACCCGCCGACAATGGATTTGCGATTACGCCGCCCCCGGCCGCACAACCCAATCCCGGAGTCGCGGTACGAAGTTCTGGCGCTCTTCACCGGTGCGATGGTGGGATCGTCGCTTTGGATCATGTCGACCGGCGCTCTCATGCCCTTTTTCTCCTCGGCGCTTCACGTCGGCCAGATGCAGTGCGGCCTGATCCTTTCGATTCAGCTGATCGGTTCGGTTGCGATGACGTCGGTTGCGGGACTTCTGACCGACCGCTTCGGCGACAAGACCGTCGTTTTTTGGAGCGGTGCGGTTATGGGCAGCGCCCTGGTCGTCGCATCGCTGGTACAAAACTTCGGCTGGCTGATTGGCTGGCTGCTGGTGTACGGGATCGGTTATGCCGCGGTGACCCCGGCCGGCAGCCACGCGATCATCTTTTTCTTTCGCAAGGCCGACCGCGGTTTTGCCATGGGCGTGCGGCAATGCGGCGTGCCGATTGCGGGCACGCTGGGCTCGCTGGTGCTGCCCGCCCTCGCGGTGCACTTTCAGTACCGCGGCGCGCTCGCGGTTGCCGGTATCCTGACCCTCGTTGCGTGCTCGGTTGCGTCCTGGCTCTACCGCGAGCCGCAGGAGCTCCACGGCGAGCGCGCTTCGATCGGCGCGATGTTGATCGAAATGATCGGAATCGCGCGCGAATCGCGGCTCATTTTTCTCACCCTCACGTCGATGGTCTTGATTTGCGCGCAGTTTGCGTTGATGGGATTCTTCACGCTGACGCTCGTGCATCGTGCCGGATATCCCTTCGCCCTTGCGGTGGCGCTCTTCACGTTCGCGCAGCTGGCCGCCATCGTGGGCAGGCTTTCGTGGGGATGGATGAGCGACCGTTTTTTCGCGGGCAGCCGCGCGTTGCCGCTGGCGTTGAATTGTTTGCTCGTCGCGCTTGTTACGTTCGGTGTGGGATTCGTAACGGCGGCGACACCCGTGTGGCTTGCCGCGGCGCTTGCCTGCGCGCTCGGGTTCACCGCGGAAGGATGGCTGGGCCTCAGCATTATCGGCTTCGCCGAAATCGGCGGGGAAGAGCACTCCGGAAGCGCGTTAGGCGTCGGGTTGACGTGGACGTTGCTGGCCGCGTTCGCGACCCCGACCCTCTTTGGAGCGTTGGCGCAAACGCTCGGATACGATTTCGCGTGGCGCGCGCTGGCGCTGTTCGAAATTTTTGGCGTCATCCCGGCTTTGCTAGCCAGCCGCGCCATCGCTAATCAGTATCGGGATCTTCCCGCGAGGCCGGCTGCCTCATAAAATACTCCGAGTTCAGCGGCGCGTGAATCGGTGAAAATCGAAGCGGGGGTTGCAAAAAATCGAAGCAATCGGAAAGGTCGTCCGAGCGAACGTCGGTCGTCCGCAGCGAGCCGGTTTCGAACGTCTCTTCGATGAAGCGCAGGATGCTGCCGAATTCGTGGCGGCGATGCGACACGTAGTGCGGTTTGACGTACGGCGAGATGACGATCAGCGGCACGCGAAATCCGAGTTCGTACGAGTTGTAGAGCGGGGGTGCGACGTGGTCGTACCAGCCGCCCCAATCGTCCCACGTCACGAAAATCGCGGTGTTTTGCCAGTAGCGGCTCTCGCCGATCGCGTTGACGACGGATGCGACCCAGGACGGCCCCGAGCCATTCGTGATCGAGGCGTGGTCCGAAGACAAGGCCGTCGGCGTAACCCAGACCACGTTGGCCAAGCGCCCGCGCGCGACGTCGGTGAGAAAGAGTTTCGGCGGGGCGATGACGTGGCGCGAAAACTCCTTGCTGCGGCGCAGGTGCGCGATCGCGTCGGGGCCTTCCCAGAGCCCGGCTCCGAGATGGGCTTGATAGTAGCGCCAACTCAGCGATTTGGCCGCCAGCAAATCCATCAACGTGCGGCGCTCGAAGCACGGATAGGCGGCCTGATTTTCGTTCCCCAGCGGATCGATCAGCCACACGAACGACCCGATCGGCGAATCGCAACCGCCGGAAGCTCCTCCCAACGGTGAAAACGGGTTGTCCGCCGCGCGCAGCGCAGAGCCGTTGCTCACCGTCGACGTTCCGCTGATGATGTACTGATGCGCCGGAAAGCTCGGGCCTTGATTCGTTTGAAAGAAGCGATCGGCAAACGCGTAGCGCGTCGCCATTTCGAAGTATGGCGCGATTTCGTCATGCGGGACGTAGCCGTATGCTCGCACCGCGGCCGGCGGGCATATCTGGCCCAAACGACAGCGCGACCGCACGTTGTTAAAGCCGTCGAGCTTGCCGTTCGCGCGCTCGGCCACGAACGCGCCGTGCTCGTGGCTGATGTCGTAAGGAGCTGTCAGCGATCTGGGTCGCAGCACGACCGTTTGGCCCTCGGAGTTCTTGCCGCTACGCACGGTGTCGGCACCGCGCAGCCCGTTGAACAGGTTGTCGACCGAGCGATTTTCCTGAAAGATCACGACGACGTGTTGGATCTTCGACGCCGGACGAACCGGCATTCGGAGCGGAAGCGACGGAACGAAGGATTGCGTGGCTACGCCGCCGCCGTTTTGCGAACAGGCCGCAAGCGTCAGCGCCATCAACGCGGAGCAATGCCGGGCCCTCATCGTTCCGGCGCCGAAATTCGAAAAACGCTTCCCTGGTTGCTCGCGCCGCCCGCCACCGTCGTTCCGAAGAACGCGCCGCCGCTCGATACCAGACCCGACCACGGGTTTGCGCCGTCGGGTGCGCCTTTGAAGCGGTAGAGCACGCGCTCGCGGCCCGACGTACCGAAAGCGAACACCGTTCCGCATCCGGTAAAGCCGGCAGACCCGCAGACGCGTGTCGCAGCGCCGCCGTACTGCGTCGTTCCGTAGAGCTGACCGCTCACGACGATGAAGCTCCCGTACGGAACCGCGCCGTCGGGAATGCCTCTGAAGCTATGGAGTACGCGTTCGGTTCCCGAGACGCTAACGCGAAAGACGGTGCCCGAATAACTGAAAGCGCCGCCGAACGCGGTCGTGCCGTACAAGTCGCCGTGGAGCGCGGTCACGCCGGCGTACGGAACTGCGCCGTCGGGATAGCCTTTGAAGGCGTAGATTACGCTCTCGGTTCCGGAGGTGCCGATCTTGAAGACGGTACCGTTGTTGGCAACCCCGCCGAAGTTGGTCGTGCCGAACAGCGTGTCGCCGATCGCGATCAACGCTCCGGACGGCGCCGCGCCGTCGCGTTTTCCTTTGAACCGATACAGCACGCGTTCTTTGCCGGTCGAACCTATTTCGAAAACCGTTCCGCACCCGACGCTGTATGCAACGTGGCAACTCGGGTCGCCGCCGGAATTCGTCGTGCCATACAGCCCGCCGTTGACGGCCACCATGCCGGCCAGTACCGGCGTCGCGCCGTCGCTTCCACCTTTGAAGCTATAGACGACGCGCTCTGTTCCCGAGGGAGAAATCGAAAAGACGGTTCCATCGCCATCTTTGCCGCCGAATTCCGTAGTGCCGTAAAGCGCGCCGCGTAACGGAACGAGCCCACCGAGCGGCTCGGCTCCGTCGGCGCCGCCGCGGAAGTCGTGCAGGATGCGCACCCTCCCGGACGAGCTTCGCACAAACACCGTTCCGAAGGTCTTCGCGCCGCCGCCGCTCGTCGTACCGTATAGCATTCCATGCAAAGCAGCCAGGCCCGTCGGGGCCGATCCGGACGGATAGCCGTTGAAGCTATAGAGCAACCCGTAAACGCTCGCGGGAGACGTGAGGCTATCCGTGCCGAGCGGCGCGGGCAGCGGCGAAGGATTCATGCCTTGCGCGCAGCTCGTCAACGCGATGCCGCACAGTATCCCGAACGCAACACGCGTAGCGCACATTACTCGTCGCGCCTTCCGTTCTGCCCAGAAAGGGACTCGAACCCCCACGGTGTTGCCACCACTGGTACCTGAAACCAGCGCGTCTACCAATTCCGCCATCTGGGCGTGGCCCACCACGATTCGGGGTGCCCCGGACCGGCCCTTTCGCTTCGGTCAGGAGCGAAGGCAACCCGCTCGCCCACGCGCGGTTTTGAATGACCGAAATGGTTCTTCCCCTCGTCAACATTGAAGATCGAGCCGCGCTCGATCCCTATTCGCAAGCGGTCGCGGGCGCCGCGGAACGCGTTAGCCCGGCGGTCGTAAGCATTGAAACGCGTGGCCGCCGGAGCGGCGGCAACGGCAGCGGTTTCGTTTTTACGCCCGATGGATTCGTCATCACCAACAGCCACGTCGTGCACGAAGCGCAGCGCATCGGCGTCGCGCTATTGGACGGTCGCGAGCTGCCCGCGACGCTGGTCGGCGACGACCCGCACTCGGATCTCGCCGTCCTCCGCGTCAACGCGCCCGACCTAAACTATGCGTCTCTCGGAGACTCGAGCGCGCTTCGCCCAGGTCAGCTCGTCATCGCCGTGGGCAATCCGTACGGCCTCGCCTACACCGTTACCGCCGGCGTCGTAAGCGCGCTGGGCCGCTCGCTGCGCTCCGCGTCGGGGCGGCTGATGGACAACATCATCCAAACCGATGCGGCGCTGAATCCCGGCAACTCGGGCGGACCGCTGGTCACCTCCGCCGGCGAGGTAATCGGCGTCAACACCGCGGTCCTTCCCGGTCAGGGACTCTGTTTCGCGATTGCGATCGACACGGCCAAGCACGTTGCGAGCCTATTGATGCGCGACGGGAAAGTACGGCGCGGTTACCTTGGAATCGCCGGACAGGACATCGTGCTCGCGCCGGCGGCCGCCCGGCGTTTGCGCCTTGACGATCGCCGAGCGATCATGGTCGTCTCGGTCGAGCCGGGGAGCCCGGCCGATACGGCGAGGCTGCAAGACGGCGACGTCTTGCTCGCCTTCGAGGGACGGCGCCTGAACGGCGTCGATGCGCTGCACAAGATCCTTACCAGCATCGATCTGCGGCGCTCGTACAAGGTGGACGTCGTGCGGAAGAGCGAGCGCTTTTTCCGGATCGTCTTGCCGGTAGAGTCGCCGGAATAAAGGTTCCCGGATGTCGAAACATCCCCGCGCATGATCCGCAAACTACTGCCGATCCTCGGCATCACGTTCATCGACATCGTCGGCTTCAGCATGCTGATTCCGATGCTGCCGTATTTCGTGACGCATTTCGGCGCATCGGCGGTGGTCGTCGGACTGCTGATGGCGACGTTCTCGTTCTGCCAATTCGTTTCGGCGCCGCTGTGGGGCACCGTTTCGGACCGGATCGGGCGCAAGACCGTGCTGATCGTGAGCCAGATCGGAGCGACGATCGGTTGGGCGATGCTCGGTCTAGCCCCAGGAATTGCCGCGAGCCTTGCCCTGGCGCCGATCCCCGTCGTCTTCGTGGCGCGCGTCCTGGAAGGCGTCTCGGGGGGAAACATCAGCATTACCCAGGCCTACGTCGCAGATCTCGTCGCTCCAAGAGAACGCGCCCGCGCGTTCGGTCTCATCGGCGCGATGTTCGCCGCGGGCATGGTCTTCGGGCCCTTCGGCGGCGGCATACTCTACGCGCGTTTCGGCTTTGCGGCGCCCTTTTTGGTAGCCGCCGGCCTGCAACTGGTTACCCTGCTGCTCACCATCACGATGCTTCCGGAATCGCGCGCGCGGAGCAAGGACGAGGAACGCCTTGGCATGAGCGCGCTTTTCGGAAGCTTCCGCAAGCCGCGGCTGGCGCGCATCCTGTTGCAAAAGTTTGCCATCGCGCTGGCCTTATACGGCTGGTTTGCCGTTTTCGCGCTGTTCTTGGCGCGGCAGCTGGGATTCTCACTGACGAGTACGGATTATCTCTTTTCGATCTTCGCCGTCTTCAACGTCTTCATGAACGCCGTCGTCGTCGGGCGCATTTCGGCGCGTCTGGGCGACCGGGTGATGTCGAACATCGGGCTCGCATCGCTCGTCGCGGGTTTTGCGTTGATTCCATTCGTTCACGATCTCCCGCTGCTCGCGGCGACCATGATCTTGTCCGCGTTCGGCATGGCCTTGACGAATACGGGCATCACCGCGCTGATCAGCAATGCGGCCTCGGATCGCGAACAGGGAATGGTTCTCGGAACAAGCTCGTCGCTGGATTCACTCTCCGGGATTCTCGCACCACCGGTCTCGACCGGCCTGCTAGGCGGCTTCGGCCCGCGCTTTGCGGGCATCGAATCGCTCACGCTGGCCGCGATCGCGCTGGTCATGGGCCTGTTCACCGCGCGCGGCGAGAATGTCGCCGCGCGATCCGACGACGCCTTAACGTTAGCTCGCGAAACGGAAACCGCGGAGATCGTGCAAGGATAAGACCAGGCGGAGTTAGGCTGCGGTCGTTTTGCGCCGCCGCGTCGCCGGTTTTTCGGCACCCGCGCCGCGGCGCTTCTTGCTCTCTTCGAGGCTTTGCGCCAACACGTCCATGAGGTTGACGACCTTCGCCCGCGCCGGAGCCTTCTTCGCTTTGGGCAGTTCCTTGCCCGCGGCGCGCGCTTCGATCATCGTCAAGAGCTGATCGTGATAGTTGTTCGAAAACTTCTCCGGCTCGAACTCCTCGACGCTCATGGTGTCGATCAGCATGCGCGCCATCTGCATCTCTTTTTCGGGAAGCTTTTCACTCCCAGGAATCTCGAGCGTATTCGAACTCACGATCTCGCTCGCCCAGTGCATGAGCTCCAGGACCAGCGCCCCGTCTATCGGCTTTACCGCGGCGATGTACTCCTTCGTTCGAATCACGACGCGCGCGATCGCCACGCGATTGGTGGTTGACAGTGCCTCGCGCAGGAGCGCATACGCGTGGCGTCCTTGTTTCGTTGGTTCGAGATAGTATGGCTTGTCGAAAAACATCGGGCTGATCTTATCGAGCTCGACGAACTCGACGATGTCCACCGATTGCGTCGCCTCCGGGTTCACCGCGGCGAAATCTTCGTCGGTGAGCACGACGTACTCGCCCTTCTCGTACTCGTAGCCCTTCACGATCTCGTCCCACGGTACGGGTTTCCCATCGACGCTGCAGACGCGTTCGTACTTGATTCGTCCCTCGTCTTTCGCGTGAAGCATGTTGAAGGAAAGATCGTCCGTCTTCACGGCGGTAAAGAGTTTTACGGGGATCGTAACGAGGCCGAAGTTGATGGATCCGGACCAAATTGCGTGCGCCATAGGTGGACTATTCTACCCAAAAGCGCACGCCGGCGTCTATCCCGGTTGCGACCAAAGTCGCCGCGCCTTACCGGTCGCCGCTTCGAGCCGCTGCTTCTTCCAGTTTTTCGCGCCCCACAGGTCCCCCTCACGCTCGAGACGCTTGGGTACCGTGCGAATCGTATACTTCGCGAACTCGTCGGCGGGAGCGCCGGCCGTACGACGGCGCCCAAACGCCTCCACCTCCGACCAGTGCAGCGGAGTCGAAACGGGCGCCCCGGTGCGAGCCCTTACCGAGTACGGCGCGACGATCGTTTTACCGAGGCCGACCTGCACGTAATCGAGATAGACGGCGTTGCGCGGCCGCTTCGCGATCGTCCGCTGCAGCGTTGCGCTGTCGCCGAGCCGTTGCGCGGCCTGTCGTGCGACGATCTCGGCAAAGACTTTCACCGTGTCGTAAGAGTAGCCGGGCTGCAGCGGCAGCACGACGTGAACCCCGTAGCCGCCCGTCGTCTTGACCAGCGCGCTCAATCCGATTTCGCCGAGCAGCCCGCGAATCGCGATTGCAACCGCTGCAAGCGTGCGAAGGGTGCATTCTGCGCCCGGGTCGAGATCGAAGATGACGAACTCCGGCTCCTCCAGCGCGGGCACGCGAGACGTCCAGACGTGCAAGACGATCGTCGCCAGATTCGCCAGCAAAATCAGCGTCGCCGCATCGTTACACAGAACGAACGTCGTTTCGGCTCGCGACCCGCCGGGCGTCGGAACCGTCACGCGCTCGACCCAATCCGGCACCCCGCGCGGAATTTGTTTTTCGAAGAACGTTTCGCCGGCGATGCCGTTAGGATAGCGTTGCAGCGTCAGCGGGCGGCCCTTTAGGTGCGGGAGCGCCAACGGCGCGACGCGCTCGTAGTAGTCGATCAAATCGCCTTTCGTGTAGCCGTCGTCGGGCCACAGAATTTTATCGAGGTTTGACAGCGACAACGTATGCGATCCGACGCGGCGCGTTACGCGCGGCGGCGGCATTATGCGTGCACCGGGATTTCGGCAGCGACGTCGGAAGCGCGCTTATCGGGCCGGAGCCCGAGATATGCGGGCTGGCGGAGGTAGCCGTCTCGCGTCCACTCCGAGAAACGCACCTCGACGACCAGCTCGGGCGAGGTCCAGTGCGGCCGCGAGCGCGCATCTACCGGATTGACGAAGGGCGAAGTCTTGCGCTCGATCTCGAGCAGCCGCGCGTAAAGGTCGTCGAGGAGTTTCGCGCTGAAACCGGTGCCGACCGAACCTACGAATCGCAACGCTTTGTCCTGATAGACGCCGAGAAGCAAGGCTCCGAATCCCTTACGGCTGCCCTTCGGTTCGGTCCAGCCCCCCACGACGAACTCTTGCTCGTGACCGGTTTTTATCTTCACCCAGTCGCGGCTGCGCCGCTCTTGGTACGTCGACGTCCGGTTCTTCCCGATGATGCCTTCCAGCCGGCCTTTGACCGCACGAGCAAAGAGCGCTTTGCCTCGCTCGACGACGTGCTTGGAATATAAGACGAGGCCGTCGTCGCGTATCAACCGTTCGAGCCGCGCTTTGCGCTCTTCGAGCGGCTTCGACCGCAAGTCCGTGCCGTCGGCGTAGAGCAGGTCGAAGGCGACGTACGTTAGGCCGGCCGGTTTTTTTTGGGATTCTTGAAGGCGTTGAAACGACGAGCGTCCTTTTGCGTCCAAGCTGACGATCTCGCCGTCGACCATTACCGGAATGCTGGCAAAGGCAGTCGCCAATTCTTGCAGCTCCGGAAAGCGTTTGAGCATGTCGAGGCCATTGCGCGACACGAGCGTCAGCTTACCCTCTTCGACGGTGCAGAGCGCGCGATACCCGTCCCACTTGATCTCGAAGAGCCATTGCGGATCGTCGAACGGTTCGTCAATTAATGTTGCCAGCATCAAGGCCTTAGGATGCGGCAGCGGATCGCGCTTGGAGTTCACGCGCCGGCGCTGCGCGGTCGCGTGACGAGCGCTCGGCTTCGATTGCCAGGTCGGCGACCGTGGGTTGGCGGCGATATCCGCAAGCGTCTTGCCGCTCTTGACCGACTCCGGGTGCTCCGCGGGATCGTATTTTGGGTCTGTGTACTCGTCTCGGTCCTTGATCAGCAGCCATGGCTCGCCGTGCTCGCCTTCGCGCGCCTTGATCTTCACCAAGGTAAACTCGCCGCGCAACTTTTTGCCGCGCATCACGAACTTGATCTTGCCGTTCGCGATTTCGGTTCCCGGGTCGTCGCCTTCGGCGAGGGCGTACGTGCCGCGATCCCACACGATCACGCTACCTGCGCCATATTGGCCGGCGGGGATGTTCCCCTCAAAATCGCGATAGTCGATTGGGTGATCCTCGACGTGCATCGCGAGACGACGGTCGCCCGGGACGAGCGTCGGGCCCTTCGGGACGGCCCACGAGGCGAGCACGCCATCCGCTTCCAAACGAAAATCGTAATGGAGCCGGCTCGCGCGGTGCATTTGCACGACGAAGCGCATCTTCTGGGCCTTGGCCCGCGACGCTTCATCCTTGCGGCCGCTTGGCTCGGGAGTTTGCGAGAAATCGCGCTTATCGTGGTAACGCTTCAGGGACCCGGGGCGAGAAGAGGCTTTCTTGGACGCCATCGCCGTTGGCCTTCGACGGCTCGGCGCGGTACTCTTAGAGCGATGACCTATACGCTCGTCGGCTTGGCGATCTCGCTCGGCGTGGCGGCAATCGCGTGGCACCGCAGCCGTTCTAGCGGTGGCTTCTACGATCGCGAAATCTACGGAATGTCCGCAGCGGCGCATCGGCGATATGCGATTGCCAGCTTGGCATTCGCGGCGTATTTTGCGGCAATCTACGCAATGCGGTCGCCGACGGCAGGCATCGCCGGCCTCGCGCTGTATGCGTTGATCGCCGTGCTCTACGCCGCATCTTTTCTCCAGGGAGCGCACGATCCGGATGAGTGACTTTCGTTTTTCACCGCGACCCAACAGAGCCAACGAAATCGGGTGGATGGCATGGGGCGCCGATGCCTTTGCTCGCGCGGCAGCGGAAGAAAAACCGATTCTCCTCTCGATTTCGGCGGTGTGGTGTCACTGGTGCCACGTGATGGACGAAACGTCATATTCCGATGCCGGCGTCATCGAAACGATCAACCGGCGTTTCGTGCCGGTACGGGTCGACAACGACCGCCGGCCCGACGTCAATGCGCGCTACAACATGGGCGGATGGCCGACTACGGCGTTTTTGGCGCCGGATGGAACGACGCTCACCGGCGCTACCTACCTTCCTCCTCCACAAATGCGCAGCGTGCTCGAGGAAATCGCCCGCTTCTACGCCGAGCATCGCGACGACATCGCTTCCCGCTCGGCAGAGCTGCAAACGCGTCGAGCGCCGCGCCTAGCGTCGCCGGGTGACGAGCTCACCGATGCACCGATCGCGGCGCTCCTCGATCGCTTGCGGCAGACGTACGACCGGGAGTTCGGCGGATTCGGCGACGAGCCGAAGTTTCCACAGCCGGAGCTTCACGAGTTTCTGCTCTCCGAGTGGCGCCGCAACGGCGATCCGGAGCTCTACGAGATGGTCGCGCACACGATGCTGGCGATGTCGCGCGGCGGAATGTACGATCACGTCGAGGGCGGTTTCTTTCGGTACTCGACGACCCGCGATTGGAGCGTTCCGCATTTTGAGAAGATGGCCGAAGACCATGCCGGACTGCTGCGCGTGCTTGCCAGCCTCGCGATCTTCGCACCAACACCGGATTTTCACGCGACGCTGACTTCTACCGTACGATACGTTCGCAACGTGCTGCACGACCCGGCTACCGGCTTCTTTGCGGGCAGCCAGGACGCCGACGAAAGTTACTTCGAGCTGCCGCCGGAGGAGCGCCGCGAGCGGGCCGCGCCATTCGTCGACCGTACGTCTTACACGAACTGGACCTGCGGGCTCGCCGGCGCGCTGTGCCTCGCCGCGCAAGCGCTCGACGACGAAGGGCTGCTCGCGCAAGCGCTGCAAACGCTCGACAACGTTCACGCCGCGCTCCTCGATGAGGACGGGCTCGTCTATCACGTGCTGCAGCCCGGCGGCCCGCCCGAAGTGCGGGGGTTACTCACCGACCAGGTTGCCTATGCGCGCGCTTTACTCGACGCGCACGCAGCCTGCGGAGAAGCGCGCTTTCTCGAGCGCGCGCAAGGGCTCTGCGACGCGGTGATCGCGCGCTTCGAAGCCGAGGACGGTGGATTCTACGATCGGCTCCCCGCCGAGGAAACGTTGGGGCGGCTCGCGTTTTCCGATCGCCCGCTCGTCGACAACGGTTTGTTCGCAGACGTTCTGCTTCGCCTCGCGGCGCTGACGAGCGCGCCGGGCTATCGCGAGCACGCGCAAGCCGCTCTGCGTTTGTACGCGCGCACGTCCGAGGGCACCGGCCCATTCGCGGCGACGTACGCTCGGGCTCTGCGCCGCTATCTGTCGCCGGAGGTCACCGTTCGCATCGTCGGCAAAGCAATCGCGACGGCTGAGTTTCGCGAGGCGGCCTTACGCCTGCCGGCACCGTTTTTGGCGATTCGGACGCTGCAAGGGGAGGCGGCGGCACAGTTCGATCTGCCGGCGGAACCGCAGCCGGCCGCGTATGTGTGCACCGATGGAACCTGCGGTGCTCCGGTCCGCGAGGCCGGCGCGCTTCGCGCCGCCTTCGATGCGCTAAGACTGCCTCACGGCGTTCGCACGTAGCTCAACCAGTACCAGCAGCCCCATAGGCCTGCCGCGCAGGAATAGGCGATGAGCGCGCGCCCCCACGCGGCGATTCGCTCGCGGGCTGCGAGCAGCATCAGCGCTACCAGGAACGGCTCGAAGTCGAGCGCGTGGCGCATGCCGAACTGCGCAAAGCCGTTGACGTAGTACAAGAAGTTCGGCGCGGCGGTCAGGAGCGTCGCGATCCACAACGCGATCACCCATCGAAGCGGACGGCGCGCGAAGAACGCGATCGCGAGCGCGGGCGAGGTCCAAACGAGCGCGACGCCCGAGTATTCGGGGCGCAGCCACGGAAAGCTCGGCAGTTGCGTCGGCATCGCAACGAAGAAAGACCACAGTTGGTAAGGCAAATACTCGAAACGAAACGGCGAGCCGGTCGGCATCCCGGCCTGATCCTGGTGATACCACGCCGCGTAGCCGATGTCGTTCCACGTTCCCCAGCGCGCGAAATTGTAGAGCGTCCAAAGCGCGCCCACTCCCACGAGCACCGCCGCGAATGACGTCAGCTGGGTCGTCCTTCGACGGAGTTTATCCCAAGCGGAGTCGAGGGGCTCAGGATGAGACAGGGAGAACGCGTCCCACGGTGCCACGAGAAGATACGCGTACACGGGTACCGCGGCGATCATCGAAAAGCGCGACTCGAAGGCGCATGCCGCGAAGAGCGCGACGATCCAACCGCGACGTTTTCCGGCGAGTTCGACCAGCGCGAGCATCGTGAAGCAAACGGCCGACACGTGCGCCAGAAACCAGACGTCGCCGAGCATCGCGCACCACAGGAGGTCGGTGCCGGCCAAGAAGAACGCGCAGATCCAAACGTTGCTGGAGCGCCGCACGCCGAAGCGCTCGCCAAGCTCCCAGGCCGCACCGATCGCGATGCCCGTCAGCAGGACGCCGAGGAGCGTCTGATTCGTTTGCGAGCCGAAGACGGCAACGAAAGGGAGCAGCAACAACGCCGGAAGCGGCGCCTCTATGACGTAGTACTGACCGCCGTAATGCAGCGCGTCGATGTAGTTGCCGGGCCAGTCGATCCAGGCGCGCCCGTGCAGCAGGGCTTGCGCTAAGAGAACGAAGTTGTTATAGGGGGTTGGCTGGAGCCGCGAAATGAGCGCCGTTACAGCCAGCGCGACGAAGCCGGCGACGTATGCTGGTCTAATCCGCTCCGTCACATCGATGGGGTCGTCGCGTGTGGAAGCGGCTCGGGCGGCTGGAACGTTGAAGGCGGCAAGCTTGCCGGAAACCTGTAGTCGCTCCATGCGATCAGCTCGCGAGCCGGTTTGCCCTTGACGCGCGCCTGTGCGACGGCCAACACCGGCATCCAATACTTGCCGAAGGACGCAAACTCAACGTTGCCGCTGCCTTGAGCGTCGGACCCGCTGGTGTGGAAGTGCACGGCCCGCGGAAGAAAATTCTCTCCGTCGATCGTCAACCGATCGACCCAGGCACCGGACGCGCGGCTGAGCGGGGTGGCTTCGTAGACGTAGTCCATATGCCGTCCATCTTTCGTTGCCCCCAAGAAGAGCAGCTGATAGCTATCCGGCCGCGGCGCGAAATGCGCCACCGCATAGCGGTCTTCACGGTGTGAGAAGCGGACGATTTTGCGGCGCAATTCCATCCCGTCGATCCAAACCGTTTCGTCACGCACTTCCGTCCCATTGCGATAAACGCGGTGCCGCTGCTCGATGTTGCTCGCCCCGACCTGCGACACCGTATACGAATACACGACCACTTTCGGCACGGCAACCGCCTGGATCGCGAGCGCGTAGCGCTGTAAAACGTATTGCGAATCGAGTTGCGCCGGCGACGCGCCAAGCCAGGCGAAAAGCGCGAGTGCTGCGACGGTCGCGCGAAGCATCATGCAAAGACGGCGTCGCGGATCGCGCGAACTGCGGCGTCCGCACCGCTCGGATCAGTGCCGCCGCCCTGCGCTTGCGCGGCTTGACCGCCGCCTTTGCCCGAAACCAGCGGCGCCGCCAGCTTCACGAGGTTTCCGGCGTGGATGCCGGCCTTCACGAGATCGTCGCTCGCGCTGACCAACAGGCTGACGCGTCCGTCGTCGATTCCCGCTAATGCAACGACGCCGCTGCGCAGCTGGCCGCGGATTGCGCTGCCGAGGTGACGGAGGGCGTCACCATTGGCCTCGGGGATTACCGCGCCGACAAAGGCGCGATCGCCGCTGCGCTCCGCGTGCGCAACGTAGGCTGCGGCTTCCGTCGCGGCGAGCTTTGCCCGCAGCTGCCCGAGCGCGGTTTGCAGATCTTTGACGTCGCGTTGGATCTTTTCAACGCGGTCGCTCAACTCGTCGGGTGCCGTAGCGAGCGACGCGGAGAGCGCCCCGATCAAATCGCTTTGCTTGCCCACGTACTCCTCCGCCGCCTTGGAAACGCACGACTCGATGCGGCGAATGCCGCTGCCGATAGAAAACTCCGAGAGAATTACGAACATGCCGAGCTCGCCGGTCGAGTGCGAATGCGTACCACCGCAGAACTCGATCGACGGGCCGGCCTGCACGACGCGGATGAGCTCGCCGTACTTCTCGCCGGCCATCCAAATCGCGCCGGTTTTCTTCGCTTCCTCTAGCGGAAGAATGCGCGTAACGAGGTGCGCGTCGTCGCGAATCATCTCGTTGACGCGGTGCGCAACGTCGCGCTTCTGCTCGGCCGTGAGCGCGCCGCCGGGCCACCGAAAATCGAAACGCATGCGATCGATGCCCACCCACGAGCCCGCCTGATTGACGTCGTCGCCCAGCACGTCCTTGAGCGCACGCTGCAGCAGATGCGCCGACGTATGGTGGCGACGGATTTCACGCCTCCATCGCTCCGACACGCCCGCGCGGACGCGCTCGCCCACGGCTAGTTCACCTTCGACCATGACGCCGTGGTGCGCAATCGCGTCACCCATGTATTGCGTATCGCGCACCTCGAATCGGCCGCCCTGCGCGAGGATCGTTCCGCGATCGCCGATCTGGCCGCCGCGTTCGGCGTAGAACGGCGTGCGGTCGAGGATCAGCGTGCCTTCCTCTCCGGACCTCAGCGAACGCACCATCGTCGCGTCCCTGAGCATCGCGACGACCTCTCCGTCGGCTTCGAGACCCTCGTCGTAGCCGGTAAATTCGCTGCGCGTCGCCGGCAGATCCGAGAGCGCGACGACGTCGCGTTTCGCCGCCGCATCGCGCCGAGCACGTTCACGCTGTTCTCCCATGAGGCGATCGAACGCTACCGTATCCACGATGGCCCCATGCTCCGCCGCGATTTCGCGCGTCAGCTCCAGCGGAAAACCGTACGTATCGTGCAGCAGAAAGGCCTCGTCGCCGGCGATGACGCGTTCGCGGCGCGTAAGGGCCTCGTCAATTACGCGATCGAGCAGTGCCAAACCGCGTTCCAGCGTTCGATCGAAGGTTTGTTCTTCCAACCGCAATGCCGTGACGATGCGCGGCGCGCTCTCGCGCAGTTCGGGGTATCCCGGTTCCAGCGATCGCACGACGGCCGGCACGAGGTTCGCGAGAAATCCGTCGGGATATCCCAGCAGCCGGCCGTTACGGATAGCGCGACGAATCAGGAAGCGCAGAACGAATCCGCGGTCCGTATTCGAGGGGTAAATGCCATCGTTGACCAGGAATGTGGCCGCACGCAGATGGTCCGCGATGATGTTCTGCCGGGCCTCCTGCTCGGGCTTCGAAAGCGACGTACGGCCGATCGGCGGCTGTGCCGCGACCAAATCGGTGAAGAGATCGGTCTGATACATCGACGCAAAGCCGTTGCAGACCGCCAGCATCCGTTCGAGCCCGGCGCCGGTATCGATCGCCTTGCGCGGGAGCTCCGCGAGGTTGCCATCCGCCCCGCGGTTGTATTGTTGAAAGACGATGTTCCAAATCTCGACGTAGCGGCTTCCCAAATTCGGCCCGCGGTCGTCCGGGCCGCTCGCGTGGGCTTCGCCAGTATCGTAAAAGATCTCGGTGCACGGTCCGCACGGTCCGGTGGGACCCATGGTCCAAAAATTCTCTTCGTCGAAGCGCGAAACGCGCGACCGCTCGAGGCCCACGTCATCCACCCAAATCCTTTCGGCCTCGTCATCGCCGGTATGGATCGTTACGAAAAGGCGGGCCGGATCTAGGCCCAGCACGTCCGTAACGAACTCCCACGCCCATGCAATCGCTTCGCGCTTGTAATAATCGCCGAAACTGAAGTTGCCGAGCATCTCGAGGAACGTCCCATGGCGCCCGGTGCGTCCGACGTTCTCGATGTCACTCTTGGCGCCCGCGACGCGCAGGCAACGCTGCACGGTGACGACGCGCGGCGCGGGAGCGGGCTGCTCGCCGAGAAACACGGGCACGAACTGCTCCATTCCCGCGATCGTAAACAGCGTCGTCGACATCTCGTGTGGAACCAGCGTCGCCGGAGGAAGCAGCTTGTGTTGCTTCCCGACGAAGAAATCGATCCACGCCTGCCGCAGCTCCTGGCTCTTCATCCCGCTATTGTACGATGAGCCGCCGCAAGAAGCTTTTTGCAGCCCGCGCGGCACCGTATTGTATGTTGGCTGCGCTCCTGCTGCTCGGCCTCCTCGCTCCCGCCCTCCGTGGCTCCGCTCGTCGGTCCGAGCTTCCTTGGGATCACCGTCGAACGCATCGGCCTGAAGGCGCGTTTCGTTGGAGCTTGCGCGGCGCAACGCGTCCCGATCCAGCGGCGTGTGAATGCGCCGCGGAGACAGGATGTCGGGAGCGGCGCAGAGGCCGAGTGCGGCGAGGCGCAGGATGCGCCGAGCAAACGGCCGCAGGAGCGGGATGCGTTGTGCCGCGCAAGCTTTAGCAGCAGCGCTGCTATTCTGCGAGGACGGAGCGGAGTTTTTCGAGCGCTTTGGCTTGCAGGCGCGAGACGTGCATCTGCGAGACGTTGAGGCGTTTGGCGATTTCGGTTTGCGAGACGGACTCGTAGAAGCGAAGGTAGATGATCACGCGTTCGCGGCCCGAGAGCACGGTGAAGGCGCGCTCCAGGTTCGCGCGGTCCTCGAGCAGCGCTAACCCGGCATCCGAAACGCCGACGGTGTCGGCCAGCGTCTGCGACTTTTTGTCGCTGTCGCCCGAGACTTCGCTGTCGAGCGAGAGCAGGTTGTAGGCCTGCCCCAGTTCCTGCGCTTCGAGGATCTCGTCTTCACCCGCACTCAGATGCGCCGCCAGCTCGGCAACCGTCGGGCTGCGCCCGAGCTCGATCGCGAGCTTGTCGCTTGCGCGGTTGACCGCGAGATTGAGCTCTTGCAAGCGCCGCGGCACTTTCACGGCCCAACCTTTGTCGCGAAAATAGCGTTTGATTTCGCCTACGATCGTGGGCGTGGCATACGTTGTGAACTCCACGCCGCGCTCCAACTCGAAACGATCGATTGCCTTGAGCAATCCGACCGTGCCGACTTGAACGAGATCGTCGAGCGGCTCGCCGCGGTTTGCAAATCGAACCGCAAGAAAACGAACCAGGTTGAGGTGCACGACGACCAGCTCGTCGCGCAGGCGCTCGCGCTGGGGGTTCGGCCGATCCGGCGATTTGGACTGACGCTGGCGCGCGCGAATGAAGCGCGCAAAAAGCGCTCGGGTCCGTTCGCGGTCCGGACGTGCTTCTTCTCGCTGGGCCACCACTAGTCGGGCCGGCCGGCCCTCTTCACCATGAGCAGATCGGTCCCCAGCTGCGGGTGCACGTCATAGCTCACCTCATCCATCAACGTTCGAATGAGAAAGATGCCGAGCCCGGCGATGCGGGCTTCGTCGAAGTCCATTCTCTGGCCGTCGGCGGGCACACCGTGCCGGCCGCTATCGTGTACGCGCACGCGCAGTGCGCCGGAAAGCGCTTCGCAGGTCAGTTGGATGAACTCGCCGTGACCTTCGTGTTGGATGACGGCCGTGCAGGCCTCCGCAACCGCAAGCTTCACGTCCTCGATCTCTTCGAGCGACAAACTCAGCCGGTTGGCCACCGTGGCCGCTGCGAGCCGCGCGAGCGCGACCCATTCCGGCCGCGACGGAATCCGAAGCTCGACGAGCTCCGGAACCGCGTGCTCGACGGCCTGGTTCATACCAAGGCTTTCATTGCGGCGTCCTCGCTGTCGAAGATGCCGAAGATTTTGACCAATCCGGTGATGTCGAAGATCTTCTTGATTTGCGGGTTGGTGCAAACCAGATTCACCGATCCGCCATGTTCGCGGACGCGCTTTAGGCCGCCGATCAGTACGCCCAAGCCCGTGGAATCGATGTACCGCACTTTCTCGAGATTGATGATCAAGTGATAGACGCCGCGATCGATCAAGTCGCCGATCGCATCCTTTACCTTTGGGGACGTGTAGACGTCGATTTCGCCGCTGAGGTCGACTACGTAACAGTCGCCCGGCGCTTCACGTACGTTTACCTTGATGTCCAAGCTGCTATTCCTGCGCTTTCCGTTGGAGGTCGTCGCGAGTTTGGTCTGCCGTCGCTCGGCCCTCGGCGACGGCGGCGTCGATGTTCGCGCGCGCGCTTTCGACAACTTGGCGTCCTCGTTCGTAGAGTTCTGACACGCTCGACTGCCACTGCGACGTGACATCGTTGACCTTTCCTCTCAGGTCGCCCGTCGCGCCCATGGCGAAATCACCGGCCTCACGGGCCTTGCCCGCAAGACGGTCGCGCGTCTCATCCTGCGCGAGAAGAACTGCTGCGGCGCCGCCGACGACTGCGCCGATAAGAAAACCGGCGAAGAATCCACCGCCTCCGCCATTATCCTTGCCCATAATAAGCTACTCCTTAGTCTTTTAGTCTTTTCCCGTAACCAACCGCCGTAAACCGGCGGTGACGCCGCCGATCGTTGCGCCGATATTCACGATCGCGGGTACGACTGCGCGCTTGGTCAAATCGGCCGTTCGCGACAAGGTGCCGGCGGTATCCTCCAGCGACTTCGTGACCTCGTCCACGTGCGTCAGCGTGTTCCGCACAGGTGGGCCGATACTTGCCACTTGTCGATCGACTTCGTCCAACGTGACCCGCAACCGCGCCAGAGTTTTTGCCAATGCCACCATGCCGATCATGACGCCGATGCCGATCAGCAGCGCGCCGACACCAACCAGGACGTCGAGAATCAAGCTGCCATACTCATTACTGGTCAAGGTTCAGCCTCCAGCCGCGCGCGGTTCGTCCTCTGAGTCTACCCATCCCCTGGAACCACCGTATCAGGCGGCCGGCGCGCGCAGTGCGGCAACCAGGCCGGGCAAGGCCGTGATGGTGCGCTCGATCTCTGGGAGTGTCGTCGACGCCCCAAGGGAGAAGCGAATCGCACCTCTTCGCCAGCGCTCCTCCAAGCCCAGGGCCGCCAGCACGTGGCTCGGCTCGAGGGCCCCCGACGTGCACGCGCTTCCGGCCGAAACAGCGATGCCGGCGAGGTCCAGGCCGATCAGGAGCGCGGCCGAGTCCACCCCGGCGAAGCTCACGTTGGAGATATTGGCCGATCGTTCAGACCCGGCGCCGTTGACGCGCACCTCTGGAACGAGCGAGCGAATGCCGCCTTCTAAGCGGTCGCGCAGCGCGGCGATGCGGGGACTCTTTTCCGCCCGTTCGGCCGCGGCGAGTTCCAGGGCCGCCGCGAAGCCGGCGGCGCCGAGGACGTTTTCGGTGCCGGAGCGCCGACCCGACTCCTGGCCCCCGCCAAGGACGATCGGCTCGAGGCGCAGGCCTTCACGAGCGTACAGGACGCCGATGCCCTTCGGGCCGCCGAGTTTATGCGCGGACAGCGAGAGCATGTCGACACCGAGATCGTCGACCCCGACCGGCAGCCAGCTGGGCGCCTGAATGGCGTCGGCATGGAAAATCACGCCACGCTCGCGCGCAATTCGGGCAAGCTGCGCGATCGGTTGTCGCGTGCCGATCTCATTGTTGACGAACATGATCGAGGCGAGCACGGTGTGCGGCCGCAGCGCTTCTTCGAAAGCCGCCGGATGCACGCTTCCCTCGGCGTCGACCGGGAGCAGCGTCGTCTCGAATCCCTCGCTTTGCAGTCGATCGAGAACGCCCATTACGGCATGGTGCTCGATTGCGCTGGCGATAACGTGCGCCGGTCGCGCCGACGCGCGGGTCACGCCTAAAAGCGCCTGGTTGTCTGCCTCGGTTCCGCTTCCGGTAAAGATGATCGCGGTACGCGGCGCGCGCAACGATGCGGCAATCCGATCGCGAGCATCGTCGAGCACCGCGCGCGCGCGGCGCCCTTCTGCGTGCAGCGAACTCGGATTAAACCCGCTATCTTCAAACGCGGCGCGCATCGCATCCGCAACCTCGGCGCGCAGCGGCGTAGTCGCTGCATTGTCGAGATAAATTCGCTCGGAATTCACAGGTTGCTCACAGTCTGCAGTTCTATTATCTGTTTGTGCGAAGCTCCAACGCACACTCCGAGAAGTAGCAACGGGAAACTGGCGGTCCGAGTATCACTCGGACCGCCTTTTTTTTGCATCGGGCGCCGCGGTTCGTTCTGGTTCGGCTCCTCGGCTTGCGGGGCGGTAATAGCGTCGCTGCCTAAGGTTCGGCGGCAGGTTGAGCTGCTTTACGTCGTAGTCGTCGTGCGCGTAGTGGTAGCCCTCCCCGTAGCCCAGTTGCCGCATCAGACTGGTGGGTGCGTTGCGGAGGTGCAGCGGTACCGGCTCGTTGCGCGTCTCGCGAACGTCCGCCATCGCCGCCGCGAACGCCGCCCCCACGCTGTTGCTCTTCGGGGCGGTCGCAAGATAGAGCGTTGCATGCGCTAACGGGAAGAAGCCTTCCGGCATGCCGATGAAGTGGACGGCCTGCTGCGCCGCGACGGCGACGCTTAGTCCGCCTGAATCGGCAAGCCCAACGTCCTCTGACGCAAGGATCACCAATCGGCGTGCGATGAACAGCGGGTCTTCGCCGCCGTCGATCATCCGTGCGAGCCAGTAGAGCGACGCATCGGGGTCGCTCGCACGCACCGATTTGATGAACGCGCTGACCGTATCGTAATGCATTTCGCCGGCTTTGTCGTAACTGGTGCTGCGCCGCTGCATCGCTTCGCGCACGAGCACCGCATCGATCCTGGCGCGTCCGTCCCGAACCGGCGCAGACGCCGCGGCGAACTCCAGCGCGTTCAGCGCCGCGCGTGCGTCCCCATTCGCAAGCCCCACCAGAACCTTACGGGCGTCGCCCTCCAGCGTCGTCTCCTTCGCACCCAGACCGCGCTCGCGGTCCGTCAACGCGCGGTCGACGATCGTTCCAACATCTTCGTCCGTCAAGGCGTGCAGCACGAAAACGCGCGCGCGAGAGAGCAGCGCGGAGTTCACCTCAAAAGATGGGTTCTCGGTCGTCGCACCGATGAAGACGACGGTTCCATCCTCGACGTAAGGAAGGATTGCGTCCTGCTGCGCTTTGTTGAAGCGGTGGATCTCGTCGACAAAGAGCACCGTCCGTTTACCGGCGCGTTCGCGCGCGCGGGCTTCGTTGACCACGCGCCGCAAATCGGCGACCCCGGCACTGACCGCAGAGAGGCGTTCGAAATGCGCCCCCGTGGAATGCGCGACGATCTCCGCCAGCGTGGTTTTGCCGCTGCCCGGCGGCCCCCAGAGGATCATCGAGGGCACGGCATCGCGTTCTATGGCCATGCGAAGCGCGCGGCCCGCGGCCAACAGTTCGTCTTGGCCAACGAATTCGTCGAGCGTATGCGGCCGCATCCGTGCTGCCAGCGGCATTTCGGGACGAGCGAACTCGAACGGCATATCGGCGCCGGGCCGGGCAACCGGCAAGTTACGGAGAGGCGCTGGGAGCGCCGACCGGCTGGATCAGTTTGTTCTTCGGAATTTTCAGTGGCTTCGGAGTCGCCAAATGACGGTGCATTTCGCCGGGGAATTGCATCGTGACGTCGCCTTCCGCGTGAGCGATGCCGCTTTCCGTGTTGTACAGAACCCTGCGCGCCGTCATGCTTCGAGTGCCTTGAACGATGTGGACCGCACCTTCGAGCAAAAGGCTGTGCGCCTCGTCGTTGAGCGTGCCGTTATTCGCGTCGACGACGGTATCGGCTTGCACGTAATGAACGTTACCGATCGCTTTGTACATCTTCGCGGCCCCGTCGATTTGCGCCTGATCGGCGGTGAGCGTCGAGGGGCTCGAGGGGCCCGAAGGCGCGCCGCCCCCGAGGCTGCTGACGCCATTGCCCTGCGAGTCGTGCATCACGACGTGACCGTTGAGATAGAGCACTTGCCGCTTGTAATTGCCGTTGGCGCGATCCGCGGACACGTCGCCGCCGACGCGGGTCATGACGATTTTCGCGGGCGTGCTGAAGTCGCCGTTCTTGAAGTTCGCATCGATCGAGCTTGCATGGACGGTCCAAACGCCGAGATCGAACGAGGCCGCACCCGCGCCTGGCGATGCGGCGGCCGGCGGGTTGGGCAAACGAGAACGCGATGGCATTGACGACGGCGTTGCCCGCGGCGTCGAACGCGGCGGGGCGGCCTGTGCGAACGCCGTAACCAGCGCGAGAGCGCCGGCGAGCGCGGCGATAAGACGAATCATTGTTGGAGTTTATCCTGGTTAACGTCAGCCTTGGCTGTGTCATCCTGAGCTTGTCGAAGGACGAAGGAGCTGCGTACCTTTACCGTAGGGCGGTCGACCGGTCCGAACAACTCCGTCAGGCGGCGTTCCGAAACGACGCCTTCTCGCAGTAGGCGCGCGTGCGCACCGGAGAGATCGACGATGGATGATTCGCCGTCGTAGCGCGTGGGCCCATGCTGCACGAGGAGATCCGCCGGCGGTAGCATGGAATGATCTGCGCCGCCGCTATAACGGTTCCCCCCAGCCGGGTTTGCGGTCGTTCCGGCAATCGGGCCGCACCGCTCCAACAAGGCGCGCGCAAACGGATCGTCCGGCACGCGGAACGCGAGGGTTTGAAGCCCTGCGGCCAGTTCGTCGCTGATAAACGCCGGTTTGCGAATCAAGAGTATTACCGGAGCGGGGAGCAGCCGTTTGGCAGCGAGAATTGCGAGGGCGTTATCCCCGGCATATTCTAGAATTCTCCGGGCGTTGCTACGTGGATCGTGAGCGGGCGGTTATCCGGGCGGCCTTTCGCGGCGTACACTCGGTCGATCGCGGCGTAATCGTACGGATCGCATCCGATCAGGTAGCTCGTGTCGTTGGGGAGTATTACGGTGCCACCGGCGGCAGCGACGCGGGCTACCTCTTCGGCGACGTCTTCAACTTTCGCCGCGCTCGCATCGATGATGCGCGCTAAGGAAGCGCTACACACGCAGTCTCGCGCCGGTGCCGATGGCAACGCACGAGAGCGGATCGTCCGCGACGATCGCCGGAACGCCGGTCACTTCCGAGAGCAGCTTTTCGAGTCCCCGCAGCAGCGCGCCGCCCCCCGTCAAAATAATACCGCGATCGATGATGTCGGCCGCCAGTTCGGGCGGCGTCTTTTCGAGCACCGATTTGACGGCTTCGACGATTGCTCCGACCGGCTCCGAAAGCGCTTCTCGTATCTCCTCGCTCGTGATCTTGACGGTTTTAGGTAAGCCGTTGATCAAGTCGCGGCCGCGTATTTCCATCGCGAGCTCCTGCTCGAGTTTGTACGCCGAACCGATCTTGATCTTGATCTCTTCGGCCGTACGCTCGCCGATCATCAGGTTGTACACACGCCGGATGTAGCGCA
Organism: Vulcanimicrobiota bacterium; assembly: GCA_963717425.1. Lineage (GTDB taxonomy): Bacteria > Vulcanimicrobiota > Vulcanimicrobiia > Vulcanimicrobiales > Vulcanimicrobiaceae > Cybelea. The sequence goes on along the minus strand of OY970335.1, from coordinate 1,617,917 downwards.
CGATCGCTTCGTCCATTTTGTTTCCGGCAACGCGAATCGATTGCGACACGACGATGCCGCCGAGCGAGATCACCGCGACGTCGGTCGTGCCCCCCCCGATGTCGACGACCATGCTGCCGGAGGGTCCGCCGATCGGAAGGCCGGCGCCAATAGCCGCCGCCATAGGCTCCTCGATGATGCCGACGTCGCGCGCGCCGGCGAGCTTGGCGGCGTCCTTTACCGCGCGCTCCTCCACGCTGGTAATTTCGGCGGGAACGCAAATCGTGACGTGCGGCTTCGGCTTGACGAGCGAGGACCACCACGAGCGGTCCTTCATCACTTTCTTGATGAAGTACGAGAGCATCGCCTCGGTCACTTCAAAATCCGCAATCACCCCGTCGCGCAGCGGGCGAATCGCTTGGATGTGAGCCGGCGTCTTGCCGAGCATCTGGCGCGCTTCTTCCCCCACCGCCAAGACGCGGCCGGTATTCATATCTTTGGCGACGACCGAAGGCTCACGCAGAACGATGCCCTTGCCTTTTACGTGAACGAGCACGTTTGCCGTGCCGAGGTCGATCCCGATGTCCAAGAACTAACTCCTATGTGAAACGACCGGCTATCCGGTCGCAGAAACGCGGGGGTATTCGCTCGTTTCGAAAAATCCGGTCGGTTCGACCAGCGGCGTCACGCCGCTGCTGCGCTGCACTTGACCGCCCAGTTCCGAAAGCAGTTCCTCTAAACGTTCGTAGCCGCGGTCGATGTACTCCAGTCCAATGATCTCGGTTTCCCCTGCTGCGGCTAAGCCGGCGACGACCAGCCCCGCACCCGCGCGAATGTCGGGCGCTTCCACCGGTGCGCCGGAGAGCTGTTTGGGACCTTTGATCACGGCGGCGTTGCTCTCCATCGTCACCTTTACGTCGGCGCCCATGCGCGCGAGCTCGTTAACGTACGAAAAGCGAGCGTTGAAAATCGACTCCTCGACGACGCTGGTTCCCGGACAGGTGCAAAGGAAGCCAACCATCTGCGGCTGCAAGTCCGTTGGGAAACCCGGATACGGCGCGGTGAGAATGTCCGTGCCGCCGGTGATTCCGCCGGCTTTGACCCGTATCCAGTCCTCCCCGGCCATCGTGACGACGCCGCACTCTACGAGCTTATCGACGAGCGCGCCGAGATGCTCGGGGCGGCAGTGCGTCACGGTCACGTCGCCGCGCGTCACCGCGCCGGCTACCAAGAGGGTGCCTGCAACGATGCGATCGGGGATGATTTCGTACTCGGCGCCGTGCAGCTCCGGCACGCCCTCGATGACGATCGTGTCGGTGCCTTGCCCGTTGATCTTCGCTCCCATCGCGACCAGGAAATTGGCCAAGTCAACGACCTCGGGTTCCATCGCAACGTTCTTGAGCGTGGTCGTGCCGTCTGCCAAGGCGGCCGCCAGCATCGCATTCTTCGTCGCGCCGACGCTCGGCATTCGAAACTCTACTGCGGCGCCGACGAGTCGCTGGCTTCGGGATTGGGCGATGAGATAGCCGTGGGCGTTGTGGACATCGCAACCCAGCGCGATGAAGGCTTGCTCGTGCATATCGGTCGCGCGTGTGCCGAGAACGCATCCTCCCGGCAACGGAACCTCGGCGCGCCCGAATCTTCCGAGCAGCGCGCCGACGACGTCAAAGGAGGCAGCCAGCTTGCGCACCAGCGCGTACGGCGCGCGATACGATGCCACGTTGCTGGCGTCGATCGTCACCGTGTTATCGCCCTCGTAGCGGATGCGCGCGCCCAGGGCTTCCAACAGGGACCACATCACCGAGACGTCCGTGATGCGGGGAATCCGATGGAGCGTCACCGTGCCGGTTGCTAGGAGCGAAGCGGCCATGATCGGCAGCGCGGCGTTTTTCGAGCCGTGCGTCGCCACGGAACCTTCCAAACGCGCACCGCCCCGAATCCGGAGCGTTGTCTCAAGACGATCGAGCATACTGTGCGATCTTACGTTCGCGTAGCCCGGTGGCTAGCCTACCGGTGGCCGGTTAGCCGCAGCTTGGCACTCGCGAACTCGATTGCGGCCTGTTCGCGCAAATGCACCTCCCGGTCGTCACCGGCAGCCTTTTGCCGCTGCATCGCCGCTTCGAGCTCCTCGCGCACCTCCGCAACGACGACGTCTTCGAACGCAACGGCCTCGTCCACCAAAACCGTGACGCGATCGGGAAGGGCTTGCATGAACCCTTCGCTGGTCGCCAGCTCCAACCGCGAACCGGCGCCTTCCTTCGGGGGGCTCGGAGCCACGTTGGCACGCAAAACACCCGGCTTCAGGGCGGCGAGAAATGGGGCGTGCTTGGGGAGAATCCCCTCTTCGCCTTCGGTCGTCACCGCGATGACGAGCTCGGCGTCGCCCTCGAATACGATTCGGGTGGGCGTTACGAGCTTGAACGGAACGGTATTAGCCATGCGCCATCCGCTGCGCGTTCTCTTTGACTTCGTCGATGGTGCCGGCGTAGAAGAACGCGCCCTCCGGTAAATCGTCGACCTTACCCTCGAGGATTTCTTTGAACGAGGCGATCGTCTCGGGAAGCTTCACGTACTTGCCGGGCCGCCCGGTGAACTGCTCGGCCACAAAGAACGGCTGTGAGAAGAAGCGCTGAATCCGGCGGGCGCGCGCCACCGCGATCTTGTCGTCTTCCGAGAGTTCTTCCACGCCCAGGATCGCGATGATATCCTGCAGGTCGCGGTAACGCTGGAGCACTTCTTGCACGCCTCGCGCAACTTCGTAATGCTCTTCTCCGATGATCTGCGGATCGAGGATGCGCGACGTCGACGCCAGCGGGTCGACGGCGGGATAGATGCCCAGTTCCGAAATGGGGCGTGAGAGCGCGGTCGTCGCATCGAGATGCGCGAACGTCGTGGCAACCGCGGGATCGGTATAATCGTCGGCCGGAACGTACACGGCTTGCACCGAGGTGATCGAACCTTTGCGCGTGGAGGTGATGCGCTCTTCGAGCACGCCCATGTCGGTGCCCAACGTCGGCTGGTAACCGACGGCGGACGGCATGCGCCCCATCAGCGCCGAGACCTCCGAGCCCGCTTGCATGTAGCGGAAGATGTTGTCGATGAAGAGCAGCACGTCGGCGCCGAGCTCGTCGCGGAAATATTCCGCCATCGTTACGCCGGTCTGCGCGACGCGGAAACGCACGCCCGGCGGCTCGTCCATTTGCCCGAATACCAGCGTGGTCTGCCCGAGAACGCCGGACTCTTTCATCTCCAGCCAGAGGTCGTTGCCTTCGCGCGTTCGCTCGCCTACGCCGGTGAACACCGAGAAGCCCTTGTGAACGTACGCGATGTTGCGAATCAGTTCTTGAATGAGCACCGTTTTTCCGACGCCGGCGCCCCCGAAAAGTCCGACTTTCCCGCCGCGCGTGTACGGCGCCATGAGATCTACGACTTTAATCCCCGTCTCGAAGACGCGCGCCGTCGGTTCCTGGTATTTGAGCGCCGGCGGCGGACGGTGAATCGGCCACCGCGCCGCGGCTTCGACCGGAGCGTCGCTGTCGATCGTCTCGCCCAGCACGTTGAAGATGCGCCCGAGCGTGCCTTCGCCGACGGGAACCGTGATCGGGCCGCCGGTGCTGCTTACCGCCGCGCCCCGCACGAGGCCGTCAGTCGAACCGAGCGCGAGGCATCGCACCTGGTTGTCGCCCAACTCGTCCTGCACTTCGAGCGTGAGCTCGCGCGTGGCCATTGCCGAGCCTCCAAGCTCGACTTCCCTACCGCCCGCGAAACGCACCGTGGGCGCGCCGTTTCCGGACGCAGTCTCTCCTCCGCCCGTCGAAGGATGCGAATCCTCGTTCACGACGACGTGCAGCGCGTCGTTGATGTGCGGCAGCATCTCGGGCGTGAACTCGACGTCCACGACGTTGCCAAGCACTTGTACGACCTTCCCGGTATCAACAGCCATTTTCAGATTTTCCTTACCTTACAGAGTCGCGTTAAAACGAGGCGTCGAGTGATGCCATGTCGTTCTGGCGGCGTGGGAATGCGTCGCGGAGCCATGGATGGCGGGAGCGACGCAGAGGTCGAGCGCAGCGAAGCGCAGGATGCGCTGAGTAAGCGGCCGCAGGAACGATATGGCATCACTCGACGCCGAGCGCCTCCGCGCCACCGACGATCTCCAAAAGCTCTTTGGTGATCGCGGCTTGGCGCGCGTTGTTCATCGCAATCGTCAGCTCGTCGATCAGCTTCGATGCGTTGTCCGTAGCATTCGTCATCGCCACGAGCTGAGCGGCAAAGAAGGCGGCGTCCGTTTCGAGCATCGCGGAGTAAATCGTGAACTCGAGATACTTGGGCAGCAAGCGCGACAGCACGAACTCGGGGGATGGCGCGAACTCGATCGACCCGCGCGTCTTCGGTTCCGCGGCTTGCTCGCCGCCGCGCAGCGCGGCTAGGTCCTCGGCAAGAATCGGCACCAGCTTTCGCGTTTGCGGCCGCTGCGACATCATCGTAATCAAGCGCTGCGAAACCAACACGATCTCGGAAATCTCCCCATGCCGAAAATCGTCGGAAACGCGACTGCCGACGTCGCGCGCCGTTTCGAGCTTTGAGTCCGCCGCCAGCGGCCACGCCGCTTGGTCCGGGTTTCCCATCCGTCGCACCGCATTGCGCGCTTTTATGCCGATGGTGTAATATCGCGCTCCGCCTTGCCTGCGAGCCAGCTGCTCGGCCGCGTGAATGACGTTGGAGTTAAACGCGCCGGCCAAACCTTTGTCGGCGCTGATCAGCAGGATGCCGGGTGGCGCACCGGCTTTTCCCGGCTTCATAAAAGGATGGTCGACCAACGAAACGGCTCCGATCAAGTCGCCCAGCATCTCGGCGAGCGCATCGGCGTAGGGCCGGGCGCGCTTGCGCGCGGCTTCGGCACGGCGAATTTTAGCCGCGGCGACCTGCTTCATCGCCTTGGTGATCTGCTGCGTGTTCTTCAGCGAACGGATGCGATCGCGCAGATCGCGTACGGAAGGCATTACCGGCTCCTAGAAACTCTTGTTGAACTCGACCAGCGCCGCGTCGAGCTGCTTCTTCGTCTCGTCGGAGAGTTGGCCGCTCTGCGCGATCGCCGCCGGTACCTGCGGATACTTGGCATGCAGAAAGTCGATCAGTCCCGCCGCCCAGCTCTGCAGCCGGACCGTTGGAACGTCGTTGACGAAACCGCTGGTGGCGGCGTAAATGATCGCGACTTGGTCTTCGGTAGGCTGCGGCTGATACTGGGGCTGCTTCAGAAGCTCCGTCAACTTCTCGCCGCGCATGAGCTGATTTTGGGTTGCCTTGTCGAGATCGCTGGAGAGCTTGGCGAACGCTGCGAGATCGCGATATTGCGCGAGCTCCAGCTTTAGCTGACCCGCGACGGACTTCATCGCTTTGGTCTGGGCCGAGCCGCCGACGCGCGACACCGAAAGACCGATGTCGACGGCCGGCCGGATGCCTTGGAAGAACAACTGCGGCGTCAGATAAATTTGGCCATCCGTGATCGAGATCACGTTGGTCGGAATGTATGCGGAGAAGTCGCCCGCCTGCGTTTCGATCACGGGCAATGCGGTGAGCGAGCCGGCTCCCATGGCGTCGGACAGCTTGGCGGCGCGCTCGAGCAGGCGTGAATGCAGATAGAAGACGTCTCCCGGATAGGCTTCGCGGCCCGGTGGGCGGCGCAGCAACAGCGACATCTCGCGGTAAGACTGAGCGTGCTTGGTCAGATCGTCGTAAACGATCAACACGTCCTTGCCGGCGTACATCAGCTCTTCGGCCATGGCGCAACCGGCAAAGGGCGCCAACCAGCGAAGGGCCGCCGCTTCAGACGGACTCACCGCCACGATCGTCGTGTACGCCATCGCGCCCTTCTGCTCAAGGATTTGCGCGAGCGCGGCGACCGTCGAGTTTTTCTGGCCTATCGCGACGTAAACGCAAAAGACGTTGCGGCCTTTTTGGTTGATGATCGTATCGACCGCCATCGCCGTTTTTCCGGTCGACCGGTCGCCGATGATCAGCTCGCGCTGACCCTTGCCGATCGGAATCAGCGCGTCGATCGCGCGGATTCCGGTCTGCAGCGGTTGTTTGACGGGCTGCCGCTGCACGACGCTAGGCGCGATGTTTTCGATGGTGCGGAAGCGGTTGGTCTCGATCGCGCCTTTGCCATCGATTGCCTCACCCAACGGGTTGACAACGCGGCCCAGGAGCGCCTCGCCGACCGGAACCGAGGCAATCCGCCCGGTGCGGCGCACGCTATCGCCCTCTTTGATCTCGACGTCCGAGCCCATGATCACGACGCCGACGTTATCCTCTTCGAGGTTCAGCGCGACGCCTTGCAAGCCGTTGGCGAACTCGACCAGCTCCGAGGAACGTACGCCGCGCAATCCATAGATGCGGGCCAGATTGGCTCCGACCTGGATGACCGTGCCCACCTCGTCCTCTTGGATCCCGGTCTTGAACTGCGCGATTTGCTGCTTTAGGATGCCGGCTATCTCATCGGCATTTATCATTTAGTCAACCTTCCAAAGATTTCGTTAGTAATTCCGTCATTGCGTAGCGAGCTCCCGCGCCAACGCTTCGAGGCGCCCTGAAACGGTCGCGTCGATTCGCCGATCGCCCAGCGTGATACGCAAACCGCCGATCAGCGAGGGATCCACGACTTCCGTCACCTCGAACTTCTTTCCGTAAAGTCGCTCCAGCCGCTCGACCAGCTTCGCGTATTCGGTTCTGTCGAGCGCTCGCGCCGACCGCAGCGTCAGGGTTTGGGCGCCGCGCGCCGCCCGTTCTAGATCGAGGTACTGCGCGACGATCGCGGCCAGCAGCGGTTCGCGACGCTTGCGAACGAGCAGCAGCAGCGTATGCAGCGCGATCGGATGAAGCTTGCCTTCGAATGCCTCGCCGAGCATTCGTTCCTTGTCGGGCCTCGCGATTACCGGCGACACGAAGAAATCATAGATTTTGCCGCGCGCTCCAACCGCCTTGGCAACCTGTTCCAAGTCCGCCCCCACGCGGTCAGCCGCCTGTTGTTCGCGCGCGAGCGACGAAACGGCGATGGCGTAGCGGCGCGCGAGCGTCTGGTTAACCATTCGCGCTCTCCAGCGAACCGACGAACGTGTCGATCAAGCGCTCGTCCAGCGAGGGTCCGATGCGCCGGGCTGCATCCTCGCGCGCAACCCGCAAGGCCCGCCCGAGCAGGTCGGCACGAAGCCGAGCGCGGCCTGCCGCTCGCGCGCGATCTATTTCTTTGCCGGCGTTTTCCAAGGCGCGAACGCCCGCGTCTTTGACTTCGTCGATCGCCGATTGACGTTCGTGCTGGGCGTGATCGTCGGCCCGTTGCACGATGAGCTCGGCATCGTGGCGCGCGCTGTCGATTTCCGACCGCAGCGTTTCCAATGCTGCCTTTACTTCATCTCGGTGGCGTTCGGCCTCGGCGATAGCGCGATTGCTGCGGTCCTGCGCGCTGAGAAAGACCGGCAGCAGCCAGCGGAACCACATGAAGACGAGCGCTCCGATGAAAACGACCGACGAGGCGACCTGGCTCCAAATCGCGATCTCGAGGTAGAGCTTCGCCTCGCTCACTGCACGGCCTCGGGAATGACTTTGCGGAGCATCAGGTCGGCGACTCCGCGTGCCGCGTCGTCTTCGCCCACGCGCGCCGCGTCGAACTCCGCTTGGGCTTTCCGCTGAGCCTCTTCGACGATGGCTTGAGCCTGCTGCGTGTAGCGGCTGGAGATCTCGGCGGCCTCGTTGGAGGCGCGAGCGCGCGTGGCCGCGACGCGGCTCTCGGCTTCGCGCCGAGCGTCCGCGCGAATCGATTCTGCGTGTGCGCGCAGGCTGCGCGCTTCGGCTTGATATCGGTCGTAATCGGACACCAGGCTGTTGATGTAGTCGCGTCGTCTTCGGATCGCCGCGGTAACCGGTCGCAGAAAGACCACGTTCAACACCGCGAAAAAGATCGCGAAGTTGATCAGCTGGACGACCAGCGTCCCGTCGACCGAAAGGAACGACATCCCTAAACGACCCTACTTCACCAGGGCCGAGATGATCGCCGGAACCTTCGCCACCACGAGCAAGATGTAGAAGGACAGGGCGATCGCGATGAACGGCACGGCTTCGAGGACCCCGACGCCGAGGAACATGAAGAGAAAGATGTTCGGCCGCGCTTCGGGCTGGCGTGCAATCGATTCGACCGCCTTCGCGGCGACGGTACCGTCGCCCACGGCCGAGCCGAACGCTACGCCTGAGATGATGATGCCGAAGCAAATCAGGGCGGCGGCTGCGATTAACGATTCTGGATTCACTTAACTGCCTTTCTTGGGGACCTAGTGTTCGTCGGCAAGCGCCAGCGAAAGGTAGACGATTGCGAGCAACGTGAAGACGAAAGCTTGAATCGTTCCGACGAAGAAGTTGAAGAACTGAATCAAGATCGGAACGACGGCGACGCCTATCGAGAGATTGAAGAAGCCGATGCTGATACGCGCCAGAATGATCGAGGTGATGATAACGAAGAGCAGCTCTCCGACGAAGATATTGAAGAAGAGCCGGGCGGCCAGCGTGATCGGGCGCAGGATTTCGTCGAGGACATTTATCGGGAAAAGGGCCGGAAACGGTTTGAACACGTGGCCCAAATACGAAAAGCCCTTCTTACGAAACGCCGCGACTTGGATCATGCAAAAAACCACGAGGGCGAGCGGCACGACCGTGTTGAGATCGGCCGTAGGCGATCCGCCGAAGGGTAGACCGAGCGCTTTGAACGGAAGCATCCCGAACTGGTTGAGTAAGAAAATGAAGATAAAGAGCGCAACGAAAAACGGAACGAAGGGCTCGCCGCCCTCCCCCAATACGCTGGTGACCAGGTCCGCAATGTAGTTGAACACCGCCTCGAGGACCGCCTGACGCTTGGACACATACGGTGACCGGTAGCTCGCGCCGATCCAGCCGAAGAACACCAATGCGATGATCATGACGAGCCACGTCGTCGTAATCGTGTCGGCGTGTACCGCCCCGAGCCCCGGCAGATGCCAGAGAATGTGTTCGCCGATATGTTCTTGCACGCGTTATCGGTCCGTTAGCCCTTAGCTGCGGAAGACTCGCCATGCGCACAGCGCATACGTGGCGAGCGGAATAAAAAAACCGGCCAGAAACGGCCCGAGCGACCACCACGGTCCCCGAATCGCCAATGCCGCGGCTACTATACTAAAGGCTGCTAGCCGCAGTAAACTACTTAGCCCGAAGAAGGCCGGGTTACCGGTTTCTAACAACCGTTCGCTTCCTCGCATTATTGCCAGCATGTTGGCGATTCCGCAAGCAACTCCCACGCCGATGGCGAGGCTGGCGTACGGGGCCAACGGGACGAACGCGAGCGCCGCGACACCGGCAATCATTACCGATCTTCCCACCACGACCCACCTCATCCGCGAGAGCGCGGCTAGTTCGGCGCGCACTACATGGACTTCGTTAAAACGCGGAACGCCGAGTACGCGCCCACCGCGGCGCCGAGCATGAGCCCGATGGGGGCCCACAGGGGGTTGCCGCGCCAGCCAGCCACGAACACGCCGCAGACCAGTCCGACGATGGCAACGGCGGCGAAGGCGCTCCCGGCCACGACGACCGGCAGCAGGGTCTTCACGGGCTCGAAACGGCTGCGCCGGCCGGCAACTGATCCGCGAACGGCTGCGGGTAAGCTCCTCGGCGCAATCGCGCCAAAAGCCACGCCGCGATGCGTTCCGCGGCGTGCCCGTCGCCGTAGGGATTGGCCGCTTGAGCCATGCGCGCGTAGGCGGCAGGCTCGGTCAACAGGCGGCTGGCCGCTTCGACGATGCGCCGACGATCGTGACCCACCAGCTCCAGCGTTCCGGCGGTGAGTCCTTCGGGGCGTTCGGTTTCCTCGCGCATCACGAGCACGGGTTTGCCCAAGCACGGCGCCTCTTCTTGGAGACCGCCCGAATCGGTCAGCACGAAAATCGACGCTTTCACCGCCGCCACCATCTGGGCGTAGTCGATCGGATCGACCAGTACGACGTCCGGCAGGCCGCCGAGCACGTCGCGGGCGATCGGGGCGACGCGGGGGGACGGGTGCACCGGCCAGTACAGCTGCGGCCGGATCGGAAGTTCGGCGATCGCGCGCAGCGCCTCGCAGATCTCGCGCATGTACGCATGGTTTTCGCGCCGGTGCGCCGTCACGACGATCGTCGGCCGGCGCGGATCGAGCTCGTTCCAGCGCGGAGGAGTTGGTAAATCGTCCCGCGCCGCCGTTTCGAGGAAGGCATCGATCACGGTGTTTCCGGTGACGACGACGTCCGCCGCCGCGACGTTCTCCTCGATCAAGTGCTGCCGCGCAAGCAGGGTCGGCGCGAAATGGTACGACGCGAGCGTCGCCGTGAGCCGCCGATTCATTTCCTCCGGATACGGCATCCAGGGATTGCTCGTGCGCAGTCCCGCCTCGACGTGGCCGACCGGGATGTGTCGATAAAATGCCGCGAGCGCGGCGGCCGTGCTCGTGGTCGTATCGCCGTGAACCAGCACGACTTCCGGGCGGGAATCCTCCAGCACGGGTTCCATGCCGGTCAGCACGCGCGTCGTGATCTCGGTGAGGGTCTGATCTTCGGTCATGACGTCGAGATCGTAGTCCGGCGAGATCGAAAAGAGCGCGAGCAAGTCGTCGAGCATCTTGCGATGTTGAGCCGTTACGCACACCACGTGGTCGATCTCGGGTTGGGAGCGCAACGCGGCCACGACCGGCGACATCTTGATCGTATCCGGGCGCGTCCCAAAGACGCTCATGACCCTTAGCCGGTTTGTCACGCGTTGCTACGTGGCGTGGCGAAAGACGTGCGTAAACTCGCCGGAAAAGGCCAGCGCCACCGCACCGAGCACGAAACAGACGGCATACAGCAACAGCACGGCTTGGCGCACGTTGAGTCCGAAGCGGAAGATCAGCTGGTGATGAAAATGTCCGCGATCGGCCTCGGTGATGCGCTTGCCGCTGGTGGCGCGGCGGACGATTGCCGCCGCGGTGTCGAGCACCGGCAGCGCGAGCACGAGGAGCGGAACGACGATGCTCACGGCGATCGCCGTCTTACTGGCGCCGATGATCGAAACCGTCGCGAAGACGTACCCGATGAAGAGCGAGCCGGCGTCTCCCAAGATGATGCGGGCGGGATTGAAGTTGTAGGGGAGAAAACCCAGCGCGGCTCCCGCCAGCGCGATGACGACCAGCGCCACGACGGGATTTGCGTGCAGCACCGCGATCACGAAGAGGAAGACGCTCGAGATCGCGGCGACGCCGGCCAAGAGTCCATCCAGGCCATCCAAGAAATTGATCGCGTTCATCATGCCGACGTACCACAACAGCGTCAGCGGGACGCCCAACCAGATCGGAAAGTCGATCCAGTTCGTGCCGGGGTTGTGGTCGAACGGGTTGTTGATGCCCGGAATAACGAAGCCGTAGAGCATCGAGATCAAGGCCACGACGATCTGGGCGACGAGCTTGTTTCGGGGGCGCATGTGCATGACGTCGTCCCACACGCCGACGCCCAGGATCAGCATCCCGCCGAACAGGAGCCCTACGAGGCGATGAATCGCGTCGAACTGGTCGCTGGCGGGCATCAGCCCTAACGGCGAGGCCAGCGAAACGCCCAGAACGGTGAAGAGCGCGAACGAAAATCCGAAGAAAACGGCGATGCCGCCCACTCTCGGCTTGGGCAGATCGTGCATGCGCCGTTCGGACCCGTCGTTGTCGACGATTCCCAGGCGAAGCGCGAGCCTCACGACCAGCGGCGTCGCAAAAGCGCTGACGATTCCCGCGATGACGAACGCCGCGGCGTAGAGGATGCTGGGGTTGAGCGGATGCGCGGTCATCCGCGCGCTCCTTCCAGGGCCGCGTACGCAACCAGCGCAACGCCGGCTTCGGCCAACAGCTGGCTCGCGACGGCGTCGGGGTAGCCCTCGTCATAGACGATCCGCATCACGCCGGCGCTGATCAACAGCTTCGAGCAGTTCACGCAGGGTTGGTGCGTGCAATACGCGGTTGCGTTCTGCAGGCTAACGCCATGGAGAGCTCCCTGTACGACGGCGTTGGCTTCGGCGTGAGTGGCACGCAAACAATGTTCGTTCACGAGCGTACAACCTACTTCGGTGCAGTGCGCGACCCCGCGCGGCGCCCCGTTATAGCCGGTCGTCAAAATGCGATGGTCGCGCATCAACACGCAGCCCACCGCGGCCCGCGGACAGGTCGCTCGCGAGCTAACGGTGTGTGCGATTTGCATGAAGTATTCGTCCCAGCCCGGACGCATGTTTGGCTCTTTAATACAAGGGCGGCCCGTGCCCTTTGTCGCCGGGCCGAGCGCACGCATGGCACGCCGCACCTAGTTTAGCCGCGGCGCTTGTAAAGCTTAGTCTACCCGGTTGCGCTTCCCAATCGAGCTCCTAGCTACGGAACGCCGTAGCGCGAGGTCACCTCCCGGACGCGGTCGCGCAGGCGCGGGATCTGCTTGCGCTCCTCGATGTCGTCAAACGCCGCGCAAATAATCCGGGCAACTTCACGACACTCCGCCGCATCCAGGCCGCGCGACGTGATCGCCGGCGTGCCGAGCCGGATGCCGCTGGCGACCATGGGTTTTTGCTGGTCGAACGGAATCGCGTTTTTGTTGACGGTGATGCCGATTTCGTCCAGATAGGCCTCGACGGCTTTGCCGGTCAGTCCTTTCACCGAGACGTCGACGAGGATCAAATGCGTGTCCGTACCGCCTGCGACCAAACGTAATCCGGCGCGGGTGAACTCGTCGGCCATCGCCCTGGCGTTCTCCACGACTTGGCGCTGATAGGTTGCGAACTCGGGCTGCAGCGCCTCGCCGAAGGCGACCGCCTTCGCCGCAATCGTGTGCATCAGCGGACCGCCTTGGATGCCGGGGAAGACGCTCTTGTCGAGCGGTTGCGCCCACTTCGCCGTGCAGAGCACGAAGCCGCCGCGCGGACCGCGCAGCGTTTTGTGGGTCGTGGACGTCACGAAATCCGCAAGCGGAACGGGCGAGGGATGCAGTCCCGTAGCGACCAGTCCGGCGACGTGCGCGAAGTCCACCATCAGCGCCGCGCCGATCTCGTCGGCGATCTCGCGAAACGGCGCATATTCCATCACGCGCGGATAGGCGCTCGCGCCGGCGACGATGAGCTTGGGCTTGTGCTCGATCGCTAAGGCGCGAACCTCGTCGAAGTCGATCAACTCGGTGTCCCTTTTCACACCGTACGCGATAGCGTTGTACAGCTTGCCCGAGAAGCTGACGCGCGTGCCGTGGGTCAAATGCCCGCCGTGCGCCAGCGACATGCCGAGGACGGTGTCGCCGGGCTGCAGGAGCGCCATGAAAACCGCCATGTTGGCTTGCGCTCCGGAGTGCGGCTGCACGTTGGCGTGCTCGGCGCCAAAGAGCGCCTTCAGACGATCGAGAGCGAGGTTTTCTGCGCGATCGACCCATTCGCAGCCGCCGTAATAGCGCTTACCGGGATAACCTTCGGCATACTTGTTGATCATCACGCACGCCTGCGCTTCACGAACGGCACGGCTCGCGTAGTTTTCCGACGCGATGAGCTCGAGATTCTCTCGCTGCCGCCGTTCTTCGCCGGCAATCGCGGCGAAGAGCTCCGGATCTTGGGCGTCCACGCGATCGGGCGTCAGAATATCCACGATTAGCTAAAACCCTTTCCTACGGCACTCCAACGAGATCTTTGGGCGTTTGCGCGTCGGTAACTTCGCCGCGCTCCAAATCCTTGAGCGTGCGCGCGCGCTGCGCATCGCCAAACTCGAAGAGCTGTTCGGTGCGGTACGCGTGGCGGCCGCCGTCGAACGCGGTCTCGAGGTAGACCTCGAGCATTTGCTCGACCATCTCCCACCCCGTAAGCCGCTCCGAAAAAGCGATTACGTTTGCGTCGTTGTGGCGGCGCGCCAACTCGGCCGAATAGGGCTCGGAAACGGGCGCGCAGCGCACGCCTGGGACCTTGTTGGCAGCCATCGCGATGCCCAAGCTCGATCCGCAGACGAGGATGCCCCGCTCGGCTTGCCCGGTCGCAACCGCCTCTCCAACCGCATAACCGTATTGAGGATAATCGACGGGGGTCGGATCGTGCGTTCCAAAATCGAGAATATCGTGTCCGCGATCGCGCAAGATTTGCGCGATGCGATCTTTGTATTCGAAGCCGGCGTGGTCTGCGCCGAGGGCAATTTTCATCGTTCTATCGGATATCCAGCGGCGAGGGTAAAGCAGGAGCAGCGGTCGAACGTCGGACGCCGATGAAGCTTGCTTGCGCGAGCGGCTCGTTCCACCGCGACATCGAGCGCGGCGAGCTTACGCAACTGGAGTTCTTGGACCTGTGCGCGCGCGAACTGGCTTGCGACGGCGTCGTTTTAGACGTGCGGCATTTTCCGCGAATCGACGACGACTACCTCGCTCAAGTCAAGAAGATGGCGACCGACCGGGGATTGACCGTGGCCGCGCTGAGCGATGCGGGCTTTTTCGCGGCGGGCGCCGACCGCATGAACGAGGTTCTGCGGCAAGCCGTGCTGCTGGGCGCTCCACTCGTTGCCGCGCCGCTCCAAAGCGAGCTGGACTGTTCGTGGAGCGAGCAACTCGCGCGGCTGGGCGCAGCCACGTCGCTCGCAAAAGCACTCAACATCACCCTGGCCGTTCGAAACGCCGCGCAGACCTTCGCCGCGAGCACGCACGACTACAAGCGGGTCGCCAAGGAAGCGGACTCGGCGTGGCTGCGCTTCGGCCCCGAACCGCAGACGTTGGACGTGGCGAGCGATCCGCGAACGCTGCAGCCAAACACCGTGCTGCTCTGGAGCGATCTCGCCACGGAAACGGAAGGCTCGATCGTTGGTACGATCGCTGCCTTCGCCGGATTTCGCGGACACGTCGCGTTGGACGAGGGCGCCGGGACGGCCGACCGCGCGCAAATGGCCGCCGCACTAAAAGGCTGGCGCGAGATACTCAACCGCAAATAGCGTCTGGGCACGCGGCGATCGAACCTGCATTCTCGCAGGTGGGTGCGGCCCGGGCGCCGATCCGTCGGCATTCCACCTCCAAATCGTCGTATCCGGAGCTTGTGCTCCCGATGATATATAGTCGGTTCGGTACCTGCGCACCTGCGCGCTAAACGCAGTCGAGCCACTCTACCGTATCACTGCCGTCAAGCGGCAAGCGCACGCGATCGGCGGCGAGGAGGGCGTCACGATCGGTGGGAAGCAGCACGTTCCAATGCCTACGCTCGCCGTTTCAGTGACGCCGCTCGAATTGCCGCTCGTCCATCCATTCAAGATCGCGCGCGCCGAGGAGGCGATAGCGCACACCGCGATCGTACGCGTGCGTTCCAACGAGTGGGAAGGTCTCGGCGAAGCGACGCCGATCGAACGCTACGATGAGTCCGTAGAAAGCGTCGCGGCATATTTCGAGTCGCACCGGCTCGCGTGCGACGATCCCTATCGGCTCGAGTCGCTGCTGCACGCTGGGATTCCGGCGGCGGCACGCGCAGGGCTCGACCTCGCGTTGCACGACCTCATCGGCAAGGAGCTGGACAAACCGCTCTACGCGCTGCTGGGTCTCGACCCAGCAGCGACCCCGACGACCTCGTTTACCATCGGCATCGCCGATCCCGAAACGACGCTGCGGAAAGTGGCCGAGGCCGGAGACCACCCGATACTCAAAATCAAACTCGGCAGCGGGACGGTGCCGGAACAAATCGAGACGATCGCCGCAATCCGCTCGCGCTATCGCGGCACGCTCCGCATCGATGCAAACGAAGGCTGGGACGTCGATACGGCCGTGAGGATCCTGCACGAACTCGCGCGCTACGAGATCGAGCTGTGCGAACAGCCCGTAGCCGCGGGCCATCCGGAACAAATGCGCGCCGTTCGCGAGCGCGTTTCCATTCCAATCGTCGCCGACGAAGACGCGATGGACGCAAGCGACGTCCCGCGGCTGAGCGGATGCGTCGACGGAGTGAACGTCAAGCTCGCGAAGACCGGGGGCATTCGCGGCGCGCTGGCGATGATCCACACGGCGCGCGCCATGGGTCTCAAGATAATGATCGGATGCATGGTCGAGTCCTCGATCGCCGCAACCGCCGCGGCGCAGATCTCCCCGTTGGCGGACTGGGCCGACATCGACGGGCCGTTTTTGATCGCACGCGATCCCTTTACGGGTGTGACCTATCGTCGTGGCAAGATCGTCTTGCCCGACGCGCCGGGTCTGGGCGTTCGCGAAGGCGCGCTCGCATGAACCGGCGCTACGTGATTCTGGCGCCCGACCGGTTCGAAACCGACGCGAAAACGGCGCACGGCGTGATCCGTTACGGAAGCGACGCCGTGGTAGCCGTGATCGATCCAAGCCACGCCGGCAAGCGCGTGCGCGACGTACTGCCGCACCTCAACAGCGACGCGCCGATCGTCGCCGGTCTCGGCGAAACGCTTGCGCTTTCGCCGAACGCGCTACTGATCGGAACCGCGCCCAAGGGCGGCGGCTTGGCGCCGGAGTGGCGTTCGGCCGTGCTCGACGCGATTGCTGCCAAGCTCGAGATCGTGAGCGGATTGCACGACATGCTCGACGACGATCGCGAATTTCGCGTCGCGGCACGCGCGGCGGGAACGACGATTTGGGACGTGCGCGAGCCGCCCGAGGTGCCGCTCTTCTCGGGAGACGTGTACGCCGCAAGCGCGCCGATCGTGCTGACCGTCGGCAACGATTGCGCGGTTGGGAAAATGAGCGTCGCCCTGGAGGTCGTCGCCGCGGCGAGGGCATCGGCAGCGAATGCCCGTTTCGTTCCAACCGGACAGACCGGCATCCTCATCGCCGGATGGGGCATTTCGGTGGACCGCGTTATCTCCGACTTTGCGGCGGGAGCCGCGGAACAACTCGTCATGTATGCAGCTCACGAAGGCGCCGATCTGATCGTCGTCGAGGGTCAAGGCGCGCTCAACCATCCCGCGTATGCCCCCGTAACGCTGGCGTTGATGACGGGCTGCGCGCCCGATGCGCTGATCTTGGTCTTCGATCCGCGAAGAACGTCGATCGAGTCCTACGGAACGCCGACCCTCGGATACGCCGAATCGATCGAGCTTCACGAACGGCTGCTCCAAACGCTCAAACCCGCCAAGGTCGTCGGAATCGCGCTCAATACGCGCGGTCTCCGAGAAGCCCAAGCGCGCGCCGAAATCGCGCGGGCCGCGGCCGAAACGGGGCTTCCCGCGGACGACGTCGTGCGCTTCGGCGCGCAGCGCTTCTACGCCGAGATCGCCCCGAACATCGCCAAACGGCCGCCGCTGCGGGCTCCCTCGGGGTGACCGCAACGCGGCTCGGTGCGATCGCGCTGTCGCTGCTGATCGCAATCAACGGCTGCGCGAGACCGAAATACACCGCGACCAACGGCGAACGCAACGCGTGGACGATTCCCGGCGTGTTGAGGCTGGGCGAAGACGAGGAACCGGACAGCCTCAATCTGATGTACGCGCACACGTGGGCCGCCGACACGGTCGCGGGCTTACTCTTTTCGTTTCTGTTGCGCTACGATTCGCACGGAAACCTCATCCCGGATCTTGCCGTTGCGGTACCCACGCTCGGCAACGGCGGCATAAGCGGCGACGGCACGCGCATCGTCGTGCATCTTCGCAAAGGCGTCGTGTGGGCCGACGGTGCGCCCTTGACGGCGGCGGATTGGCTCTTCACGTATCACGCCGTGATGAACTCGGCCAACGCCGTGAAAACCCGCTACGGCTGGGACGGCATCGCGTCGGCGAGCGCCCCCGACCCTCACACGATCGTCGTCCGGCTCAAGCGTCCGAACGTTGCGGTCCTCGGAATCCTAGCGATAGGTGGAGCGGCCTATCCGCCGATGCCGTCCCATCTGCTGGCGAAGCTGCACGATTTGAACAGGGCCGAGTTCAACCAGCAGCCGCTATCGAGCGGACCCTATCTGCTCAAGGCCTGGAATCACGGGACGTCGCTGATCTTCGTGCCCAATCCGCGCTACTTTCGCGGCGCACCGAAGCTCAAGGAAGTCGTCTGGAAAGTCATTCCGGACGTCAACACGCTCTTTAACGAGCTCGCCACACACGAAGTCGACGTCTACCCGAACGTCAACCCCAACGCGATCGCACGCCTGCCGACGATCGGTGGAATTACCGTCGCCCGAGGCCTAATCGCCAACTGGCGACACCTCGGCATCAACACGAGCCGCCCGCAGCTGACCGACGTGCGCGTCCGCCGCGCCCTGGCCGAAGCGATCGACTGGAGCCGCATCGAACGCACCGTTTTTCACGGACTCGATCAACTTGCCGTCTCGGACATTTTCCCGCAGTCCTGGGCCGCGCCCGCGCTGCCGCACTACCGCTACGATCCGGCCGGCGCACGCGCACTGCTGGCGCGAGCCGGCTGGCGGCCGGCTCGCGACGGCGTCCTGCACAAAGGTCCGCTGGCAATGCACCTGACGATCTATGCAACGACCGGGCATCAAGAAAATTCCGAATCCCAGGTCATGATTCAGTCGATGCTGCGCGACGTCGGCATCGACGTTGCCGTGCGGAACTTCCCGGGCAGTTACCTGTTCGCAATGAACGGACCGCTGTACGGTGGGAAGTACGACCTCGAGTGGTCGATCGAGACGAACGGGCCCGACCCGGACAACTCGGGCGACTGGAATGGCGCGTTCATTCCACCAAACGGCGCGAACACGTCTTGGCTGAACGATCCCATCGTCAACCGCACGAGCGCCGCCGCCGCGAGCACCTTCGACACGAGGAAACGCAAAGCGCTCTACCAGAGTGAGGAAGAGCGCATACGCGAAGTCGTCCCCGCAGTTTTCTTCAGCTGGCAGACAAACTACACCGCAATGAACGACGACCTCAAACACTACGTGCCGGCCGCCTTCATCGGCGACAGCTGGAACGCGTGGGAATGGACGATTTGAGCCAGGCTCCATTCGCGCAGATTTTCGGCGCGCACGAATCCGGACGGCTTACTTTCGAACCGACGCGCAGCGGCGTGCTGAGTTGGAACACTCATGCCGAGAGCGGGCGCCTGGAGTTCCGCGTGCTGCGCGCCGGACGGCCCGCGAGCGATTGGCTCGATCATTCGGAATGGCGCCCGATGGGGGCGAAATCGTTGAGCCCGGAACACGAAGGAACGCGCGTCGATATCGACGTGATTCGAGCCACGCAACCGTTCGACGGGATCGAGGTTCGGGCGCGCGATGTGCGCTTCGAGCTGCTCGCGTTCTCGTCGCCGGCCCGTCCCCGCCAGAGCCTGCCGTACGCGCGCGACGCGCTAATCCTCGACGTCCCGGCGCGTACGCAATATGAGGATCAGGACGAGGCGGGGTGGTGCAGCCCGGCGAGCCTCTCGATGATCCACGCATATCATGCCATCGACCATTCCGCCGCGCAAACGGCCCGGGAGGTCTTCGATCGCGCGTACAACGGCACCGGCAACTGGGCATTCAACGTGGCCTACAGCGGCCGGCTCGGTTTGCGCGGCTTCGTCGCGCATCTTACCAATCTCGACCACGCAGCGCGCCTGATCGAACGCAATCTGCCGCTTGCGATCTCCTACTCCTGGCGGGACGGCGAACTGCCGGGCGCGCCGCTGGATCGTTCGGACGGACACCTCGCCGTGCTCTGCGGGTTCACGCGCGAGGGCGACTGCGCGATGAACGATCCCGCCGCCCCAAACGTGCGCGTCGTTTATCCGCGGGCTGCGTTGGAATACGTCTGGCAGCGCAACGAGGGCGTCGCCTACGTGATCGCACCCATCGGGATCGAGTACGCCGACGTGCTAGGTCTGCCGTGAAGTCCCTGTCCGACATCGAACGCGCGGTCGTGCGGTGCCGCCGCTGCCCCGAGTTGCGCGCGTACACCGCGCAGATCGCGCGGGACAAGAAGCGCGCGCATCGCGAGTGCGTTTACTGGGGTAAGCCGGTTCCGGGATTCGGCGACCCGCGCGCCCGATTGCTGCTCGTCGGCCTCGCTCCGGGTGCTCACGGCAGCAATCGCACGGGGCGGCCGTTCACCGGAGATGCATCCGGCGGCTTCCTCTATCCCGCGCTGTATCGCGCCGGCTTCGCCTCCCAGCCGCACGCATCGTCGCGCGACGACGGCCTGGCGCTGCGTGATTGCTTCATCACCGCGGCCCTCCGCTGCGCGCCACCCCACAACATGCCGGCCCCCCACCAGCTGCGAAACTGCTTTCCGTATTTGCTCGAAGAGTTCGACGCGCTCGCGCACATGCGCGTGGCGATCGGCCTGGGTGCCATCGCCTTCGCGGCGATTCTGCGCGTCCTGCGCGAGCGGCGATTCACGTTCGATCCGGGCGCTCGCGCGTTTTCCCACGGTGCGGAATTTACCGCCGCGGACGCAAAGCGACGGATAACGGTGATCGCGTCATATCATCCCAGTCGTCAAAATACCAATACCGGGAAGCTCACCGTCGGGATGTTCGACGCGATCTTTACCCGAGCGAACGAGGTGTTAGGGAGCGGTTCCCGGCACGAGGCGTAGGTGTAGATCGCGCAGCAACGCTTCGGGCACCGGCGCCGGGGCGTCCATCATCAGATCGCGGGCGACTTGATTCTTCGGGAACGCAGTAACCTCGCGGAGGTTCTCTTCGCCGCACGCAATCATCACGATGCGATCGACACCCAACGCCATGCCGCCGTGCGGTGGGGCCCCGTAATCCAAAGCGCGCACGAAGAAGCCGAAGCGTTCCTCGACTTGTTCCGGCGTCAAACCAAGCATTTCGAAGATTCTTCGCTGCTCGCCGGCCTTGTGGATTCGGATCGAGCCGGAGCCCAGCTCGTACCCGTTGAGCACCATATCGTAATGCTGCGCCCGCATCTGCGTCGGTGCCCGATCGATCAGCTCCCAATCGCCGGGCGCCGGTGCGGTGAAGGGATGGTGCGCCGGAACCGGCTTTCCGCTTTCCTCGTCGATCTCGAGGTACGGGAAGCCCGTCACCCACGCGAACGCGAACGCATCCGGGTCGCGCAGGCCGCAGCGCGCACCCACTTCGTTGCGCATCTTGCCGGCCACGGCGTGAGCGAGTTGGCTCGAATCCGCAAACAACAGCACCGCATCGCCAAGCTCGGCCTCGACGGCGGCGCGGAGCGCTGCCACGTTAGCGTCGCTGATGAATCGCGCCGCCGGTGACTTTATGCCGTCGCTCGAGAGCGCGATCCACACCATTCCCTTCGCCCCGAATTGCTTGGCCATCTCGGTAAGGCCGTCGAACTCGCGCCGCGATAGCGCGCCCCCGGCCGGGTAGCGCAGCGCGACGATCGCGCCGCCGGCTTCGATCGCCGACCGAAACACTCCGAACTCCGTGCCGGCAAAGGCCGGCGTCACGTCCGCAAGATCCAGCCCGAAGCGCAGGTCGGGCTTGTCCAGCCCGTATCGCGCGATGGCGTCTTGATGCGTCATACGCGGAAACGGCCCGACGTCGATGCCGAGCGCCTGACGCCACACGTAACGCATGCACGACTCCATCGTTTCCATCACGTCTTCTTGCGTGCAAAATGAAAGCTCGACGTCGAGCTGCGTGAATTCCACCAGGCGATCGGCGCGCTGATCCTCGTCGCGCATGCAACGAGCGATCTGCATGTACCGCCCGAGCCCGGCGATCATCAAGATTTGTTTGAGGAGTTGGGGCGACTGGGGCAGGGCGTAAAACGACCCCGGATAGAGGCGGCTGGGCACCAGATAGTCGCGCGCGCCCTCGGGCGTCGACTTGATCATCATCGGCGTTTCGATTTCTAAAAAGTCGCGTGAATCGAAGAAATCGCGCATCGCCTTGACGATCCGGTGGCGCACGCGCAGATTGCGCTGCATGCGCGGGCGGCGCAGGTCCAGATAACGGTATTCGAGCCGTAGGTTCTCGTCCACGGGCTCGTCGACGTTGATGTGAAACGGCGGCACCGCCGAACGGTTGAGGACCTCGAGCGCCGTAACCGCAACCTCGACGTCGCCCGTGGGAAGCCGCGGATTTTCGGTCCCGGGCGGCCGGCGTCGAACGGCGCCCGTCACTCGAAGGACGTCCTCGTTGCGCAAGTGCTCGGCCTGCTCGAAACTAGAGTGCTGTGGATCGAAAACGACCTGCGTGATCCCTTCATGGTCGCGAAGGTCGACGAAGATCAAGCCGCCGTGGTCGCGGCGCCGGTTGATCCAACCGTTGAGCTCGACCGCGGCGCCTTCGTTTTCGGCCCGCAAGGCCCCGCACGATACCCTATCGCTCATTGCGACCGACCCGCTTCCTTGATTCCCGAAACGTAGTGATATTGGAGCAGCAGCTCGCGCGCGAGGCGCGAGTGCTCTGCGCTTGCGTCGATATAGCCGAGCACGTGGGGGAAGCGCGTCAGCAGCGAGTGCAAGCCCAACGAGACCGGCGTCATGCCCAAATTCAGCATGACCGCAACGTCCGGATGCTTGCGATAAAACCGCGCCGTGGATCGCCCCGCGAGCCGCATCTTTGCCTTTTGGTCTTCATACGGCACGGCCTGACAATGATAGCTCACGGCGTTGGGCTCGTAGAGAATCTGGATCCCCATTTTCTGCAGCCGGTAGCCGAGCTCCAAATCCTCGTGACCGTATCCGGTGAAATCTTCATCGAAACCGCCCGCGCGGACGAGGTCGTCGCGTCGGACCGATGCGTTGCCGGTGAGGAAGTAAAGCCATGAGAGTTTTTTTCGCGAGGGCGGATGCAGATGCCCGCGAGCCGCGGGGTTATCGCGTTTATAGCGGTACTCTTCGATGTCCGCGACCTGAACCTCGAGTCCTACGACGGCAATGTTGCGCCGTTCTCGATGGCGCCGCAGGTGCGTCGAGAGCAGATCCCGCGAGGCCAGTATGTCCGAATCATTGAAGAGCACGATCTCCCCGCGCGCCGCCGAAATGCCGGCATTGCGCGCCGCGGCGCGCCCACTGTAGCTGCCGCAAAGGTGGCGAACGTTGGAATGTGGGCCCGATATTTGGGCCAAGTACTCCCGGGTGCCGTCGTCGGAATTGGAATCGCAAACCAGCAGCTCGTACTCCGGCGAAGCGAGATCTTGCTCGAGCAGCGTGGGAATCACGCTCGTAAGCGTGTCGAGGCGGTTGTACGTGGGAATGACGACGGAAATTTCAAGCATAGAGGTTTAGGGAACCAGCAATCGGGCGACGCCGCCGACGATCTCGTGACGAAAGCGCTCCAACGAATCGTCGTCTTCGCGCAGGGGTTTGCGAACCAGCACGTGCGGCACGCCGTAGGGCGACCATTCTTGCGAGTTCAGCCGGAAGAAGCGGTGTTCGAAGGCGACCACCGTCGGCCTGCGGAGCGCGCTTGCGACGTGGGTCGCACCGGTATCGACGGTGACGACGACGCGAGCTCGCTCGAGCACCGCCGCCCACTCGTGAAACGGCAGCGCGGGCATGACGCGAGCGACGCCGTCGCGCTGCGCAAAGGCCGACGCGTTGCTCACGCTGTCGTGCGCGAAGGTCAGCACGACGGGAGCGAGTTTGGCCAAGTCTTCCACGATGGCGAGCGTGCCGCGCAGCGTGCTGCCGTCTGCAAACCAGCGCTGGGCCAGGTGCAGCACGATGGGGTCGCTCGGCAGCGGTTGCGCGATGCGGCGGTCCTCCGCCGTGACGTCGAGGCGAAGCTTCCAGACGCGCCGATGCGCGCCCGCTAGCGCTACCAGATCGAGCAGCTGCTCGACTTCGTGCCGCACGACGCGCCGGGGATCGCGGTCGCAAAGCTCGGGATCCGCCTCCGAAATCATCAAGCGATTGACGTACAGGCCCGCGGTCAGTCGCGCCAGCCAGCGCCGCTCGTACGTGTAACCGATCCGCACCGGGGCTCGCGTGCTGCCGACGAGCTGCAGGTCCACCGCGCGAGGCGCGAGGGCGATCGCGCAGTCGTATCGCGGAAGCCGGGCGCCGAAGCGCAGCGGCGCGGCGTCTTTCGGCAGAACGATGAGCTCGTCCACGTCGTCGTTGCGCTCCATGACGACGCGGTTGTACTCGCTGGTGACGATGCTGAGATGCGCGTTGGGGAAAGAGGCACGCACCGTCGCGATGGCCGGCGTCGAGAGCACGAGGTCGCCGATCCGATCGGTGCGGGAGAGCAGAATCCTCACGAACGGAGCACGCGTTCGAGTTCCTCGAAGTAGGCCTCGCTCGCCAACGCGCGCGCCGCGCGCAAATCGCTGGGCCGCAACTCGCGCTCGCCGCCGCGCCGCGCGAGGCTGCGGCGGAACCGATCCGCGAGATGCAGGCGGCGCAGCAATCGGTGAAAACCGCGCTGCACGGGATTGATGCCCGTTGCCAGGTACGCGCGCCAGTGCGGATGCAGCCCGACGAGTCGCACCGCGGTACGGGCCTGCGCTCGAGACTGCGCGAGCATCTTCTCGACGTTTTCGACACGCGTGCCCGGCTTGTAGTGATAGACGAGCGCCGCCGGATGAAAGACGGCCTTTACGCCGCGGCCGCGCAAGCGCAATCCAACGTCGATGTCTTCCCACCCGTACTCGGAAAACGATTCGTCGAACCCGCCGATGGCACGGATCGTGGCCAACGGCACCGAGACGTTCGTCGTCCAAAAATAGTTGCCGCTGTAATTCTTGATGCTCCAGATCGGCGGGGGGAGATCGTCGAGGTTTTCGACCTCGATTGCGCCGCCTCGCACGATCGAAGCGGGATGGCGCGCGCCCGCGCGCAAGTGCTCCTCGACGAAATTTGGGAGCGGCAAGACGTCGTCGTCGATGAAGATGATTCGCTCCCCGGTGGCCCGCGCGATGCCCGCGTTGCGCGCTCTGGCGAGCCCGGAGTTAGCTTGGCTCACTACGGTAAAGGCGCACCGGGCACGACTGCGTGCGCGTTCGATAACGGCCGGGGTTCGATCGCTGGAACCGTCGTCGACGAGCACGATTTCATATTCGTCCTCTCCGACGGTTTGCTCGAAACAAGCGTCCAAGACCCGTTCGAGCAATCCGGCACGGTTGTAGGTGCAGAATTGAAGCGTGGCGCGCATCACGAAACGAGCGATTCCACGGCCGCAAGGATGCGCGGCACGTCGAGGTGGGCGACGCACGCGTAGTCCGCGCACCGTTCTTTGGTGTCGCCCTTGTGACACGGGTAGGACGCGCGCGCGACCGCGGTTTGTGCCCCCAGCGGCGACCAGCGCTCGGGAAAATCCGATTGAAACGGGAAGATCCCGACCGTCGGGCAACCGACTGCAGCCGCGACGTGCATGGACCCGGTGGTTATGCCGACAAACGCAGCGGCTCTTCGCGCGAGCGCTCCAAAACCGCCGACGCTGGTTTTGCCGGCAATCGAAACGACGCCATCGTCGCCGGGTCGCTCGAGGGTACCGCAATTTGCGAGGCGCTCGATTCCCTCCGCAAACGGCGCGTCCGCCCCCGAGCCGGTGACGAGAATGCGCGTGCCATAGCGTTGCTGCAGCGCACGGGCCAAGGCCGCCCAGCCCTCGAGCGGCCACATTCCGCGCGCCGACGCCACCGCGTTGCACGGATTGAGAATGATGAAGCGCTCCGGGGCGACCCCGAGCGCGTCGACCTCACGCTCGTCGCGTGCGGTTGGCTCGAAGCGATACCGGCGGTCCTCGGTATCGCAGTCGAGGGCGCGCGCGAAATCGAGCAAGATCTCCGACCAGTGGGAGGTGACGTCGCCGCATTCGCTGCGAACGACGACCCGCTCCGTAAACCGAAACGAATAGAATCGGCGCGCCTGCCCGACGCGAACCGGAATGCCGGCTAATTGCGGCACCCGAGCCGTCCTGGACGTCGCCCAGGTCACAACGCATGCGTCGTAACTGGACAGCGCGAGCCGGTTTGCCAGCGCGCGCTCGTCGCCGCCGTCGTCCACCAGGACGTGGTCTACGTCGGGTACTCGTTCTAGCAGCGCACGGTGACCCGGGAGCGTCAATGCATCGACCATCGCGAATCTTCGGCGCAGCGCGCGCGCAACCAGCGACGCGACCAGGGAGTCACCGATACCCCCGCCGGCACAATAGAGCAGCGCCCGCTTAGGTATCTGCTGCATCGATCGCTCGGGCGAGCTCGCGCGTGTAGATCCCGTCGAGGAACTGCGCGCGCATCAACGCCCGCAGCCACGCCGGGCCGCGCCTGCTGGTGGAAAGTCCGGCGTAGAACGCCAGCAGACCGTCCGGCAGAAAATAGCGAGCGCGAAACAGATTGAGCCCGTACGTTCCGGTTGCAAAGCGCGCGCGATAGGACGGATGTTTTGCGACAAAGCGTCGCGCCATTCGGGCTTTTTCCACGGCCTTACGGCTCTCGACCGCCAGCGTGTTCTCCTCGGGCGGCTTGATGTGCCAGAGGTAAGCGTCCCACGCAAACTTCCACCCGACGCCGATGTCGCGTAGCCGGACGCCCAGCTCGGTATCTTCCCAGCCATACAAATTGAAGTCCTCGTCGAAGCCGCCGGCTTCCAGGAAGGCCCGTTTGGAAAGCGATGCATTGCAGCTGCACAAAAAGGCCCGCGAATAGTTGACCGGCCTGGGCGCCGGGCGGCGCTCGAACGAGCCGACGTTCAAGATCGGACCATTGACCACGCAATCCCCGGAGCGGTGCGCTGCCGCGTGCGCCGCGACCCACCCTTGCGGCGTCTGCACGTCGTCGTCACAAAAGAGGACGTATTCCCCGCGCGCGGACTCGACGCCGCGATTGCGAGCCTTCCCTCGGTTAGGCTGCGGTTCGTAAACGTAACGAACCGGCGGATCGCCCGCGGCGTGGGCTTCGACCGCGCGTTTCGTCGCGTCGCGCGACCCGTTGTCGACGACGATCACCTCGAACGGAAACGTCGCGACCTGCGCCTTTAGCGACGCCAGCGTGCGCCGCAGGTAACGTTCGCGATCCTTGGTCGCGATGACGACCGAAACGTGCACCGGTCTCAGGCCGCCAGGTTCAGCAGCGATTCGGCCATTCGATCGGCGGCTCCGACGTGGTCGCGATAAAGCAGCGCCAGCGCGTTTCCCGACGAAGCGATCCAGGCCTCATCCTCGTAGCGCTCGAGCGCCACGCGGGCAATCCGGCCCGGAGTCACCGTGCCGTGCACCTCGTGAATCAGCATCGCACCCGCATCCATGTTCGGCTGCGTGTGATAGGCAAAACGCCGCGAAAGCGCGACTGCGGCGGCGCGTTTGAGCGGGGCGCCGACAAACGGTATGCGGTCGAGATACGTGAGTGGGCCGTTGATCGTAACGATCTCCGGCGCGTTCAGCGGAGTAATCGTGAGCGCCGGCTTGCCGAGCACCGCCAGTTCGATCGTCTTCGTCCCGGGGATCGTCAGGACGAGGCGCGCGTGCCGGGCAGCCGCCAAGGCCGTGGAGAGTATCGGGAAGCGCACTTCGCCCGCACCGCTCGTGAGGTAATCGCGATCGCCCTCGCTCACGAGCCGTCCCCGCTGCCCGAACATGCGTGGATGGCCGCCCTGCTCGATCGCCGCTCGCACGCGTTCGCGCGAGGTGAACGGGGAGAGCGCAAATGCAATCGGCAAGCCGGGTTGCTCGCGGAGAATTCGCAAAGCCACTGCAAAGAAAAACGGAACGAGGTTTGCAATCTCATACGCTCGCGAGCCTGGCATGATGAGGATGCCGTCGGTCGGCGTCCCCGGCTCCGGCGTGAGCCCGGCTTCGAAGAGCGCGCCGTCAATCGCGAGGTTTCCGACCCGCTCGATGTTCCGTAGCGGCACGCCCCACCCGGCGAGCTGCTCGACGTTGTACGCGTCGACGGCGAAGGCTCGGTCGAACAACCGGCGATAGGCTCGACGCGAAAACTTATACGTCGCGGCCCGCCCTTTCAATCGAGCGTGAACCCGCGCCGCGTGCAGCAGATCCCCGCCGATATACTGCACGAGATCGACCCTCGCCGGAGCTCCGTCCAGCCGGCCTCCCAGCGCGAACTTCAAATAGCTCTTGGGATCGTAAACCCGCGCCGCCGGAAAGGCTTCGCGCACGATTTCGGCTTCGGATCCCGTGGCGTAATCGTCGGGCACGAGGAAGACCAGCGCTTCGAGATCGTTGACGTGCCGGTACAACGAACGCAGCAACGGGCGTAACCAACCGGCAACTTCACCGGGACCGTTAGCGGTGAGCGCTATACGCATGAAGGATGCGCGCGATCGTGTCCGTGGTGCTAGCCCCCGCAACGTGAGGGGCCAGCGCGATCCGCCCGCCGTGGCCGAGAACGACGCTTCGCTCCGGCAGCTCGTCTTCGCGATATTGATCGCTCTTCACGTGCACGTCGGGGCGAATTCGATCGATCAATACCTCGGGCGTTCGCTCGGCGAATCCAACCACCACGTCGACGCTGCGCAATCCTACCAAGATCCTCGCGCGCTGCTCGAACGCAACGATCGGTCGCGCCTGACCCTTGATCCGGCGCACCGATTCGTCGTCGTTCAAACCCACGATCAGCGCGTCCCCTTGGCTGCGCGCCCATGCCAAATACTCGACGTGGCCGGCGTGCAGCACGTCGAAACAGCCGTTGGTAAAGACCACGATCCGGTTTTCGGCGCGCAACGCTTCACGCCAGGCCACCGCTTCATCCGCGTCCAGAAGCCGGCCGAAAAACCTTTCCCCGGTCATTGCGCGGCCGGGTCGACGAGAGCGAGAATCTCTTGCGGCGAAGCCGTCGCGGTGCCGAGCTTCTCTACGACGACTCCGGCGGCAAAGTTCGCCAACTGCATCGCCTGCTCGATCGGCGCACCGCCCGCCAGCGCCAACGCCAACACGGCCGTAACCGTGTCGCCCGCGCCGCTAACGTCGTAAACCGTGCGCGCTACCGAAGGTATCTGCAAACGCTCGCCGGCCTGCCCGAACAGCGCCATCCCATGTTCGCCGCGCGTGATCACGGCATAACGGCAGCCGAGCATCTCGATCAAACGCATCCCGGCCCGCTCGAGGCTCGCGTCGTCGAGGATTGCGATGCCCGTCATTTTGGAAGCCTCGGCGGCGTTGGGTGCGACGCACGTTATCCCGGCGTAGAGCTCGATGTTCTCGGGCTTTGGATCCGCCAGCACCAGCGCGCAACCTGACGCGGCTTCCACGATCTCGCGGCAGAGCAAACCCTTCGCGTAATCGCTGAGGATGACGGCATCGCATTTCGGCGAGCACTGGCGCACGAACCCGGCGAGTTTGTGCCGATCGTCTTGCGCCAACGTAGCGGTCGATTCCCAATCCGCGCGGACGACTTGCTGGTTGTGCGCGACGATTCGCGTCTTTCGCGTGGTAGGACGGTCGCGAATCGTGTAGATCCCGGAGTCATCGACCTGCTCGCCGCGCAGCATGTCGCGCACCTGGCCTGCGAACGCGTCGTCGCCGACGGCGCCTGCGAACACGACGCGCGCGTGCAGTGCGCGCAGGTTGTTCGCAACGTTGCCCGCGCCGCCCAAGGTGAACGAATGATCTGCGACGGCAACCACCGGGACCGGCGCCTCGGGCGAGATCCGTGTCACCGTACCCCAGATCCATTCGTCGATCATCAGATCGCCGACGACCAATATCCGGAGTTGATTCGCCCGGTCGAAAAGGGTTCGCGCATCGGGCGCCATCAGGGTCGGCGTCATCGGATGCCGCCCTCGAAAATCAGGCGCTGTTCGACGAGATCGCAGACGATGTGCGCCATCACCTGGTGCACTTCTTGCACGATCGCGGCGTAGCCGTCCGGCCCCAGCAACGCATGATCCGCGACTTCAGCGACCTTGCCGCCGCCGTTTCCGGTAAATGCCACCGTGACCGCACCCCGTCGCTTCGCCGCTTCGAGCGCCAACACGACGTTGCGCGAGGTTCCGCTGGTCGTCATGCCGATGACGACGTCCCCGGGATGCGCAAAGGCCTCGACTTGGCGTGCGAAAACGTAGTCGTAACCGTAGTCGTTGCCCACGCAGGTCAGCGTCGAGGAGTTGACCGAGAGCGCCTCGCTGTGCAACCCCGGACGTTCGCGCAAGTATCTGCCCGAGAGCTCGGCGGCCATGTGCTGTGCCTCGGCGGCGCTTCCGCCGTTGCCGCACCATAAGACCTTCTTGCCGGCTCGCAACGCGTTCACCAACGCGTCCACGATGGCTTCGACCTGACCGCGGTAGTGCGCGGGATCGAGCAGCCCGCGCCGGTCGGCGAGCAGCTCGGCAAAATCGCGCCGCCCCTGATAGTTCATCTCTCGATCCAAAACAACTCGTCACCTTGAGAAACGAGCTCGCCGTTGTCGGGAACGACGCGCAGGATAGTGCCGGCGTCGTCGCTCTGTATTTCGTTGAAGAGTTTCATCGCTTCCAACACGCAGAGCACGTCGCCCGGTTCGACTCGGTC
Organism: Vulcanimicrobiota bacterium; assembly: GCA_963717425.1. Lineage (GTDB taxonomy): Bacteria > Vulcanimicrobiota > Vulcanimicrobiia > Vulcanimicrobiales > Vulcanimicrobiaceae > Cybelea. Next base: position 1,587,585 of record OY970335.1, on the reverse strand, counting down.
GCCAACCTCGACGTAGGGCGCAACGTCGGGCGACGCCGCACGATAGAATACCCCCGTCAGCGGTGCGAGCACCTTGGTCGCGTTTGCATGCAACGAAGGCGGCAGCTCGCCGGCTGACGCCGAATCCGGAGCCGCCGCCGAAGATCCGCGTTCGGTTTCGCGGCGCGAAAGTTCGTAGATTGCGTCGCCCAGCTTGATCTTGAGTGTTTCGAGATCGTGCTCGTGCATGATCGCGAGCAACTCGCGCAAGGTCTGGGTTTCCTCGGCGTACCGTTCGTCCATCAAATTCCCGCTTCTACGAGAAGCTCGGCAAGGACTCCAGCGGACGACAATGGGACCCGGCGGTCGCTGCGGTTCTCCAGGTCGCGCAGCACGATCTCGCCGGCCGCGAGCTCCTGGCTGCCGACGATTAGCGCGAAACGGGCTCGATTGCGATCCGCGATCTTCAAGTGAGCGAGCAGCTTGCGTTCCTCGTAATCCATGAACGCCGGTACGTCGAGCTTTCGGCGAAGCTCGGCAACGATCGGGACCAACACGGTGCGGGCCTGCGCCCCGAGCGCAATGGCCGCAACGCCGCGGCGCGGCGGCTCCGGAGCGTCGCCGCGCGCCTCGATCATCATCAAAAACCGTTCCAGGCCGAGCGCGAAGCCCACGGCCGGAACGTCCGGTCCGCCCAACGAGCTAACCAGCCCGTCGTAGCGGCCGCCGCCGCAGACGCTGCTCTGCGAACCCAAGACGCTCGAAGTAATCTCGAACACCGTTCGCCCGTAGTAATCCAGCCCACGCACGATGCGCGGGTTGACGACGAACGGAATTCGCGCCAAATCGAGATACGATTTGAGCGCCTCGAAATGCTCGCGGCACGCCGCACAGAGAAACGCTTCGAACACCGGCGCGGTTTCGACATACGGAACATCCGCGGGGTCCTTGCTGTCGAGCAGGCGGAGGGGATTGCGCTCGACACGCCGCCGCGCATCCTCGCTCATCGAGGCCAGGTGCGGAGCAAAGTGCGCGAGGAGCGCCTCCCGATAGGCAGGCCGGCAACGCTCGTCACCGATCGAATTGATGTTGAGAGCCGCGTCGGTAATGCCATATTCTGCAACCAGCTCCCACGCGATCGAGATGACTTCTAGGTCGGCTTCGGGCCCCGGAAATCCGAAGCACTCGACGCCGAACTGATGAGATTGGCGGTACCGCCCTTTCTGCGGGCGCTCGTATCGAAAGATCGGTCCGATGTAGTAGAGGCGCTGCGGCCCCAACCCAAAGAGCCCGTGTTCGAGCAGTGCGCGCACGACCGGCGCCGTCCACTCGGGCCGCAGCGTGACGCTCCGATCCCCGCGATCGGTGAACGTGTACATCTCCTTTTCCACGATGTCGGTCTGCCCGCCCACGCCGCGCACGAAAAGGTCGGTCGACTCAAAGATCGGCGTTCGAATTTCTCCGTAACCAAAGCGGGCCGCCAGCCGGCGGATGCGCGCTTCCAATTCGCTCCAGCGTCCCGACTCGGGTGGAAAAATATCCGCAGTTCCACGCGGCGCACTCAGTTTTTCCGCCATTTCGATGGCTTTCGGTAGCCGTTACTCGTTTCCGGCGTGATTGTCGCGCGTGCGCGCGGTGCTATATGGAGGCGCAGCGCTGGCCGTCGCAACGCTCTCCTCTCCCGATACGATTCGCTCTGCACTTGCCACCTCCGCAAGCGCACTCGTCGAAGCGACGCCGTTCTTGTTTGCAGGCATCGCCTTGTCGTCGTTACTGAAGGGAGGCGGCCGCGTCGTCGCCTACGTTGGTTGCGGCTGCACGCGAGGCCCCGGCGCGCGTTCGCTGCCGGCCGCAGCAGCGACGTGGCTAATCTTCGGGCCCCTGGTCGCCGCGGCTCGTTATACCGCAGCGTTGTTGGTGGCGCGCGTTCTCGACGCGAGGACCGGCCGGCGTCACCATAAGGACGACGAACCGCCGCACGTCCTCGCAGAACTGCACGGCGTGCTTCCCGCGGCCTTGATGGCGGGGGCATTCGTGCAACTTTTTGCGGGCTTCGATCCGGCGCGCCTTACGCCGATCGAGCAAGGCGCCGCCGGAGCACTGCTCGGATTCACGGCCGCCCCGTGCGGGCTCGGTGCGGTCGCGCTCGCGGGCGCGCTCCGCACGCACGCGCCTGCCGCGGCGGTTGCGTTTCTCTGCATCGCCGGAATTTTCGATCTCCGCGCGCTCGGCTTGAACCGATCCGGCGTTGCGCCCAAGCACGACGCATGTGCCTATCTGTTGCTCGCGGCGGCGAGCGGCATCGTCGCATGGCGCAAGGGAGATGCGCTGGTTCACCCCGCGCTCGCGTTCGCACTTTGGGGTTGCGGCGCGGCGGCGTTTCTGTGTGCGACGCGTTATCGTTTTCATCGATGCGCGACGGCGCGCATCGCGCCCGGCTTGATGCTGGCCGGAGCCCTGATCGGCGCGCCGCCGCCCGCGTATCACGCGACCGAAACGACGTTGACCGATCTCTTCGCGGGCGAGCGTTTGACGTTCGCGGGCAGGTTATCGTGCGATCGCGGAGTTTGTGCCTTGGTGCGCTACGCGATCACCTGCTGCCGCGCCGACGCGGCGCCGATGGCGGTGCGGCTCGATCGGCGGCCGCACTATCCGGCCCAGATGTGGCTGCGCGCCGACGGGCGTATCGACGGCGCTCCCGACGATCTGCGCCTCGTCGCGCAGAAGCTCGAACCAATCTCCCCTCCGGCCGATCCGTTTATTTATAGGTAGGCTTTAGGACGAGCTCCTTATGAAAGCTGTTGTGCGCCGCGCGGCTCCAAGAGCTCCACCGGAATGCCCTGCGGATCCTCGACAAAGGCGATCGCGCGCGTGCCGCTGGGCGACTTGTAAACGTCCTTGAGGATTCGCACGCCCTTTGCTTTGAGCCCATCGACGTAGATGCGCAGATCGCCGTCGCTTTCGATCGCCAAATGCTCGTAACGATTCCCGAGCTCATAGGGCGGATGCTCTTCTAAATCGTAGACCAGCTCGATATACGAGTTCCAATCTCGCCCGACGAACGCCATGTCGGCGTTGCCGGGATAATGATGCGGACCGTCGAGCAAACGCAGCCCCAGCTTTTCCGTATAAAAGTCGATCGACTCGTTCATATCGTTGACGAAGATCGACGTGTGCAAAAATCGCGGCATGCGGACCCCTTAGTGCAAGAAATAGCGATACGTCGAGAACACCAGCGCGACTCCAAGGCGATCCGCCGCGGCGATCACTTCGGCGTCGCGGACCGAACCGCCAGGCGCGATGATCGCCGTGCAGCCGCCCTGCGCGGCGGCCTCCAGACCGTCGGCAAAGGGAAAGAATCCGTCGCTCGCGCAGGCCGAGCCGCGCGCCCCTTCGCCCGCGCGCAGAGCCGCGATCTCGACGGCGCTGACGCGGTTGGTCTGTCCCGCACAAATGCCCCGCGTCGTTCCGCCCTTGGCGATGACGATGCCGTTGCTCTTGACGTGGCGCACGACGTCCCACGCAAAGGCGAGATCGTGCCACTCCTGCGTGTTGGGCCGCTTACGGCTCACGATGCGCCATTCTTCGGGCGGTGCCGTAGGATCGTCGTCTTCGGCAAGAACTCCCCCCAGGGCGCTGCGCAATCGCAATTCCACTGCCAGCTCGTCGGGTAGCGAGGGAACAAAGCGCATGATGCGCAGGTTCTTCTTTTGCCGAAGAATTTCGAGCGCGTCCGCATCGAAATCCGGCGCCGCAACGATCTCGAGGAAATACTCTCGCAGCGACTGGGCCGCGGTGCGATCGATCGGGGCGTCCGCAGCGACGATCCCGCCGAACGCGGAAATGGGATCGGCTTCGAGCGCTTCGCGCACCGCTAATCCCACGCTCGAGCGTTGCGCGACGCCGCACGGCACCGCGTGCTTGACGACCGCCGCGCGCACGAACCGCGCTCGCTCGCTGCCGAACTCCGCGCCCAATGGCGCGCGCGAAAGCAAACGCAGCGTGGCATCTAAATCGAGCAAGTTGTTGTACGAAAGCGCTTTGCCGTGGAGCTGCTCGGGCAGACGATCGCCGCGGTCCAGATAGAAAGCGGCTCGCTCTTGGGGATTGGTGCCGTAGCGCAACCGTTTTGCCAGCGGCAGGGTGAGCGCGAGCGCGCCGGGCAGTTCGCTCGGCAACACTTCGCCGGCCGTCGCGAGGTAGTGTGAAATCGCGGCATCGTATTCGGCGGTTCGCTCGAACGCGGCGATCGCTAGCTTCCGGCGCAACGCGGACCCGACCGTGCCGGCCTCGATTGCCTCGCGGTATTCCGCGTACTGCGACGGGTGCGTTAGGACGGCGACGTGCTCGAAGTTCTTCGCCGCGGCTCTCAACAGCGCGACGCCGCCGATGTCGATCTGCTCGATCGCCTCTCGCAGCGTCGTTCCCGGGCGCGCCACGGTGGCCTCGAAGGGATAGAGGTTTACGGCCACGGTGACGATCTCGGGAATCGCATACTTTTTGCCCTGCTGCCGATGCTCGGCATCGTCCCGATCGTGCAGAATCGCGCCGAAGATCTTCGGATGCAAGGTCTTCACGCGGCCTCCGAACAGCGCCGGAAAACCCGTGATGTCGCCAACGTCTCGCGCCGGGATTCCGTGCTCTTCCAGATACGCGCGCGTGCCGCCGGTCGCGTAGATTTCGGTGCCGCGGTCGCGCAGCGCGCGGGCGAGTTCGGCGGCGCCGGTTTTGTCGAAGAGCGAGAAGAGCGCCGCGGGCTTGGCTTCGGCCGCCGCGTTAGGCAAGCAGCGCCTCCGCCTGCGCGGTCAGCTCTGCCGATACGACCGCGCTTACCCCGGCATCCGTGCTCGTCACGCCGTAAATTCGGTCGGCTATTTCCATCGTCTTCTTGTTGTGCGTAACGATGAGCATCTGGGACTCAGACGCGAACTCCCTCACCATCGCGCAGAAACGGTCGATGTTGGCATCGTCGAGCGCGGCGTCCACCTCATCGAGGAGATAGAACGGTGCCGGCTTCGTGGCGATCAGCGCAAAGATCAATGCCGCCGCGGTCATCGCGCGCTCTCCGCCGGAAAGGGCCGTCAGCGGCATCTCCTTCTTGCCGGGCGGCTGCACGGCGATTTCGATGCCCGTTTCCGACAAATTTTCGGGCTCGGTCTGCCACATCTTGGCCTGCCCGCCGGAGAAGAGCCGCCCGTACATCGTCGTAAAAGCTTGCGACACTTTCGCGAACATGTCGTTGAACTGCACTTGCGTTTCGAGCTCGATTTCGCGAATGGACTCGAGCAGCGTCTCGCGCGCCGCCCTGAGATCGTCGAGCTGCGACGTCAGAAACCGCCCCCGCTCCGCCAGCTCGTCGCGCTCCGCTTCCGCATTGAGATTGACGTTGGCTTGCAAACGCGCCAGCTCGTCGCGCAACCGCGGAAGTTCGTCGACGATCGCATCCGGTTCGTCGGCATAGCGGCCCGCGACATCCGCGCATTCGTCGCCGGTTGCCGGATTCTGCGCGAACTGCGAAACGAGCATGCCGAGCTCGGCTTCGATTTGTGCGAGCCTGGTGCGTTGCCGCTCGCCGCCGGCGACCGTATCGCGCTCTTCCTGCTCGGCGGTTCGCCACTCCGACTCCAGCTGCGTCTGACGCCCGACCGACGATTCGCGCTCGCGCCGAGCCGTTTCGAGACGCTCGTCGAGCGCGACGACACCGCGTCGCAGTCCGTCCACACGTGCGTGCATCGTGCGCGTCTCTTCCATCAAGGAAGCGACATCAGCCAGCATCTCTTCCCGCGCGGATCCGGCGCGCTCGCCATCCTGATCGAGCATGCCGAGGCGCGCTTTAGCCGCATCCCGCTCCGCCGAAAGCGCGGCCGCCCGCTCGCGCAGATTCGCCGCATGCGCGCTGATCGCGATTTGGTTGCCCTCGGCGTCCGTAATCTGCTCGCGCACGCGGGCGAGCTCGCGTTCCAGCTCGGTGCGCCGCTCGTCGCTGCGCTCGGCCCCCGGCTCGGTTTGCTCGTACTCCTGCTCGCGTTCGCGCGACAGTACGCCCGCCACGCGCAGTTGGTTCGCGGTCGCGCGCGCCGCTTCCAAATCCGCACGCGTGCGCTCGACGTCGGCCGCCAGCGCGGCGAGTTCCGCGCGCAACCCCACCAACCGAGATTCCGTTTGCGCCTGCTGCTCGCGCGCGGTGTCGCGCCTTCCGATCGCCGAATTAGCCGACTGGTGCGCGGCGCGCAGGCCTCGTTGGGCCTCGTCGAGTCTGGCGTGCATTTCCGGCAACGCTTCGCGCAGGCTTTGAGCTTGGAAACGCCGCGACAAGATCGAGCGCTCGCGCACGAAGCGTCCGCCCGTGATCGCGCCTCCGCCGGTGATCTGCTCGCCGTTGAGCGTTACGATCGTGTCGCGTAAACCTCTCGCGCGGACCAGCTCTATTCCCGTTTCGAGCCGGTCGACGATCAGCACGTTGCCCACCAGGAAGTTCACGATGCCCTCGAAACGCGGCGCGGTGCGCACGAGCGTATGGGCATATCCCAGCACGCCGCCGACGCCGCCGATCTTCGGATCGAGCGTGCGCCCCTTGCGATCGGCCAGCGTGTCGAGCGGAAGGAAGGTCGCGCGCCCCGCTTCCCGGCGATTGAGAAACTCGACGCCGCGTTCGGCATCCTCGGACGAAGTCGTAACGACGTTGGAAAGACGCGCGCCGAAGGCTACGTCCATCGCGCGCGCAAACCGCTCCTCCGTCGTAATCAGATTGGACACGATCCCTTCGATGCCGCTCAGTTCGCCGCGTTGGCGTGCATCGATGACGGCTCGAGTCCCCGGAACGTGCCCTTCCAGAGCGTTCTCTAACTCTTCGATCGTGTGCAGGCGCGATTCGGCAGCCTTTACTTCACCGGACTGATCGTGCGCGGCGGCCAGCGCACGCGACACGTCCTCTTGCGCGAGCGCCGCTTCGTGCGCCGCATCTTCGGCCCGGCCACGCGCGTCGAGCAGCGCTTCTTCGAGGATTGCGAGCTGCCGCTGCCGCTCGGCGTAGCGGTGCGAGGCGCCCCCGGCGCCGATCTCGATTTCTTCGGCATGCTCGCGGGCCGCGCGCTCTTCGCGCTCCAGGCGCTCCGCCTCGGTTCGCAGTCCTTCCGCCACGACCCGCCGTTCCGCTTTGCGAGCCGCAAATTCACCCGCACCCGCTTCGATCTCGCGCAGCTCCGTAAAAACGGTTTCGAGTTTTGCGCGGGTCTGCGCGAGCGCGGACTGGGCGTGGAGTTCGCTCTCGCGCGCCGCCTCGATTTCGCGCCCGAGCGGCGCGATCTGTGCTTCCAAATCGGCGATGACCGCGGCGAGCGAATCGCGCTCCTGACCGGCTCGCGCTACATCTTGCGAGGTTTGTGTCGACTGTCGCTCGAGGGCTTCTCGCCGCGCGAGCGCCGCCGCGTACTGCGCCTCGAGCGCCGCAAGTTCGGCGCGTTTGCTCTGCGACTGAGAGCGCAGCTCTTCCAGTTCGAGCTCGCAACGATAGACGTGCGTGCGCATTGCGGTCAGCTCGGCGGCCAACGCCGCCGCCTTCCCCGCAGCCAACGCACGTAGCTCTTCGTTCTTCTGGAGCTGTTCGCGCAGCGTGGCGGTTTCGGCGCGGCGCGTCGCGCTGGCTCGCAGGTAACCGAGGATCTCTAGGTCGCGGACGCGCGTGCTGACCCGGCGATAGCGCTTCGCCCGGCGCACCGCGGTGTCGAGCTCGGGAATACGCCGGTCGAGCTCCGCAATCAAATCGCTGATCCGGATGGCGTTCTGTTCGGTGCGCTCGAGCCGGCGCAACGATTCATGCTTACGCGCGAGAAACTTGCCGATTCCGGCGGTCTCTTCGAAGAGCGCGCGTCGCTCCGCGGGTTTGCTCGTGAGAATTGAATCGACCTGGCCCTGCGAAACGATCGCGTACGAACCCGGGCCTAGCCCGGTGCCCATCAAAAGATCGAGGATATCTCGTAGGCGCACTTGCGTGCGATTGATGAAGTACTCGCTCTCGCCAACGCGATAGGCTCGGCGAGTGATCTCCACCTCACCGAACTCGATGGGCAGCTTGCCGTCGGCGTTATCGAACAGAATCGCAACTTCGGCCAAGCCCAGCGGCTTGCGACGTTCGTTTCCGGCAAAAATGACGTCTTCGAGCCGGCCCGAGCGCAGGCTCTTGCTCGACGTCTCGCCCAGCACCCACCGGAACGCATCGACGAGGTTGGATTTGCCCGAACCGTTGGGTCCGACGATCGCCGTAACGCCGCCGCCGAACTCCAGCGTCGTCGGTTCGGCGAAGGTCTTGAATCCAAACGATCTGATGCTGCGCAGCTTCACGTGTGAACCGCGTCGTGAGGTGCCGGATCGCCGTTCGCCGTCAGGATCGATCCCAATGCCGCCTCGGCCGCGGCCTGTTGCGCGGCTTTCTTCGACGGGCCGTCGCCCTTACCCAAGACTTTGCCCTTCACGCTGACCCGCGATTTGAACGCCGGATGCTGCGGCGTGCCGCGGCTCGTCTCGCGATAAACCGGCGTCGCGGCAAGATGTTCTTGCGCGTAATGCTGGAGCCGCGTTTTTGCGTCCAAGAGCGACTGGGTGGACTGATTTAGTTGTTCGATATGCTGCGCAGCGACGAACTGCCGAGCCTTTTCGAGTCCGTATTGAAGGTACAGTGCCCCCACAAAAGCTTCGAAGGCGTCGGCCAGCACGGAGCTGTTTTCGCTGCCGCCGGCGGCGCGCATTCCCACCCCGAGCTGCGTCAACGCAGAAAACCCGAGGCGGCGCGCCGTCGCGGCGAGTTGCGCATCATTGACGATCGCCGCCTTGCGGAGCGTCAACAATCCCTCCGGCTCGTCGGCGAAGCGTTCGTAGAGCCACGCCGCCGTAATGCACCCGAGGACCGAGTCTCCGAGGAACTCCATGCGTTCGTTGGAGCTGCCGCCGCGTTCTTTGGCGTAGCTCTGGTGCACGAACGCGGTTTCGAAGTCGTCGAGCGCGGTAGTCCTGCGAATCCCCGCAAGGCGAAGCAAGGCGCGCAAGCGCCGCCGATAGGCCTCGCCGCTCACGTTAGGATCGAACCTTGCCGAAGACGATAACGCTGTTGTGGCCGCCGAATCCGAACGAGTTCGAGAGCGCGATGCGGATCGGAGCGCTGCGCGCGACGTTTGGGACGTAGTCGAGCCGGCACTCCGGATCGGGAAACTCATAGTTGGTCGTGGGCGGCATGACGTCGTGCCGCACCGCGAGCGCCGTCGCAACGCCCTCGATGCCGCCGGCGGCGCCCAGGGCATGCCCGTGCATGGATTTTGTCGAGCTCACGCCGATGCGGTACGCGTGCTCGCCGAAGCTCTTTTCGATCGCCTTCGACTCGGCCGGATCGCCGACCGGCGTCGAGGTGCCATGCGCGTTGATGTAATCGACGTCACCCGGCGTTATTCCGGCGCTGGCGAAGGCGCGAGCGAAGGCCAAGCGCACGCCGTTGCCGTCGGGATCCGGCGCTACGAGATCGTAAGCGTCCGCGGATTGGCCGTATCCAAGCACCTCGCAATAGATCTGGGCGCCGCGCGCGCGGGCGTGCTCGTACTCCTCGAGCACGAGGATCCCCGCGCCCTCGCCCAACACGAATCCATCGCGCTCTTTGTCGAACGGGCGGCTGGCGTGCGATGGATCGTCGTTGCGGGTCGACATCGCGCGCATCGAACAAAAGCCCCCGATCGCCAGCGGTGAGACCGTAGCCTCGCTTCCGCCCGCAATCATCGCAATGGCGTCGCCGTACGCAATCGCGTTGTAAGCGGTGCAAATCGCGTCGTTGGCACTGGCGCAGGCGCTGGCCGCGGCAAAGAACGGCCCCTGATAGCCGTAGGCCATCGAAATGTGCGCCGGGGCCGCATTCGCCATGAGCATCGGAATGAAGAAGGGCGTTACTTTCGACCACGTCCCGTTTTCGTTCGCCTTATCGGAGTTCAGCCAAAAGGTGATGATGCCGCCGATTCCGGTTCCGATGACGCCGCCGACCCGTTGTTTGAATTCCGCATCGTCGGGAAGTTTCGCGTCTTCAATCGCCTCGCGGGCAGCCACGAAGGCGAACTGCGTGAACCGGTCCATGCGTCGCGCTTCCTTGCGCCCGATCAGCTGCTCCGGCTTGAAATCCTTGACTTCGCCCGCGATGCGCGTATCGAAGTCGCTTGCATCGAACGCCGTAATCGGGGCGATGCCTGACTCGCCGGCGACCGCGCGCCTCCAGAAATCGTCGCGGGTGTTCCCGATCGGAGTAACGGCGCCAAGGCCGGTGACGACAACCCGTCGGCGGGCAGGCGGCTGCATAGTCGTAACGCTCAAAACTTCACCAAGTTACGGCAGCCTTGGGGTGCTTCCCCGCACCCCGGGGTGCGCCGGAGGCCGCGAATCCTCGGGCCTGCTTGCGCTCGTCCCAATCGCTGGAATATAATCAGGGGCTGTCTACCACCAGGGTGTGGGGCATTACTTTCACCTAAAAGGACGTTATGAAGCGGACGTATCAGCCGCATAATCGCCGTCGTAAGCGTGTGCACGGTTTCTTAGAGCGCATGAGCACCAAGCAAGGTCGTAAGGTGCTGGCCCGCCGTCGGAAGAAGGGGCGTCATCGTCTCACGGTTTAATGCGCCCCTTTGCCAGCCTGCGCCGCCAAGCGGACTTTGCCCGTTTGCGGCGGCACGGCCGGCGCATCTCGACGAAGAGCCTCGTCATTTATCGTAGCGACCCGCTTCCTGGCGATGCCTGCGCGCTGGTCGGCATCACCGTAAGCAAGGCAGTTGGAAAGGCCGTGCTCCGCAACAAGCTGCGCCGCCGTCTGGCGGCAATCGCCGGGGAGGTGCTGGCGCACCGCGACGCCATGCGCCTGCTTTTCATCGCACGCCCGCTCGCGGCAACGGCGTCCTTTCGTGATTTACGGGCCGAAGTGAGCTCGGCGCTGGGGTTTGCGTAACCGGTGCGTTTCCTGCTCGTCGGCCTGATCCGGATTTACCAGCTCGCCGTCTCTCCGCTGTTGCCGCCAGCCTGCCGCTTCTATCCCACCTGCTCGCGCTACGCCCAGGAGTCGATTCGCCGTCACGGCGTGATTCGCGGCGGGTGGCTGGCGATCGCGCGGCTCGCGCGCTGTCATCCTTTCCATCCCGGCGGCGTTGATTTCGTGCCGGAGGCCCGCATCGTTCGGCCGTGCCGCACATCGCATTGAGGTAAGACGTTGCATTTTCTTTTGGCCAGCTCATGGCTGGACCCGATCGTCAACGGCCTTTCGTGGCTCGTCCTGACGATCAACAAGCCGATCAACAATCTCGGCTGGAGCCTGGTCATTCTGGCCGCGCTGATCCGCCTGGTCTTTTGGCCCCTCAATACGGCGCAATTCAAGGCGTTTCTGGCCATGCAGAAAGTCGCACCCCAACTCAAGCGGCTTCAGACGCGGTATAAGGACGACCGCCAGAAGCTGCAGCAAGAAACGATGGCGCTGTACAAAGAGCATCGCGTCAACCCGTTCGCCGGCTGCTGGCCGATGCTCGTGCAATACCCGGTCATCATCAGCGTCTACTACGTGGTGCTCAACCACAAGGCGCTCTTTGCAAACCAGACCTGGTTTTGGATCGGCAGCGCGATCTCGCATTCCGCGCCGGCGCTCTTTGGCGTGCCGATACTTGCGACGAGCCTAGCCAACGCGGATTTGATCCTGATCTTGCTCTACGCGTTTTCCATGTATTTGAGCGTCCGTTACGTCAGCATGCCGGCAACCGATCCGCAACAAGCGCAGACGCAGCGGATGATGGCCGTGTTCTCGCCGCTGTTGCTGGGCTTCATGGGTTGGAAGTATCACTGGCCGTCGGCGATGGTGCTGTACTGGTTTGCGTACAACGCCTTTACGATGGGACAGCAGTTCTACATGCTGCGCCGGTACCATCAACCGCTCGCGCTCATCGACAGCGAACACGTGATCACCGAGGCTAGAGACGACGGCTCGGCTTCGGCGAAGGCCGGCGGCAAGGCCGCGCTCAGCGGTAACGGCGTCGCAAAAACGAGTCCGGCGAAGTCCGCCCGCGCGACGCGATCCAAGCGCAAAAACAAAAAAGGCGCCTAACTCCTAAAACCCCTTTTTTAGAGGTTTGACTTATGCTTTACGAAGACGATTTCGAGTTCGAAGAACAACCCGCCGACCTACGCGATCGGGCCATCGGCGGTAAACCCGGTGGCGGAAGAGGCGGAGGCGGGCGCCGCGGTCGCGAACCGCGCCAAGCTCCTTCGCGTCCGCAAGTTCGTCAGGAAATGCCGGAAGATGCCAAGCCCGCCCGGGATCTGTTGCGCGAAATTCTCGAAGGCATGGGAATTGGATCGGTCGACATCAACTATATCGCCCGCAAAGAAGGCGAGTATCTCGAAATCACCGGCCCCCATCTCGGAATGTTGATCGGGCGACACGGCAATACGCTCGAGGCGCTCAACTTGCTGTTCAACAACGCGTTCAATTCGGGCGTTCGCAACAATCGGCGTTACTACACCATCGACGCCGAGGGCTACCGCGCCCACCGAGCCGACCAGCTCAAGAATTTCGCGCTCGCGACGCTGGAACGCTGCGTGCGCGATCGCCAACCGCAAAAACTCGAGCCGATGCTGCCCTCCGAGCGCAAAATCATCCATCTAGCGCTCGCGGACTCCGAGCTCGTGCGCACCGAATCCGAAGGCGAAGAACCCGAGCGGCACGTTGTAATTCATCCCCGTTGAGCGTTCGCTCAACGGGGGCCCCACGAGTTTGAAAAGGCACTCCGCCCGTTCGACTCCGCTCGGGGCTGCGCGCCCCCCGTCGGCAAAGCCGTCGGGGCCCCCATGAGCACCAACTCCACCACGGAAGATACGATCGCCGCGATTGCGACGCCCCCGGGAAAGGGAGCCATCGCCGTCGTGCGCGTCAGCGGTCCCGCGGTGCGGGAAATAACCCAGCGTCTCGTCAAAACCGGCGCGGCGTTGCGTCCGCGCAGGGCGACGCTCGCGACGATTCTCGACGAGCGCGGCGAAGCGCTCGACCAAGGGCTGGCGATTCTATTTAGCGCGCCCCACAGCTATACCGGCGAAGACCTGCTCGAGCTGCACCTGCATGGCTCGCCCGTGCTGGCGCGCGAAGTCGTGCGGGCGGCGTTGGCGTGCGGCGCGCGCTTGGCCCAGCCCGGCGAATTCACGCGGCGCGCATTTTTCAACGACAAGATGGATCTGCATGCGGCTTCGGCGGTCGCCGACGTGATCGACGCCGAAACGCGAGCGGCCACGCGAGCTGCCCTGGCCAATCTGGGCGGCGGCCTCGCAGATGAGGTCCGCAGCTTACGCGCTGCGCTGGCGGAAATTGTCGAAGAGCTCGCGGGCGCAATCGATTTTCCCGACGAGGTCCCCGAGCCGGATCGCGAGGCGCTGGATCGGCGGTTGGCGCCCCTGCTTGCGAGCCTCGAACGGCTTCGTCGCGACGGCGACCTGGGACGCCTCGTGCGGGAAGGCCTGCGCGTCGCGATCGTCGGGCCGCCGAACGCCGGAAAGTCGTCGCTGCTCAACGCGCTGCTCGGAATGGAGCGCGCGATCGTTTCGGAAATCCCCGGAACCACCCGCGACACGATCGAGGAAGCGATCGTCATCGACGGCGTACCGGTGCGTTTGGTCGACACGGCCGGGATCCGCGCGCACGCCGACCGCCTCGAAGCGGCCGGCATCGAGCGCACGAAAAGCGCGCTTGCGGCGGCCCACATAGCGCTGGTAGTCATCGATGCGTCCCAGCCGCTGAGCGTGGATTCGGTCAAGCTCCTCGAACTGACCGGCAAGCTCGAGCGAGTTGTGTTTTTGAACAAATCCGATCTCGGCACGCAGGCGGCAGCCGCCCTGAACGAGCCCGGCATCGTTGGGAGCGTTCGGGAACAATCGACGCTGATCGAATTACGACAGGCAATCGCAGGTTTGGGCTGGGGCGGCGAGCGCATCGACCTGGCGCGCCCGCATCTCGTCGCATTGCACGAATTCGACGCCGTCAACGCAGCCTTGGACGCGCTGGGTGAGGCGCGACGAGCCCTGCATCGCGAGGAGCCGCTCGACTTCGTCGCCACCGAGCTGCACCGCGCTTTTTCGTCGCTGGGGCATGTAAGCGAGCAGGTCGCCGCCGAAGAGGTTATCGACGGAATATTTTCCCGTTTTTGCATCGGAAAATAAGGAGGCAACGGCATGCAGCGTGCTCTTCTAGTGCTTGTCGTTCTCGCGACGTTCGCGCTTCCCGCGCCCGCGCAGGCCCGCATCGTCTCACGTTACGGCGTGACGATCATCAGCTGCGTCGTCAACTCGAACGGCAGCGGTCAGACCAACGGCATCAACGTCGTCTATTACAACACGCACGACTCGCCGGCTACCGAAGTCGATTTCCTCGTCAACTATCTCGGGCGCCGGTACATTCTCATCGATAAGGGCACGTTCTCCCGAGGTGCCCAAATCAATCACAACTTGACCAACTCGCTGACCGGGCAAACTTGGAACGGCCCGACACCTAAGCTCTGCAGAGTCGAACGTGTGTATCTCGCCAACGGACGGAGTTTTTAACATGCAACAGATTTCAGCGATCAATGTCTTAGCCCGCAACTGGTGGACGTGGCTGATCCGGGGTATCTTCGCAATAATCTTCGGAATTCTGGCCTTTCTTTGGCCGGGCGCAACCATTCTGGCGATCGGAATACTGTTCGGAGCCTACGCTTTGGTCGATGGCATTTTTGCCATCGTGGCCGCGGTACGCGCGGCCGAAACGCAGCAGCGGTGGTGGCCGTTTGCCGTGGAGGGGATTGTCGGCATCTTGATCGCCGCGATTACGTTCTACGACATTCGCATCACGCTATTTGCGCTCTATTTCACGATCGCGGCGTGGGCTTTTCTCACCGGCATCTTCGAGATCGTTGCGGCCGTGCAGCTTCGCAAGCACATCGCCAACGAGTTTTGGCTGATCCTCGGCGGCATCGCATCAATTCTCTTCGGCGTGCTGATGATCTGGTTTCCGCTGGCCGGAATTTTGGCAATCATCTGGCTGATTGCCGCATATGCAATAATATTCGGCGTCATCATGATCGCGTTTTCACTGCGTCTGCGCTCGCACGCGCAACCCGCGGCTCCCGCACCCGCGTAGTGGCTACGGATGCCGGCACGATCGTCGTCGGCGGCGGTCATGCCGGCGTCGAAGCCGCGCTAGCGTCGGCGCGCCTCGGCGTCACGACGGTGCTCGTCACCGGCGACCCGGAGAAAATCTGCACGCTGCCCTGCAATCCGTCGATCGGCGGCAGCGCAAAAGGGCAGCTGGTCCGCGAGATCGACGCCTTAGGCGGTGCGATGGGGCGCATCGCCGATCGCTGCAGCCTGCACGCGCGTTTCCTCAACGAAAGCAAGGGCCCAGCCGTTCGGGCCCTGCGCCAGCAGATGGACAAGCCCGCCTACGCGCGCGCGGCAGTCGCCCTGCTTCGCGACCAACCAAACCTCACGATCTTGCCCGGGCTGGTCGAGGACGTCCTCGTCGAGGGGGGCGCCGTGCGCGGCGTCGCGTGCGCCGACGGGACGCGCGTCAAAGGGAAGACCGTCGTCCTCGCCACCGGGACGTTTTTAGGAGGAAAGTCCTTTCGCGGCGATGTCGTTCGAGCGGAGGGGCGCTTCGGCGAAGCGCCGGCGATCGGATTGGCCGCCGCCCTGCGGCGCCTCGGTTTTCCGACCATGCGGCTCAAGACCGGCACTCCGCCGCGCATCGACCGGGAGAGCGTCAACTGCGAAGCCATGCTGGCGCAGCCACCCAGCGCGCACCCCCTGCTGTTCTCATATCTCAGCGATGCGCGCTTCGGCGGGCCCCAGCTGCCCTGCTACGTCACGCAGACCAACGAGCGCACGCACGAGCTGGTGCGCGGGAACCTGCACCGCTCGCCGCTCTACGGATTGGATTTGATTCGCGGGGTCGGACCTCGCTATTGTCCCTCGATCGAAGACAAGGTCGTGAAATTCTCGCATAACCCGTCGCATCAGATCTTCATCGAACCGGAAGGCTGGGAGGAGCCCGCCTGGTACGTCGGGGGCTTTTCCACCTCCCTACCGGCCGAGGTTCAGCTTGCGATGCTGCAGACGTTGCCCGGACTCGAGAGCTGCCGGATGCTGCGGGCCGGATACGCGGTCGAGTACGACATGGTGCCTCCGACCGAGCTGCGCGAGACGCTGGAAACGCGCCGGATCGCCGGGCTGTACAACTGCGGACAGCTCAACGGAACGTCGGGCTACGAAGAGGCCGCCGCGCAGGGGCTGATCGCTGGCATCAACGCGGCACGCGCGGCGCGCGGCGACGAACCCCTCCGTCTGGCACGCAGCGACGCCTACATCGGCGTGCTCGTCGACGATCTCGTGACCAAGGGCGTCGACGAACCGTACCGCATGCTCACCTCGCGAGCGGAACACCGCGTCGTGCTGCGCCACGACAATGCCGACTTGCGGCTAACCCCTGTAGGACGCGCGGTCGGCTTGGTCGACGACGCGGCGTGGGACGCGTTCGAGGCGCGCCGATCCGCCTTGCACGCGGCCCGGCGGTGGGCGCAAACCGCCCGCCTTCCGGCGAGCGAGCTGGGTAAGGAACGTTTCGACGGCGGCAGCACGGTCGCCGACGCGCTCCGCCGCCCGCATCTCACCTTCGCGGACGTCGCGGACTATTTCGCCCCCCCGCTCGAACGCGACATCGGCGAGCGCGTCGCCATCGAGCTCAAATGCGAGGGCTACGTGCGGCGCCAGGAGCTGGCGATCGAAAAATCCCGCCGGACCGAGGAGGCTCGCATTCCGGACGACTTCGACTACCGGTCGATCCGGGCGCTCTCACGGGAGGCTCGGGAAAAGTTCGTGCTTCGTCGTCCCCGCACGCTTGGGATGGCGGGCCGGATTCCCGGCGTCACGCCGTCCGACGTCGCGATTGTCGCGCTTTTTCTTCACAAACGCGACCGGGAGGATGTCGGAATCCGCACCCCTCGAGCGTCTAACGCTCCGTAAGGAGGAACCAACATGAGTGAATTCGTTTACCTGTACCGTGGCGGCCGGCGCGCCGAATCCCCCGCCGAGGGCGAGAAACAGATGCAGCGATGGGTGAGCTGGATGCAAGAGCTCGACGCTAAAGGCCACCTCAAGGAGCGCGGCCAGCCGCTCGAGGGCGAGGGCAAAGTCGTGCGGGGCAAGGGGCGCTCCGTCACGGACGGCCCGTATCCCGAGTCCAAGGACATCGTCGGCGGCTTTTCACTGATCGAGGCGCGGGATCTCGCACACGCCGCGGAGTTGGCCGGCGGATGCCCGATATTCGATACCGACGGCGTGGTCGAAGTCCGGCCCGTCATGAAGATGTAGGAGCTCGTTGCTCGACGAGCATCTTTTCCGGCGCGAGTCGGGACGCATCGTAACCGCGTTATCGCGCATCTTTGGGCTCGATAACATCGCGTTGGCAGAGGACGTCGCACAAGACGTCTTCTGCCGCGCGCTCGAAGTTTGGAAACTCCGCGGCGTTCCGCAAAACCCTTCTGCCTGGTTGATGAAAGCGGCGAAGAATCGCGCGATCGATCTCTTGCGCCGGGAGCGCACGGCACGTAACTGCGTGCCGGAACTTGGGCGACTGCTGACGAGCGAATGGACGATGGTTCCGACGGTGAACGAACTGTTTAGCGCCGAAACGATCAAGGACGATCAGCTGCGCATGATGTTTACCTGTTGCGATCCGCGCCTGTCCGAAGACGCGCAAGTTGCGCTGACGCTTTACCTGCTTTGCGGCTTTACGATCGGCGAGATTGCCGGCGCTTTCTTGAGCAAAAACTCTCGAATTGAAAAGCGTATCGAGCGCGGCAAGAAGTTATTGGCGAGTTCCAAGAAGTTGTTCGACTTGGCCGACGTGGAGCTTGTGTCGCGTTTGTCCACAGTTCACCGCACGCTTTATTTGTTGTTCAATGAGGGTTACCACGGCGCATCTCGCACGGCCGTGATGCGCACCGAGCTCTGTCGCGAGGCGATGCGGCTTGCGGCTCTGCTGCTCGAAAACGATCTCGTGGCCTCGCCGCCGAGTTACGCGCTATGCGCGCTCATGTGGCTGCACGCGGCGCGCTTACCGGCGCGACTCGACAGTCAGGGCAACTTGGTGCCGCTCGCAAATCAAGATCGCTCGCGCTGGGACGCGCGACTGATCGAGCGAGGAAACGACTTTCTCGACCGTTCGGCGAGCGGGCGCGAACTCAGCGAATATCACGTCGAGGCCGCGATCGCGTCGCTTCACTCGAGCGCGCGCGCCGGCGAAACCGACTGGGAACGCCTTCTGTGGCTGTACGACCTCCTGATGAAGATTCGCCCGTCGCCGGTCACCGCGCTGAACCGCGCGATCGCCCTCGCGCAAAAAGACGGCCCGGAGCGCGGCATTGCCGCGATTCGCGCCATACCCGCGAGCGAACAGCTCGCATCCTATCCGTTTTTTCCGGCGGCCCTAGGGGAGCTGGAGCTTCGCGCCGGGCACGCCGACCGGGCGCGCGAGCATTTTCAGGCGGCGGCGGCGCTCGCGCGCAATCCGATGGAGCGCCGCTTCCTCGAATCGCGCGCCGAGGCCGCGATCCCCGTGTGAGCCCGGCACCAGTCGACGAACTCGAGGCGCTCCTCGAAGCGGCCGGCCTCGCCCAGCCCTTACGTGCGTCGCTGGCCCGCTACGGGGCGCTGGTGCTCGACGCGAACCTCCGTTTCAACCTGACGGGAGCCAAGACGCCTCAGGCGCTCGTCGCACACCTGCTCGACAGCCTGACCGTGCTGCCCTATCTGCGCGAACCGTACGTCGACGTCGGTTCCGGCGCCGGGTTCCCTGCGATTCCAGTCGCCATCGCGACCGGCATGGCGGTTACCCTAATCGAGCCGGCGACCAAGAAGGCGCGCTTCATCGAATCGCTGCTCGCGCCGCTCGGGCTGCGCGGTGCGATCGTAGCGCAGCGGGCCGAGATTGCCGGGCACGCTCCTAATTTGCGCGAGCGCTTCATGAGCGGCACGGCCCGCGCTCTTGCAACGGCCACGACCGTTGCCGAGCTTCTCCTGCCGCTGATCGCGACCGGCGGGGTCGCCGTGATGCAGCGCGGCCGGTTCGCCCCACAGGAGCGAACGGCGCTCGAAGACGCGGCCCTCATGCTGGGTGGCCGGCTGGAAGCCGAAGACGCCGTCGAGGGTGAGCGCCGCATCCTCGTCCTGGGCAAGGAGGCCGCGACGCCGCTGCGGTTTCCGCGGCGGGTGGGCATTCCCGAGAAACGGCCGCTCTGCGGAGAAGGCGGCAAGGCCGCCCGGTAAATTGTTTCCCGTGAAACTTTAGCCGGCACCCTGGGTGCTGTACCATCACGGTGGCAATGTATCGGTTCCAACCGCTCGACGCTCGCCTCGCCGCCGAACTCCCGGACGGGAGTTTGTTCGCGGTCGGCGGCCGCGTGCGCGACGAACTGCGCAGCGCGTTTGAGGGCATCCCCATCTTCACCAAGGACCTGGATTACGTGGTGACGGGACTGCCCCTGGACGAGATCAGCGAGCGGCTCTCGCGGCTGGGCCGGGTTGACGTCGTCGGGGCTTCCTTCTCCGTGCTGAAGGTGATGATCGACGGGCAGACGGCCGACGTCGCGTTGCCCCGACGGGAGCGCTCGATTGGGGTCGGCCATCGCGACTTCGCGGTTGAAAGCGGCCCGGAGGTAAGCCTGGAGCAGGATCTGGCGCGTCGCGACTTTCGCATGAACATGCTGGCGCGGGCGCTGCCCTCGGGGGAAATCGTCGACCCGTATGGCGGCGCGGCCGATATCGAGGCTCGGCGGATCGACATCTTGCGGCCGGAAAGCTTCCGCGAGGATCCGCTTCGGATGCTGCGGGCCGCCCAGTTCGCCGCGCGCTTTGAATACGCCACGAGCCCCGAGCTGCGGGAGGCGATGCGCGCGTCGGCTGCGCTGGTCCGGACCGTCTCTCCCGAGCGGGTGCAGGAAGAGTTCACCAAGCTCTTCGCGCAAGCAAGCAAGCCATCGATCGGACTCGAGCTTCTGCACGAAGCGGGGGTTTTGGCGCACCTATGGCCCGAGCTTCTCGAAGGTG
Source organism: Vulcanimicrobiota bacterium (assembly GCA_963717425.1). Classification (GTDB taxonomy): domain Bacteria; phylum Vulcanimicrobiota; class Vulcanimicrobiia; order Vulcanimicrobiales; family Vulcanimicrobiaceae; genus Cybelea. The sequence continues at coordinate 1,567,479 of OY970335.1, read as the reverse complement.
TCGACGTCGAGCAGAATCAGTGGCATGCCTACGACGTCTGGCATCACAGCCTGGCCACGGTCGACGCCTCCCCGCCAGGCGATCTTATCTTGCGCTTGGCTGCTTTGCTCCACGATATCGGCAAACCTCGAACCAAAGACGGGCCGCATTTCTACCGCCACGAGATTGAGGGCGCCGAGATGGCGAGGGCCTCGCTGGAGCGCTTCAGGTTTTCGAATGACGTCGTTAAAGCAATCGAGCACTTGGTGCGCCAGCACATGTATTCGGCGGACCCCGACCTTAGCGACGCGGCCCTGCGGCGATTCATCCGTCGGATCGAGCCGGAAAACATCGAACGCTTGTTCGCATTGCGTCGCGCCGACATCGCGGGGAGCGGTCTGCCCGAGCGGGATGGCGGCAACCGGGCGTTTGAGGCTCGCGTTCGCGCCGAGCTGGCGCGCAAGCCCGCGTTCTCCATTCGCGAGCTCGCGCTGACCGGCGACGACGTCGTGCAAGCCCTGGTTCGCCGGGGTGAAGCGCCGGACAGTTTCCGCGGTGACGAACGCGTCGGCGCCGCCCTGCGCTGGCTCTTCGAGCAGGTCACCGATGAACCCAAACGTAACGAGCGCAGCTTGCTCTTGCCATTACTCGAGCAGTATTTAGCGCGCACCGCGCCACAGCGCGCGACGAGTTCTTAAGTGGCTCGAGTCATCGCGCTGGTAAATCAAAAAGGCGGTGTCGGGAAGAGCACGACGGCCGTAAATCTCGGCGCGGCGCTCGCGCTGCTCGGCCGGCGCGTTCTGATCGTCGATACGGATCCTCAAGGAAATGCCACGACCGGATTCGGCATCCAGAAGGCCGCTTTGACGCACGACATTTATCACGCGCTGATGCAAGAAACCCCGCTCGAGCGCGTCATCGTCAACACCGAGATCGAAAATCTGTGGCTCGCACCGGCGACGATCAATTTGGCGGGTGCCGACGTGGAACTGGTTGCGGCGCTGTCGCGCGAAACTCGCCTGCGCCAAGCGCTGGCGCCGGTACTCAACCGTTACGATTTCGTGCTGATCGACTCGCCCCCGTCGCTCGGACTGCTCACGATCAACGCGTTGACCGCCGCGGACGATTGCATCATCCCGGTACAAGCGGAGTTTTATGCGCTCGAAGGGCTCGCGCAACTGACCACCGTCATTTGGCGCGTTCGCGACGCGCTCAATCCGACGCTGTACGTTAGCGGCGTTCTCGTGACGATGTTTGACGGGCGCACCCGCTTGGCTTTGGAAGTCATTCGCGAGCTTCAGAAATACTTTCCCGAACAGATCTTTAAGACGCAGGTTCCACGCAACGTGCGCATCTCCGAAGCGCCTTCGTACGGCAAGCCGGTCATTCTGTTCGATCTCAAGAGCCGCGGCGCGCAAGCCTATATCGCCGTGGCGCGTGAGATGCTCGAGCCGGCGCGAGCGCCCGCATGAGCGCGCCGAAGCGCGGCCTGGGCCGTGGACTCGCCGCGTTGCTGGGCGAGACCGTGGTTCCCGTTTCCAGCGCGCAGGAGGTCGTTCGCGATATCCCGGTCACCGAGATCCGGCCGAATCCGTTCCAGCCGCGCAAGAGCTTCACGCCGGAAGCACTCGACGAGCTCAAGAACTCGATCGCCGAGTACGGCGTCCTGGTACCGATCATCGTGCGGCGCCGCGAGGACGGCTACGAGCTCATTGCCGGCGAGCGGCGTTGGCGCGCGTGCGCGGCGCTCTTGCGCGCAACGGTTCCTGCGATCGTGCGCGCCAGCGACGATCGTCAGACGCTCGAGTTCGCAATCGTCGAAAATTTGCAGCGCGAGAACCTGAACCCGCTCGAAGAAGCCGCGGGCTTCGCGCACCTGATCGAGGAGTACGATCTCACGCAGGAAGAGGTCGCGCGCCGCCTCGGTAAGAGCCGGCCGGCCGTCGCGAACACGCTGCGTCTGCTCGGGTTGGCGGATTCGATCAAGGCGATGCTGATCGACGGTCGACTGTCGGCGGGACACGCCCGCGCATTGCTCGCCGCGCCCGAACCGCTCCGCGGTACGCTGGCACAACGAATCGTCGACGACGGCCTGACGGTCCGCGCCCTAGAACGCCTGATCGGCGTATCGCCGGCCGCGCGATCGCAGCGTCCCGTCGAAACGCGCGGCCTCTCGCCCGAGGAGCGCACGTTCGAGTCGCGGCTTCGGGAAAAGTTCGGAACGCACGTCGCCGTCATACGCGCGCAACGCGGCGGGCGCATCGAATTACGCTTTAGCAACGACGAAGAGCTCACGCGGCTCGGGGACCTGCTCCTCGGCGCCGAGGAATAAGCGCCGGCCACGCCGTGGTTCCGCTTTCACGAATCATCGCGGTATTGATGGCGGGCGTGTTGTGCTTTGCGCTGCTGGTTCCAATGGCGCTAGCGCGGCATAACAACGGCCTCGCGATCTTCATCGCCTTCGTCTTCCTCGCGTATCTCGTCGGGAACATCACGCTATGGCAACGCATGCGCCGGCGCGGCTAAAGCGCGCCGCTCTCCTGCGGGGCGTCTACGTTATTCTCAATGAAGATGACGGCGTACTGGAACTCGCGCGCGCCGTGCTGGATGGAGGAGTTCGCATCGTGCAGTATCGCGCCAAAGCGGGCATCGTCGCGGAAAACCTGCGGCGGCTTCGCGAGATCACGCGCGAGTGCGGAGCGCTCCTGATCGTGAACGACGATTGGCGCGCCGCCGAAGAATTCGATTGCGACGGCGTACATCTCGGTCCCGGCGACGACGGCTTTGCGACGCCTGCGACGCCGCGCGCGGCGATGCGGGAACGGTTAATTGGCCTTTCTTGCGGGACGCTCGAGGAGGTGCGGCGCGCCAACCCTGAGGACGTCGATTACGTTGGAATCGGCTCGGTCTACGCGACGTCGTCAAAGGGCGATGCCGGTAAACCGATCGGCATCGAAGGGCTGCGCAGGCTCGCGAGCGCGACGACGCTGCCCGTTGCCGCAGTCGGCGGCATCGATCTTTCGACGCTTTCGGACGTGCGCGCCGGCGGCGCGGCGATGGCCGCGGTCATCTCGGCAACCGCGCAGGCGGCTCAACCGAAGCAGGCCGCGCGCGCTTTGGTGTCGCGATGGAACGAGTCATGATCGTACTCTCGATCGGTACGAGCCATCCGTGGAACATCGCCGGAACCGGACGCGATATTACGGTGGGCGCGCAGTTCGGGGTTCGTGTTTTCAGCGCAATCGCCGCGGTTAGCGCGCAAGACGGTCGAGGGGTCATCGCCCTGCACACGATTCCCGACGACGTGCTCGCCGCGCAGCTGGCCACGCTTCCCTGGGACTCCGCGAATGCCGTTCGCGTCGGCGCCCTTCCGACACCGGCCGCCGTGCGCGCGGTCGTTGCGTCGCTTAGCGCGCGCCCGTGGCTTCCGGCGGTCGTCGACCCGGTCTTTACGGCGAGCCGCGGCGGCGAGCTGGCCGACTCTGCCGCGCGTTCCGTTCTTCGCGACGAGCTAGCGCGCTTGGGCAACGTCGTTCTTACGCCAAACCTCGACGAAGCCGCAACACTGTTGGGAAGCGGCAGCATCGATCGGGCCTCCCTCGGTGACGCCGCCGCGGCGCTGCGCGCGCGCGGACCGCTTGCGGTGCTGCTCAAGGGCGGCCATCTCGACGGCGACCCGGCCGACGCGCTCGCCACCGCCGAAGGCGTCGAAATCTACGGCGAACCGCGCATCGCGGGGCGCATGCACGGAACCGGCTGCACGCTCGCAATGGCGCTTGCCTGCGAACTCGCCCGCGAGAAGCCCTTGATCGACGCGGTCCGCGCGGCCCGCGCGTTCGTTCGCGATGAAATCGCAAGGCATTGAGCCGTAACGCGTAACATTGTGCGCCGATGACGATTAGCGTCAGCAAACGACCGCGCGTCATGTCGGGGATGCGCCCCACCGGACCGCTGCATTTGGGGCATCTCGTGGGCGTTCTCACGCAATGGGCAACCTTTTGCGAGACGGCCGATGCGTTCTTCGAGATCGCCGATCTGCACGCGTATACGACGGAGTTCGAGGATCCGGCAACGATACGCAACTCGCGCGAAGCGATGGTCGCGGTTTGGCTCGCCGCCGGCGTGGATCCGAATTGCTCCACGATCTTCCTGCAATCGGGCGTGCCGGAGATCGCCGAACTGTACGCGCTGCTTTCGATGATCACGCCGGTTTCGTGGCTCGAGCGAGTGCCGACGTACAAGGGGCAGATCGAAGCGCTCGGCCAGAAGATCGCGACCTACGGGTTCTTGGGCTATCCGCTCCTGCAGCTTTGCGACATCGCCGTGTTTCGCGGTGAATACGTGCCCGTCGGACGCGATCAGGTCGCGCACCTAGAGCTCGGGCGCGAAATCGTGCGCCGCTTCAACCACATCTACGGCGACGGCCGCGATATCTTGATCGAACCGCAGCCGGCGCTTTCCAAATTTCCCGAAGTCCCCGGCATCGACGGGCGCAAGATGAGCAAGTCTTACGACAACGCGATCCTCATCGCCGACGATGAAGCGACGACGACGCGAAAGGTGCGCGCGATGGTCACCGACCCGCTCAAGGTTCGGCGCGGCGATCCGGGTCGCCCGGAGATCTGCCCGCTGTTTGCCCTCTGGCGCTTCGTCGACCGGCTGCGGCTCGACGGCGTGGCGACGCAATGCCGATCCGGCGCACTCGGCTGCGTGCAAGACAAGACCGATTTTGCCGAGCAGCTGAACGCATACCTTCGCCCGGTGCGGGAGCGTTACGCCGCGTATCGCGAGGACGTCGCGTTGATCGACCGGATCATCGCCGAAGGAACCGCGCGGGCGAGAGAGATCGCCGCGGGCGTGCTCGCCGACGTCAAACGCGCAATGTACCTAACATAAAGGTGGGAGAGGCACGGTCTTCGACACGACCGTCTTCTCCGCAGAACCGCTCGTCGTCGCACATCCTGTGCTCCTCCTGCTGCCGCGCTCGCGCGGACGAGCAAGCTCGGATCGAAGTGCGCATCCTGCGCTGGTCCGCGCGAGTCGCAGCTTCTGCTTGAGAACACGGTCGTGTCGAAGACCGTGCCGATGAACGGCGGTGCTAAGACCTGCCGTTCGCGGCTAAAGCGTCAGCCCTTGAATTTCGGCAGCGTTTCCGCGATCGATTGGAGTGCCCAGTCGATGTCTTCGAGCGAGGCCGCGTAGGAGAAGCGCAGATAACCTTTGCCGGCCGCGCCGAACGACGAGCCGCCCCCGCAGGCCACGCCGCCCTCTTCCAAGAGAAACTTCGCGAGAGCTCGATCGTCGTGCGTGATCGAAGCGACGTTGGGAAACGCGTAAAACGCGCCCTCGGGAAGGAGGCACGAAATCCCCGGGATCTCGTTGAGCCCATTCACCAGGCGATCGCGCCGGCTGCGAAAGATCTCGTTCATCCGCAGAACCGGTTCGTCCGAGCCCGTTAGCGCCGCGATGCCGGCCATCTGCACGAACGATGCTACGCAGCTAAACGTGTTGTTGTTGAAGAGCGTCACCGCACGTGCGAGACTTTCGGGCATGATGGCGTAGCCGAGTCGCCAGCCCGTCATTGCATACGCCTTCGAGAAGCCGTCGACGACGATCGTGCGCTCGCGCATTCCGGGAAGCGAAGCAATCGACAGGTACTCGCTGTCCAGGTAGAAGTTGCGGCTGTAGATCTCGTCGGCCAAGACCAGGAAGTCGAAGCGCTGCGCCAGTTCGGCGATGCACTCCAAGTCGCTTCTGGTCAGCACTCCACCAGTTGGATTGTGCGGCGAATTGATGACGACGACTTTCGTTTTGTTGGAGACGCGGCGCGCGAGCTCGTCGAGGTCCATGCGCCAGTTCCGCGACTCCTGCAGCGGGATCGCGTGAACGACGGCCTCTAAGTAGCTGGCACAGGAAGCGTAGGCCGGGTACGCCGGATCGAAATAGACGAACTCGTCGCCCGGGCCGAGCAGCGCGCTCAACGTGTTCCAGATCACCGGCTTGGCGCCGGGCGCAATCACGACGTTATCGGCTTGCCATTCGGGCGCGATGTGGCGAAAGCGGCTCGCATAACTCGCGATCGTTGCTCGCAGCGAGGGCAGCCCGCTCGACGGAGTATAGTGCGTGTGATTGTCGTACAGCGCGTCGACGGCTGCCTTCTTGATTCCGTCCGGCGTATCGAAATCGGGTTCGCCGATCTCCATGTGCACGACCCGGCGTCCCTCCGCTTCGAGCTCGCGCGCTCGCGCCAAAATTTCAAACGCGTTCTCCGATCCCAAACGCGCGACCGCAGCGGCAAGACGATCTTCGTGAACTGCGAGCATCCCAATCTACCTCTCTGTCAGAACGCTCGTCGTTTCGCCCGAACGCGAGTTGGAACCTGGAATGACGCCGCGCGAGGTATCACGGTTTCTTGTTAAAGTATTTGACCAGGATTTGACGAGCGATTGGCGCGGCTACCGTCGCGCCGTAACCGCCGCTGCGATCGACGAACACGGCGAGGGCCAGTCTGGGATGATTCGTCGGCGCCCAGGCGACGAACCAGGTCGTGTTGGGACCGTTGCCGCCCGCCGTTTCGGCCGTGCCCGTCTTTCCGGAGAAGGGCAGTCCGTCGATCGCCAAACCGTAGGCGGTGCCGCCAGGGTTGGTGACTCTGGCCATCCCGGCGCGCACGGCCGCCAGCGCCTCGTCCGTCACCGGAACGTGCCGAATCACCCGCGGGGCGAAGCGCGCCACCGCGCGGCCATACGGGCTGCGGATTTCGCGTACGACCTGCGGCGTGTACAGCGTGCCGCCGTTGATGACGGCCGACGCGACGTTGACGATTTGCAGCGGCGTGGCTTGCATTGCGCCCTGTCCGATACCCAAGAAACACGCCTCGCTGGGTTCCATCGGGACCCCGAAGACGCGCATCTCCCAAGCGTTAGTCGGCCAGTTCCCCTCGTTTTCGCCGGGAAGATCGATCCCCGTTTTTGCGTCCAACCCGAACGCGAGCGCGTACTTACGCAAGCGCGCGTTGCCAAGCCACCACGAGAGTCGAAAGAAATAACCGTCACTGGATGCCGCCAACGCCGGAACGAACGTCGTATCGCCGAGTCCGCCGGCGGCGATGTCGCGGGCGTAATATCCGCCACAGTTCCATCCGCCGGTGTCGTCCACGACTTGATCGATCTTTACGACGCCCTCGGTGAGCGCCGCGGAGCCGGTAACCATCTTAAACGTCGAGCCCGTCGGCGTCGCCGCCGCGATCGCACGGTTGAACAGCGGTTGAGCCGAGTCGGTCAAGTCGAATGCGATGCGTTTAAAGCGATCCGCTGCGAAATCGTTTGGATCGTAGTTGGGATAGCTTGCGATCGCGAGAATCTCACCGTTCCAGGGGTTCTCCGCTACGACCGCGCCGGAAAGCGATCGCCCGCGTCCCAACGAATGAATTTCGTCCGAGAGCGCCGTTTCCGCGATCTGCTGGAGTCGCCAGTCGATGTTCGTCACCAGCGTATCGCCCGGCTCCGCGGCCTTCGAAGCCAGCTTGACGGTCGAAACCACGGCTCCCTTGGCGTCGACCACCACGCGTTCGCCGCCCGGCATGCCGCGCAGATACTTATCGTACTCGAATTCCAATCCGTCTTTGCCGATCACGTCGTTGGGTGAATAGCCCGCGTACTTTAGCCGTTCGTACTCGTCTTGCGTGATCGCGCCGACGTAGCCGATGAGGTGCGATGCCGCCGTGCCGCGCGGATAATCCCGGATCGGTTGCACCTCGAGGTCGACGCCCGGCAGATTCGCGAGAACTTCGGAGAGCCGCGCGACGGCCGCGACGGGCAAATCTTTCGCGAGGATCACCGGGCCATATGGCTCGTTTTGCACGACCGCATCGAACCCGGCGTACGTGATGCCGCGATGGTGCAACAGACGAAACCACAGCGAACGCTGATCGACGCCGAGGACTCGCGCCAAGGTTGGCAGCTCGCTGTAGGCGTCGGTGACCTCGGATGGGATGAGGCCGACGACGAACGACGGGCGGCTGCGCGCAATGACGGCTCCATGCCGATCGTAGATCATGCCTCGCGGCGCCGCTACCGGAATCAAGCGAATCTGGTTGGCCTGCGCCGCAGCTCGATAGCGCTGGCCGTCCAACAGCTGAACCTCGATCAGCCGCCCTACCAGCGCGAGCACCGCAAGCGCGACGACGCCCCCAAAGACGATCAGGCGCCACGTGGGAAGTTGCCACGGCGTGCGCCGCGGCACGTTTCTCGGCCGCATCACCGCCGCTCCGGATCGAAATGCCGCGCGACCACCATCGCGACGACCATGACGATCGCATTGAGCGCGCTCGCAACGACGGCTTCACGCAGGTGCATGCCGCCGAGTCCCGAGGGATAGCCGCCGAGCGCCGCAACGACCCAAAAAAGCAACGCGCGCACCAGCGTGGCGACGATCGTGATCGCGATGACGAGCGGAATCGAATCCGCAAAAAACCCGCGAGAGAGCACGCTGGCCAGCAGAGCGCTCAGACTCGTCGCAATCGTCCAGGCCGCGCCGCTCCCTGCGGACAGCGCGTCCTCGCACAGCCCGGCCACCAAACCATAGATTGCTGCGCGGCGCCCATCGACGCGAATTGCATACCACACCACGACGGCCAAGACGAAGCTCGGAACGACGTTGCGTATGGCGAAATAGTGCACGATCGTGGACTGAGCCAGGATCGCCGCCGCCAACCACGCCGCCGCGACGTACCACGCCGGGCCGACGAAGGGAGCGACGTGCGGCTTACTGCGGAATGACGACAACGCGATCGAGTGCGCCGAAATCCACCGAAGGCTTCAGCACGGCCGTTTGATAGAGCGTGGCGTCGCCGCGCTCGATCGCAGTCACCGTTCCGACCGGAACGCCGGAGTGAAACGAGCGCCCTTCGCCGGTGACGACCACGTCGCCAACGCGCAACGGGGCGTCTTGCGGAATGTATTCGACGATCACGCTCGTCAGGTTCCCGCGGGCGATGCCCCACCAGCGACCGCGCTGCACGACTATCGGAATGCGGCTCGTGTAATCGGTAGCGAGGAGAACGGTGCTCGAGAAAGGCGCAACTGCCACGATGCGCCCGACGATGCCGTTCGCAGCCAGAACACCCTCGTCACGGTGCACTCCTTCGCGGTAGCCTTTGTCGATCGTCACGGCCCGAGACTCGTTCTCCGGCGGAAAGCCGATGACGCGCCCCTCGACGCCGTGATAGAGATTCACGACCGGCCGCACGTCGGACTCGGCGGCATAAGCGGCGGCAAGCTCGTGCAGCCGCGCGTTCTCTTCGATCAGGTGCGTGTTGCGCGCGCGCAAATTCTGATTCTCGCTCGTTAGGCGCGGCAGCGAAACGAGCGTGGTTCCAAACTCTCGCGCGCCATCGATCGTTGCCGAAACGACCGTTTGCGCAACGCCAAAGATCGCGCTCGCAGCCGTCGAAATCGGGCTGACCGTTCCGGTGCGTTGAGCGTTGATTTGCAGAAGCGCCAGCGCTGCAGCTACGATGATGATGCTGATGAGCGCAAAGAGCTTGCGATCGTCTCGGTACGTAAAGATGGTGATCCCCCAGGCGGCCAGTTAGTTCGTTTTCGGCAGCGCGAATCCCGACCGCCGGAGCGCCCTCACGAAGCGGGCTAGCGGCAAGCCGACCACCGTATAGAAATCGCCGTCGATCGCCTCGACCAAGGCCGACGCGCGGCCTTGGATCCCGTAAGCCCCGGCCTTGTCCAGGGGTTCGCCGGTCGCCACGTATTCCGCGATCTCGCCCGGCTCGAGCGAGTAAAACCGCACCCGGGTCGTCGAGCGCTCCTGGGTCCACTCCGAATGGCCCGGCAGAGCCAGCGCAAACGCGGTGTGCACCAGGTGCTCGCGACCCGAGAGCCGCTCGAGCATGCGGGCCGCTTCAACCGCGTGGCGTGGCTTGCCGAGCGCGTGCCCATCGAGGTCGACGACGGTATCCGCGGTAAGGACCGGGGCATCCAATGCCGCTCCGCCCCGCCGGCGCAACACGGCATCGAGTTTCTCGCTCGCGTGATTCGTCGCGAGCTCTGCGGGGCTCATGCCCGGCGACTCGGGCTCGGCGTAGCCGCTTGCCGCCACGTCGACGCTGAGGCCGAGCGAGCGCAGCAACTCGAGACGCCGCGGCGACGCGCTGCCTAAGACAATGCGGGAGAGCGGCTTACTCGTAGAGATGGCCGCTCGTCTCGATATACCCACCTTCGTGCCGCGCTCGCGGATCGCGATGCGTCCAATGCACCACGCCTCCTAGCGGGTAGTACTCGTATTCGCCCTTCACGCTGACGCGTTGGCCCGCCGCCAGCGGAATCGCTCCGGTAAAATCGGTATTCGCCTCGACGCGAACCACGAGGTTGCAGCCCGAAGCCAGCCGCAACAAAAAACCCTCGTGCGGACTCACGCGCCCCGGCGCCACGCCCAGGACGCGCGTGACGGTGCCGTCCGCGACCACTTCAACGTTCGAACGTCCCGCCGAATATGCCGCGCACACGGCCGGATCGTTGGGCGATTGCGTCGTCGCGCAGCCTACAACAAGTAAGCCGCAGATCGACGCTAATGGTATCGCACGGCCGGACTTAATCACTTGCGTGGAATCCGTAGAGCCGATGCACGATGATGTATTTCCAAACCGGCTCCGGCACGAGATAGCGAATGCTCCGCTTTTGGGAGATGAGCGTGCGCACCAAGCTCGCCGATTCGGGAATCTCGGGCAGATTCAAGGTCGTAACGCGCTCGCGTAAACCCGGCGGGACGGCGGCGATGACCCGCGCGAGCGCATCGGCGCCCACGCCGGCCCGCGGTGCGATCGCAAACCGCTCGAGCGACTCGAGCACTTCGTCGAAGCGCACCCAGTTGGCGCTGACCAAAGAATCGGCGCCGATGATAAACGTGAATCCGGCACTCGGATATTTGCGGCGCAGGCGCGGCAGAAGATCGGCGGTGTAGCCCGTCGCGTTTTCGCGCAGGTCCGCGTCGTCGAGCTCGAACGCGGCGTTGCTTTCTATCGCCCCCAAGATCATCGCACAGCGATGGCCGGCATCGGCCTGCGCCTTGTCACGATAGTGTTGATTGCTCGTGGGAACGAAGAGCACGCGGTCGAGCCGCTCCAATATTCTTGCGGACTCGGCCACGAAGAGATGCGCGTTGTGTATCGGGTCGAAAGTCCCGCCGAAAACGCCGATTTTCATGAGTACGTGAACTCGTACGGCCCGATGCGCACGGTATCCCCTTGCTGCGCGCCAAGCTCGCGAAGCTTCCTCTCGACGCCCATCTTGCCGAGGGCATATTCGAAGCGCGCCAGCGCCTCGTCTGAATCGAAATCGGTCATCGCCGCGAGCCGCTCGATGCGCTCGCCGGCAACGACGAACTCGCCATCTCGGCCGCGCTCGATGTGGAAGGCATCCGGGGCCGTGAGTTCGATGTGCGCAGGCGGCGCCGAGGCGACGTCCGGCATCGGCGCGGACTCGATGGCGCGTGACACCGCCAACACCGCGTCGCGCACACCCTCGTGCGTCGCGGCGCTGATCCCGCGGATATCGGGAAAACGTTCGCGCAGCTCCGTCAAACGCTCGCGCGCGTCCGGCAGGTCGAGCTTGTTGAGCACGAGCATCCTCGGCCGCGCGAGCAGCGCGGGATTCCACGCCGCGAGCTCCGCTTCGATCATCGCTTTGTCGGCAAGGATTTCGTCTAACGCTCTCGCGCCGTCGAGTAAGTGCAACAAGACGCGCGTGCGCTCGACGTGTTTGAGAAATTGGTCGCCGAGCCCGGTCCCCTCGTGCGCTCCCTCGACGAGCCCCGGAACGTCGACCATGACGAACGATTCCTCATCGCTGACGCGAACGACGCCCAGTTGCGGTTCCAGCGTCGTGAACGGATAATCCGCGATCTTCGGGCGCGCGGCCGAAACGACCGAAAGCAACGTGGACTTGCCCGCGTTTGGGACTCCGACGATCCCGCAATCCGCAAGCAAACGCAGCTCGAGCCGTAACGAACAATGTTCGCCGGGCTCGCCGCGTTCGGCGAAGCGCGGCGCTTGACGCACGCTCGTTGCAAAATGTTGATTGCCCAAGCCTCCGCGGCCGCCTTTGGCGCCCAGCACGCGCGCTCCGGGCGCGTCGAGGTCGGCTAGCAAAAGTTCCGGCCGCTCGTCACGCTTTCGAAAGATAACCGTCCCGACGGGCACCGCGATCGTCAGGTCGTCGCCGCTGCGGCCGGACTTTCTCGACGTCCCGCCCGCCTTGCCGCCCTCGGCCGAGAAACTGCGTTTGAAGCGGAACTCGACCAGCGTCGAAAGCTCCGGCGTGGCCTCGAAATAAATGCTTCCGCCGTGTCCGCCGTCGCCGCCGGCGGGCCCGCCCTTCGGGACGTATTTTTCACGGCGCCACGCTACGATGCCGTCGCCGCCATCGCCGCCGGCGACCGAAATCTCAGCCTCGTCGATGAACTGCACGTCTAGCGCCGCATACAGAAAAGGGGCCAAACGGCCCCAAACTCCCCTTGGTACCGAGCGTCAGGCGGCCGGCACGACGGAAATCTGCTTGCGATCGCTGCGGCTGCTAAACTCGACGGTGCCGTCGACGAGGGCGAAAAGCGTGTGGTCGCGCCCGATCCCCACGTTCGAACCGGGATAAAAGCGCGTGCCGCGCTGACGAACCAGGATGTTGCCCGCGATGACGCGCTCGCCTCCGAAGCGCTTCACGCCCAGCCGCTGGGCGTTGGAATCCCGCCCGTTGCGGGTCGAGCCGGCCCCCTTTTTCGAGGCAAAGAGCTGGAGGTCGAAGTCAAACATAGCTGGCCCATTGTAGCAAAGCCGGCTCAAAATGCAACGCGTCTTAGAAGCGGTGCGTCGCCATCCAAATAACCGCAGTAAAGAAGGCGACGAGCAACGTCGCGCATACCATTGCGGTCGCGAGGACGATCGCCGTGGGCAAACTCATACGAGACCTCCTTGCGTAAGCAAGCAACCGGGCAACTCAGACATCGGGTAACCGCCTTCGCGTTAGCTACGTTCCCGGCGGCGGGGGTGTTTCGCGGCCTATCTCCTCATGAGGGCTTTGGGATCCTGGGCCTGTTAAGAACGTGAAATGAGCGCGACGTCGAGGGGAGGCTGAAAGCAAGTGCCCGATTCTCCACATCTGTGGACAAGCTTGTGGAGAAGCGCCTCTGTCACTGCGCCTTGGCTCGCCGGAAGCCTTATCCCGCCGAGCAATTCAGGCAAAGGGGTGGATGGGCTAATGGTCGTTCATAAACCGGAAAAACGCCCGAAATAACGTGATTGGAGCCCTGTGTATAAGTGGATAAGTTCGTGCATAGAATCCGCAGGAGCAAGGCTTCATTAAGCCAAGTGGTCGAGCCCTCACGGGGGTGGCACAGCCTGATTTTACATGCGAGGGCTGCGCAGTGCTATGTCGAGACGTTGAAGAGGAATGCAGAGGATGGCGCTTGCGATGATTAATTCGGACATCTCCAATGAACTCTGGCAATCCGCACTCGCCACGCTGGAGCGTACGTTCTCAAAACCTGTTTTTGAGATGTGGATCAAGCCGATTCGCTTCATCTCGCTTCACGGCAACGAGCTCCATCTCGCCGTACATAGCAAGTTTGCTCAAGACTGGGTAGGAAGCAAGCTGCGAGCCCAGATGATCGGCGTCTTGAGCGAGCTCTTCGGCACCAGCATCGAGTTGCGGCTCTCGGTCGCCGAGCCCGTCGAAGGGACCCGCACCGGCCTGCTCTTTCCGGCCCGCCCCTTGGAAGACTTCCGCAGCGCCAATCTTAATGTTCGTTATACTTTCGAAGAGTTCGTGGTCGGTAATTCCAATCGCTTTGCGCATGCGGCCGCGCAAGCCGTGGCCGGCGCCCCCGCCCACGCCTATAATCCGCTGTTCTTATACGGCGGGGTCGGTTTAGGAAAGACCCACTTGATGCACGCGATCGGGCATCGCGTGATCCAAGATAACCTGGCGACCAACGTCGTCTACGTCACCTGCGAGAAGTTCACCAACGAGTTCATCATCGCGCTGCAAAACAATCGCACGCCCGAGTTCCGGAATCGTTATCGCGAAGTCGACGTGTTGCTGATCGACGACATCCAGTTTCTTGCGGGAAAGGAAACGACGCAAGAGGAGTTTTTCCATACCTTCAACGCGCTCCACGAATCGGGGCGGCAGCTCATCATCTCGTCGGATCGTCCGCCGAAGGAAATCCAGACGCTCGAGGCGCGTCTGCGGTCTCGTTTCGAATGGGGCTTGCTGACCGACATTCAAGCGCCCGATCTGGAGACGCGCGAAGCAATTTTGCGCAAGAAGGCCGGCAGCGAAAACATCCCCGTACCGGACGAAGTGACGTCATTTATTGCCAAAGTCATCCCGTCGAACATCCGCGAGCTGGAAGGCGCGCTGATCCGCGTGATCGCTTACGCTTCGTTGACCAAGGCGCCGATCACGACCGAGCTCGCCGCGGACGTTCTCAAGAGCGCCCTCGCTCAGGCACCCTTGCACCGCATCACGATCCTAAAGATCAAAGAAACGGTGTCCGGCGCGCACGGGCTGACGGTGAAGGAGATGGACAACGGGCGACGGGACCAGCGGCTCGCCGCGCCCCGGCAGATTGCGATGTACATCGCGACGGAGCTGACCAACTATTCGCTGCCGCAGATCGCTCGCGATTTCGGCAAAAAAGATCATACGACCGTGATGTATGCCCGCGACAAGATTAAGGACCAAATGGAGCGCGACGAGGCGTACCGGAACAAGATTCGCCAGCTCATGGCGATGTGCCAAAACCCCTAAGCGCGAGCCCGGCCGCCGCGCGTGCCGCCAGTCCACACTCTCGACAGCCTTGCGCACCGGTGAGGGCCGACGACGGGCATAAGCCGTCCTACGATCCCGCCCGGTGGAAAAGTGTATGAAAGGCTTCCGCCAGTCCACATGTTTATCCCTAGGGTAAAGCGTTGCGGGCACAAGCAAAAACGGAGTTTTCCGCAGATTACACCGCTCTACTACTGCTACGGCTCTCTTTGTTATCTCCTAGGAAAACTCTCGCTTACGCCCAACGGTGGAAACGATGAAATTCAGTTGTACGACGAAGGACATAGCGGCAGCGGTCGGAGCCGCCAGCAAAGTCGTGAACGCTCACACAACCGTACCGATCCTGTCGAACGTCCTGCTGCAAGGCGACAACGGGAAGATCGCCGTGCGGGCCACCGATCTCGAGCTGACGCTCGAGCATGCGTTTCCCGCGCAGATCGCCGAGGGCGGCTCGGTCACCGTGCCGGCAAAGCTCTTCGCCAGCTACCTCGGTAATCTCGCGCCGGGAACCCTCGAGCTCACCGGGACGCCGACGCGTGCCAGCGTTAAGTGCGAGCGCAGCAACTATGACTTTCACGCCCTGCCCGCGGACGAATATCCTCCGTTGCCGGCGGCCACTCGCGGCGCGCAGTTTAACATCGCCGCGAAGCGCTTCCGCGACGGCATCGACGCGACGATCTTCGCGGCTTCCAGCGAGGAGGCGCGCGGCGCGGTGCTGATGGGAACGCTGCTGGAAGTTGAGGGCAACGCCCTGACGATGGTCGCTACCGACGGTTACCGTCTGGCGAAGTTCGCGACCACGCTCGATGAGGGAATCTCCGCTAACGAACGCTTCATCGTGCCGTCGCGCGCTCTGGCGGAAGTGGCGCGAAACTTAGGAGGCGGCGAGCAGATTGCCGTGAGCGCGCTCGGCGCTCAGAGCAATCAGCTGCAAATGACCAGCGGCGACGTATCGATCACGGTGCGCCTCGTCGACGGCCAATACCCCAACTACCAACAGGTTATTCCGGCCAAGTTCGATCGCTCGATCACCGTAAGCACACCCGCCTTCATCGGCAGCTTGCGTCGTGCGGAGCTGGTTGCCGGCGATCGCGCGAGCATGGTGAAGCTGGCCATCGCCAACCAAACGTTGATCGTTACGGCGAGCTCCGACATCTCGGGCAATGCGTACGAAGAGCTGGAAATCGAGCAGACCGGCGAGGATCTAACGATCGCGTTCAACGCCCGCTATCTCGTTGAAATTCTCAATCACATCAAGAGCGACAAGACGGTCATCGAGTTCCTCGGCCCGCTGTCACCCGCGGCGATTCGCCCGCTGGAACCGCTCGAGACCGGCCAGCAGCTCTACGTCCTCATGCCGCTGCGACAATGATGTGTACCTGCGGCGGTTAGAGCTCTCGGACTTTCGCAACTATTCGGAACTCACTCTCGAACCTGCAACCGGACTGAACGTCTTCGTCGGCGCCAACGCCCAGGGCAAGAGCAACCTGCTCGAGGGGATCGCCATGTTGGGCACCGGGAAGTCGTTTCGGACCGCCCGGGACGCCGATGCAGTCCGCGCCGGAAGCGAGCTCGCCGTGTTGCGCGGTGAGGCCGTATCCCGCGCAGGGAGCGTCAATCTCGTTTGCACGATCGAGACGGGGAGTCGCGGCACGCGCAAGAGCTACACCGTCAATGCAAGCGGCGTTCGGTACGCGAGCTACCTAGGCAGGATCCGCGTCGTAACGTTCGTGCCGGCCGATTTGAAACTGTCCGCCGGTACGCCGAGCGCGCGTCGCGCGTTCTTGAACAGCGCACTCTCGCAAACGGAGCCGCGTTATTACTACGAGTTGGCGCGCTATCGCAAGGCGCTGCAGCAAAAGAATGCGTTGCTCCGCGGCGCGGTCGCTCCCGATCCCGAGCTCACGGATGTCTACGATCGAACCCTGCTGGACGCCGGCACGCAGATCGTGCTGGCGCGCGCGCAACTCGTCGAGGCGCTCGCGCGGAGTGCGGATGCGGCACACGCCCGTTTCGCCAAGACCGAGCGCCTGGAGGTACGCTACGAGCCCAACGTCGTTTCCGAAGCCGCGACCGCAGAAGCAATCGGCGCGGCGTTTGCGGCACGAATGCGGCACGTGAGCGAGGCCGAACGCGTTCGCAAGACCGCGCTGGTCGGTCCGCACCGGGACGACGTCGAGCTTTTGCTGGACGGGATGCCGCTAGCGGTTTACGGATCGCAGGGTCAGCAGCGCACGGCGGTACTTGCACTCAAGGTTGCCGAATATGCCGTCATGCGCGCACGCTCGAACGAGGCTCCATTGCTGTTGCTCGACGACGTCCTTTCCGAGCTCGACGAAGAGCGCGCGACGGCCTTTCTTGCCGAGATCGGCGACTACGAGCAGGCCTTCGTTACGGCGACGCACCTGCCGGGGGCGTTGCCCTCCGATGCGCACGTCGCACGGGTTTGCGCCGCCAGCGTCCGGCAATGGGTGCGATGCTGAAACTCTCCGCGGCGCTATCGGGCTGGGGCCCGGCCGAAAAAAGTCTCGCGCGGGAACCGATCGTGCTGTTGGAGGCCGGTTGGGACGACATCGTCGGTTCGCAGGTCGCCAAGAACTCGCACCCCACGCGAATTGCCGATGGAGCGTTGCTGATTACGACTCGATCGAGCGCCTGGAGTCATCAACTGATGCTCTTGGCCGAGCACGTGCTGCGCGCCGTTGCCGCGCGCGTGCCAACGGCCGGAGTGAGCCAGCTGCGCTTCAGGGTTGGCAGGTTGCCGCTCCGGCGCGCGGCGCCGGGCCCCCGAGGCGCACCGGTGCGGGTCCGCGCCGCGTTGGACCGCCCGGAGGCCGCTTCGGCCGAACAGGCGCTGGCACGCTTCCGCGACGCCGTCGAGCGGAGCCATCGGTCCAAGCGGGCCCAGGGATGGAAGGCCTGTAGCGGCTGCGGCGCCCTGCTGGCGCCCGCCCACGGCGATAGTTGCGCCGCCTGCACCTCGGGCGGCGTACAGCGCCGGGAAGAGGCCGCAGCACGGCTGCTTTTCGAGGCTCCCTGGCTGGGTTATGCCGGAACGGCGGCGCTCGTTCATGGGTTAAAGGAAGAGGAATACGAGGCAATCCGCGCCCAGCTGCTTACGCGCTGGTGGGGAATTCTCGTGCACGCCCGCGCCGCGAAGCACTTATCGCGTGACGGACGCGAGCGGCTCGTCGCCAGCTCTTACGTATTACTGCACAGCAAGATACCGCCGGAAGATATCATGCCGGCAACGGTGCGCGGCGTTCTGGGCGACGAACTCCACGACCTGATCTACGCGGAACAACGAAAGGCCTAATGTCGACAAATTATACTGGCGAGCAAATCGAAGTCTTACGCGGGCTGGAGGCCGTGCGCAAACGCCCGGGGATGTATATCGGCAACACCGCGGAGCGCGGCTTGCATCAACTCGTTTACGAGGCGGTCGACAACGCCGTGGACGAAGCCTTGGCCGGCTACGCGCGTACGATTCGCGTCGTACTGCACGCGGACGGTTCGTGCTCGGTTGAGGACGACGGGCGCGGCATTCCGATCGACATTCATGCCGAGGAGAAGCTGCCGGCAGTCGAAGTCGTGATGACGATGCTTCACGCCGGCGCGAAGTTCGGAAAGGGCGGCTACAAAGTATCCGGCGGCCTCCACGGGGTCGGGATCTCGGTCGTAAACGCGCTCTCGGAGTGGATGATCACACAGGTCAAGCGTGACGGATACGTGTGGCGCATGCGTTTCGAACGCGGCGCAACGGTCCAGAAGCTCAAGAAGATCGAAAAAACCGAAGGCACGGGCACGCTCCAGTGGTTCAAGCCCGATACCGAGATCTTCGAGGTCACCGAGTTCCACTGGGACATTTTGCAAAAGCGGCTGCGCGAGTTGGCCTTCTTGAACCGGGGCCTTTCGATCACGCTGCGGGACGAACGCGGGGAGACCCCACGCGAGCGCATCTATACGTTCGACGGCGGCATCGTGTCGTTCGTCGAGTGGCTCAACGAGAAGAAAGACCCGTTGAGTCCGATCATCTCGACGCACTCAGAGCGCGACGGCGTCGACGTCGAGGTCGCGATGCAGTATACGGAAACCTACGCCGATCAGATCTTTTCGTACGCCAACAACATCGGAACGATCGAAGGCGGCATGCACCTTCAGGGGTTCCGCCAAGCGCTTACCACCACGATCAATTCGTACGCGCGCAAGCGCGGCACGCTCAAGGAGTCCGAAAACAACCTCTCGACCGACGACATCGTGGAAGGGCTCACGGCCGTCGTCTCGGTGAAGCTTTCGGATCCGCAGTTCGAAGGCCAGACGAAAACCAAACTGGGCAACGCCAGAGTGCGCAGCATCGTCGCCGGCCTGGTGTCCGAGCGCCTGGACTTCTTCTTGGAAGAAAACCCCAAGTACGCGCGCGCCATCATCGACAAATGCATGCAGGCGCAGCGCGCGCGCGACGCCGCGAAGAAAGCGCGCGACCTCTCGCGGCGCAAGAATGCGTTGGAGGGCTCGGGATTGCCCGGGAAGCTCGTCGATTGCAAAAACGGCAACGCCGCGGAATGCGAGATCTTCTTAGTGGAGGGCGACTCGGCCGGCGGCACTGCCAAAGGCGGCCGCGACCCCAATACGCAAGCCATCCTGCCCTTGCGCGGGAAGATCATCAACGTCGAAAAAGCGCGTTTGGACAAGGTCCTCGCCAACGAGGAAATCCGAACGCTGATAACGGCGCTCGGAACGGGCTTCGGCGACGAGTTCAATACCGCCAAGCTGCGCTATCACAAGATCATCATCATGACCGACGCCGACGTGGACGGCTCGCACATCCGAACGCTGCTGCTAACGTTCTTTTACCGTCAGATGAAACCGCTCGTCGAGGAGGGTCACGTCTTCATCGCGCAGCCCCCGCTCTACGGAATCCGCAAGGGCAAGAAGCAATGGTGGGCGTTTACCGAGGGCGAGATGAAGTCGATCGTTGGTGAAGACGGCAAAGACTACGCGATTCAACAATACAAAGGCCTGGGCGAGATGGACGCCGAGCAGCTAGCCGAAACCACGATGGAGGTCGGCCACCGCCGTCTCAAACAGATCACCGTCGAAGACGCTGTGGAAGCCGAACAAATCTTCACCGACCTGATGGGCGACAAAGTCGAGCCGCGCAAGCAGTACATCTTCGAATACGCCAAGAGCGTCAAAAATCTCGACCTGTAGGTTTCTTTAGAACATCCTTAGGTCAGCGGGGCGCTCGGGAGGCCAAGCGGTATAAGGCTCTACGTGCGCCTTGCGATCGGCCTGCTCGCCGCCGCGATCGTTCTCGGGCTGTTGGTCGCGAACCGGCATGCGTTGCTGCGCGTTTCGATCCAAGAAGGCGCCAGGTTAGCGAGCGGCTACGCAGTCGACATCGGCGACGTTCACGTGGCGCGCAACGGCGCCGTCCTTTTGGACGTCCGCGTTAACCGCGCGGGCCAACCGCTTCTGGCCGCCGAGCGCATCGCGATTGGTTACTCGTTGCGCGACCTTTTGCCGGGGAGCCGGCATCGCTTTGGGCTCGAGAGCGTCGACGTCGTGGGCGTCAAGCTGACGCTGACGCGGTTTGCCGACGGCAACTTCAGCTTGAACATCCCGCAGGGCCGAGCCGCGCCCGGACCCTCCCGCATCAATCCCGTGCCCTGGCGGCTGCACGCGCGCCTGCGCGACGCGCAGCTCGAGCTGCGCGAGCCTGCCGCATACGATTCCAGCGCAAAGGATCTGCTGGTGCGCGCCATCGCGGGCGATGCCGACGTGGACACCGCAACCGTAACCCACTATCGCCTGCACGGCGCGTTCGAGCAACGCCCCGACGCACCGTTCACGATTGCCGGACGAGTCGACGCGATTCGCGGCTACGCGATCCATCACGCGCACGCGACGTATTTTCCGCTACGCGGCCTCGCGAACTATTTCGCGGACACTCCCCAGGTGCGGATTTTGCAGGCGACGGCGGGTAATTTCGACGCGCGTCTCTACGCGCTCGGCGTCGTCCCAAACGTGAGCCCGTCGTATCACGTCAGCCTGGGCCTCGACGTGACCGACGGGCGCCTCGCGCTGCTCGCGGTGGCCGCACCCATCGAGCGGATCCACGCGCGGCTGGAGGTCATCGACAACGCCTTCTTCGTACGCGGGGCGCGCGCGATGCTCGCCGGCATACCGCTGCGCATCGACGGAGGCGCGTACGATTTCACCGGTGCGCTCACCGGCACGGCTCAACTCCGCTTGGGCGTTGACGGAACCGGCGATCTGTCCGGGTTGCGGCGCGCCTTTACGTTTGCGGCCGACCAGCCGATTTCGGGGAGCGCGCATCTGGGCGTGCTCGTGCACGGACCGATCGGCGACCCGGTGATCGTGGCGCGGGTGAATGCGGCGCACGCCTACTATCGCGCGATGCCGTTCGAACGCCTTGCGGCCGGCGTCGTCTACCATTCCAACGTCGTCGCGCTGGAGCCGTTACGCGCCCGATATGCCGGTCTCGAGGTGGGCGTGCGGGGCACGCTGCTGATCGGCGCACACGTGCAATCCCGCTTTGCGTTACACGTCACCGGCCCAGCGAATCGCTTGCCCTATCTCGACGAGATGCTCGGAAACGAGCCGATGCTGATCGACGCCTCGGCCACGGGGTACGACCTCCTTTTCCACGTCGAAGGAAGCGCGGCGTCGGCGCAAGGCGTGTCGCGAGTCGCGGCGCTGTTCGAGTTGAACCCCAACGGCACGGCCCGAGTCGAGCCGTTCTGGTTGCACACGGAGCGCGGCGACTTCGACGGCGCCTATGCGCTCGATCGGCCGCACGATACGAGCGCGTTTTGGTTGGCGGCGAATGATCTGCGCATGCGCGCCCCAACCGTTAGCGCGTTTCCCGGCCTTTCGCTGCCGCAGATGCCGCCCATCGACGGGCGCACGGTCGCCATCACGCTCGCGGGAGGAGGGTCGGGCAGACAGGTCGTGCTGGCCGGTACGCTGGCCGGCGGCGACACGTCGATCGCGGGCATTCGTTTCAATCGAATGGCTGGAACATTCGGCGGCACGCTCGACAACGTAGCGATAAATGCTTTGAAGGCTTCGGGTCCGTGGGGTGAGTTCGCGGGTAACGGCGAGTTTTCGCCACGGGAGTTTGTGGCTTACGGCGCGTATCGCGGTACGTTCGAAGGGCTGCAGCCTTTCTTGGGCAGCGCGATAACCGGTCACGGCAAGTTGGGCGGCACGGTCGCCGTCGCCGTCGAGCCTGCGCGAATTTTGGTACAGGGAACGAATTTACGGATGCAAGGGGCGACGCTACGCGGCGTCCCGCTGACGGGCGCAAACCTCACGCTGGCCATTGAGGGAAGCCGGTTGCGACTCTATTCCGCCGACGCGAGCGCGGCCGGCGGCAACGTCGTCGCTGCCGGTACTTTTTCGCTGGCCGGACAATCTGCGAATGCGAGCCCCGATGCGATTTCGCTGATTGCAAATAGGCTGCGTGCGGTGCAGCTTCGCGGAATCGGACTGCCCATGGATGCCGGAATCCTATCCGCGAACGGCAAGTTGGCCTCCGGAGCGCCGTTGCCCAGATTTGACGGCGGCGTATCTATACAAGGTGGACGCGTCGCGAATTTCCCGATTTCGGGCGACGGCAACGTACGGTTGGCGGGTGATTCGGTTTCACTGCGGCGCGTCGTCGGCGCGTTCGGCAAAACCAGCGCGCGAGTCGACGGAACGATCGGATCGCTCACGTCCGGCGCGCCGGCCTACGGACTCGATGCGGACGTCCCGGCGGCTCCAATCGCGCCCGCCCTGCGCAACTTCGGCATTCCAAACCACATGACCGACGGCACATTCAACGCGCAACTGCACATCGGCGGGCGAAGTTTGCGCCCGAGCATTGTCGGGCACGTCGGCGTGCCGGCCGGCGAGATCAACGGCCTCCCGTTCATCGACGGCACCGCAATGCTTTCGGCCGATCCTAGCGGGGTGAGCGTACGGCGGGGCGGCGTGCTCGTCGGGACCACGGCGACGAGTTTTTCCGCCGTAGCCCGGCCGCGTGAGAACGCCGTCGACGTCAGCGCTCCGCACGCGCGGCTGGCCGACTTCAATAATTATTTCGATACCGGTGACACGCTCGCCGGAAACGGCGGCGTAACGCTCGCCGCGGCCTCCGTCGATACGCGGGTAACCTCGAGCGGAAACGTCGACGTGCGCGGCTTCCGCTATCGAAATCTGCCCATCGGCGACACGCGAGCGGTATGGAACAGCTCGCGCAACGTCATTACCGGCCGGCTCGCCGTGGGAGGACGCCAAGGCATGCTCCGTGCGAGCGGTTCGATTGGGCTGAGCCCGCAGGGAACCTTGCAATCGACGTTGACCCATACGCGTTTCGACCTCGCGGCCGCCGTAAGAGATCTCGACCTGTCGCTGTGGCTGCCGGCGCTCGGAATGCAAAGTCTCCCGATCACCGGGCACGCTTCCGGCGACGCGACGATTCACGGACGGTTTCCGCAGCTCGACGTTCGCGGAAACGCGCAAGTCGTCAATGGAACGCTCGGGCCGCTGACGCTGGACAGCGCCAGAATCGCAATTCACGCGGCGCGGCGACGCGTCGTCATCGATAGCGCCGAGATGACGACACCGGAGCTTACGGCATCGGCCGCAGGCAGCCTCGGCTTGGGAAAAGACGACCCGCTCGACGTTGCGGTGCACGCCTCGACGAATCAGTTCGCGAAGCTCGTGTACGACGTTTCTCGCGTGCGCGTGCCCGTCAGCGGCGCCTTCGAGTCTACCCTGAGCGTCGGCGGAACCTATCGCACACCGACGTTCTTGGCAGGCTTCGATGCGACCGGCGTACGCGCGTACGGAATCCCGATCGCGTCACTCTTCGGCGAAGCTCGTTTACGGCGCGGCGCCTTGGTGTTATCGGATGCCGGTGCGACGTTGGGCCGCGGTGAGGTGACGCTGGCCGGCTCGCTGCCGCTCTCGCTTGCGCCGCTGCGCTTCGCATCGCCCGATCAACCGGTGAGTTTCGATCTCGACGTCGTGGGTCTCGATCCTTCGATTTTCAACGACACGTTTGGGAACGGCACGAAAATGGGCGGTATCCTCGACGGCCACATCGGCCTTTCTGGGACGCTGCGTCAACCGTCGATCGTCGGACACCTTTCACTCGTGGGCGGATCGTACGTGAGCGCGCTCGAGCGCGTTCCGATCACGCAGCTGGCCGCGGCGCTTGCCTTCAATCGCACGTCGGCTTCGATCGATCGGCTCACCGGAAAGCTCGGGACCGGGACGGCCCAACTCTCCGGCCGCGTCGACTTTCCAGGTGGTTTTTCGGGCGGCGGCTCGTCGCTGCAATTCGCGGGGATCGCCCGGGGCGCTCAGCTGGACTTCCCGGCGTTCGGCAGCGGAACGGTCGACGCGAAACTCTCCTTGGAGAAAAAGTCCGGCGCCGACGCGCTGCTTTCGGGTAGCGTGGCGCTGAGCAATGCGACCCTGCCGTTTGCGACGTTCGTCAAAACCGCGCAGGAGGCGGGATCGGCAAGCATCCCGCCGCTGCCGCTCGAGTTCGCCCTGAACGCGACCGCGGGCAAGAACGTACGGGTACGCGGCAGCGGCTACGGCGCCGGACTCGACATCGGCACCAGCGGGTCGGTTGAGCTCAGCGGAACGCTCAAGGCGCCGACGCTCGCGGGCGAATTCAATTCCACCGGCGGCACCCTCACCTACTTCGATCGAGCATTTCGCGTGCAGCAAGGCAGCGTCACGTTCAACCCGGCCGACGGCGTTTTGCCGACCTTGCACGCCGTCGCCAGCAGCAACGTGGTGAACCCGGATCCCGACCGCGCCCGCAATCCGTACGGGAGCGCCGAGATCAGGATCAGCGTGGACGGGCCGATTGCCGACCTCAAGATCGGGCTCACCTCCAATCCCTCGGGCTATAGCCGTGACGAGATTCTCGGTCTGATCGCGCCCTTCGGCGGCTTCGTCAACGGCATCGCTTACAACCGGCAATCGATGCTCTCTCCCCAGCAACCCAACGGGATAACCCCGTTTGGCGCGCTCTCACCGATCCCGAACGTCAACCTGCAGGAGCGCAGCACGATCACGGTGGGACAGGAGGCGTTCAATATCCTCAACGCCCAGTTTGCCGCCGGGCTCTTGGCCCCGGTGGAAAGCACGCTGGGTCAAGGGCTGGGCCTCTCCAGCGTCAACCTCACGCTCGGCTACTATGGTAACGTCGGACTCACGGCCACGCGGCTCCTGGGAAAGACCGTCAGTGCGGTCTACGCGGTGACCTTCGGACTTCCGGAGATCCAATCGTTCGGGCTCGTGCTTCAACCCAACCCCGTGACGTCCGCGACGCTGAACTTTTTCTACCTGAGCGGCCCCACCAGGCTCTTGCAGCTGCCAAGCTCGCCGGTGGGGTATAATGCCAGCTATGTCGTGGGTCAGCCGTTGATTGGGAACAGCGGCTTCAGTCTTACCGTTCAGCGCTACTTTTGGTGATCGGTCGTTTTGATTAAGCGTAGATTCAGGCTTCCAGCACGCGCAAGGACACGGGGGAAGGGGGGCGGAACACGGCGACCGGGTCGCACGCGATACGCTTGCGCGTCTCGGCCCTTGGCTTCGTGCCGTCACCAGCCTCTTGGCAGATCGAGGACGATTTTTTCGAATGATCTTTGACCCCGGGCGGCGCTTGGGCGCGTTGAAACGGTACGTCGGCACTCTTCTCATCCTGCTTTTGGCGACCGGGCTTAGCCCGACGCCGGCGCTGTCGGCGTCGGCGACGCCTAAGATCGTGTCGGTCGACGTTACCGGCAACTTGCACGTGCCGACCCAAACGATCATGGCGGTCATCCAAGCGCGACGCGGCCAGTCGTACGATCCAAAGGTCGTGCAGGAGGACCTCGCCCGCATCAACGCGCTGGGGTATTTCGCCGACATTGCGCCCCCGCTGATCCGTCCGCGGCCCGGCGGCATCGCGATCACCTATCGCGTGGTCGAGAACCCGGTCATAACCAAGATTCTCTTTGGGGGCAACGCCAAGGTCCCCGGCGACACGCTGCTGGCGCTGATGGACCTCTCGGTCGGTCAGGTCTTCAATACCAACACGTTCCGCCAGGACGTCCTCAAGATCAACAACTACTACGAGCGCATCGGCTACGGCGGACAGGTTCCGACCCACGTCAAGGACATCAACCTCGACTCGCAGACCGGCGTGCTGACGTTGACGATCCAAGAGGGGCTCGTCGTCAAGAACATCATCATCGGCGGCGATCCGCTGCTGCCTCCGACGCTGATCGTTCCGACGCTTACCCTAAAGGTAGGCAGCGTTTATTCCGACGCGGTCCGGGATGCCGATTACAAGGCGCTGCAGAAATTCTACGAAAACAAGCTCCATCTGGAACTGGGTAACTTCGAGGGCGGCATCGTGCCGTCGTCGATCAACCTGCAAGCCGGCACGGCCGACGTCAAGTACAACATTTACGTTGCCCGCATCGCGGTGGTCGAAGTCACCGGTAACACGCGCACTAAGGATCAGGTCATCCGGCGCGAGCTGCGAGAGCGCCCCGGCATGGTGCTCAACACCGATGCGATCAAGCGCGACTACGAACGGCTCAACGCGCTCAACTTCTTCTCCAAGGTCGAACCGGACGTCAGGCCTGGGCCGGATCCGAAGAAACCTCAGGACGTCACGCTCGTGTGGCACGTCACCGAGCAGCGCACCGCTTCCGCTTCGCTGGGCTTTGGATATTCGGGCGGTTTGACGGGGCTTGGCTTGTACGCGACGCTGGGCTTTTCCGATAATAACCTCCACGGCACGGGCAACTCGGCGGGAATCCAGTTCGAGGAGGGCTCGAGAACCGGGGTGGCTCAGCTCACCGCGTCGATCCCGTATCTGAGCAACACGCCTCAGGGGCAGAAGTACACCGCCGGAGCGCAGATCTTCACCAATCACACGACGTACTATTATCCGGTTTACGGCATTCTCGGCAGCGGCGGCGTCGTGAGCCATAACCAAGTTCCCATTCCCGTCACGCTCTATCCTAGCTCGAACGCCCAGCAAATAAACAACGTCGTCGCGACGAATACGTCGAGCGCGACGGGCGCCTCGGCGAACATCGGTCGACGGTTGAGCGACTACACGATCTTGTCGTTCTCGGTCGCCGGGCAGAAAATTCGCTACAACACGACGGTGCCCTCACCGTACTATTTCCAGGGTAATCAGCCCAACATTTTCATCGGGCCCACGCCCGGCCCGATCAACTCGAACCCGCAAAACTTCGGCGGATCCTTCGGTATCGCCGCCTCGTCGATCGCCAACGTCAACACCGGCTCACCCTACAACTTGATAACGAGCGGATTGAGCTTGCAATCGATTACGCTCGACGACCCGTTCAATCCGCGCAACGGCCTCAAGGCGCTGCTCAATACGACCTTCTCCGCACCGGCGATTGGTTCGAACTTCTCGTTTACCCAGAGCACGATCGATCTTGCGAGATTTTTCCCCGTGCTAAGAGATGCCACGATCGGCGTCCACGGGGTCGGCTATTTTTCGACGGGTGTGATCCCACCCAGCAACCTGTTCACGTTCTCCGATCAACAAATGCGCGGGTACAATCAAGTCTTTTACGCGACCAACGCCTATCTGGGACAGATCGAGCTGCGCCAGCCGTTGGCGCTGGATCGCCGGATCACGCTGGCGCTCTTCGTGGATGAGCTCGACTATCACATCCGGGGCGCGTACCCGCTGCTGAATCCTTACACGAACCGTATCACGGGATATCCGGCGGATTGGGCGCTCTACGGGGACGCCGGTTTCGGCATACGCTTCGACGTGCCGCAGTTGGGATTGCGCACGGTGCGAATAGATTTTGCCAAAGGAGTAAATGGTACGCACACGAGCTTTGGAATAGGCCAGAGCTTCTAGCGTAACTGGACACTACGAACTCAATGCAGGAGCCCATACGAACCAGATGAACGTCCGGTCAGCGATTATCTTCGCGGCTGCAACGCTGCTCGGAGCGGGGATGGCGCCGGGCGTCATCGCGGCCGATCTCACCGACGTCGGCTACGTCGATCAAGCCGACCTCGCGAACTTGCCGGTTTTCGTCAACGCCAATCGCGCGCTGGCCGCTTACAAGGCGCAGCTCGACGCGCAATTCAACGGTCAAGTCAAGCACGCGCGCAGCGACGCAGCGCGGCAGCAGGTGGCGATGCAGTTCCAGCAGGCGCTCAACGACCGGCAACGCGAAGTCGTCGGACCGCTCTTCCAGCGGGCGCAGTTGGCAATCGCCGCGGTAAGCGCCACTCGTAACGTCTCGATCGTCGTCGACAAGCGCATCATCATTTACGGCGGCCAAGATATCACCAAGGACGTGGAAGCCGTGTTCTCGAGCTCGCAGGCGATCACGCCGCCGGCGGCGACCCCGCCCCCCTCGGAGCTCGGCTACGTCGATCAAACCGTACTGGATACCGTGCCGAAGGTTCAAACCGCCAACAACACGATGAACCAATTCGAGTCGACCCAGCGGCAGATCTATTCCGCGAAGATGGCGCAGGCGAGAAGCGATAGCGACAAACAGCAAATCCTCCAACAGTACAACAAGACGGTGTCGGACAAGCAGGACCAGCTGCTCAAGCCGCTCGTGGACCAGACTCGGTCGGCGACGGCGGACGTTGCCCGCAAGAAGGGGCTGCTGCTCGTCCTCGATCGTGCCGACGTCGTGTATGGGGGTACGGACATCACGGCCGATGTCCAAAATGAGCTCGGCAAATAGCGGTTCTCGGTTACTCCGTACGTTGATCGCTTTGGCTTGCGCCGGCGCGGCCGCGCTTTCACCGGTAGGCTGCGCGCCGAACGTTCACTCCGCGGCCATTCGCGGGACGGGCTACATCCGGCTGGATGACGCGGTGAAACACCATCCGCTCTACCCGCAACTTTCGCAGCTGGACAGCGCGATCGCCGCAATCGATTTGCAGTTTGCGGCGCCGCAGGTGCCGCTCGGCGCGCGCCAGATTGCGAATCAGACCGCGGAGCTCAATCGGGAGCTGCGCGCCGCCCAAAGCCGCGCTAACAAGATTCTCGCACAGAAACAGCGAGATTACGCGAAGCGCGAAGCCCAGGCCGTGCAAACGGCGCTGGCCGCGGCGGGCGTCCGAGGTCAGGGTGCGCTGGCCGGGCAGCAGATGAGCAACGAGTCCGCGCTCCAGGCGCAGCAAGCGGCGCAGGCCGCCAATTCGGATTACATGGCGTACCAGCAGAATGTCGTCGCGCAGGACAATGCCGCGAGTTCTTCGATCGTGAGGCAGCTGCAGACGCAGGCCGAGCAGAAATACCGCGCCAAAGCGGAGCAGCTGCAGCAAAACGAGACCGATCTGTCGTTGCAGCTGACGCAGCGAGATGCAGCGTCGCGTTTGGCAATCAAGATGCGTCTCTCGAATCTGGCAATGGATCCCGCGGCGCGCAAACAGGCTCAAGAGCAGCTAGCCGCGATCAACGAGAAGGAGGGCGCAGAAGCCGGTGCGCAGCGCAACGCCGACGCCGCCGTGCTGAAAGCCTATCGCGCTCAACTCGACAAGCAGACTTCCGACGCGATCCGCGCGCAGGTCGGCTCGATCCAGTCCCAGACGCAGGCCAAACTCCAGGAGCACCGCAACGACGTGACGTCCCAGTTGCGCAGCCTCGGGCCGGCCGCAACCCCGCCGAGCCTCTCGCCGGGGGTGCAGGCTCGGATCGCTCAGATTCACCAACAGTTCATCGGCAGATTCCGAGCCGACGTCGGCAAAACGCTGCAGGATTACAACGACACCAAGGCCGACCTCGACCGGCAGTTTGCAGCCTTGCACGGCGCCGACGTCGGGGCGACGGGGGCCGCCGGCAAGGAGCTCACCTCGCTGCGGAAGCGGCGCAGCGAGCTTTACCAGCAGATCGTCGGCCAGGTGCAACGGGATGCCTCGCGCATCGCCCAGGACCGGGGTTTCAGCATCGTGTTCGTCAATATTGCGACTGCCGCGGGCGGCTACGATCTCACCAACCAAGTCATCAAGGATATCGAAAGCCAACACGAGTGAAAAGCTATCAAAGAATTCTCCTCTTCTCGATTGCGGCGATGCTTGCGGGATGCGCGGCGCACAGCTCGATCGGCCTCGTTGACGTACAACGCATCGTATCGAACTGGCCCGAGTATCAAGGCTATCAAACTCAAATGCTGAGCGACGAACGCTCGCTTTCGTCGAGGAGAGAGAGCAACGGCCGAAAGCAGCGCGCCGCATTCGAACTACAGCGCAAATATACGAAGTTGACCGACCAGCTTTCGGCACAATTACGCGATGCGGCCGGAAAAATCGCATCGCAGCGTCAGCTCAAACTGGTGCTGACGCGCGAAGGCATCGGCTACGGAGGCGTCGACATCACGAGCGACGTCGAGAAGGCGCTCAATATCACGGAGAAGGCCACACCCACGCCGGGTACCTAATCCAAGCCTAGATGCTGGGGACGCTGGAGGAGTTAGCCGCACGAATCGGCGGGAACGTCGTCGGCGACGGCAGCGTCCGCATCCATCGAGTGGCCGCCGTCGACGAAGCCGGCGTGGATGCGCTGACGTTCGCGACGACCGAAGCGTATTTCGCTGCGGCGCTGGCGGGCAACGCGGCGGCAATCCTGATCGACGCCGCGCTCGTGCGCGGCGCGGCGAACAAACCGCTTTTGGTGGTCGAAAACGCTCGGCATGCGCTCGCGCGCGTGCTGGCGATTCTGCAGCCGCGCCGGCCTCGCGGGCCTTTCCGCCATCCCAGCGCCGTGCTCGAATCCGAAGCGGACGTCGCCGCCGATGCTTACATCGGCTCGGGCGCCTACATCGGAAAAGGCGTTTCAATCGGATCCGGGAGCGCAATCGGTCCGGGCGCGCACGTCGGGGACGGCGTCACGATCGGCGCGTCGGCTTGGATTCATCCGCGCGTCACGCTGATGTCCGGCTGCATCGTCGGCGACCGCGTCGTCCTGCACGCGGGCTGCGTTATCGGCAGCGACGGCTTCGGCTGGGCGTTCGTCGACGGCCGAGCCGAGAGGATTCCGCAGATCGGCAACGTCGTGTTGGAAGACGACGTGGAGATCGGCGCAAACACCTGTATCGATCGCGCGCAACTGGGCAGCACGCGAATCGGTGCCGGCACCAAGATCGACAACCTCGTGCAAGTTGGGCACAACTGCCGAATCGGCAAGCACTGCGTTATCGCCGCATTGACGGGATTGGCCGGCTCGACCGTAATCGGCGATTACGTGAAGGTGGCTGGACAGGTGGGTTTTCGCGGACATCTCACCGTCGGCTCGGGCGTGACGATCGCGGGCCACGCCGGCGTCTGGGGCGATATCGCGGAAGGCGCGACCGTCTCGGGAGATCCGGCGCACGATCATCGCGATGAACTCCGCCGACAGGTCATGATTCGGAGGCTGCCAAAGCTGTTTGATCGTGTCGAAGCCCTGGAGCGCTCGCATTTGCGCCAGACGGAATAACGCCGCATGATGCAAGCGACGCTTCGCGATACGCTGCATTTCAAAGGCGTTGGCCTCCACACCGGGGCACAGGCGGCGGTCGCCGTCCAGCCCGCACGTTCCGACGAAGGCTTGAGCTTCATTTTGGGAGAGACTCGAATTCCCGCGAGCGTAGAGTACGTCAGCGATACGTCGCGCGCGACCGTGCTGTCGCACAGCGGGGCCAGCGTGTCGACGACGGAGCACCTGCTTTCGGCGCTGTTCGCAATGGGCGTAACGAACGCGGAGATTCACGTACGGGGGCCCGAAATTCCGGCTCTCGACGGAAGCGCGATCGAGTTTGTCGACGCGATCCTCGCGTGCGGCCTCCAACCGCAGCCGCTGCCCCGCAGGCTCTTCGAGCTGGCCGAGCCGTTTTTCATCGAGGCCGCGGACCGAATGATCGTGGCGCTCCCATCCGCCGACTTCCGCGTGCGGTTCGTGGCGGACTTCGCGCCGCCGATCGGAACGCAGTATTACTTCGGGAAAGTTGACCCCGAGGAATATCGCAAAGAGATTGCGGGCGCGCGTACCTTCGGCTATCTGCACGAGGTCGAGGCGTTGCGGGCGCGCGGCCTGGCTCTGGGCGGCAACCTGGAGAACGCGCTGGTCTTCGGGCCCGACGGTCCGATGCAGCCGCTGCGTTGGCCCGATGAGGCAGTACGCCACAAAGTGCTCGACCTGATCGGCGATCTCGCGCTGCTGGGGGCTTGGCCGCAGTGCGAAATCGTGGCGATCAAGAGCGGGCACGAAATGCACGCATCCCTCACGCGTGCCCTGCGTGCGCGCTTGCGCGTGCCATCTGCATAGGAGAACGACCATGGCCGAATTGGACATCCGCGCGATCTTTGAAGTGTTGCCCCACCGCTATCCGATGTTGCTGGTCGACCGGATCCTCGAATTCGAGCACATGGTCCGCGTCCGGGGTTACAAGAACATCACGTACAACGAACAAATCTTCGCGGGGCACTTCCCCGGCAACCCCGTCTTGCCGGGAGTCTATATGATCGAGGCGCTGGCGCAGCTGGGCGGCGCGATGATCCTCGAGCCGGGCGAGTTCTCTCGGAAGACGCCGTACTTGGCCGGCATCGACAAGGCTAAGTTTCGCCGTCCCGTGATTCCAGGGGACCGGCTCGACATGGAGGTCAAGATGCTGCGTCACAAGCGGAACATCGGCTGGGTGGGCGGAGAGGCGCAGGTGGACGGCCAGTTCGCCTGTTCGGCAGAGATCATGTTTTCGATCGTTTCCGATCCGCGGATGTTCGGCGCCGATTCAACCGTGCTGCACGTCTGACCTCGAATCCGAATGCTGCATCCGACCGCAATCGTGCACCCCCGCGCGGAAATCGGGAAAAACACCGACATCGGGCCATATTGCATCGTCGGCGAGCACGCTTCGATCGGGGCACGGACGATTCTACAAGCACACGTCGTCATAAACGGTTGGACCGAGATCGGAGAGGACTGCCTCATCTACCCTTTTTCGACCGTTGGGGCGGCGTCGCAAGACCGTAAGTACGCCGGCGAACGCGCCTTCACGCGTGTCGGCGATCGCACGATCTTGCGCGAGTACGTCAGCATTCAGCGGGCTACCGGTCAGGACGAAGTAACTTCGGTCGGCGACGACTGCCTGTTGCTCGCCTACGTGCACATCGCGCACAACTGCGTCTTGGGCAACGGCGTCACGATGAGCAATCTGGCGCAGCTCGCGGGCCACGTCGAGGTCGCCGACTACGTGACGATCGGCGGACAAACCGGTGTTCATCAATTTACGCGAATCGGCCGGCACGCGATGGTCGGCGGCATGAGCAAGCTGACCAAGGACGTCCCGCCGTTTTTCCTCGTCGAAGGCAATCCGTGTCAGCCCTATGGGCTCAACAGCGTCGGGTTGCGCCGCGCCGCTTTTTCGGCGGACGAGCGGACCGAAATCAAGAAATTCTACAAGCTGCTCTACAACCCAAAACTGAACGTCTCGCAAGCAATCGAAGCGATGAAGGCCGAAGCCGCGACGGGGCCGGGCCGAGAAATCGTCGCATTCCTCGAAGCCCCTTCGCAACGAGGCGTGCTCAAGTAGGCGCCGTCACGCGGCAGTCTTGTTAAGCGGAAGCTGCGACGAGCGCGCCAACGAGCGGGCCGAGTGAAGTATTTCTTTTCGACGGGCGAGCCCTCGGGCGAGGCAGCCGCGATCGCGTTGGCGCAAGCGATTCGCGCGATCGATGCGGACGCGCAATTCGAAGGGATCGGCAGCGAGCGAATGCGGGCGGCGGGATTTCGCCTGTGGCGAAATCATGCCGGATGGGCGAGCATGGGGCCGGCCGCGGCGATTCCGCGCATCCCGAAGCTGTTGAACGCGATGTTGCAGACGGCGGGTCATCTGCTCGCATCGAAACCCGATCTCGTCGTGCTCGTGGATTTCGGCGTTTTCAACTTGCGCTTGGCATCGACGCTGCGGCGATTCGGGTACGCGGGTCCGATCCTCGATCTTTTTCCGCCCGGTACCTGGCTGGACAACGCGGACAAGGCGCGTAAGGTCAGCGCGCTCACCGTTCCCCTGACGGCTTTCGCGCATCAATACGAGTTTTATCGAAGCATCGGGTGCCGCATCGAGTATTTCGGACACCCGCTCGCGAGCAGCTACCCGCTGCGACCGCAACGCGCGGCTCCGGATCGCGATGGCGGAGTCGTGGCGATGCTTCCGGGCAGCCGCGCCGGGGAACTGCGGCGTCATTTGCCGGTGCTCGCGGCGGCCTATCGCGTGCTGCAGCAGCGGCGGCCGAAGTTGCGCGGCATGTTCGCGGCGGCCGACGCGCGCGCCGCAGCGAGGATCGCTCGAACGATCGAGCGCGAGGCGCTTACCAACGTCGAGATCGCGCATGGCGTCCGCGATGCCGTCGCGCAGGCTGACGGCGCATGGGTTGCCTCCGGCACGGCCGTCCTCGAAGCGGCGCTTACCGGTTTATCCGTCGTGGCGCTGTACGTGATTCCGCCGGCGCTCATCTGGTACGGCCGCAGGATGATTCGACACCGCTTCATTACGCTGCCCAACCTGGTGTTGGGCCGCGAGGTCGTCCCCGAACTGTTGCAGGAGCAGGCCACACCGGAGCGCCTCGCCGATACGTTGGAAACGCTGATGAACGATCCGGCACGGCAGTACGCGGAGTTCGCGGAGCTGCACCGGGCGCTCGGACCGAGCGATGCAATGCAGCGATGTGCGAGCTACGCCGTGGAGCTGGCTGCCAATGGCGACGTTGCGGCATGATCCGTATTTATCACACGTCGGATTTGCACGACCATCGCGGCATCGTGCCGCGCCTGCGCGAGCTGCGCGATCGGCAGCCGGGCCTGCTCTTCGATTGCGGCGACTCGCTGCGCGGCAGCCAAAGCCTGTATTATCGCGACGAGCCCATCATCGCCGAGCTGGATGCCGCCGGTTACGACGCTCAAGCGATCGGCAACCGCGAGTTCCACTATCTTTTTTCCTTCCTGCGCGCGCGCGCCTCGCAGATGCGCCATCCTTTGGTATGCTCGAACCTGACCGATACCAAGGGGCGAAAGTTACCGTTCGCGCCGTCGCTGCGCTTCGACGTTGCCGCCGATGGATCGCCGGCGCAGCGAGTCCACGTGCTCGGGCTGCTCGTGATGCAATATCCCACGCAAAGCTTTTGGGAGAGCATCTTCGGGTGGAGGTTTGTCGAGCCGGATCCGGTGGTCGCGGCATACGCAGACGCTTTGTCTGAAGGCGACCTGCTGGTCGTGCTCTCCCATCTCGGCCTTTCGCGCGATCGAGAGTTGGCACGGCGCGTTCAGCGAATCGACGTGATACTGGGCGGCCACAGTCACGATACCCTCGAAAGACCCGAGTATGTCGGCGAAGTCCCGATCGTTCACGCCGGTCCTTACGGGCGTTTCGTCTCGCGAAGCGAGCTCGTCTATCAGCCGGCCCGTGCCCGGTTCGCGTTGTCGGACTTCGCACTCGTACCGTTGCTGCACGCGCCGTGACGCGCGTGCTCTTCGTCACCAACGGTCACGGCGAGACCGCCATCGCGGATCGAATCGCCTTTGAAATTCGCTCGATCGCGCCCGCCGTGCAACTCGATCATCTGGCGCTGGTCGGCGACGTATCGGCCGCCGATATGCGCGAGGTCGGACCGCGCCGGAGAATGCCGAGCGGCGGCCTGATCGCGATGGGCAACGTTTGGAACATCGCGCGCGACGTTCGCGCCGGATTGCTCGGCCTCACGCTAGCGCAGCGCAAGTTCCTACGCGGCGCGCGTGAATCGTACGACGTCGCGGTCGTGGTCGGTGACACCTACGCGCTGGCGATGGCCTCGGCCGTTCGAAAACCGCTGGTCTTCGTCGGCACCGCCAAAAGCGTCGCGGTCGCGCCGTACGGGCCGTTTGAAAGACGAATCTTACGAAACGCGCGCGAGCGTTTCGTTCGCGACGAAGCGACGGCGCGCGACCTGCGCCGATACGGACTGAAGGCCGAGGTCGCGAACGCCATCGTCGATCTGTTTGCCACGCCGGACGATCCGGCGGCGCAGGCGGTTCTGGACGGGTTCGACCCGGCACTCGCGCTCTTTCCGGGCAGTCGCGAGAGCGCGTATGATGACGGCGCGTTTCTGCTCGACGTCACGCGAAGGCTCGCCGAAGGGCGCCCGACACTCGGCGCCGCACTCTCGATCGCGCGCGGCCTCGAGCCGCAGCGCTTCGCTCGCGATGCGGTCGCGCGCGGCTGGCACGTTCGCGCGGCGTCGAGCGAAACGACGCCGTTCGTTTTGAGCTACGCTGGGCGCGAACTCGTTCGCGCGTGGTGCGGGGGAATCGGGCCGCTGCTGCGGCGCGTCACGCTGGTGATGGGGCAAGCGGGCACCGCCAACGAAGCGGCCGCGGCCGCCGGCGTTCCGATCGTTGCCTTCGAACGCGAACGCAATGGAAAGGCGCGTTGGTACCGGCGCCGTCAACAAGGTCTGCTCGGAAGTGCGCTGGCGGTTTTTCCGGGCCGCGGCGACGCCGCCGTGGCCGGGGTCACGAGCATCTTGAACGATCCGGCGCGGCGCCGCGAGATGAGCGAAACCGGTCGCGCGCGGATGGGCGAAGCGGGTGGGGCGCGGCGCATCGCGGAGCGCGTCGTTTCGTTAGCGGGAAGAGCGTAGTGCGACGGCTCATGCCCGCGGCGCTCGGCTTCATCTACTCGATGCTGCCCCTCTTTCCAACCTTCATCGCGTTGACGGGCGTTGCGTTTCCCGGCGTTTCACTGCTTCCGCGGCTGGCAACCCTCGCCGTGTTTGGCGCCTGCGGCGTGCTGGCGGTTTATGCGATCGCGATGCTGATACGCTACCCGAAACGCGGATCTCAACCGCTGCTGCTCCCGTTGCTTGCCGTGTTCGGAGCGGGCATTTTGGCGGGATGTCTCGGGTTCGATCCCCGCGCGGGCCTGCTGTTTACCTTCATCGGCGGCCTCGGCATCGTATGGCATTGTTCGATCATGCGATTCTACGGCGATCGTCACGCGGCGGATACGCTCCTGGGAGCGTACCTGTTGTCCGGCGCGCTGGCGGCGGCCGTGGCGATCGGAATGGTCGTGCTGCGCCAGCCCGTCGCGGAATACGCGATACAACACGGGCGGGCCACCGGTACGTTCATTCTGCCCGGCGAGCTCGCCGGATATCTCATCGTGCTCGTGCCGATCGCCTACGCCGTGAGTCGCATCGCAGCGCAGCGCTGGCTGCGCGTGGCCGCGTGGAGCGCGGTCGCGCTCGGCCTGGTGGCGCTCGTGCTGAGCTACTCGCGAGCCGGTTGGATGGGATTCGCCGCCGCGGTCGCGTTCTTGGTTGCCGTGCGGACGCGTCACGGGGCGCGGGCCGCCGCCGCGGTCGTCGTCGCCGGCATCGCGGTGGTGTTGTTGCTGTTCAACGCGCATCACGACCCCAGCGAAGATTACACGCGCTTGTCGATCTGGCAGGCCGCCGTCCAAATCATCGATCGGTTTCCGCTTACCGGCGTCGGGCCGTTCAATTTCTCGCGGCTCTACGCGATCGTCCGCGCACCCGACGCCGATCCCACGGCGTTTCACGCGCACAGCCTGTACCTCACGTTCTTCGCCGAATTCGGCATACTCGGGGTAACGAGCGTGGCGTGGTTGTTTTGGCGCTTCGGGGCCGAGCTGCGGCGCCGGCTCGCGAGCGCGTCCGACGCGAGGGCGCTTTTGGCGTTGAGCGTGACGGCGGGACTGATCGGCGTCGCCGTGCAAGGGCTCATCGATACCGTGAGCGTGGTGATTTTCGGACTATGGATGCCGACGCTGGCGCTTGCGCTGGCCGCCGCTGGACGCGGCGAATCAGGGCCCGGTGCCGGCGGATAATGCGATTCGATCGCGGTCTGACGGCGCTCTGGCTCGTCGCGATGGCCGGTTGCAACCCGCAGCCGCCCAAGGCCACGCCGCCGCCCTCGACGCCGGCCGCCCACCCGCGGAGCACGGCCACCCCGCTGGTGCTCCAGATCAAGGGGCAGGGCGCCCTTAACCGGCCCGTCCACCTCATTCAGCAAGTCCACAACCGCGTGGATTACGATCTGCTTGCAAGCTCGTACGAGAGCAGAGGCCCCCAAGGCAGCGCGCGCGCCGTCTTTCAAGACGCAAGGGTGACGTTCAGGGACCCGCACGGTTCGCAGATCGCCGCAAGCGCTCCGCAAGCCATCGTGGACCAGACTGCGAACACCGTAACGCTGATCGGCGGCGTGCACGCTCATTCGTCATCCGGCATGACCTTGCAGTGCACGCAGCTCGTCTATCGGCGAGCCAGCGGAACCTTGCACGGCAACGGCAGCGTCGTCGTGACGGATCCGAAGGGTTTTCGCGCGACCGGCTCGAGCTTCGATTCTGACATTTCTCTCACTCACATGCGAATGCAATGAGCCAATTACCGGCAATTAAACTACGCGGACTCGTTAAGCGATATGGCGAGCGGACCGTCGTCAACGGCGTAACGGCCGAGGTCGAGACCGGCGAAGTCGTAGGTTTACTCGGGCCCAACGGCGCGGGGAAAACCACGACGTTCTATATGGTCGTCGGTCTCGTCAAGCCGGACGGCGGAACCGTCACGCTCAGCATGGCAGACCGCGAGATCGACTTGACCTCGGCGCCGATGTATTCGCGCGCGCGCAACGGCATCGGCTATCTCGCGCAGGAGAACTCGATCTTTCGCAAGCTCTCCGTCGGCGACAACATTCGCTTGATTTGGGAGCAAAACGGCGTGCCGCACGACGAACGCGAGCGCCGGCTGCCCGGACTGCTCGAAGAGTTCGGGCTGCGCGCCTTCATCGACGCCCGCGGCGACAGTTTGTCGGGCGGCGAACGCCGCCGCGTCGAGATCGCGCGCGCGCTCGCCATAGCGCCGGCGTTCCTATTGCTCGACGAGCCGTTCACCGGCATCGACCCGATCGCCGTCGCCGACATCCAAGCGATGATCCGCCAACTGCGGGATCGCGGCCTCGGCATTCTCATCACCGATCACCAGGTGCGCGAAACGCTGGCGATCGTGGATCGCGCCTACATCCTCAACAACGGCCGAATCGAAGTCTCGGGCTCGGCGCAGGAAGTCCTCGACTCGCCAATCGCGCGTCAGTTCTACCTCGGCGAAGGCTTCAGACTATAACGTCGTGACGGCAGCGCAGGGCCATGACGTTCTGCTGAGGAGCGTCTCGATTTTTGAGCAACACAAGATGTGTTCTTCAAAACTTCGTTCTCTCAAAAATCGAGTCGAGCGACCGGAGGACAGGACGTCCGGAGGGAGCGTCTCCGAAGCGGAATGTCGTGACCCTGCGCTGCCGTCACGGGCGTGTTTGGTCTGATGCGCTTTACGATTCTCGATCGGTACATGCTGACCGAGCTCACCGGTCCGTTCGTTTTCGGCTTGTCCGCGTTCATGCTGATTTTTGCGGCAACCGAGATCCTCAACATCGGCAAGCTGGTCAGCAACGACCACGCGCCGCTGTGGGCCGCGCTGCTGGTTTTCGTGTGGTCGCTGCCCGGCTACGTCGTCCTGGTCATCCCGATGGCGCTACTGCTGGGGACGCTGCTGTCGGTGCAGCGGCTTTCCGGCGAGAGCGAGATCAACGCGATGAAGGCCTCGGGCGTCACGTTTGCGCGCATCGTCACCCCGTTGCTGGCCGTGGGCATCGTCCTCTCGTTCGTCACGTTCGGTCTTCAAGAAGGCCTCGTCCCCTACGCCAACGATCAGCTCGTCGAGATCGAGAACAACGTCATCAATCACGTCAGCGCGTTCAGCCGCGACTTGACGGTGTCGGCACCGCTGCCCGGCGGCGGGCGCCAGGTCACGATCGCGACGGCCTACGAGCCGCACTCACGCGCCCTGCTGCACGTGACGCTGATTCAGTACGACAATCATAACGACCCCAGGCAGGTCGCCTTTGCAGATCGTGCCGAGTTCACCGCCAACAAATGGACGCTGGAAAACTCCAGCGTCTATCGCTTCAACCCGGACGGCACGACCCTGGCGGAGCCGCGCATCGCGCAACAGGAGGTTGAAATCGGGGAGAATCCAGCCGACCTCGTGAAGCGAATGACCAACGGCGATCCGGACACCATGAGCCGCTCGGAGATCGCCGACATCGTGCATTCCGGCCAGCTGACGCAGAACGAGGTGCGCAAGTACGTGACGACCTACCAGGAAAAACTCGCGCGGCCGTTTGCGTGCTTCGTCTTCATCCTGATCGCCATCCCATTCGGCTTGCGCTCGTTCCGGTCCAGTGGGAGCACGAGCTTGGGCTTCGGCCTCTCGCTGGCGATCGTTTTCGTCTACTACGTGGTCATGACCATCTGCTCGTTTGCGGGTGAGGCGTTTCTGGCGTTCGCACCGCTCTGGGCGTGGATGCCCAACATCCTCTTCACGGCGATCGGCATCGGACGATTGCGGCGCGCGGCGCTCGTATGAACTTCGTCGAGGTCGTTCGCGGCATCGGAAACGTCGCGTTCGTCATGGCGCTCGCGGGAATCGTCGCGTACGTCGGCGACCGCGTGGGCCATCAGGTCGGCCGCAAGCGGCTCAGCCTCTTCGGCATTCGGCCCCGCTACACGTCGACGATCATCGCCATCGCGACCGGAATGATCATCGCGCTCGTCGTGACCCTGGTCGCGATCTTTGCCTCGGAGCAGGTCAAGACGGCGTTCTTCAAGCTCAACTCGATCAACCAACAGATCACCGAGCTGCAAGCGCGCCAGCGCGATCTCGAAGCCAAGGTCAACAGCGGTCGCCTCGTTTTTCCCGTCGATACCCTGATGGTGCCGTTCTATCGCATCATCAATCAATCCGCCAATTCGAACCAGCGGCTGTCGACGATCCGCGACTACTATTTCTTCGCCGTCAAATACGTCAACGCCACGTATCCGCGACTCGGCTTGCGGCCCTACGCGGTGCCGCCGGACGCCGACAAGAAACTGACCGGCTTGGCCAACGACCTGACGACCGCGGCGAAACTATCGCAGGCCAACGTGCTGCTCACGGTAACGTCAGACCAGAACCTCTTCGAAAACGACCAAATTCACTTCGCGATCAACGTGACGCCTGACATTCAATACTTCCAGAAGGGTCAGGTGATCGCGCAGCTCGTCATTCCCGGTAAGAGCGGCGCGAACATCAACATCGCGCTCGTTCAGCTGCAAAACTACGTCTCGATCACGACTCGCCGGCTGCACCTGCCGCCCTATCTGGCCGACATGAGCTTTCAGCCGCTGCAGCTGATTCCCAACGCGCAGCAGATGCAGCAGCGAATTTCAAAGCCCGGAACGTTTCTCCTGACGGCGTTTGCGGCCGAGGACTTCTACCCGCACGTCGGCGGGATCCCGGTCGTCATCGTCCTGACGCAACGGCCGTGACGGCGACCGCCGTGATCGGCATCGATCCGGGGAGCATCAAGGCGGGATACGCGCTGCTCGAACAATCCGGCGACGTCGTCGAGGCCGGCATCGAGCCGATCGACCGCTTGCAAGGATGCGTGGAGAAGCTGGTGACGCTCCGGCCCGTGCGGGCTATCGCGCTTGGGGGAGGCACGAACGCGGCGCCGATCAAGGTCGCCCTGCGGCGCTTCGGCCTGCCGATCCACTCCGTCGACGAGTTCGAGACCACCCGATTTGCCCGGGCCTTCTATTTTGCCGAACACCCGCCTCGCGGGTGGCGCCGGCTGATTCCGGTGGGCCTGCAGCTCCCGCCGCGCCCGATCGACGACTACGCCGCGATCCTCATCGCACGCCGCTTCCTTGCCAGGGGTGTGGAGGCCGGACCTCCAAGCTAAGAAGCCCCACGTAGACCGTCCGATCGACGGTCGCGATTGGGGTAAAAAAACGTCAATGAACGGAGGACCGGTGCGTCGAGTCGGCAGCATCCTGGCAAGTGCAGCGCTCGCCATAGTGCTGTTTGGCGCGGTTGCGCGCGCGTCGAGTTTCGCTCCGACGGCGCCGCGCCCCGACCTGGGCTCGCAGCTGATGCTGCGTCTCTTTGGTGAGACGACCGATTCGAGCGCCTCGTTTGCCGCCGCACAAGGCGACCGTACCAGCGAATCTCCATTGCGCGACCTCGCGTTTCAAACGGCGTCGGCCGCAGCGCAACCGGCGTTCGTGTCGGGAGTTACGGTTACACCGCTAGCCGGGCGCGACACAACGCCGGGTCTCGTCTCCGTCAGCGATTCCGTTTTGTCTCAGGCGTTCGACGCCGGGGTCGCGCGAGGCGTTCGCTTCGCGCCGCCCGCGCAACCGCGCGACGACACCGTGACGCTGATCCCGTCCAGTGCGCTTCTGACGGCCGCGTACCAGCCCATCGCGGCACCGGCCATCTCTCCAGCGCCGGGCACGCTCGCGTTCGGCAGCGTAGCGGCTCCAACGTCAACGTCGGCGGCGTTCGCTCCAGCCAACGTCAACGCCGGCGGCGTGCAGTTCCAAGGGCACGTCCAAGATAACTCTTCCGAAACGCCCGCGCTTTCGCTGCAGGACACCTCGGGCAATGCAGGCGCGGATTTCCAGGTGCGCGCGGGCAAACGCGACATCGGCCTCAATCTAACGACGCAATACGAGCATCTCTTTCGCAACGATAGCAGCAGCTTCTCGTCGGCGTCGGCGCTAGGCTCCGCGTCGTCGTGGCAACTGCCCAATGCGGATGCGCCGCTGGTCATTCCAAACTACGCCGACTTGAACCAGCTCTCGGTCGGTGCCGGCGTTGCGGTCCCGGTGGTGCGCGGGTTGACGCTGAACCTGAACTACGGAGTGCAGCACCTCTACGGCGGGTATGGCCTGCCGGGTTTGGTGAACCTCGATGCGATCAACAACACCTACGGCGGAAAGCTGACGTTCAACGTTCCGGATGCTTCCAAAACGCTTTCCATTTCCGCCTATCAAGACCGGTTTACGGATAGCCTCCTCCCGCTCAACGGATCCACGCAGACGCGTGAGGATGTAAACTTCACCGTCAAGTTCTAACATAGCTTACATGCGATGGATTATCGGTGCGGTTATCGCCGCGCTGGTGCTTACATTTGGCGCCCTGCAGTTCGCGTCGGACGCGTTCAGCTCCGGCGCTGCGGCCGCGGGAACGCTGCCGACGCGCGTCTCGCCGAATTTCGCTCGCAGTTTTTACGGCGTGCTCGATCGCGTCGCGCCGGCGCCGTACGTCGAGGCGACGCTGGCCCGGGACGCGCTCGCGCGCGGCGACACCGCAACGGCACAGCGTCACGCTCTGGGTTTGCCGGCGTCCCCGGCCCGCGACGAACTCTTGGGACGCATCGCCCAAGCTCGCGGTCAGCAAACCTTGGCGCTCGAGTATTTTCTCGCCGCGCCGGACGCGGATGCGGTGAACGCGTCGGTCGAAGCCCGCGCGGCGCGCAGTCCCGCGGCGGGCTACGCGCTCGAGGGCCTGCTGGAGACGCGCTTGGCGATGCTCGCCACGCACCCGGACGCCGTTGCGGAAGCGTATTGGCGTATGGGGCGGCTGGCAAATCGCACGGCCTGGATTGCGGTGCCGGGAAGTCCGACCCAGCGCTTCTGGCTGCGTCGCGGCCTGCGAGACTTCGAGGCTGCGGTAGCGCTGTCGCCGCTCTCGGAACTATACGTCATCGAAGCGGCAAATCAGGCCGATCTGTTGGAGCAGCGGGGCCGCGCGGCCGAGCTCTTTCGCGCGGCGGCCGACATCGATCCCGGAAGCGCCGACGCGCTGGCCGGATTGGGAGTCGTGGCGTATCAGAACGGCGATCGGGCTTCCGCCGCGCGCTATCTCGTGCGCGCGCGGGCAATCGACGAGCGTTCGCTGATGGTGCGCGCCCTGGAACGCGACCTCCGGTGAAGGTTGCGCTCGACGCGCAACTCACGGTCGGCACGGCCACGGGAATCGGGGAGTACGTGCGGGGTCTCGCGGCGGCGCTGCGCCGCAGAGGTTTGGCGATCGCCGAGCTGCGCGAACCGGGCCTCGATCCGTGGCGATTCGACCGGCGCGTGATCTGGGATCAGGTGCTCTTGCCGATGCGAGCGCGCGCGAGCGGCGCGACGCTGCTGCACTGCGCCGCGGGCACGGTTCCGTGGGCG
Organism: Vulcanimicrobiota bacterium; assembly: GCA_963717425.1. Lineage (GTDB taxonomy): Bacteria > Vulcanimicrobiota > Vulcanimicrobiia > Vulcanimicrobiales > Vulcanimicrobiaceae > Cybelea. Next base: position 1,523,546 of record OY970335.1, on the reverse strand, counting down.
ACGCGCCTCCCTATCGTCGTGACGGTGCACGACGTGGCGTGGCTTGAAGCGCAGGCGCACGCACGCGCCTACGCGCGCTACTATTTCGGGAAGTTTTCGCTTGCGCGCTACCGTCGCGCGGCGCAGATCGTGGTCGACTCGACGTTTTCCCGCAACGCGCTGGTGCGGCTGCTCGACGGCTTCGACGAACGGCGCGTGCACGTGGTCTATCCCGGCGTCGCCGATGATTTCGCCGCGCTCGTTCGCCGCGCCGGCGATCGCCGCACGATCCTTTGCGTTGGCACGATCGAACGGCGCAAGAATTTGGAGGTCGTGATTCGAGCGTTGCCGCAGCTGCGCGGGGCGCGGCTGCTGGCCGTGGGGCCGCACACGCCGTACGCTGAGCAATGCGCCGCGCTTGCGCGCAGCTTAGGCGTCGCAGATCGCGTCGAGATGCCGGGCTACGTCACGCGCGAAGCGCTGCTTTCGCTCTACGCGGAGTGCGCGGTCGTCGCCGTGGCGTCGCGCTACGAAGGCTTCGGGTACGCCGCCGCGCAGGCGCTGTGCGCGGGCGTGCCGTGCGTCGTCTCGGATCAAAGTTCACTTCCCGAAGTCGTCGCCGGCGACGCGCCGATCGTCGGCGTCGCGGACGAGGATGCCTGGGTAGCGGCGCTTGGCGCGAGCTTGCGCGGCGACGACGACCCGCGCGCCGCGCAGCTTCGTGCCGGCGCGATCGCGCGCTTTTCATGGGAAGCCGCCGCGGCTGGAATGGAAGCGATCTACGCGGCTGCCGCGCAGCCGACGCCTTAGTAGATCGGGGAGCCGGGCGCGCCCGGAGCGACGCTGCCGTCGTCCGGGGCGAAGATCAGGCGAAGCGGCAGGCTCGAACCGGCTTCGGGCATCGTGACGATGGTCACGCGGACGAAACCGTGCGACGGCACGACGTATTGCCGCACCTTGTAGCGCGAATACGGCGGAACTTGATGCGACTGCACCAGGACGCCGTCGATCAGATACGTGGCGGTCGAACGTCCGCCGCGAGGATTTTCGTAGATTGCGATGGACTGCGGCGTCGAGAGCGGGTTCTCGAGGTTGACTACAAAAGATTGCAGCACGCCGTAATCACCCGACAGCGCCTGGCCCAGCAGATGGTTCGGCAGGGGAAGCTGACCGACCAGCAGCTCGAGGTAGTCCTCGTTGACCTTCCACTGCGTCGCAAAATGAAACTCGGCGATCGGATAGATGCCGCGCGCGTGCTTGTGCACGCTTTCGAGCAGCGCCGCGTCGCCGACGGCGGCGCTGGGATCCTCGGCGGCGTTCTGCGCGAGGAGCGTGAGATGGACGTTGCCGCCGGAGAGCACCCGCAACTGCAGCAGGTTGCAGACGACGCTGCCCGCGGGGAGATCTTGCGTGACGACGTTGAGGGACGTGTTGGCACCGATCGTCAAGAGCTGGCCCTGGTTCTGCACGACGTTGACGAGAAATCGCTTGGCGGCCGAATGCCCGACCTCCATCTCGTTGGGCGACGGACCGCCGCGGCCGCTGATGAACTGCACGATCGAAGGCTCGCGCGAAAGGTTTTCGGCGCGCAGCACGATGCGCCGATCCGGCTGGCCGGGTGGGTTGTAGTGAAAGTACAGGAATCGCGAGGGCTGCTCGTAGCGTAAGTCGGCGGTGAACAGCGTGCCGTTTTCCGTCAATCGCTCGGGGTAGTCGCTGACCATGAGCGAGTTGGGCGAGATGCGCGGAACGGCGATGTTCTGGACGTCGACGCGAGTCGATCCGTCGACTTCGATTTCGTTCCTGCCTTGGATCAGCACGGGAACGTTAAACGACGCGACGTCGTCCTGTTCGAGGACGCCGTGAAACGGGACGTCGTCCGAGCTGACGATGACCTGCGCGTCGGGACGACGCTGTGCGGCATCCCGGACGGCGCGCGTCACTTGTTCGCGCACGAACTGCGCCGACGCCGGATCGCCGGTCAGCGCGAGCGTGACGTGTTGATCGATCGTCCCGGCGTAATAAGCGACGCGCACGGGGACGTCGCGCGTGAGGCCGCGCGCGTCGCTCACTCGTACGCTCGTTACGCCCGGGGACTTGCCGCTGACCGTGACCCGCTGAGTTGCCTGATCGACCGTCACCGAGGCGATCGAAGGATCGCGAACGACCGCCGCGATCGGGCTGATGGCCGAACCGACCGTGATGTCTATCGGGCCTCCCACCGGCACCGACAGGCTGGCCGGCGTCACGCTAATCGGCGGTGGCGTAGGAGTGGGCGCGGCGTTTGAGGATGCGGTCGGAAGCGCGGTCGGAGCGGACGAAGGCGAAGCGGACGAGAGCGGAGCAGGCGAGGGCGAGACGGTTGGCGATGGGCTGGGAAGCGGCGCGGCGGCGTACAGGGCGGCGCAGGCCGCAATGAGCGCGACGCTACGCAATTTGCGCTTCGGCGCGATGAACCGCCGAGGCCAGCAGTGTTTTGTAACCGACGCTCGGGAAGAGCACGGTTACGAGATCCCGCTCCGCGCGCTCGACGGTTCCCGTACCGAATTTGGAATGCCAGACGACGTCGGCGATCTTGAAGCCGCCGGTCGTGGCCCGTTCGTCGATGCCGCTGCGAAGGGCTCGCAAACAGTTGTCGCAAGCGCCGCAGTTGATCTTATCGAAATCTTCCCCGAAGTAGTTGAGGATGAAGCGGCGCCGGCAGGATATCGTCTCGGCGTACTGCAGCATCATTGCGAGCTTGCTCTGATCGTAAGACTTCTTGGTCTCGTAGTTCGCCAAATTCAATATCAGCTCGCGATGCTTGCGGACGGCTTCGGTCAAGCCGTAGGCCGACTTCCCGACGTGCTCGATATATCCCGACTTCTTGAGCAGCGCGATGATGACTTTGAGTTTCGTGAGCGGCAGCTGGAGGATCTTGCGAAGGTCGATCATCGAAACGCCGCCGGCCTGATCGCAGAACACTTCGATCGTTCCGAAGACGCGCTGAACCTCTTCGACGTCGGGATATTTTCCGGTCAGGAAATAATTTTGGACGCGCGTGTCGCTCATCCGGTAGATCAGGATGCAGCGGGACGGCAGCCCGTCGCGCCCGGCGCGGCCCGCCTCTTGGGTGTAGGCTTCCAGCGAGCCCGGCAGATCGTAATGGACGACGAAACGAATGTTCGGCTTGTCGATGCCGAGACCGAAGGCGTTGGTCGCGACCACGGCGCGAATCGTTTCGTTCATGAATAGATTGTGGACGGAGGTACGGTCTTCTTTGTGAAGCTTCGAATGATAGACGGCGGCCGGAATGCCGAGCTCGACGCCGAGATACCGCTGTACCTCCAGTGCATTCTTGATCGTCGCCGTGTAAATGATGCCGGTGCCCTCTAAGGCATCGTCGCCGGTGAAAAGTGCGGTGAGCGTCTTGAGCTTGTCGACTTCTTTGTCGGCCTTACGCGCTTCGTAGATCAAGTTCGGGCGGTCGAATCCGCGAACGATCGGCTTGACGAGCTCGATGCCGAGCTGGTGCAGAATGTCTTCGCGCACGGAGGGCGTCGCCGTCGCGGTGAGGGCGAGAACGGTGGGATGTCCGAGCTTAGCGATCACGCCGCCCAGCGCGAGATACGCCGGCCGGAAATCGTGGCCCCATTGGCTGATGCAGTGCGCCTCGTCGACGACGAAGAGCGGCACGCGGATGGATCGGAGGAGGTTGAGAAAAGTTTCGTCTTCGAGTTTTTCCGGCGTGGTGTAGACGATGCGCACGCTGCCGGAGCGAATGCGCTCGCGCGCACGAGCCTCCTGATCTTCGGATAGCGTGGAGTTCAGCGCGACGACGTCGGTGATGCCGCGCTCGCGCAACATGTCGAGCTGATCTTTCATCAGCGCGATCAAGGGGCTTACGACGACCGTCGTACCGTCCAACAGGAGGGCAGGCAGTTGGTACGTCAGGCTCTTGCCGGCGCCCGTCGCCAAAATTGCCAGCGTGTCCTGGCCTAGGAGGACGCGAGAGACGACTTCCTCTTGGCCTGGATAAAAGGTGGTGAACCCAAATTTTTCTCGGAGCGCTGCGTGCAGTTCCGCGGGCATCTTCTTTAAATTTCCGATCCCAAAATTAACCAAGCACCGCTGCTTGGGAAGCAACTACCATAACAACATAGCTGGCTGACTCGTTGCAAGCATACCCTCCTGCAGGCGCCACGAAACGGCCTGCTAAAGTGGGGGCCGGTGTCCCTGTATCGTACCTGGCGCCCCCTAACGTTCGCCGACCTCGTCGGCCAGGACGCGGTCGTTCGCACGCTCACCGCGGCGATCGAAGGCGGAAAACTCGCCCACGCGTACCTCTTCTCCGGGCCGCGCGGCTCTGGGAAGACCTCGGCGGCGAAGATCCTCGCGCGCTGCGTTAACTGCGTTAACGGGCCGACCGCCACGCCGGATAACACCTGCGAGAATTGTCGGGCCATGTTGGCCGGGACGGCCCTGGACGTCCTCGAGATCGACGCCGCCAGCAACCGCGGGATCGACGAGATTCGCTCGCTGCGCGAGGCGGTGAAGTTCGCGCCGGCCGCGATGCGGATGAAGATCTATATCATCGACGAAGCGCACATGCTGACCAAAGAGGGCGCCAACGCGTTTCTCAAGACGCTCGAAGAGCCGCCGCCCCACGCGCTATTCATTCTCGCAACCACCGAACCCGAAAAGCTGCCGGTAACTATTCTGTCGCGCTGCCAGCGCTACGCGTTCCGGCGCATCTCCGTTCCGGTAATGATCCAAAAAATGCGCGAGGTTGCGACGGGCGAGAACATTAAGATTGACGATGCGGCGTTGGCGGCAATTGCCTATCGCGCCGAAGGCGGTCTTCGGGATGCGCTCACGATGCTCGAACAGCTCGCCGCATTCTCCGGCGACGCCGTCGCCGACGCAGCGACCCTCGAGCTGGCGTTTGGATCGACCGGCCGCAACTACGCCCAAGCGCTCGTGGATGCGGTGGTCGCGCGGGATGCGACCGCGGCGCTCGCGACCGTCGAAGAAGCCAGCGATTCCGGCACCGATCTCCTAGTGTTGCTGCGCTCGCTGATTACCGCTTTCCGCAATCTCTTGGTCGCGCGCATCGATCCGAGATTGCTCTCCCGCGACCTTTCGGCCGAGGATGCGGAGCGCGCGGGTCGGCAGGCGGAAACGGTTTCGCAGGCGATGCTCGTGCGCGCGCTGCGCACCTTCAGCGAGGCCTATTCGCTCGCGCGCAGCGGCGGCAACGCCCGGCTCGAGCTGGAAACGGCGCTGCTGCGCTTCATCCTGGCGGGCGAGGATCCGACTCTGGATGCGCTGGCGGCCCGCGTCGCGACGCTCGAGGAACGGGGGGGCGCGCCGTCGAGCGCCGCGCCGGTGAGAGCCGCGCCCGTCAAGCCGAACCCCGAACCGAGTGAGAAACCGGAACCGAGTGCAAAACCGGAGCCGCGTGCGAAAGAAGCGGCGAAGCCCAAAGAGGCGGCCAAACCCAAAGATTCGCCGGCGCTTTCGTTGCAGCAAGTGCGCGCGGCATGGCAGAGCATTCGAGGCAAGGTCGAGGGCGAGCGGCAGTCGCTGCGCGCGCCGCTTTCGCGCGCTGCGATCGAAGCGCTCGAACCGAATGCGATCGTGCTCAAACTGCCCGACTCGTGGAGCGCCGAAACCTTGCGCGATCATTCCAAGATCATCGAGGCGGCGATCGCCGACGTTCTCGGGGTATCGCTTCAGGTGCGTCTGAAGGTCGATGGCAACGCTGCGCGCGCGAACGCACCGGCGGCCGAAGCCCCCGCTTCCGACGTCGACGCGCTGTTCGATTATGCAAATGAAAGAATACGGTAGAGGATTGTCATGAATCAGGCGCATTTAATGGCCCAGGTCAAAAAGATGCAGACGGAGATGACCAAGGCGCAGGAAGAGCTCGCGAACACGATCGTTAGCGGGAGTGCTGCCTCGGGCGCCGTCACGGTTGACGTGAGCTGCGATCAGCGCGTAAAGTGCGTGCGAATTTCAAAAGAAGCCGTCGACATCGAGGATCTCGAAACGCTGGAAGACCTCGTCACGGTCGCGGTCAACGATGCGCTGAGCAAGGCCGGCGAGATCTCGCAGAAACGGATGGCTTCCGTCACGGGCGGCATGCGAATCCCCGGATTGATGTGACGACGGTCGCCGGCCCGGTGGCCACGCTGATCAACGAGCTGAGTAAGCTGCCGACGATCGGCCCGAAGACCGCCGCGCGTTTGGTCTTTTACTTGTTGAACCGCCCGCGCAACGAAGCCCAGAGCCTCGCCGAGGCGATTTTGGCCGTCAAGGACAGAGTGTTCTTTTGCTCGATTTGCTTTTCGCTTGCCGAGCAGGATCCATGCGAGTTCTGTACCGACGATCAGCGCGACGCGACGACGATCTGCGTGGTCGCAGAACCCAAGGACGTGTATGCGATCGAACGCACGGGTGCGTTCAAGGGCCGCTATCATGTTCTGGGCGGATTGATATCTCCGATGGACGGCATCGGGCCGGCGCAGCTGCACGTCAGGGAACTGATCGAGCGCATCGGGCTGCAAGAGCCCCGCGAGATCATCCTCGCGACCAATCCCAACGCCGAAGGTGAAGCGACGGCGCTGTATCTTTCTCGATTGCTGCTGCCGCTCGGGGTTTCGGTGACGCGGCTGGCGTACGGCCTGCCGATCGGCGGCGACCTCGACTATGCCGACGAGATGACGATTACCAAAGCCTTGGAAGGCCGCCGCGCACTGTAAGGAAGCACGGTTGTACCAACTGGCGCTTCCGTTTGGAACTGACGCTTGGTCTAGTTGAGTTTGAGTAGCGAAGGCCGCGCCGCGCGGCGCTATGCTGCATTCACCGGGTGTGGGCCGAGGCGCCGCTTCAGCGGCGCCTCGTTATTTTTATTGTCACCCTGACCCCTTGTCATCCTGAGCGCTGCTATTGTCATCCTAAGCGCTGCTATTGTCATCCTAAGCGCTGCTATTGTCATCCTGAGCTTGTCGAAGGATGACTGCATCTCCGACGCTCACGACACCCGGCTCCAGCACGTCGCAGTAAATGCCCATCCACGCGTTGCGTTGCTGCGCGAGGAAACGCAGTATCTCGGGATCGCTCGCGGCTCCGTGCGGGTGATACGTGATTGCGACGCAGCGTTCGATCGGACAGCGCACGCGCAGCCGCACGGTTCCGAGCGTCAGCTCGGCGTTCACGAGTGCGGCTTCCTCCAGTGCGAATTCCGGCGCGGCGCGCACGAAAAAGTTCGGCCGAAAGCGATGCCATTCGACCGCGTATCCGAGATGTTCGTCGAGCATGTCGAGCCAGCGGTCGACGAGCAGCGAAATCGGCGCGTCGTCGTAGAAGCGTTGGCCGCTCTGGAGCTCGACCTGAACCCCGCGCTCCGCGGCCGCGGCCGTCGCGTCGGCCGCGGTCGCCAGCAGATGAAGCCGCTCGTGTTCCTTGCCGCGATACGTCTTTCCGACGCGCGCCCCACCCGAAGCGACGATCAGCGCGGCTTCGCGGTCGCCGGGAATGCCCGATTCCTCGACCTCGACCGATTCGAGTGCCTCTGCCTCGAGACTCTTGACGGGATAGCGCCGCAACGCGTCGAGCGAACCGATCAGCATCGCTGCGGGGCTTCCGCGGGGGTTTTGCAATCGCCTTGCAAGAAAGCGCGCGCGATGGACCTTCGTCCGCTCGGATTCGGCGAGATCTTCGATCGGGCCGTTACACTGTATATCCGTAACTTCGTTCCGTTCGCCGCCATCGTGATGGTGTTGATCCTGCCGTCCGCGGTCTTGCAGTATCTGATCGATCGTGCCTCGCAACCCGAGTTCGCCGCATTGATCCGCATCGTCCAGCACCCCGAGGCCGCGCGCACCGAGCCCATGCCCTCGGCGTTCAACTCTCCGCTGTTCGTGGTGGTCTTTGCGGCGCTGCTGCTCTTGACGTACGTGATCTGGCCGTTCGCGCTCAACGCCGTTGCGGTCGGCGTCGCGCGGCTTTACCGGAACCGACCGGTTGACTTTGCCGCCTGTTATGAGGTCGTGCTGCGCCGCTGGCGTCAGATCCTCGGCTTGGTCGCCATCGACTTTATCGTGCTGCTCGGATGGTACGTCGCCGTGGTGGTCGTCGTCGTGATCCTCGCGGTCGCGATTAGCGCTTTCGCCACCATTTCGCCGCAGTTCGTTTTCTTGTTTGGCTTCGTCGTGGGAATCGTCGGCATCGTAGCGCTGTTGCCATCGGTTGCGCCGCTCATCGTGGCGCTGACCTTCGCGATGTACGCCGTCGTCATCGAAGAGCGCGGCGCGATCGAATCGCTGGTGCTGGGTTTCGTGCGCGTCTTCAACCGCAAAGAGTTCTGGCGCGCGGTGCTGTTTTCGCTCGCCGCCGGCGCGGTGGTCGTGGCCGGCTCGTCGGTGTTCAGCCTCCTGGGAATGTTCGCGGCATTCGCACACCTGCCCAGTGTCGAAGCGATCGTCGAGTCGCTCGGACGCGCGATAGTCGCCCCGTTCGGCGTCGTGCTGCTCGCGATCTACTATTTCGACGTGCGCATTCGGCGCGAGGCGTTCGATCTCGAGGCCAGCCTCGAGCGTCTAACTGCCGCGCAGCCGGCGTGATTTTTGCGGCCGCTGCAGCCGTAGCACTCGCCTCGCCGTCGCGAGAGGCATTGATCGAACGCTGGCTGCACGCAAATCGCACGCACTCGGCGGCCCATCTCGAGTCCGCATCGAACGCTCCGCGAACACAAGCCGCGCCGGCCGATCTGCGCGAGCTGGCGCAGCGCGAGCTCGGCACGGCCGGCCGTTATCAGCTCGCCACGCCGGCCGCCGTGCCCGCGACCGAGCCGTGGTGGGCGCGCCCATGGCGCTGGCTGAGCGAGCAATGGGATCGGCTGTGGCGCGCGGTTTTCGCTCGCGCGCACGTCGGTAAGGAAACGGCGGCGAGCATCGGCGACGTGCTGCTCGTCATCGTCGGGTTGATCTTGCTCTTCACCGCGGTTCGCTTGCTGAGAAACCTGCAGCTCGTGCGATCCAGATCGCGCGTCGACACTGTGCCGCTCGCGGGGCTGCCCGATCCGCGCTCGCTCTATCGCGAAGCGTGCGATGCGGCAAACCGCGGCGAGTATGGTGCGGCCGCGCTGCTGCTCTTCGCCGCCACCGTCGCGCTGCTGGACGGACGCGGCGCCGTCGCGGCGAGCCACAGCGCGACCGTGGGAGACTTGCGGCGCGAGCTGAGCGCGCGCGACGCGGCGCTCATCGCGCCTTTCGATGCGGTTGCGGCGCCGTTCGTTCAAAAAGCCTACGCCGAGCGTAGCGTCGACGAACCGCAATGGCACCGCGCGCGCGCCGCCTTCTCTGTCATCGAGAGCGCTTATAATGCGTCATCCTGAGCCACCACCTTGTCATCCTGAGCGCAGCGACACTGAGCTTGGCGAAGTGGAGCGAAGTCGAAGGACGAAGGATGACTAGGCTGCGCCCCGACATCGTCATCCTCGTCGTGTCCGCGCTGGTGATCGTACTGCTCGCCTACGAACGCAGCACGATCGAAAAGCCGCACACTTCGGTCTATTCAACGTACGATACGGGGCGCAACGGATATCGGGCGCTCTACGACGTGCTGCGCGCGGCGGGCCAGCCGGTGCGGCGCTTCGAGCGCGATCTCGCAACGCTCGATCCATCCGTCAAGACCTTGATCGTCACCGGTTACGAAGACGACCCGTCCGCCAAACCCCTGGACGAGCACGACGCGGCGCAGCTTCGGAGCTTCGTTCAAAACGGTGGCCGGCTCGTCGCCATCGATACCGAGTTCGCCGGGAAGGACGACGTAACGCCCGGCGTCGGCACGACCGTGCGCAGCAGCGGCAACGACGCCATCGCGCTGGCGCGCAACGCCTACACCGCCGGCGTCGCGCGAGTAAGTGGCTCGATTGGCTGGATATTTCCCTTCAAAGAACCGCGCGGCATCCCGTTGCTCGCCGACGGTCGCGGAATCGTCGCCGTCGCGTATCGCTGGGGCCGCGGCGAGGTCATCGCGGTTACCGCGCCGGCGCTCTTCGGCAACGCCCAGCTGCGCAACGCCGACAACCTTCGCTTTGCGTATAACGCGATCGCCGGTCACGGCGAAGCGGCGTTCGACGAGTACGTGCACGGTTACAACAACGGCCTCACGATGTGGGCGGCGCTGCCGAAGCCGGTGCACGCCGCCGTCTGGATCGTCCTCGCGCTCGCCGTCATCGCGCTGATCGGGGCGAACGTGCCGTTCGCACCACCGTATCTCCCCGATCCGCCGGACGAGCGCGATTCCTCGGATTACATCACCGCGATTGCCGAGCTGATGCGGCGTTCGCGCCGCCGCCCATCCGACAGCGAAGTGATAAGGCAGGCCCGCGCCCGTGTCATATTGGCCCTGTCACCCCGAGCGGAGTCGAGGGGCGAAGGGCAACGTCGAAAGGAGCATGCGTGAACGCATCGGTTCAAGAAGTCGCCGGTCGCCTCGCGAGCGGAATGGAGCGCGTCTTGGTCGGCGCGAATCGCTTGACGCTCGGCCTGACGATCGCGCTGCTCGCGCGCGGTCACGTGCTGATCGAAGGCGTTCCCGGCACCGGAAAAACGCTGGCGGTGCGCGCGCTCGCGCTGCTTTTGGGTTTGGAATTTCGGCGCATCGCGTTCACGCCCGATTTGATGCCCTCGGACGTGGTGGGCACGACGGTGTTCAATCCGCAGACGGCGCAGTTCACCACGCGCACTGGCCCGATCGTAGCCAACGTCGTGCTCGCCGACGAGGTGAACCGCACGCCGCCCAAGACGCAATCGGCGCTGCTCGAGGCGATGGAAGAGGGACGCGTCACGATCGACGGCGTCTCGTATCCGTTGCCGCAGCCGTTTTTGCTCTGCGCGACGCAGAACCCGATCGAGTACGAGGGCACCTATCCGCTCCCGGAGGCGCAGCTCGACCGTTTCATGATCAAGGTCGAGTCGACGTACCCGCAGGAAGCGCAAGAGCTGGAGCTGCTCGCGCGCACGGCGGCCGGCTTCGATGCACGCGCATTGGAAGCATCGGACATTGCGCCGCTGACGAATGCGGCCGAAGTTTTGGATGTGCAGCGCGTCGTACGGCAAGTGCACCTCTCCGACGGCGTACGCGACTACACGTATCGCATCGTCGCCGCGACGCGCACGCACCCACGCGTCACGCTGGGCGCCTCGCCGCGCGCCGGTATCCAGCTGCTCACCGCATCCCAAGCGGCCGCGGCGATTGCAGGCCGCGATTTTGCTACGCCCGACGACGTGAAAGACGTCGCGGATTTCGTGATTCCGCACCGCTTGATCGTCGCACCCGATGCCGAGATCGAAGGAATTTCCGGCAACGATATACTGCGCGAACTCCTCGCCTCGCTGCCCGTCCCCCGCGGCGACGTTGTGCCACCCGGCGTGTCACCATGAGCGTGCTCCCAGTGTCACCCTGAGCTTGTCGAAGGACGAAGCATGATGTGGCTTCTCGCGTGGTTCACTTCGCGCTTCCTCTGGATGCTCGCGGCGATCGCGTTGCTGCTCGCGTTGTCCCCCGGCGTTTCGCTCTTCTTCTCGCTCGCGCTCGTCCTCGCCATCGCACTCGCCGTCGCGACAATCGCCGACGCGATCCTCGGCCCGTCGCGATCCGCTCTGCGCATCACGCGCACGCCGCCTGAGCACTTCGCGCTCGGCGTTCGCGCCGACATCTCCTACGCGATCGAAAACCGCTCCAACCGCTCCATCCGCATCGGCATCATCGAAATGCCGGCCCGCACGCTCCGCTTCGAAACCGACGAACTCGTCGCCGACGTTCCGCCGCAGAGCAGCGCAAAGATCGCGCGCAGCGTCACCCCCACGTCACGCGGCGCCGACGAGTTGCGCGCGCTCTACGTTTGGTACGAAAACCCGCTCGGGCTCCTGCGCCGTCGCGTCCGCATCCCCGCCGCGCAAGCGATCCGCGTCTTCCCCGACCTCGCCGCCGTGGAGCGCTATGGGAAACTGCACCTCCGCAACCGCGTGATCGAGGCGGGGCTGCGCCGCATGAAGCTGCGCGGCACCGGAACCGAGTTCGAGTCGCTGCGCGAATGGAGCGACGGCGACGCGTTTCGCACGATCGATTGGAAGGCCACGGCCCGACGCGGAAAACTGATGGTCGCGCAGCACGAGGTCGAGCGCAGCCAAAACGTGATGCTGCTGCTCGACTGCGGGCGCCTGATGACGCCGCGCATCGACACGGGGCGGAAGCTCGACTACGCGGTCACCGCCGCGCTCTCACTCGCCACGATCGCCGGGCTCGCGAGCGACCGCGTCGGCCTCGTCGCGTTCGCCCACGAGATCCTCACCGCGAGCGCCCCACGCTCGACGCGCTCGTCGATCGCGCGCCTCGCCGATACGCTCTACGGCCTCGAACCGCGCTTCGAAGAATCCAACTACGCGCGCGCTTTCGCCTATCTGCGCCATCATTTGCACAAGCGCTCGTTGATCGTCTTTCTCACCGACGTAATCGACCCGCTGGCGCAGGCGACGGTGATGGCAGAGCTCGGATCGCTGGCGAAGCATCACCTGTTGATCTGCGTCTTCATGAACGACGCCGCGGTGAGCGCGGCGCTGGCGCAGGAGCCGCACACGGTGAGCGACGCCTATCGCGCGAACGTCGCGGTCGGCCTGGCGAACGAACGACGCCTCGCCAAGGCGATGCTCGAACGCGCCGGCGTCATCGTCATCGACGTGCCGGCCAAAAAGCTCACGACGTCCCTGATCGACGAGTATCTGCGCGTCAAGCGGCGCGGCCTGCTGTAACATACTCGGCGCGCCGCCCCGCGCTGAGATTACATCGATTTCTTGATTGGAAGGTTCGTCAGCGGGCCTTCTCCGCCGACTTGTTCGATCGTGTCGCCTTTGGCCATCGACCAGTGATGGACGCCGGTGGGGACCATGACGAACGAGCCGGTCGGCAGTGTCTTCGCCGTTGCCTTGTTGATCGTGTCTCCGATCCCGAACAGGAGCGTCCCCTTCAGAACTGTGATAAATTCGGGATGCGAATGGTAATGCGGCTGATTAGTGTATCCGTCCGGCATGTCGACGCGGATGATGGCGTTACCGGATTTGTTCGGGTCGCCGAGCAGAGTTGCCGCCATCGAGCCCTTTGCGGGACCGGTGCCGGGAACCCAGTGGAGACTATCGGGCGTCAGCACAACCGCCGTTCCCATCGCCGCGGCGATGGCCGCTCCCGCGCCCGCCGTCAGCAGTAGCCCGACGAAAAGCCCCGAGAAGAATTTCATCGACTGAATCCTTTCCTCAAAGTAACTAGATGTTCTTAAGACTCTATCCCGTCTAGCGAATTACCGCAAGAAGGGAACGTTATTCGGCGTGATGATCCTTGCGATATCGCGAAAGATGGCATTCGCAACGCCGGGAAACGGCTTCTCGACCTGGCTATTGACGAAGACGATGATGCTCGCACCGGTGGCCGGCATATAGTAGGCTCCGGTATTGTAACCGGTGATGCCGCCGGTGTAGCCGTACCAGCCGGCCGAACAGCCGATCCCGAGGCCGAATGAGAGGTTTCCTGTACCGGTCGGCACGCACGTAAGCCGCGCCTTTTGCGTCGCTGCGCTGTTCGTCGTCCCGGTCACGTAGGCTTTGACCCACTTCTTCATGTCGGCCATATCGGAGATCATCGCTCCGGCGGCCCATGAAACCGAGGGCGCAAGCGCCGCCGATTGGTCGATCCACTGCTTCTTGTCGTTCAGCTCGTAGCCGCGCGCATACGGCGCGGGCATGCCCCAGTTCGTCGTGGGAAACGACGTTTGGCTCAAGCCCATCGGCGTCAGCAGGCGGTCCTGGATTTCGGCCACGATCGTGTGATGCGTCACCTTCTCGATGATCAAGCCCAGCAGGAACCAGTTGGTGTTGCTGTAGTTGTACTTCGCTCCGGGGGCGAACAACGGCGGCTGCTTTCCGGCGATCGTCACCCAATCCCGCGGCGTCTGTCGCGTCCACCACGCCGAAGTTTCTTTTTGCACCCCGGGAACGGAGTATGCGTCGATGATGCCGCTGCGCATTTCCGCCAACTGGCGCAGCGTGATGCGATTGGCGTTCGGGACGGCGAGCCCGAGCTGGAACTGGCTGATCGTGTCGTCGAGATTGAGCTTTTTCTCGTCGATCAGCTGGAGCATGACGGTCGCAACGAACGTTTTCGTGTTGCTGCCGATTCGAAAGTGGTCGTCGAGCGCCATCGCGGTCTTGGGCGATAGGTTCGAGTAACCAAAACCTTTGGTGAGCTCGCCCTTTCCGGGCACCCATACGCCGACGACCGCACCCGGGATCGGCTGCGAGGCGCCGTACGCTGCCAGCTCTTTGTTAACGGCCGTAGCGATCGCCGTTTGAGTAGCGCGGCTGAGCTCGGCGTTCGTTGGTGCGGCGGCGACGCGGACTCCCGCGGCGCCGGACAGCGAAAAAATCAGCGCGAAAAGCGCCATGCTCGTATACTTCATAAGGAAGCGCTTTCTCCGTTGCGGCGCGCGATCCGCTCCCCGCGGCGATAACATTGCTTCAGAGGCTGATAGCGCGCTGAGGCGCCGAAGAGGACGAAATGTTTCAGGCAATGATCATCTGCCCAAAAACGGGCAGGGCGGTTCCGACAGGCATCGCTCTCGGCAGCCTAGCAGTATTTGACGCTATGACGCTGACGAACAACGTCGTACGATGTGCGGCCTGCGGCGATGATCACGTCGTCGACAATTCGACGGTTAAGGTTTTCCCACAAGAACAGCCTTGACTAATTCCGGTGCGTCGCAGCCGTTCATTTACCGAGTCGCGGTTAGCCCGGGGAAGTGACGTCCTCGCTCCGCCTTCCGGCCTGCGCGAAATAGAGAATTAGTGCGAGCGTGGTGATCAGCCCGATCGCGATTCGCACCGATGCCGGCAGCCGCCGGGGAGACACGAACGCTTCGATCGTTCCGGCGACGATCAGCATCGATGCGACGCCGACGATCAGCGTCCCGGCCCGCCGCGCATTGGCGACGATGAGGTCGCGGCGCCGCATGCGCCCGGGATAGATGGCGGCAGCCGCGATCAGCAGGCCGGCCGCGCCCGCGATCTGGATCCCGGTGAGCTCGATGATGCCGTGCGGCGCGATCGTCGCCCAAAAGTCGCCGCCGAATCCCGCGTTGGTGAAGAGTGCCCCCATTCCGCCCAGCATCAAGCCGTTGAAGGCGATGATGTAAACGGTCAGCGCGCCGAGCGTGATCGATCCCGCGAACGCGATGATCGCCACCTTGACGTTGTTGGTGATGATCATCGCCGACATCGCCGGCGCGAAGCTCGGATCCACGGCGAAGTTCGAGTCGTGCAGGCTCTTGCGAATCTGCTCCGAGACGAGAAACTTCGGCAGCAGCGCGTAGGCGTCGGCGGGGTGATTGCGGACCAGCACGTAGGCGACGACCGCGCACGCAACCGTAATCGCCGTGCAGATGGCGAAGTAGGGCAACGACCGGCGAAACTCTTGCGGAAAGACGCGCGCGTAGAAATCGGCGATGCGCGTCATACTGCTCACGGGTGTGCGCGCGTACACTTGAGCGTGCGCGCGGGCGACGAGGCGGTTCAGATACTCGAGCAGCGTGCGGTCGTAGCCGCGTCCTTGAGCGTAGGCGAGATCGCTCGTCGCGGCGCGATAGAGCCGGCCGAGCTCGAAGATCTCGTCCGGATTGAGCGCGCGCACGCCGCGACGTCCGATGCGCTTGAGCAGTGCATCGAGGCGCTGCCACGTATCCGATCGCCGCGCGACAAAAGCGGTTTGCGTCAAGCTTTTGGAGGAGTTGGCGAGCGGCCGCCGTCGAACCTCGCCGCAGTGGATCGCACGCTCGAGGTTCGCACGCCCGAAAGCATCGCGTTTAGCTACGAGCTCGCCGGGCTGGGAAGCCGCTTCCTCGCGCTCATAGTGGATCAGGCGATTCAGATCGCGACGCTCGTCGCGATCTTTGGAAGCATCTTTCTGGCGCTGGCGCGCGTCATAGGGGCTCGCCACGGTCCGCCGCCCGTTTCCGACAAAGTTGCGACGAGCCTCGCTATCGCGTTCGTCGTCGCGGTCGTGTTCGTGATTTTCTACGGCTACTTCATCGTCTTCGAGGCGCTCTGGAACGGCCAGACCCCCGGTAAGAAATTGCTCGGCTTGCGCGTCGTGCGCGATGGCGGCTACCCGATCGATTTCGGCGCGTCCCTGATACGCAACCTCATCCGCATCGGCGAACAGCTCGTCGGCTACTACATCCTCGCGGCAATCAGCGCGCTGATTTCGCCGGAAAACAAACGCTTGGGCGATCTCGCCGCCGGCACGATCGTCGTGCGCGACGCGCGCCTGGCCGCGCCGCGCTCTCCCGCCGCGAGCGCCGATGAGCCGGTGTACGCCTCGACCGCATATCTCAGCGGCGAGGAACGGGCGCTGGTCAAGCGTTTCTTAGAACGCCGCGACGCGCTATCTGCCGATCGCCGCAGCGAGCTCGCGGCGCAGCTCGCCGGGCGCGTCCGCGCCCGCGTACCTGCCGACCTAGCGCGCTTAGACGACGAATCGCTCCTCGAGCGTTTGTAACTCCGCGGCAGCGGCGTGCGGCCTGTTCGACCGCACGCCGGTGCGCGTTCTTTAAGACGTTCCGCTACGTCTTGACGAGCGGCGTCGAGGCGATGCCGCGCGGATCGGGGATCCCGGTGATGGTCGAGAACGGCGTGGATTGGCCTTTCTTATAGCCGCTCACGTTACCGTTCTGATTCGATTGGAAGAAATAGTCGGAATGCGTCAGTCCGTTCAACGTCGGCGCGGTGAGGCCGGCGGTGATCGTTCGCGACGGGCTCGTCGTGCCGTAGGCGTAGACCGTCACGTTAGTGCCACCGAAGTTGGAGACGTACATCTCGTCGTTCTGGCCGAACGCGATGCTGATGGTTCCGTTGAGGCCCGATAGACCGGCGTTCTTTGGCGTCGTCGTACCGGCGGGGATCTCGTAAACCGCGCTTGTCGTGTCGCTGCCGATCCAGATGTTGTCCTTGGAGTCGATGCCAAGGCCCAAGGCTTGACCGAATGAGCTGAAGCTGATCGTCTCAAACGGCGTCGACGAACCCGCTTTGTATCCGACGATCGTGTCGTTGTTAAGCATGGCGGCGAAGACCTCGCCCTTGGAATCCACGCCGATGCCGTATGGCGCGGCGCAGCCGTTGGTAATCGTCAGGCTTGGCGAAGTCTTGCCCTTGGGATAGATGGTAATCGAACCGGTGCTCCCGCTGCCGAGGAGGTTGGCGACGTAGAGCGTTTTTTTGTTATCGACCGCGACCCCGAAAGGATAGTCGATGCCGTTGGTGATCGATCCCTTGGGCGATGGGTTGGGTGTCTTCGGATTGTACATCAGCACTTGATTGTTCTGAGGGTCCGCGACGAATAGTACTTGTTTGTGATGCTTGCTGTCCGGCCACACGTGAGGCAGTGCCAACGGATGGGGTACGCCCGGCACGAGCAGTAGGTGCTCGACGGCCGCTCCTTGGATGAAGCGCGTGGCTCCCGAGGTGCTATTGGAGGAAGAGCTTTGGCTCGGGGCGAGCGATCCGGTGTTGCCCGAGCATCCGGCTACGAAGACGAAAACAGCCGCTGCGACGATCGCGCGGCGGGATGAACCTTCGAACATGCGATTACCTCCGCAACAGGTGGTAGAGTGGGCCGAGCAGCTTCCCCCCACCGCTCCGAGTGCCCTGTTGTGATCACGATGTCATCGGAATTGTCATCCTGAGCGCGACCCTGAGCTTGTCGAAGGGGAGCAATCGAAGGACGAAGGATGACAAAGCCACTACCTTGCGGCGCGGAAGATGAAGTGGTACGGGAAGCGTGCGTCGCGGATTCGCTCGACGGGGCGTAGGCCGTTGCGAGCGAGGCGATCCCGTGCTTCGTCGGGGCTGTGCGCGTGTTCGGCCGGCGGTCCGGTCGGTCGCTCGATCGTTGCGTCCCAGTCCAGACGAGGACGCTGCCTTGCGCCGTCAGCAGCGACGCGAGGCGGCGCAGCGTGTCGTCATCGATCTCGTGGAGCACGTTGAGCGCGAGGATGCGGTCGTACGGCGCCCAACTTTCCGCGGTCGCCCAGTCTGCCGGTTCAAAATTCTCGATCCCAGAACCCGCGATGCGTCGACGGACGATCTCGAGCATTTCGGGCTGCACGTCGTACGCGACGACGTGCACGTCCGGCCGAGCCTGGGCGAGCGCCAGCGCGTAGCGTCCGGTACCGGTGCCGAAATCGAGGACGCGCGAACCCGGAGGGGCGCCGAGCAGCTCGATGATTGCCGCGGTAGGAAGCCAGCCTTCGCGTTCGGGCTCGTCGAGCCAAGCGGCGCGCTCATGCGAAAATATGTAGGGCTGCTTAGCTCCGTGTCCAGCCTTGTATTCCACGCCTATTTTGGGAGCGCGAGCGCGGGCGCGACGGCGATGCCGCGTGCGTCGCCGAGATACTGCGGCAGGTTCGGGAACCAGGGTGCTACGGTGTTAATGAGGCTGACCGAAAACGTGCTGGGATCGTACGAGTAGACTTCGCCTTGAGAAAGCTGATAGTCCGCGGAATACAGCGTCGTCCCATCGCGGTCGAACGCGAGGCCTTGGGTATGCCCGTTGAGATTGAACGTGCCTTGTTGCGAGTACGGCGCGCTCGACGAATATACCGCGACGCCTCCGCTATCGGCGCCGTAGCCGAGGAGCAGGTTCGCGTTGATGTCGAGCGTCAGAACGCCCGCCTCCGACGACGATCCATTTGGCGGGACCTTGATGCCCGTCTCCGTCGCCTTCTTCGAACCGCGCAGGAACACGGCGACCGTGCCGGTGCTCGACGGCGAGACGTTGTAGCTTGCGAAGATGTTTCCACGCCGGTCGACGGCGACGCCCTCCACTTGGTCGAAGTTCGAATCGGTATATGTCTTGGTGGGGCTCGTCGCGCCGGGCGCGTACGCCACGACGTTTCCCGGGCCAAAACTGGCGGTGTACATGTTCGCGACGTACAAGGTTCCATCGGCGCCGATAGCGTCTTGAACCGGGAACATGCCGGGATCGCTGAACGTCTTGCTCGGCGTGTGGGTGCCGGGTGAGTACATGTAGATGGCACTAGCACCGCTCGCGCCACCGTCTACGACGTAGAGGTTGCCGCTCGGGTCCGTTACCATCCCTTGTGGGCTGACCAAATCTTGGCGGTTCGGGCCCCAAAGAACGCCGTGCCGGCGGTTCTTGCCGTGAAGCCGATACGCGTCGACGATTCCGAAGTACACGATCTTCGAGCCTTCATACGTATAGCTTCCGCCGGATAACCACATCTCGCCTCTCGAGCGCGCTTTTGCTTCCCGGAAGCCCGGATAAGCTAACCGCGAACCGCTTATACCTGGCTGCGTGAACCCGTTGCTTGTGCAACCGGACGCACCGATGGCGGCGGCAAGGGACATTGACCAATGGAAGCCTTTAGCGATTTGTTTGCGCATGAGCTACTCCTTGATCCTTATCCTAGCAACTTCCAAAAATACCCGTCCAGAAGCAACGCTGCCGATCGCGCTGGCTCGATGCAGGAAACCAAGGGAATTTAGGTGGGAAAGCGAGGATGCCGACATAGAACTGTCCTCCAAGGGGGATGTCGCATGGACCGGTCGCCTTTCAAGAAGAACGTGGTGCGCCTCTTGCTGATGGCACTCGGTTGCTGCTGCGTACCGTTGGCCGCGCCTCAAGCGGTCGGAGCTCAGTACGCTAACCGGCAACTGGTGTTCGGGCCACTCCTGCTGGCGATGGAGATCGGGTACCGGCAGTGGCTAGACGGTCCGCTCGGTCACAGGCCGCCGGAACCCGCGTCCTTCAAGGCTACACTCGATGCGACCGGCGATCCTTACACGATTACGTTCGTCTCCATGCCCGGTTACACAACGCGGGGCGCGAGCTATTCGGTGCCGGCGTCGAAGGTCGTCGACTCCTCGTGGCCGGCCGTATCTGGCGCCTACGTTCCGAACTATTCAAAAGGGCCGCTATCGCTTCCGGGCTCATACGTCCGTGCGTACGTCGCTGCCTTGAACGCGCACCTAGAGTACAAAGCGACGCTGGGCGACGCGTTCGCGTATCAGAATTCTACGCGAAGCGGTGGCGCGATCGCGGTACTGACAGGCAAGAGCAATGACCTACTGGTGGGATTTTCTCAGGTCGTTCCTGCGGCTGGGGCGGCCCGCAAAATAGGCTGTTACAAAGAACAGCAGTACTTGGTGAATCCCGTCACGTTCGGCGTGACGAGGACGCGGATTGGCTGCCCCGCGTGACGAGGCGCTTAGCGAATTAAAAAAGAGCGCGATTGGTATCGCGCTCCTCTCTCTGGCTTGCTACGACGCTAGCGTTGTGCTAGGCGTAAGCGGGCGCGCGATGGGGAACCGTCCGGCCCTCTTCGAGGTCGAGCAGGTCCGACCAGGACACGACATCGGTCCGGCTGGGAGCGATCTTGCTCCGCAGCTCTTCGAAGTGCGTCAGCGATTCGCCGGTCGGCACGCTGGAGAGCCATTTCTTGTTGAAGTTGTCGATCGAGCGCGAGTCTTTCTTCGAGACGTACGTGTTCGCGTAAGTTTCGATCTCGGTATCGTTCTTCGCTTCCTTCACGACCTGGAGGTATGCCTTCGAGTCCATGCCGAGGTATTCGAAGAGGCCGTGGTCCATCGGGGAATCGTAATTGTACTCGCCAATGGTACCGTGCGCCAACGCTTTCGCTTTATCGGTCGTGCGAGCGAGCTGTACGATGCCGAGCATCGTTTCGCCGACGCTACGCGGCGAGGATTTGGTTAGATCCATCATATATAAAATTCAACTTTCAATTGAGTTTCTTTTCCTGCTCTGACCGAACCCAAAACGTTGAATAAAGTTGCACGAACGATTTGATCACCAGCGTGCAGGTGCTTCGAATTCTTTAGCGGTGCGGCAAAGGAGTCAACGAATATCAGCGGGCTGCGCTTTCACCGAACGAATGCGCGTATGAAGCGCTTGCTGAACTGCGCTCAGCGGCTGCTCAGGATGAACGCGTTCCACTTCGGGACGTTCACGCCGAACACGATGAGCCACAGCGTAAGGCCCAGTTCCGCCGGGAACCCAGTCACGATAATCGCCATAAAAGTCGCGTTGGCCAAGCCGGGAGCGAGGATTAGTGCAAAGGTGTTGATCACATAACAGACGCCGGCGAGCGCCATGAGCACGCCGAGCGTCTTCGGTAGATAGGTCGATCGAAAGATCAGATACCCGAGGAGAGCGCAGCTGAGTCCAAACGGCATGAGCGCGATCCCGAAGCCGTAGTCGTACACCTTGAGCGAGACGAGTACGAATGCTTGGAGCTGCTGCGGTTCCAAGGATTTAAGATAACCGGCTCCACTCAACAAGACGAGCGCCACAACGTGCCAGATCACAAAGACGCCGCCCATCACCGCTTCGGCGAACCGAAAGAACGCTGCCAAGAGCGATAGACTCGCGCTTACCGGGCGGAGCAGGACGTAAAAAATCACCGCGAGCGGAATGTCGATGCTGAACATGGCCAACTCGGCGGCGACCGAGAGGCGCCACTGCGGCTGCGAAGCCAAGATGTGGTTGCTGGTTGCCGCGGCGTCGCCCGGTACCACCAGGCCGGACTGCAGGCCCATCGAGGCTCCGGCCAGGATAAAAATCAAGAGATACAACCACCCGCCAACTCGTGCGTAAACCTGCGGCGAGACCTCGGCGGCACGATGGGTCATTTTCAGGCTCCCTTGCTGCCTTTACAAGTGCGAAGGAGGGGTTGTTTCATCCTTGAAGCTCCGCGAAACCATGAGCCAAAAAACGATGCGCGCCGTGCGCGTTCCAACTGCTGACGACCATCGCTTAGAGATGGCGGAGGTCGTGCTGCCCGATGTACGCCCGGGCTACGTGCGCGTGCGGGTCGAGGCATGCGGAATCTGCCACAGCGATGTGCTCACCGTAGAAAACCTGTGGGCCGGCATATCCTTTCCGCGCACACCCGGGCACGAAATCGCCGGAACGATCGACTCCGTCGGTGACGGGCTCGTCGATTGGCACGTGGGCGACCGCGTCGGCATCGGGTGGCACGGCGGCCATTGCGGGCATTGCGATCGTTGCCGTCGCGGCGATTTCATCACGTGCCGCTTTCTGCAAATACCCGGTATCGCGTACGATGGCGGGTACGCGGAGTACGTGCTGGTTCCCGCCGTCGCTCTCGCGCGGATTCCGGAGGGGCTTTCCGCGGCCGAAGCGGCGCCGCTGATGTGCGCCGGCATTACAACATATAACGCGCTGCGCCACACTGGCGCGCGTGCGGGCGACGTCGTCACGATCTTGGGCGTGGGCGGCTTAGGGCACCTCGGCATCCAGTATGCGGCGAAGATGGGGTTCGACACCGTTGCGATCGCCCGCGGCCGCGATAAGGAAGAACTTGCACGTCGCTTGGGAGCGCGGCATTACATCGATAGCCAAGCCACCGACGTTGGGGCCGAGCTGCAGAAACTCGGTGGTTCGCGGGTCGTCCTTTCGACCGTGACGTCGGCTAAAGCGATCGAGCCGATCGTTCCCGGCCTCGCGATCGACGGCGAACTGGTCGTCGTGGGTGCGTCGCCCGAGCCGCTCGCACTCAATACGCTGCCGATGATCGGCGCACGCAGCGGTGTTCGCGCCTGGCCCTCGGGAACGTGCGCCGATTCGGAGGATACGATGAAGTTCAGCGTGCTGGCCGGCATTCGTGCGATGATCGAAACGATGCCGCTGCGGCGCGCGCAAGAGGCCTACGACCTTATGATGAGCGGTGCGGCGCGCTTTCGCATGGTGCTCGTCAACGAAAGGTAGCTGAAAGGTCATAGCGTGTTTGCGGCTGTCTTATGCGCCGTGCTCGCGGGCCGTTCACGCTCTTCGATGACTGGGTCCTGGCTGCGGTCATGCTCCGACGGACGAGGGTAAAAAGGTTAAGCGAGCGAAGGCTCGATAATCGAGGCGAACGCTTAGCGATGGCTTTATCGGCTGTTCAGGAAAGCCCAGTAAACCGGAGCCTATCTAGGGTCTCCGAAGATGAATTACGCTCGATCGCTGAGCTTGTGGTTGGTGAATTCCCTGATGCACCGCGAGCGAGGGGCACCTACGGCATCGCGAAACTCATGACCCGTTGCGGAGTCCAGGCGGAATACGACGGATCCCCAAAGCCGGATTGGGTGGTCAAGATCTTGCAAGGAGCTGATGCGAACTTCTTGGGAAAGTTGCTTCTGCGCCTAACATCTGCCGATGAGTATCTCGGTGATCAAGCAAGCGCTCAGCGTGCGGTCTCCTTTTTGAACAAGCTACTCTTATCCCGCGGGGTGCAGATCCTTTTCGAGAACGGCGCATCTTCTTTAGCCGAGGTCGACCCTAACCTTACGATCTCTGAGGCCACCGCTCGCACCGGAATAGATTCGGGGCTCATAGTTCCAGATTTCGAACAACTCGATTCTTTCCGACGCTGAAGCAAAAGAGCTTGTCTCACAATGGGACGAAGCCACGAAATGCTATGGTGCCAGTGCTTTTCTTGCCGCCATGGTAATGCTCGGCAGTCTATTAGAGTCGTTACTGCTGTTAAGCCTTAAGCGAAACCGTACAGCCATTTCCGATGCAAACATCAAGTTCACTGATGCAAACAATCGCGAACGGCCTCCCGAGCGATGGTCGCTCAGCGAAATGATCGAGGCTGCAACGCAACTCGAATGGACGAATCAGAAGTTGCGAGCTTTTTCCCATGCCCTACGAGAATATAGAAATCTTATACATGCTGAGCTGAGGCGTCGGCCGGAGCAGTTGCCACGCGCTCACGAGTGTCTCATAGCTTCAATAATCGTGGCCAGCGTGGTCAATGATCTGCGCATGCGCATCAACTCACAAACGAAAGGCGGCTGTCTTGAGTCCAAGTGAACTAACCAAATGGATCCGTGCACGCTATGGAGATGTTATAGACTTTGGTCCAGTGGTTGCGGGCAAAAACTTGAATCTTTTCAGCATCCGCGGATTTGCTCGACTTGATCGACTGGCGATCATTTCTGCCCCAGACGTTTTTGATATGGTTCGTAATCCGACGGGCACGCAGCGAGACCTAAAGCCGAAGCACGCAAAAGAATGCTTCGATTACGCCGCAGATTCCCTAGAGCTTGATCCCCTAGACGAGCCGCGCGCCTTCCCAGAAGTAATACTAAATGCACGGGACGGCGACGTTGTGGAAATCTATGATTTAAATAATCCTGAAGATATCTACGATATCAGCTCGTTCGAACCGATCGGCGAGCTTGAGTTTGGCGTCGCGGGTCTCCGGGTAAACCTAAAAAACCTCGTTTTTCCCAAGCCCGACAAAACACCAAAAATCAGCCGCGTTGATGGAAACCACAGACTCCATGGTGCAGACGAAGAGATAGAAAAGCAGAGTCTAATGGCGGATGAGCTGCCGAATGGCGACGACTTAAACGGCGAGCTGGAATTCCCTGACGTTCCATTCTGTATGCTGCTGGGGCTCAGTGCTAACCAAGAAGGCGCCTTGTTCAAGGACATCAATGATGAGCACGAAGGCATGGAGACAGCTCACCTGGATTCTCTTACTCTCCGGCTAAAAAATGCAGAAGAGCTTAAGGGCGATCCAAAGCACCTGCCGTTGTGGATTGCAAATGAGCTGACGAAACCCGGAAGAGCCTTCCATAACCGGGTGTTCATGGGAGGCTCTATGAAAGGCGTCCGGGCTAGCGAAGAAATCAATCCGGTGATCAAGATAAACACGCTGAAGACAGCTGTGCAGGTCCAACTTCGGAACGCTAAACAAGTGGCCGCGGAGTTTCAGGACGATCCTGAGGATTTGGTGAGCCTGATCGACAATTTTTGGCAGGCGGTGCGTGAAAGGTTTGCCGACGCTTGGAATAACAAACGCGACTATATATTATTCCAATCGATCGGCTTGAACGGCTTTGCCGAATTCGGTGGCGTCCTTGTCGATC
Organism: Vulcanimicrobiota bacterium; assembly: GCA_963717425.1. Taxonomy (GTDB): domain Bacteria; phylum Vulcanimicrobiota; class Vulcanimicrobiia; order Vulcanimicrobiales; family Vulcanimicrobiaceae; genus Cybelea. Next base: position 1,498,557 of record OY970335.1, on the reverse strand, counting down.
GCGCATACGAAGCCGATCAGGTCGAACGGTCAGATTTTGAAAAAATGCTGGCACCGCTCGCTGATGCCATCGATTTGGGGCGTGACCACTGGAAAGGTATCGCTGGCGCGGGCGGCGCAAGTCAAGTTGCAAAGGAACTTCTGCGTTCGTCATCGCCAGATGCGGTGAAACGAGAGCGTATCCGAAGCAAACTTAGGAGCCCACGCACCGTGGAGTCAAAGCTCGGTATAGAGGCCTAGCATATTTCAGGCAAAAATATAGCGAGGCGAATAGCTCGTCTCGCTATGTTAATAACGCGCGAACTGGCAGAAATGAAGTTGCGCGCTCCTCGACACAGCGAACGTGAGCCAGAATTTGTCGCGTCGGCGGTCGCCCCTCGTTTACTTAGATTCATTAATACGCTTGGCGTTCGTGGGCTGCATCTTGGCGGTGAAGGCGCTGGACCGGTTTCGGCAGTTCGATATTTTGGGCGACTATTGAAGCCGGATCTCACAGTCTTGAGCTACGACGCAAAGCTATTTGCGGTGGAGGTGAAGGTGCTGCATGCTGGGGGCATCTCATCGAGTGCCTGCAAAGCATTCGGCCAGGCGTCGCTATATAGGGCATCTGGCTATCGACACAGCGTTATGTTCCTGATTGATCTAAATAGGGCAGTCTCTATTGAAGATGCTATTGCGGCGCGTGCTTTATTGGCGAATGCAAATACGGCCTTGATCGTTCGTCAACGGCTCGGCAATATGTTAATGGTCGACGAACCTCTATCCGAGGCCCTTAGGCGTGACGAGCAGCTCTCTCGTGGCGACGCGCTCGTCAGTCTTACTGCTGATATATCTCGGAACGTTGATACGGCGCACACTTAAGCCGAGAGATCTGTAAAGCGACTCCATTTGCTCCTCGCCGCTATTAGTTAAAACGAAGGCGATACCGCGATCTGCTAGCGCGCCAACATGGCTAGCTAGTCGAAAGTGATGCTTTTCAGTAAAGGGATAGCGGGAGTACTTTATGCTTTCGGATGCGCAGTCGGAAAAGTAGGGGGGGTCCAAGAATACGAAATCCCCACGTTCGGCCGTCGCCAGGGTGTTTTCCCATGCTGTATTGCGAAGTTCGGCTTGTTGTAGGGCCGCATGGACATCCAATAGATCCTCCAGTCTAGGGACAACGCGATCGGATTTTGGATTGCCATAGGGGACGTTAAAAACTCCATCTTTATTTGTGCGGTAAAGACCATTCCAACAAGTGCGATTTATAAAAATAAACAAGGCGCCGTCAACCTTTGGCCGTTGCGCGTTGAAGAGTTGACGCATACTGTTGTAGTATTCTGCTTTGTCCACACCTGCATCGAAGCCCGCTTGAAGAGTTAAGAGGCGCTCGTAGACCAGGTATGGGTCTGCTTTGATGGCGGCGTACGTAGTTATTAATTCTCGATTGATGTCTCCCAACACCGCGGGGCACGGTCGGGGCTGTGTGCGCATGATGTGAAAGAAAACAGAAGCGCCACCAAGGAACGGCTCAATATATCGACCGGTGAACGTTGGGACTATCCCTGGGTGCTTGATGAGAAACGGCTGCTTGCCGCCTGCCCAACGGAGAAACGGCCTAGCGCGTCGCGCCCGCGCATACCAATCATCGTAACTGTCAAAACGCCTTGATGCTTCCATGTACCTCCCTCTTGCTGAAAGTCGCAGAGAGGTTGTTCGCTATGACTGAGTCTTCGTGCGACTTGATCGCTTGCCTCTTCGAATGCACCGGCTGGGCCCTAGCTTTGCTCTAGGTGCTCTTGACGACGACCAGCGTTCCGAGGTCTCGAAGACCGTCTAGGCTGCAGTTAAAGGCCAGCGCAACCGATGGGAAAGGCGCGTCACTCTCATCACCGGTCAGGGTAGAGTAGAATCTCAAACGCCCGGCAAAGAAAAGCGCACCGCTGGATTGCTGCAAGGCTCCTTGAAACCACCTGGCGTCTGTCCGGCCTGGCACTAGCAGGAGCACCTTCGAGCCACTCTTGGCGGCTTCCAAGGCTTTATGGACCCAGTGCTTTATGGTCTTGCCGTACGGAGGGTTCACGTATATGCGATTTGCATCCCAGCTTTGCAGAATGCCATCGTCGTCGGGTGTGAGGAACCTCTCAGCACCGCAGGGGTTAGACGCGATTGTGCACGGATCCAACTCAATACCGCCTAGCACCGTCGAAAAGCGCTCAACTAACCATTCGGGCGTCCGATATGAAGACGCAGGATCCCGTTCCGTCTTAGCGAGGATCGAGAGTCCACCGATGTTTCGGTCATTCACCAATCGCCGTAGTTCGCTCCAACGAGTAGAATTTTCAACATGCACGGAAGCCTGGGAAACGTTCTGGGTTCTACCGGTCGCGCCCCTGCGCCAGGCGCTTCCATCCGCCATATACCGCACCTGACATCCAACGGCAAGGGTCCCGGTGGACCCGAGGCGCAATAGGTCAGGCGTTCCCCACGGAGGTAGTTTAGATGCCGCGACGTTCCCGGTTTGCGATCGCCGCCGAAGAATGGTTAAGGGAGAACCACCCTACGACTCCGATAAGTACGAAGGACCTGTGGTTCGGCCTGTCCGCCGCTTATCCCGAACTAACGAGAGCAAGCGAAAGGCGTAAGACGCCTAGGGCAACTTGCATGCGTGACCTAAGAAATGACGTTGCGTTTGTAGTTGGCAGCGGGATGATTGGGGTTCGCCCGAGACATTAGGTGGCGATTTCAATAATTCTTGTGAGGCATTAACAGATGACGCGACGCACTGCCCAGGAATCCCAAAAGGAGATCGGGCGCGCCCTAGGCGAGGCGATTCGTGGCCTTGATGTGCCATATAAAAAGATAGAAGATAAGTTCCTGTTTTGGTTCCTTCAGCACTTTTACGGCAGTCGCGACATTGATGGCGTGGATGTCCTGATCACTAACGGGCCTGGAGACGGCAATGTTGATGCGATCGTGCGCATACCAAGAAATCGCTATTGTGCTAAGGAACTGTGTGTTCTAGTGCATTGTACGTATTCTCCGCTGCCCGGCGAGGGACGTAAGGTAACTCCGCTTGCTAGCGGTCGATACGCAGAGTTCGGCAATCTACCGCAGGCGTTCTCGAGCAAGGAATCCCTTCTCAACCATCTAGGAAATAAGGCGAACGAAGACTGTAAAAGGCGATACCTCGATATCATTGATGATATCAAGGATCGAAAGCTAAAACTAAGTTTTCTCCTTGTTACGCTCCACGCACGTGTGCCTACTTTTGAACAGCGGGCTATAACGGCCTCTAATCATGTCCTGGAAAAGCTAGATTTCAAATATGCGCCAGACGTTTTCGACGTTTATACTCGCAGCATACATGGGGGTACACCACTCGCCGGCCCAATCAGCGTGCGGTTCAATCGGCACGCGATCTTTGAGTTCAGGGCGCTAAATCACAGGACCGGTAACCGACCAGGCGTTACGACATATATCACCGCTGCGGTATTGCAGGATCTTATAGACCAAACCAAGTTAGTGGGTGAGCGGTTATTTTCGGAAAATGTGCGGTTAGAGCGTGGCAAGACCGATATAAACGAAGGAATAAAAGAGACCTTTCTCAATCAGGCTGATGAGTTCTTTCTTGGTCATAATGGAATATCCATTATTTGCACGGCTGTCGACCGTGGGCCGACGAGATTAAAGCTGTTCAATCCATCGATTATCAATGGCTCTCAAACGCTTCATGTGCTGCAGGGAGTAGATGAAGAGCGTTCTGAAGCTCGCGTTCTGCTGCGCATAGTAGAGGTCCCGGTTGGCAGAGAAGGCCGCCAAGGCCTCGTTTCCGATATCATCGAGCGATCCAATAGCCAAAATGCGGTAGCGTCGTGGGAGCTGCGCGCAAATGATCCGATTCAAGTCAAGCTGGAGCATGAATTCTCTAAGCAGGGACTGTTTTACGAGCGAAAAAAGTTACTGTGGAGCCGCAACCGGGTCACCCTCCAACGCCGCTTTGAACACCACGTTGCCATAGTCAGGCTCGCGCAGCTCTTGGCCGCAGCGACAGGATGGCCGGAGTTGGCTAGTAAAGCCGCTACGCTCTTTTCAGGAAACACGTATGACGAGCTGTTTTATGCTGAAGACAGCACTTTTACCGAGATTTTTGCCAAGTACGCGGTTTTCAGAGTAATCGACCGAGCGTTTCGGGATAGTATAGAAGGCGAGGGCTACAATCCGCGCGACGCGATATGGTACTTCTTTGCATGCGTGTGGCAGGAATTGGCGCGGAAAGCCGCTTTCAAGAGACATGCTAAAGAGGTCGATAGGATGCGAGCGCTATTTTTAGCCAAAGGGGACGAGTTGACGAGCGTCTACGAGAGATGCAGTTCGCTATTCAGGTCAATACGGTCTAGCTTTGTCAGGCGGGCCGGAGCTGACGTAACTTGGAATAATGCATTCAAACGCCCATCCCTTGCTGAGAGAATTATCCAGGCGGTGCCGGCGAGCAAGATCTCCGGCGTAGAACGCGCTATCGTTGAAACGCTAAATGCCTTTGTATGAGCCCCTCTCGGCTTGTCCTTTAGCAGCGTCGGAGATGTCGTATCGGTGCATTTGGGGGGATTCGGTGGGCTGTTAAGTAAACGGCTTTGCGCGGCGATGGCTCCTCCTCCGGCGCTTTCGGAAATAACGCTCTAGAACGGGGGTGCTCGATGTAGCCTTTTTGAGACGTCGCGTGGGTGTGCGCCGGCCGATCGCACGTGGAGATCAGCTGGTTGCGCAGCTGTCGTGACAGGCCGTAGATTGTCGGCCTCGTTGCGCACGCACCGTATCCAAATGCGACTTACGCATGTCAGGCAGCGTCCTTAATTCACCGACGGCGCTAGGTCCACGTAATTCGCAATCTCCTGCTGAAAGGGAAGCCGGCGTGTTGCCACGCATCTGGCGCAGGTGGCGCGCAGCCTTCGATTCGGTGTCGCAACTGCCGACCATCAATGCGAGGCCTACGACGGACGCGATGACATTCGCGACGTCTGGGAGGGTGCGCGCGGGCTCGTTTCTCGCCGCAAGGCCACCGACTTTTGGAATCGCTACCTCGAAGACGTCGAGCTTGCGCGTGGCTTGGGCTGCACGATGTTCCGGCTATCGCTTTCCTGGGCGCGGCTTGAGCCGGATCCCGCCGCTTGGAGCGACGAGGCCTTCGCGCACTATCGCGCCGTCTTGCAAGCGATCCGCGACGCCGGAATGTCGACGATGGTCACGCTCGTGCACAACACGTGGCCGCTCCACATCCAGGCTGCCGGCAGCGGCGCGGGGCTGCTTGATCCCAGCTTTCCGGATAGCCTTGTCCGTTTCGCAACCGAGGTCGCGCAGCGTCTCGGCGATCTCATCGACGACTACGTGACCCTCAACGAACCCAACCAGCTCGTCTACGGCTGGATCAAAGGCTTTTGGATGCGCGCCTACGCGATGCCGCCAGGTCAGCCGCCGTACCAGAGCGGCGACGCGCAAATGGATGACGTGCTCACGTTGATTCCAAATCTCTTTCGCGCGCATGCCAAGGCGCGCGACGCGATCCGGCGCATCCGGCCGAACGCGCGCTGCGGCACGAACCCGCTCGTGTTGGGGCTGCCGCAATGGCTGCAGCGCTGGGTCGATCGCAACGCCACGCACTTGCAGTCACCACAGGCCGCGAAGCGTCAGGCGGCGCGGATCGCGCAATCCGCGTTCGTCGAAGGCGGCCGCGTCGATTGCTCGATCGCCCAGCTCACCATGACGCCGGAGCGCGGGCAGCACACGTTTTTCTCGGAGCCGTACTATTGCGCGCATCTTGCCGTGCTGCACGCGAGCTCGTTTGCGCTTCCGGGGAACGCGCAAGAGTGGCGCGGCCGCGTCGCGGTGGTCGCCGACACGCTTCCCGCAACCATCATTGGTGGCTGGTTTCCCGCCGCGACGATCACCTATGTGGACGGCATGCCCGACGCCGTTGATCCGTTGCGGCGTGGTGAGGTCGACGCGGTCTTCGACGACGACGTGACGCTGCGCGAGTACGCCGGCGATGTGCTTGGGCTCACGCAGCTTCCGGGCTCGGAACAGTACTTTGCCGTCGCGCTCGCGCTGGGCAGCCGCACGCTGCTCAACATCGTGGACCGTGCGATCCGGGAGCTGCGGAGCGAGCATCCCGAAATTCCGGACGCGTTCAACCGTAAGACGATCGCGCAGATCGGACGTGAGGAAGAGTCCAAGGCCGATGCCGGGAGGCCCGTGCCGGAGATGGACCGCTCGATCAGGCGTATTCGGCGGCGCGGTGTGTTGCGGGTTGGCATTCATCCGGGGGTGGAGGGGTTGTGTATGGTCACCCTTCGACAAGCTCAGGGTGACAAGGGTGAAGCGCCGCGCTATGTAGGGCTTGAGCCGGAGATTGGGCGGCGCGTTGCGCAGCTTATCTTCGGCGATCCTGATCGCGTGGAGTTCGTTCCCGTGAGCGGCACGCAGCGTTTCAGCGCGACGCGATCGTGGCTGCATGCATTCTTTGGGTTTCGCAAGAGTTTCGCGATCTTTGGAACGCTGCTTGGCACGAACTGGTGGAATCTCGGGATGGCCGGCAAGCTGCCGGAGTTTCTCTGCCCGCGCGAGTGCGTCGGCACGCTCGACTACGTCGGCCTCGACTACTACTGGGGCGTGCCGTCGTTCTGGCCCGGCGAACTGCATCGGCTCAGCGCCGCCGCGGATTTTCAATACGCGAGCGCTCCGGTATGGCCGGGCGCACTCAACGTGATTCTCAGCGAAACCGCGCGCCAGTTTCCCGGAAAGCCGATCATCGTCATCGAGAACGGCTGCGTCGGTCGCGCGTCCGGCGTCGCCCGCGCCGACTACTTAAAGGCGCACATCAACGAAGTGCGCAAGGCCGTCGCTCGCGGCGTTCCGATTGAAGCCTACCTCTGCTGGAGCATCACCTCGAACCGCGAGTGGGGCCTGCCCTTCGACGACGGCAGCGATTTCGGTCTCTACCACATCGATCTCGACGGCGATCCCGAGTTAAAGCGCACGCCCACCGATGCGAGCCGCATGTATGCGAGCCTGATCGCGGGTTCGTAAAACTTTATGGCTTTGCCGTCGGCAACGGTACGACTAATACGTGGGGATTGAAGCCTGCCGGCGGCGCGTCCGACGTTCCCGGCGGCGGCGCGACCGGACTCACACCGATCGACTTGCACGACCACTGACTCGGAATCGTTCCAACGATGTCATCGGGTACGACAGCTGACGCAGCCGGAATCGGCGGTCGATTGCCGCGCAGTCGCGCCGCATCGAATCCACCCGACAAGTCACCCGTCAAGTCGCTCGCGTCGCGTGGCCCGAACGGCGCGAAGCGCGCCTCGTCGGGAAGCCGCGCGAGCGGCGTCCGATTGAAGAGCCGCTCCACAAATTTGATCACCGACGCCTGATCGTCGTACTCGTGCACGATGCCGTTGCGCGCGTAAGGGGAGATGAGCAGCAGCGGCACGCGTTGCCCGTTGCCGCAAGCCTTACCGTCGGGGCAGACGAGCCACTTCGGCGGCGGCACGTGATCCCAAAAGCCGCCCGGATCGTCCCACGTGATGACGATCGCCGATTGGCTCCAATATTTGCTGCGCGCTATGATGTTGACCAATGCGGCGACGTCGGCCTCGGCGACCTGCGAATCGGACTCGCCCGGATGATCGTCGTCGCCTAAGAACGTGTGCGGCGCGGCGTTGCGCGGGTGCAAGCCTTGATTGCTCCCGAAGCCGCCCTTCAGATAGAAGAGGCCGCCGGAGCCGAGCTTGGCCTGTTCGATGTCGGACGCGAACTGCGTGATATCGGCAACGTGGCGGTCCATCGACGCGTTCTGTGCGATGTACCCGAAATAGTGCGGCGCCAGATGGTGCGTTACCAGCGTCAGGCGCTGGGGATCCGCCGGATTGGCATAACCTTGCTCGTACCACGTCCAGTTGACTGGCGCGTCACGTTGCCCGCGAAGGAAGGCGATGTCATCGCCGACGTCCTGCGTGTAGTTCGTTAAGCGCCCCGCTTCCGCGCCTTCGAGGTTCAGCAGCACCGTGGCGTAGGTCTGGTCGACTTGGTGCTGCGCGCTGAAGTCAACGCTGTTGTACGGCCCCCACGCCGGATCGAGATCGACGAACATCGGGACGCCGCGTCCGGCGACGCCTTTTGGGTCCGCCGTGTACGGCGGCCCGGCCGCGCCGTAGCGCGCGTATTCCGTCTCGCCGTTTTGTGCCGCGATGATCTCCACATTGCTTGGCGACGATGGCGCCCGAACGCCCTGGAAGAACGAATCGTACAGCGCGAAGCGGCTCGCATACATCCACAGATAGGGAATCGTGTCGCAATCGACGTGCGCCATCGCCTCGTCGGCAACCGACGCGGCGTCGGCAGCGTCGGTCATGCCGAGGCCTTTCTGCTCGGCGAGTGGGAGGGTTTGGGCCCATGCGGCTTGCGCGCCCGCGAATCCGTCCATCGCGCCGCCATGGATCCCGGTATCCACGACCGTGCGAGCGTTATTCAAGAGGCCCAACTCCGGCGCCACGACGCGAAACGCTCGCGTCTCACGCTTCGCGATCGGGTTGTACTGCTCAAACCCGTGCGCGCGCGCGTCGGCCGTGTAAATCCCGTTTGCGCCCGGAAACGTCCCAAAATAATGATCGAACGACCGGTTCTCTTGATAGATGACGAACACGTAATGAATCCGCTGACGGATCAGACCCTGCAGCGATGGCTGCGGGTTCGGCGCCGCCGTCGCGAGCAGCGCTAGGGTTCCGATGAAGATGATGAAGCGCATGGGTTTACATCCAGCCCAGCTGTGCGGCGACCCATTGCGCCGCTTGAGCGCGCGTCATCGCCGTCGCAGGCCAACTGAGGGCCCGCCCAAGATTGTTATCTACGGCGGCCTTGTCCGCATCGTCGAACGGATCGTTGGGTTGAAAGTTCATCGAGCTCGTCTCGCCGCTCATAATCCCCGCAACACCGACCAGGTGTGCAGCGGTGAACCATGGGTCGCCGAAATGGACGTCCGTCCACCAAAAGAGCGGAACGCCACGAGCTAAGAGCTGTTTTTGAAATGCACGGAGCGCGGTTTCGTTCGCGGTTACGCCGCGCGCCGGCACGTTGGAAGTTAGCGCGAAGGCTGCGAGCATACCGGCCGCTTCACCGACGTTCCACTCAACGGGGTGGAGTCGATATGCGCCATTGGTGATATGCGTCGCTCCGATGTTTTTGCAGGCCGGCAAGACATTTGTGACGCGAATTGGGATAAGGGACCGAAGCGGTATCTCAAATGGCTTTATCGGAATCCAGTCTCCCGTCATTCCGACGCCCTGAAGGCCATGGATATCGAGCGCTCCGTAATCGCCGATGCCGCACGAATCATCGTAATTCTTGGCCCGTGGCCCCGGGTTGAAGTTCTGGTCTAGGTCCTGTTGCACGATCGTATACTCAGCCTTAATGCGCCGCGATTCTCTGATGTACGGCTGGGCCGACGTGCCGTCGGGCGTGCCGAACTGATCGGGCCGAACTTTAAGGTTTGGATATCCCAGCCCGGAGCCGTCGTCCCTCGGAAGCTCCGTCTGCAGCCAATACACGTAACCCAAGGACGCCTGGCGCGCATCCGCGATGATTTGCGCGTCTCGATTCGAGTCACCCGACGGAAGCGTTGCCCCCTGGTAGTCGTTGGCTCCCATATTGAGCATGCTCAAATCGCAAGGGAACGCGGGGTCGCTGAAATTCGATGCGCAAATGTGCCTGCGATAACCCCACATATCCACCGGCTGGTCGAACATCTTCTTGATGTAGCCGTCGACGATCGTGTAGTTCTGCTGAGCCTTCAGCGTCTCGTAAGCAGCCGGCTTCGGGATCGTATGGTTCTCGCCGGCGGGCCTGCGTTCGAGGGCGACGACCATCGTGATCGGCTGAATCCAATCGGGATGCGCAGCGTCGGGAGCGTTTGGCTCGTTGGTGTCAGCCTTGGCTTCGGCACCGGTCACGTGCTCGACGCCGGCCATGGCGATTAGGTCACCGAGGTCCGTAGCATCGAGAAAATACCGTGCGGCGAATGTGGTGGAAACGCCGCTCGGATCGACCGCGGTAATGCTTTGCAGCGCATCGCCGGCCATGGTCGCCGTCGTCACGCGCAGATTCAGCCGCACGTGGACCGCGGGTTGCGCCTGGAGTTGTTGCAACAGGACTTGATGCACGACCAATGGTTCGGCTGAGAATCCCGGGTAATTGCCGCCGGGATCGAAGGTGGGCTGGGCGGCGCCGGAAGATGAAAGCCGGTAGTTGTTTCGGTAGAATGCCCTAACTGCGTGCTGGAAGGCTCGGTACGTCGCCGTGCTGCCGACGGTCGGCGTGTAAGTCGTTTCGTCCGGCTTCGTTACGCCTTGCGCCGAGTATTGGCCGCCGAGCCAGGCGGAAGACTCGATTAAACAGACGGAATGGCCGGCGGTTGCCGCCGCTAGTGCCGCCGCGCAGCCGCCGAAGCTACCGCCGGCTATTAGAACGTCATAATCCAATCGCCGGAACTCCTCGCCACTTTACAACAAGCCGTTCGTGAGACCGCACGCGCCTTCCAGCGTCAGCTGTTGCGCCGAGCCGGGGGTCATCCATACAAACCAGGTGTCGTCGCCGACGATTCCGTCAACCGAGATACCGGCCCAGCTCTGCATTGCGCGAACCGCGGCATCGGTCAGCGGGCCGAAGATGCCGTCGAACGCGCCGGAATACGGTGTGAAATGGATCGCGACGTCGCCGCCGGCGAGCGCTTTTTGAAGCCAGGCCACCCCCGGTCCCTTCGAACCTTGCTCTAGCTTCGGCGATGCTTCCCGATAGGGCGGCAGCGCTGCCCAGGTCGCCGGGCCAACGACGCCGTCCACCGTCAAACCGTTGGCTTGCTGAAAACTCTTTACTGCGGTTTCAAGGCCGGCGTCGAACGTGCCGGTGATGGGACCGAACGGATCCCAAAGGAGATGCCGGGCCAAGACGCGCTGCAAGCGCTTTACGTCGTCGCCGGCGGAGCCGAGAGAGATCGTAGAAGGCATACCATCATCCTCCGAGCCGAAAGCCGGACTATTCGATGCCATCGTGGCACCTTCCGGGTTCGAACGCCCAGCTGTGGCGGAGCTAGTGCGGCGAGGCGAAGACCGACGGGGAGACGGTTGCGTTCGGCTGATACTTGCTGAACGTCAGGGTGCCGTCGACGCTGTAGCCGGGGAATCGCGCCGAAATCGTTGCCTTGGAAGGTAAGCGATAGGTGCCGATGTTTTCGTAGACTTGCGCGAACGAGAGCGTGCCGCCGTTCGTGTAGTTCCATTGCGCGTTGCTGAGCAGCGCGGATCGGTCGTCGACAGTAACGACGACGTTCTTCACGCGTCCGCCGGCCTTCTTAGGAACGAGCGAATACTTTGATGCCGTTCCGTTGTCGGCGAGCGGTGTAATGGTGTATTGTTTCGTCGCCTGCTCGTAGGTCGGCGTCGACGATACGAGGTCCCTGAATTGCGCAACCGAGTTGGGGACGTTTTGAAACTCGATCTTTCGATTCGGTCGCAGGTAGTAGACGGTGCCGCCGAACGTCTTGTGGATAGGGATGACGACGTGCAAGAGCGCCGACAGCTGTGTCGAAGCGGTATATGAGTTGAGCGTAGGGTTTGGATTGGTCGCGCGCGCGAGCAGGTCCAGCGACGCGGTTTGGGTGCCCGCGGCCGCAATCGTCCCGGCCCAAACGAGATAGCCAATTGCAAAAAGCCTTCATTGTCGCCCCCTCATAGTCATCAACCGGATTCGGCGCCCGGCAAGCGAACCTCGGACGCGTTATGACCGAAATTAGCGCGACGCTAGCGGTTCTCCTGATCGCCGTCGCGGGCAATCCGTGCAATCAGGGGACGACTTACGACATGCGGACGTGCTGGAGCAAGCAAAGTGATGCGGCACGCTCCGCTCTGACGGCCACGTATGCGAAGGTAGCGGCGAAGTTCAACACGTCCGGCGCGGGCACCGTAGCGCTCACTGCGTCGCAGGCCGCATGGGCAACGGCGCGCGACAAGACCTGTGCGTTTGAATACGAGCTCTATCTTCCCGGCACGATCGCGCCGCAGCTCGGCGTCGAGTGCGACGTCCGAATGACGCGCGCTCGCACGCAACACCTCGCGTCGTTGCTCTCAAAAAGCTCGCGGGCCGCGGAACGGCCGGTGTCACCGTCCGCCGACGCCGCGCTGAATCGCCTGTATCGCGACTATCTCGAGCGCCTGACCAAGACGCAGCGATCCACGCTCGCCGCCGCGGAGCTCGCGTGGGCCGCCTATCGCGACAAGGGCGTGCGCGATCGACGGCGGTTCGTGCTTGACCGAACTGACGAACGAACGAGTGACGGAGCTCAAGGCGTCGTGGGTCGGCGAAGCGTTTTGGCTCCGCTAAGAGCGGCGAAGCACCGCGAACAGTTCTCGCACTGGGGTACGAGAACTCGGGCAACGCCCAATGCTCGATCGCGCCCGTTTCGCCGAGGCATAGCGTTTGGTCGCGGTCGTGCAGCTCGACGGCACGTTGCTGCGGATCGACGACGATCACCAGCGACGAACCGGCGCGCAAGTATACGGCGATCTTGTCGTCGATGTCGGCGCGGCGGTCATCGGGCGAGAGAATCTCTGCGGCGACGTCGGGCGCGAGCGGTGGAATCTCGACCTCTTCATCGCTGAGCGTTCGAAGACGGCGGTTCGATACGTACACCACGTCCGGAACGAGCGGCCGGCGAACTTCGTCCGGAGGAGCGACGCGAAAGCGCCACTCCGGCCCGACCTCTCCGCGACCCGCCGCCCAGCGCTCGAGCCGCATCGTCAGCGCACCTTGCAGGCGCGAGTGAGTCCGCTGCGGGCTCACCTTTTGAAGAGGCCGCCCGCGCACCCATTCCGTCTCGGGCTTCGTTTCCGGCAGCACGATCTCGTATTGTGCCATGGCTTCAGATCACTTTATCACAGCAAACAGCGCTTCGTGAGCGGCCAAGATGCGCGCCTGCGTCGCGAGATCGACACTCGTCGACCAGTTACCGCGTTCGAACGTTCCTCCGAGCACGATGCCGTCGGATCGCGGAAACATGTACAGCGGTCCGGCGGCCAAATATATGTAGTCGACGGCGGGTTGGGGCTCGAGAATCGTTAGCTGGCCGCGGACCGGCTCGAGAACGTCGTCGTTGAACAGTTTGCGCGAGCCCAGCCCCGTGCAGTTGAAGACGACCGGCTCGTGCAGCGCCGCAACGTCGGACGCGGTATTGAAAGTGCGCACGACGATGCGGCCGCCCTGCAAGAGGAAGTCGCGTTCGACCGCGGGCAGGAACGTGTTCGGCTCCGTCAGCATGGTGCCGAAGCGCCGGATGTTCTTGAAACCCGTGAACGGCAGCGTGGCGGGGTCGACCGTCTCGACATCGGCGTAGAGGTCCGCGATTCCGAACTTTTGCCCGTTATCGAGTTCCCCGCCGGTCGAGTTCGCGTCGCGCTTTAGGTCGTAGTTGTCGATCCAGCGAACGCCATACGCCGGCCCCACCATGAGCTGAAACGCACGGTCGGCGATGCGCGCCGCCTTGCGAAACGTCTCGAGGAACGCGGGCGTCGCGGCACTCGCTGAGAAAACTGACGTCGGCGACCATTGCGCGCCGGCGATGTTCGACGTCGTCGCGGGAGGAAGATCCGCGGCGTAGATCGTCACCTGCCACCCGCGGTTTTGCAGTATTCGCGCGGTCGTCAAACCGATCACACCGCATCCCAACACGGCGGCGCGCGACGCCGAGCGCCCCGCTACCAAGTCTACGGCGAGCGTGGCGCAGCCCCACGATAGGGTAAATCCGCCGCCGCCGTGACCGTAGTTGTGTACGAGCAGCTTCGAGCCAAACGGTTGCGCCCGAAGCACGAACCCGGTCGAACGGAACGGGCGCAAGCCCACGACGGTGCGGATGACGCGTCCCGCGTCGATGCGCACCGGGGGAATCTGCATGTCCGGCTCCGCGGCCAACGCCGCCTGCGGCATCCGCGCCGCCGCTAAGGCGGAGATTCCAACCGACGAGCCGATGAACGCGCCCCGCGACAATCGCATGGCGCGCACCTTGGATTGACGCTCGACGACGACCTCCGCGGCGGCTTTTCGTCCGTTCGCGGCGAACGGTCCAGCGCGATGTCTCGCTTGCCTACGACCGATCCCGGCGTCACCCGGTCGAGGAGAGTCAGGCCCAGAGATTGTCTGGCGATAAGCCACCTTCTGCGGAACCTCGACGCGCCGAAACACCTTCGTCAAAACGACCTCGTCGCGCAATGTTTTGCCGGAATCCGGGAAGCCGACGACGCCGAGCTCGACGGTCGAATGATCGCGCTACGGATCAAGGCGATCGTCCTTGCCTCGATCGTGTCGCTTGAGACCGATGCCGCGTCTGCGCTCCACGGCTCACGTCAACGTGCCATTATGGAGCGCTGCGATGTCCGGCGCGAGAAACACTCGGCCGTAGCCGTCGATCTTGGAATCTCGCTGCGCGAGTTCTATCGCGAACGGCGCCGCGCAATGGAGCGCCTTGCGGTCTTGGTCAGAGCGGAACTCGCGCGACCATCCAAAGCGGTACTGAAAACGCCGGCCGCATTTGAGTTGGATCTCGATCGCGTCGTCAATCTGACGCGCGTCGGCGATATGCCGGCGGCATTCTCGTTGCTTGAGTCGGTCCTCCGAGCGACGACGAGCGCCCGGGATTGCGTTCGCGCCTGCTGCCTGGGAGTGGAGCTTGCAGCAGACTGCGGCGATGCTGTGCAGAGCCAAGAATTTCTCGCGGAGGCGTGCCGCGCCGGCGCTTCCCTCGGTGAAACTGACGACGCGGTGATCGTTTCGACCGAGCTCGAACTTGGGCGAGCCATGCAGTCGTGGGCTGCCGGCAACCTGACGGCTACGCGGTCGGCCTGCGACAACGCAGCGCGCGACGCTACGCGTATCGGTACTTACGGCGAACCCGAGGCGTCGCGCATCGCCGTGACGGCGTTCTTGCGGTCAGCCACCTTCGCTCTCGCGGTTGAAGAAAACCCAGACCTTGCACTCAAACGCTTGGGCGAGGCGGGTCGCGTACTCGACCGCATGGCGCATAAGCCGCCCGACCTCTCCGGGGAGCTCTTGATTAGCCTCGGCTTGAGCCAATGGTATGTCGACGGGCAAATGGCTCGGTCGCTCGAGTATTTGCGCGAGGCCGTTGCCATCATGGCGAACGCCCAGGTCACCGGAATGCTTCCCGTCGCCTTGTGCTATCTCTGCGAATCGTTGGTCATGGTAGGCAGCCTGCCCGAGGCGCGGGTTGCCGGCAGCTCCGCAATGCACGCGGCAAAAGCGATCGGCAGCGTTCAAATCTGGGTCTATGCCTGTCTCAACATGGCTGCGGTTGAACTCGCCTGCGGAAACGCCAAAAGCGCTCTGGAACTTACCTTGCGGGCGAGCGGCATCGACGTCGGCGGAGTGAGTGAAGCATCAACGGAGATGGCGGCTGCGGAGGTGCATCTGGCGTTGCGACGGTTTGATTTGGCTCTCGACTTGGCTGGGCGCCTGCAAACACGCGAGCAGCCGGGGCGTCCCCAACGCATCGCCGGAGAAGCGCTGCGGATTGCGGCTGAGGCGCACGAGGGGCTCGGCAACCGGTCAGCGGCGCGGGAATGCATCGATGCTGCGGTCGCGATCCTCGCCAACTGTGGAAATCAGCGGTCGAAGCAACGCGCCTATGCCTGTTCGGGACGCGTCACCGGGCGCCGCGTCCATCGCGCGCTCGCGAACGAACTTGCGATCGCCTTGCGGGCAGTGCCTGCGCCGATCGCTTCAGGCGGGTGAGAGGGCGGTCATCACTTGGTCATGTTCGGCCCCTCTTGACTTCAGACTTTCCTCACATTTTCTCGCGAGCATGCCCGCATCATGGAGCGATCCCGTATGCGTAGCATCACACACGCGACATACGCAGCCGTAGCTGCGATGTCTCTCTCTGCGTGCGGCGGATCACTGCCCGCGCAATCGCCGGTGGCGCCGGTGGTACAAGGCGCCGCGGGCGTGGACCGGGCTGCCGGAACGCTGGGTCCGGTCGTGACGTCGGAGTTTGGGGGCGAGATTTTCGGCTGGGACATGAACCAGAATGGGAACGACGGTGTGCTGACGGAAACCGTGCTCGGGAGCACCACGATCAATGCGATCGAGACGTTCGATGAGACCACCGGCAAGATCACCAAGGTCGTTCAGAAGACGCAGGGCCTCAACCCGGAACCCGTGGCGGACGCGATCGCCGGGAGCGACGTCGGAATCGTCGACGTGGAACGCCAGAAGATCAAGCACTCTCAGTTCCAACGCAACGACTACTTCGACCTGATCGACCCCGTGACGGGCGAGAAGATCATCGGGCGCTCGAAGCCGGCCCAGATGCACGGGATCGTTCCGAACTTCGTAACCAACAATCAAGCCTCGCCGAATCAGGTGATGATGGCGCTGTACCCGGACAAACGGGGCGTCGATCAAGTCGGACTGTATACGTACGACACGGCTCACAACGTCTGGGGAAAGCGCGTGGACTTCCCGAAGGTGTTTCTCTTCCAAAACGGCTTCCCGAACTATGCAGCGGTCGACGCCACGACGAATGAAGCGGTGGTCGCCTATCTCGGCCGGCAACGCTACAACCCGCACGAGTCGGCCACCTTTTACGTCCTGGATGCGGCGACGGGTAAGCACTTGCGCAGTTTTTATGGCCGTGGCTTCGGCTGGCCCAACGGCATGGCGGTCGACCCCACGACGGACACGTTGTGCACGACGACCACGGGCGACATGGACGTCGAGTTTTATAACTTGTCTACCGGTAAGGGCAAGGCCGTGAAGATTCCCGTGCTCTACAGCAAGGGGCCCCTAACCAACGGCGCCGCCGTAGCGGCCGATCCGGTTCACCATCTGTTTCTGGTGGCACAGTTGAACTCGACCTTCTCGCCGTATGGAAGCACCGTCATCGTGTACGACGAGCGCGGCAAACTCGTCGAGTACATCAACGGCTTCAACTTTATTAGTCGGTTTACGGTCATCGTCCCGCACCTCGCCGTCAATCCGTCCAACCGGACGGGCTACGTCAACGACTTCAACAACCCGAATCTCAACCAGCTTCAGGAGTTCAGTTACTAAACAAGGAGCTTTTCAACATGCGTCGGCACTCCATGCTCGGTATCGTTGCGATGGCGGCGTTCGCCGGTTGCGCCGCACCGCAAACGTCGACCACGCCGTTCGTGCCACAAAACGCGCCGGTCGCGCAAGGCTCCGTCCCCGCGCGATCCGGGATGCTGCCCGAAGCCAAGAGCGAGGACCTGCTCTACGTCGCGAACGTCTACACCATTACGGTGTATTCGTATCCGAAGGGCAAGCTGGTGGGGACGCTCAAAGACTTTTACAAGCCGTACGGGGAGTGCGTCGACAAGAGCGGGGACGTCTACGTAACCGATAGCTCCTTTGGGAAGATCTACGAATACGCACACGGCGGCACGAAGCCGATCCACACCCTGAACGATCCTTCGTATGTGCCGTACGGCTGTGCCGTCGACCCGACGACTGGCGACCTCGCGGTCGCGAACTATTCGGATGACTCGGCCCGCGAGGGTAACGTCATGATCTATCACAAAGCCAAGGGATTCCCAAAATCGTACATCGGCTATGGCTTCTACTACTATTATTACCTCGGCTACGATCCCAAGGGAAACCTGTACGTCGACGGCCTGTTTGGCTCGTACGGTGACGGCTTCGAGTTCGGCGAGCTGCGCAAGGGCGGCAGCCAGATCAACCCGATCCTGCTTCCTCAGACCATCGGGGCTCCGGGCGGCATCCAATGGGACGGCCAGTACCTCGCGCTAGGCGATAATGCCGGTGCGGCGATCTATCAGTTCAGCTTCAACGGCAGCAAAGCAACGCTCCAAGGAACGACGCCTCTGACCGGTGCGGGCAACGTCGGGCAGTTTGGGATCGCGGGCTCGAGCGTCGTTACGCCCAATCAGTTCTTCAGCGGCTCGGCCGTATTGGTCTTCCCCTACCCCGGCGGCGGAGCCGCGACGAAGACGATTACCCACGGCGTTTTCTATCCATTCTCCGCAGTCGTCAGCCCCGCTTCCAGCCGCTAACTTCTAAACGACCCCCAGCACGGCGCGGGCGTGCGAACCGCCGTCGTAGCGCTGCGTTACGTTGAAGTCTTCGGCTAGCGACCAGACGATGTAGAGTCCGCGGCCGCGTTCGCTGAGCAGATCCGACGGCAACTGGGGAGCGAACGTGAATCCCGGTCCGCGATCGAGCACGTGAAGGACCGGCGCCGTTTCGTAGTTCCAATCGAAGACGATCTCGATCGGTCCGGGAGCGTAGCGGACGACGTTGCCGAGCAGTTCGCCGAAGACGTGTTCCGCGGCGTCGAGCTGCTTCGCGCGCACTCCGCGATCGCGCAGCACGCCGACGAAAGAGTAGCGCGCCGCGTGAGCGCGGGCGGCGTTATTCGTATCGAAGGCCCAGCGCAGCGTGCGTTCGTCCTCGCCGGCAGTGACGATTCGTGCGATCCGCGGCTCGAGCCGCGCGGTCAGCACGACGACGTCGTCGCTGGTCCCGCGTTTGAGCACGGCGCGATAGATCGCCTGGGCCGGATGCAAACTGCCGGCAATCTCGGGTCGCGCGATCGCCGCCGTCAGCCGTTCGTAACCGCGGATGACGTTGCGATCGGCCTCGATCAAGCCGTCGCTGTAGAAGACCAGCAGCGCGGAATCCGGCAGTACCGTCGTCGTGGCCGTTTCGCCGCGAACGCGCAACCCCAACGGCAGCCCGCTCGTGCCGAGCGGCGCCACCGTGCCCGCGGCATCGCGCAGGAACGGCGGCGGATGTCCGGCCGAGGCGTGCGTGAGGCCTCGCGTGACGGGATCGAACACGCCGACGAAAGCCGTAACGAACGTGTCGGGATACTCGGTTTTGAGCGTGCGATCGGCCGCGTCCAACATGGCGATGGGGTCGGCGTAGACTTGCGCGACGCCCCGAATGACCTGCCGCATCGACGACATGATCACCGCCGCGGGGAGGCCGCTTCCGGCCACGTCGCCGATCGAAACGACGATGCGCCCGTCGTTGAGGCGCAGCGCGTCGTACCAGTCGCCGCCGAGCAGCTCGCGATCGCTGGCCGGCACGTAGATGCCGTCGAAGTGAATGCCGGGCACTTCGGGCAGCGAACTCGGCAGCGCCGCACGTTGAAATTCCGCGGCGGTCTCGCGTTCCCGTTCGTAGAGGCGCGCGTTTTCGATCGAAACGGCGGCGCGCCGCGTCAGCTCTCCGAAGAGCGGCGAATCGGCGTCGCCATATCGGCGCGGCGTCTGCGACCAGTACGCAACGAGCGATCCGATCGTTCGCCCGCGCGTGCGCAGCGGAATGGTGATCGCCGAGCGCGGCGCCAACTCGCGAATCACCGCGAGCAGGTTGGGGGCCGCAGCCGTTTTGAGGAGTTCGACGTTGACTTCGCGGATGATCATCGGCCGGCCCATTCGCAGTGCCTCGGCGACGACCGGCTCGTACTGGGGATCGTGGGTGTATCGCCCGACGAGACGCCTCACGAAGCGCATCTTTTCTGGATCGGCGTGAATGGCGGCGACGGTTTTCAGGCGATCGTTTTCGTCGAAGAGATCGATTGCCGCCCAATCGCCAAAGTCGGGAACGATGATCGCGAGGAGCCGATCGAGAGTAGCCTGCAAATCGAGCGATTCCGCAAGCACTTCGCCGGCTTGTGCGAGGAATGCGAACTGCTGGCCCTGGCGCTTGTAGTCATCGATGTCGGTAGCGATCCCCAGCCAACCCCTTGCGCCGGGCGACGCGCCGTCGAGCGGCGTCACGGCGACGCGAAACCACCGGGCCATTCCGCCCGCCCGCCGCAACCGCAACTCGATCTCGAAACCCGTGCGAATCTTCATCCCATCCAGCAGCGCCTGCCGGCAGCGCTCGCGATCGTCGGGGTGAACCGCCGCCCACCACTGCTTCTCCAGACCCGCCGGCGTTGCGTTCGAACGGCGCGTCAGGCCCGAGTAGTCGTACCACTTGCGATTGAACCGGAGCTGGCCCTCCGGGGTCGCGGTCCAGGCGATGTGCGGGATGTCGTCGATTGCGACGGTGGGTGAATCCATGGCCTGCGCGGTTCTTCGCCGTCAATACCGGAATTGACCACCCGCCTTCGCAATCTTGTCATCCTGAGCCCTTCGACTCGCTGCGCTCGCTCAGGATAAACTCCGGCGCGCAGCGCCGCAGTCGAAGGACGGAGGTGGACGACTATTCCGCAGCCTCGAGGTAGGCAACGTCGGCGATGTCCTGGGGCCGCGCAACGGCAAGCTTGTTCGCGATGAACTCCGCCTTTCCGATGTAGCAAACCGGAGTGTCGCCATACGTCGACGGCACCCGCGCTGCCCAGGCCTGTTCGAATGTCACGGGTCGATCGACGTAATGATGTCAATTTGATTCGGCGGACGGCCCATAATGAAGAACGTTCCTGGCGAGGCGAGGTCGGTTAGCCGAAGATCCTCGAGCGGCGCGACGAAGGCTCTCAACACGTTCCACACCTTCTGCGCGTTTGCCGGATCCGAGCCCACGAAGATATCGACGCCCTTCGTTGCGCGGGGCCGGGCGTGAAAGGCGAATGCGTAGGCCCCCACGATCAGATATTCAGCGCCCTTGGCGTTCATCGCGCGCAACAGATCGGTCAACCGCTGTTGTGGTGCATTCGCTCCCCACGGCATACGAAGAGAAAGCTCGAAGACCGCCTCCGCTCGCTGCGCTGGCGAGATAGCTTCTTCGATGGTGCGCTCCCGCGCCGCCGCTTCCTTTGCCGAATGCGCGACGAAAGCCGTCCAACTGGCGCGTCGCATCGCGGCACGTTCTTCGAAGGAATTCACTGATACTACTTCGGCGGAGCGCGTCGGCGTTCCGGCCCCACGCGGATTCCTCCAAGCTAGCTCGCGAGGCTCGCGGTTTGTCGCGTCAGGAGATCGGCGTTCTCTTCGATGAAGGCGCGTAGGCGGGCGCGCGGCGCGGCCGCCTCGAGCGTTTTTAGCGGACCGCAGAGATCTAGGAAATGCTCAAGGCTCGTCATCGCATCCTGCCAGAGCGCATCTTCCGCGCTTCCGGATGCGTGATGCATCGCCGCGGCCACGTCGCGCGTTGCGCGCGCCGCGATGAACGCGGTATGCCGCGTGGCGCCTCGCGTATCGATCAGTAGCGCCGCGATGTCGTCACAGACTCGATTGCAAGCATTCTCAAACTGCAACATTGGTTCTCCTATGCACGCCGTCGCGCTAGAAACAGCACGCCGGGCGAGATGATGAGGGCTAAGACTCCGGTTACGAAAAAGGCGTCGGCGTAAGCGAGCACGGAGGCCTGCGCGGCGATTGCGCTCGCGAGCTGCGCGAGGCTACCGTGCTTTAGGAACTCGATGACGGGGAGTCGCGCGAGCGTGGCCTGTCCGGCCAGCATCGTCTGATGAAACTGCAGCCGCTGGTCGAGAAACGCCACGATCGATGCCGACGAAATCGATCCCCCGAGCTGAAAGAATAGGACGATGAACGAGGCGGCCTTGGCGCCGGCCTCGGGTGCGACGGCGCGCATCGTCGCCACGAGGAGCGGCGAATAAACGAATGCGGCTCCGGTTCCCATCACGAGCAGCGGAAGGACGAACGTCTCCATCGAGCTTCCGGTGGTCACCCTGCCGCCGATCCACAACGATGCCAGGCCCGCGACGGCCAACCCGCCGCCGATCGACCAGCGCAAGTCGAAACGCGGTATCGCGACCAGCAGCGCGACGGGAATCGTTAGTGCCAGCACCGGCAGCGCGCGTAATCCGATGAGGATGCCCGCCTCGGTGCTCGTGAACCCAAGGTTGTCGACGGTATACTGCGGCAGCAGCAACAGGCTCGGGAAAACGATCGCCGCATACGCGCCGGCTATCGCGAGCGCGGCGGCAACGGCCGGCTGCCGCAGCACGCGAAGATCGACGATCGGTTCCGCCGTTCGCAGCTCCCACCACACGAACGCGACCGTCGCGGCGGCGGCCAGCAGCGTGCAAATCCGAATCGAGGGATCCGAAAACCAGTCGTCGCGCTGGCCTTGATCGAGCACGTACTGCATGGTGCTCACCGCGACGATCAGCAGCGCGATCCCGGCTACGTCGACCGGCGAACGCCGCGGCTGCCCGTTGTCGCGCATGTAGCGCGCCAAGACGACGAATGCAACGATACCCGGCACGAGGTTCACGTCGAAGACCCACGGCCACGACGCTTGATCGACTAGGATGCCGCCGAGCGTCGGTCCGACGGAGGGCCCGAGAATCGTCCCGAGCGCAAAGATGGATTGACTCATCCCCATCTGCGCGGGCGGAAACGTGTCGCGAAGGACGACCTGCGCCGTCGCGAGCAGTCCGCCACCGAAGGCGCCCTGCACGACGCGGAACAGAATCAGCGCGGTCAGCGAAGTGGCCATTCCGCACATTAGCGATGCGAGCGTAAAGCCGGCAATCGATGCGAGAAAATAGTTCTTGCGTCCAAAGCGCAGCTGCAGCCACGGCGCGAGCGGTATCACGACGACGTTGGCGATCACGTATCCCGTGAGCACCCACGTGCCCTCGTCTACCGTTGCGCCCAGGTTGCCCTGAATCGTGGGAAGCGCGACGTTGACGATCGTGAGATCGACGGTCTGCAGCAGCGCGGCCAGCATGACGCCCCCAACCACGAGGTAACGGCGCATTCCGCACTCGATCAAAGGCATGGCCGCGGATGCCGGCTTGGGCGGGGGCGCGGTCTTGAGGCGCGCGGGAACAAGGCCGGTGATTCCGGCGGTTCTCTCAATTACGGGCAATGGTGTGCCTTCGGAAAATTAGCGTGGAAAGGGCTTGCGCTTAGGATACCTCGGAGCGCATACTATGACTAGAACCTAGTTTATCCTAGCACTAAGCGTGCTAGCTTTCCGAGGAGGCTCCCGTGAATTCCACCGACGAGCGGCGACTCGAGCTCAGTGATTTTCTTAAAACGCGCCGGGCGAAAATCGTTCCATCCGACGTCGGTCTGGCCGATGGCGCGCGCCGCCGCACTCCCGGGCTGCGCCGCGAGGAAGTGGCCTTACTGGCAAACATCGGGGCGACGTGGTATACGCGGCTCGAGCAGGGCCTGCCGATCAACGTTTCTTCCGACGTGCTCGACGGCATCTCGCGCGCGCTGCGCCTGACCTCCGACGAGCGCCGGCACCTCTACTTGCTCGCCGGACTTACGCTGAGCGTGCAGCCCGACGACGAGGAACGCGTTAGCGACTTCGTCCGGCGCGTGCTCGATGCGCTCGACCCGTCACCCGCGTACGTGCGCGGACGCCGTTGGGACATTCTTGCGTGGAATCAGAGCATGGACGCCCTCTCCGATTTTTCGAGCGCGACTGGCCCGGCGCGTAACATGATTTGGCGAATTTTTCTCGATCCGACATCGCGCTGTCGCATGGGCGATCCGGGCTGCACGATGCGCCGCGCCGTCGCCCAGTTTCGCGCGGTCGCGGCAAAGTATCCGCACGACCCGGCATTCCTGGAGCTAATTGAAGAGCTTCGGTTTCGCTCCGACGAGTTCAGGGAGCTGTGGGCGCAGCACGACGTGTTGGGATCGACCGACGGGCTCAAGCGTTTCGTTCATCCCGAGCTGGGCGAGTTGATCCTGGACCACACCAACTTCGATCTTCCCGGAAACGGCGACGTCAAGATGATCGTTTTGACCGCCGCACCCGGCTCGGAAAGCGAAGCGAAGCTGCAGCAGCTAATCGCAGCACCCCGCTTGACCCCAGCATAACGCGCTCCCCGTCCTTCGACTGCGCGCCGAAGGCGCGGAGTTTATCCTGAGCGAGCGCAGCGAGTCGAAGGGCTCAGGATGACAAAGTAAGGGCGCTTCGCTCGTGCTTCGACAAGCTCAGCATGAAAAGGGACGTTACTTGCGGAGTTTTGCTACGATGTCGCGGGCGAAACGCAGCGCGTCGTTCTTAGTGTGCTCGTACAGCGCCGCAGCTTGGCCCTTCGTCATCGTGTGCCCGTGTTCGTGTAAGAACGTAACGCCTTCACCGACGACGATCGTACCGGCGTAGGCGATTGCGCCCTTGATCGGGATGCCGGCGACCGGGACGAACCCGGCGAGCTCGCGCGCGAGCGCGCGCCAGCCGAAGCCGCCGCCGATGACGGGCAAGAGCTGCCACGCGCGCTGCATGTCCGGGTCGCGACCATATGTGGCCTCGACGTGCAGCATCAGCATCACCTGAATTCCCGTGATCGCGACCATGTCGCCGGCCGAAACGAACGCTCCCAAGACGATGCCGACGAGTGGAATGTGGTCCACGACGGCGCTCGCCAGCGCGACCTTCAGCGCGGTGTTCGCCGCGTCGCGCGTCAGCTTCGCCGCGACCGTATCGCGTAGCACCGGCAGATTGCGGCCGACGGCGATCTCGACGCCGCCGGAGCATTCAACGAGATGCGGGAAGAAACGGGCGCGCAGCGCCTCGCGCGTGATGCCCGAGACTACGTATTCGCTCGATTCGCCGGCGCTCGGCGGGGAGGGCGGCCCCGATGGCTGCCCCGCGGGATCGACGGTCAACGCGAGAATCGGAACGCGTAAGACGCTCACCGCCGAAAAATCCGCGCCGGCTGCGTCGCCGGGACGGCCGAGAAAAATCACCGCTCGAACCTCGCGCGGGTTCGTGACGAGCGGTCCGTTCGGCGGAACAGTTTCGAGGCACGCCGCGGCCTCCGGCGGCACGCTCGCGTCGTGACCGGAAAGCAGCAGCGATCGCAGCTCCGCGATCAGCGCGGGATCGCCGCACAGCAGAAACCGAAACGGCTTGCGAACGTGCGCGCCGATCGCTCGCGTGTCGACGCCTTTGCGAATCAGGGTGAAGATACGGCGAGCGTCGCCCGCAACGGCCATCGTCTATAACCCCAGCTTGTCGAGATCGACCGCCATGGTACCGTCGGCTTTGCGCAGCTCCTTGATGGGATCGTCGGTGTAGTCGAGATACACGAGCCCCATGAATATCTCGAGCGGCCAGGCGTGCATCTTGTGCGCGTTTGCAACGTCGATAATGCTTTGACCGGAGGCCTTTGCTTCGGCGATCACGCGTTCCGGCGTGCTCTTGATATCGGCGGCAATAATCGTGGCCGCCGCGACGTCGCCGGGCGTCAGGCCGTCGCGAAGCATCGTTCGGTAGCTCACGCCGTTGCTTCCGAAGCGTTCCTGCAACGCGTACTGAAGCGTCGAATAGAGCTCGGGTGAAGTGCCTATGCCCAACAGCGTGATCCGCGTCGAAAGCTGTCGCGAACGCGCCAGGTTGTAGAGTTGCGCGCCTTGCGATGCAGCGGTGGCTGCGGAGTTGAAGTCGTCGACGGTCTTCTTCATGATCGGCTCGAGACCGGCGTACGCGCTCTGGGTGATGTCGCCGTTGAAGCTCAACGACTCCTGATTGAGGGCTTTGAGAAACTCGTCGAGGTCGCCCAGCGATTGGTCCAGGATCGTGAGCGAAGCGCGAGCGGCGTCCACCGAGCGCAGCATCTCACCGTCGGCAAGCGACAAATCGTTGACCATTTGCGGATACGAGGGAAGAACCGCCACCGATTCCGCGGGAATGGGGGTCAGCGCAAACGGCGCCAGCATCTCTTTGTAAATGTCGGCGCTCTCCTTGAGCAAGCCGCTCTCCTTGTTTCTTTCCAGCGAGCCGACGCCGCTGAGTGGGCCGCTATCGCCGCCCGCATCCTGCAGCGCGCTGTTGACCGAGCGCGTCATCGTGTTGAGATTCTTCACGATGGCTTCGACTCGCGAGCCGCGGCGAACGTTGATCCGGCTCAGATCGGGAATCTCGTACTGAAGCGTTTCCAGCCGGTTCTGAACGGCCTTGACCTGATCTTTACCTTCGGTAGCGCGCGCCTGAATCTCCGAGGAGTTCGCAATGTGCGCGGCCTGCGCGGATTCCACGGCAGACTGCAGCTTGGGCAGATTCGGCTTAGTGAGGGTTACGCGCTGCACTTCCATTTGGCGCAGCGCCGCGATGCGCTGATTGGCGGTCGCGCGGGTCGCTGGGGTGCCGAGCTGTGCGGCTGCGGCCAACGTTTGCTCGCTCTTGTTCGGGAGCCCGAGGGCCAGTTCGGATTGCCCCAGCTCGAGCAACGCTTCGGAGCTGCGCGGATCGGTCTTGAGGAGCTCGTCGAGCCGCAACTCCGCGAAATCGTAGCGGGCCCGTTCCTCGTCGCTGGAAGCTTGGACGAGCTTTTGCGCCGGCGTAACGGTCGACGGATCCAGTTCGGGATAGCCCATCAAGTGCGCCACGCGTGCACGCGGATCGGGATGATCTTCCAGATACTTGCTGACGGCGTCGCTGTGCTCTTCTTGCAGGACGCCCAGATGCGCCATCATCGTGACCATCGACTCCGGGTCGTACCCGGCTCGCGACATCAGCTGCAGGCCGTAGCGGTCGGCCTGAATCTCGTCTTCGCGGGAAACCTTGGCCATCAGGCCGGCCTCGGCCAAGCCGCCGAACTCGTAGATGATCGGCGAGAAGATTGACGCGATGCCGAAGAGGATGTTGAGGATCTCGGCCTTCGAGTAGCTCGTCAGGAGGTGACGGCGCTCGATGTGTCCGGTTTCGTGGCCGACCACGCTTGCAAGCTCGTCGTCCGACTGTACGAAGTCGATCAGCCCCTCGTTGACGTAGACGAAGCCGCCCATCGTCGCGAACGAGTTGATCTGGCTGTCCTTGAGGATCTTCACCGAATACGGTATGTCTTTGCGCTGCACCTGATTCCAAAGGTTTTCGGCGACGCCTTGGACATAGGCGTTGAGCAGCGGGTCGGTTTCGATGACGCTGCTGGCGACGATCTGTTGGTCTTCCGATTGACCCATGGCGATCTCGGCCTGCGTCGACATAGCCGAAACGGGCGCCGGAGTTACGGAAGCCAGCAGTGAGATGATCGCGAGGAGCGGAATGGAGCGACGCAGCATGCGTTGTGGTTCCTCTAACTGGTGAGCCCGGAATAAGTGTACGCCAGGTCACTGTGTATTATATGTGGAGAAGGCTAAAGAAGTTGCGAGTCCTTTGTGGATGGCGAGGGGGACTAATCCGATCCTTCGCGGAGAGCAAAGCGTGACACTCTTGCGAGGAAGGCGGGACGGCCTTGAAGTGGCGTTATCGGAACGTGACTTCGAGGCGGCCTGTGACGAGCTGGAAGCTCGTTTCGCCGAGCAGCCGAGTTTCTACGAAGGCTCGTCGGCTATCGCCAATTTCGGCGCCGTTTGCCCGTCGCCGGAAGAGCTGGCGCGGCTGCGCGACGTGCTTGGACAGGCCGGAATCGTCCTGCGAGCGCTCTGCGGCAGCGCGGAAGGCCTCAATCGCCTGGCCGAGGCCGAGGGGCTCACCTGGCAGCCGCCGGCCGCGCGCGAGCAACGCGAACGCCCGCGCCCTTGGCGCACCGGCGGCGAGGTTCGCCTGTCGGATTCGGCGCGATCCCTCGTGGCCGACTTCGCCGGAGCCCGCACCGACATCGCGCAGCGCCGCAAGCGCGGCGAGGCAAGCGTCCCTCGCCTCAAGCCCGAGCCTAAGAGCCCGCGACCCGCGCCGGCTCTGCACCTCGTAGAGGCGGCACCCGGCACGCTCTATCATGCGGCCACGCTGCGCGGCGGCCAAGTCTTGCACCACCAGGGCAACATCGTCGTCGTCGGCGACGTCAATCCGGGCGCGGAGCTGATCGCCACCGGCGACATCGTGGTGTTCGGCCGGCTCGGCGGAATCGCGCATGCCGGCGCCGGGGGCGACGAAGGGGCGCGCATTTATGCGCTCGATCTCGCCGCGACGCAGCTGCGCATCGCGACCTTCATCGCCGCCGAGCAGGACGCGAAGGCGCGCGCCGCCGTGCCGGAAGCGGCGCTCGCGCGCGACGGCGGCATCCTCATCGTCTCGCTCGATAGACTGAGCGAACTCCCGCGAGCGGGAGCCTCACCCGCATGACCGCCCGGCGCATCGTTATTACCTCGGGTAAGGGCGGAGTCGGCAAAACGACGACGACTGCCAACCTCGGGGCCACGCTCGCGAAGCGGGGTAAGCGCGTCATCCTGATCGATGCGGACATCGGTTTGCGCAATCTCGATTTGGTGCTGGGACTGGAGAAGCGCATCGTCTTCGATCTGGTCGAGGTTGCGGAAGGGCGCTGCCAGCTGCGGCAGGCGCTGATCAAAGACAAGCGTTTTGAATCGCTCTCGATCCTTCCGGCGGCGCAAACCCGCGAGAAGGACGCGATAAGCCCGGAGCAGTTTTCGGCGATCGTCGAGCGCGCCGCGGAAGACGCCGACTACGTGCTGATCGATTGCCCGGCCGGCATCGAAACCGGGTTTCGCAACGCCGTGGCGGGTGCGGCCGAGGCGATCGTCGTCACGACGCCCGAGGTCAGCTCGATCCGCGACGCCGACCGCGTCGTCGGCAAGATCGCCGACGCCGGCAAGCCCATGCGCCTGATCGTGAACCGGCTGCGCCCCGAGATGGTGCGCAGCGGCGACATGCTGTCGGTGGAAGACGTCTGCGACGTGCTTTCGATCGAGCTGCTCGGCATCGTTCCGGACGACGAAGAAGTCATCGACACGACCAACCGCGGCGAACCGATCGTGTTGAACGAATCGAATCGGCTGCGAGCAATCTACGACAAGATCGCAAGGCGGCTCGAAGGCGAGCTCGTTCCCTTCACGAGCTTCGACGGCCAAGGCATCTTCGGGCGCATCATCGACGCATTGAAAGCGGGGTAACAGCGTGCAGCAGGTGGAGTCCATTCAGCCCGAGCCCGAATCGACCGCCGTACCGGCGAAGCTCGGTCGCGCGATCGTCCTGACGTCGGGAAAAGGCGGCGTCGGGAAAACGACGACGACCGCCAATCTCGGCACGGCGCTCGCCAACCGCGGCGCAAACGTCGTGATGATCGATGCCGACGTGGGCCTGCGCAATCTCGATATCGTTCTCGGCCTGGAAAGCCGCGTCAAGCATCACATGCTGGACGTGCTCGAAGAGCGCGTCACGCTCGACGACGCGCTGATCCCAGACAAGCACAGCGACAAACTGTTTCTGTTGGCCGCGGCTCAATCGCGCGAGAAAGACGACGTCGAAACCGAAAAGATGAAAGCGCTGGTCGCGACGCTGCGCGAACGCTTCGACTACGTCTTGATCGATTGTCCCGCCGGCATCGAGCTCGGGTTCAAGAACGCCGTCGCCGGGGCCGACGAAGCGATCGTCATTTGCACGCCCGAGGTTTCGGCGGTTCGCGACGTCGATCGCGTCGTGGGTTTGCTGGGCAATCGCTTTCGCCCGCAGCTGGTCATCAATCGCTTACGTCCGCAGCTCGTCAAGAAGGGGAAGATGCTTTCAGTCGAAGACGTCAATGCGATTCTGCGCTTGCCGCTGTTGGGCGTGATCGCAGACGAACCCGAAATTATCGTGACGACGAACCGGGGCGAGCCGCTCGCGCTGCGCAAAGAGACCGCAACGGGCGCGGCCTATCACGCGATCGCGGCCCGGCTCGCGGGCGAGGACGTCCCCGCGCCGATGCCGCCCGCGGCGAAACCGACGCTGCTGGAACGCATCGGCTCGCTGGTCGGGAGGAAGCGCTCATGATCGAGTTCCTGAAGCGGCTTTTCGGCCACCAAGGTTCGAGCTCTATGGCCAAAGAGCGCCTGCGCCTGGTCTTGATGACCGATCACCTCGAGCTCGCGCCCGAGATGATCGACGCGATGAAGCGCGACTTGGTTGACGTCATCTCACGCTACGTGGAAGTGGATCGCGAACGCATCGAAGTGAATTTCGAACGCCAAGACCGCACGTTGGCGATGCTCGCCAACATTCCGATCCTCGCGGTCAATCGTTCCAACGGCAAGAACGGTTCCGTCGAGCCGGAAAAAACCAAGGAGGCCGTCACGCCGGCCGTCGTCGCGAAAGACGGCAGTGCCGCGCCGCCGACGCGCAAGCGCCGGCGCCGCAAGAAGAGCGCGACCGGCGCGTCGTCCGCCGCATCCGCCCTCCCAGCCTTGTCACCCTAAGCGAAGTCGAAGGGCGTGGCGGTCCTCGCATTAGGTAGCGGCGCAAAGCGCTACGCCCGCAATTTCAACTGGCTGCTCGCGGGGGCGAGTTTCCTCATCGCGCTGATGGGATTGGTGTGCATTCGCTCGGCCGGATTGCACTCGCCCGGCTATGCGGGCGAATTCCAGAAGCAAATGCTGTATCTCGTGCTGGGCGTCGTGCTCATGGTCGGCGTGTCGTTCGTCGACTATCGCACGTGGCAGCGCTGGGCGCCGGCTCTCTACGCCATCAATCTGCTCTTGCTGCTCTTCATCTTGCGCGGCGGACATAGCGCGATGGGCGCGCAGCGCTGGATCTCGCTCGGTCCGCTGGGAACGTTTCAACCCTCCGAGCCGGCCAAGCTGGTCGTGGCCATTTCGCTGGCGGCGATGCTCTGCCGCGGCACCTACGAGAATCTCCAGGACCTTTGGAAGCCGTTGCTGGTGGTCGCCGTTCCGGCGCTCGTGATCCTCAAACAACCCGACCTCGGTACGTCGCTCGTGCTGATGGCGATCCTCACCGTCGAACTTTTCTTCGCGCTGCCCAAGCTCGGCGATTTTGGAATCTACGCGCTCGCCATGCTCGTCGTTGCCGCCGGCGCGATCGGCACCAACGCCGTGCTAAAGCCGTTCCAGCGAGCGCGATTGTTCGTTTTCCTCAACCCGAAGGCCGACCCGCTGGGGTCCGGCTACAACCTCGATCAATCCAAGATTGCGGTCGGCAACGGCGAGTGGTTTGGACGCGGGCTCTACCAAGGAACTCAAACGCAGCTCAACTTCGTGCCGGAGCATTCTCGCGATTTCATCTTTACGGTGCTGGCAGAGGAATGGGGCTTCGCGGGCGCCGCGCTCTTGTTGACGCTCTACGCGGCCGTGCTGTACGCGGGCATTCGGACGATGCTGGTCGCACGCGACCGGTTCGGCTTCCTGCTCTCCGCCGGTCTGGTGGGAATGCTCTTCTTCCACGTGCTCGTCAATGTCGGCATGACGGTCGGCATCATGCCGATCACCGGGATCCCGCTCCCGTTCATGTCGTACGGCGGGTCCGCGATGCTCACGGACTTCATGGCGATGGGGATTCTGCTCAACGTCTACTCGCAAAAAGATCGCGACATGCTAGGGAACGCGTAGCCGGACGACCAGCCCGTCTTCCGTATCGGCGTAGGTTTCGCTCACGTACTCCTCCACGGCGTCTCGATGCACGGGAACGTGATAGAGCAATATCACGCCATCCTCCGCGCGGCGCGAAGCGAGAATGCGCTCCAGCACGGTTCGTACGACGGCGCCGTCGAACGGGTTGTAGAGAAACACGACGAGGTTTCCCTTAACAAAACGAAGGCGGCGTGCGTCGCCGCAGCGCAGACGCACGTCACGGCAGCGCACCGCGAGGCCGCGCGCGCCGGCGAGATTTGACCGAGCGATCGCGTGAAGGGCAGGCGAAAGCTCGATTCCGGTGACCTGCTTGAACGGATATTCCGACGCGAGCAGTACGGCCCGCCCCATTCCGCTTCCGACGTCCACGAACGCCGCGGTGTTCATAAAAGGCTCGGGCACGCGCGCGAGGAGCGCGCGAAATGTCGCCACCGGTACCGGCTCGTAGTGGGTCGCATGCCGGTATGCGCTCCCCGACGTGCTTCCCAGCTGGCTGAGGAGAAAGAGTGCCTGCGTCGTAACGCCGTGCTCGCGGTCGAAGCGCCTTCCGCCGGAACGTCCCGAGGTCGCCACACGCGGCACTACGCAACCATCCGGGCGTGGCCTGCAATCTTAGCGGGCAGGTCTGCTCCCTAGGAGACCGAAACAAAGGAAGCAGCCACGCCGGAAGGCTCCGTCGAGTACGAAGGGCCACCGGCAAAGCATTATTGCAAAGATTTTTTAGCGAGTCGGCTTGCGGGCGGCGGTAAGCGTCGCCGGCCAAGCGCACCGGAAACGGGAAGCGCGGCTGAAGGCGGGCTCCACAATTGAGGAAAATTTGTCGAGCGAGATATTGATCTCGAGCGACCCCTGGGAAAACCGGGTCGCGATACTCGAGGACGGCGATTTAGCCGAACTCTACATCGAGCGCGAAGAGAAAGTCATCGGCTCGATCTACAAAGGCAAAGTGCAGAACGTGCTCCCGGGAATGGGAGCGGCGTTCGTCGATATCGGCCTGGGCCGCAACGCCTTTCTTTACGTCGACGACATCAACAAACAGCCGCTCAACATCGGCGACGTCGAAATCACCGCGGGCCATAGCGGCTTCACGATCAGCGAGAAGGTCAAGCGCGGCGACGACGTCCTGGTGCAGATCGTCAAGGAGCCGCGCGGCCTAAAAGGGGCGCGAATCTCGACCAACATCTCGCTGCCCGGTCGATACTTGATCTTGATGCCCACCGGCAAGTACTCGGGCGTCTCGCGCAAGATCGATTCCGCGGACGAGCGCAATCGCCTCAAGGGCGTCATGAAGCGCATTCGGCCCGAGGGCATGGCGACCGTGGTTCGGACGGCGGCCTCCGGCGTCAGCGAGGCCGAGCTGATCGCGGACCTGGGCGTGCTGATACGCATGTGGCACGGGATCCTGGAGATGTACAAGCGCGCCGCTTCGCCGTCGCTTCTTCATAAGGACATGAACCTGGTCTACAAGGCCGCTCGGGACTTCATCACGGCCGACGTGTCTCGGGTCTTGATCGACGACGAAGAAGAATACCGGAAGATTCGCGACTTCCTGCAGTTGCTCGGGCCGCAGTACATCAGCCGGCTCGAATATTACAACTCCGGGCGTCAGCTCTTCGACGACTACAAGATCACCGAAGAGCTACAAAAGCTCATGAAGCCGAAGATCAACCTGCCTTCGGGCGCGTCGATCGTGATCGAGTCCACCGAGGCGCTGACGGTCATCGACGTAAACTCCGGAAAATTCACCGGAGGGCGTAACCTCGAGGACACGATTCTCAAAACGAACATCGAGGCCGCCGAGGAGATCGCGCGCCAAGTGCGGCTACGCGATATCGGCGGCATCATCGTCGTAGACTTCATCGATATGAATTCGGACGCGTCGCGCGACAAGGTCGTCAAGACGATGGAAGACCACCTGCGCCGCGATCGTACGCGGGCCACGATTCAATCGTTCTCCAATCTGGGCTTGCTCGAGTTCACCCGCAAACGGATCGGCAGAGATCTGGGCGCGCAGCTGCGCGGCACTTGCCCGACGTGCGTCGGGATGGGCAGCGTCATGTCGTCGCAGTCGGTTGCGATCGAAACGTTCCGCCGCATTCGCAGCGACACGCGCAACGGAGTCGCCGGCGACGTGGTCGTGCACGTCGCGCCGACCGTCGCCTTGCAGATGGAGTTTTGGTACGAAGAAGAGTGCGAGGAACTCGCACGAGCGATCCAGCATCCGATTCACGTTCGCGTGGACCCGATGATCCATCCGGAAAAAGCGCGAGTCGAGATCGTCAATGGCTTTAAAGAGCTAAAACCGCATGCCGTTCGTGTGGGCGACGAGCATGAAATCGAATTGCTGGCAGGCCGCCTGCCGAATCCGACGTCCGCAGCCGGTGTGGTCGAAGGCCGCATCGTCGAGATTGAAAACGCCGTCAACAATGCCGGCAACTTCGTCCGGATTCGGATCCTCGACGTGGACGACGATCAGGATAGCGTCTTGGCCGAGCTCGTTACGGCCGACGCCAAACCGCGCCGCCGGGGGGCCCGCCGGGTGAAGCCGACCGCCGCGGAACAGACGCGGCAGTTGCGCGAGCTGGCCGAAGACGCCGCGAGGCAATCTGCTTCCCGGCCACCGATCGGCATCTCGGCGATCACCGAAGAGGAAGAAGCCCAAGACAAGGCGCTCCGAGCCGAGCGCATCGGCGAAGCCCAGCCCGACGCGATCATCATCGCCGAAGGCGCCGTGCAGCACGTCACCGGTGACGGCGACGCGCGGCGCAAGCGTCGCCGCAGGCGCCGCCGCGGCGGTCGCCGGCACGATGAGGCCGTCGCCGAGGCGATGCCCGCGCCGACCCCCGCGCCAACTCTCGTTGAAGCTCCGGTTCCCGTCGAGGCATCCGGTCAGCATCGTCGCCGCCGTCGCCGGCGCGGCCGAGGAGGCCGAGGCTCGGGTGGAGCGTCGGGCGTTCCGATGCCGGATCGCCACATCTTTCAAGTCGCTTCCGACGGTGTCGCGCACGCGACCGGAACGACGGCCGCCCCCGAACCATCCCGCGCGATTGCGAAGGTAACGCACGCACCGCCGCCCGCCGTGGAGGCGCCGCCGCCGAGCCTGTCCGCGCCCTCCGAGGAGCCTAAACGAACGAAACCGGCGCGCCGGCGCAAAGCGCCGGGTGGCGTGAAAGGCGAGCTGGAGGGGACGGCGAGCGCGCTGGCGCTGCCTGCGGGACAATCCACGACGCGGCGCCCGCGTTCGCCGCGAAAATCGCCCCAGGCCACCGTAGAAACTGCGGCGCCCGAGACGCCGAAGCGTACCCGGGCGACGCGCAGCGAGTTACCCTCGGCCGACGGTCAGGTGGTGAAACCGGCCGCGCGTAAGCGCAAGAGCACGGCCTCCCGCAAGAAGAAGTCCTAGACCCCGTTCTCCTGGCTCAGGTGAGCCAGTCTGTCGTCGAGGTATTGGATCGCGCGCGTGAGTTGTTCGTCGCGCGCCGGACTGCCGAACTGCGGATGCTTGTTTTCCGTGATCACGATGTCGGGGGTGATTCCAAGGTGGTTGATGTCGCGGTTACGCGGCGTTAGATAGCGCGCGGTCGTGACCTTGATCGCGCTGCCGTCGGGCAGCGGATAGATCGTCTGGACGACGCCCTTGCCGAACGTCTTGGTACCGATGATCGTGCCGACGCTGCTGTCTTGGATTGCACCCGACGTGATTTCCGACGCCGAAGCCGTGTAACCGTTCACCAGCACCGCCAGCGGCAGGGGGGTGATCGCGGTGTTGTCGGCGTCCAGCGTGGTGATGTTCGAAGCGCGCGACTCGACGGAAACGATGGGTCCGCTCGGAATGAACTTCGAGCTGACCGCGACCGCGGCGTCGAGATAGCCGCCGCCGTTGTCGCGCAGATCCAGCACCAGCGCGCGGGCGCCGTTGCGCTGCAAGCGGTCGAGCGCCGTGGTGAGCTCGGTGCCGGTATCCCTGCCGAACACCGTCAACGCGATGTAGCCGATCTTGCCCGGCAACAGCTTCTCGTAGACGCTCAGTTGGTGGATCTTCGCGCGCACGATTGTGAGCGGAGCGGCCAGTGCCCCGGTATCGCGCTGGATCGTCAGCGTTACCCGCGTCCCTTCTTTGCCGCGCAGTTTTCCGCTGGCCGTCGCGATGGCCATGCCTTTGGTCGTAGCGCCGTCGATCGACGTGATCAGGTCGTCCTGCTGCACGCCGGCCTTGTCCGCGGGACCGTCGGGGATCACGTTCTCGACGGCAATGTATTTCGTCTTATCGTCAACCTGGATGACGATCCCCGTGCCGCCGAAGTCGCCCCCATCGAGGCCTTGATTGAGTCCGGCAAATTCCTTCGGCGTCAAAAAGACCGTGTAGCGGTCCTTGACCGAGTGCAGAATGCCGTCGATCGCGATGTAGCTAAGATCGTGTACTGAAAACTTCCGCTTCGATTCTGAAGCGGCATCCTCGATTTCGCGATCGATTTCGCGAACGTTGCCCGATGGCGAACCGCTCGCGTGCATGGCGGGCAGCGCAATCTGCTTGACGCCCGCCGTCCGCATCGCGGCGATCAGTTCCGCGCGCACCGAGTCGAGTACGACCTGCGGATCGACTTTTTTATAGAAGTTGTCGGCCAGGTAGTTATAGCTGGTCGAAACTTCGCCGGCATCGGTTAGCGTGATATGGGCCGCGGGCACGGCCGAGGCCGCGGGCAGCGCGATCATCGCGACGGCCAGTCCAGCGGCCCAGAGGAGCGGAAAAATGCGTTTCATGATCTCCAAATCAACGTATGAGGCGTTGCAAACGTGCCTTGGCGGTCGCAAGTTGCTTGTCGGCGGGGGTATCGATGAGCGATGGGTTGGGGTCCTGCTGGACCACGAGGTCGGGTTGGATGCCGTGGTGCTGGATATCGCGCCCGGCCGGCGTCAAATACCGCGCCGTCGTGATCTTGAGTGCTCCCTGATCGGGAAGCGGAAAGATGCTCTGCACCACGCCCTTGCCGAACGTGCGCGTTCCAATCAGCGTAGCGAGATGATCGTCCTGGAGCGCGCCCGCGGTAATCTCAGAAGCGCTCGCGGTATATTTGTTGACCAGCACGACGAGCGGATGCAAGCCGCCGATGGCGTCTCCCAACGCCTCGTCGCTGGTGCGTTGGCCGTCGCGCCGAATCGTCGAGACGATCGTCCCTTGCGGGATGAAGAGGCTCGAGATCTCCACCGCGGCATCCAGCAGGCCGCCACCGTTGTCGCGAAGATCGAGGATGTAGGCGCGCGCGCCATTGGAGCGTCCCTCCAGCAGCGCCTTGCGGACCTCATCCCCGGACGTCGTTCCAAAATCCGACAAACGAACGTAATCGATGCCGTTCTCCATCTTGGCCCGAACGGTCGGAACGTGAATGATCTCGCGAACGATCGCGTAGCTGCGTTCGGCAGCCGCGGCATTGTACGGATGCGCTCGCAAGCGAACGATCGTTCCGGCCTCGCCGCGAATCATTTCCTCGACGCGGTCGATCGGCAAGCTGCGCACCGGCTTGCCGTCGACGCTGTCGACGACTTCGCCCGGCTTCATGCCCGAGCGCGCGGCGGGCATTTGCTCGATCGGCTGGACGACGATGCGGCCATCCTTGAGCTGATAGATGTACACGCCGATTCCGCCGAAGTTGCCGCCGGAAAGCGATTCGTTGAGGCCGCGAATCTCGCGCGGCGACAAATACACGGTGTACGGGTCGCGGACCGAGCTCATGATGCCGCGTAGCGCCGCGTCGGTGAGATCGTCGCGGCCATTCGAACCGATGTCCCCACCGTAGCGCTGCTGCGCGTACGCCAAGAGTTCGGCGGCGCGCGCTCCGTCTTGGGTCGGATCGCCGCTCGCCAGGGTCATCGGCAGCGACGGATTAGAAATCTTCTTCGCCGCGAGAAAGCTCCGCAACGCCGCCGCCTCACCGTCGATCGGCGTCTTGGGTGCGACGCTCTTATAAAACGAGTTCTCGAGGCGGCGCACCGCGATGTCGGCCACCATGGAACCCGGAGGATCGTGAGGAGCAAACAGATCGCGCACGTCACCGGTCGTCGCGACCTGGAGAACCGATTGTCCGGCGATCACGCCGGTCCGGTACCCGATGAAGACCGCGCCGGCGGCAGCCAGTACGACGACGAGCAGCGCTGTCAGAATAAGACGTATTGGAAGTGACATAGTCCTCATATAAATACCCGTCCTTCGACTCCGCTAAGGACGGCGCGAGTTTCTTTTTTCGAGTGTACTCGCTAAGTCTTAATGCAGGCGGGGCGCCGGGTCAACAGGTTTCCCTGCAATCCGCACCTCGAAATGAAGGTGGGGCCCGGTCGACTGCCCGGTGGAACCAACCGCGCCGATGGCCTGCCCGCGCTGCACCGACTGCCCCGAGGAGACGTAGATCGCCGACAGATGCCCGTAGCCGGTCGAATAGCCCCCGCCGTGATCGATCAAGATGTAGTTCCCGTAACCGCCATACCATTGGGCCATGATGACGGTGCCGCCGGCGGCCGCCGTAACGGTCGTTCCGCTGGGCGCGGCGATGTCCAGCCCTTGATGGAACTCGGGCGCACCGCCGAACGGGTTGGAGCGCCAGCCGAACGGTGACGTGATCGTGCCGGTCACCGGCCACGAAAACGCGCCGGCGACCCCTTCGCTTTCGACGCCGCCGGCGATTCCGGAGGCGCGCCGTTGCGCCTCCATCTCGCGCTCCCGCTCGAGAATCAAGCCTTCGAGCGACGATTCCTCGGCAGCCGAGAGATCTTCCATCTGAGCCACTTCGGATGCGACGCTGTGCCGGCGAATCGAGGCGAGCTCGACGAGGTTGCGGCGTTCGTCCGCGAGAGAACCGAGCTGGCTGCGGGCCTCTTCCTGCGCCTGTTCTTGCTGCTGCAGCTCGAGCCGCGCCCGTTCCAGGTCGGCTTCGATTGCGGCGACGCGAGCTTGGGCCGCCTTGCGCGCGCGCACGGCGCGTTCGTTGGCGGCAATCAGCAGGCGCAGGTCCTCCCATCGCTCGACGAACTCGCTAAAGGAGCGCGACGCAATCAACGCGTTGACGTAGCTGAGATCGCCATACTCATAGATGTTGACCAGTCGGCGCTTGAGCAAGTCGTCGTGAAGACGCAGGGATCGTTGCGCCGCAACCAGTTGGACCGTGTTCCAATCGAGCCGGCGCTGCGTCGAGGTTTGCTGCGTTTCGAGCGAACCGATGCGGTCGTTGACCTCGCCGATTGCGGCGTTCGTTTCGCCGAGTTGATTTTGCAAGTCTTGGTAGCGCGCCGTAACCGAATGCAGCTCCGAGCGCTTGGCGTGCAGGCGCGCCTGTATTTGCTGCGCCTTGGCTCGTTCGGCCTCGATGCGCTGCTCGAGGCTCGTCGAGCGGGCTACCGCGAGCGATGGGATGAACGCGAGCGCGACGGCAGCGGCTACGAGGCGGCGCAGCACGGGGCTATGTCCGCAGGTGACGACCGACCGAGATCCAGGACGCCACGATTCCGATCGCCGCGCCGACCAGGATCAGTTCGGCGGCGAGCAGCCGCGTGTCGACCGGCATCGCCGTAAGCTGCGCCCAGGGCAACGCTTCGAGCAGCCGCGGCCACAACGCCACGCGCGCCACGGCCAACAACGCGAGTGCCAGCAGCGCGCCGCCGACGCCGTCGAGCAACCCTTCGCAGATGAAGGGAAGGCGGATGTACGTGTTCGTCGCGCCGACGAGCTGCATGATCGCGATCTCGCGCCGGCGGGCGAAAACCGTCAGGCGGATCGTGTTCGCGATGATGATGCCGGCGACGGCGAAAAAGACGGCGATGACGCCGATGCCGATGCGGCGAAGCACCGCTCCCAGCTGCAAGAGCCGCGCAACGATCTGCTGGCCGTAGACGACGTTGTTGACGCCGGTGAGCCGGCGGACGTTTGCGGCAACCGCCGACACGTCGTCCGGAACGCGGACCTTGATACGGAACTTATCGGGCAGCGGATTTTCGGTGAGCAGCGACGTGTCGATCGCGCCCGCGGTACGTTGGCGCAGCTCCGCCAACGCTTGGCGCTTGGGAACGTATTGCACCGCCGCGATCAGGGGATCTTGGGCGAGGAAGTGCGCGATCGAGGTCACTTGTGCGGGCGTCGCATCGGCTCGCAAGTAGGCGGAAATCTCGATCTGGTCGAGCAGCTTCGCGCCCACGTCGGCGAGGGCGCCTCGCACGAAAAGAAATAGGCCGAGCAAGACGATGGTTATAGCCACCGTACCGATCGCGGTCATTTGCATGCCGGCGTTGCGCGAAAAGTTGCGCGACACCTCACCCAGAAAGAACTTGACTTTGCCCGAGTCCAAGATAGTAGTAGCCTCGCTCCTCGTCGGTGGTAATGCGGCCGTCGTCGAGACGCACCACGCGGCGGCGCATGCGGTCCACGACCGCCTGATTGTGCGTCGCTACGACTACGGTCGTCCCCTTGAGATTGATCCGCTGCAGCAGCGCGGTGATTTCGGTCGTGTTCGCCGGATCCAGGTTTCCGGTAGGCTCGTCGCAGAGCAAAATCTTCGGATTGTTTACCAGCGCCCGCGCGATGGCGGTGCGCTGCTGTTCGCCGCCGGAGAGCTCGCTGGGGTACATGCGGCTTTTGTGCGATAGCCCGACGAGATCGAGAACGCGCGGGACCTGGCGCATCACGTCGCGCGTGTGAGCGCCGGTCACCTGCATCGCAAAAGCCACGTTCTCCCAGACCGTTTTGTCGGTCAAGAGTTTGAAATCTTGGAAGACTACTCCGAGGTGCCGGCGCAGCGCGGGGACGCGGTTGCGCCGCAAGCGATCGACGCGAATGCCGTCGACGATGATTTGGCCGGTTGTGGATTGCGCTTCGCGGTAAAGCAAACGCAGCAAGCTGGACTTGCCGGTTCCGGAATGACCCACCAGGAAGACGAAGTCACCCTTGGCAATCTCAAGGCTCACATTGTCTAAGGCGCGCACGCCATTGGGATACACCAGCGAAACGCCGCGGATGGAGATCATCGGCAGGGAGGGTTTTTCTTAATGCTGCTGGCTATACCTCCGCCATGGACTTCGATTTAACCGACGAGCAGCGGGCGATCCAAGGCCTGGCGCGCGAGTTCGCGCGCGACGAGGTGAGCCCACGCGCCGAAGAGATGGATCGCGACGAGCGCTTTCCATACGAGCTCATCGCGAAGATGGCCGAGCTCGGCTTCATGGGCCTGCCCTTTCCCGAAGAGTACGGCGGCGCCGGAGGAGACACGGTAAGCTACGCGCTCGCCGTCATGGAGATCGCGCGAGCCGATGCTTCGACCGCCATCACGATGGCGGCTCACGTCTCGCTCGGAGCGACGCCGTTCTATCTCTTCGGCAGCGAGGCGCAGAAGCAGAAGTATCTCGTGCCGCTCGCCCGCGGCGAAATGCTGTGGGGCTTCGGCCTCACCGAGCCGAGCGCCGGAAGCGACGCTGGAAACGTGCAAACGAAGGCCGTGCTGCGCGACGGCAAGTGGATCGTCAACGGTACGAAAGCGTTCATCACCAACTCGGGAACGGACATCACCGGCGGCACGACCATCACGGCAGTTACGGGGAAACGCTCCGACGGGTCGCGCGAGATTTCGAACGTCATCGTGCCGCAAGACACCCCGGGCTTCACGCGCAGCCGCAAGTACCGCAAGATGGGATGGCGCGCTTCCGACACCCGCGAGCTGTCGTTCGTGGACGCCGAGGTCCCCCAGGAGAACTTGCTCGGCCCGCGCGGCGAAGGTTACCGGCAGTTTCTCTCGATCTTGGACGGCGGAAGAATCTCCGTGGCGGCGCTCTCGATCGGGCTCTCGATGGGGGCCTACGACCAGGCGCTGGCCTATTCGAAGGAGCGCCAGGCCTTCGGCCAGCCGATTAGCAAATTCCAGGCGATCTCGTTCAAGCTCGTCGACATGCTGACGCAGATCGAGCACGCGAAGCTCATGATGCTCCGTGCGGCCTGGGAAAAAGATCAAGGGCGCGATTACGTTCAAGCGGCGAGCTTCGCGAAGCTCTTTGCGGGCGAACTGTCGCATCGCGTCGTGAACGAGGCGCTGCAAATTCACGGCGGGTACGGTTTCATGGACGAGTATCCGATATCGCGCATGTATCGCGACCAAAAAATCAACGAAATCGGCGAAGGAACGAACGAAGTTCAGCGCCTCGTTTTGGCGCGCATGATGGGGTTGTGAGCGCCGCGCCGTGAGCGCCGAACAACTCTTTGCGGCCGCCTCGGTAGCTGTGTCGGTTGCGGCCATCGGTTTGTCGGCGGTCCTGCTCACGCGTCAGAACAAACAACTCGAGCACGAGCGCAATGCCTTGGCGATCCTCGACGCGATCGGCCGCCTCACCGATCCGGCGATCGTTTCGGCGTTCAATCAACTCGAGGGAATCGCACATCGGTATCCCGACGACGAAAGCCTGCGTCGCGATTTCGAGGGTTCACCCGACGACCTCGCGCTCGTGCTGGTGGCGCAGTACGTCGAAACGGTTGCGT
This sequence comes from Vulcanimicrobiota bacterium, assembly GCA_963717425.1. Lineage (GTDB taxonomy): Bacteria > Vulcanimicrobiota > Vulcanimicrobiia > Vulcanimicrobiales > Vulcanimicrobiaceae > Cybelea. Next base: position 1,456,786 of record OY970335.1, on the reverse strand, counting down.
GCCTCGCGCGGCGGCGCGTGCTGGACGCATCCCTGCTCGTCGACGCGGTTGGATTCATGCTGCGATCCCGCTGGCAGAGCATCCGTCCATTCGTCGAGCGTTTGCGCCGCGTGCGCGAAAACGAGTTTCTTTTTGAGAACTTCGAATGGCTCGCGATGTACAGCACGTGGTGGAAGGATACGCCGCGGCCGCCCAACGATCGGCACTACGACCCCAAGCAGTTCGGCGACGTCGAGTTCAAGGTTTAGGCTTCTCAAGTAAGAAGACGTCGGGATGGCTTACTCGAGGATACGTTTATCGATAACCGCCGCGCTGATCGCGGCCGCGCTGAGCGCGCCCGCCGCCGCGGCCCTCCCGACCGGCGCCAAGGCCCCGGAATTCAAGCTCCAAGCCACGATTGGCGGGAACGCCTTTACCTTCAACCTGGACGAGGCGCTTCAAAAAGGCCCGGTCGTGCTCTACTTTTACCCGGCCGCCTTTACCACGGGCTGCACGATCGAGGCGCACGAGTTCGCCGATGCGATCGATCAGTATAAGGCGCTCGGCGCGACGGTGATCGGCGTCTCGCACGACCCGCTCGAGAAACTGCAAAAATTCTCCACGAGCGAGTGTCGCAGCAAGTTTGCGGTCGCCGCGGACACGGATCAGACCGTCATGAAAGCGTACGATGCGGTATTGCCGCAGCATCCGCAATACGCGAATCGAACGTCGTACGTGATCGCCCCGGATGGAACGATCGTCTACACGTACACGAGCCTCGACCCGGCGCTGCACGTACAAAACACGCTGGCCGCACTAAAAGCCTGGAAAGCCGACCACGCCTCCAACCCCTAAGCCCTTGTCATCCTGAGCGTAGCGAGCGCCACCCGCTTTGTCATCCTGAGCGTAGCGAGCGAAGTCGAAGGACAATGTAATGTCGCGCTTGCGGTGATTTAAACCGCGTCGTCTTTCGCGAACAGCTGCTGCGAGCGCGGCAGCCGTGTGGGCCGATCGTCGCTGGTGTCGATTGCGGTGACCACGCGTGGCACCACGTCGATGGGGGGAATCTCGGCGAGTTCGTCGCCGCCCAATGCGGCTTCGTCTTTGAGCTTACGCCCCTGCGGCAGGAGCTTGCTCTCGTACGACCCGACCACCGCGTTGAACGCGTCGACCGAGCGCGCGAGATGCTTGCGCATCTCGATGAGGTGCCCGGCGAACTTGCAGGTGCGCTCGTAGAGCACGCGGCCGATGGCCGCGATGCGCTTCGCGTTCTCTTCTTGCCGCAGCGCCTGCCAGCCCATCGCGAAGTTGCGCAGCAGAATGATGAGCGTGAGGGGCCCGGTGATGAGAACGCCTTTGTCGAGCGCATATTCGAGCAGCATCGGATCGTCCGTGCAGGCCGAGCTCAAGAAGGCCTCCCCGGCCACGAACATGACGACGTACTCCATCGAACCTTGGGCGGTGTGATAACCGCGCCGCGCCAGCGCGTCGACGTGGTCGCGCAGCGCGCGCGCGTGCCGCTTGATCAGCGCCTTGCGAACCTCGTCGTCGGAGGCTTCGAGTGCCGCTTGCATTGAATCGATCGGCGCCTTGGCGTCCACGAACACGCAGCGCTCTCCGGGCAGATTGACCGTCATGTCGGGACGCACGCGCGCCTCTTCCAACGCGACCGTCTGCTGTTCGAAAAAATCGCAATACGCCAGCATGCCGGCCTTCTCGACGACATTGCGAAGCTGCATCTCGCCCCACTTGCCGCGCGCCGCGGGATTGCGCAGCGCCGTTACCAGTGTCGACGTTTGCGTCGTGAGGTTCATGGTCGCATTTTCCAGCTTGTCGGTGCGGCCCAAAAGCTCGCCCAGCAACCGGTCGAATTCGCCGAGCTTTTGCGCCACCGGCGACACCAGCTCACCTACCCGTTCGCTCGCGCGCAGCGCGGTGGATTCGCGAAGCTCGTTCTTGGCGCGCTCCAACAGCGATTCGACGGCTTTTTCTCCGGCATGCTCGGCGTGCGTCAGCGTGTCGCGCAGCGCGGCGTTCTCGGAACGAGCCATCAACCAGGCAATCGCAGCACCGAGCGCACCGCCAAAGAGAAAAAGCGCCAGCGCTTCGACTACGATCATGCTTGTGCTCCACCAAGATACTTCTTGAGAAAGGAAATCGTGCGCTTCCAGGCATCTTCGGCCGCCGAGGCGACGTACGAGGGCCGCTTATCGTCGCAAAAGGCGTGACCCGCATCGTCGTAGATGCGGATGTCGTTGGGCACGTCCAAGGATGCGGCGAAGGCGTTCACGCTTTCCGCGGGGATGCTCGTATCGCGCGCGCCGTAACTTCCGCATAACGGGACGCGAATCGCGTGGGGATCCACGTCGGTGAACGCGCCGTAGAACGGGCAGACGGCCGAAAAGGCGTCGCGGTCGTCGATCGCCGCGAGCATCGCGATGCGGCCGCCCATGCAAAATCCCAAGATCCCGATTTTATTCTTCGCGAACCTTTGGGTCAGCCACGCCGCGGCGGCACGGATATCCCCATCGTATTGCGCGCGGTCGAGCCGCTTTGCGTAGGGACGAAAAACGGAGGAGTCCGACACGCCGTCGCCGCTAGGTGCGCCGAACCGGCCGTAGAGATCCGGCGCAATGGCGGCGAAACCGGCCTCGGCAAGCCTCCGCACGACCTCGCGAATGGACTCATCTACGCCCCACACGTGCATTATCACGACGACGCCCGGCGTGTCCGATGCGGCGCCGACCGGCAGGGCGGCATACGCGGGCAGCTCGACGTCGGGACGCGGGAGCGTGACGTGCTCTTCTGAGATCGCGGGATCCCCGAGGGCCAACGCCGGTCCGCAGAGCGTGGCGGCAGCCGAGATGCCGACGAAGAATCGGCGGTTTAACTTGTCGGAGGCCGCCGCTTGAAACGGATCGTTTTCCGGCGCCGTCATGCTTAGCTGGCATCTTTCACCACGCGGGGGCCCCATCCCCGGACCCCCGCGCGCTGAGGGGTTGGACGGGCTTCATGAGAAAAGGAGACTTTAGTCAATGAATCGTGGCGAGTTCCTGGCAGCGTCGGGGGTGCTGGCCGCTTCCGGGCCCGCCACGCGGGGCGTCCCCGGGGGGGAGCATTTCGTCGCGCGTCGCGCGGACTTCAACGCGACAGCCTTCGCGGCTCGGCTGGGCCGCCCGGCCCAAATTCGCCAGGTTTACGAAACGGTGGCGTTCCGGCCGGGCATCCTCAACAACCTTAAGAACGCTTTCAACGGCCTGCAGTTCGGTTTTGGCTACGCGGCCGATGCGATCGTCGTCGCGCTCGCCGGCCACGGGCCCTCGGCGGCGTACGGCTACCGCGACGAGATTTGGCGGAACTATCGCATCGGCGAGTTCTTCAAGATAGCGGATGCGTCCGGCGCACCGATCGCGTCGAACGTCTTTCTGCCGGCGCGGGCGCCGATGGATGCGCGCGCGAATCCCGACGACGACGCCGGCATGTATCAGGACGGTTCCATCCAAATGCTGCAGCACCGCGGCCTCGTCGTGATGACGTGTCACACCGCCGTGGAAGAACAAGCTCGCGCATTGTGCAAGGGCGGCTTTGCGCCCGCGAGCATGACGCCAAGTGAGGTAGCCGACGACATTCTTACGCATCTGATTCCCGGCGCCGTCGTGGTTCCTTCGATGGTTGCGGCGATCGCCGTGCTGCAGCAACGTTATGGTTATGCCTATCTTGCGCCGACGCTGTAGCCTGGCCGCGCTTGCGGCGCTCGTCCTGTCCGCATGTGCCGGCAACCCGCCGGGCAGTGCGGCAGCGTACGACCCGCGCGCCCTGCCGGCCGGGCCGGTTGGGCAGTCGATTCAATACGGACACGAGATCATCGTCAAAACGCACCGGCTGATGCGCGATTACGTGCGCGCCGACATGTCCTGCGACGCATGCCACCTCGCGGCCGGCACGCAGTCCCGCGGGGGAAGCTTCGTCGGCGTGTACGGACGCTTTCCACAGTGGAACAAGCGCGCGCACCGCGTCATCGCGCTGCAGGATCGGATTGCGGAGTGCTTTTTGTATAGCATGAACGGAAAAGCTCCCGCCTACGACAGCAAAGAGATGGTTGCCATCGTCGCTTACATCGCTTGGCTTTCGCGCGGAACGCCCGTCGGCGCGAAGCAACCCGCGTCCGACCGGTACATCGAGCCGCTGCCGGCCGCGTCGCCGAGCACCGCGCGCGGGGAGGCGCTGTACGCGCAACGCTGTTCGACGTGCCATCAAGCGGACGGCGCAGGCTTCGCCGGCATTTATCCGCCGTTGTGGGGACCGCGCTCGTTCAACCAAGGGGCCGGTATGGCGCACATCGATCGAATGACCGGATTCATTCGCTACAACATGCCGCAAAACGCCCCGGGATCGCTCTCGCTTACCCAGGCCTACGACGTCGCCGCATTCGTGCTGCGCCATTCACGCCCGCGCTTCCACAAGAACGCCTTGGTGACGATGCCGCCGGAACCCGCGAAGTACTTCTAGCTCCTCGCCTCCTCAAAGCGACTAGGCCGCTAGGCCCCCGGCGTTCCGAAAGATAAAATGAAACCTGTTTTGGAATCAACCGTGGTTAGCGTGATCCTTCCCGAGATGGGGGAGTCGGTTACCGAAGGTTCGATCGTCGAGTGGCGCCGCAAGGTCGGCGAGTTCGTTTCCGAGGGCGATGCCCTCGTCGAGGTGACGACCGACAAAGTCGACGTGGAAGTTCCGGCGACCGCCTCCGGTCAGATCACACAGATTCTCGCGCGCGAAGGCGATACGGTGCCCGTCGGCACGCCGCTCGCGCAGATCGATACCGCGAAGCACGACGGAGCCGCGCAGGATTCGAGCCGGGCGGGAAACGGCGCACCGCCGGCGCCGCTCGCGCAGCCCGTGGTGACGCCGCAGCCTCCCTCGCGCGGTGACGCCGTTGCGGATCACGCCGCGCAGCGCATTGCGCGACAACTCGACGTGGATCTCGCGCGAATTCGCGGGTCCGGTCCGGACGGCCTGATTCTGCGATCCGACGTTTTGACGCAAGCGGAAAACGCGCGCCGCCGCTCGGCGCCGAGCCTGCCCGCGCCCCTCCCGGTCGCCCCGGGAGCGGCGTTGACGCCGCTCAAAGGCCCCGCCGCCGCGCTGAGCGGTTACATGGAGCAGAGCCTCTCCATTCCGACGGCCACGAGTTTTCGGAGCGTGCCGGTCGACGTGCTCGATGCACGGCGCAAAGAACTCAACGGCGCGGTAAAAGCCGCGGGCCGCTCCGAGCGCGTCTCGTTTACCCATCTGATCGCGTACGCGCTGGTGCGGACGGCGCACGACATGCCGTTCATCACCTATTCTTTCCGCCGCGACGAAGCCGGCGCGCCGATGCGGGTGGAGCCGGGCATCCATCTCGGTCTCGCCGTGGATACGGAACGCAAGGACGGCTCGCGTTCCCTGATCGTGCCGGTGATTCGCGACGCCGACTCACTCGATTTCGCAAGCTTTCGCGCCAAGTACGAAGAGCTCGTCGTGCGCGCCCGCGAGAACAAGCTCGGCGCCGACGATTTGCAAGGCGCTTCCTTTACGCTGACCAATCCCGGCGGCATCGGCACCGTCGCATCGGTGCCGCGTCTGATGGCGGGGCAGGGAGCGATCATCGCCACCGGCGCGATCGGCTATCCTTCCGGCTTCGCGAGCGCGAACGAACAGTCGCTTCGGCTGCTGGGCGTTTCGAGGGTGATGCAGCTCACGAGCACCTACGATCACCGCGTGATCCAGGGCGCGCAATCCGGGGAATATCTGCGCCACGTCGACGAGCTGCTGCAAGGCAAGAGCGGCTTCTACGAAGCGATCTTCGCGTCGCTGGGTTTGCAAGCCGCGGCGGTACCGCAGGTTGCGCTCACGCCGGTCGGTCCCGCGACGGCGCCACCCTCGGACGAAATGCTTCGTGCCGCCGCGGCGGGCATGGCCATCGTCTCGGCGTATCGCCGGCACGGGCATCTCGCCGCCAACTTGGATCCGCTGGGTGCGGCGCCGGTCGGTGACGCCTCGCTCGAACCGGCGACGTACGGTTTGACGCCCGCCTTGCAAAGCGCGATCCCGGCGAGCGTGCTGCACGTGAAGGTACCGGGCAACACGTTGGCCGAGATTCTCCCGCGCCTGCGCGAGACGTACAGCTCGACCATCGCGTATGAAATCGAGCACATCTCCAACGCGAACCAGCGCGCATGGCTGCGCGATTACATCGAATCGGGGCGCAACAAGATCAAGCACTCCCCACAGCGGCAGATCGAGGTCCTCTCCCGGCTGACGAAGGTCGAAGCCTTCGATCGCTACGTGCGCAAGACGTTCTTGGGTCAGAAGACGTTCTCGGGCGAGGGGCTCGACGTTATGGTGCCGATGCTCGAAGAGATGCTCGACATGCTGGCCGACGACGGCGTGGCGGATGCGGTGCTCGGGATGGCCCATCGCGGGCGCCTCAACGTGATCGCTCACGTCGTGAACCTGCCCTACGAAGAAGTGATGAGCGAATTCGAGGCCGCGCAGTATCGCGGCAATCTGGGCGACGACGACGTGATGGGCGACGTGAAGTATCACCACGGTGCGACCGGAGATTTCAAGACGTCCAAAGAGAAGGTCGTCCACGTCACGCTGGCCCACAATCCGAGCCATTTGGAGGCGGTCGATCCGGTCGTGGAGGGCAGCGCGCGCGCCCTGCAGACCGATCACTCGCATGGCGTTCCGACGCAGGACGCCAAGGGCGCCGTTCCCATCTTGATCCACGGAGACGCGGCGTTTACCGGCCAAGGCATCGTCTCCGAGGTGCTGAATTTGCAATCGCTCCCCGGCTACGAAACCGGCGGCACGATTCATCTCATTGCGAACAACCAGATCGGTTTCACGACCGATCCGGCGGACGCGCGCTCGACGCGCTACGCTTCGGACTTGGCCAAGGGCTTCGACGTTCCGATCGTCCACGTCAATGCCGACGACGTAGACGCGTGCATCGCGGCGGTCCATTTCGCGATCGACTTCCGTCGCGCGTTTGGGCGTGACTCGCTCATCGACTTGATCGGCTACCGCCGTTTTGGCCACAACGAGCAAGACGAGCCGGCGTACACGCAGCCCGAGATGGCCGAGCGCATCAAGAATCACCCGACCGTGCGCGAGCTGTTCGCGAACAAGCTGGTCAACCAGGGGCTGATCACCGCCGAGCAGGTTCGCACGATGTCGGACGAGGCGACGGAGCGTTTGCAGGAGGCCCGCCGAGCCGTCAAGGGCGCGCTGGCGTCGCACATTCACGGACGAAAGATCTCGGGGAGCAACACGTTCGACGGCACGAAGTTGCCGCGGGCGACGCGCGCCGATCTCGTTGGCTGGAGCGAAGCGTTGATCGCGACGCCGCCCGGCTTCGAGCTCAACCGCAAACTGCGCGGTCAGTTCGACCGGCGTCAAGCCACGATCGCCGAGAAGGGCAGCGTCGACTGGGGAACGGCCGAATCGCTCGCCTTCGCATCGCTGCTCACCAACGGCACGCCGATTCGGCTCACGGGCCAGGACACGGAACGCGGCACGTTCAGTCATCGCCACGCCGTCTTCCATGATCCGGGCGAACACCCCGTGTGGATTCCGCTGCAACACGTTTCGCCCGAGCAGGCGTCGTTCGAGATTCGAAACAGCCCGCTGTCTGAGTACGCCTGTATGGGCTTCGAGTACGGTTACTCGACTCAGGAGCCAAATGCGCTGGTCTTATGGGAGGCGCAATACGGAGACTTTTTCAACGGCGCCGAGATCGTCGTGGATCAGTTCGTGGCCGCAGGGCAGGCGAAGTGGGGGCAGACGACGCGCCTGACCTTGCTCTTGCCGCACGGATACGAAGGCGGCGGCCCGGAACATTCCAGCGCGCGTTTGGAACGCTTCCTTCAGTTGGTGGCAGAGGGCAACTTGCGCGTGGCTTCGCCATCGATCGCGAGCAACTACTATCATCTCCTACGGATGCAGGCGCGCTCGCCGATTGCCGTTCCCCTGGTGATCATGACGCCGAAATCGCTGTTGCGCGCGGAAAGCGCTGCAGGCAGGATCGACGAGATGGCCGACGGAGCGTTTGCACCGGTGATCGACGATCCACGCGCACTCGACCGCGATCAAATCGAGCGGCTGATTCTCTGCAGCGGAAAAATTTATCACGACATGGTCGCGAACGCCGCGTACGGCTTGCTGCGGCGAACGGCGATCGCGCGCATCGAGTTGCTGGCTCCCCTCCCGGTCGGCGACATCAATCGGTTGATCGCGGGCTATCCTAAGCTCAAGAAGATCGTCTGGGTGCAAGAAGAGCCCAAGAATATGGGCGCCCGCGCGTTCGTGCGGCGTCGCCTCTTGGAAGGTAAACGCGACGGGTTCGATATCGAATACATCGGACGCGGCTACCGCGCGAGCCCGAGCGAGGGATATGCGGGCCAGCACGCGGTCGAACAGGAGCGCATCGTAACGACCGCGCTATCGGAGTGATCCCTTCTCTTGTTATCCTGAGCGGAGCGAAGCGGAGTCGAAGGACGAATGCTTCGACAACCTCAGCATGACATCGTCATCCTTCGACAGGCTCAGGATGACAATCGACAGGCTCAGGATGACAATCGACACTCACGATGACAATGCGTCCTTCGACTACGCTCCACTTCGACTTCGCTCAGTGTCGCTGCGCTCAGGATGACACAAAAAAAATGACCGTTGCTTCGGGCCTTCCCTAAATAGCGCTACGGGCGATTCCTCTCCTCGAACATTTCGGTCAACAGCTCGTCGATGGTTGCGGCGCTGCTGAAGAGCCCGCGCGTATGCGGTCCGATGAAGCCTTCGCGAACCATCGAGTCGAAGAGCGCCAGCAATGCATCGTAGTAGCCGCGGTAGTTGAGCAAACCGATGGGCTTGTCGAGAATGCGAAGCTGTCGCCAAGTCAGAACCTCGCAGAACTCGTCCATCGTGCCAAAGCCGCCCGGGAGCGCGATGAAGGCGTCGCTCGCGTCGTCCATCATCGCCTTGCGCTCGTGCATCGTGGAGACTAGGTGCAGTTCGGTAAGCCCTTCGTGAGCGATCTCGGTGCGCGCCAATGCGTGCGGGATGACGCCGATGACCTCGCCGCCGCAGGCCAGCGCCGTGTCGGCTACGATTCCCATCAATCCGATGCTCCCACCGCCGTAAACGATGCCGTAGCCGGCACGGACGATTTTCTCCGCGACGTCGCGGGCCATTCGAGCGTACGCTTCGTCGTTGCCGACGTGGGAGCCGCAAAAGACGCAGATTCGCTTCATCGCACTTCGCGTTTGTTCAATTCACCACGGCGCGCCTGCCGATGAGGTTGATAGTGTGGGCGGCGGTCGAGTTTGTCGTGCTGGCCGCTCTCGCCGTGGTGCGCGCAAAACTGTGGACGTATGGTTCGGATACGGGCACCTTCGCGCAAATCGTTGCCGACGCGTTCGGCGGCATGCGCAACGGCGTCGAGGCGGGCTCGCATTTTCGCTACCACTGGTCTCCTTCGCTCGCGCTGCTGTGGCCGCTGGTAGCGATCACGCGCAGCGCCCTGCCGCTTCAGCTGCTGCAAGCCGCCGCGACGGCCGCCTGCGCGCCGCTAGTAGCGAGCATCGCGCGCCCGTATGCAAGCCCTAAGCTCGCGAACTTACTCGGATACGTAACGCTGCTCTATCCGCCACTGTTGGCCCTCGGGTTCGACGAGTTTCACGAACTCGGGCTCTTCACGTTGCTCGTGCTGGGAATGTTCCTTGCGGCGGATCGGTCCCGTTGGATCTGGTTTTCAATTTGCGGCATCCTCGCCATCGGCTTGCGCGAAGACGCGGCGTTGACGCTGATCTTCTTCGGTGCGGTATTGGTCGCCATCGCGCGATGGGGGCGATCGCAGGGGCGCGGTCTCTTGGAGGGTTTCGTTGCCGTGCCGCGCGCGCTGAGCTGGGCCGGTGCGGGGCTTGCGCTCGGCTCGGCCGCAGCGCTCGGAGCCTACTACGGAATCATCGCGCCGCATTTGGGAGGCTGGGTGCCGAGCCACTTTTACGTCTATCCGTTTGCGGCCGGCCCGATCGCCGTCGTGCTAGCGGCGTTCACGCGTCCGCGCGAGTTCGCCGCGGCGATTTTCACGTTTGGACGCTTTACCTACGTGCTCGAGGGCCTGGTGCCGCTCGCGTTGCTGCCGCTGCGTTCGTGGTGGGCGCTACTGGCGCTGCCCGGCGCGGCGATCGTTCTCCTTGCGAACTCCGGATACGTATGGCGCATGGGCGATCACTATGCCGCGCTCTGGATCCCCTGGCTCCTCGTGGCGGCCGTGATGGGAGCGGTTAAGCTGTCGCGCAATCGCAGCGATCGAATCGCGTGCAACTGGACAACGGCGGCGGGTGCGCTTTGCGTCGTGTTTCTCATCGCGTTCGATCCGTCGCACCCTCTGCATTACCTTCATCCCTACTACGACGATCTTGGCGACGCGCGCCGCGCGCTGGCGTGCGTTCCGAAGGACGCGTCGCTCGCAACCTACGACGAATGGTTCTCGGCGGTCGCCGCGCAGCGCCCGCGCGCGACCATCGACGCGCTCTCCGGAACGCAGTTCCTCGTGTATGCCGACGATTTTGCCGCCACGGCCTTTCAGTTGCGAGCGCGCCCGGCGCTCGCCCGCGCGGTCACGCAAGGGAGCTATCGCGTCATCTGCCGCTTCGGACACGTCGCGGCATACGAAGCGGCGGCCGCGCGATGATCCCGGGCCCGAGCCGCTGGACGACGCTGCGCCGGCTTCTGCCGGTCCCGTTCGCGCGCTTCCCGGAGTTTCTCCGCGACATGACGGCCCGCTACGGCAACTTGGTGGCGTTCGCGGTGCCGTGGAGGTCGTACGTGTTCGTCAACGAGCCCGCGCTCGTCAAAGAAATCCTCGTCACGCAACAGCGGGCCTTTTCCAAGTCGTTGGGGGCGCGCATGCTGCGACTGCTCCTCGGCGAAGGGTTGCTGACCAGCGAAGATCCGCTGCATCTTCGGATGCGCCGCATCGTCCAGCCGGCGTTCCATCACGAACGGATGGTCGAGTACGCGCGCATCATGGAGCGCGATGCGCGCGAAATAGCGGGGCGCTTAAAAATTGGGGAAGCGTTCGACGCGCACGCGGCGATGACCGAGCTTACGCTTCGCATCGCCACGGAGACGCTGTTCGGGAGCGACGAGAGTGAGTCCGCACGGATCGTCGGCGACGCGTTGCGGCACATGATGAAAGAATTTCCGTTCATGCTGACGCCGTTGGGCTCGCTGCGCCGGCGCTTGCCGTTGCCCAGCACGCGCCGTTTTTGGCGGGCGCGCAAAGCGTTGGACGCGATCATCTACGGGCTGATCGCACGGCGGCGCCGCGACGGAGCGCAGCGCACCGACGCGCTCTCGATGCTCCTGGCGGCTCACGACACCGAGACGGGATACCGTCCCTCTGACGAGCAGATTCGCGACGAAATCATGACGCTATTCATGGCCGGTCACGAAACGACTGCCAATGCCTTGACCTGGGCGCTCTATCTCTTGGCGTTGCATCCGGCGATCGACGAGCGTGTCGCCGTCGCCGCGCGCACCGGCGACGGGGAGTACGTCGGGCGCGTCGTCAAGGAGGTCTTGCGCCTCTATCCCCCGGCGTGGATCATCGGCCGCGAGGCGCTGCGCGACGTCACGTTAGCCGATGGCAGCGTCATCCCGGAGGGAACGACGGTTTTCGCGGCGCCACTGCTCATGCATCGGCGAGCGGATTACTTTGACGATCCGGAAAGATTCGATCCGGATCGCTGGCTAGGGCCCGACCCCGCGCCATTTTCGTATATCCCGTTCGGCGGCGGCGCGCGCCGCTGCATCGGCGAAGAGTTTGCCGTGCGTGAATCGGGGATCGTTCTGGAACAACTCGTGCGGCGTTACCGTTTCGTGCTTGCGCCCGGCGCGCGCGTCGGTGTCGCGCCCTTGGTTACGCTCCGCCCGGATGGCCCGGTGATGATGGTAGCTACTGTTCGAACCCGGTGATGCTCATGAGGCACCGTCGCCCGAGCAGTTGCGCACGGCACGCGGTTCGGCCCCGCCGTTTCGGAGCCTTTGCTCCCAACAGGCTCCCGTCAGCGAACAATAGCAAAGCGACAGGCCGAAGCGGTTTACCCCGGAGCGAAAATGTTGCACCAAGGCCGCACCGTCCATCCGAATGATCGTGTGCTGCGTATTCGCTGCGATCACCAGGCCGGCGACGGGAGTGCTCGTCGTCAAGCTCATCTTCTGTCCCGCTCGGAGTGCCGCCCGTATCTCGGACCGCGTTCGTGCGTCGGCGAGCTGGGCGAAAAGCGTCTCGAGCGACGCTTCGGGCTTTCCGTCGTAGGTGATGTGCACCGATTGAACGATCGCCGGCCCTAGCCCGTCATTTCGAATGTCGAGCTCGAGCAATGAGGGTGAGTTGGTCGTGTCCATGCTGACGTAGGGCCACACGGTGGCGCTGAATTGCTGCGCGATAATGCGGCTTTGGTAAATGGAGGCGAGCGCCGCAACCGTGCTGATCAGCAGCGCGCCGATTGCGATCAAGAAGTCTAGCCGAAAGCGCTTCTCGTTCATTACGCGAGCACGAGTTGCTCGTCGCCGACCCCGGCGTTGCGAACCGCCTCGCGAATCATCTCCTCTTGGATCTGCGGCGACGCCCAACGCGCGCGAGCGTCGGGGCCCAGTTGGTCGATCGGGTCGAAATACAGGAAAGCCTGGCCCGGTTTGACGCTCGGCGCGGCATAGACCGCGATGCCGTTCTCGCGGGAGTAGTACTCGAACGAGTGGACGTCGCGCTTGCCGCCGCCGCCGGGCGCGTCGCAGACGAACGTAGGCGTGTTAAAGCCCGCGGTGCTGCCGCGCACGAACTTTTCGTCTTCGACCGCCGTGGCGATCGTCGTGCGAAGATCCTCGACGCCTTTGACCATGTCGTGCATGTAGACGTAATACGGGTGTACGTTCACGAAACCGAGCCGCTTCACGAGCAGCTGCATGCGCTCTCGCGAATCGTTCACGCCTCGGATCAAGACCGATTGGTTGCGGGTAAAGATGCCGCGTTCGAAGAGCAGCCGCATCGCCTTTTGGGTGATCCACGTGATTTCTTCGGGTGCGTTGAAATGAGTGTGGAGCACGACTTCTTTGCCCAGCGTGCGTCCGCGCTCGACGATGGACGTCAGGGCATCGAGCCATTCGCCGTGCGTGATGAGCTTCATCGGCATGATCGCCGGCCCTTTGGTCGCGAACCGCATGCGTCGCACGTGCGGAATGTCCAACAGCGCGTTGCCGACGAACTCGATGTTCTTGGGAGGGAGCTGATAGACGTCGCCGCCCGAGATCACGATGTCCTCGAGCTCGGGCCGCTCGGCAATATATTGTAAGGCGTCCTGCCATTGTTTCGGCGTCTTGGCTAGCGAGACTTTATCGACGTTCTCGGTGTCCGGGCCGATCGCGTAACTGCGCGTGCAGAACCGGCAGTAGACCGGGCAGACGTTGAGCGGAAGGAAGAGCGCCTTGTCGACGTAGCGGTGTACCAAACCCGGGACCGGAGAATCTTGTTGCTCGTGCAGTGAATCGAGCGTCAGGCGCGGATGATCCGGCAGCAAGGCCGATGCCAAAGGGATGAACTGGCGGCGGATCGGGTCGTTCATCGGGTCGTTCCAGTCGATCAGCGCGATCGCGTAAGGCGAGACGCGTACCGCCATCGGGGCGCGGCGAAATCCGTCTTCGGCATCCCGATAGAACTCGGGCGAGCAGACCTCGCGGATGGTCTCGAGAAGCTCCTCCGCGGTCTTGACGGACTTTCGCTGCTGCCAGAGATGATCGAGAAACGTCTTTTCATCCACGTCGGCATACGCGGGAATGTGCCGCCAAAACTCTCCTTGTTTGAGATTCTTGTACTCGAACTGGTCGGGCGGCACGGGCGGCTTCACGTGGTGGGCGGTAAGCGTTTCGGTCATGTCCTGGTCCTTGCGTATTTTTGGTTGAAGTAGGCGTGCAGTTCGGGATGGTCGCGCAGCGTCTGCAGCGCGGTGTCGGCGTGGCCTTTCGCGTAACCGTTGCCGATCATCATGGTCACGTCGCGCCCGATGCCCTCCGCACCGAGTGCGGCAGCGGTGAACGACGTCGACATTGAAAAGAAATAAATCGTCCCACCGTCCTTAGCGCACAGAATCGAGCACAGCTCGGTGCCTGGGACGTTCACGCAGTTGACGACGACGTCGGCCAGCTGCGGCGCAAGCGCTTCTATCTGGCCGCTCGCCTCGAGCGCGGATCGCGCGTCGGCAACGACCACGTCGTCGACGAGCCCGGCTCGCAGCAACACCCGCGCCGACGGAGTCGTCGAATCGGGTACGAGCCCGATCACGCGCCCGTGAGGCCCGACGCGCGCCTTGGCATGCGCGCACGAGAGCAAACCGCTCTTGCCGTCGGCGCCGATGACGACCACCGTCTGGCCGGCCGAACACAGACGCCGCACTTGGGCGGGCGCGCCGGCAACGTCGAGGACTGCCAGTGCGACGCCTTCGTCGATGTCGTTCGGCATATGCGCCCACAAGGCGCTCTCAAACAGGATCGCCTTGCCGCGCACCCAGATCTGTCCGGTCGTCACGTCGACCGCTTCGACCCTTTCGATGTACAACGGCGTCAGCGTCAATGAAACCAGCGATGCGATTCGGTCGCCCACGCTCAGATCCACTTTGGCGCGCAGCGCAGCGCCGATTTCGAGCACGCGGCCAACGAACATCCCGCCGCTTCCCGTGACGGGATTGTGCTGCTTGCCGCGTTGGCTAACGATCTCCACGACGCGCTCGCCGATTCGCTGCGCGTCGAAGCCGCACGATTCGCCCAGCTGTCGGAACGAGGCCGAATCGATGTTGAGCACGTCGACTTCGCAGAGAAGCTCGTTCTCGGCGGCGACCGGCGTATTATCGATTCGCCAAGCGTCCTGCGGCATGGCGCCGGCGGGTTCGAGCACTCGGTGCGTTCCCAGCGGGCAATGCGCTTTGGAGGGTGCCTTCGTCGCCACGGCTATACCGTCACGCCGCCGCGATCGAACGGTATGCCCAGAACGATCGTCGTGCGCGTGCGCGCCATGCCGGGTGTCGCTTTGAGCCGCGCGAGCAGGTCGTCAAGGTGTTGCGTCGAGCGCGTCGCCACTTTGCAAAGGAAGGACTCCTCGCCCGCAACCGAATGCACTTCGCAAATCTCCGGCATCTCGCTCAAGCGTCGCGTGAACTCGTCGTAAGCACAATCGGGCGACGTATAACAACTGACGAAAGCGATCAAGTTCAGGCCGAGCCTTGTGGCGTCGAGCTGCGCGGAATAGCCTCGGATGTAGCCGCGCTGCTCGAGCCGTTTGACCCGATCGTGGACGGCAGGGGCTTTGAGGCCGACGAGCTGACCGAGCTCGGTAAAGGTCGAGCGCGCGTTGCGCTGCAACGCGTCCAAGAGGCGAAGGTCGAGTTCGTCGAGCTCTACTGTTGACAGCACCATATTCGACATAGGAGGAGATTTGCCGAACAATTTTCGGCACACTTACAATAACACCCCAAATCCATTCGGCGCAAGCCGGGGGTTATGGACTGGGGCGTTCCTGGTAGCGCTCTTCCTACTGGGGGGCTGTGCGGGGCGCTCGTCCGTGCCCTCGCCGGCGGTCCGGTTCGACCTGGCCGCCGATCCGCGCAGCCTCAATCCGTTGTTCCTCAACCCGGATGCCGCGTCGGTCGAGCAGCAGCTCGCCCGCTTAGCCTTCGAGCCCTTCATCGACCTGGACGGCCGCGGGCGGCCGCAGCCCGAGTTGCTGGCGGAGATTCCTACCCGGACCAACGGCGGGCTCTCGGCCGATGGCCGGACGATCGTGTATCGCCTGCGCCCGATGCGCTGGAGCGACGGCCGGCCCGTCACCGCGGCGGACGTGCTGTTCACGCTGCGAGCGATTTTGGATGCGAACAATCCGGTGCGCTCGCACGAGGGCTACGACCTGATCGACCGCGCGCAAGCGCGTGGATCCACGACGATCGTGTTCCATCTCAAGCGCGCGTGGGCGCCGGCCGTGATGAGCTATTTCTCCTATGGGTTTGCGCCCCAGTTCGTCCTGCCGGCGCACGTTCTGGAATCGCAGGCGCCCCTCGCTCGCGCCGCTTTCAATGCCGCCCCCACCGTCGGCGACGGACCCTATCGCTTCGTGTCCTGGCGGCGCGGCGAGGGGTTGCGTTACGTCGCCAATTCGCGATATTGGCGCGGAGAACCGCACGTGCGGGAGCTGATCGTTCGCACGATTCCGGATCCGTCCACGAACCTACTGCTACTGCGGGCCGGGGAGTTGGACTGGAATCTCATCGCGCCGGCGCAACTTGCGGTGGTGCGCGGCGATCCGCACATCGGATTCGTGACCGTACCGACCGCCGTCGTCGCCGGGCTCGCCTTCAATACGTCACACGCTCCGCTGGACGACGTTCGCGTGCGGCGCGCGATCGCGATGTCGATCGATCGCGACGCAATCTCGCGCAAGATAACGCTGGGGTTGTATCCCGTGACGGATATGATGCAGCCCCGCTTTTCGTGGGCGTTCGATCCTACGGTGCGCGAGCCGCGGTACGACCCGCTCCGTGCCGATCGGCTACTCGACGCCGTCGGGTGGCGGCGCGCTACGGCCGGCCTGCGAGTGAAAGGCGGCGAGACGTTGCGGCTGACGTACGTTCAGTTCCCCGAAACGGCGACGGGGGTTCGCGTCGCGGCCGCGGTGCAAGCCGCGCTGCGACAACGCGGTATCGACGTCGCGATCAAGGCCGTCAGCAACGCGCAGCTTTTTCTGCCGCGCACCGGTGTGTTGGCCATGGGGACGTTCGATCTCGCCTACGTGCCGTGGACCATGGGGGCGGACCCGGACGATTCCTCGGTGCTCGGATGCGGTGCCCCGTCGAACTACATGCGCTGGTGCGATCCGCAGGTGGAGCTGCTCGAGCACGCCGCGATCGGCACGGTCGACGCGAGCGTTCGCAAACGCCTCTACGGACGGATCGGGCGAATCGTCGCCGCGCAGGTTCCGATCCTGTTTCTTTTCAACGCGGATTACGTTTACGCGTACCGCAAACGTTTGCTTGACTTTGCTCCCAATGCTTTTCTGCCGACGTGGAACGCCGGCCAATGGAGCCTGCGGCCGGGATTTTAGCGGGCGGCGTGCGAACGCTCGTTTCAGAGTGAGCGCCATGCGCAGAGCGGCCTCGTGATTGAGTTTTTTCTAAAGCGCCCGCTTTTTGCCGGGGTGCTGAGCTTCGTCGTGCTGCTGGCCGGCCTCATCACGCTTCCGAATTTACCGATCTCGCAGTACCCGCAGATTTCGCCGCCGACGGTGACGGTGACGTCGCAGTATCCGGGCGCGAGCGCGGCGATGGTGATGCGCTCGGTTACAACGCCGCTGGAAATCAACATCAACGGTGCCGACGGCCTGCAGTACATGCAATCCTACTCGAGCGCAAACGGCACGAGCGCGATCACGTGCACCTTCGCACTCGGCACCGACCCGACGACCGACCAGACGAACGTGCAGCACGGCGTCGACTTGACGCTCGCGCAGCTCCCTACCGCGGTGCAAAACCAAGGCGTCAGCGTTCAAAAGAGCTCGGGCAACATCACGATCGCCGTCGCGATGCTTTCGACCAGCTCCGCCGTTTCCGACGTCGCGGTAAGCAATTACTCGGATCTCAACGTGATCGAGGAGCTCAAGCGCGTGCCCGGCGTCGGTCAAGTTTCCGTTCTTGGGGACCGCACCTACGGCATGCGCATCTGGGTCGATCCGCATAAGCTGCAGGCCAACAACATCTCGATAGACACGCTGGTGGGAGCGATTCGCCAGAACAACGCCGACGTCGCGCCTGGCGCGATCGGGCAACCGCCGACGACCGGCTCGCAGGCGTTTCAGATACCGATCGAAATCAACGGCCGGCTGCAGAGCGTCGATGAGTTCAAACAGATCGTCGTCGCGGTACAGCCCAACGGCGGTTACGTTCGCGTAGGAGACTTGGCGCAGGTGCAGCTCGGCGCGGAAAACTACGTGACGTCGGCGCGCTACAACGGTCAAACGGCCGTCGTGCTCGCCATACAGGGCCAACCGACGGCCAATTCGCTCAAGATCTCCCAGAACGTCCGCGCCACAATGGCCAGGATCGCGGAACACATGCCCGCCGGCATCGCCTACAAGATCGCCTTCGATACGTCTGATTTCGTCAAAGCGTCGATCAAAGAAGTCGTCGTCACGCTGCTGATCGCGATCCTGCTGGTCGTCCTCGTCATCTTCATCTTCCTCCAGAACTGGCACAGCACGCTCATCCCTTCGATAACGATCCCGGTATCGCTGATCGGGACGTTCGCGGCGATGAAACTGCTCGGCTTCTCGATCAATACGCTGACGCTCTTCGGACTGACGCTGGCGACGGGTCTCGTCGTGGATGACGCCATCGTCGTGCTCGAAAACATCGTGCGCCACATCGTCGACGACAAGACGAATCCGTTCGAAGCGACCGTACGGGCCATGCGGGAGATCGGCGGGGCGGTCGTTGCGACCTCGCTCGTGCTGATGTCGGTGTTCGTTCCCGTGGCATTCCTGCCCGGAACCACCGGGCTGCTGTTCCAGCAGTTCGCGTTGACGATGGCCGCCTCCATCGGCATTTCGCTCTTCACCGCGATGACGCTGGCTCCGGTGCTCACGTACAAGCTGGTGCACGGGGCCGAACCGACGACCAACCGGTTCATGCTGTGGTTCAACCTGCGCCTTCACGGCCTGACCACGTGGTATCAGGGCTTGGTTCCGCGCTTGATCCGGCGCCAGCGGTGGATGATTGCGATTTTCGTGGGCGGACTCGTCCTGCTCGGCGTGATGTTCAAGATCACGCCGCAGGGGTTTCTTCCCAACGAAGATCAGAGTTTGCTCTACGTGCTCGTGACGCTGCCGGTGCAGTCGTCGATGGATCAGACCACGGCGGCGGTCAAGAAACTCGAAGGGATCATGCGGAGCATGCCGCAGGTGGAGGCGGTAACTTCCGGCATCGGCTTTGGCTTTGCCAACAACAGCTCGAATCAGGCGACGATCTTCGTGCAACTTAAACCGCTGTCGGAACGGCACGGCGTGCAGAATGCCGCGCTGGCCTTGCAGTACGCTTTGTATCAGCGATTCTCACAGATTCCCGGCATAACGGCGTTGCCGGCGAACCCGCCGGCCATTCCGGGCTTGGGCACGACCGGCGGATTTGCCATCCAGATCGAAGACATCAACAACCTCGGCCTGCCGACGCTCAACAAGGTCGGCAATTCCATCCTGGCCCAAGCGAAGACCGACCCGACGCTCTCGCAGGTGCGCATTCCAACGATCTTGACGGGAACGTACTTGGTGACGACGTTCGACCGCTCCAAGGCGCTGGCGTTCGGCGTGTCGCCGCAAGCCTTTTTCGATACGCTGAACGGCACGACCGGCTCTACCTTCGTGAATTTCTTCGATTACGGAACCCGATCGTATCAAGTCGTCGTTCAGGCCAAGAGCAAACAGCGCGCCGCGCCCGCGGATCTCTCGAGAATCTACGTCGCAAACGCGGCCGGCGCGATGATGCCGGTGAGCCAGTTCCTCGATACGTCGACCGCGCAGGATAACGTCGCGATCATGCGTTTCAACGAATACAACGCCTACGAGATCGACGGATCCCCCGGCTCCAGCGCGAGCTCCGGCGACGCGCTCAACGCGATCCAACGCATCGTGGTCAAGAACTTGCCCAAGGGAATGGGATACGAATGGAGCGGCATCGCGCGGCAACAGGTGCAGAGCGGTCCGCAGACGATCGCGGTCTTCGCCATGGGCCTGCTGTTCGTGTTCCTCGTGCTCGTGGCGCAGTACGAAAGCCTCGCGACGCCCTTCGTCATCATGCTCGCCGTGCCGCTCGCGCTGCTCGGCGCTATCGGCGCGGTCTACATCCGGCGCATCGTCGAGCTGCTCACGATCCTGGTCCACTCGAAACTGGCCGGGCATTTGGTGCCGATTCCAACGACGTCGTCGGACATCTACGCGCAGATCGGCTACGTCATGCTGATCGGCCTCGCCGCCAAGAACGCAATTCTGATCGTCGAGTTCGCGAACCAACTGCGCGAGCAGGGGATGGAGGCCGTCGAGGCCGTTGCGCACGCCGCGGCGACGCGCCTGCGGCCGATTTTGATGACGTCGATCGCGTTCATCCTAGGCATCATTCCGCTTGCGTTCGCGCACGGCGACGGGGCGCAATCGCGCATATCGCTGGGCACGGCCGTGCTTGGCGGCATGCTGGTTTCGACCGTTATGAATCTGGCGATCGTGCCGGTGCTCTATATCGTCGTCGTCGAGCTAACCGAACGCAAAAAACCTAAGCGGGATGCAACGCTTCCCGAGGATCTCCCGCCGCCGCCGCAGCCTGTCCTGAGTGGAGTCGAAGGGCCGCCGGCTTTGCCGGGCGGACCAAGTCCCGCTATAACGCCTTGACTGCGGCCGCCAGGGCGTCGACGGAAGCCTTGGCGTCGCCGAAGAGCATCGAGCAGTTGGGCAGCTCGTAGAGCGGATTTTCGATTCCCGCGAATCCAGAGCGCATCGAACGCTTGAGCACGACGACGTTGGATGCTTTGTCCACGTCGAGGATCGGCATCCCGTAGATCGGCGAGCTGGCCACCGTTCGGGCGGCCGGATTCGTAACGTCGTTGGCGCCGATGACCAAGGCGACGTCGGCGGTCGGAAACTCTCGATTAGCGTCGTCCATGTCGAGCAGCTGGTTGTACGGCACGTTGGCTTCGGCCAGCAGCACGTTCATGTGTCCCGGCATGCGTCCGGCAACCGGGTGAATCGCGTAGAGCACCTTTACGCCGCGTTTTTCCAACTGATCGGCGAGCGCCTTGACGCTGTGTTGCGCCTGCGCGACCGCCATGCCGTATCCGGGAACGAACATGACCTTGGACGCGTAGGCGAGCATCACCGCGACGTCGTCGGCGGTCGTGCTGCGAATCTGCTGCGGGCCGCCGGATGTAACGACCTCGGTGCCGCCCGCGGCGCCGAAAGCGCCGAACAGCACGTTGGTCAGCGGCCGGTTCATCGCGCGGCTCATCGCAACGGTCAAAATCGTGCCGCTCGCGCCGACCAGCGCGCCGCAGATGATCAGCAGCGTCGAGCCGATCTCGAATCCGGTGATGGCGACAGCCACGCCGGTGAACGAATTCAATAGCGAAATTACGACCGGCATATCGGCGCCGCCGATCGGTAGGACGAAGAGCACTCCGAGCAGCAGCGCCGCCAGCAAGAGCGCCAGAAACGCCCAACTCGGAACCGTACCGAGCGTCGCCATGAACCAGCCCGCCAGCGCGACGATTCCGAGCAAGACGACGCCGTTGACGAGCTGCTGCCCCGCATAAGTGACGGGGCGTCCGGTCATGAGCTCCTGCAGCTTGAGAAACGCGACGAGCGATCCGGCAAAACTGATCGATCCGATGATCGCCGAGAGCACGAGCGATACGGCGACGACCTCGTCCAAGCCAGCGCCGCGCCCGGCGATGAAATACGCAATCGTCGAGATCAGCGCCGCAGCGCCGCCGCCCGCACCGTTGTAGAGTGCGACCATCTGCGGCATCGCCGTCATCTTCACTTTGACGGCGGCATAGATGCCGATTGCGCCGCCGAGCGCTATGCCGATGGCCACGGCCTGCCAGCCGACCGCTCCCGTGCGCACGAGAATCCCCACCAACGCAATCAGCATGCCGGCCATCGCGAAACGATTGCCACGCCGCGCGGTGGCCGGTGAGTTGAGTTCGTGAAGCCCGTAGATGAAGAGCGCGATCGCGACCAAATCGGCCAGATCGATCGCCACGCTCACTTGCGGTCCTCCCGGCGGCGGAACATCTGCAACATCCGCTCGGTAACGGCGAAGCCGCCGAAGACGTTGATCGCTCCGAGCGTAACCGCCGCGACGGCCAACACCGTCAGCGCCGTGCTATGTTCCACCCCGAAGAGGGCGGCAACGATGACGATGGCCCCGGCCAGCACGATTCCGTGAATGGCGTTCGTGGCCGACATCAACGGCGTGTGAAGCGTCGTCGGGACCTTCGAAATCACTTCGAATCCCACGAAGACCGCGAGCAACAGCACGGTCAGCGGCGCGATAAGGTGCGCGAGCTCGGTCATGCGGCGCTCCTCGCGATCCACACGGTGCCGTCGTGCGCGACGACGGCACCTTTGGCGACGTCATCGTCCATGTCGATGCGCAGCTGGCCGTCGGTAATCCACGGCGAAAGGAGCGCGTACACGTTGCGCGAGTAGAGCCGGCTGGCGTCGGCCGGCATCGTGCTCGGCAGATTCGTCGTCCCGACGATCGTTACGCCGTTGGGCGAGGTGACGACTTGGTCCGCGATCGTCAGCGCGCAGTTTCCGCCGGCCTCGGCGGCCAGATCCACGATGACGCTCCCCGGTTTCATCGCCGCGACCGCATCCTCGCTGATCAGCACCGGCGCCTTCCGTCCGGGAACGAGCGCCGTCGTTATCACGGCGTCGTTCGCCCCGATTTGCTCGACCATCCAGGCGCGCTGGCGCTGCTGTTGCTCGGGCGTCAACTCTTTCGCATAACCGCCCGCGCCTTCGGCATCGGCACCCAGATCGAATTCGAGAAAATTTGCACCCAACGAGTGGATCTGCTCCTTGACGGCCGCGCGAACGTCGTAAGCGCTCACCACGGCGCCGAGCCGGCGGGCCGTCGCAATCGCCTGCAAGCCCGCGACGCCCGCCCCCAGCACGAGGACCTTCGCGGGCGGGATCGTCCCGGCCGCGGTCGTGAGCATCGGAAAGAATTTCGGCAGAGCCGCGGCCGCCAGCAGCGCGGACTTGTACCCGGCGATGTTGCTTTGCGATGAAAGCGCGTCCATCGACTGCGCTCGAGTGATGCGCGGAATCATCTCCATCGCCAGGGCGGTGACGTTGCGCTCCGCGAGGCGTTGCAGATAATCCGGATCGCCGAGTGGATTGAGAAAGCCGACCACGACGCTGCCGGGACGCAACGCGTGCAGCGCGGCATCGCTCGGCCGGCCGACCGTCACCATTACGTCGGCGGTGAGGGCCATCGATGGCGGGTCTTCCCCGAAGGTTGCACCGGCGGCGGCGTAGAGTTCGTCGGGGAAGGCCGCGGCCGCGCCCGCGCCATGCTGGACGCACACCGCGATCCCCGTCTTGGAGAGCCGCGTAACCGTTTCGGGCACGAGCGCCACACGGCGCTCATTTAGCGCGCTCTCGCGAGGAACCGCGACGATCATCCGCCGTGCAATACGGCTCGCAAGTCGCGCCGCCCTTCGTTGCGGCGAATCATCTATTCGATCCGGATGAGGTTTCTCAAGAGGCCGATCCCCTCTATATCGACCTCGAGCACGTCGCCGTCGGAAAGAAACTCCGGCGGATTGCGCGCGAATCCAACTCCCTCAGGCGTTCCGGTGGCGATCACGTCGCCCGGAAGCAGCGTCATCCCCTTCGAGAGCTCCGCGATCAGGCGCGGAATCGGGAAGATCATCTTCGAGGTGTTCGAGTGCTGCTTTTCGACCCCGTTGCGCCGGAGCCGCACGTCGAGCCGTTGCGGATCCGCGATCTCGTCCGCGACGATCCATGGCCCGATGGGGCAACTGTCGTCGAGGCTCTTCCCCTTGAACCACTGACCGTGCCGGCGCTGCAGGTCGCGCGCCGTCAGATCGTTGAGAGCGGTGTAGCCGAACACGACGTGCCGCGCTTCTTCCTCCGAGACGTCCTTGCATTCGGCGCCGATGATCACGGCGAGCTCGGCTTCGAAATCGTACTCGCCGGAAACGGCGGCCTGAAAATGAAGCGTTGCGTTCGGGCCTGCGACGGCGGTGGACGCCTTGGTAAAGAACGTCGGAACGTCGGGAAGCTTCAGCTCTCGGCCCGCGGCTAACGCGCCCTCGCGGGCGTGTTCGAGATAGTTGCGGCCGACGCAGAAGACGTTGCGGGCCGGGCGCAGGGGAACGTCGAGAACGGTGCCCGCGAGCGGAATCAGATCGTCGGGAGTATGCCAGGCAATGCGTTCGTGGGGCGCCAGCTCGATATAGTCGAGCAGCGTTTCGGTCGCGATCGTGCGGATCATGTCTTGCTCCACGACGCCCGGTCGCGTTCGTCCGTCAGCCGTGCGGTAGGTCAAAAACTTCACGGGGACCGACCCCTAAATCGGGAGCGTCGGTTTCGGGGAAGGCGTCGCGACGCCGCGTATCTGATTGAGCGACGGAAGCTTTGCGTTTTGTTCTTGAGTTTTCTTCTGCGCCTCGGCCGCCTGTTTTTGCGCTTCCACGGCTTGTTTGTGCGCCAGCTCGATCATCAGGTTGGCTGCGCCTTCTTGGTTGGACCAACTGCCGCCGGTGGATATGAGCGAAACGCGCCGTGAGACTTGCGCCGTCTTGGGGTTGTAGTCGTAGGACACTCGATACAGGCCCGCTTCCGCGCTTCCGTCCTTACGGCGAATCCACATCTGCAGCGCGTTGCCGAAAGTTTGGACGTTGAACGATTGCACCTTGCACGGCTTGGTCGATTTCACACGCACGACTTGGCCCTTTTTGTTGACCTCGACGACGACCTCGGTATGCAGCGGAACGTTTGGAAGGTGAATGATTATCGGCGAATGCGCCGGATGCGGCGCCCCGCTCGGCTGCGGAGTCGTCGCGGCGAAC
Organism: Vulcanimicrobiota bacterium; assembly: GCA_963717425.1. Taxonomy (GTDB): domain Bacteria; phylum Vulcanimicrobiota; class Vulcanimicrobiia; order Vulcanimicrobiales; family Vulcanimicrobiaceae; genus Cybelea. The sequence continues at coordinate 1,432,075 of OY970335.1, read as the reverse complement.
GCCTGTGCGCCGGTTGCGGCAACGAGTGCCACCAGCAGGGCAGTGACGCGATACGCGGAGTTCACCAAGCTAGTTACGCGAGAGGACGGCAAAGGGATGGCCGCAGGATCCGCAAGCGACCACGACTTGCAGGTGCGGTTTATCTCGCACCGCGCGAGCGTCGCTGGGGCCTTCTTCGAAACCGCAGAAACGGCAATGCGTCGAGGTCGGCCGTTCGCCTGCAGCGTGTTCGTCCACGGTACTGCGCTTTACGCGGGCCCCGCACTCGAACCTGCCGAAGCAGCGCAGCGGAATGCCTCGTCTCTTTGCTGCCATTCTCGTGGCGGTCGTCGTCGGCATCGCGCCCGCGCAAGCCGAGCGGGCGATCGTCGATCTTCATCGCTTGGATGCATACTTTCAACTCTTTGCGGGCGACTCCAGCGCTCCGTGGAAGCCGACTACGGTTCGCTTAGACACCTATTCGAGCGCACCGGTATCCTTTGCGGTCTATCAAGTGGACCCGGCCGACGTTCTCACCGCGGGATCCAATCTGCGCTCGCGTGCGATCGCTACCGCGGGCCGGCGCGCGGTGGTTTCCTTCACGTTCACGCCACCCGGCGGCTATCAATTCCAATCCAATGCGGTCAACGTGCCGCTTGGCTCGCGCGAGGGCTTTTTCGTCGTCGAAGCGCGACGCGGCGACGTCGGCGAACAAGTTTGGATCAACCGTTCGCGCATCGGGATCATTTCAAAGGAGACCCCGAGCGGGTTGTTCGTGTATGGGGCGGATCTGGGAACGGGCATGCCGCTGTCGCGCATGCGCGTGCAATTCGTCGTGAACCGCTCGTTTGTCACCGCCTCGACGAACGGCGACGGCTTCGTAACGTGGAACCGTTGGCCGCGTCCCGTTTTCGTGCTCGCGCAATGGGGCAGCAGCTATGCATTCTTGAGCCTCTTGCCGCAGGCGCCGCTGCCCGCCACGATCGTGGCCGTTCGAACCGACTCCGCGGTCGTTCATGCCGGCGACGCGGTGCGCGTCGTCGGCTTCGCGCGAACGCGATCCCGTGGGATCTTGCGGGCCAGCACCGGAAGCGCGCTGGTCACCCTTCGCTCCGGCGCACGAGCGGTCGCCGAGCAACGCGTACCGCTCGATGCCGCGGGTGCCTTCAGCACGTCCTTTGCACTGCCCGAGAATGCGGCTTCGGGTGAGTATGCCGTGCTGGCGCAAGCGGAAGGCGGCGTCGGCGGCGCAAGCGTGCACGTCGATGCAAACGCCGGCGGGCTCTCCTTGAGCGTTTCGTCCGCATGCGGAACCTGCGATCCACGGCAAGACGTCCCACTTCTCGTGCACGCCTCGCAGGGCGGCGCGATCGTGCACGTCACCGTCGTGCGATCGCCGCACGTGTACTTTGGATTCACATCCGATAACGCGCCGTGGGCGACTAGCCTCTGGCTCGACGATTCGGTGCGCACCGATGCGGGCGGGAATGCAACGGTAACGATCCCGCATCCAACCGACGACCTCGGGTCCACCTACGGCGTACAAGTTGAATCGGGCGGCGCAACCGCGGACACACGCGTTATCGTTCCAACCGCACAAGCTGCGATACGACTGCAGCTCGATCGTGAAGAGGAAGGCCTTGGACTCCCCGTAGGTTTTGACGTCTACGCAAGCGAGCTCGACGGGAGGCCGCTGGGCAACGCGACGGTCACCGTGGAAATGGCTCACGGTGCATCGATCGCACGACAGCAGCTGCGGCTGGATGCCGATGGGCACGCGCGCGGGACCTTCAGCTCTCCGGATCTCGGCACGAATATCGTCTTCGCGTCCGTCGACCACGGGGGCCGCGCGATGGACGCGGCACAAGTGCAGATCGATCCACAGGCTTCCGCGGCGACCCTCGATGGGACGAGCGCCGACGTGCACCTCAGCCTGGACCGAAATTCCTATCGTGCCGGCGAGGAGGTTACGGTCGATGCCGCCGCACCCGGATCCCAAGGCGAAGCGCTGATCACCTTCGAGAGCTCGCTCGGCATACAAGCGCGCGCGTTGCGCGCCGGCGGAGGCCGCGCGATCGCGCGTCTGCGCGCGGCGGACGCGGCCGGTGAGCTAAGCATCGGCGCCGCATTCGTGCGAGACGGCGCAATCGAGTGGACGACGCAGCCGCTTGCGCTGGCCGCTCCCGGCCGGCCGCATTTTACGCACATCGCCCTCGCGAAGTCGGAGTTCGCGCAAGGCCAAGCGGCCAACATTGCGCTCGACGGGGCCGCCGAGCGCGGCACCTTCGTCGTGCGAATCAGCCGCGGCGCTCCCTCGGGAAGCGCCCTGTTTTCTTCGGCACCGGCTCTGCTGGCCATCGGCGTGACGACGACGCAGAACAGCGCACCCGAAACGCCGACGTGGCATCCGTGGGTGAACTCCACCGGCGATCACCCACAGATTCTCGGCTTCATTCGGCGTTCGCAGCCGCCGTCGGATATCTCCCTCGCGCAAGCCGATACGCAGGCGCTGGCATGGAGCGTTGCGCGAGCCGGCGCAGAGGGTATCGCCATAGCGTTGCCGCCGCACAGCGGGCAGTACACGCTTTCGGTGCTCGACATCGGGGATGACGGGAGCGTAAGCGAAGCGTCGTCGATCGTCGTGGTGCGCTAAGCGATGGCGCTGATGCTGCTGGATACGTACGGGCTCGTGTATCGCGCCTTCTTTGCGCTGCCCGGCCTTACCACCAGCGCGGGGATGCCGATCAACGCCGTCTACGGCTTCACGATGATGCTCAACAAGATCATTGCGGATGAAAAGCCGACGCATATCATCGCCGCGTTCGATAAAGGGATGTCGGTCGATCGGGTTGCGCTCTTTGCCGATTACAAGGCTCAGCGCCGCGTGATGCCCGACGAGTTGCGGGGCCAGTTCGCGCTCGTGCGTCGCGTTCTCCAAACCTACGGCATTCCGATCGTCGAAATCGAAGGACAGGAGGCCGACGACGTCATCGCAACGCTCGCACGTGAAGCCGAGGAGGCCGGCGAGCAAACCTTGGTCGTAACCGGAGATCTCGACCTTTTGCAAATCGTCGACGAGCGAACGACCGTCTTGACGACGCGAAGGGGAATCACGGAGCTGGGGCGCTACGATGCCTCCGCGGTTCGCGAACGCTTCGGTCTGGAGCCGGCTCAGCTGCCGGATTTTCGAGGGCTCAAGGGCGACCCATCCGATAATCTGCCGGGCATTCCAGGGGTGGGAGAAAAAACCGCGAGCCGGCTCTTGCAGCGAGCCGGTTCGCTCGACGCGCTCGTCGCGGATCCGACGCTGGCCGGAAATCCAAAGCTCGAAAATTTGATCCGCCAATACGGTCAGCAAGCCTGCCTGTGCCGCGCGGTTTCCGTGGTGCGGCGCGACCTGCCGCTGCTCGTCGATTGGGAAAACAGCCGCTACGACGTTCCATCCGATCGCGATCTCTACCAACTCTACCGCGATCTCGAATTCAAAACGCTGCTGTCGAGGTTGCAGCCGCCGGCCGACCTTCCGCTATTTGAAACCGGCACGGAGCTGACCGGCACGTATCGCAGCTACGTCCACTCGGTCGATCCGCCCGAGTTCTCGCAGCTCGCACAAGAGCTCGAGGCGCTCGCCGGCGCGCAGAGCGTTGCCCTCGTGCTGCGCGAAGACGCGCTCGGCGCATCCTCGAAAACCGGCGAGGGTGTGAGCTTTTCGCTCGCCGCGCTCGAGCAGGCGCAGGTGCGCGCCGGGCTGGAGCGGCTCTTTGCGTCGTCCGCGCGGATCGGAGCCTACGATGCCAAACGGTTGTTGCACGCCTTGCGCGGCCGCGGCGTCGGCAACGCAAACTTTACGGACGATGCGATGATCGCGGTACATCTGCTGGATCCGGCTCGAGGCTTCGCGCAGATCGAGGACGCCGCAGGGCAGTTCCTGGGCGCCGCCCTTCCGGAGGATGCCGCGGCTCATGCGGATGCGGCTTTCGCGCTGCTCGAGAAGGCCCGAACCGAGCTCGAGAATCGGCAGCAGCTGGAGCTCTACAGCGGCGTAGAAGTGCCGCTAGCGCGCGTCCTAATGAAGATGGAAGCCGCCGGAGTGAGGATCGACCTCACCGAGCTCGCCATCGTCGGTGCCGAAGTCGAAGCGGCGGCGGCGCGTTTGCAAAAGCGAATCTACGATTTTTCCGGCGAGGAGTTCAATATCGGCTCGCCCCAGCAGCTCGGCAGCGTGCTTTTCGGAAAGCTGCTCATTCCCGGCGGCAAGAAGACGAAGACCGGATGGGCGACCGGCGTCGAGGTGCTGCAGGGGTTAGCGCGCGAGTACCCGATCTGCGGCCTCGTGCTGGAATGGCGCGAGGTCACGAAACTAAAAAACACGTACGTCGACGTGATTCCACGCCTGGTGGATGCCGCCGACGGCCGGCTGCGCACCGAGTTCAATCAAACGGCGACGGCGACCGGGCGGCTTTCGTCAACGAACCCCAATCTGCAAAACATCCCCGTTCGCGGAGAGCTTGGTCGCCGCATCCGTCGTGCGTTCGTGGCCCGCGACGGCGAGTACGTCTTGTTGGCGGCCGACTACAGCCAGATCGAGCTGCGCTTGATGGCGCACCTCTCGGGCGACGCGGCTATGCGCAGCGCATTCGCAGAATCGGCCGACATCCACGACTTCACGGCCCGTCAAATCTTCAGCATCCCGCCCGGCCAACGCGTGGACGCGAATCAGCGCCGGATGGCCAAGAGCGTCAACTTCGGCCTCTTCTATGGGATGTCCGACTTCGGTCTCGCGCAACGCCTCGAGATCAGCCGTGCGGAGGCCAAGGAGATGACGACCGCGTACTTCGCGCGCTTCCCGCAAGTGCGCGCGTATATCGATCGGACCATCGAGGAGGGACGGCGCAGCGGGTACGTGGCGACGATCTTGGGGCGCCGCCGCTACATGCCGGGACTCGTTTCCGGAAACTACATGTTGCGCGCCGCGGCCGAGCGGGAGGCAACCAACGCACCCTTGCAAGGCAGTGCCGCGGACTTGATGAAACTCGCGATGGTGCGAATCGATCGTGCGCTCGACGAGAGCGGGCTCGATGCAACGATGCTGTTGCAGATTCACGACGAGCTCATCTTCGAGGTGAGGAAGAGCGACTTGAGCCGCGTCGCGGCATTGGTGCGGCAGCACATGGAGGACGCCTTCACCCTGTCGGTTCCGCTGGAGGTCACCCTCAAATCCGGAAACAATTGGTACGACGTCGAGCCGATGGGCGAAGAAACGCTCGAGCGTGTTTAATCTGATCTTACTGTTGGCCGCGGCATTGCCGACGATCGTCGTGCACGCGCCGCATGCCGACGTCAGTCTCGAGGTAGCGCGGACCGAATCGCAACGCGAGCAGGGACTGATGAATCGCACGCAGCTTGCGCCGCACACCGGGATGATTTTCGTGTTCAACGGCGACGGGCCGGTCGCGTTTTGGATGAAGAACACGCTCGTGCCGCTGGACATGGTCTTTATCGGTGCCGACGGCGTGGTGCGGCGCGTTTACGCGAACGTTGCGGTGGTTTCTCCGGCGCTGCCCGACGAAGCTATTCCGCGCGAAGCCGGTGAAGCGAAATTCGTCATCGAGTTGTCGAGCGGCGAAGCCGCGCGCGACGGCATCGTCGCGGGCGCCAAGCTCGACCTGCGTGGCGTTCCCCCGTCGCAATCCTAAGCTTTGTCATCCTGAGCTTGTCTAAGCTGTCATCCTGAGCTGTCGAAGCTGTCATCCTGAGCTTGTCGAAGCTGTCATCCTGAGCTTGTCGAAGGACGAAGGATGCCCGAGTTGCCCGAGGTCGAAACGATCGCACGCGGCTTAGCCGGCACGATCGTCGGAAAGACGATCGCGAGCGTCGAGCTGCGGCTGGCGAGAATCGCCGTTGCGCCGCCGCGCGTGCCCTTCCGGCGCGCGCTGGCCGGCGAGCGTATCGTGGCCGTCGCACGGCGCGGGAAATACGTCGTGATGGGCCTGTCGTCAGGTCGCTCGCTCGTTACCAGCCTGCGCATGACGGGGCGGCTCGTCGTCGGCTCCGATGGGTCGCCGGAACAGCCTGCGACCCACGTCGTGTTGCGCTTCACGGACGGTCGCAGCTTGCGCTTCTCGGACGTACGCACGTTCGGCCGCATGCGACTCGTGCCGCGGGCGCAAGCCTGGGACCGGGACCTTGGAATAGAGCCGCTCTCCTCAGACTTTACACAACAAGCCTTTGCGGGTATGCTGGCGGGGCGGACGACGCCGATCAAGGTATTGCTCCTCGATCAGCGGCGCATCGCGGGCATCGGCAATATCTATGCGTGCGAAGCGCTGTGGGAAGCTCGGATTCGTCCGGGCCGGCCCGCCCGGGCGTTGACGAAAGCGGCGATCTGCCGCTTACGTCAAGCCATCGTCGAGGTTTTGCAACGCGCCATCGTAATGCGCGGTACGAGCTTCGACGACTACGTGGACGCCGACGGACTGCAGGGCGGTTTTCAAAACAACCTTTCGGTCTACGGCAGACACGGGCGAGAATGTCTGCGCTGCGGTACCACCCGGATCGTTCGGACGGTGTTGGCGCAACGCGGGACGTGGTGGTGCCGGCGTTGCCAAAGATAAAAAATATGAAAGTGGGAATTACCAATCTCTACAACTGAAGTCGCTCCGATACATTACGAAGAAGATCAACTCGCGTTCGAGCAGCGCCTCTACGAAGAATCGCTCAAGGTTCTCGACGAGGGGCAAGTCCTCACCGGCACGATCGTTCAAAAAGACAAAGACGAAGTGCTCGTTGACGTCGGCGGAAAGTCCGAAGGCGTCCTACCCTTCCGAGAATTATCCCTCGCGATCGACGCGAAGCTGCTCAAGGTGGGCGATACGCTCGAGGTGATGGTTCACCGCATCGACGAGATGGACGGCACGCTCTTTTTGTCGGAGCGCAGAGCCCGCGCGCTCAAGACTTGGGAAAAGGTGATCGAGGCTCACGAGCGCGACGAGGTCATCGAAGCCACGGTAACGCAGGTCGTCAAAGGCGGCGTGCTGGTCGACCTCGGCATGCGCGGTTTCGTGCCGGCATCGCAGATCCGCCGCCAACCCGTTGGAAACCTCGACGAACTCGTCGGCCAGCATCTGCGTCTCAAAGTGATCGATCTCGACCACAAACGCCATCGCGTCGTGCTGTCGCAGCGTCTCGTGCTCGAGGAAGAACTCCAGGCAAAGAAACAAGAGTTGCTCGACACGCTCGAGGTCGGTCAAATTCGTGAAGGCGTCGTCGTGCGGTTGGCCGACTTCGGTGCCTTCGTGGACCTCGGCGGCATCGACGGTTTGATTCATAACAGCGAGCTCTCATACGCGCGTATCAAGCATCCGTCGGAGGTCGTGAAGATCGGCGACGTCGTGCAGGTCGAGATCATGAAGTTCGATCCCGACGCCAAGAAGGTCAGCCTTTCGCTCAAGCACGCGCTTCCGGATCCATGGGATCAATATGCCGATCGTCTGTACGAGACGAACAAGCTGACGGCGCAAATCGTTAAAGTCACGCCGAATTATTTGCTGGTTGAGGTCATTCCCGGAATTCTGGCAATGGTTCCCAAGGGCGAGTTCGATTCGGCGGCTCAGTTTAGCGCCGGGCAAGAAGTGGAAGTCACGCTGCTGACGATCAATCACGCAACCCGCCGCATCACCGCATCGATTCAGCACGTGGCCGACGTGCCTCCCGAGGAGATCGAGCTGTACGCGGTCGAGGAAGAGATCGGCGTCGTCCCGACCCCCGCCGAGGCGATTTTGGAGCCCCCAGCGGCAGGCTCGTAAGATCGCGCCGTGCGCGTTGGTTTGACCGGCGGCACCGGGGCTGGGAAAAGTCAGGTCGCGACCTTCTTTGCCGAGCTTGGGGCTTTCATCGTCGATACCGACCAGATCGCGCGGGAGGTCGTGGCGCCGAACAGCGACGGCCTCATGCAAGTCGCCCGCGTCTGGCCGCAGGTCGTCCGCAGCGGCGTCCTCGACCGGGCCGCCCTGGCGGAGATCGTATTCAGCGACCCGCCGGCGCGCGAGCGCCTCAACGCCCTCCTGCACCCGCACATTCGTCGTCGGGCGCTGGAGCGCGAGGCCCTGGCCAAGCCCGGCCAGCTCATCGTTCACGTCGTCCCGCTGCTCTTCGAAACCGGCTACGACGGCCTCGTCGACAAATCGGTCCTGGTCGTGGCGCCCCTCGAACAGCGCGTCGCCCGCGTGGTCGAGCGCGATCGCATCGATGAAGCGCGCGTACGCGCGCGAATGGCCGCGCAGATTGCTCCGGAAGAGGCGTACCCTCGGGCCGATTTCGTCATCGAGAATCACGGTGACCTCGACCACCTGCGAGATCGCACGCGTGCGGTCTATGAGGCCCTCTCTTAAAGAAACTTTCATCTTCGCCGATCCCGGGCGGCGGTTTCCGTCGGGTCTAGGCGGATTTCTCAGCAAATCCTGAGTTTACCGAGCGCTTGTATGGGAAAGACTATTTCTATCTAGACCATAGAGAGGATCAGACATGGCACAAGAGTCGGGACAAGCCGGCGGTATGAGCGTTCGTGAAGCGGGACGTCGCGGCGGCGAGCGCGTCAAGGCAAAATACGGTTCGGAGTTTTACGAAGAAATCGGCCGCAAAGGCGGGGAAGCCACGAAGAGTAAGTACGGCCCGTCGTTTTACGAAGTCATCGGCCAAAAAGGCGGTCAACGCCCGAAACGTAAAGCTGCCGCATCCTAAGCGCGGATTTATGGTAGCCTAGACCGATGGCTGAAAAGCACGATCCGGCGCCCAAGCGGGAGATGTCAGTACGAGAAGCCGGCAAAAAAGGTGGCGACACCGTGCGCGACCGCTACGGCTCGACGTTCTATGAGGACATCGGTCGCAAGGGCGGAAAGGCGACACGCGATCGCCATGGCGTCGAGTTCTACGAAACCATCGGTCAAAAAGGCGGAAAGGTCGTCAAGGAAAAATACGGCTCGGACTTTTACGAGGAGATCGGGCACAAGGGCGGTCAGAAGGTCAAGAAGCTGATCGCCGAGGCAAAGAAAAAGCTGGGCAGCGAAAAGGTTTGACGCGCGTTAGTGCGCGACGTTGACGGCTCCATTCACCTTCCCGAGATGGATAGTGTTGTCGTCGAAGTTGACGGTGATGTGGTCGATCCGCAGTGTTTCACCACCCGAGTGTACGTAGCTCGGGTGGTCCATGCGAAGTAACTTCGCATCGTTAGTCCAGGTGACGAGGTCTGTATCGAAGGCGCGGTCTTGAGGGTCGTTGATGCGCTCGATGTGGACCTTTCCCACCGCGGTGAAATCCAGCGACTGAATGTTCAGCCGGACGTGGGCCGCGGAAATTCGTAAATAGGGCTTTCCTTTGCGAAAGACGATGCCGTTGCGCACGCCGTCGACGTTGCCGCTCATTCCGTCGGGCGAGAGATGTGCGCGGTCGTAGTCGAAACTCCACGACTTGGTGCTGATGTGATTGTTCATCACGTGGCCGCCGTGCAAGTCGATCGGAGTTTGTCCCGGCGGAAGCGGCGGCGTACCGCGGCCCGCCAGCACGACTTCGACGACGACGTAAACGAAAAGGAGTACGCCCGCTACAAACCCGAGCCGCCGCCATAGGCGCTTTCTACCACTCATCGGCGCCTACGTCGTGTTCGTCCGTGGGTAATGGCAGCAGATGAAGTAGCGGCAAAAGGTAGAGTACGATCAGCAGCAGCGCGATGTTCGTTGGACCGATTCGCGAAAAAAGCGTCGGTACGCGCGGGCCGACGCGCGCCGAGACGACCGTCTGACGCGCGAGCGCGCTGCGTGCCCGCCACGTTCCGTCCGGCGCGATCACGCCGCTTATGCCCGTCGCGGCGGCCCTGACGACGTAGGCGCCGCTTTCGACGGCGCGCAGCTGCGCGATTTGAGCGTGCATGTACGGCCCGGACGTTTCGCCGAACCATGCATCGTCCGTGCTGATGACGAGCAGTTGAGCCCCTTGCCGCACCTGGGCGTAAGTGAGATCGGCGAATGCGGACTCCCAGCAGATAAGGGGCGCGATCGGAAGTGCGCTCGTCGCATAGACACCGTCGACCGTTCCGGGCGTCAATCCGCCGTTGAGGCTCCCGATGTATGGCAGCCACGAAAGGAACGATCGGCCGGGAAACCATTCGGCAAACGGCACCAGTTGGCGTTTGTGGTAGACCGCGTAACCTCCGTTTGGCGAAAGGATGTAGAGCGCGTTGTAGATCGTGGGTCCCGCAACGTAGAGGCTTCCGGCGACGATCGTGGCGTGCGCGTGCCGCGCGAGCTCCCGGAATTGCGCGAGCAAGGTGGGCTCACCGTTGAGATCGGTCGTGATCACCGTTTCGGGCCAGACGATGAGCCGAGGATGCCTTGCGGCTGCAGCTTGCGTCATCTTCGTATAGCGGCGTACGGCGAGCCGCAGCGAGTTCCATTTGAAGGATTGCGCGATATTGCCTTGCACCGCCGCTACCGGAATCGTCGCGGGCGGAAGGTGGCGTGCCGGCCAGGCGATCCAGGCCGCAAAAGTGACGACGGCAAGCGCCGCGACGGTTATCGCCAAGGGTCGCCACGTTTGGCGGCGCAGCGCGTCGGCGAGGTACGCGCCCAACACGCAGAGTGCAAACGTTACGCCGTACGTTCCGGCATAGGCTGCGATCGCGCGCACCGGCGAATCGGCTTGCGTGTAGCCGAGTTGATCGAACGGCGCGGCTAAGGCGCCGATCGATCGCAGCCATTCACAAATCGTAAAGGCCGCAGCGGCGCCAAGCGGCGCAACCGCCGGATGCATGCGAGCGTACGCAACCGCCGCCAAGGCGCCTGCGAGCGCGAAGAAAGGCGCCTCGATCAATGCGGGCCCGAACGCGAGAAACGGGCCGAACGCACCGATATAGCGACTGACGGTGTGTCCGACCCACGAGAAATCTAGCGCAAAAAAAACTAAACCGGCGAACCAACCGAGGAGCGCCGCGCGCTTCCAGGAAGAGCCTTGCCAAATCCAGAACAGCGCAGCAATTCCAAACGGGACGAGCCACGCTGCGCCGAGTTTTGGGAAGGCCGCCGCCAAAGCAACAGCCCCAAAAGCAGCGATGACCGCGTCGCGCTTGGCAGCCGAGGAGAGCATGATTCCTAGATTGAATTTCGGTTTTATCGTCGTATTTGTAACGGCGTTCATCGTTGCAGCGTGCGGTCGTCAGGTAACGCCGAACCCTCCGGGCTTGGGAGCCGGCGGCGCACCTCCGGGATACTTGGCGTTACACTTTGACGTGGCGGCACCGTTCAACTTCTCGAACTACCAATACATGTTCGTGTTCAACACGAGCGGCAGCGGCGTGACGCCGTCGACTGACACGATTCAAACAAACTGGGCCGGCTATTCCTTCGCGGTGATCGCTCGAGGAAACGGAGTCGCCTCTTCCGCCGAGCTGGTCCAATTAGTCCCTCCAAAGGCCGGCAAGGGTCCGCCGGGGTGGTTCTTGCCCCACACTACCCCGCTGCAGTTCTCGTGGAATCTCAACAGCAACGGAACCGGTACGGAGTTTTCGATAACCGCACAGAAGGCGATTTTCACGGCTATCAGCCCTCCGCCGTCGCCGACCCCGAGCCCGCCGACCTGGAAATTCAACGCATTTACCACGCAACCCGGAGGCAGTCAAGGGCAATGGTTCTTCGTGGACTCGATGGGCGTCGGAGGTCCACGCGATCCGCAATACGTTTCGCCGACCCTGTGCATGAACCAAGCGTTTGACAACACGTTTTACTCGGGGAACTTTACGGGTCCGGACCCATCGGCCCAAATTGTCAGCGTGGAAATCGCGAACAACCCCCTCAAGCCGACGTCGTGCCCGTGACCCATGCAAGAAACTCCGGTTGCATGCGGCCACGATCCCTGTAACTGCTCGGTCATCGGGCCGGTCGGCGGCGGCGAAGTTTATTGCAGCGATTTCTGCCGGAACTCCGTCGAAGACGGTCGCGAATCCACAACCTGTGCCTGCGGTCATCCGCAATGCGACATCGCTTAATCGCGGTTTGATCATCTCGCAAACGTAGGATTCCAGACGGAATCCCCGCGCGCTCCATAGACGATTGGTCGAAGCAGGGGCGTGCACGGCGAGAAGCGTCCAGCTTTTTCGGGCCAGCCATGGATGGCTGCTTCAAAGCTTGCTGACCCGAAAAAGTGGACGAGCAGGAGCGAACAGGAGGTGAGCGACGGGCGTCTTCGAGCGGGCACGCCCCTGCTTCGACCAATCGTCTGCAACGGCCGCGAGAGCGGTATGTCGACTGTCGGAACCCCGCGATAAGGCGACCTAGAAGTTGAAACTGGTCGGCACGACCGGCTGGGGCGAGCCGATGTTGAACACGGCAGTTTGCGTCGGGAAAGCGAGGAGATTCAGCCCGACGTTGATCGCCTGCTGGGATTCGTTGTACAGCACGAGCAGCTGATAGCAATTGCCGATCGTGCGCGTGTAATAGATGATTTTGTCGGCGACGAGCTCGCCCGGGCCTTTCCAGTTGAGGTTCGTGACGAACTGCAGCGACGCGTCGCGCCCGAAGGGCGTCGAGAGTTGAAGGTTCGTCGTTTCGAAACCCATGCCGGGGCCGGGAATGAACGATCCGCTCAACAGCACGACGGAGCGGGGAGACGGTTTCGCCGTAATCTGGTAGCTGAGCGGTTGTGCGACTCCGTCGAAGTTCGTCGTCCAGCCCAATGAGACGGCGTAGACGTCGTCGTTGAACAGGCGGACCATGTCCTGGGCGTTCTTGGTGTTTTGGGTCGGCTGCTGGTCCAGGTACTGAAACGGTACGAGCGCGGGACCGTTATAGTTTGCTTCGTTGTACGTCAGCGTATTGACGATGTGGTTATTGATCGGCGTCGTCAGGCTCAAGTCTTGCTCGATCGCCGCCTTGAGGTCGCCGGTTCCATAGGCATATTGGTCCACGGTTACGGTGCCTTGGAAATCGCTGCCAAAGACCTTCGCTTCGGCCGGGCCGACGACGAGGTTGGCGTCGCCGCGCCAGGTTGCGAGGCTTTGGGGTTCGCCTTCGCCCGACGGCTCGCTATACTCGCCGAAGGTGAGTTGCGCCGAGAGCGGGATGAAGAAATGTTGAAAGAAATCGCTCGGCCGCACTTGGAACTCGGGAATCTTGTCGATTCCCGCCGCCGTCTGCGAGTAGATCTTGTCGAACTCCATCTGATAGTCCGCGCCCGTCGTGGTGTATTGCAGCAGGTAGTCGAACTCGGATTGATTGCTAAACGACGTAAGGCCGGCAAAGCTGGCGCTGCTGTCGCTGAGGCTATACGTTGTCGTTTGGTTGAGGTTCTGGTTGAACTGACGCGTATCCGTGAAGGTGAAGCTGTTGCTGCTGCCTTGGCCGCCGACCGAGCTGTGGCTGACGCTGTAGTTTTGCGAGGTTTGAGTCGTCTGATGGACGATGGCCGCGCTGACCGTTTCGTTGGGTGGAATGCTGACCAGCGGCCCATAGTTGGATTGATAATTGACCTGGAAATTGCCGCGTAAGTGCGGCGAGAAGTTCTCTTGCTCTTGCACGGCGACGTTGGTTTGGCGCCCTCCTCCGCCCTGATTGTTGATCGTGTAGACGTTGATGCTAACGCTACGCCGGCCTTTCTTACTGGCATAGAAGCCGACGTAGCCGAGCCCGAGCCCGAGCTTGGTAAAATAGTTGACGATGTAGTAGCCGTAGTAAAATTGATCCTTACCGAAGGGGATCTGGAGCTTGATCCACGCGCCCTCGTAAGAATCGTATCCTACTTCCGGGAACCAACGCGCGCGGGCGCGCTGGTTTTCGACGCTGCGCAATGGGATGATCAGCAGCGGAAGGTAAAAGATGGCCGCCAGGCCCAGCCACAACACCGCCTTATGGATGACGATCTTGTCGCCGGGGTAGACGTCCATGTCTTTGCCGGTGATGTGGTAGCCGCCACGGGGGTTTTCGCAGGTCGTTACGTAAGGGTTGAGACCGTGCGCCGTCCCGTCGGGGTTGGTATGTAAATCGGCGGCGGAAAAATGCACCAGGCCGCGCTGCACGCCTTCGTCGCTGGCGCCTTTGCCGTTGAGCAGCTTCGCCGTCTCCGCAACGGTGTCGAACGTAATCATGTCGCCGGTCAGTACGGAGTTGTGCTCGTGGTTGATCAGAAAGGGATGGCCGGTGATCGTGATCGTTCGGTCGCCGTCGAAGTGCGCTTTGTCGCCGACGATCTCTTCGTCACCGTAATAGATGTGGACGTTTCCGATCGCGTCGCTGGGCTGTCCGCGCTGCCGATTGCCGCTCCACTTATCGGAGATCACGGCAACGTATCCGGGCGACAGCGTCGGTACCCCGGTGGGCTCGGGCGTCGGTTCGGGCGTGGCTTGACCCGCGGGCGGAATCGGCGGCGGCGTTTCGCCGCCACGCACTAGGAAGATCGGTTCTGCGGATATCGTCGGGTTCGGCGTCGGGCTGGGAATCGGCGGCGGCGTTACCGCGGGCGACTGGCCCGGACGCGGTTTCGGACTCGCATTGAGCGTGTACGTTCCGTTGTTGACGCCGTTGGGTACCTGCGGCAAACCGGGCGTCGCGAACGGGCTCGGCGATGCCCCCGGAGTCGGGGTGCTTTCGGGCGCGGTCGACGCCTGCGCGAGCGTCGAGGGAGCGTCGGCATAGTGTTGCGCGCAGCTTTGGGTGTTGAAGAGGTTGAGCGCGAGCTCTTGCTGCGCTTCGACGCCGTCGGCGGGTGCGGCGATTGGAAATGCCCCGGCAAGGAGCGTCGCCAGAGCGGCGATCGCCGCGATGCCGCGATTTGTCCGCCGTCCGAAAGGCAACGCGTCAGCGCTCTTCCAGGTACAGCAAAATACCACCGACGCCCCCAATGATGATGTTCGGCAGCCAGGCGGCCAGATAAGGGTTCAACGCTCCGTTGCGGCCAAACGCCGAAGCCGCCGAAACCATCAAGTAGTAGACGAAAAATGCGATAATCGAGAGCGCGATGCCGAGCGTTTTGCCGCGTTTTCCGAAACGCAATGCCAGCGGCAGCGCAACGACGACGCCGATGATGCACGAAAACGGCCACGACAGTTTATCGGCAAGGTTGATTTCCAGATTTCCCATTGCGGTGCCGCCGATGCCCTGGGCCTGAAGGGCATTTACTTGCGTTCGCAGCGACTTGCTGCTCATCGTCCAAGGATCGTTGTTGACTTGGCTAACGAACTGTGACGCGGTTTCTCCTAACGGGAGGCCGATGGAAACGCTCTTGACCTTCTGCTGGTTTGTCAAAAACCCGTCGTTGTTGTAGCGGGTGTCGATGACGTCGTGCAGCACCAGCGAGCTTCCCGAAACGGCGGCCGATTTCGCCTGGAGCGTTTCGTTCCACACTCCATACTTCGCCGGCTTGAAAATCTGGATGTCCATCATCGTCTTGTTGTCGGGCGCGACCTGGGTCACGTAGAACGTATTGCCGGTATCGGGATCCTTGCGAAAAAATTGCGGTTCGACGGGCAAGGCGTCGGTGTGATAGATGATCTGGTAAAACGTGCGAGTCGACAGATCGACGGAACGGGGCGCAATCCACTCGTTGATTGCGTACGAAAGCGCAAACATGCCGAGGCCGAAGATAATCGGCGAGAGCACGATGCGCATGACCGGAATGCCGGCCGTGCGCATCGCGGTAACCTCGTTATCGCCCATCACGCGCCCCATTGCCAGTAGGGCGGCAAAGAGGCAGGCGAATGGAAACGCCATCGGCGTTGCTTGCGGAATGCGAAAGATGACGAAGCGCAGCACCAAAAAGAACGGCGCGTGCTGATTGATGATGTAATCAGCCGCGAGAAAGAAGATGTTGAGCGCCCAGAACAGCAAGAATGCGCCGAGCGCGAACATGAACGGGCCGAACATTTCGTGCAGCAGATAGCTGTCGAGAATGGGCAACCGGAGCGCGGCGGTGCCGACGCGTCGGAACGGCTGTCGATGCGTCAGCGTTGCCATTTACGTAGTCTTTCCTAGGCCGTACGAGCGACGGAGCGCGGAACGCACCAGAATTAGTAGCTGTGATACGCGTTGAGCACGCGCACGACGTAGGCGCGCGTTTCGGCATAGGGCGGTACGCCGTGGTAGCGATCGACCGCACCGGGACCGGCGTTATATGCCGCGACGGCCAGCGTGACGTTGTTGTGATAGTGATGGAGCAGCGAACGCAGGAAAGCGGTGCCGCACTGCACGTTCTCGGTTGGATCGAACGGGTTGGCGATGCCGCAGCCGGCCGAGGTGCCGGGCATCAACTGCATCAATCCCTGCGCACCGGCCACGCTCACGGCCGAGGGGTTGCCGGCCGATTCGGCCATCAGCACGGCGCGAACCAGGCCCGCCGGAACGCCGTCGGATTGGGACGCATTCGTCACGAGTGAATTGATGCTCATGGGATCGAGCGAACCCGAGGCATACGGTAGGTAGCCTCCGCCGCTGCACCCATAGAGCAGGCCGAGAAGGCTGCAGATTCCCAGCAGTCGACTCATCGCATCTGCGCCATTCTTCTCATCCCGCGCCCGGGCCTGGCAGGCAGGCCGCGACCACGGAAACGAGCAAGCCGGTTAAGTCCATTTTGAGTACAGCAACTTTCCGATGGTTTTCCGGTTCGGCCAGCGCTAGAGTCATAGTCATGCTGAAAACGAGTCCCAACACCGACCTGATTCACGATGTCTGCCGATACGTCGAAGATCATAGCGACGAAGCCTTGACGCTGGCTGAGCTTGCCTCGCTTGCGTCGATGAGTCGCTTCCACTTTGCCCGCACGTTCAAAGCCCTAATCGGCGTCACGCCCAAACAATACGTCGCGTCGGTTCGCCTGCGGCGGCTCAAGGACGGCTTGGGCGCGGCAGAGTCGATCGATCGGGCCGCACAGGATGCCGGCTATGGCTCGACCAGCCGCATCTACGAGAAGGCCGCCTCGAGCCTGGGGATGACGCCGGCCCAATACCGCCGGGCCGGCGAAGGCGTGTGCATCTCGCATGCCTCCTTTCCGACTCCCCTGGGGTTGATGATGATCGGCGCCACGGATCGCGGCATTTGCTTCGTCGGATTCGGCGATAGCCAAGCAGAGCTGCTACGGCGGCTTTCGGACGAATACCGGAAGGCGCGGATCGAGCCGATGCGCGAGCCCTTCCATGCGGACTTTCTCGGCTGGGTGGATGCGATTTCGCGCCACCTCGCCGGCGAGACCGAACGTCCGGACCTGCCGCTCGACTTTGCGGCCACGGCCTTTGAATTGCGAGTGTGGAGGTATCTGCAAACGATTCCGTCGGGCGACGTCGCGTCGTACGGCGAGGTCGCAAAAGCGATCGGCGCACCGAAGGCCGCGCGCGCCGTCGCGCAGGCGTGCGCGCGGAATCCGGCCGCAGTGTTGATCCCGTGCCACCGCGTCATCCGTGGCTCGGGCGAACTCGGCGGCTACCGCTGGGGCATCGCGCGAAAGCGTGGGTTGATCGAAAGCGAGCGCGCGACCAAAGCGCGCGCCTCGCACGCCACCGTGGACTGATAGCTATCGGCGGGTTTTCGAGCCTCCAGCGCCCTTCGATTTTTTAGGTGACGATGCTCGCCGCGCTATCGAGTCGACCACTTCCGCGGTCTTCTTGAGCATTTCACCGGCGCTCACGACGGTCTCGCCGATGTCGTGGGCACGACCCGCAGTCCGTTGGACTTTGACGGCAACCTTAGCAACGCTGCGACGTGGATTTGCGATCGTTTTGCTGGCCGCTTTGGTGATTCGCTTGGTCGTCTTCCTCGCGGCCGCGCCGGCCCTTCGGGCAGCATTACCGACGCCTTTGGCGCCTTTTTTCGTTTTTTTAGCTGCAGGCATTCTCTCTTCCCCCAATCTTCGCTCACAGCTTTCCCACGCTCGGCACTCTCAAACGGTTCTTCCTCGTCGACCGGTTCGTTGCGTTGCGCAATTCGGGGTATGGTAGGCCCACGATTACACAAATAGTTTCGCTCGCGAAGCAGACGTTAACCGAATTTCGGCGCCACAAATGCCAATGGCTAGCGGCGGCAATCGCCTATTTCACAATGTTCGCAATCGCACCACTGCTCGTCCTGATCGTCGAGATTGTGGGCTTCTTTTTGGGCCGGCACCAGGTGGTGCTGAATCAACTTTACGGCTATCTCTCGAGCACGGCGGGTCCTACGGCCGCCCAGGGAATCCAATCCGTGGTTACGGCGACGTTCTCTCACCGCGGGGCCGGAATCGTCGCCCAGATCGTCGGATGGTGCGCTCTTGCGTTCGCCGCCATGGGGCTGTTCGCGTCACTGCAAAATGCGCTCAATACGGTTTGGGACGTAGTGCCCCCGAAGAAGGACCTTCTCGAAACGCTGAAGGGGCGGCTGCTCTCCTTTGCCATGGTTCTCGCCGTCGCGTTCGTTTTGCTCGTTTCCGTGGGGGTCAACTCGGCGATGACCGTAGCCGCTACCGCGACGGCCCACGTGTTTCCGTTCTTCCCGGCATTGCTCAAGGTCGTTGATTTCGCGGTTTCCTTCGCATTGATCACGGCTGTCTTCGCGCTGCTTTTCGAATATCTGCCGGAGTGCCCCATCGCCTGGCGCGACGTATGGCTGGGTGCGGCGGTTTCGGCGCTGCTCTTCGTCGCCGGTCAATTCTTGCTCGGATGGTATCTCGGCCATGTCGCAATTTCATCGCTATACGGCGCCTTTGGGGGCATCGTCGCCTTCCTTCTCTGGTCGTACTACTCGGCGCAAATTCTGCTGCTCGGCGCGGAGTTCACGCATGCGCAAGCGCGCCGGTTGGAATCCGGCTCCGGCGACTCCGCGGCTGGCAGCGCTTGAGCCGCGGTAAAATCTTGCCTTTTGCCCTCCTGGGGGCGTATAGTGGTGGGAAGTAGTGACTAGTGGTGCCTTTCGGAGGAATTGGTGCACGCGGAATTGCCGCGTTTTGCGGGCTCGGAGCAGCATGCTCTCGACCACAAGGGACGCCTCATTGTGCCGGCGCGCTTCCGCGAGCGGCTCGGTTCGCAGTTTGTCCTGACCATTGCGCCTCCCGATGCGTGCCTGACGCTCTATCCGAGCGCCACCTGGGTCGAGATTTGCGGACGGCTTGAAAGCGTCCCCAAAAAGGACGAGAGCTATCGTCGCTTCCTCCGTTACCTTTTCGCGCACACCGAGGAGGTGGCGTGCGACGCGCAGGGGCGGATGGTCGTGCCCGCCCTGCTTCGCTCCTACGCGGGAATCGAACGGTACGTCGTCTCCGTCGGTCTGCTGACTCGCGTCGAAATCTGGGCGAAGGAGCGCTACGCGTTCGAAACGCCGCCGGAGGGCGACGTCCCGCGCTTCATGGCCGAGCTGGGGCTATAGTCGCTAGCGATGTGGCGCAGCTGTGACGCATATCTCGGTGCTTATGGGGCCGGCCCTGGACTACTTGGCGATCCGGCCCGATGGGATTTACGTCGATGCCACGTTCGGAGCCGGCGGCCATTCTCGTGCGATCCTCCAACGACTGGAGACGGGTCGTTTGATTGCACTCGATGCCGATCCGCATGCCGCTGCGCTGGCCCGGCAAATCGCCGATCCGCGCTTTTCCTTCGCCCATGCGAACTTCCGTCAACTCGATCGCGCCCTCGACCATTGCTCGGTGGGCTCGATCGATGGAGTTCTCTTCGATTTAGGAGTTTCGTCGATGCAACTTGACGATCCGCAACGCGGCTTTTCGATCGGGGCGCCGGCGCCGTTGGACATGCGAATGGATCCACAGGTCGGGCGAAGCGCCTACGAGATTATCTCGACCGCCAGCGAAGGCGAATTGGCAGACATCTTCTTTCTTTATGGCGAGGAGAGATCCGCGCGGCGCATTGCTCGAGCGATCGTCGTTCGGCGCGCGAGCGGCGCGCTCCCGAACACGGCGGCCGAGTTTGCGCGCCTCGTCGCCGGCGTCGTGCATCGGCCCGGCCGGCGCGAACGGATACATCCCGCGACCCGCGTTTTTCAAGCGCTGCGAATCGCGGCCAACGATGAACTCGATGCGCTGCGCGAGGGCTTGGGAAGCGCGATCGGCCGTTTGCGTACGGCGGGCCGCATCGTGGCTATCAGTTTTCATTCGCTCGAAGATCGCATCGTCAAGCGAACTCTCCGTGACGACGGCCGGCTCGACGTCTTGACGAAACGCCCGGTCGTATCCGACGAGCGGGAAATCGCCGAAAACCGGCGCGCGCGCAGCGCCAAGCTTCGCTCCGCAGAACGAAAGGCGAGTTGAGTGATTCAGCTAAGCGTCCAGCATCCGTCGCCGCGCATCGGGAACCCGCGATCGATTCGCGCCGCGACGCAGCGCCGCAAGGCGCGCAAGGCCCGCGCCAGATATGTCGGCCTCCACCGAACGTTTGCCGTGCTGACCGTCGTCATGCTGCTGCTCATGGGGTACGTCGTGCTCACCTCGAGCTTGACCGGGCTCAGCTATGCGGTGGCAAAAGAAAGAGCGTATCGCGAAGCTCTCCAAGAGGACACGATACGTTTGGACGATCGGATCGCGGCGCTGCGCTCCGACGAACGACTCTCGCAGCTAGCGGCGCGCCTGGGCATGACCGAGCCGCAACGATTCGCCGTCATCCGAATTGAAACACCGCGCGTCGCGCGGGCGTCGTCCCCCTTCCCGGTCTTGTCATCGCTCGCCGGGTTTTTCGTCCCGGCGGTAGCTCGGCAGCAGTAGCGGCTCCCGTAACGATGCATCAGCGGACCTTTGCGCGCGTCGCCCCGATGCGTGCGAGGCTCTTCTTTTATGCCTGCCTCGCCGTCGCGCTCTTCCTTGCTTGGCGCTTGTGTGACGTTCAAGGGCTCAACGGTGCGCTCTATGCGAAGAAGGCGTTGCAGCAGCGTTCGGATACCGTAGAAGTCTTCGCGCGGCGCGGCAGCATCCTGGATCGCGCCGGCAACGTTTTGGTGCGGTCGCTCCCATCCGAGAGCGTCTACGCCGTACCGCGCGAGATCGTGGACCCGGCGGCGGCCGCCGCAAAATTAAAAACGATCTTCGGCAAGCTCGATCCATCCGTCGTTGCCGCGTTGAGCGATCGGCACTTGTGGTTCGTTTGGATCGCCCGCAAGGTACCGCACGACCTGGCGCAGCGCGTCGGCGCCCTTGGCATCGGCGGCATCGACTTAAAGGAAGAGGACACCGGGCTGCGGGTCGACACCAGCGGGCGGCTCGCGTCGACGGTGCTGGGCTTCGTCGGTACGGACGAAAATGGTTTGGACGGCGTCGAATACGCCTACGACGACGTGCTGCGCGGGCGCTCGGGCCGCGTAACGCTGGAGGCCGACGAGTTCGGCCGCCCGATTCCGTTCGGGCGCGAGCGCATTATCGCGCCGGCCCAGCCCGGAGCCACGGTCCAGCTAACGCTCGATCCCTACCTTCAGTTTGTCGCCGAGCGAGCGCTCGAGAAGCAAGCGCGCGAATTCCATGCCATGGACGGCTCGGCGATCGTCATGGATCCGCGGTCGGGCGAAATATTGGCGCTGGCGAACCTGCCGAACTTCGATCCCAACCATTTTTGGAAGTACGACGCCGAGCAACGCCGCGATCGCGCGGTTTCGGATGCGTACGAGCCGGGGTCTACCTACAAGTTGGTTACCGCCGCAGCCGCGTTGGACTCCGGCAAAGTCTCGTTGAGCAGTCGCTTCCCGGCTCACGACAGCCTTGAAGTTGGCGGTCGCACGATTCATAATGCGGAAGACGGCTTCATGGCGGGCACCGGCGGAAGCGAAACGCTCGAGCAGATCGTCGAATACTCGCACAACGTCGGCGCCGCGGAAGTCGGTTTGTCGATTGGGGCGAAGACGTTCTACGCAATGGAACGCAAAGCGGGCTTTGGAACCGCAACCGGCGTCGGGCTCTCGGGCGAGAACCCCGGTATCGTGCCTCCGCCGTCGACCTGGAGCGGTTCCTCTTTAGCGACGATGTCTTTCGGTCAAGGCGTTTCGGTGACGCCCCTGGCCATGGCTCGTTACTACTGCGCGATCGCCAACGGGGGGCTGCTGATGCAGCCTCGCATCGAGCGCGCGGTGTACGATCAACAGGGCAAGCTCGTGCAACGCTTCGAGCCTAAGGTGGTTCGGCGCGTCTTTTCCCGGCGCACCGCGGCGGAGCTGCGCACCTTCTTGCGCGCCGTCGTGATGCACGGCACAGGCGATCCCACGGCGCAGATCGCGGGCTACGCGACCGCGGGAAAGACGGGGACGGCCTCGATGGTCGTCGACGGCGTTTACCGCTCCGGTTATTACGCGGCGTCGTTCATCGGCATGGTACCCTACCCGCAGCCTCGCTACGTGATTTACGTGAAGCTGGAACGCCCGATCGGCTCGTACTATGGAAGCGTGGTCGCGGCTCCGGCCTTTGCCATGATCGCGCGCGCCGCTATGCTGCATGCCGGAGTGTTGCCGAGCGCGGTCGTTGCGCGCAATGGTCCGTGAATCTTGGAATATCTCCGCCCCTAGCGTCGAGGCGGCGGCGTTGCTCGATCGCTTACCTGAGGCGCAGATAAGCGGCGATCCGCGGCAGCTGGTTACGGGGATCGAAACCGTTTCACAAGCCGTGCGACCGGGGGCGCTCTTCGTGGCACTGCACGGAGTCCATACCGACGGGCACCGCTACGTACCCGAAGCGGTCGCAAACGGCGCGCGCGTGATCGTCGTAGACGCGGCATACCCCGCGGCGAACCTCCCCGGCGTCACGGTCGCGAGCGTCGCGGACACGCGGCGCGCGCTTTCCGTTCTGTCGGCGGCTTTTTATGGAGATCCGTCGCTGGCGGTCGACGTGATCGGCATCACCGGTACGAACGGGAAGACGACCACGTCCCGGATGGTTTCGGCGATCTTGCGTGAGGGCGGCATTCCGTGCGGGGTCATCGGCACGGTGGGAGCCGAATTCGATGCGCACACTTGGCAGCTTGCCAACACGACGCCTTTGCCGCCCGAGTTGCACGGGTTGCTTGCGCGGATGTGCGCCGATGGCGCCAAGGCGGTCGCGATGGAGGTGAGCTCGCACGCGCTGGCGTTGGATCGGGTCGACGACGTCCACTTCCGCATCGCAGTGCTCACCAACGTAACGCGCGATCACCTCGACTTCCACGAAACGCTCGAAGCTTATGCCGCGGCGAAACGGCGGCTCTTTGCGCTTTCGCCGATATGCGTTCTCAACGTTGACGATCCGTACGGCGCACAGTGGGCGTTGCAGTTGGCGCGAGAGGGCCGCGAGGTGATCTCATACGGCGCTCGCGAAGACGCGACGCTGATTCCGCGCGACATCGAGCTGCAGCCCCACGGAACCAGATTTACGCTCGACGGTCAACGCTACGAGCTGCGCCTGCCGGGGCGGTTCAACGTTTGGAACGCGCTGGCTGCAATCGGCGTCGCGAGGCGACTGGGAGTCGACGACGCGACGAGCGCGCGCGGGCTGGCGTCGCTCGAGCGCGTTCCCGGTCGAATGGAGCACCTGAGCGCGGCGGGGATCGATGTCGTGGTGGACTACGCGCACACGCCGGATGCACTCGAGAGAGCGCTGGAATCGCTGCGCGAAACGGCGAGCGGCGCGCTGGCCGTCGTTTTTGGCTGCGGCGGCGACCGCGACAAGGGCAAACGTCCACAGATGGGCGCTGTGGCCGCTCGCCTCGCGGATCGTTTGTACGTAACGAGCGATAATCCGCGAGGCGAAGAGGCGAGCGCAATTGCCGATGCGATCGTCGCAGGCATCGGAAGGCGCAAACACGTCGTGGAGCTCGACCGCCGCCGCGCGATCGAACGCGCGATTCAGGAAGCTCGTCGCGGCGACGTCGTCCTCATCGCCGGGAAGGGTCACGAAGCCTATCAGATCGTGCGCGAGCAAATTCTTCCGTTCGACGACGTGGCGGTGGCGAGCGCCGCGCTCGCCGCGCGCGGCGCGCAGCCATGAAGGTTCCGCTGCAGTCGGCGATCGCCGCAACGCAAGCCATGCTGTGCGATGCGGACGCAGCGCCCGCGACGCTGCGGGTGAGCACCGACACGCGGGCACTTCAACCCGGCGATACGTTTCTGGCGCTGCGCGGCGAGCGCTACGACGGCCACGATTTTGCGGCCGAAGCAGTGCGCCGCGGCGCCGCGATGCTCGTTCTCGAGCGATCCGCGGCTCGCGTGCTCGGTACGCCCACGATGCTCGTCGAGGAAACCGGGCGCGCTTATATGGCCTTGGCGGGAGCGGCCCGGAGCCTTTTTCACGGACGCGTCGTCGCAATCACCGGGAGTACCGGGAAGACGACGACTAAGGCGTTCTTGACGCAACTGCTGGCGGCCAAATACGGGGATCGGGTCCTCGCCGCTCCCGGCAACGAGAACAACGAAATCGGCGTCAGCAAACTCCTCCTGCAGGCATCGGATGTAGCGCACGACGTCATCGTCGTCGAGATGGGTGCGCGCCGTTACGGCGACGTGGAAGCCTTGGTCGAGATCGCGCGGCCTCAGGTCGGCATCCTCACGAACGTCGGTGAGGCGCATCTCGAAGTGATGGGCTCGCGCGAGCGACTGGCGGAAACGAAATGGGGCCTGTTCTCGCGAGGCGCCGGAGCCGTCCTCAACGGCGACGATCGCATCTCACGCGAGCTGGCTTCAACGCTCGCGCGCCCGGCACACTGGTTCGCGGCGGTGCCCGACGGCGGATCGCTCGAGGGATACGCGCAGCTGGGATCACTCACCGCCTTGATCGGAGCGAAGCGACTGCTGCGCCGCGTCGAGAATCGCACGAATTCCAGCGAAGTCTGCGTTCTCGTGGCCGGCCCTTACAATCGCGCCAACGTTGCCGCAGCGATCGCCGGCGCCCTCGAGTTGCAGGTGCCGCTCGAGGCCCTTGCTGCGAAGCTCCCCACCTTGCAGCTGCCGCAAGGGCGCTACGATAGCATCGCGCTCCAAGGCGGGGTCAGGCTGATTTACGACGCGTACAACGCCAACGCCAGCAGCATGATCGCCGCGCTCGATGCGTTCGCTGCGGAAACGGCATCGCGCCGCATCGCGGTCCTCGCCAGCATGGCGGAGCTGGGCGACGAATCCGAGGCGTTGCACGAACGCGTCGGCGCGCACGCCGCCGGAAGAGTAGACGTGCTCTTGGTGCAGGGCGAGTTTGCGACGGAGCTCGCGCGCGGCGCCGAGCGCGCGGGATTGAGCCCGGCTCAGATCGTTAGGGTTGACGCGAACTCCCAAGCCGCGCGCTGGTTGCGAGAGCACGCTCACCACGGCGACGTGATTTTGTTGAAGGGCTCGCGCAAGTATAAGTTGGAGGAGATCGTCGAGGAGCTGCGCGCGTGAGCCTCGCAACGCAAAGCCTGTTGGTGACGCGCGCGGAAGTTCCGGCCGGTTTGGTCGCCATTCCCGTGCGAACACCGTTGGTGAGGCCCGGAGACGACCTGATCGCGATCGTCGCGCGGGCAGTGCGCGGAATCGCTCGCGCCGGCGACGTCGTAGCGATCTCCGAGAGCGCGGTAGCGATCGCACAAGGCGAGCTGATCGCCGCCGAGTTCGTGCGTCCGGGTCGCGTCGCGTTTGCGCTGGCGCGCCGAGCCGGGCCGCTGGCGACGATGAGCCAGCCGGAGTCGGTTCAGCTCGTCATCGATCGCGTGGGGATGGGGAAAGTGCTCTACGCGACGTTGCTGCACGTGATCTCCCGCGCGCGCGGCCGGCGCGGCGTTTTTTACGAGGTGCTCGGCGAAGCGGTAGCGGCATTCGACGGATACACCGGCACGATGCCGCCGTACGAACGCGCGATCGTCTTTACGCCGAGGGATCCGGACGGATTCGCGCGATCCTTCCAAGAGCGAACCGGCATCGCGTGCGCCGTCGTGGATGCAAACGACCTGCGGAAGGCCAAGGTGCTCGGAGCCTCCGGCGAGATCGACCGAGGCAGCGTCGAGGCGGCGCTGCTCGACAACCCGCACGGCAACAGCGACGAACAAACGCCGGTCGTCGTGCTCAAGTGGCGAGGAGCCGGCACCAACCCGTTGCGGGTCGGCGAGGGATCGTGACGGACCTTCCGCTATCGATTCTGGGGCTTTGGCTGCTTTTTGGTTTCGCGATTGCGGCGGTCGCGTCGTACCTGCTCCTGTGGGTCTTGGGCCGGCTGCACTTCCGGCAGAGGGCCTACGAGGATGCGCCGCAATCGCATCGGGCCAAGACCGGAACGCCGACGATGGGCGGATTGGCGTTCGTCATCGCCTTACTTGCGGCATTGGTGGGCGTTCGTGCCGCGTTCTTGCCCGAGTTGATCTTTCTGGTCGTGGCGTGCGGGGCGATCGGGGCCATCGACGACGTCCTCGCCATTGCTCACCGCGAGAATCGTGGGCTGCGCGCGCGCACGAAGTTCTTGGCGACGGCTTTGATCGCGGCGGTTTTCTTGCGCGAGATCGCGGCTGCTCCGAGCCTGTTTCCGCGAGACGTGCTGTTTCACGCCGGAGCGCTGTGGCTCGCGGCGCCGCACTGGCTTTGGCTGCTCCTCGGCATTCTCGCGATTACCGGAACGATTCACGCGGTCAATCTGACCGACGGGCTCGACGGTCTCGCTGCCGGCACCATGATCCCGCCGCTGGCAGTCCTCGCGATCGTCGCGGTGCGGCTACCTCTGCCCGCGGCGGCCATCGCGGCGAGCATCGGCATCGGCTCGTGCGCCGGATTCCTGTTGTTCAACCGGTATCCGGCGAAGTTGTTCATGGGCGACACCGGTTCGTTGGCGTTGGGCGCCTTGCTGTCCGGTGTGGCGATCCTGACGGGGGAGATGCTGCTGCTCGTTTTGATCGGTGCCGTCTTCGTCGCGGAAGCGCTTTCGGTGATCCTTCAGGTTTCCTATTTCAAGGCGACGGGAGGTAGGCGAATCTTCCGGATGAGCCCCCTGCACCATCATTTCGAGATGGGCGACTTGCCGGAGACGAAAGTGACGTTTCGTTTTTGGCTTGCATCTTTGCTCTGTTCGCTGCTAGGATGGGCCATCGTGCGATGAGCGACATCTTTCGGTTCGGCGCGGGTGAAACGATACTAGTTATCGGACTCGGACGCAGCGGATTGGCGAGCATCGAGGTGCTGCGCGAGTTGGGAGTCACTCTCTATGCGACCGATGAAAAACCGCGTGCGGCGCTCCGGGAGGCAGTCGCGACCGCCGAGTCGTTTGGTGCCAGCTTCGTCGAAGCGGCCGACGTGGGCGGCATTGTGGATCGGCTCGACTGCGCCGTCCTTTCGCCCGGCGTTCCGCCGACCTCGCTGATCGCGCGGCGGATGCACCAAGCCGACGTTCCGATTCTCGGTGAGATCGAGCTCGCCTATCGCCTGTGCAAAGCCCCGATCATCGCCGTCACCGGGACGAAAGGAAAATCCACCACAACGGCGCTGATCGGCCATCTGCTCCGCGCTTGCGGCCGATTGGTTCGCGTCGGCGGCAACATCGGCAATCCGCTCATCAAGGAAGTGCGCGGCGTGGGTGCGGATGCGTGGATCGTCGCCGAGGTGTCCTCGTTCCAGCTGGAAACGATTCGCGCATTCAAACCCCGTGTCGCCGTCCTGCTCAACGTGTCGCCCGACCATCTCGACCGATATCATTCTATGGAGGAGTACGCCGAGGCGAAGTACCGGATCTGCGCCAACCAGTCGCTGACGGATTGGTTCGTGGGAAACTTGGACGATCCCATGGTGCGCGTGCTTCACTGGCGACACGGCGACACGCGCGCACAAGCGCGGCAACTGTGGTTTAGTCTGCGGGGCAGCGAAGAGGCGACGATGTACGTTCGCGACGGCGTGCTCGTCTACGCGCCGATCAGCGGCGATCCGCGTCCGCTGCCGATCATGCCGAGCAGTGAGATCCCACTTCCCGGCGAGCACAATCGGCAGAATGTGATGTCGGCACTGTTGGCGGCGCTTGCCATCGGTTGTCCGCCGGCCCCGCTGCGCGCGGCGATCGCGACGTTCGCGCCGATGGCGCATCGGCTGCAGCTGGTTACGGAAATTGACGGCGTGCGATACGTCGACGATTCCAAGGCGACGAACCCGTCAGCGGTGATTGCGGCGCTGCGCTCCTACGAGCAGCCCATCGTCTTGATCGCAGGAGGACGTTCGAAAGGCAGCGACTTCGCAGCGCTGGGCGCGGAGATCGCCGGCCGCGTAAAGGCCGTCGTCGCGATAGGCGAGACGGCGCGCGAGATAATCGCGGCCGCGCGCGGCGTCACGGGTGCAGAAGCGTTTTCGATGGAAGAGGCGGTGCAGCGCGCGCGCCGCTTCGCACAACCGGGCGACGTCGTGCTCCTATCGCCCGGATGTGCTTCCTTTGACATGTTTGCTTCGGCCGACGATCGCGGCGACCAATTCGCCGCCGCCGTCGCCGCACTGCGCGAGCCGGCCGGTGCATAGTCAGGCGACGCTGCGCGGGCGCAACGCCCCGCGTCCCGCCGGGCTGCAGTCGTATGCCGCCGCACCGCTCGATACCGTGCTTTTCACCGCGGTCGCCGCGCTGGTCGGCATCGGCTTGGTGATGGTCTTCTCCGCTTCGAGCGCCACGGCGTACGCGGAGCACGGGGACATCGCGTACTACTTGAAACGGCAACTCGTTTGGCTCGCCGTCGGATTAACCGGCGCCTACGCTCTCTATCGCTTGGACTACCAAAAGCTAAAGCGTTTCGCGCCCTATCTTTTGATCGCGGCCATCGGCGGGCTGATACTCGTCTTCGTGCCGCACGTGGGGCTCGGCGTCAACGGCGGGCGGCGTTGGATCGGGACGGCGGGCGTCAGTCTGGAACCCTCGGAATTCGCCAAGCTCGCGTTGGTGATTTATCTTTCGGCCGTGCTATCCGCGCGGGGCGAACGCATCACGTCGCTAACGCGCGGTTTGGTTCCGCTGTGCCTCCCCGTTGCGCTGATGGCGGTTCTGGTGCTCAAGGAGCCGGACATGGGCACCGCGAGCCTGCTGCTGTTCACGGCGTTCGCGCTGTTTTTTGCCGCCGGCGCACGGGTCGTGCATCTCGCCGCGGTGGCCCTTACGACGGTGCCGTTTGCCGCACTCACCGTGCTGGCCAGTCCCTATCGGCGCGCGAGAATCTTCGCTTTCGTCGATCCTTGGAAGGACCCGCTCAACACGGGCTTTCACATCGTCCAGTCGCTCCTGGCACTCGGAAGCGGCGGACTCTTCGGTGTAGGTCTCGGCGCCTCGCGCGCAAAGTTCTTTTATCTGCCGGAGCAGTACACCGACTTTATTTTCTCGGTACTCGGCGAGGAGCTCGGCCTGATCGGGACGCTCGCCGTCATCGCGCTGTTCGTCACGCTGGCGTACCGGTCCATCCGAATCGCGCTAGCCGCCCCGGATCGGTTCGGCTTCTTCCTGGCGATCGGGTGCGCCGCGATGATTACGATTCAAGCGTTCGTGAACATCGGTGTCGTGTCGTCGTCATGGCCCGTAACCGGCGTCCCGCTGCCGTTCATATCTTTCGGCGGTAGTTCGCTCGTCGTGAATCTTTTGGCGGTCGGGTTGATCGCCAACGTCGGACGGCACAGAAGAATCAGCGGTCTCGCGTGACGGTCGTCTTTGCCGGCGGCGGCACGGGCGGGCATCTCTATCCCGCCATCGCCATCGCCGACGCCTTGCGCGCGCGGTCGGCGAATGTGGCCTTCATCGGTGCCGCCGACCGACTCGAAGCGACGATCGTGCCGAAGGCGGGTTACCCGCTCTATACGATTGCGGGCCGTTCGTTGCCGCGCAGTCTCTCGCTGGACATTTTTCGCACGATCGCGGCCAACGCGAAGGGGATCGTGCAAAGCCTGCGCCTGCTGGCGGCGCAGCGCCCGGACCTCGTCATCGCGACCGGCGGCTACGTCTGTTTTCCGGTCGCACTCGCCGCGCGCATCCGCCGGCTGACGCGTTCCTCCCGCGCGCCGCTGGTTCTGCTCGAACCAAACGCCGCGCCCGGGTTGACCAATCGATTGCTGGCGCCGATCGTCGACGAGGTTTGGCGAAGCATTCCGATTCGAGCCTCGTTGCGAACTTTGCCCGCGCGAACCGAGGCAGCGGCGCGGCTCGGGCTCGAGCCGTCGCGTCGAACGCTTGTCGCTATGGGCGGCAGTCAGGGCGCGCGTACCATCAACGATGCGGTCCTGGGCTTGATCGCCGCAGACGCCTTGCCGCCGGGCTGGCAGTTGCTACACCTCACCGGCGATCGGGACTACGAGCGTATAGCCGCGACCAAGCGCGCGCGCGCGACCGCATCCGATGCGCGCTACGTCGCCCGGCCATATCTCGACGATATGGCGGACGCCTACGCGGCGGCGGATCTGGTGTTGACGCGGGCCGGCGCGTCGACCTTGGGCGAATTGGCCGCGCTCGGCAAACCCGCGATTTTAGTGCCATATCCATTTGCCGCCGAAGGGCACCAGGAAGCCAATGCCGCGCGCTTTGTGTCGGCCGAAGCCGCGGTACTGGTGACCGATCGAGAGCTCCAGGGAGGCGACTTGCCGAGCTTGCTTGCGGCAACGCTGCAGCCTCAGCGGCTCGCCGAGCTTAGCGAAAGCGCCCAACGCTTGAAGGGAAGTGATCCGCTGACGACGATTCTGGCGCGGATCGAAAGCTTGGTACCTCGAAAGGACGAGCGGTGACGGCGTTTCATTTCATCGGCGTAGGCGGCATCGGGATGAGCGCGATCGCGCGCGTCTTGCTTGCTCGGGGCGAGAGCGTTTCCGGCTCGGACGTCGCCGTTACGCCGTTGATCGAGCGGTTACGGCGCGAGGGCGCGCACGTCGTGATCGGCCACGACCCGTCAAACGTTGCCGAAGCTCACACCGTTATCGTCAGCTCGGCGATCGACCGCCGCAACGCCGAATACGTGGCGGCGACGCGGCGCGGAATCCCGGTGCTCCGCCGAGGCGAGATGCTGGCGCGTCTGCTTGCGGATCGTCGCGGCATCGCGGTCTGCGGAACGCACGGCAAGACGACGACGACGGCGATGATCCACGCCGTGCTCCGTTCGGGCGGCATTGACGCGGGGCTCGTTCTCGGCGGCATCGATGGCTCGCTTGAGAGCAACGCGCACGATGGCGGCTCGCCGTGGTTCGTCACGGAGGCCGACGAATCGGACGGCTCTTTTGCATTACTCGAGCCGGCCGTTGCGATCGTCACCAACATCGAGAACGACCATCTCACGAGCGACGATGAGCTTCCGGGAATGGTGCGCGCCTTCGGCGAGTTTCTCGGAAAACTGCCCGACGACGGCCTGGCCGTCATCGGCTGCGACAATCCGCTCGCGAGTTCGCTTACCTCGCACGACCTTCGTGCCCGAGTCGTTACCTACGGCCTGGATCCGCAGGCGGGCGTACGCGCGGCAAACCTCAGCTTCGAAGACTTCGGTTCGTGCTTCGACGTGCTCGTCGACGACGTTCGCCTGGGGCGCGCCGAGCTGCGCGTGCCCGGCGCGATGAACGTTGAGAACGCGCTTGCTGCGGTGAGCGTTGGTAATCAGCTGGGTCTTCCCTTTGCCCGCATCGCGCGCGGGCTGCGGGCGTTTCGCGGCGTGCGGCGGCGATTCGAGATCTTGGTATGCGACGAACGCATGGCGCTCGTGGACGACTACGCCCATCACCCCACGGCCGTCCGAGCGACGATCGCCGCAGCCCGCCTGTACCATCGCGGCGAGCTGGTGGTGGCGTTTCAGCCGCATCGCTACACGCGCACGGCGTTTTTGGCCCGCGATTTTGCCGACGCCTTACGCGGTGCCGATCGCGTGTATCTCGCGCCGGTGTACGCCGCATCGGAACCGGCCATCCCGGGCGTGAGCGAACGGTCGATCGGCGAGGTGTTGTCGGCGATGGGAGGGCACGTGAGTTACGTAGCGCGCGTCGACGAATTGGAAGATCGCATCCTCGATGAGGTCGCACCCGGCGCGATCGTTTTGATGCTCGGCGCCGGCAACATTACCGACGTCGCCGCGAGTCTCGCGAACCGCCTGCGCGGGGCACCGCTGCGCGGCGCCGCCGCGGCGCGCGCATGAGCATGACGACCGCCGCGGCAACGCGCACGTTGCTGAGCGCAAGCGATCGTGAGACTCTGCGCGACATCTTCGGCGAACGCGTACGTTTCGACGAGCCGTTGGCGCCGTATACCTCGTGGAAAATCGGCGGCCCGGCCGATGCGTTCGTCACGGCGCAAGATGAGGCCGAGCTCGCGCAGCTGATGCGATTCTGCCTGCAGCGCCGGATGTTTTGGTGGACGTTGGGCGGCGGAAGCAACGTGCTGATCGGCGACGGCGGCGTTCGCGGCATCGTGCTGCGTCTCGCAGGCGCGTTTGCCGGCGTGGACGTGCGCGTCGAGCGGGACGAAGTGATCGTCGATGCCGGGGGCTCGGCCGACATGGCGTTGGTTACGGCCAAGGCTGCCTCGGCGGGCGCGGGAGGCATCGATTCGTTGGCCGGCATTCCCGGAACGGTCGGGGGGTCGTTGCGAATGAACGCCGGCACCGATCGCGAGATCGGCGAGTTCGTTCGAACCGTGTGGGTGCAATCGCCGAGCCGGCCGGAACCCCACGCGGTCAACGTCCGATACCTCTACCGCCGCTCGACGCTCCGGCGCGACGTCGTCGTCTCGCGCGTGACCTTAGGATTCGATCGAGAAAACGTGCGCGACGTACGCGGCGAGATGCAGTCGCGCCTCGTTCGACGGAAAAAGACCCAGCCGATTGCCCTGCCCAACGCGGGCTCGTGTTTTCGCAACCCGGCGGGTGAGAAGGCGGCGCGCTTGATCGAGGCCGTCGGCGCTAAGGGGTGGCGGGAGGGCGGCGCGGAAGTCTCGCCGCTGCACGCCAACTTTATCAACAACGTCGGCGGAGCAACGGCCAAGGATGTCGCCACGCTGCTCGCCCGGGTCCGGCGCGCGGTGAACGATCGTTGCGGCATCGAACTGCAGCTGGAAGTGCATTTAGTCGGAGTGTTTATTGATGCAACGTAATGTCACGGTCGCCGTCGTGATGGGCGGCGACAGCGCCGAGCGAGAAATTTCCCTTCGCTCCGGCTCGGAGGTGATGCGCGCGCTGCATTCGCTCGGCTACGACGCGCAAGCATTGGAGTATGACGACCGCTTCATCGACGCGCTGCGTCAGCTAAAGCCCCAGGCCGTCTTCATCGCGCTGCACGGGCCGGGCGGAGAGGACGGTCACGTTCAAGCGCTGCTCGAGTATCTTTCGATACCCTATACGGGCAGCGGGTTGGAAGCCTCCGCTCTGTGCATGGACAAGCATCTCACCAAGAAGCTCTTGGCTGCGGAAGGCCTGCCGACGCCCGTTTGGGATCTCTTCGATCTCACGGGCGGAACGCTTCCGCTGCTGCCGGGCTCGCTGGACCTTCCGCTCGTAATCAAGCCTCGCTTCGAAGGATCGTCGGCCGGCGTTACGATCGTGCGCACGCATGAGGAATGGACGAGCGCCATGCTCGAAGCGTCGAAAGCCTACGCGCAAATCCTCGCCGAGGAATACGTGCAGGGCCGCGAGTTCACGTGCGCCGTGCTAGGTGAAGAAGCGCTCCCGATCGTCGAGATCCTCGCGAACCGCGACGGTTTCTATAGTTATCAGGCGAAGTACGAGCCCGGCGGCAGCACGCACGTTGCGCCGGCGCAAATCGATGAAGGTCTCGCGGCTCGCCTGCAAATGCTGGGCCTGTCGGCACATCGGCTGCTCGGTCTGCGCGACTACTCTCGAAGCGATTTCATCGTGACGCGCGACAACCGGCCTTATCTGCTCGAGGTGAACTCGCTGCCCGGTTTGACGCCGGTGAGCCTCGTTCCGGATGCCTGCGCGGCCATTGGCATCGGATTCGAAGCTTTGATCGATCGTCTGATTGGGTACGCCCTGGCGCGCGCCGAACTACGCGACGCGGTTGCCTGACGCCGTACTAACGCTTTCCGAACAGTTCTTCGTCGTCCGCGACGAGTAGATCGAGCCGCGAGGTTTCCGGCGACAGTTTTTGTGCAATCGGATAACGCTTGAAGAACTCCGGGTCGCCCAGGCGTTCGCCAACCGTAAGTCGTTCAAAGCCGGCATTGATCTGGCCGTAGGCTTTCGGATCGCTGTGTTCGGCGATCCATGCGGCAACCTCGGCATCCGAATCCGCGCGGGCGATGACGTCGCGTAAGACGGACTCCGCGATGCCGAGCTTTTCGAGCAACCGCGAGCTAAAGCCGGTTATTTGATACGCACCGATGTTTCCACCCGGAAGCGTGGCGCGAATCTTATCGACCGTTCGAGCGATCATGATAAGGTCGAGGTCGGATAAGGGTTCGCGAGGACTCCGCGGTGGCCGAAGGGTCAAGTCAAGCGCATCCATCCTTGCATCTTTTGCCAACCAATGCGGATGCCTGCGTGCCGAATGGGGTAAAAGTAGCAGGTCGAGGCAATCAAAGATGGCGCCGCCGGAAGTCGGACGCTTTCCGGTTGTCGAAGTAACCCGCTCAGTACCTCATCCGTTAATGGAGGAAATCGTTGCCAACCGTTGTCGATCGTGGTCTCGAAGGCGTCGTCGTCGGGTCCACCCAGCTCAGTAATGTCGAAGGAACCATCGGACGCCTGACCTACCGCGGTTACGACATTGACGATCTCGCGCCGAATGCGACGTTTGAAGAAATCATCCATCTGTTGCTTTACGGCCATCTTCCCAATCGCCACGAGCTCGAAGTGCTCAAGCGGGAGCTTGGTGCGCGGCGCTCGCTTCCGGAGCCGCTGATCAATGCGATGCAGAGCGTTCCGAAGACGGCGTGGCCGATGGACGTTCTGCGCACCATCGTAAGCGGTCTCGGGCTTTTTTCGCCGGTCAACGCAGACGGCGAGCACCTTTCGGACGTTCACACGGCGATCGATCTGATTGCGAAGGTGCCGACGATAGTTGCGGGTTGGGACCGGATTCGCCGGGAGCTCGATCCGATCGCGCCGCGCAGCGATCTTTCGCAGGCCGGAAATTTTCTCTACATGCGCACCGGCAAGGTGCCGCATGCGATAGAAGAGGACGCGCTCGACACCTATTTCGTCCTCCTTGCGGATCACTCGTTTAACGCATCAACGTTTGCGGCGAGAGTGGTCGCCTCGACCCGCGCCGACATCTATGCGTCGATAACGGCGGCGCTCGCGACGCTGCAGGGCGATCTACACGGCGGTGCCGCGAGCGCCGCATATCGGACGGTGGCCGAAGTGAAGACGCCCGAGAACGCCGAGCCGTACGTCCGCGACATCTTGGATCGCGGACAGCGAATTATGGGCATGGGGCACCGCGAATATAAAGTGCGCGATCCGCGCGCGCGGCATCTCGAGGCGATGGCGCAGGAACTTTCGCAACACGTCGGCGGGAGCCCGTGGTACGAAACCGCGCACGCGCTGGAAGATGCAAGCCGCAAGGTGCTGCAAGAGCGCAAGCCCGGCAATACGATCTATGCCAACGTGGACTTCTATACGGCGCCGGTTTTGGCCGATTTGGGCATTCCCGGAGACGAGTTTACGTGTTTGTTCGCGTGCGGCCGCATCGCGGGATGGACCGGTCACGTGCTCGAGCAGCTCGCAAACAACCGGCTGATCCGTCCTCAAGCGACGTACGAGGGCCCCGCTGCGGGGCCATACGTGCCGCTCGAACAACGCGCGTCGAACGGCGTTCGAGCGTAAGTGACGGGACGCTAGCGGCCGCGATGCTCGTCGTGCCGGCGATCGACTTGCGCGGCGGAAAATGCGTTCGCATGAAGCAAGGCGATCCGACGACGGAGGTCGCCTACGGCGACGATCCGGTCGAGCGCGCGAAAGAGTTCGTGGACGGCGGCGCGCAGCGTCTGCACGTCATCGATCTCGACGGAGCGTTCGGATCGGGAGAGAATCTTTCCGCGGTCGAGCGCATCTGTCAGGCGGTAAACGTGCCGGTTCAAACCGGCGGCGGCATTCGGGCGGTCAAGCACGCCGAGAATGCGTTTGCCGCCGGCGCCGCGGAGATCATCCTCGGCACGTTGATGGTCGAAGACGAGCGGTTGGCGCGCCACATCATCAACCGCTTCCCCGGCCAAGTGATCGCCGCGATCGACGCGCGCGGCTCGCAGGTCGCGATTCGCGGTTGGCAGGAGCGGACGCCGGTCGACAGGGATGCGCTCGTGCGGCGCGTCGTGCAGTGGGGCGTTCCTCGAATCATCTTCACGGAGATCCGGCGCGACGGCATGGGTGAGGGTTACGACATCGATGCACTCAACGCGATCGCAAATGCCGCGGAAGTCAAGGTGACGGCGAGCGGGGGCGCGCGCAACATCGAAGACTTGAAGATGCTCAAGCACTCGGTGCCGGTGACCGTGGACTCGTGCGTCGTCGGCAGCGCGCTCTACAACGGTACGATCGATCTCAAGGAAGCCATCGCCGCCGTCGCCTGACGCAGGACGCGGTTAGGAGTCGACGTACTCGCGCGGCAGCTCACTCGGTAGCCGCGTGACGATTTCGTAGTTGATCGTGTCGGCCCAGGTTGCCCAATCGTCGGCGCTGACGACGGCGTCCCCGTCGCGACCGATCAGCGTCACGCTCGAGCCGACCCGCGCGCGCGGCGCGAGCGTCAAATCGATCTCCGTCATGTTCATTGCGACGCGGCCGACGATCGGACAGAGCGCACCGTCAACGGCAAACGAGCCGCGGTTGGACAGCGCACGCGGCACGCCGTCGGCGTAACCTGCCGGCACCACGCCGATGCGCATGTCGTGCGGTGCGTGGAAACTGCCGCCGTAGCCGACCGACGCGCCGGCCGGAACCGTTCTCACGACGACGATTTGCGAGCGGTACGAAAGGGCCGGCCGCAGTTTCGGCACCGAGTCCCCCAGCGCTTCGCGCGTCTGCGGGGATGGGATCAGCCCGTACAGCGCGATGCCGAATCGAGCCATGTCGAGCCGGGTCTGCGGCCACAGCATTGCTGCCGCGGACGCCGCGATGTGCCGAGTCGGCGTAAGCGAGCGCCGCTCGAGCAGCGGCGCGACTTGCGCCAGCGCCCGCTCGAAGGCGCTCAACTGGTGCATCGTATAGGGTGAATCGAGCTCCTCGGCGGACGCCAGATGGGAGAAAATTCCCGCGATCTCGATCTCCGGCCAGCGCAAGAACTCTTCGATTGCGTCGACCATCTCGTGCGGCTCGAAGCCCAGCCTGTTCAGGTCCGTATTCACCTTTACGTGAATTGCCGCGCGCGTCTGCCGCTTCCGTGCCGAAGTGCAAAGCAAGCGGGCGAACTCTTTGGTGCTCCAGAGCGAGAGCTCGACCTTATCGGCCAGAGCCTCCTCAATCGCGGCCGGCGGGACCGGCCCGAGCACCAGCACGGGCGCCGTCACGCCCCCCGCTGTAAGCGCCAGGGCCTCTTCGATCGTGTAGACGCAGAGCCGGGCGGCAAACGGCTCCGCCGCACGTGCCACCGGCAGCAACCCATGGCCGTACGCGTTCGCCTTGACGACGAAGGCGGCGCGCTTCGTCCCAACGAGGTCGCGCAGCAAGCCCGCGTTGTGGCGTAGGGCGCCTAGTGAGACCTCCAAGCCGCCGATCATCCTAGCGGATTTCAAGCTAAAACGGGGTTGCACTCCTCCTTGGAGTCTGCTAATATGGCACGGCTAGCGCTCTCGCGCCGAGAGTGCTAAACCCCTGTCTAAGCCTAATTACCAAGCTGTGGAGGTCTCCGTGAATCTGAAGCCACTGTTCGATAACGTCGTTATCGAGCACGTAGAGCAGGACGACAAAACGACCGGCGGCGTCTTTTTGCCAGACACTGCCAAAGAAAAGCCGCAAGAGGGCGTGATCCGAGCGATCGGCGACGGCCGCGTGACCGATAAGGGCACGAAGGTCGAGATGCACGTCAAGGTCGGCGATCGTGTGCTCTATCGCAAGTACTCCGGTAGCGAAGTCAAGATCGACGGCACCGAGTACCTCATCATCCCTGAAAAAGACATTCTCGCCTTCGTCACCAAAGTGCCGGCCGGCGTCTAAGGAGTTCAACGTTTTATAATGTCTGCAAAGCAACTCGTATTCGATGAAAGCGCACGGCGTGCGCTCGAGCGCGGTGCGAACATCCTGGCCGACGCCGTCAAAGTGACGCTCGGGCCCAAGGGTCGCAACGTCGTGCTCGACAAGAAGTTCGGCTCGCCGACGATCACCAACGACGGCGTGACCATTGCCAAGGAAATCGAGCTCCCGGACGTGTTCGAGAACATGGGAGCCCAGCTCGTCAAGGAAGTCGCTTCCAAGACCAACGACATCGCCGGCGACGGCACGACCACGGCGACGGTTCTCGCACAGGCGATCATCCGCGAAGGCCTGCGCAACGTGACCGCCGGCAGCAATCCGCTGCTGATCAAGCACGGTATCGATAAAGCCGTGGAGATCACGGTCAAAGAGATGGAGTCGTTCAAGAAAGACGTCGACACCAAAGAGAAGATCGCGCAAGTAGCGTCGATCTCGGCCAACGACCCGGAGATCGGCCAGTACATCGCCGAGGCAATGGAGAAGGTCGGAAAAGACGGCGTCATCACGGTAGAGGAGTCGAGAACCCTCAAGACCGAGGTCGAGACCAAGGACGGCATGCAGTTCGACAAGGGCTACATCTCGCCGTACATGGTCACCGACTCCGAGCGCATGGAAGCGGTGCTCGAGAATCCGTACATCCTCGTAACCGAGCGTAAGATCTCGGCAATCGCCGACATCCTGCCGCTGCTCGAGAAGGTCGTCCAGGTGCAAAAGCCGCTGCTCATCATCTCCGAAGACGTCGAAGGTGAGGCGCTTGCGACGCTCGTCGTCAACAAGCTGCGCGGCACGTTCACTTCAGTCGCGGTCAAGGCGCCGGGCTTCGGCGACCGCCGCAAGGAGATGCTCAAAGACATCGCCACGCTGACGGGCGCCACGGTGATCTCCGAAGAGCTCGGCCTGAAACTCGACAAGGTAACACCCGATCAGCTCGGCCAGGCCAAGCGCGTGACGGTCACCAAGGAAGAGACGACGATCGTCGACGGCAACGGCAAGGCGGATGCCATCAAAGGCCGCATCGAGATGATCAAAAAGCAAATCGAGGAGACTGACTCGGACTTCGATCGCGAGAAGCTGCAAGAACGCCTTGCCAAGCTCTCCGGCGGCGTCGCGGTCATTCAAGTCGGAGCGGCCACCGAGACGGAGCTCAAAGAGAAAAAGCACCGCATCGAAGACGCACTCTCCGCGACGCGCGCGGCCGTTCAGGAAGGCATGATCCCCGGCGGTGGTGCCTCGCTGATCCATGCGATCAAGGCGATCGACAAGTACGAGCCTCCCAAGACCAACGGGCACGCATCGACCTGGGCCGACGAAAAGATCGGCATCAGCATCGTGCGCAAGGCGCTCGAGGAGCCGGCTCGGCAAATCGCCGACAATGCCGGATTCGAAGGTTCCGTGCAAGTCAATGCGGTTCGCACGAGGAGCGCTCCGTTCGGCTTCGACGCGATGAGCGGCGAGGTCGTCGACATGTTCAAAGCCGGCATCGTCGAGCCGCTCAAAGTGACACGCGCGGCGCTGCAGAATGCCGCGTCAATCGGCTCGATGATCCTCACCACCGAAACCCTGATCGCCGACAAGCCGGAACCCAAGAAGGAACCGGCAATGCCCGGCGGCGGCGGCGGCATGGGCGGCTACGACATGATGTAGCTCGTCCTTCATCCTTCGACAAGCTCAGGATGACATCCGACAAGCTCAGGATGACATCGCTCAGGACAGGCTAACCAAGACAAGGGCGCGTCGTGAAGACGCGCCCTTCATTTATTGTCATCCTGAGCCTTTCATTTCAATTTATGTCCGCCGGCATTACCCGGCCGAGGTTCGCCACATTTTTGGACAGAGCAGCGTATCGATCGGGTCGCTCGCGATTCCGTCGACCATATCCTCGGTGACGTTGAGCGCGATGCTCGTCGGCCAGCCGGTCCAAGGAATCGGAAACGGAACTGGGACGCGCACGTAGTGATATTGGTGCGTAGGCGTGCGAAGGCGCAGCGCAAGCTGCTGCGACCCGAGGGTAGCGGACGGATCGGGGTTGAGCCAAACATAGTAAGAGTCTTGATCGTTTTCGACGGTCGCACTCGTCGGAAGCGGAGCCGGGATCGGCTTGTTGCAGACCGCTTGACTCTTGTCGAAGAGCACGAACGTCGGCGTGACGTAAAGAAACGATTGCGGCGCCGTTCCGGAGAGCAAGACCGGTTTTGGCGGCGAGGGCGGCGGCGCATCGCTGAGCTTCTCGGTAATGCTGCGACCTTGGCCCTCGATAAAGAAGAGATAATCCGACGCCGAGCAGTGATACTTCGGTGCCTCGACGGTCAGCGAGTAAATGCCGAAGGCGCTGTCGAATTCAACAATCGCCTCGTCTTCGCTGCCGCGCTCGACGCGATAGACGCGGTCAACTTGCGGTCTCCCGATTCGATCGGCGAGGCGGACTCGCAGCGCAATCGTCGTTGAGGGCCCGGCACGAGCGATCGCGTTGCAAAGACCGATGTGGAGGATAACGTGCGCAGGACTCAACATCTCGCCGCTCTTTTCGTAGCTCTTTCGCTGCTTCCCGTCTCCGCTCGTGCCCAAACGCAAGCTCCTACGGTAGGGGAAATCGTCGCCTTAGTCGCGGGGTCGCCGCAGCTGCGAATCGACGACACGCTCTTCTCATCGACCAGCGATTCGAAGACGCATCCGTACGTGAACATCCGCAAC
The DNA here is from genome assembly GCA_963717425.1 of Vulcanimicrobiota bacterium. Lineage (GTDB taxonomy): Bacteria > Vulcanimicrobiota > Vulcanimicrobiia > Vulcanimicrobiales > Vulcanimicrobiaceae > Cybelea. The sequence goes on along the minus strand of OY970335.1, from coordinate 1,391,376 downwards.
GGGCCCGAGGGAACGATCGGTGGATATCTCGTCCCCGAAGGTGCCCGCACCGGAACGTTGAGCGACGGCACCTACGTACTCGCCGTTCCCCTGGACAGCGGAGGAAGCGGTGGAATCTTCACGCAGATCGTTTTCGCGCGCAGAGGGACGAGTGCGCCGGCGTACGTCGGCTACATCGAGTCCGCCGGTCACTTAGCGGTTGGGGTCGAAGGCGGCGTCATCGTGGCGACGCGGCCGTATTACGGCGATGACTCACCGAACTGCTGTCCAAAGAAATACGTGGTGCAAACGTACACCGTACGCGACGGACAATTAGAGAAGCTCTCCGAAAGGTTCGAACCCGCTCGAGCCGAATGAGGTCCATTCCAATGTCCGCGCGCGCCGTCAACGATTTTACGATCCGCGTGGCGACGGTCAACGGCTCAGGAAGCCAGTCCTCGAACCTCGTCCTGACCAACGCCATCGCGCGCCTTGGCATTCCCGTCGCCCCCAAGAACGTGTTTCCATCGAACATCGAGGGTCTGCCCACTTGGTTCGACGTGCGCGTCTCGGCGCTGGGCTATCAGTGCCGCGCGCGCGACTTCGACGTGCTCGTGGCGCTGAATGCGGCGACGTGGCAGCAGGACGTCGCGGGCGTCAAGCCCGGCGGTATCGTCATCCACGAAGAAAGTTTTCCGTGCAAGGGCGATACGCTGCGGGAAGACCTCAGCTATTACGCCGTACCGTTCAATGCTCTCGCTAAGCAGCATTTCTCGGATAAGGGCGACCTTCGCAAGTACCTGATGAACATGATTTACGTCGGCGTCGTCGCGCAGCTCCTGGAGATTCCCGAAGCGACCATCGAGGAGAGCTTGCGCGCGCAATTTCGCAGCAAGGCAGCGGCCGTGGAGCTGAACCTCACCGCCGTTCGCGTCGGCCTCGAGTACGCCCAGAAGCTGGAGAAGCACGATCCCTTCCGTTTGGTGCCGATGAGCGGGAAAACCGAAGGCTTGATGTTCATGGAAGGCAATCGCGCCGCGGCGCTGGGTTGCGTCATGGGGGGTTGCACGGTTGCTGCCTGGTATCCGATCACGCCCTCGTCGTCGCTTTGCGAATACTTCATTCAGTATTGTGACCGCTACCGCGTGGACAACGAAACCGGTGACCGCAACGTCGCCGTCATTCAAGCCGAAGACGAGCTGGCCGCTGCAGGCATCGTGTTCGGGGCGGGTTGGGCCGGTGCGCGTGCGATGACCTCGACCTCCGGGCCGGGCATTTCGCTGATGGCGGAATATGCCGGGTACGGCTACTTTGCGGAAGTGCCGGGCGTGATTTTCGACGTCCAGCGAGCCGGACCGTCGACCGGATTGCCGACGCGAACCATGCAAGCCGACGTCTCGTTTGCCTACACGCTCTCGCACGGCGACACGAAGCACATCGTCCTTCTGCCCGCGACGGTTGGCGAAGCGTACGAGTTCGCGATGGCGTCGTTCGATTTGGCGGAACGGTTTCAGACGCCGGTCTTCGTGCTGAGCGATTTGGATTTGGGCATGAATGCTTGGTTGACGCCGCCGCTGCCCTATCCCGAGAAACCGTTCGACCGCGGCAAGGTGCTGGGAGCGGACGACCTCGCTTCGATGAAATCCTGGGGACGGTACCGTGACGTCGATAAGGACGGGATCGCTTATCGAACGCTGCCCGGAACCAAACATCCCAACGCCGGTTTCTTTACCCGCGGCACCGGTCACGACGAAGATGCGCGTTACTCGGAGATGCCCGAAGTGTGGCAGCGTAACCTCGATCGACTGAGTCGCAAGCACGATACCGCGCGCACCGCCGTGCCGTCGCCGGTCGTCGACGAAAAAAAAGGACGCAAGGTCGCAATCCTCGCGTTTGGGACGACACACCACGCGGTCGTTGAGGCGCGCGATTTCCTGCTGGACGCGGGAATCGAGCTCAACTATATGCGCGTGCGCGCGCTTCCGCTCTCACCGGAGGTCGCGACGTTCGTGAAACGTCACGATCGGGTCTACGTCGTCGAGCAGAATCGCGACGGACAGCTCTATGGAATCTTGCGCACGGAGCTTCCGACACATCTGATCGACCGCCTGGAGTCGATTCGCCACTACAACGGGGTGCCGATCGACGCCCATGCCATCATCGACCCACTCCTCAAGGAGCAGCGCGAGCCGGCGGTCGTAGCGGAATGACATTATGACAACCAACCTCAATATCGTCGGGCTTACGCGCGAAGTCTATAAGGGGCTTCCGACAACGCTTTGCGCGGGTTGCGGGCATAACTCGATTACGAATCACTTGATCAAGGCGCTTTTCGAATACGGCGTCGAGCCGCACAGGCTGGCGAAGATGAGCGGCATCGGCTGCTCCTCCAAGACACCGGCCTATTTCGTCGAGCAAGCTCATGGTTTCAACAGCCTCCACGGGCGCATGCCGTCGGCCGCCACGGGGGCGAAGCTCGCCAACCGCGACCTGATCGTTCTCGGCATCAGCGGCGACGGCGACACGGCGAGCATCGGCCTGGGCCAGTACTGCCACATGATCCGGCGCAATCTCGACTGCACGTACATCGTCGAGAACAATGGGTGCTACGGTCTGACCAAGGGCCAGTTTTCGGCGACCGCGGACGTGGGGTCGACGCTGAAGGGCGGCAAGGCCAACGACTATGCGACGATCGATATTTGCGGGCTCGCGATCGAGCTGGGCGCAACGTTCGTCGCCCGTTCGTTTTCCGGCGACGGCAAGCAGCTCGTGCCCTTGCTGCAGGCGGCTTTCTCGCACCGAGGGACGGCGATCCTCGACGTCATCAGCCCGTGCGTTACGTTCAACGATCACGAGGGGTCGACGAAGAGCTATGCCTACGTGAAGGATCACGACATCGTTCTGCATACCGCCGACTATATCGCGGGCGGCCGCGAGGTCACCGTCGATTACGAGCCGGGTACGGTCCGCGACGTGGAGCTCGATGACGGCTCGCACGTCCTGTTGCGCAAGCTCGACGTGGACTACGATCCCACCGACGCAATCGCCGCGCTGCGCACGATCCACGAAACGCGCGACCGGGGCGAATTCGTCACGGGTCTGCTCTTCGTTAACACCAAGGAGCGCGATCTGTGCGAGCGCGAGCACCTTACGCAGAAGCCGCTCGCGCAGCTCGACGAGGACACGTTGCGAATCGGCCGCGATCAATGGGACAGCCTCATGGAGATCGCGAAGGGTCCGGCTTAATGAAACGCTGCCGCATCGCGTTGCTCGCATTGCTGATATCGGTCCAGGCGCTACCGGCGGCGGCCGTCGTGACGCACGGCCGCGTCTGGGAGGCGACCTACGTTGCCGCGTATCAGCCGACGTTCGGCGCGGCGCACGTTCCCTATAGCGGGACGATGAAACTGAAGTTCGACCACGGCATCATCAGCGGCACGTACACCGCGGAGTCGGTTCGTCCCGATCCCTTGTACGGGCGCATCATCGCGGTTAGCGGCGGAGTAAGTGAAGGCCGCATCACGCTCAACCTGCAGGCGCCCGGCGGATTTACCGTGCGAGGCACGCTGGCGGGAGACGGCGAGATTTCTGGGACGGCGACGATCCGGGGCAGCTTCTACAACTTTCTTGCCAAAGTGAAATCCTCACCGTAACGGCCCCATCGCCTACGCCCGCTGCGCGGGCTCCGCTCAGGACAGGCTCCGTCGGGGGGCGGCGGCTTTGGGTTGCGTTCGCGTTACTGAGCGCGACGTTTTTCATGTTGCTCGTCGATTTCTCGATCGTGAGCATCGCGCTGCCGTCGATGGAGCGCGACTTGCACATGCGCGCTTCCCAAGGTCAGTGGATCGTCAGCACGTACGCAATCTTTCTGGCGGGGTTCTTGATGCTCACGGGCCGCTGCGCCGATATCTACGGGCGGTATCGCTTTTTCATCGCCGGCCTGGTCATCTTCACCGTCGCCTCCTTCGTCGGCGGCATGGCCCAAAGCGGCGCGATGCTCATCACGATGCGCGCGTTGCAAGGCTTGGGCGCCGCGCTCGTGAACCCGGCGGCGCTCGCGATCGTGCTCTCGATGTTCGCGCCTGGGCCTGCACGGTCGCGAGCGATTGCGCTTTGGGGTACGATCGGGAGCCTCGGCGTTGCCGCCGGCATGCTCTTCGGCGGCATTTTGGTGCAGTATCTTGGGTGGCGCTCGGTGCTCTACGTGAACGTCCCGATTGCGATCGCGATTGTGGCATTGGCCTCGTCGTACTTGCCGCGCGATCGGGGCGACCCGCGACATCCCAAGCTCGACGTGCTCGGCGCGGTCTTGCTGACCGCCGGTTTGGTCACGTTCGTATACACCATCGAATCGATTCCGGTACGCGGCATCGCCTCGTGGGAGACGATTGCGGGAATTTGCGCGACGCTGCTGCTCTTCCTCGCCCTCGTCGCGAGCGAGCGGCGTGCCGCAGAGCCGATTCTGCCGCCGCGCCTCTTTAAGTATCCCGACCTGCTTTCCGGCGCGTGGATCGTCATGTTGCAGCCGATGTCGTACGCGGGCATCATGGTGTTCTCGTCGGTTTACGTGCAGCGCGTTTCGGGTTACGATCCGCTCGAAGCAGGACTGGCATTTCTCCCATCGGCGCTCATCATCTCCTTCGCAGCGGCGCCCTTGACGATGCCGATCGCTCGCGCGATCGGCGTGCGCCGGATGTGCATCTTCACCGGCATCATCATGATCGCCGGCGAAGCGATCTTGCTGCTGATGCAGCCGCAGTCCTCATACTGGGCGATCCTTTTCCCGGCGACGTGCATCGGCGGATTCGGCGGCATGCTCGCCTATCAGAGCGGCATGATTGCGGGCCTCGCGCACGTGGAGGACGCCGACGAGGGGAGCGCGTCGGCCGCCTTGAGTTTCGCGCTCCAACTCGGCATCGGCTTCGGCGTCGCGCTCGGGGCGGCGGTGCAAGAGCTCCAAAGCAACGCGCTCGCGCGCAACGGCGCAACCACATCGAGCGCGCTCGCGGGCGGCCTGCACGCATCCTTCTGGGCGTCGATCGCGTTTGGCGTCTGCATGGTCGCGGCCGCGCTCGTGGGTCTGCGCCATGCGGCAACGGCGGAAATTCCGTTGCGGCACTACGTGGCGTTCGGCAAACTGCACCACCGAATTTCGGTCAGGAGTTAGATGGAGCCGCTCGTGGCGGCGATGCGTGCCGCATCCGCCGTGTTCGTGTTGACGGGCTCGGGCATATCGGCGGAGAGCGGATTGCCGACCTTTCGCGGGGTCGGGGGCCTATGGCGCAATCATCGCGTCGAAGAACTTGCTTCGGCGGAAGGCTTCGCGCGCGACCCGGCGCTCGTCTGGACCTGGTACAACGAACGAAAAGCCGCGCATCAGTCCGCCGCGCCGAACGCCGGCCACCTCGCGCTCGCGCGGCTCGAGCCTTCGTTCCGCCGTTTCACGCTGGCCACGCAGAACGTCGACTCGCTGCACCTGCGGGCCGGCTCGCAAAACGTGCTGGAGCTTCACGGAAGCTTGCGCGAAGCGCGCTGCTCGGGCTGCGACGCGCGTCGCCCCCTCGGCGAGGGCGGCCTGCCGCTGAGCGAAATCCAGCACGCCTGCGGCGGCAGGTTCCGTCCCGACATCGTCTGGTTCGGCGAGTCGCTTCCGCTTGACGCGTGGCGCGAAGCCGAAAGGGCGGCCGCGGAAGCGGACGTCGTTCTGGTCGTCGGCACGAGCGCCGTCGTTTACCCCGCGGCCGCGCTGGCCACGAACTACAACCGGAGCGCTTTCGTCGCGGAGATCAACCCCGAAGTGACGGCGATCAGCGAGCGCGTCGATTGCGTCGTGCGCGGCACCGCCGCGGAGCTACTGCCGCGGCTCGCGAACCGCCTGCAAGCTGGGCGGACGCAGTGAGCGCGAGCGTCGCGCAAACAGCGCGTACACCGGTAAACCCGAGATCAGAATGCCTAGCCCAATCGATGTGTCGACGGGCGACTTGATGAGAACGTCGCCAACGATGCTCCACGCGATCGCGAGGAAAAGGAGCGTCGTGACGGGATGGCCCGGCATTCGGAAGATCGGCCGCGGAGCGGCGGGATTCATCGCATCGCGATTACGGAAAACGATCAATGCGATGGCCGATAGACCGAAGAAGACGTAGTCGACGCAGGTGACGTAGTTGAGGATCTGATCGTAGCGCCCCGATAGCGCGATGACGATCCCAACCAGCCCTTGCAGCCCAATGGCAACGACCGGGACGTGCGTCCGGGGGTTGATCCAGGCGAGCTGTTTGAAAAACGTGCCGTCGGATGCCATTTGAAAGTAGACCCGTGGCGACGTAAGGATCTGGTTGCTCAGAAATCCCAGCGTCGAAAGTGCGATAACGATCGCCATGATGCGCAGACCGACGCCGCCAAACGCGATCTTTGCGATGGCCGATGCCGGCGTGCTCGTCGCGGCCAATCCCGCTACGCCGAGCACGCGCAAGCAGACCGCGTTGACCGCCAGATAGAGCACCACCACCGCGATGACGCCCAGGATCAATCCCCGAGGCAGGCTCCTCTCCGGCGCTTTGAGCTCGGCCGACATGAAGCTTGACGTCTGCCATCCGCTGTAAGCGAATAGCACCGGCACCAGCGCGAGACCCATCGCCGCGAGCGTGCCGCCTCCAACCGGAGGCGGTTGGCCGGCAACGGCCCCTGCATGCGCCGCGAATAACCCCACCGCGACGAAGCCGCCGATCGCAAGGATCTTGAGGACCATGAAGAGATTTTGCGTCGTCGTTCCGGTTCGCACGCCCAACGCGTTGACGAACGTGAAAAGCGCGATTGCAAGCGCCGCTATTGAAGCGGTTGATGCCTGCCGGCCGGTGAGGGGCGCAAAGTACGCCGCAAACGTTACCGCGGCAGCCGCCATGCCGCCGCTCTGCGATACAAGCAGCAGCGTCCAACCGTACATAAACGCCAGCGCCGGATGAAATGCGTCCCGCATGTACGCATACAGTCCACCGTCGCTCGGCCGCCGCGCGGCAAGCTCGGCGAAGATGCCGCCGCCCAGCAGCGCGATGGCGCCGCCGGCGACCCAAACAAGCATGACGAGGAAGGCGCTCGGAACGTGCCGCGCAACGACCGACGGGTTCATAAAGATGCCGGAGCCCACGATGCCGCCCATCACGATCAGTGCGGCATCGCGCGTGCCCAGCCGGCGGAGGAGCTTTGGTCGCGGAAACGTCACGGCGTTTGCATCGAAAGTTTTGGAGCAGTCGAAAGCTTTGGAGCAAATGGTGCCGGCCACCAAAGTGCGAAGACTCGGAGCATGTTTGCTATTGCGACGTTCTTGCTCACAGTTTTTGCTACCACGGTGGCCCAGGCGCCGCCTCCCCAAGGTGCGCCGGCCGCTATCGGGGCCCAACCGCCGCTCGAGGATGGACCGTGTCTCGACTCGTCGCGGGCCGTACCGCAGGTTCTCCAAGCGCCGCCCTCGCGTGCGATGCAGATCGTGCGAATCGACCAAGTCGTGTCGACGGCTACGATGATGCCCGGAGAAATCATTGGCTTTCTCTACACAACGCACGATGGCTCGACCTGGCTGGGCGAGCGTAGCACCGAATATCTGTCGCCTGCTGATGCGCGGGCGATCAACGGGGTCTTGGCCGCAACCCACGTTTCCACGAAAAACCTAACGGCGTTTCCGCCTCAGAGCCGCTACGGCGTCGCGACAAAGTATCCGCAGTTTTTCCAGGTGCGGATCCCGATGGACGCCTTTGGCCCGCTGCGCGTCACCCTCGCGCCCTGCATCGCCTGGCCGCCCGGCCGTGCCTTGCCCGATCCAAGCATGTGACCCTTCGACTGCTGGCAGCCTCCGCATCCGAGTGCTAACGTAACGGGTTGTAAGGGCGATGGAGTACGTCGTCCGCGCTCGGCTGGGCACGTTTCAACCCAATGCCGACGTCTTCGTTGACGAAGATCAGCGGCGCGTCGTCGCGGTCGTCGAGATCGCCGGTGCGGACGCCGAGACGCTGCGAATCGCGTTCGACGAGCGCTTCCTGATCATCGCCGGACGGCGCTGTGAAACCGCCCGATTGCGGCGCGGATCGTTCGCCCAGAAAGAAATAGCCGGCGGCGATTTCGTAAAACGCATTCCATTACCGGCCGCCATCGAGTACGAGCACATCAGCGCGACCTACGAAGACGGCTTGCTCGTCGTGGTCGCCCCAATCGCGGTAACCGCGTATTTGCCGACGTCGCGAACCGAACTACATCTCATCGTGAAGAGGACTCACTCCTAAAAGATGGCCCAAAAGCCAAGCCAAAACATCGCGCCCGCGAATCTGATCGGCATTCTGCCGCTTCAGGAGGCGGTGCTTTTCCCGCATACGGTCATACCGCTGGCCGTCGTCAAGAAGCCCGGCATCGCGTTGGTCGAGGAAGCGCTGCGTGAAGGCAAACCGATCGGTTTGACGGTGCTGAAGGACCGCGAGATCGAGGAGCCGGGCCCGGACGACGTGCACCGCGTCGGAACGATCGGCGTGATTCAAAAGATGCTCAAAGTCCCCGACGGGACGCTGCGTTGCATCGTCGCCGGACAGCAGGTCTTCAGTATTGAGAAGTTCACGCAAGTGTCGCCCTATATGGTCGCGGCCTACACCGAACTTCCCGATTCGACCGTGGAAAACGAAGAGCTGGTTGCGATGCAGCGCAACCTGGCCGGCCTCTTCCAAAAGCTGCTTTCGTATCTGCCGCAGGCGCCCCGCGAGATGGAGATGGAGGTCGCGAACATCACCGATCCGGTGGTGCTTACGTACTTCGTCGCCTCGACGATGCGCCTGGAAACCGCCGATCGTCAGGCGCTGCTCGAGGAACGCGACACGGCAAAACGCATGCGCAGGCTGACGCTGCTGCTGACCAAGGAGCTCGAGGTCGTCGAGCTCGGGCACAAGATTCAGAGCGACATCCAGCGTGAGATGGAGAAAAATCAGCGCGAGTTCTATCTCCGTCAGCAGTTGCGCGCGATTCAGGAAGAGCTCGGCGAGGTCGATCCGCAGCAGGCCGAAACCAACGAGCTCCGCTCGAAGATCGACGCCGCGGCAATGCCGCCCGACGTGAAGAAGGCCGCGGATCGCGAGCTCGATCGCCTTTCCAAAGTTCCGCAAGCTAGCCCCGAATACAGTGTGATCCGCACGTATCTGGATTGGCTGGTGACGTTGCCGTGGAACGTCGAAACCGCCGATCACATCGATATCAAGGCGTCTCGGGAAATCCTCGACGAAGACCACTACGATCTCGATAAGATCAAAGACCGCATCATCGAGTATCTTGCCGTAGGGAAGCTCAAAAAGAAACTAACGGGTCCGATTCTTTGCTTCGTCGGTCCACCGGGTGTGGGCAAAACGTCCCTGGGTCAGTCGATCGCTCGTGCGATGGGCCGGAAGTTCGTGCGCCTCTCCGTCGGCGGCGTTCACGACGAGGCCGAGATCCGGGGTCATCGCCGAACCTACATCGGCGCGATGCCCGGGACCATCGTGCGCGCGATTCGGGACGCGGGGACGCGTAACCCAGTTATGATGATCGACGAGATCGACAAGGTCGGCGCCGACTTTCGCGGCGATCCGCAGTCCGCGCTGCTCGAAGTGCTGGATCCGGAGCAGAACAACAACTTCCGCGACCACTATCTCGATCTTCCGTTCGATCTTTCGGCCGTGCTCTTCATCTGCACGGCCAACACGCTCGACTCCATTTCACCGCCGTTGCGCGATCGCATGGAGATCATCACGCTTTCCGGCTACACCGAGCTGGAAAAGCTGCAAATTGCCAAGCGTTATTTGGTAAAGAAACAGCGCGTGAACAACGGATTGCGCGATTCGCAGGCCCAAATCAGCGACCAGGCGATTCGTGCAATCATCAACGATTACACGCGCGAGGCAGGCGTTCGAAATCTGGAGCGTGAGATCGGCTCGGTCTTTCGTAAGATTGCGCGCAAGATTGCCGAGAACGCGCGCTACAAAGCTCGCGTAAAACCCGACAATTTGGTCGAGTATCTCGGCAAGCCGCGCTTCTTCAACGAGGTGCGCAAGCGCGTGGCATCGATCGGCGTCGCGACGGGCATGGCCTGGACGCCGGTCGGAGGCGACATTCTTTTCATCGAAACGCAAGCGATGCCGGGTACCGGAAAACTCGTCTTGACGGGCCAGCTCGGCGACGTGATGAAAGAGAGCGCGCAAGCCGCGGTTTCATTTTTGCGTTCGCGCTCGAGCGAGCTCGGGTTGCCTGACGAGTACTTTGCCAAGCACGACATTCACATTCACGTTCCGGCCGGCGCGACGCCCAAAGACGGCCCCTCGGCCGGCATCGCCCTGGCAACGTCCATCGCCTCGATGCTGACCGGCATCAAGGTCGATCCCAATCTCGCGATGACGGGTGAGATAACGCTTACGGGACAAGTGCTGCCGATCGGCGGACTGAAAGAAAAAGTGCTCGGAGCGAAACGGGCCGGCATCAGCAAGATTTTGCTGCCGCGGCGCAACGAGATGGATCTCGACGACATCCCGAAAGAGGTGCGCGAGACCATGGCGTTCGTGCCGGTCGACGAGCTCTCGGAAGTGCTCCATCACGCGCTCGGAAAACGGCTCATTTCGCCCGTCCCGCTCGGCGATCACGCGAAGGTGAGCAACGTCGTTCCCATGCGGCGCCGCAACGGGCTCGTGAAACGCGCTCCGGAGCGCAAACGCCCCGCAAAGCGTTAATAAGCCGCCGCCCGGTTGACCGGGTGGCAATCTGGTGCTAGGCTGGTACGACGCTGCGCGATAGCTTTCGCGCAATTCGCCATTTCGTGCGAGCTAGGAGCCCCTGATGCGAAGTCTGACTGCCCCCATGCTGATTGCTGCCATGGCGGGGTCGGCGCTGCTTTCCGGCTGCGCAGGCGGTTCGCAAAGCAACAACTCCATGGTGCCAGGTTCGGACGCCGTGCCGCTTCCGCGCGCCCTGCCCAACGGTCGCGTGAATCCGAACGATTACGAGGGATTGAGGGACCTTTACGTGGGCGACCTTGACGGCCAGGCGGTGAAGATACTCAAAAACAAGACTTATCGAGAGATCGGTGCGATTACGAATGGGATCCAGAACCCCAACGGCATGGTTCTCGACAGACGCGGGAATTTGTATGTCGCCAACGATTCTGTTCCCAGCATCACCGAATACGCCCCGAACGCCACGTCACCGTCGTTTACGTACAGTTTGGGAATGCAGTCGGCAATCAGCGTGAGCGTCGACGTGCACGGCAACGTTTACGAAGCGGATGGTACGGGTTACACCGAGCAGTATTCTCAGGGAATCAATGCTCCCGTCGCCGGGTGTACCCCGAGCGGAGCCACCGGCGTCACCGGCGTTGCGGTCGATGCTGCTAACGACGTGTTCGTGAGCGTTATTACAGGCGGCGTTAATTTTATCGCAGAGTATCCCGGCGGCTTCGGGGATTGCAGCCATGAAAAGGTGCTTACGGCGCCCGTCGTCTTTCCGTATGGCATTTCCATCGATAAAAACAAGGATCTCCTCGTCGCCGACGCGGATAACGCACGGGTCGACGTAATTGATCCCCCGTACTCGAGCGTGACCAGAACGATCGGTGCGGGCTTCCTCGAACCGACCACCGTGACGCTAAGCAGGAATAACAAGCTGGCGTTCGCGACGGATTTCCAAGTCCATGACGTGTTCGTTATCAACTATCAAACCGGAGCAATGATAACGACGCTCGGCAGCATATACGGCCTAGCCGATCCGACCGCTGCGGTGGACGGCCCCAACGCGGTTTACTAGGTTAAGTGCGGAACTAGCGCACCCCAATACCTGCGCCTTCGCAAACTTCGCCCACAACGGCCGCGAGGGCGCCGTTAGCGCGCAGGTCGCTGGAAAGCTGCTCGGCGCGATCGGGTGCGACGCAAATCAATAGGCCACCGCTGGTTTGAGCGTCGGAAAGGCCGACGCGCACGGCCTCCCGCACCGACGGCGTGAAATCGGTGAAGGTGGCGTGTGTTTCGGCGTTATGCAGCGTGCCGCCGGGGACGATCCCTTGCGCGATGAAGTCGAGCACGCCCGACATGAATGGAACGGCGGCCGCATCGATGCTCAGACGCACGCACGAAGCGCGTGCGATGTTCTCGGCGTGACCGAGCAGCCCGAAGCCGGTGACGTCGGTCGCAGCGTGTGCGCCGGCCCGCAACATCGCTTCGGACGCGCGGTCGTTGAGCGTGGTCATCGCCGCGATCGCTTCGTCGAGTCCGGCATCGCTAATGGCGCCGCGCTTGCGCGCCGTCGTGAGAATGCCGGTTCCGAGCGGCTTCGTGAGCACAAGCGTATCGCCGATTTGCGCGCCCGCGTTCGTGACGATGCGTTTCGGATCGACGACGCCGTTGACGGCCATGCCGTACTTGGGCTCCGCGTCCTTGATCGTGTGACCGCCGACGATCGCCACGCCGGCTTTGCGTGCGACGGCGGCGCCACCCTCGAGAATTCGCGCTAAGATTTCGAGATCGAGATCTTCCGGAAAGGCCACGATGTTGAGTGCGGTCAGCGGACGTCCGCCCATCGCGTAGATGTCCGAGATGGCGTTGGTCGCTGCAACGCGCCCGAAATCGTACGGATCGTCGACGATCGGCGTGAAGAAGTCGACCGTAGACACGATCGCGAGATCGTCGCGCACGAGATAGACACCGGCGTCGTCACTGTTGCCGTAACCGATCAGCACCCGGTCGTCGGTGGCCGGCGAAACCCTCTCCATGACGCGCTGCAGTTCCGCGGCGCCGAGTTTTGCAGCGCAGCCCGCACAGGACGAGAGCTCGGTGAGGCGGATGCTTGCGACATCCATAGAATCAGTATTCGATGCCGAGGCAACTGCTATTCCTTCCCGGGCCCGTTACGATTGCGCAACCAGTCGTCGAGGCACTGGCGCGGCCCATGGTCGACCATCGTGGGCCGGAGTTCGCTCGACTCCTCGCACGAATTACGACTGCGTTGCGACCGGTTTTCGGCACCCAGGGTGAAATCGTGCTGCTGGGCAGCTCCGGAACCGGCGCGCTCGAAACGGCCGTTGCGAATCTCTTCTCGCCGGGCGAGCGGGTGCTTTCGTGCGCGGTCGGATTATTTGGCAAGCGGTTTGCCGCGATCGCCGAGAGGTTCGGCTGCGTCGTCGAGAGCCTCGAAACGCCGCTGGGCGCAGCGCTCGATCCACGAGCGCTTCAGGCGCGATTGGCCGCCGATCCCGAGCGCCGCATAGCCGGCATACTGCTGACCCACAACGAGACCTCGACCGGCGTGGCAAACGATATGGCGGCGCTCGTGCCCATTCTGCGTGCGCACGGGGCCATCACGCTGGTCGATTCCGTGAGCGGACTCGGTGCCTCGCCGTTTTACATGGACGACTGGGGCTACGACGCGGTCGTCACGGCGTCACAGAAAGCCTTTGCTGCCCCGCCCGGCGTCGCGATGGCTGCGCTCAGCGATCGAGCTTGGAGTCGGGTCGCGGGCGCGCGTCTGCCACGCTTTTATTTCGATCTGCAGCGCGCGCGCGAGGCGGCCGCAAACGGCCAGACGCCATGGACGCCACCCATACCGATTCTTTTCGCGCTCGACGTCGCGCTGCAACGCTATCACTCCGAAGGCGTGGCGCAGGCGCACGCGCGCCACGCGCGTTTTGCGGCGGCCATTCGGGCCGCACTCGTCGCGCTCGGCTTTACGCTTCTCTCCCAAAGCGATGCCCACTCCGTCACGGTCGTTGCCGCTTACCCGCCGGAGGGTGCCGACGTTACCGCCTTGCTGAAGCGCCTGCGCGAAGAGCACGGCGTGGTGCTCTCGGGCGGTCAGGCCGAGCTTGCCGGAAAGATCTTACGCTTCGGCACGATGGGCGACGTGCGCGAGACCGATGTTCTCGGCGCGATCGGCGCCATCGAGCTGGTCTTACTAGACCTCGGCGTCGAAACGCGCCCGGGCGTCGGCACGGCGGCCGCAATCGAGTCGCTGTCGGGCCGAGTTACAAGTGGTGTCGCCTAAAGTACGGCAGCACGAAGGGGCGGGCAAACCACGGGATGGTCGAGAGAATCGCATCGTCGATCGGCGCGTCGTAAGTCACCAAGGACGGCGCGAGCCGCGATTGGTGCAAGCCGTCGCGAATGTCCGGCGATAGCGGAAAGAACAGCGCGATAAAAAGCACCAGCCACAACAGAATCGCGCCCTTCAAGAAACCGACGAATGCTCCGCCCAGCGCATTGCCGATCCCGAGCACCGGAAGTTTGGCGATTGCCCCGAGCACGCGCGCGACGAAGAGCAGAACGACGTAAGTCAAGAGGCCCGTCCCGAACATTCCGATCACGTGGGCCGAGCCCGGGCCGAGCTTGGTAATGCCCGCGATCTGCGAATCGAGAGCGCCGTCGTAAAACCACGGCGTTACCAGCGCGGCCGTCACCGCTATGGCGCCGCCGAGCTCGGAGACGAAACCGCGCGAGTATCCCTTGTACGTTGCAATGCCCAGCACGATGAAAATGACTATGTCCGGCCATGCGACGCCTCCAATCACGCTCGAATCGTCGCCCCGAACTCATCGCGCACGGCATCGAGGACGCGGCTCACGGCCGCGTCCGCCTCCTCGTCCGTGATCGTCGCGTCGTAACGCTGCAGCGTCATACGCACCGCCAGACTCTTTCGGTCTTCGCCGGCTTGCGGTCCGCGATACTCATCGAATACCCGGACGGCGGTGCAGATATCACCGAGGGCCGCGGCCACCGCGCGCTCGATCTCGCTCGCACTTAGGTCGACGCCGACGACCAGAGCAACGTCGCGGTAGGTCGACGGATACTTCGAGGGCGGACGATAGCGCGGCGTCTCGTACTCCGGCAGAGCCGCAAGGTCGAGCACGCAAAAATAGGCGTTGCCTTCGAGCTCGAACGCTCTGCTGACGCGCGGATCGATGCAGCCGAGTTTTCCGACCTCGCGATCGCCGACCGACACGCTCGCGGTCTTGCCGGGATGGAAGCCAACACCGGCACCCCTCGAAAAATCGGCCCGGCGACCGGTCATTTTGCGCAGCAACGCCTCACAGTCGCCCTTGAGCCGCAGGAAAGATGAATCGTGCCACGGCTGCGGGCTGGGGTCCGCCGCGAAACCAAACGCGACCGAGGTCTGCTCGAGGATGCGATTCTGGTCGGCCGCAAAAACGTCGCCGATCTCGAAGACGCGTACGGTCGGCCCGTACGACTCGAGATAATCGAGCAACCCGGGCAAGAGCGAACTCCGAAGAAAGCGTTGTTCCTCCGAGAGCGGATTGCGGACTTCGACGGCCGGCTCGCTCGCCGCAGTGCTTGCTCGCGGCATGCGCTCGGAGAGCGATGCTCCCTGGAGCGAATAGGTGATCACTTCGTGGTAACCCAGTGCTGCCAGCGCGTGCGCCACACGCCGTTCCAACTCAAAGCGGGCGCTGGAAATCGCGTGGGGCGGCACCGACGGTTCGACGGCATCGATGCGTTCGTAGCCTTCGATGCGAGCGATCTCTTCGATCAGGTCGACCGCGATGCCCAGATCGCGACGCCAAGCCGGCGGCGTAACGGAGAGCACGTTGCTTTCGGTAGACGTTACGTCGCATCCGAGTGCGCGGAGATGGCGTTCGATCCGCTCCTTCGGGATCGCAAGGCCCAACACGCGCTCCGCCTCACGCACCGGAAGTGCAATAGGTTGCGCCGGCGCCACGCTTGCGCCAAATTCATGGGGCCGGTACGCCGTCGCGCCCAGCGCGGCCAAGAGCTGCGCCGCGCGCGCCGCGCCGATATCGGTCAAGGCCGGGGCCAACGACTTTTCGTGACGGGCCGATGCCTCGCTCCGCATTCCCAGCGAGGCGCTCATCCGGCGAATGCGAGTGCCGTTGAAGTTTGCCGCCTCGAGCACGATCGCGCGCGTCTCGGAGGCGACCTCACCGGCCATCCCGCCCATCAGGCCGGCTAGGCACAGCGGCTGCCGCCCGTCGGCGATGACGAGTGCTTGCGGTGAGAGCTTACGCGCGACGCCGTCGAGTGTCACTATCGTTTCGCCCTCGCGGGCGCTGCGCACGATCAACTTCCCGTTCTCAATGCGGTCGGCATCGTAGAAATGCAGCGGTTGGCCCGTCTCCAGCATCACGTAGTTCGAGACGTCCACGAGGTTGTTAATCGGGCGTTGACCGGCCAGAGCCAGGCGAACGCGCATCCAGGCCGGTGCCGCCTCGACGGAAACGCCGTCGAATCGCTGCGCCACGTAGCGATGACAATCCGGCGATTCCAAGATAACGTGTGGCGCTTCGGCCGCCGGCTCCGTAGCATCGCCGGGATTGACAAAGGACGGGAGCCGCAACGGAACGCCGTACGACGCCGCCAACTCGCGCGCCAGCCCGAGTACCGACATGGCATCGGGGCGATTGGTAGTAATCTCGACGTCGAGCACTTCTGCAGCCAGCCCGAAGAGCTCGACGACGTCGACGCCAAGTGGGGTCGTCCGGTCGAGTTGGAGGATGCCGTCTTCGAACCAGTCTGCCGGCAGCGCCAGCTCGTCGGCCGATATCATCATGCCGTGCGAGACGACGCCACGCATCGTGCGCTGCTCGATCTTCAGAGCGGGCAGCTGCGCACCGACGGTCGCGACGGCAATCGTTTGTCCGTTTGCAACGTTCGTCGCCGCGGTAGCGATGGTGAGTGTGCTTCCGCCTGCGACGTCGACCTGCGCCACTTGCAAACGATCGGCGTTGGGATGTTTTTCGAGCGCTACGATTCGCCCGGTAACGACCCCCGTGATCGTCGGGCGCTTCTCGATCGCCGCCACGGGAAAGCCGAGCATCGCCAAGCGGTCGGCGATCGCTCCAGCGTCGTCGGGCAGTGCTGCGAAATCCCGCAGCCAGCTTATCGGTACGCGCACTCGCGGTCGTCTCTCGTCAACTCAGCTGTTCGAGAAAATCCGGGTCGCTGTTGATGAAGCGGCGGATGTCATCCACTTGATAGCGCGGCAGACCGAGTCGTTCTACGCCGGAGCCGAAGGCCCAGCCGGAGTACACCTCGGGATCGTAGCCCACTTCACGAAGAACATTGGGATGGACCATTCCGGCTCCGCCGAGCTCGATCCACCCTGAGCCTCCGCACATGTTGCAGGGTGCCGCCGCCGCGGCCCCCGTGCCCTTGCATTTGGGGCAGGTCGTGTCGACCTCGGCGCTCGGTTCGGTGAACGGAAAATATGACGGACGGAACCGCACGTTCTGTTCCGCTCCGAACAGTTCTCGGCAAAGTCCCGTCAGCATGCCCTTTAAGTGGCCGAAATGAATGCCCTCCGCGACCAGCAAGCCTTCGACCTGATGGAACTGGAAGAGATGTCGCGCATCTACGGCGTCGCGACGGAAGCATTTCCCCGGCGCAACGATCGCGATCGGCGGCTTATGTTGCTGCATCGTCCGGATTTGAAGTGGAGAGGTGTGAGGCCGAAGCAATACCGTGTCGCTGAGCCAAAACGAATCGAACCCTTCACGTGCCGGATGGTCGCTTGGGATATTGAGCGCGTCGAAGTTATAGTAGTCGGGCTCCGCTTCGGGACCCACGACGACGGCGAATCCGTGGCGCACGAAATAATCGCAAGTCTGTTCGATGATGCGGCGCACGGGGTGAATAGATCCGACTTGCGGCATCTCTGCGGGGAACGTCACATCGATCGATGTGGCGAGCTCTCCCTCGAGGGCGTGGGACTGCAACACCGCATGTACCGCGTCCAACCGCGCTTCCATAGCGGCAACCGCGTCGTTGATGGCCTTGCCCGCTTCAGGGCGTTGTTCCGCGGGCAGCGTGCCAATCGTCCGACGAATCTTCGTTACCTCGCCGTTTCGCCCAAGGTACTCGATTCGCAGGTTTTCTAGGCTGTGCTCGCCATCCGCCGCGTCGGCATCTGCGGCGAAGCGCCGCTGCAAGTCGGAGATTATCTCCGCAAGTTCCGTCATACGAACATCAAAACAAAACGCCCGGTTTGTTCTTTTCTACCGGGCGCTTCCAAAATCGATTTTTAATTTCTTTTCCTGCTAACGTGCCCAATCTCAGGTCGTCGTGGGCGCCGCGTACAGCCTTCGGTAAGCTAGGTAGGCGTCGATTGAGCCCGTTTGGGCGAAAAGCTTCCAGAAGAGGTAGGACGTTGCCATGCGCTTGCTGTCTCCTTCTGAGCCGGTGGCTCCAGGCGGCCCTCGTCGCGGAATGCGCTGAGTATACCATGCGACTTTTAGTGCCGGTAGTCTTGACTTTTTGCCCGCGGAGTACTCTCTTGACAAGGCAATGAACGACTCGCTTCGTACAGCGCGATCGAGCCGGCCACCGCTGCGCTCAGGCTCTCGCTTGGACCGACCATAGGGATGGCGACCACCCGCTCGCACAAGGTTTCCCACCGCCCCAACCCATGACGCTCGTTACCCACGATGATCGCAAGCGGACGCTCGAATTGGCCGGCGCCCAGGCAGGCGGCGCGGGCAGCCAGACCGACGAGCCGAAAGTTTGCGCGGGCCGCTGCAACGGTAACCTCGGGAGGGTCCGCGACGGCAATCGCCAGCCGAAAAGCCGCCCCCATCGAGCCTCGGACGACCTTCGGGTGATACGGATCCACACCCAGCCGGCCAAACACGACTCCGGTGCACCCAAAGGCGTCCGCAGACCGAAGCAGCGAGCCCGCATTGGCCGGATCGTTGACGTCGGCCAGCACCAAAGCCAGGTTCCCACGGGCCAGCAAGGTTTCGATTGGGTCGAGGCGTATCGGCGCGATCGCAAGGACGCCGCTCGGCGTTCTCAGGTCCGAAAGCTGTGCGGCGCGGCCCTCATCCACGATGAAGACCGGGATGCCGCTTGCGTCGAGTTCGCGTACCAGCGGCGACGCATCGTACCCTGCGGCGGTGCAATACAGCTCGTCGATTGGAAACCCGCTCCTGCGCGCCTCCTCCAGCAGCGTGGTCCCTTCGAATGCGAAGCGGCGTTGCTCGCGCCGTCCCTTCCCCGATCGCAGCGCGCGGACGCCCGTGAGCCGATCGGCATGAATTCCGAGATGGACGGCCATAGGTTACCGCGGAGCCTTCCGCTTCGTCAGCCAGGCGCGGACGAAGATCACGATCAGCCCGGCGAACATCGCGGCCAGCACGATCGCAATCTTGTCGTTGAAATGGTGCGGCACCAGCGATCGCACGAACAGATAGACCGCGGCCACGAAGACGACCAGGAAGAAGGCAAGCCAGCCGATTTCTGCTGCGATGGACGACTTCGCCATTACGGCTTTCCTTACGAGGCTCCGTTCCGCCGTTCCGCCAAAGCCCGATCATGGAAGAAGCGCCGCGCGTTCTCTCCTCTCTCCAGTGCTTCGAAGGCCGCGTCTTCAAGGTCCGAGTCGACGACATTCGCCTTGCCGACGGAAGCGAGCATCGCGTCGACGTCGTCGAGCACGGCGCTTCGGTGGCGATCGTGGCGACGCCGGCTCCCGATTCGGTTGTCCTCGTTCGCCAATACCGCCATCCGGCGGGCAAGACCATTTGGGAAGTCCCGGCCGGAACGGCGGAGCCCAACGAGAGTATGCTCGAGGGCGCGAGGCGCGAGCTGCGTGAGGAAACGGGCTATCTTGCGGGCAGCGTGCGGCCGATCGGCGCCGTCTGGACGACGCCCGGCTTTTGCACGGAGGTCATGCATTACTTTCACGCGGATCTGCTAACCGCCGGCGAGCCGGCATTGGACGAAGACGAGCGAATCGAAGTCGGGGTGTTCGGCCGCGAGGCGGCATGGCGCCTGGTCGCTGAGGGAACAGCCGACGCAAAAACCGTGCTTGCCCTGTTTTGGCTGCAGGGCGGCGAAGGTGAATTTGGAAGAGACTTTGGTCGATAGTTACTGTACGAGAGGAACTTTCGCGCCGTCGTTGCTACCGACGGCTGCGGAATCGGTCTTGGAGGTAAGCGTGGAAATACCGAGCGACATTGAAGCCGTCCTAAAACGATTGCTGGAGCCCAACCGTTGCGGCGCAGACCAATCGGTCTTAGCGCCGGAAGACGAAGCGTACTTAAGTTCGCTGATCGAGGCCGTTCGCGGCGGACGTCGCGCCGTGCTGATCGTCGAAGATGCCGACGAACGTTTGCGTTACATGTTCAGCAATGCCACGCGCGCTGAGGCCGTGACCATGCTGGGCAAAGTCGTAGAGGCCACCGGCCGACGCCTGGCCGACGGCGAGGAATAGACAATCCGCCTATGCGGAGAGGGTGATTCCGTCAACCTTTCCGTCGTGTGTAACCTCGAACAAGTAATGGTATTGGGCCCGAGGGTAACGCACGAGGAATTCGTACCGTGTATCGCCGTTTGATTCGGCGCTACTTGCAATTGGCACGATCGACTGCAGCGGTCCCATCGCCGCGAAATTCTCCCGCGCGATGAGGTCGTCGGTCAAATAGGTGCTGAAGGCCGGTGTCAGCTCGGAGCGATCGAGGTGGCGGGAAGCCAGACGCTCGAGCCACTCCTTCGCCTGGGCTACGATCGCGTTGTCGAGTCGCGTGGACGTTGGAGGGACGACGATATCCAGGATCCTCGCACCCAGCTCTTCCGGTATCGTGACCGACCCCCCGTGCAGGGAGTCGACATTTGAGAAAACGATGACGCCGACTTGCTGTTCCGGCAGAAGCGCATTCATCGCCCGATAACCGGAAATCTCGCCGTTGGCCCACACGAAGTCCTTGCCGCCGCGCCGGTCGATGACCCATCCCATTCCGTAATGCGTTGGGCCGTCACTCGCCGTCGGGCTGAACATCGTGCGAACGGAATCCACCCGGAGCAAAACGGGCATTTCGATATCCCATTTGGCGAGATCGTAAATCGTGGAGACCAAGCCGGAGTCTCCGCCTAGCCACGCGGGATCCCACGTCGGGGCGACCGCGAATCCGCGGCCGCTTCGCGTGTAGCCCGTAGCATGGCTTGGCGAGATGCCGTTGTCTCCGGCCAAGAACGAATGATTCATCACCAGCGGTAAAAAGATGTGCTGCTCGAGATAGTCGGAAAGCGGAACGCCGCTGACGCGCTCGACGATCAGTCCGGCGAGCAAATAGTTCACGGGGTTGTTTGCGTACGCCGCGCCCGGCGGTGCCACTGCTTTGAGCCCGTCGACCAACACCAGCAACTCGCTCGGCTTTACCGTGCGGGTCAGATCCGATGCGATGCCCTTCACCTGCGTGTAATTCGGAAGCCCCGACGTCTGCGTCAACAGTTGTGCGATCGTAACCTGGGCACCCAAATGAAACTCGGGTACGTATTTTGTAACGTGATCGTCGAGGGTCAGTTTACCATCTTGCGCCAGCAGCAGGATCGCCGCGGCGGTAAACTGCATCGTGAGTCCCCCGGCGAAGAATTCGCTGTCCGGCGTCATCGGCACGTGCTTTGCGAGATTTGCGAATCCGAAACCGCGCGCGTAGACGAGCCGGCCGTCCTCGACGATGCCGACGGCGACGCCCGGCGTGCGGCCGGCGTGCACTTCGTCCTTTGCCATGCGATCGATCCGAGCTGAGATCGCCGGCGTGAGGGCGAGTTCGTTCTCTTCCGCGATCGCGGTGGGCGGCTGGCAGGCGAAGTAGCCGACGACTAGAGCCGTCGCAAAGACAGAGCTCCAACGTCCCATAACGCGAAGATTAGAGATGCGCGGCCAACCGCCTGCGGGGCGGCTATATCCGCGCGGCGGCTATCTCTGTGCGGCTTGTTTCGCCATATTAAGGAGCATCCCGAACGCCTTCTCGTCCGAGACGGCCAGGTCCGCAAGAGCCTTGCGGTTCAAGCTCACACCAGACTTCTTCAACCCGTGCATGAACACCGAATAGGAGAGGCCTTCGCGGCGAGCGGCGGCGTTGATTCGGCTGATCCATAGGGAGCGAAAATCGCGCTTGCGAACGCGGCGATCCCGGAACGCGTAGGCAAGAGACTTGAGCAGCGCTTCGTTAGCGACCCGATAGTTGCGGCGGCGGGCGGCCCGGAAGCCCTTGACGAGCTTCATGACTTTGCGACGGTGTTTGAGCCCGTGTACTCCGCGTTTGATGCGAGCCATATCGAGAGCCTCCGTTAGACCAGGTAGGGAATCGTCGGGGCAAGACGCTTCAGATCACCCTTGAACGTGGGCTGGTCCTTGCGAAACTTCCGCTTGCGCTTCCGGCTCTTCTTGCTGAGAATGTGGCCGCAGCCGTCGAACACATGGCGGTGCGTCACTTTACCGGTCGCGCTAACCTTGACGCGCTTGGCGGTTCCTCGGTGGGTTCGAATCTTAGGCACTGGTTCGCTCCTTCGTTTCTGTCTCGTGCGCGATCGGCTCTGTCTCGTTCACGATCGGCTTTTGCTCGCGCTCCCGTAGTGTCGAGAACTTTGGGGGACCTGTCGGCGTCATACGAGGCGCCAAAATCATGAACATGTTTTTTCCTTCGAGCCGAGGCTCACGCTCCACCGTCGCCAACGGCGCCATGTCTTCCACCATTCGGTCGAGCAACCGGCGCCCGAACGACGTGTACGTGATCTCGCGCCCGCGGAACATGATCGTTACCTTGATCTTGCTCCCGTCGAGCAGTAGGCGTTCGGCCATTCGTGCTTTGGTTTCGTAGTCGTGTGTCTCGATCTTAGGCCGTAGTTTAACTTCCTTTAGCTCGAAGTGCCGCTGTTTCTTGCGAGCGTCCTTGTCCTTTTTCGACTGCTCGTATTTGAGCCGGCCGTAATCGGCGATCTTACATACCGGCGGTTGCGCATTCGGTGAAACCTCGATCAAGTCTAACCCGGCGGTTCTCGCACGCGCCAGCGCGTCTTCGGTTGGCAGGATCCCGAGTTGGTTTCCGTTTTCGTCGATCACCCGAACCGCACGGATGCGAATTTGATCGTTGATGCGCAGGGGTCGTGCTATGAGCTCATCTCCAAATAAAAAAAGCGCTGCCGGAGCAACCCCACTGCGGAACCAGCCGAGAGTTCCTTAGAGTGAAGACCGGATCGCCCGTGGGCATCCGGTGAGCGGCGCGAGCCGCTGCTTCGGCTCGCCCACCATATCACGCGCGACTGGGGAGGTGTCAAGAGCCCGTGCCGACCGCCCCCATGGCGTCGGCGAAGCGTTCAAGGAAGTAGGCGATGGCAGCATCGTCGATCACCAAGGGCGGGGCGATCCGCAGCACGTACTCGCGGCAATCTTTGGCCGCGACCCCGCGTTCGAGCAGCGCTTCGGAGAGCCGTTTCGCCGGGACGCTGAGCGCCACGCCGATCAGCAGTCCGCGCCCGCGAACCTCCTCGATCAACGGCGAGGCGAGCGCGCGCAGTCCTTGCATGAGCCTCGCGCCGGCGTAGCGCGCGCGGGAGGGAAGTTTTTCGGAAACTGTGACGCCCAGCGCCGCTTGGGCTACCGCCGAAGCGAGCGGATTGCCGCCGAACGTGCTGCCGTGGTCGCCTGGTTGGAAGAGGCTCATCAGCGCGTCGTTTGCGAGCACGGCCGAGACGGGATAAAAGCCGCCGCCCAGGGCCTTTCCGAGTATCAAAACGTCGGGCTTCACGCTTTCGTAATCACAGGCAATGAGGTCGCCCGTGCGTCCCAAACCCGTTTGGATCTCGTCGGCGATGAAAAGAACGTTGTGTTCGCGACAGAGCGCCCATGCGCGCTTCAGGTAGCCGTCCGGCGGCACGTTTACGCCGCCCTCGCCTTGAATCGGCTCCATAAGCACCGCGCAGGTGTTTGCGTTGATCGCCCGCTCCAAGGCATCCGCATCTCCGAACGGGACGGCCACGAACCCGGGAACGAACGGTCCAAAACCGGCGCGGTATTCCGGCGTCGTGCTCGCGCTGACCGCCATGATCGTGCGACCGTGAAAGTTGTTCGAGAAAACGATAATCTCGGCGCGATCGGCGGGAACGTGTTTCTCTTCGTATGCCCATCGCCGCGCGAGCTTGACCGCAGTCTCAACCGCCTCGACACCGGTGTTCATCGGTAGGGCCTTGTCGTATCCCAACAAGCGAGTCAGTTCTTCGAGGAATCCCGGCATGCGATCGTTGCGCATCGCGCGTGACGTGAGCGTTACCTTTCGCGCTTGGTCAACGAGGGCGGCGAAGATCTGCGGGTGGCAGTGACCTTGATTCAGCGCGGAATATGCGCTCACACAGTCGAGATAGCGCCTGCCGGCAACGTCCCACAGCCAAACGCCCTCAGCGCTCTCGACGACAAGATCGAGCGGAGCGTAGTTATTGGCGCCGTAGCGCTCTTCTTCGGCGATCAGTTCGCGCGCACGCTCTGACAGGAGATACACCGGTCTGCTGTTAAGGAATTTCCCTTGACAACCTGCTTTTCGCTGCTCGAGCGACTTCTGGCCCGAGATCATCCCGGCCTCGCCGACAAAGGGCGCACGATCGCGTACGTGCACGCGACGCGCCGGCAGCGCGCCGTGCTTCTGCTCCACGGCATGAGTGCTACGCCCGCGCAGTTCGAGCGGGTCGCGCGAGACCTTTTCGAGCGGGGTCATAACGTAGTCGTTCCGCGTTTGCCTCGACACGGTCACGCGGACCCGCTATCAACGGCGCTCGAACGGTTACGAGCGGACGATCTCTACGCAGCGGTTACCGAGTACATCGCGGTCGCTGAAGAACTCGGTGACCGCGTAACGATTGCCGGCTTTTCACTTGGAGGGTTGCTGGCCGCATGGATAGGGCAGCACCACGCGGTCGAACGATGCGTTCCGATCTCACCGTTTTTCGGCGTCTCGTTGATTCCGAACCGGTTCATGGGAGCGATTGCCGAACGTCTGCTGCGGGTGCCAAATCGGTTTTATTGGTGGAATCCGATCCTTCGCGAACGCCACACGTCGACGAACGGCTATCCGCGTTACGCAACGCACGCCATCGCGCACTCGTATCGCATCGCACGATCCTTGCTGGATGAAGCGCGCACGACTCGTCCGCTCGCCGAGCACCTCACGATCGTTACCAACGCCGCCGAAGTTGCAGTCAACAACTATGCGATCCGCCGCCTCTACAAGAGCTGGCGGCGGCAGCATCCGGGTGCCGTCGAACTCACGCGGATCACCGGTCTGCCGCTATCGCACGACATCGTCTCGCCCTTGCGCCCCTGGCGGCTCGCCGATCGCGTCCACCCGTATCTCCTCAACGCAATCGACCCAATTGTGTCACCCTAAGGCGCTTCTCCCTATGTCATCCCGAGCGCAGCGCCGTAGGCGCGAAGTCGAAGGGCGAAGGGCGAAGGATGAGGCATGATCAAAACGCCGATCAAATCTTATCCCGTATGAAGCGCAACGATGTCTTAACCATCATGTCTCTGCTCTCGATTATCCTCCTCTCGCTTCACTTGACGGATGACATCGTCTATGGGACCGATAGGTCACCGGCCTCAAACGTCGTGGCGATCGCTATCCTCGTCATCTGGCTATATGGGGCGCTGGTGCTCGCCGAGCGGCGGTCGGGGCACGCGATCATGCTCCTCGGATCGGTCGCGGGCATGGTAGTTTTCACGTTCACGTGAGCAGAGCAGGAGGACTGCCGGCCGGCACGCTCGCTGAGTCCAGTGGAGCGTTCTTCTTCGTTTGGACTCTCCTCGCGCTCGCCGTGACCTCCGTCTTCTCCGCTATCCTCTCAGCGCACGGGTTATGGAATCTGCGACGTACAAAGGCGCCGAATGCTAATCCAATGAATTGAGATATCACACCGTTTCCCCCGATATGCGAATTTTTGCGGGCTTCGTCGGCGTCAAGCAGTGGGGCATTCATTCGAGGCGAGGCCGCTTAAGATCTATTTTTTGGCTAATTCATGCGGGGAATACAGGTCAAATATACCTTCGAAGCTTGGGCCAATAGGTCGCAAGCGGCGTGGTGATGCCCATGCAGATCGAAATCGGGAAGCCGTTCTCGAAGGGTCTGCCCCAAGGATTGCTAAAGCGCGCGACGATGCGGCGATCTCGAAAGAGACGCGCAGCGCATTCACCGTCTACGTCGATCACCACGTCACCGTCGTACCCGCGCGGGCCCCAAAGCCAGTATTGATTGTGCCCGGAAAGCGCCGGCGGAAGGCCGTATTGTGATCCAAAGAAATCGATGGCCGCCGCCTCACCGTAGTTGCTCGCCAAGATCGCCGCCTTTGCGCGCTGTGCGGGCGGCAGCGACTGGTAAATTCCCGCGACGACCGCCGCTAGTTCCGGCCAACCGTGCATGTCCGCCAAATCCGGCGGCAAGCTTCCGATGTCGGTGCGCTCGGCGCGAGCGATGTTCACCTCTCGCTCGAAGAGGTTCTGCGCAATTCGATCGTACGCCGTCATCGTTCGCTCCGGGAGCACCGGCATGATGAGCGGAACGAGGAGAATCCCGCAAACGAGCGCGTAGGCTGCGAGGAGCGGGCGCCAGAGGGTTGCGCGCCGCGTCCAAGCCTCGATCGTAACGGCACCGGCGGCGATGAGAATCGGATAGACGTCGCCCGGATAGTAATGCTTTGCGTGAAACGCGATCATCTCGACGATCAACACGATGTATGCCACGCCGAGGAAGCGCGCCTCGGAGCGGCGCAGCAGCGTTATCAAACCGATCAACCAAATCGGCGCGAGCAACGGATGCGTGATCAACAACTGCGTCGCGATGTATTGCAACGGGGAAAGCTCCATATTCTTGTACTGATCGGCGTCGTGCAGTAGGCTCCACATCGGAAAATCATGCTGGCCTTGCCAAATTATGTTGGGCAGCGCGAGAGCGGCGGCCACGAGCATGCCGCACGGAAACCACCAGGTGAAGAGCGCGCGACGCTGTGGAAGGAGCAGCAGCGCAATAACGATCGCGAACCCAAAGAAGACAATGCTGTATTTGCTCTCCATTGCGATGCCGAGGGCGGCCCCGGCCGCCAGCCACCAGCGTGGGTCCGCGCCTTTTACGATGCGCAAGACGTAGAGGGCCGCGAGCGGCCACAGCACGACGCCGACGATGTCGGTCGTGACCTTCGTGCCGAAGCTCATCAACACGGGCGTCAGCGCCGCGACGAGCGCCGCGAACGCTTGCGCGAACGCGCCGCCGCCCAGTTCGAGTACGATCAGACAGGTCACGTATACCGACGCCGCAGCACAGAGTGCCGGAATGGCTCGGAGGAGAAAAAGCGAGTGCCCGAAGAGCTGCGAACCGGCCGCCAAGAGCGGTACGAGGGGTGGTTGGTCGACGTATCCCCAATCCGGTCGGAACCCGCAAATTATGAAGTAGAGCTCGTCGCGGAAGAAGCCGTAGTGCGGGTTGCCGATCAGGTGGACGATCAGCGTCAGGATGGCGGCCGCGAGCGGCACGTATCGGGCGGCGCGAGGGCGCATGCGCTGCTTCATAAGGTATGAGGGCCGTGTCACCCTCTGCGCAATCTCAGGGAAATTAGGAGAACAGATGAAGAAGCAAGCGTTGCCGCGGCGCTGTCACTGGGCGCAGACCGAGCCGATGATCGCCTACCACGACCGGGAGTGGGGCGTACCGATTCACGACGACCGGACGCTCTTCGAGATCCTCTGCTTGGAAGGCGCGCAAGCCGGTTTGAGTTGGGAAATCGTGCTGCGCCGCCGCGAGCGGTATCGCGAGCTCTTTCGGAACTTCGATCCCGCGCTGGTCGCGCGCATGACCCCGGCGCGGATCGAAAAAATTCTGCAAGATCCCGGCATCATTCGCAATCGCGCGAAAATCGAGTCGGTCGTCGCCAACGCGAAGGCGCTTCTCAAAATACGCGGCGAATTCGGTTCGTTCGACGAGTATATCTGGCATTTCGTCGATGGTAAGCCGATCGTCAACCGCCGGCACAGGGCCGAAGACGTCCCGGCGTCGACCGAGCGATCCGAGGCAATGAGCCGCGACCTTAAGAAGCGCGGTTTCAGCTTCGTGGGCCCGACGATCTGCTACGCATTCATGCAAGCCGTCGGGATGGTCAACGACCACCGCGTTTCATGTGATTGGCACGATCGCCGCGCTTAGATGTAATCGCGCAGCCACCGCGGCGATGCGCCTAGGTCGGATCAAATGCGCTCGTCGAGATCATGTGTTCGGAGATTTCTCGAGCCTTGCAATAGCGAGTACGCGAAGCGTCGGGCGTAGCGGCAGGAAGCTCGGCAAGAATCCGTGCGAGCTCCTCGTCGAACAGCGCGGCCAGCGACGCCGGCGTGTACTTGCCCGGATGGCGAAGGCGCTGCGCGATCATCAAACGGTAGATTCGGTCGGTTGCGAGATCTTCCATGTAGCCGTCCAACAGGCTCGCGCCGCGTCCTTCGAGCACGCCATGACGGTAGCGGATCACCGTGCGAACCGCGGCGCGCGTCCCGGCCAGCGTCGTCTCGCCGACACCGGCCGGCGAGGGCCGCAGATCCGGATGGACCGTTTCCAGCGATGGGCGTTTGTCGAGCTGATTCGGATACGGAAATTGCGCGACCGCGAGCGCGTTTTGGTCCGGATGGCCCGTCCAGGCGCCGTCCATCAAACAGACCGCTTCGTTGTGCTTGTCGCGCTCCAGAACCGCGAGCGCCCGCTGGTTCAACTCGGGGTCCTCACGACTCGGATAGAGCGCGGTCATCCCGCCGATCGCCATCGCACCGTGCTTGTGCGTCAGCTCGGGGAGCAGCGTGCGCAGGTTTTGGAAGAACGGGACGTCGATGGGGATGGTGTTGCGGTCCGGTAACAGCCAGCCGGGATCGACGAGATTATAGTGAATGAGGCTCGCCATATAATCCCAGCGCCCGAGATTGAGCCCGACGACGTAATCGCGCAGGTTGAATAGGAATTCCTCGATCTCGTACGCGAGGGGATGCGATTCGACCAGTGCCATCGCTTTGATCGAATCGCGCGTCCATCCCTTGGCTTCGATCAGCCGATCGAAGAGCTCTTTCCACCACACGGCCTCCTGCGCCGATTCGGATTTGGGGATGTAGATGCAAAGCGGGTGGCGCAGGCGCCCGTAATCGAGTCGAAAAACCAGCAGCGCCAGGTCGAAAAGGGAAGCGCTGGTGAGCTCGTGCGGCAGCACTCCCGCCTGCGCGAGATGCAGTCCGCGCACGCGATTCCACACGACGGTGTTGCTCGGCACGATCCCGACGGTGCCGCCGCGTTTTGAATCCTCGTAGGTCAGCTCGCCGTAGAGTGCGGCAACGATGTTGCCGTGGCCGAGCATCAGGCGTTCCCAGGTGTTGGCCATCGAGTCTTCCAGGTCCAGCATCACGCCCGGCGCTCCGGAGTTCAGCATCTTCACGCAGAGCTCGGCATCGTCGGCCGGCCCGGTCATTTGGTTGCGCTGGTCGGAACACCAGGCCGGGAGCTCGACGTTCCATGCCGACGAGGTCGCCTCGGAAGGCGGAAGGTACGTCGGCAGATCGCTGGCATGCGCGCGGGCCAGGCGCTCCTTGCGAGCGCGGACCAAGCGTTGCTGCTGCGGGGCGAATCGCCGATGAAGCGGCGCGTAGAACTCCGCGAATCCCGGCGCCAGATCGCGCGCGAGCGTGAATCCGGCCGGCGCAACGTTCACGCTGTTACGCCGTTACGGCCGCGCGGCTTTCGTAAAACTGTTCGGTCTCGGTCGAACCGGCCAATGCCGTGGTAGAGCTGCGTCCCTCGCCGACGACTCGCGCGACTTCATCGAAGTAGCCCGTTCCGACTTCGCGCTGGTGACGCGTCGCCGTGTAGCCGAGGGGTTCGCTTGCGAACTCTTGCTCTTGAAACTCCGCATACGCCGTCATGCCGCGCGTCTTGAAATCGTGAGCCAAGCGAAAGAACGAGTAATTTAGCGCGTGGAAACCGGCGAGCGTTACGAACTGAAACTTGTACCCCATCTCGGCCAGGCGCGCCTGGAAGGCCGCGATCGTTTTCGGGTCGAGCTTCTTCTTCCAGTTGAACGACGGCGAACAGTTGTAGGCCAACAGTTTGCCCGGATGGACGTCGTGGATTGCGTCGGCGAAGCGCTGGGCTTCGTCGAGATTTGGCTCGCCCGTTTCCATCCACAGCAAATCGGCGTAGGGCGCGTAGGCCAAACCGCGGGCGATGCAGGCGTCGATGCCGCCGGTGGTCTCAAAGAATCCCTCGGGCGTTCGCTGGCCGGTGAGAAATTGACGGTCGATCGGATCGACGTCGCTGGTGACGAGTTTTGCGGCACCGGCATCGGTACGCGCAATCAGGATCGTGGGTACGTCGCACACGTCTGCGGCGAGACGCGCCGCCAGCAGATGGCGAACGGCCTGCTGCGTCGGAATCAACACCTTGCCGCCGAGATGTCCACACTTTTTTTCCGAGCTCAACTGATCTTCGAAGTGCACGCCGGCCGCGCCTGAGCGAATCAAACTCTTCATCAGCTCGAAGACGTTGAGGGCCCCGCCGAAGCCGGCTTCGGCGTCGGCGACGATCGGCAAATACCACTGTGCGCCGCCGCGCCCTTCGAGCGACTCGATCTGATCAAGACGCGCGAGCGCGTTGTTGAGCCGCTCGACCAAAGCGGGGACGCTGTTGACCGGATAGAGACTTTGATCGGGATACATTTCGCCGGCGAGATTGGCATCGGCCGCGACCTGCCAGCCGCTGCAATAGAGCGCGCGCAATCCCGCCCGCGCCGCTTGTACCGCTTGATTTCCGCTAAGCGTGCCCAGCGTGGTCGTCGGCTCCTTCGCCTGAAGGTCGCGCCAAAGTCGCCGCGCCCCCATCGAGGCTAATGTGTGCTCGGCCACCACGCTGCCTTGGAGGCGCATAACGTCGCCCGCGGTGTAGCGGCGTTCGATTCCCTTCCAGCGGCTTTGCGATTCCCATTGCCGCTGCAGCGTCGTTGCTCTCCCGTTAGCGTTCAATGCTCAACCCTCCGACCGGTAATTGGACTGCCCTGGTCTACTCCTTGGCTACGATTGGACCACAGCACAAAGAACATTGGACTGTATACCCCATATACAGGACAGCTAATCAGGTTGTCAAGGCGTGACCTCGTATAACTCGTGGTATTCGTCGAGCTTTGCATAGTCGCGCGCTCCCGGCAGCGTATCGACGCTGCGAGGATCGACCAAGACAAAGACGCGACGCTGCTTGGCCCAAGCGCGATAACGGTCGATGCGCAATTTGTCGTCGGACACGATGACGCGATCGGGAAGCGAACGATCCACGTACGCCCCGTACGCAAGCGACGTGGCGTCGAGCCAATCCGTGACGATGGTCCCGTTGCGCGGGACGTACGGACGCACGGCCTCGATGACCCATCGGCCGCCTTCACGCGGTAGGTGACGGAAGAAGCCGCGTTGCTGCTGCTCGAACGTCAGGGCGACTCCGGCCGCGAGAAAAAGAATCAGCGCCGCGTGAAGCGCGAAGCCGAGCGTTCGCGGCGATCGCGGCGTCAGCGCGCCGAACAGCGGAACGGCCAGCCAGGACACCAGAAGGCGATACCGTCCGACGTCGCTTTCGTTCGGATAGACGACCGAGAAGACCAATGCGGTCGTGGCGGCAAGTGCGAACACCAGCGTCGTCCGCCAGTCTCGTCGCATCGCCACGAGGAATCCAGCCACGATCAGCACGGTCGCCGGCGTGCCGTATTGGGCGCGCACGCCGCTGAACAGCGCCGCGAGCGCATCAATCAGGTGCATCGGATTGAGCGACGCCAGAAGGTACGCCGGCGTTTGCGATTCGCTGCCGCTTAATTCAAGCACGAACCCGTGCAGGGTTCGTGGATCGTTGTAGTTCCAAAAAATCCCGCCGTTCACGCCGGCGAGCGAAGCGGTTGGATCCAATCCATGTGCCACGACGTAGGCCGAGCGCAGCGGCAGGTACGCGTAAAGCATCAGCGCCAAAATAACCAGCCCCAACGACCCGGCAACGAGGCGCCACGACGGGCGCCGCTTTGAAATCGCCGCTCCAACGAAAAACGCGGGCAAAATCCACAATGCGTTCGGATGCGCCGCCATCCCGAGGCCTGCGAGCGCAAACGCCGCGGCAAACCATCGATCCGAGCCGCCGCGCATCCAGCGCAGAAACGCGTAGATGGCCAGCGCCGAGCACGCCACCGCGAGATCCTGCGCCTCTGCGCGCACGGCGTGCGACCACACGTTGCTCGTGACGCCAAACCACAGCGTCGCGGCCAGCGCAACGAGCCGGCTCGCCCCGAACTGCAGCGCGACGCCATACGCGGCGGCGCACGCCACGGCTATCGCAACGCCGCTCATCGCGTTCATGCGCCAGGCGATCGAACCCACTGGGATCGCGTGCGACCATACGTAGCCGGCGAGAACGTAGAGAGGGAACCCCGTCGGATGCGAGATTCCCAGAATATACGGAACGCCTTGGAGTTCCGCCGTATCCCAGGACGCCGGTTCGTGCGATGCGCCGGCGATGTACAGGATCGCCGGGACGGCAAACGCCGCCCATTTCACGCCAGGGTAGGCAGCGGCAGGGACGGGCGAGTCGAGAGGTCGGGGCGGATCTCCTGATATTGTTCGAGTGCGCGGCCCATCAGCTCGAGCGCGCAATCGAGTTGCGGGTCTTTGCCGTCGCGATATTCGTGCGGCGCGATGTCGATGTCGTAGTCCGGCTCGGTGCCGTAGTTTTCGACGCGCCAGCCGACGTCTACGAACCAGAATGAAAACTCCGGCTGCGTCGTAAGCGTTCCGTCGACGAGGTGGTGATATGGATCTATCCCGATCACGCCGCCCCACGTGCGTTTGCCGACCAGCGGCCCCAGTTTGTAAAGCTTGAAGCAGTGGCTGAAGATGTCGCCATCGGACCCCGCGAATTGATTGGTCAGCGCGACCATCGGGCCGTCGACCGATTCGGGCGGATAGGGCATCGGCGCGCCGTAACGCGGCGTGTCGTAACCGACGCGTTTACGCGCGAGCTTTTCGAGCAAGAGCGGCGAGACGTGGCCGCCGCGATTGTAGCGAACGTCCACGATCAGGCCCTTGCGGTCGAATTCGCTCAGATAGCCCCGATGGAACTCGGAGAAACCCCACGGCCCCATGTCGGGAATATGAATGTAGCCGACGCGCTCGCCGGTGCGCTCGTGAACGATCTGCCGGTTGGCCTCCACCCAGGCCCGATAACGCAGCGCGGCTTCGTTTTCGAGCGCTTTCACCAGCACGGTGCGCTCGTCACCTTTCTTCCCGCGCAGCGTCACCGCGATTTGACGGCCGGCGGCATTGACGAGCAGCCGGTCCGGCGACGTCTCGCGGGAAAGCCGATTACCGCCGATGGCGACGATGCAGTCGCCCTCGTGCACGTCCTGCCCGGGTTCCGCGAGCGGTGAGTCGCTGTCGCGATTCCAGGAGTCGCCGCGGTAAATTCGCTCGATACAGTATCCACCGCGTGCTTCGTCCCAGCGCAGATCCGCCCCCAAGAAACCGCGTTGATATTGCGGTGGCTCGCGATAGTCTCCGCCCCATTCGTAGGCATGCGAGGTGCCGAGCTCACCCTGCATTTCCCAGATGAGATCGGAGAGTTCGCCGCGCGTGCGTACGCGCGGCAAAATTGCCGCATAGCGGTCGTAAACGCGATCCCAATCGATGTCGCTCATGTCTTCGACCCAAAATTGCTCGGATTGGAGCCGCCAAGCTTCGCGATACATTTGCGCCCATTCGTCACGGGGAACGATCTCGACGCTGGCGCGATCGAGTTCGAGCCAGCCGGTCCGGCGGCCGGGTTCCGTGGACGGCTTTTGATCGTCGCCTTCCTCGGGCAATTCGCTCTGCGCATCGATCGCGCGCAGCCGATCGCGCGAGCGGTAGACCAGCGTCCGCCCATCCCTGCCCAACCGGATCTCGTCACATTCCGTCGCGATGGTTGCCAAACGCTGTTGCTCCAAGTCGTACGCCAAGAGGGTGCCGCCGTGACCCCCCTCATCCAAGTCCTCGCGGCGAGCCGGTTTGATCCCCTTGACCGGGAAGCGTGTAAAGAGCACGCGCTCCCGCGTGGCGACGATGTCCTTATAGTCGCCCTCATCGACCGGGAAGCCGAGCACGCGACCGGCGATGCCCTCGAAATCGATCTCGGTTTCGACGACCTTTTCGGGTTTGTTGTTCGCGCGTTCGCGCTCGCGGTCGCGTTCGTGGTCGTGGTGAATCGGCTTCGGTTTGGGCACGAACGGGGACGGAACGTCGCTGCGCAGCGTCACGACGAATGGCCGGCTGGCTTGCGGAAAGCTCAGGTCGAACTGCAGCGCATCGTACACCGGATTAAAGTCGCGCGTCGAAATAAAATACAGATACTTGCCTTCCGGATCCCAGACCGGCGATTGATCCATGCGCAGTGCCGACGTGACGTCGTGAACCTTTCCCGAACGAACCTTGGCGACGCGAATGATCGACGTGCCGGGAGCCGGCCACCAAACGTATGCGATGTAGCGTCCGTCCGGCGAAAACGACAGATCCTCGATTCGGTGCGAAGGACACCTGTCGAGCACGCGCAGCTTGCCGTCCTCGGCATCGATCACGCAGAGCTCGTGCCGGTGGTTCGCAAACGCGATGGCGTCACCGTCCGGCGAGCAGACGAGGTCGGTCACGCGTCCGATGTCGCCGCTGCTGATCAATCGCGGCTCGCTGGGAGCGTCGGCGCGGCGGATCGCGATCTGCTCGAAGCCGTTGACGTCGGTGACCGAAACGAGCTGCTGGCCGTCGTGAAACCATTGTGTCAAGCGCGTGCGCGCGCGGCTGCCGGTACCGTGGCGCACCACCGCTCCTTCGAAAAGCGGCATCGTAAACTGCTGTCCGCGAGCGTCGAACGCCAGCTGCGTCCCGTCGGGATGCGGCGCGAACTCCTCGAGGGTCTCGGCGGCGTTTTCGAAGCGCCGGGTCGTCTGCGGAGCCGGCGAATGGGTCGCGATATCGATTCTGCCGACCACATCGCTGGCGACGTCGTAAACGACGACCTCCGCTCCGGCGGAATATACGATGCGCGCGCCGTCGGTTGAAGGAAAGCGAACGTAGTAGTCGCTTTCATGCGTGTGCCGCCGGATGTCGGTTCCATCGGGCGAGCACGAATAAATGTTTCCGATGCCCTCGTGGTCGGCCAGAAAAAAGATGCGATCCCCGATCCACATCGGCCAGCACGGATTTCCGTCAGGCAAGTGGAGCCGAGCGAAGGTGGCGCTGCCGTCAGCGTCAACCCAAATCTCGCCGGCGGTGCCGCCCCGGTACCGCTTCCAGCGCGCGGGGTCTGCGGCGTTGCGCCCGATCGCCATTCGACCGCGCGAGCCGAAAGAAACGGTGCGGGCGTGTCCGAGATTCAGTTCCCGCGGCTCGCCGCCGTCTTTCGAAATCGCAAACGGCCGCGTTTCGCCCTCATACCATGCCGTGGGGTTTGCGACGAAGTAGATCTCGCTGCCGTCGTCACTCCACCCCGTCGTCCAGGCGAGGGTAGCGCCGAGGAAGGTGAGACGGCGCGGCTCTCCACCGCGCGCCGGCATCACGTACAGCTCGGGGTTGCCCTCATCGGTCGAGACGAATGCAATCGACTCGCCGTCGGGAGATAATTTCGGAAAAGAACACGTCCCGAAACTGACGGTCAAGCGAACGCCGTCGCCTCCGCTTGCAGGCGCGCTCCAGAGATCGTCCTCGCAGACGTAGACAATGCGGTCTCGCGCTATCGTTGGATAGCGATAATAGCCCTGGTCCATGGGAGGGGGGTTATTGGTGCGGCATCGCCCCGCCTGTCGCGTGCAATAGACGGCCAAGCGTTGCGGTGAGCTCGGCCGCGTTTTCGATCTGCGTGAAGAGCGGCACGAGTCCGGGCGTGGTCGTGCGGCGTTCGAACGGAAGGATCGGGCCTTTCCACGCAAATTGTGTCGCCGGCTCGCCTGCTAGACTGCGAAAGAACAGCTCGGCGCCTAGCGCGTTGGCCCACCCGAATTCGGGGCGCGTATAACGCCAGTAACCGTCGGGATAGAAACTCTCGTGGATCAGACCGTCCTCTCCATCGGTTTCGGCCAACGTCGTGATCGCCGTGGCGACTTCGATCGAGGAGGTAGCCGTCAGCGCTCGCCCGATGATCCCGAGCGGCCAGATATAGCCATAGGGCGTGTGCGGGCTGCCCAGCCCCTGCGCGTATCGTCCGGAAAAGAAAAACGGATTGTCCATGCTCAATGCGAAGCTGCGCGTCGCCAAATACGTAGGGTCGAACGACGAGCACCAGTCGATATAGGGCAGCGTCGTGAGATTTGGGATGTTCGCGTCGTCCATGAGGTTGTATTTGCCATAACCATCCGTCTCGTATGCGTACATCCGGACGCGCCGGCTGGCATCGAAGAAACGTCCGTACTGCTCGATGGCGATCTGCACGGTTCCCGCTAGCTGCCGTGCCGCTCGCGCGAGCGTGGAATCTTGGTAACCGTCGAGGGCGAGCTCTTCGACGTCGCGCAGGGCGACGACCGCCATTGCGTTTTGCGGGATGTTGAATCGATACTCGACGGCGTCGTCGGAGGGGCGAAACGCGCCCCAGATCAACCCGGTGGCCTCGTTGTAACGATCCTTGGAATACGTCCAACCGGCGTACCGGTAGCGGCTGCACCTCGAATGATGCTGCTCGCAACTGTACGTGGAGACGATCAGCTGCAAGGCGCGGTGCAGGTCAGGCGTAAAAACGGTACGATCCGTCGTCGAGCGCCAATAGACCGAGGCCAGAACGACCGGCCACGCCAGCGAGTCGATCTCCCACTTGCGCTCCCAGATGTGATAGTCGGCGTCCAGCGCGTTCGCATAGGGATCGGTGAGAATATTTCGCGCGTCGCGCTCGATGACGCCCGCGAAGCGAGCGCGCAATATCGGGTACGAGTTCTGAAAACGGATGTAAGGTATCGTCTGGGCCGACGAATCGCGCAACCACATCACCGGTATGTCGCCGGTTTGAACGTACGTCGTACCGTCGTCCTCGAGAAAGAAATCGTGCAGCAGCGTGTGAAACAGTTGCGACGTCTGGATATGGCGTACGCGTTTTCCGGTGAGAGGGACCACGAGGGTCTCGCTGGCTGCGGGCGCCGGAACCTCGACTGCGAGAAGCGCGGCCACCGTGCAGATCGCGGCGCAGCGCGCAATGAACGACTGCACTATGGGGCAAGGCGCTTCGCCTCGGCGCCTGGACGGACCCGCAGAAGGTTCGTTCTTGCCGTGAGCCGCAAGAGCCCAGTGGTGACGAATCAACCGAGCGTCAGCGACGCGGAGCTTTTGCGCGATTTCGAACGGCGTAAGCCCCGCGCTCTGGCGCGCGCGATTTCGCGCGCCGAGGCCGGCCACGGCGGCGTGCTCGTGCGCGCGCTCTATCCACGCACCGGACGCGCGATGACGATCGGACTTACCGGCCCTCCCGGGGTCGGGAAATCGACGCTGGCATCCGGCCTCGTTCGCAAGGCGCGGAGTTTGAGCAAATCCGTCGGCGTAGTGTCGGTCGATCCCAGTTCGCCGTTCTCGCACGGCGCGCTGCTCGGCGACCGAATCCGCCTCGCCGAGCATTTTACCGACGAGGCAGTCTTCATTCGCTCGATGGCCAGCCGCGGGCATCTCGGGGGGCTCGCCGGAGCGACGGCCGATGCGGTACTACTGATGGATGCCTTCGGCTTCGATGTCGTCCTGATTGAAACGGTCGGCGTCGGTCAGAGCGAAGTCGCGGTTGCCGAGTTGGCGCAAACGACGTTGGTTGCACTGCAGCCGGGAAGCGGCGATTCGATCCAAGTCCTCAAAGCCGGCATCATGGAAATCGCGGACATTTTCGTCGTGAACAAAGCGGATCACCCAATGGCGAATCAGCTGCGGCGCGAGATTCGCTCCACCATGGAAATGTTGCAGTGGAAGGGGTGGGTTCCCGAACTGGTGGCGACGCAAGCCCTCGCCGGCATCGGCATCGACGAACTTTGGAGTGCGATCGAGCGGCACGTCGCGTATCTCAACGAAACCGGGGAAATCGTGCAGCGGCGACGCGAAGCCTTCGTGCATCAAGTGCGGCAACTCGCGATGGGGCGCTTGGAACGGCGCCTCGATCAGAGGGTGCGGGAGGATGTACGCGACGACTTGGACCCCTACGAGGCCGCCGATCGCGTTCTCTCCGCCTTCCGCCTTTAGGGAGAAATTGCCGCCTGCGTCGAAAGGCTCGGGCCCTATGGCAATCCGACAACCTCAGGACAAGCCGAAGATGATAGAGCGCGCGAGCGGTGTCGGAGCGCAGCCCGGCGCCGCATTTGAGGAACAGCGCCGGCGCTGGCAGGAGGCCTCGAGCAAGGGCCGGCCGCGTAAAGGCCCGGGCTCCGGAGCGTCCGATCGAACCATCTCCGACGTCCCCTTAAAGAAGGTCTACGAGCCGCGCGACCTGGCCGATCTGGACCTTGCACGAGATCTCGCTTGGCCCGGCGAGTATCCCTACACGCGGGGAATACATCCCAACGGTTATCGCGACCGGCTTTGGACGATGCGGCAGTTTGCCGGCTTTGGCACGGCGGCCCAAACCAACGAGCGTTACCACTTCTTACTAGAACACGGACAGCACGGGCTTTCGGTCGCTTTCGACATGCCGACGCTGATGGGTTACGACTCCGATGCGTCGCAGTCGCGCGGCGAGGTCGGCAAGTGCGGCGTCGCCATCGACTCCCTGGCGGATATGGAGCTGCTCTTCGACGGGATCGACATGGGGGAAATCACGACCTCCATGACGATCAACGGCCCCGCCTGCATCGCGCTCGCGCAGTACATCGCGGCGGCCGAGAAAAAGGGCATTCCGCGCGCGAGGCTCGGCGGGACCATTCAGGCCGATATCCTCAAGGAGTATATCGCACAAAAAGAATGGATCTTTCCGCCGCGGCCGCACATGCGCATCATCGTCGACATGATCGATTTCTGCACGCGCGAAATGCCGAAGTGGAACACGATCTCGATTTCCGGCTACCATATTCGGGAGGCCGGATCGACGGCGGCGCAGGAGCTCGCTTTTACCCTTGCGGACGGCTTCGCATACGTCGAGGCCTGCATGGCGGCGGGCATGGACATCGACGACTTTGCGCCACGTCTTTCGTTCTTTTTCAACTCGCACATCGACTTTTTTGAAGAGATCGCCAAGTTCCGCGCGGCGCGCCGGATTTACGCGCGCCACATGCGCGACAAATATGGCGCGAAGAACCCGCGCTCGTGGCAGCTGCGCTTCCATACCCAGACGGCCGGCTGCAGTGCGACGGCGCAGCAGCCGGAGAACAATATCGTTCGCGTCGCATTCGAGGCGATGGCGGCGGTGCTCGGAGGCACGCAGTCGTTGCACACCAATTCGATGGATGAAGTTTTGGCGCTCCCAAGCGAAAAATCGGTCGAAATCGCGTTGCGCACGCAGCAGGTGCTGGCGTACGAAACCAACGTAACGAACGTGGTCGATCCGCTCGGCGGCTCGTACTTCGTCGAAGCCTTGACCGACGAGATGGACCGCCAGGCCGAAGCCTACTTCGCGCAGATCGCAGAGTACGGCGGCGTGATCGAGGCCATCGAGTCGGGCTTCTTTCAACGCGAGATCGCCGAGGCGAGCTATCGCTACCAGCGGTCGATCGAAACGCGCGATCGCGTCATCGTGGGCGTGAACGCCTTCGTAAAAGAGGACCGGCCGGGGAACATCGAGCTGCTGAAGATTACCGAGGAAATGGAGCGCGAGCAGGCTCGCGCGGTGCAAGACGTGCGCAACCGGCGCGACGCCTCGCGGGTGGCGCCGGCCCTGGAGCGCTTGAAAGCCGCTTGCGCGGACCCCAACGATAATCTCATGCCGCACCTGATCGACTGCGTGAACGCCTACTGCACCGAGGGTGAGATCGTCGAAGCGATGGCGCAGGTCTACGGGCGCTACACCGAGACGGCCGTGCTTTGATGC
This sequence comes from Vulcanimicrobiota bacterium, assembly GCA_963717425.1. Classification (GTDB taxonomy): domain Bacteria; phylum Vulcanimicrobiota; class Vulcanimicrobiia; order Vulcanimicrobiales; family Vulcanimicrobiaceae; genus Cybelea. Next base: position 1,351,577 of record OY970335.1, on the reverse strand, counting down.
CGGGAGAAACTTTACGCCGGCGAACCGATATAGAGCTCTATCGCGTGCGGCGCACGCTCTCCGCGGTGAAACGAAAACTCGAGGAGGCGCTGCGACTCAGTCGGCATAAGGACGAGCAACGAAATGAACGATCGACCGTTCCGCGTCGTCATAGCTAAGGCGGGTTTGGACGGCCACGACCGCGGGGCCAAGGTGATCGCCAGGGCGCTGCGGGATGCCGGAATGGAAGTCATCTACACCGGACTCTTTCAAACGCCCGAGCAGATCGTTCAAACCGCCGTGCAAGAGGATGCCGACGGCGTCGGCCTCTCGATACTTTCGGGCGCGCACATGACGCTCTTTCCGCTCGTCGTCGAGCAGCTCAAAGCTCAGGACGCCGGCGACATCGTCTTTTTTGGGGGTGGGACGATCCCCGCGGAAGACGCGCAGCGCCTGCGGGAGCTTGGCGTGCGCGAGATATTCACGCCCGGCGCGCCGCTGCAGGAGATCATCGACTTCGTCGAGCGCGAGTGCGGTAAGCGTAGAGCGCTCGTAGGCTAGGCGCCGTCGATGCCGGCAGCAGTTCGGACGCGCGTCGCGCCGTCGCCGACGGGCGATCCGCACGTGGGCACCGCCTACGTCGCGCTCGTGAACTACTGCTTTGCAAAGAAGCACGGCGGCGAGTTCGTGTTACGCATCGAAGACACCGATCGAGCACGCAGTACGGCCGAAAGCGAGCAAACCATCCTTGAAGCGCTGCGCTGGTGCGGCCTTTCGTGGGATGAAGGCCCCGACGTCGGCGGCCCGCACGGGCCATACCGCCAGAGCGAACGGTCCGGAATTTATCGCGAGTATGCCGCGAAGCTGCTCGCGAGCGGCCACGCATTCAAATGTTTTTGCACCCCCGCACGCTTGGAGGAGATGCGAGTAGCACAGCGAGCCGCAGGGCAGCCTTCGCGATACGATGGTCTCTGCGCGAGTTATTTGCCGGAAGAGGTGGCGCGCCGCGAAGCCGCCGGCGAGCCGTACGTCGTGCGGCTGCGCGTTCCCGACGACGGCGTTTGCGTGGTGGAGGACCTTCGCCGCGGGCCGATCGAGTTCAATTTCAAAGACGTCGACATGCAGGTGCTGGTGAAGTCCGACGGCATGCCGACGTACCACCTCGCCAACGTGATCGACGATCACCTCATGGAGATTACGCACGTCTTTCGCGGCGAGGAATGGGTGTCCAGCGGTCCCAAGCACCTCTTGCTCTACTCGTATTTCGGGTGGCAGCCGCCCAAGCTGATGCACCTTCCGCTGCTGCGTAATCCCGACAAGAGCAAGCTGAGCAAACGCAAGAATCCGACCGGCATTCTGTTCTTTCGGGCGATGGGATACTTGCCGGAAGCTTTGATCAACTTTTTGGCGCTGCTGGCAAATGCTACGCGCGAAGGCGAAGACGAACTGATGGACCTTCCGACGATCGTGCAGCGGTTCGAGGTGGAGCACGTTCCTACCGGCGGTCCGGTCTTCGACTCCTCCAAGCTCGATTGGCTCAACGGCCGGTACATTCGCGAGCGTCTCGATGCGAAATCGCTGGCTGACCGCACGCAGGCCTGGGCACTTTCCCCGCAGCGAACGACGCGCATCGCGCAACTCGCGGCGCCGCGGATCGAACGGCTGAGCGATCTCGCACCGTTGCTAGCCTTCCTCTTTTCGGGCCGATTGGCGCTGCGCGCGGAGGATTTTCGGGGCATGAAGCTCGACGATGCCGAGGTGCGGCGAGCCTTTACGCTGGCGCTCGCCGAGTTCGACGCTTTGCCGGTGTGGAATACCTTTGGGATCGAAATGGCGCTCAAGCGCATCGCTGAAGCCCTCGGAAAAAAGACCCGCGACGTCGCGCGTCCCTTCTACGTCGCCATCACGGGCAGCCCGACCTCGATTCCGCTCTTCGACTCGATGGATCTCCTGGGCCGCGATCTCGTTCGCGAACGGTTACGCAACGCGCTGACGCTGCTCGGAGCGCAGGCATGATTCGCGCGATCGTGCTCGCCGCCGGCAAGGGAAAGCGAATGAAAAGCGGCCACTCCAAGGTGCTGCACGAGATTTGCGGGCGACCGATGCTGTGGTACGTGCTCGAAGCGCTGCGCAACGCGGGAATCGACAAGATCGTCGTAGTGGTCAACGACGAGCTTGCCGAGCAGATCGACGGGTTCGGCGTCGCAGGCGTGCTGCAGTCGGAACGGCTGGGCACCGGGCACGCCGTTCGCATCGCGCTCGAACGCTTGGATCCGCAGCCGGGAGGCCGCATCGTAGTTGCCTGCGGCGATATGCCGCTGGTCACGCCGGAGCTGTTTCGTACCATGGCCGTCTCGCTGGATGGCGATGCCGGCAACGCGGCGGGGATGGCGCTCGTCACCGTCAAGATGCCGATTCCCTCCAACTTCGGTCGCGTCGTGCGACGCGGAGACGCCGTCGAGCGCATCGTCGAGGTGAGCGATGCAACGCCCGCGCAGCTCGCAATCGACGAGATGAACGCGGGCATCTATGCCTTTGACGAAGATGCGCTGCGCGACACGGTGACGCAGCTGCGCGACGACAACGCACAGGCCGAGTACTATCTCACCGATACGGTCGCGCACTTTGTCAGCGCGGGCAGGCCGGTGCGGCCGGTGCTCGCGATCGACCATCTCGACGTCTTGGGAATCAACGATCGCGTCGAGTTGGCGCGGGCTCGCAAAGAGATGAACGCGCGCCTGTGCGCAAAACACATGCGCGAAGGCGTGACCATCGTCGATCCCGATACCACGTATCTCGAGCCGGAGCTGGAAATCGGCGGCGATTCGGTGATCTATCCGAACACGACGATCTCTCGGCTCTCACGCTTGGGCCGCGCGTGCGTCGTCGGGCCGAACACCCGCCTCTCCAACGCGAGGCTTGGCGAGCGCGTGGCGGTTCGCGAGAGCGTTGTGATCGATTCGGCAATCGGCCACGACGTCTCCGTTGGGCCGTTCGCCCACCTTCGGGGCGATACGCTGCTCGCCGACGGGGTTCACGTCGGGAACTTCGTAGAAATCAAGAAATCCAGCCTCGCGCGCGGCGCCAAGGTGAGTCACCTTTCCTATTTGGGTGATGCGACGATTGGTGAAGAAACCAACATCGGCGCCGGAACGATCACCTGCAACTTCGACGGCGAGCAAAAGAATGCGACGATCGTTGGGCGGGACGTTTCCATCGGTTCGAACACCTCGCTCGTAGCACCGGTCAAAGTCGGTGACGGTGCGCTGACCGGTGCCGGTTCGGTGGTTACCAAAGACGTTCCACCCGGCGAACGCGTTGCCGGTAATCCCGCCCGGCCGTTGCCGAAGAAGTAGACCCGATGGCGCTGCGAGACCGCAAATTTTGGTTCGGCAATGCGTTGCTGATGGCGGCGTTGGTGTTGCTGCTCGCGACGGCGGCGTTTGCCGCGGTCCAGCGGCCCAATTCGCTGGATCGGCGCGTCGATGCGCTGATGCAGACCTCGCTGATGACGCAGTCTGCAACGACTCTCGTGGATCCCGCGCGCCAGGCCGCCGCGCTGCGTCGAGCCCATTGGACGCTGCTCGGATGGATGGCGAGCGTACTGTTTGAATCAGCCGCGCTCTTCTATCTATGGAGCTCGGGCGGCGCCGCGGCGTTGCGCGATTGGCTGCGCCGCCGGGTTCGCTCGCAATGGTGGGTGCGCTTTCTGTTCGGAGCGGCGCTTGCGCTCGTCGCGCGAGCCGCCGCAATCATTCCTTCCTTCTACCTTTTTCGGGTCGATCGCATCTTGCAGCTCACCACGGACCTGACCCGCGTTTGGCTGTTTTTCTGGATTTACCATACGCTGATCGGCATGATCGTGGCGGGGCTCATCGCGGCGGTCGTGCTCTGGTTGGCCGAGCGCACGCATCAATGGTACGTCTACACGATCGTCGCCATCCTGGCCGCGAGCGTCGGCTGGTCCTACGCGAGAGGGTACGTCGAATCATCGGCCGGGGCTATGCATCCCGTGCGCGGCGCTCCGGCCGCCGCGCTGCAGGCGCTGATCGGCCGGGCCGGCGTGCCGAGCGTCCCGATAATGGAAAGCGGCAATTCTTCGGCCGGCGAGGCGGCCGCGCTCGGCGTCGGATCGTTGCGCCGCATCGTTCTGAGCCACGGTCTCGTCGCTGGAGAAACCACGGCCGAGGTCGACTACCGCGTCGCTTACGAACTCGGGCGCTTCCTGCACGGCGATCTTTTGGCAATTGGGCTCATCGAAGGCGGCGTGATCATCATCTTTTCGACGATTGCCATCGTCATCGCGGATCGCGTACGATTTCGGCGTGACGACGATCCGCTTTCGCGGCTTGCGATCGTCGGCGCACTGCTAGCGCTCGTCTATCTGGCGGCCGTACCGGTTCGTAACTTGGCGCTACGGCCTTATGTGTTCGACGCCGATCGATACGCGGTGGCGTTGACCGGCAACCCGTCGGCCGCAGTACGAGCGCTCGTGCGGGCGGCCGATCAGCGGATGGAAGAGGTTTGCCCCGAGCGCGCGGCGGCGCTCTTCCTCTACAGCGCGCCGGGGGTGGGAGCGCGGGTCGCCGAGATCAATCAGGTTCCGAGCGGCTGTAGCCGTTAACAAGGCGCATCGCCGCTTCGAGGTCGCCGCCGATCCATAAAACCACTCCGTCGGCGGCCGCCGTAATGACGGCCGGCAGCGCGTCGCGTTCCTCCTGATTGAACGGGCCTAGCACGTGATCGATGCTGTCGTACTCGGGGCGCCCCACGCCCACGCGAATCCGCGGAAAGTCTTCCCCGATCGTCGCGATGATCGACCGTAGGCCGTTGTGGCCGCCATGTCCGCCGCTTTGGCGCATGCGCAGTTTCCCGAAAGGCAAGTCCATGTCGTCGCTGATCACCAGCACGTCGTTGGGTGGCACGCGATACCAGGACGAGATTAGCCGGACCGGCGTGCCCGAGAGGTTCATGAAAGAGGAAGGCTTGACGAAGACGATGCGGCGATTGGGGTCGAGCGCTTGGGCCGCGCTGTCCTTTCGTTTCCAGGAGGTGATGCCGCAACGGCGCGCCACTTCGTCGACGACCATGAAGCCGACGTTGTGGCGCGTTGCGGCGTATTCTTTTCCGGGATTGCCCAGGCCAACGACGAGTCTGGGTGTCCGGGTTTCAGCCAGGCTATTCCGCCTCTGACGGCGTCGGTTCGGCGCCGATGACCTCGGGCTCGGTGGTCGCCTCGGCGCCCGGCGCGGCTTCTTCCAGTTCGCGTGCGGTGCGCGAGGGCTCGATCGCAAGCACGATCGTTTCCGGAGGCGTCAGCATCTTGAATCCCGGCGGAAGCGTGACGTCGGCGGCGGTGATGTGCTCGTACACGCCGAGCGCCGTCACGTCCACTTCCAAATTCTCGGGAATGCGGCTGGCCGGCCCTTCCACCTCGAGCTCGTGCGCGATCACGTCCATGACCGCGCCGGAATTGCGAACCCCCTCGGCGACTCCGATCGTCACGACGGGCAGGCGGCTGTTGATGGTTTCGTCGGCCGATACGCGCTGGAGATCCGCGTGAACGATGCGGCGCGAGACGGGGTGAAGCTGTATTTGGCGTACGAGCGCCGTCTGGCGCTTTCGACTACCGTCGGTCAGGGTGACGATCGCGTTGCGGCCGCCGTGGTGGAGCAGTTCTTCAAACGCGTGGGCGTCAACGGCAATGTGTTCGGGAACGGTGCCGTGGCCGTAGATCACCGCGGGTATCTTCCCGTGGGCGCGAAGCGCGTGCGCGCCGGTCGTGCCGAGCCTATCGCGCAGCTCGACGGAAAGGTTCAACTCTTTCTTGGGCACCAATTACTTCCTTTACACCGCGGCGACGGCTTCGGCCGCCGCGCCTAGAACGCCGTTAGCAGTTTCGTCGCCGGAGAACAGTTCCGAAACGGAACGATTTGTCGTGATGCGGTTGATCGCATCGGCAAAGATTTGGGCGATGGAAAGCTGCACGAACTTGGGATGCCTGTTGCCATCCTCGAATGGTATCGTGTTGGTAAAAAGCACTTTCTCGATTTCCGACTGTTCCAAGACCTCGACGGCTTCACCGGCGAAGATTCCGTGTGACGCCACCGTGTAGACTCGGGTCGCGCCGCGCGCCTTGATGGCGGCCGCGGCCTTAGCGAGCGTACCCCCAGTCGAAATCATGTCGTCAACGACGACCGCGACTTTTCCCGTAACGTCGCCGACGATGTCGGTGACTTCGGAAACGTCCGGCTCGGGGCGCCGCTTGAAGACGATCGCCAGCGAACTGTTGAGGCGCTTGGCAAAGAGCTCCGCCCGGTGCACGCCGCCGGCGTCGGGCGAGACCACGACGATCTTGTCGTCGCAGAGGCCTTCCTTCTTGAGATAGTTGCACAGCACCGGCATCGCCATCAGGTTGTCGACCGGAATGTCGAAGAAGCCCTGAATTTGCGCGGCATGCAGGTCCATCGTCACGATTCGCCGCGCCCCGGTGACTTTGAGCAGATTCGCAATCACCTTGGCGGAGATCGGCTCGCGCCCTTTGGTCTTCTTGTCCTGCTTTGCGTACCCATAGTACGGAATCACCGCGGTAATGCGCGCCGCCGACGCCCGGCGCAGCGCGTCGATCATCAGCAGCAGCTCCATAACGGCATCGTTGACGCCCTTGCCATTGGGAGCTTTGCAAATGGACTGCATCACGAAGGCTTCCGAGCCGCGGACGTTTTCGCCGATCTCGATCCGCGTCTCTTCGTTCCTGAACTCAGACACGAGGGCTTTGCCCACGTGCAGACGCAGTCGCTTCGCGATCTCTTCGGCTAGCTGCGGATTCGAATTTCCACAGAAAAGCAGCGGGTTGTGATTCACGGCTCCGTCTCGTTCGCTAACTGAATCGTTCGGCCCTCGGGGGCTGTTTAAAGGAAGGCAGTGGCTCAAGAGTTCACCTTAGCTTCCCCCTTTGCGCTCGCCGGGGATCAACCCAAGGCGACGGAGGCGTTGGCCCGCGGGGTCATACGCGGCGATCGCGCCCAAACGTTGCTCGGGGTCACCGGCAGCGGCAAGACCATGGCGATGGCACGGACGGTCGAGCTCGTCCGCAAGCCGACCCTCGTCCTTTGCCACAACAAGACGCTCGCCGCGCAGCTCTGTGCCGAGTTTCGGGAGTTCTTTCCTAACAGCGCCGTCGAGTACTTCGTCTCGTACTTCGACTACTACCAGCCCGAAGCGTACGTGCCTTCGACCGATACCTACATCGAAAAGGACAGCTCCATCAACGACGAAATCGAGCGGCTGCGCCACTCCGCGACACAGTCGCTGCTGACGCGCCGCGATACGCTGATCGTGGCATCCGTTTCGTGCATCTTCGGCCTCGGTTCACCTTCGGACTATATGGAGATGTCGGTGCGCGTCCGCGTTGGCGAGGAAATCGATCGCGACGTCTTGTTGCGCAAACTCATCGACATGCAGTATCGGCGCAACGACCTCAACCTGGTACGCGGCACTTTTCGCGTGCGCGGCGACACGCTCGAGTTCGTTGGGGTCGACGAGGAGATGGTCCACCGCATCGCGTTCTTCGGGGACGAAATCGAGGCGATCAACGTCGTCAACCTGCTCACCGGCGAGTACCTCGAGAGCAAAAACGAGCTGCTGATCTTTCCGGCCAAGCATTTCATCACCCCCGAGGAGAAGCTGCAGCGCGCGATCGTCTCGATCGAGGCCGAGCTCGAGGAGCGCCTCGCGTATTTCAAACGCAACGGCAAGCTGCTGGAAGCCCAGCGCCTCGAGATGCGCACGCGCTACGATCTGGACATGCTGCGTGAGGTCGGGTACTGCAACGGCATTGAGAATTATTCGCGTCACCTTACCGGGCGCGAGCCCGGCTCCACGCCGTGGTGCCTAATCGACTTTTTCCCGAAGGACTGGCTGCTCTTCGTTGACGAGTCCCACGTGACGCTGCCGCAGGTTCGCGGCATGTACGCCGGGGATCGCTCGCGCAAGGAGGTGTTGGTCGAGCACGGCTTCCGCCTGCCCAGCGCGCTCGACAATCGTCCACTGACCTACGACGAATTCGACCGTCACATCGCGCAAGTCGTGTACGTATCGGCCACGCCCGGTACTTACGAAATCGGCCGCAGCGCGCAAGTCGCCGAGATGATCATTCGCCCGACCGGTCTGGTCGACCCGGAGGTGGAGGTGCGCCCGACCCGCAACCAAGTCGACGATCTCATGGAGGAGATCGGGATCCGCGCCGCGCGCAAGGAGCGCGTTCTGGTGACCACGCTCACGAAGAAGATGGCCGAGGATCTCACGGACTATCTGCTCGAAAACGGATTGAGGGTGCGGTATTTGCACAGCGAAGTCGATACGCTCGAACGGGTCGCAATTCTACGCGACCTGCGGGCCGGCGTCTTCGACGTCTTGGTGGGGATCAATCTTCTGCGCGAAGGGCTCGATCTGCCGGAGGTTTCACTCGTCGGCATCCTGGATGCGGACAAAGAAGGTTATTTGCGCAGCGGGACGTCGCTGATCCAGACCATTGGGCGTGCCTCGCGCAACGTGGACGGCAAAGTGATCATGTACGCCGACGTGGTTACGGAATCGATGGCCCGCGCCATCGGCGAAACGCGCCGGCGTCGCGAAATGCAGGTCGCGTATAACCTCGAGCACGGCATCGAGCCGAAATCGGTGCGTAAGGAGATTCACGACATCCTCAGCATGGTTGGAGCGACGCAAGAAAACACCGCAAAACTTAGACTGGAGCGGCTGCCGCGCGACGCCGCCACAAAAATGGCGCGCGACCTGGAGCGCAACATGCGCGACGCCGCAGCGAATCTGGAGTTCGAGAAGGCTGCGGCGCTGCGCGACGAGCTGATAGAACTCCGCAAGCAGATCGGCGGGAACGAGTCGCTTCTCTTCGGTGGAAAGGCGCCGAAGATTTTCGACAAGGCATTGGCGGAGCTCGTCGAACACTAGTACGCCGTGGGCGTTTTGAGCGCATCGGCGCAGTTGGTAACTCATACTGTCTTGAGGGTCCCGGCGTTGCTGGAGGAGCTGCTTGTCGTTGCGGTCGTCGTGGCCTGCTTCGTCGTGCTGCACGCCGTCTTGCAGCGACGGCTGCGCACCGAGATGCTGCGCCGCCACAACGACGTCGCCGGATATCTCTTCCAGGCGGTCGGCGTGCTCTTTGCCGTAGTCCTGGGGTTCGTCGTCATCGTCGTGTGGCAAAAATACGACAACACCGTTTCGAACGTGGAAACAGAGGTAAACGCGGTCGCCGATCTCTATCACAGCGTCGACGCATTTAACACTCCCGAGCGTTCGCGGATCCGCAGCGATCTTCGCGCTTACGCGCTAGCCGTCGTTGAAGTCGAATGGCCGGCGATGGCGCGCAACGAGGCGCTTACCGGGCCCGCCACGGACTTGCTCGACGACGCTTCCTATCGCATCGATTCGTTCTCACCGACGAACTTCAGGCAGTTCGGCGCGCAGCAAGCGGCGATCACCGACGAGCGTAGGCTGTTCGACGCCCGTCGCTCGCGCCTCATCCAAGCGGCGCCGGCGGTGCCTAGCGTGCTGTGGTTTGCTTTGATTGCGGGAGCGCTCGCGATGGTCGCGTTTTGTTACATTTTTGGCGTCGAGAACCGGCCCGCACAGCTTTTCATGACCGCTATCCTGGTCGGCCTCATCGGGATCCTCTTCGTGGTCGTCGCGGAGTTTTCGACGCCCTTCTCGGGCTCGGTGAGCATCTCGCCCGACGGCTGGCTCTACCTTCAGCAGCGTTTGCCCCAGATCCGATAGCATGGAGGCAGCGCGCCGCATCGATCTCGTCCTGTTCGATTTGGACGATACGCTGCACGACGACACGTATGCGTACCAAAGCGCGGCCGAAGAGGTCGCGCGAGAAGTTGCCGCCGAGCACGGCATCGACGCCCTGGCGCTGAAGGCGGCCTACATCGCCGAAGCCGAAGGCTTCTGGAAGCGTCTCACCGCCGACGACTTGAAGGTGAAGCTGGTGACGATTCGAGCCTCACTCTGGCAGACGGCGCTCGAACGCGTGGGAGCCGGACAAGATCCGGAGCTGGCGCGACGCAGCGCCGAACGCTACAATGCGTATCGCGTGAAATATTACACCCTGTTCCCCGGAGCGATCGACCTGTTGCGTTCCTTGCGCGACCGCGGGAAGAAGCTTGGCATCGTGACCAACGGTCTTTCGGAAACGCATCGCGAGAAGATCGCGTTGCTGCGCGTCAGCGAATTCTTCGACGCGATCTTTCTCGCCGACGAAGTCGGCATGGTCAAGCCCGATCCCCTGCTCTTCGCGCATGCCTGCCGCACGCTGGGCGGCTCGCCCGCTCACAGCGCGATGGTGGGCGACCGGTACGACCGCGACATCCGTGGGGCAATCCAGGCCGGGCTGTACACCCTTTGGCTCAACGTTCGCGCTGAAGAGCTGCCGCCCGGCGCCGTGCCCCCCGACGCGACCTGCGGCTCGATTGCCGAAGCGGGCCGCATACTTCTCGGTCCGGCCTGTGTAGGTAAATGACGTGTTCATAGACTCCATCGTCATCAAGGGCGCGCGCGAGCATAATCTCAAGAACGTCGACCTCGTCCTGCCGCGCAATCGCCTGATCGTCGTGACCGGCCTGTCGGGATCGGGAAAATCTTCGCTCGCCTTCGACACGATCTATGCCGAAGGGCAGCGGCGCTACGTCGAGTCTCTTTCCTCGTACGCGCGCCAGTTTCTCGGACAGATGGAGAAACCCGACGTCGACTACATCGAGGGCCTCTCGCCCGCGATCTCAATCGATCAGAAGTCCACGTCGCGCAACCCCCGCTCGACCGTAGGAACGGTTACCGAAATCTACGACTATCTCCGGCTGCTCTACGCGCGCGTCGGAACGCCACACTGCTACCAATGCGGACGCGAGATCAGCACGCAGTCGAGCGAGCAAATAGTGGACTCGATCATGGAGCTGCCGGAAGGTACGCGCATCACGTTATTGGCGCCGTTGGTGCGGGGCCGCAAGGGCGAGTACACTAAGCTGTTCGAGGAGATCGCCAAGGAGGGCTTTGCACGCGTTCGCGTCGATGGTGAGACGAAGGACCTTCGTGAGAAGATCGTTTTGGACAAGAAGCGCAAGCACGCGATCGAGGCCGTCGTCGACCGGCTCGTGATGAAGCCGGAGATTCGAAAGCGCTTGACGGATTCCGTCGAAACGACGCTGCGCCTCTCGAGCGGAATCGTGACCGTGCTCGCGGCGGATAAGGAGTTGACCTTCAGCGAAGCGTTTGCGTGCGTCTATTGCGGGCTTTCCTTCGAAGAGCTAGCACCGAGGCTTTTCTCGTTTAACTCGCCGTATGGCGCGTGCCCGGCCTGCAGCGGTCTGGGAGAAAAAATCGAGATCGATCCATGGAAAGTGATTCCGGATCGTAGCAAATCCATCTCCAACGGTGCAATCGTCCCATGGAGCCGGACGCTGGGCAGCGGGCGCTACCCGTCGATGAATCCGTACTACCTGCAGCAGCTGGAGCGCGTGCTGCGGCGTTACCGGGCCAAAATGACGACGCCGGTGGAGCAGCTCTCCGACGAGGTGCTCGATGTTATTCTTTACGGAACAGATCGCGAGCAGACGTTCGCGTACACGTCACGGGGCGGAAAGACCTGGGAGTATCGCGCCTCGTTCGAAGGTGTGGTCAACAACCTGCAGCGCCGCTATAGCGAGACGTCGAGCGATTACGTAAAGGAGGACATCGAAAAATACATGTCCGCCTCGACCTGTCCCGCGTGCAAGGGCGCGCGCCTCAAGCCCGAGGCGTTGGCGGTGACGATCGGCGGCAAGAACGTCGACGCGCTTACGCGCATGTCGATCGAGCTGCTCGAGGAGTTCTTCCGTGGCCTGACGCTGACGCCGCGGCAAGAGCAGATCGCCCACCAGATCGTCAAGGAGATTCGCGCGCGTCTCGGGTTCTTGACGAACGTCGGCTTGAACTATTTGACGCTGGCCCGTTCGGCGACGACGCTGGCGGGCGGCGAGTCGCAGCGGATTCGCCTCGCAACGCAGATCGGTAGCGCACTGGTCGGCGTTCTGTATATTCTCGACGAGCCGTCGATCGGTTTGCACCAACGCGACAACGATCGCTTGCTGGCGACGCTGAAGACACTGCGCGACCTCGGCAATACCCTGATCGTTATCGAGCACGACGAGGACACGATGCGAACGGCCGACGTCGTCGTGGACATCGGTCCGGGCGCGGGGGCCGAGGGTGGAGAGATCCTAACGTGCGGCACGCTGGCGGACGTCATCGATAACCCGCAATCCGAGACCGGCGCATACCTTTCGGGGCGCAAGTTCATTCCGATTCCGCGCCGCCGGCGAGAGCCGCGTGGCTGGCTCGACGTCAACAACGCGCGCGCCAACAACCTCCGCGGCGTCGACGTCCGATTTCCGCTGGGCGTCCTCGCGGCGGTGACGGGCGTCAGCGGCAGCGGAAAATCCACGCTCGTGAACGAGGTCTTGGTGCGGGCGCTCAATCAGCATCTGCATCGCCAGCCGCCGGGTGGAACCTACGGTACGGTCAAGGGGGCGGCGCAACTCGATAAGCTCGTCGTGATCGACCAGTCTCCGATCGGCCGAACGCCGCGCAGCAATCCGGCAACCTACACGGGCACCTTCGATCACATTCGCGAGCTGTTTTCACTCGTTCCCGAGGCGCGGATGCGCGGCTACACGCCCGGGCGTTTTTCGTTCAACGTCAAGGGCGGAAGGTGCGAAGCTTGTCAGGGCGACGGCATCATCAAGATAGAGATGCACTTTTTGCCCGACGTTTACGTGCCGTGCGAAGTGTGTAAGGGCCGGCGCTATAATGCGCAGACGCTGGAAGTGAAGTATCGCGGCAAGACGATCGCGGACATCCTCGAAATGCGCGTGGATGAAGCGAGCGAGTTCTTTGCCAGCATTCCGCGCGTGCACGGCAAACTGCGCACGATCTGCGACGTCGGCCTCGGCTACATCAAAATGGGTCAGCCCGCAACGACGCTCTCCGGCGGCGAAGCGCAGCGCGTCAAACTCGCGACCGAGCTCTCGCGCCGCTCGACCGGACGCACCTTCTACGTTCTGGACGAGCCCACGACCGGACTACACTTCGCCGACATCCACAAGCTGCTCGACGTGCTCGCGCGCCTCGTGAAACTGGGCAATACGGTCCTGGTGATCGAACATAATCTCGACGTCGTCAAGACCGCGGATTATTTGATCGATCTCGGCCCCGAAGGGGGCGATCGGGGCGGCACGGTGATCGCGACGGGAACGCCAGAGGAAGTGGCGACAAACGCCGCGTCGTACACCGGCGCGTATCTGCTGCCGGTCCTGCGCGATCAGCGAGCCGTCGGCCACCATCGGCCCGACGACGCGGAGCTGGAGCGCCTGGAACACGAGAATCTCTTTGCGCTCAGCGATCTCGCCAAAAGTGGCTCCTTCGAGTCCGCTCAGGACAGGCTCCGCCCGGTTGAAGCCTAGTGCGATTAAGCGCGCGGACGAACTGCGCGCCGAAATCGACGACGCAAACTATCGTTATTACGTGTTGGACGACCCCGCAATCACGGACGCGGAGTTCGACGCGCTGCTGCGCGAGCTGGTCGAACTCGAGAACGAACACCCCCAGTTACGGACGCCCGATTCGCCGACGCAACGCGTCGGCGCCGCCGCGTCGGAACGCTTCGCGCCCTACGAACACGCCCGGCCGATGCTCAGCCTGGCCAATGCCGCGTCGTTCGAGGAGCTTCGCGGCTTCGACGAGCGTGCCCGCAAGCTGGCGGGCGAAGCGGTTGAGTACGTCTGTGAGCTGAAGATCGACGGGCTCGCCATCGCGCTCGACTATCGCGACGGCTCGCTCGTTCGCGGCGGCACGCGCGGCGATGGCCGCGTTGGTGAAGACGTGACGCCGAACCTGCGCACGATCAAGACGATTCCGCTGCGGTTGCGCTCGGCGGGGCCGTCGAAGCGAGGCGCGCCGTTCCTGGAAGCGCGCGGTGAGGTCTATTTGCGTAAGAGCGATTTCGAGCGTCTCAATCGCGCGCGCGAACGCGAGGGGCTGCCGGTCTTTGCCAACCCGCGAAATGCCGCGTCGGGCGGCGTCCGCCAGCTCGACCCAACGCTGACGTCGCAGCGGCGCCTTTCGTTTTTTGCCTACCAGCTCGTCTTGCCCGAGACGGGTTCGCAGTGGGAGGCGTTGCGCCGTTTGCAAGCGCTCGGCTTTCCCGTCAATCCGAACGTCGCGCTGACGGCGACGCTCGACGACGTACTGACGTATTGCATGCAGTGGGAAAAGCGGCGCGACGAACTCGATTACGAAATTGACGGGGTCGTCGTCAAGGTCAATGATTTCGCCGCGCAGGGACGGCTGGGCGTGGTCTCGCGCGACCCGCGCTGGGCGATCGCGTTCAAGTTCAAGCCGCGCGAGGCGCGCACCAGGCTAATCGACATTACCGTGACGGTCGGTCGCACGGGAACGCTCAATCCCAACGCAGTGCTCGAGCCCGTGCGGATCGGGGGGGTCACGGTCAAAAGCGCCACGCTCCACAACGTCGATTACATCGAGAACAACGACATTCGCATCGGCGACACCGTGCTGGTGACGCGCGCCGGCGACGTGATTCCGCGCGTCGTCGGCCCGGTGCTCGCGGAGCGCAACGGAAAGGAGCAGCGCTTCCGCATGCCCGACCGCTGCCCGGTCTGCGGTTCGGACGTGGACCACCCGCCGGGAGAGGCGATGTCGCGCTGCACCAACGCAGCATGCCCCGCGCAGGTGTACGAACGCGTGCGCCATTTCGCTTCGCGCGGCGCGATGGACATCGAAGGGCTCGGCGACGTGGTGGCTCAGCAGCTCACCGAGCGAGGCCTGGTCGCCGAGATCGCGGATATCTATCGCCTCGACGAAGCCGCGCTCGCACAGATTCCGCGCACCGGAAAGAAGAGCATCGAAAGCCTTCTGCGCAACATTGCGGCCTCGAAGGGGCGTGGCCTCGCGCGGCTGCTTTATGGGTTGGGCATCCGCTTCGTCGGCACGCAAACCGCGGAGATCCTCGCGACCGATTTCGGGACGATCGAAGCGATCACCGATGCCGACGACGCGCAGCTGCAGCGCAGCGAGGGCATCGGGCCCGAGGTGGCGGGCAGCGTCGTGCTCTTTTTCAAACAGCCCGCGAATCGTGAAATGATCGCTCGGCTGCAGCGCGCAGGCGTGCAAATGACGGCGCCAAAACGCGCCGCGCGCGCCGGCGGACGACTCGAAGGGGAGACGTTCGTGCTGACCGGCACCCTGCCCACGCTCACGCGTGACGAGGCCACCGAGCTCATCGTCGCGGCGGGCGGAAAAGTCACGAGTTCGGTCAGCAAGAAGACCGACTACCTGGTTGCCGGTGACGAACCGGGAAGCAAACTGACCAAGGCCGAGCAGCTCGGCATCTCCATCTTGGACGAAGCGGCTCTCCGCCGACTGGTGAAGACATGAGTGCATCCGAGGCGGCCGTGCGCGTCGTTCCCGCCGACGTGCTGACGCCGATCGGCGCTTACCGCGCGCTCGCGCAACCCCAAGCCTCGTGTTTATTGGAGAGCGTCGAGAGCGGAGGACGGATCTCGCGCTACTCGTTTATCGGGCTCGACTACCGCGACGCCGCACAGTTCGAGCCGGGGGAAAACCTGTACGACCGCGTCCGGGCATATCTCGCCGCGCATCGCGCCTATGGGGACGAGGCGTCGCTCGGCGGCGCGTTGCTGGCGTTTTCCTACGACGCGGCGCGAATCGATGCGCGCGTGCCCGCGCGTTTGGCGTCCGTACCCCAGATGCCGGCCGCGTACGTTGCCGTGCCCGCTACGTGGCTCATCTTCGACCATTTTACCGACATGCTGACCATTTGGACGAACGGCGGCGATTCGGCCGAATGCGACCGCAGGATCGACCAGTACGTCGAGCGTTTGCTGGCCGCGCAACCCCGGCTTCCGAATCCCGTGCGCGCCGCGAGCCCGGCGCGGCAATCCATGGATCGCGCGCGGTACCTCGAGTTGGCGCGCGCGGTCAAGCGTCACATTTTTGAAGGCGACGTCTATCAGCTGCAGTTGGGCATACGTTTCGGCGCTCAGCTTGAAGGCGAGGCCTTCGATCTCTACCGCGCGCTGCGCCGGCGCAACCCTTCGCCGTATATGTTCTTCGTCGACACCGAGTTTGGGCAGCTGCTCGGCGCGTCGCCGGAGTTTCTCGTGCGCTTGGAGGGGCGCAGGGCCCGCATTCGCCCGCTCGCCGGCACGCGTTCGCGCGGTTCCGACGATGAGGAAGATGCGCGGATCGCGGCGGAACTGCTCGCCAATGAGAAAGAGCGCGCCGAACACGTGATGCTGGTCGATCTCGGCCGCAACGATTTGGCTTCGGTCTGCGAGTATGGCAGTGTCCACGTCGACGAGCTGCTGCAGATCGAGCGGTACAGCCACGTCATGCACATAGTTTCCAACGTCATCGGCCGATTGCGGGAAGATCGTGACGCCCTCGATCTTTTTCGGGCTGGATTTCCGGCCGGTACCGTCACCGGAACGCCGAAGTTTCGCGCGATGCAGCTCATCGACGAGCTCGAACCAGTCACCCGCGGTTTCTACGCGGGCAGCATCGGACGCTGGTCGTTCGGCGGTGACTTCGATTCGTGCATTACCTTGCGCAGCGTCCACGTGCAGAACCAGCACGCGTGGTGGCAGGCCTCGGCCGGAATCGTCGCCGATTCCGACCCTGCCGCTGAGTACCAGGAGGTGCTCGATAAGACACGCATCGCTCGCGAGGTGCTTGGAATCGAGTGATGGGCCTCCTCCGCCGAGTTCTCTTCGTCGACAACTTCGACAGCTTCAGCTACAACGTCGTGCATTTGCTTGCATCGCAGGAGGCCACGCCCGACGTCATGCTCAACGATGACGCGCGCCTCCAGACGGCCATCTTGGACGAGTATGATGCGCTCGTCATTGGGCCTGGCCCCGGCAGGCCGGAGCACGCGCCGCTAATGCTGGGCGTGCTGCAGGCGGCGATCGATCGCAGGATGCCCGTCCTGGGCGTCTGTCTCGGCCTTCAGGCAATCGGCCAGGTACTTGGCGCAACCGTAACGCACGCGCCTCGGCTGATGCACGGAAAAACTTCGACGATCGAGCACGACGGCACCGGCATTTTCGCGGGACTGCCGACACCGCTTTCGGCGACGCGTTACCATTCGCTTTGCTTGGATCCTGCGACGATTCCCGCCGTATTACACGTCAACGCGCGCAGCGAGGACGGCGTCGTGCAGGGCATCGCGCTTCGCGACCGCCCCGTGCATGGGGTCCAATTCCATCCGGAATCGGTGCTCAGCGAGCATGGGGGCCAACTCATTAGGAATTTTCTCTTGACAAAGCTTCGCCCGCTGTGATTGCATAGGTCGCACATGACGATGTCGCGCTGGTGCTGGCGGCCGTTCTCTAACCGTAACCGAGGTCGCGGAGGGTAGCCCATTGCGTGATACGAGCTTAGTGAGTTCGACGACGCGAGCCCCCGCCGATCCGGCGGGGGCTCGTTTTCTTCCCGAGTTCGCGCCGCTGCTGCGCCGCGTCGTAGCGCGTGACGATCTTTCCGAAGCCGAAGCGGCCGCGTTCGTCGGCGAAGTCATGGACGGCAGTTATACGCCGGTGCAGGCCGCCGCGCTTCTGGCGGCGCTAGCCTCGAAAGGCGAGACCACCGACGAAATCGTCGGTGCGGCGCGCGCGATGCGCGAACGAAGCCTGCACGTCGAGCACGACCTTCCGATGGTCGTTGACGTTGTCGGGACCGGTGGGGATCATGCGAACACGATCAACATCTCGACGATGGCGGCGCTCGTGGTGTCTGCGGCCGGGATACCCGTTGCCAAGCACGGCAACCGCGCCGCGTCCAGCGCGTGCGGCAGCGCCGATCTCTTGGAGGCGATGGGGCTGCCGATTGAGATCACGCAGGAACGTGCGGCGGCGATGTTGCGCGGCTGCGGTTTCACGTTTATGTTCGCTCCCCATTACCATCCCGCGATGCGCAACGCCGCGCCGGTGCGTCGCGAGCTCGGGATTCGCACCATTTTCAACCTGCTCGGGCCGCTGACCAATCCGGCGCGCGCGACGCACCAAATGGTCGGCGTAGCGCACGAGTCGTTGGTAGAGAAGGTCGGACGCGCGTTGCAAAGCCTGCAGGTGCGCCGCGGCGCCGTGGTTTACGGCTGCAGCGGCGTGGACGAAGTCGTCGGCGACGCGCCGACGCTGATCTATTCTTTCGACGAAGAGGCGGCGCATTTGTGGCAGCTCGATCCGTCGGAGTTCCACGTCGCATCTCGGATGGATGCGCTGCATGGCGGTTCCATCGCAGCCTGTCGCAACGCTTTTGTGGAAATCCTCGGGGGCGCGCGCGGACCGGCTGCCGACGTCGTCGCGCTCAACGCCGCCGTCGTTTTTCACGTAGCCGGCGCGCACGCGGATCTGCGTGAGGCTTACGAGCGCGCGCAGGCGGTACTTCGAAGCGGTGCGGCTTGGCGCACCTTCGAGCGCGCCAAGGAGATGGCGACGCATGGCTGAGGTGTGGACGAAACTGTGCGGCTGCACGAGCTGGTCCGACGTCCGGATGGCGCTCGACGCCGGCGCCGATGCATTCGGAATGATCTTTGCAGCCTCGCCGCGACGCATTACTCCGGCGGCTTCCGCCGACATCGCGCGGCACGTGCCCCCGCAGATTACCCCGGTGGCCGTCTTCGTCAATCCATCGCGCGGTGACGTCGACGCAGTGCGCGCCCTCCTTCCACGGGCGCTTTTGCAATTTTCCGGAGACGAGCCGCCCGGGTTCGTCCGAGGTTACGGCGACCGCGCGATCAAGACACTCCACGTCGGCGCGCCTTGGGAGCAGATCGCTCAGCGCGCGGCGCGCTATCCCGAATCGCTGCTTCTGTTGGATTGCTCCCACGCCGGGTTGGCCGGCGGCACGGGAAGGACGTTTGATTGGGCGGCCGCCGCAGCGCTCGTTGCGAGCCGCCGCGTCATCATTGCGGGAGGCCTAACGCCTCAAAACGTCGCGGCCTGCTTGGAGAGTACGCAGCCCTTCGGCGTGGACGTGCGCAGCGGTGTCGAGACCGCGGGCCGTAAGGATCCGCAGAAGATGCGCGCGTTCGTACAGGCGGTTCGCGAATGGCGCTGAGCCCCGACGCCCGCGGATACTTCGGAGACTTTGGCGGGCGATTCGTTCCCGAAGTGCTGATCGCCGCGCTGGAAGATCTCGAACGCGCGATGCAAAGCGCGTTTGCCGATCCGGAGTTTTGGAGCGAATACCATGCGGTGCTGCGGGATTTTGTCGGCCGTCCTTCGCCGCTTTACCGCTGCGAGCGCTACGCCGCCGAGCTGTCCGCGGCGCCGTTCGTGCTCAAACGCGAAGACACCAACCATACCGGAGCGCATAAAATTAATAACACCGTCGGTCAAGCGCTGCTCGCGCGCCGAATGGGCAAACTCCGGCTGCTCTCGGAAACCGGTGCCGGTCAGCACGGCGTCGCGACCGCCACGGTTGGCGCGAAGTTTGGCCTCCCGGTTGACGTGTACATGGGCGCCCGCGACGTCGAGCGCCAAGCCCTCAACGTTCGCATAATGCGATTGCTCGGCGCCGAAGTGCACGCCGTCGCGAGCGGAACGCAGACGCTCAAAGATGCGACCAACGAAGCGTTCCGCGTTTGGGCGGAGCGCGTCGAAGACACGTTCTACGTGATCGGCAGCGTCGTAGGCGCGCATCCGTATCCATATCTCGTGCGCGAACTGCAGAAGGTCATTGGAATCGAAGCGCGTCGTCAAACGCTCGAGCGATACGGGCGCTTGCCGAGCGACGTCGTCGCATGCGTTGGCGGGGGCAGCAACGCGCTGGGGATATTTACGGCGTTTCTCGACGACGGCGACGTAAAACTGTGGGGCGTCGAGGCCGGCGGCGAAGGCCTCGCGAGCGGGAAGACGGCGGCGTCGTTGAGCGCCGGCAGCATCGGCGTGTTGCACGGCTCGCGCTCGTACTTACTGCAAAACGATGAAGGGCAAGTGGCGCCGACCCACTCGGTCGGCGCAGGCCTCGACTATCCAGGCGTGGGGCCCGAGCATGCCTTTCTCAAAGAATCCGGCCGCGTCGGATACGTCGCGATCGACGACGCCGAAGCGCTCGAGGCCTTCCACCGTTTTGCTCGTTGCGAAGGGATCGTGGCAGCATTGGAAAGCGCGCACGCGCTGGCATTCGCACGTAAGCTTTCGGCCGAGCGTGGCGCGAACGACCTGATCCTCGTCAATCTCAGCGGCCGCGGAGACAAAGACATCCAGCCATGATCGATGAGGCGTTCCGCCGGGCGAAGTCGGAACGGCGCGCGGCGTTCATTCCCTACGTGATGGCGGGCGATCCCGACCTCGCCACAACGGAGATCTTACTCGACGCGCTGAGTGCGGCGGGCGCCGACGTCATCGAACTAGGCGTGCCCTACGGCGACCCGCTTGCCGATGGACCGAGCATAGCTTCCGCGGGAGCGCGCGCGCTTGCGGGCGGAACGCGGCTGCGCGACGTACTCGCGCTCACCAACCGCTGCCGGGTGCGCTGCGCGCCGCTGTTGCTCTTCACCTATTTCAACCCGATCGATCGATTCGGCGTCCAACAGTTTGCACGGGAGTGCGCTGCCGCCGGCGCGGCTGGGGCGATCGTTCCCGACGTTGCACTGGAGGAATCCGAACAGCTGCGCAGCGCGTTGCGCGCCAACGGCTTAGCGATGCCTCTGCTGGTCGCGCCCTCGACGCCGCCCGAGCGGGCGGCCCGGATCGCCGATGCTTCGACCGGCTTTATCTACGTCGTCTCGCGCCTGGGTGTAACCGGCGCGTCGCGTACTCCGGATATCGCGCCGCTCGCGAGGCAGCTGCGGATGCTGCGCGAGGTTACCGACAAACCGCTCGCGGTGGGTTTTGGGCTGGGTCGTGCGGGCGACGTCAGGAGAATCGGTTCGCTGGCTGACGGCGTCGTCGTGGGCAGCGCGCTAATCGACGCCTACGTGGGTTCTCGCGGGGCCGAAGCCGCCCGCCGCGTCAGGGAATTCGTTGCGCCGCTGATTGCGGCGACCGCGTAGGCAGCGCTTCGCCCAACGCGGCGATCACGTCGCCCGCGATCACACCGATGCGGCGTTGCTCCGCGGCGAGGCGGCCGGCCAAGCCATGCCAGTACGATGCGGCGCTCGCCGCGTCGATCGGCGAAAGGCCTTGTGACAGCAGCGTCGCGATCATACCGGTGAGCACGTCGCCGGTGCCGGCCGTGGCGAGAGCGCTCGTCCCGGTCGGATTGATGTGAACGGTCGTGCCGTCGTAGATGAGCGTATCGGACCCCTTGAGCAGCGTCGTGATGCCGGTGCGGTCGACGAACTCTCGGATGCGCTCGACGCGCGTGAGGGGCGCAATCGTCCCGCGCCCCGAGAGGCGCGCGAACTCCCCCGCATGCGGCGTAACGACGCAAGGCTTGTCGCGCAAAAGATCGAGGCGCTTGCTCAAATGGAACAGTCCGCTCGCGTCGATGACCACCGGCAGCCGGTTGGCCTCCAAGAACAGCCTGACGATTTCACCGGTACGGTCGTCGAGGCCTAAGCCAGGACCGATTGCGACGGCGCCGTTATGCTTGGATATATCGAGGAGCTCGTCCAC
Organism: Vulcanimicrobiota bacterium; assembly: GCA_963717425.1. GTDB lineage: Bacteria > Vulcanimicrobiota > Vulcanimicrobiia > Vulcanimicrobiales > Vulcanimicrobiaceae > Cybelea. Next base: position 1,329,882 of record OY970335.1, on the reverse strand, counting down.
GATTGCTTTGGGCGAAGCGTCGCCGGCGAGCTCTACGACGACCTGTTCCACGAGGTGCGTGCGCAGGAGCTGCGCGACGGAGCTCGGCGCCGCAACCGTCACGTAGCCCGCTCCGGCGCGGGCCGCGGCGAGCGCGCATAGAACCGCGGCGCCCGGGAATTGGGCCGAGCCCGCCACGATCAGCGGGGCTCCGGCGGCGCGCTTGTCGGTGTCGGCCGCGCGTCGCGGTAAAAGTTGGAGAAAAGCGTCCTGGTCGAGGGCGGCAAAGGTGCGCGGCTGCGCCGCGAGCGTTGCGTCCTCGATGCCGATGTTCGCGCACCACAGTTCGCCGACGTACTCGCGAGCGGGTTCCAGGAGCAGCCCCGGCTTGATTGCCGCGAGCGTCACCGTCAGGGTGGCCCGAACCGAGTCCTCTGCCACGGCTCCGGTGAGCGCGTCGACGCCGCTGGGGAGGTCGATCGCGACCACGGGCTGCCGGCGCGCGTCGAGCGCGCGAGCCAGATGGCGATATCCCTCCGGTAACGGCAGGCGCGCACCGGTTCCAAACAGCCCGTCGACGCCGATCGCGCCGTCGAGCAAGCTGCGCGCCTCGGCTTCGTCCGCCGGCAGCGGGCGGGTCCGCACGCCGGCCCGCTTTGCTCGCGTTTCCGCTGCGGCGCGGGCCTGCGTGCGCTGTCCCGCGGGATCGGCGGCGACCGTGCAGTCGTGTTCGTAGGCGAGCTCGGCCAGCGCCGAAAAAGCGTCGCCTCCATTGTTGCCCGGTCCGGCGAAGGCGACGACGCGCGTCCCCTTTCCGGCGAGCGCGGCGACGCGCTCCGCGATGCGCAGCCCGGCGTTGTGCATCAGCGTGTCCTCGCCGATGCGTGCGACGCCGGCCGCGTCGACGGCTCGCATCTGATCCGGCGTCAGGACGTAGATCACGATTCTAGGATCACGAATGCCGCGGCGGTCGCCGCCGTATGCGTGATGCTGAGATGAATCGTTCGCACGCCGCGCGCGCGCATCAGCCCACGAGCGGCGTCGCGCAGCTCGATCCCCGGCTTGCCGCTGCGTTCGTGGGTCACGCCCACGGAGCGCCACGGGATCGCATGCCCGAACGCTTTACGCGTGGCCTCCTTGGCGGCGAAGAATCCGGCGAGCCGTTCGTGCCAGTTGCGCTTGCGCAACGCATAGCCCATCTCGTGCTCCGTGTAAACCTTTCGTGCGAACCATGCTAGCGCGCTTTCGTCGAAGCGATAGCGTGCAACGTCCGCCATGTCAATGCCGACGCCTACGATCACGCCGACGACTTCGACGGATATGGCGCTGAGCGCTCTTTACGATCCCGAGCGGGGCAAGCAAGTGTTGCGAAGTCGTTCGGCGAACGACGGACCGCGAGATGGACAAGATTCTCATCGTGCCGATTAACACCGTTGACGCTGCGTTCTTGGATCGCCTCGCTCCGTGTCTGGAGGAGCGGTTTCTCGCCGGCGTGTGTGTGGAGCGTTCGCTGGTCGTGCCGCGCAGCTCGCTCAACGCGACGCGGGGGCAGCTGTTCGTTGCTACGCTGACCTCCCGAGTGCAACGCGCGCATTCGGATGCGGATTCGGTGCTGTTGGCGATCACGGATTTCGATCTCTACAAGACGTCGCACCGATTCGTCTTCGGCGATGCCGACGAGGCTCAGAACATTTCCGTTGTTTCTATCAACCGTCTCCGCTCGGAATTCTACGGGGAGACGGGCGACCCCAACCTGCTTTTTCAGCGAACGCTCAAGGAGTGCATTCATTCGCTCGGGCACGCTTTCGGCCTAAAACACTGCTACAACGCGCGCTGTGCGATGTACTATTCGCACTCGATCTTTGAGACGGACAACAAATTGCCGCACCTTTGCGAAATCTGTGACCGGCGTGTCAGCCGCACCCGCAACGAGCGCTAGCGAATTACACGGGCGTCGGCTAGCGAAATCGTTTCCTGCGTTCCATCATCGCGTCTGACGCGCAGGCCGCCGCCGGTTTCCAGCCCCTCACCGATGGCCTCGAACGGCTGCGCCGCGTCATCGAGCACAATACGATAGCGCCGCCCGGGAAGCCGTGCGGCAGCGTTCCAGGCCTCGACCACTCGGTGCGGATCCCTCAGCATCGAGCGGCTGCGTTCGTATTGCCATAAAATAGCTTGCAGAAGCGCTCTGCGATCCACCGAGGCGACGTCGTCGCAGAATGCGGGTGGCGGCGTTATGAGCGCCGCGGCATCGTGCCAGCGATTGACGTTGATGCCGACGCCGCAGGCCACTCTCGCGTTCGCGCCCATGACGCTCGACTGACAGAGCACTCCGGCTATTTTGCGATCGTCGAGCAAAAGGTCGTTGGGCCACTGTACGATCGTGGTCACGCCTCGGTCGGCAAGCCCCGCGCGCACGCAGAGTGCGGCCCAGAAGGGAGCGACCCACAGCCGATCGCTCGGGATGGCGTCCGGTAAAATGGTCGTGAACAGCAACGAGGTTCCCGCCGCGGCATGCCAGACGCGTCCTTTGCGTCCGAGGCCGCGGCGCTGGTACTCCGCCACGATCGTAAGGCCGCCCGATTCGCGCGCGGAGAAGAGCTCGGCGGCATCCGCGTTCGTGCTCTCCGTATCTTCGACGTAACGAATCGATGCAAACGCCGTCCCCGCGAGGGCGCGCGCAACCTCGGCATAGGGCCCAGCGGTCACGCCTCACCCTGCTTTGTCATCCGGAGCGCTTCGACTTCGCTCAGCACAGGCTCCGTCGAAGGGCGAAGGGGCAGCCACTCGGAGGGCGTATTGCGCGATTCTATGGCCATTGAACGTACGTTAATTCTTTGCAAACCCGACGCGGTTTCCCGCGGGTTGATCGGGGAAATCACGGCGCGGATCGAGCGCCGGGGGTACGTGATTGCCGCGATGAAGTTGATGCAGCTCGACGGCGAGCGCGCGCGAGACCATTACGGCGAGCACCGAGGCAAGCCATTTTTTGATTCTCTCGTCAGCTTCATTACCAACGGCCCTCTCGTGGCAATGGCGGTTGAAGGCGAAGGCGCCATTGAAGGCTGCCGGCAGCTGATCGGAGCTACCGACCCGCTCAACGCCGCGCCCGGCTCGATCCGAGCCGATCTCGCCCAGACCATCGGGCGCAATCTCGTGCACGGAAGCGACAGCGCCGCCAGCGCCGAGCGCGAGCTGCCCATCTTTTTCAACGACAACGATTTCGTTTCTCGAAGACACGATCTCGAACGCTGGATCACGGAGTAAGCGTGTCGCTCGAATCGCTGCGCGGCGGCGGCAACCCGCTGATCGAAGGGATTCACGCTCGGGAAGTGCTCGATTCCCGCGGGAATCCAACGATTGCGGTGACGGCCGCGACCAGCTTCGGCGCGGTCGAGGAAGCGATGGTGCCCTCGGGCGCATCGACCGGTGCAAACGAAGCGATCGAGCTGCGCGACGGTGACGATCGCCGGTATGGCGGCAAGGGTGTGCTCAAGGCCGTGCAGGCCGTGAACGATCTGCTCGGCCCGGCAATCGAAGGCCTCGACGCCACGGCCCAACGCGAGATCGACGAGAAGCTGATCGACCTCGACGGCACGCCCAATAAAGCAAACCTCGGTGCGAACGCGATGTTGGGCGTCTCGTTGGCGGTTGCGCGTGCCGCGGCGGTGAGTCTGTCGCTGCCGCTCTTTCGGTATCTCGGCGGTCCGTCGGCGGCGACGCTACCGGTTCCCATGATGAACGTGATCAACGGCGGGAAGCACGCTTCCGGAGCGTTGCAGTTTCAAGAATGCATGATCGTGCCCGTGGGCGCACCGAGCGAAGCGGAGGCCGTGCGCTACGGCTCGGAGGTGTTTCACGCTCTTGGCCGACTTTTGCAGGATCGCGGCTTTTCGACACACGTCGGCGACGAAGGCGGCTACGCGCCGCCGCTGGAGACGCCGCAACAAGCGCTCGATCTGATCGTAAGCGCCATCGAGCTGGCCGGCTATCGCCCCGGCGCCGACGTGGCGATCGCGTTGGATCCCGCGTCGAGCGAGTTTTACCACGACGGCAAATACTATCCGCTTTCACCCGATCGTGCTTCCAGCGTGGACGAGATGATCGCGCTTTACGGGCAGCTGTGCGAGCAGTATCCGATCGTGTCGATCGAGGACGGGCTTGCGGAGAGCGATTGGGCAGGCTGGCAAAAACTCACCGATGCGCTGGGAACCGCCGTACAGCTCGTCGGGGACGACGTTTTCGTTACCAACGTGAAGTTTCTCGAACGCGGAATCGCCGACGGCGTCGCGAACGCGATTCTCGTCAAGGTCAACCAAATCGGAACGCTCACCGAAACGCTGGATTGCATCGCAATGGCGCAAAAGGCGGGCTACGCGACGGTGATCTCGCATCGTTCGGGTGAAACGGAAGACACGACCATCGCGGACCTTGCGGTGGCAACCGGTGCCGGGCAAATCAAAACCGGCTCGCTCTCGCGCAGCGATCGCACCGCAAAATACAATCGGCTGATGGCGATAGAAGAACAGCTCGGGCAGGCGGCGCGCTATCCCGGCGCCAAGGCTTTCCACGCGCGGGGCCTGTAGCTCAGCGGTAGAGCGGCCGGCTCATAACTGGTTGCGCGTAGGTTCGAATCCTACCAGGCCCACGCGGCGTCGGCTGATTTGAGGCGAGAACATCGCCCCGTCGTCTTGATAGTAGAGCAAAAGCCACGCGATGAGCTGGGCACGATCGTTGGGGGCGAGATGCTTGATCGCCACCTTCACGGCAGTAACGTCGCGCGGTTGGTCCTCCGGGCGCTCGCGACACGAGGAGCGCGGAGCGACCAAGCAAGTTGCCCTTAAGCGGTTATATCGAAGACGACGCCTTGCAGTCGCGTGCCCCGTGATCCGTCTTAAAGAGGAAGCGGAGCGCTTGGTGCCTTACCAGGCTACAGGAGCTTCGTAAAATGCTTCCTGTGAAAGGACTATCGGAGATGAAAAACTTCGTATTATCAGCGCTGGGGTGCGCACTTTTGGCGGTCGGGCTTTCCGCGACCCCGCTCGTTTCGACCGCCCAAATGACTACTGCGGCCGCGCCCACGCCGGTTCCGATACCGAAACCCGACTTCTCGCCGATGAACTTCCTCGTCGGCGCGTGGACGTGCACCCAGCCGTTGCGCGGCAAGACGCGCTCGGAGACCGATGTGTACACGATCAGCAATGACGGGATGTGGCTGGTCGACGCGGCTACGTCACCGCCGTTCGACCAGTATCGCACCGTCGCGCAGAACACCATGACGTATATGACGTACGACCCGACGATCAAACAGTGGGTAACGACCACCTACGACAACTTCGGCGGATACGGACTCGAATCCACATCGGGTTGGCAAGGCAACGTTGCGTCGTGGAGCGGCAAAGGACTGGACGGCGGCTCCTACTCCGACATGATTACGAAGGTCAGCGACACCGAGACCAGCGATGCCAATACCACGACCGATCCGAAGGGTGTGGTTACGACGGTAACCATCTCTTGTAAGAAGTCGAGTTAACGCGTCCTTCGACTTCACCTGTCCCGAGCGGAGTCAAAGGGCTCAGGACGACAACGAGTGGAGCGAGTGTCGGAGCGGGTCGAGTTCGGAGTCGGTGCGCAGCATTAGCAGCCTATCGATGCTGCGATTGCCTGACGCGAGGTAGTGCCGCACCGTACGCGAGGCCGCTCCGATTTTTAGTGAGAATTTTTTGGGGAAGCCGCATCCCCGCGAATGAGTCGCAGCGCGCCGGGACGAGCGCGGGGGAACGGCATCGCGCGGGCGTACCGGGTCGCTGATCACCCTCCGGAATTTTCGCCCTGGGTTGTGTCCGAGAAATGAACCGCAGCGTGGCTGCTCGACCGAGGCGAGCGATGGCGCGTAGCCCAGGGCTTTTCTGGTTGCTCCAATCGGCGCGCGAGCGTTATCCGGAACGGGGTCGGCCGTGGTGCTACTCGGAACAATGGCCCTAGTTAGCGCCGATACCGGCTTGAGGTCCGCACCGCGCTCGGATGTACTACGAGCTGACGCTAATCTCGATGCTGACTACTGACCCGGTTCGCCGACGGCGGACGGCTCGTCGCCTCTTGGCCTCAACGGTAGGGTGGCCCCCCATACTCCCCACGTCGGCCGAAGCGTACGATTCTGGCAGCCCGGCTCGTCCGGGAGGCTTTGCCGAGCAGGAGGTACCATGCGCTTCAATCGGTCGGGATCGTCACGTTGGGGATTCCTGGTTTCCGCAGTCGTGATCGGCGTGCTCGCCGGCTGCGCGGGTCAATCGACGCTTACGCCGCCGGCGAACCTCGGAGCGGCCGATGCGCTCCAGCGTCTGGGGATAAACGTCCCCGACGTTTCGGCGCCCCCGAAATGCAAGGGTCAAAAGAACACCAAAGAATACGCCGAGGTAGCGAAAGAAGTAATGAAAATGAACGGGGGATCGCTGTGCGTTCCCGCTTTCGCGGGCTGGGGCGGCGCACTGCAATATCCGAAGACGTATGGTAGCTACGGCTACAACGTGAAATTAATTAGCAGCACCAAGGCATACAAAGGGGGGAATTTCCCTCCGGCCGGCTCGCAAAAGCCCATCTTTTATCTCCAGTACGCGTTCAATAGCTTCCCGGGATTCTATCCGACGCTTCCCAAGGGAGCACCGCTTGTGAGCTCACACGTGACTCGGAAGAAGCGCTACACGGTTGAGTTATCGGAGTATCTTTACGGTCTTGGCTGGTCTCAAGCGATCTCGTGCTACCAGGTCGCCAAGCCGTCGAAAAACGGTGGATCGCTCGCGGCCCTCGGCGCTGTCTTCGAAAAACAGACTTTCCGCGAAAAGACTGGTGTAATCGAGATTTTCGACGGCGAGCAGGTAACGAATAAATGTTAGCCGCTTAGCCACAACACGAAGCGCGGCGACGCAGGCCGACTACCTATGCGACGACTCGGGAGCAACTCGAAATGAGCACAGAGGAATCGCGGCTAGAGTCGGTAGCGTAAACGAACCGCGGCCGTGCGCGCCATCGGGTAAGCCTCCGGTACGTATCCCGCAAGGCCGTACTGCCACGGTACGGCTGGTGACTGGCCGTCGTTGGTGGGGACGCCGTTGCCGAGCGTGTACAGGCATTTCTTGCAGTACTGCGCACCATACGCCCGCTCGTAGTAGACGTCACCGCCGGTGTATCCGGGCGGCCCGATGAGATACGGGTTTCCCTGAAACTGCGTCGGCGCAGCGGTGCCAATGAGATTTACGACGTCGAGGATCGCCGTCAACCGTGTCGACAGATCGCCCTCGACGTGCAGCGACGCGAGCGTTTGGGGCATCGTGCGCAGCGTGTTCGGATCGGCGCCTTCGTTCGTCCCCAGGTTCGCGATGTACGGGTTCGCCACGGAGTTGTACGGAAGCGACGGGTTCTTCAGGAAGTAATAGTTGTAGCCCGGATTGACGTAGTTGTCATTGGGAACCTGCGTGGGTTTGCCGTTGACCGTTTCCCAGACCATCCTGCCGTTACCGTAAGGGTACCCGCTTTCGTAAGACAGCATCGGCGCGACGCGCAAGCGACGGTACAAGAAGTCAAACTCGTATGAAGCCGTCGCCGTGAAGTTGGGAATGTAGTTGGCCGGGAAGAGGTGCCCGGCGAGAATCGCCGGCGCGTTGAGGTCATTGAAGGCGAACTGATAGATGCTCGATGAGAGCGTGTGATTGTAGTTGGCGTCGAGCGTAAGTCCCCCGTTACGCACCCAAAACTCCAAACCGTGCGAGCGCAGCTGGCCCGCGTTCGTGGGGACGCCGATCGCGTCGGGGTTTTCACCGGCCTCGCCGTAGTTGGTCGGTAGCACGTCGATGACGTTCTGCTCCAGCTCGATGAAGTACGTGAGCCGGACCTGCATTCGGCCGCCGTGTTCGTAAGAAAAAGCATAGTCGTTCGCGGTTTCGGGTGCCAGCGGGCCGCTGCTCGAGCTATTGCTACACGCGTCCGCCGGAACGCACGTACGCTGAACCTCGAGTGGTAGCGGAGGAACCGAGTTGTGATCGAAGGTCGCGCGCAACCCGTTAAGACCGGCGAACGTGTACGCGATCGCGAGGTGGGGATCGATTGCGCCATCACCATAGATGACGGGCTTGCTGTCGCTCGTTTGGGCGTGTTGGCCCACGTTGCGCAAGGATCCCATCGCGGAGAAGGTCGGTGTTACGCTCCACGTGTCGCTGACGTAGACGAGGTATTGATTTAGCCGCGGCGCCGCCGTAACGATTTGCGGCACCGTCGGAACGATCTGGTAGAGGCTACTCGTGTCGACGTCGTATTGCGCACCGGCGCGAAAGTCGGTTTTGGCGTTCGCTTGGTCCTCAAAGTCATAGCCGATCCCGTCCTCGCGCTGATGTTGCGTCGAGTACAGCGAGATGACGCCATCGGGAAAGGAGAGATCGTCCCATTCGGGACCGTTGGCGACGGCGCCGATCTGCGATTGGAAGAGCTGAAACCGCCCCAGCGAGTGTTGCCAATTGTGAATCCACTGGAGCTTTTCGACGCCGTACGTTCCTCGCGCGATCGACGGCGTATCGACTTGCTGATTCGGATTGGCCGGCTGGCCGGGGAACGTAGCGGTGGGGCTGTTGAACGTCGACCACTGCAGGCCTTGATACGGCGAATCGTATTGCTGATAGGCGGCCGCGCCGGCGAGAAAGACAGCCGAGAGATCGTCCTTCGGTGTAGCGGCGAAGTGCACGTTACCGGCGATCGCATACTGTGCTCGCGTCTGAAAGCCGAGACCATACGTGCCGATCTCGGCAGGATAGAACGTGTGGCCGTCGCCGTAGGCAAAATACTCGCTGCCGCTCGTTGCGGAGAGCGCATACCGCCAGTGGAGGTCGGGCGTCGCCGCCTGTTCGGTAAACTTGATCTCGCCAAGCTGCGCGCCGATTCCAGCGGCGAGTTCGAGGGACGCCGCTGCAGGATAGGTACCCGTCAGCGGCACTTCGTTGACGACGCCGCCCAGGGCATTTTGACTGACGTCGGTATACCCGCCCAGCGTGACGGTTTCGGAACCAACGCCGGCTGTGCCGAGCTGCGCGCCGACGATATTGCCGCCGGGTTCGGCGATGAGGCCCTGCGGTACGGGGACGGAATCGTAATCGTAGACCGTGTCTTGGACTTTTCCGCCGCGCACGATCACGTTCGCGAACGAGTCTTCTTGGATGCCCGGAACGTTCGAGATCGCGCCCTGTATGGCGTCACGCGAATAGTTGGCGAGTCCGGAGGAAGAGGCTTGCGGCGTACCGCCTCGAGCCTGTTCGCCCTGCACGGTGAAGACGTCGCTCGCGTTGCCGATCGCGAACGCCGCACCTCTTGCTTCGACCCTCGCGATCTCCTTGAGCTTGGGCAGCAAGACCACGGCGAGTCGCTCGTGCTCGCCCGGCAGCACGATGACCGTCGCGTTGGCTGGTTCGAAACCGTTCGCTTCAACGCGGACGGCATACGTATCTGGGGCAACCCCAAGAATCGTGAAGCGGCCGCTAGCGTCGGTCGTGCCGATGTAGCGGCCCGACGGAGCCAGCGCCGACACGCGCGCGCCCGCGATCGGAGCCCGAGCCGGTGTGGAGACGGTGCCTAAGATCGCGCCCGTGACGAGCTCGGCGGCATCGGCATGTTGGAATAAAAGTGCTAGCGCAAAAAGAACGCATAGAATGCGACTGATCTTTCGCATGGACCTCGCTCCCAAGCGGCGCGCCTTATGCGCGCCGCAGTTTGTCGAGTAGCCTAGGTTAGAGTTGGGAGCGTGAGCGGCGGAGCGCGAAGGCCGCGCGACTTGACGATTGCAGGACCGAGATGAGAGTGATTCTCGTCCCTGTGAAGCATCGTCGCGTGCTTGGGTTTGGCCGAGCGCGATCGCGAGATTCGCAGGAACGACGACAACAGCGAAGCGGCCAAAATTCCGCTGCGCGCCGCGCAACGGATCGCGATTCCGAGCATCATCCGCGCCGCCAGTGCGATCGTCAGAAACGATAGGACGAGAATCGGGGCATGTGCGATTACGACGGAGTTTGCATCGAAGGGCGCCAACCCGCCGAAGTGTGTTTCGTACGCTTCCATCCCAACGACGGTGACGCAGCTTCCCGCGAATGCGGCGAGCGCATCAACCGCTCGGGCAGGAGCATCATCGAGCCTGCGCACGAGCGGATCGCTGGGCGTGATGCGGCAGCTGATTACGTAAGCGGCAAGACCAAGGGCTAGCGTCGAGGCGATTCCGAAAGCCGGCAGGACGCCCTGATGGTCGACGTCGCGCGCGGCGCCGCCCAGCCAACCAAGCAGCGCGAAAAACTCGGTGCCTGCATCGCCGATCGCGCCGGCTAGCAATCCGACGGCGAGTACGGCCCAGATCCGTATCAGCGCATAGCGCATTGCAGGTTGACCTACGACAGTCGAATCCTACGAGCCTACGAGTTCGCCGCGAAAGCCATCCCACCAGGAACCGTAACGTGGTTGCCCCGCCACAAAGAGCCGAGGACCATTGACAGCTTCCACCGGCCCCGGCTAGGGTGTTAGGAGCATCGCGGCGCCATCGTCTATCGGTTAGGACATCGCCCTTTCAAGGCGGAAAGACGGGTTCGATTCCCGTTGGCGCTACATAACGGTTTCCATACAGCCGCGCTTGCTGTGCTATTTTAGATAGCATTTGCTACCTATAACGCTACCTACGAGATGGTACGCCTTAGTGAGCGTCGGGGCGCCGTGGCACGAACAGCGGAGTCGATTGCGTTAACTGCTCGACGTTTTCCACCTTCGATCGCATGTGCGTAAATCCCCAATGTAGTTGATGCGTCAGCATGGCCGAGCACGTCGCGAACGGTCCCAACGTCTGCGCCGGCACCTAACATTAGGGAAGCCGCCGTGTGTCTGAGGTCATGCAAGCGGTGATGGCGGCCCGTTGCGGCTTCGACACGTGCAAACGCTCGACGAAACGCATCCGTCAGCGCGTCCGGCGAGATTGCTGCACCGAGCTCATCTACAAAGGCGAACCCACTATCTCTCCACGCGGAAGCCGCGATTTCCGAGCGCTTCTTGCGTAGCTGCGCTTCGAGTGCGAGCGCGCGCGTGGCCAATGCATTGAGGGGTACCACTCGCTCGTGCTCGGTCTTGGTCGACTTTTGCCGCCAACCGCCGCGACCGTCATCCGCGCGAGCTTCTCGAACCAACGCCGTCTTTGCCCTGCGGTTGACGTTTCGCTCGCGCAAGCCACAAACTTCACCCCGTCTCATCCCTGTAGCCAGAGCGAAGAGTAGCGCCGGCTCGAGCCTATGGTCCGATACTTCGCGCAGTAACGCTGCAATATCATCGTGGCGGAGTGCGCTGCCCTGTATTTTTTTGCGCTTAGGAGGCTGCACACGCTCCATCGGATCGCTGTTGATCCGTCCGATACGGCTCGACCATTTCGTTGCCGCACGAAGTAGGTTATGCGTGTGGTGGATCGAGGTGGCAGATATCGTGCGCGAAGACTGACGCTGCTTCCACTCTCTTGAGGCATTGATCGGCCTTTCGCGCAGCCGGGCATAAAAAGCCTCGATGTCACGTGCCGTAACGCGGGCAATCGCGATCCGCGTGATACCGTCATCGAGGCGGCGTGCGATTGTCTCGTAGCCCGCAATTGTAGTTGGCGAAGCGCCGCGCGCTTTACACTCCGTAATGTAAGAGGAGAGGAGGGTGGCCAGGGTTTCGTGGGTTGTGCCGGGACGGTGCTGAGTTGAGCCAGCGAGCATTCGGGTGAGCTCAGCCTGCGCTGCTCCCTTCGTTGGGAAAGCGCGCGACCATTTGCGCGTGCGAGCACCGGTGTCCGGATTCCGCGTAGAGATCACCGCGCAGTAGCCGCCACCGCGGCTGCGGATGGAGCCACTACCTTTAGTGCGGCGCTTCATCGCCCATAGAAATACCCCACCGAGCCAGCTCCTCCTCGAATTGGACGTCTTCGCCCTTTACCCAATCAGGGTACTGATCCCGCATTGTTCTTAGCATGAGAAGTACGGTTGTATTTCTCAATATTGACAATGCTAGGTGTGGTGTGTCCGGTGGCAAGCGATGGATCGCGAGATACGCTTGAAATGTCGGCTCCATAGCGGTACTATCTTCGCGCGAAAGAACCCAATGATCAAATGCGTGGTCTAGCAGGTTGTGCTGTTCCGCATCCATCCAAGGCACGTCGACGGCGCCGCCCTCCCACCAATAGAGATTTCTCACGGTGGTCATCAAACCTGACCACAGACGCTTAAGGACCGGACGATCTCCAAGTAAGATGCAGTTCCCAACTATTCCGACGATATGAGGGTGGTACGATTCAGCCCAATCTAACGTTTCTAGACCGTTACTTCGCTGAATGCCAGTTAGCCACAATGCTTCGCCAATTTCAAAAGCTCGCGAAGGGCTAACCCCCGTTCGGCCATTGATGATGTCTTGCATGGCTGGCAGTGAAGGAACTAAGGGCGACGGCGAGGTCAAGGTACCGCGGTAGATCCTCGCGTCCAACTTTCCTGCCTTTTCCGCTAGACGATCCAGTTTCGATCGACGCACGACGCCTAGGGAATCAGCCAGGCGCCGAAGGCGCTCTTGTTGAGTCGCACCAGGAATCGCAGCGATTTCGACTCTCAGTCGCTTCGCCCACAGAAGGCGCTCTTCACCAGCAAGCGAGTGAGCGAACGGTCTTCCGCCCGGATAAGAACGCCGCTCGGCTGACCGCCGGGCTGATTCGGAAGCCACGACACTATATTTCCTTGGAGGGCAGTTATCACCTAGGTTCGGTTGCTAGATCAACGTTCATATTATAGACCTTTACAACGAACAAACATCTTGCTATAGTGTCCTCGTGGATACCGGTTCAGCACACATCGACCCCAGTCGGCCTTTCAAATCCCGCCATCGTCCTGCGCGCGCAGTCTATGACATAGCCGACCTCATTGCCCTGACTGGCCGCAGCAGGAACTGGATTTATGCAGCGATTGCGGAGGGCGTATTCGGCCAGCCGATTCGGGCGGGTCGTCGGCTGTTGGTCGCGCGGGCTGGCTTTGAACGGTGGTTGGCGGGCGAGGAGCGGGCGTGACCATCGCCATTTTAGCGATTCGCCCCGGCTCCCGGCCGGGCCAGCATTGCGTCGACATCAAGCTCGAGGGACGACCTTATCGAGACATCCTCGCGATTGAGCGTGCATCGGGCGCGATATCCATCGTAGAAGCGCGCAGTCGCCGGCATGCGCGTGGCGTCAGAATACCGATCTACGAATTTACGGGCGCTGAGCGTGGTGCCATCGCCATGACTGTGGCCTCACACTTGCGCGACTCGCGCGGCGGGGATGCTGCGTGAGTGTAGGCGCGCCGACGAGCTCGACGACGACTGCGCAAGTCTACTCGCTCGCCCAGCTCGCGATCAGCATCGCCGACGAGCATACAGCAGCTGATGCCGCAGTCGCGGACGGCGAGAACCTCGGACGCCTTATGCCCTTCCTGCGGCTCGCGAGCGAACTGGGCGGCTCATGGCTGTCGGTCTAGCTTGTCTCCACGCTGGAGCGGGCGCCGACAAGTCGGCGCTATGGAAAGTCAAGGCCGAGCGCAGCGAGCCTGCCTTGACCACCGCGTTATCATTTGCATCGCGACCGACGCAGAGCGTTGCGCCCCGCGCGATGACCGTTTTCGACCGCTCCGTGTTTACCGCGGTCCGGGGCGGGCAATCGCGGTCGAGGTGCGCATGATGCGGTTCGCAGACTTCGGCGACGCGATCGGGATCATAGCCGTCACGCCCATGCTAGCTGCATCTGCGCTTGTCGCGATTGTCGCCGGCTTGGTGGCGTCCGACGCACTCAGCGCAAGACTATCCTCCCGACGAGCTGTCGCCGCGGCCCACCGCCTTATTCGCACTCATGGCCCATCACGGAAGGAAAACTCAGCATGATCACTCTCATGATCCGCATCGCTCTCGCCGCGTCGCTCACGAGCCTTGTTTGTATTACAGCTACGAGATTTGAGCATGGCATCGTCGCCATCCAGAAGCACCAGCAGCACGAAGCCGCGACGATCGGCTGTTTTGCGGAGATCCAGTGCTCGGACTTCTGACCGTACTGCGCGTCGCCAGCTTGACGGTGTTTGCGCTAGGGTTCGGCCTCGTGCTACCGATCACGACGCCTTTGCCGCGGTCCGAGCAACGGCTGAGGCATTTGCTGACAGCCGCAGTGATCGCAATGCTCGTCGTGGGGAGGCTAACGCACCGGTGACTCGCAGCCCCTCGTGTCCGGCGTACCGCTCGGTCAGGCTATCACGCGCGGCACTCCACCGCAACGGCTTCGCAAGTCTCGCTCGACTCGACCGTTGCAGCGGAGCCTCTCCGTGCGTGATCACGCCGCCGTGCGGCACCCACTAAAGGGACTGCTACAAGAAAGGAAAACGAAATGACCAACTTAACAATCTTTGGAAACCTCACGAAAGAGGTCGAGATTGCGACAACCGAAAGCGGCACCAAATACGCGCGGTTTACAGTAGCATCCGATCGCAGTCGCGACAAAAAAGCGTCGACAGACTTTTTTCATGTGACCGCATTCGCCGACGCAACTAACGGTTTGGAGCAGTTGGCTAAGGGCGCCTTCGTCAAAATGACGGGCTACATTCGAACGTCGGAATTCGAAGGGCGCCAGACCATCGACATAATCGCTCGCTTCGTCGAGCGGTACGCCGACAGGGCTGAGGAGGTGCCGGCGTAAGCCGGCCCTCCCACCTGCTAATCTAAGATGGACTCTCTAAGCGACGCGGCAGACGCATTGAAAGCGGCGTCTGGCCTGGATAAGCTTATCCGCGCGTGCGTCGATCCTCAAGAGCTTCGATGCGCGCATGATACGCTGGTCGCAGCTCGCGAGCTACTCGACGACTCTATCTCACGAATAAGTATCCGGCTGCACTTCGTGCGGCATCAGCAGGGCAACGGACCTCGTGCTGGCTCAGCGGCTCGGTAAACGCAGCACTAAGCTTTCGCAATCATCTACTCCGCATTAAACTTGAGGCGTTAAACATGAGAAACAGACTAATCGTAATCGCGGCGCTATTCGCGCTCGCGCTCTCGTTCGTACTCACGCTCGGGCATACGCTTTCGGTCATCGAACACCGGCAGCAGCGCGAGGACGATGCGATCAAATGCATGCTGGACCAACGATGCCATGAGGTAATCTGAGCCCAGCAAAAGCCGCGCGAGGCGATCGTGATTCCACCGACGGCGGTCTAATAGATTGTTAGATCGAGAGATTCAGTCTGAGCGGAGGACCGTGAATGGATTCGGTATCGCAGCTGCAGCTCGGAGGCTATTCGAACCGAGCCAGCTACTACCTTGCGGCAGTTGCTGCACGCTCAAGCAAAGCGGTGACCGCAACGCTTTAGCTCTCAACTACTGTTCAACGAGGCGAAATGAAAACCGGTAATCAGTCGGCTACAGCCCTTTCCCTCAAGGAGCTGGCCGCACTACGCAAGCGAATCGGCAAGAATACGAACGGCGAGCTATTCAAGAAAGGGACGGTTGCTCGCCTTCTCGCGACGCTTGACGAGGGTGCTTACACTGGCGGTGCAGCGATCCTTGAAGCAAAGCGTCGAGAAGCAAAGCCTATGATCCGTGAGCTTCGACGTAGGCTTGCGAGCACAGAAGCGGACAATGTGCTTCTTCGCTCGGCAATCGGCCGAATTACGAGTGTCGCCGCAGAATTCGCTCACGATGAGGAAATTTCGAGATGCGAAAGGCGTGCCAGCGCGCTGACCCTGCCGCCGATGCAGCGAATCGTGTTCGAGGAGATCTGCAGAGGTAAGACCACGAAACAAATTGCTGAAGAGCTTCAGCGTAGCGAGCACACGATCAGGAACCACGCGAAGCTGATCTTTAGAGCCTTTGGCGTGAAGGGCCGTACATCGCTAGTTGCTGAGGTCCTCCGTCAACAAACGACTCTAACCAACAAGATGCAGGTTTAACGTTCGACAAGCCGCGCAGTCAATCTGTGATGAGTGCCCGAGCGGAAAGGCCGTAGCTCTCCTCGAGCGGCGTAACTAATCTCTTCGCGGCAGCATTCGGCTAGGTAATGAAGAAGGGTGCGCTCGCTGTTAATCATTAGGTTCGCTTCAAGGACCCTCAAGTGATGCTTCGTTTGGGTGCGCTGGCGTCGCTTTGTTGCGAATCATGTTTGAAGTCTCAATTCCTGAAGCAAAGGCGTTTGCGACGAGGCGAACGTCCTCGGCGTAGGGAGTCGTCCCCAAAAAAGCAGGGTGCTGTGTCCGGACCACCTTGTATAAGTGCGTCAAGGACGAATCCGGCCCAGAAGCGAGTACGGGCGCATCGCACACGGTTCTGAGGTAACCGTGTAGTGCGGTGTGCATCCGACGACCGCGCTAGCGGCCGCGGATACGTCAATGACATTCTCGGCATGCCGCATCGCACGTTCGACCGCAGCGTTGGTAATTCGGTAAATTTGGGCTCTGAACGGCTTAACAATGAGATTGCCAAGTTTTCGTACAACTTCAACGGTGAAGAACTCACGTTGACGCGGGAAGCCCCTTCGGCACGAAAGTCGCGGTAGTGTATCGACATACCTAGCCGCCTTTCTTTGCAAGGCGACATAGCACAAGCTCCTTCGCGCGAAAAACGCACATAACTTGTTGCGTTTTCTTAGCGGTCTTGCTAGAATGAGTGCGGAGGTCTTCCTATGGCGGTTTCGCTCCCCTCGTCGGCGCAGCGCGTCCTTAATAACAACGGGTCAGTAGATTCCGAAGGTCTAGCTGCTTGTTTAGGCTTGCGTACGAGCGAGCTGTCTCGGGCGCTCGGTGTGGCGCCTTCCACAGTGATACGCGGCGCGCATTCGCCCCGGGCACAAGAGCAGATGAGGCGCATCTATAGTCTATTCGTCCGTGTAGCTCATTTGTTCAACCAAAATGAGGAGCACGCTCGCGTGTGGCTGAATGCGCCAAATCCGGAACTCGACTTCAAGCGTCCGATCGACTACATCATCGATGGTCGGTTGAGCGTTCTGGGCGCCTTCCTCTCGAGCATTGAAGAGGGCGCCCCGTAGCGCATGCTCCGCCCGGCGGCACTGCGGATGGCTTTACGCTCGGCGCCGGCAAATTGGTTCATCGACTACAACGGCCCACTCTATCG
This sequence comes from Vulcanimicrobiota bacterium, assembly GCA_963717425.1. GTDB lineage: Bacteria > Vulcanimicrobiota > Vulcanimicrobiia > Vulcanimicrobiales > Vulcanimicrobiaceae > Cybelea. The sequence goes on along the minus strand of OY970335.1, from coordinate 1,312,743 downwards.
AGCGCTCTGCGGGGCCGATCTGCCCCACGCAGCTTTCAGCAATCCGAAGAAAGATCATCGATTTAATCGCGGGACGATGCGCGTCGGATCCTTCACCGTGCTCTACGCGTCAACCGACACAACAACGCCATTATTCGAAACGCGGCGACGGATTCAAACGGCAACGGAAATCATCAACGCACCCGGTCCAGCGACACATCTTGCAATTCTATCCTGTGTCCTTTTCAGGCTCTTAGACCTTCGCGGAGATGACGCGCGCCGCGGGCTCAAAACAAATCACCAAGAGCTCACCGGCAACTGGTGGGACTACATTGATTCGCCCGAAGGAGCACCAACGCATTGGCTTGGTAATGCGCTGCACGCCGTCGCCAACTCATGCGGCGTCATCTATCGGAGCAAATACGGCACCGGCGACAACGTCTTTATTATGCACGATCAACTTGCCCCCGGATACGTACATTTTGAGCGTTCGACCGAAATCTAAAGAACACAACATAAACGCGTCGCACGCAGGCCGGGACGACTTAATTTGGACGCAATCTCTCAATATCGAACTAGAGATGGGACTGCAAGAAGCCCGTATTTCGGGGAAGCCCCTTCCAGAACGAGGAGCGTATGGTCAACGCACGAAACGCAGCCGGATGACTCTCGCTATCTTGTCTTGTCAACGCCAATGGCGGACGGCAAGACATTATACGTATCGCAACGCGGACACATAATAATAAGCTGATGCGAGGTGCCAAACCGCGTTTTGAGCGTAAGTGGAGTTACCGACTCGCAGAGCACGGCCGAACACGTTCCGCAAAGTAGATCCTCAAGGTCATCCTTGCCCTTGAATAGCGGCAACTCGGACGGCTTTTAAATCGCGGCCTCGCGCAGCGGTCGCTGCAGAATCCCTAGATGCGTTTGAATTTTTTCCACTACATCATCTCACAGAGCTAACGGGATTGCGCGGATTGGCCCGCGCAAGTCTTCGCAACGAGCCAATACTCGCGCCGTGGTACGTCAGCTGGCTGCGGCATTCGCCGATTTGAGCCGCGCGCCTTGCGCGCATGTTAACGGCATCTTCAAGGGGCTAAAATAGGCGACCCGGTGCGATTGTACCGTCGACGTTGATGCTCGCGGCGTGAGCGATTTGAAGCTGATCATATTCGGCGTGGTACTGTTGGATGAAACCGGTCAGACGGGGCCTCAGCAGTCCAGGGCCGTCCTGGAACACAGGGCCCCCACTCAGGCCGCCCCAGCGAGTGAACTCGCGGACCCACTGGTCATCAGCTCGCGTGCTCTGCCACGTTGTGCGATCGATATTACATGAAAAATGATCGGCGAAGACGCCGGTGACCGGAATCGACGCTATACTATACGAACCGCACACCACGTTGAATCCTTCCTCCCGGCGCATCGCTCCGGGAAAGCCGCCCAGAATTATTGTGTCGCTTACTTTGACTAGCGGTGGCGGCCATGACGTGTTGTTGGGAACGACATAGAACTCAAGCTTAGGCAGTTCTTCGTCAGAACTTCGATCATCGAGCGTTAGCCCAGTGGCATCTATTACGAATAGGTCTTTCGTCGCGTGGCGATCGATGCACCGGTTTCGGGGATCGAATATCTCGGCTCCCGTCTGAAACTTTACGCGACTGTCCTCCGACAGAAACTTCTCGAAGCTTGCTATTACGTGATCGTCCGTTATGAGGAGTTTGCGGCCGTAAAGGTCGAGCATCGTGGCTGTCGCGCTGGCCCGCATCGTTTGATCCTCTGCGGTGAGCACGCCAATAAACACCGGAATGCAGTATCGAAGCGGATATTTGATCAGGTAGTCGTGAATCAGGCCTCGGTGCTTCAATATTTGCACTTTAGATGGGTCTTTCACGACCCTAAGATATCGTAGGATCGATCGGATCGCAACCCGATGATTCGCGCGGTGCGTTCGTGCAAATTCCCGCGTCTCGAGAACGAAAACCTGGGAATTATATACTTGACAGCGAGGCTAACTGAGCGATCAACAAGAGGCCTTTGACGAAAAACGATCAGTTTAAGGAGAAGGGGCTGAAACGCGACGCAGGCGCCCCCTCGGGCTGCGGCACCTGGCCCTTCGAACTCACAATAGCTCTTGTGTAGAAGCCGCCGGCCGAAGGCCAGCGGTGGAAAGTTTCGCCCTGTAACGAGCCTGAAAGTCGCGCAGTAATTTTCTTCAAAAGGTTGGCTCTGGGTCAAAGTCTCCCTTCGCGATGAGATCATAGATTGAGAGTAGTTGACTCCGCGCAGAGGTGATTCGCGTAGCGAGCTCTATCCTAGCGTCGGGCTGGAGCACCACATATTCGCAAAAGGCGTCGAGGGCGTTCAAAACGTGCAGCGAAATCGACATGAATTCGTTAGCGGTCATGGACGACGAGGCATTGTCACATGGAACGAGCCGTCCATCGGCTTGCTCAAGATAATGAGTGAATAGGTCTGGCCACGTGCCATGAACGGCATGTGAAGCGAGGCGCTGACCGACGACGTAGTCGATCGGGTCCCTTCCAATGGCCCGAATCATGCTAGCAAGATCAGGCAGTCTCTTAGACTGCGCTACTTGCTTTTCGTCAAATCCCGAAGCATCTACGTATCGCGCGATCGATTCGATCATGCGCTTTTCGATGGCCCAGGGGACGCCACCGCGCGTACGGATTGTCTCTTCAATCAACGCCTTTAATGCCAACTCGGACTTTAGGCCATGACCAACATAGCGTTCAAAACGATCTGAAAGTTCCGTACAGCACAGCCACCTAAGTATGACGGAGCTTTCAAAAATACACCGATCGATTAGAGCCGTCGTTTCGCCATGTCTGCCCTCACTTGTCAATCTCAAAGTAGAGAGCATCAGACGCGAGCATCGAGTTAGGAGGCCAATTAGTATCGAGAACTCTAACGGGGGTAGGGCCCTTAAGCCCTGAGACTCGGGTGAGATCTGCGCGAATGCTATTGAAAGCAAACCAACGTGCTTATAAAGTTCAAAAAGTATTGGTCGATAGTCATCGCTGGAACTGCACTGTTCCAACAGGGCGTCTGTGATTTCTGGGAGCAAAGGAAAGCCGAGTCCATTCATCACGCAGAGGTCGGGACGTAAAGATAGAGCAGGTTTTCGAGAAAGGTGCAAGCTCGCTCAAGCAGCATTGTTGTCCCGTTTCGCTACTCGAGTAAGCGGCTCAGCTCTGGAATCGACCTTCATTGGATAACCGCAGCGGCGACTGCACGGACGGCCGCGGAGATTCGTTCGCGATCTCCCTTCGCGATGACGTCGACCGGCATCCGATGGCCGAGCACTTCATTGCCGCCGCTGATCCAATCGCGAGCGCTCTCTTCGCTCTCAAAGAGGTGCGCCAGCTGCATAAAGGCTTGAACCGCTAGTCGCATCCGCTCGAGCTCGTCCGCGCTAGGCTCCGCCGCGCCACGGCTCCATCGCGATATCAGATTTGCATCGGCAACTCCCGCTAATCGCGCGACAACGGGTCGACCGAGGCGTTGTCTCAAATACTCGGCCACCTGCGCTGGTTTTGCGTTCATGAGGAATGTGATGGCTAGATTCCGCGAGCCGGCAAACACTAGGTGTTTTTTCAAGCGCGGACCCGACTCGTCGAGCGGGTGGAAGCTGTCCAATGACACCAGAGTCGCCCTTCGCTCCGACGTTTCGCCGTGCCTATCCGCATAGCGCCATCGCATTGGACGTGAATCGGATGAGGGAGGGGCACGGGGATTTGTTGCGAGCGGAAAACCCCTGTGCTAGGTCGCAATGGCGTTGTGGAGAAGCCGGAAACCACACACAGGCCGCAGCCTCCATCTTCCGGGGGAAAGCGCCGCCGAGCGGTCATAAATGTTGGGCGTGGATCGGTGGCCTGACACGAGGACCTCTGATTTCTTGCAAATCATGCTTGCGCCAGGCTGAAATCATGGGCTTGTTCTGAACGGCCATCGCCATGGCGCTCGCGCTGATTTAACATTACAGTCTACAGGGCGCACTTGAAATCGAGTTCAGGGTTGGGCCTATATAACGAGCAGCCAGGGCGCCACCAACACGCTTGGTTCCGCAACCTGACCTCCCAGAGAGCGATCAACGTTGATATGATCCTTCTAGTCATGCGCATGGGCGCGATTATCAGGTCCTAGCTCGGGAAAATGATGATTCAAGGATTTAGACGCGAGCCGGGAACGGGCCATCGGAAGTACCTGGCTCACGCGCACGGCGAAGCTCGAACCGCTGAGATCAATGGGCCGGACGAACAGGGCGCATTCCCGGGAACCTGGCTAGATGTTCTCTTCGACGAACCGATCGTCATCGTTCCGGACACAAACGTGCTACGGCAGGATATCGACTCGGCATGCCGACGAAACGGTCGCGGGACACTCATTGCCGCCGCTAATAGCGGTGCGTTTCGCCTCATCTGTGCCGAGCACGTGATCGACGAGGTAGAGCGGCACCTCGAAGAGTGGGCGCATTATCAGAACGCATTGGTCGACGCCTATGTTGGTCGATGGAACAATGAGTACTTGCCACTTCTCCACGTCGTTCGCGGCGAAGGTCCACCCCTTAGCGTACTTTCTCCGGTGGAACGCTCTCGCATTGATGCCCTCGATGAGGCAAAAGAAGACGTGGCATCGATCGTACTCGCACTTTCGCTGGGGGCATTCTATCTGACTAAGGATGAGCGGGCATGGCAAGCGGTGTACGGGCGAACCGCCGACACAGATGAACTGTACCGCTGGCTTGGAGCCTTACAAGAGGGCGGAGACGCGGGTCAGCTCGGTCGCCTTGTGCACACTTCGACGTCCCTGACCGTACTCGGGATCGCTGGGGTCGGATATCTCGTGAAGCGACTCTGGCTGAAAGCGCCATGGGCAGTAGTGACGCTCGGCTGCGTTGCGGTGCTGGCCGCAGTTCGTTCACGTCGCGAACGATATCAGAATATCGGTGGCGCGCTAGCTCGGGGCTTCGGTGTCCTATCCGAGGAGATCTATTTACCTTACTACAAGCTAAGCCGGCGCTTCCAGCAGCGTGCGCCTACCGTCCCCTCGTGGGGAGAGCTGGAAAACGTGAACAGCCGTGACGATGTGCTCGCGCGCGCCTGCATGTACTATCTCGGTCGGGCTAAAACCACGCAATTGACGGCCGACCAGCTCGCGAACCAGCTACGTTACCGTCTGACGATCGGCCGAGACGCGCAGCGTGTCCGCGAAGTCCTACGGCGCCATCCCGCGTGTTTTTATCAGCCTTATAAAAGTGAGTGGCAAGTCGGGCACGCATTGGCGCCGTCAGGACAAACGCCTGGATGAGAAGCGCGGCGTAATGGTCGGTGGAGTGGTGTTTGGGCTTATGGTGGCGGGCGAAGGCGGTGCGAGCTGCCGCAGGGAGGTGAAGCGGCCGCGGCCGTGACGATTTCTTGCGTCCCGTCAAGGAGCACCTCGCGCGGCGCGTTGCGGTGCGCCCGCTCGAGGCCGGCGTGCGGTCGCGTGACAATCGGTCAGGCGAAGAAGCGCCGGGGAGTGTGAGCGTTGGGGTGGCTTCGCATATTTTCAGTGCGGCGGCGGGAGGCCCGCGTCACGACGCCTCTGGTCATGCTCGATCGATCGCGTCCGCAAGTTGATCCATATACAGCGCGTCCACCTTATAGCTGGACGCGATTGCTTTTAGCACGGTGGCAGTCCTCGGAAAACTGCCACGGAAGCGCTTTGCTAACACCTCGTAGTAACTCTTGAGGTCGCGCTCAAGCTCCCCGCCGTCGAGGGGGCCGCGCGTCGTTACTCCGCTGCGATTGCGCGTTCCCATCTGAAAACCGATCTCGAGCTGCTTGCTGCGAACGCGTTCGAGAGTTTCACGAACCGGCTTGGGAGGCCACGCGCCATCGGGCTCGGCCTGCGCCGCCGAGAGAATCATGCCGATATGCTGATCGATGATGTCGACGCGCCTTGCCGGAATCGCGAGCTCTCGTACTTTCTGTACCCATTCACTCAAAGCGCCACCATTGATCTTACCGTCCGGTTCTGATCCTGGTACGACCGACCACTTGCCCAGGAGGGTGTAGCTCTGTTCCGCAACGACCATCTTTTGCGCCAGATCTTCTTGGCTGCCGTCGGTGTCATCGTCACCGTCGGCGCGGTACACGGACGAGACTACGTTAACGAAGAACTGCGGATCACGCGCGAGGCCAGCTTCGAGTAGCGCCGAGTCGCGATCGAATGCCTGAAAAAGGCCGAAGTATGTCCACTCGAGTCGGGTCAGCGTGTCACGATCAACGCTCTCGTCTGCGATGAGCCGATCGAGAATAAGCCCACAGTAATGCGAGAACATCGAATCGATCTGCCCGCGTTGCGCACGTATCTGCATGCTCGCGGCTGTTAGAGATCGTTGGAGCAACTCTGACGGGAACCGCGTCGGCCCGGTTTGTCCGATAAGTGCCGTAGCTTCGATCGACTGGCCAATACGTAATTTCGCTACGACCGCAAGAACGATAGCGGATGGATCGCTGTGGATGAACCACGTCCATGGTGCGGTCTCCCAATAGACGCGCTCGGCGTCAGTGCCGACCTCGCGCGCGAGCTCAAAAGTTCCACTGTCCGGCGGCATCCCTCGCAGAATGACTGCTAGCGCCGCGCCGGACCAGCCGGCGGCGGTCCCGGCGCGAGTGACCGATGCCGCCCACGCGGCGCCGTACTTCGCCACGCCAGCGTAGACGATACCTCGCGCAAACTCTCGAAGAAGGGGTTCGGCCGATTGCGCTCCACGTGCGATCAGGGTGTTGCGCAACGTTTCGTCGACGTCGACGCCGACGAGTGCGATGCCAAGTTGCACCGGATTCTCAACGGCGGTCGCCATTGCGAAAATCACATCGACGTCACCGGAGGCAAGGAGTTCACGTGCGACGCGTTGACGATGAGAAGCATTATGCGCTTCTATGACCTCGACGTTGTGTCCGGGCACAGGATCCGGCGGCGCCGGCTGATTTGCAAATACCCAACGCTCGCGATCGACAACATTTGCTGGGGTGAAGAAATTGAAGGCGTCTTGCAGCGGTCCCAATACCGACTCCTGCATCGCCCAGCCGGCGGTCCCAAACTCGCGATGTCGATGAAGCACGTTGCGCACAACATCACGCGCAGCAAGACGATCGTCATCACGATCGAGCGTGTGGACGAGCGCTAAAACGCCCTCGGTCGCGCGGCGTTGGGACGTCTCATCAAGACCCGTGAGATTTTCCAGGAGCTTGTTCCATCGCGAAACGATGCGAGCGGCGTCCTCGACAAGCCAATCGAAAATAATGGTTACATCTTTCGCTCGCGTGGTTGGCCCGGCGGTTGACGAATCATCCGTTGGCAAACGACGCCAGGCTGGTTTCGACGAGAACGATGACGTATCGCCACCGTACTTCGGCAAGAGCGAGACCATCAAATGCCAAGCGACGTTTGGGTAATGTTCGCGCAGACGTTTGAGGGACTCGAGCCGATCACCAGACGAAGCCAGCGTCTGTGGGTTCCACAGCAAAAAGATCTGGCGAAGCGTGGCCGCCGGCCTATTTCCATGGCGGCTTTCCTTCGTGTCTTTGGCGGCAAGCGCGGCGAGCGCCATCGTTGCGTCTGCGAAGTAATCCGGAAACCAGGCAAGTCGTTCGAGCGCTGTCGTCAGGTGCGAAACGTAGTCGCTGGCAAAGAAGCCCTCGCCGTCCGACTGCAGCAGAACGGTGATCGGCGCATCGCCACGCTTTACAGATCCCTCGACGGCTTCAAGAAACTCTTCCGGCGCCGCCTCGGCAAGGAGCGGCATAACGTCGCGCAGCGACCACCAACGCGCCGCATCCGCTTCATCGAGTAGTTCGCGCACGAATCCACGGATGCGCTCTTCAAGGAGGGGCACGCTGTTCTTCGCACGCTCGGGCGATGCTGCCATCACGTTGAGGGTCTCGAGAAGGCCGCAGCGCAGTTCTTTCGTCGCGACCGGCGGGTGTTTGCCGAAAGCAATAAGCCGGGCGCGATCGGCTTCGTAAAAACGCGGATCGATCTCCGAAAGGACACCCCGAGCAGTGTTCAGATACGCCGTGACGTCCGCGTCGTTCAGACGCGACGCGATCATCGACCAGAGATATTGAACGGATACGACTTGGACCTTGGTGATTGAACGGCGCAGTGGCGCGCCGACGCCGGCCGTCAACGCTGCAAGCTCGCGGCTCACCTCGTCGAACGGTCGCTGTGCGAAAGCAGCAATGATCGATTGATCCGTCGGGGCGCTCTCGTCCCACGCGCCGGCAAAAAACGCAGCGTTTACGGAGTTGCGAGACACTGTGTTCATCCAATCCGGCGATGTCGCCGTTTCGGAGAGAATGCGACGAAGCATCGCGATGCTGCCCCCCGCACGATTGGCGAGCGAGCGCGCATCATCGGGTCTTTTTCCCATGTTTTCCAGCGCGACGGCGAGGTCGACGCGCCGAACGTCGGCGAGCGAGACGCCGTCTCGCAGTTGTGTCTCTGGGCCGTAAAGCGCATAGACGTGATGGCCTGCTTCTGCGATGCTCTCAGCAAAACCAGGACTAGCGCCGCTCATCACGATGATTTGCGGGTTCATCGCGACGGAAAGTTCGCGTACGGCGCCATCTAATTCAGCTACGAGAGCGTGCGTCCGATACGTCTCCCGATAGGCTTCGGGAAGCTGCCGAATCGCCGCGAATAGAAATGCGATCGCTTCCTCGGCCTCGGCGGCTTGGACACGCAGCACGGACGGGGGCGCTTTCAGCCACGCGAGAACATCCGTAGCCTCACGATCTCGGCCGGCTAGAACGATGCCCTCTGTGAGCGGGGGCTTCGTCGCAAGCGCCCAACGGCGCCACGCTTCATCGAGGGACGTAACACCGGAAATGGATCGCTTGCCGAGACGAACTGCAAGCCAATGGGCAACCTGTACATGCATCGCGAGCCACTGTATGAGATCGTGCACGTCGAGCGCGCGCACGTCTTTGAATATCCCGGATTTGACGTGTTCGACCACCCACGTCTCTTTGTTGGTCCACCGGCGCATCGCGACGACCACGTACGTCGTCAGCGCTCGCGTCGCGGCATCGCCTTCGGCCGCGCGCTTCGTAAAATCACTATCCGCCTTCGTCTGCGGGTTCTTTTTAACCGAAAGCTCCCACCGCGAGGATCCCTCCGGCACATAATCGGCGGAACGTGGTGATTCGCATGTGCCATCCCAGCCCGGATCCCGCACGCCTTCACCGGCCGGAAAACGTAAAATCGCATCGGCTCCGGCCGACGCACGGATCAGCATCGAAATGAGCGTCGGAAGTCCGACCGGGCTCTCGACGCGATCCGCCCATGAGATCAAATCCGCCGACGTGATCAGTGGAATTGGGCGGCCGCGGTCGAGCTGCGTGAAGCCGCCACTTCCGCCGGCAAGGGCCGCGCGACCGCCCTCGAACAGTACACCGCCGTCTTTTAAGGCAGTTTCGAGCGCCTCGACGCTGTTCGCGATCGGCGATCGCGCGCCGCGCTCGAAGTCGGCGATCGTTGATACGGCCGTTTGCGCACGGTCGGCGAGATCACGCTGCGTCCAGGCAAGCAACGCGCGTCCCGCCCGACAAAGTTCCGGAGTCAAAGGCATGAGGTCATATTAAATATATGACCTCGGACTGTCAAGCTGAATCAGCATGGGCTAACCGCGGGCCGCCAAAAAGAAGCACACGTCGTTCCCGGCCCGACCTGGCGCTCTACCAGCTAGGGCATACGGCAAACGCGATATATGAGTTTTATCGGTGTGACGATCGAACAAGCGCGCGATCGTATGGCTCATTCGAGCATCATGCAAGCCGCCGACACGTACTGCCACTAGTACCTTGGCACGCAGCGCGGCGCGGCAACCAAGCTCGATGCGTTTTCGACAGGATGGGCGGGGCATGATGCTATCTGAGTGGGGCAACCTCGGAGGAGGCGCCCCGCCCGAATAGAGCGCCACTTCTTAGCGGATGCGGAATGCCGATTCCGTCAGGAGCGTTAACCCGATCGCCAACATGACGACGCCGTAGGTCCAGCCAAACCAGCCTGGTACCGTCCGCTTCCTCCGGCCCGCGAGCCCGTAGACGATAATGTTGGACAGGATGACCGCACCCATTACATAGATCCCATACTGTGCGATTAAGTGTAGTAGCATTTTACATACACCCCATGCTGTGTAGGTTCCACTATGCGGAGAGAAGTCCGAGGCTAGCTGCTATGGCACCTGCTAAGATGCCCTTCTGGCGCGCTAGTGGTACGCGGCCACGCCATACGGCACTGTGATGCCATTTGCGCCGCCCAACGTTGCATCGGGTATTCCGGACGGGTATTCGACGACGTACACCGCATCGGAAAGTGGATCGGCGACGAACAGGCGATCGTTCCTCGCAGTCAGCGCCGCGTGGAAGTAGTCGCGCGCTCCAGGGATAGTGATCGTGCCGCTAATTGCGTTGTACGGCGGCGGAATGATATCGACGCCGGCGTTTTGCTCGCAAACCACTAGGTCACCCTTGCGATCGAGCGCAATGCCGCCGGGGAACCCGAGAGTCGAAATAAGCACCGTGCTCTCGCACGCGCCTCCGAACGACCCAGCGGGATACTCAATTATTTCACCGGAACTAATGCTAGTAGCTCCGCTGACGTACACGTTACCTTTGGGGTCAACGGCGACGCCTTCATTTTCGATGCCCGTGTTGCACCACTTGCTGGCTGTTGTACTCCCTCGAACATATAGACCATATTCGTCGAGTATTCAGCGACGTAGATGTTGCCGCCCGAGTCGGTCTTGACATCGACTGGATTTTTGAGTCGATTGGAGTATGTGGTCAACAAACTGCCGCGGCGATCGTACTCGACGACGGGTCCTCCAGCGTAGTTGGCGACGTATAGATTGCCATTAGGATCGATCCAGTCGCCGTCAGGGGAGCTGATGCCGTCACTAATTGCATAGATCGGTTGGTATGCTCGGTTAAGCACATCAACGGCAACGTTATCTGCGTCGCTGACAGCCAACCGTAGAAAGCGCATATCGCGTCTTATTGAAGGTTTGATGGACATTTGTCTGCCTCGCGACCTCAACTCACCGATGAACTGCGGTGCGATGCCGGACTTCCGAGTGTTAACTGATACCAGACCGCCGCCGACGGAATCCGCCGGGGTCAGCGCCGGCGCCATTGCTGGTGCGCTCGGGAAGCCGTTGCTCGAGCAGCCGACGAGCAACGCCGCGACGAGGATGATGATGATTGATCTGTACATATATTCTCCATATGAATTCTTGTGAAGTGAGATGCAAGAGAGATTTGCAATAGATAAAAAAAGAGTGACCACCGTAGGCAAAGAGACGGTCTAGGTACGAATAAACTGGTCTATGGTCATCATCGTATTGTTCGAGGCGACACCCGGAATAGCGCCGCTAGCTCGACGGCGTCCAAGGGAAAGGTACGACATATTTCATCTAGGTGGTCGCTCACGCCGATGCTTCGCTGTTGCGACCGCGCAGATTGTCGATGCGATTCGCACGAGTTTCTGGCGATTTGAATGTGTATTTCGTTCTGCGATACAAGCGCTGGGCAATTTCGGGATCGTGGTGCATTTGATGCATCAACTCGCTGCGCCGCGACCGCTCTGCTTGTGTCATGCCACTGCGGCGTCGAATCTCGCTGGTTCGACCAGATTCGGCGTCATGCCTAATCCCGACGTTAAGCTTATCGCGCCAACCTTCAATGGCCGTTCGCGCTCTTGCTATGCGCTCAGGCGCTCGTTGATCGGTGGCGTAGTAGCGCAACTGCCCGGTTCGAATGTTGTCTCGGCGTTCGCGACTATGTTTTCGCCCCAGCGTTTTCCCTTTGTTACTCATGCTAATTTTAAAGCGCGTTTGGATTGGTAGAGGGCCACAGCGGCCACCTGAGGTCCGGCAGGTCAAATTAAAATATGGGAGGGTATTACCACAATGATTACAGCGATGTAGACGATCAGCAAAGATTGAAAATGACCTACGTTCGCTAAGAGCGAGTTCTTTGAAGATCTCGCTTCTCGGGCGATCGCTGAGGTGTGTGAGTAGCTCGACTACCTCGATTGTGAACGCATACGGGCCGTACGCTCGGATCGCATTGTGCAATTTGGGACAATCGATTTTAGTGAGACAGCCGGCATGCTTGCCTGCGCGCTCGCGAAGTATCACCGCCTGGCCAATGTAGTGCCGGCCAGTAGCGATGTGCGTAATGCAGTAGATGCCGGGCGCGCGAGGCAGCTGGAGGTACTCGCTCAGCAGAATAGGCCTCATCACTCGCCTCCCCGATTAGGAAGCGGCTTGCCGCCGAGCACCGTGAGTGCATCCCACTCGCAAAGGAGTCCCGCACCCTGTTGATTGTAGCGGTGGCGCTCGCAGAGTGCCCAGAGAGGCGGAATTATATAATCGTCGTCGGGCGACCCGTGGTGAAGTATGACGTCGCACTGACCGACCAGCGACGGCGGGGCGTATGGTTTGCGGGCGACTATCATACTTCGAGTATCCCAAACTGCGCGTTCGCCTGCGAGGATGACGACGTTCCGTTCGAAGCCCCATCGCTCAAATAGGGCGCTGAAAACGCGGCGATGCTCGTCACGCCAGACGAGCCCGGTGGCTTCGTGGCGCTGCGCGTTCAAAGGCGTCCAAATATCGACTATGAGTGTTTCAATTGGCACGCGGAGCTTGGGTGGTGGAATCTGTTCAACAATATTGAGCTGCGCCGACAGCGAGGGCCCACTCGCCTCTTGAAACTCCGGGCCAAGATCGATGATCATGCGAGATGGCCAAGTTGCACCGAACGCTGCCGTTCCGCGGCGCGAGCCGTAGCTCAGCACGCGAAGGCATGACGATGGTTTGTTATCGCCGTCGCGGCGAATTGGTTGTATCATCTCTTCACCACCAATACCGATCTTGCTCCGCCCGCTCGCGATCGCGAGGGAAAAGGCGGCGGCCGAGATAGAAGTCGAGAGCGCGCCACTCGAGCCAGCGCAGAAACCACGTCCACATCGCGCTAACCTCCAATAATCCAAGCGCCGCCGTCGTACGTCATGCGGATTCGCACCACGAGATTTTGCGCGCGGGCCAATGTTTGCAAGGGCGTTCCCGCGGCGGCGTAGGCGCCAGCGTCTCGTAAGTATTGCGCGATCGCAGAGATAGGAGTGAACGACGCGCGTGCGACGACGGCGGCCACACCATGGCGTTGAGTGATTGAGGCGAGGCGCACGGTCGCCGGCGCATAGTCCCACACCGTATCCATCGCGCTCGCGCCGGGGAGTTGACGTGTTGCGCTTAGCGGCGAGTAGGCATGACGTGCCCCCTCCTCAGTAAGCACCGGTAGTATTCGATCCGGAGGCGCGTGCGATGACGCCGCAATCTGCGGTTCGTGATGGAGGCGGACCCAATCGCGGAACGCCGGCACTATGGAGATGTGGCCTGGATCGCTCTGATCGATCGGCACGATGATGGCACACTGCCCGATATCCGAGACGTCGTGGCAGCTGTCGTAGTAGGCGGTCAGCAGTTGCGTCGCTGCTGCTACCGTTAGATCGGGCGGCTGCCCAATGCGGATTGCGCATCCAGCGAGCGTCGCAATAGTTGTGATCAGCGCGATCAGTCGTGTCATGGCGCTTTCCTTTCGCTGATGATTGGATCGGTAAATAGGCGCGCGACGAAATAAGGAAGCGGCAGTGGCATAGCCTTACGTACCATCGCGCGCCCATGGTCAGATCTGCGCGGGTGTGGTGGCAATGGTTGCTGTGGGGCTGCGATCTCCAACGCTATATGCTGCAAATGATCATACGCCGTGACCACGTCGACGACGTATCGCTGCGTCTCGAGCGGCATGCGGGAGAGATGGCCACTGACCCGCGCGACGTTATTAGCGCCGTAGTTGTAGGCTTCAATCGCCTGTGGCAAGCCGTACTGATGAATGAGCGTGGCGAGCGCCCGCGAACCACATTGCACGTTGGCTAGCGCGTCATAGCGATCCGGAATACCGCAATCTGACGCCGTAGAGGCCATCAGCTGCATGATTCCGACCGCCCCAGCCCTTGAGACGGCCCGCGGATCGCCGCCGCTCTCAACGCCAATAACGGCCCGAATCAGGGCAGGGTCGAGGCCCGATGCCCGTGCACCGGCCGCGGCGTAATAGTTGATCTGGCCGGCCGGTAGCGGCGAAATGGTCGGCGAAGGGGTCGGCGCGACAACTCGTACGATCGTGGCGACTAGAACCGTCGAAATGAGCAGCGCAGCAACATCGGCGCAGCCACGGCGTCGGCGCCGGCGAGACGCAATCGTAGCAACACCGTGGCACGTGCAATACGATGATTGAGCGATCACGGTGGTGGCCGGCGCGTTACAAACGATGCAACGTGGCACCGAGCCGCTTTTCATGCTGATTCCGCTCCAGCTTCATTGGCGACCCGTGAAGAAGCCGATGCACGTGCGCGCTCTTCGTCGCGCTCGCGCTTCCATGAATCGAACTCCTCACGGGCTTCTGAGGCGTGGTCGGCGCAATAGCCGTAAGTGCCGATGACGTTGGTCGCGGAGGATTGGCAGTAAGGCTCGCCGCGATGCGCGCATCGAGGCGACTTGCCAACGCGAAATCGATTGCGCACGGGCAGGCCGCCAATGCGTTGGGCGTCGCGCTGCCACTCGAGACGGGCCGCATCGCGCTCGAAGACCTCGAACTGGCGATGCGTTAGTGAGCCGAATTCAGCATATTTCGCCCTGACCGATCCCCAGAAGTCGGACGATTTGGCGAGTTGGTCGAGGATGCGTTCCTGGGAGCGGTTGAGCTCGACTTGCTTCATTGCGGTAATCCCCCTATGCCGGAACCATGATGACGTCGTGCGCCACACCGCCGCCTTGCGCAAGGATCGCGACGGCCGTGGCGTAACCGCGTTGCGAATTAACACCCAGTTGCGTCCACGCCGCGTCTTCGATTACGGGCGCAGTGGTATAGTGCTCGCTCCGGCTGTACGAAGTGTTCTGAACGAACGGGGCGGATTGGTGCGGAGATGACGACGATCCGGCCGTGATCTCGAGGGAGCGGACGCTCCCAATACGCTCACTCACGTATTTGCGAGTGTGCGAATCACCAGTGTGAAAAACCAACATCGACCCAAGTGCGGAGGGCAAAGCATACGCCGCCGCCTGACCTAGCCGAGCTTCGAGATTGCTCAGCGCGATGATCGCGGCGAAGCACACCAGGCGCGACTGTCTGGCGGTCTCGAATAGCGCTAAATGCTCGCTTGAGCCATAGGTTCCAAATTCGTCCGCCAGCAGAACGCAGGGGTTGTTGCTCGCGGCGTCGCGAGCGGTTCGCGCAAGCGCGATGCTGCGCAAGTGGGCCAAAATCAGTGCCGACACAACCGAGAAGCCCTGGGGCGATTGCGCCATGTCAATGTCGATGATAATCTTGTCGCCGCGATCAATTGCAGACGACAAATCAATATCACCGCTGCCAAAAGCGTCTAACAATCCCGGGGCACAAAGCGCGCGCAGATACGGCGATACCGACGCACGGACCGACCCGAGCGTTTCACCTCGCGCCGTCAGGAGCGTCGCTTGGTACTCACCGGAAAAGTATGCGAGTCCCGCTGAGAGCTGTGCGTGCGCGTCGCCGGAAAGTGACGGAAGGCGTCGCGCAGCCTCAGCAAGCACGGCGTTGGCGATGGGTTCGCTGGCATAAATAAGGTCTGATAAGGACTGCGGCGAGTACGATATCGTCAATACGCGTTCGGCCTCGTAGATCGGCTCACGGCGCTCAGGGATGACGACGGTTGAGCCGGCGAGACCCATAATAATCTGCAGCCACGCGCACACGAGGTTAGTGACGGCGGCTTTCCAGAAGGGGTTTTTGGGGTCGCCTGCGAGCGCGCCGAAGACGGCTGCGATTGCCTCCGGGCTCAAGCCGCCAAACAACGCGAACGGCGCATGACCTGGGCCCAGAAAAAGAGCACCGGCGAACATAGATCCCATCGCAATTGCATCGCTCGGCTTGGCACTGATCGCGACAAGCGCGGTCCCCCCCAGCGACATAAGCTGGCGCGCAATCAGCCGCAGCAGCGTAGTTTTGCCGGAGCCCATTCCACCGCAGATCAACGCGCCTTTTGCCGCATCGGTGATCGTCAACGCGGCTCCATCACCGGCGTACATCCCTCGTGTGTCATTACGGCTACGGCAGTAGCCGGTCGCTGTCCCGAGATGCAGACACCACTGCGGCGCAGCGCTGTCCGCGACGGATCGACTCTTCGAGCGCGTTTGCGGCACGTGCACTTGTAGCCCCATGCGTCGCGTGCGAGTCACCATCCGCCAGCCGAGAACCCCGAGACCGGCGACGCCGACCCAAAACGCCAACGCCAACAAGAGTGACAGCATGCCAGTGCCATCGACGCCGATCATCCACGGCATTGGCACGTGCAGCGATGTTAGCAATACCAGGGCGGCACCGACCCACGCGTATACGATGATGCGCGGGCTGGGACGCGTGGCCCAGGTGCGATGGTCATGGCGCGCGAGCGCCAGCCACCACATTTGCGCGGCGACCCAAATGTAGCCGCTGCCGGCGACGAGCAGCAGCAGCCCGACGCCGCGCACGATCGCCGTCCAGCCGCCGCCGGCAATGGCCTGCGCAAAGGTGATAACGATGATAGCGATCGTCGCGATGGCGCGCGCCGCCGCGAGAGCCGCAGTGCCGCCTCGTGTACCCGCGTCGGGCTCAAGCCGCGCTGCATTTTGTCGGGCGACTTCGGCCAGCTCATTTGCTGTCATCTACGGTAGGCTCACGATGGCGGTGGTTCGCGGGCCGTGATCAGACGGCGTGAAGCGCACACTTGGTGCGCTGGAGCCGCAGTTTTGGAATGCGATGGTAAACACGCCGTTGAAGCGCGCCTGCAAAATGGCGACGCGCTGTTGCGGATGCGCCGGCGAGAGCACGATCGTGGTCGGCGAGACCTGAAGCTTGCCGGCAGGTTGGTAGTACGCGCCTTCGTTTGTCCTCGTCGTTACGACAATGGGAACTTGCGCTCCGCCGCCGATAACGGCGCCGCGGCACATCGTGGAAACCGGCGTCTCCGTCGGTGCGGGCGATGACGCGACCGTACTGGAACACGCCGCTAGGGCAGACCCCAAGAGGGCCATGGCAATAAAACGTACAAGCATGATTTTCATTTCCTTTTGGACAGAGAGGTCTTGCGCTTTGGTGCCCGGCCGCGTCCGTTGCTGCCGAATAGCGTGCGAATGCGGACGCGTATCGCTTCGGGTCGGAACACGCAGCCGCTCGCAACGATCGCCCTCGCGATATCGTGGTCGCTGCAACCGCGTGCGCGCGCCTTTTCGATATGCGCTCGCCACTCATCGAGCAGAACGTCGATTGGGCTGGCCTTTGGATCTCGACTCGCTGGCAGGGCGTCGAGCGCGGCAGCAATTGCGTTGGATCGCTCGCGTGACTTAGCGATTTTTGCTTTACGCGAGCGAGGGTTTTCGTCTGGGTGGGGTTGTGTGGAGAGCACGAGCGTTACCTAAGGCGTGTGCCTGACATCCATCTCGGATGCTGGTAGGGAGTCTCTGCGGCCATGCACTGAGGCCGCGACTCGCTCGCTCCAGGCGACTATGTAGTCACCTACGTCCTACCAAGAATATTTCGTCGAGCGCATCCGTGTCAAGGCCCTAAGCCTTTTTTAATCGTTTTATACCCTGGTCTAAGTGCGATCGGTGCCAACCGATTTGATTGCATCGTACATAAAGTGACCCGTGTATTTACTGTTTGACGCCCCTCCATAGCAAACGCGCCCGGAGTCCATTGTCTCTGACCGCATTCAGCGCTGACTAGAATGCGGCTTTGAAGCTAGGCCCAACACACCAGCGGTAGCGTAGTTTCACTTACCCACCAAAGAAAATAAGATTGAGCTGCTACCCAACTTTTTGGTTGGTTAGCGTAGGGCAGGATAGTCTCTGGCAAGCCAGAGAGCGCCGGAGGAAGTGAATAGATGGAAGACATTGGTAGCAAAAGGAACGAGTTGCGCAGCACGGAGACGTTGTATTTGCGTGTGCGCCCCGAAGTGCGACAACGAGCACTTGACGAGGGGGAGCAAAGCGGTCTGTCGATTTCGGAATACGTTGCTGGGCTCATAATGGGGAAAGAGCCGATTCCGCGATTGGCCGTCGAGATCGGCTCTCTCGCGGTGCTCGGCCAGCGTGTCGTGGCCGCACTAGCGCAAATGCCGCCCGAGGCGATCGAGACCCGCGAGGCCGTCGTCGTCCTGCGTCGTGCGATTGTGGACCTGATGCTGGCTCGTCGTGCCGGTTACGATACGCGCCTCGATCGGCGCGGGGCAGAAGGCCGATGGGGCTAAGGTGAACGCGAAGCTGTGCGCAGGTCCATCATCCGGCGGAAGCGGTCGTGGGTGCGTCCGTTACATCCTGGGCTATGAGCTGGGCGCGCGCGAAAAAGACGATGATGCGACGCCCGGGCAACGCCGTGAAGCGTTCCACACCCTGATTCAAGAGAGTATGGCACGCGAGGATTTCGGCGTGAACGCGGTGTGGCAACCGAGCGTCGGAGATGGTATTCGTCCATCCTCCGTATATGCGAAGAATGTTACGAGCCTTGCAACGGCCGACATGGAGATGGATGCGCTTGGGGCGATCGCCCACTCCCGACGCGTGCGCGATCCGGTATTGCACTTCGTGTTTTCCGTGAATCCTGATCAGAGTAAACACACCGCCGACGAGCAGATCATTGGTGCGGCAGAACGCGCACTCAAGAAGATCGACTTGGGGGGAAACGCGTCGATCTTTTCGGTACATCGCGATACGGAGCATGCCCATGTTCACGTGGCGGTTGCGTCGGTAAACGCGCATACATTGGAGGCGTGGGAGCGTTCACGCAACTACTCTCGCCTGTCGTGGGCGGTGCGCGAGGTCGAAATCGAAATGGGCTTACCGCACGACCGAGGCTTGGCCGTCGTGCGCGAGGACCTGGAAGGGATTAAGCGGGTCGAGTGGGCCTCGCGGGCTGAGCTGGTAGCCTGGGCGCGCGAGCGAGTCGAAGAGCGGCTCAAGGATCAGGCGCGCAAGTACGCGAGAGACTATCTGGTGTTTGAGGACCCGCGCTCATGGGCGACGGACGTGGTGGCACCTCGACTACGTGAGTACATCGAGGAGGCCCAAGGGCGGGGCGAGCAGATACGATGGGCGGACATGCACGTGATCGCGGCGCAGTCGGCAGTGCGGCTGGAGCAGGATCGTGAGACTGGTGCAATCATGGTGCGCGTCTTAGAGCGGCAGAAGGAGGGGGAGGGAAGCCGGGCGGTCCGTGAAGTGAAACTCGACGGATTCGGTGAGCCGATGGAGCCTCGCGCGCGGATGCAACGCGAGATGGACGCGCTGCCGATTGCGATCGATCGTGAGGATCTCATTGGCATCGGGCCGGACATCCATGAGCGCATTGAAGTGTATCGCGCATACGAAGAACGCAAGACTTTCATCGGGGCGCAGTTCATGGACGCAGTGCACGCCGAGCACGACTTCATTGCGCAGGTCAAGCGTGACCCTGGGCTAGTAAGCCGAGAGATTGTTGCTGGCGGAGAAGCGGTGTTCTCGCGCTCGGACCTCGATCGCTTCTTGGGCGCACGGATCAGCGAAGCCGACACGCTCGCGGAGGTGTCGCAGTACGTCGAGCAGCACGATGGGTCCCTGCGCCTGCTCAGCGTGGACACCGAGCACCCGCTCTATACGACGGTTGCACAACAGACGCTCGAGGAACGAGTGGTTGCGAAGGCGACGGCTTTGGCGCGAGAACGCGATCCGCGGTTCGATCGCGCAATGCTGGACCGCGCGATCGCGGAGGTCGGGCTTGAGCGCGGGATGATCGTAAGCGATGAGCAGCGCAGGGTTCTGGACGGCCTGGAATACCGGTTAAGCTGGGTGCAAGGGGATGCAGGAACAGGCAAGACGACGATTATGGCAGTCGCGAATAGGTACGCGGAACTCTCACAGCGACCCATCGTGGGGTTCACGACGGCGCAAGCCGCTGCCGAGCATCTGCAATCCCAAAGCGGCGCCTTCGCGCTGAACTCCACGCGAGCGCTCGTCTATGAAGAGCATGCCGGGAAGCGAATCATCGAGCGTCGAGCGATCGCCATGCTGGACGAGACGAGCATGCTCGACATGGCAGCCTACGACAAGATGCTGAACCTGGTACGGGAGCGCGAGGCGATCGTCATCGGGATCGGTGATGCCGCGCAGCTTCCGGCCATCGCAGCGGGTGATACGCATCGGCTGATGTGCGACGTAACCAATCGGCACGGTCATTACGTCGAGCTGCACGACGTGCGTCGGCAGCGCGACGAGCTGGAATGGATGCGCCCCATCGTGCGAGATCTCGGGCGCTCCATCCGTGAGGGCGACCGAGAGGGCGTCATCCAGAACATCCGCACGATGGGTGCCCACGGGGTATTCGAGTTCAAGGCCGACAGGAAAGCGACGCTGGAAGCTGCTGCACAGGCGTACGTGCACGCGTACACCGCCGGCGAACCGATCGTTCTCAACTGCGATAGCCGGCTCGATGCTAGGCACCTAAACCGAGAGATCCGCGATAGGCTCGGCCTGATTGGAGGCACGCGATTCAAGACGTCGCAGGGCATCGCCGAAGCAGTGGTTGGCGATCGAATTGTATTCCTCAACAATAGCAAGACGATCGGTGTGCTCAACGGCTACACCGCCACGGTTACATCTGTTGGGTATGGGCGCTCCTGGAAGATCACCGCGACGCTCGATGACGGCCGGCAAGTCAGCTGGAACCCAGACCGCTATCGGAAGTGGACGTACGGGCATGCAGTAACCACCCATAAAGCGCAGGGGCAAAGCGTGGCTGGTGATCTGTACGTCATGACACATCAGCTACCCGATGCGCGTATGGCTCACGTCGGCTGGACGCGAGGTGAAAGTTCGCTCCGAGTCATCGTGTCGGGTGAAGCGTACGCTAGCGTTGGCGAGCTGGCCCAAGGGCTGGCTGAGCGTACGCAGTCCAAGAGCGATGCAATCCTCTACCGCGAACTGGAACACCGCTACGGCGGGCCGGATACCTATTGGGCCATTAACGTCCGCCGAGCGATGCGGGCGGCTGACGATCCCTTACGGCAGGCGCACCAACGTGACCAGCGCGCGCTAGAGCGAAGGCAGAGTGCCGCGCTGCAGCTCGCCAACGCGAAGTTTCAGCAAAAGATCGCAAGGTCGACAACGCCGGAGCAGAAGGCGAAGCTCAAGCGCGAGCACCGCTCTGCGGCCAAGAGGATCGTCGACGCACATAAGCCTCAGACCTTTGTGCAATGGGCTGGTCAGCGGCATCGAGCTGAAAGGATCCAGCAGCAAGGGCGTCAGCTGGAGCTCGTCGCCGACGTGCGACGCCTGCAGGAGCGCGGACGCGAGCAACGGCGGGCTGCGTCGAGCGACGAGAGAATCAGCCGTAACCTTAACGAGGCGCTCGAGCGTACTAGTCGCGACCGTCCTAATGTTGAAACCCAACTTGATCACGGTCGTACGCAGCATGAACTGTAACCTTGCATTAACGAGCAGAACTGCGCGTCTCGGGTATGACACGAATTAAAATCCGGAGGAGACTATGTACCACGAACGTGAGTCATTCGATTCGATCCGGCGGCGCTCGGAGGAGCAAGCCCGCATTCGAGCTGAAAACCGGCCCGTCTACGGAGAAGATCTCGAGAGTCAACGTCTGAAATCACCACTCGCGCGGGAGATCGATCTTGGAGCACAGAGAGGCGTAGCAGGGCATCACATAATCGCGGACCTATGCCGCCAAGCACAAGAACTTAAGCATACGCGGCCGAGACTCTACGAGGAACTCACGCGCGAGGGTCACCTCGAGAGGCATCGTGTCGAGAACCTAAAGCGGCAAGAGCCGAGTCCTCCAGACCGTGATCGAGGACTGATCAGTTGGATCGAAGCCGCGTTCGCCCGCTCGGCGCGCGAGCGCTCCATTAGTCACGAGGACGATCGCGGGCCGTCGCACTCGCGCTAGAGACCCTTACGGGTGGGAACAAAATTACTTGAGAAGGAAGTATCGTGCTCCACGGCCTCGGGGAGGCATCGTCACCACCGCCATGGGTGCGGCAGTGGTCCCACTCAGTCGTTGCGTGAGCAGCGGATTTGCGCATAATGACCGCGCGGAATCGTGCAGGTTTACCTGCATAACCCATGCCAAGTTCAAGGTTAATTAGATAGCCGTTTACTTTGACCCGTACGAGCGCCTCTGTGGCAACGCTCTAACGCACCAGCACTCGCGCCTCTAACGCATCGGCACGCACGTGTGCAAACACGCCCGACGTCCGCGATTCACTCACCTGGCGATCATCGGAAATAGCCGTCATTTTCTCCGGCCCCCCAGCAAGCGGAAACGCGCCGGCGTTTTGAGCGCGGTGGGCAAGCCCAGGGATTCGTGAGTTCTGGAAACGGCTAAAAAATGCCGGGAACCCCGGGGCCCCGGGGCCCCGTAGCGCTCGTTGCCTGCATGCGAAACCTCCTCACCGTATTGAACGCCATAGTGCGATCCGGCGACCCCTCGTAGTGCTCCCGCCCCTGACACAGAAAGAATGGCTTGCCCGCCCCATTTTGGAGGGAAGTCATGCCAAGATCCTACCGCCGCTTCAGCCGCGAGTTCGAGATGCAGATCGTGGAGTCCATCTTGAAAGGTGCAGTCGCCAGCCAGGTCGCCAAAGCCAACGATCTGCACCCCGAGGTCGTGCGCAAATGGGTGCGCGATTTCAAGACGTATCAAAAAAATGCGTTCGCCGGCCGTGGCAAAGCGTACACTGATAATGCCAAAGTTTAGGAGCTGGAATGGCAGCTCGGCCAAATGGCAGCAGAAAATCTTGTGCTAAAAAAGCCTTGCAGCGCATCAAGGATTTAGCCCGCGAGCGAGGCGCGTAGCCTGTCTTGCGCCGGCATCGGAACTCGCCGGTACGGTGATTCCCGCGCCATGCGGTATGGTGCGCTTGACCATCGCGCTCTTTTCGCGCGCGTTCAACATCCCTCGATCGGCGTTCTATCGGGCCACGCAGCCTCCGACGCGCAAGGGCGACGCGCGTTTGGTCGCAGCCATCAAAGATATTTTGCTCAAGCATCCGCGATAGGGTATCGTCAAGTGACCAATCGACTTCGCCGCAAGCGCATCGCAATAAACGCAAAGCGGTCGCTGCGGCTTATGCGTTCCCACGACTTGCAAAACAAGCCGCTGTGGCGCCCCGCAATGGAGCGGCGGACATGCTGCCGGAGCGCTTACGAACCTTTCACAGTTCGCACGGGCGGCTCCCGACCAACTGTGGCTTACGGACATTACCTTCGTGCGATTGCGATCACGCTGGATCTATTTGGCCGTTCTAATCGACGCATTCAGTCGAAAGTGCATCGGTTGGGCCCTCGGAACAAGCATCACCACCGAACTGACGCTGGAGGCACTCGAATGGCGCTTGTTTCCCGCCGACCTAAGGCGACGCTCGTTCACCATTCTGATCGTGGAACTCACTACCGAAGTTCGGCCTATCAAGATGCATTGCTTGAGCGCGGGCTCACGAGCTTCAGCCGGCCGGGGATCGCCAGATCGCCCACGAGTGTCAAACCGACGCCGAGAGAGGCTCGGAGTCTTGAGATAGCGTAAAGAGGCGGGGTGAGATGGTGCCGCAAACGGTGCCGACAGTTTGGCAGCGTCATGCTTTTCGTTGCGCTACAGATGGCAGGCGCTGTCGCGGCGACGAATCCCGTAAGAGTGCCCGTGCTAGCTGCACCGCCATCGATGAAGGGCACGATCGACGGCAGCTGGGCCAAGGCGGCCATGCTAAAGCTCGATACTGATTTCACGTACCGGCGCCCCGCAGAGGAACCCACGATCGTTTACGTCGCGCAAGACGGTAGCTACTTGGATATTGCCTTTGCAGTGACGCAGCCGGAAGGGGAGGTCACCTCACAGGAGACGAATTCATCGAGCGTGCTCGGCGACGACTACGTCGGCGTTTACGTCTTTCCGCAAGGCGTTGCGGGGATTGCCTATTCGTTCATTGCAAATCCACGCGGGGCACGGTATCAAACGTCGAGCGAGAATACGTTCTATACGCCTAACTGGGTCGCGGTGGGTCATGTTACCCCTACCGGTTATGCTGTAACGTTGCGCATTCCGCTGGGGGTTATTCGGAGCGGAGGCTCGATGTCGTGGCGTGCGCAATTCGTCCGCTCGAGCGTGAAGACGAACAGCCTCGACGTCTGGACGTACGATGCGCGCGCATTGGCCGCGACCGATCCAGCCTTTGTCGGCACGATTACAGAGGTCGGCGCTGGCGAGCATCGCACATCCGCTTCGCGCGGGCAGGCGCGCCTGCAACCCTACGCATTGAGCGAATCGACCTCGAAGGAGAACGGCGGAAGCACGTCGCGCGTCGGCGCCGATTTTGCACTACCGGTGGCGCCCACGATGTCGTTCGTCGGAACGCTGCACCCCGACTACTCGAACGTCGAGATCGACCAGCAGACGATCGCGCCGACGGCGTACGCCCGGCAGTATGTCGAGATTCGGCCATTTTTTACACAAGCGGCGAGCTATTTCAACGAGCATCAGACGTGTCTAAACTGCCCGCTGACACTCTATACTCCGTCGATTCCAATCTTCGGGCAAGGCTATGCTTTCGAGGGAACACAAGGCTATGCGAGTTTCGCCGCATACGATGCGATCGGTGAGGGGCGAAACGACGCCGCCCAGGCGCTCAACTACACCTACGAAAACCCCAGCATCGCTTACAGCGCCAACCTTCAGCACGTGAGCGTTACGACTGCGGGATTGAGCGACGCCACGACGACACTCGGTCTGGGCTACAATAACCAGCGTTCGCATCTTTTCGCTTACACGAACCTGGGGCAGGATCGCGGTACGAACGTCACCGAAGCGACTCTCGGCAACTACCTGGAGAGCGGAATCGGATACGCGGATGCTACGAC
Organism: Vulcanimicrobiota bacterium; assembly: GCA_963717425.1. Classification (GTDB taxonomy): domain Bacteria; phylum Vulcanimicrobiota; class Vulcanimicrobiia; order Vulcanimicrobiales; family Vulcanimicrobiaceae; genus Cybelea. The sequence goes on along the minus strand of OY970335.1, from coordinate 1,287,719 downwards.
GGCCGGCGGCATCAGCTTGCAATCGATCGGTGCACAATTTGATCCCATCGATGGTTACGTCGGGCAAACCGATATCGCGGGCTACGAAAGCGTGTTCAATAAGACGCTGAATTTTTCGCCTCACGCCACACTTCACGACCTGTCGATCAGCGCCTTCTATTCACGCTATAACAATCACTTCGACCAGCTTGCTCAAACCAACGCCGGCTCGCAGATCAACTTCGACTTTCGCGATTTGATGACCATTCACGTGTATGCCGGTGCGAGCGGCGTGCGGACGGTCAACGGAGAGTTCCTGCCCTTCGACGGAAACGGCGCGACGATTGGTTACCGAATGAATACGTCCACCCCGACGTACGTCGAGTATTCGGGCGGGGAGTACTACCACGGCGTGCTCGACGCGTGGACGTACCTCGCGACGCTCCCGCTGGGACGCAAGCTCCATCTCGTGCTCGAGACAGATGAGAACGGGTACGGGACGTCGTGGCCGGGCGAAGAGTCGACGCAACAGTGGCTGGAACGCGCCGGGCTCGACTGGCAGCTCAGCCGCGACGCATCGTTCGACGTCGGCGTGCGGCGCATCATCGGGCAGAATCTGCCAAACTCGTTCGAGCCCCTTCTATACGACAGCCCGGCCACTTGCCAAACCAACCCGTACAATCCCGGGTGTTTCGTCAATGCCAGCAACGTAACGCTGGCGTTCCATTTCCTCGCGGCGCGCAACGAGTTCTACGTCGTGTATGGCAACGCAAACGATCTCTCAACCGAGCCGGCACTGTTTCTGAAGTGGATACGCTACGTCGGGGCGGAAAAAGGAACTTAAGGAAAAGGGCCCGCAAGAGAACCTGGCGCGCGAAAGGCCGTAAAGCCGGTCCCGACTTCCTACGCGACCGCTCAAAGCCGACAAAGATCACAACGCTCATTGGCCTAGCGCTGGGGGCAAGTCCAGGGGTCGTTAGCCAGCAATGTCCGCCTTTATCCGCGGCATAGGTCGTGGTCTCAGGTCAACTGCATGTGCAGCAGTTCTTCCTCGCCCACGCGTGCGCTTCATAGTTTCGGAACTCTCCACAGTATCCCCGCTATCCACAACACGACTGACGCGACTAACGTTGTATAAAGAAGTTCCTAAAACTACCCGTAGCAATTTATCTTGACAGGGGAGGGGCCCGCCGAACCGACGCCGGGAATAATAGCGAATGAAGTTTGTGGGGTTAGCCACCTGTAACGAAACCTACGTCCTCTAAACCAGCTTGCTTGGCAGCATCCAGCACCCGGATTATTATGCCATAGGGTGCCTTTATGTCTCCAATAACCTGGACGTGATGGTGTGGTTTTACCTTCGATACCTCATACATCATTCGGTAAACGCCGATCGTGTCCGTTTTCTTATTATCGACATAGATGACACCTTTTTCGTTAACGATAACTTGGATGTCATTCTTGTTGTTCGGCGTGTTAGCTGAATTCGGATTACGATTTGCGAGCTCCTTTTCAAATCCAGGAGGAGCCACAAGAGCTGCTAAGATCATGAAGATAATCAATAATACAAGCAACACGTCAGTAAAAGGCGTGATGTTTATTTCAGCCATTACCTCTTCGTCTTGCCTTGACGACAGCAATCCCATTTTTTCTAACTCCTATTAAGGCGCCAAACCGCCGTTTGAATTCATCGCTTTTGGGCCATGTGATTGAACGCGCATTTCACCGTTAAATGGCGGTATCGTCAACAAAGAGCTGGGTCCAAAACTTCACTCCTTCACGAACTTTTGGCTCATGCCCCTGCTGTTTGTCAAAACCATCGTTCCCGCATTAGGAAACACCGCAGTTAGGACCATTGATTGGAGACCATTCGAGATCGAAAGTCTGCCATTGCCAAGCGGCGAATACGTATCGTTCACCCAACGGCCAAAAAGCTTAAGCCGTACGACCCTTTCGTTGACGAACTCGATTTGCTGAAACATTAGTGGCAAGGCGTTGGATTGGGTGTTTGTTTTCCAGGTCCCCGCGAAATGACTTGGCATGGTCGTTCCACTCCGAGAGCAACCGAGGATTGACAATACAAGAGAAACGGCTAGCGCCTTCACCCTGACGCACGCGATTTTGCTGCTAAAAGCAGTGATCATGCGTCCTGCACCCCTGTCATTTGATTGCGCATTCTCGACGCCTCTTTTCGCACCTTTTCCATCTACGATCGCCGGCCTTCCAGGAGCATCACCGAGGTGTTATTCGCCCGGTCGGCTTGCTCGCTTGCCTGCCGCTTCCTTAAGACGCTCGCCCAGTCGTGACGGTACCCAAAGTTAGGCCACGTTTCGAGGCAAAGTCGGGTAGTTTTGGCGTGACTGAGGAACCCCTCGGGCATCTGTCGTCCGAGGCCGCTGTGCGGACCGTGTGCGGTTGTAGTCGACCCGCCAACGTTCGATCTCTTCGCGGTATTAGATACTGAGTAACCGAATCGCTTTTCAGGAGCTTCTCCAGCGAGTCCGGATTGTTCAGCTAGGCTGAATAGCGGGAGGTGCACGCACCTACGGCAGAGCCCTTTAGCAAGCGGGGCGAAGCATTTGGAGTGAAATGGAAGTGATTCGCGTTTGGTACGCACGATCTGGAACGCTCGAAACAAGTGTTCTGACGGATATTGAGCGTGCCCGTTGTGAAGGGTATTTTCGGCATCGCGATAGGTCCTTGCGGGCAACGTCGTTCGCGCTCCGGCGTGTCGTCCTCGGTCGCGAATTGGATATTGATCCCGCACATTTGGAGTTTGATCGACGCTGTTTGCGATGTGGTTCGAAGGATCACGGAGCTCCCAGACTGGCGACACACAACATAGGCGTCTCATTCAGCGTGAGTTATTCGCAAGAAATTGCGGTTGTAGCTGTTGTTTCTGGAGCGTCAGTGGGGGTTGATGTGGAGTACGATCACAATGACGAGGTCTGGAGCGAGGTTGGAAAGTTAATCGTTAGCGACGTTGATGAGCGACCGGATAAGATGGTGAAAAGCTGGACGGCAAAGGAAGCAGCGGCAAAGGAGACGGGACTTGGCTTGGATCTTCCGCTCGGAGCTGTAGTTCTGGAATCCGTCCGGCACAACGCGGCGCGCGCTAAAATTTCGCACGCCAAAACGCAGCGTAGCCTTTGGATAACTTGGTTTGAAATTGAAGGGGGCTACGTAGGCGCTGTGGCGTCAGATTCCGACCTGCCGGTTCAAGTCGTCGAAGAGCGGGGAAATCCTACGACGAGGTGGTTCGAATAGACCGCGGAGTCATATCGGTCCAAACCGTTCCGATGTGAGCAAGGCATTCAGCCTTTGTTCCCTCAAATCCCGCGTGCTTCCAGCCGGACGGCATCTCCTTGTCGGCAAGCCAGATCGAGTACTGTTCTTCGTCGTTTACGACTACAAGATGCTTTAGTGAATCAACCTTATCCACGGGTTTCTCCTAGTGATAGAACGGATACTTGGAGCGCCTCTATTCGCAGCACCCAGCAAGTTCCCTGGCCGGCTGTCCTTCACCAGACCTGGTGCGCCGCTGAAATTCCAAGGGCGACAGCAAACAACACCATCGCAATCGAGCTCAACTTTAGGATTATCGATCTGGACCGCAGGCCGTCGATGTGTCTCGTAAGACGGCCAGCTACTACCCAGCAAGGCATTGCAGCTATGCTGACTAACAATACAAGCATTAGTCCGGCGGGGAGATGAACGTTCGCGGCCTGATTTGGAATTGTAATGAGGGACGCGAGGATAAACCCTTTAGGGTTTACCAGTGTGACGAAAAACACTTCACGCGCCGCAGTGCCGTGGCATTCAACCGATCTGGATTCAATCCACAGCCGATATGCTATAACAGCGATGAGAAGAACGCATATCCACTTGATAATAGCAGGGAGGATTGGCGAAAGTTGTACGAAGAAGGACAGAAGAACGCTCCATGCTGTAACGGATATCGCGTAGGCCGTACAAGCGAGCAGAATCGCTATGCGCGTTCCACGTTCTAGCGCACCGAACGTAGCGAGCATAATGTTTGTGGGCCCTGGGGCAAACAAGACCAGTGCGATCTCGAAGAATGTTGCAGGAGCCAAAGTTGTCAAGATTTAACCTTCCGCGGAAGAGGTGCACATTCTTAGAGCGAAGCGCGCATGGTGGAATGCTAACGGACCCCGAGTCGCGCGACCGGGAGTTGGCGGTTCTGAGCATGCGTTACACTGACCTTCCATTCAGGACAGTCGCTCATTGCCTCACCGCAGGCCTCGCTGTTTTTGGCCATGCCGGCACTGGTAGAAGCTTCGGAAACCTCACGAATTTCGGTTCCAACACTCTACGACGGCACCTACTCTGAATGGCATGTAGACGACTCCTGGCCGGTGCGGCCAAGATATTACTTCGGTATGATTTCACGTACCGGCGTGCTGCCGAGGAGCCGACCGAAGTGCACATCGCGCAATCCGCGAAAAAGCTTCTGCGTAGCGTTTAAGGCCACGCAACGTGAGGTCAGGAGTGCCACCCAACAGACGAACTTCTCCGCGGTTCTAAACGAAGATTACGTCGGCGTATACTTGTCCCCGGAAGGTTCGAGCGGCATAACCTACGCGTTTTTCCTATACCCCCGGGCGCCGAGATACCAGACTCCCAGCGAGAACACGGCTTACTCTCGCAGTTGCAGGCCGCAACCCACCGACAACAGAGGGATACGATGTGACGCTATGGATTCCGTTCAACGTCATCAGAGCTTCGCACAGCTCTTTATGGAAGGCAGTTCGTCAGATCGATAGCATCCACTAGCGCCCTGTTCGTTTGGACTTTTGACTCGCGGTCGGAGTGCTCCCGCCGATTCCGCCTCTGCGTGAACGCTCCTTGGACTCGAGGAGCAAACCTCTAAATCTGCTAATCGTCCCAAGCCTCGGCTCCAAGTGTACGGCCTAAGCGAGTCGACCGCTGCCGCAAGCGAAGAAAGCACGTCCAGAGTGGGCGCCGATTTCTCGATTCCGATCGCGCCCACGACTTCAATCGTGGGGATGCTGCACCCGGATTATTCAAGTGTCGAAATCGACCAGCAGACGATCGCGCCTAGCACGTTTGCGCGTCAATTCCTCCCTTCTTCACGCAATCAGCGTCGTACTTCAACGCACAGTTTATTTGCTCGCTAAAACTGCGCGCAAACCTATATACCCCGGCGATTCCGACTTTTGCCCAAGGTTATGTGGTCGAAGGAACGACAACGACAGGGTACCTAAACTTTAGACGCTTACGATGCTCTCGGAGGCGGCCGAGACGACAACGGTGAAGAGGCGAACTGCAATTTTAAAGGCAAACTTAAGTCTTTTCAAGTTGATCTTCAACGGATCGGTGTCTCATATGCCGGCCTGAATGATACAACGACGTCGCTTGTGGCTGGCGTCCAGCTTCAGGCAGGCTCGACCGGTATAAGAACGAGCGCGGGTGACTTTCTGCCATTTGCAAGCAACGGCATACAGGTCAGATACCGTGTCGACAGTTCAACGCCCGCCTACGTCGACTACGCGGGTGGCGTGTATTCAACGGCAAGTTGGCCTCTGGACCTATCTAACAACCTCACCCATCACGGTGAAAATTCACCTCGCGCTACAAGCGCAGAGTAATACGTACTTCGCCAGCACCGACAAGGAGAGGGCGACTCAGTGGCTGGAGAGCGCCGCTATCGACTGACAGATGAGTGGTAGTGGTTCGATCGACGCCGGCCTGCGGCGAATCATCGGAAGAAACCTTCCGAACTCTTTCCAGCCCTTTGCACACGAGGATGACAAAGTTTGCATTCAGGCGCCCTATGCTCCCGGACGCCTCGTCAACGCCGGAAACGTGAGTGTCGCGCTTCACTTCTTGAGCGCGAAGAATGAATACTACATCGTCTACGGTGACGCAAACGCGCTCTCAACGCTGTCAGCCTACACGTCAAATGGATCCCGCTATATCGGAGCAGAGAAGGGTGTCTAAACTGAGGTCTCATCGGCGTTCTTGTCTGCCATGAGATACGACTGATAGAGACTTGCGTAGAAACCTCCGCGCGCGAGCAACGCGGCGTGTGTTCCAAACTCTACGATTCGACCATCGTTGAGGGCAAAGATAACGTCCGCGTTTAACACGGTCGAAAGTCGATGCGCGATTAGGAGGCTGGTTCGGTTTCGCGTAGCTGCATAAAGCGCGGACTGAATTGCGCTTTCGGCGTGCGCATCAAGGGAGCTCGTTGCCTCATCGAGGACAAGTATTCTCGGGTCCTTAAGCAGAACGCGCGCTATAGCAATTCTCTGACGCTCTCCACCTGAAAGCTTATAGCCGCGTTCACCCACAATCGTTTCATATCCGTCGGGAAGACTGCAGATAAAATCGTGAATGTTCGCCGCTCGTGCTGCCTGGGCCAGCTCGGGATCGGTTGCGTCGGGTTTCGCGTAGCGAAGGTTGTCCGCGATCGTGTCGTGGAAAAGAAATGTTTCCTGCGTCACGATACCGATGTGGCGGCGGAACCAGGCGAGTTCCATTTCTCGTATGTCCTGCCCATCGACGAGGACCCTGCCAAACTGTGCGTCGTAGAATCTCAACAAGAGATTCGCGATGGTCGTCTTCCCCGCTCCGGACGGTCCTACGACGGCCGCCATCTGGCCTGGACTAATATGAAACGATAATCCTTGCAGCACAGGTCTGCGTCCGCCGTAGCTGAATGCCACGTCGTCAAACCGAATGTCGCCAGCAAGGCGAGCCACGTTCAAGTTACCGCCAGCGATGCCGCGCGGCTCCGTGGGTAAGTTCAAATACTCAAAAATGCGCTGGAACACCGCGTACGCACCGGTCAAATCCGCTTGCATGTTGACCAGGGAAGATGCTGAATCGTATAGGCGGGTCTCGATGTATGCAATGAACGCTACGATGGTGCCTACGTCGATCGCTCGGTGCAGCGCCAGCCAGCCGCCGCTCAGCCAAATGATTGCAGGGCCGGCGACGACCATTGCCATGATGAGCGATATGAACCAGCGCCCGACCATTGCGCGATGGATTTCCAGGCCCATTAGGTGGGAAGCTATTTCGTAAAAGCGCTTTCGTTCATACTTCTCGCAGGTGAAAGATTTTACGAGCATCATCCCTGAAATCGAGAGGGTTTGCTGCGCGATCGATTCTAAGATGTCGCTTTGAATGCGGGTCCGCTTCCTCGCATGGTAAAGCTTTTGACCCATCGTCGATAGCGGCAGGATCATGAAAGGGAGGATGGCGACCGAAATCAGGGCCAGCCGCCAGTTCCAGGCGAACATCGCGATGAGTGTGCTGACGATCAGAGCGATGTCGGTTACCATCGACGGAAAGGTGTTGCAAAGCACGGTATTGACGCTTTCGATGTCGCCGGATACTCTATTGAGAATCTCGCCGGGTTTGGTGTCCGTGAAGAAGGATATCGGGACTCGCAGCAAATGACCGAACACCCTAGTGCGAAGATCCCGCATGATGCCTTGGCCTATGAAAGCGTTGCTCCAGCCTTGTACTAACGCCGATCCGATTGTCAGCGCCGCAGCGATCAAAATGTACCCGACGTACATGACGAGCTCGGTGAAGCTGCCGTGTGGTATCGCGCTGTCGATGATCCGCGCCGTCATATACCCGGGCACTAAGCCGAGAAGGGCACCGACGATGATACTGATGAGAGCGAGGGTCAGGACTCTCAAGTAAGGTCCGTAAAGCCCAACTATAGCGACGAGGATCTTGCGATCCGGTCTAAACGGACCTAAGGGTGCGGCGTCGTCATAAGCGCTGGATAGTCTAGTGGGCACGCAAAAACCGCAGAGGTGCTAGTCGATGCCTCGCACCACCGCCGATTGGGGTTTTGGCGGAGCCACGGCAGCTCGGGACCAATGAAAGCCATCGCGTGAGGGCACGAGGCCGTTGGGGAAGAGCGGTTTCTCGATCGGACGCTTTCCACCGAGCTGTGCCTGAATTTGAAGCTGGGTGATCTCAGACGTGAGTTTTCGATAGAAGTCGCTCTTGCTGCCCAGCTTCGGCGGTGCCAATTTACCGTTGCCTTCTTCGAAGAGGAACTGGCCAAGATTCTTGCGCGCCTCGAAGAACGATGTGGTATCAAAGGTCGCTTCTCCGTCCTCCCCTACACCGCCGACTAGATTGATGAACGCTTGCTCCTCAGTCTCTGCAGAATGCGTAATCTTCTTCGCTTCCCAAAAATAGGATGATAAATCTTGATCCAGGTCGTAGAAGGCAAGGAGGAAGTCGTAGAAGTTTGCGTATTCGTGCCGGTACCGTGACTCGAACTCTCCGAAGCTCGCCTCATCATCGAGTTCTCCACGCAGTCGGGTATTCACCGATCGAGCGGCAAGCAAGGCAGAGTATGTGGCAAGGTGTACGCCGGAGGAGAATACGGGATCCACAAAGCATGCGGCATCACCAATGCAGACTATGCCGGGCGCCCAAAAGCGCGTGCTCGTGTAAGAGTAGTCTTGACGCGCCCGAACTTCGCCGTAGATGCCGTCCGTGACGCGTTCGGCTTCCGCTAGAAGGTCTTTGATCGGCCGGCATTTGTCAACGTAGCCGAAGAGCGTCTGCGCAAGGTCGCTGTTGATGACGGCGCGTGACTTGTCGAGAACAACCCCTACGCTCGTTAGGTCCGATCGGAGAGGGATGTACCAAAACCATCCGTCTTCAAAGGCGGCGCAGAATATGTTACCCGAATTCGGGCTCGGCAGTCGCTTACCATTGCGGTAGTATCCGAAGACCGCAATGTTCTGAAAATACTTGGAGTATATTCGTTCGCCGACTCTGCGAGATAGGGTACTTTGGTATCCTGATGCGTCGATCGTGTACGGCGCTCGCCAAGTCTCCGTATTACCTGACTCATTTACGAACTCGAGTCCAACGACGCGCTCGCCATCGTAGACGGGGGCGCTGACCCGGCAACCTCTCCTTACTTGAACGCCACGGCGCTCTGCATTGTCCAAAAGGATTTTGTCGAACACGATACGCTCCACTTGAAAGGCGGTCGACGTCGGCCCGGCCATCTTCTGTGACGCTGCGAAATCGAAGGTCCACGGCTCCTGGCGCTTCCCCCAGCGAAACGTCCCGCCGCGCTTGAGGATGAAACCGGCCTCGGCTATTTCCTTCTCGACGCCCAGCAAGGGGCAAATTCCGTGAACGGTCGATGGAAGCAGCGACTCGCCGATCTTATGAGCTGGGCCATCCGATTTCTCGATCAGCAGAACGCGGTGACCCTGAAGAGCGATTAGCGTCGCGGCAGTTGAGCCTGCCGGTCCGGCGCCGACGACTATACAATCGGCATTTGATCCGTTGCCGCTACTCAATGATGACAAGGTTGTGCTCCCATATTGATTTAAGGCACTTATGTTGGCATGGTTCTAAAGACCCATTCACCTCGGGCAAAAAGGATCACGTTCCGCGAATCGAGATATCGCCGCAAACAAGGCTAGCCCTTCAGCATACTCAGTAGACGTCGCGTTGTCAATGAGCGTATGGCGTGTATTGGCTGCAGGTGATCACTAACATAGAGTTGAACCTGCGCGCTCCCAGATGGCGTCAGTGTTGACGCTCCCGACGGGCGAAGGAGAGGAGTGCCCCCAAATACCATGCTTGAAAAGCCTCAGAATGGTGCCTCGTCGATAATAGCTACCCGTTACAAGTGCATTGACCATATTGCTTTCGCAGTGCGGGATCTGGAATCCGGTATAGAGTTTTTCACCTCAGTTCTTGGGTTCGATTTGGTAAGGCGCTTAGAAGTCCGCGGTAAGCGCACGGGCATGATCTCGGCAGAGTTGGAGCACAACGGAATCAAGTTTGTCCTCTGCCAGGGAACCGAACCCGAGTCTCAGGTGTCGAAACTCATCGAGAACTTCGGTCCGGGCGTCGCGCATATAGCATTGGAGGTGGACGACGTTGGAACAGTCGTGGAAGAGTTGCGGTCCGGCGGCCTTGGCTTCGACACCTCTATTATCGAAGGCACCGGTCTGAAGCAAGCATTCTCTTCACGTTGTTCGAACTCGGGATTGAGTTTCGAGTTCATCGAGCGAAATGGAGAAGACGGCTTCCTTCCCAGCAACGTGCACGAACTTTTCGACCAATTGGAGAGTTCGGGGACATACTAGCCGGACCACTCCAGAATTTTGTAAATGACGCTGGTCGTCGGGCGCTCCGCGCGAAGCGCGGTCATGAACTTTCTGTCCGAGATCGCGTTAGAGTTTCCCGACGCAATCTCGTTTGCTTCCGGTCGCCCAGCCGAAGAACTGTTCGACCTGGACGGCTGGATCGCGTCTCTGGCCGACTATCGGCGACGTTTCGCGGCTCTCGAGGGTATGGAAGATTACCAGGCGTCGCGCCGGTTTGCACAGTACGGCCGCACAGCAGGTCTCATCAATGATCTGATATCGGCTCACCTTCGTAACGATCATTTGCTTACGTGTCCTGCTGAGCGCATCATTGTCACCAGCGGGTGCCAGGAAGCGATTGCGCTCTGCTTACAGGCCCTATGTAAGTCGGCCGAGGACGTCGTGCTCGCCATGAATCCCACGTATATAGGGCTCACCGGTGCTGCGGACTTTTGCGGGATTTCGCTGATTCCGGTGAACGCCGATCGGGACGAAGATCGCGCCCTCGCAGTGCTCCGCGCGCTCGAAGGCGTCTTGGCTGCGCGGCTTCGCCCAAGGGCGCTCTATGTTGTTCCGGACTTTGACAATCCTACGGGAATCGTTTTATCCAGCGCGGAGCGTTCGGCGCTTGTCGAGATCTGCGCGGACCACGGCGTCGTCATCCTCGAAGACAACCCGTATGGAATGTTTCGCTTCGAAGGAGACGAGGTCCCAACGATGGCGAGTTTCGACCGATCAGGTTGTGTTCTCTATCTAGGCACGTTTTCCAAGACCCTCTGCCCCTCTTTGCGGGTGGGATTCGTTGCATTGCCTGCCACGTTATTCGGTGAAAAAAATGCCGTAGAAAACCTTCGCGTCGAAATCGGCGAGCGCAAGAGCTTTTTAACGGTCAACACGAGTCAACTTAATCAAGCCATCGTCGGAGGGGTCTTGCTAAAGGAAGGGCTGACCTTACAGCCGTTGGTCAAGCCTGCGACCGCGCTTTATCGTAAAAATAGAGACGTAATGATCCACGCACTGCAGCGTAGGCTGGGATCGGCATCGGGAGACGTTAACTGGAATCATCCGGAGGGCGGATTCTTCATATCGTTAAGATTGCCGTTCTCTTTTAGACGTAAAGAGGTGCTAGAGTGCGCGAGATCGGCTAAGGTCCTTGTCTCGCCGATGAGTTTTTTCGCTCTGGACGAGAGTCACGATAAGAGCATTCGATTGTCTTTTAGCAACGTGTCCGTAGATGAGATTGCCGAGGGCGTGCGTCGATTCGGAACGTTTGTTGAAAACCGCATGCGCAGCGCGCCAATCGTCGCGTGACAAGGCTCGTACCTGCAGATCTCGCCCGTCAAGCGGTGCAAGAGTGTATGCGATCTCTTGGACTCTGCAACGAGCACGCGCGCGACGTTGCGGAGACGCTTGTGGCGACGTCACTCTGGGGGATCGACACGCATGGCGTAAGACTCCTCCCGACATACGTCCGAGAGCTCGAAGGTGGAAGGGCGAATAAGCGACCGTTGTTTCGAATTAGCGGCACCTTGCCCTCGGCGGGCGTATTCCATGCCGATAACGCGTTAGGGGTGGTAGCCGCGAATGCCGCAATGCGCGAGGCCATTCGGCGAGCATCGTCGACCGGCATAGCGGCTCTCGCGGTTCGTGATTCTAACCATTTCGGCGCAGCCGGCTATTACGCACGTTTGGCGGCTCGCCATGATCAGATCGGTCTGGTCTTCAGTAACTCGGACGCGCTCGTCGCGGCTGATGGCGGCCAGGAAGCGATCAACGGAACAAATCCGATCGCAATGGCGGCGCCCGGCCTCAATGACGATGGGTTCTTCTTGGACATGGCGACGAGTGAATTCGCGTACTCTCGCTTGCTTTCGGCTCGCGGCATCGCTGCTGGCGCTGCTCATCGGCCACGAGAGGCATTGCCGCCGCTCGGTGGCTACAAAGGACAGGGTCTCGGAACGATGGTTCAGATTCTCTGTGCGCTGCTCGCGTCTATGCCATTTGATACCAAGCTAACGCACCTCTACGAACCGCCCTACGATTCGCCTCGACAGATATCCCATTTCATGGTTGCGATCGAACTGCATGCTTTCGTCGCTGTCGATCGGTTTCGAAGCAGGGTCACCGAACTGCTCGAGAGGTTTCGACTGGGAACGCCGATCAGAAGCTCGAGCCTTATCGTCGCGGGAGATCTTGAGGCGGAAAGTCAGCGCAAACGATCCATGTCTGGCATCCCGCTCGACGAAAGTGAGTGGTCGCTCCTATCTCCATATCTTGACGGCGCTCTGATTCCGTGACGATGAACTCATCCGGATCGTCGGGTCTCCTGGCTCCCGAACCGACGTGCAATGTCGGAGTCGGGGACGCCCCAGAATGTCTGCATGAACTCTTCGAGTCTCAGGTTGAAGTGCAGCCGGATCGCACGGCGGTGTCGCACGAGGAGTCGCATCTATCGTACCAGGAGCTGAATGTACGAGCGAACCGGCTCGCTTGGCATTTGAAGGCATTGGGCATTGGCCGGGACCAACCGGTCGCGCTGTGCATGGATCGTGGCGTAGAAATGATCGTGGCGCTTCTCGCGGTTCTGAAATCCGGTGGTTGCTACGTGCCTCTGGATCCGGCGATGCCTTCAAACCGCATCGCGATGATGCTGGACGATTGTGCAGCAAATATCGTCCTAGTGGCGGGCACTGCTCGTCTGCTGGCGGATGCCATGAGACCGAATCTTGGTTTGTCACCGACGATCATCGATGTCAAGGAACAAACGTCCGAATGGGCAGAGCAATGCTCTGCGAATCTTCGTCGCGACGGACTGACGTCCGCTCACCTCGCTTACATCATCTATACTTCTGGGTCGACGGGCCGACCCAAAGGAGTGATGATCGAACATCGAGCCGTTTGCAATCAAATTCACGCCTTGCAAGAACGTGACGGACTGGGGCCTCACGATCGGATCCTACAAATGGCCTCGTTTTCATTCGATGCGTCTGTAGAGCAGATATTCGGTTCCCTTTGTTCGGGCGCAAGCCTGGTATTTAGGACCGATGCTTGGCTCTGTGGCGGGTCGGATTTTTGGCCTTTATGTAAATCAAGGGGCATTACGCTCATCGATTTCTCCACCCGCTTTTGGGAACAATTGTTGGAAGATGGCGATGCCGTAATTCCTCCGTGCATACGCCAAATCAACGTTGGTGGCGAGGCCGTTACTCACTCCGCTCTTTCGCGATGGTTTGCAAGAACCGGGCACCTACCGCAACTCGTCAATGGATACGGTCCTACCGAAGCGACAATCAACGCTACATTTTGTCGGATCGGCCCAGCGCCCGAAACCTGGCAGAGCATAGGGACACCGATGCAAGGTAGCGCGGTGTACATTTTCGATCCAACCGGCCAGCCGGTGCTCGGGAGAGAAACCGGCGAGATATTCATCGGTGGCGTTCAGGTCGCGCGTGGCTATTTGAATCGCCCCGACGTAACTGCTGAGCGCTTCGTTCCGGATACACACTCGCCGGTCCCCGGGATGCGGATGTATCGTACGGGAGACGTTGGTGCCTTCATGCAGGACGGAAGCATCGAATATCTCGGACGGAGCGACTTTCAAGTCAAAATTCGCGGCTACCGAGTTGAACCCGGCGAAGTCGAGTCTCGGTTAGAAGAGTATCCGCTCGTACGGAACGCCATCGTAATTGCCCGTTCGGATCCTTCTGGCGATACGCGCTTAGTCGCGTATTACGTTCCGAGCGACGGAACTGAAATTGACGGAAGAGAACTCCACGCGCATCTAGCCTTAGATCTGCCGCCGTACATGGTCCCCAGCGTTTACGTCCCGCTGCGAACGTTACCGTTGAACACCAGTGGCAAGCTTGAGCGCAACGCATTACCGGAGCCGATTTGGGAAAGCGTATGCACTTCGTATGAGGCCCCGTCCGGGCACCTGGAGGAAACCGTCGCGGCGGCGTGGTGCGAAGTTCTTAAGTTACCTATGGTAGGCCTGCACGATGATTTCTTCGATCTAGGTGGCGATTCGCTGAAAGCAATGCGTGTTACGGCAGCTCTTCGGCCGTTAAACATTGCAATGAGCGTTGCGAGTTTGCTCAGAACCCGGACGCTCGCCAATTTCTGCGCGGAAGTCGAGCATGGGTCGAAGGGTGTTGCTGACTTTGACGCAGCTCTCACAGCGGGCGCGGGCGCGACGGATACTCGTCTATCGTTTTCTCAAGAGCAGATTTGGTTCTTGCAAAGACTCTTTGGGGCAAATCCCGCGTACAATGCGGAGCTCATCCTGTGGTTCGATGGCGAACTCGATGAGGCTTCCCTACGGGAGGCACTGCGAAGAGTCGTAGCTCGGCACGCCTTACTGCGGACTAGATTCGGCGAACGTGATGGCACGCCTTATCAGGAGCGTTGCGATATCGTCGACGTGCCGCTGGAAGTCGTCGATCTGACACGGGGGTGCGACGGCAGTCGTGCCCCCGTCCGAGCATGGATAGATGAAGCGATTCAATGTGTATTCGACACGTCGCGAGCCCCGCTGGTTCGCTGGATACTTGTAAGGTTTGGCGAGAAGCGTTGTGCGCTCGTTCAAAGCGAGCATCATTTCGTTCACGACGGATGGTCAATGACCGTACTCGTTCGCGACATAATGCGGTACTACGACGACGTCATAGAGGGACGGCAGGAAGAGCCGCCGCCTGTCTTCGACTTTTGCGACTACGTTAATTGGCAACGATCCTGGTTGGACACGCCCGCGGGGCTGGGGCAGCGAAGATTTTGGTGGTCGCGTCTGGAGCATCTTCCGTCTGGAAGTTCATTGCCCATAGACCGACCGCGGACCGAGAAATCGTTCGCTGGAAAAATGCTTCGCCACGTCGTCGAGCCGGCTACGATGCGCCATATTCGCCAAACTGCCGTTCGGCACAAGAGTACGGTTTATGCTTTTGCGCTAGCTGCGTTTGCGTCGTTCCTGGCGCCTTATAATGAATTCGGCGACGTCGTGCTTAGCGGTAGTATGGCAAATCGTCGTGTACGCGGGACCGAAGATATGCTGGGTATGTTCGTAAACGTAGTGCTCTACCGTTTCCGAGCCGACGCGGAGCGCCCCTTCCAGGATTTGCTCAAAGACGTTACCGCGCGCGTGCGCGAGGCTTTCGAGAACCAAGAGTTTCCTTTCGAGGAAGTCGTAAAGATGTTGTCGCCTGAGCGGAAACTCGGTCGAAACCCACTTTTCGACGTATCATTTGCATTTCACGACTCTGAAATGCCGAATATCCGTCTTGGCGGCATTCCTGGCGAACTGGAATATCCCCATAACGGTTCATCGAAGTTCGATTTGAACGTAATTTCAGTACCGAGGTCTGACGGTTCATTAGAGATTACGTGGGAGTACGATTCCGATCTTTTTGATGACGTGAGCGCTTGCCGTCATTTGCATGAGTATGTCGGGACTCTGGAAAGCACTGCATCTGACACTGGAGCGACTGTGGGTGATATCGCGCGTTCATTGGCGGGACGGAAGCAGCTGGTGGAATGGAACGGGACGGATCGCGCGTACGCAAGCGATAGGCTGCTACACGAGCTGTTCGAAGCACAGGTGCTGCAGCGTCCTGATGCGGTTGCAGTCGTCTACGAGGACACGCAACTGAGCTATGGCGAGCTCGACGCGCGCGCGAGCCGGTTAGCGCACTATCTGCGCACGCTGGGCGTTGGTCCGGATCGGCGGGTAGCGTTATGTGTCGAGCGCAGCTTGGAGTTGGTTGTCGGAATTTTGGCGGTGCTCAAGGCGGGGGGCGCCTACGTGCCACTGGATCCGAGCTATCCTCCGGGTCGTTTGCAATACATGCTCGACGACAGCGCGCCGGTAGCGGTGGTGACGCATGGTGCGGTCGGTGCTTCAGCGCGGACCTTGCTGGATGCGTACGGCTCGTCGACGATCGATCTTGACGACGCGGCCGTCTGGGCCGATCACCCGTCGAGTGCGCCGGATCGTGGAGAGTTGACGCCGCAGCACGCAGCCTATGTGATCTATACGTCAGGCTCAACGGGTCGTCCCAAGGGCGTGATCGTCGAGCATCGCAACGTAGCGCGGCTGTTCTCGGCGACGCAGCAATGGTTTGAGTTTGGCGCGGACGACATTTGGACGCTGTTTCATTCGTATGCGTTTGATTTTTCGGTCTGGGAACTTTTCGGTGCGCTCCTCCACGGCGGTCGCTTAATAATCGTACCGTACCTGACGTCGCGCTCGCCAGAAGCGTTTTACGATCTGCTCTGCCATGCCGGGGGCACTGTGCTCAACCAAACCCCCAGCGCGTTCGGACAGCTGATCGAGGCCCAACGGCAGTCATCACAGGCCCATGCACTACGCTGCGTCATTTTCGGTGGCGAAGCGCTCGATACGTCAATGCTGGCCCCGTGGTACGAAGACGCTCGTAACGGAACGACACAGTTGATCAACATGTACGGAATCACCGAGACGACGGTGCACGTGGCGTACCGGCCTGTAGCATCAGCCAGTGATCGCGGTCCGCTAGGCAGTCTGATCGGCTCGCGGATTCCCGATTTGCAGACGCACGTGCTGGACGCCTACCAGAATCCGGTGCCCATTGGTGTTGCCGGCGAGCTGTATGTGGGTGGCGGCGGTGTGGCGCGGGGGTATCTCAACCGCCCGGAGCTGGCGGCCGAACGATTTGTGCCCGATCCGTTTGGCGGCGTCGGTGCGCGGTTGTACCGGACGGGGGATCTGGCACGGTATCTGTCTGATGGCACGCTGGAGTTTTTGGGTCGTGGCGACTTCCAGGTGAAGATTCGGGGGTTCCGCATCGAGCTTGGCGAGATCGAGGCGCGCTTACGCGAGCATACCGGCGTGCGCGAAGCGGTCGTGGTTGCCCGCGAGGACACTCCGGGCGACAAGCGGCTGGTGGCGTACTATACATCCACCGAGCAACACGCCGACGCGTCGGAGTTGCGCAACCATCTGCTGAGCGTGCTGCCGGAGTACATGGGTCCGGGGGCTTACGTGCAGTTGGAGCAGTTGCCGCTGACACTCAATGGGAAGCTCGATCGCAAGGCGTTGCCTGCGCCCGATGGTGCGGCGTATACGATACGTGCGTACGAACCGCCGGTCGGTGAGATAGAAGAGGCGCTGGCGTCGATTTGGTGCGACCTGCTGCAGGTCGAGCGCGTCGGACGGCACGATAACTTCTTCGAGCTGGGTGGTCATTCACTGCTTGCTGTGCGCTTGCTCGCTCACTTGAAGAGCATGCTTGGGATCAAGGCCGATCTCGCAGCGATTTTTGGATGGCCGACGCTTTCTGGTTTTGCGCAGTCGCTTGTGAACGCTGCGCGTTCGACGATGCTGCCGTTGGTCGCGGTGGATCGCAGCGAGCCGTTGCCGCTGTCGTTTGCCCAGCAGCGGTTGTGGTTCTTGGCACAGCTCGAATGCGGCAGCGAAGCGTATCATATATCGTTGGGCTTGCGGTTGCACGGTGTGTTGGACTGCGCAGCGCTACGGCGAGCGTTGGATGGGATCGTTGCTCGTCACGAGTCGCTGCGCACGACGTTTGTTTCGGTCGACGGAGAGCCGGTGCAACTGATCGTGCCACCGACCTGCGGTTTTGCATTGGTGGAGGAGGATCTGCGCGATCGTCCCGATGCGGTGCAGCAGCTGATCGACCAGGAAGCGTCGGCGCCGTTCGATTTGGAGCGTGGGCCGCTGATTCGTGGCCGGCTGATCGCGCTGGCCGATGATGAGTACGTGCTGCGGCTGACGATGCACCACATCGTGTCCGATGGCTGGTCGATGGGCGTGTTCATGCGCGAGTTGAGCACATTGTATGCGGCGTACCGCAACGGAGAAGCCGATCCGTTATCGCCGCTGAACGTGCAGTATGCCGACTATGCGGTGTGGCAGCGCCGGTGGCTATCGGGAGACGTGCTGGGGGCGCAGGCGTCGTACTGGCAAGAGGCGCTCTCGGGAGCGCCGGTGCTGTTGGAGTTGCCGTGGGATCACGCGCGTCCGGCGGTGCAGGATCATCGCGGCGATGCGGTGCCCTTCGAGCTTGATGCCGAGCTCAGTGCCAAACTGCGGGCGCTGAGCCGTCGTCACGGCACCACGCTGTTCATGACGCTGCTTTCGGCGTGGGGCGCGCTGCTCTCACGGTTGACGGGACAGTCGGAAGTTGTGATCGGAACGCCGGTGGCCAACCGGACGCGCCCGGAGATTGAGGGGCTCATCGGATTCTTCGTCAACACGCTGGCGCTGCGTTTGGATTATAGCGGCGCTCCGACGGTTGCCGAGGTGCTCGAGCGAGTTAAGACGGTGGCCTTGTCGGCCCAAGAGCATCAGGACCTGCCGTTCGAGCAGGTAGTGGAGCTGCTCAACCCACCGCGCAGCCTATCCCACACGCCGCTCTTCCAATCGATGTTCTCGTGGGAAGACGATCGAAATACACTGGCGCTTCCCGCTCTCGCGATTGAACGGCTGCCGGGAGCATCGCGCTTCGCGCAATTCGATCTATCGCTCGCACTGGGCTACGAAAGCCATCGGATCATAGGACAGATCGAGTTTGCGAGCGCCCTGGTAGATTCGGCAACGATCGAGCGGTGGGCGGAATACCTTCGTGCGATCCTAGTCGGTATCGTGCGGGAGGACTAGGATGCTACTCGATCGCCTCACGCTTCTCTCGCCCCGAGAGCGCGAGCAGTTGCTGGTGGAGTGGAACGCAACGGATCGCACCTATGCAAGTGACGTGTGCGTACACGAGCTGTTCGATGCGCAGGTGGTGCAACGACCCGATGCGGTCGCGATCGTCTACGAGGACGCGCAGCTGAGCTATGGCGAGCTCGACGCGCGCGCGAACCGGTTAGCACACTATCTTCGCACGCTCGGCGTGGGTCCGGATAGGCGGGTAGCGTTGTGCCTGGAGCGCAGCGTGGAGTTGGTCGTTAGTATCCTTGCGGTGCTCAAGGCGGGCGGCGCCTACGTGCCGCTGGATCCAAGCTATCCGTCGGAGCGCTTACAGTACATGCTCGATGACAGTGCGCCGGTGGCGGTGCTGACGCATGGGGCAATCGATCCGTCGGTGCGGGCGTTGCTCGATCAGTGCGGTGTGCCGACGATCGATCTGGACGACGCGGCGGCATGGGCTGGGCAGCCATCGAGTGCGCCAAAGCGTGCAGATTTGCGTCCCAGCCATGCAGCGTACGTGATTTACACGTCGGGATCGACGGGTCGTCCCAAGGGCGTGATCGTCGAACACCGATCGCTTTACAATATGACCTGCGTGCAGGGAGATCACTGGGATATCGATTGCAACGCATACGTTCTTCAGGCCGCATCGTCGAGCTTCGATGCGTCAGTGCTGGAGATAATGCTAGCAATTACGCATGGCGCCGAGTTGGCGATTGCAAATTCGCAAGCGGTGATGGCCGGCGAAATGTTGGGGCGCTTGTTGGAAGAGGCTGGTGTTACACATGCACTAGTCACCCCCTCAGTCCTGTCAACGATTAGCCAGGATCAAACGTTTCGGTCGTTACGCGTTCTGTTGGTAGGTGCCGAGGCGCCGACAGAGTCTTTGGTAAGGCGTTGGGGCAGTGGACGACGATTCTTCAACCTGTACGGTCCGACCGAAGCGACAGTGTTTGCGACAATGCATGAGTGCGATCCGAAAGTAGCCGGAGATCCTCCGATTGGTCGTCCGATTGGCAACGTGCGGACGTACGTGCTGGACGCCTACGGTGATCCGGTGCCGATCGGTGTTGCCGGTGAGCTGTACATCGGCGGCGTGCAAGTGGCGCGCGGTTATCTCAACCGTGCGGAGCTGACGGCGGAGCGTTTCGTGCCCGATCCGTTTGGTGGCGCTGGTGCGCGGTTGTACCGGACGGGGGATTTGGCACGGTACCGCAACGACGGGACGCTGGAGTTCTTAGGCCGCGGCGACTTCCAGGTGAAGATTCGCGGCTTCCGGATCGAGCTTGGCGAGATCGAAGGCCGCTTACGCGAGCATCCGGACGTGCGTGAAGCGGTCGTGGTTGCCCGTGAAGACACTCCGGGCGACAAACGGCTGGTGGCCTACTACACCGGTGCTGAAGGAGCTGAGTTTGGTGCGTCGGAGCTACGCGCGCATTTGCAGGCGGTGCTGCCGGAGTACATGGTTCCGGCGGCTTACGTGGCGTTGGAGCAGCTGCCGCTGCTACCCAACGGGAAGCTGGATCGCCGCTCGTTGCCTGCGCCCGACGATGCGGCCTACACGGTGCGTGAGTACGAAGCGCCGGTTGGGGAGATTGAAGAGACACTGGCGTCGATTTGGCGCGAGCTGCTAGGCGTGCAGCGCGTTGGTCGTCACGACAACTTCTTCCAGCTAGGTGGTCATTCGCTGCTTGTGGTGCGCGCGATCGAGCGGATGCGCCGTCTGGGTCTGTATGCCGACGTAGCGACGTTCTTTACGGCACCAAGTTTGGCCGGCGTGGCCGCTATGGTGCGTACGCAGAGTGCTGCGGTCGTGGTTCCGCCCAACGGGATCGTGGAAGGTTGCGAGGAGATCGAGCCATGGATGGTGCCGCTGATCGAGTTGGATGCCTCCGAGATCGATCGGATCGTTGCCGCGGTTCCGGGTGGAACTCGTAATATCGCGGATATCTATCCGTTGGCGCCGCTGCAGGAAGGCATTCTGTTCCATCACTTGCTGGAGAGCGGCCGCGATCCATACGTGCTGCGCAGCATCTATCGCTTCGAGCATCGCGCGAGACTAGATGCGTACCTTGCGGCATTGCAGGTGGTGATCGATCGCCACGATATCCTGCGCACGGCGGTATTATGGGAAGGGTTGCGCGAGCCGGTGCAGGTGGTATGGCGTCGTGCCCCACTATCGGTCGAAGAGATCGTGGTTGGCGAAGGCGAGGAAGCGGTCGCTGCGCTATCGGCGCGATTCGACCTGCAAACGTACCGGTTGGATGTGGGCCGCGCGCCGATGATGCACGTGGGCATTGCGCGCGAACAACACGGTGACGGATGGGTCATGGCGTTCTTGACGCATCATCTCATCGGCGATCACGTAACCGGCGACATCATCGAAGAAGAGATTGCCGCGCATCTATCCGGGCGAGCGGAAAGCCTGGCACCGGCGCTGCCGTTCCGGAACTTCATCGCGCAGGCACGCTTGGGGGTCAGCCGTGCTGAGCACGAGGCGTACTTCCGGTCATTGCTCGGTGATGTGGAGGAGCCGACGGCGCCGTTTGGTTTGCTTGACGTACGCGGTGACGGCTCGTCGATCGCGCAAGCCAAACAGTGGCTGGAGCCCGAGGTGTCGCAGCGGTTGCGTGGCTGCGCACGTGCCCTAGGCGTAAGCACGGCGAGTCTGTGCCACGTTGCATGGGCGCAGGTGCTGGCGCAGACCTCGGGTCGCTCGGACGTCGTATTCGGGACGGTGCTGTTCGGCCGGATGCAGGGCGAGGGCTCCGATCGAGCAATGGGACTATTCATCAACACGCTGCCGGTCCGCATCGCGCTCGACGATCGCAGCGTGGTTGAGGTCGTGAAGCAGACGCAAGCGCAGCTGGCGCAACTGCTACACCACGAGCACGCGTCGCTAGCCCTCGCGCAGCGTCGCAGCGCAGTACCCCCGTCGGTGACGCTCTTTAGCGCATTGTTGAACTACCGACACATCATTCCGAGTTCGCAGTTAGCCGCACCGAGGCCGGAGGGCATGGAGCAACTTGGTGGCGAGGAGCGGTCTAACTATCCTTTCTCCATCGATGTCAACGATCTCGGAGAGGAGCTCAGTCTCAAGGCTCAAGTTGACGCATCGCTAGATCCGGAGCGGATTTGTGCCCTCATGCAGACGGCGTTGGTGCAACTCGTCGATGCTTTGGAAGAGGCGCCGTCACGCTCGGCTCTCAGCCTTCGTACGCTGCCGCCGGCTGAGCGCGAGCAGCTGGTGGAGTGGAACGCAACGGATCGCACCTATGCAAGCGACGTGTGCGTACACGAGCTGTTCGATGCGCAGGTGGTGCAACGACCCGATGCGGTCGCGATCGTCTACGAGGACGCGCAGCTGAGCTATGGCGAGCTCGACGCGCGCGCGAACCGGTTAGCACACTATCTTCGCACGCTCGGCGTGGGTCCGGATAGGCGGGTAGCGTTGTGCCTGGAGCGCAGCGTGGAGTTGGTCGTTAGTATCCTTGCGGTGCTCAAGGCGGGCGGCGCCTACGTGCCGCTGGATCCAAGCTATCCGTCGGAGCGCTTACAGTACATGCTCGATGACAGTGCGCCGGTGGCGGTGCTGACGCATGGGGCAATCGATCCGTCGGTGCGGGCGTTGCTCGATCAGTGCGGTGTGCCGACGATCGATCTGGACGACGCGGCGGCATGGGCTGGGCAGCCATCGAGTGCGCCAAAGCGTGCAGATTTGTGTCCCAGCCATGCAGCGTACGTGATTTACACGTCGGGTTCGACGGGCCGTCCGAAAGGGGTGATCGTCGAGCATCGGTCGCTGGCTAATCAAACGAGAGCGGTTCAAGAGCGTTGCGGGATCACCGGCTCCGATCGTGTCTTGCAGTTTTCTGCAATCACGTTTGACGCTTCGCTGGAAGAAGTGTTCGGCAGTTTGACATGCGGCGCCGCACTGATCTTACGCAGCGATGCCTGGCTGGCCGAACCTCAGCGGTTCTGGCAGCTCTGCCACGCCAACGAGATTACGCTACTCGACCTACCGACGCTGTTTTGGGAAGAGTTAGCTCAGGACGGCGTCGCCGCAATCCCGGCGTGCGTGCGTGCGGTCGTTATTGGTGGCCAAGCCGTAGGCCGCCACGCGCTTGAGGCATGGTTTACTCGCGACAATCGACCGGCGCTTCTCAATAGTTACGGTCCGACGGAAACGACGGTCGATGTTACCGTGCAAACCGTCACGACCGATGAAACGACCTGGTCCTCCATTGGTCGTCCGATTGCCAACATGCGGACGTACGTGCTGGACGCCTACGGTGATCCGGTGCCGATCGGTGTTGCCGGTGAGCTGTACATCGGCGGCGTGCAAGTCGCACGCGGTTATCTCAACCGTGCGGAGCTGACGGCGGAGCGTTTCGTGCCCGATCCGTTTGGTGGCGCTGGTGCGCGGTTGTACCGGACGGGGGATTTGGCACGGTACCGCAACGACGGGACGCTGGAGTTCTTAGGCCGCGGCGACTTCCAGGTGAAGATTCGCGGCTTCCGGATCGAGCTTGGCGAGATCGAAGGCCGCTTACGCGAGCATCCGGACGTGCGTGAAGCGGTCGTGGTTGCCCGTGAAGACACTCCGGGCGACAAACGGCTGGTGGCCTACTACACCGGTGCTGAAGGAGCTGAGTTTGGTGCGTCGGAGCTACGCGCGCATTTGCAGGCGGTGCTGCCGGAGTACATGGTTCCGGCGGCTTACGTGGCGTTGGAGCAGCTGCCGCTGCTACCCAACGGGAAGCTGGATCGCCGCTCGTTGCCTGCGCCCGATGGTGCGGCCTACACGGTGCGTGAGTACGAAGCGCCGGTTGGGGAGATTGAAGAGACACTGGCGTCGATCTGGCGCGAGCTGCTCAAGCTGGAACGCGTTGGTCGTCACGATAACTTCTTCGAGCTGGGCGGACACTCGCTGCTGGCGGTGCGGTTGCTTTCACGGATTCGCCAAGCGCTCCATGTGGACATCGGTTTAACCGAACTTTTCACCCGGCCGACGCTTAGCGGTTTTGCACAAGCCCTCAGAGATGCAAGACATGCAACGAGCATGCCGATCGTTGCAGTGGAGCGGACACAACGATTGCCGTTGTCGTTTGCGCAGCAACGGTTATGGTTCTTGGCTCAGCTCGAAGGCGGCAGCGAAGCCTACCACATTCCGTTTGGCATTCGGCTTCGCGGTCGGTTGGATCAGCCGGCCCTAAGTTACGCTTTGAACCGGATCATCGCGCGGCACGAAGTGCTACGTACGGCATTTGCTGTTATTGATGGCGAGCCGGAACAGTATATCGCGCCGCCGGAAATCGGTTTTGCGTTGGGGGAGCACGATTTGCGCGATCGTCCCGATGCGGTTCAGCAGCTGATCGACCAGGAAGCATCGGCGCCATTTGACTTGGAACGCGGTCCGCTGATTCGCGGCCGGCTGATCGCGCTGGCTGATGACGAGCACGTGCTATTGGTGACGATGCACCACATCGTGTCCGATGGCTGGTCGATGGGCGTGTTCATGCGCGAGTTGAGCACATTGTATACGGCATTTAGCCGAGGGCGAGACGATCCGTTATCGCCGCTGAGCTTGCAATACGCCGACTATGCGGTGTGGCAGCGCCGGTGGCTGTCGGGTGACGTCCTGCAGGCGCAGACATCGTACTGGCGGGAGGCGCTCTCGGGAGCGCCGGTGCTGTTGGAGTTGCCGTGGGACCGCCCACGTCCGGTAGTGCAAGATTATCATGGCGAGTACGTGCGGATCGAGCTGGATGCCGAACTGAGTGCCGGCCTGCGGGCGCTCAGCCGTCGTCACGGGACAACGCTGTTCATGACGCTGCTTTCGGCGTGGGGCGCGCTGGTCTCGCGGCTCTCGGGGCAGTCGGAAGTTGTGATCGGAACGCCAGTAGCCAACCGGACGCGTCCGGAGATCGAAGAGCTGATAGGGTTCTTCGTCAACACGCTGGCGCTACGTTTGGATTATAGCGGTTCTCCGCCGGTTTCCGAGTTGCTCGAGCGAGTCAAGATGGTGGCGTTGTCGGCGCAAGAGCACCAGGACGTGCCGTTCGAGCAGGTGGTGGAGTTACTCAATCCGCCGCGCAGCCTCTCGCATACACCACTCTTCCAAACAATGTTTGTTTGGGAGCAGGACGACCCCGGCGAGCGCGTTTTGCTGCCGAACATGACGACAAGTTGGTCAGGAGCTTCGGCCGCGACTTCGAAGTTCGACGTGTCGTTAACGCTTTTCGAGGACGGAGAGCTCATTTCGGGTGGGCTGCGCTATGCCTCCGCGTTATTCGATCGTACGACGGTTGAGCGCTGGGCCGGATATTTGCCTGAGTTGCTCTCGGCGATGGTTGCCGACGATGCGCGCAGGATCGACGGGATCGGCGTGCTACCGGCTGCCGAGCGCGAGCAGCTGGTGGAGTGGAACGCAACGGATCGCACCTATGCAAGCGACGTGTGCGTACACGAGCTGTTCGATGCGCAGGTGGTGCAACGACCCGATGCGGTCGCGATCGTCTACGAGGACGCGCAGCTGAGCTATGGCGAGCTCGATGTGCGCGCGAACCGGTTAGCACACTATCTTCGCACGCTCGGCGTGGGTCCGGATAGGCGGGTAGCGTTGTGCCTGGAGCGCAGCGTGGAGTTGGTCGTTAGTATCCTTGCGGTGCTCAAGGCGGGCGGCGCCTACGTGCCGCTGGATCCAAGCTATCCGTCGGAGCGCTTACAGTACATGCTCGATGACAGTGCGCCGGTGGCGGTGCTGACGCATGGGGCAATCGATCCGTCGGTGCGGGCGTTGCTGGATGCGTACGGTGCGCCGACGATCGATCTGGACGACGCGGCGGCATGGGCTGGGCAGCCATCGAGTGCGCCAAAGCGTGCAGATTTGCGTCCCAGCCATGCAGCGTACGTGATTTACACGTCGGGATCGACGGGTCGTCCCAAGGGCGTGATCGTCGAGCACTGGTCATTAGTAAACTTGCTGTTGGCAATTCAAACACTATATCCACTGCACCTCGGCAATATCGAGTTGCACAAGACGCAATCGAGTTTTGACCCGGCGGTGAGAGAAGTGCTTCAGCCGCTGGTTCATGGTGCGCGCCTAGTGCTAGCGCGTGCGGAGGGGCACAAAGATCCGCGGTATCTTGCCGAAGTGATTCGCGCTGAACGGATTACGACGTTGCATTTTGTGCCGTCGATGTTAGAGCTCTTTGTGGAGCAGGAGCAGTCGTCCGGCTGCACGAGTTTGCAGCGTATTACTTGCGGCGGTGAGGCGTTGCCGGGTTGGCTTGCGGTCCGGTGTCTGGAGCGGTTGCCGTGGGTGGAGCTGGTCAACTTTTACGGACCGGCAGAAGCAACGGTCGACGCGACGACGTGGTCCTGCGCTCGCAGCGTTTCCGGCGGTAGCATTCCAATTGGTCGTCCGATTGGCAACGTGCGGACGTACGTGCTGGACGCCTACGGTGATCCGGTGCCGATCGGTGTTGCCGGTGAGCTGTACATCGGCGGCGTGCAAGTGGCGCGCGGTTATCTCAACCGTGCGGAGCTGACGGCGGAGCGTTTCGTGCCCGATCCGTTTGGTGGCGCTGGTGCGCGGTTGTACCGGACGGGGGATTTGGCACGGTACCGCAACGACGGGACGCTGGAGTTCTTAGGCCGCGGCGACTTCCAGGTGAAGATTCGCGGCTTCCGGATCGAGCTTGGCGAGATCGAAGGCCGCTTACGCGAGCATCCGGACGTGCGTGAAGCGGTCGTGGTTGCCCGTGAAGACACTCCGGGCGACAAACGGCTGGTGGCCTACTACACCGGTGCTGAAGGAGCTGAGTTTGGTGCGTCGGAGCTACGCGCGCATTTGCAGGCGGTGCTGCCGGAGTACATGGTTCCGGGGGCTTACGTGGCGTTGGAGCAGCTGCCGCTGCTACCCAACGGGAAGCTGGATCGCCGCTCGTTGCCTGCGCCCGATGGTGCGGCCTACACGGTGCGTGAGTACGAGGCGCCGGTTGGGGAGATCGAAGAGGCGCTGGCGTCGATCTGGCGCGAGCTGCTCAAGTTGGAACGCGTTGGTCGTCACGACAACTTCTTCCAGCTAGGTGGTCATTCGCTGCTTGTGGTGCGCGCGATCGAGCGGATGCGCCGTCTGGGTCTGTATGCCGACGTAGCGACGTTCTTTACGGCACCAAGTTTGGCCGGCGTGGCCGCTATGGTGCGTACGCAGAGTGCTGCGGTCGTGGTTCCGCCCAACGGGATCGTGGAAGGTTGCGAGGAGATCGAGCCATGGATGGTGCCGCTGATCGAGTTGGATGCCTCCGAGATCGATCGGATCGTTGCCGCGGTTCCGGGTGGAACTCGTAATATCGCGGATATCTATCCGTTGGCGCCGCTGCAGGAAGGCATTCTGTTCCATCACTTGCTGGAGAGCGGCCGCGATCCATACGTGCTGCGCAGCATCTATCGCTTCGAGCATCGCGCGAGACTAGATGCGTACCTTGCGGCATTGCAGGTGGTGATCGATCGCCACGATATCCTGCGCACGGCGGTATTATGGGAAGGGTTGCGCGAGCCGGTGCAGGTGGTATGGCGTCGTGCCCCACTATCGGTCGAAGAGATCGTGGTTGGCGAAGGCGAGGAAGCGGTCGCTGCGCTATCGGCGCGATTCGATCTGCAAACGTACCGGTTGGATGTGGGCCGCGCGCCGATGATGCACGTGGGCATTGCGCGCGAACAACACGGTGACGGATGGGTCATGGCGCTCTTGACGCATCACCTCATCCGCGATCACGTAACCGGCGACATCTTCGACGAAGAGATTCGCGCACATCTGACCGGTCAGGCCGATACCTTGCCGCCGCCTTATCCGTTCAGAAACTACATCGTACAAGCGCGCCTGGGGGTCAGCAAGGCGGAGCACGAGGCGTACTTCCGGTCATTGCTCGCTGACGTTGACGAACCAACGGCTCCCTTCGGGCTGCTCGACGTCCACCGTGACGGCTCGGCGGTCCTTCAGGCGCACCGACGGTTGCACGCGTCGCTTTCGCAACGGTTGCGATCATCGGTGCGCCGAGTCGGCGTCAGTGTGGCAAGTTTATGCCATGTCGCGTGGGCGAACGTATTGGCTCGAGCGTCAGGCAAGTCTGATGTGGTCTTTGGCACAGTTCTGTTCGGTCGAATGCATAGCGGCATGGGAGCCGACAGAGCAATGGGGATGTTCATCAACACCTTGCCAGTGCGCATCACCGTCGACGATCGCAACGTGGAGCGGTCTGTGCTCGACACGCACGCGCAACTGGCTCGGCTGTTGCACCACGAACATGCGTCACTCACATTGGTGCAGCAGTGCAGCGCAGTCGCGCCCACTACGCCCTTGTTCACTTCGATCTTCAACTATCGTCACATTTTGACGAGCGCCGACCCCAGTCGAAGTGGCGCTTTGGACGGCATTGAAGAGATTGGTGACGATGAGCGCACGAGTTACCCGTTTACCATGTGCGTGAACGATTTCGGAGACGATTTCAGTCTGGTCGCACTCGTCGATCGAACGGTTGATGCCGAACGTGTTTGTTCGTTCATGGAAACGGCCTTGGAACTAGTGGTCGATGCCCTCGATCGACCTCCAGGAAGGGCTGTAGCCTTACTCGACGTGTTGCCCACTGTAGAACGCCGACAGCTGGTGGAGTGGAACGCAACGGATCGCACCTATGCAAGCGACGTGTGCGTACACGAGCTGTTCGATGCGCAGGTGGTGCAACGACCCGATGCGGTCGCGATCGTCTACGAGGACGCGCAGCTGAGCTATGGCGAGCTCGACGCGCGCGCGAACCGGTTAGCACACTATCTTCGCACGCTCGGCGTGGGTCCGGATAGGCGGGTAGCGTTGTGCCTGGAGCGCAGCGTGGAGTTGATCGTTAGTATCCTTGCGGTGCTCAAGGCGGGCGGCGCCTACGTGCCGCTGGATCCAAGCTATCCGTCGGAGCGCTTACAGTACATGCTCGATGACAGTGCGCCGGTGGCGGTGCTGACGCATGGGGCAATCGATCCGTCGGTGCGGGCGTTGCTGGATGCGTACGGTGCGCCGACGATTGATCTGGACGACGACGCGGCGTGGGCCGATGAGCCGTCGACTGCACCGTCACGCGATGGGTTGACCCCGCGGCATGCTGCGTATGTGATTTACACGTCGGGATCGACCGGCCGTCCCAAGGGCGTGATCGTCGAACACGGCAATGTGACGCGGTTGTTCGGAGCCACTCAACGTTGGTTTGCGTTCGGCCCCACCGACGTGTGGACGCTCTTCCACTCATTTGCCTTCGACTTCTCGGTGTGGGAGCTGTTCGGCGCCTTGCTGTACGGCGGTCGCCTGGTGATCGTGCCGCATTTGGTGTCCCGCTCTCCCGAAGCGTTTTACGATCTGCTTTGCCAGGTCGGCGTTACGGTGCTCAACCAAACGCCGAGCGCATTCGGGCAGCTGATCGAGGCACAACGGCAGTCGTCGCAGGAGCACGCGCTACACTGCGTCATCTTCGGTGGCGAAGCGCTCGATACGTCAATGCTGGCCCCGTGGTACGAAGACGCTCGTAACGGATCGACGCGGTTGATCAACATGTACGGGATCACGGAGACGACCGTGCACGTGACCTATCGCGAGGTTGGCTCAGTAAGCGATCGGGGTGTCTTGGGGAGTCTGATCGGCGAACGGATCGCCGATCTGCAGGTCTACGTTCTCGATAGCAAGGGCAACCTGGCGCCGATCGGTGTGCCCGGCGAGCTGTATGTGGGTGGCGGCGGTGTGGCGCGCGGTTATCTCAACCGTGCGGAGCTGACGGCGGAGCGTTTCGTGCCCGATCCGTTTGGTGGCGCTGGTGCGCGGTTGTACCGGACGGGGGATTTGGCACGGTACCGCAACGACGGGACGCTGGAGTTCTTAGGCCGCGGCGACTTCCAGGTGAAGATTCGCGGCTTCCGGATCGAGCTTGGCGAGATCGAAGGCCGCTTACGCGAGCATCCGGACGTGCGTGAAGCGGTCGTGGTTGCCCGTGAAGACACTCCGGGCGACAAACGGCTGGTGGCCTACTACACCGGTGCTGAAGGAGCTGAGTTTGGTGCGTCGGAGCTACGCGCGCATTTGCAGGCGGTGCTGCCGGAGTACATGGTTCCGGGGGCTTACGTGGCGTTGGAGCAGCTGCCGCTGCTACCCAACGGGAAGCTGGATCGCCGCTCGTTGCCTGCGCCCGATGGTGCGGCCTACACGGTGCGTGAGTACGAGGCGCCGGTTGGGGAGATTGAAGAGACACTGGCGTCGATTTGGCGCGAGCTGCTAGGCGTGCAGCGCGTTGGTCGTCACGACAACTTCTTCCAGCTAGGTGGTCATTCGCTGCTGGCGATTCGGTTACTTTCGAGAATACGCCATAGGCTTGCAATGCAGGCATCGCTGACGGTGCTGTTTACTTCGCCTACGCTCTCGGGTTTTGCGCAAGTCCTTGTGAGCTCGGCGCGCACGACGACGGCGCCGCTGGTGCTGATTGATCGCAACCAGCCGTTGCCGTTGTCGTTTGCGCAGCAACGGTTATGGTTCTTGGCTCAGCTTGAAGGCGGCAGCGAAGCCTATCACATCTCGCTTGGAGTGCGTCTGCAGGGTGTGCTGGACCGCGCAGCATTCCGGCAAGCGTTGGATCGGATCGTGGCGCGTCACGAGTCGCTACGGACGACGTTTGCCAGCATCGACGGCGAGCCGGTCCAGCAGATTGCGCCTGCGGACGTCGGTTTTGCGTTGGGGGAGCACGATTTGCGCGATCGTCCCGATGCGGTTCAGCAGCTGATCGACCAGGAAGCATCGGCGCCATTTGACTTGGAACGCGGTCCGCTGATTCGCGGCCGGCTGATCGCGCTGGCTGATGACGAGCACGTGCTATTGGTGACGATGCACCACATCGTGTCCGATGGCTGGTCGATGGGCGTGTTCATGCGCGAGTTGAGCACATTGTATACGGCATTTAGCCGAGGGCGAGACGATCCGTTATCGCCGCTGAGCTTGCAATACGCCGACTATGCGGTGTGGCAGCGCCGGTGGCTGTCGGGTGACGTCCTGCAGGCGCAGACATCGTACTGGCGGGAGGCGCTCTCGGGAGCGCCGGTGCTGTTGGAGTTGCCGTGGGACCGCCCACGTCCGGTAGTGCAAGATTATCATGGCGAGTACGTGCGGATCGAGCTGGATGCCGAACTGAGTGCCGGCCTGCGGGCGCTCAGCCGTCGTCACGGGACAACGCTGTTCATGACGCTGCTTTCGGCGTGGGGCGCGCTGGTCTCGCGGCTCTCGGGGCAGTCGGAAGTTGTGATCGGAACGCCAGTAGCCAACCGGACGCGTCCGGAGATCGAAGAGCTGATAGGGTTCTTCGTCAACACGCTGGCGCTACGTTTGGATTATAGCGGTTCTCCGCCGGTTTCCGAGTTGCTCGAGCGAGTCAAGATGGTGGCGTTGTCGGCGCAAGAGCACCAGGACGTGCCGTTCGAGCAGGTGGTGGAGTTACTCAATCCGCCGCGCAGCCTCTCGCATACACCACTCTTCCAAACAATGTTCTCATGGCAAGAGGGCGATCGGGATGGAAATCTTCGCCTGAAAGATCTCGAGCTCTCGCCTGCAGGTGCTGCAGCCGAAGTTGCCAAGTTCGATCTCTTGCTCGCCCTTAGCGAGTCGCGCGATGCCATTGGCGGCGAACTGAAGTTTGCGCGCTCGTTATTCGATCGTACGACGGTTGAGCGCTGGGCCGGATATTTGCCTGAGTTGCTCTCGGCGATGGTTGCCGACGATGCGCGCAGGATCGACGGGATCGGCGTGCTACCGGCTGCCGAGCGCGAGCAGCTGGTGGAGTGGAACGCAACGGATCGCACCTATGCAAGCGACGTGTGCGTACACGAGCTGTTCGATGCGCAGGTGGTGCAACGACCCGATGCGGTCGCGATCGTCTACGAGGACGCGCAGCTGAGCTATGGCGAGCTCGATGTGCGCGCGAACCGGTTAGCACACTATCTTCGCACGCTCGGCGTGGGTCCGGATAGGCGGGTAGCGTTGTGCCTGGAGCGCAGCGTGGAGTTGGTCGTTAGTATCCTTGCGGTGCTCAAGGCGGGCGGCGCCTACGTGCCGCTGGATCCAAGCTATCCGTCGGAGCGCTTACAGTACATGCTCGATGACAGTGCGCCGGTGGCGGTGCTGACGCATGGGGCAATCGATCCGTCGGTGCGGGCGTTGCTCGATCAGTGCGGTGTGCCGACGATCGATCTGGACGACGCGGCGGCATGGGCTGGGCAGCCATCGAGTGCGCCAAAGCGTGCAGATTTGTGTCCCAGCCATGCAGCGTACGTGATTTACACGTCGGGATCAACGGGTCGTCCCAAGGGCGTGATCGTCGAGCACTGCCAGCTATCGGCAAAACTGCAGAATGCTCGAGAGCGCTTTGCTGTTGGTGCGCACGACGTCTTGCCGAACCTCGCCTCGTATGCATTTGACATCTCCTTGCTGGAGATACTGGTGCCACTCATTAGTGGCGGCAGCACGCTGTTGATCGGCACGGCGGAGGTGAAGGATGTCGAGCGGCTGATCGAACGGACGAGTTCGGCGACGATTTTCCACGCGGTTCCGAGTTTGATGGCAGCGTGGCTGAACGTTTTGCGTTCGGCTAACGATGTCTACGGTGCGTTGCGGGCGATACTGGTTGGCGGTGAAGCGGTCCCTGACCGGTTGTTGCGCACGCTGGTAGCGCGCTTTCCGAATGCCGAAATCGTGGAGTTGTATGGCCCGACCGAAGCGACGATCATTAGCACGGCCTTTGCCGTACGGGATGCGAGTTTGCCGGCGGTTCCCTATTGCATCGGTTTTCCACTTGCCAACACGCGCACCTACATTTTGGATGCCTATGGCGACCCGGTACCGATTGGAGTCACCGGTGAGCTGTATGTTGGCGGCGCCCAAGTCGCACGCGGTTATCTCAACCGTGCGGAGCTGACGGCGGAGCGTTTCGTGCCCGATCCGTTTGGTGGCGCTGGTGCGCGGTTGTACCGGACGGGGGATTTGGCACGGTACCGCAACGACGGGACGCTGGAGTTCTTAGGCCGCGGCGACTTCCAGGTGAAGATTCGCGGCTTCCGGATCGAGCTTGGCGAGATCGAAGGCCGCTTACGCGAGCATCCGGACGTGCGTGAAGCGGTCGTGGTTGCCCGTGAAGACACTCCGGGCGACAAACGGCTGGTGGCCTACTACACCGGTGCTGAAGGAGCTGAGTTTGGTGCGTCGGAGCTACGCGCGCATTTGCAGGCGGTGCTGCCGGAGTACATGGTTCCGGCGGCTTACGTGGCGTTGGAGCAGCTGCCGCTGCTACCCAACGGGAAGCTGGATCGCCGCTCGTTGCCTGCGCCCGATGGTGCGGCCTACACGGTGCGTGAGTACGAAGCGCCGGTTGGGGAGATTGAAGAGACACTGGCGTCGATCTGGCGCGAGCTGCTCAAGCTGGAACGCGTTGGTCGTCACGATAACTTCTTCGAGCTGGGCGGACACTCGCTGCTGGCGGTGCGGTTGCTTTCACGGATTCGCCAAGCGCTCCATGTGGACATCGGTTTAACCGAACTTTTCACCCGGCCGACGCTTAGCGGTTTTGCACAAGCCCTCAGAGATGCAAGACATGCAACGAGCATGCCGATCGTTGCAGTGGAGCGGACACAACGATTGCCGTTGTCGTTTGCGCAGCAACGGTTATGGTTCTTGGCTCAGCTCGAAGGCGGCAGCGAAGCCTACCACATTCCGTTTGGCATTCGGCTTCGCGGTCGGTTGGATCAGCCGGCCCTAAGTTACGCTTTGAACCGGATCATCGCGCGGCACGAAGTGCTACGTACGGCATTTGCTGTTATTGATGGCGAGCCGGAACAGTATATCGCGCCGCCGGAAATCGGTTTTGCGTTGGGGGAGCACGATTTGCGCGATCGTCCCGATGCGGTTCAGCAGCTGATCGACCAGGAAGCATCGGCGCCATTTGACTTGGAACGCGGTCCGCTGATTCGCGGCCGGCTGATCGCGCTGGCTGATGACGAGCACGTGCTATTGGTGACGATGCACCACATCGTGTCCGATGGCTGGTCGATGGGCGTGTTCATGCGCGAGTTGAGCACATTGTATACGGCATTTAGCCGAGGGCGAGACGATCCGTTATCGCCGCTGAGCTTGCAATACGCCGACTATGCGGTGTGGCAGCGCCGGTGGCTGTCGGGTGACGTCCTGCAGGCGCAGACATCGTACTGGCGGGAGGCGCTCTCGGGAGCGCCGGTGCTGTTGGAGTTGCCGTGGGACCGCCCACGTCCGGTAGTGCAAGATTATCATGGCGAGTACGTGCGGATCGAGCTGGATGCCGAACTGAGTGCCGGCCTGCGGGCGCTCAGCCGTCGTCACGGGACAACGCTGTTCATGACGCTGCTTTCGGCGTGGGGCGCGCTGGTCTCGCGGCTCTCGGGGCAGTCGGAAGTTGTGATCGGAACGCCAGTAGCCAACCGGACGCGTCCGGAGATCGAAGAGCTGATAGGGTTCTTCGTCAACACGCTGGCGCTACGTTTGGATTATAGCGGTTCTCCGCCGGTTTCCGAGTTGCTCGAGCGAGTCAAGATGGTGGCGTTGTCGGCGCAAGAGCACCAGGACGTGCCGTTCGAGCAGGTGGTGGAGTTACTCAATCCGCCGCGCAGCCTCTCGCATACACCACTCTTCCAAACAATGTTTGTTTGGGAGCAGGACGACCCCGGCGAGCGCGTTTTGCTGCCGAACATGACGACAAGTTGGTCAGGAGCTTCGGCCGCGACTTCGAAGTTCGACGTGTCGTTAACGCTTTTCGAGGACGGAGAGCTCATTTCGGGTGGGCTGCGCTATGCCTCCGCGTTATTCGATCGTACGACGGTTGAGCGCTGGGCCGGATATTTGCCTGAGTTGCTCTCGGCGATGGTTGCCGACGATGCGCGCAGGATCGACGGGATCGGCGTGCTACCGGCTGCCGAGCGCGAGCAGCTGGTGGAGTGGAACGCAACGGATCGCACCTATGCAAGCGACGTGTGCGTACACGAGCTGTTCGATGCGCAGGTGGTGCAACGACCCGATGCGGTCGCGATCGTCTACGAGGACGCGCAGCTGAGCTATGGCGAGCTCGACGCGCGCGCGAACCGGTTAGCACACTATCTTCGCACGCTCGGCGTGGGTCCGGATAGGCGGGTAGCGTTGTGCCTGGAGCGCAGCGTGGAGTTGGTCGTTAGTATCCTTGCGGTGCTCAAGGCGGGCGGCGCCTACGTGCCGCTGGATCCAAGCTATCCGTCGGAGCGCTTACAGTACATGCTCGATGACAGTGCGCCGGTGGCGGTGCTGACGCATGGGGCAATCGATCCGTCGGTGCGGGCGTTGCTCGATCAGTGCGGTGTGCCGACGATCGATCTGGACGACGCGGCGGCATGGGCTGGGCAGCCATCGAGTGCGCCAAAGCGTGCAGATTTGTGTCCCAGCCATGCAGCGTACGTGATTTACACGTCGGGATCAACGGGTCGTCCCAAGGGCGTGATCGTCGAGCACTGCCAGCTATCGGCAAAACTGCAGAATGCTCGAGAGCGCTTTGCTGTTGGTGCGCACGACGTCTTGCCGAACCTCGCCTCGTATGCATTTGACATCTCCTTGCTGGAGATACTGGTGCCACTCATTAGTGGCGGCAGCACGCTGTTGATCGGCACGGCGGAGGTGAAGGATGTCGAGCGGCTGATCGAACGGACGAGTTCGGCGACGATTTTCCACGCGGTTCCGAGTTTGATGGCAGCGTGGCTGAACGTTTTGCGTTCGGCTAACGATGTCTACGGTGCGTTGCGGGCGATACTGGTTGGCGGTGAAGCGGTCCCTGACCGGTTGTTGCGCACGCTGGTAGCGCGCTTTCCGAATGCCGAAATCGTGGAGTTGTATGGCCCGACCGAAGCGACGATCATTAGCACGGCCTTTGCCGTACGGGATGCGAGTTTGCCGGCGGTTCCCTATTGCATCGGTTTTCCACTTGCCAACACGCGCACCTACATTTTGGATGCCTATGGCGACCCGGTACCGATTGGAGTCACCGGTGAGCTGTATGTTGGCGGCGCCCAAGTCGCACGCGGTTATCTCAACCGTGCGGAGCTGACGGCGGAGCGTTTCGTGCCCGATCCGTTTGGTGGCGCTGGTGCGCGGTTGTACCGGACGGGGGATTTGGCACGGTACCGCAACGACGGGACGCTGGAGTTCTTAGGCCGCGGCGACTTCCAGGTGAAGATTCGCGGCTTCCGGATCGAGCTTGGCGAGATCGAAGGCCGCTTACGCGAGCATCCGGACGTGCGTGAAGCGGTCGTGGTTGCCCGTGAAGACACTCCGGGCGACAAACGGCTGGTGGCCTACTACACCGGTGCTGAAGGAGCTGAGTTTGGTGCGTCGGAGCTACGCGCCCATTTGCAGGCGGTGCTGCCGGAGTACATGGTTCCGGCGGCTTACGTGGCGTTGGAGCAGCTGCCGCTGCTACCCAACGGGAAGCTGGATCGCCGCTCGTTGCCTGCGCCCGATGGTGCGGCCTACACGGTGCGTGAGTACGAAGCGCCGGTTGGGGAGATTGAAGAGACACTGGCGTCGATCTGGCGCGAGCTGCTCAAGCTGGAACGCGTTGGTCGTCACGATAACTTCTTCGAGCTGGGCGGACACTCGCTGCTGGCGGTGCGGCTGCTGTCGCGGGTACGCCAAGCTTTCGATGCGGACCTCAGCTTGACGGGATTGTTCGAGCGACCTCGCTTGTCGACTCTAGCGGAAGTGATCCAGCGCTCAGGCGCCGGGGCTTTGGAATCGATTCCGCTGGTGCCGATTGATCGCAACCAGCCGTTGCCGTTGTCGTTTGCGCAGCAACGGTTATGGTTCTTGGCTCAGCTCGAAGGCGGCAGCGAAGCCTACCACATTCCGTTTGGCATTCGGCTTCGCGGTCGGTTGGATCAGCCGGCCCTAAGTTACGCTTTGAACCGGATCATCGCGCGGCACGAAGTGCTACGTACGGCATTTGCTGTTATTGATGGCGAGCCGGAACAGTATATCGCGCCGCCGGAAATCGGGTTTATGCTACTGGAGCACGATCTGCGTGATCGAGCGGATGCATCGGCGCGCTGCCAAGAGCTCATCGAACAAGAGGCTGCAGCTCGGTTTGATCTCAAGCATGGCCCGCTGATTCGGGGCCGCTTGATCGCGCTAGGTGCCGAGGAGCATGTGCTGCTCTTGACCATGCATCATATCGTTTCGGACGGCTGGTCAATGGGTGTGTTTATGCGCGAGTTGAGCACGCTATACGAGGCCTACCATACGGGGGTCGCCGATCCATTGCCGGCGCTACCGGTGCAGTACGTCGACTATGCGATCTGGCAGCGTCGCTGGCTGTCGGGCGACGTGCTGCAAGCGCAGACGTCGTACTGGCAACAGGCTCTTAGCAGCGCACCACCGCTGCTGGAACTGCCGTGGGACCGCGCGCGTCCGGAGGTGCAGGATCACTGCGGCGATACGGTGCGCTTCGATGTCGATGCCGAGCTGAGCGCCAAACTGCGCGCTCTCAGCCGCCGTCACGGTACGACAATGTTCATGACCTTGCTGACGGCGTGGGGAGCGTTGCTCTCGCGGCTCTCGGGGCAGTCGGAAGTTGTGATCGGAACGCCAGTAGCCAACCGGATGCGCCCGGAGATCGAGGAGCTCATCGGCTTTTTTGTCAACACGCTGGCGCTGCGTTTGGACTATAGCGGCACTCCGACGGTTGAGCAGATGCTCGAGCGCGTCAAGGAGGTAGCGATCTTGGCGCAAGAGCATCAGGATTTGCCGTTCGAACAAGTCGTTGAACTGCTCAATCCGCCACGTAGTCTTGCGCATACTCCGATATTTCAAACTATGTTCTCGTGGCAACCGGACAGTCCGAACAGTTCGTGGGGATTGGCAGGCCTTGAACATGCCTGGGCACATGATTCGAAAATTTCGGCTAAATTTGACGTATCGCTCACCTGTACCGAAGAGGGCGACTGCATCGTCGGATGGATAGAGTACGCAACTGCATTGTTCGATAAGGCCACGATCACCCGATACGCTGGCCATCTCACAAAAGTCCTATACGCGATGGTCGATGACGACCAACAGCTGCTTTCCAGCCTGGGCCTGCTCTCCGAAGCGGAACGGCATCAGCTGCTGGTGGAATGGAATCAGACTGAGAAAGCCTATCCATCGGATACCCGCATCCATGAGCTATTTGAAGCCCAGGCGGCGAGGACGCCTGATGCGATTGCACTCACCCATAATGAATGCGAACTGAGTTACGGACAATTGAACGAGCGGGCGAACCGCTTAGCGCACTACCTGCGCGAGTTGGGGGTACAACCGGATAGCCGCGTAGCGCTGTGCACGGAGCGCAGTCTGGAGATGGTGGTGGGGTTGCTCGCGGTGCTAAAGGCGGGGGGTGCCTATGTTCCACTCGATCCGCATTATCCGGTTCAACGGCTGCGCTACATGCTCGAGGATAGTGGCCCGCAAGCGGCGCTTGTCGATGACAGCCTGTCGGATGAATTGAAAGGAATGTTGAGTCAGCACGATCTGCCGACCATCAACCTTACCGATGAGTTGCCGACCGACAGCTTGTTGAATCCCGACCGAGACCGACTAACGGCAAGAGATCTGGCGTACGTTATGTATACGTCAGGCTCGACCGGGCGTCCCAAAGGGGTAATGGTCGAGCATCGCGGCCTTTGCAACTTTATTGAGCATCTGCGCGGCTTCTGCCACGTGCACGCTTCGGACCGGGTATTGCAGTTTGCATCAATATCCTTTGATGCGTCGGTGGAAGAGATTTTTCTGGCTCTTTCGTCGGGCGCTGCGCTAGTAATCGCTGACCGACAATGGCTGGAAGCGACTCCCGAGGAATTCTGGAAGCTGTGCGACTGGAACCGCATATCGTGGATGGAAGTACCCACCATTCTGTGGGAGCAACTCAGTAGTACCGAGAGCATAGCACGAAGCGTTCAAGAGGTCTTTATCGGCGGAGAACCGATCAGCCCTCCGGTCATGATGCGCTGGTTTGTGGAACGCGGGGATGGCCTGCGCCTAATCAACGTATATGGCCCCACAGAGGCGAGCGTGACGTCAAACTTACATGAGATGCGCGCTGATGGATACCCCTGGCGATGCATTGGTCGTCCCATAGCCAATACGCGTGCTTATATTTTAGATGAAACCAATGAGCCTGTACCGGTTGGCGTGGTTGGTGAACTGTACATAGGCGGTGACGGCGTTGCACGCGGATACCTAAATAAGGAAGATTTGACGGCAGAGCGGTTCATTATGAACCCGTTTCTAGAAGGAGACCGCCTCTATCGCACCGGCGATTTGGTGCGCTACTTACCCGACGGTAACATCGAGTTTTTAGGACGTAACGATTTCCAGGTAAAGATTCGCGGATTCCGGATCGAGCTTGGGGAGATCGAGGCGCGGCTGAGTACGTATGCGGGGGTACGCGAGGCGGTGGTGGTCGCGCGCGAAGATGTCGTAGGCGAGAAACGGTTGGTGACCTATTATACCAGCGATGCCGGTGCGATTTCGGCAAAGGCATTGCGCGCGCACGTCTCGACGAGTTTGCCGGAGTACATGGTTCCGGCGGCCTACGTGCAGTTGGAGCAGCTGCCGCTACTACCCAACGGGAAGCTGGATCGCAAAGGGTTGCCGATGCCGGACGGTGCGGCCTATACGGTGCGTGAGTACGAAGCGCCGGTTGGCGAGATTGAAGAGACGCTAGCGCAGATCTGGTGCGAGCTGCTCAAGCTGGAACGCGTTGGTCGTAACGATAACTTCTTCGAGCTGGGCGGACACTCGCTTCTCCTCGTGCGCACAATCGACCGCATGCAGCGTGCTGGGTTATACGCCGACGTACGGGATATCTTTTTGATGCCGACCTTGGCGTTGCTCGCTGCAACAATCGAGGGCTTACAAGAAATACGGGTATGACAGCCGCACAGTTGCTTGAACTCCTAAAGCAGAAGAAGGTATCGCTAGCAGTCTCTGGAGACGATCTCGTTGTTCGTGGCCCTAAGCAGCAACTTGATGGACTCACAGTTGACGCGATACGTCATCATAAAGCGCACCTTATTGAGATTCTAAGCGTCGACGATCACGCGAACGTGGCGAGCGATGAGCCAATTGTTCCGCCTAACGGCATTCCTGACGGCTGCGACAGTATCGAACCGTCGATGCTGCGCCTGATAGATGTAAGCAAGAAAGAAATAGAGCGAATCGTCGCCGCGGTCCCCGGTGGTGCACTCAACATCGCCGACATTTATCCGCTCGGACCATTGCAAGAAGGCATGTTGTTCCACCACCTGTTAGAAGCGGAATACGACCCCTACGTAGAGCAAAGCCTGTATCGCTTTGCCGATCGAAAGAGACTAGATGCCTATCTGTCGGCACTCCAAGCGGTAATCGATCGTCATGATATCTTGCGCACAGCCGTACTTTGGGATGGGCTACGGGAACCAGTCCAAGTGGTTTTGCGCAAAGCGCATCTCCCGATCGAGGAAGTTACACTTTGCAATGGAGATGCCGCCGACGAGCTAGCGGAGCTGTTCAACCCACGACACTGCCGTCTCGACGTGCGTCAAGCGCCGATAATGAGAGTCGCAGTCGCACGCGACATGGGCCGGGATAGCTGGGTGATGGTGCTCTTAACTCACCATCTCATAGTCGACCATGTTACCGCCGACGTCATGCGAGAAGAGATTCTGGCGCACTTGCATGGTGAAGTGAGCAAGCTGCCAGTCCCGGTACCGTTCAGAAACTACATTGCACAGGTTCGGCGAGGTGTAAGCCAAAGGGAACACGAGACGCACTTTAAGTCCCTGTTAGCCGACGTTGACGAGCCAACAGCGCCCTTCGGTCTTGTTAGTATTCGCGACAATGCATGGAAACTCGTTGAGAGCGAGCACCCTCTTTGCGCCTCGCTAGTACGGAGAATCCGTTCACGTGCTCGTGAGCTCAACGTTAGCGTTGCAAGTTTGTGCCATTTGGCCTGGGCTCACGTAGTATCGCAGACTTCGGGGCGCCATGACGTTGTATTCGGTACTGTATTATTCGGCCGTATTCAAGCAGGTGAAGGTCTCGAGCGCGCCACGGGCTTGTTTATCAACACTTTGCCGGTGCGTGTTGATGTCGACGAGCGCGGCGTCGATCAGATGCTGGTGGAGATGCATGCTCAACTAGCGCGACTATTACATCATGAGCACGCAAGCCTCTCTCTTGCTCAGCGGTGCAGCGGCGTAGCCGCTCCGGCGCCCTTGTTTACATCCCTACTCAACTATCGGCACATTACTCCCGAAGCGAGAGAAGTCGCGACAGAGATTTGGGAAGATGTTCAAATGTTGCGCAGTGAGGGACATACTAACTATCCGATCAAGGTCGCCGTCAACGATCTTGGCGATAGCATTATCTTGCAGGCCCAAGTTGAGGCCTCGTTATGTCCTCGACGGATCTGCGCATTGATGGAGACGGCACTTGAATTAGTTGTGGATGCGCTGGAAACTAGACGTTCTACGCCGTTGCGCAACCTGCGGGGCCTCCCAGTATCTGAGCGTCAACTGGTAGTAATGGAATGGAATGCGACCGATCTCGCGTATGCGGGCGAAAAGTTCATCCACGAACTATTCGAGGCGCAAGTAGCGGAGCGACCCGATGCGGTTGCGCTGGTGTATGAAGGTCAGCAGCTCGGTTATGGTGAGCTTGACGCGCGCGCGAATCGATTAGCGCATTACCTGCACAAAGAAGGCGTGCGCCCGGAAACACGGGTAGCACTGTGCACCGAACGCAGCCTGGAGATGGTCGTAGGACTGCTGGCGATCCTCAAAGCGGGTGGCGCATACGTGCCACTGGATCCGAGCTATCCGCTCGAGCGCTTACGATACCTACTGGAAGATTGTGCTCCAACCGTCGTCCTCACGCACAGCGCGGTATCTTTGCCCGTACGAGGTTTATTGGATGAACACTGCGCCGTGGTGATCTCGCTCGATGACGACGAAGCGTGGACCGATGAATCTTCGTCAGCGCTGGCGCGCGATGGACTGAGGGCACAGCACGCAGCCTACGTCATCTACACGTCTGGTTCGACCGGTCGTCCCAAGGGCGTCGTCGTCGAACACGGGTCGGTTGCTAATTTTCTGAATTGGCTACTGCGGGTTTCAGGGCTCGCCGAAGGGGACGTGGGGCTCCAAAAGACGCCGTTCAGTTTTGATGCGTCGATCCGCGAGATATTTCCGCCGTTACTTAGTGGTGCCAAACTCGTTATCGCACGAGCAGGCTCTCACAGAGATATGCAATACCTCGTTGACATTATCCGTGAGCAGCGGGTCACGACGTTGCACTTCGTGCCTTCCATGTTGCAGGTATTGATCGACGGCACCGACGCAGCGGGATGCTCCAGCGTTCGTCACGTTTTTTGTGGTGGCGAAGCGCTCAATGGATGGCTTGTAGAACGCGTATGTGCGGCGTGGCCCGAGGTGACATTGTGGAATCTTTACGGTCCCACCGAAACGGCAGTCGATGTAACCGATCAGGTTTGTACGCATGAAGACGACGTAGTTCTGCCGATTGGACGCCCACTGCCCAACACGCGCACCTACATTTTGGATGCCTATGGCGACCCGGTACCGATCGGTGTTGCCGGTGAGCTGTACATCGGCGGCGTGCAAGTGGCGCGCGGTTATCTCAACCGTGCGGAGCTGACGGCGGAGCGTTTCGTGCCCGATCCGTTTGGTGGCGCTGGTGCGCGGTTGTACCGGACGGGGGATTTGGCACGGTACCGCAACGACGGGACGCTGGAGTTCTTAGGCCGCGGCGACTTCCAGGTGAAGATTCGCGGCTTCCGGATCGAGCTTGGCGAGATCGAAGGCCGCTTACGCGAGCATCCGGACGTGCGTGAAGCGGTCGTGGTTGCCCGTGAAGACACTCCGGGCGACAAACGGCTGGTGGCCTACTACACCGGTGCTGAAGGAGCTGAGTTTGGTGCGTCGGAGCTACGCGCCCATTTGCAGGCGGTGCTGCCGGAGTACATGGTTCCGGCGGCTTACGTGGCGTTGGAGCAGCTGCCGCTGCTACCCAACGGGAAGCTGGATCGCCGCTCGTTGCCTGCGCCCGACGATGCGGCCTACACGGTGCGTGAGTACGAGGCGCCGGTTGGGGAGATTGAAGAGGCGCTGGCGTCGATCTGGCGCGAGCTGCTCAAGCTGGAACGCGTTGGTCGTCACGATAACTTCTTCGAGCTGGGCGGACACTCGCTGCTGGCGGTGCGGTTGCTTTCACGGATTCGCCAAGCGCTCCATGTGGACATCGGTTTAACCGAACTTTTCACCCGGCCGACGCTTAGCGGTTTTGCACAAGCCCTCAGAGATGCAAGACATGCAACGAGCATGCCGATCGTTGCAGTGGAGCGGACACAACGATTGCCGTTGTCGTTTGCGCAGCAACGGTTATGGTTCTTGGCTCAGCTCGAAGGCGGCAGCGAAGCCTACCACATTCCGTTTGGCATTCGGCTTCGCGGTCGGTTGGATCAGCCGGCCCTAAGTTACGCTTTGAACCGGATCATCGCGCGGCACGAAGTGCTACGTACGGCATTTGCTGTTATTGATGGCGAGCCGGAACAGTATATCGCGCCGCCGGAAATCGGGTTTATGCTACTGGAGCACGATCTGCGTGATCGAGCGGATGCATCGGCGCGCTGCCAAGAGCTCATCGAACAAGAGGCTGCAGCTCGGTTTGATCTCAAGCATGGCCCGCTGATTCGGGGCCGCTTGATCGCGCTAGGTGCCGAGGAGCATGTGCTGCTCTTGACCATGCATCATATCGTTTCGGACGGCTGGTCAATGGGTGTGTTTATGCGCGAGTTGAGCACGCTATACGAGGCCTACCATACGGGGGTCGCCGATCCATTGCCGGCGCTACCGGTGCAGTACGTCGACTATGCGATCTGGCAGCGTCGCTGGCTGTCGGGCGACGTGCTGCAAGCGCAGACGTCGTACTGGCAACAGGCTCTTAGCAGCGCACCACCGCTGCTGGAACTGCCGTGGGACCGCGCGCGTCCGGAGGTGCAGGATCACTGCGGCGATACGGTGCGCTTCGATGTCGATGCCGAGCTGAGCGCCAAACTGCGCGCTCTCAGCCGCCGTCACGGTACGACAATGTTCATGACCTTGCTGACGGCGTGGGGAGCGTTGCTCTCGCGGCTCTCGGGGCAGTCGGAAGTTGTGATCGGAACGCCAGTAGCCAACCGGATGCGCCCGGAGATCGAGGAGCTCATCGGCTTTTTTGTCAACACGCTGGCGCTGCGTTTGGACTATAGCGGCACTCCGACGGTTGAGCAGATGCTCGAGCGCGTCAAGGAGGTAGCGATCTTGGCGCAAGAGCATCAGGATTTGCCGTTCGAACAAGTCGTTGAACTGCTCAATCCGCCACGTAGTCTTGCGCATACTCCGATATTTCAAACTATGTTCTCGTGGCAACCGGACGAGACTAACGAGCCACTATCGCTCAAGGACTTGAAGTTGTCGGCGCTTGAGAACGCCGCAGCGGGAGCGCAGTTTGACCTTTCGCTGGCACTCTTCGAGGTCGGTGACCACATTGCCGGTGGACTGCGCTATGCGAGCACGTTGCTCGGTCATTCGACGGTCGAGCGTTGGGCCCGCTATCTGCGCGACATGTTGACGGCGATGGCGACTGACGAAACGCAGCTGATGGATCGCATCGG
Source organism: Vulcanimicrobiota bacterium (assembly GCA_963717425.1). GTDB lineage: Bacteria > Vulcanimicrobiota > Vulcanimicrobiia > Vulcanimicrobiales > Vulcanimicrobiaceae > Cybelea. The sequence continues at coordinate 1,243,107 of OY970335.1, read as the reverse complement.
AATACTTGGAGCGTCTGAGCGTCAACTGGTAGTAATGGAATGGAATGCGACCGATCTCGCGTATGCGGGCGAAAAGTTCATCCACGAACTATTCGAGGCGCAAGTAGCGGAGCGACCCGATGCAGTTGCGCTGGTGTATGAAGGTCAGCAGCTCGGTTATGGTGAGCTTGACGCGCGCGCGAATCGATTAGCGCATTACCTGCACAAAGAAGGCGTGCGCCCGGAAACACGGGTAGCACTGTGCACCGAACGCAGCCTGGAGATGGTCGTAGGACTGCTGGCGATCCTCAAAGCGGGTGGCGCATACGTGCCACTGGATCCAAGCTATCCGCTCGAGCGCTTACGATACCTACTGGAAGATTGTGCTCCAACCGTCGTCCTCACGCACAGCGCGGTATCTTTGCCCGTACGAGGTTTATTGGATGAACACTGCGCCGTGGTGATCTCGCTCGATGACGACGAAGCGTGGACTGATGAATCTTCGTCAGCGCTGGCGCGCGATGGACTGAGGGCACAGCACGCAGCCTACGTCATCTACACGTCTGGTTCGACCGGTCGTCCCAAGGGCGTCGTCGTCGAACATCGTCAGCTCACGCGCAAACTCTTAGGTGCGAAAGAAGGGCTGGATGTCGGTGAAGATGACGTCGTACCAAATCTCGGTTCGTACGCCTTTGATATCTCACTGTTGGAGCTGCTCACTCCACTGATTGCAGGTGGCGCTACCTCGCTGGTAGCCGCCTCTGAAGTAATGGATGTCGAGCGACTGATTGAACGGACCGACTCGGCGACAATCTTCCACGCCGTGCCGAGTTTGATGGCGGCTTGGTTAGAGGCTTTGGGCTCTGATAGGGAGCGCTATGGAGCACTGCGCACAATCTTGGTTGGTGGAGAAGCGGTCCCCGAATCACTGCTGCGTAAACTGCGAACCCGCTTTCCGCAAGTCGAGATAGTTGAGCTATACGGTCCGACCGAGGCGACTATCATTAGCACGGCCTACAATGCCAACGAAGACCCGGTGCACGTGGTACCGCACTGCATCGGCCATCCACTTGCCAACACGCGCACTTACATTTTAGACGCCTATGGCGATCCGATGCCGATTGGTGTAGCCGGCGAGCTGTACATCGGCGGCGTCCAAGTGGCACGCGGGTATCTCAACCGTCCGGAGCTGACGGCGGAGCGATTCGTGCCTGATCCGTTTGAAGCGACCGGAGCGCGGTTGTACGGTACCGGCGATCTGGCACGGTACTTACCCGACGGCAACATCGAGTTTTTAGGGCGCAGAGACTTCCAGGTAAAGATTCGTGGATTCCGCATTGAGCTGGGTGAGATCGAAGCGCGCTTGCACGAGCATCCGGACGTGCGCGAAGCGGTAGTAGTTGCGCGCGAAGATACTCCGGGCGACAAACGGCTGGTGGCCTACTATACAGCCGACGAGCAAGAAGCCAACTCAGCGGAGCTTCGCGAGCACTTGCTGAGCGTGCTGCCGGAGTACATGGTTCCGGCTGTCTATGTGCCGTTGGATCGCTTGCCGCTGACGTCTAACGGAAAGCTGGATCGCAAAGCGTTGCCGGCACCCGACGGTGCGGCCCGCATGGCGCGTGAGTACGAGGCGCCCGTTGGTGAGATCGAAGAGGCGCTCGCGCAGATTTGGTGCGAGCTTTTGGGCGTGCAGCAAGTTGGGCGCCACGACAACTTCTTCGAGTCGGGTGGTCATTCGCTGCTGGGATTGCTGGTTCTCTCTCGCTCCGAAGAAATCTTTAGCGCGGAGATCGGCCTTACGGAGTTGTTCGCATCACCGACCCTGAGCGCCTTTGCTGAAGTTGTGCAGCGTTCACGCGGCGGAGCTTTGGAATCGATTCCGCTGGTGCCGATTGATCGCAACCAGCCGTTGCCGTTGTCGTTTGCGCAGCAACGGTTATGGTTCTTGGCTCAGCTTGAAGGCGGCAGCGAAGCCTATCACATCTCGCTTGGAGTGCGTCTGCAGGGTGTGCTGGACCGCGCAGCATTCCGGCAAGCGTTGGATCGGATCGTGGCGCGTCACGAGTCGCTACGGACGACGTTTGCCAGCATCGACGGCGAGCCGGTCCAGCAGATTGCGCCTGCGGACGTCGGTTTTGCGTTGGGGGAGCACGATTTGCGCGATCGTCCCGATGCGGTTCAGCAGCTGATCGACCAGGAAGCATCGGCGCCATTTGACTTGGAACGCGGTCCGCTGATTCGCGGCCGGCTGATCGCGCTGGCTGATGACGAGCACGTGCTATTGGTGACGATGCACCACATCGTGTCCGATGGCTGGTCGATGGGCGTGTTCATGCGCGAGTTGAGCACATTGTATACGGCGTTTAGCCGAGGGCGAGACGATCCGTTATCGCCGCTGAGCTTGCAATACGCCGACTATGCGGTGTGGCAGCGCCGGTGGCTGTCGGGTGACGTCCTGCAGGCGCAGACATCGTACTGGCGGGAGGCGCTCTCGGGAGCGCCGGTGCTGTTGGAGTTGCCGTGGGACCGCCCACGTCCGGTAGTGCAAGATTATCATGGCGAGTACGTGCGGATCGAGCTGGATGCCGAACTGAGTGCCGGCCTGCGGGCGCTCAGCCGTCGTCACGGGACAACGCTGTTCATGACGCTGCTTTCGGCGTGGGGCGCGCTGGTCTCGCGGCTCTCGGGGCAGTCGGAAGTTGTGATCGGAACGCCAGTAGCCAACCGGACGCGTCCGGAGATCGAAGAGCTGATAGGGTTCTTCGTCAACACGCTGGCGCTACGTTTGGATTATAGCGGTTCTCCGCCGGTTTCCGAGTTGCTCGAGCGAGTCAAGATGGTGGCGTTGTCGGCGCAAGAGCACCAGGACGTGCCGTTCGAGCAGGTGGTGGAGTTACTCAATCCGCCGCGCAGCCTCTCGCATACACCACTCTTCCAAACAATGTTCTCATGGCAAGAGGGCGATCGGGATGGAAATCTTCGCCTGAAAGATCTCGAGCTCTCGCCTGCAGGTGCTGCAGCCGAAGTTGCCAAGTTCGATCTCTTGCTCGCCCTTAGCGAGTCGCGCGATGCCATTGGCGGCGAACTGAAGTTTGCGCGCTCGTTATTCGATCGTACGACGGTTGAGCGCTGGGCCGGATATTTGCCTGAGTTGCTCTCGGCGATGGTTGCCGACGATGCGCGCAGGATCGACGGGATCGGCGTGCTACCGGCTGCCGAGCGCGAGCAGCTGGTGGAGTGGAACGCAACGGATCGCACCTATGCAAGCGACGTGTGCGTACACGAGCTGTTCGATGCGCAGGTGGTGCAACGACCCGATGCGGTCGCGATCGTCTACGAGGACGCGCAGCTGAGCTATGGCGAGCTCGATGTGCGCGCGAACCGGTTAGCACACTATCTTCGCACGCTCGGCGTGGGTCCGGATAGGCGGGTAGCGTTGTGCCTGGAGCGCAGCGTGGAGTTGATCGTTAGTATCCTTGCGGTGCTCAAGGCGGGCGGCGCCTACGTGCCGCTGGATCCAAGCTATCCGTCGGAGCGCTTACAGTACATGCTGTCGGACTGCGCGCCGGTGGCGGTGCTGACGCATGGGGCAATCGATCCGTCGGTGCGGGCGTTGCTCGATCAGTGCGATGTGCCGACGATCGATCTGGACGACGCGGCGGCATGGGCTGGGCAGCCATCGAGTGCGCCAAAGCGTGCAGATTTGTGTCCCAGCCATGCAGCGTACGTGATTTACACGTCGGGATCGACGGGTCGTCCCAAGGGCGTGATCGTCGAGCACCGGTCATTAGTAAACTTGCTGCTGGCAATTCAGGCGGTTCACGAGCTGTGCCGCAACTCCGCAGTGCTGCAGAAGAATCAGCTAACCTTCGATCCAGCTGTTCAAGAGATATTGCAGCCGCTGGTTCATGGTGCGCGCCTAGTGCTAGCGCGTGCGGAGGGGCACAAAGATCCGCGGTATCTTGCCGAAGTGATTCGCGCTGAACGGATTACGACGTTGCATTTTGTGCCGTCGATGTTAGAGCTCTTTGTGGAGCAGGAGCAGTCGTCCGGCTGCACGAGTTTGCAGCGTATTACTTGCGGCGGTGAGGCGTTGCCGGGTTGGCTTGCGGTCCGGTGTCTGGAGCGGTTGCCGTGGGTGGAGCTGGTCAACTTTTACGGACCGGCAGAAGCAACGGTCGACGCGACGACGTGGTCCTGCGCTCGCAGCGTTTCCGGCGGTAGCATTCCAATTGGTCGTCCGATTGGCAACGTGCGGACGTACGTGCTGGACGCCTACGGTGATCCGGTGCCGATCGGTGTTGCCGGTGAGCTGTACATCGGCGGCGTGCAAGTCGCGCGCGGTTATCTCAACCGTGCGGAGCTGACGGCGGAGCGTTTCGTGCCCGATCCGTTTGGTGGCGCTGGTGCGCGGTTGTACCGGACGGGGGATTTGGCACGGTACCGCAACGACGGGACGCTGGAGTTCTTAGGCCGCGGCGACTTCCAGGTGAAGATTCGCGGCTTCCGGATCGAGCTTGGCGAGATCGAAGGCCGCTTACGCGAGCATCCGGACGTGCGTGAAGCGGTCGTGGTTGCCCGTGAAGACACTCCGGGCGACAAACGGTTAGTGGCCTACTACACCGGTGCTGAAGGAGCTGAGTTTGGTGCGTCGGAGCTACGCGCGCATTTGCAGGCGGTGCTGCCGGAGTACATGGTTCCGGGGGCTTACGTGGCGTTGGAGCAGCTGCCGCTGCTACCCAACGGGAAGCTGGATCGCCGCTCGTTGCCTGCGCCCGATGGTGCGGCCTACACGGTGCGTGAGTACGAGGCGCCGGTTGGGGAGATTGAAGAGACACTGGCGTCGATTTGGCGCGAGCTGCTAGGCGTGCAGCGCGTTGGTCGTCACGACAACTTCTTCCAGCTAGGTGGTCATTCGCTGCTGGCCGTGCGGCTGCTGTCGCGGGTACGCCAAGGGCTGCAGCTTGAGGCAAATCTATCCGCTCTCTTCCTTGCGCCGACCCTGAGCGCCTTTGCTGAAGTTGTGCAGCGTTCACGCGGCGGAGCTTTGGAATCGATTCCGCTGGTGCCGATTGATCGCAACCAGCCGTTGCCGTTGTCGTTTGCGCAGCAACGGTTATGGTTCTTGGCTCAGCTTGAAGGCGGCAGCGAAGCCTATCACATCTCGCTTGGAGTGCGTCTGCAGGGTGTGCTGGACCGCGCAGCATTCCGGCAAGCGTTGGATCGGATCGTGGCGCGTCACGAGTCGCTACGGACGACGTTTGCCAGCATCGACGGCGAGCCGGTCCAGCAGATTGCGCCTGCGGACGTCGGTTTTGCGTTGGGGGAGCACGATTTGCGCGATCGTCCCGATGCGGTTCAGCAGCTGATCGACCAGGAAGCATCGGCGCCATTTGACTTGGAACGCGGTCCGCTGATTCGCGGCCGGCTGATCGCGCTGGCTGATGACGAGCACGTGCTATTGGTGACGATGCACCACATCGTGTCCGATGGCTGGTCGATGGGCGTGTTCATGCGCGAGTTGAGCACATTGTATACGGCGTTTAGCCGAGGGCGAGACGATCCGTTATCGCCGCTGAGCTTGCAATACGCCGACTATGCGGTGTGGCAGCGCCGGTGGCTGTCGGGTGACGTCCTGCAGGCGCAGACATCGTACTGGCGGGAGGCGCTCTCGGGAGCGCCGGTGCTGTTGGAGTTGCCGTGGGACCGCCCACGTCCGGTAGTGCAAGATTATCATGGCGAGTACGTGCGGATCGAGCTGGATGCCGAACTGAGTGCCGGCCTGCGGGCGCTCAGCCGTCGTCACGGGACAACGCTGTTCATGACGCTGCTTTCGGCGTGGGGCGCGCTGGTCTCGCGGCTCTCGGGGCAGTCGGAAGTTGTGATCGGAACGCCAGTAGCCAACCGGACGCGTCCGGAGATCGAAGAGCTGATAGGGTTCTTCGTCAACACGCTGGCGCTACGTTTGGATTATAGCGGTTCTCCGCCGGTTTCCGAGTTGCTCGAGCGAGTCAAGATGGTGGCGTTGTCGGCGCAAGAGCACCAGGACGTGCCGTTCGAGCAGGTGGTGGAGTTACTCAATCCGCCGCGCAGCCTCTCGCATACACCACTCTTCCAAACAATGTTTGTTTGGGAGCAGGACGACCCCGGCGAGCGCGTTTTGCTGCCGAACATGACGACAAGTTGGTCAGGAGCTTCGGCCGCGACTTCGAAGTTCGACGTGTCGTTAACGCTTTTCGAGGACGGAGAGCTCATTTCGGGTGGGCTGCGCTATGCCTCCGCGTTATTCGATCGTACGACGGTTGAGCGCTGGGCCGGATATTTGCCTGAGTTGCTCTCGGCGATGGTTGCCGACGATGCGCGCAGGATCGACGGGATCGGCGTGCTACCGGCTGCCGAGCGCGAGCAGCTGGTGGAGTGGAACGCAACGGATCGCACCTATGCAAGCGACGTGTGCGTACACGAGCTGTTCGATGCGCAGGTGGTGCAACGACCCGATGCGGTCGCGATCGTCTACGAGGACGCGCAGCTGAGCTATGGCGAGCTCGACGCGCGCGCGAACCGGTTAGCACACTATCTTCGCACGCTCGGCGTGGGTCCGGATAGGCGGGTAGCGTTGTGCCTGGAGCGCAGCGTGGAGTTGATCGTTAGTATCCTTGCGGTGCTCAAGGCGGGCGGCGCCTACGTGCCGCTGGATCCAAGCTATCCGTCGGAGCGCTTACAGTACATGCTGTCGGACTGCGCGCCGGTGGCGGTGCTGACGCATGGGGCAATCGATCCGTCGGTGCGGGCGTTGCTGGATGCGTACGGTGCGCCGACGATTGATCTGGACGACGACGCGGCGTGGGCCGATGAGCCGTCGACTGCACCGTCACGCGATGGGTTGACCCCGCGGCATGCTGCGTATGTGATTTACACGTCGGGATCGACCGGCCGTCCCAAGGGCGTGATCGTCGAACACGGCAATGTGACGCGGTTGTTCGGAGCCACTCAACGTTGGTTTGCGTTCGGCCCCACCGACGTGTGGACGCTCTTCCACTCATTTGCCTTCGACTTCTCGGTGTGGGAGCTGTTCGGCGCCTTGCTGTACGGCGGTCGCCTGGTGATCGTGCCGCATTTGGTGTCCCGCTCTCCCGAAGCGTTTTACGATCTGCTTTGCCAGGTCGGCGTTACGGTGCTCAACCAAACGCCGAGCGCATTCGGGCAGCTGATCGAGGCACAACGGCAGTCGTCGCAGGAGCACGCGCTACACTGCGTCATCTTCGGTGGCGAAGCGCTCGATACGTCAATGCTGGCCCCGTGGTACGAAGACGCTCGTAACGGATCGACGCGGTTGATCAACATGTACGGGATCACGGAGACGACCGTGCACGTGACCTATCGCGAGGTTGGCTCAGTAAGCGATCGGGGTGTCTTGGGGAGTCTGATCGGCGAACGGATCGCCGATCTGCAGGTCTACGTTCTCGATAGCAAGGGCAACCTGGCGCCGATCGGTGTGCCCGGCGAGCTGTATGTGGGTGGCGGCGGTGTGGCGCGCGGTTATCTCAACCGTGCGGAGCTGACGGCGGAGCGTTTCGTGCCCGATCCGTTTGGTGGCGCTGGTGCGCGGTTGTACCGGACGGGGGATTTGGCACGGTACCGCAACGACGGGACGCTGGAGTTCTTAGGCCGCGGCGACTTCCAGGTGAAGATTCGCGGCTTCCGGATCGAGCTTGGCGAGATCGAAGGCCGCTTACGCGAGCATCCGGACGTGCGTGAAGCGGTCGTGGTTGCCCGTGAAGACACTCCGGGCGACAAACGGCTGGTGGCCTACTACACCGGTGCTGAAGGAGCTGAGTTTGGTGCGTCGGAGCTACGCGCGCATTTGCAGGCGGTGCTGCCGGAGTACATGGTTCCGGGGGCTTACGTGGCGTTGGAGCAGCTGCCGCTGCTACCCAACGGGAAGCTGGATCGCCGCTCGTTGCCTGCGCCCGATGGTGCGGCCTACACGGTGCGTGAGTACGAGGCGCCGGTTGGGGAGATCGAAGAGGCGCTGGCGTCGATCTGGCGCGAGCTGCTCAAGTTGGAACGCGTTGGTCGTCACGACAACTTCTTCCAGCTAGGTGGTCATTCGCTGCTTGTGGTGCGCGCGATCGAGCGGATGCGCCGTCTGGGTCTGTATGCCGACGTAGCGACGTTCTTTACGGCACCAAGTTTGGCCGGCGTGGCCGCTATGGTGCGTACGCAGAGTGCTGCGGTCGTGGTTCCGCCCAACGGGATCGTGGAAGGTTGCGAGGAGATCGAGCCATGGATGGTGCCGCTGATCGAGTTGGATGCCTCCGAGATCGATCGGATCGTTGCCGCGGTTCCGGGTGGAACTCGTAATATCGCGGATATCTATCCGTTGGCGCCGCTGCAGGAAGGCATTCTGTTCCATCACTTGCTGGAGAGCGGCCGCGATCCATACGTGCTGCGCAGCATCTATCGCTTCGAGCATCGCGCGAGACTAGATGCGTACCTTGCGGCATTGCAGGTGGTGATCGATCGCCACGATATCCTGCGCACGGCGGTATTATGGGAAGGGTTGCGCGAGCCGGTGCAGGTGGTATGGCGCCGTGCCCCACTATCGGTCGAAGAGATCGTGGTTGGCGAAGGCGAGGATGCGGTCGCTGCGCTATCGGCGCGATTCGATCTGCAAACGTACCGGTTGGATGTGGGCCGCGCGCCGATCATGCACGCGGTCATCTCATTCGATGGCCACCGGAATACGTGGATCTTGATGCTCTTTAGGCATCACGTTACGGGGGATCACGTTACCGTCGAACTGATTCACGAGGAAATCCGATCACGTCTGGCCGGTGAGGGAGCCCTTCTGCCACCATCGGTGCCATTCAGAAACTTTATCGCGCATGCGCGGCTGAGCGTTCATCGCGATGCTGATGAGGCGTACTTCCGTGGCTTGCTGGGTGACGTCGACTGGCCGACCGCTCCGTTTGGATTGCTGAACGTTCATCGCGATGGCGCCGCTATTCGCGAGGCAAAGCAGTATCTTCAACCGCCGCTCTCACAAAAACTTCGGGCGCGTGCGCGAGGAACGGGTGTAAGCGCTGCCAGCTTGTGTCATCTCGCATGGGGACTGGTTCTGTCACGCCTTACGGGACAAGACGATGTGGTCTTCGGCACGGTCTTGTTCGGTCGAATGCAGGGAGGCGAAAGCGCAGACCGCGCCATGGGGTTGTTCATGAACACGCTACCGGTACGGATATGCATCGACGAGCGCGCTCTCGATCGTGCCGTTGCGGAGACACATGCGCAGCTTGCTTCGTCGTTGATGCACGAGCACGCGTCATTGACGCTGGCGCAACGGTGCAGCGCGGTGCCGGCCCCGAAACCGCTGTTCAGCACGCTCTTCAACTATCGTCATATTGCCCGAGCCTCCGATAGCGAGCGCGATATCGGCGATTGGGACGGTACGACGGTGGTGGAAGGCCAAGAACGCACTAACTATCCAATAACGCTGTCCTTCAATGATTACGGAGATGATTTCAGCTTCTCGGCTCAAGTCGACCCTTTAGTCGACCCATCTAGAATTTGTTCATTCATGCTTACCGCAATCTCTGAAATCATCGAAGCACTTGAGAGCGCACCCTCATCGCTGCTCCGGAACGTCAATGCGATTCCTGCCGCCGAGCTATCTACAGTCCTTCGAGATTGGAACTCTACGGATAAAACCTATCCTCGGGGTCGCTGCGTTCACGAACTCTTCGAAGCGAACGCCGAGTCTAGCCCCGATGCCGTGGCCGTCACCGGCGCGGATACTTCCATAACGTACGCGGAGCTGAACGACCGCGCAAATCGACTCGCCCGCTTCCTTTATAATCGCGGGATCGGACCGAGCAGTCGCGTGGCAATCATCGGGCCGCCGTCAGTCGCAACGATCGCGGCTCGCCTAGCGACCTTGAAGACCGGTGCCGCGTACGTGTGCGTACCGCGGTCTTCGTCGAGTGACTGGACGAGGCGGATCCTCCTCCACAGCCGGGCGGAAGTGATTCTTGCGGACGGACGGATTAAGTCGCCACCCGGCGAGGTGGAAGAGCTGCCGGCTGGAAAGCCGCTTGACCTGCACGCTGATGCCGCACTGTGGGAAAATGAACCAACCTCCAATCTATCCCGACCCCAGCTAACGTCGCAACTACTCGCGCTCGTGCAATACCAAATTCAAAAGGGCGACGCGACGCCGGTCAGCGACCATGCCAACCATATTCAGGAACACGTATTCAGGAACAAGTGACCGTATGATAGTAGACCATATCGCGGAGTTCAGGCTAGATCCGATCTTCGCCCGCGTTTCGAAAGTTGTCGATGATCGAATCAACGTGCTGTTGAAGCTCGAAGGATTCAATCCCGGCGGCTCGATCAAACTGAAACCCGCAATTGCCTTAGTCAACGATCTACAGCGAAGGGGTGCCATCGCTGACAACAGCATTTTAATCGACACGAGTTCGGGCAACATGGGTATCGCCCTGGCGATCTTGGCAAAGTCGATGGGGCTAGGCTTTGTGTGCGTTACTGACGAGAAAATAACCCTGCACAATCATCGTTTAATTCAAGCCTATGGTGGCGAGGTCGTGATTCTCGAGAATTCGAACCAGCAGGATCGCAATCGGTATATAGGAGGCAGACTCGCAGAAGACCTTCGGTATGTTTGGACGCGGCAGTTCGAGAACGTCGCAAATCCGGCGGTCCACGAGGTCACAACGGCGCGAGAGATCCTTGACTCGCTTGCGCATGTCGATTACCTCTTCATCGGTGTCGGAACCGGAGGAACCCTTGCCGGTTGCGCGAGGGTCTTCTCCGCTGAATCACCGGATACGCTCGTGATTGCCGTCGATGCCGAAGGGTCTCGCCACTTTCAACCCGACTGCGACGCTGTCAGAAGACGTATACCGGGAATCGGCGCCAGCCAGCGATCGCCCTTCATCGACGATGTGACCATTCACGACGCCGTGATCGTTCCGGAACGGGCGGCGGTCGAGCACTGCAAACTGTTACTCGAACGCACGGGCTGGCTTTTGGGTGGCTCGTCAGGAAGTGTTCTATCCGCAGTACTATCGTACGCGGAGCGGATACCAGACGGTGCGATGGTCGTGGGTGTCTGCGCGGACTTCGGCGAGCGATATCTCGACTCTGTGTATACCAACCAGTGGGGAGAAATGCTCGTCACAAGTGAGGTCCTCTGATGCTGGACCTGCACGTTGTTTGTAAGGATGTCGTACGGGCACAGCTCGACGATGCAGCGAGCGTGCTGCGCATCGTCGAAGACGCCTATCGAGCGCATTGGGAGGGAAAGGTCGTGTGCCCGCACAGTCTGTTCCTGCGGTTTCCCGATTCGAACAATCGAATCATCGCGCTTCCCAGCTTTGTTCGGACGCCGGACCGTGCGCTCGCGGGCGTGAAGTGGATATCGAGTTTCCCAGGGAATGTCTCAATCGGTCTTCCTCGCGCGTCGGCCCTGATCGTGCTCAACGACGCAGAGAATGGTTTACCGATCGGCGTTCTAGAGGGTAGCCTCATCAGCGCTGCGCGCAGTGGCGCATTCGCAGCGATTGCGGCGCGAACCCTTTTGCCGGCGCAATCCGCGATTCGGGTATCGCTGATCGGATGCGGACTCATCGCGGCTAGCGTGCTACGGTATCTTAGCGCTGCGCTGAACGTACGTGACGTTATCGTGTTTGACGTCGAGGAGGATAGGGCGCGATCGTTTGCGGCGTCAGTCGATGCCTTGCGGCCGGTAGTCGTGGCGCCGTCATTGGCGGAAGCGGCTGCCGCATGTGACGTACTGGTGTTCGCGACTACCGCCTCTGTGCCGTACGTGCACGATGCCGCCACGCTGAGTTCGGCTAAGGTCGTCCTACACGTGTCGCTTCGTGACATATCGGAACACGTCATCGCAGACTTCTATAACGTGACCGATGACAAAGATCACGTGCTGCGCGAAAATACCTCCTTGTACCGATTGGCATCGGTCTGTCCGAACAAAGCGGCGGTGGACGCCGAGTTGGGGGACCTGTTGTGGGGCGGAGTCCCGCTGCCGACGACGGGGACGACCGTGGTCTCGCCATTCGGCATCGGAACGCTCGATGTCGCGCTAGGTAGCGCCGTGTTCGAGTGCGCCGTGCAACTCGGTCAGGCCGTCCGCGTTACTGAATTTTTCGGACAAAGCGATCCTTCCACGGGTGGCGTAACGGCTGCTCTGCGTACCGGCGTTTGAGGAGTCTTCGTGCAGACTGAAGTACGCGAAAGCGAGCGGTTACTCGATCTCGACGACTTGGATTGGCTGCCGATCGCCGGTCCCGATTTGGAGCACGCTCGTGCAACTGCGCTCCGGCGGCCCAGGGTCTATGATCTACGTTACAGTGTTGGCGACTACGTCGATCGACACGCGCGTCAGCGACCTCGGGATATTGCCGTCAGGGACGAGCGTTTCCGTTTGAGCTATGAGGAACTGGCAGAGCGTACACGCGAGTGTGCAATCGCGCTGCGAAAAGCCGTTGAGGCGGATTCGCGGATAATCGCGGTCTCGGGCCCGCTTGGAGCGCATACCGCGGTTGCGTTCTTGGGGATCGAGCGCATCGGCGCCATCTATCTTCCTGTCGACGAGACGTGGCCGCGGCTCAGAATCGAGAGCCTGCTTGTGCGAAGCGGCGCAGCTGCAATCGCTTGGACCGGGTCGGCACCGGCATCAGAAGCCCTGCGTGGGGCTGCAACGGCATGCAACATTCCGATGGTGTCCATGGAGGATGCGAGCGCCCAGGGCGTTGGCTGGTCGTACCCAGCCACGCTGGCTGACCCCGCCACGCTGCGATATGTGCTCTATACGTCGGGGTCGACGGGACAGCCAAAGGGCGCCGTTGTCGAGCACCAGGGCATGATGAATCATCTCCACGCAAAGGTGGAAGACCTCGGGCTCACTGCGGACGACGTCGTTGCGCAGACGGCGCCAATGAGCTTCGACATTTCCGTCTGGCAGATGCTCGCCGCACTCATCGTCGGGGGTCAAACGTATTTCGTTGCCGACGAAGACACGTATCTACCAGAACGTTTGATCGACTGCGTGGCGAAGCAGGGCATTACGATCCTGGAGTTAGTTCCGACCGTCATCAGGCTGATCGTCGAAGAGTTGGAGCGTTCCGCGCGGCCGGCGTTCGCGACACTTCGCTACTTGCTGGCGACTGGAGAAGCGTTGCCTTCATCGACGGCTCGCCGATGGTTGAGAGCGGTGCCGCAAGTGCCACTCGTCAATGCCTACGGTCCGACGGAGTGCTCCGACGACGTTACGCATCACTTCGTCACCGAGGCGTCAGCGAATGCTCATAACATTCCAATTGGGCGACCAATATCGAACGCCTCACTCTTCGTGCTGGCATACGAAGGTGATCGACTTCGAGCTTGTAACGACGCCGAACCTGGGGAGCTCTTCGCGTCGGGCGTCTGCGTTGGACGCGGTTACCTCGGAGATCCGGCAAAGACTCGAGCTGCGTTCTTTCGCGATCCGTTTTTAGAAACGCCTACGGGGCGTGTCTATCGCACCGGCGATCTCGTCCGTCGGTTGGATTCGGGTGAGCTGGAATATCTCGGGCGCGTCGATCGGCAGGTCAAAGTGTCTGGTGTTCGGATCGAGCTGGGCGAGATAGAAGAGACGATACGCAGCTACGACGCCGTGTCCGCCGTCGCCGTCGTCATCGTTCGACGCTCGAATGGTGACGGAACCGAAGAACCCAAACTTGTGGCTTGCGTTTCTCCGGCGGACGTTCCAATCACGACGTTGCATTCTTACTTGCGCGCTCGTTTGCCGGCCGCCATGGTCCCGCACGAGTTCGTTTGCCTTGCGAGTCTTCCACTCACGGATAACGGTAAGATCGACTACGGTTCGCTCGTGCATCGAGCGAGCACGTCCAGGATGCAGGGCGAGGAGAGCGTCGGTGTCATGCTGACCCACGCGGCGCTTTGTGCGCGATTAGCCGAGGGGCGTCCTTCCGTAGAGTCCGCTGGCGAAGTGGGGCTTTTGGCGCGGCTCGCTTCGGGAGAAACCTTCGTGCTCGGCGATGCGGATTATGACGTGCGCACCGAGTTGTCCGCCGATTCGAGCTTCACAGCTCGGTGGCGTCCGAACGAGCGAATGTATGTGCTGGATGCATTCGGCGAGCCGGTACCGATTGGCGTCCCGGGAGACCTCTATCTCGGCGGACCAACGATTCCGCAGGGTTTTTTAAATGACCCTCGGAGTACGGCCGAGCGTTTTGTCCCGGATCGTTTTGGTGGCTCGGGAGCGCGGCTCTACCGAACGAACACGAAGGCGCGCGTCTGTGCCGAGGGCACCATCGAAATTATCCAGATAGAGGAAGAAGGGGACGAGGGCAAGCGCCGGTACGAGCCTCCGGTGGGTGCGACCGAATCGGCTCTGGCCTCGATCTGGTGCGAGCTGCTCAAGTTGGAACGCGTTGGTCGTCACGATAACTTCTTCGAGCTGGGCGGACACTCGCTGCTGGCGATTCGGTTACTTTCGAGAATACGCCATAGGCTTGCAATGCAGGCATCGCTGACGGTGCTGTTTACTTCGCCTACGCTCTCGGGTTTTGCGCAAGTCCTTGTGAGCTCGGCGCGCACGACGACGGCGCCGCTGGTGCTGATTGATCGCAACCAGCCGTTGCCGTTGTCGTTTGCGCAGCAACGGTTATGGTTCTTGGCTCAGCTTGAAGGCGGCAGCGAAGCCTATCACATCTCGCTTGGAGTGCGTCTGCAGGGTGTGCTGGACCGCGCAGCATTCCGGCAAGCGTTGGATCGGATCGTGGCGCGTCACGAGTCGCTACGGACGACGTTTGCCAGCATCGACGGCGAGCCGGTCCAGCAGATTGCGCCTGCGGACGTCGGTTTTGCGTTGGGGGAGCACGATTTGCGCGATCGTCCCGATGCGGTTCAGCAGCTGATCGACCAGGAAGCATCGGCGCCATTTGACTTGGAACGCGGTCCGCTGATTCGCGGCCGGCTGATCGCGCTGGCTGATGACGAGCACGTGCTATTGGTGACGATGCACCACATCGTGTCCGATGGCTGGTCGATGGGCGTGTTCATGCGCGAGTTGAGCACATTGTATACGGCGTTTAGCCGAGGGCGAGACGATCCGTTATCGCCGCTGAGCTTGCAATACGCCGACTATGCGGTGTGGCAGCGCCGGTGGCTGTCGGGTGACGTCCTGCAGGGGCAGACATCGTACTGGCGGGAGGCGCTCTCGGGAGCGCCGGTGCTGTTGGAGTTGCCGTGGGACCGCCCACGTCCGGTAGTGCAAGATTATCATGGCGAGTACGTGCGGATCGAGCTGGATGCCGAACTGAGTGCCGGCCTGCGGGCGCTCAGCCGTCGTCACGGGACAACGCTGTTCATGACGCTGCTTTCGGCGTGGGGCGCGCTGGTCTCGCGGCTCTCGGGGCAGTCGGAAGTTGTGATCGGAACGCCAGTAGCCAACCGGACGCGTCCGGAGATCGAAGAGCTGATAGGGTTCTTCGTCAACACGCTGGCGCTACGTTTGGATTATAGCGGTTCTCCGCCGGTTTCCGAGTTGCTCGAGCGAGTCAAGATGGTGGCGTTGTCGGCGCAAGAGCACCAGGACGTGCCGTTCGAGCAGGTGGTGGAGTTACTCAATCCGCCGCGCAGCCTCTCGCATACACCACTCTTCCAAACAATGTTTGTTTGGGAGCAGGACGACCCCGGCAGTGATGCTGACATTATCGCCGACGGTATCTCCATTGATTCCGTCGCGGCCGCAAGGACCGTCGCCAAATTCGATCTCGAGCTTGCGCTTTCAGAAACAGACGACGAAATAGTTGGCCGGGTGAAGTTTGCGCACTCGTTATTCGATCGTACGACGGTTGAGCGCTGGGCCGGATATTTGCCTGAGTTGCTCTCGGCGATGGTTGCCGACGATGCGCGCAGGATCGACGGGATCGGCGTGCTACCGGCTGCCGAGCGCGAGCAGCTGGTGGAGTGGAACGCAACGGATCGCACCTATGCAAGCGACGTGTGCGTACACGAGCTGTTCGATGCGCAGGTGGTGCAACGACCCGATGCGGTCGCGATCGTCTACGAGGACGCGCAGCTGAGCTATGGCGAGCTCGACGCGCGCGCGAACCGGTTAGCACACTATCTTCGCACGCTCGGCGTGGGTCCGGATAGGCGGGTAGCGTTGTGCCTGGAGCGCAGCGTGGAGTTGATCGTTAGTATCCTTGCGGTGCTCAAGGCGGGCGGCGCCTACGTGCCGCTGGATCCAAGCTATCCGTCGGAGCGCTTACAGTACATGCTCGATGACAGTGCGCCGGTGGCGGTGCTGACGCATGGGGCAATCGATCCGTCGGTGCGGGCGTTGCTGGATGCGTACGGTGCGCCGACGATTGATCTGGACGACGACGCGGCGTGGGCCGATGAGCCGTCGACTGCACCGTCACGCGATGGGTTGACCCCGCGGCATGCTGCGTATGTGATTTACACGTCGGGATCGACCGGCCGTCCCAAGGGCGTGATCGTCGAACACGGCAATGTGACGCGGTTGTTCGGAGCCACTCAACGTTGGTTTGCGTTCGGCCCCACCGACGTGTGGACGCTCTTCCACTCATTTGCCTTCGACTTCTCGGTGTGGGAGCTGTTCGGCGCCTTGCTGTACGGCGGTCGCCTGGTGATCGTGCCGCATTTGGTGTCCCGCTCTCCCGAAGCGTTTTACGATCTGCTTTGCCAGGTCGGCGTTACGGTGCTCAACCAAACGCCGAGCGCATTCGGGCAGCTGATCGAGGCACAACGGCAGTCGTCGCAGGAGCACGCGCTACACTGCGTCATCTTCGGTGGCGAAGCGCTCGATACGTCAATGCTGGCCCCGTGGTACGAAGACGCTCGTAACGGATCGACGCGGTTGATCAACATGTACGGGATCACGGAGACGACCGTGCACGTGACCTATCGCGAGGTTGGCTCAGTAAGCGATCGGGGTGTCTTGGGGAGTCTGATCGGCGAACGGATCGCCGATCTGCAGGTCTACGTTCTCGATAGCAAGGGCAACCTGGCGCCGATCGGTGTGCCCGGCGAGCTGTATGTGGGTGGCGGCGGTGTGGCGCGCGGTTATCTCAACCGTGCGGAGCTGACGGCGGAGCGTTTCGTGCCCGATCCGTTTGGTGGCGCTGGTGCGCGGTTGTACCGGACGGGGGATTTGGCACGGTACCGCAACGACGGGACACTGGAGTTCTTAGGCCGCGGCGACTTCCAGGTGAAGATTCGCGGCTTCCGGATCGAGCTTGGCGAGATCGAAGGCCGCTTACGCGAGCATCCGGACGTGCGTGAAGCGGTCGTGGTTGCCCGTGAAGACACTCCGGGCGACAAACGGCTGGTGGCCTACTACACCGGTGCTGAAGGAGCTGAGTTTGGTGCGTCGGAGCTACGCGCGCATTTGCAGGCGGTGCTGCCGGAGTACATGGTTCCGGGGGCTTACGTGGCGTTGGAGCAGCTGCCGCTGCTACCCAACGGGAAGCTGGATCGCCGCTCGTTGCCTGCGCCCGATGGTGCGGCCTACACGGTGCGTGAGTACGAAGCGCCGGTTGGGGAGATTGAAGAGGCGCTGGCGTCGATCTGGCGCGAGCTGCTCAAGCTGGAACGCGTTGGTCGTCACGACAACTTCTTCCAGCTAGGTGGTCATTCGCTGCTTGTGGTGCGCGCGATCGAGCGGATGCGCCGTCTGGGTCTGTATGCCGACGTAGCGACGTTCTTTACGGCACCAAGTTTGGCCGGCGTGGCCGCTATGGTGCGTACGCAGAGTGCTGCGGTCGTGGTTCCGCCCAACGGGATCGTGGAAGGTTGCGAGGAGATCGAGCCATGGATGGTGCCGCTGATCGAGTTGGATGCCTCCGAGATCGATCGGATCGTTGCCGCGGTTCCGGGTGGAACTCGTAATATCGCGGATATCTATCCGTTGGCGCCGCTGCAGGAAGGCATTCTGTTCCATCACTTGCTGGAGAGCGGCCGCGATCCATACGTGCTGCGCAGCATCTATCGCTTCGAGCATCGCGCGAGACTAGATGCGTACCTTGCGGCATTGCAGGTGGTGATCGATCGCCACGATATCCTGCGCACGGCGGTATTATGGGAAGGGTTGCGCGAGCCGGTGCAGGTGGTATGGCGTCGTGCCCCACTATCGGTCGAAGAGATCGTGGTTGGCGAAGGCGAGGAAGCGGTCGCTGCGCTATCGGCGCGATTCGACCTGCAAACGTACCGGTTGGATGTGGGCCGCGCGCCGATGATGCACGTGGGCATTGCGCGCGAACAACACGGTGACGGATGGGTCATGGCGCTCTTGACGCATCACCTCATCCGCGATCACGTAACCGGCGACATCTTCGACGAAGAGATTCGCGCACATCTGACCGGTCAGGCCGATACCTTGCCGCCGCCTTATCCGTTCAGAAACTACATCGTACAAGCGCGCCTGGGGGTCAGCAAGGCGGAGCACGAGGCGTACTTCCGGTCATTGCTCGCTGACGTTGACGAACCAACGGCTCCCTTTGGCCTGCTCGATGTCCACTGTGACGGCTCGAGGATCGCTCAGGCGGGCCGGTGGCTCAAGCGCTCGCTGTCGAGCCAACTGCGAGTTGCGGCGCGGCGTCTGGGGACGAGCGTTGCCAGCGTGTGTCACGTGGCGTGGGCTCAAGTGGTGGCTCAAACCTCGGGGCGTCCCGATGTGGTGTTCGGCACAGTTCTGTTCGGCCGGATGCAAGGCGGTGAGGGTTTCGATCGAGCGACGGGAGTGTTCATCAATACATTGCCGGTCCGCGTCGTGCTTGGCAATCACAGTGTGGAACAATCGGTGCTGGAGACGCACGCGCAACTGGCTCGGCTGTTGCATCATGAGCATGCGTCGCTAGCATCGGCGCAGCGCTGTAGTGCGGTAGCGTCTCCGGCGCCACTGTTCAGTGCGCTGCTGAACTACCGTCACATCGCCCCGAGCGGTGAAGCGGCGCGCTCGCGTAGCGAGGAAGGGATCGAAGCTTTAAGGAGCGACGAGCGGTCGAATTATCCGTTTTCTCTCGACGTGAACGATTTCGGCGATGGGTTGAGCCTCAGGGCACAAGTCGACGCATCGCTGGATCCGGATCGCATCTGTGCCATGATGGAGACGGCACTGGAGCGGATCGTCGGTGCGTTGGAAGGGACGCCTTCTACGCCGATTCACGCGCTGGATGTTCTTGGCGCCGCCGAACGCGAGCAGTTGCTGGTGGAGTGGAACGCAACGGATCGCACCTATGCAAGCGACGTGTGCGTACACGAGCTGTTCGATGCGCAGGTGGTGCAACGACCCGATGCGGTCGCGATCGTCTACGAGGACGCGCAGCTGAGCTATGGCGAGCTCGATGTGCGCGCGAACCGGTTAGCACACTATCTTCGCACGCTCGGCGTGGGTCCGGATAGGCGGGTAGCGTTGTGCCTGGAGCGCAGCGTGGAGTTGATCGTTAGTATCCTTGCGGTGCTCAAGGCGGGCGGCGCCTACGTGCCGCTGGATCCAAGCTATCCGTCGGAGCGCTTACAGTACATGCTGTCGGACTGCGCGCCGGTGGCGGTGCTGACGCATGGGGCAATCGATCCGTCGGTGCGGGCGTTGCTCGATCAGTGCGATGTGCCGACGATCGATCTGGACGACGCGGCGGCATGGGCTGGGCAGCCATCGAGTGCGCCAAAGCGTGCAGATTTGTGTCCCAGCCATGCAGCGTACGTGATTTACACGTCGGGATCGACGGGTCGTCCCAAGGGCGTGATCGTCGAGCACCGGTCATTAGTAAACTTGCTGCTGGCAATTCAGGCGGTTCACGAGCTGTGCCGCAACTCCGCAGTGCTGCAGAAGAATCAGCTAACCTTCGATCCAGCTGTTCAAGAGATATTGCAGCCGCTGGTTCATGGTGCGCGCCTAGTGCTAGCGCGTGCGGAGGGGCACAAAGATCCGCGGTATCTTGCCGAAGTGATTCGCGCTGAACGGATTACGACGTTGCATTTTGTGCCGTCGATGTTAGAGCTCTTTGTGGAGCAGGAGCAGTCGTCCGGCTGCACGAGTTTGCAGCGTATTACTTGCGGCGGTGAGGCGTTGCCGGGTTGGCTTGCGGTCCGGTGTCTGGAGCGGTTGCCGTGGGTGGAGCTGGTCAACTTTTACGGACCGGCAGAAGCAACGGTCGACGCGACGACGTGGTCCTGCGCTCGCAGCGTTTCCGGCGGTAGCATTCCAATTGGTCGTCCGATTGGCAACGTGCGGACGTACGTGCTGGACGCCTACGGTGATCCGGTGCCGATCGGTGTTGCCGGTGAGCTGTACATCGGCGGCGTGCAAGTGGCGCGCGGTTATCTCAACCGTGCGGAGCTGACGGCGGAGCGTTTCGTGCCCGATCCGTTTGGTGGCGCTGGTGCGCGGTTGTACCGGACGGGGGATTTGGCACGGTACCGCAACGACGGGACGCTGGAGTTCTTAGGCCGCGGCGACTTCCAGGTGAAGATTCGCGGCTTCCGGATCGAGCTTGGCGAGATCGAAGGCCGCTTACGCGAGCATCCGGACGTGCGTGAAGCGGTCGTGGTTGCCCGTGAAGACACTCCGGGCGACAAACGGCTGGTGGCCTACTACACCGGTGCTGAAGGAGCTGAGTTTGGTGCGTCGGAGCTACGCGCGCATTTGCAGGCGGTGCTGCCGGAGTACATGGTTCCGGGGGCTTACGTGGCGTTGGAGCAGCTGCCGCTGCTACCCAACGGGAAGCTGGATCGCCGCTCGTTGCCTGCGCCCGACGATGCGGCCTACACGGTGCGTGAGTACGAAGCGCCGGTTGGGGAGATTGAAGAGACACTGGCGTCGATTTGGCGCGAGCTGCTAGGCGTGCAGCGCGTTGGTCGTCACGACAACTTCTTCCAGCTAGGTGGTCATTCGCTGCTTGTGGTGCGCGCGATCGAGCGGATGCGCCGTCTGGGTCTGTATGCCGACGTAGCGACGTTCTTTACGGCACCAAGTTTGGCCGGCGTGGCCGCTATGGTGCGTACGCAGAGTGCTGCGGTCGTGGTTCCGCCCAACGGGATCGTGGAAGGTTGCGAGGAGATCGAGCCATGGATGGTGCCGCTGATCGAGTTGGATGCCTCCGAGATCGATCGGATCGTTGCCGCGGTTCCGGGTGGAACTCGTAATATCGCGGATATCTATCCGTTGGCGCCGCTGCAGGAAGGCATTCTGTTCCATCACTTGCTGGAGAGCGGCCGCGATCCATACGTGCTGCGCAGCATCTATCGCTTCGAGCATCGCGCGAGACTAGATGCGTACCTTGCGGCATTGCAGGTGGTGATCGATCGCCACGATATCCTGCGCACGGCGGTATTATGGGAAGGGTTGCGCGAGCCGGTGCAGGTGGTATGGCGTCGTGCCCCACTATCGGTCGAAGAGATCGTGGTTGGCGAAGGCGAGGAAGCGGTCGCTGCGCTATCGGCGCGATTCGACCTGCAAACGTACCGGTTGGATGTGGGCCGCGCGCCGATGATGCACGTGGGCATTGCGCGCGAACAACACGGTGACGGATGGGTCATGGCGTTCTTGACGCATCATCTCATCGGCGATCACGTAACCGGCGACATCATCGAAGAAGAGATTGCCGCGCATCTATCCGGGCGAGCGGAAAGCCTGGCACCGGCGCTGCCGTTCCGGAACTTCATCGCGCAGGCACGCTTGGGGGTCAGCCGTGCTGAGCACGAGGCGTACTTCCGGTCATTGCTCGGTGATGTGGAGGAGCCGACGGCGCCGTTTGGTTTGCTTGACGTACGCGGTGACGGCTCGTCGATCGCGCAAGCCAAACAGTGGCTGGAGCC
Source organism: Vulcanimicrobiota bacterium (assembly GCA_963717425.1). GTDB lineage: Bacteria > Vulcanimicrobiota > Vulcanimicrobiia > Vulcanimicrobiales > Vulcanimicrobiaceae > Cybelea. The sequence continues at coordinate 1,221,231 of OY970335.1, read as the reverse complement.
CGAGGTGTCGCAGCGGTTGCGTGGCTGCGCACGTGCCCTAGGCGTAAGCACGGCGAGTCTGTGCCACGTTGCATGGGCGCAGGTGCTGGCGCAGACCTCGGGTCGCTCGGACGTCGTATTCGGGACGGTGCTGTTCGGCCGGATGCAGGGCGAGGGCTCCGATCGAGCAATGGGACTATTCATCAACACGCTGCCGGTCCGCATCGCGCTCGACGATCGCAGCGTGGTTGAGGTCGTGAAGCAGACGCAAGCGCAGCTGGCGCAACTGCTACACCACGAGCACGCGTCGCTAGCCCTCGCGCAGCGTCGCAGCGCAGTACCCCCGTCGGTGACGCTCTTTAGCGCATTGTTGAACTACCGACACATCATTCCGAGTTCGCAGTTAGCCGCACCGAGGCCGGAGGGCATGGAGCAACTTGGTGGCGAGGAGCGGTCTAACTATCCTTTCTCCATCGATGTCAACGATCTCGGAGAGGAGCTCAGTCTCAAGGCTCAAGTTGACGCATCGCTAGATCCGGAGCGGATTTGTGCCCTCATGCAGACGGCGTTGGTGCAACTCGTCGATGCTTTGGAAGAGGCGCCGTCACGCTCGGCTCTCAGCCTTCGTACGCTGCCGCCGGCTGAGCGCGAGCAGCTGGTGGAGTGGAACGCAACGGATCGCACCTATGCAAGCGACGTGTGCGTACACGAGCTGTTCGATGCGCAGGTGGTGCAACGACCCGATGCGGTCGCGATCGTCTACGAGGACGCGCAGCTGAGCTATGGCGAGCTCGACGCGCGCGCGAACCGGTTAGCACACTATCTTCGCACGCTCGGCGTGGGTCCGGATAGGCGGGTAGCGTTGTGCCTGGAGCGCAGCGTGGAGTTGGTCGTTAGTATCCTTGCGGTGCTCAAGGCGGGCGGCGCCTACGTGCCGCTGGATCCAAGCTATCCGTCGGAGCGCTTACAGTACATGCTCGATGACAGTGCGCCGGTGGCGGTGCTGACGCATGGGGCAATCGATCCGTCGGTGCGGGCGTTGCTCGATCAGTGCGGTGTGCCGACGATCGATCTGGACGACGCGGCGGCATGGGCTGGGCAGCCATCGAGTGCGCCAAAGCGTGCAGATTTGTGTCCCAGCCATGCAGCGTACGTGATTTACACGTCGGGTTCGACGGGCCGTCCGAAAGGGGTGATCGTCGAGCATCGGTCGCTGGCTAATCAAACGAGAGCGGTTCAAGAGCGTTGCGGGATCACCGGCTCCGATCGTGTCTTGCAGTTTTCTGCAATCACGTTTGACGCTTCGCTGGAAGAAGTGTTCGGCAGTTTGACATGCGGCGCCGCACTGATCTTACGCAGCGATGCCTGGCTGGCCGAACCTCAGCGGTTCTGGCAGCTCTGCCACGCCAACGAGATTACGCTACTCGACCTACCGACGCTGTTTTGGGAAGAGTTAGCTCAGGACGGCGTCGCCGCAATCCCGGCGTGCGTGCGTGCGGTCGTTATTGGTGGCCAAGCCGTAGGCCGCCACGCGCTTGAGGCATGGTTTACTCGCGACAATCGACCGGCGCTTCTCAATAGTTACGGTCCGACGGAAACGACGGTCGATGTTACCGTGCAAACCGTCACGACCGATGAAACGACCTGGTCCTCCATTGGTCGTCCGATTGCCAACATGCGGACGTACGTGCTGGACGCCTACGGTGATCCGGTGCCGATCGGTGTTGCCGGTGAGCTGTACATCGGCGGCGTGCAAGTCGCACGCGGTTATCTCAACCGTGCGGAGCTGACGGCGGAGCGTTTCGTGCCCGATCCGTTTGGTGGCGCTGGTGCGCGGTTGTACCGGACGGGGGATTTGGCACGGTACCGCAACGACGGGACACTGGAGTTCTTAGGCCGCGGCGACTTCCAGGTGAAGATTCGCGGCTTCCGGATCGAGCTTGGCGAGATCGAAGGCCGCTTACGCGAGCATCCGGACGTGCGTGAAGCGGTCGTGGTTGCCCGTGAAGACACTCCGGGCGACAAACGGCTGGTGGCCTACTACACCGGTGCTGAAGGAGCTGAGTTTGGTGCGTCGGAGCTACGCGCGCATTTGCAGGCGGTGCTGCCGGAGTACATGGTTCCGGGGGCTTACGTGGCGTTGGAGCAGCTGCCGCTGCTACCCAACGGGAAGCTGGATCGCCGCTCGTTGCCTGCGCCCGATGGTGCGGCCTACACGGTGCGTGAGTACGAAGCGCCGGTTGGGGAGATTGAAGAGGCGCTGGCGTCGATCTGGCGCGAGCTGCTCAAGCTGGAACGCGTTGGTCGTCACGACAACTTCTTCGAGCTGGGCGGACACTCTTTAACGGCGATGCTGATGGCATCTCGCTTGAGTCAGCTCGAGATAGAAATGGCCAGCATTGCTCCCGTCTTCAAATATCCAATGCTTCGAATGCTAGCCGCATTTCTTGAAAGCAACAACACCGAACGTGGACAAGGTTCCATTGCCTTGCGTTCGACGGGAACTCAGCGGCCGTTATTCTTAATGCACGAGTTCTTCAGTGGTGTGTACTTTTCGTACCTTACTCAACACATCAGCGCGGACATCCCTGTTTACGGATTGCCGCCCGTTGCATTGGGCGACCCTCAACTCAATACGATGGAGGGCATCGCAGAACGCCTAGTGCGTATAATTCGTAGTGTCGCTCCATCCGGTCCCTACCGTCTGGCTGGATGGTCCTTCGGCGGCATTGTCGCTTATGAAGTCGCGATGCAGCTGATCGGCCAAGATGAGCAAGTCGAATTCCTCGGGCTGCTTGACACTGGATATGAACCGTCCCAGACTAATGCAGAACATGATCGCTTGGTAGCACTTCGCCAAGCGCTTCTGATGTTGTTGAAAGAGGAGAACGACGATTTTCCGCAGCCGATGGCTCTTTACTCCGGCGATCATAATTTCGAAGAACTACTGCAAGAGTGCCGGCGCTATGGCTTGCGGGGACGCTATTCCGACTACAGCGACAAAGACATCAGGCTCGTGTGCGAGCAATTGGCCGCTCACGAGCACGCCTACCGCGGGTACGTGACGCGTCCGATATCCGTACCGATATCTCTCTTTGTAGCCAAGCAAGAGGATGCCGTCTCAGACGGTGACGGCACATTAGGCTGGAGTGGACTACTACCGATTGAAAACATTCGCGTGATTACGGTGCCGGGAGATCACGTTACAATGATGGAGGGCGAAAACGCCGCTGAGCTCGGGCGGCTTCTTTCGGATGCCTTGTGCACGACGCCGGGGAAAGTAAGGCAAGTTTCCGCCAATTCGTGCATTATCATCGAGCAAGGTGACTTGAATAGGATTCCTGTTTTCTGCGTACCAGGAGCAGGTGACAACGCCCTCGCATTCATGGAAATGGCGGCGTCCCTTGGTAAGCATTGGCCAATTTCCGGTCTGCAGCCAAGAAGCTTGGAGTTCCCAATTGAGCCGCATCGTACCGTCGAAGCCGCGGCACACTCATATCTAGCGCTGATAGACAGTGTAGCTGGGAACGCCCCAGTACATTTAGTCGGGCATTCGTTTGGCGGTTGGATCGCCCTCGAGCTAGCCCGACGTATGTTGGGTCGACATCGCCCTCCCGCCTCGGTGACTATCATCGACAGTGAGCCTCCTGATCTTTCGGGATCGGCTCGGCGAGAATTTACGGAGGCAGACATTTTACTCGAATGGGTTAACCTCATGGAACTAACAGCCCACCGACCGCTTTTGATAGGCGAGCAGACGATACAAAACTCAACGTTCGAGGAAAGTCTTCAACTCATACATCGAGCCATGGTGAGCGTCGGCCTCCTACCGTCGCGGTCCGACAGTGAAATGCTCTTGGGGCCTGTTTGGACCTTTGCTTCAGCCCTACGCACTACTTACGCCCCTGATTCGCGCTACACCGGGACCATACATTATGCTTATGCGAACGACCCTCGACTAAGTGATCAAGCCAACTCAACACGGCAGTACCGCGCCGTTGCGGCCTGGCGTTTAGCTGTCGATAACCTCGTCCATTGGCATGCTCCGGGAGACCACATCACTGCCTTGAAGAAACCAAACATCGGTCTCCTAATTGAGTGGTGGAAAAACACTGTTTGCGAACGTAGGATCGCAAACGTGCCTTTGGTCAAGCATGTGGAAGAAGTCAATCGCGCCCAGTTTTTGGACTGTAACTGAGAGGATGTAGTCTTTATGATAACCGATACTCGCGACAAACCTAACCGCGAGAAGCTTCACGAGGGTACGACTTCGGGCCAGATTGCTATGCCAATTTGCGTGTTCGAACTCGACGAGCTCGGCGTCAGTAGAGATTTTTTGCTGACGACGTGTGGCGCGTTCTACGAGCTACCGTGGGACCTGTACGACGTACGACTTCAGCAAATTATGCTGTTGACCGCTGCCGTCGGACCGCCCGACGGTCGAGAGAATGAACTGTTCCGTTCCTACTACTCCGGGGCAGCTCCAATAGCCGCGATCGATCATCTCCTTGTGAATCTCTCGGTTGATCAACGTAATGATTTTGGCAACATACAACCGTTCCGACGGCGTTCGATTTCGCGATTCATACTAACTTACTCTGATAAGGCCGGGCAGTGGTGTACCGAGAGAGTTTCAGCGAGGAACTTTTCACAGGCGTATGGCAGTATCTATCGCGACGCTCACTTCGACTATAGGCGATCTCAGCGTGAATTCGCAGAGACGCATCAGGATATCGTCGAAAACGTACCGTTCCAGACTCTTCTCAGTGGACTGGCGATGCTCCTAAAACAATACGCTGAAGTGGCGATAACCCACCTGGACATTACCTGCCACCATACTTACGTCGAAGCAGCGCGTGGCCGGGATGGAAACAATTCACCGGAAGGCATTCATCAAGATGGTTACGACTGCATCGTATCTGCATTGGTTGTTGACAGGAAGGACATCGAGGGAGCGGCGAGCCAGATTTTTGACGGCAATGGAAAGAGGCTACTCGTAAAAACACTCCAACCGGGCCAAGGGATACTTCAGCCCGACAAGGGCACTGACCTCTGGCATAACGTTACGCCGTTGTCGGTGTCCGCCAATGCTCAAAAGGGGTATCGAAGCAGCATCGGCTTTGATATCACCGTGCTGTGAACTGGTTGCTGCCGCCGTTTCAACTTGAGGAGTGGTTCCGGCGCTACCGAAAGGACGGCGTCATTATGCTCTGCAGCAGTGGCGTGGAAGAATTCCGATTTGGCGAATTGCGAGAGCTTCTTGGATTGCGCATCGAGGAGCTTGACAACGTGCTCCTTGAGGACAGCGACGCACTAGGTTCCCTTGGCGTGCGTGGAGCGGTGGCCCAGCTCTATGATGAATCAGCCGAGAATGTTATGGTGACACACGGTTCAAGCGAAGCGATTTTTCTTACTATCACGTCGCTGCTAAAAGCAGGCGACGAAGTTGTAGTTATGTGGCCTTGCTACCAAAGTCTCTACACACTTGCGGAAAGCATTGGATGTGTAATGAAGCCCTGGCGACTTGAGTTTGATAGCGACTTTATTCCGTCGATCGATAGCCTGCGTACTCTGGTGACCGAACGGACGCGACTGATTGTCGTAAACTCTCCGAATAATCCAACCGGATCGCTCCTCGACAAAGGACAATGCGAAGCGCTGCTGTGCATAGCTGAGTCAGTCGGCTGCTTTGTTCTCTGGGACGACGCTTTCAACGATCTTGTGTTGTATGGGCGAAGCGATATTAAGACAATGCGTTCGAAGCGCGAAATAAGAATCGGAACCCTGTCGAAGAACTATGGCCTACCGGGCCTTCGCGTCGGATGGTGTCTCGCAGGCTCGGAAGTCCTATCGATGATGCTGCGGCGCCGCGATTACCTCACTTTGAATCTATCGCCGCTCGTTGAGGTCATTGCGGCACGCGCCCTTCAGGCACGCTGCCGACTCCTGGAATTACGACTGCCGCGGGTTCGTGGGAATTTGGATCTGCTTCGTGCGTGGTGTAGTCGGCATTCCGAGCACATCGCTTGGGTTGAGCCTCGCGGTGGCGTCTCAGCGTTTCCTCGTCTATTGAGCGTTAATAACGCCGATGCCTTCTGTCGCGATATAGCAACAACAAAGAACGTGTTTATTTTGCCAGGGAGTTGCTTTGGTGAGGAACAACATTTCCGAATCGGTTTTGGCGGCAGCCCACAGCTCCTGGAGCTAGGCTTGCAACGAATCGCCGATTTTCTTCAAGTGCCGTGATTGCACGGGAGGTTCGATAAGACGAAGTTGGAGCCGGCCTTAGAACCTAGGCAGCGTTTAGCGAGATTCGGGCCGCAACAGTCGGCGCCCGGGATACTCGAGCCGCCGCTCGTTCCCATGCCGGCGTACCTGTGTACCTGCCCGAGCGTGATGTGTTCACGTGAATACCGTGCTTTCGGACAAGCTTTGCCGCTATAACCATCGAGTTTCTCGAGAATGCCCCTGAGCGCTATGTGAACCGGGTCAAGCTGCCGGAATACCTAACGATCGATTCTCGCAAACGCTGGGCACAGGTCCTGCGTCGCGAGGGCGCGGCGGGGAACGGCCACGCCGCCGCTTTCCGGTGGAGTGCCGCGCTTAACGTCGCTCGACTGACGTGCACCCCGCAAAGTGACCCAACTATAGGTGGAGAATCCTGGGGCCGACCCTCGCAAGCCGAACCGAGTGTTTCGTAAACGGGGAGCACTACAGTCGTTAGACAGGACGTGCTACCTACTTGCTACCTATGGGATCGGGGCAGATAACCGTTCAGGCAAGGTGAGCAAAAACGAAAAATGAGCAAAAGTGCCAATTTTATCGAGTTCTAGCGGTTCACGACGGCACGAGGGAGTACCGTAGCAGCGGGTTCGATTCCCGTTGGCGCTAGGAAAAAACCTTATATCTAAGGGGTTTTGGCATTTGAGAGCGCACCGTCTAACGGATTGATTAAAAGCTTTGAGGGCAACGGCTGTAAAGCAATCGAGGGTTCCCGACGTTCTAGATCCGCGCGCTTTCAGCTCCCATCCGCCACAGGCACAGGATGACGATTGTAAATCCGGCGGCGCCGAGCAGCGGCACCCATATCACACCGCAAAGACTCAGACCAGCGCCTACTGCAGTGAGAATCGGATACGGACTGGCCGTGGTAAAGACGCCGAGGTCTTCCCCGGCGGTGTCGGCGTTGGTGAGATCGGGCGCGTCGCCGTCGAGGCGTGCATTGCGCTCGCCAATGACAGCATAGATCGCGGCAAAGATCAGCGCTGCGGTCATGATGCCCAGCAGCACGGTACCGACGGTCTCTTCATGCGCGACCCACCAATATACGATTGCAATCACCAAGCCGAACGCCGCGGAGCATGCGAAGATTCCGACGAACGACTTCACGGCTGTACCGCATCCCAAACTGGCCTGCGGCTGCGAATCGGCGGCAGCTCATCGAAGTTGAATTCCGGCGGTGGCGAGGTCGTTGCCCATTCCAGACTGTAACCGCCCCACGGATTCGCTGCGACTGGGGCGTGACGCCGGAGCGCGCGGTACGCGCTCGTAAGGACGTCGACGAAGAAGACGACAACGCCGATTGCCAGGATCACCGATCCGGCCGTCGCGATGCCGTTAAGCAGCCCCAAGTGCGCGACGTTCGGGTACGTATAAACCCGTCGCGCCATGCCTTCCATGCCCATGAACGCCATCGGAATGAACGTCGCGTTGAAACCGACGAACATGAACACGAAGCACCATTTGCCCAGAGGCTCGCTCAATTGCACGCCAAACATTTTGGGGAACCAGAAGTACAATGCGGCGAAGAGTGCAAACATACTGCCGCCCGCCAGCGTGTAGTGGAAGTGGTTTACGATGAAATAGCTGTCATGCGCATCGTAATCGATTGGCGGCGATGCTATCATCACACCCGTGATGCCGCCGATGAGAAAGTTGAGCATGAAGCCGATTGCGAAGAGCATCGGCGTCGAGAGCTCGATCGATCCTTTCCACATCGTGCCGATCCAGTTGACGAACTTCACGCCGGTCGGCACGGCGATAAGGAAGGAGACCGCCGAGAAGAACGGATTGCTGACGGCGCCGGTTGTGAACATGTGGTGCGCCCAGACGCCGATCGAGAGACCGGCGATCGCGAACGCGGCGATCACCAGCCCGACATAGCCGAAGACCGGCTTGCGCGAGAACGTCGCGACGATTTCAGTGATGATGCCGAAGTACGGCAGGATCATCACGTACACTTCGGGGTGGCCGAAGAACCAAAATAGGTGCTGGTAGAGAATGGGGTTACCACCGTAAGCCGGATCGAAAAAATGGCCGCCGAGATGGCGATCGATCAAGAGCATCGCCAAGACCGCGGTGAGCGACGGGAAGGCCATCAGGATCAGCACCGCGGTCGCGACGATCTCCCACGTGAAAATCGGAATTCGCCACATCGTCATACCGGGCGCGCGGAAGCAGAAGACCGTAACCATCAGGTTGAGGGCGGTGAGAATAGTCGAGATACTGGCGAGCAGCAGTCCGACTAGCCAGAGGTCTTGGCCCGCACCGGTGCCCTCGGCGATCTCGGAGAGCGGTGCGTACGAGGTCCATCCGTTCGCGGCTGCCCCGCCGTAGCTGGCCAGACCGCTAAAGACGATGATACCGGCGAGCGCAAACATCCAGAATGCGGTCGCGTTGAGGCGCGGAAACGCAACATCCGGCGCGCCGATCTGCAGGGGAACCAAAAAGTTTGCTAAGCCAAGTCCGAAGGGTGCGATGACGAGGAAGATCATCGCCGTTCCGTGCAGCGTGAATATCTGATTGTAGGCATGCGCGGTGAGAAAATCGTTCTCGGGGCGTGCGAGCTGCGCTCGGATCAGCATCGCCAATATCCCCGCGATGACGAAAAAGGTCATCGTCGCCACGATATACATGATGCCGATCTTCTTGTGATCGGTGGTCGTCATCCACTCGATCATGGAGTCCGCGCTCCGTGAGAAGCGATAAAGCGCCCGTATGCCGAATCGGGAACGACCGTCACTTTGAAGGTCATGAGTGCGTGATCTATGCCGCAGAACTGGGCGCAGCGCCCGAGATAGGTGCCGGTCCGATTCGGCGTGAGATCGAAGACGTTGCGCATACCCGGTATTGCATCGCGCTTGAAGAGAAACGCGGGAACCCAAAATGAGTGCGTGACGTCAGCCGAGCGCAGGTCGATCTCGGTGGAGCGTCCGACGGGGAGATAGAGCGTAGGTGGTGCGATTGGCGTGCCCATGGTCGTGATGCCACGCGGATAATCGAAGCGCCACGACCAGCGGAATGCCGTCACGGCTATTCGGTTGTCGGGGTTGGCCAGGGCGCGATCGGTCGCGACCTCGGCTATCATCGTTACCACGAACAGCCCGGTGACGATGAGCAGCGGCAGCACTACGTAGAGAACCTCGAGCGGTGGGTTGCCGCTGAACTTCGCGGGCTCGGGGTGGCGGCCGCGACGATAAACGAACAAACACCAGAAGATGGAGCCGTAGACGAAGAGTGCGACGCACGCTGCGGCAATCAGGAAGACGTACCAATCCCGACGCATAGCAACGCCCTGGATCGACGCCGGATCGAGTAGCCACCGCATCGTTCGAAACATTACCCGAAATACGCATAGAGTATCCTAGCCTCGGGTAGCATTCCAGCGTGGTCGTCAACGCGGGTAGTAGTTCTCGTCAACGGATGCCATTCCAGGTGCGTGCACATCCCGTCGTGCTCGGGACCGTGCTCTTCCTTGCTTCCGAGATGATGTTCTTCGCTGCGCTGTTCGCCGCGTATTACGATCTGCGCGCGAATCGAGCGCAGTGGCCGCCCCCCGGCGTGCATCTCGACGTCGTGGAGGCGACGATGGGAACGTTGCTGCTCTTCGTTTCGAGCGTCGTGATGGTGCTGGCCACGCGCGCCATGGACCGTGGCGCGAATCTGGCCGCGCGTTGGTGGACGGGAACTGCGATCATCGCTGCCGCGTCGTTCATTGCGCTCTCGCTACACGGTTATTCGCAGAACGCGTTCACTATCGCGACCGACTCGTACGGTTCGATCTACTACACGCTCACCGGCTTCCATCTGCTGCACGTTATGGTAGGAATTGGCGTCCTGCTCGCGTTGCTAATCGGGATACGCAGCCCCGCCCTGCGGGCGTATCACCGTCAGGGTGCGGAAGCAATGACCTACTACTGGCATTTCGTCTTCATTGTTTGGATTGGAATCTGGGGCTCAGTGTATCTGATCCAATGAATCGCGCGGAACGTATAATCACGATATCGCTGATCGTTGCCGCGCTCGGCAGCATCGGTTTCATCGTTGCGTACGCGACCGGCGGTGACCATGCATTTGAAGGCTCCGCACTTTCGCTTGCGACCGCAGGGTTCGCCGCCGCGGCGCTAGGTTTTGCGTTCGGAATCCTTCCGCATGAAGAAGTCGTCGATCTGCGCGAAGAGTATCCGTCGCCACGTTCGGAGCGACGCCATGAGGAGCTCGAGGTCCGCCGCGTCGGGCGCGAAGTCTCGCGCAGTCGTGCGCTGTTACGGCTTCTCTATGCCGCGCTCGGCGTATTCGGCGTGGCGCTGGTCGTGCCGTTACGCTCCTTCGGCCCGGCGATCGACGATACGTTCTTTCATACGAAATGGCGTCGAGGCTTACGTTTGGTGCGCGAAGACGGATCCCCGGTCCGCGCCGGCGACCTGAACGTCGACTCGGTCCTGACGGTTTTTCCGGAAGGCGCCGTGGGCGATGAGCTCTCGCAGACAGTTTTGATCCGGTTGCCCGATGGACTCGCGGAGAGCGTGCAGGGTTACATCGCGTACTCAAAGGTATGCACGCACGCCGGTTGTCCGGTCGCGCTTTACCGTCGCACGGCGAAAGAACTCATGTGCCCGTGTCATCAGTCCGTGTTCGACGTCGTCGAAGACGGTGCAGTCGTGTCGGGGCCGGCCGATCACGCGTTGCCGCGGCTCCCAATCGCAGTCGGGAGGGATGACTGTCTCATCGCGACCGGTGACTACCCCGAACCGGTAGGCCCGGGATTTTGGGAGCGCGCATGATTGAACGACTGCTGCGCTGGACCGATGATCGGCTCGGGAGCGCACATTTTGTCAGCCATGCGCTGCGCAAGGCGTTTCCCGATCACTGGTCGTTTATGCTCGGGGAGATCAACGCGTACGCGTTCATGGTCTTGGTCGCCACCGGCACGTTTCTCGCATTTTTCTTCGATCCCGATACGAGCCGGACAGTCTACCACGGACCGTACTCGCTCTTGAATGGCGTGACGATTTCGAAAGCGTATGCGTCGGCGCTCGACTTGAGCTTCGTAGTCAATGGCGGCCTCTTGATTCGCCAGATCCATCATTGGACCGCCTTGATCTTCATCGCCGGAATCGTCGTTCACATGGGCCGCGTCTTTTTTACGGGAGCGTTCCGCAAACCGCGCGAGATCAACTGGGTCATCGGCGTGATGCTCTTGCTGCTCGCGCTACTGGCCGGCTTTACGGGCTATTCGCTGCCCGACGATCTGCTCAGCGGGACGGGGCTGCGTATCTTCGATTCGGTCGCCCTCTCGATCCCTTTCATCGGCACGTGGCTCTCGTCGCTGTTGCTGGATGGAACATTCCCGAGCGACGCGATGCTGCCGCGTCTTTTCGTGGCGCACGTCTACCTGCTGCCCGCTGCGATCGCGGCACTCATTAGCCTACACGTCGCACTGGTCTGGCGCCAAAAGCACACGCAGTTTCCCGGTCCGGGACGCACCGAAGACAACGTCGTCGGTTCACCGCTCTTTCCGAACTATGCGGCCAAATCGGTCGCGTTGATGTTCGTTGTGGCTACGGTCGCGATCGCACTCGGTGCGTTCGTGCAGATAAACCCGATCTGGCTTTGGGGTCCATACAATCCATGGCAAGTAGTGAGTCCGGCGCAACCGGATTGGTACATCGGCTGGGTCGAAGGCGCGCTCCGCCTCGGCCCGGCTTTCGCGCTACACCTCTGGGGACACACGATACCGTCGCCGTTTTGGCCGGCGGTGTTGCTCCCGCTGGCGCTCTTTACGCTCTTATTTCTTTGGCCCTGGATTGAGGCGAGGCTCCGCCGCGATCACGCCGCACATCAGCTGCTCGAGCGGCCGCGCGACGTGCCGATGCGCACTGCGTTCGGGGTCGCATTCGGCCTCTTCGGTCTGGGATTGACTCTCGCCGCGAGCGGCGACGTCCAGGCCCGGTACGTGCATCAATCGATCACGGCGATCGCGCGCTTCTATCAATGGTTCTGCGTCGTTGCACCGGTCGCGGGTTACCTCGTGGCGTTCGTGCTCGCGTCGGAGCTGCGCGAGCGCGGGGGCGTGCACAAAGCCCCGCGCATCCGGCTGCGCAAAAACGCGCGCGGCGGGTTCGAGGAGGAGCCGCTCCCGTAATGGACGTGCTCGATCATCTCGCCGATACCTCATTTGCTTGGCACATGGTCGAGCACTTAATCCTGCTCTTCGTGATTCCACTGCTCGTGCTGCTCGCGCGGCCCCTCACCATTGCTCGCGCCATCGCAGGAAAGCGCATAACCGCGAGCGTCGTGCGCAAGACGCGCGGGCTGCATGTGCTTGGGCACCCTGCCCTAGCCTTCGTTCTCGTGACGGCCTACCTGTGGACGCTGCACTTTTCGCCGTTCTATGAGAGCGCGCTCGAGCGTCCCCTCGTGCACGCCGGCGAACACGCCTTGCTCCTCGCCGTCGGAACGCTCTTTTGGCTGCCGGTTCTCTGTCCGCCGCCCATGCGCGTGTTACCGTATCCGGCGAGGCTGTTCTACCTGATGCTCTCGTTGCCGCAAGGCGCTCTGCTCGCCTTCGCGATCGACGGTGCGCGCGCGCCACTCTATCCGCACTACGCAGCGCTGATGCTCCCACCAGTCGCACTGGCCGATCAGCAAAACGGCGCGGCGGTCATGTGGATCGGCGCCGGAATGGTCATCTTCATCGCATTCCTCGCGATATTCGGCGCATGGGCGTTGCACGAGAGCGCAGGCGAGTTCACAGGGGAAGCTGCATGAAAACTGTTCTCGCCCTCCTTGCGCTTATCGTCGCGGCAACTCCAACGCAGCCGCCCGTCCGCGAGAAGGCGTCGCCCAATCCAGTGACCGTGCCGACCCTCGTGCCGTCGAATCCGGCGGTCCCGTCGTTCACCGCCGACCAGGCCAATAAAGGCCAAATTCTTTTCTATGAAAACTGCGCCGAATGCCACGGCGCGCAGCTCGAGGGGAACGCCGGGCCGGCGCTCGACGCCACGCACGGCAACGTGCAATGGGAGACCGTTTCGTTCGTCTTCAGTTACATGAGCGCGTTCATGCCGGCCGGAAACGCGCACGGCCTGTCGCCGGATGATTACTTGAACATCATGGCCTTCTTGCTCAGAGCGCACGGTCATCACGCTGGCGGCGCAGCGCTCACAGCGGAGGCGGCAACGAACTCCAAAGCACTGCTCGGTCCCTAGGAGGCGAATGACTCTAAGACTTCGATTCGGAATTGTCGCGATCGCCCTTCTGCTCGCGGGCTGCAGCTCGAGCCCTCCCGCGTGGGGTCCGGTGACCGACGCGCGGCTTCGCGATGCGAACGACGACCCCGGCTGGCTCATGTATCTGCGCACCTATAACGGCCAAGCGCACGCGCCGTTCGATCAGGTCAACGCCTCGAATGTGTCGCAACTCCATGTCGTATTCACGCACTCTGTCTCGATCCCCGAGGGGTACGAAGCACCACCGATCGTAAACGGCCGAACGATGATCGTGACGACGCCAATGGATCGCGTCTACGCGCTGGATGCGGTGACGGGGAAAGTTCTCTGGGAATACGATCACGAGAAAGATATTCCCAAGATCGCGTTGCGAACGGTCTGTTGCGACATGGTAAACCGCGGCGTCGCGCTCTATGGCGATAATGTCTATTTGGCGACGCTCGACAACCACGTGGTCGCACTCGATGGGCGAAGCGGCAAAGTCGTGTGGAACGTCACTATGAACCCGCCGGGGATCGGCTATGCAATGACGGCCGCGCCGTTGGCGGTCAACGGCAAAATCATCATTGGCGACGGCGGAGGCGAATATGGCTCGCGCGGCGTTCTCTTTTGCTTGGATGCGAAGACCGGCAAGGAGTTGTGGCGTTTCTATACCGTGCCGTCGCCGCATCAACCCGGCGGCAACACGTGGCCCGGAACGACCTACCAGCACGGTGGCGCCGATCCGTGGATGACCGGGAGCTACGATCCGGAAACGAACACGTTCTTCGTCGGAACGGGCAACCCGTCGCCTTGGCTATGGGTCCAGCACCCGGGTCGGAATCTGTACACCGATTCAATTCTTGCACTCGACCCCGATACCGGAAAGCTCAAGTGGTACTTCCAACAGACGCCCAACGACCCGTGGGATTACGATGCCACGGCGACGCCCGTGCTCGCCGATGTAACGATTGGCGGCAAGGCGCGTAAGATTCTCTATCAAGCCGCGCGCAATGGTTGGTTCTACGTGATCGACCGCACGAACGGTGATTTGATCTCGATGACGCCCTTTACCAAAGTACTCTCTGTGAGGGGTTGGGACCGCAAGACGCGAATGGGCATCGTCGATGCCGCGCTCAAGCCGGCGATCGGCAAGATGATCTTCACGTGTCCCGCATTCTTTGGCGGGGATAACTGGTGGGGCTTTAGCTTCGATCCGAGCATGCACTACGCGTTCGTGCCGACGATGCACACCTGCATGAATCTCAGTGCCGACACGCCGCCGCCGGCATTTCATGCGGGTGCCTTCCAAACGAACGAGGGATTCGCGGTGATGCCCGATCCCGACGCGCAGGGCTGGGGCGCGCTGCAAGCATTCGACGTCACTACCGGTAAGCGCGTGTGGGCTCACAATACCAAGATGCCGTGGACCGACGGCACGCTCTCAACAAGCGGCAACCTCGTCTTCAGCGGAACGCCCGATCAGAAATTCATGGCGTTCGATGCGCGGACCGGCAAAGTGCTGTGGACCTTCCACGCACGCTCGGGCTTCATCGGGCAACCGGTCAGCTACATGGTCGAGGGCAAGCAATACATCGCCGTGCAGAGCGGATACGGCGGTGTCGCCCCGTTCTGGGGCGGCCTCAAAGTCGCGCCGATGTTCCAACACATTCCGCTGGGCGGTACCCTCTATGTCTTCAGCCTCTAGACTTCTCTGCGTACTCGTTGCGGCTGGCATGCTGTGCGCGTGCGCTCCTGCCACTGTCGCCCGCGGCGACACAGCTGCGGGAACGGCCGCTACGTTGGGTGGTGATAAGCGGACCGGAGCGGAGATTTTTGCGGTCAACTGCGCGACGTGCCACGCCGCGAACGGAGCTGGCGGTCCAATTGGAGTTTCGCTGCGCGGCGAGAATGAGCGGATGAGTTTCGGCGGCACCGTTTCGTGGATCGAAGACCCGCAGCCCCCGATGCCCAAACTTTACCCGCAGTTCCTCACTCGGGCGCAGGTGCGCGACCTCGCAGCCTACGTCGACTCGCTATGAATGCGATGGTGCTCGCGGTAGTTATGACCGGCCGAGCGCTGTACATGATGCACTGCGCATCTTGTCACGGCGACGTCGGCCAGGGCTCCAACGTTGCTCCCTCACTAGTCGGATACTCTGCCGCCGACATCCATCTCATGCTCGATACCGGCCGCATGCCGGCTTCCGTACCTTATGTCGACGAGATCCATCAGGAACCCGTCTTCACCGAGCCGCAAATGACGGCGATTGTCGATTACGTGCTCTCGTTTACGCAGGCAAATCGCGCGCTGCCGCTTGTGCTGCCCGGCAACGTCGAGCATGGGCGCGCGCTTTTCATGGGGAATTGCGCCGCCTGTCACGGCCCGACCGGTAGCGGTGCCTCGGTCGGATCCAACGATGTCGCCCCGTCGCTTGCCAATGCGACCATCTTTCAAGTTGCGGAGGCGATCCGCGCCGGTCCGGGCATCATGCCGGTGTTCGGTCGCGATGTGCTAAGCGATCAAGACGTCGATGACATCGCGCACTACGTCAACGCGATGCAAACACAAAGTAACGGAGCCGCCGATGCGAATGTGGGCGGAGCGACGCTCGGCCACATGGGTCCGGTGGCTGAAGGTTTCATCGCCTGGTTTTTCGGCATTGGTGCGCTCGTTCTCTTCGTGCGGAGTATTGGGACGACGCGCTAATTCGCGGATGAGCCGCGGTTCCCGAGCAAGCTGCACTGCCAAGTGGCGAGCGCTCGCCAATACATCGAAGCGAGCGCAAGCAAGGAAGTGAACGGCCCCGTCGCGCGGGCGCTCGACTTGGGTAAAGATTCGATATGAACGCCAGCGATTTCTTGATGCAACGGTTGATCGACTGGGGCGTCCATCGTATTTACGGCTACCCTGGCGACGGAATAAATGGCATTACCGGTGCTTTCGAGCGGGTCGAGCAGAGAATCGACTTCGTGCAGGTGCGGCATGAAGAGATGGCCGCTTTCATGGCCTGCGCGCACGCGAAGTTTACCGGAGAGGTCGGAGTCTGCATGGCTACGTCGGGCCCCGGCGCCATCCACTTACTCAATGGCCTCTACGACGCCAACATGGACCACGCCCCGGTCGTAGCGATCGTCGGCCAAGCGGCCACCAAGGCACTCGGCGGCTCGTATCAGCAAGAGGTCGACCTGCAGCAACTACTCGAGGACGTGTGCGACTACGTCTATACGGTCAGCAGTCCGATGGCGTTACGACACGTGGTGGATCGAGCCTTCCGCACTGCGATCGGATATCGCGGCGTTTCCGCTATCATAGTACCGAAAGACATCCAGGAACAGAAGTACGAAAATCCGCCGCACAAACATAATACCCTGCACTCTAGCGTAGGCTATCGTGCGCCGGTCGTGATGCCTGAGTCCGACGCCTTGCGCGAAGCCGCCGCCATCCTCAATGCGGGACAGCGCATTGCGATGCTCGTCGGTGCCGGCGCACTCAACGCCACCGACGAAGTCATCGCTGTCGCGGAGAAGCTTGGCGCGGGCGTCGCCAAAGCACTTCTGGGGAAAGCCGCGGTGCCCGACGATCTGCCATTTGTTACGGGGACGATTGGACTGCTCGGCACCGCGCCGAGCTTTGAGCTAATGGAGAACTGCGACACATTGCTCATGGTCGGCACGTCCTTTCCGTATGCGGAGTTCCTGCCCAGAGAAGGCCAAGCGCGGGGCATTCAGATCGATATCGACCCGAAGAACCTCGGCTTACGCTACCCGACCGAGCTCAATCTGGTGGGCGATTCGGCTGCAACCTTGCGTTCTCTGCTGCCTCTGCTCGCTCAAAAGAGCGACCGCACGTGGACCGACCGCATCGCTACGAGCAAAGACAGATGGCAAGAACAAGAACTCGCGCGAGCGCACGTTACGGCCGATCCGATCAATCCGCAGCTGGTTTTCGTGAGCCTCAACGATCGCTTGCCGGATAACGCCATTATCACCGGCGATGCCGGAACCGCCACGAACTGGTACGCTCGCAACATCATGATGCGCCGCGGCATGAAGGGATCGCTCTCCGGCGGCCTCGCTACGATGGGTTCGGCTGTTCCGTATGCGATCGCAGCAAAGTTCGCGTTTCCCGACCGCTTGTGCGTTGCTTGCACCGGTGATGGCGCGATGCAGATGAATGGCAACGCCGAAATGCTGACAGTTGCCAAGTATTGGAAGTCCTGGTCTGACCCGCGCATCATTTTCCTCGTTCTTAATAACAACGATCTCAATCAGGTGACCTGGGAACAGCGCATTATGGGCGGGTATCCAAAATTCACAGCTACGCAAGATCTGCCCCCGTTCGACTACGGCCACTACGCCGAAAATATTGGGTTTCTCGGGATCACTGTCACACGTCCGCAAGAGGTCGATGCGGCTTGGGATCGGGCGCTGTGCGCTGACCGTCCCGTGATTTTCGACGCGCACGTATCGGCCGATATTGCGCAGCTTCCTCCGCAGATCACCTTCGAAGAGGCGCACAAGTTCTTTTCGGTACTCATTGCGGGCGATCCGGACGAAAGGGGCATCATCAAAGAGCAGATCAAGAGCGTCATTGCCGGATTGATCCCGGGCCGCGAAAAATCCAAAACGTGAGCGTTGCCTCCGTTCGCCGGGCGCAATGCCCGATCGAGCGCGTCGACGTCTGCGCATACCGCGTTCCGACCGAAGGCGGTCCAGAGTCCGACGGAACGGCATCCTGGGACGCGTCGACGATGGTCTTGGTCGAAATCGCTGGCGGCGGCGAAACCGGAATTGCGTACACCTACGCCGACGCGGCGACGGCGCGAGTCGTGCGCGAAGAGTTGAGTGAACTGCTCGAAGGCAGCGACGCCCTCGAAACCGGTACGCGTTTCGCGGAGATGGAGACGAAGATTCGCAATCTCGGGCGCGACGGCATTACGGCCATGGCGCTCTCCGCTGTCGATATTGCGCTGTGGGATCTCAAGGCAAAGCTGTTTGACGTGCCGCTCTGTACGTTATTTGGCGCGGCGCGAGAGAGAGCGCCCATCTATGGAAGCGGCGGTTTCACCTCGTATCCTGTGAAGAGACTGCGCGACCAGCTCGCCGGTTGGGTGCAGGCGGGTATACCGCGCGTCAAGATGAAAATCGGACGCGATCCGTCGGCCGACCTAGAGCGCGTCGCTCAGGCGCGCGATGCAATTGGCGATGCCGAGCTTTTCGTGGATGCAAACGGCGCATATTCACGAAAGCAGGCCATGGAGTTCGCTCAGGAGCTCGCAGCACTTCGCGTGAAGTGGTTCGAGGAGCCTGTCTATCACCACGATCTGGAAGGTCTGTGTCAGGTCCGCGAACGCGCGCCGATGGGCATGGAAGTAGCCGCCGGAGAGTATTGTTACGCTGGGTATGATTTTTTTGGGCTGCTCAATGCGAACGCCGTGGATTGTCTGCAAGCCGACGCCACGCGGTGCGGCGGATTCAGCGGACTGCTGGCCGCCGACGGCCTTTGCCAAGCCGCGATGATGCCGCTCTCGACCCACTGTGCGCCACACGTAGCGTTGCACGGGGCGCTGGCGTGTAAGACGTTGCGTCACATGGAGTACTTCTACGATCACGTCCGTATCGAGCGCATGTTCTTCGAGGGTGCGACCGACCCGATCGACGGCGCGCTCCTACCCGACCTCACGCGTCCGGGCCTAGGTTTGCAGTTTCGACGCGCCGATGCCGAGCCATACCGTCTGTGAATATTCCCTGATGCCGCGTATCGTTATTGCCGGTGGCGGATTCGCAGGATTGTCGGCCGCAAGGGAACTTGAGAAATGCTGCCGTCACGATCGTGATTTGGAAGTGCTGCTCATCGATCGCAACAATTATATGTTATTCACGCCCATGCTGCCGGAAGCCGCCACGGGCTCGGTCGAAGTGCGACATATCACGCAGCCGTTCCGTGCGCAGCTGCGCAACGTGCGCTTCGAGCTCGGCGAAATACTTGGCGTGGACGAAGAACGCCGCGAGGTTAATGTGCGCCATCCCGTGACGCACGAGACGCGAGCTATTCTCTACGACTAGCTTATTCTGGCGCTCGGGTCGACGCCTTCGACGAAAGATATTCCGGGCGTCGAACGTAGCGCATACTTTCTGCGCACGGTTCCCGACGCGGAGTGCTTACGAAGTGCCATCGTGGGTACCGTTGAGGTGGCTTCGCGCAGCGAAGACGCCGTCGAACGTGATCGGCTGCTACGCTTCGTCATTGTGGGCGGCGGCTTCACCGGTGTCGAGGTTGCAGGAGAGCTCTCGGCATTTCTGCGCTCGATCCTGCGCTACTACCCAAGCCTCGATTCAGATCAAGTGAAGGTTGTGTTGGTACAGTCCGAGGACCGGCTTTTGGAACATCTGCCGGAGCGCTTTGGAAAGCAGGCGGCTCACGTGCTCTTCGATCGCGGCATCGACATCCGCATTTGCCAGGATGTCGAACGCGTCGATCCGGCCGGCATAACGCTTAAAGGCGGCGAGCGGTTCGAGTCGCGGACCGTGATATGGTCGGCTGGCGAAGAACCCGCGCCGTTCGTCGAACGCCTCGGTCTGAAGCTCTCGGAACACGGGGCGATCATTACGGACCGCGACTTTGGCGTCCCGGATCATCGGCAGCTCATGGCAATCGGCGACTGCGCAGCGGTGCCGAGGAAGAGCGGTGAAACCTACGCCCCGCTCGGGCAGAACGCGATGCGGGAAGGGCCGCTCGCCGCTCGCAACGCCGTAGCGCGACTTCGCCGCAAGCGGACGAAATCGTTTGACTACCAGGAGCTTGGTCAAATGGCATCGCTTGGCGATCGTCATGCACTCGCCGAGCTGCCCGGCAAACGAATGTTGACCGGGCTTCCAGCATGGCTGCTGTGGCGAACCTACTATCTAGGGCGACTTCCCGGATTGGGGCGCAAGACGCGCGTCGCGCTGGATTGGAGCCTGGGAGTCGCCTTCGGCCCGGGGCTCGCACGCCTGCCGATGCTCGAACAGGGTGCATCGTCATTTGAGGAAAGTAATGCGGCTTCACGATAAAGTAGCGATCGTCACCGGCGGAGATACCGGTATTGGAAAGGCGATTTCGACGCTGATGGCGCAAGAAGGCGCCCGCGTCGTTATCGATTACCACGGTGACGCCGGCCCCGCTTCTGACTTGGTCAATCACATAGAAAACTTCGGCGGCCGCGCCTATGCGGTCGATGGCGATATTTCCAAGGCGGAAGACGTCGACCGGCTCGTCGCCGCGGCCGTCAAACACTTCGGGCAGCTTGACATCCTGGTAAACAACGCCGGCATCGAAGAGCAGCACCCCTTTTTGGAGATGCCATTCGAGACGTGGTGCAAGATCATCGAGATCGATCTCACCGGCCCGTGGCTCTGTTCGCAGCGCGCGGCCAAGCAGATGGTGCGCCAAAAGCGTGGTGGCCGCATTATTAACATCAGTTCGGTGCACGAAGAGCTGACAATGCCATCCAACGCGCCGTATTGCGCCGCCAAGGGCGGATTACGCATGTTGATGCGCACGATAGCGGTCGAGCTGGCGCCGCACAACATCACCGTGAACGACGTCTGCCCCGGCGCAATCGACACAAGGATGGACTCCGAGATCGAGCGAGACCCGAAAAAATACGCTAAGCTGCTCGACGAGATCCCGCTGCGTCGCATGGGCAAACCGCAAGAAGTCGCATCGATGTGCGTCTATCTCGCTTCAGACGAAGCTTCGTACGTTACCGGCGCCTCGTTTTTGATCGACGGAGGAATGACGAAGCAGTCCGGTCGCCTATGACCGCTCGGGTCAATGGTTCCAGCGAGCGCATCTCGACGTACGTCGTGCCAGACACGCAGATGGCCGTCGGTAGCACATTAGGATCTCCTAAGGCCGTCGTCGTTCTCAAGGCCAACGGCGCGATCGAGCGCTTTTACTCGATCGATGCCGGCAAGGTGATGATTGGGGGCGTTCAGATCGCGTTTTGGGACGGTGCCAGCGGCGCACGTCTCGGCAAGCTGCCCGGAAACTTCGTGATCCATCCGGATCGTCAGGAACACGTTTACGAGCTGAGCAACGGCCTAACCGTTCGAGAAAGTGCCTTCGTTCTTAGCGGCGAGCCAGAAATCGATTCCGCCGATCCCGCAATGGCGTATGTAACGGTCGCTCTGGAATGCACCGGTGACGAGGAGATCGGTATTGCCGTTATCGCAAGCGCGCAGATGCGTGGCGGATTTGGGCCCACCAACGTGCGATACGACGCGCAGCGTAAGGCATTTATTGCCGTCAGCGAGGAGGCGCCGCAGTACGCGCGAGCCTTCGTTTGCTCGCGCGCGCCGGCCCACTGGGAAGTCACGGACGACCACGGGAAGCCCAGTCGTACTCGATCGCCGGGTCCACTGGCAGATCGCACGCTGCTCGATCGCGGTCATGAGGCGATAGCGCTATTCGAGCACCGCCTGCGGCTCGAGCCCGCAGAAAAGCTCGAGTTTTGGTACCAGATGGTTGGCGCGGTTCGGGGCATTCGCGAGCTGCGCACGATCGTCGACGGTTCGCCGGACGCGCGCTCGGCGGCGCGCCAAACCCGTGCTCGCTTTGAGCGGTTGCTGAGTCGCGCGGTCCTCATGACGCCGGACCCGGAGGTCAATCGCGGAGCGTTCTGGGCAAAGGCAAACATGCTGCGCGTCGAGCTGCTTGCGCCGACGGGTTGGTGCTTCGTCAACGATCCGGCGAAGACGAACAACAGTGTGGCGCGCGATACCGCGTGGTTTGCATTTGGAGCGGATTTCATGACGCCCGATTTTGTCCGTGAGTCACTGCTTAAGTACGTCGAGTTAATGGAACGCCGTGGAATGGTGGTCGAATATTACGATATTAGAACCGGCAAGACGGCAGATTACAAGCTGAATATCAACGACAACACGCCGCTGATCGTTCTCGCGCTCTGGCACCACTACAATGCGACCGGAGATTCAGCGTTTCTAAGGCGTGTCTACCGCGCTTCCAAGCGTGCCGCAGATTACATCCTTTCTCAGCGCAACGAACAGGGACTGGTGTGGTGCACCGCCACCGGAACGGCCGATTGGGGTATTGTAGGATGGCGCAACGTCATTGCGGGCTACCGAATCAGCGGCGCAACCACCGAGCTCAACTCCGAATGCTACGCAGCGCTGCGCGCGGTGAGCAAAATGGCACGCGTCCTGCGAAAGGAAGGAGACCGCGCGTTCTATGACCGAGCCGCCGAAGATTTGCGTGACGCGGTCAACGAGCACTTAATCGATCCCGAAACAGGTTACTACTACCTCTGCATCGACGTGGACGGTGCTAAGCGGACCAACATCACGTGCGATCTCGTCTTCCCCGTGATGTTCGGCGTCGCCGACCGCGATCGCGCTGCCCAGATCGTGAGCCGCCTCAGCGCCGAGTCGTTCTGGACGGCGGCCGGCATTCGCACGATCCCCGGCGACGACATCGACTACGGCCCAACGCACGGGTACGGCCTGCTCGGCGGCGTGTGGGTTGGCGTGACGTTTTGGTATGCTTTTGCGGCCGCGCGATTCAACCCAGATTTCATGGCTTCAGCGCTAAGGGAAAGCTTCGTACACTACTCGCGCGATCCGCTGGGCAATAACACCGTACCGGGCCAGTTCTCCGAATGGCTGCACGGCGAGACCTTGGCCAACCGCGGCATGATGCTGTCGCCCTGGTTTCCACCTCGGTTTTTATGGGCGGCGATCGAGGGCGCCGCCGGCCTCGATCTCTCAGGCGATGAGCCCATCTGTACTCCGTGTCTGGCGCCGAATTGGCGTTGGCTGGGCGTACGCCGCTTATGCTTCCGGGGCGAGTTTATCTCGTGGTTCGTGGTGCGCACGGATACTCTGCGCCTCTATGGCAGCTTCCGCTTCGGCAACCCTCTTCAATGCCAGGTTTACGACCGCGATGTCACGGATGAGTATCTGATATCGTCCGACAGCGACATCGCCGCCATTGCGTTGGAGCGCGAGCAGCAGGTGGTCATCTTCGTCGGAAACACGGCCGAGCGGACGGCGACGACCTCCGTTCGGTTTCTCAAAGGGCTCGGAACCAAGTATGCAGTTCGCTCGTACAACAGCTTGCGTAGTGAATGGATCGCCGGTGACATCACGGAACGGGAGCTCCGTAACGGCCTAGCTCTGGAGATCGACGGCGGCGGTTTCTGCGTTATCGAGCTGACCGCGTCCCAGTAGTTGTTACCGTCGCGCGATCGAACAGATCCATGAAGCGCCGGTAGTTCCGCTCCAGCACATCGTCGAGATTGCTTTTCCATAGCGATCCGGGCAAGTGATATGAGGAGAGAATCTCAACGACCCAGGCTCCGTCGAAGCCCGTTTCACGGATCGATGCCACGATATCGCCAAGTGGAATTTCGCCGTCGCCGAGGCTGTAGCGGTCGGCAGTCGAGCGCGGGGTCTTCCAATCGCTGAGCTGCACGAGAAAGATGCGGTTTCCGCACTGCCGGATGATGTCGTCGAGGTTCGGTGTTTGCCAGACGTTCCAGGTATCGATACAAATCCCGGCCGCCGGATGGTTGACACGGTCGACCAGCTCGATGCCTTGATCGAGATACCAGATCGACGTGTCGGTATGAATGTTGACTGGACTGAGTGGCTCGAACGCGATGCGCATTTCATGCCGAGCTGCGTGCTCGCCGAGTTCTTTGAGCGCTTCGATCGTGCGATCGTTGGTCCGGCGGAAGTCGCCATTCGGGGGTATGCCCGTGATGATGATGAAAGGTGTTCCCACTGGCAGATACGGAGCGCTTCCCGTAATTGCGTCTTTCATTGCGGAGATGCGGTCGGCGGGATCTTCGGGTACGTTCGCCATCGAATCGACGAAAACCGAGTGCACTTTCATCTGCACCGAAGATGCAGTCAAGCCACGGTCGTGCAACTTCTCGAGCTGATGGTAGTCGTTGTGAGCAAGCTTAAACTCGCAAATCTCGATATGCGTCGCTCCGTGCTTCGGATACTCCGCAATGTCCTTGCCGAACGACCACGGCCACGTAGTGAACTCGCTGAAACCGAACTTCGGTTGGGCGTTCATTTGCCACCCCCCCCCATTTCCATGTCGCTTCAATATCAGTGCGCTCGTTGCAATGGCGCCGGTTACAAGCATACCTAAAGCGGCATACCCTCGCAGGATGATCTGCCGCTTACGTGCTGCGACATCGGGTACGAATCGAGATTCCGGATGGGCGTCGTCACGACTGTATCCGCGGTCGTCCAGCGCCATCTTCATGACCTCCGCGGGGTGCAGCGCCCGCCGCGTCGTCGTTTGCATGATCTGCTCGCGGCAACTGAAGCCGTCGGCTACGACGATCGTTTCGGGTTTTGCATCGCGCACCTTCGGCAACAGTACACGTTCGCCACATGCTAATGACATGTCGTAATGAGTGGTTTGAAAGCCGAAAGCGCCCGCCATGCCGCAGCAACCGCTCTCTAGCCGTTCGTGTTCCAAATGCATCTGCTCGAACACGTGCGTTTCTCCCAGCGGGTTAAGCACCGACTTCTTATGACAGTGCTCGTGCACGATGGCTCGCCGCTCCATCTTCGGTGGAACATACCCGGTCTTTTCGGCGCGCTCGTTCAGAAAGGTTTCGAACGTGAAGGCTTGCTGTGCTAGCCGCTGGGCATCGATGTCGTCGCCGACCAGGTCCTGCATCTCGTCTTTAAAGACTGACAGACAGCTAGGCTCCAGCCCGACGATCGGTATCCCTTCGCGCACGAGCGGTCGCAAGTCGTCAATGATTGCGTGAATCTGGCGCTTGGCTTGCGCGAGCAGACCAAAGTCATAGAGCGGCCGCCCGCAACAGATTTGGTGGGGCGGCAAGATGACCTGATAACCGGCGTCTTCGAGCACGGCAACGGCCGCCTCGGCGGTGTGGGGATGAAAGTAGTTGTTCCAGGTGTCGACCCAGAGGATCACGCGCTCGCCGCCGGCGTTGCGCATACCACGCCGAGCGAACCAGCGGCGAAATGTGGAATCGGCGAACATGGGGATCTCGCGTTGCGGAGCGATCGACGCGAATTTCTTCGCGAGCATCGAAAATGGGGGGGCTTGCGTGAAGAAGTTGGCAACACCGGGAGCCAGCGAAGCAATCTGCGCCCACCGAAACATGAAGCCAAAGAGCCACATATGCAGCGGCCGTAACCGCCCTTGATAGTAGTGGTGCAAAAACTCGGCCTTATAAGTGGCCATATCGACGTTGACGGGACACTCATGCTTACATCCCTTGCAGGCTAGACAGAAGTCGAGTGACTCGCGAACCGTCTCGTCCTTCCATCCGTCACCGATCGGATGGCCCTGCAGCATCTCGAAAAGCAGTCGCGCACGCCCGCGCGTAGAGTAGCGTTCCTCCTTTGAAGCCATGTAACTCGGGCACATTGTCCCTTTGTCGTGCTTTCGGCAGACGCCGGCGCCGACACAACGATTAGCCGCATAGGCAAAGCTACCGTGATCCTGCTTGAGCTTGAAGACTGTCTTGGGATCCTTCGGCTCGTAGTCAACACCCCAGCGCAGATTATCGTCGATTTTGAGGGGGCGAACGACCTTGCCGGGATTCATCTTGTTCTGCGGGTCAAAGACTGTTTTGAATTCCCAGAACGCGTTGACCAAGTCTTCGCCGAATATAATGGGCAGCAGCTCGCCACGAATCTGCCCGTCGCCGTGCTCGCCCGAGATCGAACCTTCGTATTTGACGACGCTATGGGCCATCTCGTGTACGAAGCGGCGATACTTCTCAATGCCGGCTTTCGTGAACAAGTCGAAATTGATACGGCAGTGCACGCACCCCTGGCCG
This sequence comes from Vulcanimicrobiota bacterium, assembly GCA_963717425.1. Lineage (GTDB taxonomy): Bacteria > Vulcanimicrobiota > Vulcanimicrobiia > Vulcanimicrobiales > Vulcanimicrobiaceae > Cybelea. The sequence goes on along the minus strand of OY970335.1, from coordinate 1,194,917 downwards.
AAGTGGCCATAGATCGACGCCTGGTAGTCATAGTCGCGCATTTTCTGTTGGAATTCGCGGAGGTACGCGCCTAGGTGCTCAGGCGCGACCGCGGCATCTTCCCAACCGGGGTAGTAGTCGGGCTCGTTAGGCAACTTGGCGTTGACACCCAATCCGGCTTCGCGAATTTTAAAAATCTCGTCCATCATATGGGGATCCGACGTGACGCGGGTGTCGCGGATCGCGTCGCCCTGCTTTTTCACGTCTTCGCTCAACCGGCAAGCTTTTTCCTCAGCTTCTTCTTTTGTGTGGGCACCGAACTGCGCGATGATCCACGCTTCTCCCTTAGGGAAAAGCTCGTGCCGAGCGTGCGGGCTCTTTCCCTTGAGTTCCATGTGCTCAAATAGCGTCTCATCCATGCCTTCCATCGCGTGAGGCGCGTAACCATTGCAAAAGGAGACGTAGTCGCCGGCGGCCGCGATGTCGTCGAATGATATGAGGGTGAGCGCAGTGTGCTTGGGATTGGGAACAAGTCGCAACAGGAGCTCCAGCACGTGTACGATCGTACCTTCGCTGCCGATGAGGGCCCGCGCGACGTTGAATCCGCGTGCTGGATCCAGTTCGTTAAGATTATAGCCGGAGACCCTGCGCGGAATCTGCGGAAATCGCTCGGCGACCAGAGCACCATATCGCTCGTGAATCTCGCGCAGGCGCCGATAGATCGTACCCTTGCGCCCGCCGGCTCGAACGATCTCTTCATATTCGCCCCCGCTCGTTGAACCGACACGCATGCGGGTGCCGTCGTGCAGCAACACCTCGACCTCCAGGACATTTTCCTCCATCCGGCCGGCAAACTGGGCGGGTATGCCGCACGAGTTGTTGCCGAACATCCCGCCGATGGCGCAGCGGTTATGCGTCGACGGAGCAGGACCGAACGTCAAGCCGTGCTTTTCGGCCTTGCGACGAAGATCGTCCAGCACGACGCCGGGTTCAACTCGAGCAGTGGCGTTGACAGGGTCGATCTCGAGGATGCGATGCATATACTTGCTGTAGTCAAAGATCACCGAAACGTTGCAACTCGCGCCTGTGAGGCTGGTTCCGCCGCCGCGGGGCGTGACTGGCGCGCCGTGCTCGTGGCACACGCTCATCGCGTTCTGAGCATCCTCGGCATCGAGCGGAAGCACAACCGCGAGGGGAACCTGTCGATAGTTAGCGGCATCGGTCGAATACATGGCTCGATAAGCGTCACTGAAATTAACTTCGCCGCGAACGCGATCACGGAGGTCGCGCTCGAGCACACTGAGATCAATAGCCACGTCCATAGCGTGAACGGCGTCGACGCTTTGAACTGATGTGCCTGGATCGACAATCTTGATCATACCTTGCGCCAGCCTCGTACCGTCGGACAACTCGCAAACGCAAACTCGTCGTCTCGCTCGTCACTAGTAAAAGCCTCGGCCCAAGGCTCGAAACCGTTTCGCATCCGTTTGTCAAAATCAGAACCGCTGCGCTTTGCCGTTGCCAACGCTGCGCGCTCATTGCCGGATACGAGCTCGTATTGCCCGATCCGATGCGGCCTCGTATGCAAGTAGTCGCCCCAGACATGCCATGTACTCACCGTACGAGGTTGCCCAGCAATGCGGCGGAGGAAACGAAGCGACCCACCGCCTTCATGTCAAATGCCTAAGCGTTTAACAAGCGGCCCCTCAATGCTCCCGTGACGCTGCACCAAATGTTCACTCGCTTTCACGGGATAGTCCGTCATGCCGTGCTGCTCGATGTGATCTGTAGGCGCGGATTTGGACAGATGGAGACCGTGAGATCGTCGTCCGCCGCCGCCCGTGCGACCGGTTTCGTCCCCTTAACAGCGCCGCGACCGCGGGCCTAAGAGCAAGCTTGATGGCTCTTCAGTCCGCACCTACGGACGCGTAAAAGAGCCAGCCAATCGCCGCTAACGAAAGCACAACGACGAGGACTATGACGAGGCCGATCAACAGTCGTCGCCGGATTGACATCGCGCCGGAAGCCTAAACCCCCAACATCGAAGCATCCGCCGCGCTACGATAGGCGTCGAGAACGTCACGCCGCGTCACGATGCCGGTGAAGTTTCCGCTTGTGGGATCAATGACGGGCAGCAGCGGCGCCCGTGGGTCAGCCATTGCGATCGCAGCCTTCTCCAAGGTGTCCGAGGATGAAAGAATCACTGACGGCGCGCGGCTCAGTTCGTCGATCTTAAGTTCAGTGTCTGAGCTCTGGGCTAGGCTCGATGCAATTTCAGACACCGCTACCAGGCCGACGAAATGCATTCCGTCGACCAGAGGCACGGCGAGCTCGTCACTATCTCTAAGCCGTGCCGCAACTTCGCGCACCGTTTCGCCGCATTTCGCTATCACCGGCGCCCGCCGCTCGACGGCGCTCACTCGAACACGGGAGAAGAAGCCGGGATTGCGTGCTCGCATCCAATCGATGCCCTGGCGAACGAGCTTCATCTCATAGATGGTGTATCCGAGCAGCCTTCGGCCGAGGAGGGTGGCGATCACGGTGCATACCATCAGCGGCAGAATGATCGTGTAATCGCTCGACATTTCGAACACGATCATGATTGACGTGATCGGTGCCTCTGCGGCGGCAGCGAAGACCGCCGACATTGCGACAAGGCCGTAGGTGGCTGCGCTGGCAGTCCACCCCGGAAACGCTGCATGAACCACAGTCCCGAATGCGTCGCCGAGCATCGCGCCGGTAAACAGCGAAGGTGCGAAAATGCCGCCGCTGCCGCCGGCGCCCAACGTCAGCGACGTCGCAAGCGGCTTCAGCGCCGCAAGCGCGAACGCGTGCAGCGCGGGGACGTGTTGCGAAAGTACCGCGTCCACGCTCTCATATCCGACTCCGAAGACTTGCGGATACCGGATGCCGATGATGCCCACGAGACCGAACCCGAGTGCAGCCTTCATCCACCGCCGGATCCGCCATGCGTCGAAGCGGTCTTCAATGTAATACAGCAACTTCACGAAACCGGCCGCCCAGAAGGCCGCAACAACGCCGAGCAGAGCATAGAGCGCGAGCTCGGCGGGCGAGACGAGATAGAACGCCGATGCGGTAAAGGAGGGATGGTTACCGAAGAACGAGCGTCCGATTACGGCGGCGACCACGCTGGCGACCACGATAGATGCGAACGAACGTGGCTCGAACCGTCCGAGGATAACTTCGGAGGCGAAGAAGACGCCGCCAATGGGCGCGTTGAAGGTCGCCGAGATGCCGCTTGCCGCACCACACGCTACGAGCGTTCGAACGATCGGCGAAGGAGCGCGGCAGATTTGGCCCAGGACCGATCCGATCGCTGAACCGATCTGAACGATCGGTCCCTCGCGGCCGCAGCTTCCGCCAAAGCCGATACAGGTGGCCGAAGCCAAGCTTTTTACCGCGATGACCGGTGGTCGGATTATGCCGGCGCGTAGCGCGACCGCTGCCATTACCTCCGGTACGCCGTGACCTTTTGCCTCCCTCGCAAATCGCTCCACGATGAAGCTTGTGATGATGCCGCCTATAATGAGAACCGGCACGACGTTCGCACGGCCCAGAAATGAGAGGGCCGGCGCGAGGATACCCATGGCGAGGCGCGACTCGCCGAAGATCAGGTAACGAAACGCCACCGCTCCGAAGCCACCGCCGAGCCCCACGATTATTGCAGCGAGCAGCAAGAACGTGCTCTGGGACAACGAGAGACGCCCAAACTCGAAGCGATAGCCGCGCAAAGTTTCGACATACCGAGCAATCGGTAACCGCAGCTTGATCACCCCGAGTCTAAAGCTCACAATCAAACACTTCCGCAAAGTTCCCTGACTTGCTTTGTAGGCGGCCAAATAAGCCGGCTGGCGCTCGGCCGAGGCGCGGCGAACGAGACGAGGCTGACAGGGTTGACCGTCCGCCGCCGAAAGATTGACGGCGTGTTCGCCCTACAGCGCTTCGCGAAAGACATCTGGATTGCCGATGGTCCAGCGGTACGCTTTTGGGGGATTCCGTTTCCAACACGGATGATCGTGGTCAAGCTGAGCGACGGCTCGCTTTGGGTAAACTCGCCCATCGCCGCAACCCGCGACCAAGCCGCCCAGCTTGACAATATCGGTTCCGTTGCGCATCTTGTATCGCCCACGCCGTTGCACGATTGGCGCCTGAAGCAATGGGCAACATTCTTCCCGCGCGCACAGGTCTGGAAGGCCCGCGCGCTCGGTGACAAACCGCCTGCGGTTTGGAAAGCCGAGATCGATCAGCTGCTTTTTCGCGGCAGTATCGTGTTTTCTGAGGTTGAGTTCTTTCATAAGCCGTCCCGCACGCTGATAATGGGAGATTTCATTCAAAACTACGGCTTTGAGCAGAGACGCCCGTTGCTCAACGCGCTGAAGCGCCTCGGCGGCGTATTGGGTGGTGGCTCGCCACGTGATCTGCGCATCTCTTTCGTCGGCAAGCGCCGCCGGCGCTTGGGCGAGGAGTCGTTGCGCAAGCTTCTCTCGTGGGACTTCGACAAGATCGTCATCGCACACGGCGACCTTACGGTCGATAACGCGCGAGAACTCGTAGAGCGATCGTTTCGGTGGCTATAGCCGTTATCGGGCGGTCTCTCCGCTCAAGAGAATCATTTTCAATGTCACGCGTGATCTCCGTTTGGCGCCGACGCAAGCGATGGTCCGGCCCGCGAGGGTGTCGAGGTTTTCATCGAAGCGGTCGCAAATGGCATAGAACGGTGAAGGTCAAGGAAAGCATTCATGAGTCACGCGATATTCTCCGGAATCGGTGGATCGCAGGCGCAGTATTTTGGCTTCCAATCGTGGTCCTTATCGCAAGTGGTTTGCTGGAGGTTGGGCGCGGGTGGCGAACCGCCATTTGGGTAGTCGCCTTAACCACGATGGGTGTGGGCTGCGTCGCGAATGCATTGCGCTGCAGGCGAGTGCATTGCTATCTAACCAGCCCGTTCTTCCTGGCCATGGCTATCGCTGCGCTCTTGTATGGCCTCGGCGTAATACCGCTTGGTGACGCTGGGTGGAACGTACTTGGTCTAACGCTTCTCATCGGTGCGTCGGCCCTCTGTTTGATCCCCGAGATGTTCTTTGGGCGGTATCGGCGCCGGCAGCAGTAGCGCCCCACCAGCCAGGGACTCTCCCGATCAACCTCCCTTACCTGCGGTCATAACGAACCGCGCGACGTGAAGTTGCGTCCCTCCGCGGAACTGCAGCCACAACTTATATATGCCTGGCTGTTGCAACTTAACGTTGAGTTGCATGTCTGGTGAGGAGATAGCAGAAGCCGGTAGCGGCTTCATTACCGTCTCGCCTGTTGGAGCCGACCCGCTTAGCGAATGCTGTGCCGAGAGCGGCATCGGATGGGCGTGCACGTAGGTCAAATCGCCGGCATTGAGAAAGACGGCATGGGCCAGCGCGCCGAGATACGGATGCAGGTTGGCCGCGGGATTGCCGCCTTCGAGAATGTGCACGACTAGCCTCGTCGGCATTTGCGTGGAGAGCTGGTTCGTGGAGATGTGCACGACGTATGGTCCGGTTCTTGAGATCGTCGCGTGCTCGCTCAGGTCGCGAGGTGCACGGGTCGAGCCGCCAAGATCGAGATCGAACCGAAAGACCTGATGCCCGAAGCCTTGTGGTTCCGCGTCGGCGTAGACGTGATAGGCCCCTGGGCTGGGGAATTCTTGCTCCAAAAGAAAGTGTCCGTCGGGTTGCAAGATCGGGTGTACGTGAAGAAAAGTACGGAAATCGTCGCTCACGATGATCATGTGCAGCAGCTTGGTCATGTCGATACGGTACGATCGGATTGCCATTGTGGATCCAAGAGGGGTCATCCACACGTCGAGATGTCGATCCAACGAATTATTTCCGATTTGTGGCGCCAGCAGATATCCCCTTGCGCTTGCCGTTCCACTCTGAAGCGCAAACACGCCAGGAATCGGCTGGGCCGCGGCGGCCGCAACCAGCGTCAGTATCGCACCGGCTAGGATTGGATACGTTCGCACGATCGTTCCTCCTCAAGATAATGCGCCGTCAACGTTGTAAGGTTTCTACAAACGATTGTGGCGCAACTCTATCTGTAACACGACGTTCACCCGGATGCGTCTGCCCCCTTGTGGCGGCCGGCTAAGGCAGAACTTGATAATCGGTGCTCATGCCAGCGTCCATGTGGTCGGCAACATGGCAATGGAAGAGCCAAATGCCGGGGTTGTCCGGTACCATGTTTACCGTCGTCATTTGCGCTGGCATCAACGCGATGACGTCGGTGCGTTGCCCGTTCCAAAGCACGGTATTGCCATGCCAATGCGGAGTGTGAAAGTCGAAGCCGTTACCGATGGAAATCACGTACCAGCGCACGCGCTCGCCTTGTTTCATAACAATCTTGGGACCGTTCGCATAAATATACCCGTTGATGGTAAACTTGAAGTTGCCGTCGGCAAATCCTAATCCGGTCAGCGTCGGCGCACCGTTCGAATCGACTCCGATAAACTCCGATCGTTTCGTGCGCCTCAGTTCCGGAGCGTACGTACCGACGTTGTAGTTATAATACCAGCTTTGGTTCTCGTTGAATATGCGATAGAGCGTTACGATTTCGCGATCGACGTCTTTGGGGGTCCCGTCCGCTTTTGCCATGCCCCGAGCGGTGACCACGATTGCACCGACCAATCCCGAGTCGACGTCTTTCTGTTCATCAACGTGTGAGTGGTAGAGCCATACAACCGAACTTGGGTCATTGGGCCCGGGCCCAGCACGCTCGGGAACTTGCCATGTATAGGTGTATGTTTGTCCGGGCGCAACGGCACCGCCCATCTTGCCGATTGGGGAGCTGCCGTCGTTGTATGCCATCCCTTCCGAGCTCTTCGCGTAAAATACGCCGTGCGGATGGATGCTATACGGGCGCGAAGCTTGATTTTTAAAGACCACCTTGATTACGTCGCCGACCTCGGCATGAATGATCGGGCCGAGAATGCCGAGATACGCATCGTTGGGAGATCGCGGCTTGAGCGTCTGAAACGTCGCATCGGTGTATTCGCGGTAGACCGCTTTACGGTAAAGACTTCCGATGTGATCGGAATCGTGGACCGCATACGGGCGCTCCATCTCGTTGAAGGGCTTGCCGCTGACCTGATTGACGCCGGTTGGCGCGTAATTCCACGTAAACTCGTCGGCTGCGATGTAGTACGTTCGCACCGTGCCGTCAGCCAAGGCTGGGGCGGATCCGACGAAACAAAACACAACGATCGCAGCGGCGATGCTGATGCAGCGCATATTTAACAGCCCCCTTCTTCTGAAAGAATCCGCCAGCGAGGCCTTGTCTCCCTCCGTGGCTAGCGAGCATCGTGTTTTTCGGCTAGCAATTTCTAACGGAGCGACCGGGAACGGTCGCTCCGGGGCGGGATCGGCGTGGGCCAGGGCTGGGGAGAAAGCCTCGCAGAACAGCACCAATCGTTAGCCGACGGGGCTCACCCTTCGATTTGAGGCGCGCCGTTTTGCGACCCGCGCGCTCGCACGCTCAGTACGTATTTCCAGTGGGATATACTCGCGGACGAAAGGATAGACTTTGCAGCCTCTGAAGACACAAATCGAACACGCCCGTAAGCATCTCCCCCAAAGGCGACAATAGCCGACGGCTGGACGATACGAATCTGTTCTTTCAAGAATAGCGAGCACTCTGATTCAAGCTGTCTCGGCGTATTAATTTTACTGACCGCTTTCAAACCAATTAAGACGAATAGAAACAACGGTAACAGTAGAAATGCATCGTCCCGACAGAGACGCTCGTCAGATAGCGTCGCCATTGGGTCGTCTGGCAAAGCACTGAGGTAGTGCTTCCGTATGGCGAAGGATGCCGACGTGGGCGTAGGCGAGATCGGCAGACTTGAACGCTACTCAGCCGATTCTAGGGGTCGCAATCCGACTTGCCGCCGATCAAGGTGTTGGCGACGAAGAGGGCGCCTGCTCCTCTAACGAGGCTCTAACGGATTCCGCAAAACTCGCCGGGATTCGACGGGACTAGCCGGGACTCAAAAACGCGAATACCCGCACGGGAAAGGACTGTCTGGTATTCGACGGGAGCGGCCGGGACCCCGAATCACGGGTTCGATTCCCGTTGGCGCTATAAGTAAGGTGCTAATCCCGGCCCCGCTATTCCGGATGCGATCGCGGCGCCGGCGGGCGGCTTAGATCACAGCACTATAGAGAAGACGGTTCCGTAATTATTGGAGCCCCCGCCGTCGCCGGTCGTGCCGTAAAGCGTACCGCTTACATTAATCAAGCCCGCGGTCGGAGTAGCACCGTCCACCCCGCCCGCAAAGCTGTAAACGATGCTTTCCTTGCCCGATTTTGTGATGCTAAACACCGTTCCCTTACCGTTTGCGCCGCCGTCCGCGGTCGTGCCGTAAAGCGTGCCGCCGACATTGATCAAGGTCGCAAACGGACTGATTCCGTCCGATCCGGATCCAAAGCTGTGTACGACTTTTTCGGTACCCGACAGCGTAATGCGAAACACGGTTCCGTTTCCGTTTTTGCCGCCTTCTTCGGTAGTCCCGTAGAGCGTGCCGCCCACGTTGATTAAACCGCCTTGAGGGTTAGCACCATCCGACCCGCCCGCAAAGCTATGAAGAACTTTTTCTTGGCCCGATCTCGAAATGCTAAACACGGTGCCAAGTGTGTTCGCGCCACCGAACTCAGTGGTGCCGAAGAGCGTACCCGCCACGTCAATCAAACTCGCTACAGGATAAATACCGTCCGACGCCCCGCCAAAGCTATGTAGCACCTTTTCCTTACCAGATGTCGTAACGTTAAACACCGTACCGGTACGGCTAGTGCCGCCTCCTTGAGAAGTTGTGCCGTAGAGCGTTCCGTCGACACTCACTAAGGCCGCCGCGGGAGCAGCACCATCCAACCCGCCGGCAAAGCTGTAGCGAACGGCCTCCTTCCCGGATGGAGTAATCGTGATCACCGCCCCGGCATTCTCTGCGCCGCCGGCGGCGGTAGTGGTGTAAAGCGTAGTCGTGCCGATCAGGCTTGCAACCGAACCCGAGCCGTCCTTTGGACTGCCAGTGAAGCTGTGTAATACCGCCTCCTTGCCGGTCGGCGTGACACTGAAAATGGTTCCGACGTCGCCCGTACCACCGAACAGAGTGGTGCCGAAGAGCTTGCCGTTGAGGTAGTGCAGCGCAGCTAACGGTTCACGGCCGTCAGAGCCACCCAGAAACCTGTATACCACGCTTTCTTTTACTTTCGGGTGTCTCAGCAACGCTGAGTGCGGTACATCGAAGGCGACGTGGCTCGATCCTGGCGGCAGTGACAGTGTTCCTTGCTGGCTGTTTGTGCACGCTGTGACCATGACGACGGCCGCAAAAACGCCAACGAAGCGAAGACTTGATCGGAGACGACCCATGACGATGGCCCCCCTATGGTGGTGGTATATGATCTTGCAACTTTGTCGCGTGCTTGTTCAAGTCCTAGTAGCGGGTACGCGCGCGTTTGTTGGGAAAAACGATTTTGCGTGGAAAACAGTAACGTGCATCTCGCTAAGGCGCGCTATTTTAGCGTACTGACAGCGGCGGCAAATGGCAGCGGTGCATCGTAGAGGTTCTGAATGCGCTTGGGGTTTGAGCCCCGAAAACTACTCCAACGGGAATTGTGGGTTTCCGGCCAAGATGGCCTGCAAAGGAGACCCGCATGCGCAAGCGACGTCACACCGAAACGCAGATCGTCGCGATCCTTAAAGAACTCCGATGCTGGGCGTCCAGTTGCCAAGCTCGCCCGCAAACACGGCGTTCACGTAAATACGCTGCGGCTGTGGCGCAGCAAATACGGCGGCCTCGATATCAGCGATCTGTCGCGGCTCAAAGAGCTCGAGTCTGAGAACTCGCAAATGGAACGCATCATCGCACGGCAGGCGCTGGAGATCCGAGCGATGTCCGAGGTGATTCGAAGAAACGGGTGGGGCCCTCAGCGCGCAAAGAAGCGGTGAGGGCACTCCAAGTCGAGGGTCTGAGCGAACGACAAGCCTGCCACCTTGCGGGTTGCCCCAGGCCGACAGCGCGATACAAATCTTGCACAACGCCCGATGACGAGCTGGTCCGCGATCGGCTGCGGTGCGTCGCCCAGGAACGCCCGCGCTTCGGATGGCGTCGGTTAAAGATTCTGCTCAAGCGAGAAGGCATCGAAATGAACCATAAACGCCTGCGCCGTCTGTACTCAATAAGGACGGCGCGAGATTTCACCGCGCACGTCCGACTTCAGCCACCTCGACGAGCTGCAGCGCGACTGGCGCACGGAGGCGATTCGCAGCGGACTGCTCGGCAGCCGCAGCGCCGCCGAGATCCTCGAATCGTGGAGTTACGACGTGACGCGTTTTGCGGCGCTTTGAAAGCGCTATCTGCTGTACGACTAGTGTGCGCGCTCAGCACGACGTCGTGCAACCGCCAGTCGCGGGCGTATCCTTCGGAACGATTTCGATCTGCACGTGCGAAGCCGAGATGCTGCCGGCGCCGTCAACCCAGAGTCCGTAGTAAATCTGCGAGGCGTTTTCGGGAACGGGAAGGACGATCGAGAACGGCTGCGAGCCTTTAGCGGCGCTGGGAATGCGGTCGAGCATCATGTCCAGCTTCGACGGAGAGTCGGGGACGTCGACGCGAACCCAGAAGCCGGCCGAAGATGCCTGGGGCTTGAGCAGGCCAAAGACGTGCAAAACCTTTCCGCGGTAGCGTATGGCGACGGTAGAAGCCGTGGTTACCTTGTAACCGCCGGCCGGGTCGGTAGCTGAGAGCGTGAACGGCGAAGCGGTCGCCGGCGCGAGCGCGCCGGTGTTGGAGGCGCCGGGCAGCGAACGCCCCGTCTTCGCCAGCTCGGCGCTGAGCAGCGCCGCTGCCTCGGCCGTTGCCGCGACCTGCGCGGCGAAGTCGGCGGCATCGAGCCGGCGCAACTGCGCAACCGCCTGCGCGGTTTGCGCTGCGGAGGCGCCGGAGCGCCTGAAGGCCTGTTGCACGCCCGCTTCGAGCACGACGTCGCGTCCCGCGGCGATATCGTCGGCGGTGGGTTCGACGCGCACCTGGGGAAGGATGCCGATGCGTTGGAGTTGCGCGCCGTCGGCGTGGCGCACGCCTAGGCCCGAGAACGCCAGCGTGATGCCGCCCGGGATCCCGAACCCGGTGACGTCGCCGTTGGCGCCGGCGGTCGGCGTCCCTACGACCGTTGCGTGCGCCGCAGCTTCAAAGAAAAGCGCGGAGTGTTCCGCCTGGCTGAGGGTGCGCTCGTCAACGAGCACGACGACGGGCTTCAGATATTTAGCACCCGTCCCCGCTTCCAGCATTTGGTAGAAGTTTCGAAAGGAGAGCGCCGGCAGTTCGCCGTCGCCGATTTCAACCTGGGGGTTGGAAATGATGAGCTGATCGAAGAGCGCCGCTTTGAACTTTGTTTGCCGGCTCAAGCGCGGCGCGATCTGCCAAGCGGTGCCCAACGGATAGCCGCGGTCATCGAAGACGACGGCTCGCGTCGCTTTGATCCTCGCGAACGCCGCATCGATGCCCGAAGGCTCGAGGCGGTCGAGGTCAACATAGCCGACGTTGCCCGGCAGGATGCGGACGATCGGCCCGGTGCGTGGATGGCGGAGAAACCCGGTGGTGCGCGTCAGGTGCGCGGTGTAAGACGAGCTGGCGCGTGGGTGCCGCAGGGTAACGGTTATCGTCGTGTTGCGTGGGCCGGAGAAGACATTACTGCCGATCGTCTCCACGAGGTTGAAGTTCACGCCCTGCGGCGTCGAGCCGTTCACGAACGGCCGCTGCGCCGCCATCGCACGTTGGATCGGGTTACCGTCGACGGCGGTGATGACGTCGCCGATCCGCACGCCGGCGTCGCGGCACATCAGCGGGTAGATGAAGGCAGTGACGACGACTTGCCCGTGCAGGTAACGGCTCGTCCACGGAACCGAACCGCCGAACAGTTCGCCGATGGGCCCGCCGCCGACAAAGCCGTGGCCGTCGTGGATGTGCGCGTAGTAGCGGCGGATCGTTTGGAAATACGTTCGCTCGTCGCGTGCGGCCCGAACGTCGCCGATCGCGCGCAGGGTGAGCGCATCCCAGTCTTCATGCATCAGATCGCGGTAGGGAAAGAAGTAGCGGATGATCGTGTAGATTTTGAAGACGGCAAGCACCCGATGCGGCTCGTCAGGGAAGTAAGCGCGCCGGTCGATCGCGCTGTTGACGAGCTTTGCCGGCGGCGCGGGATCGGACCGTGGCGCTTGCGGCGCGTGGTTTTCCAGCCAGGCTGCCGCGGCCTTTACCGGGTCGCCTTTCGCGGGGAGCGGCTGCGCGTAGGATTGCGCCGACGCGAGCTCGGCGTATTCGGAGGTGCGGAACTGCGCGGTGAGATCATCGCGCAGCGGCACCGCAACGACGGAACCGCCCAGGAGCGCGGGTGCGGGGCCATCGCTGAAGACGGCGGCTTGTCCCTCGCCGGCGAGTGCGACCGCGAGATCGGGAACGACGGCGTCGGCGTTGACGATGAAAGCGATCTTGTGCGGCGCGCCGGCCTTTCCGTGGACGAACGTCGGGTCGTCGACCATGAATCCGCCGGTGTAGAACGGCTCGGCATCCGGCAAAAGTTGATTGCGCAGACCGCTGTAGTAGCGCGTGCGCTGGGTGGGAAGCCGCGGGTCGCCGTGGACGAGCGCCGCGGCGACAGAGGAGGTGGTCAGCAGCGAATCCACCGCGGAGGATTGCTCGGCCGACTCTTGGACCGCCGGGCGGAGATCTACGACGACGTTGGGGTGCCCTTTCAGCATCGGAGCGAGCTTGGCGGCATCGGCTGCGAACTGCGCGTCGTCTGCCGCCGCGAGTTTCGCCGGAACCAGGGAGAGAGCCACGGTGCGCTCGTCGAGCGTGCTGATGGTCAAGCCGTCTCCGCCGTTTGGTGGCGGCGAGGCTGGCGGCGACGGCGCGACACCGGTAAAGGGGTCGTGCAGTGCGGCGAGCATATGTTGCACGGCGGCGGCGAACCCTTCGCTCGACGATGCGTTCGCGACCTCGGGAATCGCGGCAAGTGCGGCCGCATCCCAATCGACGTTTCGATACGCAAGCCACGGATCGAAGTAGCGGATGTCCCCCCAGAGCTGCGCCAGTGAGAGGAGCCGTTCGTCGGCCGACGGTGCCGCACGGAGCGGTGACGTAGTACCGAAAGCGACGCAGGCGACGAGCAGAGCGCAAAGCGCCCGCTTACGGGTGAACGTCACGCTGCGGTTACGGGGGCAGTAAGCACGCCGGCTTATTCGACGTAGCGTTCTTTTTGGCCCAGCTCGTCGGCCATCTTCTGCAGTTCCGACGTAAGCTCGTGCGGTGCGAGTGAGACGTTGGCCGCATTCGCCTGCGGGAATGTCGCGCCACATGTCGGGGACTCCTCTTCGAGACGCGCGACCTTAACCATGCCATTCGACCGCGCTTACCAATTGCACATTGAGCTGCAAGTCGCGAGTCGTTCGAAAGTGAAAACGTAAAGACGACAAGGCAGCGGTGAAGGTAGCGCCTGCACCTCTAACGGCGATCTAACGGATTAGGCAAAACTCGTCGGGATTCGAAGGCACTAGCCGGGAGTGAAAAACGCAAAAACCCGTACAGGAAAGAACTATCCGGTATTTAACGGGAGCGGCCGGGACCCCGATACACGGGTTCGATTCCCGTTGGCGCTACAAAAGCTCATATCTTATAAGCGTTTTTCATGCAACTCCGTCTAACGGATTCGTGCCGAAGCATCCAAGCCTACAACCCCTGGAGCACGGTCGCACGTTGATGTCGATTGTAGGCAATGCCGAGGTCGCTTTGGCCGCGTTTTTCCCGCAGCATTGCTTCGCTGTAAGAACGAAAGTGTCCACGGAACCGGGTCAACCAGATTTCTTAGATCGTTGTATTAGAGCTAAGGCGTTTCAAAAGGAGCCCCCTCGGCAATGCCGCGGGGCGCTACGCCGATTGGCTAAGGCCTTCAAAACGAAGCCCCTCCCCCGGCTCTGGATGGCGGCGCTGGCTAGATGGAATCCCGGTTGGTACCTGCTCGCCGTGCTAGAATGGAAACCATAACACGGGAAGCGTTAAAGCTTCAAGGCGAAGACCGTGCCCGCACCGCCGTGGGAGCCGTCATACGCACCGCCATCGAGGGTCGTACCGTAGAGGGTGCTCTTTACTGCAATCAACGTGGAGAAGGGCTGTGCTCCATCGCTGCTCTTTTTCCCGAAGCTGTAAATAACGTTTTCGGCCCCATTCGTACTTAGGCTGAAGATCGTACCGCCTGGTGCTAGGCCGTGTATGCACCCCGAAGAGTTATGGAGGCCGCCGCAGTCCGTCGTACTATAGAGGATGCCATTTACAACCACGAAACCCGCGTTCGGGTATATTCCATCGCTGCCATTGCCAAAGTCGTGCAGGTCATGGAAAGCACCGCTGGCGTTGATGCTATATGCAATTCCTTTTCCGTAGGCACCGCCACCTGTGGCCGTACCGTAAAGCGTGCCGTTCAAACTGATCACCGGTGCCCGCGGAAGGTAGCCATCAGTACAACTTTTTTGTAGGCAGAAGCTGTGCAGTACGTGCTCGGAGCCGCTTGTCGTGAGGCTAAAGACAGTTCCGCCGCCAATGCTGCCGCCGTTGTCGGTCGTGCCGTAGAACGTTCCATTCGTGTAAGACAAAGGAGACTGCGGATTCGCTCCATCGTGCCCGTTTCCGAAACTATAGATCACCTTTTCTTTTCCGCGTGTTGTAACGCTGAAGACCGTTCCACCGATGCACTGGGAACCATGGTCATATTCTCCGCCACAAAACGTCGTGCCGTAAAGGACGCCATTAACGGCAATCACGCCCGCATCGGGGTCAGCGCCATCGGTGCCGCCTTTAAAACTGTAGAGCACCTTCTCCGTACCGGACTCGGTGATGGAAAAAACGGTACCGCATCCTCCGGAACAGCTAGCACTGCTGCCGCCGCCGGTTAACGTCGTGCCGTAAAGCTTGCCGTGGATTTCCGCCAAGCTGGCTGCATATGGAAACGCGCCGTCCTTTCCGTTTCCAAAGCTGTGTAGCAAGGCTTCCTTTCCGCTCGCGGTAAGGCTAAAGACCGTTCCACCACCGCCAGACGCTTGATCATAGGCACCGCCTTCAAGGGTCGTTCCGTATAGCGTGCCGTCGACGTAGGTTAGTGAGCCAAAGTTTGGGTACAACCCGTCGCTTACGTCAAAGCTGAAAAGCGATTTATATTTCGTAGAAGCGGCCGACGTTGCTCTCGCGAGTTCGGCAGTACGAACGTCGGTTGGTACTGTCGCAATTCCCACGTTGTTAGAGGCGCTGCACGCCGCGAGCACGCTCGCGGATGTGCAGATGCTGAATGCATATCGAACAAGGGAAAAAGGTTTCAACATAAGTAACCTCACTTTTGCGATTGCCAATGCTGCAGACTGCCGACCGGTCAAAGACCGGAGCACTCTGCGCTAAGGATGCGCTTTTTCATAACGCCTGTCAAGGCGACAGTGATGTGACTCCCTCGGGAGCTGGACACCTGATAAGCGAAATGAAGGCGTTCAATGAGAAAGCGATCGCAACCAGCTCCGCCGCGGGCTTCCGAACCGGAAAAGTTCGAGCGATGGACTGCGCAGCGTAAAGCGGCGATCATCCTCGACGTCCTCAAAGGCAAAATCTCCGTACCTGAAGCGGCGCGTAAGCATGGCTTCACGCAATCAGAGTTCCGCGAATGGACCGAAGAGTACCATCGTGCCGGCGTCGACGCGCTCAAGGTCAACAAGAAGGGCCTTGAAGCCGAGTACCGCGCTGAAGTGAAGCGTTTGCAGGCCAAGATCGGCGGGCTGGTGATGGAGAACGAGATCCGAAAGGAGGCGATGCGTCCTTTTAGTTCAGTCGAGCCGATGTAGACCGGCTCTCTGCTCGACGACGATGGCCGAAAGCCGTGATCTGCCGGATCCTCGACGTAGCGCGCAGCACCGCCTACTATCACGAGCATGATCGTGTTCCGATCGTCGACGAGATTATGGCCCAGCGCATCAAGCATCTCATCGATGCCGAATCTTACCTAGGCTATCGGATGGTCTGGGCTCGGCTGCGCCGGCAGGGCTTCAAAATCAATCGCAAAGCCGTGCAGCGCATCACGCGAATCAAGGGTTGGCAATGCCATCGTCGTCTCAAGAAGCGCTGTTCTCCCCGGGTCGAGTCAAGCCCAGGCGTCGCTTTGGTATCCAACGTTCGCTGGGCCACCGATGCCACGTACATCTGGACTCAGCTTGAGGGACTCGTCTACGTCAACGCGGTTCTCGATTGTGCCGATCGCCAGTGCATCGGCCCAACGTCAGCCAACGAAACGATGCTCGGGAAGCGGCTTGGGCACTCGAAGACGCGCTGATCCGGCGATTCGGGGCTCTGCCAAAAGGCGACGCCGACGTTGCGCTGAGAACCGATAACGCGCTGGTCTACGCCTCGGAACTCTATCGCGAACTGGTGAAATCCTATGGCTTGCATCAGGAGTTCATCCTTCCGCACACGCCCGAGCAGCATGGCGTCGCCGAATCATTCATGGGTACGCTCAAGCTTGAGTGCGTCTGGCAGCATCGCTTCGAAACCTACGAAGAAGCGAAGGCAACGATCACGGCGTGGGTTAAGCATTACAACGAAGCGCGACCGCACTCGCGTCTTGACTATCTACCGCCGGTCGAATGGCGCCGCCGGCAAGCCGAAATAAGCGCCTAATCCGTCCAGAAACCGCGGGGTCACTTCAGGGGCCGCCTCGATCTTGCCCCCAACTCAAACTGCCGTGACCCCGCCACGAAACGAACAAGTGTTCGGCTTACTTCAGCATGAAGTTTTCATGGTCGCGGGACCTAACAGGGGCGACGTGATATTTGGCGTAGGCGTCGCTTGCTCGGATAACGAGTAGCTGCCCCCCTTCTTGGGGCGGAAAGAAGCGCGTGGTCTATGGTACGCCGTTCTCTCCTCTGGCGCGCGCCGCTTACTCTTCTAGTATTGGCCGCCTGTAATGGAAACCCGATCGCGCAAACGGGCAATGCGGCAAGCCACGCATCAGTACCGGCAAAAGCCTCGTGCCTGACGTCGACGTGCCTTTACGTATACAATTGCGTCTCTTGCGGCAATCAAGGTCAGAAGGGTTCTCTGCTTCTCTACCGGGCCAGCGCAACGGGTAACGTTAAGCCCCTTAAAAAAATAATTGGGAAATCAATCGCTTCGTCCATGAGCTTCACCGTAGATTCAAACTACAATGTTTGGACCTCGATAGAGGGATCGCCAGCGAGCCTCGACATGTTTAACGCTGGTGATTACGGCAAGGTCAAACCCACGACCGTGATATCAGGTTCCTACACGCAGCTTTCTTATCCCGAATCCGTCGCCGTTGATTCGGAAGGCAAAATCTACGCCGGAAACAGTTATTACAATACCGGCTGCGGCAACAGAGCAGATAACATTACGGTGTACGCAGCGGGTGCCAGCGGAAACGTTGCGCCGATCGCAAAGTTTGGCGCTTTTTATGGAGATAGGATCGCAGTGGATACCGATGGGGCCGTGTATGTGGCGGACTCGTGCGGCGATATCTACGTGTTCACCCCAACTGGCAGCGATTACGTCCAAACGCAACTAATTACCGGATACTTAACGCAGCTTTCCTCCTTTTGCGGCAACCTCGCTGTAGACGCGAACAAGAACATTTACGTCGCCTGTAACGGCGATAACACGTTGCTCATGTTTTCGGCGGGATCGAACGGCAACGTTCCGCCCACGCTGAACATTTCTGGCTCATCCACGGGCCTGAGCGGTCCGCAAGGTGTCGCCGTCGACGCTGCGGCAACATCTATGCGATGAATGCGTCCGCGCAAACGATCACCGTCTACGCGGCCGGATCGAATGGCGATGTTTCGCCAATCCAAACTCTTAAAGGCGCAAAAACGCACATGACGCAGCCGGTAGCTATAGCCGTGCGTTAGTAAATCGGACCCTCGTGAGCTTACCTAGCGTTGACGAGTACCCATTCACGCTACCGAAGATAGGTGGAGAGTTTTCGTAGTAGTCGCGAACGAGGTGGCAAATTCCTCGGGCGTTTGCCAGCCCAGAGCCTTGTGTGGGCGCTGCCGGTTGTAACGATCACGCCATTGGCCGAGAACTTCGTGCACGTGATCCAGCGAAACGAAATCGTACTCGTTGAGGCATTCGTCGCGCAGCCGCCCGTTGAAGCTTTCGCGGAAGGCGTTTTGGATCGGCTTGCCAGGTGCGATATGATTGATCTCGGCCCTAAATCGGGAGCCAGGACTTACCGTGGATCTCTGCGCAAACGGGCTGCGAAGGAGATCCACCCATGCGCAAGAGCCGTTTTACGGAGGCGCAGATCGTCGAGACTCTCATGGCATTCGATGCCGGGACGCCGACTGACTCGCTGCCCGGGCAGTGAAAGCGGCCTAAATGCCGCCTGCTCGTCTAACGGCGATCTAACGGATTACGCAAAACTCGCCGGGATTGGAAGGGACTAACTCGGACTCGAAATCGCGAAAACCCGTACAAGAAGGGACTATCCGGTACTCGACGGGATGCCGGGACCTCGATTCGCGGGTTCGATTCCCGTTGGCGCTACCAACATTGATCTGCATTAGTTTGCATTGATCTGCTCGATCCAACGAACGCATTCGACACTCCGCCGCCGGTCGTCGACGTGTTCGCGCCGAAGACGCCGGCGTCGCCGGGACTGACGGTCAGCCCAAAGACACAGGCGCCTCCGGCACCCCGCCGCGAGGCGGCGTCGCCGCCTCGTTGCTTCCGAAAACTCTGACGTTTCCGCTGGACGTTGTCGATGCAAATGCGCCGCCGTCCGTATCGAGTGTTCCAAAATGTCCTGGCGTGAATGTTCTCTTTGGAGTGAAGAAAGGTCGATATCGGTGAGCCTGGCCGTCGCCCCAACATTACGGGCTTGCGACGCTAATTGCCGCTCCCAACGGTTCACTCTCACCGTCAACTGTTTCCAGCGCTGCTCCCCCCGTGGGATATGCATACACGCCGGTTGCACCGCTGCAAAAATCGGGCACAACAACTCGCTTGTGATTTCCGGTTAGAGAGAACTGTCCGCCACACGTGGCGCTGGTGCTCACGGTGCCGAGAATCGCCGTACCGTCGGTTTGGTAAATGTTGCCGGAGCCAGCGTTACCGACATCGACGTAATGTCCATCCCATTGGATGCCGCCTGGCGCGGATATGCTTCCGCCGGTGAGTGTTATTTCGGAGATTGCGGACCCGCCTGCTTGCAACTCGGCGAAAAGAAAATTATTTGATCCCGTGACGCCGTCCATATAGAGGTTGCTTTGATTGTCATAACCCACGTAAGCAAGCTTCGAGAAGTCAAAGTCCAAGTACGTCGCATGACTCTCTTGGCCGTTGAAAAAGACGGTGAGGCCATCGTATCCTGCCACCGCCAAGTCGCCGTTTTTCGGATTAACGGCGCACCCAGTCGTCACGCCGGGGTCACCGTAATAATTACCTGGACGCAGCACATTCATCGGCTGCGTGCCGCCATGGGCGAACTCCGTTACGGTCTCGTCATTGCTAAGGACCCATACGTAACCCCGCCGGTCGGTACAAACGCCTTCGACGGCAGCGAAACCGGTAAGTATTCCGGCTCCAGTGAGCTGCGGGTACGTATACACGAGTACTGCGTTTAAGGCAGAATCGGCCACGTACAAAAGGCGTCCTTTTGCCGCGGTTCGATCGATCCGCGATTTCACGCCGCTCCGGATGCGCCTGGATGCTGCGGAAGGCTGGCCCCCTGCCGCGGCAGCGCCGTACGCTGCAGGTATGGCACCTGATTGAAGACCGTGGCCGGTACATCCGCCGGCGGCAAGCACGAGCAAAGCCAAGCCAGGGGCTAGAGGTGCGAATACAACGCGTTTCATATTTTGGCTCCCCCTTTAGAAGTCAGCGCCGAGTTGAGAGCCATTATCGGCTCGCATCAGTAGTATGCCAGGGTGTCGTGCGGCCAGCGTGCCGCGCGTTTGCGCTAGCCTAGGCAAAAGCGCCGGTTTGCGTTTACGCGTTTACGCGGCTTGGGCGCGTACGTCCCTACCTAACAGCACCGGCGACAAACTGTTCCGACGGGGCGCGCCGGTTGCCGATGGGATCACGGCAGCGTGCCGAACCGCGCTACCATCCCGGCCTCCAGATGTGGTGCTGAATCCCGCGACGCCAGCTTGGCTCGTGCTGGTTTACGAAGGTGTTCGGGGCAGCCAGCGCTCGATTCGCAACGTCAACAGCAAACCACTGATGTAGTCATAGTCGGACGGTTGCTTCGTAAAGAGCTCTTTGCCGCACCGTCCTGGGAAAGTGGAGGCTCTCGTATGGGCAAGACAGCGGTACCGTCGGCGAGATCATGCGGGCAGGCGAAGGCTGAATGCCCCCTAACTTCCGAGCACTTTATGAGGTCGAACACCCGCGCACTCCTAATTCACGTCGCACTAAAAATGGAACTAAGCAGGCAATGGGGATGGAAGTGCGAGCGCCGGTACAACCGGCGTGCAAGTGGGACTCCCAGCGCGACCGAGAAGTATGGCGTCATGGCCCCAGGTGACGGACTCGTCATTCGGCTGTTTGGGCACGCCGACATCAGTTGGGACGGCTCGCCCTTAAAGTTCGCAAAACGTGCGACGACGCTCGCTATGTTAGCGCATCTCGTGCTGCAGCATGGCCGAGCAATCTCGCGCGAATCTCTGGCTTTCACGCTTTTTCCGGACGCCGACGAAGCTACTGCGCTGGCGGAGCTACGGCGCTATCTGTACCTCGCAAACAAAGCGCTTCCCCGGCGCCCCGGTGACCCGTGGCTTTTCATCGATGCAGAAACGGTCTGCTGGAACGACGACGCCGACGCATTTATCGACACGGTCGCCTTCGAACGGCTTGCGGCAGACTCGGAGACGCAGGCCCAAGCCATCGAGCTCTATAGGGGCGATCTGCTCGCGGATGTTTACGACGATTGGGTCGTGACGGAACGCGAACGACTGCGCTCGCGGTATTTGGCAATTCTGAACGAATCGTTGGATCGCCAGCGGGCGATGCGCGACTTCGGCTCCGCGATTGCCTGCGCGAGACGTCTGCTCGCTACCGATCCGTGGCGTGAAGACACGTTGCGCTCCCTCATGGCGATTCGATACGAGTCGGGCGACACGGCCGGCGCACTTGCCGAATACGAGAGCTTCGCAAAGCGGCTGCGCACCGAGCTATCGATCGCACCGATGGGGGAGACGGTCGCCGTTCGCGATTCGATTCTTCGAAACGAAGCGCTTGGTGGAACGCGGTCTCAGTCGGTTGAGACCGGGCAATGCGTCGCGCCTTCCGCACCGATCCTGCCTTTTGTGGGACGAAAACTCGAGTTAGCGCGGCTGCGTGCGGCGTGGGCTCGAGCCGCTCGCGGTGCCGGCACGTTGGTCCTCCTTCGCGGCGAAGCGGGTGTCGGAAAGACGCGGTTAACTGCGGAGCTGGCACGTCTCGTACAATCCGAAGGCGGTCGCGCTTTCGTTGGGACCACCGGCTCCACGGAATCGGCACCGTATCAAGCACTCGTCGAAGCGCTGCGTGCGGGTCTGCCGCTCCTGCTCGCGAAACCGCCGGCTTTCGCCCGGCGGGCGGTTCTCGCGCATTTGCTTCCCGAATTGTTGGAGCCCGCTGAACGCGACGTCGAGTTGCCGGAACAATCGTCCGAACGTGAGACCGAGCGTGTTTTCGACGCGCTGGCCTACGCGGTACGAAGTTTAGCGTATCCTCGCCCGTTACTCATCGTGCTCGAAGATCTTCAGTGGGCCGGTTCTGCCAGCATCGAAGCGCTGGCGGCGATCGTGCGAGAGTCGGCCCGCGTGCCGGTTTTGATCGTCGCAACGTGCCGCGAAGAGGAAACGCTCCCCGACCACCCGCTTCGCACCCTGGTTCGGTCGCTCAGCCTCTTCCAAAACGTCGAGGAGCAGATCCTCGAACCCCTCACCCTAAACGACGTAGCCGAGCTCGTTACGCGCGTCGACCGCCTAAGCGGCTCGAGCGACGAACTGGCCCGAACCCTCTTCGCGCACAGCGAAGGAAACGCGCTTTTCCTCAACGAGATCATTCATAACCTCATCGACGACAGCGGCAGCCTGAGTGCGGCTCCCGACGCATCGATCCAAAGCATGCTCGACGCGCGAATCGCCCGTCTCGATTCGCACGCTCGAACGATCGCCGAAATTGCGGCAATCGCAGGTCCGGGATGCACCGTCGCGCTCGTTCGGGCGGTGTCGAACTTGCCGCCGGTCGCAGTAGCGATCGGCTTCAACGAATTGCTCGATCGCGGAATCTTACGCGAGGCGGGGTCGCGGGCGGGATACGACTACGTCTTTACCCATCATCTCATCTCTGCGGCGGTGTACGGCGGCGTTGAATCCGGTTTGCGGGCGCAGCGCCACTACCGGATCGCGCGGATTCTCGAACTGGAGTTTCCTTCGAATCCGAATGCGTCGGCTCGCGAAATAGCGCGTCATTACGAAAGCGCCGGCGACGGCAAGAGCGCGAGCACCTGGTACCTAACCGCGGCTCGGCAAGCGGCATCCGTTCACGCGTACGGCGACGCCATCGAGCTGGCGACGAACGCATTGATGAGTCCGGCGAGCCTCGAAATACAACGGGCTGCTCTCGACGTACGCGAGAGGGCGAGAGGTCGTCGCGGCGACCGCCACGGCCAGCGCAGCGACATCGACGAGCTGGAGCGACTGGCGAACGGTGAACCGCGATCCACATTCGACGTGCTGGTCCGGCGGCTGCTCCTCGCCAGGAGCTTAGGCGAGAACGATGAGGAGGGACGCCTCATCTCGGCGATGGAATCGTCCACGCCTGCGCTGGAAGACGACGCTCGAGCGCAAGCGTTGGTCCAGCGCGCAACCCACTTCGGCTTGCTCAGCCAGCAGTCCGATGGACTTCCACCCGCAAGCCAAGCTCTGGCCATCTACGAACGTCTCGGTGACGTTCGCGGCCAGCTCGAATGCCTCTATCTTATGGTTCAATACAGCGCGAACACGGGTGACGTCGACGCTTCCCGCCGTTATCTTGCGCTCATGAGAGACCGCGCGGGGAGCCTTTCCGATCAAGTCGTGGAAGCCAAAGCTCTCGACGTTGCCGCGACCGCGGCGCTCCTTCGGCAAGAGTATCGAGAATGCTTCGAATTGACGACGCGCGCACTCGCGTTGCATCTGGCAACCAACGATCGCGAAGGTGAGGCGGCATCGCGCGGTCGCCTAGCGGTGACGGCTGCATGGCTCGCGGACTATTCGGCCGCTTTTCACGAGTTTGAACGCGCTTTGGAGACGTATGAGGCAATCGGCAACAAGCGCGGACTCGCCGTGACGCATACGAACAGGACGCTGTTTCTGATGCGCTTGGGCCTGTTCGAGGATGCTCTTGCGTCGATCGAACGATCGAACGCCCTTTTCTCGGTAGCGCACGAACGGCGCACGATCGTCGCCAATCAGGTCAATGCGAGTTTCGTCAAGCTCCAGCTGGGCGATCCGCGGAGCGCGAAGTCGCTGGCGGAGTCGGCGCTGGCAACGGCCAGAGAGATCGCATTCCCTCTCTTCGAAGCCGCGGCGCTGGCAAACCTCGGCAACGCGGAGCGCGCGCTCGGTCATCCTACCCTCGCCATAGAATACATGGAAGCCGGCATAGCGGCTCGCCGTCCGATTCAAGAGGCGCGAGATTACGTAGACGATCTCGCCGATCTGACACTTGCCTACGCCGAAGCGGGGCTCGGAACTGCCGCACTTACGAAGGCCAAGGAGTTGTACGCAATCGGTTCGCCTTTCGACGGAGCGTTTTGGCCGCATTATATTTGGTGGGCAATCGGACAAGGGTTGGCCGCCGGCGGCGAGGAGGAGCAGGCCGGCAAAGCAGTGGCGCAGGCGCGTGAGGCGTTACAGCGATTCGCCCAGGGAATCGCGGACGAGCGGACGCGCGAGGCCTTTTTGTCAATCCCCATCAACGCGCGCATCGCCGGCCGGCCCTAGCACCTGCCGCACGGACCTGGTACGGACGCCTGCTACGTTTTTCCGGTGAAGAACGAGCGTAGCGAAATCGTGTTCGTGGTTCGCATGTGGCAACAAGGCATCGGAGAAGACGGAGGCAGCGAGTGGCGGGGCTCGATTCATCAGGTCGATTCCGGCCGAAGTTTCTACGTAACCGGTCCGCGCGAGGTCGCGGACTTCATCAGCGTGAGCCTCGTCGAAGAAGCTTCCTCTACGCGTCAGGTCAATCCGGCGATGCGCGCGCACGCTCGCCGCACGGCCCCCTGATAGCCTGTGTGCATGAACGGCAAAATACGGAAAGCCTTCGTTGTTCTAATGGCTTGCGCGGCCTACGCCGTCCCCATTCGCACGACGGCGGGGTCGCCGACGTCCGGCAATACGTTCAGTCTGCCGGCCGTTGCCGCCAACGACAACACCGTAGCCGGAGGCAAGCTCGAGCGTGGAGTCTTGCACCTTTCGCTCGTCGCGCGCCGCGGCCTATTCTATCCGGACGGCCCCGGTACCCTCGGGCTGCCGATCGAGGCGTTCGGCGAGGTAGGCAAGCCTCTGCAAATTCCCGGTCCGTTCTTGCACGTTCCCGTCGGCACGCGTATCGACGCGACGATACGAAACGAGCTGGATCACGAACTGACAGTCCGCGGGCTGGGCCCCTTCGCCGAACGGCTAACGTCGTTCGTGCGAATACGAGCAAACGCGACTCGGCGCGTCTCTTTCGTGGTCGATCGGGCCGGCGCGTTCGGCTATTACGGTAGCGACAACGGCGAGCCGATCGGCGCGCGCATCTTTGGGGACGCCGAACTCTCGGGTGCGATCGTCGTAGAAACGCCGGGCGCGCCAAAGCTCGATCACGTCTTCGTACTCGGCCTCTACGCGCCGGTCAAGATGAAAGACGGCTCGCCGAACTTCATGTACTTCCTCGAAACGATCAACGGCCGTTCGTTCCCTGCGACGGAGCGTCTCACATACGAACGTGGGCACCACGTGCGCTGGGCCGTTTTCAACGCTTCGCCCATGAATCACCCCATGCACCTGCACGGCTTCTATTATCGCCTCGACCGCCCTGACTCGTACGATCAAGTGACGCATGCATTTTTCCCCGGCGAGGCTGAGGAGCTCTCTTGGACGGCCGACCGCGCGGGAAGCTGGATGTTCCACTGTCACATCGACGACCACATCACGCGTCACGCGCCGCTTCGCGACATGCTCGCCGGCAAAGCGGATCCAAGTCTAACGATCGCAAAGCGCTTTCATCTGGCAAACGAACCGATGGGAGGCATGGTGATCGCGTTGCGCGTTCTCCCGCGTCGCGGCGATCGCATTTCGGCAGAAACGGGATCTCCGCGTCGCCTCGGCCTCACGATCGAGTCGCACGACCAGCCGCACGAATCGTATTCCGACCTACCGAAAGACACCGTCCGCCTTACAGACGGATCGCAAAGCATCGAATCCCGCGGAAACCTCGGGCCGCCGATCGTTCTCACGCGCGGCCAACCGGTTGCAATCGCCGTGACGAATCGAACGCGCGAGCAAACGAGCGTGCATTGGCATGGCGTTGCCCTAGGCGATAGCTACTTCGACGGAGGCTCGGGCATGGGGATGCCGATGCCCGGCGAACGCATCTCGCCGCCGATCAATCCGGGGGCAACGTTCGTCGCGCGCTTTACGCCTCCCGATGCCGGCACGTTTATGTATCACGCTCACATGGACGACGGCTGGCAACTCGCCGAAGGTGCCGATGGTCCGCTGATCGTCATGCCAACGGGGCAAGTCTTCGACCCTACGACCGATCATTTGGTGATGATCTCCGAATCGTACGAGAAGGCCGGTGCGCCGCTCGTCGCTATCGGAGGCTCCCTCACACCCGAACCGATTTCGATGACGGTTGGGGTGCCGCAACGTCTGCGGTTTGCGGAACTATCGCTCAGCGGTGAAAATCTCGTCATCTCACTATCCGATGGCTCCCACGTTCTGCGATGGTCGCCAATCGCCAAGGACGGCCGCGATCTACCGACCGGTTTGCAGCGCGAAACCGATGCTACTCAGGCGCTGACGATCGGAGAAACGCGCGACTTTCGATTCACGCCCCAACATACGGGCACGCTTACGCTCGGTGTGTACGATCTCGACAACAACGGAATGCTTGTTGGGACTCAGCGGATCGACGTGTCGGAACCCCGGGCGACAACGGCACGTTTGCGGTACGGCCGGCTACTATGATCGATGCATCTAAGCCCATTTTGGAGGTTCGCAATCATGAATACTCGGAGCTTTTTCCTCGGCGCGCTACTAAGCGCGACGTGGTTGCTGGGACCACTCGCTGGCTGCAGCAGCGGCACGTCGTCGTCGGCCGTCTTGCCGGGCGCGACTGGCAGCGCCGTTCGTTCCTTTACCGCACCTTCGAGCCACAAGAAATCGTGGATGAACCCGGCGGCAGTCTCGAAGAAACTGCTCTATGTTTCGGACACGGCCACGGGCAACGTTGAGGTATACACCTATCCCGAGATGACCCTTGCCGGCGTCTTGACCGGCTTTACCGCGCCGGTCGGAGAGTGCACGGACCCAGCCGGCAACATCTGGATTACCACGGAGGGAGGCTCCTCCGGTGACTCGGTCTACGAGTACGCGCACGGCGGCACGACTCCGGTTAATGTCCTGGTCATGAGTGCCGGAGTGATTCCCTTTAGCTGCGCCATTAACCCAAAGACCGGCGATCTCGCCATCGGTAGTTTTGATACGGAAGTCAGCGTCGTGATTTTTCACAACGCCCAGGGGACTCCGACGATGTATTCCGATCCGAATCTTTTCAGCACGTATTTCCTGGGGTACGACCCGGGCGGCAACCTTTTCGTCGACGGTACGAACGCCTACAATCAATTTCGCTACGCCGAATTGCCGGCGGGCAGCTCCACCTTCGTCGACATCACGCTCAACACACTACCCGCACAGCCTGGAAACGTGCAGTGGGACGGAAAGTATATCGCGATTGGCGATCAAGGATCGACGATCTATCAGACGCAGGGATCCACCGTCGTGAGTACTACGACCCTGTCCACGTCATGCTTACAGCAATTCTATATCATGCCGCAGAAGAAGAAAGTCGTCGCGCCGGATCGATGCAACGTAAACGCCGACGTCTATCACTATCCATCGGGCGGAACGCCGATCAAGACGGTCACCGGTGGGTTGCAGCAGCCGTTCGGGGCCGTACTGAGTCTATAGTGGACTCGTATCCTCTCTAAGTCGCGCGAGAGCTGCACACGGCCGGGGTCCACCTTATTGCGCCTAGCCGAGGCCCTACGATAAGGCGGAGAACAGAGGGCTTGCTCCTCTAACGGCCGTCTAACGATTCGAGGGGACCAGAAGGGACTCGAAAGCGCGTAAACCCGTACAGGAAAGGACTCTCGGGTATTCGACGGGAGTGGCCGGGACCCGTGTCATCCTGAGCTTGTCGAAGGACGCGGGTTCGATTCCCGTTGGCGCTACCGCTACATGATGAGACGATCGCCTACAATGCCGTATCGACGGCCCAGTCGAGCGCGTCCTCCAGCGCCTCTTCACCCCAGAACAGCTCCCCATTGACGACGCAATTTGGCGCTCCAAATATGCCAAGATCGATCGCGATCTCGGTATTCCGTCGAAGGCACCCTCGAAATTCGGGAGAGGCTGCTTTTTCTGGGAAGTTCTCCGGCGCACCGACGTCATCGAGCAAGGCCGCGAGTATCGAGGGGTCACCGATGTCCACATCGTCGCCAAAGTTGGCAACGAACACACGTCTGATGAAGTCACCGCACCAAGTTTGGGAGTCGGCCGCGCAAGCAATGCGAGCTGCCAATATCGAGTTTCTCGGAAATACGGACGGCTTACACCAGGGTAAGTTTCCCTTCTTCGTGAGTCGTTCCATGTCGCGCCACATGTAGGTTCCACGCCGCAGATTCAGGTTGAATGGCGAGTTATCCCACCCTTGCATTTGAAAAATCGGCCCGAGCGAGAAGGGCCTCCACACGAGATCTACTTCTCGCTGACTGCACAATCCTTGGATCCTCATTGCTGCGACGTACGAATACGTGCTCGCAAAATCGAACCAGAATTCGAGTCGCTTAAGAGGCTGCACTCTCATCGATCGCTTTTACGTACCACAAGAGCCGTGGCCGGTTAATGGTTAACATGCTTTAGTGCGGAACCGTGATCTGATGAAGATTGACCTTGTTTCCTTCGGCATCCTCGAGATATGCAACACGGCAAACCGGAGTGTCGAACAGTTCGCTAACCTGGAGCGAATGCCTATGGCGGGTGCCAGGCGTAGTTTTCGGGGAGAGCTGAGTGCGGATGAGCAGCGAATCGCTGATCGTCGCCTTAGTGCCAAAACAGGGAAGCGAAATAGACACCCGTGGCGAGGATAACGACGCCGGCAACGCCCCATCCGGCAGCGGCTAAGGGGCCGCTGATAGGACGGTGCCCCATGACGAGTTTCGACCGCGCAACGAGCAGCATAACCACTAGCGATATAGGCGTCCCGATGCCGCCGATGATCGATGCAATGAATAGCACCTTGATCGGCGGTGCGCCGAGAAGGCCTGCTAGCGCCGCGGTCATCGTCATAAGGATCATCGATCCGTAGAATCTGCGACCCCGCCGCCACTGCGTATCGAGGCTCGAGTGCCATCCCAACGCGTCATTGAGCATGTATGCGCTGGTAGCGATCAACACCGGGACGGCGAGCAACGAAGAACCCAGCAGGCCCAATCCAAAGAGCAGTTTCGCATAATGTCCGGCTAACGGCTCGAGTGCTCTTGCCGCTTCATCGGCGGTGTCGACGCTCTGGTGATGAACGCCAAGAGTCGCACCGGTGGCCACGACGATCGCCCAAAATGATAACCCCGCAACGATCGTTCCGAGGGCGGCATCGACTTTCACAAGTCCCAGCCGCCTCAGTGGTGGCCGTTCTTTGGCCGTTTCGATTGTTTGCCAAACGTAGGCATACGAGGTTAGGGTCGTGCCTAGCAGAGCAATGGCGCCGCTCGCGTAGTCTTGCGATCGCTCGAAGTGCGGTATGAACGTTCCTACGAGCACTGCATGCCAATCTGGATGCGCAAGTATCGCCGAGATGGGGTAGGCCAGAAAGGCGAGCGGAAAAATCAGCAGCACTCGTTTGGCTTTTTCGTACGAGTCGAAGATGAGCATCGCAAGCGAGGCACCAGTGATGGGGAGAATCCACCAGCGGTAGTCGATTCCGCTCAGCACTTGCATCGCGGCGCCACCACCCTCAATGTCGGCAATCAATGTAACGAACGTGACGCTGACAACCGAAACGAGCATGATAAATGCAATGGCACGTCCGTGCAGCTTCCGAGCGTCGGCTTCGAGGCCGCGTTTGGTTATTGCCCCAACTTGTGCGCTGATGACTTGCACGACTGCGAGCATTGGAATCACGAGAACGACCAGCCAACCCAAGCCATACACCGTCGTTGAACCGATCACCGCAAGCGACGCGACCGTCGTCGGATCGTTATCACTCGCTCCCGAGATAATTCCCGGCCCCAGGTAATGCCAAAATGGCTTTGGCGTCGCTTTCACAGAGGGTGTACTGCTTTCCATTATGCTGCCTCCACAGTCGTCGCCAAGTGCCACGCCGTTAAGGGATCGAAGATGAGGGGGGCGCCATCTTTTGCGCCCAACTCCTATCCGGCGACTCTGCTTCGCGGGATAGGAGACAGAGGCTTTCAAAACGAGGCCCGATGTTAGCGCGGCGATTTAAGCTGGGAGGCTGCTGCGAGCTGAGCCGCCGCGGCGAGGCGCGAGCATCTGCAACGCGAGGCGCGAGCATCTGCAACGCGAGGCGCGAGCATCTGCAACGCGAGGCGCGAGCATCTGCAATGCGAGGCGCTGCGAGCATAGCGCCTCTCCCACAAGCGACTGGTGGGGAGACTAGATCGATCCCCGTTGTAGGTAAGAGGGCAACAGCCGTTTCTCTAGCCAGGACGGCTGTTGCATTTCCACGTGGTCTGACGATTTGGCAATGAAACGCTTTAAGGCTGCGCTTGACGCGCTGCGTATCGGTCTACCGGACGAAGCGCGAGCTTACGTGCGCTGCATTTAATTGCCGAGTCGTTAGCTCCTTTCGGAGCTATCTAGATCACGTTGCTAGCGCCAGTGGCCCGGAATCCAATACCAGCCGGAACCGGCGACGTGACGCCAGTGCCCCGGTACCCATGCGCCCGCATGGGCTACATAATGACCGGGCACCCAGACATAACGGGCGCCGTTCCAGCGATAGTATCCGCCCACCCATACATAACCTGCGCCAGGACTTGCTGGAACCGTTTCAACCACCGCTGCGGGCGGTCCAACCTGTACGTAGATGACGGCGGCGGCAAGAGGCGACGTTACCGAAAAAGCAATAGCCAGGATGAATGCGGCTAAGAGCTTCTTGATCATGTGATGATCCTTTCCGCGATGACCGAAAATGCATCGTGCCGCAACGAGCTACCCCTTTTTTGGCGATTGTAAACAAATCGCCCAATTTGCCTTAGCGCTAGGTTGGTGAGTTCAACCAGGAAGTTGCTACGATTCTGCCCACGCGTCGGCAAGAGGCCGCCGTCGCTGCAAGGAGCACAGGTGATCAGGAATGTGTTCGTAGCCGCGGTCCTAGCCTTCGGATTTGCCACGATTTCGTTGGCCGCTGTGATCTACGTCCAGGTTGCACCGCCTTATCACGCCGTCGAAGCGGTTCCAGCGGCGCCAGGTCCGGGCTACGTTTGGGTTGGCGGCCACTAGCGCTGGAACGGCGTCAAGTACATTTGGGTGTCGGGGGGTTACGTCCAGCCGGCGCGTAGTGCGCGGGGCACTGGCGGCACGTAGCGGGCAGCGGGTGGTACTGGGTTCCCCGGCGCTGGTGTTCATGGCCTGGGCTAGCAGCGTTCGAAATGCTTGCGATGGCGGCCCCAGTGACGCTAAGCCAACGGCGGAGCGCTATTTCGGAGCGTCACGCGTTTCGCACCGGAGCACGTTCCAAGAATCGAACGCGCTCTTCAAGCTCGCGGACGCGCAGGGCGTCGAGCGCGTGGCCGACGGCCGCCGCCATGTTTCGCAGCGACTCAATCTCGTCGGGCGCGTAGGCCTCGGCATGCTCCTTATTGCCGCAGATGAGCGCACCGATCAGCTCGCCGCGCACAATCATCGGAAACGCGAGCACACCAGGCAAGGCGGAGCCCAACGCATGCAGGTCGGCAACGATGCGACGAGCACGCATCGCGATGAGGGCGGGATCATTCTCGTCGACCGAATGGCTTGGCGTAAACGAGGAATTGTGCGGCTCGTAGAGTCCCGATGGACCCCGCAGCCATACCCCCGCCTCGGTTGCGTGCCCGTGGCGCATCGCCATCGCCACGCAGCGCTCGAGCACCACGCCGGCATCGTTCACATACTGCACGTCGAGCGCAAAATCCGCGATCGCGGCTTCGTCGAGGTGTCGCTGCCGAAAGAGCACCCGATCGACGGCTTGCTCGACACGCGCGTTGATGAAGCGGATTGAAAATCCCAAGGCCAGCGCGACGGCGAGCTGGACCGCCATGCTGCCAGCGCGGCTGTGTTGTTCCACAAATCTTGACGTCAGCGTTTCGACGATGACGATGATCCCGACGACAATGATCGAAACCGCGCTGTAGACGACGGCCCGATTGATTACGAAGCCGACGTCGATGACTCGGTGGCGCAGGATGACGTAGGCCAAACCGAACGGAATCGCTCCGATGAGCAGTAGCGTCGCATCGTCGACGATCTCCGAAACCCCGATGGTATTCTGCACGGTGATATCGATCGTAACGGCGGCTAGGCCAGTGCCGAGCATTAAAAAGACCCACCGCCGTCGCTGCCGTTCCCACGCTGCGCCCTGCACGTAGGCGACTATCAGAATCGCGATTACGAGCAAAGCACTGGCGACAAAGAGCCAAATTATTGCGGTGCGCGCTAGTGCGACGGTCCGCTCTGTCGCGGCGAGCAAAGTACCCGCGATCGTGACGCCGGCAGCGACGAGGGTCAACATCTGCGTGATGCGCGCGAGCGCGCGCGGAACCGGCTGGGCGGCGCCGTCGGGAAACTCCGCAGCGAAGGTTGCGGCGGCCGCGGTCCCCACGAGCAATAACAGAGTGCTCGCGGTTTGCAGCACGAGAACGGAAAGGAGCGGCGTCGGCATCACGGTGTTCGGCAGCCCAATCAGCAGACCGTAGCAGAGCAAGAAGAGCACGAGCGCGCGTGCCGTGGAATCCTCCCAACGGCGCCATGCTAAGAGCGCGGCTACGGCAAGGAAAGCGAGGCGAATGACGAGCGGGACCAGCAGGATGGTAGCGTATGCCGGCCGCGGCGTCAGCAGCGAGACCGTGCGCGAACCGTTGACCACGACCGAGATGCGCGAACCCGGCGCTGAGTAGGAGGCCTCGGCCCGCTCGAGCGGAGTCTTGCCAAACGAGATCGTGTCGCCGACTCGAATGCCAGCCAGCGCGCCGGGCGAGTTCGGCCCGACCGAAATCACGCGTTGGCTCTGCGCGGCACGCATCGACTGGTTTGTCGTCCGCAGGCCGTATTCGGGTGGCAGCGGCAGCAGCGTGTCGTAACAGACGAAGACGGCAGCAGCTGCGATGACAAGCAGCGCGACGACGCGCCACGCAGCAGCCTTCATCCGCGCGGCTTCATCCTCACGGGCGGCGTTTCCCGCACGTCACCGAAGTATTCTTTCATGTTGGCGCGGTCTGAGTTCGACGCGTTGTTTGAGGCTAATCAAGACGGAGCCTGCGAAGGAGTACGGGGT
The DNA here is from genome assembly GCA_963717425.1 of Vulcanimicrobiota bacterium. GTDB lineage: Bacteria > Vulcanimicrobiota > Vulcanimicrobiia > Vulcanimicrobiales > Vulcanimicrobiaceae > Cybelea. The sequence goes on along the minus strand of OY970335.1, from coordinate 1,162,048 downwards.
CAATGAGTGCCGCACGAGCGTAGCGTGCGGCGGCGAGATGGTCCCGGTTTTTGGAACGAACGCGATTGGCAGCGTCTAAAAATGGTGAACATCGAACCGAGAATGGCGTGCTTCTGCCGTGGTCAACGAACCAGCGCGCGATCGGTAAGCCAGCAAGGAATCGTGTCATCGCGCGCGGCGTCGGCTGCATTCTTCGGAATAGATCAACGCCAAGGAATATACGTCAAGGGGGCGATGTACGGGCGTATATGGCAGGCGGCGAACGGTGGCCAAGCGGGTACCGAGCAGCGCAGGCGTGCGATCGGCGCGCCCGCCCATTCGTTCGCTTTATGGCAATTCCGCGACAGTTTGATCGCTCGGACAGCTGCGACTCGGCGCTTCGCACGACGGGCAGCGGCGGAGCCGAAGCCTTGACTAGCAATCCAAGACTCATCGCGATCGCCGCGACCATGTACACGCGCAAAACAATCGCGTACCTTTTCACGGCTTGTCATTCATGTGCGAGCGCGTGCCTTTCAGGCACAGCTCATTTACCATGAAGGGATTCCGCCGTTCGCTTTGCTCCGTTAAATCAAACGCGTTCCAACGAAAACGAGCGTTACTGCCACGACCGGCCGCAGCCATGTCTGACTCATTCGGCCACACAGTTTGCTGCCGATGTATACGCCGGGCAAGGACCCGATCAAGAGCTTCAAGACCAACGGCAGGTTGACGTCACCCATCGACCAACGTCCCGCCGCCGCTGCCGGGATCAAGAAGGCAGCAAACGCAATGTCTGAACCGACCAGCTGCGAGATGCCGACGAACGGCAGTGTGAGCGCGAGCAACGGGAGCGTCACCGACCCGCTTCCGATCGACGTTGCGGTGACGATTAGGCCAACCAATGCGCCGATTGCGATGACACGTGCGCGTTGATGAGGACGCCACTCGAAGTCTTGCGACGTGATCGGCAGGAGGCGACGCTTGATGAAGGGTTGGATAATGATGACGGTAGCCGCGATGAAGAGCACGTACCCGATGGCATGGCGTGTCCCCAACTCGACGGCCTTTACGTCGACATGGCGGCGCAACCAAAATAGGACCGCCAAGCCAGCGAGCGAGGCCGGGAGACCGCCCCAGAGCAAAGCCTTGACGATCTCGGGCTGGACCGTGCCCTGCCTGTTGTGAAGAAATGCGCCGTACAGTTTGGTCGGGACGCTGTACAAGAGATCTGTTCCAACTGCGACCAGCGGATTGACTTTTAGGAGGAGGATCAGAAGGGGCGTCATGATGCTGGCGCCGCCGACGCCGGTCAGCCCGACGATAGTCCCCACGAGCAGCCCGACAAGAACGATCTCAAGGTTGACTAGAGTCATTTATAAGCGCCGGTTCGACGCGGCGTTTGATGACCCTGGTTTTCTTTCTTCGCTCTCCAGAGGATGTGCTCCAGGGTGCGCCGCCGCGCTGCGAGGGGGCTCGCACCTGCGATGCGTCGCTAAGGCCGCCGGCGGAAGACATATCGTGTTAAGCCGGCCCTGAGGAAAGTCGAAAGGCCGCCTGAACCGTCGGTGGCGGCATCTCGACGAGCTCAGCGTGGCAACGTTGCGCGCTAGGGACGCTGCATATTGTAGACTGTCGGTTGGCCGATCGGGTACTTTGAGACTGCCGGATTCCAGAGGATGTAGATTTTTCCGTAGGTGTCCATCAACGATGCCACGACCTTCTTTGCTTCAGCGGCGCTTACGTCGGGCATAGTTGCGCTGACCAACGGGATTTCGATGCGATGATAGTGCCAGAGCGCCTGTTCGCTCGGAGCGAACGTCTTCCAGACGGCCGTCGGGGCGATCGTTTCAATCGCCACGAGCGGCGCGTTCGCATCGTCGCTCGAGTAGATTTGGCACTCGAGCATCCCGTTGCCGATCGACCGGCACCAATGATGCGCGACCTCGTTGGGATGACCGGGAAAGTGTTTGAGCGCGTCGATGTGGATCGTCCAGTTTCGTCGCCGGTGAAACGGTCGTGGCCTTAGCGGACCGGAGTCCCAACACCGCCAGGCCGACCGCCGCAAGCAGTACGAAAAACGCGACAGGGATGTAACGCATTGAACGAACTCCTTTCTAAGGACGCCTTGCGTTTAAGTAAGAGTCGGAGCAAAGTCGCGGCTCGGCCGGCGTGGCGCCCGTTCTGCGCGGCCGATGCCAAGCAAGGTCACGGAGCTATCTACGACGTCACAGGTTCTGTAGCATCGGCATGTGAGACTGCATAAACTTCTCAGAGCGCGTGTAGTCAACGAGACGGCCTTCACCGTCACTGAAATCTCTGAAGCAATGACTTGTTACGTGTCCGTAGCGGGCTCGGAACAAAGCTGACCGGCTCTATTGCGATTAGGTCGTCCCTGTGGTGTGTTCGCCAGTTCTCTTGCCTTGGAGAGCACGAAGGAGCGAAAAGCAGGCGGCGCCAGTTCGGAGATTGTTAGCAGATGGCCGTTGAACGTTTGGCTAATGAGGTTGTTAAGTTCACACGATACGAAGCCACTCCCCTCGTGCTGAAAGCCGAAGGCGATTTTTGGATACTCCACGCCGAGGAAAACGAAACCATCAGTTGCAGCGAACCCACTATTGGCGAGCTCGTTATCGAAAACGAATGTAACTGTTCCAAAGACTGGATGCTCCACGGCGAATGTCATCGAAAAAGACATGCGGATCCACAAACACGGCTACAGTGTGTAGTCAAGAATCTCTAGGCGGGGGCGTGCTATGCTTTGTGCGTCGCTCCTTGTTCTGATTCACTCGCGTCACCATTTGGCAAGGGAACGGGAAACACAAAAGCGATCGTGAGGTCGCCTAGGTGAATCCAGCCCGTCTGTTGCCCAGTGGTTCCGCCCATGTCCCACCTCCATACGTTAATGAGGAGCTGCCGGGCCCAGCAGTCAGAGGACTCGCCGCTGGGCCGTCAGGAGGCCTTTTCCAGGAAAGTGACCAAAGTCATCTTTTACTGTACAACGCGAAGGCCGGACGCCAGCATGAATGATCGTCGCGGCAGGCTCGCGCTGACTGAGTTGATCGATAGGCGCTGCCTGGCACTGGCCGCCCTACGAACTACTCTCGAGGGCACGGGTATCAAGCGCTTAACTGCTAGCTTGGAGAGAGCTCCGGTCAATCGCGATTCGCGCCACCGACGTGCAAGCGATCGCGATGGCGCACGGGCTGCTCGAACACGAGGGAATCTTCGTCGGCAGCTCGAGCGAATGGACGTCGTCGGCTCAGTGACGATTGCACGAGGACTTCCCGCCGGTTCGACTGTCGTCGCGATCTTCTGCGACGGCCGCGCGCGCTATCTCTCACGCATGTTCAACGACGTCTGGCTGCGTGAAAATAATTTCACGAAGGGCCAAACGCTCACCGCGATTCATGGGAGTCGATAAGCCTTCGCGCTCGACGCAGCGAAGCTGGTGCGCCTTAAAAGGTTTGTTGAATCACGTCCAGGATCGAGGGTTTCGTGGCTTCCGCTGCTTTTCGTTGCAGTTGTCGTTTGCCGTACGGTCTGTCGATCTGCCGTCGAAAGCATAACAACAATTGCGGACGGATTGCTTTTGGGGTCGAACGGTCGTCAGCAGCAAAGTAAAGGTCGGCAGTTCAGCGACACTCAAGACAGGAGCAACCGTTATAGTCTAGTTAAAGGTCCTAAGTAGCGACACATTCGCTATCGAAATCCGATAAATTGAATCCTCGGCATGATGCTGGGGATTCATGCTTTGGTTAGCTCGATCATTCCGAGAAAAGGCCCAAACTGCTCGCGTGCCACCGCATAGCACTCGCATGAAGCCTCCTCTAGACCCTGTCGATTGAGAACCATGATATTGCCGCGAGCGTAGCGAATAAATCCAGCCTGCTGAAGCGTGGACGCCGCAATCGTTACGCCGGAGCGGCGCGAGCCTAACATCATAGCGAGATATTCGTGCGTGAGAGCAATCTTATCGGAATTGACGCGATCGTGGGTCAACAAGAGCCAACGTGCGCAGCGCTCGTATAGGTTATGCAGCCTATTGCAGGCGGCTGCTGACCCAGCATATTTACATACGCCTGGAGAAACCGGCCCAGCACGTCCCGAAAGCCATCGTCGGCGCTGAGCAGTCGGCGAAAATAATCGCTGGTAATGACCACGGCGCGGCCAGGAACTTGGCAATAACTTTCGTTCGCCGAGGTTGTGGCTCCGAGCAAGAGCGGAATCGCAGAGACACCCTCTCGGCCGACCGTGCCCACTTCGATCGAGCCGCCGTCGCACATTTCGGTTACAACTGAAAGTACGGCGTCAATCGGAAAATAGACTTCTTGTATCTCACGCCCAGCCTCATATATTTGTTGTGGCGTCTTAAGGTCTATCAACTTCCCGACTTCAAGGAATTCTGGGGTCATGGACGCGCTCAAGCCAGCAAGAACCGCATTTTCCTTCAGGACGGCTTGGGTTAACGTGAGGACTGGCGCAGCCTCTTTGACTTTCAAGGCTCCTTGATCCCCAACAACGGGCGACCCGTCAGATAACGGGCAACGGGTCGTAGACCGCGCTTGGTGCGACCTGGTCTCTCGATCCTTGTGTTCACCTACGCGCCGCGCCTAACTCGGTAGCCTTGTCAAGAAAGCGTCTATCTCGCGTCGCAGGATGACGAGCTGAGCGGCAACGCCTCTGCCGTCGTCCGTCATCCCGGCCGCGGTGATTTGCGGCGTCGCGTAGGCTTTTAGGCTCTGAATTAGATCTTGCGCGAGTCCGATGACTCGCGCCACGGTACGGGAATCGTTTCGAGGTGTCTGGTCCATTCTGTGCAATGGCCATTATGCGGCTCGGCGGCGCCGGGCCGAAAGAGCCACCTTGCGTGGCGGAGGTAAGGCCAGTGGCCCGACAAACTCGCCTCGATTCTCGCTTCGCGCACATCAAGATTGATGCGGCGTCGCGCGTGCCGAAGCATCGGAAAATCTATGCCGCGCTTCGCCGCGCGATTTTGGAAGGACGCCTGCAAGCCTATGACGCGCTTCCGTCGACGCGTCAGTTGGCAGCGGAGTTGGGCGTCTCGAGAAACACCATCATGGTTGCCTACGAGCTCTTACTCGCCGAGGGCTACGTTGTCGGTCGCGGCGGCGCCGGAACGTTCGTCGCGCGCGGCGCTGTGCGCCCGCAGCGGAAGCCGCCGACCGCACCCGTCGAACCACGCCCGCTTTCACAAGCGTCGGACATCCTTCGCGTCTGGCGATTGCCCGAGTTGGCGTCGCTCGCGCGGCCGTTCAGGCCGTCGTCGCCGGCGTTCGACGCCTTTCCCGTCGCGAAGTGGTCGCGTATCGTGGCCCGCCTGCTGCGCGATGAGAGCGCGCGGTGGGTGACGAGCGAAGGCGACCCTCGGGGTTATTTGCCGCTGCGCAAGGCCATCGCCGCGCACCTCTTCACCGTCCGAACGTGTGATTGCAGCCCCGACCAGATCGTCATCGTTTCCGGTTCGCAACTCGCGCTCTTCATGTCCGCCATGCTCCTCATGAATCACGACGACGCTGTGTGGATCGAAGAGCCGGGCTATCCGCACGCGCGCCTCACTTTCCGCGTGCGCTCGAGCCGCGTCATTCCCGTGCCCACCAGCGACGCGGGCATCGACATCGATGTCGGTAAGTCGCTATCTGCCGACCCGAGCGTTATCTACGTGACCCCGACACATCAGTGGCCGCTCGGCTTCACGATGCCGGTTCAGAAAAGACTCGCTCTGCTCGACTTTGCGGCGAAGAGCGGAGCCTGGATCGTCGAAGACGATTATGACGGCGATCTCCGCTACGATCGAAAAACTTATGCAACTTTGTTCGGATTGGGCGAATCCCACCGGGTCGTGCACGTCGGCACGTTCACGAAGACGATGCTCCCCGGACTGCGGATCGGCTTCATCGTTCTTCCCGCCGATTTAGTCGATTCGTTCGTTGCCGGACGCCAAATCCTCGATCGCTTTCCGAATACCATCAGCCAGGCAGCACTTGCCGAGTTCATGGAAAGCGGGGCCTACGCGCGACACATCTACGACATGCAAACGCTCTATCTGGAGCGGCATCAGTTACTACGCGAAAGAATTACGAAACAGTTGGCGGGGTTTCTCCATGCGGGGAAAGCCCAAACGGGAACCTTTACCGTGACGGAGGTGACCGGCGGCGTCGACGACGTGGCCCTTGCCGCTGCCCTCAAGAAGGAGGGATTCGACTCGGTGCCGCTCTCGCTCGCCTATGCGGTGCCGCCGGCGAAACACGGTCTGCTGCTCGGTCACGCCGTCGCTAGACCCGATGAAATTCGCAAAGGCGTGAACGCACTCGAGCGGATTGCTTCAACCATGGGGTCGCTGCGGCGATCGTCGCCGTAAGTTCACTTAGCGCGTGCGCGCGGCGGCAATGCTTGCAGGCTGCGGCGGATCGCAACTGCCGATCGGCGACGTGGCTGGGGAGCCGTGAGCGGAGCATCCTCATTCTGCGATTACTTATGTGTAAAATCCGCCTTTGGCTCGCAGATGCGGCCGGGACCTGTCATCTTGAGCTTGTCGAAGGAACTGTCATCCTGAGCTTGTCGAAGGACGCGGGTTCGATTCCCGTTGGCGCTACCAAAAAAGTCTAATTCTCGCTCGTTACGTTGCCGTCACTTCTTCGAGTTGATGCAGCAACGCTTCCCATTGGATGACGCGCTGCCGACTGCGCATTTTGAGTCCAGCGAGTTCTTCGCTCAACGCCCTGGATCCGGCCGCGTCGGTATAGATCTCGGGCGACTCGAAGAGAAGCTCGATCTCGTTGACGCGCGCATCGATGCCTCCGATTTCTCGTTCGATTCGCTCGATCTGCCCCTTTAGCTGCGAGCGTACGCGCAACGGCGTTTGACGCGACGCCTTGGCGCGCACGGTCGACTCTTCGACCGCGCGGTCAAGCGCCGCTTTGTCGCGCTCGCGCTGGGCCGCCTCGTACACGTCGTAACCGCCGTCGACGAGCCCCCACACGCCCCGTTCAACCCACAACACCCGATCGCACAGGCGCGACAGAAGATAGCGATCGTGCGAGACGACGACGATCGTTCCCTCGTAGTCGCACAAGACGCTTTCGAGTGCTTCGCGGCTGTCGATATCGAGATCGTTGGTCGGCTCGTCGAGCAGCAAGATGTCGGCCGCGCGCGCCATCAGTCGTGCCAGCATGATACGGCGCCGCTCGCCACCGGAAAAATCGCGCACGGCTTTGTCGGCGGCATCGCCGCTAATACGCATGCGGCCGAGCAGGCCGCGCGCCTCCTGCGGGGTCAGCGCAGCGCCGTCCAGCACGGCTGCGAGCGCGCTCTCCTGCACGTCGAGTTGATCGTGCGAGTTCTGGGCAAAGTACGCGACTTGCGCCGCGACATTGAAGACAACCGTTCCGGAATCCGGTTGAACTGCGCCGGTGAGTATGTTCAGAAGCGTCGATTTTCCGGAGCCGTTTGGACCGACGATGCCGAGGCGCTCCCCGCGCTCGACGTCGATCGCTAGCCCGCTGAAGAGCTGTTGATCGTACGCTTTGCTCAAGCCCCGGGCTTCGAAGGCGAACCCGCTGCCGGCACGCCGCGATGGCTGCAGGCGGACGGAGATCGGGCGCTCTGAAGGCGCCGGAGACGGGGCTCGGGTTGTCGCTTCTATGCGCGCCAACTGCTTCTCGCGACTGCGCACTTGGCTGTAATCCGAGGATGTGTGCGTCGCTCGCAGGCCGGCAATTGTCCTGCGCCGCTTGTCGCGTTCGACAATGAAGGTTTCGTACTCGCGCCGCTCCGCCTCTAGGCGCACCTCTTTCGCTGCGACGTACGCGGTGTATGCGGGCCGCCCGGGTGCGTAGGCGTGGAAGCGCCCTCGCTCGATCTCCCAGATGCGCGTAGCTATCCGGTCGAGGAAGTAGCGGTCGTGCGAAACGACGATGTAACCGCGGGGATCATTGGACACGAACGATTCGAGCCAGCGGATCGTCGCGACGTCGAGATGGTTCGTCGGTTCGTCGAGAATCAGGTAGTCGGGCTCGTCGATCAGCACGTGCGCTAGTGCTACTTTCGCCCGCTGGCCGCCTGAAAACGAGCGTAGTGGACGATCGTATTCAGTTGGCGCGAAGCCGAACGCGGAGAGCATGGTGCGCAACGCTTTGTTGCGCGCCCCTGACTCTTCGTGCGTCGCTCTAGCCAGCGCAGCGTCGACGAGGCCCTGCAGCGTCGATTCGGTCTCGTCGGCAATGCCCTGAGCGAGATACCCGAGCCTCAGGCCTTTCGCTCGTACGACGGTACCGCCGAATGGCTGGTCGACGCGGGCGAGGAGCCGCAAGAGCGACGACTTCCCCGCGCCGTTAGGGCCCACGAGGCCGATGCGTTCGCCGTGGTTAAAAACTCCACTAAGACTCGAGAATACTTCGCGCGCCCCATAGTGGCATTCGAGATCGAAAAACCGCAACAATTCCACGCCGAGCCGTACATTTGCGCGCCTCCAGCCCGCAGGCCTTCGCGTCCGAAGCTCAACCCGGCAGAGGTCAGGTTCGCTCGTCGCCCGAGAGATCGAGACGCGGGACTGTGCCGACCTACCAGTGGCCGGCGCTTTGACCGCCATCTACATGGGAAATCTCCCCAGTTACGTACGGAGCATTTTCCAGATACATCACTGCAGAGACGACGTCTTGGATCTCTCCAATTCGTCCGAGCGGAATCTGCGATTCGAGTCCGGCGTAGGATGTCTCCGGATGCGTCCTGATGATTGCAGGTGAGACCGCATTCACCCGTATGCCACACGATGCATATTCGATCGCGAGTGCCTTTGTCACTGAGTTCAAGCCGCCCTTAGCCAACGATGCTAACGCCGCCGGAACACCTTTGACAGGTTGTTCGGCTAGCGTCGCCGTGATGTTGACGATATGACCCCAACCTTGCGCCTGCATCACACGGAGCGCGCGCTGCGCAATGTGGAAAAAGCCGCCGAGGTTCGTTGAGAGCATCAAGTCATAGTCCGCCAGGGTGTACTGGGTGAATGGTTTCGAAATGTAGGCTCCTGCATTATTAACTAGTGTGTCGAGCCGGCCGAATTTATCAACGCCCTCACTCATAATGAGGTCGGCGGTCTTAGGGTTACTGATGTCGCCGACAACGTTGAGCACGTTCGAGTCTGTGCCGCGGTCGATCGAGAGCGAGCTGGCGATCACCTTGAAGCCTGCATCGCGGTATGCGGCTACTAGGCTTGCGCCGATTCCGTGCGAAGCACCGGTAATTATCGCAACCTTTTCATCGATCACACGGTGCTCTGTCCGACCTCGATAATATAACCGTCAGGGTCGCGGATGTAGCAGCGAATCTCGCCGTACTTGGCAATCGGTTCCGTGAGGAACTCGGCTCCTCGACTTTTCCATAGTTCATAGCACGCTTGAATATCCGCAACACGAATATTCAAGAAGCTGCTGACCTTATCCGGGTCGGCGGGGACGCTGAGCGTTACCGACGGCTTGTCCGGGGTGGGCCCGCCCCCCACGTTGGCAATCAGCCAGGTGTTCGCGATCTGAATGTGCCCAGACGCACCCTTACTGTCGCCTAGGCTCAGAATGCGGCCCCCGAAGACCTTTTCATAAAAATCAGCCGATCGGTCGATGTCGGCGACGGTGATGAAATGTGTGACGGTGAATCCGTCGCGCGGCGGCATCTCATAGCTCTTTTGTTCGATTTGTACTTCGTTCATTAACGACTCCATTTCAGATAGCGAGCACTTACACCGAGAAAAAACTGGGGCGTACTCAGGGGATGAGAAGCACCTTACCGATACCGCCCTTGGTGAACTCGGCCTGCGCGGCTCCCGCATTCTTTAGCTCCTCGCGGCGGCCGATCGGGATCGTCAGCTTGCCGGCGTTTACGGCCTCGGCGATGAAAGCAATTCCCTCTCGGTCTTGCTGTGAGCGGAACGGGACGACGCGCACGTTTGGGTAGTCCTTGACGCCGTCGGGCTCTCCCGTCACCGATGCAAACGTCCCGCCGGCCTTTACCTTCGCGAGCAGAGCCGTCGCCGCTTTCCCGCGAAGGGTGTTTGCCACGACGTCGACTTGCGGAACCGCCGCGAAGGCGGCCGGGTCGTCGAGAGCGACCGTTTCGTCCGCGCCGATGCTATCCGACTGGTCGAGCTGAGAGCGCAGCACGCCCGCGATCACGCGTGCGCCTAATACTTTCGCCATGTAGACGGCGCAACGACCGACGGCTCCCGCCGCGCCGGAGACCAGCACCGTCTGGCCGGACTGCAATCCGCCTGCGACGGAGATCAGTTGGCTGCCCGTGACGCCCACGAGTGGAATCGCGGCCGCGTCAACCAGGTCCATCGTCTCCGGCACCTTGGCGAACACAGTTGCTTTGTCGGCGACCAGTTCAGCGTACGTGTGGTAAGACCACGCGCAGACACGGTTGCCGACCTTGAGGTCAGCGACGCCGTCGCCCGCCGCGACCACCGTTCCCGACACGTCCAGGCCGATGATCGCCGGAAAGTGCATCGGCCACCGATCCTTCAAGTCGCCGTTGCGCTCGAGCATGTCCTCCGGGTTGATGCCGATGCCGGCCACCTTAACGAGGACGTCGCCCACGCCCGGCTCCGGATCCGGCATGTCCTGATATTTCATCACTTCCGGGCCGCCGTACGCGCTTACCACAGATGCTTTCATGTGTCGTTTAGATGAAACGGGCGTGCGTACGCAGTTATTAACCTTGCGTCGATGCCGTGCGATGCGCCCGTTAATACTACAACTTTGTTCTTGGCCACTTCTTATCCATAAGGGACTCCCGTTTTGCTTTGCCCGACCTCGATGATGTAACCGTCAGGATCGCGGATATAGCAGCGCGTCTCACCATACTTGTCCAGAGGTTCAGTGAGAAACGTCGCTCCCCGACTCTTCCATAACTTGTAGCACGCTTGAATGTCTGCTACACGGATATTCATGAAGCTACTGATCTCGTTGGGGTCGGGAGGGGGACGGAGCGTCACCGTTGGTTTGTCAGGTGTCGGACCGCCCCCAACGTTGATTATGAGCCACGTGTTTGCGATTTTGATGTACGGCGGTGCGTCTCCATCGCCCATGCTCACAATTTCTCCCCCGAAGACCGTTTTGTAGAATTCGGCGGATCGCTCGAGGTCGGCCACTGTGAGAAAGTGAGCGACGGTAAACCCCTCGTGCGGTGGCATCTGATAGCTCTTCCGCTCTACTTGTACTTCGTCCATTGATCTCTCCAATTGCAGTTATAGTTTAATGCGCGGGCACAATACGTCTCATCATGAGGTCCTGACCGATCGGAACGTTGCGCGAACGTCTTCAGAGAAGAGTTGCGGCTGCTCCCAGGCGGCAAAGTGGCCGCCCACGTCGTGCTTCTTGTAATAAACGAGCTTGGGATATGCCTTCTCCGACCAACTCCGCGGCGCCGTATAGATCTCGTGCGGAAACGCGCTCACGCCTACCGGGATAGTCACGCCCACGACGTTAAAGAAGCCGAGCTTGTTTTCCCAGTAGAGGCGCGCGGAGGAGATCGCCGTCTTCGTCAGCCAGTACATCGTGATGTTGTCGAGCACGTCGTCGCGCGAAAGGCCACCGGGGTGCCCGAAGAAGGCCGGCGCGATCATCTCGTAGCTGTCCTTATCGTGATCCAGGATCCAGGCCGCAAGGCCAATGGGCGAGTCCATCAATCCGTAGAGCGTCTCCGGGCGGTTCGCCATCTCGACGGCGTAGCCGAGATGATGCGTGTAGAAGTCAGCTAGCTGCCGATACGCGTGCAGCTCGTCGCCCGCGAGCCCGGCGGGAGGCGGAGCGTTGGCAATCGCCTTCGCTAAAGTCTCGGCCGGAACGGTGCCGGGCATGTTGCTGTGAATGGCTAGCACGTTCTCTGGTGCGAGCAAAGCTAGCTGTTGCGTGATGGACGCGCCCCAATCGCCGCCTTGCGCAACGAATCGGTTGTATCCAAGACGCTTCATCAGCGCAACCCAAGCTTTTGCAATGCGGATGGGATCCCAGCCCAGTGTGGTTGGCTCGGGGGAATACCCATAGCCCGGTATCGAGGGAACGACGAGATGGAAGGCGTCTGACGCGCTCGCACCGTGGGCCGTGGGATCGGTCAGCGGACCGATGACTTTCATCTGCTCGATGATGGAGCCGGGCCAGCCGTGCGTGATGATCAGCGGGAGCGCGTTGTCGTGCTTCGAGACGACGTGGATGAACGCAATGTCCTGCCCGTCGATCTCGGTTACGAACTGCGGGAGCGCGTTCAGCCGAGCCTCGACCTTGCGCCAATCGTATTCTGTCGCCCAGTAGCTCGCCAGCGCCTGAGTCGTCGCCAGTTGCACGCCCTGGGACTGGTCCGCGACGAGTTCCTTCGTGGGCCATCGCATTGCCTTTATGCGTCGACGCAAATCGTCAAGTTCCGACTCCGGAACGTCCAAGTGAGGAAACGGACGAATGGCGGTCGTGCCGTTGCCCGTCTGTTGTGCAACTGTAGCCATGGATGAAGTCCTTTCCGAAGACTGTCGTGCGGTTCTATTGGATTGCGTGCAGCCGAACACGCCGAGCTGGGCGACGGCAATCGCCATGCCCGCACCACCAACAAACCGGCGGCGATCGAGGCTGAGCTTTTCAGACATGGCGTCGCTCCTATTAAGTCGCATCCTTCGTACGGCCCGGAAATGGTCCGGGAGTTGCGCTCTCCGAGGCCGATGAGCGTAGGACGACTACTTCCTAAACCGCTCCGATTTCCCGGCAAAGCTCGAGGACCTGATCGCACCGCCGCGGGGTCCGGCCGGAAAGAATCCACTCCGAATGCCGTCACGCGGACGCCGTAAGAGTTGGGACCGCGGTGGTTCGCTCGAGGTCCGGTCGGGGAACAGCGTCTCGAAGTTGATTGGCACCTTCATAATATGATGGATTGGCCCAATACAAAGGTCCAATCCTCGCTTAGAATGAGCGCATCCGATGAAGAACCTAATCACGACGCTGCTGCTGGCTGTAACGCTGCTTGCTGCCTCGGCCGCGCCTGCACCGGTGTACACGCCTTACCCGGCCGCCCCGACGGCGCGCGACGGACGCTACGATTTCAATTTTGCATATGGAACGTGGCGCACGCACTACCGCATACTCAAAGATCGGTTGGTCGGCAGCCACCAGTGGTACGAGTGCCACGGCACCTCGGTCTTTCGCCCGTTTTGGGGCGGCAACGGAAATCTCGAAGACGCCGATCTGAAATGCCCGAATCGGTATATTGGCGGGATGACGCTTCGCCTCTACGATGCGCAAACCCACCAATGGACGCTTTGGTGGGGAACGAAAAAGCTCGGCATCCCGCCACCGCCGCAAGTCGGGCATTTCGATGCAAACGGCGTCGGCGACTTCTACTCGTACGATAACTGGAAGGGCACGCCCATTATTTGCCGTTTCCACTGGACCAAAGTGAACGGCAATCCCCACTTTGAACAAGCGTTCTCTACCGACGGCGGAAAGTCGTGGGAAGTCAACTGGATTACCGACACGGAGCGCGCGTCATCGTCTAGCAAAGGCGTGTGGAACGCAACTTCGCCGGGCGGCGACGGACATAACGGTTTCGACTTTCTGATTGGGGCTTGGCGAACGCATTACATGCAGTTGCGCCATCCCTTAAGCGATAGTCACGATTGGTTCGCATGCGACGGTACGTCTTCCGTCCGGCCGTTTTGGGGCGGAAGCGCTGACATCGAGGACGACGATCTCCATTGTCCGGCGCAGCACGTCGTGGGGGTGACGGTTCGTTTGTACGATCCGGTTACGCATCAGTGGTCGCTCTACTCGGGAACGCAGAAGCGGGGCTTGGCGCTCCCGCCGCAGGTCGGCAAATTCGGCGCAGACGGCGCCGGCGATTTCTTCGGCCTAGATACGTTCGAGGGCAAACCGATCGTCGTGCGTTACCGTTGGGCTCAGCGCAACGGTAACCCGCGCTTCGAAGAAGCGTTCTCGGCGGATAAACGTAAGACGTGGCAGACGATCTGGACGACCGACTACGAACGCGTTACGCGGCCGGCGCGTTGATCAGCGCCGTTCCACGGCGTTGCTTTAGAGCTTGGCGCTAATTCGCATCAACCTGCATCACCTTGCAGCAAATTACATTATTTCGACGATTAGAGAATTGCCTCCGTTAGCGCATCTGCGCGCCCGGCCGGCACGATCGTAAGATTGCTCGCCGGGGCCAGTCCGCAAGCGGCGGTTGCGATGACGCGGGCGCCTGCGGCGAGCGCGTGCAAAAGCTGGCGCGGGCGATGTTCCACAAACGCGGGCAAGGCGACGACGCGCGCCAGATCGAGCCCTTGACGAAAATTCGCCACGCGCGTCACGTCGAGCCCGCGCCAAAAATCGGGTCTTTCGGCGTCGCGATCGCCAATGACAACGATCGACGTGCCGGTTCGCCGCGCCGCCTCGCGTATTTCATATGCACCGCTGCGTCCTAGCGTCGCGCCCGCAAAGAGCACGCTGTTGGAGGTCGGCGCACGGTACGGAGGCACGGTTGGAACGACCCACGGCAGCAGCAGGGCGCGCTGACCGAACCGGCGCGCGATCTCGCGGTGCGGGGTAACGACGCGACGGGCACGGTCGAGCGCCCCACGTTCGGCTTCGACGATTTCGCGCGGAGCGCGGAAGTCCGAGAGAGTCGGACTATCCGGATGCCGGCGCGCTGCATCATCGAGCACCTCGTGCAGCGTATCCATCGGCAATGACGTCATCATCACGTCGAAGGTGCACCCGGCGAGGTAACCGGTGCGCCACAGGTACGGCAGCAGGTTCTGCATCACGACGATGTGCTCGACGCGCGAAGGCAAATGGCGTGCAAATCGACGGGCGAGTCGTTCGGCATCGAGCAGCATCGCTCGTTGACGCGCAGCCCCGTGCGATGCAAGGCGGCGCGATCGCCCCGCGCGAACGAGGGTTTCGAACGGCGCCTGCTTCACGCCGCCGAATCCCGCGAGCGCCCACGCGTATTGGGGGAGACTAAAACGCTTTCCATCGATCGGAACGAACGCCACGTCGCTTGTCGTTGCTTGCGCCGCGACGAATGCATCGTATTCGGGCCAAAGGCCGTCGAGTAAGAATGCTGCCGCTGGTGCAGAATTCGCGCCGTGTATCTTGCGATGTCGAGTGCACGCGGCTCGATCGCAGCTCATACACGATGGCGGCGCGGCTGCGATGGCGACGTCGAGAATGGCTCGCATTGGCTGGGATACGCCCGCAGTCACCGGGGCGAAAAACCGCACGATTAGGCGATCGCCTTGGAGCCGGCAGCGGATCGTGAGCTCGTGCCTTGCGCGAAAGCGCAGATCGACGTAATTCCAAAAGACCGTCGCATCGCGATCGCGCTCGGCCATCGAGCCGGGCACGAAATGCGAATGCGCGTGGCGTTCAACGATTTCGCAACCGGAATCGAGCGCGGCAGCATATAACGCGTTCGAGAGTTGGCAGAGACCGCCGCCAACCGTAGGGATGATGCAGCCTTCGCGCAGCTCGCGCCCTTCCACGTATCCGGCGCGGCGGGTGGCGCGACCGATCTGTCGCCAAAAGCTGAACGTGCTGCCGCGGGGGACGACGGCGCCGTCGAGCTGGCGAAGCGCCATGTACAAGTTGTGGATCTTGCCTTCAATGAGGCGTGCCTCGCGGGGATCGGTTTCGGCGACCATGGAGCGGAGTGGCGTCGAACTCTCGGCCAGGAGCGCGCCACCGGAAGAACCGCCGGTGAGCGGCCAGCGGCGCGTCGAGCCGCGGGCGTCGGTCGCGAAGCGTCTGGCGCGGAAAAACGCCGCTTTGAGCTCGAAGGCGAGCATCGCTCGTTTCGTTGGGGGCACCCCGTTCATCGTCGACATCCGCGTCTATAATAGCAAACCCGGCGTCCAGAAAGCGTAGCTGGGCAAGTCGTCGAACGTATTGGGTTCCGAAGGAGTAGGTCAGTTGAATCGTTGGTGCGCATTCGCTTGTGTTTTGCTAGTGTTCCTCGCATGCGCCGCGCGAGTTCGGGCCGTCGTGGACGCCGACCCGTTCGCGCACGCGGACTGGGACGCGATTCTTCGGAACGACGGCGGCCTCACCGTAGTGAAACTGGGCGACGCCGTCTCTGCGCGGTACACGTGCATCGACGCTCCCAACGTTGTCTCCGGCTGCTACACCGGCGGGGGTTCTTCGGGCAAGGTTAACGGAATTTGGCTCGCCGTGATTCCGATCGACGGTATGGGCACCGGCGGCATTATGACGATCATACTCTACGTTTGGCGTGACAACGGCGCGCATCGTCTTGCTGTCCTGAGCGTCTACAAGTGCGTCGCACGCATCGAGAGCGGCCGCCTCGTGGTGAAGCAACCCGTTTATGGGGCGGGAGAAGGCAACTGCTGCGCAAAGCACAACAGCATAACGACTTACACCGTCGCGGGCGGCAAGCTCGTTGAAATTTCATCCATCACGCTGCCCGGAAACTTGTAGGAACTACTAATGGCGGCGAAGCGGACCCAATGCTTTTGATTCCAGCTTTTGCCTCCACGCCATAGGGACGCCGCCCAGGTCTACCCAAATGTCTACCAAGTAGGTGTATCAGATTGCATCAATCTGCATCCTCAACAACGGGTTCTTAGTCCCGTTGGCGCTGCCAAAAATGGCTTTGTTGCACTCACGTTTTTCGCCCGGCGCTTACCGACTGGCCCACATTTTACCCACGGGCCCTGATCAGCGCCATTGATGTATCCCGAAAGAGGGCACAAAGGCGATGAGTTTTGAGCCTCTGGCGGTACCGGTGATTCGCTCGCTGGCCGGCGGAGGCTCCGAGAGCACGTATCGGCCGCGATTCGCGAGTTGATCAGCCCCTGGGGCTTCCCTCATCCCGACACTGGTTTGTTTTGGCGGCTTTAGTTTAAGGCGCCAGGCGCCGTGCAGCTTTCCTTTGAATCCCGCGCCCATGGCGTTAAGAGCCGCCCTTCCGAGCGGGACAGTAACGCTGCTGTTCACCGATATCGAGGGCAGCACGCGGCACTGGGAGCAGCAACGTGTCACGATGGCCGAAGCGCTGCGCCGGCACGATGAACTCCTTCGAACGGCGATCGAAGCGTATGACGGTCACGTATTCAAGACGATGGGCGATCAATTCTGTGCGATCTTTTCGCGCGCGTCTGACGCGGTAGCCGCGGCTGCCGATGCACAGCGCACGCTAGCGCGCGAGGATTGGAGCGCGGTTGGCGGACTGGCAGTACGCATGGCATTGCATAGCGGCGCCACCGACGAGTGCGATGGCGATTACTTTGGACCTGCCGTCAATCGTGTCGCGCGACTGCTAGCCGTTGCCCATGGCGGTCAAGTGGTCGCCTCGGCCACAACAGCGCTGCTGTTGCGCGGCATGATGCCGGAACAGACGCAGCTGCGCGATCTCGGCGAGCACCGGCTCAAGGACCTCGTCGAGCCCGAGCGCGTTTGGCAGCTCCTCGCTCCCGGCCTGGCGGAGTTGTTTCCGCCGCTGCAATCATTAGAGTCGCTGCCGAACAATCTGCCGCGCCAACTGACACCGCTCATCGGCCGCGATGACGTGCTTGCTGAGGTCGAACCGCTCGTGCTCGAGCAGCCGCTGGTCTCGCTGGTGGGAACCGGCGGCATCGGCAAGACGCGCCTCGCATTGCAAATCGGTGCGGACTTGCTCGACCGCGTCGGCGACGGTGTTTGGGTTGTGGAGCTGGCAGCGTTGAACGATGCGGCTTCGGTTGTCAACGCCATTGCATCAACCTTGGGCTTACGCGAGCAGGGAGATCGTCCGATGCTCGACGTGATCGAACACTACCTCAGGCCTCGCCAGCTGCTGTTGATCCTCGACAATTGCGAACACCTGATCGAAGAGGTGGCACGCATCGCCGACGCGATCCTGCGCACTGCTCGGGACGTACGAGTTCTCGCAACGAGCCGCGAGCCGCTGCGCATTGCCGCCGAGCGTGTCTACCCTGTGCCGTCGCTAGCCGTCCCCTTAGGCGATGCACTGACGGCCAGCGACGCGCTGCAGTACGGCGCGATCGCATTTTTTGCCGAGCGAGCGAGAGCATCGGATGCAAAGTTTGCGTTGAGCGACGACAGCGCGCCGATCGTCTCCGAGATCTGCCGGCGTTTGGACGGCATCGCGCTCGCGATAGAGCTCGCGGCAGCGCGGGTAAAGGTGATGGCTCCCCGGCAGTTGGCGCAGAAGCTCGATGAGCGCTTTCGCGTGCTCACCGGCGGCAACCGCACGGCGCTACCGCGCCAACAGACGATGCGCGCACTCATCGGCTGGAGCTACGATCTGCTGTCAGAGCAGGAGCAGAAGCTCTTCCGCTTCGTCTCGATCTTTGTCGGCGGCTGGACCCTCGCAGCCGCCGAGAAGGTATGCACCGATGAAACGCTCGATGCGCTCTGCGTGATCGACCTGATCTCCTCGCTTGTCGAAAAATCTCTCGTCGTCGCCGAGGTCGAACAGGATTCCACCCGTTACCGGTTGCTCGAATCGACGCGGGCATTTGGGCTCGAGAAGCTAGAACAGAACGGGGAGCGCGAAATGCTGGCGCGCAAGCACGCGCGGTGGGTGGCCGATCTTGCCGATCTCTCGTACGAGGCGAGGGCTCGCCGCACGTATCGTCGTAGGATTTTCAAGTATCTATCGAAGGCTTGTCGGAGGGGCCGAAGCGAGGAGCCGCCTTGAGTTGGTGATCGAGCGGCTCGACGCCGTTGCGCAGCCTGCGCTTGCGGCACGGGCGTGGGCCGCGCTGTCACGGACAACGGGGGGACTACGCAGGGTTGAGGCGGCGCAGCGTGCCATCGATATTGGTGAGCAATGTGACGACTCAGCCAACGCGACGCTGAGTTTTAGCGAGCTCGCATTCGGATTGACGCAGGCTGGGCGGGCGCAGGAGGCGCAGGCCGCCATCGAACGAGCAATCCGACTCTTGAACGAGAGCGGCCTTACTCGTTCCGCGATCCATGCGTGCGTCCTGAACAACGGGGCGATGGTCGCCAACGATAGCGGCCGCCTTGACGAAGCGCGGCAACTCTACGGAGAGGCGCTGGCGCTTTCTGCTTCGCTTGGCGATCGAGAAGCCGCGATCGGAATCCGCCTGAACTTGGCCGAGCTCGAGTTCTACATGGGAAACCCCAACAGGGCACTCGAGCTTGCAAGCTCCATCGAGGCCGAACCACGTGCACCGCACATGAAGAGGTTTGTATTCGTCGCATTGCAGAACGGCGCGGCGTATCGTCTCGCGCTCGGCGATATCGCCGGCGCGCGCACCGCCGCCCTCGACGCGCTCCAGCTCGCTCGCGGAGCGCACGCGCAGCATATCATGATTAATATTCACCATCTTGCGACAGTCGCCGCCGGCAGCGGCCAACCTCACCGCGGCGCGCGGCTCCGCGGATACGTCGATGCGTGGTATCGCAGCGAAGGCTACGAGCGCGAGCCGACTGAGCAGCGCGTCGACGACATCCTCATGACCGCGCTGACTGCGCAGCTGAGCGAATCCGAGATCGAAGCGTTAGCCGCCGAAGGCGCGCAGCTATCGGAAGATCAAGCCGTGGCCGAGGCGCTCACCGTCTCATAGGCGACGGGATCGCAAAGCGCCGCGGCGGGAAAACTGGAAGGGAGGCTACCCAACGCCGCTCAACTCGACGCAACAGCGAGAACAGGTAATAGGGAAGTGCTGCGCGACGGCATGGACGAGGCTGGTTTGATGAGGCAATCGCTGCGGACCCCGGGAAAGCGGACGCTGGCGCAGAACCAAGCGCTCGATGACTATCTCACGATACAGAGCGCCGCAAATGCTGCGCGCACTACCGGTTGCATTCGCGATATTTTTCATCGCACGAGCCTGCTGTCTTGCCGACGGTGCTGCGACCCTCGATTCGTGGAAAGATTCCTTCCGTGGGGTTTGGCAGGCAGACCATTGTGAGTCGGAGTGGCAGAGTTGGAACAAGTATTGGGGGCAGGTGCACGCATTTTATTTTGGCGCGCGGGGATACGCCGGCTGGTTCTCGGATAGTCAAAAGATCCTCGTGCACGTCACCGACCCAACCACAAACACTGCGGTGGCCGCCCAGCTTACGTCGCTCGGGCGCCGGATCGGTGGGGAATGGGCCAAACAGGACGATTGCCGCAAGGTGAGGACCAGCGACACGTTTATGGAGCGAGCCACGGAAGGTGGTAAGCCCGCGCTGCTCGCTTGGCAAGGCCAACTCGACAAAGCCGCTGCTGCTGACTCCGGCAACGGAGCGTTAATCGAGGCGGCCGTGAAATCGATCAACTCTCAGCTGGACACAATTGGGGTCGCGCCGCTGACCGAATAGCCCGCTGGCCGCAGCGTCGATCGGTATTTCTGAAGTTTCCCTCGTACGCGAGATTCGATTCCCACGCGCTCCCGCCTAATCGACCACACGCAGGCTCGGGCACTGACTCGTAGAAGCTTTCCGAGTTCTCAAGACTCTTTGAAGGGAGGCGATTTATGACTTCCACACAGGCCGAAATCGATAATATCGACCGCGTTAAAAAGGGATTCGAGGCATTCGCCGCTTCTGATATGGCGACCCTGAGCGAACTCTTTGATGCTGACGCCAGATGGAGCGGTGAGCCGACCGGGATACTTGCGGGGAATTACGACGGCCGCGACGCGATCTTCGCGATGTTCGCGCAGGTGGGCCAAGAAACGGCCGGCACGTTCCACTCCGTACCATCGACGATGGGAGCGTCCGGCGACAAAGTCTTCGTTCAATGCGACGTCACCGGCGATCGAAAAGGCCGCAAGCTGAAGGCGGGCGAGGTCCTAATCTTCACGCTAGCCGCTGGACGCGTCCGCGAAGTCCGCCTCTACCAGGCAGAGCCTGCCCAGAGCGCGGCGTTCTGGGCCTAAAAGTCCTCATCGGGGTGCCGCTCGAGAGTGCTCGGCGGCGCTCTACATTGACGAGAAGCGCCAAGTTCCGCGTCGCACCGCTAGCGTTGCTTAAGCCTTAAAGCAAGTTGAAAGGCGGTCGGCTTAGCGCGCCGCCTTTTAATTTAGTGGGTTTTCTCACGGCGAAGATGCTCTGTAGGTGTGGCCCGAGGGGAACGACGATCGGATAAAGGCCTAATCACGGGCTGGCCCCAAAGCTCTAACTCCAATCGGCGAATCGGGGATCAATCAAATGGCAGAACATAGCGAAGAAATCGTTGCTGGCGCGAAACCCAGTGGGACGGGCCCCCCGGATGCGTTCCAAATGATTGGCAGGAGCAGCTTCAATGATTGCCGCGCAGTAATGAACGTTTGCCGAATCCACCGCTTCGATCCGACCGGCGCTTGCGGCCCGGATCGATCCGCAGACCGCGCTCGTTCGAATGGGCCGAAGCGTTGATCGAGGCCAACGAGCTGGAAGAGGTTCCGCTTTTCGCAGGCGTAACGCCGGCGCTGCGGGCGCTGATTGCTTCGCGTTCCGCGGAGATTCTGATGGCGCCCGGCGAATGGGTCACGAGGGAAGGCGACGCCGCGTATTTGTGGGTCGTTCTCTCGGGCGAAGTAGAACGCGTACGGCTCCTGAGCGGCCTGGAGGTGCAGTCAACGACGTTCGACCCAACCGAATTCTTTGGCGAGTTCTCAGTCATTCTCGGTACCGAGTCGTTCGTCTCGATTCGCGCGCTGCAACCATCGCGGTTGATGCGGATGGATCCAGCCGACCTGCATCTGCTCATCACCGAGTCCAAAGAAGCGGCTGCGTTTATGGCTCAGACGCTGATTCGCCGCGTGTCGATTTTCGGCGATTCGTACGGCATGTACGGGGCGCGGCAGGCCGTCGTTATCGGTAGCGATTTCGATGCGGCCTCGCATACGATGCGCGACTTCCTGTCGCGGAACCAAGTGGCGTTCGAATGGCTCGACCTCGACGATTCCATCGACGAGGAGTTCATCGCGAAACTCGGCGTCGACACGTCATCGTGCCCGCTCGTGCGTCTCGCCGATGGGCGCACGCTCGTAAAGCCGGAGCTTCAAGTCCTTGCCGAAGCCCTAGGCCTTCCAATCGCCCCGCGATTCGGCGAATACGACGTGGTAATCGTTGGTGGCGGCCCGGCCGGTCTCGCCGCGGCGGTGTACGGAGGCTCCGAGGGTCTTGCGACGATCTTGATCGAGCAGGACGCGCCCGGCGGCCAAGCCGGCACGTCGTCACGCATCGAAAACTATCTCGGTTTTGTGACAGGAATCTCCGGCGGCGAGCTGGCGCATCGCGCACTGCAGCAAGCAAAACGGCTGGGCGCGGAGATCCTCGTCACGCGAAGCGTCCGCGAAATCCGGCCGAACCGAACCGAATTCGTGGTGGCGCTGGACGGCGGAACAGAAATTCGGGCGCGCAGCGTGGTACTAGCAAGTGGCGTGGCGTGGCGGAAGCTGGCGACGCCGGGCGTAGACGCGTGCGTCGGGCGGGGCGTCTTTTACGGTGCGTCGCGCGGCGAAGCCTACTCCGTTCGAGGGAAGGACATATTCCTCGTCGGCGGCGGAAATTCGGCAGGACAAGCTGCCATGTTCTTTTCCCGTTACGCTCGCAGTGTAACAATTGTGGTGCGCGGCAACGGACTCGAGCGAACGATGTCGCAGTACTTAATCGAGCAGATTCGTTTTGTGCCGAACATCACGGTGGAAACTCATACGACGGTCGAAGCGATCGTTGGCGACGGGCGTTTGGAAGGCATCGTCACTCGCTCGAGCGTTTCGGGCACGGACCGGGAACGCGCGGCCTACGCGCTGTTCATTTTTATCGGCGCCGACGCGGAGACCGCGTGGCTTCCGGATGAGCTAGAACGAGATCAACACGGCTATATTCGCACGGGTCGTGACATCGAAGATTGGCGGCTGACCAGAAAACCGTATCCGCTCGAAACCAACATCCCCGGGATCTTCGCCGCGGGTGATGTTCGGAGCTCGTCCGTCAAGCGCGTCGCATCGTCGGTCGGTGAAGGCAGCATCGTGATCTCGTATATCTATCAATACTTAGAATCGCCGCTTGCGCGGCACACCGAGATCGGCGAAGGCAGCAAGCCGTAGTCCTCAATGCGGTTCGCGAATCGGGCCGTAGCTTAGGGTCGACGCGTGATCTCGAATTTGGTTGGAGGAATCTTCCTGATGCAGCCCGTGTTGACGCGGTTCAGTACATCAAAGAACGACCTCACGATAGCTTGGGCACATGCATTGGCAGCTTTGGACGGACTGGCGAATGCAACGTGGGCAACGTTGGGAATGGTCACGACCGTAGCATTCCGTAACGTCCGCGCCGCATAGGCACCAAACGATGCTGCAGTTTGGGCGTCGTACTGGGCAGACATGACGAGTGTCGGTATGCTGCTTCGCGTCACGGCTCGCACTTCAGAAGAGACGCTCGGTACGTTCCAGACACGACAGTTCTGGCGCATGAACGGTAGGTTGGGAGCGTTCTTCCAGATGGAAAGCGGAAACGTCGAGAACGCGCGCTGCCCGGCGTCAACGATGTCCTCCTCGGTTTCGTAGGGTACCCATTCACCACAGGAAACGCCGTAGAAGAGGCCGTTGCCCAACACGCCGATGCCGGCTGGATTGAGTTTTGGCGCGGCCCAGGTTGATGCGATCGGTCCGGCATCGCCATGAGCGAGTGCGTCTATCGACGCGGGCATCTTGCCCGCAATATGCGTTCCCGGCGACACCGACCATTGCAGGAGCATGCCACCGCTGATCATGACGTTCACTTTTCCGGAATGCCCGGGAACTTCGACCTTGAAAGTTTTGGGCGACGCCTCGTAACGGAGTACCAGTTGCTCCCAGGTTGTGGCGATGTCGCCGTAGCGCTGTCGACACGCAGACTGCGCTCCACACGCCTTGAAGACCGCTTTGATTCCTTCGGCAGCGCTTGCCCAAGCCGCGGCCCCGCCGGCGAGAGACGGTGGGAAAACGCCGTCAATGCCGACCGAACGGATCCCGCCCGGATGCCGCCGCATGTACGTGAGCGCTTGATCGGTTCCGTAAGATATCCCATAGATATTCCATTTCGCAACGTGCAGCGCAACCCGTAGGTCTTCAAGGTCGTCGGCACTCTCCAGCGAGTTGTACGCGCCGAGATCGGTGGTCAACGCTGCTAGTTCTCGGCGACACTCGAGCGTTGCAACGGCGTACGCTTTTCCGGTCGCCGGAGCGTCGTACGGCATGTTCAGCGTCTCGGCAGCCCAGCGATCCACCGAATCGCACGTCAGTTTCGGATCGGCGGTATAGGTGCCACGCTGCGACATGAAGATCACGTCGCGATTCGCATTGAGCTTTCCAGCCAGCGCCAGCGGAATCTCGATGATTGCGTCATCTCCGGGGCCGCCGGCAAGCCAGACGATCGGGTCGCTCTTCGCTCTGGGTATCTTTGCCGGGATAATGGCGACCGCGAGAGTGATCTTCCGGCCCTTGGGGTGATGCCGGTCCTCGGGAACCGTGAGCCGTCCACAGCGTGCCGTCTTGAGCTCTGGAATATCCTCCGGCGTACTCGGACAGGGGCCTGGGACGAATGACGACGCACCTGGGGTCACCGTCGTGGGTGTCGTTCCAGAGCTGCAGGCTACGAGAGCGCAGGCGAAAGCAAGAAACAACGCTTTGGAATTCATTTAAAGTTGACTCCAGAGACGGCGTTCGCGCATGCGGTGTCGACCGAGCGCGGATGTGCTAGAAACGATTGGAAGATGCGCTGCGCGCACGGCGACCGTGCGATTACCCAGTGCCCAATTCCCTTGATGCGCACGTAGGTTGAGTTTGGCAGCGTGCTTGCTGCGTAACGCCCCCACCGCGCGCCCGTCTTCGCATCAATCGTGCCCGACACAACCAAAGTTGGGATAGTGCTGCGAACGCGGACGCGCTGCGATGGCGGACCTACCGGAACGTTCCACACCTGGCACAGTTCGTGCTCGAACGGTAGCTGCGGCGCATTGATCAGAACCGAGTCCGGAAAAGTTGGGAACTCGCGCCGTCCAGCGCGCAAAATCGCCGCCGGCGATCCGTACGGTTCCCACTCGCGGCAAACGAAACTTTGCGTCATACCTTGCGCTTGCTCCGGAACCTCCGCCACCCCCGCTCCGGCCGCGCGTGCCTCCAAGAACATTCGCGGATCGCCGTTCGCCAGCTTGAAAAGCGCCGCCGGCATATCTTCGGCCTTAGGCCGGTTTCCCACGGCCATGTTTACGATCGTGCCGCCGTCCAACACAACCTTCACCGCCGCGCCGCCCTGCGGAGGAACAACTCGACGAACGATCGGGTTCGCCTCCAAGCGCTGTACCGTTTTCGTGAAAAGTCCGAGAAGGTCGGGATATTTTCCATTACACGCCGGTTGCGCGCGGCACTCGTTAAAGACCGCAGTAACGCCCTCTCGGGTGCTGCTCCACGTCCAGGGAAGACTGACGATATCTGGTGGCACGACTGAGTCTATAATGGCCGTTCGAATACCGTCGGGATGATCGCGCATTAACGATAGCGTAAGATCGGTCCCGTACGAATACCCGTAGACGTTCCATTGACGGATGCCAAGGACACGGCGAAGGTCGACGAAATC
This sequence comes from Vulcanimicrobiota bacterium, assembly GCA_963717425.1. Lineage (GTDB taxonomy): Bacteria > Vulcanimicrobiota > Vulcanimicrobiia > Vulcanimicrobiales > Vulcanimicrobiaceae > Cybelea. Next base: position 1,136,489 of record OY970335.1, on the reverse strand, counting down.
CTGTTCGTTTTCCGTCGTGTTGTACGCGCTAAGATCGATGCTTCGATTGGTAAGCCGCTGATGACACGCGGCCGCTGCCTTAGCTTGGGCCCGTCCGGTCGAGGGCGCATCGTACACAAGACTGACCTGGCGCGCATAGTACTGGTCGAGCTCCGGGCAGTTGAGATCGGGTTCGCCGTACAGCGTCCCACGCTGACTCATGACGATGAGATCGCGATTGCGGTTGACGCCGGCATGCGCTAAGAAAGGTATGTCGAGAATCGCCGATTCGCCGGGGCCACCGGCCAAAAATACGACTGGGTCGGTGTGAGCGGGCCTTGAGCGCGCGGGCACAATCGCGACCACGAGGCGGATGATCCGGCCCTTGCGGCTCGAGCGGTTTTCCGGCACGACCAAGAAACCGCAGCGCGCACTCTGTAGCTCCTTGATAGGCTCCGGGGTTTTCGGGCACGGTGCTGCTTCGAAACGCGGCGTCGGACCTGCGCCAGGCCCTGCGCTGACAAGCGACCCTGTAGAACAGGCGCCGGTCGCGAGCACGAGCACAAACAGCAAGACCACCGAAAAGCGACTACGCACCATTCGATTCTCCATAGGAAGCGTCCGTTCTGCCGTTATCGTGGGACGCCCTCCGCTCGTTGTTCACTTCGCTTACTCGCGTAGGGCTCAGCAGAAAATCCTCACCGATCGATCCTGTTCGGTAGCGGCCGGGACCCGCGTCATCCTGAGCTTGTCGATCCGCGCCGCGTGCTCCACCTGCAGCGTCTCGTGTGCGTACGCATACAGATCTGCGGCTCTAATCTCGAACGACTAGAGCCGCATTCAAAAACGATGGGAGCGATACGTTAGCGAACGAAGCGCCGTCCCCAATATGCGCGACGATATGGCCGCCAATAGGGACGACGTGCCCAATATGCGCGACGCCCATATATAGCCGGATAGGGCGCGTACCCGTAACCTCCGCCAACGTAGCCGTAACCTCCGCCAACGTAGCCGTAGCCAACGCCAACGCCGTAGCCGTAGGGATAGCCGTAGCCGTAGGGATAGCCGTAGCCGTAGGGATAGCCGTAGCCGTAGCGATAGCCATAGCCCGAGCGATAGGGGTAGCCGTAGCCGTTGCGATAGCCGTAGCCGTTGCGATAGCCGTAGCCGTTGCGATAGCCGTAGCCCCGGTATCCGGTTCCGTAGTAGCGGTTGCCCGGGAGCACCCGCCCCGTCGCTGCCGGTCGCGCGGTTCCAACGGAGACGTGAGCCGCCAATGCCGGCGCCGTCGCGCCGAGTAACGATCCTGCACCCAGAGCGCAGGCCAGTAAGACGTTATGGAATTTCATCACGCTTATTTTTAACATTGTTGAGGCGGAAGCTCTCGTTAGTAATGATTAGAAGCTCCTTCGAAAAAGATGAGAGGGGCACGCCTCGGCATCGCCGCGAGCTGATTCGATTCCCGTTGGTGCTAGGGAGCTAGCGCTTTCGGGCTTCGCTAATTACAGCTTGGAATGGGTTTGTGGAGGCGCCAACCGTCTCGATTGGGCTACCTCCCGCGGGGTACTTGTAGACCGGAACGTTCCCATTGACCGACGCGCAAATAACGTAGGATTTCCAGATCTCGTAGCTCATGCAACCAGACGTACCCACCAGCGTCGTCTCTCCTGTTATCAGTCCTTGGTCCGTTATTCGATAGACGATCGCGTCGCCGGCGCCGTCTGCTCCACCGATCGTTAGCGAGCCCTCGGCATACTGCACGCTGCCGGGCGAAGTGATCGTTGCGCCCGATATTACTATGGGTGCGAACCTGCCCCGATACAGTCGAGCTAGCTCGAAGTTATTGCCGTATCCCGTGCCGTCGAAGTAGATTTTTCCTTCGCGACCATAGCCAAGGAAGTAGTACTCGGAAATTTTGGAATCCTTATAGAGTTTTGGCGCGCCGCTCGCGCTCGGATAAACGGCGATGCTGCCGACTTGGCCCTGCTTGATAGAGAAGATATTCGAAACTGCTAGGTCGCGGTTTTGACGATTAACGGAACAGCTGAACGGATAACTCTCGTAATCGGTCAACGTCGCGATCGGCGAGGTCCCTCCGTGTGCGTACTCGATAAGGTCAAAGTCGGCCGAGTTCGCGACCCAAACGTTGCCTGCGGCGTCCGCACAGACGCCGGCAACTTCTTGGAAGCCTGTCAATGTTCCAACCAGCTTGCCTTTTGGAAATGAAAAGATATAAACGTAGCCGGAATTGCCGCTGACGTACAGCAAGTTTTGCGATCTTGCCTCTGGCAAGACCCAAGATGCGCTCCCACCGGTTGAGGCAATGGTATCGCGTGCCGGCAGCTCCGAAGTGCATGCGGGAAGTAACAGTGCCACGCACGCCGCCAATACGTAGTCGGCACGAAAACCTCTGCTCATTGCACGCTCCAGCCGCAGCATCAAAAAATACGGTTTTGACTCCGGCGCTCGGCCCACCCCCGATCGCGGGTTCGATTCCCTTTGGCGCTACCAAATTGCGTCGGGCGCGGCCCTCGTAGCCCGCGCGAGGAGATCGGGGGCGTCGAGCCGCTCGCACACGGCGGGAAATCCGGCAGTGGGCCCGCGCCATTCCAACTCGTTGACGTCCGCAAAGAGTTTCGCATCCGTTCGAAGCGTTGCTAGCTCCTTGAATAACAGCGCGAGGCTTTGCCGCTCACCGAGCGCTTGCGATGGGAATTGCTCGATCGCGCCGTAACGCTTGAGGAGAGCGGCCGCGCCCTTCGGCCCTATGCCCGGGATGCCGGGATAGCCATCGGCGGCATCGCCAACGAGCGCAAGATAGTCGGGTATCAGTTCTGGATTTACTCCAAACTTAGCGCACACACCGTCAGCGTCCCGGACGACCTTGCTCCTTCGGTCGATTTGCACGATGCGATCCTCGCGCACGCACTGCGAAAGATCTTTATCCGGGGTCCAAATGCAGACTTTCTCTACCCGAGAATCCTGCGAGGCGATTACGGCGGCCGAGGCCAGCGCATCGTCGGCCTCGAGCTCGATCATCGCCCAAACTGCGACCCCCATGGCCCGCAGCGCGTCCTCGAGCGGATCGAACTGCACGCGAAGCGCGGGATCGATTCCATCACCAGTTTTGTAGCCGCTCCAAAGCTCGTTGCGGAAGGACTCGATCACGTGATCGGTGGCGACGCCTAAGTGCGTGGCACCATCGCCGATCATTTGCAGCACGGTGTTGAGCACTCCGACAACTGCCCCGAACCGTCGCTCCTTCCCCTCGGTGAAGCGACGCAGCCCATAGAAATGGCGGAACAGCTCGTAGGTTCCGTCGACCAGATGAACGATCACGTTGACGTAATCGCCCGGCCTTCAATCGCCGACCGTCCTTCGTATTTCACTTGGTCGAACGCTACCTTTCTTGCATTATCAAGTATGCGCGATTCCATCCCTGCACCGGCGATCTAACGGATTACGCAAAACTAGCCGGTATTCGGCGATAGTGGCCGGGACGCCGACGCGGGTTTCGATTCTCGTTAGCGCCACCAAATCCGGCTCGGATTGTACTCGCCCGAACGTGGCGCGAAGGCCAGTCAAGGAGGCGAGGGGCTAACCGCACGACCGCAGAAAGTTCTCAGCGTTACGTAAAAATCGGAGGCGGCACTCATGCTCTTGCGCGGATTTTGGCTTGGCTTGATCGTTGCGGTTGCACTCGTTGGATGTTTTCAGGCGCCCTCAGCCCCTGCGCTTCCAACGATGGAAGGTTTGCTTCGTTCCGGAAGCTCTACGCTTCCCTCCGGCAAGTTCACGCACGTGGTCTTCATCGTCCAGGAGAATCGCACGTTCGACAACCTGTTCGGAGGGCCAAACCCGTTTCCCGAAGCCACCGCCACCGATTCCGGAAAAGCCGGCAACGAATCGATCACGCTCAACAAGATTAGGCTCGCGTACATAACCGGTGGCGAGGATCCCGATAACTATCATCGTGACTGGATGTGGGCATGCGATCCGCCGAATACACCGCCGCCAACGTCCCCGCCGGGAAGCGTCTCCCCTTGCCACATGGATGGCTTCATGGTTGCCGCGACGCCAAGCCCCGGTTATACCCCACCGGCATCGGTCAAGACGATCTACTACTACGTCGATTACGATGATACCAAGCCCTATTGGCAGATCGCGAAAACGTACACCCTGGGCGACCATTTTTTCATGGCGCACAATAGCGAATCGTATACCGCCCATCAATACATTTTCTCGGCGCAGTCCAACAACGTCATCGATCCGCCGAATTATCGCAAAGATCCGAGCTATTGCGATCGCTTCCACGACTATTGCGCCTTCACACCGTGGGGCTGCGACTCTCCGAGCGGGACGAAGACATACGTGCTTAACCCGAATACCGGCACCGAGAGCGAGAAGTCGTCGGGGCCGTTCCCGTGTTTTGGGCGGGGCGGACCGATGCCGCAGGTCAGGTATCCATCGCTGGCAAACCGCGTCGATGAAAAGGGACTGACGTGGCGCCTGTACGCGCACTCACTCTGCCAGGACATCAACGGCCTCGACGTAAACGCGACGATCCGCTACAGTTGGCTCTGGCCGAGCGAGCCGGTCATGTCGAAATGCCACGACAACGAAGGGGCCTGGTCGACTAAGGTCGACACGAAGAACTTCCGGATGCCGGAGTACACGTTCCTCGACGACATCGTAAACTCCAAACGCGATCTTGCGAATGTCACGTGGATCTTGCCGGGCGTGCTGACATCCGATCATCCCGGCGTCCCGTCTGGGTGGTGCGGACCGTCGTGGGTTGCGAAAATTGTAAACGCGATCGGAAGAAGCAAGTACTGGGACTCGACAGTCGTCTTTGTATTCTGGGACGATTGGGGCGGCTTTTACGACCACGTGAAGCCCTACGTCGTGCGCGATGCGGCGGGTCCCGGCTTTCGCGTCCCGCTCCTAGTCATTTCTCCTTATGCAAAGCGCAAAACCGTCGCACATACTGAAATAGAGTTCGCGACGCTGCTCAAGTTTACGGAAGAAACGTTTGGGCTGCGGTCGCTCGGCGCTACCGATGACACGGCGTATCTCAACAATCTCGACAACTTCTTTCAGGCAAAGCCGCAACCATTCGCGAGCGTCAATCCCGACGAGCCCTTTTCGTGCAAGGTCGTACCCGACCACAAGGCGCTCTCTCACTCGCGATGGGCTCGAATGATCGATGACGACTAAGCACGGAAGCTCCAACACTTGGAGCCATTCTAAAAGGCTAGCGCATTTCTGCCGCGGGTAATATGCAGATCCACCAAACCCAAGCGATGAGAACGATCTGGAGCGGAAGCCGAATGTAAAATGCCGGCGCGGAGGCGATGTCCGCATATGCTTCGGGGTGCAGCGCCATCTGCACGTTTGCCGGAAAGACGGCGACCAGGAGCGCGATAAGTGCCGCGCCGCTGAATCGTCGAGCGTTGGGGACTAGCACGCCGATCCCGCCAAGGATCTCGCATATGCCGCTGATTTGGACGAGCAGAGCAGGCGCTGGAAGCCAGGGCGGAACCGTCCGCACGTAAACGCCTGGATGCAAAAAGTGATTTGTGCCAGCCGCTATAAAAAAGAACGCCAACAGGGCGAGCGCAATGAGGCCACTCCAGGCGCACGGCGCTCGCTCGTCACAGAGCATTTTCCAGGAATCGGCGAACGTACCACAGCGCGATGCGGTCGTGAAAACCGGTGGCGACATCCTCGAATGCATGGTCGGCCCAGGGCAGTTCGACGTAGGTAACGCTGACGCCGTAGCCACGCAGTTCGTTGCGCAAGAGGCGCTCGAAACCAACGTCGACGACGTGATCACGCCCTGCCGCGATCATAAGGACTGGCGGCATACCGGCATGCACGACGTACCGGGGAGATCCGCTTCGATAACATGCGGGTCGCTGCTGCGGGGTTCCGCCACAAAGATCGAGCAGAACGTGACGCACGTCGATCAAGTCGGGTCGGGGCGGATATTCATAAGCGAGGCGAAGATCCACGGGGCTTTCGTAGGTAATCACGGCGCTGATGCGGCGCGGCCGCTGTGCTGCGGCGATGATCGCCAACTGTGCGCCGGATGAATGTCCGAGCACAGCGATGCGGCCGGTCGACAGCGAATCGATCTGGCGAAGAACGCTGTCACGTTGCGCGGGCCAGCGCGAGCCGGGTGCATGCGGATAATTCAGCGCAATGACCCGATAACCCCAAGAAGCAACGATTGCGTTGAATTGCGCATCGTTCTGCGGCGAACCGTGCTCCCAAGCGCCGCCATAAATGACGAGCACAACGGGAGCGCCAGGCCGAACGGCGATCGTTTTCGTGCGTTCGGAAGGCGGCGTTAATAAAGCCGGCCAGGGGACCTGGGGACCCCGTATCGCGTAGGTAAGCGGGGGGACCAGCGTACACAACAGCGCCACGAGCGCGATGATGATGGCCGCAGGTCGCGTGGAACTACGTGAACGCAATGTGATGAGGAGGACGATAGCGTTGAGAACTGTCAAGACCGGCCAGAGCTCGGTACCACCGACTGTCAGAACGAACAGCGGAACGATCGGACCTGGAATCACGATCCAAACCGAAAAGAAAAATGCGAGCAACGCCAGCACGAGCGCCATTATCTAAATATCATGTCAAAACGGAGGCGTTCCTGCTCCGTAATGTTTGGCCACGATCGATTGCTTATCGCTCTTTTTGCCTAACACTCATGGAGAGAACGGGAGAATTTTGGCGGGACTTCGAAAAGAGAAAACCCAGACGGCAATGTCAGCGACGACGGCGCCGCTGAAACGACCGGCGGCGCACCTGCGGCTCGACCGTGGACGCTCGAGCCGATGCCGGCTCCATGAAGCCGTGCTCGCTGCGCTTTAGAGGCGTGCCGATCGCGCCTTCGATACGCGCAAACGAGCCAGCCTCGTCGCGTGAAACGAACGTAATCGCGTCGCCGGTTTTTTGAGCGCGCGCCGTGCGTCCGATGCGATGTAGGTAATCGGTGGGCTCGGCGGGGACGTCGTAGTTTATAACGTGTCCGAGATCGTTGATGTCGATGCCTCGCGCGGCGACGTCGGTGGCGACTAAGACCCGGTAGTGCCCTTTTTTAAACGCCTCGAGGGCGCGCGAGCGCTGCGCCTGCGAACGATCACCGTGAATGCGCTCGACATCGACGCGATGTCGCATCAAAGCGCCGGCGACGCGCTCGGCCCGCGACTTGGTCCGCGTGAAAACGATTGCATTGAAGACGCGCCCGTCTTTGAGAAGATCCACGAGGAGATCCGTTTTTTTATGCGGTTCCACTTCGTACACCCACTGGGTTACGGTTTCTACCGGCGTCGGGGGCGCTAAATTGATGCGCACGGGATCGCGCAGAAACTCGCGTGCAAGCTGAGTCACCGCACTGCCGAGCGTTGCCGAAAAACAGAGAGTTTGGCGGTGGGGTGGGAGTTTGGCGACGATGCGCTTTACGGCCGGTAAGAAGCCCATATCGAGCATACGGTCCGCTTCGTCGAGCACGAAAATCCCAATGTTGTCGAGACGAGCTTCGCCCTGCTGCATCAAATCGATGAGCCGCCCAGGCGTTGCGACGATGACGTCGGTGCCGCGGCGCATGGCGTTGATCTGCGGTTTCATGGCCACGCCTCCGTAAATCGGCGTGATCTGCAGGTTGGTGTGTTTGGCCAACTGCCGAAGATGCTGCGCAATCTGCTGCGCGAGCTCACGAGTCGGCGTCAAGACCAGCGCGGCGCTGCGGTCGGCGCGCCGCTCGAGCAGTTTCTGGAGTAGCGGAATGCCGAAAGCCGCGGTCTTCCCGCTGCCGGTTGGAGCGCTCGCAAAGACGTCGCGGCCAGCCAGAGCAACGGGAATAGCCGTGCGCTGGATGGGCGTGGCCTCTGTATAGTGAAGGTCTTCGATGCCGCGGACTATGGCAGCATCCAGGGGGAGTTCTAAAAAAATTGAGATGTTGAAACCGATCTTTATAGTGGGCGCTACTTATCGACCACTCGAAAGATCGCGCTTGAGGACGGGAAGGAGTGTCTCACAGATCCGTTCCCTTATGCAAACCTCTACACCCAGCCGAAGTAAAAAAGGTTGCGCTTCTGGCTCCGAGACCGGCGCCCACGGCAGCTACGGCCTTCCACTAGATGAGGCGATTGGCCGCCATACGTGTCTGATGCCGTGGAAGGCGGCACCCACGCCTCGCTCGATGATCGGCATGGGGTCGAGACGTAATGTTTATGTCGAATATGGCAAGGTTGTCGCTCCACACCCCGGACAATGAATAATAATCTGATTTTCACCCGGCTGTAAATCAACGGTGACAACCTCACCAGCGCGACCGGCCGGGATCGCATTCGGCTGATCTATTCTCAATGTCGCCGGCGATGCCCATAATGCTATTCCAAAATGCAGTCGAATAGGGGACATTATCTCGAGTGCCAACAGCTTTTTGGTAACAACGGCTTCCTTAAGGGTCGGGAAGTCCGCATGAGGCAGAGAGACTAGTGGCACATCGTACTTTGATACCGGATCGTCTGCGTATCGAAATGCGCGAGTTGGTAAGGTGTGACCAGCCAAAAAACTCATGCCGATTTGCGCATCGTGATAATCGATTGTTGCTGGGTAAACCGTTTGCCCATTGACGATTGACGATGGAATGGCGCTACCGCCAGGAATAAATGGAAATGCCACCGCTCGTGGTGCTGCTGAAAACGTTTCGGCATCGCTCGCGGCTTGTACCAAAGTCTCGGTCTTCATGCCATCGAGTTTTGCCTGATTGTATAACGCAGCTAGAACCTCCGGATCACCGGGGGTTGTATTGTTGCCGTTACTTTCTTGTTGCGACATCATGACAAGCGGTTGAGTTTCACCCGCTGCCGCATACGCATCGGCCAACTTCCGAATGTATTGCTCTGCACCAGTTGTCGTAAATCCTCCGCGTTGCTGCAAATCATCAGGATCGGTTGAAAAATAATCTTCGTCTCCGCTCAAATATGCGCGAGTCAAATCCCTTGCCGTCCACTCTAGCGCAAGCAACGAGCATTGACCATTTGGCTGCGGACGTTTATACGAAGTCGGATCCGCACAGTAACTGCCCCAGGGCGCTCCGTAATCATCCGTTCCATCGATTCCGTGGCTATTCCAAGCGATTCCCCAAAAGGCGTGTTCGTTTAATGCTAACAATCCGGAAATATTGCGCTCATGGCCCGCGCCTTCGACACTTACCGTTGGAACGTACCAAGAAAAGTTACGCTTCAGATAACGAATGAGCCGAGGAGAACTTGCTCCCTCGATATCGTCACCATTTTGTTGATGGTATAGGCTATATAAATCACCAACGCCCGCAACAAAGCTTATTGCTACCGCCATCCAGGATACCGCTAGTTTATTTTGCCGGGCGGCCGCCTCGATACTTTGCATTCCACCAGATATAAAATGTGCTTGTTGTAAAGATGTTGCCACGAATCGCGTCTGCGTTTGCCCATGGGGAATAGCCCAACTTGGACGCGGAGGTGCGTCGATTGTAGAAAGACCATTTGGACAATGTGCATGTTTTACATCAATTGGGGAGAACTGTCCGGCAGGTAACTGATACCAAATGACCCCCTCATAGGAAACGCTGCACGTCGATGAACTTTGATCGAACACCGTTGCTCCCGGCGTCGTCCCACCAGGAACGGGTGGAACGGGCGCAAGCCCCGCTGCAGCACATCCACAAAAGCTACAGAGCAGTACAAGAGCTAGAAGTTTAGTTGCTTTTATTAGCATGGGTTTTCTCATTGAAAGAGATTCTACGTTGACCGGCCGTGCCCTCGGCGGCCATGCTGACATAGAAGCCGGCTCAAGAGCTTTGTTTTTTGATATGATGAGCATCATGCCGTGGTCAAGAGAGCATAAAAGGGAAACCCGCCAGCGAATCGTGCAAGCGGCCGCCGACGCGTTTCGAGAGCGCGGCATCGACGGGGTCGGTGTTGCGGACATCATGAAGCGAGCGGGCCTGACCCACGGCGGCTTCTACGCGCACTTCAAGTCGAAGGACGACCTGGTGAAGGCAGCCTTCGAACAGATGTCACGCGAGATCGCCGATACGGTCGGGGCGACCGACTATCTCGCCGAGCTCCACATGCTCCATCCGGAGCGGGGCTGTCCGTTGCCGACGGTCGGCACCGAGCTGGCGCGAAGTGGGGCGAAGATGCGGCGTAGCGTCGCCGGCGAGATCCGCGCCCGCCTCGCGCGCGTCGCGGAGCGCTTGGGAAACGGCGGGACAAGGAAACCGACGCCGCCGGAGCATTCGCGTGCATGGTCGGGGGCATGGTGATTGCGCGCGCCCTACCCGAAAATGAAGGCAGCGCATTTCTCGAACGCTGCCGCGCTTTTCTACGCGGCGCGATCGGCGACGAGATCCTTTAGACGCCTCGTCCTATTCTTGAACGCGACGCAGCATAAATTCGTAGACGTTCACACAACATGGACGCCGCTTTCCCGAGGAAAGCTGCTCGACGGTCCGTGTGACCCGTCGGGCTCTCGTCTCAGGTTTCTTGGCCGATTCGATCCAGCGGATCCAAATGCGACGACCGTCGGACGTGAGATCCGTCCACAACGTCTTGGCCTCAAGGGCGGCATTGAGGGCTTTTCGGAGATCGCCGGGGACGGTCGGTTCGGGCTCCGGTCCCAAGACGGCGAGCTTCACGGTGTCGCCCGCGTCCGCGCCGGCGCCCTCTAGCATGGCCTTGTTTACACGCAGCCAGTGGCCTCCGGACGGGTTTGGCTCCATGGCCGCACGGAACGGATGACCGTTCATGGTGCCTTCGACCTTCGTCATGCCGCGCAGTTTGCCGCTGACCACTTTCGGAACGTCGAGCAGCGTGGAGGAACCATTTTTTGACGGCTTGGGATGCCGAATGAGCCGTGCCTTGAAGCGCAAGACTGATGGGCCGCCGTCGCGCTTGCTGTCATTTGCCGTTTTGTTCATGTTGACGCTACCAGCGAGTATTCGTAGCTACCCGCTAGAATCCAGTCAACTGGAACGATTTGGCAAGGCGTGGCGTTACGCCGGCCGAACGGAGGCGTATGGAGCTACGACGTGACGACCACGTGCTCATCAGAAGCCTTGGGGTCGAGGGGCAAGTCATCGAGGTGGACACGCGGACAGTCGTGGTTCGCTACAAGAAAGAGGACGGCGAGTTGATCGAGCACCGCTTTCAGCCCGAAGACTTGGAGTATCGCCCCAAGCCGCACGTGCAGTGACCCTTCATGCCGGTCCCATCGCAGGATAACGCAGCGAGAGCCCTTCCGAGGCTGAGACAGCGCACTAGCGCGTTCGTTCAGCGCTCTTCGCGTTTTGCCGGCCGAATTTAGGAGGCAACCCTTGCGTTCCTTCCTAAGTAGTGCCGCTCCCAGACCTACTTATGTAAAGGAGCATTTGTGAGAGGATCCTTGAAGCTTTTTTCTCTGGTGGTGGCGCTGGCGATCGCCGGCTGCAACGCGGGTGGGTCGTCGAGCACTCCAACGTCCGGTGCCTCCGCGCAAGGCGGGCCTTCCGCCTCCGCGCACTTTGTCCCCGAGTGGCAAGCTAAGCACCAAGCTCGGCGCGTCTGCAAATTACTTGCCGGAGGCGCGCAATGCGATGTATTGGTTGTAACGGGCGTGAAGCCAAACTGCTCGCCGTCCGGCGGCGGCTGCGGCTGGATGCCCATCGACTTGCAGACACGCTATAAACTTTCGGGATCCTTGGGCAAAGGATCGGGAACGATTGTCGCGCTGATCGAGCTTGGTGACTTGCCCAACGCCCAGACCGATCTCGCGACCTACCGCACCCAGTTCGGATTGGGAACGGCAACCTTCTCGAAATTCAATGAGGAGGGACAACAATCCAACTACCCTGAGAGCTGCCAAGACTTTGGCTGGTGTGTCGAAACCGACCTCGACATCGAAATGGTCTCTGTCAGCTGTCCCAAATGCACGATCTACCTGATCGAAGGTGGCAATTGTGGCGGCGTCGTGTGCGGCTTGGAGAAAGCCGAAGCGACTGCCGTGACCCTCGGTGCCACGATCCTCAGCAACAGCTGGGGATGCAGCAGCTTCAACTATGGCGAGAACTGCGGCGACTCGAACTTCCCGAACTACTTCAATACTCCGGGCGTCGCCTATTTGGCTTCGTCCGGCGACTCCGGATATCCAGAAATCGAGTGGCCGGCAGCGCTTGCAAACGTGCTCGCCGTCGGCGGCACGCAGTTGCAACACTCCGGGTCGACCTACAGCGAAACTGTCTGGGACGGCGCGGGAGCGGGCTGCGCGACGACCACCACCAAGCCATCGTGGCAACATGATCCGGACTGCAGCGGCCGGACGATCTCGGACATCTCTGCCGAAGCTGGCTGTTCACCCGGCGTCGCCGAGTACATCGGCTCCTACGGCGGCTGGATCGATGTCTGCGGGACGAGCGTCGCAGCGCCGCTCACAGCCGGCATCGTCGGGCTCGTCGACAACCCGAGCAGCTTAACCGGCGGCAAGACGTTCTGGGATCTTTCGAGAGAAAAACACAAGAGGCAGCTGCATGAAATCACTTCCGGCAGCGATGGCAGCTGCGCCAACTACCTGTGCAAGGCCGGCCTATTACGGAGTAATGGCGGCTACAAAAAGTACAGCGGTCCGGCCGGATGGGGAACTCCAAACGGCATTAAGGCGTATTAATTTCGCCGACACACGAAACGGAAAGCAAAGGGGAGCGCGTCGAGCGCTCCCCTTTCTTTTTCGGGCGCCTAACTGCGCGCGAGGTCACTGCCGGCACGTAGCAGATGAGACCTCGCGCTCAACGGCGAGCGTGAGCAAGGACACGGCGCGTTCGATGTCGCTGTCCGACAAGATCAGGGGTGGCGCAAAGCGTTGCGCATCGACGGCATGCGCGTCACCGATGCAGCGACGCTCGAGGTGACGGAAGCCGTGCTTTGCGGTAGCGTGAACAAACGCATCGTCCGGGAAGCGCTGGCACTCGCCCTCGCGGCGGTCGGCTTGAGCGGTCAGGACGGTAAGATGCTGATCGCCGAACGCGCGGTCGGATTACGCGGCGAAGATCTCGGCCACGTCGGGCGGATCGTCTCCACCGACGTGCGGCCGCTGCGCGCATCGCTCGACGCAGGGTTCTTGCCGATCATCGCGCCGCTCGGGGTCGCATACGACGGTTCGCATGCCTATAACATCAACGCCGATTTGGCCGCCGCAGCGTTCGCTGCGGCGCTGCGGGCCGACGTCTTCGTTGCGATCACGAACGTGGCGCGCGTCTTCAGCGACCCTAGCGATCCCGGGTCCGGGATCGACTCCTTTACGCCCGACGACGCATTGCGCTTTGCTGCCAGCGAAGCCTGTCAGTCGAGCATGAAACCGAAAATCGAAGGCGCAGCCTGCGCCGTGCGAGACGGCGCCGTTGCGGCTTATATCTGCTCTGCCAAGCCGAATGCAATCGTTAGCGCGATTTGCGGCGATGCTACGGTTATCCGGGCCGCATAGGTTGGGCCGGTCATTGGGATGGTCCGAAATTCTGTTCGCCGCCCTATTGCGCGATCTCCGTCTCCTGAGCAGACGAGATTGGTGAACCTCGTAGTTCGTCGATCGTGTCTACATCGAACACCGCTCCGCAATCGCGAGTATCGATGGCACGTTGCACCAGATCTGGATGCGTGCGTAGCAACCGCAATGTGTCGCCGGGTGGAAGGCCGTCGATGCGCAAACGCGCTTGCGGCGACAGCCAAACCGGATGGCCGGGCTCGTCATCATAGAGCGGATACACGACATCCGCGTCGGCCGCTGCCATGCAAATCGTTTCGATCAGCGTCTCACTGACCAGCGGTTTGTCGCCGAGCAGGATGATCAACGCAAGGTCGCTCGGCAAGAAGCGGTTGGCCAGCGCCAATGAGTGCGACATGCCGAGCGCCGGCGTATCGTTGTGCAGCAGCGCGACATCCGAGCGGCCGTCGAGATACGCCCCGACGTCGGGGCCGACGACCGCGATGGGACTCCAGCGTTGGGCCGCCGCAATCGGATACTCGATCAGCGCTCGACCGCGAAAGTCCATCAGAAGCTTCTGCTTGCCGACGCGCGATGATACGCCGGCCGCAAGAATGACGGCTTGAGCCTTGCGATCGCTCACGCCTTGCCGACAGCGCGTTCGAGTTGGCGATGAATGGCGCCGCCGCCGATCCGCAGCGGCGTTCCATCGCCGCCGTGCCGAACCGCCACTAGTTCCGCCATGATCGAGAGGGCGGTCTCGGCAACGCTCGCGCCGCCGAGGTGCAAGCCCGCCGGGCCGTGGATTCGCATCAGCGCGCGTTCGTCAAAACCGGTTGTGCGCAGCGATGCGCGGCGCGCCGCTTGCGAGCGGCGGCTTCCCAGCAGCCCGATATACGGAGCGTTCGAGTCGAGCGCGCAGCGGAGTCCAGCGAGATCGAACTTCGGGTCGTGCGAGAGCATCACGATCGGCGTGTGTTCTGAGAGCGCCCGCGGCAGGTAGTCATCGGGCCACGCGCGCACGATCTCGCAGGCGTCCGGTATCCGCTCCTTGGTTGCGAAGGTTGGTCGTGGATCGACCACGACGACGTTAAAATCCAGGCGCCGAGCAATCGCAGCCAGCTCCGCCGCGAGCGCGGTCGCGCCAACCAGAATCAGCGTGTCTTTCGGCGCGAAGACGTGTTCGAATGCTACTCGCGAACCGTTCCCTTCGCCGTCCTCGATGATCAAGGGTACGTCGTGCTTGCCGGCCACGATCGCACGCGCCACATTCAAGAAGGCGGGTTTTGGCCGCCAGACGATAATCTCCATCGCGGCGCCGCACCCTTCACCCCCCGTTACCTCGTCGTCGACTGTAAGATCGATGTCGAGCCGGCGCGACCGGCCATCGCGAGCAGTCTGTACGCACGCTTCGACGATTTCGGCCTCATAGCACCCCGCGCCGATGTTGCCGAACACGCAGCCGCGTTCGTCAACTGCAACCGTCGTTCCGACAGGCGCGGTGGCCGCGTCGCGTAGCGCGACCAACGTTCCCAACGCAAACGAACGGTTTTGCTCGAGCCATTTCGCGACGATTGCGAAAACATCACGCACGGCTAATCCGGTTCGGGCGGAAGGGCCGGTAGGCCTGGGAAACGCAGAGCCCACGTCGAATACGTTATGCTGCAGCTCGTCTGACGCGCTGCTGTTGCCGCACGCTCGACAGAGATCCAAATGAACCTCAATACCGTAACCGAAATCAAACGCCCAAGATCGGCCGACGAAATCCGTCACTGGGAAGATGGGTATGCTTGGCTTGCAGGCGGGACATGGTTGTTCTCCGAGCCGCAAATCCAGACCGACACCCTCATCGATCTGGAAACCCTTGGCTGGCGAGCGATCGCAATCGGGCCACGCGGTATCGAGTTTGCCGCGACCTGCAAGATCGCCGAACTCTACGCGTTCCATCCACCCTCAGAGTGGAAAGCCGGCCCTCTCTTCGGCGAATGCTGCCGAGCTTTCTTGTCGTCGTTCAAGATTTGGAACGAAGCGACGATCGGAGGCAACATCGTGATGTCGCTGCCGGCAGGCCCGATGATCTCTCTCACGGTGGCGCTTGAGGCGACGTATACGCTCCTGCCACGCGAAGGTGCAGCGCGCGAGGTTCGTGCCGCCGACTTCGTCACCGGAAACCACGCAAACGTGCTCGAGCGCGGTGAGCTGCTCCGCAGCATCCACATTCCAGGCACGGCCTTGGCTAAATCGTTCGCGTTCCGCCGCTCCGAGCTCACTCACCTCGGGCGTTCGTCGGTCCTTCTCATCGGCACTCGGGGAGAGCCGGCCGGCGATCTCATCCTCACCATAACGGCCGCTACCGTCAAACCAATACAGCTGGCGTTTGACGGGATGCCCACAGCCGCGCAGCTTCGCAACGCCGTCGACGCCGCGATCCCCGAGTCGATCTATCTCGACGACGTACACGGTTCGCCGGCACATCGCAGGCATTTAACCTATCACTATGGGGAACAGATTCGTCAGGAGTTGGAAGCGTGAAGCTTCAAGTTAACGGTAAGGGCTTTGCAGCGACACCGGCACCGGGCGAGTGCCTCCGGGTTTTTCTTCGGGACCTCGGCTGGTACGGCGTCAAAAAAGGCTGCGACGGTGGCGATTGCGGCGCGTGCACGGTTTGGGTCGACGAAAAGCCCGTGCACAGCTGCCTCTATCCGGCATTTCGAGCCGAAGGCAAAGAGATCACGACCATCGAGGGGTTGGCCAAGAACGGCGAACTTCACCCGATGCAGCAGGCCTTCCTCGACGCGCAGAGCTTCCAATGCGGCTACTGTGCAGCCGGTACGATCATGACCGCCGCGTCGCTCAGCGACGAGCAAAAACGCGACCTCCCGCGCGCGCTAAAAGGGAACCTTTGCCGCTGCACCGGGTACGGATCGATTCGCGACGCGTTCGCCGGCATTAGAAATGTCGCGTCCGACGAGGCCGGAAATTCCCGCGGCGTCAGCGTGCCCAATCCGTTTGCCCGGGATATCGTCACGGGACACGCGCGTTACACGAGCGACGTACCACCTTTGGATGGCCTGCTGCACCTGAAAGTACTCCGCTCGCCGCACGCGCATGCGAAGATTCTATCGATCGATCGCTCGGAAGCGATGGCCGTACGGGGTGTCGTGGGGGTGTTCACCTGGGAAGACGTTCCGCGCCGTCTGTACAGCACGGCTATCCACGAAGACAATCGCGTCGACCCCGACGATACGTACATGCTCGATAACGTCGCGCGATTCGTCGGCCAGCGTCTCGCCGCCGTCGTCGCCGAAACTGAAGCCGCCGCCGAAGAAGGTTGCCGCCGTCTGAATGTGGAGTACGAGATCCTCCCGGCCGTTTTCGACCCCGAAGAAGCGATGGAGCCGGGGGCTCCGGTGCTGCACGACAAGGGCGGCGATTCTCGTATCCTGCATCCCAACAAGAACGTCTTTCTCGAGCTTCACGGTGAGGTCGGCAGCGTCGCCCAGGGTTTCGCTCAGGCCGACGCGATCTACGAGGAGACCTACGACGCGCCGCGTCAGCAGCACGTTCATCTCGAAACGATGCAGTCCATCACGTGGCGCGGCGAGGATGGTCGCCTGCACGTGCGCACGAGCGTGCAAGGTCCGTTCATCGTTAAGAACAAGCTGTGCTATCTTTTTGGGATCATGCCGACCGATCTGCACGTCTTTACCGAGCGTGTCGGCGGCGGCTTCGGCGGCAAGCAAGACATGATGAGCGAAGACTTACCGCTCCTGGCGACGATCAAGACCGGGCGCCCCGTCAAATGGGAATTCACGCGCGAAGAGCAGTTCATCGGTGCGACGACCCGCCATCCGATGAAGACGCACGTCAAACTCGGTGCAAAGAAAGACGGCACGCTCACCGCAATGCAGTTTCGCCTCGTTTCCAACACCGGAGCGTACGGAAATCACGGCGGCGAGACACTCGCGAACGGTATGTCCGGCCCGTGGGCGATCTACAAGTGCCCGAACAAAAAGGGCGATGGGTACGCAGTCTACACCAATCTCCAGTGCGGCGGCGGCTTTCGCGGCTACGGCACCGGCCAGCCGACCTTTGCCGTCGAATCCGCGCTCGATGAGCTCGCCGCACTCCTGAACGTCGATCCGATCGAATTGCGCCGGAAAAATATGATCGGACCGGACGACAAGATGGAATCGGTTTTGGAAGGGGCCTCGGATCTCACGATGGGCAGTTACGGCTTGGATCAATGCATCGATGCCGTCGAAAAAGCGCTGGCGAGCGGCCGCGGCTTGCTCAAACCCGAAGGCGAGGATTGGCTCGAAGGCAGCGGCGTCGCGTTATCCATGCTCGACTGCGTGCCACCAACCGAACAGCGATCGGGCTCCGAAGTGGCGCTCCGGCCGGACGGCGGCTATCATTTCACGGTCGGCTCGGTCGAAATCGGGAACGGTCTGGTGACGGCGCAGCAGCAAGTCGTCGCTCAGATCATGGACTGCCCCTCCGCGCGCGTATCGTTCCTCAACGCCGATACCGACCAGACGCCGTACGACAGTGGAACCTTCGCCAGCGTCGGCATGATGGTGCCGACGAAAGCGGTCGAAAACGCGTCCGTCGCGCTACGAGAGAAGATGCTCGCGTTCGCGGCCCGAACGACCGGGACGAAGCCCGAGGAATGCCGCCTGGATGACGCAGCAGTTGTGTTCGGCGACCGGCGCATGCCGCTCGCAGAGCTCCATGCCGCGGCAAAACGGGAAGGCGAGCAACTGGTCTGTTTTCGTAAGGCGTACGGCTCGCCGCGCACCGCAGCGTTTATGGCATACGGCGTACGGCTCGCTGTTCATCGCATCACCGGCGAGATTCGCATCTTGTTCAACGTCGAAGCCGTCGACACGGGCGTCGTGATGAATCCGAATCAGGTGCGGGGGCAGGCGATCGGTGGTGTCGTGCAAGGCATCGGCTGGGCACTTCAAGAGAAGATGGTGTATAACGCGGCCGGTGCGGTCGTCAACCCGACCTTGCGAAATTATCGGATTCCCACGTTCGCGGACGCGCCCGTAACCGAAGTCTTCTTCGCCGATACCTACGACAACATCGGCCCGCTCGGCGCGAAATCGATCGCGGAAAATACGATCAATCCGGTCGCGCCCGCCATCGGCAACGCACTCAAGGCCGCGACCGGCGTGCGCTTCACCGCGCTGCCGTTCAGCGAGGACCGCATCTTCGCAAAACTGCAAGGGGCGGAGCCCACCTAGGGCGGCTCCTAGAACAATCGCCAGAGTACCGCGATCTCGATCGCGTAGCAGAGCGGCAACAGCAGCGGCATCGCAAGCACGAGCGCGCGAGGCTGGCCTTCCGGAAAGAGCCACGGGCGAAACGCGCGGATTGCCAGCGGCATCAACGGCCACGTCGTCAGCAAGACGCTGATGGCGTTGCCGGTGAAGGTCGCCAACGCTGGCGGCCACGAGCGCAAGTGCGGGTTGAGAAACTTGATTTCCAGCATGACGACCGGAAACAGAGTGAGCAAGACGAGACACGCGGTCTTCCACAGGCTCGGCGGTTTGCCGGTGGCCGGATCGGTGGGAACCCAGCCTGGAAACGACGTGTCGACGCGTTGCGCCTTGAAGCGATCGACCAACGGTGACGCTTCTTCGATCAACGCCGCGCGCTGCGGCGAGTTTTGCCACGCGCTTAGATGCTGCGCGGTGTCGAATCGCAGTACGGTCGTCCAGCCGGTCTCCTTATGCTGGGGCGGCTGGACGAACGACCCGATGTAGCCGGGAAACGTTTCCTGGACCTTTTGAATTTTGTCGGCCCAGGCGCGATACTCTTTTTCTTTGCCGGACTTGATGTCGGTCACGACGACGAAGGTCACGCCATGCTGCACGTAGTACGCGACGGCCGCTTGTCCGACAAGCTGCATCACGATGCCGCCTTCGGCAAACGACGCAGCTTCCGCGACCAGATGGCGGTTGGCGTCGCTGCGGCGCCAGGTTCGCGCGGCCTCTTCGCTCTCGAAGCGCGACAGGGCGACGGCTTCTTGTTGATCGGGCGGTGCCGCCGGCCAGAACTCGAAGCTGAGCGCACCCGGCGAGGCTAAGACGGCCGTTTGCCAGCGCACGTGCCACTGCCTGAAATTCTTCGACGCATTCAGGCCGCACGCGCGCGCAGAGCAGCAAAGTCGAAACGTCGTCCGCCACGAGGCTAATCGCCGCCGAGCACCGGCGGAGCCGTTCCGATTCCCGACCCTACCGCAACGATGTGTGCGGGAAGCGCTCGGGAAATCCCAGGCATGCTCCGTGTCCTTTCGCTCAAACGGATCAGACGCCGCGCCCTTAACGAGGTGGTAAGCGCGCCGCCCGATATGGTGATTCCCTCTCGTTCTACGAATGATGCCGAGTTCCGTCGTAGCCGGACTCGCGATCGCCACAGAGGTTCTTAGGTCATTCCCTATTCTCGTCAGCATCGTAAGCGCGTTCGTACTCCTCGCCTTTGCGACCACGATGTCAATGACAATCGGTATCGGTGCGCCTTTCGCCTATTCCGTGTTCACTGCGTCGGCGAGTGCCTTCCTATTGGCGGCTTGTCGCTCTTCGCGCTGGACGCTCGATATACGAATTCCGCCAGCTAAAATCGCACCGCCTACGCCGGGGCCGTAACGCAAGCATTCGCCGCGCCGCATGGACCTTCTACTGACCTCGTTCGGGCTGGCGGGCGCTTTCATGTGGGCAGGCGAGCGTGTCCCCGGCATGCAATAACTTCTCGACGAGTTTATAAGAATCGGATTAGGTGCCGGTTGGCCACTTCCGTAGCGGGTAACGCTTTTAGCGTATCCATCCTCGGAAGGAAGCCACCATGCAGATCAAGAGATCACTCGTCGCAATCATTGCATCCCTAGCTGTCGCTGCCGTGCCGGCCGTCGCGTCGGCGCAGGTGAGTGTTGGCGTTGGCGTGGGCTTCGGCGGGCCCGGATGGGCCGTCGGGGTCGTGGCGGGGTATCCGCCGCCGGCGCTGCCCGTGTACTCTATGCCGCCCGCGCCGTATCCCAACTGGCAATGGATCCCGGGCTACTGGGGCTGCGGAGGGTCCGGCTACTATTGGGTTCCGGGTTACTGGACCGCGCCGCCGGACGTCGGTTACTACTGGACCCCCGGTTACTGGAACTACGTCAACGGCGCTTACGCTTGGAATGCCGGCTACTGGGGTCCGACAGTAGGATTCTACGGTGGAATTAACTATGGCTTCGGCTACTTCGGAACGGGCTTCGTCGGCGGCTTCTGGTCGGGCGGCGTTTTCAACTACAACACGGCCGTCGTCAACGTGAACCGAACGGTCATCCACAATACGTTCGTTAACAGGGGTGTCGTTCACGGGGGCGTTGTTGGCCGCTCGCGTGTGAGCTTTAACGGTGGTCGTCGTGGGATCCACGCAACGCCGACACGGGCCCAACTCGCTGCGCGCCGGCATGCGGTCGCCGAAACCGCGGCGCAGCGCACGCACGAGCGAACGGCAGCGCGAGAGCGCGGCCAACTAGCATCGGTGAATCACGGTCGGCCGCGCGTCGTCGCAGTGCAGAAGCCGCTCGAACCTTCGAGAGCCACGCAGCACACGACGCACGGCACTGTCGGTGCGGCCGCCCATCGTAATGCGTCGGTGGCGAGGCATGGCACTGTCAGCGCTACGGCCCATCACAGCGCGTCGGTAGCGAGACACGGCACCGTCAGCGCTAGGGCCCATCACAATCCGTCGGTAGCGAGACACGGCACCGTCAGCGCTACGGCCCATCACGGTCAACTGTCGTCGGGCGCGATCCACGGCGTGCATCTTCAGCAGGGTAGCTCGTACCGGCACGTCGGCATGAATAGCGGGCGCGTCGGCGGCGGTGGTGGCGTGCACGCCGCTCGTCCCTCGGGCGGCGGCTTTTCGCACGGCGGAATGTCCGGTGGTCGTCCGGGTGGCGGTGGCTCGCCGCGCGGCGGAATGTCTGGTGGTCGTCCCGGTGGCGGTGGTGGAAGACCGCCGAAAGGCCGAAGTTAGAAGTACGCTCGCAGATTACCTGAGTGGGAATCCGGACGGGTTCCCACTCGTCTAATCTTCTGAGGGTACGGCGGCGTCGTTTTCGATCAAGTTTTCAGATCGAAGATCCGTCCAGAACGCGTGGGGAATTCTCAACTTGAGCGACGTGTAGTCCGCGAGCGCCTGCTGCCGATTCGAGCAGCCGACGACTAGTGCAACTGCGACGTCCGGCGCAATCGAAAACTGCAGCGCGGCCGTGCGAAGGTCGACACCGTACCGCGCCGCAACCGCGCGCAGCCGAGCGCGCTTCTCGATGGCCTCAGCCGGAATCTTATAGTTGTCCCTGCCATAATTGAAGCGCGCGCTGCCGCTGATGAACCCGGCGTTGAGCGACGAACCGACGACAAAGGTCATTCCGCGCTCGCGTGCCTTCGGAAAGACCTGGTGCAGCGCATTCTCATGATCGATCAACGAGTATTGGCGCGCCAGGAGGCAGACGTTCGCCTCGGCGACGTCCATCAGCTTCAGGATTGGTTCGGGTGAGTTGACGCCGAGCCCCCAGCCTTTGATCGTGCCTTCGTCGCGCATCCTAGTCAGGGCCGGGAACGCGCCATTGCGTGCGATCTCAAATTGTTCTTCCCACGGCCCCGGCAACCACGGGTTATCCGGTGAGAGGTCGTGTACGAAGACCACATCGAGGGCGTCGACACCTAATCGCTGCAGGCTATCTTCGATCGAGCGCTTGATGCCATCGGCGGTGTAATCGTAACGGAGATTGTTCGGCGAAGGGGTGAACGGAAAATACTCTTTCGCATTGTTGCGGTGCGACGCCGTGAGTAATTTACCGACCTTCGAGGATAGGACGTACTCGCTGCGTGTTTGTTTGTGCAAAAAACCGCCCAGACGCCGCTCCGCGAGCCCCAGACCGTACCATGGCGAAGTGTCGTAGTAGCGTATCCCGGCGTTCCATGCGGCTTCGATTGTGGCGTACGCGACCTCATCGGTGACGTACGCGAACTCGTTGCCGAATGGCACGCCACCGAGACCAAAGGGTTTTCCAGGGAAGATTTCCTGCACGTTCATGCACACGCTTATCCCCGCGTAGCTCGGAACCTAACGGTCGAAACGACCGTCTAAGAGGCTATGCCTTGGTCATTCGCTGTCGGGAATCAGATAATCGTCCGGGAACTGGTGCATGAAGAATTTCGGCGGCAGCGGCGCCTTGATCGGAACGAACTTGGCGGGGCTCTGGGAAAAGTCAAAGCAGTCGGCGGCAGGCGAGGTAGCGCGCACGTCGGCCTTAGCGAGCTGACCGAGGCCGTACAGATCTTCGGCGAAGCGCAGCACGCTGGCGGTTTCATAGTGAACGTGCGAGACGTGGTCGTGTATGATGTACGGAGACAGCATGAGCAGCGGAACGCGGAAGCCTAAGCTGTCGCGATCCTTGAACTCCGGCGCCACCGGGTCGTAGAGGCCCCCCCAATCGTCCCACTGGATGAAGATCGCCGTTGAGTTCCAGAACTTGCTCTTGCCGACCGTGTTCACGAGCGCCGAGACCCACGACGGTCCGTAGTCATCCGGGCAGTTGGTATGATCCGAGTCGTCGCAGACGGGCGTGATCCACGTAAAGTTTGCAAGTTCGCCCTTGCGCACGTCGGTGATAAACTTCCAGTTTGGCGAGATGACATCTTTCTTCCAGTCCGGCCCATTGTAGATGTGTTTGATGGCCTGATAACTGGACCACGTTCCACCGTTGCCGCTCGAGCCGCTGCCATACTGGCTCGCGTAGAAACGCCACGAGAGTTTCGCCTTATCAAGCTCGTCGCCTAGTGTTTGATAATCGAAGCACGCCTTTTGATATCCGGTGACGATGCGCTGTGCGGTGATCATTTGGACTTGAGATGCTTCGTGTTCCTCGCAACCCCAGTAGCCGTCGGGCAAATTGGCGCTCCATGCGGCCTGCGCGGCGATGACGTACTGATGGGCGACGAAGCTTTCGTCGAGCTGCGATTGGAACATTCTGTCGGCGAGCGCGCCTTCGTGCGCCATGTCAAAGTACGGCTTCGACTGGTCGTGCGGCACGTACACGTACTGCGGGTTCGGAAGACTGCGGGGGGCGTCGTTAAATTCTTGGTCGAATCCGTTCATCCGACAGTCCGTTCCGGGGAGCTTGCCCGTACCGTTGCACGCCTCGATCATGGCCTGCACGGAGTGATCGATGTCGTAGTATGCCCCGAGCCTAGACGGCGTTAGTTTGATCGTTTGGCCTTTGGAGTTCTTACCTTCGGTGACGGTGTACGCGCCCGGGTAGCCGTAGAACATGTTGTTGAAGCTGCGGTTCTCCTGAATGATGTAGACAATGTGAGTGATTTTGCCGGCGCCGGTTGCGTCGAGCGCACGCAATGCAGTGCCGCTTTGCATATAGGGCAGGGAACCGTGCGAGCCAAGCGAGCAGCCGCCGAGCACGACCGCACCCGCGCAGATGCCGGCTGCAAAGGGCGTGAAAACTGAAACCCGCATCTACGTAATCCTCCACCGAAGCAGCAACGGAAAGACGAGCGGCCGAATTTCGACCAGCGGCGCTCGGTTCCATCGTCTTACGGCCTTCCTACCATGAGGATAGGCCGTTAGCCATGAGCGCGGCACAAAGCGGAAGAAGGATGAGGAGGCCGATCTGCAGCCAGAGGAGACCGCGCAGGCGACCGTATTCGTCGTCTTCGAGCGTAACCGATCCGTCAGCGGCGAGGCGTTGGTTCCAGCGGAGGAACGCAACCGTCGGGACGATCGAAATGAGGGCAATCATCAGAAAGAGTATCATTTTAGTCCAAAAAATCGCGTTGTGAACGTAATATGAAGCGCCTTTCTCGCCAAAGAAGACGAGCGATAATCCCGTGACAATTACAAGGCCGGCTAGGATGCCGTACCACCTGTCGATGAGCTGAAGCTGCGCTACTCTATCACGCGGAAGCGATTTCCTCAGCAGAAACATTTCACCGGCGAGGAGACTTGCCAGGAGAAAGATACATATGAAGTGCGCGAAGTGCAGCAACGCGTCGCGGATGATGATCGACATAGATAGATCCTGTAGTAAGGTAAGTGGCATGTCAAGTAGCGAAGATTGTCGCGCCACCGGGCTGAGCAAGCTAGCTTAGCTGCGCGTGTAGTCGGTCGTCCAGACCGTCTCCCAAGTCTTGCCGCCGTCGCCCGAGAAGGCTTCCTCGAAGCGAGGGTTGGCGTCGCGTGCGAGCCAGCGGTAGCGAACCACGATCGGCTTGCCACCGAACGTGTCGGGCGCGAAGAAATCGCCAACGCCGTTTGAACCAAAACGCCCCGCCTGAGGAAGTCCGGTCGCCAAGCCATTCTTCTGCGTACCCCAATAGAGCAGCCATTGATGCGTGGCAAGGTCGTACAGGCGCAGAGTGACGCCGCGAATATACTGTGCGGGGCAACGCAGGTCGCCGTCTTCGAGGTTTGCGCTTCCGCCCCAAAACGGGCGTACCACCGACCTGCCGTCACAGGCATACCACTCACGATCGCCCGATAGAGGGTGACGCAGGCGCCAGTAATGCGTCTTCCAGCTCCCGACGAGAAAGTCGAAGCCGTGCGCTTCTTGGTTGGCCGGGTCGCTCGCATTCCAGACGCCGTTGCCAGCGGGTGCGACGCGCTCGTAATCGGTCGTCCAGTTCGTCTCCCACGTCTTGCCGCCATCCGTCGAGTAGGCCTGCTCGAAGTGAGGATTACCGTTTACGCGAGTCCATTGGAAGCGCGTGATCTCCGGTTTGCCCTGCCACGAATCGTACGCGTAGAAATCGCCAACGCCGTTGATGTTGAAATGCCCAATCTGTGCGGGCGGCGCGACGGCCAGCTTACGCGTTCCCCACCATAGCGTCCATTGATGCGTGTGCGGGTCATACATGCGGAGCGTCATGCCGCCGATATAACGACTCGGGCTTTTCAGGTCGCCGTCTTCGAGATTGCCGCCGCCGCCCCAAAACGGCCGAATGACCGACGTTCCGTAGCAGTCGTACCACTCGTGGTCGCCGACGAGGCGGTGCTTGAGTATCCGATAGTGCGTGCGCCACGTGCCGAACTCAAAATCGAAATCGTGGCCACCGTCTCGTGCAGTGGAAGCAACGGGATAGTTCGGCTTGACGATCGCCGCGAGAACGGTGGCGGCTCCGGCCGGAACGGCGGCAAGTACCGCCGCCGCCAGCACTGCCGGCATCAATCGCTTCATGAAACAGATTCTACACGAGGATTGGCTCTGTGTGAGGCGCCAATAAGTGTCAAAATGAAGGAGCCAATCGGCGTTGAGTCGCTCTTTCCCGATCGTGCCTCGGGCGAGCCGCTCGTCTCGCAGCTAGTCCGGCGGCTCCGAAGCGCAATCGAGAGCGGATTCTTTGCGCCCGAGACGCGTTTGCTGCCTAGCCGCGAGCTTTCGTTGCGTCTATGCGTCTCGCGCAATACCGTAGTGTCGGCGCTAGAGCAGCTCGTCGCCGAGGGCTACCTCGAAGCACGGGTGGGCGCGGGCACGTTCGTCACGCCGATGCCGCACGATGCGCGGGGGCGAGTGGCGCCAGGTTCGAGATCGCTACCGCAGCACGCGAGTAGACTTCTACCGGTTAAGGCAGCGCTGGACGCGGTCGGATCTTCGTACGGTCCGCTGCGCGTCGGGGCGCCGGCGCTTACATCGTTTCCGGTGCGAACGTGGCAGCGCCTCGCGCGAAAGAACCTCGTGTCCGTCGGCGCATCGCTAGATTACGGTCAATCGTCGGGCTTGATCGCGTTGCGCGAAGCGATCGCGCGACACATCGCGCAGTTCCGCGGCGTGCTTGCAGATCCGAGCCGGATTACGATCGTCGAGGGCGCGCAAGGCGGCCTTGGCCTCGCGGCATTCGTGCTGGCGCAACGCTGCGATCGCATCGTGCTCGAGGATCCATGTTACCAGCTCGCGCGCGCAATTTTCACGGCATCCGGGCTCGTCTTGCGCGGCGTTGAAGTTGACGATAACGGTTTGCGTACGAGTGAATTGCCCGACGCGGCCGCACTTGCTTACGTCACGCCATCGCATCAATTCCCGCTCGGGGGAACGATGCCGCTGGCACGACGAGCGCAGCTCCTGGATTGGGCGCGGCGGGTGGATGCGTATGTGATCGAAGACGATTACGACAGCGAGTTCGATTCGCATCCGATCCCCGCGCTGCAGAGCCTCGACCGCGACGAGCGCGTGATCTACGTCGGCACGTTCAGCAAGACGCTCGCGCCGGGGATGCGATTAGGTTACGTCGTCGTTCCCGATCACCTCGCTAGCATCTTTCGCTTCGCGCGCGCGCTGTTCAGTCTCGGCGCTTCGGCTCAGCTGCAGGCGACACTCGCGGAGTTTATTGCCGGCGGTCATTTCAGCCGCCACGTTCGGCGGATGACGAGAGTCTACGAGCGCCGGCGCAGGATCTTGGTCGAGGTTCTATCGCGCGAGCTTCCTCGCAGCTTCGCAATGGGTCCGGCGCAGAAGGGCTTGCACGTCGCAATTATGGCGCGGCGCGACTTTGACGATGTGCGCTTCGTCAATACGATGTCGGACGGCGAGCGTGTCCTGCCGCTCTCGCAGCTTTGCGTGCAGCGGGCTGACTGCAAGGGTTTAGTCGTAGGCTTTAGCGCCGGGAGCGACCACGCCCTCGCGCGTTCGGCCTCGCTGCTTGCCGGGTCGCTACGGCGCTTCCTTTCGCGCTAACCCGCGTGTGAAGCGGGGACCGACTCGCGCCGATCCCCCTTCGAAGCCTACGACCGATGTCGACTGAGCGGCTACTGCTCCTTTGCCCACTCGGCTTTGAGCGCGTCGAGCGTTGGGCGAGGCTTTAAGGTGTCGAAGTACTTCTTGCGTGGCGTTAGCGAGATTGCGTTGAGTCCGAACCAGGCATGGTCGTAGGCGCACCCTGGGAAATGCCCGGTGAAGGTCGGGTCCCCCACGTGCTTACTTCTGTACTCCGGGACATCCGCATTGGCTTTCCACCACTCGTCGGTCCACTCGAAGTAGAATCCGCCCGATACAACACCGTCATTGCTGTATGCATCGTACAGGAGCTTGGCGTTATTCGTAACGAGGTCGAGGGCACCATCCATGCCGGGATCGCCCGACTTGGGGAGTTCCGCGGCGTCGCGGTTAACCGGACCGCTTGGCATCGTAGGAACACAGTGGCCTACGCCGTGCAGATCCCTGGGATAGAAGTAAGTGTTTGCCCAGTCGGGGTGATACGACGCGGGGGCGCCGTATTCGGTCAGAAAAACGGGCTTCGTCGTGTCCAGCCGGATCTGACTGAACAGCCCCGTGAACGTGCGGCCGCGGTAGGGATTGTCCCCCCAGACGTCGACCTTCGCACCGTGCCGCTCGCCGTAGTAGATGTCGGCGAGGCGATCTCTACCGCCCTCCTTGATAATCGCGTCGTCGTTCGATGTCGTCACGATCTTGTTTGGATTTCCTGCGGCGGCGAAGCCGGCCCTCGCTCTCGTGACGATGCGATTGAAGTTGCCCCACCATTTGGCGCTGTCCCACCAGTCCGGTTTGATGATCTCGTTACTGATGACGACGCCCATGACAGCGGGTTTGGCGCCGTATTTCTTGTCGAGCTCGTAGTATTGTTCCGCGAGGTCTCGCGTGGAATTATCGCTGTTCAGAGCACTACCGTCGAAGTAGACGGTAAGGAGCACATAGATCGGATTCGTCCCGCCATTCCACGCGGCATCGAGCCATTTGGAAATGGGTCCCGTATCCTTGTCGTACGGCGGCGGCACGACGTTATAGATGTGGATCACGTTCACGCCCATAGCGCGCATCAGCGGAAGGTCGCGCTGCCAGATGACCGAGTTGCCGTCGCGAAGCGGATCGTTGAGCGAAGGGGGGTCCGAAACGCCGTTGCCGATCGGCGTCGGCGAATAGACCATGCCTTTGACGTAAAACTTTGTGCCGTTGAGGAGGATGAACCGGCCGCTCACTGTGAATGCGCTGCCGCTTGTGGCGCGGTGTGCCATCCTCGAGTTGCCCCGGTTCGGATAGCCGCCCGTCGCAGCGCTCTGCTGCATCGTCGCGGGCGCGCCAACCTGCGGCTGCGATCCGCCGCAGCTGGCGAGTATGAGAATAGCCGCGCCGATGCCTACGGCATAGCGGCCGATACGTGAAACCTTCATTTGTGCTCTCTTTTCCTAAGTGGTTTTCGCGCTTGGGGATCGAGTTTGCGCCTGCGACGCATCCTCCGGAGTAAACGGTCGCGCCATCCAGGCCTAAGCCAGGATTGCAGAGTGGGAGCGGGATGACGCCGTCAGGAGACCTGATTGCGCGAGCCCGAGCTTGCCGCACCCCGAGGCGTTGATACGCCTCTCTCCTGGCACGGACCTCGTAAGCTTTGAAGGGAATCGCCGCGACATCGGGTGGGCCCTGTGGTTAGAGCCGACTCCAGGGTCGGTGACGGCCGAGGTGCGCGCAGCGCTCCGCGAGTAGCGGCGGTGGCCTCGACGGATAGTCTAGTTACGGACCATCGGCTTCGGCGTTGATCGAGAGGTCGATGTCGTTTCCGACGATCATAGGGCCGTAGGTCATGCCCCATTCCGTGCGATCGACGGTTGCAGTGGCGACATACGCGATGATCGACCGGCCCCGCGGCGACTTTCCGGAACCGACGACCCCCGCATTCAGGACGACCGAATGCGTCTGCCCGTGCATGGTGAGATTTCCAGTTATCTTAAAATGATTCGGATCTGTTCCGTCGACCTTCGTGCCGATGAACTTGATCGTCGGGGCCGTCGCCGTATCGAAGAAATGCGGCGACCTGAGATCGCTGTCGCGCCTGTCGTTATGCGTGTCGAGTTTCGTTGCGTCGAGCTGCGCCGAGACCGCAACTGGAATTTGCGAACCGGGGTAGAGCTGCACCGTCGCGCTGACGATCGGAATCGTCCCGATCACCGGCACGATGCCGAAATGACGTGCCGTAAACTGAGCGGTTGAGTGCACCGGATCGACGGTCCAGCTTTCCAGGGTTGCAGCCGCGACAGGCACCCTAAACAGGCAGGCGAAGGCGCCGAGAAACAGGGTAAGACGCAGCCACATATGCAAATCTCCGTTGGGTGAGTTGGTCGCATAACCTTTTGCCGCGATCAACCGCGGCCGGGTCGGCTGCTAAGGGCGGCCTAACGTGTCGAGCCACTCCTCGAACGTCGGTCCCGCGAGCATGGCGTGGGGCCCGGGCATCAAGGCGCCATTCTCTAGAAGCAAATTGTCTGGGTCGGCCGGGTCCCTGCCGCTCTCGATTCGGACCGCTTCACCGCGGCGGCCCACGAGCATTTTGGCTAAATCGACGGCATCTTCTTCACGCGGACCGGCGATCTCCGGAGTCTTGACTTCAGCCCATTTCGTGGGCGGCCGCGTCGCCAGGTCGACCACAGGCCCCGCAACGGTGCGCGCGGCAACCGGCTGTATTCGCAGCCTCGCCACGTAACTCACGTCGCGCTGTTTGCCCCATTCGATTGCGAAATGACCTCGTGGAACTGCGCCGCACGAAGCACCTGGACTGGAATCGGGCCCGACACCATTTCGCGCTCGTGTGCCACCTTTGCTGCGGCGTAACCCGCGGTAAACCGGTCGCAGCCGATGATCGAGACCGTCACCATACGGCGTACACCGGCGCGTTCGCCGGCCCGATGCAGATTGCGGGCGGCCGCAGTAAAGAGTTCCGTCGCCTCGTGCTGGTCCGGAGAAGGACCACTCGCCGCGTCGATCGCGCACTCCACATCGGTTAGGGCCTCTTGCAGCCCGGAGCCCGTTACGAGGTCGACGCCGCTCGAGCGCGACATTGGAACGACGCCGTATCGGCGCTCCTCGAGGGCGTCGACGACATCCCGGCCGAGCCTTCCCGTCGCGCCTGCTACCGCGATTCTGCCAGACGTTTGCATATTTTTCTCCCGTCGTTGCTGAGTTGATCTCTTTACGACGTTGACCGAATCCGCGACGGAAATGTGACGTATAGCGTTATGACGTTGACGGCCAAAGGGGGATCCCGAAGGAATAGAAGTAAACAACGTAAGTCCCAAGATCGATGATAGGAGAGCCGGAATTGCGCGCGTCGTTTGCCGTCATGTTAGTGCTGGTCATTCAAGGGTGCGCATCGACGCAAGCCCTAGCGCCTCAAACCGCCATGACGCCCTCTCGGCTACTCCAAATGCAACTGGCGGGAAGGCTGCAGGGTCCTATCCCCACCGCGGTCTTGCGCGATCAGCTTGCATATCCGGACCGCTCTCGGCCACGGTTGCCGTTCAATCCGAGAGCCCAGGTGGGGCTGTGGGCGACCGACACCAACTTCAACTATTTGCTCGGCCAGGACGCGAGCGGCAAGAGGACCGTGACGGCGATCGATCTGTCGAGAAATAGCTGCTACGATCCCGTTGCCCTCAAAGTGGATCGCGCGCAACACGTGTGGGTCGGCTGCGAGCTAACGTCCTTGAGCGGTACCAACGGCGCCGTCCAGGAATACACCAGCGCCGGCGCGCTGAGAAAACAGTACCTGCCCGCATGCCCAACTCCCATCTCAGAGTGTCAATCCTTCAGCGGCTACGGTTACGACAGCGGACTCGACCCCCATAGCAACGTTTTTGCTTCGCTGAACCTGTACTCCATGGAAATGTGCAATCCAAGCTGCGTCAACGTTCTCAGCACCGGTTTCGAATGGTGGCCGAAGGGGAACCCGTCCGCCACTCCCCGTTTGATCTCACTGGGTGCGAATTGCAAGCCGCTTTGTGGAGTCGGGTACATGGACGTCGACGCTGCGGGTAATCTGTGGTTTACCTTCAGCGGCTACAAGCAGAGCACATATGGCTTCGGCCTCGGTGAGGTTATCAACCCCACGTCGAACCCGCACTTCACGATCGTCGAGCCGGTCGGCACGTATGGCTTTTTCGGCGGCGTTTACGTGAGCAACGGCGGGGAGACGCTGAACGTCATCGATCAAAAGCCCCGGACGATCTCCCAGTATCATCTGCCGCTCTCTCCGAGCGGAGCGCCGTTCAACGTGCTCGGTCCTACCCGTCAAAACGCGTTCGGCATCGGCGACCCGGTGTCGGGCGGTTTCAACAAAGCGGAGAGCAAAATGGCGATTGGCGATACGGGCGGCTGGTTCGACGTGGGCAAGGTTTCGTCCAACGCATGGTCGGACGTGGCAAATCCGAACTTCTACAGCGGCATTGACGGCGCGGCCTATACACCTTCCGATAAGTAACGGCCATGCGTTGCTGAACGCAGCCGCGGTACGTTTTCGTACGCCTCGTTCACTAGTATCAGTGCGAAAGGGGACATTTATGCGTACGTATCTCGCCACAGTGTTGCTCGCGTTTCTCGCCTCAGCCACCCTGCCCGCGGCTGCCGGGGGTGTCGCCGCTCCCCCGATTTATCCAGGAGCCGCTCGAGGTAGCGTGCCGAATGGCGTCGCCTTAAAGGCGCCGCCCTCCCAGGTCAGGGCCTACTCCACTTCAGACAGTTTCGCTACCGTCAAAGCGTGGTATCGAGCGCATCTCAAGGGTGCGAGCGAAATGCAGCAGCCGGGGATGGAGCAGTCCGAAGACGCGTTCCTCGTCGGACAGGGCGCAACCGCAGAGGTCGTCATGATCCGAAGCTTCAAAGGCAAGACGTGGATCCTGATCGGACCACCCATGTGAGGCCAGGCCTCCGGTCGCTGTTCGCCGGCCGGACGTTTTCGTACGCTTCGGCCGCTAGACTAAGTAGATGACTAAAGAACTGAAGGATCTGTGGTTGCTCGCCGCCTGGGCCACATTTGCCATGGGCTGCACGTTCCTCGCCGGCACGTGGCACATCCAGACCTACATTGTCGCACACTAGTTCGCATCCCCGAAGAAAGGCTGGTCGGCGACTATCGCATTCCTATTGATGGCGTCACTGCTCGCGGCCGGAACGGCTCAGCTTGCGGCCTCGCCGCTCCCCGACGGAATTTATAGGTACGTCATCATCGACGGCGGCAAGTCCGTGGCTACGAGCGCCATACGTATGACCAGGTCGCATGGCGACCTCGTCGTCGAAGAGCACGCCTCGCCGATGGAAGAAACGGAGTCGTCGCAGCGCAGGCTCGATCCGGCAACGTTCGCGACGCGCTCGTACGAAGACGATTCTGACGGCAAGCCGGTTGTCGCCCTGACGATGGATGGAACTACGGCTACTCTTCGGCAGGCAACGTCGACGACGAAAATCTCGGCCCTTCCGGGCGCCCCGTTCGTGGTTTTCGACTACTTTGTCGGATCGTTTTTTACCCTCCCGGCGGTCCTGCGTGAAGCGCGTACGTCGACTTTGTCGCTCCTCGTCGTGGGCGCCGGCCAGGCGCAGCCGATGGTCGCATCCGCTGGTGCCGCCGAGCGTCCAGCGGGTGTCGCCCCGACCGACTCGAGCATCGCGGTGACGATTGAAGACACCGTCGCAACCCTCTGGTATGATCCCCAGACGCTCGTTCTTAATGAACTCGATCTTCCGCGGTCGAGAATAGTCTACAAACGGGTTTCGAGATTCCGAACGTGAGCGTAGGTGGTCGTGGGAGCCGTCGCAAATCTGTCGGGCGCCGCTGATGCTTTCGAGTAAGCCATTTTGCCGCGCCGTGATATTAGTGTCCCTTGCAGCGATCGTTGCGGGCTGCGCCCCGCACGTCCCGTTTGCGCTATCGAAGGGCGATCAAGATCGGTTCCAAGACCGTACCCTTCGCGTCCCGCTGAAGGGTCACGATCCGATGATCTTTGGCTTGAACGATTGCATTGTCTACAAAGCGCAGACCGCACACGACGACATCGTCGGATGGTCGGTAGTCCTTGCCTCCGATTGGGGCCAGTCGAGCTATCCGAAGTGGGCGACGGTTTGTACGTCCCAACGCATGAGGTACGATGGCAAATACGTCGTCGTGGACTTTTGCGCACAGGCGATCGGCGCGGGCGGTGGCTGCGCGGGCGGCGACGGCACGTACCGCAGCCGCGCGGGAAACGCTCAGGGCTGGCAGATTCGGACGGAAAAGGGCTGGACCGCCCTGCCTAAATACTGAGGGCTCCTATGCGAACGTGCGCACGGGACGCACGGCGTAGAACGTTTCGCCGGGTGCTCCGGTAGGCCCCAAAACGTGCTTTGCCTCGGGCGTGGCGCGGAACGTTTCGATCTCGTCGGCGTGCGAAAACCGATAGAAGACGGCCGAAGCGTCGGCGCCGTCGGCGCCAAAAAGCATCGCGCCGCGGAAACCGGGCGCCGCGGTTATTGCGGCGCTAACGGCCCGGGTCCGTTCGGTGCCCAACGACACGTGCTCGAAAGCGTAAGCGTCGGTCGACGCCGGATCGATGGTCGATTCACCTACGCTAGTCACGAGCAGATAGAGGGCCAGGGATTGCGACTCGGCGACGGCATGCCGCTCGCCAAACAGGTGATGATCGTCCCACGCAGCGGTGAGATGCCGGAACGCCTCGTGGCCTTCGAGGTGGAGCATTGCGATCACGCGCCGCCGATCGTGCGACTCGAGTACCGCCGCTTCCCGCGCTTTCGGCGCTGCGATGCGAGCCTGCTCGACGAGCGTTTCGTACGCTGCAACTCCGGCAGGCGTGCGCTCCGCAGCGACGTGCGCCACCGTTATCGCCCACCATGAGCCTGGGGCAAACGAGAGCGCAGGCCCACCGGGACGGTGATCCGTGGGCGTATGGTGCCGAAGGTCTTCATGTGGCCGCGTCATGGTCGAGGGCTCCTCGTCTACGGCATCAGAACGAATCGGCCGCCGTTTGTAAACAGGACGACCACGAGCATCGAGATCAGCGTCAACTCATACGACCAACCGAAGCCGTCTTTACCCCAAAACCCGGTTTTCCACACGAAGATCTTCTTTTGAACCGCACCCAGCATGATGAGGATCAATCCAACTGCGGCGAGCTGCTGGAGCACACCCAAGATGAGCGCCGCTCCGCCGGCAAGCTCCGCCGCCGCAAGGAAAGCTGTAAAGCCTTTGGGCAATCCGATGCTCTTGCTGCGCGCATCGAGGTCTTTGAAATCGTTGTACCCACTGTCGGCGTAGATCGCGCCGGCCATAACTCTGAGAAACAGCAGGCCGTAATTGGTCAAGTGAGCGAGATGAAACATGGCGTTCTAGGCGGTATGTTACCACATCCAAGCAATGGCGACGCGCTCAGAACATACGCCGGCGCGCGCACCATCGCCACAAACCCAGGGCGACGGCGCAATTCAGCAGCAATCCGAGGACACCGATCTCCGGCCCATAGAGGCTCGTATTCGCGATGCCAAGGGTTCCAACGCTGGTTCCGAAGCCAAAGAGCACGTACGCTAAGCCGTTCCAGACGCTGTGACTCACGCTCGAAACCAGCAAAGACCCCGATGCGAGCCGCAACATCGCCCAGATGGCCCCAAGAGCCGTTGCATTGAGCATGAAGACCGGCACTTGAGAGAGCGACGGATTGAAGCCGGTTGGAAGAATTACCGAGGACCAATGCCACAGCGCGAACGCGATGCTCGTCAAGATCACGAGCGCGGCGTTTCCTTGGCCGGCGCGCTTCAGCGACGCCCAAAGCCACCCGCGGAAAAACCCCTCTTCGGTGAGCAAGCCGATAGGGATGGTCGAAACGATGTTGATCGATAGGATCATCCATACGCTATGCTTGTGGTGCGGCGGAGGTGCGGTGTGGAGGGCTCCCGTTAGCGCCGCGACACCAATAATTAAGCCCATCACGACGACCGGATACAGGATCGCGAGCCCGTAGCAAAGCGGGGCTCGCGACCCTCCCCAGGCAAACCCAACATCGGCCGCCGAAAACCGCTGCAGATACCAGAAAAGCGCGAGCAGCGGAAACAGCGGTAGCGAGCTGAAGTTCGCCAAGCCGGTTGCGTCCATGGCGGACGTGATGGTGATCGCCACACATACGCCGATAAGCGGCCATATCCAAGAACGCTTCATTATGAAGCACTTACGCAGCACTTGTGGCAGAGGTTTCGTCCTACGAGACTTGCGCCGTTCAAGCCGCAACGTTTCTTGACAAAACTTTATAAAAGGGAGAAACCTACCCTGGTTGTCGAGAATCGTCGGGAGATTGGAGTGCCTCGTCCACTGTTCCGAAAATACGCCAGACCTGATCCAGATTCAGGATCGCGAAGAGCTTCCGGACGTTCGGCGATGTGACGACGAGCCGAGCGGGAGAGAATCCACGCCGGGTCACGCGCTCACCGTACATGTGGACCAGCTTATGGAGGCAGCTTGAGTCCAAAAATCGGACGGCAGTCATATCAATAATGACGTTCGGATGCTCTAGCGCTGGAACCAGAAGTTGCTCTAAGTGCTCGCAGACGGCGAGGTCCCATTCCTCCTCGCGAAGACGAATGATTAAAGGCTCGTCAGAAACATTCGCCCGAGGGAGTTTCGGGGCGCTCAGGTTTTGGCTGTGCGGGGCGATGCGTGGTGTCCGCATGGCGCGTGCCTCGCTGTATAATCCAAACCGATAGGTTCTTCGTTTTTCTCAACCACGTGGCTGAGGTCGTTAACGAGGCAAAAAACTTGCTGAAGGTTGAGCAGGGTAAAGAGCTTCTTTATATTTGGATTCTGCACGACGATCGTCTCCCGCTTATAACCTTTGGACTCGCGGATGCGGTGCATACGGAGCAGCTCGACGACGGCCGTTGAGTCGATATATGTCACGTCCGTAAAATCCACCACGACATCTTGCACGTTCGTAAGGCGTTGAAAGTCTGATCTAAGATGCCCCTTACATGCGAGGTCGTATTCGCCGTCAAGTATCATTACGATCTTTTCATAGGCTTTCTGATTCTCCGGAGCCGTCGTATCAGTGTTGGTTACCGGGTGCGTCTGACTAAATGTCTCCAAATTACCGAGCCCTTGTAGCGATCAGGTTGCTACAATGGTACTTCGCGCTTCTTTAGGAAACAAGAAGTGATTGGCGCACGATAACGTGGTGGCCCCGGCTCAGGGATTTATAAGAAGAAACGACCCGTTATGCGTCACCGTTTCGAGCCGCAAAAGATCGAACGGCGGCCATCAAAGGTACTTGTATCGACTCCAGAGCCCGATCGCGAAGCAAAACGATTGGAACCTCATCGTCGAGATGCGGATTGGAGCCGTGAAACCACGCCCTTGCCATGTTGCGGCTCGCAAGGCTGGAGATCATGAGCGCGAGCTGAAGGGCAAACCGTAGGACGTGCGGGCGCTGGGGTTCGCGCTCGCCGGCCATCCACTGCTGAACGGCGCGCGTCTCCCTCACGCCTGCGATGCTGGCGACGCTAGTCGCCCCTAGAAGATCCACGAGCTGCGCAACCGCGGTCGCAAGGGGCAATGCCATGGCTTCGTGGTGCGCATCGCCCGCGCTAAGCTTGCTAATGAGGTACTGATCCGGCAAGGACACAGGTCAACCCCCCCTCCAATTCACACCAATAATAGCATACTGAATAACAGATGCAAGAGCGCTATGAATCACTGGTTAGAATCCTAGTTGGAGAGCTGCTTTCCGGCTGCCAATGCAGCCGGATCGTGCCGGCCGGCAGGCTGCAGGGCGCGAATTGGGCTCGCCTAATAAGTGAAGCCTAATGAACCTGTTAGGCATGCCGAAGCGTGTCATTCGGACGGCCTGCAGCGCGCTTCTGGTGCCGGGTGTTTGGCTGCCGAGGCCGGCCCAGTCGATCCCGCTTTTTGCGCGGCAGTATGGCGTGACGTGCGCCAAGTGCCACTCCGTCATCCCTCATCTCAACCAGTTTGGGGCGGCATTCTTAGCGTACGGCGAACGCTTCCCCGGCATATCCTCGGGCCCGACGCTCCCGCTGTCGATCAAGGTCAACTTGGTCGGGTCAAGCGAGCACCAGGGCAGCGGTCCCGACGGCGCCGGGCTGCCCAAAGCGATCGTCGACGAGATTGAGGCGTTTACTACCGGCACGATCGGTTCGCGCGCCAACTATTTCTTCGAGCAATACATCGTTGATGGCGGTGAGCCCGGATTGCTGCGCGACGCGTGGATCAGCGAGCGCGTCAATCCTTGGGCGGCGCGCATTCCCGTCTACCTCCAAGGCGGCTCGTTCACGATACCGCTGCCGGTCGATCCCGAAACCTTTCGCGACACGTATCAGGACTACACACCGTACGTCCAAACCGTGGGCGCAAATCCATTTAACCTTAAAGATCCGAAGACGGGTTTGCGCCTCGGCGTCGGCGACCCGCTACGCGGTCTGAACGTACAGCTCTTCGCAGGTCCGGGCTACGACCCTCAGAGCGGACTCGCGAAAACCGGCGCGGACACCGACGCGTACGTTGCGGACGCGATGGGCCAATTCACCGTGAGCCTTTTCCGCTACGATGGCCTGCGCCCAATTGCCGGCGGTCCCTTCGACCGCTTCGAACGCACCGGCCTCGGATTTACGTACGGGCAGTGGACGCGCTTCTCCAACGAAATCGTCATTATCAACGGGCGGGATTCCAACTGCTCGACGCCGGCCAATATCAGTTGCACCTCGAGCGGCGGCTTCGAACAGCTTCGTTATGCTTTCAACCGGCGATTGTACGCCGAGGCGCGGTACGAAGGAACGGCCGATTCTATCGGTATTTTTACGCGAGACGGAGTGGTTTTACTCGGTTACGGCCCGACCGAGAACTCGCGCGTCACGATCGAAGACGTGATCCGACGCAGTCCGCTCACCACGAACCTCATCAACCTCCAGTTCACGATCGGGTATTAGGGTTCATGAGTAAAGCGACGGCTCGACTAACGCTTGGCGTCGTCATTCTCGCCTTGACGGCGCGGGCGGCTGCGGGCGAGCCGGCTCAGCGCTCGATCGATGCCGCTAAATCGAGAGCACGGTTTAGCGTGTCCCACCTGTGGGTCGAACGCGTGATCGGAACCGTTCCGATTCTCAGCGGGTCGGTGATACTCGCTCCCGGCTCGATAATTCCCACCAGCGTAACGGCGGTGCTCGACGCAACCAGGATCGAGACGGGCGAACCCGATCGGGACAAATCGCTGCGATCACCCGACTTCTTCGACGCACAGAAATTTCCGACTTGGGCCTTCGCGAGCACGAAAATCACGCCGAACGGCCCGAACGCATTTGAGATGGATGGAAATCTAACGATTCATGGCGTCGCGCAGCTCGAACGTCTCCAGGTCACGGCGCCCGGGGATGTGGCGCATCCCGTCTACAATGCGAGCGCTGAGATCAACCGTCACGCCTTCGGAATGACGGTCACGCGACTCGATTCAACGATCGGCGCAACGGCTAATGTAGCGCTCGAGATCGCGTTAAAGTAGATTACCTTGCAAGGTCAGCGCATCATCAGAAACGCGACCGCGATGCCAAAGCCCGCAATTAAGCACAAGATCGCCGCCGGTATCCAACTTTCGCGCCGCCGGGAAAATGCGACGGTATAAACGGCTTTCAATACGTTGTTGGATGAGGTCGCGATCACGATCGCTGTCGCCGCGGTCGCAAGACCGGTTGCGCTCGCGCCGCTTTGAGCGAGGCTCAAGACGAATGGGTCGATGTCCGTGACGCCGACCACCCCAGCCAATGCATAGACGCCGGCGTGCCCGAGATGGGTTTGTGCGAGATTCGTCAGCATCGAAACCGCTACGAAGAGTCCGGCAAACAACAGGGCAGTCCAGATTTGAAGCGGGTTCGTCGGTGCGGCAACGCTGGGGGAGCGCGTGCCAAGACGCGCCCGCAAGGCCGCGACGATGGCGCTCAGCAGCGCAAGGCCCAACAAGGGAACGATCAGCGCGCGCCCGAGGCTAACGTTGAAGAGCGAACAAATGACGAGTATCCGTACGTACATCATTGCCGTTGCAGCGATGATGCCGCCTTGGAGTTCGCGGGTCATACCCTCATCGCGCGCCCGCCGCGACAAGACGACCGTCGTCGCCGTGGACGAGTAAAGCCCACCTAGGACCGACATCAAGAACGTCGTGCGCCCGGGGAATACGTAACGCTGCAGAAGATAGCTCG
Organism: Vulcanimicrobiota bacterium; assembly: GCA_963717425.1. GTDB lineage: Bacteria > Vulcanimicrobiota > Vulcanimicrobiia > Vulcanimicrobiales > Vulcanimicrobiaceae > Cybelea. The sequence continues at coordinate 1,096,972 of OY970335.1, read as the reverse complement.
CGTACGAAATCGACGAAACGGCGACGACTGCGAGCCACACGCCAAATGGCGTGATCGACGTATAAGGGATTGCCGGCTTTCCGGCAAGCAATGGTAAGACGACGCCGACGAGTATCAGGAACTGGGCGGCCGTGATGACTTCCTCTCCCGAGACCCGCTTCACCCAATCGTGCAGGGTTCGCCGGCCGCCCAACAACAGGACCGCGGCCACCGTCACGGTGACGCCGCACCACAGCGGTTGCGTTAGAGCGAGCGGACCGAGGGCGTAGGCCAGTAAATTGCAGGCCGGCACGATGAACATGCCTTCCGGGAAGGTCGGCTCAACTTTCATTTCGCGGCGCACGTAGGCGTAGATCCACGAACCCAGGACGAGCAATCCAGCGATGAAGGCTCCCCCGTAATGCGTGTCGAGCAAGAACAGACTTCCGCCCGCTAACGACAGCAGAGGGAACGTGCGGACACCGCCCGGGCGCCGCGGAAGCTCCTCGGAATAAAACCCTTCGAACGCAAAGCCAAAGAAGAGCGATAGGCCGAGAAGAAGCGCCCAACGTTCGGCGCCGGCATCAATCACGGAGTGGCTATTTTTGCGTAGGGGTACAACCCTCCCGCAAAGATCGCCTCAGTCTAGCCCGCCGACCGCACGCATCCGGTGCCCGCCTTTTCTGCTCGAGCGAGAGCGGTTGTTTTGCGGCAGTCGGTGGATTCTGTGTCATACGCAATGGAGAAACGTCAGCGTCTCGCCGATGCGACTCTCATACGAGAGAGCTACTCCCCGGGCGGATGAAAGTGGATCTCTCTCTTTACCGCCTGATCGACCTCTTCGGGAGGTATCAGAACGGTCGACCGGGTTCGTATTGCTCCCGAAGCCGAAACCGCAAGGCCGATGGCCGAGGCGGCTATCTGATCCGGTAGGTCGATGATGAGAATCGCGTCATCGTCCCCAAAGGTAAAATAAAACGCCTCCAGCTTTCCGTTTACCGACGCGAGTAATTCTTCGACGGCCTTACGCCGCGCGGTCCCCCCGCTCTTTAGGATGCCTTTCGCGCCCTCGGCAGTGTAGGTAGCGTGAATCAAATATTTTGGCATCGCAAGCTCCCTTATGTCGATTCCATTTTCGACGCTCGTTTTGCCCCTTCGAGGTGAACGACGCCGGCTCCCTAGCGAAGGAGGCAGCGGTACGCTCTACGCACGGCGTTTGCCGCAGCCACACTCGCCGCAATCGCGTGCGCGGCGGCCGGCGCCTATCCGTCCACGCTGACGTTAAAACTGTACGCTCAGAATCGGCCGGGTGAAACCGGTACCGCGCTGCTCCAGCAGATTCCCGGCGGTGTCAAGATCGTCATCAAAATGGCCGGAGGTCAAAACGGCACACAACCCGCCCATATCCACACGGGCACGTGCGCCAAGCTGGACCCGGTACCCAAGTATGCTCTGACCAACGTCGTCCACGGGAGCAGCGCCGACATAAAAAGATATGTGGCCTGTGCCGCAATCGTGATGCCGTTGTAAGAGGACCGAAGAGCTCAAACGGCGCTCAGCTCGTCGTAACCCATCACCTTATACACGGCGAGCGAGACGAGCCAGCTGGCAACGAAGACGCCGACGATGATGAAGCCAAGCGTCGTGAAGTTGCCGTTGAGCGCGGCAATAGCGTCCCAAATCCCGCCGTTGAGCCGAAGCTGACCGGCGATGATGCCGGCGGCTTCGACGCCGCCGACGATCAGCGCAACGAGCACCGATACCAATGTGATGACCATATTGTAGAAGAGCTTGCGCATCGGTTTCACGAAAGCCCATCCGTAGGCGCCGAGCATCAGGATCCCGTCGGTCGTATCGACGAGCGACATGCCCGCAGTGAAGAGCAGCGGAAAGAGCAAGATGTCGAACACCGGCAGACCTTTGCCGGCTTCGACCGCCGCGATGCCCAGCAGCGCGACCTCCGTGGCGGTATCGAAGCCCAGCCCGAACAGAACGCCGATGGGGTACATTTTCCAACTACGGTCGACGAGTTTGAGCAGCGGTGAGAAGAATCGCCCGAGCAATCCGCGCTGGTCGAGCATGGCGCCGAGCGCGCGATCTTCAACGGCTTGCCCGCGCCGCGCCTTGGCAAAAGCCCCGAAGATATCGAATAGCACGATGAGATTGATTGCGGCGACCAACAACAAGAAACTCGCCGAAACGGACGTGCCGATGACCGCACCGGCGCGTTGCAACGCGGGTAGCAGGCCTTTCACGACGGCCGCGGCAATCGCGATCAGTGCCGAGAGCACGACGACGACGCTGGAATGACCGAGGGAAAAGTAGAAGCCAACGCCGACGGGACGTTGGCGCTCTTGCATGAGCTTTCGCGTAACGTTGTCGATTGCCGAAATGTGATCCGCATCGACGGCGTGGCGCAATCCAAAGGTGTAGGCCAGCAGCGCCGTTCCAAGCAGAATCGGGCGCGACCAAAACGCCCACAACGCCAATCCCCAAGCGCCCGCGTTGAGCGCGATCAAAAAGGCGTACAGCCCGTAGATCTTGCGAGCCGTCATTCGCTCAGCAGCGCCAGAATGCGCCGCGCGTCGTCGGCATAGAACGGATGAAACTGCGGGTCGATCGCGAGCGCCGCTCGCAACCGGCGCCGAGCTTCTGCAGTCCGACCGGTGTGCGACGCGATGACGCCGGCATGATACTGCAGCTCGGGATCGGCCGTGCCGTATCGGACGGCACGCTCGGCATAAAGCCGCGCCTCGGGCCAACGGTGCATCGCCGCGAGCACCCAGGCCATCGTGTCGTCGGTGTATATTTCGTCGCCGCGTTTGGCGACATCGGAGCGCGCCTCGTTCAAGGCGTCGCTCAGGTGCTCGCCATGCTCGGCATAGTACATCGCGAGAAGACGATCGTTGACGCCCTGCGCGTTGAAGAGCCGCTGCTCGGCACGAATGAGGGCGTCGGTTCTGCGCGCGCCGTTCGGGTCGCCAAGCGCAAGCTGCGAGTCGACCACGTACCCCAGCGCCTGCGGAAGCGGATATAACTGCGCGCTGCGCTGCGCCGCGACAAGCGCGCGCGCCCAGTCGCGGCGCGCGCGATAAAGCTTCGCCTGGAAAAGCAGCGCCGCCGCGTTGTCCGGATAGACGCGCAAGGCCTCATCGAACTCCGCGCTCGCCGTCGAGGTATCTCCGGCCTCGAAGGCGAGCTGTGCGTCGCGCATGTGGTACCACGAGCGCGTGTAGGCCGGCATGCTGATCATCCGGTCGACGATCGCCGTCGCTTCCCCCATCTGCACGCGCGCGCCCGCCAGGTTGCCCGACAGTTGGTCGTACCGCGCTTGAATCGACATCCAGGTCGGGTTCGGATCCCGGTCCGTTGGATGCGTGAGGGCGCGTTGGGCCTGGCCGTAGCGCCCGAGTTCCATCAGGATCGAGGCAATCTGCGCGCGGGCGTTGTCGTCGAATGGCGCGCTTTCCAAGGCCTCGCGCTGCGCTTCGAGTGCCGCCCTAAAACGGTGCAGGCTCAGATCGCTCGAGGCGATGACGTCGAGCGCTTGAACGTTGCCCTGCGGCTGGAGGCGTAAAGACCGCGTGGCCACCGCCAATGCGCGTGTGACATCGTTGAGATCGCCCGCCTCGCGGAATCGTTGGAGGTACTCGCTCCCCAACATGCGCAGCGTAATCTGATCGGTAGGATCGCGGCGAAGCCCCGTCTCCTCGAAAGCGACGATGTCATTACGCCGTCGGTAGTCGGTCGAGACGGGGGCGGGCGCAATGCCGCTCGCCTGCGCCCGATGCGAAGAGTACAACGGCCACGCCGCCCCAACGGCGATCGCCGCCGCAAAGGCGACGATCGCCCCAGACGCCCTCACTTTAGAGCGGCGCCTGGACGTAAGGAAACGTGGTCGTATTCGACTTGTCGTATGCGACGTTGTCGGTCGTAAGACATGGGGCTTCCTTGTGATCGTCGGGGATCAGGTTGAGGGCCGAGAGCGTGTTCCCGAAGAGCGCGCCGAGCGAGATGTCGATCACGTCATCGTCCAGCGCGCGGCCGCCGTACTTGCTCCCGGTCGCGCCGCCGGTTTCGTAACCAAGATAGGCGGCCTTGCTCGTGTTCTGCGAAAGATCGGCCTTCATTACGTTCGGATAAAGGACCGCTTGCAGCGTATCGGCCGTCTTCTTGCTGCGAAACATCAGCGCGAACGATTTGATCTGCGACTTCAAGACCGGGTCCGCATATGGCTCGGAGCGGTTCGTCTTGTTGTGGTCTTCAAACATTTCGAAAGCTTCCTTGACCGCCGGACGCGAGAGCAGCTCGATCTGCTTGTAGGTGGTGGCTGCGGGCGGGTTCGTCGGTCCGGAGATTGGAGAGAGAACGGAGCTGGAGCTGCAGCCGCCGATAACGGCGCCGGCAAGCGCGACGGCAACGAGGCCGAGCTTATAGCGTAATGTCATGGTATGTGTCTCCTATTCCGAGCTGCCGTCAGGCGTGGCAGTGGTGGCCCAGAGCGCGATCACCCCGGGCGATGCGGCGGGCGGTGCGAGCATCGACTTGGGCATCTCGATCACGATCGACAGGACGTTGTAGGGTGCTAAGAAGTCGTGCGGCTTAGCGATTACGCAGCCGTTGGAACCCGCCGTTCCGTAGCTCTGACCGTTTAAGACGATCTTCTGCGACGCCGACGCGAATCGGAACGACGTCGCGGTAGGCGGCGGAGGATTCGGGTGGTTCGTATAGTTGCGATCCGGAATGATCTTGAAGAACTGAGCAAGATCGAAGAAGAACGGATCGCGCCGCGGTCCTACGAAGACCCTGATGCCACCCTTGAGCCGCGCGACCTTGCCGAAGGCGAACGTGCCCGTCTGGCCGACGGTCGTGTTGGACGTTCCAACTTCGTTCGGCGATGCCGGCCCATAGAGCGTGATGTTTTGCGCCGTGCCGGTTGAATCCGCCGTGAACTGAATGACGGTGTTTTCCTGAATCGAGTTGGATGCGACGCCGCTCGTCGCGAGCTTGAACTGATAGAGGACGTTGGGATCGAGCGCGATCCCTGCCGTCATTCCGGTCGGAATGAGTGGGCGAACGTCCATCGCCAGCGCGACTCGCGACGCGTCGTGCGGGTCCGGAAAAGCGTAGAAGTCGGTGATATCGGCCATTGGGTTGGCGACGACCGTCGGCGAGTCTTGGTGATCGGATCCTCGTGCCGCTTTGAAAGAATAAAGCGAGATCGAGAAGGCAAGCACGAAAACGGCCGCGATCGTCCCAAGGGAGCGAAGCAGTCTCATGTGGTCTCCTTTATGGCGAGTGTGCGGTGTGTCGACCGCGGCGAGAGAAACGCGGGAACAAAAGCAACCAATGCGATGGCGCAGAGAACGAACGCAGCCACGGCGGGTGCGACGATGCGAAAGCCTTGAGCGGACACCCCCTGCGCGAGCATGCTCGCACCGACGACCGAGATGACGCCGGCCGTGACGAAGGGGGCCAAACTCGCGAAGCGCGTGAATCCGGACCGCCGTTGCAGCCACGCCGCGCCGCGCACGACCGCGAACCCCAGCCCGCTGAGTATCGCGGCGAGGCCGAGGCTGAACACGACGATCAGCATGAGGCCGTACCCGACCCTGTGCAAATGGAGTGCCGTCAGCAGCACGACGATCGCGGCGGGACACGGCGCGATGCCGCCGCTCATAGCCGCCACGACGGCGCTGTGGAAATGCAGCGGCACCGAGCCCGCGATCGCGTGCGTGTGATCGTGTGCGTGGTGATGATCGTGGCCGCTCCCGGCGGCGTGAGCCCGCGCGTGCGAAACGGCCGACGCCAGGCTGCGCGCGCCGATCGCCGCGACGGCAGCGCCGGAAATCAACGTGATCCATGCAAAGAGATTCTCGGTCGCAAAACCGACAGCGAAGGACAAAGCCAGGCCGAGCAAGAGCACCGCGATCGTGTGCGCGAACGTCAACGCAGCCGCTAGGATTGCGGCTTGCTTCAACGTGGCGCGGGCGCCGACGAGCGTGAACGCGAGCAGCGCCTTTCCGTGACCGGGTTCGAGCCCATGCAGCGCGCCGAGCCCGAAAGCCGCAAGGATCGTCAGCAGAATCCACAGAGGCGTTTGGCCGTCGTGCGCGATGAGATCCGAGAGGGCCGTAGACCGCACGATCGACGTGGCGCCCCAGCCGGTTGCGTCATCGCCGCTCACACGTATGTGGGCGATGCGCCCGCTGCCGAGCACGTCGAACGTCGCCACGTCGTTCCGACGCGGTGAGCCAATCAGGGCGCTCGGATACGCGCGCAACTCGTTTGTCGGATCGCTCGAACCCGGTAGGACGATGTCTTTCCAGCCGATGCGCCGATCCGCGTACACCGAATCGCGCACCGCGACGCTGGCTTTCGTTCCGAGCGGCGCGGAGTAGTCGCCAGTCCAATAGAGCGTTGGCAGACCGCCTGCCCCCGGGCGCGTGCGCGCCGAGGTGCGCTCGAGATGCAAGGGCAGCGCGACGGAATTCGCCTGTATCGATAGACCGCCGGCCACGACAGCCGCCTCGGCATTCTGCCACGCGAGCATGTGCGCCGCGTCCCAATCGCCGCCGGCGTGCATGATCTGAAAAGTTGGAATCTCCGCGATGTCGAGAACGTAATGCACGTGAAGGCGCTGGGCGTTCGGCTCGATGCGCACGAGGTGATTGATGGTAAAGTTGCCGAGCGGGTGGGCCGAAACGCTGCCGATTGCCAGCGACGGCAGGCAAACCACCCAGAAAACGACAGCTCGCAGCCGGAACACAAACCCCAATGTCACTCCTCCGATGCCGCGTTAACGGAGTCGAAGAGCACTTGGATTGGGTTCAGTTCAAAAAAAAATCAACCAGAATCTTAGGGCGTCACGGAGCCGCGGCACGGGATGCTGAAATACTCTAAAGGTGAGTTTTTTCGAGCGTCCCGATCCCCGGCTGATCCAGAGCGCCGCCCCCGCTCCGCTCGTTGCCGTGGTGCATGCCCTGACGCGACACGGGCTCGCGTTGGGGATCTGCGCCGTTGCCATTGCTTTCGCATACGCGGCAAATGTCGAAATCGGACTGCGCAGCGCCGCTGCGACGCACGGCAACCTCGTCGAGCGGGGATTGAACGACTCCGTCACGATCCTGCGCGACCGGCGCGACGTTCCGCACATCAGCGCGCGAAACGATCACGACTTGTACTTCGCCGAAGGTTACGTGCAGGGTTCGGATCGACTCTTTCAACTGGATTTGACGCGACGCTACGCGTACGGCCGGTTGGCCGAGGTGCTTGGAGCCAAAGCCCTCGCGCTGGACAAGGTGCAACGCGCGGTCGACATCGACCGCATCGCCGAGCGTCAGCTGGGCGCGCTCCTGCCCGCCGATCGCGACGCTGTAGATGCGTTTAGCGACGGCGTCAACGCGGCCATCGCCGCGCAGCCGCTGCCGGTCGAGTTCCGTATGCTGCTATATCGTCCGGAACCGTGGTCGCCGAAGGATTCGCTCGCGGTTTCGGTCGTGGCCTCGCTGGAACTCGCCGACTCCTGGCATGAAATCTTCGCACGCGACGCGGTTTGGCGGCGCGGGGCGAGCTGCTTCGATGCCGCGTTCCCCCTGTCCGATCCCCGGTACGATGTCACGATCGACGGCCTTCGCGCGCCGCGCGCGCGTTCGCAGGCGAGCGGCTGCGCCGAGTCGGCAATCGCCGCAGAATCGCCGCGTCACGCGATCGGCAGCAACGCGTGGGCCGCGGGGGCGATGCGCAGCCTCGACGGAAACGCACTGCTGGCAAACGATCCGCATCTCGACTTGACGATTCCCGGAATTTGGTACCTGCTCGACGTCCGATCGCCGCGCTTGCACGCTGCGGGCGCGACGATTCCGGGCATTCCCGGAGTCGTCCTGGGACACAACGAGCGGCTCGCCTGGGCGTCCACGAACGCCGAGATGGCGACCACCAGCGTTTTCGAGGCCGGGCATCTGCGGCGAGCATCCTGGTTCGTCGAGCGCTTTCGCGTGCGCTTTTCGCGTGAGGTCAGTGCGGCATACTATCGTACCGCGCGCGACTTCTCCGTCCCGAACGAAAACGATCCTGCGGCGATTGCACTGGTGCGCTGGCCGGTGTACGCGGAAACCCATTCGACCATTGGAACGGTGCTTGCGCTAGATCGCGCTCGGGGGATCGACGACGCGCTGAAGATTCTGTCCAAGTATCGCGGCTCGCCGCAAAACTTCATCCTCGCCGATCGCAGCGGCGACGTCGCGTATCACGTTGCGGGCCTCGTTCCTGACGATCCCTCCTGGGGGCGTTACGTGCACCGCGCGCGAGATCTGAGGCGCAGCTTCGCGACGTTGCCCTTCGCGCAACTTCCCGGCAGGGGCGCCGCGCGCGACGCGACCCTCGTGTCGGCGAACAACAAAGTTTACGGACGCGACTATCCGTACCGACTGTCGGCGCAGTTCGAGCCGCCCTATCGCGCCTATCGCATCGCGGAACTGCTACGCGCGCGCCGCCGCTACGACGCCGAGTATTTTGAGCGGATGCAGCTGGACACGCTCTCGCCGATCGATCTAGAGATCGCTCGCGGCGTCGTGCGATTCGCCGGAGCGCATCCGGCGAGCGAAAGCGCCGCGCAAGCTTCGAGGGTGCTCGCACGCTGGGACGGCCGCTACGAGCCCTCGTCCCGGGCCGCGGCACTCGCGCACGCGCTGCGGCTTGCGCTTTACGGACAAGCACCGCCGTTTGTTACGCCGCACCGCGAGCGAGATCTTGGTGAAACGCTGCCGCTATTTGCGCTTCGCGAGCGGCGCACGTGGGGAAACGCCGGCGGCATGCGCATCCAACACGTGCTCGCGCCGATGAATTTTCCGTTCCTCAACGGCGCGTGGCTCCCGGGAGCGGGAGACGAGTACACGATTCATCTTCAAGAGCCCGGCTTCGCGCAAGGCTTCCGCGCGGTATGGGACGTGGGCGATTGGGATCGCGGCGGTATTGCGATTCCGAGCGGGGAGTCGGGCGAACCCGGCTCCGCGCACTACACCGATCTTACGCGCGCCTGGGTGGCCGGCGCATTGCAGCCGCTTCCCTTCAACCGTGCGGCCGTAGAACGGAGCGCCTGGAGCGTACTCATTCTGCGGCCGCGTAAGGAATCGATGTAAGCGATGAACGACTGCCGGTTTCAGCCTAGCGCGTACGACCCGGCGCGCAAGTCGTCCAAAATCGTCGTCGCGCGCGTCTGCCATCCGAGCTGTTCGCGGGCGCGATTCGAACTGATCTTCGAATCCAGCGCCAGCGCGTCGGCGAACGCACCCAACTCGCGGCGCGCCTCCGCGAGGGGCCAGGAAAAGACCGCTCCGCCGCGGCCGGCGCCAAGGCTAGCGGCTTCGGCCATTTCGCGAACCGTGAACGACGTGTTGTCGCCGCCGTTGTAGATCGCGCCGGGTGCGGCCTTCTCGAAAGCCAGAACGAAGAGCTCCGCGAGATCGTCACGGTGAACGACGGGCCAGTGGTTCGTGCCGTCGCCAACGAATCGCGCAGCGCCGGTCGCCTTCGCGGATTGCACCCACATGGCGGGAAGGCCGCCGCCGAGCCCGTAGACGTCGGCCGGCCGGACGATCGTCGCGCGAACGTTGCGCGCAACGGCGTCGAGGACCGTACGTTCGAGGCGCGGACGGTGCGCGACGAGCGGCGTGGGATTCAACGGGGCGTCTTCATCCGCAACGCGTTGACCCGTGTTGCCGTATACCCAGATGCCGCTGGTATAAATGAGCGGCTTGCCGCTTTCCGCCAGCGCAGCGACGAGCGCCTCGAGCGCCGCGCACTCGACTTCCGCGATATCCGCGCCGTTATACTGCACGGCATAGATGACCCCGTCGCTGCCTTGGGCAATCGTCTGCAGCGACTGCGGTGCGCTTACGTCGCTGCTCGCCGCCTCGACGCCCGCGTCGCGCAGCTTCTCAGCGCTGCTCGGAGATCGCGCGGATCCGACCACCGTATGACCGCGATCGAGCAGCCTGCGCGCGATAGCCGATCCGACAAAGCCCGTAGCCCCCACGACGAAAACTCGCATTCCGGAACCTCCGCCCAAGAAAACAGCGACCGCCGCAGCGAGGTTGCGTCGAAGATACGCCCAAACTCCTAGATCGCATGGACGCTGACGCGATCGTCATCGGTGCCGGTGCGGCCGGCTTGGCGGCTTCGCGCCGCTTGGCCGAAAAATCGCTGCGGGTGATCCTCCTGGAAGCGCGAGGCCGCGTCGGCGGCCGGGTGTGGTCGCGTCCGGCTGCGCGAACGGCGACGCCGGCTGAGCTCGGTGCGGAATTTATCCACGGTCGCGCGCCCCAGACGATGGCGCTCTTGCGCGACGCCGGAATGAGCGCGATTCCGACCGGCGGAGACTCTTGGGCACGGCACGAGGACGGGGAACTGCGACACGTGGAAAACGATTTCACGACCGCGCCCAACATCTTCAACGTGGCGCAGTCGCTGCGCGACGACGAAAGCGTCGACCGGTTTCTGCAACGTTTTGAAGGCGATGCCGCGATGCGCCAAACGGCGGCGGCGGCGCGCGCGTTCGTCGAGGGATTCGAGGCGGCCGACCCGGCGGTTGCGAGCGTAAGGGCGATTGCGCAGGAATGGCAATCCGGAGTGGACTTGACCAGCGCGCGGCCGCGCGGCGGCTACGGCCCGATGTTCGAACGCCTGCGTAACCTCTGCGTCGGCGCCGGCGTCGAAATCGTGCAGTCTTGCATCGCTCGGCGGCTTTCGTGGCGGCGCGGGGCCGTCACGGTGGATGCGCGCGACGCCGACGGTGAGTTACGGACGCTGCGCGCACGGGCCGCCATCCTGACGCTCCCGGTCGGCATCCTGCGGGATGGAGGTGAGGAAAGTGCGTTCGCCTTCGATCCGCACTTGCCGGCGGCAAAACGCGCAGCGCTTGCCGGGATCGAGATGGGGCACGTCGTGAAGGTGGCGTTATGGTTTCGCAGCGCATTCTGGGAACGCGCAGCCGGCGGCGCCTATCGCGATGCGGCGTTCTTTCGCAGCGAAGCCGGGCCGTTTCCAGCCTATTGGACGCAGTTCCCGGTGCGCAGTCCGCTGATCGTCGCGTGGGCCGGTGGTCCCAAAGCGCTCGCGCTGAGCGGCGTGTCGCAACGCGAAATCATCGAGCGCGCGCGCGATGGCTTTGCGGCGTTGCTGGGAGAACCCGAGCTCGCGCGAAAAGAGTTCGAACGTGGCATCATGCACGATTGGAATAACGATCCGTTTGCCCGCGGTGCGTATAGCTACCTCGCGGTGGGCGCCGGGAACGCTCGCGAAGTCCTCGCGAGGCCGGTCAATGCGACGCTGTTCTTCGCGGGTGAAGCGACGTCCACCGACGGCCAAGGGGGCACCGTGAACGGCGCATTCGAAAGCGGCGAGCGCGCCGCGGCGCAAGCCGCAGCTTCACTCGGCGTGCAAAACCATGGTTGAATCCGCAGCGTGGTTCTCGGCGTGGTCGAACTTTTACGTGATGATCGGCTCGTCGGCCGCGGCGCTAACCGGCTTGATGTTCGTCGTTATCACCCTGGTAACGCGCGCCGAACAAATGAGCCGAACCGAGGACGGAATCTCGTCGTTTAGTACGCCGACGGTGATTCACTTCTCGGAGGCATTGCTCGTGGCGGCGATTCTCAGTGCGCCCTGGCAATCGGTTCTTGCACCCGCGGTATTGGTTGGACTCGCCGGTCTCTACGGCGTCGCGCACATCGTCCGAGTGACCTTGCGGGCGAGAGGCCTGACGACGTACACCCCGGACGTCGAGGACTGGATTTGGTACATGGTGCTGCCGCTCATCGCCTACGCCGCGACCTTGTGTGGTGCGATTGGCTTGTTCGTCAGCCCGGCGGGCGCCCTTTTCGCGATTGCGGGCGGTGTGCTGCTGCTGGTGTTCGTCGGTATTCACAACGCCTGGGACATCGTGACGTTTCTGGTGATTCGGGGCGGACCGCCTCCAAGCTAGGGCCGAGCCCGTTCCAAAAATCCCTCGAGCGCGTCGAGCGCTTCGGGAAGATTCGCGCGACCGTAGCCAATACGAAAGCGTTCGTCGCCGGCGTCGAACGCGGCGCTTGGCACGAGCAAAACCCCGGCGCTTTGCGCGAGGCGCAAACAGAAAGACTCGCTGCTTCCTCCGAGCAACCGCGGAAAGGCGGTCGTCCCGGCTCGTGGCCGCGTCCATTCGAAGCGGCCGGAGCGGCGCGAAAAAAACGCGTCGAGCCGATCGAGGTTTTCGATGGTAATGCCGCGTACGCGCTCGATCAACATTTCACTATGACGCAATGCCAGCGCGGCAAGGAGTTCGCTGGGCGCGCTGTTGCAGATGGTAAGGTAGTCTTTGACTGTGGCGATGCGTTCGAGGAGCGATTGGTCTTGGCTGGCGATCCAGCCGACGCGCAGGCCGGGAAGACCGTAAGCCTTTGCCAGCGCGCCAAGCGAAACGCCTCGCTCGTACAGATCGCACGCCGCCGGAATCCGTTCGGCCTCGCGTTCCAGCCCGCGATAGACCTCGTCGGCGAACAGCCATAGCCTATGCCGCCGCGCGATTTGCACGACGGCCTCCATTTGGGTGCGATCGAACGGATAGCCGGTCGGGTTATTCGGAGTCGTCACCACGATTGCGCGCGTCGCCGGCGCGATCAGGTGCTCGAGCTGCTCGACGTCGGGCGCGCCTTCCCTCGCAAGATCGCAGTCCCATCGTGTGACGCGTGCGCCGAGCGCCTCGGCGATCGAATAATGAGACTGATAGCTCGGGGCTTGGACGATGATGTGATCGCCCGATCCCAGGACGGCATTCATGAAGGTGAAGATCGGCTCTTGCGCGCCGCTGTGCACCAGGATTCGGTTCGGATCGGCGTGCGCGTAAAGCGCTGCGATCGCGTGCCGCAGCTCTTCGCTTCCGCGCGAATCGCCGTATCCCAGCCGCAGCTCTCGGAGACGTCGTTCCGAACCCGCTTCGAGCGATAAAAGATCCGAAACCGACATCGTCTCGGGATCGCTCGAGCCAAGAAGAAAGCGCGTGGTGAATTCGTAGTGCGCGAAGTATCGCTCCAATGCGAACGGCCGGAGATTCACGGGAGCCGCCGTTGTCGTTGGCGAGACGGAGCTCCTTCGCTTGGCCCGCAAAGCACAGCTTCCGCCCGCGGAAAGCAAGTTAAAGAATAGATGAGATTTAGTTAACCTCGTATTATACCCGGGCAAGAGCGGAGACATGCGCAAGGCCGCCGGTTCCGTGAAGCGAAAGGCGTCGAGATAACGATGCGATATAGAGCCGCCTGGTACGCTTTGATTGCGATCGCCCTGGTCGTGATCATCTTCGAGCTATTCTTCCGCTATCGCTACGTGGGCGCGGGCAATCGGGTTTGGCGCATCGATCGCGTCACCGAACAGGCGTGCCTCGTGCGCGTCGGCGGCGCGATCTGCTCGTCATCACCGCCCGGGCCGGCCGCTAGGGACGCGGCGGTACGTCCCGCGGACAGAAATCCCTATCTTGCCTCGCCGACGCCGGAGCCAAACCCGCCCTAGGCCTCACAACCCGCGGGCGCTGGATGCGATCAGCTCGATCGTATTATCCGAGGGGTCACGAACGTAGAATGAAACGCCGCCGTCGTTGTCTATGCGTTCTTCGACGATGGGGACGCCATGCGCGGCGAGATGATTACGGAGCGCCTTCGCGTCGCCGTCTTCGAGCCTCAGCGCAAAGTGGTCGATATTGCGGCCGCCCGCGACCGCGGGTTTAGCCCACGCGCCTTCCGGTGCGGCCACGTCGACGAGATCGAGATGCGAGGCGCCGGCGCGCAGCTCGACCATCCCGTAGGCCGGCAGGCGCGACTCTACCATGCAGCCGAGTACGCCTTCATAAAAGCCCAGCGTCTCCGGCATGCCGCGAACGATCAAGAGAATGTGATCGATGCGGTCGATCCTAAATGGCCGCAGGTTCTCCGGCATCGCCCGTATTGTAGCACGGCGGACCAGGCTCCGCTTCAACCGCAATCAGGCAGGGAAGAATGACTCATGCTCAGAGCAGTCTTGCTGGACGTGGATGGGACCTTAGTGCGGAGTAATGACGCACACGCCGAAGCCTGGTCGCGCGCTTTTAGTGCATACGGTTACGACGTTCCCTCTGCGAAGGTGCGCGGTTGGATCGGCATGGGTGGCGATAAAATTCTTCGTCAAGTCGATCCGGAGCTCACCAGTGAGAGCGGCCTCGGAAAAGCGATCGAACAACTGCGCCCGCAGATCTTTCTAGGCGAGTACGTTGCGCGTCTGGAATCGACCAATGGGGCGCGGGCCCTTTTGGAGCGGATCCATGCCGCGAAATTGCTTCGGGTCGTCGCGACGTCGGCTAAAGAAGAAGAGCTTTGGCCGGTGCTGAAGGCGGCCGGTATCCAGGATGAAATCGATCTTGCGACGACTTCCGACGATGCCGACCGATCGAAACCGGATCCCGATATCGTGGGCGCAGCCCTTTGCAAAGCCTCCTGCGCCAAGAGCGAGGCAATCTACCTCGGCGACACGCCGTACGATATTACCGCGGCGCACGCGGCCGGGCTTTCGGTGATCGCGCTAACCTGTGGCGGATGGGACCGTGCCGCCCTGGCCCAGGCCGATGCCGTGTACGAAGACCCCGCCGACTTGCTCGAACACTTTGGCAGCTGGGAAAGCGCCGCGCTCGTCGAACGGTAGACCTCCCCCGTTGCATGCTGGATAAGGAGAATAACATGGCTCGGAAGTTCATCGATTGCCGCGAGCACCCCAGCGAGATGAATTGCTCGATCGCACTTTCTGCCGACGGCGACGACGAGTTGGTCGAGGCAGCCGCGCAGCACGCGATCTCGGTCCACAAACACGCCGACACGCCGGAGTTGCGCTCGATGCTGCGCTCCGCCGTTAAAGAGGGCGCGCCGGCCTAGGTGCCTTCGTCGGCGCCCGCATGGAACACGTACTTCACGATCAAGCGGTTTAGCGTAGCGCCGGCAGCCGGGCTCCCATAGTTCACGTAGAGCTCGTTGCCCTTGGGAAAGCGCTCGTGAAACGCGACGGCGAGATTATTGCCGATCTGCGTGGCGAAACCGCCGCGGCCATTGATGTCGCGCAGCTCCAGGGTCAGCGTGCTTTCTGTGCTGAGATTGTAGCCTAGCGAAATTCGGCGGAGCCACTGCGAGTCGAGCACGCCGTCATCGAAAGCGCGCTCGTAGGTTCCGTCGTACTCCAAGCCGAGGCTAATGCGTCTGCCGATCGGGCGACTCGTCACGATCGTGAACAGATGGGTGTAATCGTTGCCGAACGGACCCCACGAATAGTTGACGTCGATCGGCGTCGGTGTGCCGTCGCGGTAGCCGATCGGAAGCTGATAAAGATTGAACGGTTGCGTCACGCCGTCGAGATAACAAGGATAGCCCGTGAAGCTTGATTGGAAGAGGATCGGCCCGCTGCAGCCGGGTCCGGCCGGAATCCCGTAAGAACGCAGCTGTCCCACTTGTTCGCCG
Organism: Vulcanimicrobiota bacterium; assembly: GCA_963717425.1. Taxonomy (GTDB): domain Bacteria; phylum Vulcanimicrobiota; class Vulcanimicrobiia; order Vulcanimicrobiales; family Vulcanimicrobiaceae; genus Cybelea. Next base: position 1,081,487 of record OY970335.1, on the reverse strand, counting down.
ACGCCGTCGAGCGAGAGCAGATCCTTGAACGTCGCGTTGACGAAGAACTGCGTGTCGGCCTGATGCACCGCGCCGGAGGCGTCGAGGAATCGATCGGCGGTGAAGAAGAGCGAGTAATTCTTGATGGCGGGGGTCGCCCCCTGAAAATCGGTCTCGAACTGCGGCCCGCGTATGTCGGAGTTTGGCGTATAGCCGTCGATCGGATCGTAGTTCGGCGAAACGTCCATATAGCCGGCGTTGACCTCGAGATTGTTCTTGTGCCGATCGACGAAGAACTCCGTGAAGTCGGCGTGGCCTTGCGGGACCCACGTGCCATCTTCAAACGAATGATCGAAGAAGTAGATCATCCCGTTGCTTAGGTCACGCGCCTCCGCGCCGGTTTCGACCGTGTCGTCGGTTCCCGCGATGCTATGATTCGCGAAAACCCCGTCGCTCCAGTAGATGAACGAACCGCCTTGGACCGCGTGCTCGTAGCCATAGGCCTGATCGCTGAACGTGTTGTTGGTCGTCTCGTCGTAACCGTGAAAGGTTAGCGCGCCAAAGCTCTGATCGCCGAAGGTGCCTTCAACCTTGGCACCGCTATCGAACGGGCCGATCGAGGGCGAGTAAAAGACCAGGTAGGCCGGATTCACGTTCGTTCCGGTCGGCGTGCGCGGCCCCGACGCGGCGTTGATGAACGCGGCGCCTTGTGAGAAGAACGGACGGTACTCCACGAGTTGCCGCTGGAACTCTTGCGGCGCGATCGTCTGCTGATCGATCTCGACGTTGGAGAAGTCCGGGTTGAGCGTGCCGACGAAGCGGATTGTCGGTGTCAGCGGATAGCTGACGTCGCCGCCGATCATGCGAACGTTCATGGGCAAGAACGTGCCGTTGGCTTGCTGGAAAAGGTTGCGATCCTGCCCGATGCTTGCGAGCCCATAGATATCGGCACGCGGCTTGGGCCGAGTGGCGGCGGAAGCTGCGAGCGAAAGCGCGCCGGCGGCCCAAAAGCGCGTGTCGGCAAAGGTTGGCCAGGTGCCCGCCGGCGCATCTTGCATGATCGGATCCCAGACCCAGGATACGTGCTCGCCGCGCGCCGCGATGCCGCGAACGAATTGAAGGCGCCAGGTTTGCTTCCCTCCGTGCGGTACGCGCAGCACGTTGAGCGGAATGATCATGACCGCGCTCCAGGAACCGTTGCCCGCCCTCCCGGCGGCGCTCCAGCGCGCGCGAAAGCGCACGTTTTCATTCGCCTGTTCGTATCGTACGCCGCGCGGCGTCGTTTCAAAATAGTAGGCTTGGCTTCCGGCGCCGCTCGTATCCAACCCGATGCCCACGAAATCGTCCAACCCAAAGCCCACGTCGTTGGTCGTCTGGGAGGCTACGATCGGGACGCCGGTCTGCTCGGCCTTGAAGCCCACGTACAGATTCGTATCGTCATAGAGCAAATAGGCGGAGGTGTCCAGCGTGGCCCGGGAGCGCGTCGTGACGTTCTCCCAGGGCCCGCTTCCGCTAGGTACTTTGCCGGCTGCCCAGGCGGGATCGGCCAGGGTGGGATCGAGCGGCAGCGGATGCGGCGCGCGCGACACCGTAAAAGAGAAGCTCCCCGTCACGGCGGCTCTGACCGGCGCGCCGAGCAGTACGAACGCAACGAGCGTGCAAATGACCAAGCGGAGCAAAGCCCATCAAGTCTAACATCAAGCCGTCCGGCAAGCCTTCAAAGCGCGCAGATTTGATTGTTCGCTGATGCTGAGTATTGCGACGTTCGGGCATGGAACGGCCGGTGAAATCGAACTCGCCGGCGCGATTCGCGGGGCCGGTTTGGAAGCCGTGATCGACGTGCGAAGCGTACCGAAGAGCCGAGCCCATCCGCACGTCTGGGCTGAGCGCATGGCGCTTTGGGTGCCGGATCTCGCGGGCGCGAGCTACCGCTGGTGTCCGCAGTTGGGCGGATTCCGTAAGCCTCGCGCGGACAGCCCAAACATCGCCCTGCGCCACCCTGCGTTTCGCGGGTACGCCGACTACATGCAGACGCCGGAATTCCAGGCCGCCCTCGTCCAACTCATCGAAGACGCCGCGCAGCGCCCCACCACGATCATGTGTTCGGAGACGCTGTGGTGGCGCTGCCACCGCCGGCTGATCGCCGACGCGCTGCTCCTCGCGCATGATGTCGGCGTGCTGCACGTCATGCACGCGGGCGCTCCGCAAGCGCATCGCTTGACCCCGGGAGTGCGGCTGCTGCCCAACGGCACGTTACAATACGACGTGGGGTGACGCGTCAATGATGGTCCTCGCGCGCCGGCGCGTCTCGAACGAGCAGCTCGTCGACGAGTTCGATCAGCCCTTTGGCCGCGGCATCCAGAAGCGCGCGCCCCTTTTCGGCAGATGCTTTGGTCGGATCGCCCATCACGCCGCTCCGGCTGAGCCGGCTCCAATGCTCCATCATGACCAACGGACCGTCGCCGGCAATCAGATCGGTCCAATAGTTTTTCGACGGACGGTGTGAAAGCTCGCGAACCGCGGCGCCCATGTCCACCAAATCGGGGCGCAGCGCCAGATAGAGCGACGTTTCAAACTCGCAGGCATGGTTCATTCCGCCGATTGCATCCGACTCGCGTAGCGCATCGGCGGTCTCACGCACGCTCGGCGCGGACCAATAGTTGACGGCCGCCGTCAGCGCACCGGTGCGGACGACGCACTCCCGCGCGATGATGTCCGCAAACGGCGTATTGCTTCCGTGTCCGTTGACGATGAGGATGCGCTTGAATCCGTGGTGAGCTAGGCTCTCGCATACATCCAGCCCGTAATCGATCAAGGTGTGCGGCCCGATGGTCAGCGCGCCGGGAAAATCCATGTGGTGCGGACTGTAACCGTGATTGATCGCCGGCACGAGCACGGTGCGGTCCGGTGCGCGCGAGGCGGCAAGCTCGCAAACGCTCGAGCACAGCATCAAATCGGTATCGATGGGGAGGTGCAAGCCGTGGTCTTCGAGCGTCGCGATCGGCAGGATGGCAACGCAGGGGCGCTGTGCCGCGGCCTTGACCTCGGGCCACGTCATTTCGCCGTAGCGATATTTTTGCGCCATGCTCGCGTATTTCTAAGGCCGAAAGTAACTTCATTGCGACGCCGGGAATACCGGCATCATGAACGGTCGAGCGTCGGCGATGCTCGGAGCGCTCGTGGTCTTCGCAGCCTGCTCGGGACCTCAGGGCGCTGGGACCGTGCCCCCGCGCGGCGCCGGCCAGCCGCTTCGCCAGTTGACCGCCCTCACCGGGATACGCGTCTCCGGTAACCAGCTGGTGGACGGCGGCAGTAACGTCGTGCATCTGCAAGGCGTGAATCGTTCGGGCACCGAGTACGCCTGCGTGCAGGGCTGGGGCATCTTCGACGGCCCCAACGACGCCGCTTCAATCAAGGCGATCGCGTCCTGGCACGTCAACATCGTGCGCGTACTTCTCAACGAGGACTGTTGGCTCGACATCAACGGAATTAACCCGAGTTATGCCGGGAAAAATTACCAGAATGCGATCGTCGCCTACGTCAATCTGCTGCACCGTTACGGGATGTATGCCGAGGTATCGCTGATCTGGGGAGCGCCGGGCAAGTATAAAGCCACGTATCAACCCGACGCCCCGGACGAGGACCATTCGCCGGCGATGTGGTCGAGCATGGCGTCAACGTTCAAGAGCGATCCAAACGTCATTCTCGCGCCCTGGGGCGAGACGACGGTCGGCTGGAAATGCTTCATGCGCAGAGGCTGCGACAACGAAGCGACGTACGGCCCGCATAACAAGTTCTATCGCACCGCGCCGATGCAGCAGGCGGTAAACCTGATGCGCACGGCCGGGTACAACGGCGTCATTTCCGTTCCCTGCATCGATTATGCCAACGCCTGCGGCAAAATCAACGGTTCGGATTACAACGGCTCTACGTGGCTGAGATCCCGACCGAGCGATCCCGCCGGCCAACTGATCGCCGAGGCGCACGTTTACGGAAAGAATCTGTGCGACACCGTAGCCTGCTTCGATTCGAGCATGAAACCGATCACCAAAGTCGTGCCGTTGATCTTCGGCGAAACCGGCGAAACGTACGACGCCTCGGATTGCGGCTCGAGCTACATCTCTTCGTTCATGGATTGGGCCGACGGGCGCGGTGTGGGCTATGAGGCTTGGACCTGGGACGCTTGGGGCGGTTGCGGCGTCCTCATCGAAAACTACCATGGCGTGCCGTCGTCGGTTTGGGCGCGGTGGGTGAAACACCACTATCTCTCCCGCTAATCGCGTGCCCATGAAGCTCGACGCGAAGCGCATCCTGCGCTTCGTGGCGATCATGGGCATCGTCAACCTGTTTGCGGACATGACCTACGAGGGCGCGCGCGGCGTCGTCGGTGCGTTTCTGGGCCATCTCGGAGCGAGCGGAGCGATTATCGGAGCGGCTGCGGGCGGCGGCGAGTTGGCGGGCTACGCCATTCGCTCGGTTTCCGGCGCCATCGCCGATCGCACCGGGCGCTACTGGCTCAACGCGTGGGTCGGATACGCGATCAACGTGCTGTGCGTTCCCGCGCTCGCACTGGCCGGGAGTTGGCCCGCGGCTGTGGGGCTCATGATCGGCGAACGCGTCGGGCGGGGCATCCGCAAGCCCGTGATTGCATCCGTTCTTTCCGAGGCCGGGCACGAGATTGGGCGCGGATGGGTTTTCGGCCTGAACGAAGCGCTCGACCAAATCGGCGCAACGGTGGGGCCGCTGATCGTCGCATTCGCCATCGCTCGTTCCGGTTTTCGGACCGGCTTTGGAATTCTGATCCTACCGGCGTTGCTGACGCTGGGGTTTTTGTTGGCCGCGACAGCCGCGGGTCGCGGAATCGCACCCAGCGATGTCGACCAACAGGAACCCGCGGTGCGCGATTGGCCGGCGTTTCGCCGCTATGCAATCGGGGGCGCGCTGGTTGCGGCCGGCTACGTCGACTTCGCGTTGATCGCGTTTCGCTTTGCCCGCGATCACGTCGTCGGCGTGGCTGCGATCTCGCTTTGGTTCGCCGTTGCGATGGCCGTCGCCGCACTCGCCGCGCCGATCCTCGGCCGTCTTTTCGATCGAGTCGGCAAGATCGTCGTCGGGCCGGCGATTGCAATAACGGCGGTGGCGACGCCGCTCGCTTTCTTGGGAACCGGCGCGTTCGCCGAAGCGGGAATCGCATTGTGGGGCGTTGGCACGGCGGTTCAAGACGCACTCTTGCTCGCGCTGCTTTCAGGCGTGATCGCTCGCGGCCGGCGAGCGACGACGTTTGGTCTCTACGATCTCATTCTCGGCATCGCGTGGTTTGCCGGCAGCGCCGTTTCGGGGATCCTGCTCGACCACTCGATCCTGGCGCTGGTGCTCTTTTCTACGCTGCTTCAGCTGCTTGCTATACCGTTCTTCATTGCAGGGCCGCGCGCTACCGAGCGCCCACTTCCGCTTTAGCTGGCCGAAGATTGGGAATTAACCAGGCTATGAGAGCTTTGTTTACGATTCTTACCGGCGCCGTGGGGCTGGCCGCTTCCGGCGGAGTCGCACTCGCTCAAGGAGCGCCCCCGCCGCCCGCCCCCCCACCCTACGTTGATACGCAGTGCGGGGCCTGGCAAGGCGACACGTGGGTCCCCAACGGCAACTGCCCCGCGCCCGCCTATCGGCATCAAGTCGTCACGGGAACGATTATCGCGGTCAAGGGCCATCTCGTGACGGTTCAGCAAACCAAGGGGACGGTCGTCATCGACGACAGTGCGGCCCTCAATAATCAGTCGAGCGGACGAGTTGCCGTGGGCCGACAGATCGTCGCGCATGGTTACTGGCAGACCGATAACTTTTACGCAACCGCCATCACCGGCGGTCAGCCGCCACCCTAGATCTTCTCCGGGGCAATCGCTCCCAAATTAAACCGGGCCGGCGCGTCGCTGCAAAGCGACTGCACCGGCCCGGTATTCTCGCGCTATTTTACGGTGACGGTGACAGACTTCGATGCGATGCCGTTTGCGACCACGACGAGTGTGCTCGCGCCGGTTTCCATCGTCTTAGGTACGTCGAAGTGCGTCGAAACGACCAACGACCCGGTGGCCACGCCCATCGTACTATGGTTGTGGGTGCGCGCGTAAAACACGTGCCCGGAGGATTTGTTGGTGATGCGGACCAGCGGATAGTTTGTCGGGTTCTGGTATTCGTCGCCGAACGCCATGGCTTGCGATAGCCCGTTGAATTGCGTGCCGGAGATCTTGTAGCTCTTTCCACGCGTAACCGAGCTCGGTGCGGTTTTGATCGTCGGTGCCCAGTTCGCTTGCGGCGATCCTGACGGGTTGAACAACACGACGCTGGAATAGCCGAGCATCATGACCTGTCCGGTGGGCAGCAACAAGGGCGGTCCCGTGGCGCCGCCGTCTTGCGCCCACGACGTACCGTTGAACTCGTACATCTCGCCGCTCACGCCGAAGACCAAGACGTTTCCGCTCGGCAACAGGATGGCCCATGAATCGCCGGCGTTGTCGCCGTTGAGGAAATCAGGACCCACGGTCCACTTGCCGGTCTGCGTGCTGTAGACGGCGGTATGTCCGGTCCCGGTGCCGTTAGGCGCCGAGCCGGTGGCAAAAACCGTTCCGTCAGGCCGCAGCATCGCCGGGCCGATTTCGCCCGGCGGGTAGTAGCAAAGATGCGGTCCGTACAGCAAGCACCCATACGGCGAGGGCGAGTGTAAGTCGACGATCGTGGAACCGGCGGTCGTCCAGGTTCCCGTCGCGGGGTTGTAGATCTCCGAGTTCGGAGCGTTCTTCACGTCGGCGGTCAGCACGGTGCCGTTGGGGAGCAGCGTCCAGCCCTCCTCGGCATTGAAGTCGGCTTTGCCCGCGTCGCCGATCTTGGACCAGTGCAGCGTCTTTGGATCTAGCGTTGCGTCCTTGGTGGTCAGTTTTTGCCCGAGCAAATAACGTCCGTCGGGCAGCACCATCGAGGGCGAATCGCCGATCGTCTTCCAGCCTCTCGGGTGTCCGAGCTTTGTCCAGGTACCGGCGACGGGATCGTAGATCGCGCCGAGATTGACGAGCTGGAGGTCGTAACCGTTGCCGGGATAGTTGTACTCACCGCCGGTCATGATGAAGCGGCCGTCGATCTGCGTCGCCGACGCGGCGGCGGACGGACCGTAGCCGGATTGCAACGTGCCGGTTTGCTTCCACGTTCCGTTGGCGTAGTTGCCGGACGAGTCCGGCGTGTACCGATACCACGTGTTATTCGAGTAGGTTTGCGTGAGAATCGTTCCATCGGTCATCAGGAAGGCCAGCTGCATTCCGACCGGTGGCTGATTCTTGATAACGGTAAACCGCGCCAAATGGCCCGAGCGTAAATCGTTGGCGATTTGCGGACCAACGCCCGGAAGCATTGAATGACCGCCGTTACATCCGGCCAATCCAAAAGCGAGGGAAGCAGCGACCGCAAGAGTCGCTGATTTGAAGAACAAGCGAACCACGAGAGACCTCCAAGCTTCGAGCTACGAGCAAGACCCGCTACCTTTTGAGGTCCAGACCGGGTTTCCCGCTAGTCTCGCTTATTGCGGCGTTTGCGGTCCTCTTCGATCATCTTAAAGGCGCTTTTCCGCGAGCAAGTGCCGTCGAACTCGATCGTGTTGCCTTCAACCGCCGAGTACTCGACCAGGAAACGCTCGATGCCGTCCAGGGTGTCCTTCGGCACGTCCTTTAATTTTTCGAAGGCATCGGTTTTCAGCGTCACGCCGGATTGCCGCTTCGGACACGCGACGAGGCGATTGTTCACAACACGGTTCTTCTTTAGAAGAATGGCTCCCAGAATGCGCACTTCGACCAGACAGCCTGGGAAGGTTGGCGAATCGTTGATCACCAGAACGTCGGTCGGATCGCCATCGTCGGCGAGCGTTTGCGGAACGAAGCCGTAGTCGTACGGCCATGCCAAACCCTCGGCCAAGGTTTGTTTGAGCAGCAGGATGCCGTACTTTGGTTCGAAGGCATACTTATGCCGCGTCTGCGCCGGCGTTTCGATCACAGCGTGTACGAGTTTTCCGCCGCTACCGGGAACGTACGCAGGGATCGCGTCGTAGTTCGTCGGGTTGATCGCCGTCTTTGCCACCTTCGGCTCTTACCACGTTTGGCGGCTCGGCGAAACGGCGAGCGCTTGTAAAAGGAACGACCTTACCGCGGCCCAAAAGCTCGATGAGGAGGATTCGGCTGTGTTTTCAATCTTATCTCGTGCCCTCGCCGCCGCGTTCGTCGGGGCGCTCGCTATTACGACCCTGCCGGGCCCGGCGGTCGCGCAAACCGTCACGGTTACGATCAACGGGCAGCCGCTGTATCTCAGCCCTGGCCCGATCGAGCGCGCCGGCCGCGTGTTCGTTCCGTTGCGCGGAATCTTCGAGCGCCTGGGGGCGACCGTTGTTTATGCCTCCGGCACGATCAACGCGACCAAAGGGGGCACGACCATTTCGCTGCAGATCGGTTCGACGCAGGCGACGATCAACGGGCAGCCGCAGACGCTGGACGTCGCGCCATTCATCGTCGGAGCAACGACCTACGTACCGCTGCGCTTCATCGCGCAGTCGCTCGGCGCGCAGGTAGGATACGACGGAAACACGCAGACCGTGGCGATCAACCTTGCGCAGGCCATGCCGCCGATGCCGCCGCCGCGTCCTCCTCGGCCTCCGGTGCCGCCACCGAATCCACCGCCCTCTAGCATCGTGCGCTTGCGCGCGCAACAGCCCGAGCCCGGGACGACGATACGGGATCGGTTTGCGGTGATCGCAGCCGAGTTCACGCTGCGGGTCAGCCCGGCGAGCGTGCGCGTTTTGCTCGACGGCAACAACGTCACGTCGCGCAGCGGCACGTCCGCGAGTGGCTTTTCCTATAAACCACCGGCTCCGCTCGATTTCGGATCGCACACGGTGCGTGTGACCGGCCGCGCTCTGGACGGCGCCCCATTCGACCGTGCTTGGTCGTTCCAGGTCGCTCGTTCGGGACCGCCCCCGGCGATGCGTTTGACGATCACGCAGCCGGCGCCGAATGCTCCCATCGGCCCCACCTTTACGGTCGTCGGGAACACGGTCGCGAACGGGCACGTGGTGGTAACGGCCGGCGCTCGGCCATCCTTCACCGGTCAGTTCCGCGGCGAGACCGACGCGGGGCCCAAAGGCAACTTCCGGATGAAGGTGACGCTGACGACGATGCCCGGTCAGCAAGCCGTTTCCGTGAGGATCACTGCGACCGATCCGGTGACGTCGCAGAGCACGGAGACGACCCTACAGCTGCGCCTGAACCAATAGAGGGCGCGGCAGAACGGCGATTTAGACTTTCTTAACCCGCCGCCCCTAGGCTGGGACCATGGGTAAAAAATTCGTTGCACTGGCTGTCGCGCTCGTCGGTCTCGCGGTGAGCGCATGCGGCGGCCGCATGACCGGTGGCAACATCGCGTCGCCTGCCGGCGGCACGTATGTGCTGCCGCCGCTCGATTCGGATCTCGTCATGGTCGCGGTGCTTCCAAAGGACACGATCGGTGAGGAACGCCCCGACGAAGGGCTCGGCTCGATCAAGTCCGGGAAATGGAAAGCCGTGCTCGGCGGATACACGCAGCAGCGCTATTCGCAAGCGCTCGGCTTTCCACCGGGAACGAAGATCACAATTCGCAATCTCTCGCAGAACACCGAGCACACGTTGGACGTGGTCAAAGTCATTTCCGAACCGCCCGCGGTTTTTCCGAAAAATCCAAATCTATCGATACGCGCGCGCGGCAAGGGCCGACTAGAGGCCGGTTACGCAAGCGGTCCGATCAAGCCTGGAAAATCCGTCACGGTGACTCTCGCGAAAGCCGGTATCTATCTGATCGGTTGTGCGTTCCATTATCACGAGGGGATGCACGACGTGCTCGAGGTGCGCCCGCACGCCGGCCCCGGCCAGCAAGCCACCGCCCCTCCGACTTCGCGGCCCACGCCGACGTCGCGATCCAGTTACGCTCCCTAAACGTTCCCGAGGCTAAGACGCGAGTTCGGTCTTAAGAACGATTTTCGTCGATTGCCGGGTGGAAAAAATTTGCACGCCGTCCATGAACGCCCGCATGAGATCGATCCCGCGGCCTCGGCCGCCGCGCCGTCTGAACGGGAGCCAGCGTCCGAAGTCTTCGACGGTCACTACGAGCTGGTGGGCTTGATTCTCGAGCTCTAATCGAATCAGTCCGCCGGTAGCGCCGCGGTAAGCGTGCTCGATGGCGTTGGCGATTGCCTCGCCGAGAGCAACCAGCACGCCGAAGCGGCGTTCGTCGTCGATGCCAAGATGGGAAATCTCGCGGTCGACGATCGCGCGCGCGATCGACGCGGCGATCGGCACCGCGGAGAACGTGTAGCATCCGACCGGATCGCTGCGCGAGAGCAGCAGCACGGCGGCATCGTCGCGATTTGACGCGTCGCGAAAAATGCGATCGTGCACCGCCATCGCCGGATCGCCCTCTAGTGGCACGTTGCGAGCGCCGCAAAATAAGCCGCGCACGACTTCGAGCAAGCGCTGTTCGCCGCTCACCGGGTCACGCTCGTTTTCGATCAAACCGTCGGTATAGAACAGGGCATGCGCGCCGGCGGGCAGCGTGAAGGTCCATTCCTTAGCCCCGAGTGTCTCCACGCACCCAAGTGGAAGACCTCCCGCGGGGAGGCGGCGCACGAGGCCATCCGGGAGTGCCAAGAGCGGCGGTGGGTGCCCGGCCACCGCATACGCAAGCGTGCTCGCCTGCGGATCGTAAATGCCGAAGATTGCGGTCACCATGCCGATGGAGTCGCGCAGCGCAACGAATCGATTGACGTGGTCCAGCACCGCGGCCGGGGCGACATTCGAAACGGCGGCGGTTCGAATCGCTTGGCGCACTTCGGCCATGATGCCGGTCGCGTCGAGGCCGTGTGCGGCAACGTCGCCAACCGAAATCGCAATGCGCCGGTCCGGCAAACGAAATGCGTCGAACCAATCTCCGCCGACATCGGATTCGTTACTTGCGGGACGATACGCGGCATGGAATGCCGCGCCGCTTATCGTTGGGAGCCGCTCCGGAAGCAAAGCACGCTGTATTCGATCGACGCGGCGTTCACGCAGCATCGAGATCCGCCCAGGAAGCACCGCGACCACGGTTCACGCGCTCGTCCGAGCGATCAAGCGAGCGCACAAGCTGTCTTTATCCACCTTGCCGCAAGCCTAAACGCGCTTGCGCCCGACCCGCTCGAAGGGCCGGGGTTCCGACGAAGCGGCGATTTGTTCGCCGGAAGGGCTAAAATCCGGGGGCTCGGCCGAAAGGGAGCGGCGGCCGCGGCTCGAACACGCGCGTCCTTACTCAGACACGCGCCCCCGATCGATATCCCGACGGTCGCGACGGCGCAAAGCCACTTCTCACCATTGCTATAGGAGAACTTCTCTTGCGAATCAAGTCAGCACTTTTGCCGGCTGCTCTGGCTTCGGCGGCGCTCTTGGCCGCTTGCTCGGGCAACGGTTCCGGCACGCAATCGGCGTTGCCCGGAAGCACCATGCAGAGCCAATCGCACGTTCTTTCGATGGCCGAGCGCTCGGGCATCGCACCTAAGTTCCTCTCGAGCCTGCACGCCGTAACCCCGGCTAGACACAGGAGGAGCCACGGACTCAAAGAGATCGTGGTCTCGGATGCCTCCCTCGGCGAGCTCGTGATCTTCAACAAAAGCTACAGCGAGACCGGAACGATCACGGACTCCGGCCCGGACGGCGACTGGGTAGACCGTAAGGAAAACTCTTACGCCGCCAACTACGCGACCCTTACTGCCACCGAGTACAATAAGGGCGGCACACTGCTGTCCACGTACAGCACCAGCCTCACCGATCCGGTCGACGTTGCGACCGACCACGCGGGCAACGTTTACGTTGCCAACTACGGCTCCTCGGGTGCCGCTATTGTGGAATACCCGCAAGGCAGCAATACGCCAAACAACACCTGCAATACCGGCCTCAACAACGAGGGCGTAGCCATAGACGGTAAGGGCGACGTCTTCCTGTCCGGCAACAACCCGAACACCGGCTCCGGACAGCTGCTCGAGTTCAAGGGCGGACTCTCTGGCTGCAATGCCACGACGCTCGGCGCCACGGTCAGCTTCGCCGGCGGCCTCCAGCTCGACAAGAAGGGCGATCTCGTGGCCTGCGATCAACTCGTGGGCATCGACATCATCCCGGCACCGTACACTACGATCAGCAAGACGATCACGGTCACCGGCGGATCGGACTACTTCCACGATGCGCTCGACTATAAGAATAGCTTGCTCTTCATCGCGGATCCCTCGACGGACAACGTGGACGTCGTGAAGTTCCCCGCGGGCACCCTCGTCACGCAGATCAACAGCGGAAAAGGTCTCTCGCTGCCCTACGGCGTCGCGACCTACCCCTTCGCGAGATAACGGACCAACCTCGATCGATCCAAAGGGCGTGCCCATCAGGGCGCGCCCTTTTTTCGATCGAGCCAATCTCAGGAGCGCAATGATCGACGTTAACGGCACCCTGGTCGGGACCACGTAGTGGGGCGGCTCGGTCAGCTTTTTCGGAACGATGTTCCGCATCTTCGTGCGCCGATCGCGCAGCGCTTCTTGGCAATATCCGCGGCTGAGCTTAGGCCTTTCGTAATCAGCGCTTAAGAATCGCTTGGTAGCATGGCTGCGCATGCTCGCCTTCGATCACGAGACGATCGAAATGCTTGTTTCAAAGCGCCGCTTGCACGAGGCGGCGGCGCTGCTGGCGGCATCCCGCGCGGAAAACCCCGATGCGGCTGCCCGCTTTGCGCGGCTGTATGCCGGCGTGGCGGCGATCTGCGGCGACGAATCCGTGCTGGCTACGATCGTCGATCCCGAACTGATCGTGTGCCGTACCGCCGCGGACGTAACGGCGTACTACGCAACGATCGACAGCGTTGGGTTTCAGGACGATCTCGCCGCGGGCATCGTTCTGACTTGGGCGGCCGACGCGCAGGGCGCATACGGTTTCTTGCGGCAAGCGCACGCGCGCGCCGCGTCGGAGGGGCGTTTTCATTTCGCCGTCGCGGCGCTGGAGCGATTGGCACATCACGCGCTCCTCTTCGGTGACGTCGAGATCGCGCGCGAGGCGATCGCCGAAGCGACGCGCGTCGCGGGGGCGCAGCGCTTAACGGAATGGCTGCTGTGCTGTTTGACGGCGACGGCACGCCTCGTGATCGATGCCGGCGATCTCGAGGCGGGAGCGGAGCTTTTGGATCGCGCAATCCTCGAGGCACGCGCGCCCACGATGCCGACGTTGTGCGCGCCGATCGGCGCGCAGCTCGCGGTCGAGAGGGGCGACGATGCGGCGCTGGAGCTCTGGACCGGACCCGCGGTCATCGCAACCGCGCTTCACTCCGAGGTAGCCGAGCTCACGATCGCAGCAACGCTCGCGCTGCTGATCGCGGCGGGGGTTGCGGGCGCCGATTTCCAAGCGCGCTCTGCGCTGCGCCGCGCTCTCCTTGCCGCCGACAGCGCGGCGACGTGCCCGGAGCTTTTTGCGATGGCCGCGCGCTTCGGCGATCTGGACGAAGCGCGCCTCGGCATGCGAGCGCTGGGAGCGGTGTTCGCCTCCGACCGCGCGTATCTGCACGCGCACCGCCTTCTCGCGCGCGCGCATCTCGCTTTTCGTTACGGCAATCGGGCGGCTTGGGCCGACCACGCAAGCGATGCAGCTCGCGCGTTCAATGCAATGGGTTTGCGTCGCTGGACGAACGAAGCGATGCTCCTTTTGGTGCGGCAGAGCGCAGGCGACCGCCACACGGGACAGGGCCGCCCCACGAACGCAACGCTGACCGAGCGCGAGCAGCAGGTCGCCGATTTGATTCGGCGCGGTGCGCGTAACCGCGAAGTGGCGCTTGCGCTCCAAATCAGCGAGCACACGGTGGAACGCCACGTCAGCTCGATTCTCGGGCGCCTCGGGTTGCGTTCGCGCTGGCAAATCGCCGACGCGCGAAAAAGCGAGGAACGTTAAGCCAAGCTGAAGGTCCTTAGGCCACTTTAACTTCCGGCGCGGAAAGCTTAACGGCCGCTCCCAGGTCCGGGATGCATCGGGCGGTCCCATCGCCTAGCATCGGTTTTGAAAGAAGTCGGCTCATTGCCGGGCTCTTCGTTGCTACTGGGAGTAGAAGTTGATCGGAAATGTCCTTCGCATCGCGAAGCTGGCCGTTCTCGCCGGCTTCTGGTGCACGGCGCTGCTGCCGAGGGCGGTGCCGGCGGAAACCGCGGGGATCGTTTCGGGCACCGTCACCGACGATCGAACGCATTCGGCGATATCCGGGGTCCAGGTCGTCGCCAAGTCGCCCAGCGCGACGTATCGCACGGTAACCGACGCACAGGGTCGCTTCCGTTTCCTCAGCGTCCTGCCCGACAACTACTCGCTGTCCTTCGCGTACGGAGGCTACGCCTCGTACTCGATTTCGGTCGTCGTGCTCAACGGCTCGCAGCAGACCGTCAACGTTCCCCTCTCCCGGACGCTCAAGACGATCGCCTCGACACATGCGCGCTCCTCGGGAAGCGCCTTCCAGCGCGGCATGACGATCGATACCTACACCGTGACGGGGTCGCAGATCGAGACGGTTACCGGGAAAGCGTTCAACGCCAACGAGAATGACTTGCTGCGCAGCATCCCAAGCGTTACGATCGACAAGACCGGGACGGTTTCGATTCGCGGAGGTTTTGCCTTCGAAGCTGCCTACGAGTTCGAGGGCATCGATTACACGACGCCCACGGCGAACTTGCAGAACACGCTGCAGAACGTCGCAAATTTCAATCTGCTCAATGGCGTTGGAAGCGTGCAGCTCATACCCGGCGGCGGGGATGCAACGCACGGCGATACCGGCACGGGGCTGGTGCTCTTCACCGCCAAGCACGGAACGTATCCGTCGTATCTGCACGTCGATACGGAGGCGCTGATGTTTCCGTATCTGCATCAGCTGGGCCTCGAGTGGGGCTGGGCCGATCCATCGCAGCGGCTCTCGAACTACGCGGGTTTCATTGGCATCCGCCGCGCCTACCAGTACGGCATTCCCGGAACGGCGGCCAACACGTTGGGAACGCTCGGCACCAACGCCGCGACGCTCGGCAGCACCATCGATCCGAACCTGGTCTACTACGCGCCGTCGTTTTTGAAGTCGAACGACTTCGTGGATAATCTGATCTACCGCTTCGGCAGCAACCAGGGGCAACGGTTGCAGTTCTTCATCCAAGACCAGGCGATCACGCAGACGCTCGACTACGGCGGCTTTCAATTTCTTCCGTACATCTCGGGCGGCACCACGGCCGGCAAATGCGCGCCCTATCCGGTGCAAGGCCCGCTCGGCCCGATCAACACGGCGCAGCAGAACTACGCGTGCGACGGGCTGATTCCGCTCTTCCCGGGGCAGCCCAACACCTACGCGTTCGTCTCGCAGCCCGATCAACTCAAGAGCCCGTTCTTGGCTTACAAGGTCGAGTACGGCGTGAACCTGGGCGCGTCGTCGTTGTTGACGGCCCGCTATTTCCGCACGTTCGCCGAGCAGTCGCAGGACATGCCCGCGCAAGGGATTTTCGCGGATCCCTATGGTGGAACTCGCACCGGCGGACAGATCGACGTCACGACGCAGATCGGCAGCAAGAACCTCTTCAAATACGGCGGCATCTATCAGTACGTCGTTCCCTACGGCAATCGCTACGATTTCACGTCGTATACCGCGTTCACGACGCCCGCGTACATCGTGACCTACGCGATCACGCACCCGCTGCAGCCGTTGCCGCTGCCCTACACGTATCAAGGCTTGTTGCCCAACAACAACCCGAGCGCGCAGCAGGGCTTGGAGCAGGATTTCTTCTCGCCGGCGTTTTGCGGGCAGGTTAACCTGCACTCGAATTGCGGCTACCTGAACTCGTATTTTCCGGGCGGCGTGCGCTTCCCATTTGAAGAAGACGTTTCGACGGTGGGGCAGCAGCAGTACGGTTTGTATCTGCAAGACACCATCGAGATGTCGAACCGCTGGAAGAGCGAGCTAGGTTTACGGCTGGACGGTTACAATTTCCAGATTCCCTCGCAAGTCGGTGCGCCGGCTTCGATTCCCGCCGTCGAGCATCAGCGGCTCTACGAACCGCACATCGATCAATCGTACGCGCCCGACCCGCGCGATACGTTTCGGATCGGTTTCGGCCATACGCTTTCGATGCCGCTGCCGAGCCTGCTCGGAGCGGACGTTAGCACCGCCCCGTACGCGCCATTTGCGAGGATTCCGTCTTACGACAACTCGACCGGAAAGCCGGCGCAGTATTGCGGGCCGCTGGCAAACCAACTCTGCGGCAACTACGCCGATCAGCTTTACTGGCTCACGCGCGATTACCGCTTCGGCAGTTCGACGCTCGAAGCGCCGCTCGTCGGCGCCACCTTTACCAACATCGACCTCTCGTGGGCGCACGAGTTTCGCGACGGATCCGCGATGAAGATCACGCCGTTCTATCGCCGCGGCTACAACGTCATCGAGCAAACGGCACAGATCATCGGGTTCAACTATCAAACCGGGTCGCCGGTCTTCGGCGACGTTTCGTATTCGAATCTTGGGATTCAAAAAGCCACCGGAGTAGAAGCGCTTTACACCAAGGACATGCCGCTCGGCGTCTCGATGCAGATCGGCGCGACGTATATCAGCCAGTTCGGGAACGAACCTCCCGGCGCGTTCTTACAGCCGGCGGCGCTGGCGCTCGGCGTGCAGTATCGCTCGCCCGACCTCTCGCCGTTTCAGCTAAACGCCGCGTTCAACTGGAAGAACAACCACGGCTGGCGCATCAACCCAGTGATCGCGTTCAACTCCGGCTATCCCTATGGGGCCGGTTACTACACGGCCGTGTATTGCAACGGCATACCGGTGATCGTGCCGAGCACTAGCCTGGCGCTGATCTACTCACAGTCGCCGGGCTACATCGATCCCCTCGATCCGGGCACGTGTACCAAGCCGAACATTGCGGCGACGCGCGGCATTCACGAGGCGGGATTGGCCGGCGGTTTTATGACGACGCCGCGCGTCGACGCCAACCTCACCGTCGAATACCGGCCGCCGGCCAAAGGCGCGCTGGGGCAGTCCGTCTTCGGACTACAGGTGCAGAACCTGCTCAACCAGCTTTACAACGTGCCGGTGCTCAACGGGTGCTACGGCGCCCCCGTGACGAGCGGCCTGCAAAGCGGTACCGCGCCGTGCACGTACTCGTCGGCTCCCTACGCGCCGCCCGACGTCGCGGCGCACGGCTCCTTGCCGTATCTGACTTACCCGAACGAGCCGCCGATCTCGTTCCGCTTCTACTATCAGGTGACGATTTAAAAATGCTCGACACTTCGCGTCTCGCTTGGCGCTACGCTACCCCGCGCCTACTCCGCGGTGCGGGCCCCCTATTTCTCGCAAGCTTTGCGCTGTTGGTTGGGTGCGGGAACGGCGGCGCGTCGGAACCCCCGGTAACGCAGTTCGATCCGGCGGCGACGAGCAAACTGCAGTTTGCGGTCGGCGTGGCAACGATCGCTTCGAATAACGGCCAGAGCATCGCGTACGGTCTCAATGAGATCGAGACGCTGCGTCAGAGCAACGGGCTCTCGGGAACGCTGTTCAATCAGCCGATGATCATCGGACCGTCGAGCTTCGACGTGTTGATCTCGACTCAAACCGGCAACGAGGTGCAGTCCGCCGGAGCGGACCTGGGTACCAATCACATTACCTGGTCGACGCTCAATCAAACGCAGTGGACCGGTCCGCCGCGCGGGCCGAAGGCTTCGACCACCGGCGCATTCGGCTATGGGCTCTGCCCCTGTAACTCCGATTCCGGGCCCGGCAACGGCTTCACGCCGCTTTTTCAAGCGTTCAACTTGCCAGTCTACGGAAACAATGAGGAGCGCTTTTACGGCGGTCCGCCCGCGTTTCCGGCCGCGGGGCCGTCGGTGATTGCGTTGGGCTGGGAAGGTTATTCGCTCGGGTTTACGGACTTCGCGATCGCGCCGGTGCTGGGTGCGTACCATCTCTATGCCGCGGTCCCGCCATCGTATGACACGCCGCAAGATCCAACCCCGAGCCCCAATCCGAACGGCTCACCGACCCCACCGCCGGGGATCCTCGCAGCGGCCGCGCAGCTGACGAAGCTCGCGCCCCTTCCGGCTTTCGCAACGCCGGCGTTTCGCCCGGATCGCAAAGGCGGCGGAACGATTACCGTGCGCGTGCCTCGCGGAGCCGCCGAAGCGATGGTAGTCCTGCGCGCAGTAGGCGGCAGCGGCATCGGCCTCTGCGTACAATCGCACCAGAGCGACAGCTTTTATACGGTCGTCGCGCACCATTCCGGCCTGTCCGCGCTTCCGCTCGGCGACGATCTCGGCCCGCTGACGCAGTCGGGAAAAAAGACGCGAACGATCTG
The DNA here is from genome assembly GCA_963717425.1 of Vulcanimicrobiota bacterium. Taxonomy (GTDB): domain Bacteria; phylum Vulcanimicrobiota; class Vulcanimicrobiia; order Vulcanimicrobiales; family Vulcanimicrobiaceae; genus Cybelea. Next base: position 1,063,081 of record OY970335.1, on the reverse strand, counting down.
CGCAAAGGGCCGCTATCAGGTCTATGCGGTAGGCGCCGACTATCCGGCCTACGAGGCGTCTTATCCGCACAACCTTTCGCAACTCCCGCTGATTACCGGGCCTAAGGGTCAGGCGGACGTCACGACCTCCGATCTGCTCAACGGATCGTATCCGTGACGCAGCGCCACCGCGCCACAATTGCGGCGATTGCGTTTGCCGGGCTGTCGGCGGCGGCGGCTTGCGGCGGAATCGGTACGCCGAATGGTCCGACGGTGAATTCGCCGGGTGGTCCAACGCAGCCGCCAACCAACCTGGTGAACGTCGACGTCACGGTAACGATACCGGGTGTTCGGCCCGGGTACGTCTCTCCTAATACCCAATCTCTCGTGATCCAGCTCGCGTCGGTCGACGGCGGCGGCGTCACGGGGGTCAACGCGACGACGATCGAGACGCAGCCCGGCGCCAAGGATTGCAAGCAACAGGCGAGCCAAACGGTATGCAGCGCAACGGCGTTGGGCTCGCCCGGCGACGACGTCTTCTCGGTCACCACCTATGCGGGGACCAACGCCACCGGTCCCGTCTTGTCGGCGGGCACCGTGCAGGCGAGGATCGATTCCGGCGGCGGCGGCGTCCAAATCAGCAATCGCCTCTCCCTGACGCTCAACGGCGTCGTCGCGTCGCTGCGTCTGTCGTTGTCCCCGAACGACGGCAAGCGCGGCGACACGGCAAGCTCCTCCGTCACGCTGGACGCTTTCGACGCTACGCGAGCGCAAATCGTGGGACGCAGCGACTTCCTGGCGCCGATTGCGCTGACGATTCAAGGCGACGCGCAGCAAGCATTTCGTTTGCACGCCGGTTCAAAGTCCGGTTCGTCGCTCTCCATCGTGAGGCCGACGTCGGGAATTCGGCTGACGTACGACGGCAACCGGCAGGCCTCAACGGTGACGATACAGGCGAGTGTAGACGGCCCGAGCTCGATCAGCGCGCACGCGCGCTTTACGCTGCATGGAAAGCAGCCGCCGCCGCCGGTCGGCACGATCTACGCGCTCAACCTCGGAAGCAACGACGGTCTCTCCGCGACCGTGACCGAGTACGACGGCAAAGCGAAAGGCAACGCCGCGCCCAAACGCACGCTGCAGCTCAGCACGAAGCTCTACGCGCGCAGTATCGCCGTCGACGCAAGCGGCAACTTGTACGTCGGCTTCTTCGATAGCCAGTTCGGTTTCTCGCCCTCGAACGGACAGCCGGACGCCGGGAACCTCGTAGCGATTTACGCGCCGGATGCGAGCGGAAACACGAAGCCGACTGCGCTGCTCACCGCCAACAAAAAAACCAACACTACGCTCTTCCCACTCTTCATGAGCTTCGATCCATCCGGCGATCTCGTGACCTACGGCGCAACGAGCGTCGACGGTAATACGGGCGACGCGGTGCTGACGTATCCGCCCGGCAGCAAAGGATCCGTCGCGCCGGCCGATGGCTGGGCCTTCGTCTCGCCGTTGCTTACCTATGCTGGTCCGACCGGACTCGCGCTCGATTTGGCCGGAAACTTCTACGTCAACGGCGCGCTGCACACGGCACTCGGACCAAGCTACGGTGTCTTCGTAGCACCGGCATCGGACAAGAACAATCCGGCCGTCAATCCGTCGCGCACGATTCCGTGGGACTCGAATACAAAGCTCACGCCCGGCTTCACCACTAACGTCGCGCTCGATTCCAGCGGCGAGATCGTGGTAGGGAACGCTTTGCTGTTAGGCCCGAGCAGCTCCAGGTCGTGCCAGGGCCGCATGAACGTCTTCGCGGCGGGCCCGAGCGGTGGGAGCACGGACGTAAAGCCGCTGCGAATCCTGCAATTCGATGGGGTGCTAACGAGCGACCCGGCGTGCTACTCGACCACGGATCCGCGCCCGTTCTACTTCCCCGCGATTTCGCTCTTTGGAACGTCCGTTTTCGTCGCCGACGACTTCAACAACGCGATCGACGGTTATCCTGCCGCTGCGCGCGGCAGCGTCAAACCAACGTTGACCCTCGCGGGATCCGCCACTCAGCTCGATGCGCCGATAGCGCTCGTGATCACGAAAGTTTCCGGTCGGGCCATGGCCGGGCCGGTCAATCAGCACCCTGACGCACTACACGCCCGATGAGGACACTTCACATGAATAAAAGCCTGGCCACATTGGCCTTGGCAGCCGTACCGGCGCTGATTTTCAGCGCCTGCAACGGCGGAAGCGGAGCCGGAAGCTCCGGAATCGCCCCGCTCCCAAACTCTCAAGTAATGCACGCCGCGCGAGGCCATCACCTCGATAATGGGCCGCAGGATCTTCACGCGGGGGGATCCACGTTTGCAGCTTACGCGTACAATCTAGGAAACCAGCCCACCGGACTCTATTCCCAGCCTCAACAGCCGCCGGGCCAAGGTTCGTTGTTCTACGCGGCCGGAACGAAAGGTACGATTTACTACTGCCTGACCGGTAGCGGCTTCGGTCGCAAGGAGTTCGAAGCCAACAACGGCACCGCGACGACGGCGTGCGCACCGCTCGGCGCTTCGCCGAGCGGATTCGGAGGACGCCAGGATCCGCTTGACTTCGTCGGCAGCGATGCGGCGATGGCCTCGACGGAATGCTGCGTGTCCGGTACCACCTACTACAACGGCCGCTTGGTGGGCTCGGTGACGTGGGGACAGCCTTTCGAGTTCCCGGTCTTCGGCGGTCCGATCGTCTACGGCTACCGGCCTGCGGACTTCAAGGCTAACGTCTCGGACATCAAGCTCTCCAGATGGACGTACTGCGCGATCGCAAACGGCACTGTAAGCGATTGGAACGATCCGGCGATCACGGAGGACAACGGAAAATCCGTTACCGGCGGCACGTCGCAGACCGTTACTTTCTTCTTCCGTTCAGACAGCAGCGGAACCACGTACATTTACACGACGGATCTCAACGCTCAGTGCAACGGCGTTTGGAAGGCGCCCTACAACAAGCCGCCCTACCAGTCGTCCGGACACAGCGCGGCCTGGACGTTCGGCGTTAATTCGACCTGGCCGGGTCCTGGCTCTTCAGGTGATCCGAATCCGAATTTCATCGGCGAAAGCGGCAACCCGGGTGTGCTTGCCGGCGTGCAGTCGACGCCGTTCAGTACCGGATACCTCGAGGGAGCTTGGGCCGCGTCCGCTAATCCCCACGTCGGCCAGGCGCTGCTGCAGAACGGTTTCGCAAAGGGGGTTCCGACCTTCGTAAGTCCCACGAGCAAGAGAGCCGTTAAGAAGGCGCTCGCGAAGATCACTGGCGCGAGCATCACCTACGGAGGAGGCAGCGACGGCAATCCGCTCGGATCGACGACCCCGTGGTGCCAGCTGTACATCGATCCTTCGAAGTACGACTCACCGCCGAAGAAAACGTACCCGCTCGTCGGCCCGACGTACCTGCTGTTCTACGGTCAAAACAACGGCGTACACCTTTCCGATAAGCAAACGCTGATCAAGTTCCTCATGTCAGCGGCCGCGACCAAGATCGTCGGTAAATTGGAATATTCGCCGTTCAATTCGTCGGTCCAGACGGCAGTTCTCAACGCACTCAATGGAAGCGGCAGTCATTCGGCCTGCCTCCAATAGAGAAGATCAACTTGACGTACGCGCGCCGCGCCAGCGGCGCGCGTACCTCTTCCATGAAACAACGACAACTAAACTAGCATGAGATCAAATAAGCTGCTTGAGCTATTCTGCGGAGTTGGCCTGCTCGCGACGTGCGGATGCGGCGGTTCGACCTCCGCGTCATCGGCGATGCCGCCGGTATCGAGCAACGTTTCGGTGCGGCTCGTCGACGGGGCACCATCGCTGGAGGCGCTCGTGAACGGCACCCCACAGTCCATCTGCGTGGACGTGAGCGCTCCTTGCTACCTGCAAGTCAACGGACAGACTGTATCGCAGCTCTTCTACTACGGCACGATGACGCCGTTTGTGAGCGTGCCTGCCGGGACGCTTTCGCTCGTCGCGCGTGACGTAGTAGGCTATGCGGTCGGCCCAATCAAGACCCCGACGCTCACGGCGAGGAAACGCTACACGCTGGTCGTGGTTGGTGCTTATCCCGCCTATAGCGTCGTCGCGTTCGAAGAGCCAAAAAACGCGAGCGGCGCGCAGCTATCGCTTTACGAAGCGTCACCGTCGGTTCCATCCGCCGATTTTGGTCGGTTTGCGGCCTCGAGCCGGTCGAACTTCACGAAGCTGGGCAGCGCGCATTTCGGCACCGTTGCCACGGTTGCGCTCGGCAACAGCGCTTCTAACCTCGGTGGTTACGCCGGCAGCACTACCGCGCCGCTCGGGGCGCTGACACTCAAGCAAATCAACTCGTTCGATCGGCGCAACGTTTTGCCGTTTCACCAGGCTGCTCGGCTGTCGCTCTTTCTGTTCGATCCGAAAGCCAGCAGCAGTCCTGTCTTTGGGAGCATCGACCGATGAGGATCTCTTCGATATTTGCAATCCTGGTCGCCGCGGGCGGCGCCGTCGCGGCGGTCGCGGGCTGCGGCGCGACGGGTCCCGCTGCGGTTGGAATTTCGAACGGCCCGCCACCGCCGACGACGACGCCCGCCGCGCGCCGGCTCTACGTGGATCATAACGGAACGCTCTACCAGTACGCGCTGCCGTTGACGCCGCAGTCCAAGCCGCAGCGCACGCTGCGCGAATGGCCCGGGCTCGGGTTCGCTCCGCAGATCGCCGTCGATACATTTGGAAATGTCGCGCTCGCCAGTTCGAAGAGCATTCGTCTCTTTCGCGCGCCGATCGTTTCATTCGCGCGCAAGAACGCCGGGTTGAATATCACACTCACGCCGGCCATAACCGAGATCGGCGTTTCCGGCGCCGACTTGGTCGACATCGAATACGATCCGAATCTAAACCTTTGGCTGCTAAACAATCTCGGCGGCGAGGTTTCGGAGCTGCGCGCGCCGCTTTCGAAATCCAGCGTTGCCGCCGTCACGATCCAGTTCGGCGCCCCGGGTTCCAAGACGGCCGGATTCTCGACGCTGGTTCAGGCGCGTTTCGACGTCAACGCGACGCTCTACGTCTATGCCCTGTCGGCGCAGCGCGGGCGGCTCTTCAAGGTCGGCTTTCCGTATGCCAAGCCGCCGGGATCGCTCGGCATCAACTTGGGGCAAGCCGACTTCGTGGATTCGAGCCAGTGGCTGCCCACAGCGCCGGACCAGCCCTCGTTGCTCGTCGGGCAGTATTTCGGGGCGCTCGCCTCGCCCCATCCGGGCTCGCCGCCATCGCCTCCGGTCAACGTGCTAGGCCAGTTTCCGCAGCCGCTCAATCCGCAGCTCGGCCTCTTTCCCGACGCGCACGTCGACACGATCGTTGGAGCGCTGATTGCGGACCCGCCGCGCAGCGTCTTCTACACGCTCGACGCGGGCGACGGCAGCCTGGACGAGTACGGTTTGCCGCTGAAAGGCAACGCCCAGCCGCGATTATCCCTGCCTTGCCTCGGCGGCTCGGGCAACTGCAGCCAGAAAAGCGAGCATCTTTTCTTGGCGCCGTAGTCCCGCCGGGCGGCGCTTTGCGGAAGGGAGAACGCGCGTCGAACGGAGCATCGGCAGGTGATGCGAGGTTTTTGGGTACCACCGCTGCTCGCCCTGTGCGCGTGCAGCGGCTCCTTCGACGAGCGCGTTCACGAGGAGTTCCATCAAACGCTGAGCGCGGGTACGGCCCCGGCCGTGCACATCGACAATATCGCGGGCAGCGTTCGAGTCGAGGGCTGGGCGAAACCCGACGTGGACGTGCACGCAACGAAGTATGGTTACGATGCGCAGGAGCTGCGCTCGATTACGATCGGCATACGCAATGACGGCAGCGCGATCTCCATAGCGACGAACTACGGGGGCGGGACGCATCGGGGCGGCGTGCGATACCGGATTGACGTGCCGGAGAACGCGTCGCTGAATGTTTCGAACGTCGCCGGAACGGTGAACGTCGCCGGCGTGCGCGGCGACGTTACGGTCCAGACGCAGGCCGGCACGATCGTCGCAGATCTCGGCACGGTCAGGTCAGATCGCTCCGTCAATCTCGCGGCCACCACCGGCGCCATTACGCTAACGATCGCACGCGACAGCGACGCGAGCGTGGAGGCGCAAAGCACGGTCGGCGCATTCTCCAGCGACGTGCCGGGGATTTCGGCGAACCGCGAAAACGTCGTCGGCGTCCGGGCCGCCGGCAAGATCGGGTCGGGCAGTGCCCGGATTCGCTTGGGCACGACGACCGGCGCCATCGCATTGCGATTTTAATTCAACGTCTGGCCGGCGTTGACGCGTTAACGCCGGAATCCTTGCCATAATGGTGCTATGAAGTTTTCAGTAACTGCTGTATCCGCGTTTGCCGCCGTGGGGCTCCTCGCAGCCTGCTCCCACAGCAACGGCTTCTCGTCCGTGAGTCCTGCACTCCCCGCGGTCAACGAAGCGTCACAATCGTCGGATTTTGCTACGATCGTACCACCGCAGCTGCGTCCGGTGGGCGGCGCGGCGGCGTTACCGCTGAGCCTGGAGCCGGACGCAACGGCCGCGAGCGGCATTTACGCAAGCGAAGTCTACGCCACCGACATTTGGGGCTTTCCCATCAAGAACAACCACGATCGCAAGGCGATGTGCGCGATTAAAGGCGTCAGCGGAGCCAACGGCATCGCGGTGGACGGCAGCGGCAACCTCATCGATCCGGACGGCGGAACGGACACGATCGTCGTGTTCAAGGGTCCGCGGATGTGCGGATCGGAGCTGGGTTCGATCCCCGATCCGTACGGCCAGCCCTCGGACGCGGCGAGCGAAAATGCCGCCACCGGAACGATCGTCGTCGCGAATATCTTTGACAAGAACAAAACGCCGGGTAGCGTATCGCGCTGCACGCTGGCAGACGGCTGCAAGACGAATCTTCGCAGTAAGAACATGGACGAAGTCGCCGGCGTGGCGCTGGCAAAAAACGGCGACTGCTGGGCCTCGGCAACCAACAAGAAGGGCAAGGCAACGCTGACCTATTTCAAGGCTTGCTCGGCGCCGGGTATAGCTGCTAGCGGCTATCGGAACGCCTCCTACGGCGGCCTCGATATCGACGACAAAGGTAATCTCGTCTCGCTGAGTTATCTGGACCAGAAGCTCTACGTTTACAGGGGCTGCAACCCGAAATGCTCGCTGGTCGGCGGCCCATTTACGCTCAAGGGTGAAGCGACGTTCGGCCACCTGAACGCGACCTCCAACAAGTTCGTGGCGGGCGACTTCCAGTACGGCCGGATCGACGTCTACAACTATAGCCCCGCAAAAGTCAGGTTCGCGTACAGTTTCAACAAGGGGTTCAGCCCCAGCGAGCTGGTCGAAGGGGCCGCGTTCAACCCCCGCTCCACGGAATAACCCCAGGGAAAAAAAATGACCCGGATGCAGGATTCCGGGGCCTCAAACCAAAGGACAGGCCTCCCTAGGTCCGTTAGGAGTTCTGTGGATGTCCCCACCACTGGAGTGCACCTCGGTTCAATTACGGGGCCTCTGCTTAACCGCCGCGGCGGAAGCTCACAGCGGCCTAGTACTTCCCTAACTACAAGTAAGGAGAATTCTCCCTATGCGTTTGTTATCAGCAGCGGTCTGTACCACGGTCGCTGCAGCGCTTCTCGCCAGTTGCTCCGGAGGGAACATGGGCTCCATGACCTCCTCAGTACCGAGCCAAAGCGGCGCATCCAAGGTGCAGTCGCTGCACCATGCCGGACCGGTCGCCTTCATACCGCGCTCGGTTCTGCCGAAAGGCCACGTGAAACTCAAGGGACGCAAGGCCCCATCCTCAGCGATCAAGGGCAGCTACGCCTCTGAGTTCTACGGCGGTTTCATTAACGGTTACACCAAGAACAACAGCGCGAACAACCCGTCGATCTGCACCGTGAGCGACGCTAGCGTCAACAACTTCGGCGTCGACGGCCAAGGCAGCTTGATCGTTCCCGCCGCGTTCTCGGGCGTCCAGGTCTTCAACCCCGGCATGTGCGGAACGCTGGCGGCCACCATCACCGATTCGTATGGTCAAGCCTCAGATGCCGCTTCGATCAATGCGATGACCGGCCCGATCGTGGTCGGCAACATCCTCGGCCCGGGCTTCGTGGTTAACTGCACCGTGGCCAGCCTAACCTGCACCCAGCTGACGCCCGGCTCGGCCGGCATCGGCGAAGTTGCCGGCGTTGGAATGGATGGGTCGGGCAATTGCTACGCTGACTCATACAACGCGGCGTTTACCGCGGTTATCCTGACCTACTGGGCCGGCTGCACCGGCACCGGCCAAGTTGCGACCGGCTTCCTGAACACCGGCTACGGCGGCGTGGATGTCGACAACAAGGGCAACATCGTTACCTTCAACTGGCACGGCTCGGCCGGCACGGACCTCTGGGTCTACTCGGGCTGCAACCCTGCCTGCACCTCGGTTAGCGACAACACGCTGACGAACAACAGCGCGCTCTTCGGCCACATCGGCAAGCAGGGTCAGCGCCTCATCGTCGGCGCGTATCTCGCGGGCCAAGCCGACATCTATGCGTACACCCCGACCACGCTGACCTACTACTACAGCTTCAATAACGGTCTGTCCGCGTCGGGACTCGTCGAAGCCGCCGCTTACAGCCCGGCCTCGAAGAAGTAACAACAACTCAAACCTACTTCGTTACTCAGAAAAAGAAGGGGTGGCCGGTTACGCCGGCCGCCCTTTTCTTTTCAAAATCGACGTTAACGTGTACACGGGTCCCACCATGTGCGGACCCCTGATGCCAACGATCGCGGATTCGTACGGTCAGGCCTCGGATGCCGCAGCGGTCGAAGCTGCGACGGGAAGCATCGTGGTCGCGAACATCCTCGGCCCGGGCTTCGTGGTGGTGTGCACGCGTCCAGCCTTTCGTGCACCCAGCTTACACCTAGCTCCGCCGGTATCGGCGAAGTTGCGGGCGTTGCGATGGATGCGGCAGGCATGCTACGCCGACTCCTACAACGCGGCGTTCACGGCCGTCGAGCTGACCTACTGGGCCGGCTGCAGCGGAACCGGAACGGCACTCTCGGGCTTTCTGAACACCGGCTACGGTGGCGTCGACATCGACAACAAGGGGAACATCGCGACTCTCAACTGGCACGGCTCCGCCGGTGCCGACCTTTCGCGCCGGCGTCGCGTTCTTAGTCGTCGCCGAAGAAGCCCGCCGGTCTTGCACGCCAGCGCGGAAACCGATCCTGCAAAATCCAGTGTGCTGACGGTTTTCCGCCGGCGAATACCTTAAATTTGCGAGGCGCCTGGGTAAAATCGAAGGCATCGCCTGCGGGATCTTTCGCGCGTGCATCGGCAGCCGCGAGGGGCGCTAACCCGAAGTTATCCTCGATAAATTTTAGGACGCTCGCGGTTTCGTATTGAACGTGCGTCACGTAGCCCTTTTTGGCGTACGGCGAAATCATGATCAAGGGCACTCGAAAGCCGAGGCCGGTGTAATCCTTGTAGAGCGGTTTTACCGGATCGAACCACCCGCCCCAGTCGTCCCACATGATGAAGATCACTGACGAATTCCAATACTTGCTCGTACCGACTGCATTGACCAGTGACGTCACCCAACTTGGGCCGCCGCTCGAGTTGACGCCCGGATGGTCGGAGTTCTCGTACGTCGGCGTGATCCAGGTGATATCGGCGAGCGTTCCGGCGCCGATGTCGGTAAGGAACTGGGACTGCGGATTGATGACGTCGTCGGACCAGTCCGGACCTTTGTAAACGTTCTTAATCGCCTGGTACGACGACCACAGACCGCCATCGCCAGTGACGCTGCCGGTGTAAAAGCGCCAACCGATCCCGGCCACGTCGGCCTCTGAGCCGATCGTCGGATTGTCGAAACAGGCAACGATTCGCTTGCCAGGCGTTCTTTTAGCCGTGATCGTAGGGACGGTGTCGCCTCGCCCGCCCTCACAGCCCCATGGTCCGTCTGGTTCGTCCGCGGCTCGGGACGCGTAAGCGGCGACCGAGAACTGGTGCGCGATAAAACTGCCGTCGAAATTGGACGAAAAGAGGTGGTCGGCGAGCACGTATTGCTGCGCCATCTTCCAATAGGGATCGACTTCGGTTTCAGGGACATATGCGTACGCAAAGTTTGCCGGGGCGCCCAGGGTGGTGTGCTCGTTGTTCCAGCCATCCATCTTGCAATGCGTCCCCGGCAGCGTTCCTTGGCCATCGCAGGCGGCGAAGAATGAGGGCGAAAACGGGCCGATATCCCATGTTGTGGCTAGACCCTGCGCATGCAGCGGGATCTTATCGCCCGTGGTATCGTAGCCGTAGCTCTGGGTCTTCGCTCCCGGATACCCCATAAAAAGGTTGTTGAACGAGCGGTTCTCCTGAATGATGAAAATCACGTGTTGGATCGGCGTCGTTGCGACGCGATGGAGACCGCCGCGATGGACACGCTGCGATGGGGCGAGAAACGACGAGTGTGAAGAAGTGTCGGCGCTGCAGCCGGCCGCAGTCGCGGTCAGCACTAACAAGACGCCGCATTGCCAGCGGACGTTCATATATGGGCTTTCGCGGCAAACCCGGGGAACCCCGTTGCTTAGTCGTCCCCGATGATGTTCTTCGGTTTTGGGCGGCCCCGGCCGGCTCGATCCTGCAAGGCCCAAAACGCCGGCGATTTGGCTCCGGCGAACTTTTTGAACGCGCGCGGCTTTTGCGTGTAGTCAAACGCGTCGTTGGTTGGGTCGTTGGCGCGCGCATCGCTGCGGGCCAATGGCGCAAGACCGAACGTGCTCTCCATAAACTTCAAAACGCTCGCCGTTTCATACTGAACGTGGGTCACGTAATTCCGTTTCGCGTATGGTGACACCATGAGCAGCGGTACGCGGAAGCCTAGACCGGCGTAATCTTCGTGCACGGGCTTGACCGGATCGAACCAACCTCCCCAGTCGTCCCACATGATGAAGATCGCCGACGATTTCCAGTACTGGCTCGTGCCTATCGCGTTGACCAGCGAAGCTACCCATGCCGGTCCACCGTTTCCGCCGATGCCGGGGTGATCGGAGTTCGCGTACGTCGGCGTGATCCAGGTGACGTTGGCCAGCGTTCCGCCGGCGATATCGGCGAGAAATTGCGATGGCGGATTGATCACATCGGTCGTCCAGTCCGGCCCCTTATAGACGCCTCGGTTGGCCTGATACGACGACCAAAGGCCCCCGTCGGCGTTAATCGCGCCGGTGTAGAAACGCCAGGTAACGCCCGCGGTGTCGGCTTCGCTGCCGATCGTCGGAATGTCGAAGCAGGCTGGGATGCTGCGGCCATAGGTCCGTTGTGAGGTCCAGGTTGGGATCACGTCGTGCGATCCTCCTTCGCAGCCCCACGAACCGTACGGAGAATCGGCGCCCTTGTCGGCGTACGCAGCGATGGCGAACTGGTGCGCGATAAAGCTGCCGTCGAGGTTTGACGAAAACATCCGGTCGGCCAGCACGTATTGCTGCGCCATCTTCCAATATGGATCTATTTCCTTTTCGGGCACGTAGGAGTACGCGAAGTTTGCCGGCGCCCCGAATCCGGCCAGCTCGTTGTTCCATCCGTCCATCTTGCATTTGGTCCCGGGAAGTTTGCCTTGTCCATCGCATGCGGCGAAGAATGCCGGCGAAAAGTGGTCGATGTCCCAGGACGTCACAAGATCTACGACCTGCAAGGCGATCTTGTTGCCTTTGGTATCGTAGCCGTAGTTTTGCGTCTTCGCTCCGGGATACCCCAGGAAGAAATTGTTGAACGAACGGTTCTCTTGAATGATGAAGATCACGTGCTGAATCGGAGTCGCGCTTGCGCGAAATGCCGCGTGCCCAGGCGGGGTTACGGGCGCGCCGGAAAACGAACCATTCGCATTGCATGCCGCAACGGCGAGCGTCAGCGTGAGAGTTGCGGCAACCTTCAGTGGCACGTTTAATCAAGCTCCTTCCCTAGAGAACCTCTCTTAAGGGAATCCTTTTGGCAGGCCGGGGCACTACCCTCCGCGGTGGTGGGAGGAAGAGCGAATGATCCCGGCATAGGCAGAACGCGTTGTGAAGAAACGGTTTATGCGGATCGCGGGTTCGCTGCTCGCGCTTGGCTTGCTTGCCGCCTGCTCCGCGGCATCGACGGCGAACGTGCCGCCGGTTCGCGAAGGCGAGATGTTGCGCGCGCTAAGCGGTGGCGGAGCCGGCAAGATCACCCACGTCATCTTCATCGTTCAAGAGAACCGCAGTTTCGATAATCTCTTTCAAGGCTACCCCGGCGCGGATACCGTTCCGAGCGGCAAGAACTCGAAGGGCCAGACGATCCCGTTGCAGCCGATCAGCCTGGCGAGAGCCTACGATATTGATCATTCGGCGCGCGCGATGTTCGCCGCATGTCATGGAACGGGAAAGCTTCCCGGAACGAAATGCCGGATGGACGCGTTCGATAAGGAGCGCAGCTACTTTGGCCCGCCTAATCCGCAGTACGTCTACGTTCCGCAGAACGAATCCAAGCCGTACTTCGACATGGCGCACGAGTGGGTCGTGGCCGACCGAACGTTCCAATCTCAGCTCGACGAGAGCTTCGTCGCGCACCAGTACATCATCGCCGCACAGGCACAGTCGAGCGTCGACATACCAGGCGGCGAGTGGGGATGTGAAGGCGGCCCCAGCGATACGGTACAGATGATCACGCACGCCCGCCGGTACGGCGGTTACCAAGAGCCGTGCTTCGACTATCAAACGTTGGGCGACGAGCTCGACGGCGCCAAGCTTACCTGGCGCTTCTACACCAGCAAGTACGGGAGCCCGTCCAGCGGCAGCGGCGGCGATTGGTCGGGGTATCAGGCGGTCAAGCATATCTACCACGGCGCCGATTGGGCCAACGTCATCACGCCGCAGAAGAAGTTCATCAGCGACGTCGCCGCCGGGACGCTCCAAAACTTCACCTGGATCACACCGGTCTGCAAAAATTCCGACCACCTCGACTGCGGCAGCGCTCTCGGACCGTCATGGGTCGCGACGCTCGTCAATACCGTCGGGAAGAGCCAGTTTTGGGACAGCACGGCGATCTTCGTGATCTGGGACGACTGGGGCGGCGAGTACGATCACGTTCCGCCGCCGTATAAGGGATACGATAGCCTCGGTTTTCGCGTGCCGATGCTGGTGATTTCTCCCTACGCCAAGCGAAGCCACGTTTCGCACGTGCAGTACGAAACGGCCAGCGTGCTGCGCTTCGCCGAAGATCTTTTTGGCTTGGGCCAGCTGGCGGCCGCCGACCGGCGCGCGAAATCGCCCGCGGGCGACTGCTTCGATTTCAGCCAGGCGCCGCGCAAGTTCGTTCCGATCAAGTCGCCGGAGGGCAAGCAGTTCTTTCTACATCAAGCCGACGACTATCGTGTTCCCGATACGCAATAGCGGCGCTGCCGCACTGTCGGCGACCTTTGCCCTGACCGGGTGCGCGTTCGGCACGCAGCCGGTGCCGGCCATGCGCGAAGAACTGGTTCTACGCGGCCTCCGCGCAAGCGGCGCCGGTACGATCAGGCACGTCGTCTACATCGTGCAGGAGAACCGCAGCTTCAACAATCTCTTCGAAGGCTATCCCGGCGCGTACACGGTTTCGAGCGGCAAGGACTCGAAGGGCGAAACGATCGCGCTCAAACCGGTGAGCCTCGCACGCCGTTATGACATCGATCACGGCGCGACCGCGATGTTCGCGGATTGCCACGGAACCGGGAAGCTGCCCGGAACGAATTGCCGGATGGATGGATTCAATCGCGAGCGGACGTACGGCGGCCCGAAAGACGTCAAGTATCCGATGTACGTCTACGCGCCGCACGCAGAGACGAAGCCGTACTTCGACATGGCGCACGAATGGGTGCTTGCCGACAACATGTTCCAATCGCAGCTCGACGAGAGCTTCGTCGCACATCAATACATCATCGCGGCGCAAGCACAGTCGAGCGTGGACATCCCGTATGGCCCCTGGGGATGCGTGCCGGGGCCGAGCAATTACGTCAACATGATCACGCACGAACGCAAATACAGCGGGACAGAATCGGCGTGTTTCGACTATCAAACGCTCGGAGACGAGCTCGATTCGGCGCACCTCTCGTGGCGCTTTTATTCCAGCTGGTACGGCAACCGCTCCAGCGGCGACGGGGCGATATGGTCGAGCTATCAGGCCGTCAAGCACATCTACACCGGTCCCGACTGGGCCAACATCATCACACCGCAAAAGAAGTTCCTCCGGGATGTCGCCGCCGGAAAACTCGCCAACTTCACCTGGATTACGCCCGTCTGCGACGATTCCGATCACACCAACTGCGGCGGCGGTTACGGGCCGTCGTGGGTTTCGGCGCTGGTCAATGCCGTGGGTGAGAGCAAGTTTTGGAATTCGACGGTGGTGTTCGTGCAGTGGGACGACTGGGGCGGCCTCTACGATCCCGTGCCGCCTCCCTTTAAAGATTACGATGGCCTGGGCTTCCGCGTTCCGATGATCGCGATCTCGGCGTATGCCAAGCACAACTACGTTTCGCACGCGCAGTACGAAACGGCCAGCGTCTTACGCTTCGCGGAAGATCTTTTCGGTTTGAAACAGCTGGCCCGCGCAGACCGGCGCGCGACGTCTCCGGCGGCGGATTGTTTCGACTTTACGCAGACGCCGCGCAAGTTCGTGCCGATCAAAGCGCCAAAGGGCCGCGGCTTCTTCCTCACGCAGTCCGGCGACTACCGCGCCCCCGATTACGAATAATGGAGGCGGGCGCTTTCGCGCCCGCCTCCATTATCGCGTCGAGCTGTCGAGTTCTAGAACGCTTTGTCGCCGTTGGGCGTTCCCCAGCCGGTCGGACCGTCGTAACCCTTGACGGCCGTGCAGAGGTAGCTGCCGCCGCAAGAGCCGTTGCTACCGCCGACGATGTCGTGGAGCCAGTGCTTGTAGTGTCTATGCGATAGCGTCCAGAATTTCTTGGCCGCGTCTAGCGAGCTGGCGTTCTGAGCCAGGCCGAAGACGCCCGCAATGTCCGGTGAAGCGGCGCTTGTGCCGCAGACCCCGAACCAGCCGCCGTCGTGTGCATCGTATTCCGCGACGCCCGGCGAGCAGCCGGCTTCAGCCGATACGTCGGTGTCCGTACGGGACGTGCAGCCGGTGTCGTGCTGCCACGAGGGCTTGGTGACGCCCGTCGCACAACCGGAGCCGGCGCCGTTCCAAGCGGTTTCGCTGTAGGTGCTGCCGCTCTTGGCGAGCTGCGTGCCGCCGACCGAAACGACGGTCGCCAGCGCTTCCGGAGCGCCGTTCTGGTTGTAGCCCGCATCACCCGATGCGGCGAGATATTCAACGCCCGGCGTGCTGAAGTCGGCGGTGTTCACGCAGTTGACCGAGCCGTAGCAGATCCAGCTGTTGCTGATGATATGCGCGCCGAGGGTCACGGCTTCGGCTTCGGCCGTATCGAGATCGGACGAAGAGGCGCTGTTCGCTTCGACGAGATAGATCGTGCACTTCGGGCAGGCCGCGGAGACCATCTCGACGTCAAGAGAGATCTCGACCGACCAGCCGGTGTAACTCGGATAGTTGCTCTGTTGTCCGAGCTGATTGTATTTGTTGAATGTCGTCGTACCGAGAGTGAACTGAGTGCGGTACGTGGTGAGGTCGGTCGCGACTGTCGGGTTGTCGCCCGCGTCAACGATAGCGACGATCTGTCCCGAGCCTCTGGTCCCAATTAGGGAAGTAAGGTTGTAACGCGTTTCAAGATCGATCGGCGCCCAACCGCATGTCGCACCGACGCAAGCCGGCTGGATGCCTTGTTGGGTCAGTGCCAAGCACGTCGGTTGGCCGACGACTTGCGGGCAGGCGTGGCGCGCGAGGCCTTGCGCTTGCCACAGCGGCAACACGTGCGTTGCCGAGGATCCGGTCGTTCCCGTCTGACCGGTGCTCGGCATGTTGGAAGAGCCGCCGCTACACGCGGCGATTGCGAGCGCCGCGACGAGCGGCGCCACAAGTTTGATGGTTCCGTTCACAAATGCTCCTTATGACTTTTGTGGGATCTGGGAGTATCGGTGTTGCCTTCGGGCGCGCCGAGCACCTCCCAGCCTCAGGATGAAAAAATAGGCGTGCGCACCGCTGTCATTTGGCGACCGCTTCGATCTAGGGAAGCGTTCGACGGCCCGGCAAAAAAGCAAGCCGGCCGCTTGCTCGCTCTGTAAAAGAGACGCCGGTTAACATAAGAGGCGGGTGCTGTCGCACCCGCCTCCACGTTGCTTTGAATCGAGCGTTTTAGAACGCGTTGATTCCCTTGGGCGATCCGAAGCCTCCCGGGCCAGAGTAGGTTTCGTACTGGTTAGTTCCGGCGGTGCAGAGGTAGGTGCCGCCACACGAGCCGTCGTTGCCAGAGCTGATGTAATGGAGCTGGTGGTTGACTTTCCCATCCCTCAGTTTCCAGAAGCGCTTGCCGCCATCCTGACTCGCGGCGTTGCCCTTGAGCCCGATGACTCCGGCGAGGAACGGTGACGCAACGCTCGTGCCGCAGTATTCGCTCCAGCCGCCGTACATGCTGATATACACGGCTACGCCGGGCGAGCAGCCAGACTCGGACGATACGTCGCCGTCGGTGCGGTTAGTGCAGCCCGTATCCGTCTGCCACGAGGGCTTCGGGACTCCGGGGCTGCCGACGACGGCCGTGCTCGCGCAGCCGGCGCTCGCGCCGCTCCAGATCTTTTCGCTGTACGTCGAGCCGCTCTTCGTTAGCTGCGTGCCGCCGACGCCGATCACGCTGCCGAGTGCTGACGGGCCGCCGATGGTGTTGTAACCGCTATCGCCCGTCGAGGCGAGATACGCGATATGGGGCGTGTTAAAGTAGCTGCCGAAGTTCGGATCGCCGCAGTCCCAGTTGTTGGGGCAGCTCCAGCTGTTGCTGACGATGGTCGCGCCGAGCGTTACGGCTTCCTGTTCGGCGGTTTCGAAGTCGCTGATCGAGGAGCCGTCCTTGGCCTCCATGAGATAGATCGTGCACTTCGGGCACGAGGCGGAGACCATGTCGATGTCGAGCGCGGTCTCGCCGCACCAGCCGTAGTTTTGGCAGCTGGGTGGATAGTTGGACTGTTGTCCGGTCTCGTTGTACTTGAAGAAGCTGGCCGTTCCGAGGCCAAACTGGGTGCGGTACGTCGCGACGTCCGTCGCGGCGGCGGAGAGGTCGCCCGCCTCAATGACCGCGACCTTCGTACCGGATCCGCTCCCTAGGGAGGGCGTAAGGCCGTATGCGGCCTCCAGCTCTGCCGGCGTAAAGCCGCAGGTTGACGACGGTGAGCAGGGCTTGGGCTGACCGTTCTCGAGGACCTGAAGCGCGAAGCAGGTCGGTTTGCCGACGACTTGCGGGCACCTGGTGCTCGCGAGATGCTTTGCCTGCCACTCGGGCACCCGAGTGGATGCCGACCCTACCGGCTGAGATGCGCCGGACGCCGGCACATTGGAGGAACCGCCTGAGCTACAGGCGGCGATTGCGAGCGCCGCAACGAGCGGCGCCACAAACTTAATGGTTCCGTTCACAAATGCTCCTTATGTTTTCTTGTCTTGTCTTGGAATGCGAAGAGTTCACCCTGAGACTTTGGTGACCTCCTGTTTTGATAACGTCAGAAAGGGGCGCGACGTTCTCGCCGGGCCTAGAAAGCATCGGTCTCCGAAGGGAATCCGGCGAGCCCGGTGGCATTGCGCCTACCGTGAAGCGGCGAATCAGCGTGCTCGCGGCCTGCGCGGCCGCCGCCGTCAGCCTCGGTGCCTGTTCGATCGGGTCGCCGCCCCGCGAGGACGGCGGGCTCGGCGGGCTAAGCGCGACCGGCGCCGGCAAGATCGAGCACGTCGTGTACGTCGTGCAAGAGAACCGCAGCTTCGACGACATGTTCCAAGGCTATCCCGGCGCCGACACCGTTTCGAGCGGTAAAGACTCGGCGGGAGGCCGGATTAACCTCCAGCCGGTCAGCCTGAAGACGCAATACGAGATCGACCATTCGGCGTTTGCAATGTTTACCGCGTGCCATGGCAGGGGCAAGCTGCCGGGAACGAAGTGCCGGATGGACAGCTTCGATCGCGAGAACCAGTATGGCGGCCCCGAACACGGGCAGTACGCGTACGTGCCGCGCGTAGAGTCGAAGCCGTACTGGGATATGGCGCACGAGTGGGTCTTGACCGACAGAACGTTCGCGTCACAGCTCGACGAGAGCTTCGTCGCGCATCAATACATCATCGCGTCGCAGGCACAATCGAGCGTCGACGTTCCCGACCTCTACTGGGGTTGCGGCGGCGACAAGACCGACCGGGTGCAAACGATCACACGTAAGCGCACGTACGGACCCGTGCAGCGCCCCTGCTTCAACTACGAAACGCTCGGGGACGAACTCGATCAGTCGGGCTTGACCTGGCGCTTCTATACGAGCCACTACCAGGTGCCGACGAGCGGGTTGTGGTCGGGATATCAGGCGGTCAGGCACATATTTCACGGGCCCGATTGGAAGAACGACGTCATCACGCCGCAAAAGCAGTTTCTCACCGACGTTCGCGCCGGGAAGCTCGCGAACTTCACGTGGATAACGCCGCTTTGCGCGGATTCCGATCATCCGATATGCGGCAGCGGATTGGGACCGTCGTGGGTCACCTCGGTCGTCAATGCGGTTGGGGAGAGCAGGTTTTGGAAGACGACCGTGATCTTCGTGCAATGGGACGACTGGGGCGGCCTCTACGACCACGTGCCTCCGCCCTACAAAGACTACGACGGATTGGGCTTTCGCGTTCCGTTGATCGTGATTGCTCCCTACGCAAAAAAGAACTACGTCTCGCACGTGCAGTACGAGACGGCGAGCGTGCTGCGCTTTGCGGAAAACCTCTTCGGCCTCGGTCAGCTCTCAGCCGCCGACGCGCGTGCGACCTCACCGGCTGTCGATTGCCTCGATTTCTCGCAGCGGCCGCGCCGGTTCGCGCCCATCAAGGCACCGAAGGATAAGGCGTTCTTCCTGAGCCAGCCGAACGACAACCGAATTCCCGACCAGCAATGAGCGAAAAACGTAAAAAGGGAAGCGGCGTTGTGCGCCGCTTCCCAGGCTTTTAGTCGCCCCTGAGGAGGTCTAGAAGGCGCCGATGCCGTTGGGCGTTCCCCACCCGGCCGGTCCGGAGTAGGTCTTGTATTGACCCGTATCGCCCACGCAGAGATAGCTTCCACTCAGGCTGGGCGGGCAATGGAGCACGCCACCCGAGATGGTCGTGTGGAGCGAGTGCTTGCGCTTCCGCGCCGTGAGCGTCCAGAAGTGCTTGCCGCTCTGGTGCGTGCTCGCATTCCCAGCCAGCCCGAAGACACCGCCGAGCATCGGCGACGAAACGCTGGTTCCGGCAGCCTCGGTCCATCCGTGGTAGCCGTAGCTATCGTATTCCGCGACTCCCTGTGCCACCGCGGAGACGTCGTTGCCCGTGCGCTCCGTGCACTTCGGATCGTGTTGCCAGGAGGGCTTGGTGACGACCGAGCAGCCGGTGCCGGTTTCGGGCCAGACCTGCTCGTGGTAGGTCGTGCCTTGTTTGGTGAGGCTAGTGCCGCCAACCGAGACGACGGTCGCAAAATCGGCGGGATCCTGCATGCCGTAGCCGCCATCGCCGGCACTGGCCAGATACGTGACGCCCGTGGCATCAAAGGCACCGCCCGACGAACTGCCGCCACCGCCGCCCCAACTGTTGCTGACGATGTGCGCGCCCAAGGTCACGGCTTCTTTCTCCGCGGCGAACAGATTGATGGTGCTGTTATCGTTGGCTTCGACCAAGATGATCGTGCACATCGGGCAGACCGCCGAGACCATTTGGACGTCGAGATCGATCTCGAAGCCCCAGTTTTGGTTCGGGGACGGATAGTTCTTAGTCTGTCCGGTTTGATTGTACTTCGTGAAGTTGGCCGTACCAAGGCTAAAGTTGGTGCGGTAGGTCGCGAGATCGCTCGAGACGTTGGGATTGTCGTAGGCGTCCACGATCGCCACGACCTGGCCTGCGCCTTTGGTGCCTGACGGCAGATTGTACGCCGTCTGGAAATCGGTCGGTCCCAACCCGGCGACGTTGGGTTGGACTTTGGTTGAGATCAGGGCGTCGCAGTTCATGTACCCCACGCGGGTATCCGAGCAGAGGCGCTGATAGCCGCTTGCGCGCAAGGCCGAATCTTGCGGTGACGTGCCGGATGTTCCGGCGGCGCCGGGCAGGTTGGACGAGCCGCCGGCGTTACACGCAGCAAGTGCGAACGCCACAAGCAGCGGCGCCGCAATGTTCCTGGGTCCGTTCACGAGAAAGCTCCTTTGTATTCTTTTGTATTCTTTTTTGTAGAGTCTGGAAAAGCTAGTTTCCCGAAGGGAATCCCAGGGGCCTGGTGGCATAGCAGCGGCATCGTGAAACGGTGCTTGCGCCCCGTCGCGGCCACCGCGACGCTTGCATTGCTTACCGCGTGTTCGTTCGGATCGCCGCCCGCCATCGCGCCGCCGGCGCGCGAAGGCGCCGTGTTCAGCGGACTGCTCGCCGGCGGCGCCGGCAAGATCGACCACGTCGTCTACATCGTGCAAGAAAACCGCAGCTTCGACGACCTCTTCCAGGGCTATCCCGGCGCGGATACCGTTTCGAGCGGAAAGAACTCCAGGGGACAGCGGATCAAACTCCAGCCGATAAGTTTGACAACGACGTATGAAATAGATCACTCGGCGAACGCGATGTTCTTGGCCTGCGACGGAAAGGGCAAACTGCCGGGAACGCGGTGCCGAATGGACGGATTCGACCGCGAGCAGCCCTATGGCGGCCCGCGCAACGGACAGTACGGCTACGTGCCGCACTCCGAAACGAAGCCGTACTTCGACATGGCGCACGAATGGGTTCTGGCCGATCGGATGTTCGCGTCGCAGCTGGACGAGAGTTTCGTCGCGCATCAGTACATCATCGCGGCGCAAGCCGACTCCGCCGTCAACGTCCCAGGTTCGTTCTGGGGCTGTGAGGGAACGGCCGGGGACGAAGTTTCAACCATCACGCACCAGCGCACCTACGGTAACGCGCGACGCCCCTGTTTCAACTACCAAACGCTGGGCGATGAGATGGATTCCGCCAGCCTCGAGTGGCGTTTCTATACCAGCTCGTACACGAAACCGCTAAGCGGATTTTGGTCGGGATATCAGGCCGTCAAGCACATTTTCAACGGTCCGGATTGGGCCAAAGACATCGTCATGCCGCAGAACCGTTTCCTGCACGACGTCGCCGCCGGAAAGCTCGCAAAGTTCACGTGGATCACACCGCTTTGCCCAGACTCCGATCATCTCGTCTGCGGTGGGGGACTCGGGCCCTCTTGGGTGACCTCGCTGGTGAATGCGGTCGGCGAGAGCAAGTTTTGGAACACCACGGCGATCTTCGTGCAGTGGGACGACTGGGGCGGTATGTACGACCACGTTCCGCCGCAGTATAAGGACTACGACAGCTTGGGCTTTCGCGTGCCGCTTTTGGTGATCTCGCCGTACGCCAAGAGGAACTACGTCTCACACAAACAGTATGAAACCGTCAGCGTGCTGCGCTTCGCCGAGGATCTCTTCGGCCTGGATCAACTCACCGTTGCCGACCGGCGCGCGACCTCACCCGCTGCGGACTGCTTCGACTTTTCCAAGCCGCCGCGTAAGTTCGTCCCGATCAAGGCGCCCAAAGGACCGGAGTTTTTCTTAGCGCAGCCCAACGACGGTCGCATCCCCGACGAACAATAGCCCTTGCTCCGACATGGAACGAATAGGGGGAGGCTACTCCGTGTCGACCGGGAGACCCGATGGTATCTGGTGCAAGAAGAACGACTCGGAGTATTTGGACTGGATTTTCTGGAACGGCCGCGGTGATTGGCTGAAGTTTAAGGCGTTCCCGATGCTCGAGGCGCGCCCGTCGGGCGTCGCGGGGAGCGAACCAAGGCCCCAGTTGTCTTGAATGAACTTTAAGACGCTCGCCGTTTCGTACTGCGTGTGCTCGACGTGGGCTTGCGCGTAGGGTGAAACGATGAGCATCGGAATGCGGAAGCCCAAGCCGCCCTGATTATCGTAGAACGCCGGCTTCTCGTGGTCGTAGAACCCGCCCGGATCGTCCCACAGGATGACGATCGCGCAAGAGTTCCAATACTTGCTCTTGCCGATGGCATTCACGACCGAAGCGACCCAAGACGGACCATTGTCCTCCGGCACCAACTTTCTGCCTACCTTCAAGTACTCGGCCGGATGATCGGAATTGAACGCATCCGGCGTGATCCAGGCGACAGAGGGGAGTTTACCGACCCTGATGTCGCGGAAGATGACGTTCGGGCTGGTCGTGATGTGGGAATGCCATTCGGAGCTATGGCGGACCGCGTCGATCGCGTCGAAGGCGTTCCAGATTCCGCCCCGGCCTTTTTTCGGAGCGATGGTGTAGTACTTCCAAGAGATCTTCTTTGCGTCGAGTTGATCGCGGATCGTTTTGTACGTGAAGCACGGGTACGGGCCCGACGTTGAAAGGTATTGACCGGCAGTCGTTATCAGCGCGGTGATCGTGCCCGGGGGAGAGTCGCAGCCCCACGGCATGTTGTACGGATTGTCGATGACGCTGTTGTCGCCATATTGCGACGATTCGTAGTTCACCGCCGTTCCGCCGGCGATCAAATCCTGATGCCCGGTGAAGCTCGAGCTGCCTTGCGTGTCGAACATATGATCGGCCAGCACGTATTGCTTGGCGATATCCCAGTACGGCTTGAGGTCCTTCGGATCGACGTATTGATATGCGTAGGTGCATTCTGCCTGAGGGCCCACACCGTTTGCGCCGAAACGGACCAAATCGAAGCCATCCATCTTGCCGTTGTCCAGCTCGGTGACGTAACCGGGGTCGTAGATGTGGTCGAGGTCGTTGTCCGCACCGAAGTTGTTTGGAAACCCCGCGCCAACCAACGAAACTTTCGTCAAAGGAACGGTCGTTGGGTGCGTGATGACCGGCTGGCTCTTCGCGGCGCACGAGCTCGCAATCGGCGACGGCATCGCGGCCGCTTGGCCGGTGGTGGCGCCGTCGGCGCCCGGATACGTCGCAAAGAAATTGTCAAAGCTGCGATTCTCTTGAATCAGCACGATCACGTGCTTGATCGGCGTGCTGCCGCCGGGCGAGCGCCCCCCGGGAATCAATCCGCCCGAGGGTCCGCCAGGAGAACCGACGCCGCCGCACGCCGCGATCGCGGCGCCGGCGAAGAGCACGAACGTCCAAAGCCGCGCGTTCACGACGCTGCCACCTTTCTTGCGATCGCGTCGACGTCGTAGCCGAACTGGCCGGCGACCTCGCTCGTTGCCGAGGTAATCGCCGACAGCTGCTCCGCATCGAACTTCGGTTTGTAATAGTCCGGAAACGAGAGTTTTTGGTTGTAGGCTTCACGCGTCGCGGCGAAGGTCTCGGGCCGCAGTTCGGTGTGGGCTACGATGCGGTCGATCGTCGCGAGCGAATCGGTGCACAGGTCTTCGTACCGCACCACGCAAACGCGCTTGGCCAGCTCTGGGTCGTCTTGCAGCTGCTTGGCGACGAAGCCGTAGACGTACGCCCAGTAGCGGGCGCGTGACTGGGCGACCTGCCCAGAATCGAAGAGCCGGCGGATCTCACGCAGCTCTTCGGGGTTTCCGACGTTGGCCATCACCTGGTGCGGGCCGAACTCGTGGTGGCCGGTGAGCTCGATGATTTCGATCTGGCGCGGATCGCTCTGCTCCAGCTCGGCCCAGATGCGATCTTGCTTGATCAACGACGCGACGTGGTCGACCGGGTTGCGAATGTAAAGTAGAAATCGCGCGTCCGGAAAGAGCTTGCGCAGGTACTGCATCCGCACGACGCACATGATCGCCTTGCTCACGTAGCGCGAGCGCCCACGCACCAGCGCCAGCTTGCGCAGGTGTTCGTCGTAAAAACGCTCGAACGCGGCGTTCGACGTCGAGCCGTCCAGCACGCTGTAGTTCGTCTCGGCGTGGATGTGCGGAAAGAAATGCTCCCAGAGAATTTCCTCGCCCATCTCGGCGCTGTCGCGCGTGACCTCGATGCGGTCGCGGTGGATGCGCGGCACCGGCTTGCGCATCGCGTCGACCGGGATGCGCGGAAAAACCTTGTTCCAAACGTACGGCATGTACGGCATCAAAAAGTCGGCGTATTTGTGCGTCACGACGTCGGGATGCTCGCTGAGCATCTGCAGCGTGATCGTCGTGCCGGCACGCGGCAGACCGCAAATGTAGACCGGCCGGTCCACCCGCTGCGAGGCCAGCCGGCCCGCCAGAAAACGCGACTCCAGATTCCCGAGTCCCACGAAAAGCGGCGCCGCCGCATGCACGCCGCGCACGCTCCAGTAGAACGGGCCCGGCACGGAGAATCTCTGCTGTGTCGAAGAGCTCATGTCCCCCATCGCTCGTTAAGAAGTTAGAGTTTTTCGAAAAGGGCGCCGATGACGGTTAAACCCGGGCCGAACGCCATGCTGAGGACCTTTGCGCCGCGCGGAATCTCGGACGACTCCACGATCAGCTGCCAGATGTGCGGCGCCGTGGCCGAGGCCATGTTTCCGTGCTCGTACAGTACCTTTCGGCTCAGCTCGATTTGGGATTCCTGGATTCCAAGCCGGCCGCGGATCTGATTCAGAATCGCCGGGCCGCCGGGATGGATCGCGAAGACCATCGTGGATTTCTCGCGCTCGAAATCGAGCCCGACCTGATCGCAGATCGCCGTGACGAAGTCGCCGATCGAGTCGCGGATCATGAACGGCACGCGCTTGGATAGCGACATGTCGAACTGCAGCGGACCGGGGCGCAGCGTCATCTCGGGCAGCGAATCCGGCAAGATGTATTCGTTGAGCGCCAGCACGCGAAGGCCGCTGCGCCCCGTTTTTTCGAACTCCGGTTGCGGGTACGCCGCGTATTTAATGAAGCCGTCGGCGAAGAGCGTGGACGTAACGAAGTTGTCGGGTTCGTCGCCGAGCAAATCGAAGTGCAGCGAGAGAAACTCGGTGTGGACCAAATCCACGCGGCGCTTGCGTTTGGGCAGCGAAACGTACGAGGAGCCCACCAATCCCAAAGCCGTGCGGATCGCGGGGAACGCGCCGTAGCAGCCCATGTGATACGAATGCGTTACGCCGACCCCGTACCAGCCGCGGCGCGACAGAAAACTCTGAACCGGGCTCGGCGAGAGATATCCCGAGCAGCTGACGTGGATGATGTCGTCGGGCGGCTGCGCCGCTTCGTCGCGATAGACGCGCTCGAAAACGTCGGAGGCGACTTCCTCGAACAGGCTCATGCGCTGGTCGAGCGGCTCACCCGTGCCTGTGCGCAGATCGCCGAGCCGCCGGATCGCTTCATCTTCGCTGTCGGGATCCTGCTTCACAAAACGCGAGGTGAGAACGCTCACCTGTCGGCGAGCGATATGCTGGGACGAAGCCCCGTAGCGAGCCATGCGCTCCCGCAACGTGCGACCGAGGCGGTCGCGCTCGTCGGGCGCCGTGATGCCGCGAGCCGCGCACTGCGCGAGCGTCATGAAGTGGGCTTGAATCACTTTGAGCTCGTCTTGCGCGCGCGGAGTCGTTACGCCGATCCGCTCGAAGTCGGACAACACGACCGGCACGGGCGCCGGGGGCGGTTGTGCGGCGATCGTTCCGGCTGCCGTCGCGGTGCGTGGGGATGCCGAATCCTCGGCTTTCTCTAATGTGCGCATATGGAAGCATTACCAGCGTTCGCCATTTGCGTTGCCGTTCCATGCGAGCAGCCTATTTCATGCGTTGATTTTGATGGCATCGATAATCGCGGTTATTTTTACTCGTCGTCCACCGGCAAATTCGATGGCCTCTGTTGCAAAAAGTATACTTTAGAATACTTTCCGGCGGTTGGCTCGAACTTCCGCGGCGGTCGCGTGAAGTCAAAAAAGTCGTCGACGAAATCCGCGGACCGCACGTCCGTGGTTCCAAGCTGCGGCAGATGCCAGTTGTCTTCCACAAACCGCACGATGCTTCCGAGTTCGTACCGGCGATGCGATACGTAGCCCGGTTTTGCGTACGGCGAGACGACGATCATCGGAACGCGAAATCCTAAACCGCCGTACCGGCGCGGGCCCGGCGGCGCGACGTGATCGTACCAGCCGCCCCAGTCGTCCCAAACGATGACGATCGCGGTGGTATCCCATGCAGGGCTTCGTCCGATCGCGTTGACGACTTGCGCGACCCACGAAGGCCCAGTATCGCTGTTGTCGCCCGGATGATCGGAGTTCTGGAAATCGGGGATTACCCACGAGACGGCCGGCAGCGTGTCGCGCGAGATGTCCTCGAAGACTCTGGTTTCGGGTGTGGCCTCGTTCAGCGACCACTCGGGCCCGTATCGTACGGCTTTGATTACGTCGAACGCGTTCCACAGGTTTCCGGCGAAACTTCCCCCGACGGTTGGCGCGTAATAGCGCCAGGAGAGCTGCTTAGGATCGAGCAGGTCGCGCAACGTCCGATACGTTAGGCACGGGAACGGCCCGCGACCCTGATATTGCTGCCACTGATTGTCGGCCGTGATCAGCGATGTCGTGGTACCCGTCGGCGCATCACAACCCCACGGCGCCTTCGTTGGAAAATCGATGATGTCGTGCGATGAGTCGATCTCCGTGCCGCCCCGAATGAGATCTTGATGCGCGGTGAAGCTTCCGCTGCCTTCCGTCTGGAAGGTGTGGTCCGAGAGTACGTAGTGTTTTGCCAAATCCCAATACGGCCGAATCTGCGCGGGATTCACGTACTGATAAACGTACGTGCCGGGAGTGCGGCCGATCGGATCGAGGTCGAAACCGTTCATTCGCCCGTGATTGTAGTCGCGTATCCAGTGGGCATAGCCGTTGCCGGGTGAGATAGAGCTTTCGAGCTTGGCCTCGCGTAGCCGCATGGTCCCGTCGTGCGTTTTGCCGACGGTCGTTCCGTCCGCTCCCGGATAGGTCGCGAAGAGATTATCGAACGTCCGATTTTCCTGAACGACGATCACGATGTGAGTGAAGTGCTTGCCCTTCTTTGCCGGAGGCGGCGGCGGCAGGTTGGAGACCGGCGGTGGTCCCGCGGCGCCGCCGCCGCAGCCGCTCACGGCCAGGGACAGCAGGACGCTCAAAATCCGGGCCACTCTCATATCGGACCAAGTGTATCACCTGGCCCCGGGCATCATCCCTTCCCTTACAGGCGGTCGCTCCGCCGGGGGTTCCGGCGGCGGGCCGCCAAGGAACGGCTCCGTGCCGCTTCTGCCGGCGACTCCCGAAGGCATCGCTCGCGCCACCGCGCTTTTGCGCAGCGGCGGTGTCGTGGCATTTCCCACCGAGACCGTCTACGGCTTGGGAGCACTAGTATGGGACTCGCTCGCCGTGGCGCGCATCTTCGAGATCAAGCGTCGCCCGGCTTTCGACCCGCTGATCGTCCACGTGCACGACCGCGAGGCACTCGAGCGCGTCGCCCAGCGAATTCCCGAAGCCGCCGAGGCCCTGATCGAGCGATTCTGGCCCGGCGCACTGACGTTGGTCCTGCCGAAGCGTCCGAGGGTTCCGGGTTTGGTGACGGCCGGGCTGTCCACCGTGGCCGTGCGCATGCCCTCGCATCCGACGGCCCGGGCGATCCTGCGGGGCGTCGGCGATCCGCTTGCCGCACCGAGCGCCAATCCCTTCGGAGGCTTGAGCCCCACTCGCGCCGCCCACGTGGCAGGGGCCTTGGGAGCGAGCGTGGACCTGATTATCGATGGCGGGCCGAGCCAGCTCGGCATCGAGTCCACGATCGTCGCGTTCGAACCACGGCCGCTGCTCTTGCGCCCCGGCGCGGTCCCGGTCGAGGACATCGAGGTGGTGATCGGTCCACTCGCGCGCGCCTCCTCACGCATACCCCCGTCCGCGCCGGGGCAGTTGCCGGTACACTACGCGCCCCGGACGCCGCTCCGCCTCATCGAGCCGGCTGGCGTGCCGGCGGCGCAGCGCGCCGGTGCGGGTGTGCTAACTTTTGCGGAATCGTTCGAAGGCTACGCGGCGGCGCGGGCATTGTCACGCCGGGGCGATTTGAGGGAGGCGGCGGCCGTGCTCTTCGAGACGCTCCACGAGCTCGACTCGCTCGGACTCGAACGCATCGACGCCCAACCCTTCCCGGAACTCGGACTGGGCCTTGCAATCATGGACCGGCTTGCGCGCGCGGCGGCCGCACACTAAAAACTAATCGGGCTTGCTATGCGTTTGGGTTATAGGAAACGAAGAGAGGATCATGATGCGACGTTTTGAGGTCTTTGTGCGCGTTACGGCCGCCACCGCGCTGGCCGCGATGCTCTGCGTCGGTGCGACTGCCGCCGCCACGACGCTGCCGAACCAAGTCGCCGCTGACGTCGGTGAGAGTTATCGGCTCTTGACGACTACCTATTATGACACCGTCGATCCCCAGGTGCTCCTTGCGGCGGCAAGCGATGCGCTCGCGGCCGCGGCTCGAAAGCGCGGCGCAACGACCCCGCCGCCGGCGCTCCACGTTGCGCCGGCGCGTGAAGCCACGCTCGACGCGCTCGAGAACGCAATCGCCGACAGCGCGCGGAGCGCGCACGCCGCGCCTAGCGATTTCGCATACGTCGCCATCGCCGCCATGGCGAAAGCGACCAACGATCGCTACACGCAGTTCTTTACGCCGGCGGAGTTCAAGGCGTTCAACGAAGCGTTAGATCCTCAGCGCATCGGCGGGATCGGCGTCATGATCGAACCCGATCCCACCTCGGGCTTCGTGCGCATCTCCTACGTTTTGCCGAGCACGCCCGCGGAGCGCGCCGGCCTCCGGGTCGGCGACGTCATCGTTGCCGTCAACGGATCGCCCACCAAAGGTTTGAACGTCGAAGGCGTCAGCGGGCTTCTGCGCGGCAAAGCCGGCACCGTCGTCGCGGTCGGCCTCAGGCGCTCCGGAGAGCCACTGGCCGTTTCGATCACGCGCGAAGACGTCCAGCCCCCGACCGTAGTGTTCAAGATGCTGCCGAACGGAATCGGTTACGTGTGGATCATCGCGTTTGGACGCGCGACCCCCGGAGAGTTCGACACGGCGATCGCGCGCCTGAATGAGTTGGGCGCCAAGGCCTTGGTTCTTGATCTACGCGACGACGGCGGGGGTTACGTCAACTCGGCGCTCGACATCAGCTCGCGTTTTATCGCCAACAAGGCGTTGGTAACGGTTGAGGAGCGCGGACAGCACGCCACGACGATCGACGCAGATGGAAGTCCCTCGATCAGCGTGCCGGTGACGGTGCTCGTGAACCAATACACCGCGTCGGCCTCGGAGATCACGGCCGGTGCACTGCAGGACGACGGCATCGGGACGCTGGTCGGCGCCCGCACATTCGGCAAAGGCGTGATGCAGACGTTGACGCCGCTGCCCGACGGCGCCGCGATCAAGATCACGACGGCGCACTATCTCACGCCGAACCGCCGCGACATCAACCTGCGTGGGATCGATCCCGACCTGCGCGTGGATGAGAATCGCGACGCGCACTTCGGCGAAATCGACAAAGATGCGCAGCTGCGCGCGGCGATCGATTTGCTGCAGAAGAAGATCGCGGTAAGAAATTAGGGGGCGATTAGCTCAGCTGGGAGAGCGCCTCCCTTACAAGGAGGATGTCGGCGGTTCGAGCCCGTCATCGCCCATGTCATTTTAGCCTTATTCCACCAGTCTTTTTCGACCCCTCCAAGGGGTCGATTTATTTTTGGTTGGGCAAATGGTTGGGCAAGGCTGTGGCGACCTGAGAGCGAAGCTCCGCCCCTATGCCGAGAAAACAGCGGCGGGCGCGGCCGGGCAGCGGTAGCGTCTACTGGTCCGACCCTCAAGGGCGGTACATCGGCGAAATCACGCTCGGGCGCGACGAGCGCGGGGTACGAATCCGCAAGGTCCTCGTGGGCCCGCGAGGCGACAAGAGCGATGACGCCCGTCTCGGGGTCAAGGATCGGCTAGGACGGCTACAACGCAAGCGCCGACCCGGAAAGGCCCGCTTGGCCTCCGGCCTTCGGCTAGGCGAATACCTCGACCAGTGGCTCGAGACAAAGGGCGACCTGTCCGATTCGGCTAGGGCGAACTACGGTTGGGCCATAGAGGGGCACCTAAGACCGGCTCTCGGTAACATGAAGCTCCGGGATCTCGACCGCGATCGGCTGAGGAAGTTCTTCGCGGGTCTGCCGCTCGGCGACGGCGGCAAGGGCAAGGTGCGCACCGTCTTGCGTGCCGCGTTGGCCGACGCCGTCACGGAACACGATCTGCTCTCTGTCAATCCCGCGGCAGGTTCAATACTGCCGAAGAAGCAGGGCTTGTTAGAGGTCGCGGTGTGGAACGCCGATCAAGCCAAGCGCTTCCTCAAGGCCGCTAAAGGGACGGAACACTTCCCGCTCTTCTTGCTCGCAATCGTTGGCGCGTTAGGTCCGGCTGAGCTGTTCGGAATTCGCTGGAAGGACGTGGATCTGAATGGTGGTCGGGTCGCAATCGTCGCCAATCTCACCGAAGTCGAGGGCCGCCTAATTCTAAAGGAAACGAAGACGCCGTCCCGGCGACGCAGCGTTGCACTGCCACGAGTTGCTCTCCGAGCTCTAAAGGCGCGCCACAAGGCGGTACATCCTTCGCCGAACGACTTCGTATTCACGGCGCCCGAAGGCGGCGGAATCCGGCGCACAACGTTTCGATCTCGCGTCTGGCTACCGCTTGTGAAGAAGGCGAAGGTCCCGGTGGTCACGCTGTACGGCCTACGTCATAGCGCCGCGAGCCTTATGGCGGCGATGGGTGTGCCGTTATTGGTCGCGTCGCGAGCGCTTGGGCATTCGAACATTCGCACAACGGCGAACACGTACACGCACCTATTCGAGGAAAGTCAACGCGAAGTTGCGAGCAAGTTCGACGACTTCCTATCTGGTCTTTAGGCGGGCATCGTGGCGTGGATGCCACCGCCGCAAAATCACCATGGCTTCGACCGTTTCTAGGTAATTCCCAACGTGGAGCCTGCAGTGTCTTCTCGAAGACATTTGCTCAAGGGTTCTTGTGCGGACTCTGAGCTAGTCCGTAAAGCGAGGAACCCATTTTTTGAGGATCGCGATAGCCTCAAACTTGTCCTGAGGCTTTCCATTCTTACAAAGAAGATACGCTGCTCCAAACCGCGCAGGCAATCTGTGGGGATCGGGCCTCGATATCCATCGAATCCACGCGTTATCCAGCCCTGGATAAATCGATTCTGGCATCGCAACGTTTCGCAACTTATTTGCCAGAGAATCATTAAAAACGCACGCAAAATCAAAGCAGCTCATCTTTTCTTCGTCGCCGACGTACTCGCCAAGGCAAGCGATAGCATCGGCCCAATGGCCGGCGGCGATCAGCGCGTCAAGCCCGGAACAAGAATCGACCACACCGATGCCATCCACAATCCGACTTAGATCGACGCTCACCCCGCATTCCCGCGCATATTGTTCGAGATGGTGCTCAGGCTTTGCGACCTCCGCGCTCAATTCTTTTTGGTACTCCCGCAAAAATCGCCGGTTGCAAATCTGTTCGACAGATCGACCGATTCGGTATGCAACGATCGGACCAGGGCGGCGTCCTTTGAGGTATTGCGCCATTTCCTTTTTGGGCAAAGACACGACCCCGCGTCGTCTTTCGCTCCGCCTTCGGTCGTGTGTATCTGCCCGTAAACGCTGCAAATCCCCCTCGTTGTAGACTCGAGCCAGCTCTACGGTCCTTAACCCTCCTGCATTGAGTAGTCTTTCAGAGAGCCAGTCGCCGAACTGAGTTGGCCTAGGCGGGGCGAACGCGATTTCGACGGCCCTATCCTTTACGGCTTGTAGCTGGCGCAGCGCCTCCCGTATCTCCGACGGCCAGGATATTGGCGCGGCAAACGTAGTGGGTATCCGGGGGTCGCTGTATGCCTCCACGCCTTTATGATACTCTTTTGGTCATGCCGTTCCCTGTTGATGTTTTGAGCCAATACGAGACGATAAGCCCGGTGGGCATCCCCTAATGGGTGATACCCACGAGGCGGCAGTCGGCGAAAGACTTCGAGGCATTCCTTGGGTCAGCGAATACACGGGCCTTTCCCCGACCGGCATTCGCCGGTTAGTTCGTCGCGGAATCTTGCCGCATGTTCGCATAAATCGGCGAATTTTATTCCGCCCATCGTCAATTTTCCGTTTTATCGAGCAGCGCGAAGCTGGCGGTGACATAGCACCGCGCCGCGGCCGTCGTCCGGCCGCATGAAGAAAGAATATTTGCGGGTCAACGATTTGGTTTTCGATCCCAAGCGGATTTTATGGGCATGACGCTATGACACTACGGCCCCAAAAGATCACGATGCTCATTGAGGTAGTCCCAGGCCCATGGTTGGATATTGTAGGCGAAGGCCGCCATGCCATACTGGGGATTACTGAGGCTCGAAGCTCGATAGACGATGTGCTCTGCAGCGAGGCCGTTGATGACGCCACTGGTCACGTTGAAATACAGGCTTCGAGTCTCGCCTTCGATGTAACCCCTGAGGACTTGTTTCTCCTCGATAGAGAGTCGGCGCAGTCGCTTCTCTCTGGAGCGACAAAAACGGTAATTATTGATTTTCTTGCCCGCAGCCCCAATGCCGCTAGCGATGGCAAAAGCGATACAGACCAACAAAATCGCACCAAAATAAGGCTTACCTTCATCCCGATATTTAAGAAGCCCCATCTTATTCATGATGGAATCGGGCGAAAAGAGAACGACCGTCACGACCATGCCGATTGCGATACTATACCTGAGCGGTTGTTTGAGAAGCTCAAAGAATGGTTTTACGAAGCTATCAAGGCTCATAGGCGCTGAATAATGCTACAAGATCAACCGCTACGACGCCTTCCCAAACTTGGTTTCAATGCCGAGTTCCCGATTGGATCAGCACCGCAGAGGTTGTGGCGGAAAATCTTCCAGAGGACCTCGTTAACCTGCGCGACCTGCGTCTTGGAGCGGATACGGCTACCAAACCTCGCCTTATCGACGATGATGGAACGCTCCATCGTGAGGCATAACCTGTCCACTACGTCACGTTTTGCCTAGACCGCCAAGAGTTGGCGTTCTTCAAATGCGCGTCGGCGACGCCTCTCGTGTGTATGGGTAACCCGTGCAAGGAGTGTAACCACCGTTACGGCTTGCACTTCGTTTCGTGTTCGATCTTCCAGAAAGAGCATCGGAGCGAAACATCGGGCAAGCGTCGCCGAACCCTCGACACGTCCCGTCTTCGCGTAAGGCCGATGATAACGGCTACACTGATCGCGGAGCGAGCAAGCCTTTTGCGCGTTCTGGCTAATCAGTCAAAGGACCGTGGGCGCTCTCACCTCGATCCAGTTTGTCCGCGTTGCTGTCGATTCCAACGAGATTGCGTTGCCATTATGGGTAATGTGTGCGGCTTCGTGAGTGAGAAGCGCCACTATCCGCTGCTGCGGCTTAGAAACGATCGCCATGAAAAACGCAAGTCTGTGCAGCAACTTGCCGGCGAATATGACACTGAAAAGAGTCACTACTCGCCGCTCTACGCTTTTCCGCCATCATTCGAAGCACCCATCGTGACCGAGTACCGGCACCGCCTCACGCGGGATGGTGTACGTGGCAGCGCGCTTCAAGCGGCCATCGTAGACTTTCGGCAGCTCTTAGACGATGATCCCACATCCGCAAGAGCAGCAGTCGATTTCGGCGTGGACGATACGAGACAGGCGGATCAAAGCACACGATATGTTAACCTTCGGGTCAGCGATCCAAAATTGCGGCTCCGACTTTTTGACAACTTCGCTGCCGCCGATGTGTCCGCTACATCTGGAAACGGCTCGGCGATGCCGCCCGCTTTGTTCGCCGCAAGGGCACGCAACGCGTTCTCGATTCACTTTCGAAAGAACCCCGTTTCGCCAACCCTATTTGGTCGTTTCATTGACATCGAATGGAAACCAAAGGATCATTTGGACTGGATCAACCGTGGGAGCGAGATAGGCCAACGCCTAGCCTTCGAAATGTGGCTCTACGGGTATGACGAACGATTAACGGTCCATCGCCTGCCAGCGGTCCTCTCTCGAGACAGACGTTTTGTAATGTGCTATCCGGATTCACGCTCGTTCGCTGAACCGAAGCGCTACATCGCGTGCTATGCGTCGCAGCGGTTCATGGGCAAACCCCAGCTAATAACCGTGAAGGAACGAGGCCCATCTGAAAGTTCTCTGAAAGAAGATGGCGTATTCGGGAGTCAGCATAGCGGCGTTCTTGGTCAGTGGCAACCCTACGCACAAACGATCCTCGTTACTGACGACCAGTTCGAGCGGCTGGCGATAGGGATGCTTGAGTTCATGGAGACGAATGATGAAAGCGTGCCACCAAAGACCGATGAGGAAGTGGCCGCCTTGCTACGGGACGCGGTGCAGCAGCGTCCACATTGCGAGCAATGCAAGGACGAACTGCCACTCGATCAGGTAACGAAGGCGATACATCAGTCTCGGGGTCGGTACGCAGCGCGATTCTGCAAGGAAAAGCGGG
Organism: Vulcanimicrobiota bacterium; assembly: GCA_963717425.1. GTDB lineage: Bacteria > Vulcanimicrobiota > Vulcanimicrobiia > Vulcanimicrobiales > Vulcanimicrobiaceae > Cybelea. Next base: position 1,028,608 of record OY970335.1, on the reverse strand, counting down.
ATTGCCAACTCGCGTACGCTAGGGATCGACAAGAACGCTCGCGTCGAAAGCGGCGGGTCGATAAACTTATCGATCGAGAAGATTTCTCACTGTTTGACGGACGTGCGTCAACTGCCGATTGGCAAATCGCATTGTGCCTCCGATCTGATTCATTCCGAAGTCATCAAAAGCGGGCTGGGCAATCGTTCAAGTCTCGAGCCGCGCGAGCGCAAAAGGCTGCGGAAGATGGCGCGCGGCTTTTGTACAAGGCCGCAACGTCTTGTGAGCCATCGACTAGTACAGCAAGTCTAACGTCGTTACTAAGTAGTTGCGAAGTCGACGATGAGCGACCAGAAGGATTGTGGCGCGTACCCATATCTGCGGTTCTGGGTCAGAATCGGCTAACGGTTAAGATCAACGGCGTCGCCCACAGGCTAGCGCGGTTCGGCCTAATCCCCGGAACCCTGTGCAGGGCGCGATCCTGGAACGATTACGACAAGATCGTACTGGAAGAAGAGCTGGGCAAGTTGAGCGTCCAGTACACACTAGAGCGACTCGGTTGGGCGCTACTGAAGCGCCGCCACATACCCCACAACCGCAAAGCCGATCGGCTTTCCTGGGCCATCAACTGCGAGGCATGCATGGCGATCGAGGCTGGCGGCTGGGTAAACCTACGGGGTGGACGTCCCGGCTTCATCGACGTCGCCGGTTGGCAAGTCATCCTGCCCGCCGATCAGTGGCCCCTTACTGCGTAGTGGAATGCTCGATGCACCTCAGGATTGAGCTGTGTGACAAGTTTTCGCACTATTTAATATGGGAGGGGACATCCGCCTCTTATTTTCGCGACGATGTTCGCCTTCGTTCGTCCGTCAAACGGTGGCCACCGGTGCGAAGGCCTTTTATAATTCTGGGGGTATGTGGTGCCAAAATTCAGTGAACCGCGTCTCCGCAACCGCGTCAGAGAATATCGTCGCTTGCTTTCCATCACCCAAGAAGAGTTGGCGGCTGCGGCAGGGATTACGCGGATCGCCGTGACGCGCCTCGACGGGAATCGGACCGCGATGCCGTCGCTGCCAACGGCTCTTCGCCTTGCTGCGGCTCTCGGAATTTCGGTTAAGGAGCTCGTCGAGGACGCTTAAGTTCACAAAAATCCAATCAGGAGAAACCGCCCACACGGCGGTTTTATGTTACCCAAATTGTCATACACGCCAGGCGAAATCCTCACAGCCGAGCCGGCACGATGATGGCGACGGTTGTCGATCGCGTCACCGTCGGCGACGTTCTCCGTCTCGGCGGGTTCGAGCAGCCCAATAAGCATGGATTTCTGCTGTGTCCGCTTCACTCTGAACGCTCGCCCTCATTCCATGTCGTCGGCGACGGCAAGGGCTATCGATGCCACGGCTGTGGCGCCCATGGCGGGATTTTGGACCTCGTCGTCGCGCTCGGTGTAACCAGCGATCGCGCCGCTGCGGCTCGCTGGTTGGAAGGTGTTACCTAATGACGGCCCTGACAGAATTCGCAGAGCGGAAACTCTTGCCGATTGAGTATCTCAAGCGCCGGCACGTCTCAGATGAGCCTGGTGGCGGCCTAAAGTTCGAATACGGCAGCGAGGCACGTGCTCGAATCCGAAAGACCGCCGCAAGCAGCCACCCAACCTATTGGCAACAAAGTGATGCACGGCCGATGCGCGCACTCGGTTATCAAATTGCTGGCCGATTCGCCGACGCTGACGACAAGACGCTCCTCATCGTCGAAGGCGAAAGCGACACACTGACTCTCTGGTTCCATAGGCGGCCGTCGCTAGGCATACCAGGGTGCACGATGGTTCACGTTCTGACCCGAGAGGATGTCGTTTGGGCCTCGCGTGTCCTCGTCTTTAGAGAGCCCGGTGAAGCTGGAAAGAAGTTTGTCGAAACCGTTGCCAAGCGGTTGCGCGAAGTCGGATTCGCGGGGGCGATATTCGAGATCTCGCTTGATAACTACAAAGACGTCTCCGACTTGCACGTGGCAATGGCTGGTGATCGCGAGAGGTTTGCGACCATGCTCGACGCTGCGATCGCTCAAGCGACTCCGGTTGCAATTGAAGCTAAGCCGGCCTCGGCGTCTGGCCTCGGCGTCCTAAGCGATGATAATCTACTCGCCCTCGCTGGAGAGCACGTAGACTGGCTAGTGGAAGGGTTGCTCCGCGAGTCAGGCATCATGGTCTTGAGCGCTCGACCCAAGGTCGGGAAGTCGGAACTCGCACGCAACCTCGTCAAGGCAGTTGCGACCGGCACAGAGTTCCTCGGCCGCAGATGTCGCAAGGGTAAGGTTGTGTGGGTCGGGCTCGAGGAGCCAGTTTCGCACTTACAGGAACGGATCGAGATCCACGGCCTGCTCGGACTCGGGATCCACTGGGTCGTGCAGCCGCCGGCTGGTGACGAAGCTGCCTGGCTCCGCCAAGTCGTGGAGCAGCACCGACCCGACCTCATCATTATTGATACCATCGCGCGCTTGCTCCGAATCGAGGACATCAACCATTACAGCGAAGTGGCTCGGGCAACGCAGATTATGTTGGATCTACGGAGCCAGTACGGCGTCGGGTTTTGCGCGATCCACCACAATAATCGAGCCGACTCCACCCTCGGCTCCGTCCAGTGGGAAGCTTTTTGCGATTCAATCATGCTCCTGACTCGCAGTCCAGAAGGCGAGCGCTTCGTCCGCACCGTTCAACGCAGTGGCTCGGATATGGAGTCCGCACGGCTTGAGCACGATCCGGATACGGGCACCATCACTATCGCGGAGTCGAAGACCATGGCTGACCAGCGGGCGGCGGAGCAGCGAATCCTACGTTACGCCTCGATGCTGGGGCGGCCGGCGACACGAGAAGAGCTAGCCCGGCACAGCAGTCGGCTCAACAGCATTGGGCGGGCGGCCGTTGATGGTCTCGTAATCGCCGGGCTACTTATCGTCAAAGGTAAGGGCACACGGTCAGACCCTCGTTTGTATGAGGTTCCTAGTTATCCGACGAGTGCTTCAAATTCTAAATCCGTTTCTTCGCTTTCATCGGAGGCCATACAATTAGGCGAAGATTCCGATGTTTCCGAGGAAACCGTTCGACGGCATTCCGAGGAAACTCCGATGTATTCCGAAGATTCCGAAGATTCCGAAGATTCCGGGGGTGACTTACTCGCCTACGCAAACGAGGTGTTCGGCGATGCCTGACACTTCTACAAACCGTATTCGGCACGACCAGTTTGACGCTGGCGACGTCTCGATACGGTGCTCATGCGCCAGCAAAGGGACGTTGATCATCGTGTCGTTGGGTCTTTTCATGAAGATAGGTACCGAAACCGCGCTTAGCATGGCGGACGGCAACTGCCCGCGGTGTTACGCTAGGAAGAAGGTTTAGGGTGCCGAGAGTTTGCAGTGTGTGCACAAGCGCACAGCTCGCCGAGATTTCGAAGTCCCTTGCCTCGGGTGCTTCGAATCGCGACGTGGCGCGTCGTTTCGACGTAACCGACTCCGCCGTCCAGCGGCATCGAATCAACTGCCTGAAGGCTCCGCGACGAGCAAAAGAACCCTGCAGCGATCGCGCGCCCACTGGCTCCGGTGAATTGCGGCGCTTCGAATCGAATGACGGCCGGTGCTCGGCCTGCGGCCTGTCGATGAGCGAGACAGATCCGCAGTCGCTTCTGCGCCGTGCCGAACGTCTGCTTTGGTTAGCGGAGACGATCGCGGCCCAAGCGCAGCGTGACGATGATGCGAGATTGGCCCTGCAGGCCGCAGATCGCGCTCGTTCGGCTCTCGAGACCATGATGCGCGCGACAGGTTTGATCGGCGGCGATCAGCAGATCAACGTTACCGTCGACGCTCGGCGGCAAGTTATGGCGACGTTGGCTCGTCTCGATGAAAGTGAGCTCAGGGCATTGGCTCATGGCAAGCCGATGCTCGACGAACCAGCCGATGCTGAAAACGGGGCGCCGTTTCGGGAACCAACGAGCGTTATGCCGTCGTGATCGGCAAAGTGTGCCGTAAACGACCAGTTTTGGGACAGTCCGCGGTCGACGCCACGCTTCGTCGACGCTACCAGCTAAAGACGACTAAGCCGTTACCGAGGCGACGAGGCCCGATCGCCCGTCGCGTCTGGAAGTGCGAGAGGCGCGCCCAGGTCGAGGACGAGATGTGACAGGCTGGTGGCACACTGCACCGGTACCGTCCCAGGAATGAAGCGGAATCCCGCAGCGGGCCTAGTCGGACCGGAACGCGAGTGCATTCGTGGCGACGGCTTGCCGAAGAAGATCTTTAGCAGCGGTGCTGAGGCTCGAGAATGGCTCGACGAACGCAACATGCGCCGGCACGAGCCATATAGGTGCTCGAACGAGCATTGGCATGTCGGCAACAAGCTGCGCCGCCCGATCGTGAGCTACGACTAGGACGATGGGCTGGCATCCATTTCGCGATCGGAAGACGCGGGCTGAGTGGCGCGAGCGGCTGCTGATCGAGCAGCGCGGCCTATGCTCACTCTGCGGTTACCGGTTCGCGCTGGACGGTGAAGTCAACGATGAGGTCGCTGCCCAGTTCGCGGCGACGTTCGATCACATCGTTCCGCGGTCTCAGGGCGGCGTCGACGATTTGAGCAACCTTCGACTCGTGCATCGCGGCTGCAACTTAGCTAGAGGCGACGGAAGCAGCTCGAAACCGGGGCCGTCGACCCCGAGGGTTCTGCGCGGTTCCCCAGCCCCAGAGTAAGGCATTCTCCGAAAGGCAATACACGCTCGGTAGTTCCGAAATGGGGCTAATCGAAGAGCTGATCCTCACTCGGCTGCTGCTCCAAGATCCGGACCCATTCGACTGCGGCAGCATCCGGGATGCCCTCGTAAGAGGGCTCTAAGACGCCTATAGTTGGCGACCCGTGGGACCCGTGCATCGACCGGATCGCGTAAGGCATCCCGAGGGTGATCCGTGCGTCGCCCTCCACGATCAACTCTCCGGCTAAGACTATGCCGGGAAACTAGTTTCAGTTCGACCTGCTGACCGGCATCTTGCCGAAGCTCTTCGTCCGTCATGCTCACGCTATTCGCCGCGTTGCCCGGCCCTACTCGCCCTGGCGCTCTCATTCAGCATCGCCGTCTACTGGGGCATCGACTTAACTACACCGTCAACGAAAGGAACACGATAAAATGGTAAAAGTGATCGTCCAACACGTGGAGAATTCGCCATTTAAGGACAATCGTTTTAACCCGCTCATAGAGCGGACCGTTACGTATTGCCCGGATATCGGATCCGCCTACGAGAGCGCTAGGGAGCTGGCCAAACATGGCACCGTCTGTTACATCAAGCCCGACGAGCGAGAAACTCACGCTGAGTAGGGAGTCTTTCGACGTACCCGAGGCGTAACGCCCGGGCGAGCCCAGGTCCTCACGTGCCGTTCTGATTTCAGAGCGGCCTTTTCTTTGAAAAGGACGATTCGATTGAGCATCTACGGCGCCGAGGCCCAACGCAAAAGACTGGCCAGTGTCCCAACTCCCATGGGCGTCAAGCTGGTAAGCCGCGCCGTGAGGGTCTCCTCGGCGGGCTTTGCGCAAGAACCTCGGCGCTGTACAAAAGCCCCTAGCCTGGCGGCGTTGAGCAGCCAATGATCGGGCCTCTCCTGGCGACGTTACTTTATGTCGTTACGATCACATTCGGGCATTGCGGCATGTGGGTAGTACGGGAAACAATACTTCGTGGAGTAGTTGTTCCCGTACAGGTCCGAGTAGGTAATCACTCCCGCCACGACCCATCCTTCGACGGAGTTTTGGACGTAGCTCAGTTCAGCGGCAGTCAACGGCTTGGGCGTTTGAGCCGTGGAAAAGGCGTCGGGCTGCCCGGTCGCGGGGACAATAAACCCGTTCCCGAGCCCACTATATGGCGGGACAGCAAGGAAAGCGCGGTGAATTCGCGCTGCTACCGGAACTTTACGATCGACAAAGACGCTCAGCTTTTCGCGCCACCTAGCGTGGATAGCCGGGGATTTCCCATAATTTGCGATCTGTATGTCGACACGGACAAAGTTATGCCAGTAGATGGGCTGCCCCTTAATCGTTACCCACAAGTAGGGTCGTTCGGACGAAACCAACTCCTGTTTGCTGGTCGCGAGGGCATCTTTTGCCGTCCCAAGGTTCTCTTGAGCAGCCGTAGCAAGACGGTTCTGCTCGAAGAGGCCAGCGTTTATTTTCGCAAGTTGGGCGGAGAATTGTCTGGCAGAGGACGCGCCTTGAGTGACAAACTCCCGTTTCTGCTCCCTCAGAGTGCTTGCGGCGGTATCCGATGCCGACTTAGCAGCATTCGCGGCGTCTATTGCGGCCCTTACCTGATTGCGAGTATAGAAAGTATACGCGCCCGTAATCAAGACCAGCAAAATTGCACACGCCGCCTGTACCCTATCCGTCCACTTTACATTGGCTGGTTCATGCTCGTGGTCGCTGCCGTTTTTGCCGTTGCGTCCTTTTCCGTGTTGACCACCATTAGTGATGACGGGCGGTGGGTTCTGAACGCTGCTCGCGTCCTTGGCGGCATCGTGTTTTTTGGGTTCAGCATCCTCTCCGTCCATCTTGCCCTTTCAATCATAGACCCACTTTAGGCATAGACCCACTTTAGGCCACCGATTCAGTATGCCACAATTTAGCGTTGATTTCCAAACCCTCTAAAACTATTGGATCGGCGGCGTTAAGCCGCCACCATAATCGATACTCTTACGTCGTTCGGACTTCTCCGGGCGGCGTTTCCAATTCCGCGGAGATTCTCGATGTACGACCCAGCCCCAATCTCGCCGACGCAGTCCGCTTCGACGACCGATTTCCAGATCGGCGACCTTGTTCGGGTGAAAGCCGCTCGCCGTCGAGACGTCGTCTTTTCCATCGCCGAGATAACCGCGACGCATGTTCGCGCAACGAACGATCGCGGCGGCGAGGCACTTTACCCACCTGAGCACTTCGAGCACGCGGTGTCTCCACTCGTGGCGCCTCCAACACCAGCCTTGACTGTCGAGAGCGCTCCCGCGATCAGGCCAGCAAAAACGGCTTTGCCAGCTTTCGAACTCTGCGACGGGCTTTCAGTGAAACCTCATCGGGGAGAGCCAATCGACCTTCTGCTCAAGCGTTTCAAAAAAGTCGTCGACAAAGCGGGCATCATCCGCGAGTATCGCGCCCGTCAGCGATTCGTGCCCGCTCCCCAGCGTCGGCATACGAAAGCTCAACAAGCACGCCGTCGACGCGGCGATTAGCCGATCACATGCAACACTCACCCGAAAGGAAACCAATGGCAAACACAACCACCGACTTAATTAAAAGCCACGCGGCCGACTACATGCACACCGTGCTCCAGAAGGCTCAATCTGGACGACTGAAACCGCATGAGGCCAACGTTGCAGCGGCCGTGATGGCGGGATATTTTACCTGGACGGAAGCCATCTCGAAGCGCGAACTCGTCGAGCGGGCTGCTGGCATTGTCGAAATGGGCCGTGCCGTCCGGGAGCAGGGTGAGGCCCATATGGCTCGAGTCGATGAATTACTGGCCGAGATCCGCGCATCAAAGACGAACAGTCGTAAGACACGTGCGTCGAAGTGATCACAGCTTCTCCGGCGAGCGCAGATGATGCACGCCGAGTAGCGCTAGCTGAGGCGGCGTCTGAAGAACTCTCACGCCGCCTATTGTTGCCATTTGCACAGCGCGTTTACCCTCGGTTTGTAGCACCCCCGCATATCCGGTACATTGCCGAACTGCTCGAAAAAGTTGAATCCGGGGCGATCCGACAGTTGTGCGTGAGTGTACCAGTTCGCCATGGGAAAAGCGTCATATGCTCTCAGGTGTTTCCGGCCTGGTATATCGGACGTCATCCGACGGCTCCGATTATTCTGGCCTCGCACTCCGAGAGGCTCGCTGTGTTGAACTCGCGAGTTGCTATGCAGCTCGTTGAGGATGATCGTTGGCCATTTCCAGACGTTCGGATGTCCCAAGACTCCGCTTCGGTCCAACGCTGGAATGTGACCGATGGCGGCGGCGTGTATGCGGTGGGTGTTGGCGGCTCCATCACGGGACGAGGGGGAGCCGTGCTGGTGGTCGATGACCCCTTGCACGACGCTCACTCGGAGGCAGAGCGCGATGGCGCGTGGCGCTGGTTCACCGAGACGGCAGTTCCCAGGCTAGAGCCTGGAGGTTCGATCATCGTCGTCGCGGCGCGATTTGTTAGCGATGATGTCGTTGGTCGGATTCAGAGCTCCGAAGATGCACCGCAATGGACGTTCGTATCGCTGCCGGCGCTCGCCCTCGAGAACGATCCACTGGGTCGTCAGCCGGGCGACCCGCTTTGGCCTGAGCGCGTATCGCTCGCGGAGATCGAAAAGCGACGCTCGACGATGTCCAGCAGCTTCGCATTCGAGGCGCAATTCCAACAAAACCCGATCACGCGTGAGGGCGCGCTGTTCAAGTACGACTGGCTCGTCTTCGATAAGAAGTTGCCCGACGACTTCGAGCGCGTAGTTCTTGCGATCGATCCGGCATCCAAGGCTTCGAAAACTGCGGACTACTCTGCGGCTGTAGTGATCGGCGCAAAGAAGGGGCAGTTCTACATCTTGGATGTCGTCCGGGCAAAAGTGGAGCTGCCCGAACTGCGAAGGCTGGTTATCAACCTTTGCGAAAAATGGACTCCGTCTCGCTGCCTGATAGAAGACACGGCGAACGGTATTGGCGCTATTCAGGACCTTATGAGAAATACGGCGCTTCCGATCGTGCCGTTTAAGCCCAAAGGTGCGTCTAAAATTGCGCGCGCAGAGGGCATAGTCGGATTGTTTGAAAGTCGCCGCGTTCACTTGCCAACTGAAGCACCTTGGTTAACGGTGTTTTTGAGCGAACTCTTGGCGTTTCCAAACACCATCAACAACTCGAAATCACCAGACCAGGTGGACGCGCTTGTCATGGCTCTCAATAGTTGCCAGCGTCAGCCCGTTGAGTGGAGCTTTGCAATCGCGCGCCAGTGACTAGAACTTTCCAAACCAACGACTCACTATAAGGAAACAATCATCATGTCGAACGAACTTGAAGTACAGCGCTGCCTCCATGCCGCGGATCGCCGTGTGTGCATTCCGTGCGCCAGATTAGCCTTGGTTGTTCAAACCGAACGCGACACGCCGATCTTCAATAGCTCCGGCGGTCGTCTACTCAATAAAACGCTTACCGATGTGCGCGAGAGCGTGAAGTCCCGGAAGGCTGGTGCTAAGTGAGTACCATCCTATCATCGCACCAGATCGCCGAACAGCTCGCGGCCGTCGAGCACGATCTCGCTGAGGCGAAGAAAAGCTTGCCCGCAGCACAACGCATAGCCGCCCAAGCCCATCTCGAGGCTGATCACAACGGCTATCGAGCAGATGCGGTTGACGCAGTGCGCGCTAAGATTGCGCGGCTTAAAGACGTCATCGCCGGCCTAAAGCAGCTCGCTGCCGGAGCGGAGTACGCCGAAATCTCGAAGCAAATCGGCCGCTGCCAGCGTGAGCATGAGAAGACCGCGGCTCGTGTCGAGCAACTCCGTACGAAATGGCACGACCTTCGCCGGCATCCGAGCTACGACAAGAACGCTGAAATTTCGGCCGCACACGGTAGCTTCATCACAGCACATTCACTATGCGGGCAGCAGCTCGCCGAGATCCACGAACTCGAAGCGCGTTGTGCTGAGCTTAAAGCTGAGTATCCTGAAGCCGTAGCTGCGTAGGCTTCCCGGCTCCATTCGCCCAGCGAACCCTCCTTAGTTGCTCTGCGGCATATACGAGAGCCATCTAACTAACTAAAAAACCTTAATTCCCAGGAGATTCCCCATGCGTCGTTTATTTACGGCGCTGGCTTTTTGCGTTGCACTGTGCGCCGGAGCAGGCGTGCATGCGAGTGCGGCGCCATCTGCTGGCCCGACCTTCACATACTGCACGCCTCCGAACATCCTGGCTACTGGTCAGGCGATCGTAGCGCCGCCGCTCAATCAGAACTTCATCTTCGGTGCTTCTTGCCCGGGACAATACGGCGACTTCTGGACTGACGGCCCCATCTACAGCCCATCCTTCACGTACTTCAACACGTCCCTGAATTTCACGATCCCGGCGATGACCTGGGTGGCGCAGGGAACGCGTCTCTATACGGTGGCAGCGGCTGAGACCGCACCGATCAATACGACGACGTACTGGTGGCTGTCCACGGCGACTGATACGTTCACGATGACGGGAACCAACACGGCCCCGGATCAATACTCCGTCCTCGAATACACGATCACCACCAACGGCAACGGCATCACGGCCGTCACGAACCCGGCGGTTGCGGCCGAGATCATCGGCGGAAGCCTTACGCTTTCAGCGTTGCCTTCGGGTTCGTGCCTGCAGACCGGTACTGGTGGAGTTATCACGGCCACCGGCCTGGCTTGCGGCTCAGGCTCCGGCGCGATTGCATCGGTGGCTGGCTCGGGTAACATCAACGCCAACACGGTTTCTGGCGCAGTGACGGTCAGCGAGGTCAACAGTCCGACTTGGACCGGTGCGCCATCCATCAATGCTAGTGCCAGCACCGGTACGCTCAACTTAGGCTCCGACGCGACGGCATCGCTGCAACGCACCGGTACGAACGCTTTCCAGTTCGTCTCAGGCTCGAACCCGACCGTTACGGCGGCCGGCGGCTTCCTCAGTGGCTCTTCGACCTACGGCGCCGCTTCAGCGTTGGTCAACGGTACGCTCACGGCGACGAACCTCACCGCTTCGGCATTGACGAGCGGCCAGTGCGTCCAGACAACCACGGGTGGTCAGCTCGCCACGACCGGCTTCGCATGCCCTGGAGCGGGCACCATCACGGCGGTCAACGGGTCAGGCAACGTAACGGCTTCGACGGTTTCAGGTGTTGTAACGGTGGGCGAGGTCAACGCTCCTACCTGGAGCGGTGCGGTCACGGCTTCACAGTTCAACGGCTCCGGTGCTGGCCTTACACCGGGTACGGTCCCGAACAGTGCTTTGGTCACCGCTCCGGTCACCAGCATCGGCGTCTCGACGCCCATTGCTTCGTCTGGCGGCACGACCCCGAGCCTCTCGATTGTTTCATCGCCGGCCTTCAGCGGCACGCCGACGGCAACTGGATTCAGCGCCACGGGCCCACTCGTTGCTGGCTCCGCAACAGCGTTCATCCCAACGAATAACGATCTGTCGGCCTCACGCACGGCCTCAACCGGTGCGATGTACCTCGGCGGAACCACCTCGAAGTGCTTGGTGGACTACGGCGTTACGACGGGCTCCACGCTGACTTCCGGCTGCAATACGAATGTGGCGGGTACGCTAGCAGCAACGACCCTGGAAGGCACCACCCTTACTCCGGGTAACTGCGTTCAAGCGACCACTTCCGGAGCGCTTACCACCACCGGTTCTGCCTGCGGCTCCGCTACGTCCGTCACCGCTGTTAACGGCACGTCTCCTGTTACCGCATCGACGGTTTCGGGGACGGTAACGGTAGGGTGCGCGACATGCGTCACCGGCCTGACGGCTGGGTCGAACGTTACGGTCGGCAGCGGTACGACGCCCTCGGTTGCCCTCGTGAACTCACCAGCGGTATCCGGATCGCTCGCCGTTGACGGCAATGCGGCCCCGGCATCTGGTGTCGCTGCCGGCACGGGCTCGACGGCGGCCACCTTCACCTCTGGGGTTAGCGGGGCGGCAGCCAACTCGTTCATCTTTACGGCCGCCAACTGCGGTACGGTCAACCTCGTCAAGTTCGTCAACGGATCAACAGCGGAAGATCAGTTCGGCTGCAACGGAACGCTCCAGGTCGGCTCATCGATCTACGGCCCAACCAGCGCATCGGTCAACGGCGCGGCTGGCGTGGATTCGAATGCGGCTGGTTCAAGCGGCCTCACCGGAGGCGTAGCCGGCACGACCCCGTTCAACCTCACAGACGCATCCAATACCAGCGCTACTGAAGGCTTCGTGTTCAACACGAGCACGGCGTGCAAAGCTACCACTGATACGTTCTTCAACGCCAAGGTCAACGGCACGACGCAGTTCTCTTCGGATTGCTCTGGCGACGTTTATTCGTCAAGCTGGAACACGACCGGCACCAGCTTCACGCCAGGCCAGTGCTCCGTCTGCATCGGTTCGACCGGAATTGCGACCGGCGCGAGCAGCGGCATCAAGCTCGGCAACGCGGCAGTTGCGACGACGGGCGTCACGACGATCTCGACTGCCAATAGCGGGACAGTTGCAGGCATCGCATCAACGGCGCTGCAGATCGCGAATACCGGAAACCGCGAGTTGGCAATGGATAACGGCGGCGACGTCGGCATTGCCGGAAATACGGCTGCAGTCGGTTCGATTGTTGCGGGGCAAGGCACCGCGGCCACGACCAGCGCCGGCGATCTCGCCGGCTCCCGATCGACAACGACGGGCGCCCTGTATCTCGGCGGATCCACGACGAGCTGCCGTACCGACTTCGGCGTTACGACGTCTGTGGTGCAAACCACGGGCTGCAACATGGCATCCACCGGATGGGTTTCCGCGACCTCGTTCGGCTCCGACGGCAACACCGGGGCGGCGAGCGGTTTCACCTGCGGCGTTGCGGGCACTACGCCTTGCAACTTCACCGACACCTCGAACACGACGACGACCGAAGGCTTCGTTTTCAACACGTCAACGGCGTGCCATGCCGCGACGAATACGCTCCTAAACTTCGAGGTCAACGGCTCGTCCAAGGCGACGATCGATTGCTCTGGAGACTATTTCGGAAACACGTTTCAGCAAGCCGGAACCAACACCACCAACTGTTTCGTTTGCGACGGTACGCTCGGCGTAGCGACGAGCAATAACAATGGGATCTCACTCGGAAACGCTGCGGTCGCATCGACCGGCTTCACGGTGATCTCGGCCGCCAATTCCGGCACCGTAGCGGGCGTTCAAAACTCAGTTCTCAACGTCAACAATACCGGCACGAGAGAGCTTGCGATCGATACTAACGGCAACCTTGGCATGAACGGCGGCGTGCAAGCCGCCAACGCGATTATCGCGGGTCAAGGCACGGCTCCCACGGCTACGAACGGCGACCTCGTCGGCTCGCGCTCGACGTCGACCGGAGCGTTGAATCTCGGCGGATCGTCATCTAATTGCCTGATCGATTTCAACCTTACGATCGGTGGCGAGTTAAACTCCAACTGTGGGTTCAATGCAAATGGGCAACTTTCTGCCACGGGCAACATCATTTCGTCCGGCAGCGGTACCATTGTTAGTACCCTATCTGGGCCAATCATCGCTGGCGGCACTACGGCTCCCACAGCCCTGAACAACGGCTTTGTGTATTCCTCCAACACGGGAAGTTATGGTGGGTTCGTAGCGGGAGGATCTACGCATCGGGGTATTCTGACCTTTGGGGCCTCGGCGGCTGCGACGTGGGATATGTCCTCAGACAGCGGGACAACCCACTTTGAAGACAATGGTACTATCCTGGCAGATGCCACCGCGCTCGGCGCGAACGCGCCAACACTCAGCGCAGGCGATATTGGCGCATCCGAAGGCGCATCCAGCGGACAGATAAAGCTCGGCGGCTCAACGCTAGCTGACACGATCGACTTCGGCGTCACAACCGCTGCGGTAGAAACGCATAGCGCGAACGTATCCGTTCCGAACCTCAAAAACACGGGCCTCTCGTCGGCAACGGTGGGACCGCTTTGCGGAGCATCCGGAACGAACGAATCGCAATGCTCATTAACACCCAGCTTTGCGACGACAGGCCACACCTCGGCTGCGACCGGTACTACGGCCAACACGTATCAGCAGCTCGGCACGACGCAAAGCATCACGACCGGTGTAAGTCACGGACCCAACGGAGAATGGCTGGTCACGATCACGGAGCCGCTGTCCGTAGTCGGCGCTGCGACCGAAAGCGTCTATGGATGCTTTTCGTCGGCGTCAACGTTCACGCTTGAAGACAATACCTCCGCCAACGCCTCGACGTGCATGACGACGCTGACCAATAGCATTGCCGGAACGACGAACTTTGGTTTTGTTTCTGGGCAGATCGGAGCATTGAGCTCTGTAGCGACGGCGCACGTACTTGTGGCAAACAATACTACGTTCGCCGCGGCCTTCTACGTGGCAGGTTCGACGACCACAAGCGCAACTGTCTACGGCTTCGGATCGATGGTCGCAGAGCCGTATTAGCCATAAACGACGGTAAACTCCAGACGCTGCCTGGATAGACCTTAAGTTTCCGGACGCGTTTCCGTCCGGGTAAGACCCTGAGGGGACGGCTGAGCGACGCATGGATTTGCGGTCCACTTGCGTCGTGAGGCCGTTAGGGGTCGAGTGGAATGCCATTGGGCTCGACCCCTTTCAATCTTTACGAATCCGAGTCCCGACGAGGTGCTGGGCGTTGTGAGCCAATAGTCAAAACAATTCTCTTGGCGTTGTTTCTTAACGAGACGGCGCGATTGAAACGGTCGCACTGACCATACGATCGTGCTTATTCTTGCTAAGAGTCTGAATGAGTTTGTAAGCTCTTCCGCCGGCGGGGTAGTGCCAGAAGCCAACCCATCTGCCGTTATGTGGAGGGTCCGACATGTGCGGACCAATGACGGTATTCCCTTGAATCCAAAATTCACCCCAGCCACCATAGGCTCTGGTTAGTTCTGTTCGCCCGACTATGGTCGCTGTAGATCCAGAAACTTGCAAACGGTAAATCGATTCGCCGCCGAAAACCGTAATATAGTTGCCGTCCCACTGTATAGAGCGCATGCTCTTGATCGTGCCATTGATGGTCAGACCCACAAATCCGGTGCCGCCTTTGGGCAACTCCGCTAGCGCAAAGGCGGTTTTGTTCCCCTGGCCGTCAACGAACAAATTGCCCTCGCCGTCGTAACCAGCGAATTCTAGATACTGAATGTTTGGAACACTGTACTTGGTCGGATTCGATGACGGAGTTTGGTACACGTAAACGGAGCCAGCGCCAAATTCTACGTTGCCGGTTAGCGCTATAGCATTGCTCGTAGGATCGAAGGCGGCGTCGTAAGTGGTTACTTCTTGAGAACTCAGGCCAAATGTATGGATCGGCTTTGTGCCGCCGTGCGCGTAGAGATTAACGGGGCCAAAGTATCCTCCGATCAGGACGTCGCCGGTGTTGGGGTTGCTCGCTGAAAATCCCCAATACGCGATGCGCTCGACCGGTTTAAATCCGGGATAGGTCAGCACGTGGGTGCCGAGCGTATGCCCCCCTACCATCACGACATATAGCAGCGCGCTACCGGAGCTAGTAGCACGTTGAATGGTCGGCTGCCGAATGTCGGCAGTCCCGATCGGTGGCTGTGATCCGCCGCAACCGGCTAGAAAAGCAGCCGACGCGGCCGCACATAGCGCGCTTCGCGTTAAGCTCGCAACGATTCTCATAACTGGCTCCTTCGGACAACCGTAAAGCTCGATGCGAGCAGAATGCGTCTGGCCCGGCTTAGTTCCCTGCGGGCCGCGGGCTCGCTTTCGATTTCTAACGACCCAAGAGGACAACACCATGAACGACGCATGGCTTATTAGCGTCATGATGCGCTTTACCAGTAATGGTTCGCGTGTCATGGCGGAGATGGCGGCTGCTACCAGAACGGCCAATGCTGCCGTCGAGGCGCAGACGGCTAAGGTCAACTCCGCGACGTTGGCGATGCGGCGCTTCAAGCTGGAGGCGGTCGGTGTCGGCCTCACCGTCGCGAAGTCGTTTGCAGTTGCCGGGGCCGCCGTCGGTATATATTCCATCGCACAAGCCGCGAGTCTGCAGCGCACCTTGACTGCAATCGGTAACGAAACCGGAGCCGGAGGGTTGAAACTCGACCGGTTTCGTGCCGCATCGTTTGAGATCGCCAACCAGATCGGCGTTGCGCCCCAGAACGCGGCCGAGATCCTCTTGAACATCTCGCGCCTTACGGCTGGCCAACTTCAGGTTGCGCAGATGCTTAAGGTTGCTCCATCGATCGCTCGGTTCGCCAGCGTTACGAACTACAACCGACCAGATGTGTCCGTCGAAGACGCGACGCAGGCCGGGTTGCAGCTCGTGCATCTGTTCCGGGCTTACCAGCCGAGCCAACTAGTTCCGCTGCTCGATAAGGTCTATCGACTCTCGGGCTTGATGGCCGAACCGCCGCAGCAGGCCGTGCGACAGATGAGCTACTATGAGCCGCTCTTCAAGGGCTTGAAGATCGACGAAAACTCGAGCATCGCGATGATGGCATTGCTCGACCGGGCTGGCTTCCGCATGAAGGTCGGTACGAATGTGCGAGCGATGCTCCTTCAAGCGCTTGGGCCGTTGCAACTAACGACACATGCACAGGCTGCCAAGCTGGGCTACCTCGAGCAAATGGGGATCTTCAATAAATCCGGTCGATTCGCGTGGAATCTGCCTGGTGGCGGCGTCAACTTCATGGGGATGCTGGACCAGATCTCGCGATGGACGCAAGGGCAAGAAGCGCGGGGTGTTCCTGCTTCGAACCTCGCGCGAGTCCTGTACAGCGTTTTTGGAAAGCAGGGCGGGACGATCGCTCAGTTGATGGCCGATCCGCAGATGACAGCGTTCCTTGGCGACATTCGCACCTATCTTGCGAATCCGAACGTCGGCCTGACTGCCGGAGCGCGCAACAGAGAAAATACGCTGTCGTTCCAGGCTGGGCGTGCGTGGGGCAATCTCAAGGCCGATTTGACCGAGTTGGGCTGGACCACGTTACCGCAACTCACCAGCGAGTTTCGCAGCCTGGGCGACGCCCTCCACGGTGTTCAAGTGTACCTGCATCAGCATCGCACCGCGGAGAAGTGGGTTGTCGGCGGGATCGCCGGAGTCACCGGCCTCTCCACCGCGGTGCTCGCACTTGCCGGCATCGGCAAAGTATTCAGTTTCGTTCGCACCGGAGTTCGGGCATTTTACGGAGTTGAGGGATCAGCGAAGGCGTTCGGTCAAGCCATCGACGCTCTTCCGCGGCCACTCTCAGCGGCTACTGGCGGCTTGGGTAGACTCGCAGGCGCTCTCCGGTTCATCGGTGGTCCGTTAGCTGTACTGGCAGCCTTTGATAATGCACGTGCTACGCCGTTGGGCTCGCAGCCATCGTGGACCGGCCTCTCCGGCATGAGCAAGGACCAGATTCGCGATTACATCCATCGGACCGGCTGGTCGAACGTCAGCTCGGACGTTCGCGAGCACTGGACGTCAGAGAACCACATTACGCAAACCTTCAACGTCACGCTTGCTCCCGGAACGACGAGCGATCAGGCGCGAGCGATCGTCGAGCTCGGTATGAAGGGATTGGCGTCTGGAGTGCGTTCACGGAGTCGCGCCACTGGTGCGTTAGTCCCGGTTCCCAATGAGCCGACTGTCTTGAATGTCATGAGCCCGAGCCTTGGGCTGCATCCGTAATATGAGCGAGTTAACCGAACGCGACGAGCGATTCATTCGCGCGTGGTCTTACTGGTACCCGGCAATAGTGTCGTGCCTGCTCAACGTCGCCGAGAGAACGCTGCCGCGAAGGCTCTACTTCGCGCTCGCGACGTTCGCATGCGACACGGCGTGGCCTATGGGCGTAGCCGCGGGATGGATGTATTGCAACGTGCGGGATTTTAGCGATTTTCTACGCTGGCTTATCTACGGCCCACCCAAACGCGGTGCCTGATTTGCCCACTAACTACTCTTTAGGAGAACCAATGGAATCAGATACTTGTACGTCCTCAAATGAGCCGAGTGACGGCGTTGAGCGAGGGCCCATCCTAGAACCGCTTGTCTTGCGAGTTCTTGCCCATGAACTACAGCAAGGCAGAGAAGCCGGAGGCTTGGCATGAGCGTCGCGCCAAGTAACCTTCTGCCCGTAACGTTTTCGCAGCAGAACGTTTCCTGCCAGCCGAGAGCCTGTGTGAAGCTCAACCACCTGCTCTACCCGCTCAAGTCGTTCAAGATCAATAAAAGCGCCTATGGGGCTACGAATACGGCGAGCTTCGTCGTGCCGTATGCCGGAAACCCAGACTGGACGAAAGCGCTCTTTCGCGATACGGCGACGACGTACGACCCGATCCCTGTCGAAATCTGGGCTGGGTTCCCGAGCAGCCCGAGCTCGAAGCCGACTGTCGCGGGGCTCTCAAAACGGTTCGCCGGCGTTCTCGACATTTACGACCCTGAGGACATGGATACTACGGAGTTCCACTGCAGATCGATCGCCGCGCCGCTGACGACTGACCGCATCACTACGGCAGTCCAAAATCTGACGACTGTTGCATTCATCAAGCAGGTTTGCGCTCCATACAACATCCCAGTCATCGTGGATCCCACACTCCAGCCCACAACGCTCGTGAAAGTCTACTCCCAAGATTACGTCGTCGGGCTCCACAACCTTATCAAGTGGGACGTGCTCCTACGAGCGTCGGTCTTCGATGATGTTGACGTTTGGGAAGATGACGGAACGCTGTACTACGTCCACCCGTGGAATGTGGAGTCCGTCGTCCCGAATCTCTCAAAGACCATCGATCTAAAGTACGGAACGGATATCCTCAGTTTCAAACCGTCCCACTCGCCGCAGTTCAATCGGAACATCCGGGTAACCGTGTCCTCGTATCTAGACCGCACGCGGGTTTCGTCCGCAACGCGCGTACAGACCATTACCGGTGGCGTCCAGGTCCGACAGGTTATTAAAACCAGCACCGCCACGCCGAACTTTGGGGTGAACGGCGGGACTTCGATCACCTATGGGAATGACGGTAACGTCACGTATGGCTCATGGACCTCATCCGGCGGGCCGTCTCAGGGTTCAAACGCACCGCTCTCTGATTCCGGCCTTGAGAAATACACCTTTACGTACGCGAACCTCACGCCGACAGAGTGCCAGCAGCGAGCCGAGCAAATCTGGCGTCAGATCAGCCAGCATGAATACCAAGGCGAGTTCGAACTTGCCGTTACGCCAGACTTACTCCCGCTGCTCAACATCGAGTCGCGCATCAACCTTACCGGGTACGGCATGAGCCGATTTAACACGGAGTATTGGCCGAGAACGCTCGATGAGTCGTTTGAGATGGCCGAAGAAAACGGCGATGAGGCAAAAGGTTGGACCGCCACGATCAAAGGGGTGAATCATACCCTACCGCTTGGCGGTGTTTGACGCGGATGAGCGCCCGCCTGGGGGACGCATCCCGGGATCGTGCCACTGCAACGTGCGGGACGTCGACGACATTCACGGTGGCTAGCCCGGCGAAAATAACGCGCTCGTTTTGCCTGGCCTCGATCGAAGCCGGGGCCTCGGGCGACTCTGCAGCGGGACTCTGTTGGGCGAAGGCGCCAGGCCGAAGCTCCGACCCCGATTGCTAGCCCTAACACGCTCCTTTGAGATAACGCTCTACGGACGTCTCCATGCGGAGCGCCGAATCCGCGGGATAAGAGGCGCCCAACGTCGACCTCTATGGTACCCGCGGTTAAAGGCTCGAGCCGTCGCGTGAAGAAGCCGACGATCAGCGAGCCGCCTTTGTGAAAAAGTTGCGCGAAAGTGAATCGTCTCCCCTCCGCGCAGGGTACACGTTTTTGAGGATGATGAATGGCGCTTAACATGGGACCGAACAGGGCAAGTGTGCGAACGCCAGCCGAGTCGGCGATGTTCGATGACATAACAAAAATACAGTTCGCTCTAGCCGGGCACTACTTCGAGCATTTGCAGGCGTGGCAGCGTATCTTTGCACGTTGGATGCTGACGCTTGCGGCGAGAACAATCGCGACGAAACCGCAGCCGTTGGCCTGCGTTGGCGAATGGTTTTCGCCGAGCCCGCCGGAAGCGTCGATCGACGCGAGCCAAGGGCGCGCGGAATCGACATCTCTGCACGAAATGATTCAGAAGAGCTACGACCACGATGTCGCATCGCAAAAGGCCCGCGCAGCATTGCGCCCCGCCTTCGTGGAGGCGGACGATCGCTACTTTGAGGAAGAAGGCGATGAGTCTTCCGAGCTCTTACCAGCGCTCGTGCGGTTCCGCGAGAGAGCCGATTTCGACTTGGGGCGTGTGTAACCGATACGCTGCGCCGAAAGCTGATTTTCTATACCGGGGGGACGTTCTAAGAGCCGTCCCCTTCGTGTTATTGGATGTCGGTGATATCTACGTGCAGCGGCCCGATGATCCCAAGGCGCCGTCTTTCATCCAGCCTGCCTTCGAGCCGGAGCAGAATGTAACAGAGAACAAAGACCACACCGCTTGCGTTGCTAATCTAAGCCGGATGCCGGGCGTCGTCATAACTCGAACATGCGAGGCGAATAAGCCTTACAGTAAACGCGTTCCGCCTTTCATACACGTCGCTCCCCTCCGGCCGCTCAATCACTTCGGAACAGATAGACACACCGGCCGACCCTTCTACGAGCTTGTGCTTCGGGGTTTTCCGGGCGCCCATCCAGACGAGGAACCTGGGCAGTGCTATCGATACATGGCACTCGAGCCGTGCCCAGATCACGGGCTTCCCGATGGCGGAATCGTCTGTTTTCGGGAAATCCAGGCCGTTCCGCTTGGGAAGCTATTAGGTGCCGACAAGATAACGAGACTTTCGATCGAGACGGTAAGGGTGCTCGACCAACGCCTCGCGATGTACTTCGGCCAAACTGAAGCCGACAACGAAGGTGACGCGGCTCCCCTCGGCGACGATTCACCAGTAGTGCGTTCACATAAGAGGAGAATTGTTGAACAAGCCGAGCGCGCTCGTAACCTTGGCCGGAAAACGTAAGCGGTGCTCGTGAAATCGGCAGTCGAATACGGCGGAGCCAATGGGCAAAGCACGGACCAGTGGAGGGCCCGGAATGCCCGGGGGCGCAATAACCGAACTAGAATGACGATCGCCCCGCTGCGCGGCAATAAGGGAGCCAAGTGGCCCGCTTAAATCTGCCGGATACCGTGCGTGACGGTTTCAAGGAGTTGCTCAGCCTTACCGGACCAGCGTTCGATGCGCTGGTTGAACAGCTTAGCAAGGCCGATCTGGAGCTGTCTCCCAACTCAGTCATTAAGCGTACCGCCAAGGGCCTCAATGTGTCCGCCCACAGGGCACAACACATTTGGTTCGCTCTCTATTTCCTCCATTCTGCCGAAACCGTTTCACCTGCAAAAATCGTTGCTGATGTTGTGGAGTCTCTTGGGGCCACTGCAGGCGATGAGCGGGCCAAAATCCAGCAGCGCGCCAAGAGATTGCTCGAAATAGCGCCATTATCAGTGCTAGTCAAATCCATGGGCCTCTTGGTGCGCAATGTAAATAACTTCACGTCTTCTCGGGCCGTTACTGACCTTCGGCCCACATTCACCGACGTTCAGGACAAACCCACGACGTTTGTGCTGATTCACGAGCTGGACATAACATATCAGGACAATACTGCCGGCGAGGAAAGTGCGCTGCGACACTTCTTCGTCGCCCTAGATGATGCCGATCTGGATGATCTAATATCCTCACTGAAGCGTTGTAAACAGAAGGCCGATTCGCTTAAGGCGCACCTTCGCAACAGCGGACTGTCGTTTTTGGCGACGGAAAGGGAGTCGTAAGTGGAGGCAGTCGTCGCGCGAGAGTATGATACTCTGTCGCGGAGCGCCGCACGCCCTGAACGTACCACGTATCGAAAAGCAACGGATCGAGACATCGCAAAAGAGGTTGCCCGGTCGGCGGAACGATATTGGGGCCAGGTTGCCAGGCGCTCCAAGCCGCGCTTTATTGCCGCTCGCAGGGAACAGGACGCGAAGCGTTCGCTCGTCAGCGGATTCCAACGAATAGAGTCGCGGAGCTCATTCGAGGAGGCCATGAGTGCAGCCCGCGAACTCGCCGCAACCATAATTCGGATTGGTCCTTCCGTCAGCGAGGTGCTTGCCCAAATTGACATGGAGCGGCGTGGCGCGGGGTTCTATGATTTCGTGTGCGCGCTCGGTTATGTCGAGCTTGGATCAGTGGAAACATTTATAGAGGGCCTGCTGAGCCGTTACAGCGAGGACGAGGATCCGCGACTCCGTGATGTCGCGCAGGAGGCTCTCGATCAAATCGAATTTCGTAGGTCGTAGCTGCAAGCGTAGGACAGGGATTTTTAGTTGGGACTGCTCGTTCGGTTCGTCAGAGCGAGCGACTTCGAGGGACGAGAGGAATGGCTTAAACCGTCTGCTGTTCCGCATGGGGCGACCCGACACTTTAGGGATGCCGAGGGATCCACATCACTCTATCGGTTAGAAACCGCCGACGATTTGCCCACCTTGGTAGCAGCGTATGCGCTGGGTCATCCAGAAAACCTGAAGAAATATGATATCTTTCTGGTTGACGAAGCCCGGCTTTCAGACTTCACGATCGAGATCACGCCTGCGCAGTTACCTGACAGCGAGGTTAGTGGCTGGCACCGGGAGTGCGCCGAGCTCTCGGGAGAATTGCTGGCAAGGTTCGCATTCGCATTTTGTGCGCATGGAGAGCTTGCGCGGTTTACGCTTAGCCAGGTGAAACAGCTCGTATCCCACTCCGTCCGAGCATCGCGCATCAGGGTGGACCAACTGTCCGACGGTGTTAGGCGCGACTTAACCAAAGCACTGAAACAAACGGCGAGCTAGTCGAATCGGGATCTCGTTATGCCACAGGGACCGAGCGCGATGATCGCGGATGCTTCAGCGTCCGGGCACGCGCACGAGCCAATACTCGACGTCGTCCAGCGCGATCCGCTGCCGCCGCCGACTGATCTGCGGTGAGAACATTGCCCCGCGGTCGTCGCAGTACAGATAGAGCCACACGAGAAGGCGTGCTCTGTCTTCAGGGCTCAGGCGTTTGAGCGCAGCTCTCGCGGCCCGAGCGTCGGCCCAGGGCTCCTCGTCACGGGCGTGATGCGGCGGCCTGGCCATTGGGCGAGCGGGTGTTCGCTTATGGGGCCTCGCCCCTCCGGCACGTTCCGGTTAGAAGCAGTTGAGGGGCTGGCCCCTCCCGAACGACGTCAAGAGTAGGTGGACGCTCTTCTGGCGTCCACTTCGTTTGTTTGCAACCTGCAAAGGAGTTTTGCATTGTGAAATATCGTCGTCTACCTTACTGCGCATTACTGCTAACCTTGGCCGTCGCCGGCTGCTCCACTCCCGATACTGGAACGAGTAGCCTTGCTCACCAGTCGGCAACGAAGAGCAACGCGAAAATTCCGCCGCCCGGCACCTCATGGACTTGGACGGTGAGGAATGGGACGGACCACGACGTTACTCAAGTTACCCTGTCAGCGTATTGCATGAACGTCATTCTACCGACGAGAGTCATCGCAAAAGGTACCGAGGTTGTTAATCACATCGAAACGGACGGCGGAGTCTTCAATGGCTGCATAGCGTCGCCATCCTCCTTCGTTGTGGAATACCATACTAACAACAACACCTTCCATATGCGTATGATTTGGAGTGGTAATAACCAGGATCTCCTGGGCAGAGAAGAAAGCGTGGAGTCGCGATTCGAGTCGCACGGGTCTGTATTTTATTGTGGGAAGTGGGAGAATCACCCCCTCGGCGCTTATAAGGTGACGGTACACTTTTACTACTGCTGACACTTGCAACAGCGCGCTCGGTCCCCGCGTGACGCCTCCGAGTCGATTTACAGCCGCAGGCCTTAGCGCAGCACCACGACAAAAAGACGCCCGCCTAAACGAGCGACTTGGGGTCTCGCGCGCGGCCCATAAGAGAAAAGCCCTCGCTGGTCGGGATTAACCGGGCGTAGGGCGAGACTTTATATCGCGGGATAGCAGATGATCTTGATGGCATCCGAGCGGCATGGCGCAATTCGGGTATGCACGCGGCTCGATCTTATAATGAGGCGTACGCTGAATCTATTTTTGGACTTGTCCGGGTGTTCGTAAAGCATTTAGCCGCGCGCATTAGCGAGAAATCGTAGCCGTGATATACTTGCGCCATGAGCGATAACCACAAGAAGGTAGAGGGGGGCGTAAGCCGGATCAGCCCTCAAGGTAGGGCGGCCCGATAGCCACCCAAACTCCAGGCGCACCCAGTTGGGCTAAACGCTTCTTTGGCGGGGTTCTACTCGTTGTAATCGTTGGGTTACTTCTCCTGGGTGCCTACGTCGCTCTGAAGTTTATTGTTGGCGTCATCGCTGCTCTTCTTTTCAGTATACCCATCTGGCCGGACATTAGCTCGTTCTTGTCGTTGGTCGTCCTAGCTCACCTAGACGGCTGGATATCCGCCGTCGCCACGTTGTTCATCGCGATATTTACGATAGTCTTAAGTAAAGAAACGCGACGGCAAAGCCAGGGTGCAAGGCCATTTTTGTTGCTACTATTGAGGGAAGAGGATCAGGCCGTTCAGCCGGATCCCGACTATCCATTCGTTCAGGAGGACTCCGCTAACGGGCACTTGGTGCAGCTACACAATACGGTTCCGAATCTCGCGCGTTACGTTGGAATGCAAATAATCAACGAGCAAACCACCCCGTTGGGAATCGCGGCGGATGTAACCGTCGAAATGAGGTTACTGTTTGGAGTGGTGGACAACGTGACACCGTATCCGTACCAGCTAGATAGAGTCGTTAAGGCTCCCGTGATCGGAGCCGGAAAGCTTGTAAGTGGTCGGGTCTTTAACGTGGCCGGGCTTCTAAACTACACTATTGTGGTGAGGAAAGTAACCTACCAGGACGTTTCGGGTACAAAGAGGTCCGCCGGGTATGGGGTCGGAAGGGTTTACAGGCGCATCGGGCAGCAACCCTTGTATGTATCTACAGCGTTCAAGCCAGCGAGGCGCGAGATAGTAAAATGACAGAAAAGTGGCAAGGCACCGTGACACCTTTCGAGATCGAAGAAGACGAGGAGCCTTCTCAGCATCAGGCCCTACCCGGAAACTGGCTGCATAGCTCTTCTGACGACCAAGGTTTTTACTTCACAGCCCAGCCAACGCTTGGAGAACAGTTCCTCGATTTGATAGGCAACTCGTTCCGGGCAATATGGTCGGCTGCCGTAAGTAAATCAAAGGGTCCGCTCACAAAGGTTTAAGCGGCTATCCAAGATGGTTGTCTTTTCCCTCGCCAAGATTCTTGTAGATATGGTCGGAGCATAAGCTATTTGCTCCTGTCTCTGCCCGGCACTTTACTGACCGCCGCTGGTTCCGCCGATCATCCTAAGAGCTTTCACCGAACTCTCGAGAAAGAATGTGCGCGCGTACGCGATTAAGTCGGCCTCGGACTTCCAGGCCCCGGCTCGAACATCGATTTCAGCAACGTTCCGCTCGATCTCGCCCTCGTAGCGCCAGCCTATACCGACACATCCCGGCTTTTGTGCTACCCGAATGAAGGCAGTCCCGGAAGAGCGCAGCGCGCGGCTAAGTAGCGCCGGTGTAAGCGCGCCACGAAACAACGGAGCGAACATGCTCGCAGCGTCCCCAAGCTGCATTTCCACGTCGGTTATGATGGGTTGCTCAGATCCCAGCGCCAAGGAAAGCGGGATCTGCGACAACGCCGCGATCGTCGCAACTTGCTTGAGAAACCTTTCACGCTTCAAGTCTTAAAATTCCTCGCGCACTTAGTCGGCAAGAGGCCTCCGCTTCGGCACGCGCACGAGCCAATACTCGACGCCCTCGAGTGCGATACGCTGCCGCCGTCGACTGATCTGCGGCGAGAACATCGAGCCACTGTCCTGGTAATACATACAAAGCCACGCCCGATCTTCCGGGCTTAAGCGTTTGATCGCGGCTCTCGCGGCCTGGGCGTCGCCCCAGGCCTCCGTCTCGCGTTCGTGTTGTGGCGACCTAGCCATATGCCGAACAGGTGTTCGGCCGGGTTTATGGCTCCCCTTGCCGCCCTAGAGTCGCCGTGGCCAGTTTGTGAACGGCGGAAGCGTTCCTACGCCGGCAACAGCAAACCCGGCGGCACTGTATGTGTCACCCTGAGCGGAGTCGAACGGGTAACCAGCCTAGGTTAAGGCGCGAGCTCCGAACGCAGTCCCTATTTGACCCTCTCGCCCTTAGTCGCGGGGCCGTTACCATCTTGCGCGTTCCAGACATAGACCTCGATCTTGTCACCCTTGTTGAGAACCCAATTTTGTTGGCCGTAGTCGTTCGTAAAACCGGTGATAACGATCTTACTGTCACTCCACTGGGTTACGTCCAGCCACACGGAGTCGATCTCCGAGGAGCTGGTATGCCCGGCGTCCCAAGCACCTGTCTTGTCTCGAATCCTGATATAGGCCGAGTCACCGTTATACGGCTGCATCGTGCCGAAGCCGCTTCCCGAAATGACGATCTTCTGGTATTGCTGAGGCTTGATACGGCTGACCTTTGTAATGTCCGGTTTTGCTCCGGTAGCGTGCGTAACCTGATTCTGGGAACTGCTGGA
Organism: Vulcanimicrobiota bacterium; assembly: GCA_963717425.1. Classification (GTDB taxonomy): domain Bacteria; phylum Vulcanimicrobiota; class Vulcanimicrobiia; order Vulcanimicrobiales; family Vulcanimicrobiaceae; genus Cybelea. Next base: position 1,002,311 of record OY970335.1, on the reverse strand, counting down.
AACCGGCAATGATCCCACGCTCTGCGAACAGCCCGAAACGATGATCACTCCAAGGATCATATAGAAGTAGCGCACGGTCGGACCCCTTTCTTGTCAACGTCTTTCAGCTTAAGCGAAAGTACGCGAGAGCAATTCGCGGCCGCCTTCTCGCAGACCTTGACACCCCATTACTTATGCGGTTCACCGCTTGCGGCAACGGGCCGCCCACTCGACGATCGCGGCCGGCCCGAAACGAAGTCACGTTTTCCGGCAGAGCTTTTCGAGCATCTGTATTATGCGGTGGCGGACAGGTCTGCGGCGCCCCTCACTGCGGGATTAGACCTTGCTACGGTCTCTTCCGTGCGTTAAACGCACGGAACAAGTCCAGCCCTGCGGCACGCAGGAGTTCGAAGGGCAACGCCACAACGCTGGACCGAAACCTGAGGGCTCGTCGCCACTGACTGGGAGAACTGACGCTTGAGCAATAGACAATTTATAGCTGGCGCGTTCGTGCCGATGTTGGTTCTTTTGTACACCGCAGCGGGGTTGGCTGACCCACCGGCATCGGATGATCCGTCACTCAAGGCAGTTACCGTTGTTGGCCTTGCAAAAACCGAACCAGGACAGAAGGGTCGGGACCTACATCTTGGCGGCGATTGGGGATGGACGGATGAAGTATGCACACCGCCGATCCCGATTAAGATTCTCGTGACCGGCTTCACGGGTGAAAGCACCGACGCGGGCCGTACTTATATTTGGTGGAATAGCAGTTCGACCGCCGGCAGCGAACAGGGGGGACGGGGACCCGGCACATTGGTCGTTGCGCTGAAGGACCCGTGGGAGCTTGCGGTGGGGGCAACCATTGAAATCAAGTCAAATTATCAGCGTGTAACGATACAAGGCTACGGGTATCCCATGACGCCTCCAGGCACCAATCCAGTCACGCTAAGCTGCACACCAGTCTAGGGCAATCTGACTTGGGGTTTGTCGACTGCGAGCGGCCCTTTATCGCCCGGCGGCCGCCCTGGCTGGCCCACAGCCTTATTGGGAATAAACATGGCTATGAACGGCCTCTATAGCGTGGAGTTTGAAGACCTCAACGGGCTCTTGCTAAACGGCGGAAGTGTCGTGTTCGATGCCGGGCGTTTCGAAGGTGGCATGAACGGCTGTCACTACGCCGGGACATTCGCGGTGGACGACTCGGGTCGGCTTCGGGCCGAGGGCTCAATACGCCGCGATCAGACGGTAAAAAAGCTCTGTCGCTTGTTCGGTGATGAGCGCCTCGAATTCGAAATGATTATGGTCGGATACGTTGAGGACCGCTTCGTCCGCGGATTGTTGGTGCGCCCTGACGACCCGTACGCAACGTTGCGATTTCGCCTTACGCCAAAAATTGGAGTCGTCGCAAAGAGCAGTGCGTCGATGCGACACGTCAACGCATAATCTCTTGGCCGCGCGGGTATAGGGCCCGTGAAGGAGGGCGTTCCATGCCGTGTCAAGGTGAAGGGTGCAAATGCCAGGCGACCGAGGGCGAGTTCTGCAGTGACGCTTGCAAGTCGTCCAACGATCATGGGCACTGTCATTGTGGGCATACGGCCTGTAGTTCTTGAGTAAGGCTCACTTTTGAGCGAATAAGGGAAATTAAAGTCGAGGGGCGGCCGTGCATCACACCCTGCCGGCCGCCTTCACGTCGCGCCGTTATAGGCTGTCCGGGGTCGGCCTCGTGTCCACGGAGAACTGGGCCGAAGCTCTGGCTGTTGTGGCCACCTCCGATGGAACTGAGGCGCGCGGGCCGAACCTTGTTCACCTGGTGATGCGTTCGTTTGCATCATGGAGCAAGGGAAGATGAGCAATTTAGATTTTAGCCGATATGCGTTAAGCCTGAGCATAGCGGCCCCAATGCTGGCGGGTTGCGGCAGATCGCAACTTCCAATCCGCGCACCAGCTAACGTCGGCAGCAGCGCCGTTTATGCCGATTCGGCACCGCAGATGTATGAGCATTAAATACCTTATCCTCTTTGCGTTAATGCTGTTAGGCGCTTGTTCTCCTCTGGCATTACCACAATGCGAGACCAGCTACGCAGTTGCTCTCAGTGAGCACACAGAATTCGGGCTGTATGTTGGACTGCGAAAGCCTGGCAGCCATCCGAAGGTTGACATCTTAGAGTTTTTGGCAACCTCTACGGGGAACGCCGCACCGCTTCGTGTTACACACTTGACGGCGATGCTTTCAAGCGGACCGTATGGAGTCGACGCTTCGGGTAATTTTTGGAGTGGTTTCACAAAGTACAACGATAAGGGTGTAGCCCTCGGCAGTCTGAACCTACTACGCCCCGGGTGGATCGTAGGGCCTGCGACGGTAGACTTCGCTGAAAACTTTTACGCGGTGGAGGGTCCCGGTTCTTTTACCTCCCGAAGATGCCCTTATTTCGGAAACGTTTTCGTTGACGAATATCGACCAGGGGTATACGGTAACCCGACCCCAGTCCGGTCCGTTAACGTAGGTAATGAAGCTTGCTACTATGGCGGCATCGCGGTGGACAGCCTGGGACGCTTGTACGTCGCTGAGGACCCAGGGAGAAGGGGCGATGCTCGAATTGTTGTTTTTCCAGCGCAAGGCTCCGGCCGATTGAAGCCAACACGTGTCTTAATCATCCCACGCTTCGGTCCGTCGCCGCCGCAAATCGAAAATCTACACGTAGACAGCAGCGGGAATGTTTTTGCCCTTTACTTGGATGCTGGTTCGAGAGATCCACATCGCGTCCTCATGTATAGTCCAAACGCTAACCTTCCGCAGAGGCTTCTTGCAGGAGTACGGGTAGGCGCATTCACCATATCGGCTGAAAACGAGATTGAAGCCTTGATACAGGTCCGTACAAAACCAAGCATCCAGACCTACAAGATTGGAAGAGCAGACCCAATTGCGATTCTCGCGGGCCCCAGAACCGGGCTGTCGAGGAGAGGCTGGATAATCATTGGAATTGCCGCGCCGCAGTCGCCTCTCGGATGCTCAGCTACGGTAATCCAGTAGCATTGCACCGCATCCTAACCGCTACGGGCGAAATCCTAATGATGCTAGTTCTTCGGTAACGGGTGCGACGCTGGGCATTCCGATAGATACAGCCATTAGATACAACCATCAAGGCTTCGTCTTTTGTTCTACAAAAAGTCTTGATTATTTCTAATAGACTATGTCTGCTCCATTTCCCCATGCCGTGCCGTCATAATGGAAAATACTCCCACATCCGGCACCCGGGACCAAAGTCCATTGCCAAGCTTGTAGCGCTGAACTAGGGGTGTAGCTGTTAATTACGAACCAACTCGCCCTGCCGGATTGATCATATGCGATACCTTGCCCTGTGCTAAAATCGCCGTACACGTCGAGATATTCAGCAGTCCATAGATAAACGCACGGGTGGGGCCAGTTTTTCGAGAAGAGATACGTCGTATCAAAGTAGTAGTACCAGGCATAACGATAAGCGTAGCCGCCCACATTGTCTGGATTCAGAGTTGCGAGGGGTTCGGGAGTATTGCCGGGTGCTACGCCACAACCGGGTCCGATACCAGTGCAGTTGGGGTCCGGACTCGGGCTCGGCATTGGCGGGGGGGTCGCGAACGGTTGTGACGTTGGTGAGTCTGAGGGCACGATGTCCGAAAATACGGCGTCACAATCCGGGCAAGCCATGGGCGCGGCGGGTATCCCGGTCCTGACTGATTCGCGATAAACGCGGATCAACGCTCGGCTGCGCTCCGCTGAAAGGTGCTTTGCGTCAACCCAGGCGCCGGAAGACATCCTGCGGACCCTGACGCCGCTCAGTCTGTATGCCCAAATCTTGCCGTAGGCACGGACGAGTAGCTCGTTGCTGACCGTCGTGATTATGGCGCTCTGAGGAAAGAAGTAACCCTTTCGCAATCCACGCACTTCGTAGCCCGAGGCGAGCGGGCCCGATTTGATAACAGTTGAGTCGGTGAGCCTGTCGGGTGCGAAGGCGCCGTCGCGTTGCGCCCCTGCCTGAGGGCTCTGCGGCGGCGCGTTAGTGAGACCGCCACTGCATGCAACGACAATCGGGACCAGAAACAAAAGCGACGCGAGTGTGCGCTGTTTCTGTCGGGACGAAAGCATACGATCCCTCCAGTGTACATCACTGTACGAATTTTCCGCGGGGCTAGCGGACCGCTATGTCCAGTCTACACGGTCGCGGCCCCCTGTCAAGGCGACGAGCTAGCGATCGAATCGCGCTGTGGCTTTCTGCTGCGTACTGTCTTATGTGACTCTTCTTCCTTTATGTGATATGTGACTCTTCTTCGCATATTACAGGCTCGAGCACTTCGCCGCCCGATCCCCAAAAGGACCACTGCCCAAAGCGGACTTTTGCCCGTAAACCCGGGGTGACTCACCCAACATAAGCAGCGGGAGCCGGTTAGAGATCTAAAACGGCTGCCACTGTGGCCTCGTGAAGTGACTATTTGGAGGTCAATGCCCGGGTGCGTACATTGGTCCCTGACGGAACGGATGCAGCGCAACGAAGTCGCAGCCTACCCCTGAAAAGCTTTCAGCTTCCTGGTCGCCCGACCGCCGCGCTCGCTCTACCTTGGCCGGCCCCGATTAACGCTCGTGCTGATACTCGGGCTGATGCTGAAGCTCTTACTTACGCTTTTACTTGACGATAGCGGGCCGCCGCAATGGACAACGGCGTGGATTATGCGACATGACTGCTACGTGAGTCGGTCGATGCGCCAAACACCGCCGTGGTTATCGATCGCATAGTCATAGCGTAGGAATAACTGAAAGAATGTAGCCAGGAGAGCCATCATCGCCAGAGCGCAAACGATGACGGCGAAGGCCCTCAACCTGTGTTGATTCGAACGCTTAGCCGGTGATGTACTTGGTTCGATCGTGTTCTCGCCTATCGAAGCGCCCGAACGCGACGCTCGCCAATTCGTTTCAAAATGAAGGGCCGCTCCATTTCGGAGCGACCCCCGTTCTCCCCGCACTTCCCAAGCGATCAGGAGTAACAAAGGGAGAACGTTGTCGTTCGTTTCGACGTTTCGCCGGCCTCTCGGTAATTTCGGATTATTTCAGTGCAATTTTCGAGCTAATGATCCGACGGTACGTTTGTAATGATTCGTTCGTACTACGATGCAGTGGCCCTTGGGGCAAGCAGTGTCACGTTCGGAGGGAGCGCGCCGCTAGGGGACGGATCGTCGGGTTCGCTGCTATGCGGGAAGAGGTGCTCACGTAGCGCCTTCATCTCCGCCTTTCGTTGATCGAACCGTACATCGGCATCGCTTACCTCGGGGAACCGTAGAATGTCGGCCACTCACGCTGCTTCCTTGGGCGTATACTCTTCGGGGGACCGCCGCGCAGCCGCTGCTATGGCGGACTCCACCGCCTTGGCCGTAGCTTTGGCGTCAAGCCCGTTGCTTTGAATGGTCGCTGCGATGTCGAGACCAAGCTCCAGGCCCGAAGCTTGTCCGCGAAAGAAATCGACGCTGGCGCCATAAGGAAGTGCGTATTTCTTCCTGATGGCTGTCATAAAAGCTTCGTCTGCGCCGCCGTCAAGGTTGTACTCAGGTTTTGCGTTCGACTTGCTGGGATCTGTCCCAATAGTAACCAATGCTAGAGTTGCCAGTGCATGGAGACTCTCTCGAGAGACTACGGTCTGATTAATCATTTCGTGAGGACCTTTCTTTCCGGACAAACGCCCGGCGGATGCAGTGTTATTTCAGCGTGTGAGTACTTCGTAGGTTATTGGGTTGCTTCTTTAGGGCTCTGGATAGACTCAGCCCAATAGGGCGATTCGTTTTGGAATTCTGCCTCTATGCTCGCGCAAATGGCTTTTATGTTGAGCGGATCGCTAGATATCGCGGTAGCGGCGCATAATCCAATCTTAAACCCTTCGCCCAAACCGCTGACAAACGCACTCGTTTTTACGTTCGCCCATGGGTCGTCGATGTTGAACTTGTCACAAACGTACGAGACAAAGGCTTCGTTTGCTCCTACGTTGCCCAGGCTATGCTCGGGTGCGGGCCCTGCTTCATCGCCTAACACTAGCGTGGTTAGTGCTAAGTGTGCGATGACATCAATGGCTCCCGGAGACACCTGAGTTTTGAAACCTTCTTGAGAAAGCATTTTCGATAGGTCCTTTCTTGCCGGAAAAGTGCCGGCGCGTTGCTTATGTATTTTGGGTGGCGGAGAAATGGGTTTGATGGGGGTAGTTCCGTTCACAAAATGCCTTGTGCAACCAAGAGAGGCTGGGCCGGATGGAACAGGGTGATACGGCTAGCCTCTCTGTCTGATGTGGCGTGCCGCCGTGAAATCTCATGGGTTACGCTGGCCGAACGAGCCGTTTTCGACGCCCTGCCCAATCCATGCGTGAACGACCAGGGTGACGAAGATTCCGAGAAGCAAGCTCCACCATCCCCAGTCCCATTGCGTGTAGGCGATCACGCACGCAGCGATGCCCGCGATGATTGCCAGCACTCGGGCGAGCCCCAACCTTTTCGCGAGTTTGTAAAGCCATTCGATCCATATTGCTGTGCCAGCGATGAAGGCTCCGAGCCAGAGGCAGACGCAGAGGACGAAGATCGTGACGATAATGAACTCGATCATGACCCTTTTACGCAATCATTGTCATAAGGGGCGACATCGTCGAGGGGCTAAGCACTCGCAACACTCAGCGCACGGTACAGCGTCGAGCGGCCGACTTTGAGAACGCGGGCGATGTGCGCGGCTCCGTACCCACTTGCAAGCATCTCCTGAGCTGCCTGAAGCCGAGACGAGTTGAACGCCGGACGCCGGCCAACGGGCTCACCACGGCGCTTCTTGGCAGCGAGCGCGTCTTTGGTGCGCTCCCGAATCAGTTCGCGTTCGAAGTCGGCGAGGGACGCGAAGATGTGCAGCACGAGCCGTCCCGCGGCTGACGTAGTATCGATGGACTCGGCGAGGCTCCGGAAGCCGACGCCCCGGGCGGCCAGCTCGTGGACCGTGGCGACGAGGTGCGGCATGGAGCGGCCGAGGCGATCGAGCCGGGCGACGACGAGCGTATCGCCTGGCTGCAAAGCTGCCAAGGCGGTCTCTAGGCCCGCTCGATCGGTCTTTGCGCCGGATGCAACGTCGGAGAAGATCCGCGTGCATCCCGCGGCCCGCAAGGCGTCTTTTTGGGCATCCAGCGTTTGCTCGCCAGTGCTGACCCTTGCGTATCCGAGATATGATGGGGTGGTCATTGGGGAGGTCCTTTCTTCCCGGTGGCGTGGCCTCGGCGAATCACACCCTCGCCGGGGCCGCTTGGTTCCAACGCTAGTTGGTTGGGCAAGTGGTTGGGCAATGTACCGAAACTCGGTACCGATATGGCTGGTATGGCGGATATGACCAAGGCGAAAAACCCTTATTCTAAAGGCTCTCCCAGCACTTGAGCACAAAATAGGGGTGTTCTCTTGGCCTCCCTTACAAGGAGGATGTCGGCGGTTCGAGCCCGTCATCGCCCATGATCAAACGGAGGTTCGGAATGCGTGAGGTGCGTCGTCTTTTCTTGGCCGTTACGATTGCCTGCGGCTCGAGCGCCTGTACGCATAACAACTTCACGCCAAACGTGATTCAGCTCAACCCCCACGGGACGTCCACGAGCCCAGCGAACGAATCGATCACATCGTCGTTCACGTTGACCGCCGTGGAAGATGGCTACACGGGTTTGTTCACGGCTCAGACGATCGTCGGTACGTGCTGGGTCGTTCAGACACCGACCACGACGAGCGGGGCCTTCACCGTCGCTCCCGAGGGTCTAACGTGCGCCAATCACGAGGTCGATAAGATTCAAGTCAAAGATGCCAAGGGTAATTCGGCCACGACCTACATTAACTCGGTGTAGCGGTGCGCAAAACGTAAGACATGAAATACTGCTCGCTGCACCACATGGCCGGCCGGCCGGTTGTTGTGAATGCGCTACCAGTCGCAAGGAGGCTGGAGCGCACCGTCTACGGGCGGTTAAGGGTTCCGGCTCGCCTCGCCGGAGCGGTACCGATATACGATGCGGCCCTTCGTCAAATCGTAGGGGGAGAGCTCGATGTCAACACGGTCGCCCGGAAGTATCCGAATTCGGTGCCGGCGCAGGCGTCCCGCGATGTGGGCGAGGACGACGTGGCCATTCTCGAGTTCGACGGAGAAGGTGGTGCTTGGAAAGACCTGTTTGATGGTGCCGGCAACCTCCAAGGCAGCTTCTTTGACGACCTGGGTAGGCTTGCTCTTGGGCACACGCTTAGTTTTTGGTCTTCGATTGCGAGGGGCGATAGAAATACTCCCTTGGAGGCGGATAAGAAATTGGGACCTTCGTGACTGGGCGCCGCACCCAAAACCACCCGAATTGTCAAAAGGTTGCCTCCAACGCAACCTTTATGCTTTTTTTACAGTTGAACATGCCATGATTACTGCTCCCTTGCCGGTTGCCGCCCTCGCCATCAACAAGCAGGGCTCTTCGGAGTTCTCCGAACCGGTCTACGGCGGCTATGCGAACGCGCGCGGTGAGATCGTTCTGTTCGCAAAGGAACTCGCCTATCGCGTTAACTTCAAGAACCAGACCCTCCAGCATCGGCCGCCGCTCAACCCCGGAGCGCAGGCGCGCTACGATGCGACTGAAGCCGGCGAGCAGTTTGAGTATGGGAACAAGACGTTCCGTCGTCTGAGTCACGAGCAGATCGCGGCGATCTGCACGGCGCACCGGTTCAAAGTTAGCTCGCGACCCATCTAAGACTCCGGTCCGGAACACATGGACATGGTTGCTTTAGAAAACCTTAGGATCGCGCGCGACGGCCAGATTGCGCTGATCACGATGGACCGGCCGGAGAAGCGCAACGCGCTGTCGCTGCAGATGATGCGCGAGCTCGACGCCGCGCTAACGGAGCTGGCGCAAGATTCCCAGACGCGTGCGATCGTTTTGCGAGGCGAAGGGCCGGCGTTCTGCGCCGGCCACGATCTACGCGAGCTGGTCGATCGCGACGTCGAGGCCTATCGCACGATCTTCGACGCCTGCGTGAAGCTGATGGCGAGGATCTCGGCGATTCCCCAGCCGGTTATCGCCGAGGTCGCGAAGGTCGCTACTGCCGCGGGCTGCCAGCTCGTGGCGGCCTGCGATCTGGCCGTCGCTTCGACCGAAGCCACCTTTGCGACGCCGGGCGTACGCATCGGTCTTTTTTGCAGCACGCCGATGGTTGCGTTGACCCGCGCGATCGGGCGCAAGCGCGCGATGGAAATGTTACTCACCGGCGACCCGATCGATGCAGATACAGCCCTTTCGTGGGGCTTGGTGAATCACGTCGTCGCGCCGGAGCAGCTGCACGCCGAGACGATTGCTCTCGCTCGAAAGATCGCGGCCTCCAGCAGCAGCGTCGTCGGCCTCGGCAAAGCGGCTTTCTACGCGCAGATCGATCTCGATCAGTCACAGGCTTACGACTACGCGAAGGACGTCATGACGTCCAACGCAATAGAGGCGGATGCGCGCGAAGGCATCACCGCGTTTCTGGAAAGGCGTCCGCCACAATGGCGTTGAAGCCCAGCGATCCGCGCCGCTCGACTCGTGGGCTGCGAGTGACGCGATAAACGTACGAGCGTCGCCCACACCCGGTATGCGTGACCCGAAAAAAAGGGACCCGCGCATACGCGACGGCAGGGGGGCTCGCCTATGGCGAGCCCTTCTGTGATTGCGGCGGCAGAAAAAACACCGCCCTCATCGAACTACTGGCGATTCGTGACCTTCTTTACAACGCGTACGCGCTATGCCGCCTTCGTCTTGATCGTTGCCCTGATCGCCTCGCTCGCGGTCGCGGTCTTTCGCGCGCGGACCGAGTCGCATGCTCGACGAGTCGAGCTGGCGATGGATTTCTCGGATTTCGACGCGCTGGCTCGCTCGTACGACTATAACCCGGCGGCCTTCCTGATCGCGCTGCGGCGCGCCGGCCTGACCTCGCTCGCGTTGACCGAAGAGCTGGGCGCGAACGTGGGCTACGACGGCAAGGCCTTTGCGACCACCGGCGCGGCGCTGCTCAATCAAGCGCGCATCGCCCCGGTTGCCGATCCGCTGCTCGCGTCGCTGATTCGTGCGGGCCGCATCGACCGGGGCGCCATCTACCTGCTGGTTTCGGACGCCTCAACCTATCACCGGTACCGTACCCAGCTGGCCCTGCACTTCATGCCCAAAAGCGTTCGCATCTTGCGCGCCAAGCGTCCGTGGCTCCTAGAAGTACACACGCAGATCGACTACTTCGACGCGATCGCACTCGGCATTCCGACCGGCCAGATCGAGTTGGCGCGGCGGCTGGGGTTGCTCGTCGTTCCGCGTTTTCAAAACGACGAACGTTTCGCCTTACCGCAGATCGAAGGCTTGTTCGCCGAAGTGTTGCGTTACGATCCGAAGGTTTCGACGGTCATATTCTTTGGGCTGAGCAATCAGGTCGTAGGTTATCCGGATCATTTGCAAGACACGGCCGACGCGTTCAAGCGTCATATCTTCAACTTCGGTTCGATCGAAACGTACGATCCGAGCCAAGTTCAAAAGGGAAACGACACGCTGGCCAAGCTGATTCCCGGGCGAACGGTGCGGGTCCAGGCGATCGCGAAAACCGAGCTCGACAAGTTGAAGCTCGACGAAGTCGTGGCGCGATACGTTCTCGGCGTGCGCGAACGCAACGTGCGGGTGGTCTATCTCCGCCCCTGGGGCCACCAAGACGGAAATCTTTCCATCGAAGCGACCAACGTAGAAATGGTCAAATCGATCGCGGACCAGCTCAAAGCGGCGGGGTTCCGGCTGGGGCGCGCCACTCCGATTCCTCCGTATCACGGCAATAATCGCGCGCTCGTCGGTATCGCCGCGCTGGCCGTTCCCTCGATCTTCGTGCTCTTGCTCGAGGCCTTCGGGTGGTATCGGCGCCGCTTTGCGATCGCCGCATACGCGCTCACCGTGGCGCTTTATCTGGCCGGCATGCTCGCCCATCACGATGCCTTCACGCGCTCCGTGATCGCGCTTGTAGGCGCGCTGCTCTTCGCGACCGCGGCGCTGCTGAGTTTGGCTCCTGCCTGGACCGAAGTACCCGCCAGAGGCTACGGCACGCAAATACTGCGGAGCCTTGGATGGATGTTGCTGGCAACCGGCGTGGCGCTGCTCGGCGCATTGGTCGTAGTCGGGGTCATGAGCTCGCCGCTCGCTATGGAAGAGATCGAACGTTTCCGTGGCGTGCGCCTCGTGCTTGCGCTCCCGCCGTTGATCGCACTCGTGCTGTATCTCTTCGATAAGCGATTCGGCTCGGGCATCGAGCGCCCCGGGGAAGTCTTTCTCTCGCCCGTGCGGACCTATCAGCTCCTGGCCGGCATCGCGATCGTTGCGGCCGGTGCGCTGATGCTCGTCCGCAGCGGCAACGAGAGCGACGTTTCCCCGTCGTCGTTCGAGCTGGCGTTGCGGCACGGTCTGACGGCCGTGCTCAGCGTGCGCCCGCGCTTCAAAGAGTTCTTGATCGGCTTTCCGGCAATGATGCTGCTGCCGGCGCTGCTGCTGCCACACCGCCGTACCGTCGCGTGGCTTCTGGCGTTGGCCATCGGCGTCGGGATTGGCGACGTGATCGACACGTTTTCGCACTTGCACACGCCGCTCGAGGTTTCGCTGCTGCGGGTCGTTTATGGGCTGGTCATCGGCGCGATCATCGGGGGGATCCTCACTTGGATCTACCGACGCTTTCCGTCGACCGCCCCGTGACGGTGCGCGTGCTGCTCTCCGGTTATTATGGCTTCGGGAATCTGGGCGACGAGGCGCTGCTTGAAGTGATCGTCGCCCAAGTGCGCCGGCGCTTTCCCGCTGCGCGGCTCGAAGTGCTATCGGCGACGCCGCAAAAGACCGCGGCAACCTATGCGATCGCAGCGACGCCGCGCTGGGATTGGGGAGCCATTCGCGGCGCCATCGGGCGATCCGATGTCGTGCTCTCCGGCGGCGGCGGCTTGCTGCAGAACGGAACGAGCCTTCGCAGCCTGCTTTACTACGCGACGATTCTGCGCGCGGCCACGCGCGCGCACCGCAAGACGATGATCTTTGCGCAATCCATCGGACCGCTGGATTTCTGGGGGCGTTTGATCGTGAGCCAATGCTGCAAAGGGATAGATCGCGCAACCGTCCGGGATGAGCGCTCGCGCCGCCTCCTACAAGAGTTGACGCCGCGCACCCCGATCGAGCGTACCGCGGATCCCGTCTTTCTGTACGATGCGCCCGAAGCTCAAGACGACCTTGCGGCCGAGGGTCTCGGGCCCGAGAGTGGCGCCTATGCCGTCGTCAGCGTGCGAAGGGCCTCGCCCTTTCGCGAGGCCAAAACGGTATTGGCTCGCACCGTCGATCGTCTCGCGCAGCAGCATGGTATTCGCAGCGCGTTCTTGCCGCTCGGCGGGGCCGCCGACGCGGCCGTCTCGACCGAAGTCATTCGCGCGTGCGCATCCAATCCGGTGCTCTTGCCGGAGTGCACCTTGGCCAAGGCCGCTTCCATTCTGCGGGGCGCGCGCGTGGCGATCGGAATGCGACTGCACTCGCTGGTACTCGCCGCGCGCTACGGCGTTCCGTTTCTCAGCATGGCCTACGATCCGAAGGTCGCCGCACTGTGCGAAGACTTGGAATATCCGTTGGAGCCGCTCTGGACGCCGGGGAAGCCGGGACTGAGCGAAGGCGCGATCGACGCTCTGGTCGACCGGTTGGTCGCCGAACGAGACGCGATATCGGCACGGCTGACGCGGCAGCGTGACGTCGTGCAAGCCGCCGCGGCGCGCAACTTCGACGTGCTGGGCGAACTTCTGAGCAACGCATGACTTCGATGGATTATCGCGCGACCCTGAACCTACCCAAGACCGACTTCCCGATGAAAGCCGAGCTGCCCAAGCGCGAGCCGCAGCGAATCGCATGGTGGCAGGAGCGTCGGACGTACGAACGGCGTTTGGAGCGCAATTCCGCGAACGGCGCCTGGATACTGCACGACGGGCCGCCTTACTCCAACGGCGACCTCCACATGGGTCACTTTCTCAACATGGTGCTCAAGGACATGTTGGTGAAGATCGCGCTGCTTGACGGCAAGTTCGCCAAGTTCGTTCCGGGCTGGGACATGCACGGGCTTCCCATCGAATTCGAAACGCTCAAGCACTTGGGCATCAAGGATTTCCACGCAATCGACCCGCTGGAGCTGCGCGAACAGTGCAAGCAGCGCGCCCTCTTCTGGCTCGATCGGCAGCGCGATCAGCGTGTGCGAATGGGCAACTTTGGATTTTTCGACAAACCGTACCGCACGATCGACCCTTCCTTCGAGGCAACGATCGTCAACGCGCTCGCCGACCTGGCCGAGCGTGCCCAAATCTACAAAGGCTTGCGTTCGACGCTATGGTGCGTCCACGACGAAACCGCCTTGGCGGAAGCAGAGATCGAGTACGAAACGAAGGTTTCGCCGTCAATCTACGTGCGCTTCACGGCTAACCCGGAGCAGCGTCGGCGCATCCTCGACGTCATGCTCGAGTCGTCCCTTCGCGAGCCGAACATCCCCGTTTCGTTTCTGATCTGGACGACGACGCCGTGGACGCTTCCGGCGAACGTGGCGATCGCTCTGCGCCCCGACGCTACCTACGGGCTCTACCGCGTGAGCGACGAAGCGGTGATCGTCGCCGAGGCGCTCGCGCCGCAGGCCTTGGGTGAGCGCTTTGCCGAGTCGGTGCTGATCGGAAGCGCGCGCGGGGAAGCGCTCGATGACCTAGCGGTGCGCCATCCCTTCATGAATCGGGATTCGATCGTCGTGCTTGCGGATTACGTTGACTTGGAAACCGGAACGGGCGCGGTGCACACCGCGCCGGGTCACGGCTCCGACGATTTCGACACCGGGATGAAGTACGGCTTGCCGATCCTCAACCCGGTGGATGCAGCGGGGCGGTTCACGGCAGATGCGGGGCCCTACGCCGGCCTGCAGATTTTCGACGCGAACGCGAAGATCGTGGAAGACTTGCGCCAAGCGGGCGCGCTGTGGAGCTCCGGCGATTACGAGCACTCCTATCCACACTGCTGGCGTTGCCACAACCCGGTCGTGTTTCGAGCGACCGCGCAATGGTTTCTGGCGATGGATCAAAATCTGCTGCGGCAGCACGCCATCGACGCAACGGAGGCCGTGACGTACACCCCGGAGTGGGGTCGCGCTCGTCAAGAGCAGATGATCGAAACGCACCCGGAATGGTGTCTATCGCGCCAGCGCACCTGGGGAACGCCGATCCCGTCGCTGATTTGCCTCGATTGCGGCGAAGCGCTGCTCGATCCGCGCGTCGCGCGTCTGGCGGCGAAACGCTTCGGCGAGGTTGGCGCAAACGCGTGGTGGAGCGATCCGGTAGAGGCATTCCTGCCCGAAGGCTTCGCCTGTTCGAAGTGTGGCGGCGCGCGGTTCGAAAAAGAGAAGAACATCGTCGACATCTGGTTTGAATCGGGCGTGACGCATCTGGCAGTACTTGGGCGCGACGGAATGCCGTGGCCGAGCGATCTCGTGGTCGAGGGCGGCGATCAATTCCGCGGGTGGTTTCGCAGCTCGCTGATCACCGCGGTCGCGCTCAAGGGCCGCGCGCCGTATCGTCGCGTCATGAAAAACGGTTGGGTCAATGACGAGCAGGGGCGCCCGATGTCGAAGTCGCGCGGAACCGGCATCGATGCGCGCGATGCGATGGCGCAGTACGGTGCCGACGCGCTACGCCTCTGGGCAGCCTCGGTCGAACCGATCGACGACGTTCGTTTCGGACCGAACGTTATCGAGCAAGTTGGGCGCGTGTACCGCAACGTCCGCAACCGGCTGCGCTTCATGCTCTCGAATCTGGGGGACTTTGCGAAAAGCGACGTCGTCGGGCGCGAAGCGATGGAGCCGATCGATCGCCTGGCGTGCAGCGTGACCGACGCTTTCGCGGCAGACGTCAAGGCGGCGTACGACCGCTGCGAGATCCACGACGCCTACTTGCACGTCGTCGAATTCGAGAGCGCGATGTCCGGGCTTTATTTCGATGCGCTCAAAGACCCGCTCTACTCGCGCGCGGTCGCCGATCCCCGCCGGCACAGCGCGCAATCCGCTTTGCTCTACGTCCTCACCCACTTCCTCACGGCGCTGGCGCCGGTGCTCTCGTTTACGGCCGAGGAAGCGTGGCAGTTCTTGCCGGCCTTCGCGCGCGACGATGCCGAAAGCGTGTTCGATAGTTCATTCGACACGCAGCGGCATCGCAACGTGTCCTTCGAAGCCGATCTGGCCCTCTGGCAACAGCTGCGCTCCCTCCGCGGCCGGGTCGCGGCGGTCGCCAGCCCGCGCGATTTCGAAGCGCAGCTGCACTTGACCGTGACCCCAAACCTCTACAAGCGGCTACACTCGCTCGGCGACAACCTGCGCGAAGCGCTGGTGGTGTCGCAGCTTTCATTGCACCAGGCCGAACGAACCGGCGGCGACGGCGGGGACGGTGTGGTGTCGTTCGAGCTCGTCGCCGCAGACGGCAAAAAGTGCGTGCGCTGCTGGAAGTACCGCGAGCTTGGAGTCGATCCGGAACATCCTTCGATCTGCGCCGAGTGCGCCGCGATCGTTTAAGGACGCCCCGGCGAGAATAAACCCTTCGTCCGCTAGTCTATCCATAAAGTCGGCATGCGCGGTCACTTCGGTCCGGGTAATGCGCTAAGCCTGCGCTCACGAAAGGCGCGCCACTCGCGCGCTTCGATCGCCGCGCGCGCGTCGCGCAGCAGCGCGTTGACCAGGTAGACGTTGTGGTACGAGAGCAACCGTGGCCCGAGCATCTCCTTGGCGCGAAAGAGATGGGCGAGATAGGCACGAGAGAACGAGACGCAGGTGGAACAATCGCAACCGGGATCGAGCGGCGAAAAGTCCCGCGTAAACGCGGCGTTGAAGATGTTGATCTCGCCGTCGTGCGTCATCGCGCGACCGTTGCGGCCGCAGCGCGTCGGATAGACGCAATCGAAGAGATCGATCCCACAATCGATCGCCGCGAGCAGATCGCGCACCGTTCCGACTCCCATCAGATACCGGGGCTTCGCTAGCGGAAGGAGTGCCGCGGTCGAGCGCGCCGTCGCGTGCATTTCGTCGTGGGTTTCGCCTACCGAAAGGCCGCCGATCGCGTAGCCGGGGAAGTCCAGCTCGACGAGAGCGTTGGCGCTTTTCTCGCGCAGCTCGTCGTCGAGCCCACCTTGCACGATCGCGAAGCGAAGCGTTGCGGCCGCCTGCGGCACTGCCGCAGAACGCCGCGCCCATGCGGTGGTTAAACGCACGGACTCTTCGAGCGCTTCGTGCGTTGCCGGGAGCTTCACGCAAACGTCCAACACCATCGCCACGTCCGTGCCGATGGCTTGTTGAAACTCGATCACCGTTTCGGGGGTGAAGCGATGTTGGCTGCCGTCCAGATGCGACGCAAACGTTACGCCGTCGTCGTCGAGTTTTCGGCGCCCCTCGAGGCTGAACACTTGAAAGCCTCCGGAGTCGGTGAGAATCGGGCCATCCCAGGCCATGAATCGGTGCAATCCGCCGGCCGCCTCGATCACTTCGCGTCCCGGGCGAAGCCAAAGATGGTACGTATTTGCAAGCACGATCTGCGTCTGCGCCTCCCGCAGCTCGGCGGGCGTCAAGCCTTTCACGGTCGCCGCGGTCCCGACCGGCATGAAGCTGGGCGTCTCGACGATCCCGTGAGCAAGACTCAGCCGGCATCGCCGTGCCGTGCCGTCTTGCGTCAGCAGCGTGAACGATGAAGCCGTGTTATTCGCCTCCAGCGACCGCCTCGCGGAACTCGGCAAACCGTGACGCCTTCCCCTCCTTGATGCTCCACCGTTCGATCTTCGAGAAATCTACGGACCCGCTGCGCGCAACGGCGATAGCAGCCGCTAGGGCGCTGCGATCCGTGAAAAAGTAAAAGGAGGCCAAGCGGTCACGCACGCAATCGGTACGCGACAGCACGTGTAAGGCTTCATCGTCGCGTTGAATGGTATCGTACGAGCGAACGAGCTCGTCGCCGATGGCGAGCGGTCCTGGAGGAAACTCGATGGTGAACGGATTCGTTTCATGGTGATACGTCCCGCCGAGTTCGCGATACCCGAGGTCGCGAATCGCGTCGGCAGCGTGGGCGCGATCCATCGAAAATTTGACGACGAAGTCCGCGTCGCGAGACTGACAGGATGCGGGCGCATAATACGTCGCGGCGCTACCACCCGTTAGCACCGCGACAGTTCCAGAACGGTGCAAAGCGGTACAAACGGCGAAACAAACGTCTTCGAGCGAAGAGTCCGCAGTTATCCGTCCCATGCTAGAGTGCTTTTCCAGCTCGGCGCGGCCGGCGGCGCAACGCGGAAGCGCGATGTGCGAGATCGGGGTCACGCTTCGCATACTTGCGCAGCAGGGAGCGGAGCTCGTCGGCGCCATAGAATCGAGGGTTCAGACTTACCCTCCTATTAGCGCCAACGATCCGCGTGGCGAGGACGCCTTCACGCTCCAGGCCGTTGACTATCCGCTGTACGCTTACCAGTGGCACGCTCGCGAGGCGAGAAAGTTCGCGCGGGTAGGTGTCGTCGAGGAGTGCCACGAGCGTGAGGACTCGGGTCCGCGAGGCGCTCCCGAAGAGTTTCCCAGGGGTCATGGGAGACATAGTAACAAAAAAGTAGTCATTTGACTACTTAAATGTAGTCACTAGAGAAAAAATTCTGGACGGACCGGAGCGTTCACTCGGACACGAGCGCGCGGGCGTGCGTGTAGGCCGGCGGAGGCGCCGATTCAAATAGCATGAGGTCGCCGGTTCGCGGGTGTTGGAATTCTAGGCGCCACGCGTGCAATGCCTGTCCGGGGAGCTCGAAACGCGCTTCCTTGCGCCCGTATACCGGATCGTTGAGAATCGGATGACCGGCCGCGGCGAGGTGCACGCGTATCTGATGCGTTCGCCCGGTTTCCAGGCGGAAGCGCACCTCGGCGTGCTGCGCAAAGGCTTCGAGAACGTCGTAGTGCGTGACCGCGGGCTTGCCTTGCGCCGTGATCGCAAACCTCAGGCGATTGCGCGGATCGCGGCCGATTGCGCCTTCAACGACGCCGCGCCGATGCTCGGGCACTCCTCGGACCAGGCCTAGATATTCCCGGACGATATGCCGGCCCTTCATCGCTGCGCGCAGCGCCTCGAGGCTTTCGGCGGTCTTCGCGATGACCAGCAGCCCCGACGTATCGCGATCGAGTCGATGGATCAGGCCCGGGCGCAGCGCGTCACCCGGCAGCTGCGTCCCGACATGCGCGAGCACCGCATTGACCAGCGTGCCGCTGCGCGTGCCGTGCGCCGGGTGCGTGACCATGCCGGCGGGTTTATCCACGACCAGAAGATCCGCGTCCTCGTAGATGAGATCCAGGGCGATCGCTTCGGGCGTCGCGGCGAGCTTTCGAGATTGCGGTATTTCGAACTCGATGACGTCCCCCGTTTCCAGGGGGCGGCTCGGCTTGGCCGGAGTCCCATTGACGAAGATGTCCCCGCGCCGCGCACTCTCCGCCACGCGCGAACGTGATGCGCCCGAGAGCGAAGCGACGAGAACGTCGGTTCGCTTTCCGGCTTGCTCAGCGGTGACGACGTGCAACAAGGCTGGAAAGCAGCAACAGGCCGACGCCGACCGTGATGCACGAATCTCCAACATTGAAAATGTTCGGCCAAATGCGGTAAAAGTCGACGAAATCGATGACGTAGCCATGGTGCAGCCGGTCGACGATGTTGCCGATCGCGCCTCCGACGATCATTCCGAACGCGACGCGCACGGTACGCGAGCGAGCGGCCGCATCGCGAAAGCTGAACCAAAAAAGCACGAGCACGACGATCGCCATGCCGATGAGCACGACCGCATTATTGCCGAACAGACCGAACGCGCCGTGGATGTTGCGTTCGTACGTCCATCGCAGGAAATGCGGAATGATCGTGCGACATGCCGGGAAATCCGGGATGCAGTGAGCCGTGATCCAGCGTTTGCTCAACTGGTCGGCCCAGAGCACGAGAATCGCGACGCCCGCGATTACGAGCGTGTTGACTAAGTTAGAGGCTTGGTTGCGGGACAAATTGATAAAACCATCCTGCGACGTTGAGGAATGCATTGTTGACGAGAACCAACCCGACCAGAATCAGAAACGCTCCGGAGACGAACTCGATCGCCGCCATCGAGCGTTTCATTTTGTTGAGCCACGGCAATACGCTGCCGATGGCCACCGCCGTTGCCAAGAACGGCAGCGCGAGACCCAGGCAATAGAAGGAGAGCAGCAGGGCGGCTTGGGTGCTGTGCTGCTGAGATGCGATGGCCAGGATGCCGGAGAGAATCGGGCCGATGCACGGCGACCAACCCGCGGCGAAGGCCATGCCGACCAATCCCGACGTCCACACCGTTCGACGATCGTGAACGACGTGGACGCGGGCGTCGCGCATCAGGTACGGAATGCGGATCATGCCCATCATGTGCAGTCCCAAGATCACGACGAGCACGCCGCCGATTTGGGCAATCAATACACGATTTGCGTCCAGGACGCCGCCGATCGCGCTGGCGCCCAGGCCTAGTGCGACAAAAATCACGCTAAATCCGATGACGAAGGCGACGGCGTGAACGAGGGTTTGCACGCGCGCCTTCGCACTCGGGCTCGACTTGAGATCCTCCAGGCTCTCCCCCGTGAGCAGGGAGAGGTATGCCGGCACCAGCGGAAGGACGCACGGCGATACGAAAGAAACGAGGCCCGCAAGGAAGGCGATGCCGGCGGTAATATGTGTCGTCGCGCCCATGCGCCGAAAATGATTAGGAATGCAGCACTGGTTCACCTATCCAAATATCGATCCGGTCGCGATTCACCTCGGGCCGCTCAAAGTTCATTGGTACGGCATTGCCTACTTGGTGGCGTTTGTCTGCGTCTATCTGTGGATGAGTCGCCCGGCCGGCCGGCGGCGCCTGGGATTGACGCGCGAGCAGATCCAGGATTTCCTCTTCTACGCGTTGATCGGCGTGCTCGTCGGCGGGCGAACATTCTTCGTCATCAACGACATCATCAGCAAGCACGACGCGTCGTTTTACTTTTCGAACCCCCTCAATTTCATCGCCGTGTGGAACGGCGGCATGGCGTTTCACGGCGGCTTGATCGGTGTCGTCGTGGCGATCTGGCTCTTCGTTCGTAAGCATCCGGGCCTGAAGTACATCGTCGTTGGGGACGAGGTGGTGATGATGTTGCCGATCGGCATCACGTTGGTCCGCCTGGTGAACTTCATCAACGACGAGCTCTGGGGCGACGTCTGCCGGCCAGATCGTCCATGGTGCCTGCGTTTTCCCAGCGCGCCCGATCAGGGCGTGCTCTACCGCCATCCATCGCAGATTTACGAGGCGATTCTCGACATCCTCACGCTGCCGATTCTCCTGATCCTCTATCGGTTCAAACCCAAAGACGGCGTCGTCGCATGGACGTGGTTTACGCTGTACGGGATTACCCGCACGGTCGCGGAGGTCTGGCGCCAAGCCGACTTCACGTGGATGGGATTGACGGGGGGACAGCTCTACGCGCTGCCGATGGTCATCATCGGCGCCGCCGGCATCGCCTACTGTGCGACGCGGCCCGGGAGCCGAACTGAAATCGGCTTCGCGCCGGCCCGTCCGTCGTCTGGATGACGAGCGGCGTCGCCGAGCGTTATCGAAGTCTGCTTCAGGAAATCGAGCGAGAACTACGCGACTGCGGTCGCGATCCGAGCGGCGTGACGCTCGTCGGCGTCACCAAAGGTCAAACCGGCGAGGTGGTCGCCGACGCGATCGCCGCCGGACTGCGCGATATTGGTGAAAACTATCTCCAGGAGGCATTAGCCAAGTTCCCGTCCTTGCCGCCGGTGCGCAAGCATTTCGTCGGACACTTCCAGACCAACAAAGCCAAAGGAATCGCGGCTTCCTTCGACTTGGTGCAAAGCGTCGATCGGGCCGAGGCCGGCATCGCTCTCTCGAAGGCGGCGCGCGACCTTGGCAAGACGCTGCCCGTGCTCCTACAGTTGAACATCTCTCCGAGCGAGCGCTTCGGCTGTTCGCCGGCGGATGCGCCGCGGCTTGCCGAAACGCTCCGCGACCAGCCTAGCCTGCGTCTCGAGGGGGTAATGGCGATCGGGCCGCTCGATGCCGATCGGGCAGTTACTTTGCGCGCTTTCGAGCTCGCCGCCATGACGTTGGGCCGCATAGGTGGAAGTACGCTCTCAATCGGTATGTCGGGCGATTGGCGTGAAGCGTTGCGAGCCGGCTCAACGATGCTGCGCATCGGAGAGGCGCTCTTTGGCTCGCGTCCCCGCAAAGGAGGCACTCGTGAGCATGTTTAGCAAGATCGGATCGTTTTTCTCGATTCGTGACGACGAGGAAGAGTTTTACGGCGAGGACGTGGCATCGTCGCGGGTCGTACCACTTTCGAGCGCCGGACGCCGCGGCGGAACGCAGGTGAGCGTTTATTCGCCGCGCAGCTATCAAGACGTCGTGGAGATCGCCGACTCCTTGCGCAACCGGCAAGTGGTCATCGTCAACCTGCAGAACGCCGACCGGACCCTTTTGCAGCGGGTCGTCGACTTTACCTCAGGCGTGGCGTATACGATCGACGGCAAGATACAAAAACTGGCCGAGTCGATTTACCTCGTCGTTCCCGCGGGCATCGTAGTCAATGCCGCAGGCCTGCGCGAATCGATGATGGCCGACGGCACCTTTGATTTCATGGCAAATAGAACCTAGGACGGGGAGCGATGGAGAAGATTACACCGGTCGACATTCAGCACAAGAGCTTCAAGAAAGCGCTGCAGGGCTACGACCGCGCGGACGTGGACCAATTTCTCGACGAGATCATCGAAACGCTCGAGGACGATGCGCAGCAACGCGCCGCCCTCGAAGCGGAAATCGCCGATCTCAAGGAACGCATCAGCCACTTCAAAGCGATGGAAGAGTCCCTGCAAAACACCCTGGTGCTGGCGCAGCGCACCGCCGACGAGGTCAAAGCCTCCGCGCACAAGGAGGCCGACCTGATCCGCGATCAGGCGCGCTTGGCGGGCGACCGCGAAATCGCCGGTTACAACGACGCCATTGCGGAAGTTCGCCGCGAACATCAGCGATCGGTCGAGGCGGCGGAAAAGGTTCGCAGCGAGCTGCGCAGCCTGCTCATGACGCATCTGGCGCTTCTCGAACGAGCCGACGGCGGCACCGTCAACGGCGAGCAGCAGACTCCGACGACCGTCAATCCCAACGCTTTGGAGGAATCCCCGCCCAAAGCCGACACGACGCGCATCACGGTTTATTAGTCGTCGGCTCTTAGTCGACGGACGAAGGATGATGCGCGTTGCGGTGCTGCCAGGTGACGGCATCGGCCCCGAGATTACGCATGCCGCCGCCGCCGTCTTGGGCTGCGTTCGTCCCGACGTCGAGTGCCCGGTAGCACCGGTCGGCGGCGCGGCGCTCGCCCTTGGGCTGCCCGCATTGCCGCCGCAAACGCGCGCGCTGTGCGAAGAAAGCGCTGCGATTCTCTTTGGAAGCGTCGGCCTTCCGCAGTACGACGGCAACCCGCTGCCGGAACGGCCGGAGTACGCGCTCTTTCTGTTGCGCCGCGATTTTGAACTGTATGCAAACTTGCGCCCCGTGCGGGTCTTTCCCGGGCTGGAAGAGGCCTCGTCGCTGCGGCCGGAGATCGTACGCGGGCTGGACCTACTCGTCGTGCGCGAGCTGACCGGCGGCATCTACTACGGCCGGCCCAAGGAACAGCGCCGCGTCGACGGCGTGGACGAAGCCGTCGATACGATGATCTACCGCGCACCGGAGATCGAACGTATCGCGCGGGTCGCTTTCTCGTGCGCGCGGACGCGCCGCCGGCACGTCACGTCGGTCGACAAGCAGAACATTCTCGAAACGTCGCGGCTCTGGCGGCGCGTCGTGAACGAGGTAGCTCGCGAGTTCTCGGACGTAACGGTCGACCATCTGCTGGTTGACAACGCGGCGATGCAGCTCGTGCGGCGGCCCGGCGAGTTCGACGTCATCCTCACCGAGAACATGTTCGGCGACATTCTCTCCGACGAGGCGGCGATTCTCACCGGCTCCCTCGGCACGCTGCCCAGCGCGAGCCTTGGCGCGCGCTCGGCGGGCCCCGAGCCGGGCCGTCAGTTCGGCCTCTACGAGCCGATCGGGGGAACGGCGCCGGATCTCGCGGGGATGAACGTCGCCAATCCGACCGCGTCGATACTCTCCGCGGCGATGCTGCTCCGTTACTCGCTCGACGACGATGCCAACGCGTCGCGCATCGAACGGGCCGTCGAGCGCGCCTATGCCGACGGCTTGCGCACGGCCGAGCTCACCCCCGATGCAAGCCGAACGCTTTCGACGCAAGCGTTTACCGAGGCGGTCATCGCCCGGCTTGGCTAGCGTTCCTTAAACGTTGGTCGATTCGTCGGCGACGCGCCGGCCGATGAAGTCGATGAAGCGCAAGTGCAGCGCTCCGTGCTCGTGGGGGTGCTGTGCGGTCCAGGCGGATCGCCACCGAGCAAGGGCGTCGCGTTTCAATGCGTCGACCGCATCGTCGTCCATCTCGATGTAATGCTGCAAATCGAGGCTGACGATCAGCGTGTTTTTTGCGCGAAGGTCGAAGCCCATCACGATGTCGGGATATTGGCGCTTCAACGGGGCGAGAGCGTCGAGCTCGGCTTCGTTGGCCCGCTGTTGCGCGGTCGGCGCGCCGCAGGCGGCAAGAAGCGCGGCGAGCGCGATGCGCCCAAAGAAGCGAAGCTCGGCCATCCTCCGGAAACGATTCGGCTACGCCGGTCGGCTACCATGCGCGCATGGATGGAATTGCTTGGGCCGGCAGCGCGATGGTCGCCGCACGAACGCGGCTGGAAATCGCCACGCAAAATCTTGCCAACGTTTCGACGGACGGCTTCCGCCGCGTGGCGGCGCGTGGTTTCATGACGGCGCTGGGCGTCAGCATCGCGCGCGGGCCGGCGTTTCGCCACGGCGCATTGCGACAGACCGGTCGCGATTTGGATCTTGCGATCGTCGGCGACGGCGCGTTTCGCGTTCGCGACGGCGCAGGAAGGATCCACGAAACGAGGGCCGGCGCGTTCGTCCGCGAGAGCGACGGCACGCTGCGCGACGGGCAGGGCCGGACGTTGCTTGGTCTTCATGGCACGCTGCACGTTGGAAGCGATGGGCGCGTCGCCCCCGAAGCCATCTGCCTTCCGCGCGGCAGCCGCCTGCAAAGCGGATTCCTCGAAACCTCGGGCGTTGACGCGATTGCCGAAATGATCGACGTGCTGGCCGCCGAGCGTTCGTTCGAATCGGCGCAGAAAGCGGTCGCGGCAATCGATGGCTCCCGACAAAAATCCGCCGAAGCGGCCCGCATCAAGTAGGACCGCAGTCGTGGATCGCGCGCTCTTTGCGGCCGCAACCGGCATGTCGGCGCAACAACGCAACCTCGATACGATTACCGATAACTTAGCCAACGCTTCGGTCGTCGGCTTCAAGGGATCGGCACAAATGTTTGCCGAGCTGATCGCGCCGGGCGAGGACGGCCTCGGGACCGTTGCGCTGGGCAAGCGGGTTCTTTTCGCTCAAGGCAAGCTCGCGCGCAGCCCCGGTCCGTTCGATCTCGGCATCGACGGTCCCGGGTTCTTTGCACTGGTTGGCCGGCACGGCGAGCATCGCTACACGCGCAACGGCGAGTTTTCGCGGGCCCCGGACGGCACGCTGCGCGACGCGCAGGGTTTGGCGCTGGAAGGCGTGCGGATTCCGGCAGAGGCGCTGTCCGCAGCGGTCTCGAGCGATGGCACCGTTGCGGCGACGTTTGCCAACGGCAGGCGCACCATCGGGCACATCCGGCTTGCGGAGTTTCCCGCTCCCGAGCGGCTGCGGGATATCGGCGGCGCGCTCTTCGAGGCCACACGCGAATCGGGAAAACGCCAAGACGTCGTACTGGGATCCGACGATGGTCCCAAGCTGTGCTTCGGAATGCTCGAGCAATCGAACGTCACCGTCATCGATGCGATGATGCAGATTCTCACCGCGCAGCGCGCGTACGAAGCCAACGCCAAGGGCGTGCAGGCCGCCGATGAGATGCTGCGGATCGCCAATAACTTGCAGCGTGGATAGCCCGACCGCGCGGCGCGCAGGGGAGATGCTCGAAGCGATGCTGCTGACACCGATCCTCCGGCCGATGATCGCCGGCGCCGGAACGCTAGGCGACTACGAGCTCGATCTGCTGGCGCACGAAATTGCCGCGCGCGACGCGGGCGGTTTCGCGGCGCTGATCGCCGCGCGTTTGGAAAACGCACGGTGATCGACGCCGCCGAGCGCGAGGAGCGCGTTCGCAGCTTGATGCCCTTGACGCGAAAGCTCGCGCGGCGCCTCAAGCGCCTTGTGCGCAACCTCGATGCGGACGATCTCGTCGGGGACGGCTGCGTCGGTTTGATTCGTGCGGTCGATTCATTCGATCCGCAGCGCGGCCCGCGCCTGGACGAGTACGCGCGCCGGTTGATCGTCGGAGCGATGCTCAATGGCATCCGCCGAATGGATCCCGTTTCCGAGCGCGCGCGCCGCACCGTCCGCGATGGCGAGAACCAGCGCTATGCGATCGCCGCGGCGCGGGGCGACGTCCCAAACGCGCAAGAGATGGAGCGGCACTGCCCGGGGTACCGGCGCGCGCTCGCCGCAGCCTATCGTGGTCAGCCACTTTCTTTGGATGCGCCCTTGCCGATCGGCGAATCGCTGTCCGGCGATTGGAGCCACGATCCCGGCCGGATCGTCGGGGACCGTTGCGAACGTGCGTGGCTCGCCGAACTGATTTCCGGTTTGCCGCCACGCCAGCGTCAGGTGGTCGTGCTGCACTATTTCAACGGCAAGTCGCTGCGCGCCGTAGGCAAGCAGTTAGCGATTTCACCCCAGCGCGCTTCGCAGCTGCACATCAGTGCGATTGCGGGCCTAAAGCGTCAAACTCATGTTGCGCCGTATTGAACTCGAGGAGCGTTCCTCCGCGCTACCGCTGCACGTAGGCGCGAGCCGTTCCGAAGCGATCTTGCCCGCGGTTCCCGAGGCGGAGCTCGAGACCGCATGGCTACCACGCGACCATCCGCGCTGGGTAAAGGACGCCCTGGCAGTGTCGCAGCGAGCTCGCGAAATCCTCGCCAACCTGCGTCCTGTCGCGCTGCAAGTTCTGTGTTTTTGGGATCATCGCATGCGTTCCATCGTGGTCGGGGATCGGCGGGTCCAGGTCGATCCCAGTGGCTGTTACCGGGCCGACGCATAATCACTGCGGTTCCTAGCGCAGGTGCGCGGCGAGGGCGATGGCGACGGTTGCCATACCGGTGAAAACAAACCAGATCAAGCCCTGCGCGAACACTAGTACGTCATGAACATCGTTGAGATGGCGCTGCATATTGGGTCCTCTCTAACGGGGCTGTTCCCATATGCTCTCACGCGATGCTGGTAGGAGGCGTAAGGGCTGCTGTGATTCCTCTGAATTTTTCAGGGAGCCGACGGGGCGAAGAGATCCTTTCCGGTCATGCGTTCGGGAATTGGCAGGCCTAGGATCGTGAGGAGCGTAGGCGCGACGTCGCCGAGTTTGCCGCCGCCGGCGAGCGTTCCGTGAAGATCGTTCGCAATAATGACGAAAGGCACCGGGTTCGTCGTGTGCGCAGTGATCGGGTTGCCGGCGGGGTCGACCTCCTCTTCGGCGTTGCCGTGGTCGGCCGTGATCGCGAGCAAGCCGTTCGCTTTAAGCGCTGCAGCGGCCAACCGTTCGAGGCACTCGTCGACGATCTCCACGCCGTCGATTGTCGGTTGCCACTTGCCGGTGTGCCCCAGCATGTCGGCGTTTGCGTAATTCATAACGATGGCGTCGTACCGGCCGCCGGCGATCGCTTTTACGGCGGCGTCGGTGATTTCGCGGGCCCGCATTGCCGGCGCCAGATCGTAGGTGGGCACCGAGCGGTCGGACGGAATCAATTCGCGATCTTCGCCATCGAACTGTTCCTCACGGCCACCGTTGAAGAAGTACGTCACGTGCGCGTACTTTTCGGTTTCCGCGAGGCGGAGTTGACGCAAGCCTTCGCGGGCCAGAATTTCCCCAAAGGTATCGTATTGCGGACGCGGTCCGAAAAGCACCGGGTTGGTGTACTCCTCGTCGTACTTGGTCATCGTCGCAAAGAACGGGTCGCGATACGGTTTAGAGACGAAGACGCCAAAGCCGTCGTCGTAGTACAGCGACGTTCCCGCATTGAAGGCCGTCGTTAGCTGTCGGGCGCGGTCCGGGCGATAATTGAAAAAGATGAAGGCGTCGCCGTCCTCGATCGGGCGCGGCCGTCCGACGATCGTCGGCACGACGAACTCGTCGTCCTCGCCGCGCGCGTAGGCCTCACGAACTGCGCCGCTCGCATCGCTCGCATGGTGCTCGGAGCGGCCGTTCGCCAGCAGGTCGTAGGCGCGCTCGGTGCGTTCCCAGCGCCGATCGCGATCCATCGCGTAAAAGCGTCCGGTAACGCTGGCGATCGAACCAGACCGTCCGACTTCGGCGAGTTTCGTTTCCAGTTGCTCGACGTAGCCGGCCGCTGACCGCGGCGGCGTATCTCGCCCGTCGAGGAAGCAATGAACCGCGGTCGGCACGCCGGCGGCGACGGCCGCATCGATAAGGGCGAAGAGATGCTCGATCGAGCTGTGCACGCGTCCGTCGGAGAGCAGTCCCATCAAGTGAAGCGTCGTCCCATTGCGCGCAACGTGACGGATGCCGCGCTGCAACGTCTCGTTGCGCGCAAACTCACCGGAGCGAATCGCGGCGTCGATCACGGTGACGCCCTGAGGCACGACCCTTCCACTGCCCAGGTTCATGTGCCCAACCTCGCTGTTCCCCATGACGCCTTTGGGAAGGCCGACCGCCTCGCCCGAAGCCTGCAGCGTCGTATGCGGCCAGCGTTCAAAGATCTCGCGCCAATGCGGCAGCATGGCGGCGGCGATAGCATTGCCTTGCGCGCTATCGCGGCATCCCCAGCCGTCGAGCACCGCGAGAACGACGGGCCGATATTTCAAGAGCCCTCCTTCGACAGGCTCAGGATGACATTTCCTTCGACAGGCTCAGGATGACATTTCCTTCGACAGGCTCGGGATGACATTTTCCTTCGACAGGCTCAGGATGACATTTCCTTCGACAGGCTCAGGATGACATTTCCTTCGACAGGCTCAGGATGACATTTCCTTCGACACGGTCAGGAGGACGGGCTGGCGTTGGCGATGAGCGCGGCGAAGCCGCCCGCATCGAGCGATGCGCCGCCGACCAGTCCGCCGTTGATGTTCGGGCGCTCGACGTATGAGGCGACGTTCTCGGCCGTCATGCTGCCGCCGTAGAGGATCGGGGTTTCTTCCAGGCCGGGCAGGCATCCGCGTATCGCCGCCATGACGCGATCGGCTTCTTCCGGGGCGCAGTTGTTGCCGGTGCCGATTGCCCAAATCGGCTCGTACGCAATTATCACGCGAAAGAGCTCGGCGGAAGAAACGCCATCCAAAGCCGCGCGGGCCTGCGCGGTCACCCGCTCGTACGTCGCGCCGGCGTTACGCTCGTCTAGGGTCTCCCCCACCGCAACGATCGGCGTGAGCCCCTGCTCGAGTGCCGTGCGAACCTTCAACTGAACCGTGCGATCCGTTTCGTCGCAGAAGGCACGACGCTCGGAATGACCGAGGATGACGTGCGACACGCCGAACTCGCGCAGCATCGGCGCGCTGATCTCGCCGGTGAACGCACCTTCCAGCTCCCAATGCATCGTTTGCGCGCCCAATCCGATGCGCGTGTCGCGCAATCGCACCGACGCCGATGGGATCGACAGAAACGGCGGAACGATGACGATCTCGACGCGATCCGGCAGCGTCGCGGCCCTCGGGAGAAAATCGTCCAGGAAGGCGTCGGTTTCTGCCGCCGTTTTGTGCATCTTCCAGTTGCCGGCGAGTATCAGCCTACTGCTCAAGCGCCGCAACCCCGGGAAGCACCTTGCCTTCGAGATATTCCAGTGTCGCGCCGCCGCCGGTGGAAACGTGCGTCACTTTGGATGCAAATCCGAGCATGTGCGCGGCGGCAGCGGCGTCGCCGCCGCCGACCACGCTGATCGCGCCGGCCGCGGTCGCGCGGGCGATCGCGTCGCCGACGACTTCGGTTCCGTGCCGGTACGCGGGCAGTTCGTAAACGCCCATCGGGCCGTTGAAAACGATGGTCTTGGCGCGCTCGATCGTCGCCGCGTAGGCTCGCGCCGTGGCGGGACCGATATCGAGGATCATCTCGTCGCCGACCGCGTCGATCGCAGCGACGCGGGCCTGGGATTGCGCGTCGACGGCAGGCGCGACGACGGCGTCGCTCGGGACTTGCAGATCGACGTGCCGTTTTCGTGAAAGCTCGAGGATTTGTCGCGCCGGTTCGAGATCGTCGTCGCTCAGGGAGCGCCCGACATCGACGCCGGATGCGGCCAGGAGTGTGT
The DNA here is from genome assembly GCA_963717425.1 of Vulcanimicrobiota bacterium. Taxonomy (GTDB): domain Bacteria; phylum Vulcanimicrobiota; class Vulcanimicrobiia; order Vulcanimicrobiales; family Vulcanimicrobiaceae; genus Cybelea. Next base: position 972,823 of record OY970335.1, on the reverse strand, counting down.
TCGCCATCCCGCCACCGACGCAGAACGCGTCGACCAGCTCCATCAGATGGTCTAGAATACCGATCTTGTCTTTGATCTTCGCGCCGCCGATCGCGCAGACGAACGGCTTCGCCGGGTGATCGACCAAGCGCGATAAGGCCGAAAGCTCCGATGCCATCAGGAATCCGGCGGCGTTGGGCAGTAGGTGCGCGAGCGCTTCGGTCGACGCGTGAGCGCGATGAGCCGTCCCGAACGCGTCGTCGACGTAGTAATCTCCCAGCTTTGCGAGGCGTCGCGCGAAGCCCAGATCGTTGCGCTCCTCTTCCGGGTGGAACCGCACGTTTTCGAGCACCAGGATGTCGCCGTCGCGCAGCGCGGCGACGGCTCGTTCCGCCGCATCCCCGACGCTATCGTCGGCAAAAGCAACGCGCAGACCCAGGAGATCGGAGAGCGCCTGTGCCACGGGCCGAAGCGAAAGACCGGCTTGCGGTCTGCCCTGCGGACGTCCCAGGTGCGACAGGACGATCGTTCGCGCACCGTGCTCGTGCAGCCAGCGCAGCGTTGGGAGAGCAGCCTCGATCCGCCCAGAATCAACGATCCGTCCCTCGGATAGGGGCACGTTGAGATCCTCGCGCACCAATACGCGTTTGCCTCGAACGTCGAGCTCTTCGAGTCTGCGGAAACTCATCGTTGGCGCGGGATCAGGCGGTTGCGGGAATCGTCGTCAAAACCATCGCGGTCAACTCCGCGAGCCGGCACGAGTACCCCCATTCGTTGTCGTACCACGCCGCAATCTGCACGAGATCGCCGTTGGCGTTGTTGAGCTTTGAGTCGATGATCGAACTGTAGGGGTTTTTCTTGAAGTCGCTGGAGACGAGCTCTTGTTCCGTGTAGGCAACGTACTTGTGCATTTCCCCCTCGGCGGCGGCGCGCAAGATCGCATTGAGCTCCTCTTTTGTCGTGGGCTTTTTGGTCTGCGCTACAAGATAAATCATCGAAACGGTCGGCGTCGGTACGCGCAAGGCGAAGCCGTCGAAGGTTCCTTTGACCTCTGGGATCGTTAGATAGAGGGCTTTTGCGGCTCCCGTGGAGGTCGGCACGATGTTGGTCGCGGCGTTGCGGGCGCGGCGCGGATCCTTATGGGGGCCGTCGAGGACGTTTTGGTCGTTGGTGTATGAGTGAATCGTCGTCATAAAGCCCTTGACCCAGCCCAGCGCGTCCACGACGGGCTTCACCGCCGTCGCCAAACAGTTCGTGGTGCACGACGCATTGGAGATGACATTGTGCTTCTCGGGATCGTAGCGTCGATCGTTCACGCCCAGAACGATGGTGATGTCCTCGCCGGTGGCGGGCGCGGAGATGATGACTTTCTTGGCGCCGCCGCTGTCGATGTGGGCGCGGGCTTTCTCGGCGTTGGTAAAGAGCCCGGTCGACTCGATGACGACGTCGACGCCCAAATCCTTCCACGGAAGCCGGCCGGGGTCGCGTTCGGCAAAGACGCGAATGCGTTGCCGATCGATCGCAAGCGTGCCGTCCTGCGCGGCCACGCTGCCCTCGTACGTGCCGTAGTTGCTGTCGTATTTAAAAAGGTGGGCGCATTGCTGCGCGTCGATCAGGTCGTTGACCGCCACGATTTCGATGTCCGGATGTCGCTCGACGATCGCTTTGGTGAAGTTTCGTCCGATACGGCCGAAGCCGTTGATTCCAATGCGCATGACCGCGTTTACCTGGCCGCTTTCGCGCTCCCCTGCACGCCACGGAGGTGTTCGGCCAGCCGGCTGAGCGCCCCGAGCCTCCCGCTCACCGTTGGCTTCGCAATGGGCGGATTGCAACGGCGCCCCAGTTCGGCAAGGGATTCGTCCGGATGCGACAACCGGAGTTCCGCGACTTCCCGTAATGCCGGGGAAAGTTGCGGCAGGCCGTAAGCGTTTTGCAGATATTCGATGACGCGACGGTGCGCCGCGGCGGCTTGCGCCGAGCGTTGCAGGTTCGCCGCCTCGGTGTTGACGAGGCGGTGGATGCGATTCTTCGTTTCGCGTAAGGCGCGAACGTCTTCAAGTTGCAGCACCGCGCCGAAGGCGCCGATGCGGGTTAGTAACTCGGCAATCGCCTCAAAGTCTTTGAAGTACAAAACGGCCCGCCCCTTGCGACGAGCCCGCTTCGGGATCGCTGCGGTGCTTCGCAACATCCAGGTCAGACGCTCGGCCACTTCGTCGCTGCGCGCTACGAACTCGAGATGATATCCGTGCGTTCCCGCCGCCAACGAGCCGCATGCCAGAAACGCCGCACGCACCTCAACGAGACGATCGCATCCGCGCGCGGGCTTGTGCGGGGTTGCCGCGAGGCGTTCGGGGAGCGAGATGGCAAAGGTGGGGAGGCGTTGGAGCCGTGTCGGCGCGCGCGTCTCGATCGGATGCGACTTGCGTTCGTCCAGCAGCGACCAAAAGAGTCGCGCGACGGCGTTTCGGTGAGTAACGAATTCGCGGCCGGTCTTCCCATACAGCGCAAGTCCCTCGAGCAGCGCTGCCCGGCAATGGGGCTCGTGCGGAATCTCGCGAGCCAGCGCGTCTTTCGTGTCGGCTGAGATTACAGCCACTCCGCCTCATCCTTGACCGAATCGAGAACTTCGTAGAGGGCGACCGCCTTGGTAGCCGGCGTCACGCGGAGCGGTACTTCGAGAACGCGCACCGTGACGAGCTTGCTCGAGCAATGAACGGCGAGCTCGTCTCCCGGCTTGACCTGATAACCCGGTTTTAGCGGCTTGCCGTCCTTGGTGATGCGTCCGTGCTCCAACGCCTCGTGGGCTTCGCTGCGCCGCTTGGCTAGGCGCGACACTTTCATGAACTTATCTAACCGCACCGTCTGCGGATTCAACGCGCCCACCGCCGCAGCATGGCGGGCATCGCTTATTGACGTATCTCGATGTATCGTTTAGTATCGTGCTGCTACATGGGAGGTGGACGCATGGATATGGGCTCTTGGCACGACCCTCGGTTCGGTTGGTGGGGCCGGCATGGACCTCGTCACGGCCGGCACTCCGGGCGACGCCTGCGGCGCGGCATCCTGAAATTCGTTCTCCTGAAGTTTCTGGCCGATGTGCCGCGTCACGGCTACGAGCTGATCCGGGCCTTCCGCGAGAAGGGCTGGGGCGCGGGTGCCGGCTCCGTCTATCCGCTGCTGACGGCGCTCGAGGCAGCCGGGCTGATCGCGGGTCGCGACGAGGGCGAGCGGCGGGTCTATGACATCACCGACAAAGGCCGTCGATTGCTTGAAGAGCACGCCGCCGAGCTTGGGCGCTTTTTCGAGGAGGACGACCAAGACGAGGGCGCCGCCGGAGATATCGACGCGGCGTTGCGCGATTCCGTGGACCGGTTGCTCGTCTCGGTATGGCAGCTTGGGCCTTCCGCGAAAGCCCAGACGGTCGAACGCGTGCGCGATCTGCTGGATCGCGCTCGGAAAGAGATTTACACCTTGCTCGCGCAGGAGTAAGAATGGCGCAGGCCCGCGCGGCGCAACGTCGCGGAGTGAACGTTTTCGAGGAGGGGAAGCCGATGTGGCAGATCCTCCTCGTCTTTCTCATCCCGTTGATGCTCAGCAACGTCTTGCAATCCGCATCGCAGACGATGGCGAGCATTTGGATCGGCCGCTTGATTTCAACGCAAGCGCTCGGGGCGGTCTCGGCGGTCTTCCCCATCGTCTTTCTCTTATTTTCGTTCGTCTTCGGCGTGTCGAGCGGAAGCAGCGTCCTCATCGGGCAGGCATTTGGCGCGCGCGATCATCACAAGGTGAAGAAGATCGCCGGCACGGTCTTGGGCGCGGCGCTCTACCTGGGCATCATCGTCGCGGTCCTCGGCGCGGTCGGCTCGCCCACGCTGCTCGGGTGGCTGGCAACGCCGCCCGACATCATCGCTCAGTCCGACGCCTATGCGCGGGTGATCTTCTTGACGATGCCCGTGTTTTTCGTCTACTTCGTTTATGCCACGATTCTCCGCGGGACCGGCGACTCGACCACGCCGTTTTACGCGCTGATCGTTTCGGCCGTGCTCGCAATCGCCATTACGCCGCTCTTTATCCTTGGAATCTTCGGGTTACCCAAGCTGGGGGTGGTGAGCGCCGCGGTTGCCGGATTCATCGCCAACGCGGCGGCGCTCGGCTGGCTGATTTACTATCTCGATCGGCGAGATCACCCGTTGAAGCTCGACCGCGAAACCCTCATGGACATGCGGATCGATTGGAACATTTTACGCTCCGTGATCCGCATCGGCGTGCCGACCGGCTTGCAAGTGATGATGGTTTCGCTCGCGGAGATCGCGGTGATCTCGTTCGTGAACCGCTTCGGATCGAGTGCCACGGCCGCCTACGGCGCGGTCAATCAGGTCGTCGGATACGTCCAGTTCCCCGCGATCTCTATCGGCATATCGGCCTCGATCTTCGGGGCCCAATGCATCGGCGCTCGTCGCGAAGACAAGTTGGGGAGCGTGATTCGCTCCGCGGTAGGCCTGAATTACCTCATCGGCGGCATCATCATCGGCGTCTGCTACATCTTTGCGTGGGACATTCTGGGCTGGTTCATCACCGATTCGCACACGCTCGACATCGCGCACAAGCTCCTGATGATCACGCTGTGGAGTTATGCAATCTTCGGCAACTCCTCGGTGCTCAGCGGCGTCATGCGGGGCAGCGGAACGGTGCTGTGGCCGACGGCAATCGGCATCTTCGCGATCTGGGGCGTCGAAGTTCCGGCGGCATACCTGCTGATGCATCGCATCGGACTCGACGGCGTCTGGCTGGGCTACCCGATCGCCTACTGCACGGCGCTCGTGCTGCAGTTCTGCTACTACGAATTCGTGTGGAAGCGCAAAACCCACGAACGCCTGGTGTAAGGATCGCGCCGATGACATCCTCCTGACGTGGGCGATGAGAAGTGTCCAGCTTTTTCGGGCCAGCCATGGATGGCTGTTCAAAACTTCGTTTTCCCGAAAAAGTGGACAAGCAGGAGCGAACAGGACGTGAGCGACGGGCGTCTTCGAATCGCCTACGTCAGGAGGATGTGATCTTAGGCGATGCTTACTTTCTTTTCTTGGCTTTGGGAGTGACGCACGTGCCGGTGGCGCGGCAGACGACGACCGGCGACTCGAGCGCGTCGGCAGCGCTGTCGCCCAGTTCCGGGCGCGCCGCAATGAATTTGCGCGCTTCGAACTCCATGCGCCGCGACGTCTTGCCGAGTTTGACGATGCGCCCCTGCGCTTCGATGAAGTCGCCTGCGTACACCGGCGCCAAGAATTCGACGCTCTCGTAGGCGGCAAAGAGCCCCTCGTCGCCGTCGAGCCGTATCAGGAGCTCGGTCGCGACGTCGCCGAAAAGCGCGAGGATGCGCGCTCCGTCCACGAGCGCTCCGCCATAGTGCGCGTCGTGCAAGCTCATCCGCAGGCGCAGCGTTGAGGTCAAGCCTTCGCCAGTTTCCATAATTCCTCGAGCTCGCCGAGCGAGAGATCGGACAGGTTTTTGCCGCTCGCGCCGGCACGTTGCTCCATGAACGTGAAGCGCTTGTAGAACTTTTCGTTGGTTTCCCGCATTGCGGTTTCGGCGTCTATGCCGAGCGCCCGCGCGAGATTGACGAGGGTGAAGAAGACATCGCCCAGCTCTTCACGCACGCGCGGATCGTCTTGATGGAGCCGGCGCGCTTCCGCGAGCTCTCGCAACTCCTCCGACAGCTTGTCCAGAATGCCCTCGACGTTGGGCCAGTCGAATCCGACCCGAGCCGCCTTTTCCTGCATTCGCTGACCGCGCTGCAGCGCCCCAAGATGCTTTGGAATCCCATCCAGGCGGCTCTTGCGCTGGCGCCCGGTTTTTTCGAGTGACTTTAGCCGCTCCCAATTTCGCCACTGGGCATCGACGTCTTCGATCACCGCGTCGCCGAAGACGTGAGGATGGCGCCGAACCATCTTATTGGACAGCGCGTCGACGACATCGGCGATGCTAAACTTCCCAACCTCGGTCGCAAGCTGCGCGTGGAACAGCACCTGCAAGAGCAGATCGCCGAGCTCTTCGCAGAGGCCTTCGAGCTCCGAGAGTTCGATCGCGTCGACGACCTCGTACGTTTCCTCGATGAGATACGGAACCAGCGTACGATGCGTCTGCTCGCGGTCCCACGGGCACCCCATTCGGAGCCGAGCCATGATTTCGACCAAGTCGTCCCACGAGTAGTGCGAAGACTGCGGCGGAAGCGGCACGAGCGGCATCGTGATCGACGCCGAAAGCGTAGCCCGCGGTACGCCCGGCACGATCTCCGCGGAGACGGCTCGCGCCTCCAGCGCTCGAAGCAGCGGCGGCAGGCCGGGAAAATCGGAGAGCGGGTTGCCGAGCACGCCGAGCCCGAGGGCACCGTCCTGCAGCGTGGCATCGAGGCGCTCGGTAAAGCGAGCGATTTCCTCGCGGCTGCCCCGAACCAGCAACGCCGGATCGTCGACCATCCCACGGACGATGCTGACGCCGTTACGCTCGAGATACGACGTCAAATCGGGCGGCGCGAGCAAGACCACGGCTCTTCCGATCGCTCGCAGCGCATCGAGGCTGCCGATTGTCAATAAGCCGGGATCGCCCGGGCCGAGACCCGCGATGCGGACCAACATGCTCAGGAGCCTGTCGGGCTGAGGTCGATTTCGGCGATGTTATCCTCGCTCTTAAAACTCATCCGAAATCGACCTCAGCAGCGTACACGAGCATTCTTATTTTTCGGGAACGCCACCGACGTGCCCCGTAGGGCCGGCTCTTGGCGACCTTACTTGGTGCTGCTGGGTGCCGGTGACGCTGCCGGAGCAGACGTCGCAGCCGGCGCTTCCGATGCCATCGGCGTCGGGAACGCTCCGGCGAGCTGCGGATCGTTGGTTACGATGGTTGCACGCTGTTGAAGGCTCTGGAGGAACGGCTGCATTAGCGGCGATTCCTTCTGTTGGCGCAAGCCGACCACGATCTTCGAACTCGCGCCGGCAAGCGTCGCCTTTTGCCCGGGCGTGCGGGACTCGACCTGAATGATGTGATAGCCGAACGGCGATTTGATTGGTGGGCTAATCTGGCCGATCGGCGCGGAAAACGCATACTTGTCGAATGCCGGAACCATCTGTCCCCGCCGGAAACTGCCAAGATCGCCGCCCTTGTCCTTGCTTCCAGGATCGGTCGAGTACTGTTTGGCAAGCGACGCAAAACTCTGCCCGGACTTAAGGTCCGCTTCGATCTTCTGCGCCAGCGCGAGGCTCGGCACGAGAATGTGACGCGCCGTCACCGTCTCTGGAGTATCGTACATCGCGTGGTCTTTTTGGAACTCTGCCTTGATCTCGGCCGGCGTAACGGTCACCTCTTTGGCCAGCGCAGCATCGAGAATCAGCTGCTCGCGCAGCGCGGCGCGCACATCGGATTCGGTGAGGTTGCGCGTTTTCAGCATCTCGTCCCATGAAGCGCCCGGAAAGGCCCCTTTGATCTGGTCTTCGCGCGCGTCGATCTGGGCGTCGGTCACGACGATGTTATTGTTCTTCGCGTACTGCTCGATCAGTATTTCCTGCACCATCTGTTGCAGCACGCTGCGGCCCATCGGGCTGCTTTCGAGCCGAGTGTTGAATGCGGTTCGGCTAATCGGTTGGCCATTCACCGTGGCGACCGTACCACCCGAGCACGCCGTGAGTGACGTGCCCATGAGAAGGGCGGCGAGGCCCACGGTGATGCGTAGGGCGTTCGACATCAATTGCTCCGTAAGAATAGTTGAGTGCGTAGGAAGCGGGGCCATTGGCCCCGCGTTACGGCGGCCAGGTTCGAGCGCGGGCAGTGAGGTCCTCCACGAAGGCGCCCTCGTCAGACCGGCGATTCCGCCATGGCGGGTAAGGCGTCGGCTGCGCTCCCCGCCTGCCCGACCGGTGCGGAAGATCGCAGAATCGTGAGTATGGCGACGTCGTCGCGGCCGCGGCGAGCGCCGAGGATCCGATTGCCGATGGCGGCCGCCGGCCGGTCGGCACGCTCCGCGCTCCGCAGGGACGTAAGCACCTGTCGCAGTCTCGCCTCGCCCTCGACGACGTTGCGCTCGTTTTCGATGATGCCGTCGGTATAACAAACCAGCAGCTCCCCCGCGAGCAAGGTATCGCGCCGGGCCACGACGTCCAGGCGTTCGGTTACGCCCAGTGGGGGCGCCCCGCTGCTCAGCTCGCGAATCGTGCCCTCGGGCGTCACGATCAGCACGGGCGGATGCCCCGCCGAGGCGAATGCGATCGCGCCGTCGCGCGCGTCGATCGATCCGCAAAGCGCGCTGACGATGAGGTCGTCGCGCTTGCGGAGCAGCGCGTTTGCACGCTCTAGAATCGCGGCTGGATCGCTTTCGATCGATGCCAGCGTTGAGATCGTTTGCCGCACGCGGCTCGTCAGGATGGCTGCCTCCAAACCATGACCGGTGACATCGCCCATCGAGAAGACGTAGCGTTGCCCGTCGAGCGTGAAGACGTCGTACCAGTCGCCACCGACGACGGCAACCTCTTCGGCGGGAACGTAGGTCGCGTCGAAGCTCAGTTGCGGTGACGAGGGCAGCGCCTGGGGAAGCTGCGCGCGATGAAATGCATCCGCGACGCGCTGCAACGATTCGATCTGCCGTTCGGCACTCGCATAGACGATACGCAGCCGGTTCTGATGTCGCAGCCACGCGATGGACGCCAGCGCTACGAGGACGACCAGCGCCAGCGAAATCTCCGAAACTTCTCGCAGCTTGGCAAAGAGCGCGTCGAGCAGAGAATCCGAACGCGCATTGAGCACGGCGTCGAGCTGCGCGGACTCGCGGCGGAACGCTTCGATGATCGGCCTCCCGCGAACTTGCAGTTTGGCGGCCTGGGCTGGAGGTCTGGCCAGGAGCGAGGGGCGTGCGATCGTTTGCTCCCACAACGCGTTGAGCGCGGCCAACCGCGTCGCACGGGATTCTAGCGCCGGCCCCCCCACGGCGGCGATCTGATCGTGCTGCGCGGCAAGCACCCCCGGCATTCGGCTACGGGCCGCAAAATAGGGCGACAGCAGAAGGGCGTCGCCGGTAGCGACGTAGCCGCGTATGCCGGTCTCTTCGTCGAGTTGCAGGCGTACGACGGTGTCGTGCGTCGTCATCGCTTGGCGCAGCGTGTGGTACGTGCGTGTCGATTCGGCCGCTACGCGAGCGTTGAACAGATCCGCGACCACCAGGATCAGCAGAATGACCATCGCCATCGTGGCGATTGCCAGCGGAACGAACCCACCAACCTGTTTCGAGTGCATCTTCTTTAATGAAAGATAGCTTGTCTTAGATTGCTTCGAGGAGCTGCCTCAAGAGAGGCATCCAACTCGCCGAAGAACCCCTCTGCGTCTCGCGGGAGGCTCCCCTGACGGCAGGCAGATCGACGACAATGCGTCCTTCGCCGAAACGAAAGCGATTCTTCGTAAGCGCTTGGAACTTCGGCACCGCCGCCGAATCGAGCTCGAAGCCCGAGCCGACGCCGAAGGTCAAGCGCTGGTCGTCGACGACGACACGCGTCACGTGCTTTTGTAAGGCGATCGCGCGCAGCTTAGTCAATTCCACCAGGTTGCGCAGCGGCTCGGGGAACGCACCAAAGCGGTCGCGCACGCCGGCCTCCACTTCCTCCACCTCGGCCTGCGTGCGGGCCTTGGCCAGCTGTTGATAAACGGCGATTTTCTGCGAGACCTGCGAGATGTAGTCGTTGGGAATGAACGCGTTGATTTTGACGTCGATTACCGCTTCTTGACGCTCTTGGAGTGAAGCCGGCGCGCCGCGCCGCTCGGCGATGGCCTCGGCGAGCAGCTCGCAGTACGTTTCGAAACCGACCGAGGAGATGAAGCCCGACTGCGCCGATCCCAACAGATTGCCGGCGCCGCGGATCTCGAGATCGCGCATGGCGATCTGCAATCCCGAGCCGAGATGCGCAAACTCGCGGATTGCTTCCAGGCGAGCTTTGGCATCTTCCGTAAGCGCCTTGTGCCCTTGGTAGAGGAGGTAGCAATAGGCTTGATGGTTGGAACGTCCTACTCGCCCGCGCAATTGATAGAGCTGTGCCAGCCCAAAACGGTCCGCGTCGTTGACGATCATCGTGTTGACGTTGGGGATGTCGATGCCGTTCTCGATGATCGTGGTCGCGACCAGGACGTCGACCTCGCCGTCGATGAATCGCTGCATGACCGGTTCCAGCTCCGCTTCCCGCATCTGCCCGTGGCCGACCCCGATGCGTGCGTGCGGCACCAGCTTTTCCAACGCGTTACGGATCGCATAGATGGATTCGATGCGATTGTGCAGGTAATAGACCTGCCCCCCACGGTCTAGTTCGGCGCCGATGGCTCGCTGCACGACGGCATCGCTTGCCGGAACGACCGCGGTTTTGATCGACATTCGATTTTTCGGTGCCGTCTGTATCAACGACAGGTCGCGGACCCCCATCAGCGACATGTGCAGCGTACGCGGGATCGGCGTCGCCGAAAGCGTCAAGACGTCGACGCTGGCGCGATACTCCTTCAGGCGTTCCTTGTGCATGACGCCGAAGCGCTGCTCCTCGTCGATGACGATCAAGCCCAGGTCGGCGAAGGCCACGTCCTTTTGCAGTAAGCGATGCGTCCCGATGACGATGTCGACCTTGCCCTCGGCGAGGTCGCGCAGGATCCGTTTTTGGTCGGGCTTTGGGGTGAAGCGCGAGAGCTCTTCGATGCGAACCGGAAAGGTGCCAATTCGCGCCCCGAACGTACGATAGTGCTGGTCGGCGAGTAGCGTCGTCGGCACGAGCACGGCGACTTGCTTCTTGTCGGCGACTGCCTTGAAGGCGGCGCGCATCGCCACTTCCGTTTTACCGTAGCCGACGTCACCGCAAATCAGGCGGTCCATGGGCCGCGCGCGTTCCATGTCGGCTTTCGTGGTGTCAATCGCTTTTTGTTGGTCCGGCGTCGGTTCGTACGGGAAGGCTTCTTCCATCTCGCCCTGCCACGTCGTGTCCGCGCCGAAGGCAAAACCGCGACTGAGTTCGCGCTCGGCGTAGAGCGCGACGAGTTCGTCGGCGATCTTGGCAAGCGATTCCGAGACTCGCGTTTTGGTGCGGGCCCAATCGGCCCCGCCCATCTTGGAAAGCCGTGGGCCGTGTCCGTCGGACGCGGCATACTTCGCGATCTGATGCATCTGCGTGACGGGCACCAACATCCGGTCGCTGCCTGCATAGCGCAAGTCGAGATAATCCTGCGTCGCGCCGAGAACCGTCTCGGCGCGCAGACCCTGATACTGGCCGATTCCATGGACTGCGTGAACGACGTAGTCGCCGACCCGCAGATCGGCTAGCGTAACCGGAACGCCTTCCTTGAGCGCGCGCATTTTAACGCGTTTGGGCGGCGCTCCGAAGATCTCGCGGTCACCCAGCACGCGTAGATGCAGGTGTGGGATCCTGAAACCCGCTTCGATCGATCCGTGATCGACGAACACGGCGCCGCGACCGCCGGCATTTTCTGACCGCACTGCCGAAGGCGAACCGTCCGACATGCGGATCCCCGCGGCGCGCAGCACGTCGATCGTTCGCGAGACGGCCGCGCTGACGATGAAGATCGTTTCGCCCTTCGCGATCCATTCTCGCAGAGCTTGCGAAAACAGCGACACTTGCCGATTGAAATGTTCTACCGGGAGGCATTCAAACACGAATGAATCCAGCACCGGTGGTACCCAATCGATCGCGGGCGAGCCGAGCTCGAGCGCTCCCGGCAACACGAGCGACGCATGCGCCGCGACGGCCGTGCCGACTTCGGCCAGCGATGCGGGGGGCGGCGACGCCTCCGCTTGCAGCGTTTCGGCCGCCTGGTCGTCGCCGAGCAACGTGTGTCGCTCGCGCGCGCGTTCCTCGTCCAGTGCTCCAGCCGTTGCCGCTATCGTAGCCGGTTCGTCGAGCACGATCGTTGCGTCGTCGGGAAGATAGTCGAACAGCGTGGCGCTCAAATCGGATTCGTCGGCCCAGGGCGTTACGCGCAAGGCATCGACGGCGGCGCTGCTGCGTTGCGACTCGATCGTGAACGCGCGCATCGACTCGATGGTGTCGCCCAGGAATTCGATGCGGACCGGGTCGTCGGCGGTCGCGGCAAAGAGATCGATGATTCCGCCGCGCACCGCGTACTCGCCCACGGCGCTTACCACGTCGCGGCGCTCGTAACCGAGGCGAAAGAGCGTTTCTTGCAAACGCTCCCAGCCCGCTTCTTTGCCGCTTTGAAGAGTGAAGCTCGCGCCGTCGAAGTGCGAGCGCGGCATCAAGCGCTGGCGCACCGCGGCGATCGGCGCCAAAACGATGCGCGGGCGGCGATCGGAAAGATCGGCCAGTAGCGTCATGCGCGCGCTGCGTTCGGACGGGCTCTCGATCGCACCGAGGGCCTCGTCGCGCGAGCGAAGCAAAGCGACGCGATCGCCGGGCTCCTCCAAATAATACTGAAGGTCGGCGAAAGTGCGTTCGGCCGCGTCGGGCGTTGCGTCGACGTAAAGCAGCGTGCCCCCGAGCGCGCGATGCAGCGCGGCGAGCAGCGCGGGCCGCGCCGCCGCGATCGTTTCGTGGAGCGCGTAACCGCCCGGCTTGCGTCCCGGCAGGCTGCGTAAGGCGCGAAGCCGCTCGAGCGCGTTCTTCCAGGCCCGGCTCGATTCGGTCATCGAAACGAGCAGCTCGCGCGCGAGGCCGGCACGCGGCGCCGCGCCAGCCTGAGCTAGTCGCGCGTCATCCGGTTGTCGAAGGACCGTCATGTGAGTCGCTCATTATACCAGGGACGAGCACGAGCAGCGGCAGTGCCGCCGCTACGCCAAGCGCGGCGGCAAGCGCCGGGCTCGGCAACCCGACCGCGTCGGGAACGTAGCGCAGCAACGAACTGAACGACAGCAAGATCGCGGCGGTTGCGGCCCGCGTGCGCGGCGCCAGGGCGGCGAGCGCTACGAGCCATATGGCGTACCACGGATACGGATTCGGAACCAGGACCCACGCGCCGATGCCCAGCCAAAGCCAGCCTTCGCTGCACCCCCGCCGGAGCCGGGCAATTCCGTTAACGACTAAGATCAGACAGACCGCGATGGCGATACCGATTGCCCCGAAGGGAGTGACCGGCGCGAGAATCGCTTGCAGCGAAGCTTGCGGAGCGTATTGTCCGTGTGGGGCGAGGCGCATTCCGAAGCCCTGCAGCAGCGGAATCGAAAGCACGGCCGCGAGCGCGAGGCCAATCGCCGCGCCCGCGCGAGCACGGCGCTGCAAGAAAGCAAAAGCAATGGCCGCGGAGGCTCCGGGCAGCTTGATGAGAGCGGAAAAGGCGACGATCGCGGCTCCGATTCCCAAGAATCCCCGTCGCGCCACCGCGAAGCCCGCCAGAACTGCCGCCAGCGCGATTGTATCGTTGTGTCCCTCGGCCGCGCACCAGATGGCCGGAGGGTTTAGGGTGATCGTGACTGCGGCGCGCAGTTTTGCGGCGCGATCTCCGGGAAAGGCGGCGTACGCCAAGGGTGCGCTCAGCAACAGCGCCGCCGAAGCCAACGCGCGCAGGCCCTGCAGCTGCGCGAGCGTCCCGAGCGGTTCCAGCGCGCCGACGACCGCGCGGGCCAGTCCGACGAAAGCGGGCCCGTACACGCATATCGGGAAGGCGCCCCCCCATTGCGACCGCGCCGCTTCCAGCAACGCGTCGCGTAACCCACCCGGCGCGTGCGCGTAAGGATCGAGACCCAAGCGCGCGAGCTCCCCGTAGGCGGCATATGCGTAAACGTCGCTCGAGAAGAGCATCGGCGCGCACCACGCGGCCGCCAATGCCAGGGTTACGATGGCCATGAGGCCCGGCACCGAACAGAGATCGGCGCGCGCAAGCGCGCGCCAGTAAAAAAGGGCCGCCGCCGCCATCGCGGTTAGGAGCAGGCCCAGAAAGATCGCACCCTGGGCGCCCCAATTCGTTGCGACGACGAGGGGTTGGTTTGCGGCGGCGTTCACGCGTGCGAAGAGAGCGCTGCGGCGGCGATTCCGATCAGCAGCCACCACGCGCCGCCGACCTTCGGATAGAAGACCAGATAGTCGGCGACTTGATGCAGCGCGAGCGCGACGGTCGAAGCGAACGCGCCCAGCACCCACGGCGACCGGCTGCGCAGCTGTGACAACACGTGCTTACCGCCGAAGCTCGCGACGATCGTCGCGACCAAGGCGATCGTCGCGGCAAGCAACGCGACGCCGCCCTCGGCGAGCGATTGCAGGTACCAACTGTTGGCATGAGTGCGTACACCGAAGACGCCATACTGCGGCAGGTCGAGCTCGAAGTTTCCGGCACCGACGCCGAAAATCGGACGATCCCGCCACATGCGCCAGGCCGCGCTCCAAAGCTCCGCGCGGTTTCCGACGCCGCCCGCATAAAGACTCGGCTCGAGCGAGACGCGCAAGATGCCGGGCGTATGGGCGTAGATCGCCCACCACGCCGACCCCGCGAGCCCCGCGAGCAGGCCATAGACGGCCGGCCGCAGCGCGGGCCACGCCGCCCTGCCGGCAACGATTACCAGGATCGCCGCGACGACGATCGCTCCGAACAAACCGCCGCGTGAAAAGCTGAGCGCGTCGGCGCAGACCACGAGCGCGAGCGCTGCATCGAGCAGCGCCGTTCGGCGGACGAGCGCCCACGCGCCCAGCGCAGCGATCGCGATCTCGCAGTAGGCGGAAAGCTGATTTGGGCCTTCGAGCAGACCCGCGATGCGCGGAACGATCGCCGAACCGACGTACAGTCCCGAGGGCGCGCCGACGATCTCTTGCGCGAGCGCCGAAAGGGCGACGACGATCGCGGCGATCGCGGTCGCGTCGACCAGCGGCTTGTCGTCGGCGTCCAGCCGATAGCAACAAAACGCCGCGACGAATACGGCGGCGTATTCCACGACTTTGAAGGTTTCCCGAAGCGCCGGCCCTCGATGCGCCGCGTCGATCAGCGTTAGCGCGCTCGCGACGAAGTAAAAAGCGAGCGCACCGAGCAGCAAGGGGGCGGGGTGATTTCTCAGCGCCTTGGCCGCGCCGGCATATCGGGTGAGCCCAAGCAGGACGCCGAGCAAAACGACTTTTTGCAACGTAACGCTCGTGCCGAATATGTCGTGCGCAAAAGCGATCGGCGTCGCCAGGATCAGCGCCGCGAGTCCGTAGGCGGCGCGGCGCGACGTCAACACCGCCGCGGCCACGAACGCGGCCACGAAAAGGGCAGCCGAAAGGGGATCGAGCGGAACGGACGCGACGAACTGGTCGACGACCGGCCGGTAAGTCAGACGTCCCTCAAGATCGCTCGATGTCGCTAATGAGGTAGAGCGGCCGGCCTTTCACCTCGTCGTAGACGCGGCCCAGATATTCCCCCAAAATGCCCAAGCTCATCAGCTGAACGCCGCCAAGGAAAAGCACCGCGACGATGGTCGAGGCCCAGCCCGGCGTATACGCCGGCGGTTTGAGGCTGAAAATTTTGAACGCGATGATAAGCAACGCGTACAGAAACGCCACGGCGCTCACGGTGAAGCCCAGGTAGGACGCGAAGCGCAACGGTATGTCGGAGAACGACGTGATGCCGTCGATGGCAAAACGGATCATCGTTGGAAGCGGATACTTCGACGTGCCGGCGTGACGCACGTCGCGGTCGTATTCGATTGCGACTTGGTTGAAGCCGACCCAGCTGACCATTCCGCGAAGAAAGCGATGCCGTTCGGGCGAGCGGCGCAGCGCCTCGACGACGCGTCGGCTCATCAAACGGAAGTCGCCCGTATCGAGCGGGATCGCGACCTTGGTGAGGCGTTTGATGATCCTGTAGAAAGCGCGCGCGGTGAAAACCTTGAAGCGGCTCTCCCCGGGGCGAGTCCGCCGAACCGCGTACACCACGTCGTATCCCTCGCGCCACTTGCGCACGAAGGCGTCGACCAGCTCGGGAGGGTCTTGCAGATCGCCGTCCATCAACACGATCGCGTCGCCCCGGGCAATTTCAATCCCCGCCGTGGCCGCGAGCTGATGGCCAAAGTTGCGGGATAGATTCACGAGCACGATGTGCGGGCGCCGCTGCATCTCGCTGCGGATCTCCGCGAGCGTACCGTCGGTACTGCCGTCGTTGACCAGAACGATCTCGAAAGCGAAATCATCATGCAAGCGCTCGACGGTCGCCCCGATGCGCTCGAGCAAGGGTGCGACGTTTCCGGCCTCGTTGTAGAGCGGAACGACGATGCTCAGGACGGGACGCGTGACTTCCGCCATTGAGGCCACAGCTTTCAACGCGTTGCCCAGTGGCGCTTCCTCCGGCAAGCCGATCGGCCAGCGGAATGCGTGATGCCCCCCAGAATCCCCACGCAATGCGCCGCGCCCTCTCCATCGTACTGACCGCCGCGTGCGTTGCCGCACTCGTGAGCTGCAGCCGCACTACCCGCACGGCGAATCCGGCGCAAACCCCGCAAAACCCCGGCGGCACCGCGAAGACTCCACCGCCGAAAAGCTCGGCGACGGCGACGCCCTCCCCGACCGCTCCACCGCCGGTGATGACCCCGACGCCGGGCGCATCCCCTCGCCAAATTCCAGTGGCTCCAAAAATCGCGAAGAAGGCGGTGCGCCTGGCGCCCGATGCGGCGCCCCAAATTCTCGCCGTCGCGATCAGCGAAACGACGGTTCAACCCGGCGATCGCGTTTCCGGGAGTGTCGTCACGAGCTCGAACGTCGCGAGCGTCGAAGCGCGCATCGGCGGATATGCCATGACGCTTTCAAAGGTCGGCGTCGGACGATTTGCTCTCACCTACACCGTCTCCCCGCTGCCCTGGTTCGTGCGCGGCAACTTCACGATGCAGGTGATCGCGCGCAACGCGCGGGGCGATGCCGCAACGCGTGCAATTACGTTGAACGTGCGTTAGCACGTTAAGGACCAGC
The DNA here is from genome assembly GCA_963717425.1 of Vulcanimicrobiota bacterium. Lineage (GTDB taxonomy): Bacteria > Vulcanimicrobiota > Vulcanimicrobiia > Vulcanimicrobiales > Vulcanimicrobiaceae > Cybelea. The sequence goes on along the minus strand of OY970335.1, from coordinate 955,940 downwards.
TCCTTAGCGAGTCGGCGTTCTTCCCTGCGGCGGCCGTGGCGGCGGGAGGCCGGGCGGAAGATTCGGGAACGGCGCGGGATTATAGGGAGTAGGCATGATCTGCGGCTGCACCTGGTTGACGCCGCCGTTCACTTGATCTTGCCAGGCCGCTACGGTATCGCGGATTACCCGTACGTCGGCATCTGTAACCACCAGATTGCGCGGCGTGCGCTGCAAACCGTTCTGCGCGATCTCGGCCGACTGAAACGAGCCGCGGTCGTAGATGTAGTGGAAGATCGTTCCCGAGTTAAAGCGCCGCGTGATCTGGTAGTGCAGCGCATCGATGCGGTCCATCGGGATCGCTTGCGCGTTCCATCCGCTGGCGTCGGTCGTGATATAAACGGCCGCCGTAAAGGGCGTGACCGACGGCACCTGTACGATAAACGTAACGAGGACCGGGCGGCCGGAAAAGTGCTGGGTGGTCGCAAGGGTTTCGCCTGGAGCGGGCGTCTCCACCGCCTTGAGCAAATCGGGGTTGGGCGCCGGCGAGGAAATTGCCACGGCAAAGCGGGCGACGTCGGCGAAGTTGCCTTGGGGCGGCAGCGGCGCGCGCGAAAGATCCAGTTCCGTAACGGTTCCGCTCGCATCGAATGTCGCTCGCGCCCAAACGCGAGGCACCGGTTGGAGCGACGTCGCCGCGCCGCTCTTTGCATCGTGAATCACGACGTCGTGCGCGACGCGGAAGCCGTCGCCGGTCGTGAAGAAAACGAAGCCGTCTTGATAGGCCAGCAGCTGACCGCTAACGACGACCGGCGAGCTCGCCGCCACCAGCACGATTGCCAGGGCTACCGCCGCAAGGGAAAGGGCGCGTCGCATCATATCGGCAGAATCTGCACGACGGTACTCGGCTGCCAGAACTGGGTCCGGTAGGGATTGCCGTACCAGTACAGCGTCTTCGAGATGTCGACGAGCGCGTGCGGAAGGATCTGAAACCGAACGTCGGCGGTTGCATCGTACGGCGGCTGGCCCAGAAACCACGAATACAGCGGCTGGCCCAAGATATTATTGGGCGGCAATCCGAACACGTTCGGCACCGGAATCGGAAAGTCGACGTGATGGCGCACAAGCAGCGAGAAATTGAACTCCGGAGTCGGCACGAGGTTGATTCCAAGACTCGTCGTGTGCAGCGTCGAGACGCCCCGGAACGACGTAAAGCTCAAGGGGCAGTAGAACGAGCCCACCGGTTCGCAAGGCAGGTAGCCGCCGTTGATGTAGTGGTCGCCGGTGTTCTGGATCTGATAGCCGACATAGGTATTCAGACCTCGCGTGAACTGCCGGCTGATCGTAAAGTTCTCCGACGTCGTGCTGATCCAGTGGGGCAGCGAGTTCCATTGGTACTGCTTGTTGAAGCTGGCGTTGAAATAATAGGTTTGATACGGGCTGGGCGGGTTGTTGAGCTTCATCGCCGGCGTGAAGAAGTTGAATCCGAGCACGGTATTCCAAATCGTCGTGTAGACCGGGCAAAAGTACACGGGAGGATTCTTCACGCCGTATTGATTGGGGCACGGTGCCCCGTAGGCTTGCAGCCCGGGAGTCGGTATCGGCGGCCCGTGCCCCGGCGAACCGTTGAGGTATTGGGTGCCGCCGACCGTATCGTGGTTAAAGCCGTAGCCTTCGTAGATCTGCTCGAAGAGCGGCAGGTCAGCGATTTTGTTCTGGAAGCTCGTCGCGGTGATTTGCACCTGCGTCGGGTGCGACAGGTTGCCGCCGATCGCATTGGTCCCCTCCAGCGAACCTGGGCCGAGAACGTTGTAGTTGGTCAGCTGCGACGTGGCTTGAATGTAGGAATGGGGCATGGCGTACGTCGCGTTGAGGTACGTCGTCTGCTGCGCCGCCGAAGGCTCGCGCAGCCAGTTCTGCTGGGTGTACAGCTGCGTGAACGTCTGGATCTGCAAACGGCTGCCGAGCTTGTCGTAAAGCTGCAGGTTCCACCACTTCTCCGCGCGGGTCGCCGGATTCACAGAAAAGACCGCGTACTCGTGGGCGCCGACGAGATGCTGTTCGACCGAGAGGTACGTGTGGTACGTCGGATCGTAACGCAGGTGGACTGCGGTGAGCGAGTTCGCATTTCCAGCCAGGTTCCACGTGAGGTCGACGGTTGCGCCGGAGAGCGAGTTCTGGGCGAAATACTGACTCGACGAAAAGTTGACGACATCGGATCCCAGCGGGATCGGGGCGCCGGCTAAGTACGTGTGCGAGTTGACGAACCGAATGTACGTCTTCGTGCCGATGACCGCACCGGTTGCGGTGATGCTCGGTTGCGCGGGAGTCGCCGGAAAGTAGAAGGCGTCCCCGGGCATCTCACGCCCTTTGGCGGGATGCACGAGGTCGCCGTCCAGGAACGTCCAGCGATCCGGCTCGGTCGTCACGGGGACGAAATAGATCCGGCTGAAGTCCAGGAAATCCGAGATCGCCGCGCCGCTGGCCTGTCCGGTCGCATCGTGAAGCGTGACGTGGCCGGCGACGAGAAAGCGATTCAGCTTCAGGTCCATCGAGAACGCGTCGCCCGTGACGGTGAAACCATCGCTGGTCCGAAGCCGTACGTTTCCGTCGGCCTCGACCAAGAAGCGATCGTAATAGAAGTCGATCCGTTTGGCGCTGAGATAGAGGATCGTCCGCGGCGGTGCCGGCGACGGTGTGGCCGTCGGCTGCGGAGTAGCCGCGCGAGTCCCACGGCACGCGAGGAAGAGCATCAGCGTCGTGAGCACCGCCGATAATGCGATTCGTGGCACGGTCGCACGGTTTTTCGTTGCCGTGCCTTCTCTCCTATGCGGGAGGCGTGTCTTAGAAGAACCCGAAGCGCGGACACCGATGAAGCGAGTGGTTACCATCGTGATCGATTCGGGAGGCGTCGGGGCACTCGCCGATGCGGCGGAATATGGCGACGCGCCGGGAGCCAACACGATCGGCAACGTGGCACGCCGTCTGGGGGCCTTGCAATTGCCGAATTTCGAGCGCTTGGGGCTGGGGATGCTTACCGAAGTTCGTGGCGTTGCAGCGGTTCGCCAACCAAGCGCGCGCGTTGCGCGGCTGCGAGAGCGTAGCCGCGGAAAAGACACGATCACGGGGCACTGGGAGATGATGGGCGTGGTGACGGACGTGCCCTTCCCGACCTATCCCAACGGATTCCCAAACGAGGTCGTCGAGGCATTTTCGGCGATCGTCGGCAAGCCGCCGCTCGGAAACAAGACCGCATCCGGTACCGAGATCATCGAAGAACTGGGATCCGTTCACATGCAAACCGGACGGCCGATTCTTTACACGTCGGCGGATTCCGTATTTCAGATCGCCACGCACGAGGAGGTCGTTCCGCTGGCGAGGCTCTACGAGTGGAGCGAGCGCGCGAGAGAAATGCTCGTGCCGCCGCACGCCGTCAATCGGGTCATCGCACGCCCCTTCGCGGGAAAACCGGGGGCTTTCCGGCGGACGCCGAATCGACGAGACTATGCAATCGAGCCGCCAGCGAACTTGCTAGACGAACTCAGAACCGGTGAGATCGAGGTGCACGCGGTAGGAAAGATCGGCGACATTTACTGTGGGCGCGCCATCTCGACGTGCGTTCGGGTGGCCGACAATCGCGACGCCGTCGAGAAAACGTTGGACTTGCTGGAGAAGATCGACCACGGCTTTATCTTCACGAACCTCAACGACTTCGATTCGAAATACGGTCATCGCCGCGACGTTCGCGGCTACGCTCGCGCACTGGAAGAGCTCGATGCAGCGCTGCCGGGCCTGCAAGCCCGGTTGCGGCCCGGCGACGAGATGATCTTTACTGCCGACCACGGCTGCGATCCGACGGCGCCGGGCTCCGATCACACCCGAGAGTTCGTCCCTTTCGTGCACCTCGGCCCGGAAGGGGGGAGCATGCTAGGCGAAATCGAGGGTCTCGACTACGTCGGGCGAACGGTTAGACAGGCGCTCTTGCCGTGCAGATAGCGATCGGCGCTCCAGTGGAGCGCAGCGTTCCGGAGTCGTGGTCGACGCTCAAGCGGTCGGTCGATGTGGTATTGGGCAGCTTGCTGCTGGTCGCAACGGCGCCAATCGTGGCGCTCGCCGCGCTTGCTATCGCCTGCGCCACCCGAGGAACGCCGTTCTATGCGCAGGAGCGGGTCGGGATCCATGGGCGCCGCTTCAAGATGTTCAAGCTCCGCACGATGGTAACCGGAGCGCACGCGATGCGCCAGAGCGTCATGCATCTCAACGAGGTGGACGGTCCGGTCTTCAAGATCAGAAACGACCCCCGCTTGCACCCGCTGGGCCGCTTCTTGCGCCGAGCCAGCATCGACGAGCTGCCGAATTTGGTGAATGTCGTCCGTGGCGAAATGTCGCTGGTCGGTCCGCGTCCCGCCCTCCCGAGCGAAGTGGAGCACTACGACGCCGCCGCGCTACGCCGGCTCAGCGTACCCCAGGGCGTGACCTGCCTGTGGCAGATCAACGGGCGCAGTGAGGTCTCGTTCGAACATTGGATGGAACTGGACAATCGCTACGTCGACACTTGGACGCCGCTAGGGGACCTTCTGATCATTTTACGGACGGTGCCGGCGGTTTTGCGGAAGGATGGAGCGCATTAAGGGCTCCCCGTCTCATCTCCGAGTCGTTCCACATCCGCGCCGTCCGCGCCATCGCATCTCAATTGCCGGCTCGACGTTCTTCATTATGGGCGCGACCTTCGCGTCGACGCTGCTGGGGTTCATGCGTGAGGTCGTAAGCGCCAGATATTACGGAACCCGTTGGGAAATGGACACCTTTCTAGCGGCGGCCACGATTCCCACGATACTCTTTGGAGTTTTCAACGGCGCGCTGGTAAGCGCGCTGGTCCCGACCTTTTCGGAATATCTGGCTCATCGCAAGGAAGACGAAGCGTGGCGCCTCGCCAGCACGACGCTGAACATTCTCGCGATCGTCCTGACGACTTGCGCCGTGATCGGATTCTTCACCGCAAAATGGTACGTGCCCGTGATCGCGCACGGATTCCCGGCGCCGCAGATGGGCGTCGCTATCCGAATGACGCGCTGGCTCATGCCCAGCATCGTTGCCGTGAGTCTCAGCGGCGTTCTCTCGGCTATGCTCAACGCGTATCAACGCTTCAGATCGGCCGCGCTGGTGGGCGTTGCGGTAAATATCGTGACGATTGCCTGCGTGGTGCTGCTTAGCCATGGTATTGGAATCTATGCGTTGGTTTTGGGAACGGTGCTCGGATTGACCGCGCAAATGGCGGTCCAGCTTCCGTCCTTCCTTTCGATCGGAAAGTATCGGCCAATCATCGACTTGCACCATCCCGGCCTTCGAAAGATTTGGCTTTTGCTGGGGCCGATCATGGTTGGATCGGCGGCCGGCCAGCTCGCGCTGTTCTTCGATCGCTTCTTCGCTTCGACGCTGGCGCCCGGCTATATCGCCGGGATGAACTATGCAACCAAACTGGTCAACTTTCCACAGCAGATTTTTGCGGCGGCCATCGCGACGGTGATTTTCCCCCTGCTCGCGGCGCAGTTTGCGCGCGAAAACCGGCGGGGCGTCGCGCGCAGCGTCGTAACCGGACTGCGCCTCGTAAACTTCATTACGATTCCGTCGGCCTGCGCGCTTATCGTGTTGGCACATCCCATGGTGCAGGCGCTCTTCGAACGTGGCACGTTCGAGGCGAGCGCGACGGATTTGACGGCCGGATTGCTGCCGTACGCGGCCGTCGGCTTGATCGCGCTAGCCGCGAACGTCGTCTTAACACGCTGCTGTTTTGCCTGTCACGAAACGGTCTGGCCGGTGACGATTTCGGTGGTAACCGTCGTCCTCAACGTGCTGCTCTCGTTGGTGTGGCTACCCGGCCTGGGCGCGCGCGGACTGCTTCTGGCAAACTCGGTCAGTCAAACGGTGCAGGCGCTTCTGCTGTTGATGGTGACCGCGCGGTTGGTTGCTGGAATCGATTGGGGCGCACTGCTGCTGTCTACGAGCAAAGTAGTCGTGAGCTCGCTTGCAATGCTCGCGGCGCTGGGCTGGATCGGTGCGCTCGGCGTTACCCCGGAAGCTTCGTTGGCTTCGCGTGCGTGGTTCCTCTTCGGTCAAATCGCAATCGGAGGCACCGTTTTCGTCGCGGTTGCACGCATGCTCGGCGTCGAAGAACTGGAACTGGCATGGCGCACGATCGTCGCAAAGTTCGAACGGAACGTCATGAGCCCACCGGAAAACCGCGAAGCGCCGATCGCCTAACGGAACCCCCGATCCGGGGTTTAAGAAATTTATTGACTATGATCAATTATTTTGGAGCAGGCTGGCCATTTGGGGAACGCCAACCTTCGAAGCCCATGCTCTCGATACTCATGCCCGCTTATAACGAGGCGAGTTCGATCGCCGAAAACGTCTGCGAGACGGTGGAAACGATGCACGAGCTTGGCATCGAGTTCGAAATTATCGTCATTGATGACGGAAGTTTGGACGGCACACACGCGGCGGCCAGCAACGCCTTGCGTGCGTGGCCCGATCACGTGCGCGTCGTGCGCTGCACGCGCAACGAGGGAAAGGGCAACGCGCTAATCTGCGGTGCGGCGTATTCGCGCGGCGATTACGTGGCGTTTCTGGATGCCGACATGGATTTGCATCCCGAGCAGCTCGCAAACTTTTTTGCGATCATGAAAGCGCGCAGTGCCGATGCCGTGATCGGTTCAAAATTTCATCCGAAGTCGAAGGTCGAATACCCGCCGACGCGACGCGTGTACAGCTTCTTTTACTACATGCTGGTCCGGACGCTCTTCGGGTTGCCGGTACGAGACACGCAGACGGGCATCAAACTGTTCCGGCGCGAGGTGCTGGACCGCGTGCTCCCGCGAGTTCTCGTGAAACGCTTTGCATTCGACCTCGAGCTTCTCGCCAACGTTCACCACTTGGGCTATCGCATCGTCGAAGCGCCCGTAATGTTGAATTTCCAACGGCTCTCCAGCCGGGTTCGGCTGCCCGCCGTTTGGAACGTCTTCGTCGATACTTTAGCGATATTCTATCGCATGCGAATTCTGCACTATTACGATCGCCCGGAGCGCCCGCCGGCGAAAATGGATTTTGCTGCAAGTTCGCACGAAATCTTCGTCCCTGTCGCGATCAGAGACTGAAACCACGTCGCCCTCGGGTTCGGCGCTGGTGCTTCTGTTACCAGGGCTCGGCGACGCGCTGGCCGCGAGCCCTATCCTACGCGGCCTAAGCGGCGACGCATGGCAGACCGACGTGATGACGTGGCAGGCCCCCGTTACCGAATACGTCCGCTCCCTCGGCATCGCAAGGGACATCATCGAGCTGCCGCTGCGGCCGAGTGCGATGCAAATGCTGGGCCAATTCCGGCGTCTGCGCGCGCGCCGTTACGATCGCTGCATTCTGCCGTTTCCCGCGACTCGCTGGCAGTACGCGATCGTCGCCCGTGGCGCAGGGGCCGCGAAGTTGTACATGCACGAATACGGCGGAGTTTCATCCGTTATAGCCCGCACCGCGCGCGTCACGCTCGTGCCGCTGCGCGGCGGTCACCGCATCGCCGAAAATCTACGCATGGCGCGGGCGCTTGGGCTGCGGCCCTGCAAGGAAGATCTCGAATACTGGGTACCGGGGATTTGGCGCAGCGAATCGATCGCCGGTACCTTGGGAATTCATCCCGGCTCCATGGCCTACAAGGGAAACGAATCTAAACGCTGGCCCTACGAGCGGTTCGTCGCATTGGCGCGCTTACAGGCCAAGCGTGGACGAAGCGTGCGCTTCTTTCTCGGGCCCCACGAGCAGAACGAAGCTTCGCGAGCCGAGGAAGATTTTCGAGGCATCGAGGGAATCAAGATCCTTCGAGAGCCGCTCGCGCTCGCCGCGCGGCGGTTAGCGGAGTGCGAGGTCTTCGTCGGTAATGATGCCGGTTTCAGCCATCTTGCGTCGGGGCTCGGCGTAAAAACCTTAGCGCTCTTCGGTATGACCAGCGAAGTTCGAGGAGTTCCGGTTGGACCAACGGTTGCGTTGCGCCCATCGCTTTGCCCGGCCTGTCACGACGAAGGATCGCACGGGTTCGGTTGCGTGCGGCGGCTCGATTATCGCTGCATCCTGCGCGACGTCGAGTTCGACGACGTGAACCGACAGGTCGAACGGCTCTTCGAGGTACCTTCGGTTAATCAACGTTTAAGCTTGGAAGGCCCATTTAGACTCTACGGAAAGGTGCATCGGTGAAAGAGCAGACGGTACGAGCGCCGGCGGACATGCGTGCGCTGGCGGCCTCGTGGCCGATCCCGGGATTGTTGCGCAAGGCCTTGATTCCGGGGCTCTTTGTAGCGCTCGCGTTGCTGGTCACGTTCGGATACGGCAGCGGTGTGCAGCTCAACGACGGTCAAGCTTCACTCCATATCGATCCGCTGAAGTTTCTGTGGCAGCTGATTGGGGCGTGGAATCCGGCGCTGCACCTCGGCGTCCACACCGGATACTGGTATCCCTACGAATCGCCTTACGGGTGGGCCTACGGGGCGGCGCAGCTACTGCACGTTCCACAAGATTTCGCGCAGCATGCCATTGTTTTTGGGGTCTACCTGGCATGCCTGGCGTCGATGTACTACTGCCTGCGGCAGGTGACCCCGTGGCTCGACGACGTTTCGCGCGTCGCCGGCTCGTGCGCGTATCTCTTCAATATGTATGTCGCGCTCAATTCGCAAGCGCAGATCGTGTGGCTGCTGACGTACGCGACTCTCCCGGCGATGGTCGGGGTGACGGTGCGTGCGATCCGCGGCGATATGAATCTTTGGCACGCCGCGCTCTACATCGCGCTGCTCGTCCTGTTTGGCGCCGGCATCAACCCTCCGCTGGTCGCCATCAACGCGATCATCCTGGGGATATTCGTCGCGGTGACGATTGCGTTCGATCCCGTGCCGCGCGCTGCGGCTCGGCGGGCCTGGCCGTTTATCGTGGTGTCGTCGGTCGCCGTCATCGCGATCAATCTCTACTGGCTGGTGCCGTTTGTCGATTTCTTTCGCGATGTGTATATCAACGGCGTGCTCAGCGAGGCGCCCTCGATGCACAACGCCGCAACGTCGTTCGATAACGTGCTGCGCGGCCTCGGTCACTGGGCCACCTTCGTTTCGTTTGGGGGCCGGGCGTACTTTCCGTGGGCCGCATCCTACGCGTCGGGTTTGTTCGGGGCGCTGTTGTGGTTCGTCCCGATCGTGGCGCTTGGCGGCGTCGCATTCAAGCGCAATCAGCGTCCCGCAACGTTATTTTTTCTGATCGTTACGATCGTTTCGGTCCCAATCGTCGTGGGCTACTACCACGACGCGCTCGGCGACGCGGTCACCGAGCCGGTCTACAATCTCTTCTACCGGAGTTTCCCTGGATTTCAGATGTTTCGCTTCTCGTACAAGTGGGTCGCAGGCGTCGAGTTCGGGATCAGCGGACTCTACGCCATCGCGGCGTTCGCGATCCTCGGATCGCTGCGCGAGAAGCTGTCGAAGGCGCAGACGCAAGCGCGCGCCGGCTGGGGATGGATCGCACCGGCGGCCGCAGCGGCCTTCATCGCGGTGCCGATCTTCGTTTTCATACCGGTATTAATTAACAAGATGAACTACGCGGGTGCGGTGCTTCCGAGCTGGGAGTATCGGGAGAAGGCCTTGGTCGGCAACGACCAGCGCCATCGGGTCGCGCTTTTTCCTACGCAGTATCTCGAGCAGTTTGACTGGGGATCGCCCCAGTTCTACATCGAGGATTCTCTCGTGGACCGTCCGATGATCTACGGATTGCTCGGACCGGAGCCCTCCGAAGGCACCGACGTCTGGGTGCGGCGCAGCTACCGCGCGGCGCGCGAAGGATTACCGTTTGCGACGGACATGCTGCGCGTTTTGGGAGTCGACACGATCCTGCAACGCGACGATTTCATTCCGGCAATCGACTTTAGCTCACCCGGAGAATGGCGCTTCAACACGACGACCCTGACGCACGATCTACTGCATCGCGTGATCGGCGCGTCACCGGCGCGCTCGGACGGACCGCTGCGCGTCTATCACGTTGCGGGAGCCCTGCCGTTGGTCTATGGCGTCACCCATCCCATCGTCAGCACCGTCCCGACGTTCTCCGATGGCTACCTTGGCAATGTCGATGCGATGGCGCGAGGAAAGGCGGAGTTCGATCCGCCGAGCCGTTCGGCCGATGAGTTCTCCACGGCGCTGCAGGCGCTTTCGCCGATACTTCCGGCGTCGGCGGCACAGATTCGCGATTTGGCGGTCAACGAGGCGCTGGCCCACGGCGGAATTCGAATTCATCCGCCGTCGGCGGACGTTGGATGGACGACGCCGTTCGACGTCCGTAGTGGCGGCGTCTACGAAGTCTTTGCGCTCGAGCAGTCGCTCCTGTTTGAAAAGGCGCCCGCGCAGAACCTCGGCATCGATGGCACGTATTTTTCGCCGCAGACGGCCGACGGCGCGTGGACCGAGTACGGCCAACTGGACCTGCCGGCCGGGAGTCACTTCGTTACGGACGGTTATCCGGATCCAGACCTGGTTGTCGCGCTGGTAAGCGTGGACGATGTCAGAGCCTGGGAGGATCGCATCGTCGCGCTCGGGCGAGCGCTGCCGCGGAATCGCGCGACACTGAGCTTGGTCTACGGGGCCAAGACGAGCCTGACGGTGCCATCCTCGGGTAACTACCGCCTTCACGCAAGCGCCGTCGGCCCGTTGGGCCCCGACGGCCAGTTGCGCGCGCGCTTCGTTCCCGGTGCGGCCTATCGGGGCGCCTTCCCAGCGAACCTATCGGACACGCTGCCGTACGTTTTCGGCGCGGGCGTTATCGGAACGTCCGCGATCATGCTGCCGCCGCAGTGGTACCGTGAGGACCCGACCGTTTATCAGTGGCAGCGCGGCGATCCGACCCCCTGGTTCCTGTTTGCTCGGGATGCCCACGTGCGCGTCTTCGTTCCGGGCACGGCGCCCGTTCGGACGCGCGTGGCGATGCGGGTCAGCCGCCTGCAAGTATCGCAAACCGTGACCGTGACAACCGACGGCGCGGCCGCGCAAAACGTCGCCCTCGGCGGACCGGCGGCAGAAGCGCAGGCCTACGACACGATCGCCAAGCTCGAAGGCCCGGTGCCCGTCGTCGCGCAGTTCGGCCTCGTATTGCACCCGGGATGGAACGACGTAGGCTTTCAATTCAATTCGGGCAGCGGCGAACGCGAGGACTTGGGCTCGGCGGTGATCTCGGCAGCAGTGGCCCCGGACCTATCCTTCACTCGGATCGGCGCGTCCGGCGCGTCGCAGGCACGGGTAACCGACAACCAGTTTACCGCCCTCGCGCTGGCCAAGCCGCCGTCTCTCGCGGGCGATCCTGAAATCGCCGGAAGCGTCGAAAATGTCGGGAGCCGTCCGGTCTGGTTGGCCGTCGCGCTGGCGGATCGCGGAAGCGTCGCCTATCGCGTTTTTCCGATCTCACAAAACGGCGCGTTCGACATCAACGTCATGCACGCGTTTCCGAATAGTTGGAGCGATGGTTCCCAAAGCGTGGCCGGCATCTGGTTCATCACGCGCGGTACTCGTCCGAAATTCTCCGCGGTCTATTACAACGTGCACGCGATGCCGGCGCGAGACTTACGAAGGCCGCGGTCGCTGACCGACCTGCCGGTTCGTGTGGACGGAAAAGTCGTCGGATCGCGGCCGGTGTTTTTGAGCGCCGGCCGGCATCTCGTCAGAAGCGCCGATCGGCAGGTCAAGATCACGCTGCTAACCGTCGATCCCGTCAATCTCCCCCGCACTCAAACCCTTGGGCTCGCGTGGCAGCGACGGTCCACGACGGCGCTCAGCGTTACTGCAAAGAGCACGGCGGATCCGTTCCTGCTCGTATTCGGTGAGGCGTACCACCCCGAGTGGCAGGCGACGCTCAACGGGAGCGAACCGCTGCCCCACGTTATGGTCGACGGCGTTTTCAACGGTTGGATCGTGCCGAGCCTTCCGGACGGCGGTGAGATCGCGCTAACGTTCGCCGGACAACGCTACTACGCGATAGCGGCGGCAATTTCGTTGATCGCACTGATCCTGTTGATCGTGCTTGCCTGCGTACCGAAATTGTGGCCGATTCGCGTATCCGAACCGTGAGCGCGTGCGTTTGGGCGCTGGGGAAAGCCCTCGCGTACGCGATCGCTACCGCGGTCGTCGCGCTCCTGCTGGCGACCCTCCTTTCCGGAGCCGACGCGGAGCGGTTCGCGACCACTGCCTATGTGGCGACGATCGTCGCGGCACTGGTGCTGGCGATCAAGTGGTTTCTGCGGGCGGCTTCGCCGAACGCGCCTGAACGCGCACCGGGACCGATCTTTCCGGTGATCTTCACGTTTGCGGCCGGCGTTGCCGCCTTTCTCTTGCTCGGTGCGGCGCTGGTTTCGCAACCGGGAAACGAGGTGCTGGCCGCAGCGGCCTGCCTCGGCCTTATCGCGATCGCGGCCCTCGTGCGCGGCGGCGCAGTCGTCGCCCTCAACGCAAAGCTTGCCCGAGGCGATCGCCTTTTCGCGGCGACGCGCTACGCAGCCGCCGCGGCGGCTGCAGCGCTGGCCGCGAGCGCGCTGTTTTCATCCCAAGGCGCCGCGGGTTTCGCAAAACTCGCGTACGCGGCGGCAGTCGTCGCGACGCTAGCTCTTGCGGCATCGCTGATCGCACCCACTCGCGCCGGAGCATTCATTGAACGAACTTACCTGGCCGGCTCGGAGCTATTGAAGGACCCGGCTGGTTCGTGGGTCTTCGCGCGCACTGCCGAGTACGCCGTCGCCACGGCAGTTGCCGGTTTGATTCTTTCGGGTCTGCTGCCGGGGCCGTATGCGGAACGATTTGCGGCGACGGCCTACCTGGCAACGCTTTTCGCCGCACTCGGGATCGGCATGAGTTGGCGACTGCGCGCGTTTGCAGCGGAGCAGGGCACGTGGCACGGCCGCACGCTCAACCAATACTTGCAATTTGCGGCGTTCGTCGGTGCACTCTTGGCGATCGGGTCCGCCCTGCAGTTTAGCTTCGCCGCCGAAGCGGCCGCCATCTGCGCCTGCCTATACCTGATCAGCTCTTCAATCGTCAAACGCGCCGCCTGAACCACTGATGGTACGGGCCTCTGCTATCGCGGCTGCTCTAGCGTTTGCCGCATTCGTAACGGCGAAGGGCATTCCAACGCTTCGCCACGACTGGAACTGGCCCGTGAATCGCCTGGCGGTTCCGTCCTTCTTCAACGAGTCCATCGGCGGATGGATGTCAACCGGGTTCGGAACGTTCAATGCGCATCCGACGACGTATGTGATCGGGCTTCCAATTAGCCTGGGGATGTGGCTCTTGGGTCCGCTCACCGCGCTCGTTTTGCTAGGGATCGCTATCGGATATCTCTGCATGCGGGCCGCAACGGGGATCTCGCAACATTGGAACTGCGGCGCGCCGGCCGCGGTAGGAATCGGATTGTTCGCCTTATTCAACCCGTGGGTCTACAACGAAGTCGTCGCCGGGCATCTCGTCATGGTCCTGGCTTACGCGGGCATCCTCGGCCTCTTTGCCGAGATGCTGCGCGGCTTCGAGGCGTCGCCGGTGCGGATGGCACTTTGGCTGGTGCTGGCGGAATCGCAATTGCAATTCTTTATCGTCGCGATGCTGGCGCTCGTCATCTTCGCGTTCGTAACGAAGAAATGGTTGCCGGCGATCGCGGGTGTGGTAATCGGCCTCCCATCGGCCGTCGGGCTGATCGCGGAGCGCGGCACGATTTTGCGAATTCCTTACAGCCTCACGTGGCAGGCGAATCAATCCGTTGCGCCGGGCGCGCTGTCGGCTTTGGGTGGATATTTTCCGGGTTACGCGGACCGGCTCGGAATAGCGGCGGCCGTTGCCGTCTGGGGCATTCTCGCGTTGGCATTCGCCGGCGTCGTTGCGCGGCGCCGCTCGCGCGCGGTCGTCGCGGCGACCGGCACCGCGGTGTTGATTTACGCGATAATCGCGGGCGTGCACGGACCACTCGCCGTTCCCTACGAGTGGGTCGTTCGGCGAATTCCCGAAAGCGCGGTCTTCCGCGAACTGTACGATTTGGCCGGAATCCTCGCCGCCTTGATCGCGGTCCTAGCATGCTCCGGCGTGGCGGCGGTGCGGCAACTGAGCTACGTTGCGCTCGCCGCCGGCGTAGCTTTACCCGTGACGTGGTTGAGCGCGCCTCCGAGCAATCTTTGGGTTGGGGCAACATCCTATCCCCATCCGGAGATTGCGGCGCCGCCATTTACGAGGGTTGCACTCTTGCCGGCGTTTCAACCGCTACAATTGCGTGGCGACGGCGGCGACGGAGCCGACCCCGACGTTCACAGCTATCCCGGTGCCATCGCCGCGATCAACGAATATTTCCCAACCTATCCGGTCGACATGGCGCTCGCACGCTACGAGCAGAGCGGCGACGTCACGGGGTTACGCGCGTTAGGCGTTTCGCGAGTCGTGCCGCGGACGTGGCTGATCTCGCGTTCCAACGGCCGGGTCGGGTTTGCGGCGTCGTCGCTGGCGCCGCAACGGCGACTTGCTTCCAGCGACATACGTTATGTGACAGACCCGACGCCGCTGGTTTCGACGTGTAAAACTCCACGCGTCGTCGAGACGGCGGATACGCTGGGCGCCTGCGATGTCTTCTTCGGCGACGCCGGAGCGGGCTATCCCGAAATTGTCTCACTGCGTGCCGGCAACGACACGATCGATCCCCGAACCGGTTGGATCGATGCACGACTCGCGTTCGCCGAGGCGCCGGCGCTCGCGCAGGGCCTCGGAGGCGTGCTCACGCAATCCAACGTTTCCTATCCGGTCGACCCGGGCGCTGCGCTGCTCGCATACGTACGCGGCGCATTGATCGGTTCGGATGGAAAAACCCTCATAAAGAGCCCGGGAGGGTCGCGTTGGCTCGTGCTGTCCTCGGGCGTCACCTCCGTCATTTGTCGCGGATTGTGCGAGCTCGTGGCCGAGTCGCGCTACCTGCCGAAGGTTAATGCCAGTTCATCGGCGGGGGAGGTTTCCGCCGCACCGTTTCGCGCGATTTTGCCCTGGCTGTACGTCGTGAACGGTAGCTTCAGCACGGCGCCCCTGTTGCGCTTGAACGAACGCTACGATGCCGCCTGGACGGCGATCAGTGGGTGGCGCGTGCTGCCGCACCTTCGCGTCGACGCCGCGGTGAACGGCTGGTTTCTCGGCGAGCGGCAATCGGGGACGATAATACTGGTACAGGTAACCTCTTTCTTGCAGATGGTTGCGGAACTCTGCGGGATCGTATGCGTCCTCTGCTTGTTGAAGGCGGTGCCGCGCGAGCCGACGAAGCGCGCCCCGAGATGGTAGGCACGCAAATTCCGTTCGTCGATCTGAAGGCGCAGTTCGCGGCGTTGCGTGAGGAGATCGTACCTCGTGTCATGCGCGTGATGCAGGACGGCAGCTTCGTTCTTGGACCCGACGTACGCCGTTTCGAAGAAAACTTCGCGAGCTACGTGGGCGCTCCGTATTGCGTGGGTGTCGAGTCAGGAACCGCGGCTTTGCAACTCGCGATGGAGGCCCTTGGCGTCGGGCCGGGCGACGAAGTGATCATCCCCGCGAACACCTACATCGCTTCGGCCATCGCCGTGTCGGCGACCGGCGCGAAACCGGTCCTCGTCGAAATGGACGAAACTTACTTCCTCGACCCGTCGCTGCTGGAGCAGGCCGTGACGCCGCACACGAAAGCGATCATGCCCGTGCATCTCTACGGGCAAGCCGTCCCTATGGAGCCGATCTTGCGCTGTGCGCAACGTCACGACTTGCGAGTGATTGAAGACGCCAGCCAGGCGCACGGGGCCCGCTGGAACGGCAAGGTAGTCGGAAGTTTCGGCGACGCCGGATGCTTTAGTTTTTATCCGGGCAAGAATTTGGGCGCGTACGGTGATGGCGGTGTGATCGTGACCGGCGATGCGGGTCTGGCCGACGAGCTGCGCCTCATGCGCGATTTCGGCCAGCGCAAGAAGTACGAACATCTCGTCAAGGCGGGTAACTGCCGGTTGGATTCCATACAGGCCGCGGTCCTCGACGTCAAGCTCGGCCATTTGGAGCGATGGAACGAAGCGCGCCGCCGTAACGCGCGGCACTATGACGAAAAACTTTCGAAAGTCGGCATCGTACCGCCCCGGCGGCTGAGCGATGAGGGACACGTTTACCATCTCTACGTGATCGAAGTGGAGAATCGAACGCACGTGCAGGACGTTCTCTCGGGGCGCGGGATTGCCACCGGCATCCACTATCCGATACCGATTCATCTGCAGCCGGCCTACGCCGACTTACGGCTTGGCGAGGGATCGTTCCCGCGCACCGAGCGCAGCGCGAAGCGCATACTTTCGCTCCCGATGTTCCCGGAGCTGACGGAAGAGCAAATCGACCGCGTAGTCGGCGCAATCGAAGCCGCCGCGGACCTCGTTCACGCTTAGAAGAAGCTCAGATCGTGCCGGCGCAACTCATGGCTGCAGTAGTAGGAGCGGGCTACTGGGGCCCCAATTTGGTTCGCAACTTTCACGCCTCGGAAGAATGGCGAGTCGCTTGCATTATCGATAGCGACCCAGCGCGGCTCGCCAAATTGGCGCGACTCTATCCCCACATCGCCGTCCATTCCAGGATCGAGCAGGCGTTGGAAGATCCGCACGTCGACGCCATTGCCATCGCCACGCCACCGCGCACACACCATACCTTGGCGGCGCAAGCGATCGAAGCCGGAAAGCACGTTTTGGTCGAAAAGCCGCTGGCCGAAAGTTACGGAGCGGCCTGCGATCTCCAAGCGCGCGCCGAACGCCGTGGCGTCCGCCTGATGGCCGATCACACGTTCCTTTACACCGGCGCGGTTGAGAAGCTCCGTGCGCTGCGCGAGGGCGGTGATCTCGGCCACGTTTACTATATCGATTCGGTTCGCGTCAACCTGGGACTCTTCCAGGAGAGCAACGTCCTTTGGGATTTGGGACCGCACGACGTTTCGATCATCAACTATGTCTTGGGTGAGGAACCGAACGGCGTTTCCCTCCAGCTGGCCGCCTGCGTGCACGCCGAAACGCCGGACGTCGCCTTTCTTACCATGTGGTACCCGAGCGGATGCATCGCGCACGCTCACCTGAGCTGGCTGTCGCCCGTGAAGGTTCGCCGCACGATGATTTCGGGAAGCCGAAGAATGGCGGTCTGGGACGACGTCAATCCGAACGAGAAGATCTACATCTACGATAAGGGAGTCGTGCTGCACCCCTCCAGCAAGACGTTGCAGCAGCAGATGGTCTCGTATCGCCGCGGCGACCTCAACGTGCCGCTCGTGGACGAGCGCGAAGCCCTCGGAAAACTCGTTGACGATTTCGCAAACGCGATTCGCACCGGATCTCCAACTCGGTCGGACGGCCGTTTTGGCGCCGGCGTGGTGCGCGTCATCGAGGGCGCGCTGCGTTCGGCTGCGTCGCAGAGCGCGAGAGTCAACCTGTGAGCGCTTCACCGCGCGTGCGGTTTTCGCTGATCGTTCCTGCCCTAAACGAAGAGGCGCGGCTGCCCGCGCTGCTGGAATCGATTCGGCGGCAGCGCTATCCGAGCGAACTGATTGAGGTGCTCGTCGCGGACGGTGGCTCCACCGATAATACGGTCGCCATCGCGCAATCCTACGGCGCGAGCGTCGTACCTAACCCGATACGCCGCGCCGAGCCGGGTGCCGGGATGCTGATGGAGCGCGCCACCGGCGACGTAGCGGTGATCCTTGCGGCGGACAACGCGTTCAGCGGCGAATTATTTTTGGACAGCCTGGCGCGTCCATTCGGCGATCCCGCTATCGAGGCGGCTTTCCCGGCGCTCGTAAGCACGCGAGTCGACGGGGCGACGACGCGGTATTTCAATGCCTTTAGTGACCCATTCAATCACTTCGTCTACGCCGGCGCGACGTCGCCCGCGTCGTACGACCGGACATACCGCGTGAAGCGGCGCACCGAAGATTACGTCGTGTACGACTTTCGCTCGGGGCCGACGCCTTTGCTCGCGCTGGCTCAAGCGTTTGCGGTTCGCCTGCCGTACCGAAAGCCGGTCGGAACCGACGAGGACGACGTCGCGCCGGTCGAGATGCTCATTTCGGCGGGCCGAGAAGTCGCTTTCGTCCCGCGCGCGGCGGTGGAGCATCACACCGTAGGTGGAATTGCCGATGCACTGCGCAAGTTTGGGCCGCGATTTCGTGCGCGTTTGACCGATGCGGAGCAGCCCATGTGGGGGCGTTTGCGGACCTCGGGGTGGGCGCAGCGCTCGCGCGCCTATCTTTGGCCGTTCTATTCCGTCAGCTTCGTATTTCCGGCGGCGGCGAGTATTTATGGATTGCTGCGCGATCGCCGTCTCGAATGGCTCTATCATCCGTTTCTGAGTGCCGCCTTCGGATTCGAGTTTTGGCGGCAAGCGACGATCGTCGCCTTTGAACGAGTGCGAATCGGGCCTAGCCGTGCCCATTGACGATCGCGTCGTGCTGGGCCTTAACGTGGTGATTTTTCACCCCGACCTCGTGAATCTCTACGGCTGCAGCATCGGGGATGAGACGAAGGTCGGAGCGTTCGTCGAGATTCAGAAGAACGTCGCGATCGGAAAACGCTGCAAAATCTCGTCGCATAGTTTCATCTGCGAGGGCGTTACGATCGAAGACGAGGTCTTCGTCGGACACGGTGTGATGTTCACCAACGACGTATATCCGCGCGCGACGAACGCTGACGGGTCGCTGCAAACGCAGGCGGATTGGGAGGTCTTGCCGACCAAGGTGTGCCGTGGCGCTTCGATCGGGAGCCATGCCACCGTTCTGCCGAGCCTAACCATCGGCGAGGGCGCGTTGGTGGGCGCCGGTGCCGTGGTTACCCGCGACGTCCCGCCGTTCGCGGTGGTCGCCGGTGTGCCGGCCCGAGTCGTGGTGCGCAGGGAGATTCCCTAGGCGGAGTTCGGGATCAGGTTCCCGACAGCGACGAGGCGTCGTGCGGCATCCAATGCAGCTTGAGATCGTTCACCCGGATCGATCCGGAATGATGGAAAATGAAAAAGTGGTCATCCGGGCCGACGTACACCGTATCGTTCGTGAGCGGATCGCGGCCGTAAAAGACCAACGCATTGGTTTCGGGATTGTAAACTGCCCGCCAGTGATAGCCCGACGGGAGATGCGTATGGTCGTAGTTGGCGACGGGGGCGCAGCTCGCCAGCGTGAGGACGAGGCTCGATACCAGAAGAACTTTTACGCGGGCCGTTAGTACGACCTAACGTTACGGAGCCCCGCAGCCCTAAACGCGATTGCGACGGCAGCCGCATCCGCCCCGGCATTGGGGTAAAGCACGACCGATCGGCCGTCAGTCACGGCTTGGTCGAAGTTGTCGACCTCGTCCTGCGGAATGGCAAAACCGGCGAAGTAGCTCCGCGAGCCGCCGCCTCGAGAAGAAAAGGAATCGAGCTTGGCTTGACGGCCGCCGATTCCGGGAACGCCCGTACCGCCCGCATCGCCCATGATTCCCATTCCGCGCGTCATGTCGTCGGAGAGCGAGTTCGATTCCATATCGGTCGCGACGTCGACGAACACGAGTGCGGAAGATGCCGCGTCGACGGGGCTGCCGCTGACGACCCTGACCTTATTAAGATCGATCTGTTGCGCCGACAACGCGCTCTCCAGCGCCTTCGCATCGGACTGAGGAAAGATGCCGACTACCAAGCCTTCTGCCACGCGTTCGGACTCCTTTACCGGCCTGCGCCACTAGTGGTTGTAAACTCTAATTGCGTGGCCGAGGCGTTCGACGCCTATGCCGATATTCTTTTCCGAAGCGTTGGAAAAGTTGAGCCGCATGCCGTCGTGTACGTCGCGTCCGGAATAGAAGTTGACGCCCGGCACGAAGACGACTTTGGATTCGGCGCAGATGTGCAACAGTTCGGACGTATCGACGCCCGGGACGGTTACCCACAAAAACATTCCGCCGCCGGGTCGCGTGAAGCTCACGCGTTCCGGCATGTGCTCGGCAAGCGCCTCCGCCATCACGCCGCGGCGCGTCGAGTACGTCGCCGCGATTCGACGAATGTGGGCGTCGAACGCCGTAGCATCGGAGGCGTATTGATGAAAGACGTATTGGGCGAACGTGCCGCTGTGCAAGTCGGCGCCCTGTTTTGCGAGCACGATCTTTTCGCGGATGTCTTCGTCCTCGATCACGAGCCACGCGATCCGCATGCCGGGGGCCATGATCTTGCTTCCCGTGCCGGAATAAATGACCGGCGCGCTCGTTTCGTACGATATCAGCGACGGCAGGTCCGTGCCTTCGAACCGCAGCTCACCGTAGGGGTCGTCCTCGACGATCGGCAAACCGAAGTGCTCGCAAATGCGCACGACGCGCTCGCGACGCGGTCCCGAGAGCGTACGTCCCGTCGGGTTCTGAAAGTTCGGAACGAGATAGAGAAACTTTGGAAATGGATCGGCTCGTTCCAGGACGCGCTCGAGCGACTCGGGCAGCATGCCGTCCTCGTCGGTATCGACGGTGAGGTAGCGCGTTTGATAGGCATCGAAGGCCTGAATCGCGCCCAGGTAAGACGGATCTTCCAGCACGACGTGGTCGCCCGGATCGAGAAACACCTTGCCTACCAAGTCGAGGCCTTGTTGTGAGCCATTGACGATCGTAACGCTTTCGGCATCGAAGGACTTGCCAAAGCGCCGGGTGAGCCGTTGCGCCACCCACCGTCGCATCTCGGGAATTCCTTCGGTGACGCTGTATTGCAGGGCGGCCGGCCCGTATTGCTCCATGACGATGCGCGCTGCATCGGCGATTGCCATGGTTGGGAAGAGTTCCGGCGCCGGCAGACCGCCGCCGAACGAGATGACGTCGGGTTGTTGCGTGACCTTCAGCATCTCGCGAATCGTCGAGGCCCGCAGGTGGGCCGTGCGCTCGGCGAACCTTGCGGCCCGCGAGATGGTAGACATAGCCGGTTCTTATCCGGCGGCCATTGGGGGTCCGCTTACGGGTGCGTGGGGCGAAGGGGGTCCGGCGCTAACGGGCCCTGTGAGCGAGTCGCCGGCAAACGAGAGTATCGTCGCCCCCAGGCCGATGAGCCCTACCAAAATGAGGACCAGCGTACCGACCACCGGCACGAGCTCAGCCGCGGTGATCAGCGCGATGCCGGCCAACAGCGCGACGAGCGGCGAAGGCGTCGTGGCGGGGCTGAGCAACTCGCAAAGCCGTCTTCCGATCAAGAGCGCCAGCGCGGCGGTGCCGAGGAAGGCGCTGGCGAGAACGAAGACGAGCTCCAGCAGGATCAGCGGTATCAATAGGATCGTGATCGCGAGCAGCACCGCCAGCGGAATCACCGCCACGCAGCCGAGCAAACCGGCGGTTACGGAGAGCCCGGGATGCCGTTCCAAACGATCCAGCACCATGCGCGTGCGCAGCGGAAAGATCAGGAAGACCAGCAGTGCCAGCAAATTCCACGACAGTCGCCAGAGGAGCCGGTGGTCGGGCACCAGCGGATTGTACGCGGATTCGCTCGGAGCCCACGGGACGACCGCCTGCGTCACGGCTCCCCCGACCTGATTGACTTGCCCGGTAACGACCCCGCCGGGGCGCGGATCGTAGCTTCCCCCGACCACGTTGACGTCGCCTTCGACGATTCCCGCGATTGTCGCATCGCCGAAGATGACCGTCAGGTCGCCGTCCACGACCTGACCCGGCTCGACGACAACCGATCCGAAGTAGGTGCCGCCATGGAAAACGGCTTGCGCGTCAGCCAGCGCGGGCGCGGTCGAAAGCGCCAGCGCGACCGCCAACGATCCTAGAACGAGGTGAAGGCGCAGATTCACGGTCGGGTTCCTCGCGCGAGATAAAGCGTTACGAGTGAGTGCACGCGGCGATACCCGTAGAAGATCCCGCACAACAACGCGACGTCGAGCAGGAGCACCGAAGTTACCGCGGCGGCCGCCAGCGGCGTCGCCGGCGCCAAGGCCCGCACCGCCGCGCCGAGCGCGGCAAGACTCCGCTGCTCGGACAGCGCGATATACGCAACCACGTTCGCCAGGGCGTTGGAGCGCAGCCAGAGCGCGGTCAGCGTCCACGCGACGACGAGATACGCCAACAGCGGAATCCACAGCGGCGTGCGCCGGCCGGAGTGCGGCGGCGCGGAGCGTGCTGCCGTAACGACCGAAGCCGTAAAATCGGACGCCACGCCGGGCGGGCGAGTCGTAGTCAGCAGCGCGTCGATGACGCGCAACTCGCGCAGCAGCGCCGCGCAAGCTCCGCACGCTTGCAAATGTTCGATGACCGCGCCACCCTGGTGCCGTGAGAGACTAGCCTCCAGATAGGCATCCAGCAGCGGCTCACACGAGGAGCAGCGCACTAGTGCCTCCCTTTTGGGCCGCGTAGGGCAGAGATTCTTGCGCGGCCGCCTCTCGCTCGCGCATCTTTTTGGTGAGCGCGATTTTTCCGCGATGGATCAGCGTTTTTACGTTGCCGAGTGAAAGGCCGAGCGTGCTTGCGATGGTTTGGTATTCCATGCTGTCGAAATAGCGCAGCGCCAAAACGGTGCGCGTGCGCTCGGGCAGCTCGGCAAGCGCCGCTCGCAGCTCGCGCTCGGCCTCTTCGCGCAGCACGCCGCCCGCCGGATCGGCTTCGCTCGACATATCGGGGAGGGCGCTCTCGATGCCGTGCTCCGGCGAAAGCTCTTGTACTTGCGGCGCGCGCAGCGACTTTGAAAGATAGGTACGGATCACGTTTCGAGCAATTTGATAAATCCAGGTTGAGAACTTCCCGAGTTGGGGATTGAACGTTCCGAGATGCGCGTACGCGCGCAGGAAGGTTTCTTGCGAAAGGTCCGCCGTTTCCGACGAGTTGCGTACCGTTGCGCCGATAAAGTTCGCGATGCCGCGTTTGTAACGATCCACTAGCACGCCGAAGAGCTCCCTTTCCCCGGAGCGCACTCGGTGCACCAGAGCTTCGTCGCTCTGATCACGGAATGCCATCCCTCCTCGATTCTGTTCCTTTGGCGGCTCTTACCTAGGCGCGGCCACGTTTGTTACGCATGGCGCAGTGAATGCAGGGTCGGGCTGGCCGCATCCCGATCGGAGAGAATCGGCTGGCGCCCAGCGAGCGGCCACTCGATCCCTAAATCGGGGTCATTCCAGGCGACGGAGAACTCATGGGCTACATCGTAAGGTGCGCTCTGCTTGTAGGCGACCAACGTGCCGTCTTCGAGTGCGAGGAAGCCGTGAAGAAAGCCCTTAGGAACGTAGATCTGCTTGGCCTGGTCTCCGTCAAGCGTCGTTCCGAACCACCGGCGATAGGTAGGGCTTTGGACCCGCAGGTCCACCAGCACGTCGAAGATACTCCCCCGCGCGACCCCGACCAATTTGGCCATGCGCGCGTCGCCGTGAAGGCCACGCAAGACGTCGCGCCGCGAGAGCGAAAGGTTGTCTTGCACGAACGTCTCTTCGACGCCGCATTGGCGATAGCGATCGAGCGAGTAAGTTTCCACGAAGAAACCTCGTTTGTCCGTGAAGATCCGTGGTGTAAGCATCAAAGCGCCGGGGAGAGGTAAATGCTCGATCTCCATGAGAACGAGGGTACTATGAACGGCAGTGCGAGTCCACCGGGCACGTTGGTGCTGCGGCGTGGACTCGAGCGCCTTCGAACGAGCGCGATGCTCAAGCAGAGCCTCCTCGTTTTTTCCGCAGGCATGGTGCTCAATCTCTGCGGCTTCATCGCGCACGCGATCGCGAGCCGCGAGTTGGGGGTTACCGTTTATGGCGGATTATATGCGTTAATAAACGCGGCCATCATCGCAGCGCTTCCGGCGGCCTTCG
Source organism: Vulcanimicrobiota bacterium (assembly GCA_963717425.1). GTDB lineage: Bacteria > Vulcanimicrobiota > Vulcanimicrobiia > Vulcanimicrobiales > Vulcanimicrobiaceae > Cybelea. The sequence continues at coordinate 932,120 of OY970335.1, read as the reverse complement.
TGGCGCCGGTGGTCGCGCAACTCGCCGCCGAATTTCGCGCGCTCCACGACGACGGGCACCTTCGCGGGCTTACCGACAGCGTGGCGGGCGGATTCGCAAAACTCGGAATCGTCTATCTCGCGGTAGCGGCCCTCGGTGCGCTTCCCTTCGCGCGTTTCCTGCACGTGCCGGTATGGACGATACCCTTCGTCGGACTTCTCGCCGGAGTTTCGCTTTTCGTGAGCGCGTTGCGAGCAGTCGCCCAAGGCACCCAAGATTTCTTCGGATACTCCGTGTCCAACTCGGTGGAAGGCATCGCGAAGGTCTGCGGCATCGGCCTGCTGGTTGCGATCGGCCTCAAGCTCGGCGGCGGCATCGTCGGATTTTTCTTGGGGCCGCTTTGCGCGCTGTTCTATCTCGGATGGCGTCTGCGGAAGCGTTACGCTTCCGCGCGACCCCATCGCGTGCGCTACGATTGGCGCCGCATCCTCAACGCCGGCGCGGGCGCCGCCGCCGCGACGATCGCGACGACGCTCATGGGCTCGGCCGACGTCGTCCTCGTCAAACACTTCTTCGATCCGCACGCCGCCGGGCTCTACGCCGCGGCTTCGCTCGGCGGAAAGATCTTGCTCTACATGGTCGGATTCATTCCGACGGTGCTCCTGCCGCAGGCCGCCGACCGTCACGCGCGCGGCGCGCAAACGCGTGAAGTCCTAGGCGGAAGCCTGCTGATGTTCGCGCTCGTCGCGCTCGTCGGGCTCTTCATCTTTCGTTTCTTCGGAACCGCCGTTCTCCACGCGCTGGTCGGCCACGCGTTCGATGCCGCTTCGCCGCTGCTGGTAACGTACGGGCTGGCGATGGTCATGCTCGCCTTGACGAATTCGCTGACCTACTACGGCATAGCGACGCACCGCCTCGCCTTTACCGTGCCGCTGCTCATCTGCACCTTGGGCACGCTGGGAGCGATCGCCACGATTCATACTAACCTCGCGACGGTCGTGGAGATCATGGTGGTTGGAAACTTCGTTGCCGCGATCGCGGTCGCGCTCGCATTGATCGCTCAACGTAATTCGACGGGCCGGCGGTCGACGGTGTGAAGCGCGTTTTGTTGATTGGCGGTTCGGGGCAGCTCGGAACGGCCATTCGACAGCGCTGGACCGATTGCGAGATCGTCTCACCGGCGCATCAAGAGCTCGACCTCCGGCAAACCGACCGCCTCGAGGACGCACTGGCGAGGATTCACCCGGACCTCCTCGTGAACGCGTCGGCCTTTCACGACGTCGACCGGTGCGAAGCGCAGCCGCTGACGGCATTCGAGGTCAACGCGGTCGCGGTCGGGGCCGCGGCTCGCCTGGCGCGCGAGGCCGGGGCCGTTTTCATGACCTTCAGCACGGATTATGTTTTCGACGGTTCGGCGAGCTCGCCGTACACCGAACGTGACGCGCCCCATCCGCTTTCGGTTTACGGCGTGTCGAAGCTCGCCGGCGAGCTTTTGGTCGAGGGCAGTCGGGCGCGCGCGTTCGTCGTGCGGACGTGCGGAGTCTACGGTCCGGCGGCGGGTTCGCGACGCCGGCACTTCATCGAGCGGGTGCTTTCGGGGGGTCAAAACGGTGAGGCGGTTCGCGTGGTCGCCGACGTCTGCGCGTCGCCGACCTTTGCGGGGCACCTCGCCGATGCGCTCGCGCGCCTGGCCGGCACTGAAGCCTACGGTCTCTATCATGCCGTCAATGCCGGGCCGGTGAGCTGGTACGAGTTCGCCCGCGAGGCCGCGCGGCAGGCCGGGGTCGAGGTTGCCCTGGAGCCGATCCCGGCCCAAGAATGGAAAGCCCCGGCCGTCCGTCCCCGCTTTTCGGCTCTTTCCCCGGCCAAGCTCGCGGCGCTGGGCATCCCGATGCCGCCGTGGCGTGAGGGGATTGCTGCGTACTTGGGGGTTTCCCAAGGCTTCGGATAAGATAGACTCAACCGTGGAACTCAATATCGATCGGGAGCGCGTGGATCGCTGCCGGGAGCTGGCTGCGGCTATTGTCGCGCCGGTGGAGAGCTTCATTGCCGCGCACTCGACCGTTTCGGTAGAGCGCGCGGTGCTGCGCCTGCTCGGGGTGGACGGGGTCACGCCGCAGGAAGTCCCGGTCCCCAACGCCATCCTCGACACCCTGCCCGAGCACGAGCGCCGGAGCGGCGTGGCGACGGCGTTCGGCAAGGCGCTGGCGGAGACGGGTCTCGACCCGGCGGCGCTCGGCGAGTCCATCGGCCTGCGGCACGTCTCACTCGAGCAGTTCGCGGCAACCCCCGAAGCGGCGGCTCGCGGCGCGCTGCGCCCGCACGTCGAGGCGGCTCTCGCGCGCATAGAGATTCAGCGCGACGAACGCGCCCTGCGGCTGGCGCGCCTCCCGCAGCTTCCCCCGCCCCTGCTCTACGTGATCGTCGCCAGCGGCAATATCTATGAAGATCGCGCCGCTGCGGTCGCCGCCGCGGAGGCCGGGGCGCAAGTCGTTGCCGTCATTCGCTCCACCGGGCAGTCCCTGCTCGACTTCGTGCCGTTTGGCCCGACGACCGAGGGCTTCGGCGGTACCTACGCAACGCAGGCCAACTTCAGAATCATGCGCGCGGCGCTGGACGAGATCGCTGAAAAGCTCGGACGCTACGTGATGCTGACCAACTATGCCAGCGGGTTGTGCATGCCCGAGATCGCGTCGATGGCGGCAATAGAGCGGCTCGACATGCTGCTCAACGATTCGATGTACGGCATTCTGTTCCGCAACATCAACATGAAGCGCACGTTCGTGGATCAGCATTTCAGCCGCATGCTCAATGCCTATTCCGGCATCATCATCAATACCGGCGAGGACAACTATCTGACGACCGCCGATGCCGTCGATCAGGCCCCCGCCGTGTTGGCCTCACAGTTCATCAACGAGGAGTTCGCGCATCGCGCCGGTCTGCCGGACCGGCAGATCGGATTGGGCGACGCCTATGAGATCAATCCGGAGCTCGAAGACAGTTTTCTCTATCAGCTCGCTCAGGCGCAGCTGGCCCGCGAAATTTTTCCGGACGCAGCCCTCAAGTACATGCCGCCGACCAAGCACATGACCGGCGACATCTTCAAGGGTCACCTGATCGATGCGATGTTCAATCTGACCTCGGTCATGACCCGGCAAAACATTCACCTCTGCGGCATGCTGACCGAAGCGATTCACACGCCGTTATTGGGCGACCGGGCGCTTTCGCTCGAGAACGCGCGCTACATCATGAATGCGGCGCGTCACTTGGGCGACGAGATCGTGTTGCGGCCGGGGGGGACGATCGAACGACGGGCTCGCGACGTCTTGTCCGCGTGTGAAGCGTTGCTCGAGCGCGTTGCCGAGACCGGTTTGATGCGCGCGATCGAGGCGGCGACCTTTGCCGACGTTTCGCGCGCCCCCGACGGCGGGCGGGGATTCGAAGGCGTCTTCGCTCGCGCCGAGGATTACTTCAACCCCTTTGAGGAGGCGCTGTCCCTCGCCCTTCGACTCCGCTCGGGACGACAAGCTCAGGATGACAACGACTCCGCTCAAGACGATAAGCTCAGGATGACACGAGCCTAATTCATGAGTAAAATCGTCAAGCCATATGGCGACACGCAAAACGACGGCAAAGTCCAGCTTTCTTTCACCCTGCCGGTGGAATGGAGCGAGGCCGCGGACGAAGCGGCGCGTCAGCTTGCGGGCAAGATGGGTTTCACCGACGTGCAGGTGGTTGACGGCCGCCGCATCGCCTCGGGCTTTTCGTTCTTCGTGCTGTACGCGAGCACGCCCGAAGGCGTGGACGTCGAAAGCATCCACGCGCCGTCGGCGCAAACGCACGCGATGTCGATGGACGAAGTCGACGCTTTCGTGGCGGAACGGCTCGGCCGAAAGATTCGCGTCGCCGGGGCCTGCATCGGAACCGACGCCCACACGGTCGGTATCGATGCGATCTTGAACATGAAAGGCTATCAGGGCGACTACGGTCTCGAACGTTATCGCATGTTCGAGGCGTTCAATCTCGGCAGTCAGATCGCGCCCGAAGAGCTCGTTCGCTACGCCGCGGAGCGCAAGATCGACGCGCTGCTGGCGTCCCAGGTAGTCACGCAAAAGGGGAGCGACATCAAGAACTTCACGCTGTTGGGCGAGCTGCTCGAAGCCGAGGGCTTGCGGGACCGGATCGTGCTGATCTGCGGCGGTCCGCGCGTGAACAATCGTCTGGCGAGCGAGCTCGGCTACGACGCGGGGTTCGGCCGGGGAACGCTTCCCAGCGAAGTGGCCGCGTTTATCGCGGTCACGCTGGCCGATCGGCTGCGCGAAGCGGCGCGGCGCTAGGAATTCGCTCCGTGGAAAAGACCGCGCTCGTCACCGGGATTACGGGTCAGGATGGCTCCTATCTCGCCGAGCTCTTGCTGGAGCGGGGCTATCGCGTCGTCGGGATGACGCGCCGCACCAGCACCGAGGTTCACGAGCGGATCGAACACATCGTGGACGACCTCGAGATCGTCTCCGGCGACCTCTTGGATCAAAGCTCGATCACCTCGATCGTCAACGAGGTGCGCCCGCGCGAGATCTATAATCTCGCGGCCCAATCCTTCGTGCCGGCCTCCTGGAGTCAGCCCGTGCTTACCGGCGAGTTCACGGCGCTCGGCGTGACGCGCGTGCTCGAAGCCATCCGCCATGTGGACCCGACCATTCGCTTTTACCAAGCCTCGAGTTCGGAGATGTTCGGCAACGCGGTCGAGTCGCCGCAAAGCGAACGGACCGCGTTCTATCCGCGCAGTCCGTACGGTGTCGCAAAGGTCTACGGCCATTGGATCACGGTGAACTATCGCGAGTCGTACGATCTGTACGCCTGCAGCGGCATTTGTTTCAACCACGAGAGCGCGCGACGCGGCAAGGAATTCGTGACGAGGAAAATATCCGACGGCGTGGCTCGAATCAAACTCGGGCTGGCAAAGGAGTTACGGCTCGGAAATCTCGACGCGCATCGCGATTGGGGCTACGCGGGCGATTTCGTGCGCGCGATGTGGATGATGCTTCAGCAAGAATCGCCCGACGATTACGTGATTGCAACCGGGAGAACGCACAGCGTGCGCGATTTCGTGCGCATCGCCTTTGAAGCGGCCGGCCTCGGTTCGTTCGAGCCCTACGTCGTAATCGATCCGCGCTTCGTGCGCCCCGCCGAGGTCGACATGCTGATCGGCGATGCGAGCAAGGCTCGGCGCGTGTTAGGGTGGGAACCCGAAGTGGGTTTCGAACAGCTCGTCGTCACGATGGTCGAGGCCGACCTCGAGCGCCTCTCGAGCCGCGCGCGCGCGTAATGCGCGCGCTCGTGACGGGTGCCAGCGGCTTCGTCGGCCGCTATCTCGTCGATGCGTTACGCGAAACCGGAGCCGAAGTGCTGGCCTGCGGCGGCCCGCGCGACGCACGGAGCGAGCACCCGAGGATCGACTTGGCCGATTCGCGGACGCTGGACGGAGCGCTCGAAGCGTTCCGTCCGACGGTCGTTTTCCATCTCGCCGCGCAGACGTTCGTGCCGGAATCGTTCGACTCGCCGATCGCTACCTACGAAACCAACGCGATCGGAACGGCGCGCCTCGCCGAAGCCGTCCGGCGATACGCTTCCGGACCGGCGCCCAGGATCGTCTTTACGAGTTCGGCGGAGGCGTACGGGGCTCGGGAGCCCGGCGAGCTGCCGTTGCGCGAGACCTTGGACCTGCGGCCGGCGACGCCGTACGGCGCGAGCAAGGCGGCAGCCGAAGCGATGCTACTGGCGGCATCGCGCAGCTTCGGCCTCGACGTCGTGATCGCGCGTTCTTTCAATCACATCGGGGCCGGCCAGGGGGACCGCTTCGTGGTTGCCTCGTTGGCCGCGCAGCTGGCGCGCATCGCGGCCGGCGGCGCGCCCCGGCTCGTCGTCGGTAATCTCAGCGCGGCGCGCGATTTTCTCGACGTCCTCGACGTCGTTGCGGCATATATCGCGCTCGCTCGCGCCGGCGAAAGCGCGCAAGTCTACAACGTCTGCAGCGGGCGCGCGGTGAGCATTCGCGATATCCTTCGAGAGCTGATTGGCATCGCGCGCGTCGCCGTGGAAGTGATCGAAGACCCGGCGCGAGTGCGCGCCAACGACATACCGCTCTCCGTCGGTAGCCCGGAAAAGCTGCAAGCTCGCACCGGATGGTCTCCCCAAATACCGTTGATGCGCTCCTTGCGCGAAGTTTACGACGACGCCCGGCGTCGCGTCGCGCTTGAAATGAGCCCCGTCGAAGGGCGGCATGGCGATGACGCGTAAGGCCGCCAAATGGCCGACGTGAACGATCGGAAGCTGGCGGCGTTCGTGTTCAAGAACCGCGGATTGCTGCTGAGCCTGCCCGGGGCGGCCCTTACGATCTTCGGCCGCCCGAGCGCAGCGGGCATTACGCTGGGTTTGCCGCTAGCGATCGCCGGCGAGCTAGTGCGTTGCTGGGCCGTCGGATACTCCGGCACGACGACGCGTAACGACGTCGTAACGGCGCCCAAGCTCGTTACCGCCGGTCCCTATGGGTACGTGCGCAACCCGCTGTATATTGGCAACTTCATCACGGCCGTCGGCTATGCGATCGCGTTCACCGGCAAGAACGCGCCGCTCGCGCGCTTCACGCTGATTGGCGCGTCGCTCGCCGCCATGGCCGCCGTATACGCGACGATCGTGCCGCACGAGGAAGCTTTTTTGCGCTCCAAGTTCGGCGAGGAGTTCGAACGTTATTGCGAACGCGTGCCGCGGCTCGTTCCGCAACTCGAGCCGCTCTGCGACGGTAACGGGGCGTGGCGCGCGCAGACGTTGTTGGAGGCCGAGAGCAAGACGTTCCTACTCTTTGGCGCAATGCTCGCCGCGCTCGCGCTGAAAGCGCGCTTCCAAGGGTGACGAACTCCCAGGCTTTCATGCAGACGCAACGCCGCTTGATCTTAGCGCTCGTCGCGACGGCATGCGTGGCGGGATTCGAATTTTGGGGCGGCGCGGCTTCGCGTAGTTTGGCGCTAACCAGCGACGCGGTTCACGTCTGCATGGATACGTTTGCGCTGGGGCTCGCACTGCTGGCCGCGATCGGCGCGGCGCGGCCCGCCGATCCGCGGCGCACCTTTGGTTACGGCCGGGTCGAGGTGCTCGGCGCGCTCGCCAACGGGACGCTGCTGTTGGTTGCAACGATCGCCATCGTCTACACCGCCGTACAGCGCTTCACGACGCCGGTCGAGCCGCACGCCGCGACCATGTCGTTGGTTGCAGCGGCCGGCCTGGCGGTCAATGCCGGCGTCGGGATGCTCCTTCGCGGTCAGAGCAAACGCGACCTGAACGTTCGCGCGGCGCTCTTTCACGTGTTCGGCGATGCGCTCGGCGCCGTCGCGGTGATCCTCGGCGGCATCGCAATCGGGTTGACGCGGTTCGCGTGGATCGATCCGCTGCTCTCGCTTTTCGTGGCCGGGATCATCGTCGTCGGCGTGGCGCGCGTGATGCGCGACGCGACCGAAGTGCTGCTCGAAAGCGTTCCGGGAGACGTAGACTCCTCGAATCTTGCCAAGCACATCCGGAAAATCGGCGGCGTAACCGGCGTTCACGACATGCACGTTTGGTCGATCGGCAGCGGCTCCCACGCCCTTTCGGCTCACGTGCTTCTCGACGACCGGCGCCTGAGCGAGGCTACGGACGTGCTGCGCGAAATTGACGACTGCGCTCAATCGCACTTCGGCATCACGCACGTCACGATACAGTTTGAATGCCCAACCTGCCCGCTGGTGGTGAGGCACTGATGCTGCGCCCGCTCGTAGCAGCGCTGCTGGGGTGCGCGGTGTTTGCGGGATGTTCGTCGGGAGGCTCGTCGAGCGGCACCGGCTTCGTTCCGCCCCCAAACGGCGGGGGGCCGCCGCCGACTCCCCCTCCGCGCCTTCTGAGGAAATACGTCAAGCACGTCGTGATCATCGTCCAAGAGAATCGCAGTTTCGACAATCTCTTCCACGGGTTCAAGGGCGCGCGCACGGCAACGTACGGTTACATGCACGACGGCACCAGGGTGCGCCTGCGGCCGACGAATTTGTTGGGGCCGGACATTTTCCATGGCTGGCACGAGGGGCTGTTCGATTGGGACAATGGCAAGATGGACGGCTTCGATTTGAATCGGCTGGGGATCGGCGGCACCGCCGGGCGCATCCCCTACCAATACGTCGAACGGCGCTACGTCGAACCCTACTGGCGGATGGCGCAACGCTACGCCCTTGCCGACCAAATGTTTCCGACGATGCTGGGCGGCAGCTTCACCGCGCACCTCGACTTGATCGCCGGCACTACGAACTTGAAAAGCGGCGTAGCCGAGTCGGACACGCCGTTGACGCCGCCGTGGGGCTGCGACGCCCCGCCGGGGACGCGAACGTCAACCGTTAACACGATGCGGGCGGAAGCCTGGGGCGCTGGACCTTTCCCCTGCTTCGATCAGTTTGAAACGATGGCGGACCTCTTCGATGCCGCGCACGTTTCGTGGGCTTACTACGCACCGTTGGTGGGCGGAAAAAATCGCGGGGGGAACGTTTGGTCGGAGTTCGATGCGATCGCGGCCGTTCGGCACGGCCGGGATTGGACCCGCGATGTGATCTCGCCGCCGAGCAGAGTCATCACCGACGCAGCCGGCGGCCGGCTTCCCGACGTTGCGTGGGTGATTCCGGACTGGGGCAACTCCGATCACTCCGGCGGGACCACCGATACCGGCCCTTCGTGGGTCGCGAGCGTGGTCAATGCCATCGGCGAAAGCCAGTACTGGAACTCGACGGCGATCGTTGTGCTCTGGGACGACTGGGGCGGATGGTACGACAGCGTCCCGCCGCCGCAGCTCGACTTTCGCGGGCTGGGCGAGCGCGTGCCGTGCATCATCATCTCGCCGTACGCGCGCGCCGGTTACGTGTCGCACACACGTTACGAGTTCGGCAGCGTGCTCAAGTTCGTCGAAGAAGCATTCGGGTTACCGCATCTTTCGTCGCTGGGTGCCGGCACCGGCTACACCGACGCGCGCGCGTACAGCATTAGCGACGCTTTCGACTTCAAACAAAAGGCGCGCGGGTTCGAGCCGATCGCGGCGCGCTATTCGCGCGCCTACTTCCTTTCGGAACGCGCCTCGATGCGGCTGCCCGACGACCAGTAAAGCGCAGGTCGAGCATCGGCGCCCGCGAAGTCAGCGGGTCCTATGAATACGAATTCCAAGACCGTCGTGCTCGCGATGGCGCGCACGCCTTTCGGCAAGCTCGGGGGAGCGCTCGCTCCGCTTTCCGCCACGACGCTCGGCGCGGTTGCACTGACCGCGGCCATCGAACGCGCGAAGATCGATCCATCCGAAATCGAGCACGTGACTTTCGGTGAGGTGCTGCAGGCCGGCGTCGGACAGAATCCCGCCCGTCAAGTGCTGTTCAAGTCGGGCCTGGCCAAAACCGTGACCGCCGATACGATCAACAAAGTATGCGCGTCGGGGATGCTCGCGATCGTAAACGCGATGCGCTCGATCAACGCCGGCGCCAACACGGTCGTTGCGGCCGGCGGGATGGAATCGATGTCGAATGCGCCGTACCTCTTGCGCGACGCGCGCTGGGGTTACCGCTTCGGCGACGGTGCCTTGGTTGACGCGATGATCTACGACGGCCTTTGGGACCAGTATTTTCCCATGACGATGGCGACGCAGGGAAGTAAGGTGGCGTCGGAGCTGGAGTTGACCCGGGAAGAGCAGGATCGCTTTGCCTTCGAAAGCCATCGCCGCGCCGCGCAGGCGCACGCCGGCGGGCATTTCGCCGATGAAATCGTGCCGGTCAAGGTCGCGACCAAAGCCAAAGACAAAGTCGTCGTCGAGCGCCTGCCGCGACAGGGTAAAGTTCGCGTTCCCGTATCGGCCGGTGCGCCGAGTCGCGTCTGGGAGCACGAGCCTTCGGAAGAATTTACGCTCGACTACGCGGCCTATGCGCCCTTCGTTACCGGCGATCAGCCGCACGTCGTCGCCGACCGCGACGAATCGGTTCGGGCAGATGCGAGCCTCGAAGCGCTGGCGAAGTTGCGTCCGCTCGAACGCAACGGCACCGTGACGGCAGGCAATGCGCCGGGAATCAACGATGGCGCGGCGGCCTTGATCCTTGCGGACTCCGATTACGCAACGCGGCACGGCTACGAAGCGCTTGCGACCGTCGTCGACCACGCCACCGTCGCGTGGGACTCGCCGTACATTAGTTTGACTCCGGCGATGGCTGCGCACAAGCTGCTCGATCGAACCGGATACCGCGCGTCCGACATTGCGGTTTGGGAGATCAACGAAGCCTTCTCCACCGTTGCGATCACGTCCGCGCGCCGGCTCGAACTCGAGGAGGGCACGATCAACCAGTTCGGCGGCGCGGTCGCAATGGGGCATCCGATCGGCGCATCGGGCGCGCGCATCGTCGGCACGCTGATCAACCAGCTGCGCAAGCGCGGCGGCGGCCTAGGCATCGCGGCGATTTGTTCCGGCGGCGGCCAAGGCGACGCGTTACTCGTCCGCGTGGACTAAGAGCCGATTTCACAGTTCGAGCTAACCGAGGAGCAACGCGCGATCGGTGCGCTGGCGGCCGAAGTCGCGCAGCGCGAAATCGCCCCGTTCGTCGCAGCGTGGGACCGCGATCACGCCTTTCCCCGTGAACTGTACGGCAAGCTGACCGTCGCGGGCCTGATGGGAATCCTGGTCCCCGAAGAATACGGCGGCGCGGGCGCCGACTATCTTTCGTACGCGATCGCAATCGAGGAGTTAGCCCGCGTCGATGCCGGGACCGCCGTAACGGTTTCGGTGCATTCGATGATTTGTTCGGCGATTCGCAAGCTCGGAACGGGGCAGCAGAAGGATCGCTGGCTAAAACGGCTGGCGGCCGACGACGTGATCGCCGGATTTGCGCTGACCGAATCGGATGCGGGATCGGATGCGGCAGCGATCCGCGCAACCGCAAAACGAGCGGCGAGCGGCTACGTCTTGAACGGTCGAAAGCAATGGTGCACGACCGGAAGTTATGCGGGCGTCATCATGGGGATGTTCCGCACCGGCGGGGCGGGAGCGCGCGGCGTCAGCGCGTTTCTCATCGAACCCAATCTGCCGGGTGTCACGGTGGAACGCGTTACCGAGAAACTCGGCATCCATACCAGCAACACGTGCGACCTTGCGTTCGACGACGTGCGCCTCGACGACGACGCGCTCTTGGGCGAGGAAGGTGCCGGGTTCGGGAACGCCATGAGCGCGCTGACCGCGGGCCGCATCGGGATCGCGGCCCAGGCCATCGGAATCTTGGCGGCCTGCCTCGACGAAGCCGTGAAGTTTGCGAAAGAACGCATCGCCTTCGGTAAGCCGATCGGCGCGTACGAGGGCGTCTCGTTCAAGGTCGCGCAGATGGCCGTGGATTTGGATGCGGCGCGCTTGCTCACGTATCGCGCCGCGTCGCTCGCCGACGCGGGAGAGCCGTTTGCGTTGGCCGCGAGCAAGGCGAAACTCTTCGCTTCAACGGCCGCACGCAAGCACGCCGCGGAGGCGCTGCAAATCCATGGGGGCTACGGGTACACCAGCGAGTTTCCGGTCGAGCGGCATTATCGCGACGCGAAGATCACGGAAATCTACGAGGGGACGTCGGAAATCCAGCAGCTGATCATTGCCCGCTCGCTGCTAGGTCGGCTGGAATAAATAACGAGAGGCACCATGTAGATGCCTCTCGCGATGTTGACAGAGGAGCCGATACCTCACTCCCAAATCTATCACATCGATTACGGTCGCGCAACCGCGAACCGACTGGAGCGGGCGGGAATCGAACCCGTAGCGGATTGAAGTTATCGGCTCCTCCGTCGACACCATCGAACCGCCCCAGCACGCTGCGTTCACGGCTGCGACAGAAATAGCAAGGGGCGCAGCGTCAGTCTGAGCGAACCTTGCGGCCGCGATGAATCTGATGGAGCATCAAGGCAAGGAGCTTTTCAAGCGCAAAGGAATCGCGGTCCCGCGCGGTCACCATGCGCTAACGCCGGATGAAGTTGAAGGCTTTGTTGCCGCGACGCCCGGCGAATGGGTTGTCAAAGCCCAAGTGCTGATGGGCGGCCGCGGGAAGGCCGGAAAAATCAAGATGGCTGGCAGTGCATCGGCCGGGCGCAGCGCGGCGCAAGAAATCATGGCGACGCCGATGCCGCCCAATCGACAGAATCCGCAGGGCGAGCCCATCAGGTCGGTGTTGATCGAAGAGAAGCTGGCGATTGCGAAGGAGGCCTACTGCGCGATCACCATCGATCGCGCCGCCCGCAAACCCGTGTTCATGGTGAGCCGTTTCGGCGGCATGGATATCGAAGAGGTTGTGGAGCACCATCCCGAGTCCATCGCAAAAGTTTACGTCGACACGGCGATGGGTTATTCGCCCTTCATCGGCCGCGAGCTGGCCTTCAAGGCGGAACTCGATCCCGGTTATCGCAAGCAGTTTCCGGCGATCGCGGGCGCGCTGTACGACCTATTTTTCAGTTACGGAGCGAAACTCGTCGAAATCAACCCACTGGCACTGACGTCGGACGGCCGCGTCGTCGCCTCGGATGCAAAAGTCGAGCTCGATGACGACGCCTTGTTCCGAAATCTCGAGTTCGACGAGTGGCGTAAAACCCTACCGCTCGATGAAGACGAGATCTTGGCTGCGCAGGCCGGCGTGGGCATTCGCAACTTTCGACGTTTTCCCGGCAACGTGGGAACGATGGCCAACGGTGCGGGCCTCGCGATGGCTACGATGGATGCGGTGAGCAACGCCGGCGGCCGGATCGCCGATTTTCTCGACGTCGGCGGCGGCGCAAACGCGCAACGCGTGCGCAGCTGCTACGAACTTGTCGTCAACAACACCGGCGCGACGGTGTTCTTCGTCAACATCTTCGGCGGCATCACCCGCGGCGACGAGGTCGCGCGCGGCGTCGTCGAAGCGATGCAGCAGACGACGTCGCGGAAGATCCCGCTCGTCATCCGCTTGACCGGCACGAACGAAGAAGAAGGGCGCCGCATTCTCGCGCAAGCCGGAATGACGCCCGTGGAAACGATGGATGAGGGTGCGCGCGAAGCAGTCCAGTTGGCTTCGCTGTGATGCAGCTTGTCGCGCCACGAGCGACGCCGGAATCGCAACGAGATGAAGCCAAGCGTATTGCTTCACGTGTGATGAGGATTGCGTAGTGTCGATTTTTCTGGATAAGAATAGCAAGGTCATCGTGCAGGGCATTACGGGTGCCGAAGGCTCCTATCATACCGAGCGGATGTTCAAGTACGGAACGAAGTTGGTCGGCGGGGTGACGCCCGGCAAGGGCGGGCAAAAGACGCCCCAGGGCCTGCCGGTCTTCGACACGGTCAGGGAAGCGGTGGACGCCACCGGCGCCACCCACAGCTGCATCTTCGTCCCGCCGCCGTTCGCCGCGGACGCCCTGTACGAAGCCTATGACGCGGGCATCACGCTCGCGGTCTGCATCACCGAGGGCGTCCCGGTGCACGATACGCTCAAAGTGGTCGGCGTCACGCCGGGAATGCGCATCATCGGGCCCAACTGTCCAGGCCTTGTCTCGCCGGGGAAGGCCCTGGTGGGCATCATGCCCGGCCACATCTTCAAGGAAGGCCCGGTAGGGCTGATGTCCCGCTCGGGGACCCTGACCTACGAGGTCGTGGACCTGCTGACCCGCGCCGGCCTGGGCCAATCCACCTGCGTCGGCGTCGGCGGCGATCCGATCATCGGAACGACCTTCGTCGAGTGCCTGCGCGAGTTCAGGAACGATCCGCAAACGAAGGCGCTCGTAGTCTGCGGCGAGATCGGCGGCTCCGACGAAGAGGATGCCGCGGCGTTCATCGCCGAGCACCTAACCGAGCTGCCGGTCGTCGCCTTCATCGGCGGCCGCAACGCACCGCCGGGCAAGTCGCTGGGCCACGCCGGCGCGATCATTTCGGGGAACTTCGGCACGCCTGCGAGCAAGATCGCGGCCTTCGCCGCGGCCGGGGTCCCGGTCGCCGATCGCCCCTCGGATATCCCCCGCCTAGTAGCCGAGCAGCTGGCGGTTCGAACCTGAGGCGGCCGGTAGCGCTTACCTTTAAGGCTGCCTAAAGGAACCGACCCATTCCTGAGCAAATCCTCGGCGCAGTGGGTCACTCTGTGAAGCTCCTGAGGCCATTTGGCTACGAGCAGTCAGGGCGACTCGCCTTTTGACAACTCAACTACAACAGAGGGTTAACGAACAATGAGTTCACAACGAACCCTCCGTCGGGCGGTCATATCCGCAACGTTACTGTTGGCTTTCCTTAGCCAGGGAACATGGGCACTGGCAGGGGTCACCGGTAACCTAACGGGTAGTGTCAAGGATGCGAACGGCGCGCCGATTGCCGGAGTTCTAATACAGGCAAGCGCACCTTCGGAGACTCGCACCGCAACGACGGACGCGGGAGGACACTTTGTCATCCTCTCGCTCAACCCCGATACGTATACCGTCAATCTCACGCGGGAGGGATACCAAAGTGTCTCGTTCCCGGGCGTTACGGTCTTTGCCGACCAATCGCAAAACGTCGCGTATACGATGGTCAAGACACTCAAGACGATTGCGCGCGTGACGTCGCAAGCCGGCGCATCGCTGGTGAAATCCGGCGTCGGCAGCGACCTTTATAGCGTCAACGCCGCACAAGCGTCCGCAGCGGCGGCGCTAGGTGGCGGCGGCAACCTCAATAATGCCTACTCGGCGATGGCGTCGGTTCCGGGCGTTCAGACCTCCACGGGCGGCATGGGCTGGGATTTCAACGCCGCCTACGTCCGCGGTCAGAACTCCTATTACACGGGTTACGAGTATGACGGCATCCCCGTCAACCGCGCCTTCGACAACTACAACTCGTCGACGGAATCCACTTTGGGTCTCCAAGAGCTCCAGGTGTACACCGGCGGCGGTCCCGCGTCCGTGGCCTCGGCCGGCACGGCGGGCTTCATCAACCAAGTCATCAAGACGGGCACGTTCCCGGGTTTTGCCACGGCGAATCTCGGACTCGGAACGCCGACCTTCTATCACCAGGCCGAAGTTGAAGCCGGCGGCTCGACGCCCGACCGGACCTTCAGCTACTACGTCGCGCTGAGCGGTTACAACCAACAGTACCGCTTCCTCGACAACAGCAACGGCGCGGGCTACATGACCCCGGGCGGCATTTTCTCGGGTCCGTCGGCCATTGGCTTTGGCATCGGCTACGTTTGCACGACGCCCAACTGCCAAGGCGTCAAGCCGTCGTGTCCGGTTGGCGCTCCGCCGACCAACACGTTCAATTCCACCGGCGTGATCCAGGGTTCCGGCTGCTGGGAATACTACAGCGGTCTGGACGCGTTCCCGCAGGGCGTCAGCGATCGCGAGAGCGTGATCAACCTGCACATGGGCATCCCCAAGCACAACGGCTTGCGGGATGACGTGCAGATACTCTGGAGCGGTTCGGCGCTCAACAACTACTTCTACCAATCGCCGAGCGACATCGGTGGGGCAAACGCCGGCCAGACGATCTGGGCGCTGTTCCACGTGCCGGGCGGGGCACCGACCTGCGGTGTATCGCCGGTCGTCACGTGGGGTACCACGTCGACGAATCCGGGGCAAACCATCCTATCGGCGAACCAGTGCAACTTCAGCCCGAACAGCACTTATGGGATCAATGGGTACTTGGGCTACGGCGACAACGTTGCCTACAATACGCCCTTCGGTTCCCCGATCGCGAGCAGCGCGACGAACTTCAAGGCTCCGGGGCTCTACTACGCTCCCGGTACGCCCCCGCATGCCTTCCACGGAGCGATCCCGCTGACCGATAACAGCGTCAACGTGATCTCCAACGATACGGGCATCACGAAGGTGCAGTACACCTACGCGCTGAGCCAATCGGCGTATCTGCGCGCGTACGGCTACACCTTCTACTCGGATTGGCTGCAAGAAGGGCCAATCTTCGGCGCCTACCCGGCTCCTGAGGCGGTCGGCTCGAGCCCGGCCGCGGAATACACGCTGCTCACGCACACCGCGGGCGCCGCGCTGGACTTCAACGATCAAATCAACGACCAGAACCTGATCACGCTCGACGGCAACTACACCACCGCTTCGGTGAACCGCTTCAACAATACGTCGGCGTACTACTCATGCTTGAGCTCGTGCTCGCCGATCGGCTACATGGCCAAGGGCGCCGGCGGCTTCAAGTGCTACGATCCGAGCACCGGTAAGCCAACGATCTGCCTGAGCAGCAGCTACTACAACGTTGCCTCGGGCGGCATAGTCCATCCGAGCTGGGTCAGCAACGCCGCAGCCGGACCTCCGGGGTGGCCCAACAGCTTCGCGCCCGCGGGTTCACCCGCGGCAAACGCCGGCGCGACATGGGATTCGCTCTGGAACGGCAACGTAACCGGCGCGTCGAACACGGTTGGACCGCGCTTCACGAACTTCTCACTGGGCGATCAATGGAGGCCCAGCGATCGGTTCTTGCTCAACGCGGCGATCCGCTACGACAACTTCACCTACAACCTGCCGAACTCGACCAGTACGGCCGACGCGTTCTTCGCCAACATGACGGCGAACTACACGTGCGTTCAACCTTCGACGAACCAGGTCTTGACGCAACCGCTGCCTCCCGGTGTACCACCGCCGGCAGGCGCTCAGTACGTGGTCGGCGACTGTAACGCCGCAGCCTCGAAACTGAATCCCTCCGGACCGCACACCGGCTGGGTGCATCCCAACGGCACGACTCAAGACGGCGTCGCGGCGCCGCACTTCACAGCCGCCTCGCCCAATTCGTACTCGCTGAACTACTGGCAGCCGCGGTTTTCGGCTACGTACACGTTCAACCCCGATACCGTTATCCGGGCATCGGCGGGACGTTACACGCAGCCGCCGATCTCGGCGTCGACCCAGTACCTCAGCGCCAGCGGCGACAACCGGTCGCTGTGGAACAACATGATGAACCTCGGGTTCTACTCGCCGTTCCACCCGATTCCGGGAATCTCGTCGGCGCAGTACGACCTGTCGCTGGAACACCACTTCAAGGGAACCGACTTGAGCTTCAAGCTCACGCCGTTCTACACGTGGGTCAACCAGTGGCAGCAGCAGACGTTCATCGGCGCCGGGTTCGTAACCCAAGTTCCGGTCGGCGTCAACCGCGACTACGGCGTGGAACTCCAGGTCAACAAGGGTGATTTCACCCGCAACGGCCTGTCCGGACAGTTCTCGTTCACGTACACCAACTCGAAGGTCCAGTTCCAGAACGAAACGCTTGCCAACGGCGGCACGGTTCCGAACACCACGATCGCGCTCAACCAGGTGATCGCGGCGTACAATGCCCTGACCAAGGCCGGCGGCGGCAGTCAGTGCTATCGCGGGATCGTCGGCGGTGGGAGCGTGGGCGTTTCGTGTACCGCCAAGCCGAAGCAGTGCGGTACGTCGAGTGCTCCGCAGACCTGCGACGTCATCGAGAACCCCTACTACAACAAGCCCGAGCAGGGACTGCTCGATCCCAACGGCTGGTACAATCCCTACACCACCGCAATCGCTCCCAACCTGAGCGGCGCGGATACCAGCTACATCTCGCCGTTCGTGAGCTCGTTGATTCTCAACTGGCGTCACGACAAGCTGGCGATTACGCCGAGCTTCGTGTTCCAGACGGGTGGTTTCTACGGAAGCCCGCTGGACATCGAAGGGCTCGATCCGCGTTCCTGCACGCTCAACTCGGCGGCTACGGGCATAACCGCGGTATCGCCCAAGACCAACCCGCTGCAGTGCAACTACCTCTACTCGAGGAACATCGGCACGGGCTCGTTCGGGTATCTCTACATCCCCGATCCGCAAACCGGCGTGTTCTCGGCGCTGGGTTCCTATCAGAATCCATCGGTGATCGCGGGTAATCTCCAGGTCTCGTACGACGTCAGCCCGCGAATCAAGCTGACGATCCTGGGCGCCGACCTGTTCCACACTTGCTTCGGCGGTTCGTCGGAGCCGTGGACTCAGGCCAATCCTCCAGGCTACTCAACCTGCGGATACCTGCCGGCGGGTGCCTCACTCAACAGCACCATCTATCCGAGCAACTTCTACAACGGCACCGGGATCAACGACTTCGCAGCCAACAAGGTCCACCCGTTGTACACGCAGAGCTACACGCCGTCGAACGGCAACAACGGTGCGATCGGCAGCGGGCCGCCACCGATCAACATCTACTTCAACGCACAGGTGAAAATCTAAACGACCCCCACCTACGCGCTAACGTAGAAAAAACAAAGCGGGATCCTTCGGGGTCCCGCTTCTTTCATTGCCGGGAGGCGTCGCGAGCGCGCTATCGAAGCGTTCGGCGATGCAGAGAATGCTTCTGCTGTCGGCATGCGTTCTAACGTGCGCCGGCTTCCTTCCGCTGCCGGCTCGGTCCGACGGTACCGCGGGCAACGCCTCGAGCACGCCGCCGCCGCAGATCTATCACGTCGTCACGACGGCACTTTGCGCGCGCCTTCACGAGCGCGTTCGGCCGGCCGTGGCGATGATTCTTCAGAACGATCAAACAATCTCAAAGAGCCCGCCGCTCTTCAACAAGTACGCGCGGGGCGCGATGACCGCGATCGGCTCGGACGCTCCCAACGGAAACGGCGATCCGTCGAGCGGCGACTCGATCTACAATCAGTCGCCCGAAACCAGCATGGCGCTGCAGCAGATGTCCTATCTGGTGTTGCCGATCGCGCGCAACATCATCGCGGCGCAGACGCTCCTCGACGATGCCAAGCTCGTGGAAGGTACCGGAAGTTCCGCCGACGATCAAAAAATCGCCCAGATCAGGCGCCAGCTCCTCGAGACCATCGCCTATCAAAGCGCGTCGCTGGACCTGATCAACGGATTCGTCCAGACCCTGCAGATGGGCGAGCTGCAGCACGTTGGGACGGAATACCTAGGCGCCATCCAAGGCGGCAATACCTCGACGCAAATGATCCAGGCCACGCCGAACCCATGGCAAGATCCGAATGCGCCCGGCTTAAAACCCAACCCGTACGCGTTCGACGTCACGACGGTCCCCGGATTGGCAGTCGGCTACAACCCGATCTCCAAAATCATGGACGGGCTTACGTGGGTGCGGGCCGAGACCGGCAAGCGGGAAGACCTGGCCGGAAAGACCATCGCCGCCGCGTTGAGCCAATGCGGCAAATGACCTACAATGCGAGGTGAGGTGAATCTGATGACCAGACTAGGTCGCTTTCTTTCGATCGCTGGTATCGCCGCGATTCTTTCGGCACCGATCGCGTCGCGAGCCGATTCCACGATGGGGCAGCTCGTCTACGCGTTCACGTACAGCGCCAATCAGAGCGTAAACGCTCGCGACTCGGCAAACCAGGCTGAGGCGTACGGCGAAAGCGGCGCTAACGGCAACTCGCTAGCGCAGTCCAGCGGAATCAGCCACTACGGAGGCTCCCTCAACGACAAGGGAACCATGACCGTGCAGCTTGTCCACCAGCAGCCCGATGGCGCGCTGGTCGTCATGATCAGCGAGCAGGGCCAGGACGTTAGAAGGGCCCCGCCCGCAGAGTGCGTCGTCTACGGTAACACGCACGTCATCTGCGATCCCAACAAGACCGTGTACACCGAGGAGTACACGCTGCTGCGTTTTCTCGGGAGAAACTTCGTCGATCCAAGCCAGCTCGACGCGAGCCGCCATTGGATGATCACGCAGGATAGCGGAGGGCTCAACGTCCACGCCGACTACGTTATCAACAGCAACAACAACGGCAAGATGCAGATCAGCGAAACGCGCAGCCTTCGGGCCCCCGGGGGAGGCAGCTTGACGACCGACATCCAGACGAAGGTCGGCTATGACTTCGCGCAGTCGCTGCCCACTTCGGTCGACGAATACGTGACGCAGCGCCACGATAACGGCGCGGTCGGAACGTCAACGACGATCTACCAAACCACGCTCAATCTTGTATCCGATACGATGGCGAAAACATAACCCAGTACGGGTATCGGTGCGAGGACTGCGAAACCGCGATTTTTCCGGTTACGACGCGCAGCGAGCTGCAGTGGCTCAAAGACCGGCTGCACGTCGTACGGGAGGTGGCCCGGCACTCCGGTGACGGACTCGATTCCTGGATGATGGACGGACTGGGGTTTTTGGACGAACATCAAGGGCACGGCATCGTGCTCGTCTCACGCCGCCGTTAGGAAAGGGTCTTCCATCACACAATGCGAGATGAGGTGGATCACATGACCAGAGCAGGTCGCTTTCTTTCGATCGCCGGTATCGCGGCGATCCTCTCGGCGCCGATCGCGTCGCGAGCCGATTCCACGATGGGGCAGCTCGTCTACGCGTTCACGTACAGCGCCAATCAGAGCATAACTGCTCGGGACACGGCCAACGGGGCCGAAGACTATGCAAGCACCCAGAACGGCCCCGAAGCGACGCAGTCCAATGGAATCAGTCACTACGGAGGTTCCCTCAACGACAAGGGAACCATGACCGTGCAGCTTGTCCACCAGCAGCCCGATGGCGCGCTGGTCGTCATGATCAGCGAGCAGGGCCAGGACGTTAGAAGGGCCCCGCCCGCAGAGTGCGTCGTCTACGGTAACACGCACGTCATCTGCGATCCCAACAAGACCGTGTACACCGAGGAGTACACGCTGCTGCGTTTTCTCGGGAGAAACTTCGTCGATCCAAGCCAGCTCGACGCGAGCCGCCATTGGATGATCACGCAGGATAGCGGGGGGCTCAACGTCCACGCCGACTACGTTATCAACAGCAACAACAACGGCAAGATGCAGCTCAGCGAAACGCGCAGCCTTCGGGCACCCGGGGGAGGCAGCTTGACGACCGACATCCAGACGAAGGTCGGCTATGACTTCGCGCAGTCGCTGCCCACTTCGGTCGACGAATACGTGACGCAGCGCCACGATAACGGCGCGGTCGGAACGTCAACGACGATCTACCAAACCACGCTCAATCTTGTATCCGATACGATGGCGAAAACATAACCCAGTACGGGTATCGGGGCTCGTCTCGCGCCGTTAGGAAATAAGGTTTGCGAGCTACTCCGGGATGCGCAGGTGCTGGCCGGGCTGCAGCGTGCCGCCTTGGAGGTGGTTCGCGTCGCTGATGCGATCGACGACCTCCTGCACGTCGGCAGTTGGCGCGGCATGCGTCGCCGCGATCGACCAGAGGGTGTCCCCGGGGCGCACGATTACGGTGGCGTAGCGCTGGGTCGTCGCGGCGTAGAGCCGGACGCTCGAAAGCGTTGGCAGTGCGACCATGAGGCCCAGCGCCGCTAGCGCTATCGCCGGCATGAGGGTGAACCGTTTTCGCCTATCCACTCTCTTTACTCCTATATGTAGTGCCAAACGCCTGTTCGTCCACTACATTTTACCATAGCCCGGCCAAGAGTTGTCAAGGGAGTTCGAACGTATGTTTGCCTTCCGCCGGGATTCATGCTAGGCTTATACCCGCCGCGGGTGCCATACGGTTGGCATTCTGGCTGCTGCGAGGGAACCAATGGCCAAAGAAATGATGGAAAAGCCGGCTACCGAAAGACAGCGCCGCATTCTCGAGATCATCCGGGAATTTACGGCCGAGCACGGCTATCCGCCCTCGGTCCGAGAAATCGGCGAGCTCGTCGGGTTGTCGTCCTCCTCCACGATCCACGCGCATCTGAAAGCGCTCGAGCGGCGCGGCCTGATCTCGCGGGATCCCACCAAGCCGCGAGCCCTTCGCACCGGTACCTTGCCGGCCTCGCGCGATGCGCTGGTCGTGCCAATTCTCGGCCGGGTGGCTGCCGGCGTCCCGATCACCGCGCAAGAGGACGTCGAAGGCGAGTTTCTCTTTCCCTCAGGCTACGTGCCGCGCGCGTCGGATGCGTTCATGCTGCGCGTACAGGGTGATTCGATGGTCGATGCGGCGATCTTGAACGGCGACCTGATCCTGGTGCGCCCCCAGCGGACCGCCGACAACGGCGAAATCGTCGTTGCCATGGTTGACGGGGAGGCGACGGTCAAGCGCTTCTATCGCGAAGCGGGCCGAGTCCGTTTGCAGCCGGAGAATCAGGCGATGGCGCCAATCTACGCGAGCGATGTCGAGATCGTCGGTCGCGTCGAAGCAGTGGTTCGCCGCTTGTAGCGAAGCGTCGGTTTTGGTCCCGCCGAGGCGCCGAAAGGCGACGTTTACTATGGTAAATGAGCTTTGAGGCAACAATGGCCGGGACTAAAGCGTGGCTTCGCTTCTTTCGAGCGGCGCGCCGTGCCGGTTATGCGGCGCGTCGGCGAGCTCGCCTTCGTCGCGGCCGTGCGCGACGCACTACCCTGGAGTTTTGTCGGCCTAGCCGCGGCCTTTGCCGTGATCCTCGGCGTGCAGCTCGCCGCGGGCGCGCCCGGGTCGCCCTCGCTGGGTTTGCGCCTGGCCGGTGCTTTGCTCCCCTCCTTCGGGATCATGGCGGCGACGCTGGTCGTGCTGCTGGCGGTTCGCATGGCGCGCTCGGCGCACTACGGCGTAGCGCCGATGCTCGTCGGCAGCGTGACGTCGTTCGCGCTGTCACTGCCGCGGCCGTTCGGTCCCGAGCCGATCGCCTATCTGCGAACGCTCGGCGCCTCGGGCCTGTTCGTAGCGATCGCCGTTTGCGGGATCACGGCCGCGTGGATCGCGTTGGTGCGCCGCCGCTTCGCCGCGCCGGCAGCGGATTGGGCTGGCGCGCTGCTCGCAATCGGCACCTTCGCAGCGCTTATGGCATCGCATTTCTCGCTCGCGGGCGCGATCGCAAATGCGATGCATCCGATCGCGCGACTGGGTGATACGTATATCGCGCTGATCGTCATTGTTTTCATCGAAACGCTGTTGTGGACCGCGGGCGTCCACGGACCGGCCGTTCTCGCGGCGATCGTCACGCCGGTCTATCTCACGATGCAGATGCAGAACACGCACGCGTTTACGTTGCACGCGCCCTTGCCATATATCGTGGTGGTGTCGCTCTTTCTTTTCGTCTTCCCGGGCGGAGCCGGCGCGACGCTGCCGCTGGCCGCACTGTTTGCAATCTCCGCCGTGCCACGCCTACGTCGCGTCGGGCGCATGACGTTCGTCCCGGCGCTCTTCAATCTGAACGAACCGCTGCTTTTTGCCGCGCCGGTCGTATTTAACCCGCATCTCGTCGTGCCGTTCGTGGGCGCGCCGCTGGTGCTCGCGACGATCACCTACGCCGCGGTCGCGACGGGATTCGTATCGCGCGCGGCTTTCTACGTGCCATCCTCCGTTCCCACGTTCGTTTCGACCTACCTCGCGACGCAGGACCTGCGCGCGATCGCTCTGGCGGCGCTCAACATCGGAGTCGCTACGCTGATCTATTATCCGTTCGTGCGAGCATACGAGCGCCATATTTTGGAGCAGTCTTGATCGCCGAGCTGTGCCGGCGGTTCGGTATCGAAGGCAGAGTTCGCGCGGCGGCGCTCGCCGCGCAGGCGCGGACGGCGACGCTCGCATACGGTGCGCAGCAGTGCGTGCAGATCAACGTGCTGCAGGCGTTCCTCGACGAGGGCATCGCCGAGAGCGACCTCGCGGGTACGACCGGTTACGGCTACGACGATGCGGCCCGCGCGCGCTACGAGTCGCTGCTGGCTCGCGTGCTCGGAGCCGAGCGCGTCCTCGCGCGCCCGTCGATCGTCAGCGGGACGCACGCAATCGTTGCCGCTTTGGCGGCCTGCACGCCGCCCGGTCGGACGCTGCTTTCGATTTCCGGTGCGCCGTACGACACATTGCGCAACGCTATCTGCGACGCCCCACATGCGCTGGTGAATGAAGGCGTACGTTACCGTGAGCTCGCGCTGAATCACGACGGCGGCATCGACCTGGGCGGACTCGACGCAGCGCTGTCGGCAGGCGACGTTGCCAGCGTGTTCGTTCAACGCTCGCGCGGATACGCTCCGCGCCGCTCGCTGTTCGTTGCGGAATGCGAGCGCGCGTACGCTGCGATCAAACGCATCGCACCGGAGGTCGTAGTATTGGTCGATAACTGCTATGGAGAGCTCGTCGAAGAGCGGGAGCCGGCGCGCGCGGGCGCCGATCTGATCATGGGCTCGTTGATCAAGAATCTCGGAGGATCGCTGGCGCCGGCCGGCGCGTACATCGCGGGGCGCTCCGAATCGGTCGAGCGCGTCGCTGCCCGGCTCTACGCGCCCGGATTGGGCGCCGCGCTCGGACCCTCGCTCGGGCTCGGGCGGACTTTCGTGCAGGGACTTTTTATGGCACCGTCGGTCGTCGAGCAGTGCCTGCGCGGGCTCGATTTCATCGCCGCCCTCTTCGAAGCGTTGGGTTACGGCGTCGATCCGCCGGCGGGTGCGCCGCGCACCGACATCGTTCAAGCGATCCGTCTCGGAACGCCGCAACTGCTCGAGCGATTCGCTGCCGGGCTCCAGGCGGCGCTTCCGATCAACGCCCGCTTCAGGCCGGAGCCCGGTGCGGTGCCGGGCTATGCGGATCCCGTTCTGATGTCGTCGGGCGCGTTCGTGAGCGGGTCGACGATCGAGCTCTCGTGCGATGCGCCGTTGCGGGAGCCGTTCGAAGTCTACGTTCAGGGCGGCGTGAGTGCCGCGCACGCATATCTCGGCGCGCTCTTCGCCGCGCGCGCGCTGGAAGGTTAGCCCGTAGCCTGCGAGCCGAGAAATCCGTAAAAGTAGTATCGGCGGCCGTCGGCAGCGACGATCGTGATGCGGGTGTCTTCGATCGAAGCCTCGACGACGCTCTGGCCGACCAAGCCTCGGAGAACGTCCTGGGTCTGCAGGAACTCCGCCGTCCGGAGCGCCTCAGGCTCCCCTTCGATCAGGCGGAGCAGCTCGTCGATTCGGTCGTGCATGTTACCTTTCAGTAATCGTCCGGATCCGCCCGATTACTTAGGCGCCAGGAGGCGGCCGCAGCGCCTAGAGAAGGGCTGGCGGCCATGTACCTGCTCGAAGTGCTCAGCGGCCCGCTCGACGGTAAGACCTGGACCTTCGAGCGAGAGATCACGATCGGTCGCGACGATGCCTTGGCAGAAGCCTGTCTCGCACTGGACCGGTACGTTTCCCGTCAGCATGCCCGGCTCCAGATTCAAAGGGGCGCGATTCGCCTCACGGACCTGCGCAGCCGCAACGGCACTCGGCTGGGCGGCGAGACTGTCGTTGGTGACGTCGCGCTTCCGGTGGGCGTGCCGTTCGTCGTGGGCCGAACGATTTTGCGCGTAACGCGCGCGCAGCGGACTGCGTAAAAGGTTCGCATTTCATTGGAAACGGTACGTGCGATCACGCAGGCGCGTGCGCTTTTCGCCGCGGCGCCGCGCCCCCTTGGATTCGTCCCGACGATGGGCGCTCTTCACGGAGGGCATTTGGAGCTCGTCCGGCGAGCGCGGCGCCTATCCGCTTCCGTCGTCGCGTCGATCTTCGTCAATCCGCTGCAATTCGGAGCCAACGAAGATTTGACGACCTATCCGCGCGACGAAGCCGGCGACCGAGCCAAGCTGTCGGAGGCTGGCGTCGACCTGTTGTTCTCGCCGGAAGCCGGAACGATGTATCGGCCGGATTTCACGACGTACGTCGACGTCGGGCCGCTCGGCACGGTTTTGGAGGGCGCCCAGCGCCCGCAGCACTTTCGGGGCGTTACCACCGTGATCGCTAAGCTGTTGAACATCGTGCAGCCCGACGTGCTTTTCCTCGGACAAAAAGACGCTCAGCAGGCGATCATCTTGCGAAAGATGATCGACGATCTGAACGTTCCGGTGGAAGTCCAGCTCGTGCCGACCGTGCGCGAGCCCGACGGTTTGGCGATGTCGAGCCGCAACCAGTATCTCGACGCGGAGCGGCGCGCACAGGCCCCAAGCCTGTACAAGGCGCTGCTTGCGATGCGCGACTCGCTGCAAGCCGGCGATTCGAAGCGCGATGCGGTTGGCGCGGGAGCCGCGGCATTAAGCCCGGATGCGAAGCTCGATTACCTGGAGCTGGTTGAGGCCGATACGTTCGTTCCGCTCGAACGGCTCCAGATGCCGGCCTTCATTCTTGGCGCGGCCCGGTTCGGCAGCACGCGTTTGATCGATAATCTGTGGTTGACCTCGTGACGGCGCCCCGCATCTTCTTAGGTATCAGCGGCGGCATTGCGGCATACAAAGCCGCGGCGTTGACGAGCGCTCTGGTGCAGCGCGGCGCACTCGTTGACGTCGTGATGACGGCGCACGCCGAACGGTTTATCACGCCGCTCACATTTGCGTCGCTGACCGCGCGACCGGTGTACACGTCGCTCTGGGACTCACCCGAGCGGATTCCGCACATTCGCCTGGTGCGCGAAGCCGACGTCGCGCTCGTCGTTCCGGCGACGGCGAACCTCATCGCAAAGCTGGCCGCGGGCATCGCCGACGATCTGCTAACGACGGCGCTGCTGGCCGCCCGTATTCCGCGCATCTTGGCGCCGGCGATGAACGAAGCGATGTACGAAGATGCCGCGACGCAGGCGAATCTCTCGGCTTTGCGCGCGAGAGGTTATGAAATCCTCGATCCCGAGGAAGGCTTTCTCGCCGAGCGCGAAATCGGCGCCGGGCGTTTGGCTTCGCAAGAGCGCATCCTCGAAGCGCTGGATCGAAGCGTTGCGCGCCGGCAGTCGCTGCGCAACAAGCGCGTAGCGATCACGGCCGGTCCGACGCGCGAGGCGCTCGATCCGATACGTTTTTTGAGCAACGCGTCCAGCGGCGCCACGGGCATCGCGCTCGCGCGCGAAGCGGCGCTGCGCGGCGCCGCCGTAACCTTGCTGCTCGGGCCCACGCTCCTCGAGCCGCCCGCCGGAGTCGACGTCGTGCACGTGACGACCGCCGACGACCTGTATGCGGCCGCGCTGCAACATGCGGTCGGCGCCGATCTCACGATCGCTACCGCGGCGGTTGCCGACTGGCGCCCAGCCGATCGTTCCCACTCGAAGCTAAAGAAAAGCGGTCAGGAGCTGACGGTGCGGTTTCTGCCAAATCCCGACGTTCTCGCGGCGCTGGGAGAACGAAAGGGTTCGACCTTTCTGGTGGGATTTGCCGCCGAAACCGAGGATCACGAGGAGCGCGCGCGGGCAAAACTCGTCGCCAAAAATCTGGACGCGATTGCCGTAAACGACGTGCGCGGCGAACGCGGCTTCGGCACGGGCGACAACGAACTCGTACTCCTCTGGGGCGGTGACGGTCGCCGGGAGCTGGGCCGGGCCGAAAAGGCGACGCTCGCCGCGCGACTACTCGATACCGTGGTGGAGCTGATGCAATGCTCCTGACGATCGACGTCGGCAACACCGAGACGAAACTCGGCTGCTTTGACGACGCCGAGTTGAAGCACACGTGGCGCGTGACGACGGAGTTGCGGCGCACGCCCGATGAGTATGGCGTCTTCTTCACGCAGCTTTTCGCGACCAGCGGCGTTGCCGTCGAAGTCATCGATGCGGTCGCGATCGCCAGCGTCGTACCGAAGCTCGATCCGGTGCTGGAGTCGGCGTGCAAGCGCTTCTTCAAGGCCGAGCCCACCTTCTTAAAGCCGCAGACGCAGCGGCTGATTCGGATCCTTACCGAGAGCCCGGCCGAGGTCGGCGCAGATCTGGTCGCCGCAGCGATCGGTGGACGCGAGCGGTTCGGCGCGCCGCTGATAGTCGTGAGCTTTGGCACGGCAACGGTGTTCATGGCGATCTCGCCGGCGGGCGAGTACTTGGGTGTAGCCATCGCCCCGGGCATCACGATCTCGCTCGACGCGTTGATCGGACGCACGGCAAAGCTGCCGCAAATCGCGCTCGAGGCGCCGGGGAAGACGATCGGCCGCAATACCGTCGAGGCGCTGCAGAGCGGCATCGTTTACGGCTTCGCCGGTCAGACCGAAGCGCTCGTCTCGCGAATGCGCGCGGAGATGCAGGTCAACGCCAAAGTCGTTGCGACGGGTGGGCTCGCCGAGATCGTTGCCAAGCAGACGCCGGTCGTCGACGCCGTCGCCCCGCACCTCAGCCTCGAGGGACTGCGACTTTTCTACCAGGCGGCGCTTCCCGGCGCGCGAGGCGCGATGCGCCGCGTCGTTAAATAGCATAGCGCCATGCGCCCTGCACCACTGCGGATCGGTTCGATCGAGATTTGGCCGCCGTTGATTTTGGCGCCCATGTCGGGCGTGACGAATCGAACCATGCGCGCGCTGTACCGTCCATTCGGACTGGGCCTTACCGTCACGGAGTTCGTGTCGTCCAACGCGCTGGCGTACGGTAGCCGTCGAACGATGGAGATGATCGATCAACACGGGCTGGAAAAGCCGGTTGCCACGCAGCTGTGGGGCGACGATCCCGCTACGATGGCGTTGGCTGCCAAGGTCGTTCGGGAGTGTGGCGCCGACATCGTGGACATCAACTTCGGGTGTCCCGCACCGAAGGTCACGAAGACCAACGGTGGATCGGCATGCTTGCGCGATCCCGATCGCTGTGAAGCGATCATGCGCGCGGTGGTCGAGGCCGTCGACTGCCCCGTAACCATGAAGATGCGTCTGGGCTGGAGCGAAAACGCGCTGGTCTACATTGACGTCGCGCGCCGCGCGCAACGCGCCGGCGTGCAAGCGGTGACGCTCCACGCGCGCACGGCAAAACAGTTCTACAAAGGCGAAGCCGATTGGGATCACATCGCCCGCCTCAAGAGCGCGGTTGAAATTCCCGTGATCGGCAACGGCGATCTCGAGGATCCGCATGACGCGCTGCGACGCATGCGCCGCAGCGGCGTCGACGCGGTCATGTTGGGCCGCGCGACGCTCGGAAATCCTTGGCTGATCACTCAAGTTCGCGACCTCATGGAGGGACGGGACGCGCGACCGCTCCCGAGCGCCCCCGATCGCCTGCGCTTTGCGCTCGTGCACTATCGCACGATGGTACACGAGCTCGGCGAGGCGCGCGCGGTGCCGCAAATGCGCAAGCATCTCGCGCTCTATCTCAAGGGCATCCCGGGCGCGGGCCTGTTGCGCGAACGGATCATGCGTATGGATTCCGCCGCCGATACCCTCCACACCATCGAAGAGACGATAGCGCGCCTGGAATGCGCGCCGGTCGCGGCATGATCGACGAACGCGCGGACCTTTACGGCGCCGATTCACCCCATGCGCTGGCCGCGGAAACCTACGAAAACTACAAGCGATTCGTCAATCCGCCGCTCGCGCGGGTGATGAAACTCTCCGGTTCGCCGGTGGAGGTGCGCGCGAGCGGGTGCACGATTTGGGATGAGAACGGCAAAGCGTATCTCGATTTCGCGGGCGGCTATGGCGTGTTCACGCTGGGGCACAGCCACCCGCGCGCCGTCGCAGCCGTGCGCGCGCAGCTGGAGCTGATGTCGCTCTCCGGGAAGACGATGTTTAACGTGCTCCTCGGCCGCGCGGCGCGGCGACTTGCCGAGCTCGCGCCGGGCGATCTGCAAATTTCATTTTGGTGCAACAGCGGCACCGAGGCGATCGAAGGCGCCATCAAGCTGGCGCGCGCCGCGACGGGGCGCGCCAAAATCGTCAGCACGATTGACGCCTATCACGGCAAGACCCTGGGCGCGCTTTCGGTCAGCGGACGCGAGAGTTTTCAGTCGCCGTTTCGCCCGCTGCTTGCCGACGCGCTCGCGATACCCTACGGCGAAACCGACGCGCTCGAAGAGGCCTTGCGCGATGCCGCCGCGTTCGTCGTCGAGCCGGTGCAAGGCGAAGGCGGCGTCAACGTGCCTCCCGCGGGCTATCTAAAAACCGTGCGCGAGATCTGCGACGCGTCGAAAGCGCTGTTCATTGCGGACGAAGTGCAGACGGGTTTGGGACGCTGCGGATATCGCTTTGCGTGCAACCGCGACGACGTCGTGCCCGACGTGATGACGCTGGCCAAGGGACTGTCCGGGGGCGTCGTCCCGGTCGGCGCGTTCATCGCGCGACCGGACGTCTGGAAGCGCGCGTTCGGAAGCGCTCCGCTGGTGCACACGTCTACGTTTGGCGGCAGCGAGGTGGCGTGTGCGGCGGCGCTCGCGGCCATGGACGTCCTGGAAGAAGAACGGCTCGCGCAACGGGCCCAGGAGTTGGGCGAGCGGCTTCTGCGTGGCGCCCGAACGGTTGCCGACGCGTATCCGGTGGTCGTGCGCGAAGCGCGCGGGCTCGGGCTCTTGGTCGGCGTCGAGCTGACGCACGAGGGCTACGGCGGCTTCATCATCCCCGAGATGCTCAAAGACGGCGTGACGGCCGCGTGGACGCTCAATCAGCAGCGAGTAATTCGGCTGGAGCCGCCTTTGGTGGTCAGCGCCGCCGAGATCGATCGTGCCCTAGCTGCTCTGCGCGCCGGCGTCGCGACGGCAGTCGAAAAGCTAGGGAATTTATCCACCTAACGCGATGCCGTACGTCGAGAGCAGAATCGTGATTGACGCCCCCGCGCGAGTCGTCTACGAACTGGCAAAGGACCAGGAGCGGTTTCCGCAGTTCATGCCGGACGTTGAAACCGTGACGATCCTCGAGCGCAACGCCGCAGGCGCGATCTCGCGCTGGAAAACGCTCGTCGAGGAGGCGCCGATCGAGTGGACCGAGCAGGATCGCTTCGACGACGCGGCGTTGCGCATCGACTACAAGCTCATCGAAGGCGATCTCGACAAGTTCGAAGGCGCTTGGACGTTCGAACACCGGGACGGCGCAACCCACGTCGTGCTGGGCGTGGATTACGATTTTGGCGTGCCGACGTTGGCCGAGCTCATAGGACCCACATTGCAGAAGAAGGTGCGCGAGAACAGCGAGATGATGCTGGCCGCGCTCAAACGCGAAGCGGAGCAAAGATGAAATACGAACGGTTCCTGAATTCCCCGATGTTCAAACGGTTTGTGCGAAGGAGGCTCTTCGAGCCGGGCTCGGTCTTTAGCAGAATGCTCCTCCTATGGTTCGGCGCTCGCGGCATCGGCCGGCGCCTGCCGCGCACGGCTGAAACCCTCCGAGAATCGGAACTCTACAAACAGTGGTGGTATTACAGCTTCGAGCTGGCGCCGGGGGCGATCACGGCGTCGTCTTTTCCCGCCGATTTTCCACTGCTGCCCCGCATGCTGCTGCGCAACTGCGAGTTGGCGGGCTGCGATTGTCTCGACATCGGCAGCGTCGAGGGGTTGATGCCGATCTTGATGTGCAGGCAAGGCGCCAAAGACGTCGTGGCGACGAACCCTCACCTTTACAACTACGAGAAGATGCAGGCCGTTCGCAAGCTCTTCGGCGCCCATTTCAGGTTTCGCCAGATCGGGTCGCTGTACGATTTGAGCAAGAAATTGGGGGGCAAGCGGGGATTCGACCTGATCAACTTGTCGGGCGTCCTGTACCACGTCTATTCGCCGATGCACGTCCTCGCCGGGCTCCGGCCGCTGTTGAAAAAGAACGGTTTGATGATCGTTTCGACAAACGTCGTAAAGCGGAATGATTTCTCGATGGAATTCAACGACCGTGGAAAGCTGCAGCGAGAGGCTACGACCTATTGGTATCCGTCGATCCCCCTCTTCGACTACCTGTTGCGCTACTTCAAGCTCTTGCCGATCGATTGTCTCTATCATCCGTACGGGGGCGACGATTCGACTCGGTTCACCACGAACTTCGAATCGGGTTATCTTTCGGTCGTTTGTCGCGCGACCGACGAACCGTCGTTCGAGCCGCAGGACACCTGGGCGCCGGAATCCATCGCCGATTCATACGAAAGCATTCTTCTGTGGGACCAGGAGCGGCTCGCACAGCAGCCCGTTTCCAAGATCGGCTATCGGCGCGAACCGGACGCGCGGCTGTTACACGACAACAAGCGCTCGTTGGACCTCTGGAAGGCCGTAAACGAGTTGCCCGCGGTCGGCGCGGTAGGCCGTTCGCAAGATACCCATACCTTATTGCTCGCCGACCGGATATGACGAAGCGTGAACAAGTTCTGCTTCGTCATCCACCCGCTTTCATTCGAGGACATCGCGCGTTACGAGCCCGGCGCCAAGGGCAAGGGCGAGCCGATCTTGCGCAAGATCATGGAGTGGATGCCGTCGTATGCGGCGGTGCACGTTACGGGCGTTCGCACGCCGGACGGGCGCGAAACGGAAGGCTGGTTCGTCGCAGCCCCGCTCTTGCCGCAGCAGCTCATGGACTTTCCGCGGGAAGAAGTTTACCTGCGCGTCCTGCGTGCGATCGAGATCGGCGCGGAATTGGGAGCCGGCGTTGCTGGGCTCGGCGCATTCACCGGTGTGGTAGGCGATGCTGGGATCACGATCAACGCGCGTTCGCCGATTCCGGTGACGACGGGCAATTCGCTGACGATCGCGGCGGGCGTGCAAAGCCTTTTTCGGGGGGCGGACGAGATGGGCGTCGACCCGCAACCTTCGACCGCCGCGGTAATCGGCGCGACCGGCTCGATCGGTGCGGCCTGCGTTCGGCTGATTGCGGAACGAGTCAAACGTCTGATCCTCGTGGCGCGTAACCAAACGCGCTTGCGCAAGTTTCACGAAGCCATCGCCGAGACGCTGCCGTGCGAGAGTGAGTACACCACCGACATCTCCTCCGCGGTGCGTCGCGCGCAGCTGGTGCTCACCGCCACGAGCTCGATCCAGGACGTCATCGAACCGGAGGATCTTCAGACCGGGGCGGTGATCTGCGAGCTATCGCTGCCGCACGACGTCGGGCGGCGTGTTGCAGAGCTTCGGCCGGACGTTTTGGTGGTCGAGGGCGGAAACATGCTGGTGCCGGGAAACCCGCGCTTCGAACGCGTGCGCGAACCCGGAACGGAGTTCGACTTGAACCTGCCGCCGCGCACGGCACTGGCCTGTATGAGCGAGACGATGATCCTCGCGCTGGAAGGCCGTTTGGAACCCTACACGCTTGGCCGCGGCATCGAGCTCGAAAGGGTGGTAGCGATCCAAGCGATGGCGGAACGCTGCGGCTTCAAACTGGCCGACATGCGCGCCTTCGACGCCGCGATCACCCCCGAAAAACTTGCCGCAACGCGCGCCGCCGCCACCGCCGCGCGGCAACCTCATCCGGAGCTCGTGGAAGGATGAAGCGCGTCGTTTCGGTCTCGCTGGGCTCGAGCAGCCGGGATCATCGCGCCGTCGTCACCTTCATGGGCGACGAGCTCGACATTTCGCGCGAGGGGACGGACGGAAAGCTCGACGTGGCGATCGCAAAGGTACGCGATCTCGACGGTAAGGTCGCCGCGATCGGCTTGGGCGGCATCGACGTCTATCTCTATGCCGGGCGCCATCGTTACGCGTTGCGCGATGGGCTGCGATTGCTCGAAGCCGCAAAGATCACGCCGATCGTCGACGGCAGCGGGCTCAAGAACACGCTCGAGCGTGAAGCGATTCGTTTCATGCAGGACGAGCTCGCCATCGATTTGCGCGGCAAACGCGTCTTGATGGTGAGCGCGCTGGATCGCTTCGGGATGGCGCAGGCCCTAGTGGATGCCGGCGCCGACGTGCTCTTCGGGGATTTCATCTTCGCGCTGGACAAAGACATGCCGGTACGCGACCTGCACGCGTTCGAAGAGCTGGCAGAAAAATATCTCCCGGATGCCTGTAAGCTGCCGTTTCAATTCTTCTACCCTACCGGGAAGAAACAAGAGAAGCCGCCGGAGCCGAAGTATCCGCAATACTACGATCAGGCGGAGATCATCGCGGGCGATTTCCACTTCATGCGTCAGTTCATGCCGGAGCGCTTGGACGGAAAGATCGTCCTGACGAATACGGTCACGCAAGGCAACGTCGAGGAGCTCGCGGCGCGCGGCGTTTCGATGCTGATCACGACCACGCCCGAAATCGCCGGCCGGTCCTTCGGAACCAACGTTCTGGAAGCCGCGCTTTTGGCGCTGCTGGGGAAGCGCTGGAGCGACGTGGTGCCCGCCGACTACGAACGCCTGCTGCACGCCTTGCGCCTGAAACCCCGCGTCGTTAAGATGGATTAGCGCCTGGGTATACTCCCCGGCGGCGTGCAGGAGGCCTTGGAGCGGCCTGTTGAGAACCAACCGCGCCAGCGTTGGAGAACGCGATTACGTGCTGTGGGGTTTTGCCATAAACCCCGGTGAGGATCTATAGGTTGAACGACAAAGAGATCGTCCTGACCGCAGAGGGTCTAACGAAGCTGGAGCACGAGCTCGACGAGCTCAAGAGCGTCCACCGGCGTGAGGTCAACGATCGCATTCGCCAAGCCAAAGAGTACGGCGATTTGAGCGAAAATGCGGAGTACGAAGACGCCAAGCAAGAGCAGGCGTTCATCGAGGGGCGCATCCTCAAGCTCGAGGCGATGATTCGCAACGCTCGGATCATCGACGAGTCGGAGTATGTCGCGGACGAAGTCCATCTCGGCGCGATCGTCAAGGTCAAGGACCTCAAGAACAACGAGACCTACGAGTTTTCTATCGTTGGTTCGGCCGAAGCCGACCCGTCGAACCGCCGCATCTCCAACGAATCGCCGCTGGGCAGCTCGCTGATGGGCCACAAGAAGGGCGTAACGGTCGACGTTGCCACGCCGCGCGGCCTGGCGAAGTACAAGATCGAGTCCATCAAAAGCAACGCACCGAAGAAGGCCGCAAAAAAGGCGTCCTGAGGAGTCTGTCGGATTATGTCGCCTTCTCGTCTCCGGGCCGCTTTTTGTCCGAATACTGCGTTGCTCTTCGCTCGCCAAGCACTGATTTTGTCGCTCATCGCGCCTTGTCTTCGGACAAAATTCGACACCGGATTCGAAAACGGACACAACCCGACAGGCTCCTAAGGAACGTCATTGGAAGAGTTCGGTAAGACCGAAGCAGCACTCGTAGCGGCCAGACGTGAGAATCTGGCCGCTTTGCGTTCGCGAGGCAACGATCCGTTCGCGCAGCGGCGCTGCGACGTTGACGCGACGGCTTCAGAACTGCTGGAGCGCTATGGCTTCCTGGTGCCGGGCCAGGACGCTTCGGCCGAAGGCTGGAGCCTAGCCGGCCGGGTTCTCTCGAAACGCACGATGGGCAAGACGATCTTTGCCGACCTCGCCGATCGCACCGGCAAGCTGCAGATCTACGTTCGTAAACAGGAAATCGGCGACGACGCATTTGCCGACTGGCACGATCTCGACCGCGGGGATCTCATTGCCGTGCGCGGTTACATGTTTCGCTCGAAGCTCGGAGAGCTGACGCTGCACGTTACGCGGTTTACCGCTATCGGTAAGGCGCTGATGCCCCTGCCCGACAAGTGGCACGGCTTGCAAGACGTCGAGAAGCGCTATCGTCAGCGCTATGTCGACTTGATCGTAAATTCCGACGTGCGCGACGCGCTGATCATGCGCAGCCGCCTGATCGCGGAGATGCGCCGCTTCGTTGACGCGCAGGGCTTCTACGAGGTCGAAACGCCGACGCTGCTGCACGTCGCGGGCGGGGCCGCGGCTCGCCCGTTTGTAACCCACTGCAATGCGCTGGACAAGGTGATGCAACTGCGGATCGCGACCGAGCTGAACCTCAAGCGCTTGATCGTGGCGGGCCTGGAACGCGTCTACGAAATCGGCCGAATCTTTCGCAACGAAGGCATCGATACGACGCACAATCCGGAGTTTACGATGCTCGAGCTCTACGCCGCGTATTGGGACGTTTCCGACATGCTGGAATTCAACGAGGCGCTGATCGCGCACCTTGCCGCGATCGCGACCGACGGCGCCACGGATCTCCCGTACGGCGAGCACACGATTTCCTTCCAGCGGCCCTTCGCGCGAATCGAATACTTAGACGCGATGGCCCGCTACAGCGGCGGGAAATACACGCGGGAGCGGTTGCTCGACGCCTCTGCCGTAGCGCAGATTCTCGGCGAGCTCGGCTTACCGGCTTCGCCGACCCACGGGCATGCGCTCGATAAGATCTTCGAGCGCATCGTCGAGCCCAATTTGTTGGCTCCGACCTTCGTCAGCGGCTACCCCGTCGTCATCTCGCCGTTGGCAAAGCGCCGCGCCGACGATCCGGAAATCGCCGACCGGTACGAGCTCTTTTGCGCGAACATGGAGATCTCCAACGCCTTCACCGAGCTCAACGACCCCGACGATCAGCGCGCGCGATTCGAGGCCCAAATCGCCGAACGGCTTGCGGGTAACGAAGAGATTCCCGAGCCGGATTGGGATTACGTGCGGGCGCTCGAATACGGCATGCCGCCGACCGCGGGAATCGGCATCGGCGTCGATCGCTTGATCATGCTGTTGACCAATCAGCGTTCGGTACGCGACGTCTTGCTCTTTCCGTTGCAACGCCAGCACGGGTAATGTTGCCGAGGGTTGCCGGCCTCGCCCTCTTTCTCGTCGTAACAGCGGCGGCCGCCGCTTCGGCCGCGACGCCGAGTGGATACTATTACCTCAACGCCCGTCAGCTCGACCTTACGGTGTTGCTGCCTCCACCGCCCGATTTGGGCTCGGCGCAGGCTCGCGCCGACGAACAGCAAGTTGCTGCGGCGATTTCGACGCGCAGCGCCGCGCAGCTGGCGGACGCGCAAGAAGCCTCGCAGCGCAGCGTGTTTTTCTTTGCGGCTGCGATCGGTCCCAACTTCACGGCCCAGCGCCTTCCACTAACCGCGCGGTTCTTCAAGCGCATCGACTCGGACGTCCACCGGCTGGTGCTCGCGGCCAAGGCCTACTGGGAACGGCCTCGCCCCGGCGGCGGCGGGAAGAAACACGCGTCGTATCCGAGCGGGCACGCCGCGTTCGCGTCATCGAGCGCGATCGTGCTTTCGCAGCTGCTGCCGGCCAAACGCGATGCGATCTTCTCGCAAGCGCGCACGTTCGCGGAGAACCGAATACTCCTGGGCCTGCACTATCCCACCGACGTCGCCGCGGGATGGACCGCCGGTACGCTGGCCGTTTTCGTGA
The DNA here is from genome assembly GCA_963717425.1 of Vulcanimicrobiota bacterium. GTDB lineage: Bacteria > Vulcanimicrobiota > Vulcanimicrobiia > Vulcanimicrobiales > Vulcanimicrobiaceae > Cybelea. The sequence continues at coordinate 895,295 of OY970335.1, read as the reverse complement.
TGATGCACGACCCGGCGTTTCACCGAGACTTCGGGCAGGTGCAGGTCGAGCTGCGTCGAGCGCAGTTTTTGCCTGCGGCGCGCGGAAAGTAAGCCGCAATCGCTCTGCGCCTCACCGTCGAATACGACGGTACCGACTTTAGCGGATTTCAATGGCAGCCGGAACTGCGCACGGTGGCCGGCGTCTTGGAGACCGCGCTCGCGACGCTGTTCGAACGACGCATCAAGTTGACGAGCGCGGGGCGAACGGATGGCGGCGTTCACGCCAGCGGACAAGTCGTCGGCTTTTCGACCGAGCATTCTTTCCCGTTGGAACGGCTGTGCGTCGCGCTCAACGCGCTCTTGCCGCGTGATTGTGCGGTTCGCGAGGCCGCGGTGGTGGGAAGCGATTTCAACGCTCGCTTTTCGGCGCGCGAGCGCACCTACGTGTACGCCGTCCTCAACCGGCCGCAACGCAGCGCGTTGCTGGCACGGTATGCGAGCCACGTCGTCCGGCCCCTCGATCTCGCGGCCATGCGAGCCGCCGGGGTCCACCTCGTCGGCGAGCACGACTTCCGTGCGTTCGGCACTTCCGAGATCGCGGCGGCTTCAACGGTGAGGACGATTGCGCGTTTGGGCGTCGAGCGGCGGGGTGAGCTGATTCGGGTCGAAATCGCCGCCAACGCATTCCTGCATAACATGGTCCGGATCATCGTCGGCACGTTGCTCGAGTGCGGCCAGGGGCGGCGCCAGCCCGATGAGCTGGCCGCAATTTTGCGGGCTGGCGAGCGCTCAGCTACTAGCTCGATCGCTCCCGCCCAGGGCCTCTGCTTGGCCGGCGTCCGCTACGACGACGGCTACGACTCCTTTGCCGAGCACCCGCTGTTCGGGCGCGGCGCTCCGGCGCTGCTTGACGGGGAGCAGGCTTTCCCGTAGGATACCTTGGTTGTGCGCACCTATCAGCAGACAACGGCGCAGGCCGATCATCGCTGGTATATCGTTGACGCGGCCGGCCAACGTCTTGGCACACTGGCCGTGCGTATTGCGCGCGCCCTTTCCGGCAAGCAGAAACCGACTTGGACCCCGCACATCGACGGGGGCGATCACGTGATCGTCGTCAACGCCGAGAAGATCGAGCTGGGCGGACGGAAGTGGCAGCAGAAGGTTTACTATCGCCACAGCGGCTATCCCGGTGGGCTCAAGATGCAGACCGCCCGCGAGTTGAGCGACAAACATCCGACGCGCCTGATCGAGAAAGCCGTGCGCGGCATGCTCGCGACCAATCGCATGCGCGACGTCCAACTACGGCGCTTGAACGTCTACGCCGGCGCCGAGCACCCGCACGGTGCCCAAACCCCGGCGCCGTTGCCGGATCCGCAATAGGAGCCGTCGTTGAACGAAACGAGCGAGATCATCCAGTCCACGGGGCGCCGCAAACGCGCCGTGGCGCGCGTGAAGCTCACGCTCGGCCAGGGCATTATCACGGTTAACGGCAAGACCGCCGACGAGTACTTCCCGCGACCGCAGCTGCAGCAGATCGTGCGCCAACCGTTCGAGGCCACGCAGAGCCTTTCGCGATTCGACGTCACGGTCAAGGCGGAAGGCGGCGGCATCGCCGGTCAGGCCGGCGCGATCCGCCACGGCATCGCGCGCGCTTTGCTGGCCGTCGACGAGTCGCTGAAAGACACGCTTCGCAAGAACGGATTCCTCACTCGCGATCCCCGCGAAAAAGAATCGAAGAAGTACGGGCGCAAGCGCGCACGCAAGCGCTTCCAATACAGCAAACGCTAAAGAGCGGCCTCAAGCTCGTCGCGATCGCGCTCGGCGCGGTCGCGCTACTCTTTCAACCACATCCCGACTGGATCGAGCGCGCCTATTCCAACGGCGCGTATCCGCCGTGGGAGCACGTCGCTTTCGCGATCACGCATCCGCTCCCATGGTCGCTGGGAGATCTCGCCGCGCTGCTCGGAGTCGCGGCTATCGTATGGCAGATTGCGCGATTTGTTCGAGACCCGTCGCGCCGGCGTCGGGACGGTCTCGTTGCGCTGATCCTCAGTTGCGCCGCGATCGTGGCGCTCTACGTTTTGTGGTTCGAGTTGAGCTGGGGTTGGAACTACGCTCGCGCGCCGCTGGAGACGCGCGTGCGATTCGATCCGTCGCGCGTGACGCCGAGCGCCGCGGCGCTCTTGCGCACCCGCGCGATGGCGCAGATGAATGCGCTCGCAGCCGCGGCGCACGCTCGCGCCGAGCTACCACTCGATGTCGAAGCGCTACGCGCGGCGTGGCTGCCGGCGGTACAGCGAGCCGGTGACACCTGGGCGCCGAACGTCGGTTCTCCCAAGCCGACGATCGCCGACCCTTTCATGCTCGCGACCGGTACGAGCGGATTCATCAACCCGCTGACGCTCAACGTCGCGATGGCCTCGGATCTTCTGTGGTTCGAACGCCCCTTTGATTTAGCGCACGAGTGGAGTCACGACGCCGCGTACGCCCGCGAAGACGAAGCCAACTACCTTGCGATCTTGACCTGCGTGCGCTCCGGCGACCCCGCGGTCCGCTACTCGGGATGGTTCGAGCTGTTTTTATACCTGCCGCAAAAGCGGCGCTACGCGCATCGCGAGTTCGTGCCGCTGGTGTGGCGCGATTTCACGGCGCTCCGGATCCGAAACGAGCGCCACGTCAACGTGATGCTCGCGCACTGGTCTTGGCGTACGTACAACGCGTACTTAAAGAGCAATCGCATCGCGTCCGGCGTGGCGAACTACGACGAGGTCACGCGACTGATGCTCGGCGTGCCGCTCGACGCTCAACAACTGCCGCTGGCCCGATAAACGAAGCAGGGACCCGAAGACGGGTCCCTGCGGTTTGTGAACGGAGCTTAAGACCGCGGCGGTTTGTTCTTGTCCCCGCCGCCGCCACCGGGAGGCTTGCCTTGTCCGGCCGGTTTGCCTTGACCGCCGCCCTGCGGCTTGCCGGCGCCTTGCCCATGCATGTTGCCACTGGGTGGTTTCCCTTGGTTAGCCGGTTTCTGATGATAGGCGTTGCCTTGGGAATGCATCGCGCCTTGGTTGTGCGTGCCGGTTGTTGTCGGCTGCTTGTGTGCGCTCTGCATTTGGTTATTTGTCTTCGTTTGCGTTTGCGTCTTCGGAGCGCTGACGGGCGCCTTGTGTTCCATCGTCTGGTTGGTGGCGCCCTTATTGGTCGACGTGCCCTTGTTAGTCGTGGTCACGGTGCCCTTGTTAGCCGCGCCCGCGTTCCCGTTCTTCAGGTTGGCCTGCGCCGCTTGTTTGTCGGCCGCCGTGACGGGGGCGTACTTGGGCAGCTGTTTCGGATCGGAGATCGGTTTCGCTACGGCCGTCACCGGGGGCTTCCCCTTGTTGACGTTCGCGTAGAGGTTCCGATCCTGGGCGGCAACTTTTGCCTGGTTCCTTTGAACCGTCGTCGGCGCGATGCCGTGGCGGCGCGCATCGATGTCCGCGGATGTCGGCCGTGCGGAGACTCCGCCGTGGCCGCCGTTATAGCTGACGCGAGAATGGTTGTAGTTGTTGATGACGGTCTTGTTGTAGGTGTTATGGATAACCGTCCGGTTGACGTTCACCACGGCGGTGTTGTAGCGGAAGGCGTTCCCGGCCCAGACGCCACCGACAAAGCCGGTGCCGAAGTAGCCGAAGCCGTAGTTAACTCCGCCGTAGAAGCCGACGCTCGGCCCCCAATAACCCGTGTTCCAACCGTAGTTGCCGCCCTGGTAACCCCAGTAACCGGGCGTCCAGTAGACGCCGATCGAGGGCGGGGCGACCCAGGTCCCGGGGACCCAGTAATAGCCGGCCTGTCCCCAAGCCCAGTACCCAGGGGTCCAGACCCAGTTCGCATAGGGGCATGCCGGCATCGCGTAGACCGGCAATGCCGGGGGCGGGATGCCGATGTTGAAGCCAACGCCGACCGAGAATTGCGCCGGCGCGGGCAATGGGGCCGCGGTGATGAGTAATGCCGCGATGATTGCGGGAAGGGTTCTAAAAATTCGCACGTTTCCTCCTTAACTTCCGAGACCTATTATAGCCTACGGACCGGCACTCTTTACCCGCCAATGCGAGCGTCGCGAGCGGTTTCAACTGATTCTTACCCGTTCGTGAGCGGTTTCCAACTCGATCTTCACCTTGTTCTCACCCTTCGGCAAGCTCACGATAAAGGTCACATCTCGTCTATCTTTGGTATGTGTGGCAGTCACCCTCCCCTCGTACACTGACTTCTATGTTTGACGTGGGCGATAATCTTCGCGATGCAATCGATGCGGCGCGCAGCCGCCTGAAGGATGCTCAGGCCTCGGTGGCGCGGGCAAATTCGGGCGTCGCGGCAGGCCGATCCGCGGACGCCGCGATGGCACAAACGGCGCAGGCGGCGATCTTCACCGAAGCGCTGCTGGGCGTGGAGCGCGCGCGCTTCGAGGAGATCAAGGGGGTAGCGAAATGACGATTGACCTACTGGATGCCGCTGCCAGCGGCATGGACGCGCAGCGCGCCGCGCTCGACGTCGCAGCCCGCAACGTCGCCGCAGCCGAGGCCGCGGGACCGAGTGCCGATTATACTCGCATGATTCCGGAGTTCCGCGTTGTGGATTCGGAGGATGGCGGCGTTCGCGTACAGTTTAGCGGTACGCATACCGAGCGCGGTACAAATGTGGACATCCTGACCGAGATGATCGCGGTGATGAATGCCTCGCGCGCATACGAGTCCGATGCGTCGATTTTTGACGTGGGCAAGACGCTCGCCGAGAAAACCCTGGAGCTCGAAAGGTTATGAGAGTCGAGCCCCTCCTGCCCGATATGGCTCCTTCGCCGACTGCCAACGCGCAGGACTCAGCCGGTTTTGCGCGCGCGCTTGACGCGCTTGGCGGCGCGCTGACGGGCGCGACGCGCGCTGAAGACGCATTTGCCTATGGCGCGGGAACGCTCGAAGCGGCGGTTTACGAGCGCGCGCGGGCCGACGTCGCCCTTTCGGTAGCCACGGCAACCGCACAGCGCGTCGTGCAAACAATTCAGTCCATTCTCAACATGCAAATCTAAGGCGCGCCGTCTTTCGCGATGCAGGCGCTGGCGCAGCTACTGACGCGTTGGAACGCTTTACACAAGTTCGCACGGCTGGCCGCCGCGGCGGCGGTGGCGATCGGGATCGCCCTTTCGATTGGCGGAGCGATGCTGGGTCACTCCGGCCGATCGCCGCTGTTCGCGCAACCGCTGCATCCCGAGCAACTTACCGAGGTCGAGGAACGGTTGGCCGGCTGGAACGTCGCGTTCACACCGACGGCCGATAACGTGATCGTTGCCGCAGGTCGTCGCAACGATCTTTTGCTGCGACTGTCGCTGGCCGGCGAACCACATCAACATCTTTCGAGCACCGGCGAAGCCTTGGCGAGCATCGGCGTGCTTACGCCCCAAGCCGTCGTCGACGCTCAGGCCCGCGTCGGTCTTTCGGGTGATATCGAAGCCGGTTTGCGTGGAATCGACGGCGTCGATGATGCACGGGTCATCGTCGCGCCCGCGAAGCCGCCGGAGTTCGCCGATCAAGCCGCTCACGACGCGAGCGCGAGCGTGCGGCTTCGGCTACGGGCCGGCGCACAGCTGTCGCGTCAGGCCGTCGCCGGTATTCGCGCGTTCGTGGCGGCGAGCGTTCCGGAGCTCCAACCCGCTCGGGTCACGGTTCTGGACGATCGCGGCATCGCACTCGGCGACGATTCTCGCGGCGGTGACGACGCGAGCGAACTGCAGCGATCGCTGCAATCCGCACTCGACGCCGCCTTCGGGGAGGGGGCCGCGATCGTGCGGGTCCGTGCCGAATACGATGCCTCGCAATATTCCGAGCGCGACGTGCGCCGAACGCCCGTCGGGCTCGCGGCGATCGAACAAACGCGTCACAGCGAAGCCTACGACGGCGGCGGCAAGCGTTACCGGCAGCTCGAAGAGGGTCAGGATCGCGGCAGCGAAACGCACGAACTGGTTTCACAAGTCCAGCCCGGCGGAATCAAGCGGCTCTCGACGGCCGTGTTCGTCGACGAAATGCGCGCGCTGGATCTTGTAAAGGTGCGCGAACTGGCCGCCGCTGCGGTTGGCTACGATGCGCGGCGCGGCGACACGTTGGCAGTCGAGGCGATGAGTTTTCATCGGATCCCCGGCGCTCGCAAGGACGCCTGGTGGCTGCTGTATGGGGCCCTCGTCCCCCTTGCGCCGGTGCTGGTGGTGATGCTCGGGCTCGTTGCGTGCGCGCGTCTGGCGCTGCCGCCGCTGGCCTCGCTCGCACAGACGCTGACCGAACGCGCGATGGTTGCGCGCGCATCCAACGCCGCCATCGGCTTTCCGCCGGGCCGAGTTCGTTCGATGCTCGAGCAGGAACCGCCGCACGCCGTAGCTGCCATCATTAGCGCACTTCCGGCAGCAACGGCAACGGCGGTGCTCGAGCTCTATCCCCCGCACGAACGCGAAGCAATAGTAAGCCGCATGCAGCGACGCCACTCACCGCTGCTCAACGATACGCAGGAGTTGCTGCGCCACCGTGCTTGACGAGTTCGTCCCCCTCGACGAGTTTTTGCGACCATCCGCAAGCGAACCGGCGATGCCGTCATCGCTGGAGAGGAGAGCCGAACCGATCGTGCCTGAGGACTGTGCGGAGGCTATGCGTGCCGCGCGCCGGTTTCGCGCCGCACTGGCCGATGCGATCGACGTTGCGCTGCTGCAGATGTTGCCTGACATTGCGCGCGAGGTCGTGGCCCGAGAACTTCAGCTCGGCCAGGCAGATGTCGCCGTAATCGTCGCCAATGCGATGGAAAGGTTGCGGCCCGAACGGGTGCTGTCGCTGCGCGCTCATCCGAGCGAGCTCGAAGCACTCGCCGCCCTCGAAGTACCGAGCATCGCCGATCCCTCGTTACAGCTCGGAGACGTGATTCTCGAGTTGCACAGCGGCACGATCGATCTGCGAATGGACGCGCGTTTGGAAGCCGTCCTAAGCGCGTGCGCGCCGTGCTAGCGGCTCGGAGTTGTAACCTGGGCACGTGCGCACTCGGGCGTGCTATCGACGCCTACGGTGCTCCGCTGGACGACGGACCGCCCTTGCACGGCAGGCGCGTTCCTTTGGTGCTGCACGCGCCTCGACCGAGCGAACGCATGGCAATCACCACGCCGCTGTGGACGGGAATTCGCGTCCTGGACGGCCTGCTAACGATCGGCCGCGGTGCGCGCGTCGGAATCTTCGGCGCCGCCGGAAGCGGTAAAAGTGCATTCGTTGAAGCGATCGTCGCCGGCTGCGCCGCAGACGCGGTCGTCGTGTGCCTCGTCGGCGAACGAGGTCGCGAGGCGCAACGTTGGATCGCGATGCGCAGCGATCGCAACACGATCGTGTGTGCGACGAGCGATCGACCGGCCGCGGAGCGCGTCGCTGCAGCCCATGTCGCCGTCACGCATGCAGATGCGTTGCGCAAACGAGGGCTGCACGTCGTTTTGGTTATCGACAGCATGGCTCGCGTCGCGGCAGCACTTCGCGAAATCGGCGTTGCAGCCGGTGAAAGCACTGGGCGCGGAGGATATCCTCCCAGTGTTTTTGCGCAGCTCGCTCGGCTGGTCGAGGTCGCCGGTGAAATGCCGGCGGCCTCGATGACCTTGATCGCCACCGTGCTTGCCGACGGTGACGATCGCGATCCGGTCAGCGAAGCCGCGCGATCGTTTTTGGACGGGCACATCGCCCTTTCAACGAGGCTTGCGCAAACCGGTAAATTCCCCGCCGTCGACGTGCCGGGCAGCGCCAGCCGAACGATGGAATTCGTGGTCGGCCAGACCCACCTGCAGGCCGCGCGGCGATTGCGCCGTGCGATTGGGCTGTTGGACCGCATCGACGACGCGCGCGCGCTGGGAATCGAGCCGGTCGATCGGGCGGCGCTGAGGGCAATAGCGGCAGAACCGCGGCTGGAAGGCTTTCTGCGTCAGGGACGCAGCGCGAGCGACTCCGGCGCCACGCTGTCGCAGCTTTGTGAAATCGCCGCTCTTTTAGGAGACGATGATGATGGAGATCGTTGACGAGCTCGCCGCGCTGATGCGGCGGATCGAAGCCGTTGCTGCGGGACCGCGCATCGCCGCGTGCGAGTTCGGAGCATCGCTGGACGAAGCGGTCGCAGTGCAGCGCGACACAGACGCGCGGGAACCCAATGCGCCCCGCGCCGCAATCGACCGCCTCATCGGCGCCAACGCAGCCGCGTTTCAAGTCGATCCGGCCTTGATCGAGGCGATCGTTCAAAACGAATCGGGGTTCGACGCCAACGCGACCTCGAATGCCGGAGCTCGCGGCTTGATGCAGCTGATGCCGCAAACCGCCGCAAGTCTCGGTGTCAGAGATTCCTACGATCCGGCGCAGAACGTGCGAGGCGGCACGCGCTACCTACGCGGTTTGCTCGACCGCTTCGGTGACGTGGAGCTTGCCGTTGCGGCATATAACGCCGGTCCCTCCGCCGTCGCGCGATATGGCGGCGTGCCGCCCTATGCACAAACGCAGGAATACGTGCGCAACGTCATGGCGCGCTATCGACAGCTTAAAGACCACGACGGCTAAGGTTCTCAACTCGGAAATCTCGCGATGACGGGCGGATCACAGGCCACTGGCATCATCGTTGCCATGATGACGCAGCAACTAGAGGTCAGCATCCTGGCGGCGCCGCTTGCAGCCATCGATCGCCGCGTGCTTCCTCAAGCATGGTATTCCGCGCTGCGGCTGGCGCGCGAGACGCCGAGACTTTCCACGGCGCGTCCGCACCGCGGCGTCGTCGTAGGCAATCCCGCTTTGCGCGCGTTCCCCAAGCTGATCCTAACGGCAAACCCGCCGCGCGTTCCCGTACGTTGGTCGCACGCGGCGTCATCCACGTTGTTGCGGGTTTGCGGCGACGAGGATTGGGAGCGCGTGCGTGACGATCGTGCGCGGCGATGGCCACTGGCGCGAGCCATCGAAAACGCGTTCTCGGATCCCCGCGCGAAAGTGAGGCGGGCGACGTTCTCGATGGGCCGCGGCAGCGCTAGAATCCATATCGTTCTGCAAACCAAGGGACAACGGGCCGCGCTAGTCGCGCTCTGCCGGCCCGAACTGAGCGGACTTGTCGCGCGCGCCTTGATGCAGGCGCGCCTAGCTTTGGCGGCTCGCGGAGTCGACGTCGAGCTTCGTGCTAAAGGTGTTCAAACGTGTTCTTGAATGCAGCGATGAGCGCCGCGCTCGATCGAATAGCGGAGCGCGCGGCCGACGTGCGGCGAGCGTTTACGCCGGGATCGGTTCCGCAGTACGACGACGTCGCAACCGCGGGCGAATCCTCCGACTTCACGTTGGATCCGCTTTCCGTCAGCGCGCCCGAAGGCGCGTACTTCGTCGCTATGGATGCTCGAGGCAAGACCTGGTACACGCGAGACGGCTCTTTTGCAGTGAGGGGCGGCGCGCTAGTTGACGGCAGCGGACGGCCGGTCTGCGGCGTGCGCGGAGCGGGCGATGCGCCCGCGGAGCTGCGCGTCGATCCGGTCGACGAGTCGCTGGGACGAATCCGCGACGCCCGGATCGAGCGTGACGGGAGCTTTGTCTATCGACGCGAGACGATCGATCCGCGCAGCGGTCTGAGCGAGTCGCAACGCGTGCTCGTCGGCCGCGTTGTGCTGGCGCGCTTTCCCGCGGGGACGAGGCTTGAAAGCAACGACGCGAACGATTTGAAACCGCCGCTGGGCATCGCGCCGCAGGTCGGGCTTCCCGCCGATGCGAGCTTCGCGCCGGTCGTGCCGATGCGACGGGAACGCAGCCGAGTAGAGGTGGACCAGAGTCTCGTTCGGCTCAAGGAAGCGTACATTCATTTCGACGCGCTCGCAGCGGCGGAAGCCGCTAAGTCGCACTTGGGAAAGAGTGCGATGGATCTCGTCAAATGAAGACGTTGGCATTTAGCAGGCTTGCCCACGCCGAGATCGGCGGCGGAAAACGCTTGAGAGAGGCGCGCTTTGAGCGGCGCTCTTCCTTGCCCGCCAGCGCCGCCTGCGTCGTTGCCAATGGCGTTCGCGAGACGCTTACGTCATTGCTCGGCGCGGCGGCGCCCGTGCGTCTCTTCGAGCCGCTGCTTCCGGATGCGCGTGGGTGGGAAGCCATCGTTCGCGGCGCGATGCTGTATCGCGTGCGCGGAAGCGTCGCCGATGCCGCCATTGTTTTTCGGGAGGAGGACGCAAGTGCAGTTGCGAGCGCGGTTTTTAACGAGCCGCCTAGCCCCGCCCTATCGAAACGCGCGCTCTCTCCGATCGAATGCGACGTCCTCGACCGCGTCGCAAACGCGATTGCGGCAAATTTAGTTGCGGTGTGCGGCGCGCGCGAGGTCTGTCAGGCGCAGCGCGTCAGCGCGATCGACGGGTTCGCCACGTTTTTTGAACTCCAGGTGGAGAGGCCGGTCGAAGCTCGGATCGGCATCGCGCTTTCGCGCGATCCGGCGCCCGAACCGCGGGGCGCTCTCGACTTCACTCACATCGCCGATGTGCGGATCACTGCGGTCGCCTCGCTGGACTTAGGCAGCGTGCGTGCCGCCGCCGTCGCCGCGCTCACGCCGGGCGCAGTGCTTCCCATAAACGCAGACGATTTGCGGCGCTGCAGCTTGACCGCCTCCGGTCTGCGGCTGGCGCGCGGTAGATGCGGTGTTCGCAACGGCCGCTTCGCGATCGCGGCGCCCTCGATTCGCGAGACGACGTGAGTGGATCAAAAGAAAGCGGGAGATCCGCAAAATCTTGGGCTGCTCATGCACGTCCCGCTGCACCTCACCGTTGAGTTAGGCAGCTGTGCGATGTCGGTCTCCGAAATCCTCAAGCTAGGTGCGGGCTCGATAATCGAGCTCGATCGTGCGGCGAATCACCCGGTGAACCTGCTGGTTAACAACCGGCCTATCGCGCGCGGAGAGATCGTCGCGATCGAAGAGAACTTCGGTCTGATTATCACCGAGCTTTTCTCGCTCTGAGCCGTGCCCTTAGATGCGTTCGTAGGATCGGCGAGCCGGCACGCGACGATCCCACTCGACCTCCTCGTTGGCTTGACGGCGATTTCACTCGTCCCGCTCATTCTGGTGATGTGCACGTCGTTCGTTCGAATCGTCGTAGTCCTTTCTCTCGTACGCTCCGCAATTGGAGCCTCGGCGCTTCCACCCAATGCCGTACTGACCGGTTTGGCGCTCGTCTTGACGCTGGTCGTCATGGCGCCGACGGCGCAGCGAATTGAACACGACGCGATCGGTCCGTACTCACGCGGGGCGATGTCGCAGTCGCGGGCGCTGACGAGAGCGATCGCGCCGCTGCGAGCGTTCATGCTGCGCCAGACCCGCGCGGCCGATGTGGCACTATTCGAGCGCGTGGCTCGCCGCGGGCCCGAGCCGGAACGGCGCGCACCGATCACCGTATTGATCCCGGCTTTCGTCGTAGGCGAGCTGCGCAACGCATTTGCGATGGGCTTCGCGCTCTACCTTCCGTTCGTCGCGATCGATCTGGCGGTTGCCGCGATGCTCATGGGGCTGGGCATGATGATGATGAGCCCGCCGGTCGTTTCGCTCCCGGTGAAACTCCTGTTGTTCGTGATGGTCGACGGTTGGGCGTTGCTCTGCGGAGGCGTTGCGGCAAGCTTTCGATAATGGCTGCTCATGCGCATAAGCGACGCGCTCGCGACTCAGCGGCCGTTCTTTTCGTTCGAGTTCTTTCCGCCGAAAGACGACGCAGGCTCCCAGCAACTCTTCGCCTCAATTGCTGCGCTTGCGCCGCTGCGGCCGTCCTTCGTTTCAATCACTTACGGGGCCGGCGGCTCGACTCGCGCTCGGACGGTTGCCCTTGCGAAGCAGATCCAGCAGCAGATTGGTCTGACCGTCGTAGCCCACGTGACCTGCGTCGGTGCAAATCGATCCGATTTGCGGGTGCTGTTCGACGACTTGGCCCGCGCGGGCATCGAGAACGTGCTGGCGTTGCGCGGCGATGCGCCGAACGGCGCCCCGTTTGAGGCGCCCCCGGGCGGCTTCGCGCACGCCAGCGACTTGATTGCCATGCTCCGGAGAAACTACGACTTTTGCATCGGGGCGGCGTGCTATCCGGAAAAGCATCCGGAAGCCCCTACTTTCGAGGACGATCTGCTCAAGCTGAAGATGAAGGCCGACGCGGGCGCCGATTTCTTGGTCTCACAGTTGTTCTTCGACAACGCGCACTTTTTCGAGTTCGAGCGGCGCGCTCGCGCCGCGGGAATCAGCGTGCCGATGCTTCCCGGCCTCATGCCGATCACCAATTTTGGTCAGATCCGGCGTTTCGTTGCGATGTGCGGCGCGAGTATGCCACCGAAGTTGAGCGTCGAGATGGAGGCGCGCAAGGGCGACGTAAAAGCGGTTGAAGATCTGGGTGTTGCCTACGCCTCGATGCAAGCGCTAGAACTATTACTGGGCGGCGCGGCTGGAATTCACTTCTATACGCTCAACCGGTCGCCCGCAACGCGGGCGATCGTCTCTTCGCTTCTCGCCGCCAGCGCTTGGCGACCGGCGTTCTCTTTAACAACGCGATAACTCAGCGGTAACGGCACACCTGTAGCGTTGAGCCGTGGACGCGCTCGACGGACTCTTGCACGATGCCCTCATCACCACCGCGGCGATCGCGTTACCGATGCTGACTGTTGCAGCCGTGGTGGGGTCCGTAGTCGCGGTGTTGCAAGCCGCGACCCAGGTTCAGGAGCAAACGCTGACGCTGCTTCCAAAAATCATGGCGATCGGTTTGACGGTGGCGTTCTTCGGCGCGCCGGCGATGCACCTTCTGGGCGCATTCTTCGTTCGTGCGCTGGCAGCGTTCCCAGTCCTCCTAGGTCAATGACGGAGCTGCTCGTTTTTGCACGTTGCGCCGGCTTCGTCTTTCGCGCTCCGGGGTTTTCGCATCCGAGCGTACCGTCGACGCTGCGCGGCGGCTTCGCGCTGCTGCTGACGATCGCGATCGCACCCTGGGTCACCGCGTCGCACGTCGCCAACGTCGTGGAATTCATCATAGCACTTTGCACGGAGTTCTTGCTGGGGAGCGCGATCGGCATGGCTGCGTCACTGGTGTACGATGGCGCCTATGCTGGGGGCCGCGTAGTCGACGACTACGTCGGCGTCAAGGCGATCGCGCCTAGCCTTGCGCTCGTGGCGCCCAGCGGGTTCGGTCGCGTATGGTCACTGGCATTTACCGGCGCGTTTTTTCTTTCCGGAGCGTATCGAGTGGTGCTGCTGGGCTTCACCCATAGCTTTACGAGCCTGCCGCCGTCCAGCCTCTTCCAAGCCGGCAACTGGGGTGAATTTGCCGCCGCTTTCGCGACGACGATAGTCGCCGTCGCCCTTGCGGTCGCGGCGCCGGCAATTGGTTCGGCGTTCGTTATGCACATCGCGCTTGGCACGCTGTCGCGAGTGATTCCGCGCTTCGGCAGCTTCACGCTTGCATTTCCGCTGGCTTTTGCGGCGGCGCTCGTCGTGACCGCGATTTCCGTGCCCTGGGCGGCACAACACGCCCCCGAACCGATCCTGACGATCCCCTAGGCGACCGAAATGAGCGATGCTGCGGACAAACCCTTTGAAGCTACTCCCCATCGCATCCGCAAAGCAAGGCGCGAGGGCAACGTCGCGCGATCGAGCGAGTTTGCCGCGAATCTTTCGTTTGCCGCCGGCGGATTGACCCTGATCGCGATCGCTCCCATGCTGGGTGCGCTGATCGGCACTTCGCTCGAATCGTACGTGTCGAACGGCCGTATAGGGCCCCAAGTCGCGCTCATCCTCGTTATGGCGTTAGCTCCGGTTGGCGCTGCGTCGTTAGCCGGCACGCTGGCCGCCGTGCTGCAGACAGGGGGCCTGAGGCTCGTCGGAACTGGGCCAAAGCTCGAACGACTGAATCCGGTCGAGGGGCTCAAGCGCATTTGTTCGCGCGATACATTGGCTCACACCGTTCGCGCGGCCCTTGCATTTACTTGCGCCATCCTCGCGATGGTGCCGCTGATCGGCATCACCGCCGCTAAGATCCTCGCGGCGGCGAGCTGGGGCGAAGTTGCGGCCGCGGCGTGGAAAGGGGCGCAGGCCGTCGCCGTCGCGGCCGTCACCGTCGGATTGCTCTTTTCAATTGCCGAGTACGGCGCCGCCCGCAGCGCTTGGCTCCGAAAGCTCCGCATGAGCTTCGAGGAGCGCAAGCGTGAGGCCAGAGAGGAAGAGGGCGACGCCCTCGCGCGCGGACGCCGGCGCGCGCTGCACCGCGCGCTGCTCGGTAGCGGGATGCGGCGTATCAAAGAGGCGTCCTTCGTCGTCACCAATCCCGAACACGTCGCCGTCGCCTTGGAGTACCGTCCCCCGACGGTGCCGGTACCGCGAGTGCTGGTGCGCGCGCGCGACGTCGCGGCCCGGCGCGTTCGAGAGATCGCGCGCGGCTACGGAATTCCAATCGTGGAAAATGCTGCGTTAGCTCGTGCGCTCTATCGGGACGGTCGTAGCGGCCAACCGATTCCGCACGAGCATTACGTGGCCGTTGCGGAAGTCGTGGCCGCGCTGCTGCGCTCGCTCGAGATCGCGCGATGAGCTCGCAGAAACGGGCGGTGTACGCCTTCGCAGGCCTTTTGCTGTCCGTCGTCGCGATACTGATCGTTCCCCTGCCGCCGGCGTTGCTCGACCTGCTCCTCGGAATCAACGTGTTTGCCTCGGCGCTGGTCCTCTTGCTTTCGGTTACCGTTGACGACCCGCTCGAGTTTTCCGCATTTGCACCGGCGCTGCTGGTCGCGACGCTTTTTAGGCTATCGTTGGACGTTTCGGCGACGCGGTTGATTTTGACGGCGGGCGCTACTCCTGGGGCCGTCGGTGCCATCATTCCGGCGTTCGGTGCTTTCGTCGTGCACGGAAACTTGGTCGTCGGCTTGATCGTTTTTTCAATCCTCGTTACGATCCAGTTCGTCGTGATCGCGAGCGGCTCGCAACGCGTTGCCGAAGTGGCCGCGCGCTTCACGCTCGACGCGATGCCGGGCAAGCAGATGGCGATCGACGCCGACGTGCACGCCGGCGCGCTGGACGCCGAAGGTGCGCGGCGCAAACGTGAGGCCGTTCAGCGCGAAGCAGATTTCTACGGCGCCATGGACGGCGCGGGGAAGTTCGTCAAGGGCGATGCGATCGCGGCGCTGGTGATCGTGGTGCTCAACTTGACCGGTGGTGTCTTGGTCGGAATCGTCTATCACGGCCTCTCGCCGCTCGACTCGCTCGACACTTTCGCGCTGCTCTCGATCGGGAACGCTCTGGTCACGACGCTGCCGGCTTTTCTCATTTCTACCGCCATGGGAATGATGGTGACGCGCGTAGCGTCCGAAGGAGCGCTGGGCGCGGACCTCGCCGCGCAGCTCTTCGCGCGCCCCGACGTGTTACGTGGCGCCGGAGGCTTGCTGCTGGCGCTTGCGCTCGTGCCGGCTCTGCCGCGTCCGATCTTTCTCGTTTTGGGCGCCAGCGCGTTTGTCATCGCCTATGCGGCCCAGCGCCATCGCAAGCAGTGTGAGAGGGAAGCGATCGATGCGCGTGACCGCCTCAAACGCAACGCGATGCGGCGTCCCGAGCTCGCGCTGGGCCTCGTCGGCGTGGACCCGGTCGCGATCGAGATCGGAGCCGATCTCGCGCACCTGCTGGCGGCGCCACTCGCGGATGCGCTGCTGGATCGAATCGGCGAGGTCCGCCGCGCGCTCGCCGCCGACATCGGCATCGTGCTGCCCGGGATACGGTTGCGCGACGACCTGGCTCGCGATCCGCGCACGTACGGCATTCGTGTGCGTGATCGTTTGGTCGGCGCGGGACGGCTGGAGCTCGAGAGATTGCTCGCCGTCGCGGATGAAGCCGTTCTTTCGGCTCTCGGCGTTCATATCGAGCCCGAACCCGTCTACGGTTTGCCCGCAGCTTGGATCGTGTCGGAAGCGCGGGAGCGTGCGGCAAACGCGGGCGCGCTGGTTTTCGACCCGATATCGGTTCTTGGATCGCACCTAGCCGAGATCGTTCGCACGCATGCCGCAGAACTCGTTGGGCGTCAAGAGTTGCACACGTTGCTCGAACACCTTCGTTCCACCGTGCCGGCGTTGGTCAAAGAGGTCAGTGGCGACGCGCTGCCGTTCGGCTCTCTGCACCGCGCGTTCGCGCTGTTACTGCGGGAAGCCGCATGGCCGCGGGATCCGATCGCAGTTTTGGAGGCGATGCTGGAAGCCTGCACGCACGATCCGTGCGAGCTTGCCGAAGCCGCCCGCCGCGCCATCGTTCCGGATTTGCTGCGGCGTCGGGGCGTCGTCCGGCTCGAGCCCGTTATCTTAGATCCCGAGTTCGAACGAAATCTTGCAGCAAACTGGTCGCGCTACGGTTCGGGCGCGAGCGAACTGGCGACGGGCTTGGCACTGCGCGCGCGCATCGAAGCCTACGCCGCCCGAACGCCACGCGATCGCGCCGCGGTCGTGTGCACGGCTGCGTTGCGGCCGATGCTGGCCGATTTCCTATTGCGTTCGGGCCTGCGAATCGGCGTGTATGCGTACGGCGAGTTACCGAACGAAGTAGCGCTCCTACCGGCCGAGGTCATCGGCGCGACCGAACCGAACGCGCTGGCTTCATGCACCTGAAGGCGCTCGACTGGGTGATCGTCGTCCTTTCCTTAGGCGTGAGCTTCGTTCCGGCGATCGTGCTAGCGCGCAGGGCCGGGCGCAACATCACGGAGTTCTTCGCGGCGGGACGTCAAGCGCCATGGTGGCTGATCGGGATCTCGCTGGTTGCAACGACGTTCTCGACCGACACGCCGAATCTCGTCACGAATCTGGTGCGCGACGGAGGCGTCGCCGAAAACTGGGTCTGGTGGTCGTTCTTGTTGACCGGTATGGCGACCGTCTTTTTCTTCGCGCGCTTGTGGCGGCGCTCGGGCGTGCTGACCGATCTCGAGTTTTACGAGCTGCGTTATGCCGGGCGCGCGGCGTCGTTCGTGCGCGGCTTCCGCGCGATCTATCTCGGGCTATTTTTCAATTGCTGGATCATTGCAACGGTCAATCTCGCGCTGGTGAAGATCGCCGGCATCTTGTTCGGCTGGCCGCGCGCCGAAACGCTGGCGATCTGCGTCGTCGTGCCGATCGTCTTCGCCGCCACGGCCGGACTGTGGGGCGTGATGGTCACCGACATGATTCAGTTCTTCATCACGATGAGCTCGGCTTTTGCGGCGGCATACTTCGCGATCCACGCGCCGGGCGTCGGCGGGTTGCACGGGCTCATCGCGCACATCGCGCACGGCAAGGCCGGCACGCTCTCGATCCTGCCGAACTTCGCGGATTGGCGCACGGCGCTGGGAATCTTCGTGATTCCGATCACGGTCTTGTGGTGGTCGGTCTGGTATCCGGGGGCCGAGCCCGGCGGAGGCAGTTACGTCGCGCAGCGCATGCTGGCCGCGCGAACCGAGTCCGACGCGATGTTCGGCACGTTCGCCTTCCAGGTGATGCACTACGCGCTGCGGCCGTGGCCGTGGATCGTCGTAGCGCTGGCCTCCACGATCGTCTATCCCACGCTGCACGATATCCAGCGGCAATTTCCAGGCGTCCCGTCGAGCCTGATCGGGAACGACATCGCGTATCCGGCCATGCTGATCTTTTTGCCCTCGGGCTTCGCGGGGTTCATGGTGGCCGGCATCTTCGCAGCGTATCGCTCGACGATCGAGACGCATCTGAACTGGGGCACGTCGTATCTCGTGCATGATTTGTACCAGCGTTTCATCCGCCCCGGTTCGAGCCAGCGCGAGCTGGTCTTCGCGGGGCGTTTGGTCACCGCTTTGCTGATGGCGCTCGGCATCGTCTTCACGCTGGCCCTCGACAACGCGAGGAATGCCTTCAACCTGCTCCTGTCGATCGGCGCCGGCACGGGACTGATTTACTTGCTGCGCTGGTTCTGGTGGCGCATCAATGCCTGGAGCGAGGTTGGCGCAATGCTCGCGTCGTTCGTCGTGTCGCTGGCCTTCTTCGTTTCGGCGAAGCTCGGCCACCCCGTCGACAACGTTAGCGCGCTGCTGACCACGATCGGCATCACGACCGTCGTGTGGGTCGCGGTCACGTTCCTGACGCCGCCCGTTGAGGCCGGCGTGTTGGCCAAGTTTTACGCTCTCGTCAGGCCGGCCGGTCCGGGATGGGCGCGGATTCGCCGGCAGAGCGGCCTGGGGGCGTCGCCGGATTCGATGCCGGTCGCGCTGCTGGGCTGGGTGCTCGGTTTGGCGTCGGTCTACGGCGCGCTGTTTGCGACCGGCGCCTTCATCTACGGACGGCAGGCCCAGGGCATCCTTTGGAGCACGATCGCCGCGGCGGCGATCGTGGGACTGCTCGCCATCGGGCGTCAGCTTTGGCGTCCGACGGCAGGCCCGGCGCCCCTGGAAGGCTAAGCTCCAGCGGCTCCAATGAACTGGAAAAACCTGAAGGCGCCCTTCAAGGCGCTCGTCATCGTCGCAGTCTGTGCGATTTCGCTCTGGGCCGTGATACCCGTGCAAAAGACGATCCACCTCGGCCTTGACCTCCAGGGTGGAGCGCGCTTATTGCTGCAGCTGTATCCCACTCCGGAAGTACCCCAGATCACGACGCAAATTCAGGCCCAAACGCGCGAGGTCATTGATCGCCGTATCAACGGGCTCGGCGTCGCGGAGCCTTCGATCAGCAACGTCGGAACCGATCGCATCCTGCTGGAGCTTCCGGCCGTCAAGGATCCGGATCAAGCCGAAAGGTTGGTCAAGCAAGTCGCGGTGCTCGATTATAAGATCGTGCCGTTCGACGTAATGCAAAAGGCCGACGCCGCCGTTGCGGTCCTCACGCAGCCCAACCTGTCAGCGAAGCAAAAGGCCGACGCCGAGAAGTACGTCTCGCAAACCGCCTACGCCGCCAGCGGAGGGGTCGTGTACTCGGGCAAGGATCTCAAGGGCGCGCAGGCCAGCTACGACCAAGCCGGGCGCCCGGACATCACCTTCCAGACCAAAGACGCGGCAAGATTTGGAAAGCTGACCAGCAGCAATCTGCAAAAGCCCCTCGGCATCTTCCTCGACCATCGCTATCTGTCCGCGCCGATCATCCAAAGCCCGATCTACGACAGCGGTCAAATCACCGGCAACTTCACCCAAGAAGACACGGTCACGCTTGCCAACGAGCTCAACGCCGGCGCGCTGCCGGTTACCGTGAAAATCATCGAGAAAGAAACGATCGGCCCGACGCTCGGGAAGATCGACTTGATTCAATCGATGCGCGCCGCCGCTCTGGGGCTGGGCCTGGTGCTGATCTTCATGATCGTGGTCTACCGCCTGCCGGGGCTTCTGGCCGACATCGCGCTGGCGATCTACGTCTTGGTGATGATGGCGATTCTCGCGCTCTCGCACGCGACGCTGACGCTGCCGGGGATCGCCGGCTTCGTGCTCTCGATCGGTATGGCCGTGGATGCTAACGTGCTGATCTTCGAACGCATCAAGGAAGAACTGTGGAATGGCAAGACGATGCGCGCCGCCGTGCGAGTCGGTTTCCAGCGCGCGTTCTCAGCCGTCTTTGACAGTCACTTCACGACCATCGTCGGCGCCGGCGTGCTGTACATGCTCGGCACCGGAACGGTCAAAGGTTTTGCCTTTACCCTGTTTTGGGGTACCGTCGTGTCGTTGGTGACCGCGGTCTTCATCACCCGGTTCTTCGTGGACACGCTCGTCGACAACGAGATCTTGACCACTCCCGAGCTGTACGGCATCAAGCGTAGCGAAATCGGCATCTTCGCCAAGGCGAGCTCGTAAGCGATGTTGTTTCGCAGACTGAACTGGAACATCGTCGGCTGGTTCCGCATCGTCTCGACGATTTCGTACTTAGTAATCGCGCTGGGTCTCGGCTCGATGATCTACCACGGGTTCTCGGGCGGCCATGGCTTTCAACCCTCGCGCATGCTGCGTCTCGGCCTTTCGTTCACCGGCGGCACCGACATCGCCGTGCAGTTCACACAACCGACGACGGCCGATCGCGTAACGCAGGCCCTCGCGGGCCTGGGCATGACCGACGAATCCGTAACGACCGCCGGTAAGGACGGCAAAGGTTTCGTCATTCAGACGCAGACCGCGTATGCCAACGATTCGGCCCCGGTCTGGAACGCGCTCAACACCGTGGCTCCCGTGGATCGCGCCGCGTCGCAGATCACGGCGGTCGGGCCGTCGCTCGGGCGCGAATATCTCACCAAGGCGATATGGGCGTTGATCATCGCGCTGAGCATCCAGTTCATTTACATCGCCTTCCGCTTCGGCTGGAACTACATCTTCGGCTTGGTCACCGTCATCGCGCTGGTGCGCGACGCGGCTATGATGATCGGCATCTACGCGCTGGCGGACCGCCGCGCCGACGACGCCTTCCTCGCGGCGGTGCTGACCGTGATCGGCTATTCGGTCATGGACACGATCGTAATTCTCGATCGAATTCGTGAAAACACGAAATTGATGGCGGGCGCCGCCTACGAAAAGATCGTCAACGAATCGATCAAACAGACCATGACGCGTTCGTTCAACACGCTCGCGACCGTGGTCATCACGCTGGTAGCGCTACTCGCGCTCGGCGGCGCGTCGCTGAAGAACTTCGCCTTCGCGTTGCTCGTCGGCATCTGTTCGGGCGGCTATCACTCAATCTTCTACTCGGCGCCGCTCGTGCTGGGCTTCCGCAAACGGCAACTCGAAGCGGCGGCGAAACGGCGCCGCGCCGGCCTCTCGCCAGATCGCACCGTGACGGCACGCGGCCGGTCCGAGTCCGCGGCGCTGCAGAGCCGCAGCGGCGTGCCGCGTGAGGACATCGTCGCGGCGCGGCGCGAACGCCGGCAGAAGGCCAAAGCGGCTCGCACCGTAGCACCGAGCGCTCCGGCGCGCTATCGTAAAAAGCGCGACGACTCCGGCGGCGCCATCGCGGTCGAAGAGCAGCAGTCCGGTGACGAGACGATGGTCGATCCGCTGGACGCGCAGAACGCCGGGATGCACGATGCCGCCATGGAGCAAGGTCACGAGGAAATCGCGCTCAACTTCGAAGAGCTCGACCCTTCGACAGGCTCAGGGCAAGCTAAGGAATAGGGGCTTGCCGCCTCCGACACCATCGGAGGCTGCGTTCGAGGCTGCACTTGGCGCGGATTCCACCGCGCCTGCGTTCGTCGCGGATTCGGCCGACGAGTTCGTCGAGCGCGTCTTCGCCCGCAGCGACGGCTATCTGCGCGATCCCTATTCGACGATTGGGGACGCCCCGCGCTTTCACACGAAGATTGCCGGTGTGTCGTTCGAAGGGCGGCAAGACGTCATCGCGGGATTGCGCGCGGATGCGGCCCTGGAGCTGCGCCGCGAGCCGAACAATCCCCACGACGCCAACGCGATAGCGGTGCACTACGGCGATCTCCAGCTCGGTTTTTTCAACAAGCGGCTGGCCGCGCACATAGCGCCGCTGATCGATGCGGGCACGCGTTATCGCGCCCGCGTCGCGTCCTTGACCGGTGGCCCTTCGATAAATTCCGGGGAGGCCAAGCACCGCGGCGTCAACATCTTCGTCGAGCGCGATAGCGTTGGGGCGCTGCTCGCGCCGCTTCGCGACGATGGCGGCCTGCGCGACCGTCCCGGCGGCGAGGGCGAGGTCGGCGAGCTCGTGCGCCGCGCGTTAATCGGGGCCTCGCTACCGCACGACGCGCAGCGCGCCGTGCTCGAACGGGTGGACGCCGGACGAAACACGCTCGCGGTGCTCGCCACAGGGCGCGGCAAGTCGTTTTGCTTTCAGTTTGCAGCGGCGCTGCGGGCCTTCGCCGGGAGAGGCAAAACGCTCGTCGTCTATCCGCTCCGCGCGCTGGCCAACGATCAGTACGAGGCTTTGCGTCGCACGCTCGATCCGCTTGGATTGCGCTGCTTTCGCGCGAACGGTTCCATCGACAACGAAGAACGCGAAGATCTCTTCCGCGCGCTGCGCGAGGGCGCATGGGACGTCGTCCTGGCGACGCCGGAGTTTCTGGAGTTTCACCGCGACGCGCTGCAAGGGGACAGCACGCCGTCCTTCGTCGTCGTCGACGAAGCGCATCACGTCGCGGAGTCGCGTCACCGCCCGGCCTACGCGCGTCTAGCTTCGACCATCGCCAGCCTTGGCGCGCCGCAGATTCTGGCCCTGACGGCGACGGCCGGCGAGGACGCCTTTCGGCGCATCGTCGAGGATTTGCGCATCGATGCTTGGGTAATCGATCCAACGGTGCGCGAGAATCTCGAGGTCGTCGACGCGCGCGGCACGAGCGATAAGATCGGCTATTTGGCGCATCTGTTCGGTGGCGCAAAAGCGGGGCTCGAGAAAGGCATCGTTTACTGCAACTCGCGCCCGGAAACGGCGAAAGTGGCGCAGCGCTTGCGCAAGGAGCTTGGCAATCAGGTGCTGTTCTACCACGGAAAGATGCCGAATTCCGAACGCCTCGAAGCCGAGCGGCTCTTTCGCGAAGGACGGCTGCGCATCGTGGTCGCGACGTCGGCCTTCGGGGAAGGCATCGATCTCCCGGACGTGAGCAACGTCGTGCTGTATCATCTCAACTTCGACTTCGGCGAGTTCAATCAGCAAGCCGGCAGGGCCGGCCGCGACGGCGCGCCGGCGCGCATCCATCTCCTCTATGGGGAACGCGATCGGGCCATCAACGAGTATCTGATCGACGTCGACGCCCCGCCGCTCGGGCGGTTGCGCGAGATCTACCGGGGGATGAAAAGCCTCGCGCGCCCTTCGACGGGCTCGGGGCAGGGTGCGGTGCGAGGCGACAATGCGGAGCTTGCCGGCATCCTGCAAATCGATCGCGTCGTGGACCGGACGATTTCCGCAGCGCTGCGGATCTTCGCGGACTCCAACCTCGTCGCAGTCGGCGAAGACGACGAAGGCCGGTTCGTGCGTTTCCTCCCGGTCGGCGATAAAGTTCAGATGGAACGCAACGAGCGCTACGCCGAAGGTGAAGCGACTCGGGAGGCGTTCGCGCAGTTCTGCAACCTCGCGCTGAGCGCGCCGGCGATGACACTGCAGCGCATCATCAACCGGCCGATCTATCCCTCCCGAGTCGAACTCCTTCGCTAACCTTAAGTGATCACGCGAGTCATTGCATTCTCGTCAACGGCGTCGTAAAACGCGTTGTCGGTCTCGGTCACGCCCGCGGAAGCCCAGGGGTCGATCTCGCGGCGCGTGGTCGGGAGGTGCACCGTCGGCCCCACCGCGTCGGAGTAGTCAGATCCGCCAAACGGCTTAAAGTCGTTGCTCTCCCGGTGTGAGAGCACGAGCGAGCGCACCGCGTCGGCGGCGTCGCGCGCATCGCCGCGCACGCCTTCGCTGAGCCGCGCGTCGCTAGCGAGCGTGTCGTAGAACGCGATTGCCGGACGATCGGCACGCCAGGGCATGTCCTTGGTCGCTTCCGGGAAACGCACCATGCCGTCGATCCCCCGCGCGTCGTCGCGCACGGCGCTTCGCACGTTGGCGTCTGCAGCGTGCGCGGCAACGTCGTCGTTGAGTCGCTTGATGGCC
The DNA here is from genome assembly GCA_963717425.1 of Vulcanimicrobiota bacterium. GTDB lineage: Bacteria > Vulcanimicrobiota > Vulcanimicrobiia > Vulcanimicrobiales > Vulcanimicrobiaceae > Cybelea. The sequence continues at coordinate 871,768 of OY970335.1, read as the reverse complement.
GTCTCGGTGCGCGCAACTTTCGATGGGTCGAGGTCGAGCACGTCGAACGCAGCCGCAGGTCCAAAGCCGTCGACGTCACCGGCATCGTACTTGGTCCGCATGACGTCGTTGACAACCGCTTGGGCCATCGCCTTGGGATCCTGCTCGTGTGATGCGATCGAGTGCGCGACGTTGCTCGGAACGCCGGGAGCCAGCATCGTTTCGGGGCTGGCGGCGAGATACTTCACGCCCGCGTGCGAAAGCGCGTCCGCGAACCCCATGGGATACTACAGAAGAGCCTCGGCAGTTCCGGTGCCGCTTGCTTTCGCGAAGCCGTGCAGAGGCGCGGGGCGCGCGGGGATTAGCGGGACCGGGCCAGCGATACGACGACTCCCCAAAGCTGTTGCTTGAGATCGGCGACCTTTCGGATCGCTCGGTCGGGCGCGCCGCCCTTCGGGTACGGCCAAAAGAGGGCGTTTTCGTAGCCTCGCTTATAAGTATCGGTCCCGATCACGGTTCCTCCTTGGATCCACGTCAGACCATAGTAGTTGTTTATCCGATCGCTCAGCGTCGTATTGCCGACGACGGTCGCGCGACGTCCCGAGATACGCAGCCGATAGATCGTTATAGGTTTACGGTAAAGCATCGAGGAAACCGCCAGATGTTTGCCATCCCACTGCACCGACGGCCATTGAGTGCCCGTATAGAGTTTAGCATTCAGGCTAATTAACTCGAGACGGCTGTCGCCAGCTGCTAATCGGAGCAGGCGCGCCTGATCCGCGTATCGATCGTCAACTGCGGAGACATACAGATTCCCTTTGTCGTCGTACCCACAGTACCACAGCGCTACCGTAGGGAACAGCAATCGTGGCTTTCCGCTAGCATGCGTGTAGATGGCGATGCCCGCGCCGGAAGCCGCGAGGTTGCCGGTGGTGGAATCGACGGCGCAAGCGAACGCTCCATTCGGATCACTCAGCGTTGCAATGGGGGTTGTCCCGCCATGCGCGTATTCGTAGATTATGCTCGATTTCATCGAGGGGGTTGAGTACGCGACGATGAAGACGTCACCGGTTGCGTCGCTACATTCTCCAAATGGAGAAATGAAACCGGTCAGTGTGCCGACGAGGCTGCCCTGCGGATACGAATAAACGTAAACGCTTCCACGATCGTTGCTTGAAATGTAGAGCAAGTCTTGGCTGGAGGCGCCGGGCAGCATCCACGAAGTGCCCTGCGCGGCGTGTGTTGTTATCGCCGAAGTTTGCGGCATCGCGCCCGGAGCGCCGATCGGCGGCTGCGATCCGCCGCAGCCTGCCAGCATTGCTGCCGCGCAAATGCCAAACACACTGCGGCTGAAATCCCAGATCCTCATATGCTTTGCTCCTCGCTCCTAAACGGACTCCCGGCTACGGACGTTCGGTGCCGGATGCCACGTCCCCACATTGCCGCTGATACTACAGAAGGGCCGTGGCAGTTCCGGTGCCGCTTGCTTGCGCGGGGCCGGGCAAAGTGCAGGGCGGCGGGCTGCATCGATTAACCCTGCTAAAGTACGCTAAGCCCTGGAGATGGTTAACCTATCCTCCGCACACATATTTTGGCTGGGAGTTATCAGATCAACGAAGTCCCAGCATCTGGTAAAGCAAATAGCTACCCATTAAAAAGCTAACAAGCCCAACGCCAGCGACTCGCACTTTTCGAAAGAGCCAGTCATCCTCTGCATCCGTAACCCAAGGCAGAGCATTCGTAAGCTTTGGGAATAGCCCAAAATTGGCGGCGGTCTGCGTTAAGGTTACCATGCTGATGAGATAACACGTTACACAGAGCGCTGCGATGAGCGGCCAATTCACAGTCACGAGACGCATGGTGTACGGTCCTTTTACCGAGACTAACTAGAAAGCGATTGGGAAAACGTTGGCTCGTGGTATTGCGCGCATCCACGACGTGGCCAACGTTCGGCGTCGCGCGGCCCAGTTCCAGCGCGACGGTCGGGCGTTCAACGCTAAAGCTGCGTCTGCCCACCGTCCGCGCGCAAGCGCGAATGCCGTGCGAAGAAGCGGGGCGGCCGGGCCGACTGTCAATACCTGCGCATTTGTGCGGCATCGCTGACTAACAGCCTTCGGCATCCCAGTATCGGAGCGCCAGGAAAACTCGGCATTTTGCTTAGTTCATTATTGCACTCGCGCTCCGTTGTGAAGCTATCACTGATGACGCTTTGTGGGGCGCCATGTACCCGCACCGACCCGACGCGTATCGAGACCATAAACCAAGCACTTGGACCTGAATTGACGCGCCAACTATCAAAGAGAACTTCACCGCCCCATACCAAAGCGAGAAATGGAATAATCATGGCGGCGATTAACAAGCGTCGTCGCCAGAGCGTAAAGGGGCTTACAACCGTATACTCTTCGTCCATCAGCCTATAACGAGCGCGGCGCGCGGATCGGCAGCTGCGGTCCGAGCAGGCCCGGGAGCCCTGCTGCGGTCGCGCAAATGCTAAGGACTGTCGCGGCCAAAATCTGCAATTCTCATCCGCCTTTCCGTCCGGTTGTTGGTGCTTAAAAGCATTGCAAGAACCTCGGCGCATTCTTTCCCTGCGCGAGATCGGACTTCAGGAACCCGAATACCATGTCGCGGCCTACCTGGGTCTGGCAGCCGAGATGGGGCTCTTCACCTGCGCCATAATGAGGCCCGAACTCTACCCATATCATGTCCCGAGTCTCAACGAGACCTACATCGTAGTTAGCCATAGCCTTTTGAGAACTCGGCAGATTAACGATGGACTGTAACCGGCTCCTCGCAAAATCTAAAGCCGTCTGATACTGAACTGGGACTGACGTGCTGGCATCGATAGGGCCGGTTCCAGTGAAATCCGTGGCGCTTTTATCGCCGCCTCTCACCGCATACTCGTGCCAGTTTGATTCGCCTAAGGTATAGCGATAAAGCGAGGATGGGCTATCCGCGAGGTAGATCACATTTAGTTTCTTAGCTTCAGCGAAATTCTTGTCCAACAGCGAAATATGAACGGGGTAGCCCATGTGGTCCCCAGGGTGACGTAGAATTTCGACCCCGACCACTGATCCGCCCGGAGGTGGCGACGGAGGAGGCAACTGGAGAAACTCATTGGACCCATCGTATGGGGTCGACATGGATCGCGCGCCGCTTGCATCCGCGTACATCCAGCCGGCACGATCCCTAAAAACACCCTGCTCGTTAATCCGTGGTGCTTCGTAGCCCGGCGCCGATGAAGCACTCGGCGCCACCGCCAGAGTTGAGATCACCGCTATTAGCGTTCCGGCGTTTACCATTGGTGGGGGCTTTATTAGGCGACTAAAGTGTAAGCGCCTCGCCGCCTGGGGTTGCGCCTCCGAGGCCCGGGCGCCGATCGGCGTCCCCTCGTTGCGCCACTAAGGTTCTTCGATGCGGCGCCGTTCGGCTAGTTCCTGAATGCGTTCTGCCGTCGTCGCCAGCGGCTCTACCTCGCCCTTGATGATCTTGCGCCAGCCGCGTTCCGTCAGGCTGAGATCCCCCGCCGTCGCGGCTTGCGGAAACTGCGCCAAATAGTCGATATCTTTCGCGAGCTCGTCGCGCTCGTACTCGACCGGCTGATCAGGCTCCAGCGAGGCACCCTCGTCGCCACCCAGCCGATCGACCTCCTTGCCGATCCTAATCAGCCGCTTCGATTGGAGCGGCAATCGATGCAAAAGCCCGATCGTGTCCGGCCCCGCTGGATTGCCGTTGCAATCCGCGGCTTTGGCTTCAGGATGCCGCTGATATTCATGCACATATTCGCTCAAGCGCATGACCGGCACGGTATCGGCCATACTGCTGCCGTTCCAATCCAATCGAATCGGATCGCCGGTGTTGTAATCGACCCATTGCAACCGCTTCGATTTGGCCAAATCCGTTTCAAATGGAGCGATCGGCAACGGCTCATTGGGGCCGGTAAGGGCAGGCGTAATCGATTGCACAAAGCCGTACGGTTTAATGCGATGATCGTACGATTTGGATCGGTTGTGCGGATTGAGCCGCCTCAAGATCGCCGGCGCGCTAATCGGGAACTTGCGGCGCATCGGCACATCGAAATCGATCAATCGCTTTGCACGGCGGCGCTGACTGGGATTGACGTCGAGATGGTCCATCAGAATCGAAAGCCAAATCCGGCGCGCCAGCTTGGGGGTCGTCTCGTGTACGGAACGGCCGATGATCGCCCCCAATGCGCTTTCCGAGGCTTTGACGATCTGGATCCGATTGCCGGGACGCCAACGATAAAGGACGTACCGTTTTGCCGATACGGCGAAGCATCGCAGATCCGGATAGCCAGGATATTCGACTTTGAGCAAGTGCGGAACGATGGTCGGGTCGTACGGGCTAAGGGAATCGAATCGCCCGATGATCCCATCGATCTGGCTCTGGGGAAGGCATGGAACCCCATCGGGGCATTGATCGCCGCAGCAAATCGCGAGGCTGTCGGTATCGCAGAACGCGAACGTTCCGCCGCGGTCGTTCACCTCGCGTTCGAGCATCGCGAGGATCAATCGCGCGCCTCCAGTGATGAGGCTCGCAAGGATTGGATTGGCGAAGGCGCCGGGACGTTCATCGTGGACCTTTGGCGATTCGAAGGCAATATCGGCATACACGTCGCCCGCGATCGGATCATCGCTTTTCGACGGTTTGACGTTGACCTCGGCATAAATGCCGTAGGCACCGCTATTGGCCATCTCTTTGAGCCCCAACGCCAGCGCCGCGAGATCGTCGTCGCCGGTCGATCCAGCCTTGGCGATCTGCTTTTGCTCCACCATGGTCTTGAAGATCGGGTGATTTGACCACAGTTCGATCAGGCTACGAAACTTGGTGGATCGCGGCCGATGGCGGCCTTGGGGCACGAAGCGGATGGCCCGGCAGATCTTGGGTACCTGTGCGCCCAGCAGAACGGCCCCGATAACGTCTGCCAACGTGTACCAGCGCGGTTCGGGCGTGTTGAGCGGCGTCACGGCGATCGTGAACGGCTCGGCTTTGCGTTTACCGTTCCGGCCGATCGGGCGATCCTGCGCATCCTTGCGGAACCGCACCGGCAGCGTTGCCCCGTTCGGCTCAACCAGGACGAAACAGTTGAACTTACGGCACGTCTTGGTGTCGTAAAGCACGGGCAAGGGATTATCGCTTGCCATTTGCCCTACAAGCGCCCTGATCTCGGTCGTGACGACCTTCGTACCGATGCGCGGGGCAACAAGCAGCTTCTGGAGTGCCTGCAGGCAAAAGATCGTGGGGTACATCGACGTGTAGTCCAGCACATGCACCGGTGCATCGAGCTTGCGCACGCGTACGTCGGCCCGGCCGCCAAATAATGCTGCCTCACCGATCCCGAGGTATTTCCGCGGAAAGTTCGGCTGCTTTTCGAGTAACGGCGCGATGCCGAGCAGGCGCAGGTACTGTTTGGCGATGCTCGCGCTGGAGTAGAGCTCGCCCATGTAGCGCCCATTCTTGCGCTTGTGTAGCTCGTTCTCGAACGTGGCGAACGGGTGCCGGGCGTATTCAGCACGCAGTGCCTTATACAGCGCCCAGGTTGCACGTACGTCCTGGCGCCCGTACAGCAGGGAGCGTCGGTCGATCGCGCCGAGCTCCGGCGCGTGCATCTTGCGCGTGAACGTGCGGAAGGCAGCACCTGCGCTGCGCAGGCTGTGGCGCTTGCCGGTGAAGGCGCTCGCTACCGTGCTGAGATCGCAGAAGCGCCCAGCGAAGAACGGGCGCTCCCATGCCGTGAGCTTGCGCTTGGGCACGAAGCCGATGAGGGAAGCGCGAGCCGAGAGTGATTCGGTGCGTAGATCGTGCCAGCGCAGGCGGCGGGACAGTACCAGGCGGAACTTGTGGCGATTTTCGCCACGGCAGATCCCCGCGTGCACAGCGATTCGCGCGAGGTCGAACGGGAGGTTGAAGCCGATGCACAGCGTGCCTTCGACGTAGACCTCGGGATAGAAGACCTCTTCCACGAATCGCTCGCGGCTGTAGATCGGCAACCGGCAGCGTGCAGCGTATTCTGCAAGGGTCGTCATCTGCTCGTAGTCGAGCACGTCGGCCACGATCAGACCTTCGAGGATCAGCCGATCGTGCTCGTACAGACGAAAGAAGCCGAACAGGAGACGTTGGGCAGCGTCGACGGTCGTCTCGGTGTCGAAGACGAGAACGCGCTGCCCGTACGGCTGAGGACGCCATGGCGGCTTTGCCTTTTTGCGTGGAGCGCGCCGCGCTTTGCTCCCTTTGCGCGCTTCGACCCAGGCACGGATCGCCGTCGTGACGGTAAGCACCGCGCCAGAACGGGGGCTATAGCCGGTATAACCCGGGTTCGACGCAGCGCCCCGATGTGAGAGTCGGCTCTTGGCGTTGGGCACGCTCCTAGCGGCTCGTTTAGGCCTAGAGTAGGGCACCCTCGCGCCCATCATCGCGGCACCGCCGCGACGATGGCACGATCATACCCAGGTCCGAGCGTATTCTCGAAATACTCGTCAGCCGAGACGTTCCAAGCTGCCCATGCAAAGAGCAGCCCCGAGCAGACGCCCAGGAAGATGCAGCGCGCGGTCTCACCGTGCACACCGTCCCAAGCAGCGAACATCGCCAGCATCGTGCCCAGGCCGAACTCGAAGGCTGCCTGCAAGAGCAGAGCGGATCGCTCTGGATCTCGCAGCCGCAGCGCTGCCATCGGGCCGCTCTCAGCCAGGTACGACTTGATGGCATGATGGTTCGCGCACAGCGGTTCCACGACGGCGCTATTGGCCTCGTTTGCGAGATGATCGAGCTCCAGCAGCTGCAGCGCGGGCTCTCCGCAGACCACGCAGGCAGCGTGAGCATATCCAGCAGCTGTGAACTGCCGTGCTTTGCTCGCTGCAGCGCTGGGTGAGAGCGGCTTGCGCTTTGCGCGGCAGTTCCGGCAGAGGATCACCGATCTGCGGCCCTGCTGCACCAGACAAAGCGAGCGCCGATCTCGCAGACCGCACTTCGCACAGCGCGGATCGTCGGTGCCAAAGCGCAGGAGCTTCTTGGTATCGCTCATGCTCGGGCATCTCGCGCGTAGATATCCACGAAATGCACGGCGCCGGCTCGCACGTAGCGATCGAGCGTGCGAGTATCGGTAGCGAACGTGTACTGCTCGCCGCCGCTTCGTACGGTCTTGTTCGCGAATCGCTTGAGCTCGGTCGTATCGCGTGTAAGAACGTAGTTGCGTAGGGCATTATTGTGCTCGGCGATCAGCGTCGCTGTGCGTGAGCTGGTTGTGTGGACGATGACCTCGCCCTTGGGCGTGAGCATGCGCATTCGCCTTGCAAGCCGATCAGATGGCCGTACGTCAAAGCGCCCGGAACGGGTCTCGATTGCATTCCCGGCGTACTTGCGAATGGTCGTTAGGGTCGTCCCGCTGGATTTTGCTGCCTTCGTAAGAGATATCTTTGGATTGCGTCGTTTTAGTGCTATAGCATCAAGAGCGCGGCGATACGTATCCTCCTTCACCTCCGACATCGCATCTAAAAACGTCTTGGTGACGCTCTTGGGCCATTTCCGTCTTGCCATGTAACGTTAGCCTCGTCAATCTGGGTGCTTTTACGGTCACAGTATGGCCAACGCTCGAACCGCGTTTTCCCCAGCAAATCGCGGAAAAACAGGTGGCAATGACGAATGTCCTGACATGGTAGATCGGATTCCGCGCCGCGACGTCTTTGCCGCAATTACGCTCGCGGGTTACCCTGAGCCGAGCAACGATCAGGTGGACCGCTGGGACGCAGCGGGGCTTGTTTGCGAGCCACCTATCTCAGATCGTAGGCCAGTCTACGGCTACACAGCGGCGCAGCAAGAGCGACTAATCGCGATAGCTCGACTCGTGAGCCGCTTAGAGTCGAGGCGCGTTCGGAGTTCGGAGATTGCGTTTTGGCTCTCCTACGAGGGAGCGCGCGACGTGCCTGCGAGCCTCGTGTGCAAGCACATCGAGTCCTCGGTCTCGGTATTCCAAACCGCCATGCTGCGCATCCTTAACGGTTTGGGGAGCCGAAATGAGGGTTTCCATGTCGGCGTCGTAGCGACCGCGAAGAAGCTCGGCGGTTTACTAGCGCGCAAAATAGTGCTTAAGGTGATCCCGCATCTGGGACGCTCCTCTCTGGCCAGAGAAGCGCTCAGTACACTGATCGTTCTAATGCTGCGCACATCTAATACGCCCAGCGGCTATGGATCCGTTGCCCGAGATATCCGTCAGGGCGCAATGGCAGTTAGGAAAGACGCCACCCCACCACCTGAGGAAGCCCTCAGGTATCTATTCGAGACGATCTCAGAATTCTCACAACTGCTTCGGCTTGATGACGCCAATACGATGTTGCTAGCGGTGCGTGAGATTTCGGAAACGGATCCTACCCAAATCTACTGGGCGGTGGAGTTCGTAGCGCGCGTTCTTCCGGCTGCTGCTCACGTATTTCCGTGGATGATAGATGCGTCGAAAGTACGTTCGCTGAGCCCGACGGAACAGAAGAGCCTTAACCGCTATTTTGCGCCTTTACATTGCGCGGTTATTGCGACCCTGCGCAATAATGAGTACACAAAGGACCTAGCAGCCGATGTGCGCGCCGGAAATACTCAGCGCATCATAACCGACATGCAGCAAATGAAAGACTTGGCGGATCAAGTTGGGCACACGATTTCATTGGAGGGGGTTACTCATGAATAACGCGAGCGTCCTTACCATTGAGGGATATGACGCGAGGCTGTACGTCGAGCGGGGACACCTTGTTACGCGAGACGGATTTGCCAACGAAGGCAAAGTTCGTGAGATCCATTTCCCGCGCGGGCGCTGCTCGATCGAACGGATCGTGATTCGTGCTCCAGGCGGTACAGTCTCGATGGAGGCCATCGACTGGTGCGCCCGCATGGGGATCGCGATCTCGTTCGTCGCGTCCGACAGTACGCTGCTGAACTGCCTCGTACCAGACGCTCCACACGACGGCCCAGTGAAACGGGCGCAGGCAGTCGCCGCGGTCACGGATGACGCGGTGAACCTCGCGCGCTATCTCCTGGGGAAGAAAATGGACTCCCAGATAGACGCGATAGAACGAGACTTTCCACGCCTCGGTATCGTGAACGTTTCGGGGAAGTCTGCGGCTACCGCCCAAATCCACGCGTGCAAAGCGTCTCTCATGGAGACCACGACGCTGGTGGACTTTCTTGCACTGGAGGGACGGGCCGCGCAAGTCTATTGGGACCTCCTGGTCGAGACGCCGCTTCCATGGCGACCGTGGGCGCTCAAACGGATCCCGGCGCACTGGGCGGCGATCTCGCCACAGACGAACGGGAGACGCGAGCGGGTACGCGATGCCACCGATCCGTGGAACGCCACGATGAACTACTGCTATACGTTACTGGAGGTCGAAACACGGATCGCCTGCGAGGCCGTTGGGCTCGATCCCGACCTCGGGCTGCTCCACACGGACGACCGGCTGCGCGAATCGTTCATCTACGATCTGCTCGAACCGTTGCGAGCGAAGGCCGATGTATGGACGCTGGAGCTCGCGCACAAGGAGAAGCTGCACCCGGCGATGTTCCATGAGCTGCGCGACGGGATCGTGCGGCTCGATCCCGATCTAACGGGTCTCCTTGCCTCGATGCTGATGCGGCGGTTCCGCAAGGCGGCCTTGGAGCTCGCGAACGATTACGCGAGGCAGCTGCGCCGGATCACCGTGCCGCGTCGGCTCGTACGGGAAGCACCGAGGCCAATCGCAGAGCGGCGCGGGTCGTGGGAACGTTCGGCCTGCCGTTACTGCAAGGAGCCGTTGCCGCGCAAAGGCCTGAAGTTCTGCGGGAGGCAATGTTATCTGCGCTACAGCGTCGAGGTCGCGAAGCCGATTGAAAAGGCACAAGCGCGGCTTGATGAGATGCGAGCCGCTGGGCTCAATCCTGGACATGGGGGCGAGGCCGCCAAAAAGTGGGGGGCGTTATTAGCAGAAAACAATCGGCTTCGCGTCACCGGGCGCCGCCACTACAGATAGATACTGAATCGCCTGGACGACGGCATGAGGCTGCATAGCAAACCCCTAAGATGGAAGGGCCGCACTGCGGCCGAAGAGCGAGCTTCATGGCCAAGCTAGCTGAGGTATTTGGCGTTTCAACGACGGTGCCTAAATACACTTACGTAGATCGTTTAGGGCTCGACGGACAGTTCAGATATTTCTTGGAAGCCGATCGGCACCTTGTAGTCCACGGCGGATCAAAGCAAGGCAAAACCATTCTGCGCCGCAAGCACCTAGCGGATGCGGAATGCATCGTTTTGCCTTGCGGCCTAAACGATACACTTGAATCCCTTTATGCGCGCATATCGCGTGAAACCGTTACAACGGTAGTGTCGAGCTCTTCGAAGGCTACGACAACCGGCGGCGAGGGCGGCGCGAACGCGCGCGTCAGCATGACGTTACCATTCGTTGCTGAGGCAAGCGCTGGCGTCGGGGGCAAGGTACAGTCGAAAACAACACATTCAACCGAGGAAAAGCATCTAGGCGCAGATATCTCGATAGATACCGTGGCGCGTGCTATCCGACACTCTCACCGTCGTCTAGTCATTGAAGACTTTCATTATCTCGCCGAGGACGAGCAGAAAAAACTGGCTTTCGCGCTAAAGGCGCTCTGGGACGCAAAGGTATTTGTTATCATAATCGGGATTTGGGCGGAGCAAAATCTCCTGACTGTATACAACAACGATCTTTCCGGACGAGTTGAAGAGATCGATGTACGTTGGACCGATGAGGAGCTGCGTCAGGTTATTAGTAAAGGCGAGAACATCCTTAACGTAACGATCCTACCCGAAATAGTTGATGATATTATTAAAGATGCAAACAAGAACGTAGGGCTGCTGCAGCGACTGGCAGAGGGAGCATGCCTAGAAGCAGGGATAACCGAAACGCGGAAGCATCGCAGAACCCTGGATGACTGGGCGGCGCTGAACCGTTGTCGTGAAGCAGTATGCAAGACATTCGAACATCGGTATTTCTCATTTGCCAGCTTCGTCAGCAGAGGCTTTAAGAATCCAGAGAAGACCAAGCTAAAGTTGTACCGGCAGATTATTCGAGCATGCATTGAGGCAACCGAGGCGGAGCTCGTGGACGGGCTCGAGCGTCAGACTCTATTAACTAAAATAAAGAGATACGAGCCTGCCGCGGACATGACGAACTTGCAGAAAGCGCTTAGCCGGCTTGATCGACTCCAAACAGAGCGGAAGATCACGCCTCCTGTTCTAAGCTACGGGCAAATAACTAGGACGGTTGTACTCGTCGACAGAGAGCTTCTGTTCTATCGGAAGTATACGACGCGGAGTTGGCCCTGGGAAGATAACTACGCGAGCGTTCCCGATGTGGAGGAAGCCGAAGAATCGGCAACAGGGCCGGACGGGGTCGATCAGCTAGAAGAAGGCTAGTCCGAAGCCGCGACGCGGGGGCTTAGCGCCACGGGGCGAACGCTCTTAGCCGCTGATCCGTTCATGGATCGAGGAGCAAAGGCAAATGGTGGGCTTAAATCTTGGCCGGTACGCGCTTAGCAGCTGCATAGCTGTGGCAATACTGGCAGGGTGCGGCGGATCGCAGCCGCCGATCGGCGCGCCGGGCGCAACGCTACAAACCCCGGCGATCACAACGCGCGCCGCGCATGGCGGATCGTGGAGGCTGCCGGGAGCTAAGAGCAGAGACCTACTGTACGTCGTGACTGGCGGCGGCGCTGTCGATATTCTTTCATATCCGGGATCCAAACTTCTCGGAACACTACGATCGGCCAAAGACTCCTATGCGCCTGTCACCGCCAACCCAACAAACGGCGACATCCTTATTGCTGGAAGAGGCGCAGTAATCGACGAGTACGCACACGGCGGGCAGGAGCCCATAGCCGAGATTTATCCACCGCCGAGTATCCAAGGAATAGTTGACTATGCGTTCGACCTAACGACAGAAAGCATCGCTGTCAGCCTTCAAAAATCCTTCGACAAAGGGTTCGTGGGCATTTACGCGTCGCCTTCGAGCAATCCGACGCTATACTCTGTTCCCAACATGGAATATCTAGGTTTCCTCGGGTACGATAATCAAGGCAACCTCTTCATCGAAGGTAAGGAGTCTGCGAACGGGCCAGATGTATTTGCCGAACTTCCCAAAGGCGGCAGCGCCTTCAACGACGTCACTCTGAACCAGACGCTGACCAACATGGGAACGGTTCAGTGGGACGGATCCTACATCACGCTTGCCAGCGGTAACACAATTAATGAGATACAAATCTCCGGTTCAAACGGTACGATCGTTGGCGAGACGACGCTCGACGGTGAGTGGGTTCGATATCCTGTCTTTTGGATTCAGGGTGATGCAGTACTCGGCGACCATGTTACAAGAACGAACAGGTACAATGGTCAAGGGATTTGGCACTACCCGCAGGGTGGCCGCTCCTATAAGGTAATCAAATACTCGAGTCAGCATGATCGAGTTTTGAGCGAAGCCGTGTCCGTAGGGTCTCAATAGAAAAAGTTCGCGAGAATACCTGACCTTCGACAAATCCCGGTGGGGCGGCTCTGTCGTGATCGGAGCTTGCTTGCACGGAACTAAGCGGCAAGGCAGAACGTTCTAAGCGGCTGATCCGTTCTTGGATCGAGGAGCAAGCAAAAATGAAGGGCTTAAGTCTTGGCCGCTACGCGCTATGCAGCTGCGTCGCTGCGGCAATGCTGGCAGGCTGCGGCGAATCGCAGCCGCCGAGCGTCGTGCCGCAAAGCCCGGCGATCGCAACGCACGCCGCGCAGGGTTGATCGCACTAGCCGACGGCCGGGGAACGCTAACGCCTCGTCGAACGTCTAGGCCCGGATACGGGCGAAGGGAGCAGGTCATGATTTCGTTAGGTCTTAGCCGCCATGCTTTAGGCATTGGCCTGGCGGTGTTGTTGGCAGGGTGCAATGGGTCACAGGCTGGGGTGCCGGGCACGATACCGCAAGGTGCAATGACGGCCCCACAAGCTCGGGCGCAACAGGCGTCGGGGTCGAGTGGGAACCTGTTGTACGTTTCGCAGGAGCTGGGTAGTCGTTGGAACATTGTCATACTGACTTATCCTCAAGGACAGGTCGTGAGCACCTTCGTCCCCCCAAACCCGCCGTGGAGGCTTTGCTCGGATAGCTCGGGCAACGTCTGGGCCCCGTCGCACGAAGTCGTGTACGAATACGCCCACGGTGGTACGAGCCCTATACAAACGCTGAATGCTCAGGGCTTGTTCATGAGCGCCTGCGCGGTTGACCCGACCACAGGGAACCTCGCAGTCATTGGGAACGGTCGCTCCTCTGGAACGTTCATCTTAGCGATTTGGGCCAAAGGGCAGGGAACGCCAACGACCTATGCGCTTCCATTCGTGGGGTCGAGCGTGACCTATGACGACTCGGGTAATCTTTTTGTGGACGGCAACACCGACAGCCAGTCGTTCTTATTTGCCGAACTGCCGAAGGGGGGCTCAACTTTTCAGAATGTCACGCTCGACCGACCGGCGAGATGGCCTGGCAACCTACAATGGGATGGCAATTACCTCGCGCTCGCTACGTTGAATCTCACGGAACCACAAGGACAAAAGCATCTCGTCTACCGGGTGAAGGTTTCTGGCTCAAGCGGACACGTTGTAAAGACCATCGTTTTCAAACACGAACTTCCCTTCCTCGGGTCCTGGATATACGCGAATACACTCATCGGAGTTCTGTCTTCCAACGAAAACAACTTAGCGTTCTGGCACTACCCAACAGGCGGCAAACCGTTTCAGAAACTCACCGGTTTTACTGACCCTTTGGGCATAACCGTTTCCGTCGCGCCACCACGTTCGCGCATCCGCAAATGACACATCGTGGCCGCGCCGTATTTCTTGGCCTGGCTGCTGCATTGCTGGCCGGGTGAGGTGGGTCGCATTCCATCCGAAGGTAAGGTATTTCCGATAGTAGTTCCTCGCGGTGGCCGCGAGAATATCGCGGCTTTGTGGCGATTCGGAGCTTGCTTGCACGGAACTGAGCGGCAAAGGCAGCACCTTCTAAAGCGCTGATCCGTTCATGGATCGAGGACCAAGGAAAAATGAAGAGCTTAAATCTTGGCCGCTACGCGCTATTAAGCTGCGTGGCCGCGGCGATGCTCGCAGGCTGCGGCGGATCGCAGCCGCCGATCGGCGCGCCGGGCGCGATGCTGAAAAACCACGCGCGCGCGTGTGACGCTCTGCCTGGTCCATCGTGCTAAGACTCACCAGCAAAGATGGACACCTGGAATACGTCAATGGATTCGACGCTGACCCTCAGACCGTTACGCGCTATGGCGGCGAACGGTGGGAGCAGGTTTCTTCGGACCTTCTATGCGGTGTAGCGGACACGTTCCAAGACGCTGCGATCATTTTTACTGGAAGGTCGACGTCACAGCTCCAGAATGGTGTTGACCAAGCTAATCGCGGGAAGGCAGTTGAACGAGAAGACACACTCGGCGGCTGGCGTCCGCTAAACGCGAGCAACAGACATAAGTCGATCTATTCGGTTTCAGAGCAGCAGGAGTGGCTATTCGTCCCCAATAGCCGCGAAGCGGTCGAAGCAGTCATTTCGTGGATATTTTGGGAAGAGAACTTTCGCGCGACAGCCTTTACCGGGTATCGCGATTTTCGCAGTCGACTGCTTTCTGCGACATGGAACGTCGCCAGCTGTGATTTAGAAAAGCTTATCGAGGCATGCGTTGACGGAGCGCTGTTTCAAATGGCCTGGGGACCTGGAGCGTGGCACCTGTTTCCCGGCTCCATCCACTTGAGTAGCCTAATACGGTTGGCCGATCCAGTCGTGGCGAGAATAAATACGGAGCTAACGGACTAGATGCGAGTCTTAACGCGAGGCCACCGCCGCGCTGACACGCCCGCAATGCTCGCAGGCTGCGGCGGATCGCAGCCGCCGATCGGCTAGCGGCAAAAAATAGATGCCGCACGTTCGGCGTCCCTCTGTTGGCTTTCGCATCTTTGCGATTGTCGCGGGATTCATAGGTGGCGGCCTTCTTAATTATTATGCGGTCGTATTACTCAACACACGAACCGATTTAGGCGAATACTCTTGGAATGTCGCGAGCGAAAGGAACGTTATTCTCGCTGTAGCCTTTGCAAATTGGGCTGTAGGTATATTACTGTTTACCTTTGCTGCCCACCAAATACAGCGAAAACAGTTTGGCATTAAAGCGGCTTTGTCCTTAGGCGTCAGTCTCGCGGTCTTTGCCTATTTCGTTTTCGGCTTTTGGGCATTTTTGCACGTCTAAACCGCTCCCCCCGCCGCCCCGCACTTTGCACGGCCCCTCGCAAGCAAGCGGCACCGGAACTGCCGAGGCTCTTGTGTAGTTATCAGCGGCAATGTGGGGACGTGTCATCCGGCACCGAACGTCCGTAGCTGCGAGTCCGTTCACGGAGCAAGGAGCAAAGCATATGAGGACCTGGGATTTCAGCCGCAGTGTGTTTGGCATTTGCGCGGCAGCAATGCTGGCAGGCTGCGGCGGATCGCAGCCGCCGATCGGCGCGCAGGGTGCGATGCCGCAAAGGTCGACGATCACAAGGCACACCGCCCATGACAAGTCGTGGATGCTGCCCGGCGCCTCCAGCCAAGACTTGCTCTACATTTCAAGCAACGATCGTGGAAGCGTTTACGTTTATTCGTATCCGCAGGGCAGCCTCGTCGGCACACTGACCGGTTTCATTTCTCCATTTGGAGAATGTAGCGACGCAACCGGTGACGTCTTCATCGTCGCGTACTCAACCCCCTCGATGAAATCGAGCATAATCTACGAATACGCGCATGGCGGGACAACCCCCATTGCAACGCTGAGTGATCCGAATGGAGCGTTCGCTTGCGCCGTCGATTCCACCACCGGCAACCTCGCGGCTTCCGGCGCGGGCATCGCCATCTACACGCATGCTAGCGGAAAGCCACGATTGCTGTTCCCTACGGTAGCGCTGTGGTACTGTGGGTACGACGACAAAGGGAATCTGTATGTCTCCGCAGTTGACGATCGATACGCGGATCAGGCGCGCCTGCTCCGATTAGCAGCTGGCGACAGCCGTCTCGAGTTAATTAGCCTGAATGCTAAACTCTATACGGGCACTCAATGGCCGTCGGTGCAGTGGGATGGCAAACATCTGGCGGTTTCCTCGATGCTTTACCGTAAACCTATAACGATCTATCGGCTGCGTATCTCGGGACGTCGCGCGACCGTCGTCGGCAATACGACGCTGAGCGATCGGATAAACAACTACTATGGTCTGACGTGGATCCAAGGAGGAACCGTGATCGGGACCGATACTTATAAGCGAGGCTACGAAAACGCCCTCTTTTGGCCGTACCCGAAGGGCGGCGCGCCCGACCGAGCGATCCGAAAGGTCGCCGATCTCAAGCAACAGCTTTGGGGAGTCGTCGTATCGCTGGCCCGGTCCCGCTAATCCCCGCGCGCCCCGCGCCTCTGCACGGCTTCGCGAAAGCAAGCGGCACCGGAACTGCCGAGGCTCTTCTGTAGTATCCCTCCGCGAACCCCATGGTGTCCATCAAGCATTGATTGGCGACGACGCCGTCGACGTTGCGGCCGGCATCTTCGGGATGCTCTTGCGCGTGCAGCGCGACGCCGTCCGCGATCGCCTTGCCGATGTCGGGCATGGACATCACGGAGCCATCCCGCGTTTCCAAACCGCCTCCGTCGCCCCCGCCATGATCGACGAGATCGATCCACGTCTGGTGTGCGCCACTGGCCTGCGCGTTGTCCAGCGTGTGGGCCACGAACCTTGCGAGGTTCGCTTCGTTGCTCATGTCGTGCGCCCTGGTGACGTGCACGCGCGCTACGTCGCCGTCGGCAATCGTGTACTGCTCGGTGTGGAGAGCGCCCGACGAGATCGCATCCCCGTCGGCTCGAAGCCGCGTCGTATCTTCAACCGTAAACTCGATGCGCGAATCGTGCCTGCTCGTGCGCAACGCCTGGGAAAGCGTCGATTCCTGGATCGCGTCGAGATTGTTGTCGCCGTCGCGATAGATTCCGAATTCCAACGAGCGCCGCGCGGGCGTGCCGGTAACGTTCTGCAGCATGGAGCCTCCTGTCGTGAGTTGAGTAGGAGGGCTACTGCGACGACTCTCCCGATCGACTAGAGCGTCGGCGTGCGGGATCCATCTGGATCGCCCGAGCCGGCGCCGGCGGAAAGCCGCTACGAAACGCATATCCGGCGGCGCCTCAAGGTCAGTATGATGTTGGCGCGGATCGACGATTGGCGAACACCCGTTCGGAATGTGGGACCGTCTTTCTGGGAAACTACGGGCTCGTGGCCGTACTGCCGGGACATATGGCGCGGTTGTGCGGTTGGGATGAAACGCAAGGAGCGATGAGCGACAAAAGCAGGGCTATGCGAGCGACGGGGTCATGACGCACGATCACGACGTGCTGGTCTTAGGGGCCGGACTGGCTGGGATGCGAGCGGCGCTCGAGGCCGCAAGAAACGGCGCGGACGTCGCGATCGTTACCAAAGTCCATCCGATCCGCAGCCATTCGAGTGCCGCGCAGGGCGGGATCAATGCCGCCATCAGCGAGACGGATAGCTGGGAATCGCACGCTTTCGATACGGTAAAGGGCAGCGATTATCTCGCCGATCAAGATGCCGTCGAGGTGATGTGCCAAGAGGCGCCCGGCGACATCATCGAGTTCGAGCACATGGGCGTGATTTTTTATCGCGGTCCCGATGGAAGGTTGGGAACGCGCGCGTTCGGCGGCGCCTCGCAGGCGCGCACCTATTTCGTCGGCGACATCACCGGTCAGGCGTTGCTCGTCACGCTTTACGATCAGATCCTCAAGGCCGGCGTCAAGGTCTACGAAGAGTGGTTTGCGACGAGCCTCTATATGGAAGGCGGCGCCTGTCGCGGAGTGGTCGCGCTGGAGATGATCACCGGCGAGCTGCACCTGTTGCGCTCCAAAGCGGTCGTCGTTGCGAGCGGCGGCCTCGGGCGCCTCTACGAACCGAGCACGAATGCCTTGATCTGCACCGGCGACGGATACTCCCTCGCGTATCGCGTGGGTGCGCCGCTGATGGACATGGAGATGGTGCAATACCATCCCACGACGCTGGCCGGCAGCGGTTTTTTGATGACCGAAGCTGCGCGGGGCGAAGGCGCATACCTGCTCAACTCCGAGGGCGACCGGTTCATGAAACGATACGCGCCCAACAAGATGGAACTCGCCGCGCGCGACGTTACGTCACGCGCAGAAGCCACGGAAATCGCCGAAGGCCGCGGCATCAACGGCAACGTGCTGCTCGATCTGCGTCACCTCGGCCCCGAAGTCATTTTAAAGAAGCTGCCTCAGATTCACGAAATGGCTCTCGACTATCTCGGGATCGATATGATCGAGGAACCCGTTCCGGTGCGGCCGGGCATGCACTATCAGATGGGCGGGATCAGGACCGACGTTCACGGTGCCACGGCGGTTCCGGGTCTGTATGCCGCCGGCGAAGTGGCCTGCGTCAGCGTCCACGGGGGAAATCGCCTCGGTGCCAACTCGCTGCTCGATACGATCGTTTTTGGACGGCGCTCGGGGAAAGCGTCGGCAGCCTATGCGAAGGCCAATCCCGCGCCGGCGGGCGGCGAAGATCTGCTGCGCGCCGAGCAAGCGCGGCTGCAGGAACTGCTGGCGCGACCGTACACCGGCGACACGCCCGCCGGCCTGCGGCTCGAGCTGGCGACCATGATGGATAAGAAAGTTGGCCTCTATCGCACCGATGCCGGATTGCACGAGGCGCTGGACGATCTGCAAGGCTTTAGGAAGCGCTACGAAACGATCGCGGTCGGCGACAAGGGCCGCGTCTTCAACCAAGCATTGACCTTCGCACTCGAGCTGGGATACTTACTGGACTGCGGCGAGACGATCGTACGCAGCGCGATCGAACGCAAGGAAAGCCGCGGCGCACACACGCACGTCGAGCACCCGGGACGCAACGATGTGGATTGGTTGAAACACACCGTCTTGACATGCATCGACGGAGAAGGGGTGGAGATCTCGTTCGCCCCCGTCACAATCACTCGCTGGAAGCCCGAGGTACGCACCTACTAGATGCAGTTTACGATCGAAGTCGGACGCTACAGCCCCGAAGGCACTTACGCCGAGAGCGCCGTCCCCGGCAAACCGTTCCCGGCCCCCTGGGATCGCTCGCCGGCCCGCCGCTACCAAACCTATACCGTCGATCTTCCCGCGCACGCGGTCGTGCTCGACGCGCTCATCGCCATTCGCGAATATCAGGACCAGTCGCTCGCCGTTCGCTGCGCCTGCCGCAGCGCGATCTGCGGATCGTGCGCGATGTGGATCAACGGCCACGCGCACTTGGCCTGCAAGAGCAAGCTCCAAGAGTTCACCAAAGACGGGAAGACGCGCGTGGAGTCGCCGCCGTCGATGCCGATCATTCGTGATTTAGTTTGCGACATGAGACCGTTCTGGGATAAGCACCTGGCGGTGCGGCCGTGGCTGCAAAACAAACAGCCGGTGCCGCCGCCCAACCAAGAGTATCGCGTGCCAAATGCGTCCATGGAGGAGCTGATTCAGGAAGTGAGCTGCATCAGTTGCGGCGCCTGCCTGATGGATTGCGAGTCGTTCGCCGTCAACCCGGACTTTCTCGGGCCGCAAGCGCTGGCGCAGGCCTATCGCTACGCAGGCGACCCGCGCGACGCGGAAACGAAAGAGCGCTTGGGCGAGTACAGCAAGAGCGGCGGCATCTGGGATTGCACGCACTGCTACGAATGCGTGACGCAGTGCCCGAAGGGGGTCGCACCGCTCGAACAGATTCTCAAGCTGCGCAAGATGGCGGTCGATGCCGGCTTCACGAACAACGCGGGGACGCGCCACGCCGACGCCTTCGCGGAGTCGGTTCGAGACAGCGGACGCCTCAACGAGCTTACGCTGATGCCGAAGTCGATCGGATTCTTCAACGTCGTCGAGCAGCTCAAGACGCTGCCGAGTGCGTTCAACCTCGTGCGTGCCGGCAAATTGCCGCCGCTCATTCATAAAAAGATTCCCGGCGTCAGCCGTATCAAGGCGATTTTCGAACGTGTCGGAGGACGGTTTAAGTGAAGGTTGCGTTCTATCCCGGATGTGTGTCGAAAGGCGCCTGTCCGGAACTCTATGTTTCGGCCAAGCTCATCGCGGAGCCGCTGGGGCTGGAGCTCGAAGAGCTGGAGCAAGCGCCCTGCACGGGCGCCGGCGTGCTCAGCGAGCAAAACCCGGAGCTAGCCGACGCGCTCAACGGCTTGACGCTGGCAATGGCGGAATCCGAAAACGCCGATCTGATGACGATTTGCAGCACCTGTCAGGGAGTGCTTTCGAATCACAACTATCATCTGCAGCGCGATCAAGGCCGCATGGATCGCGCCAACGCGACGATCGCGGATCAGGGTTTCCGGTACGGCGGCACGACGAAGGTGAAGCACCTGCTCTGGATGCTGTTCGAAGATATCGGCATCGATCGCGTCGCCGGCGCCATCAAGCGCAAGCTTACCGGCCTAAAGATCGCACCGTTCTACGGGTGCTACATATTGCGTCCGATCGAATCACTCGGTCTGCGCGAGCGTCCGGAACGCAAGGGCTATCTCGAGCGGCTCATCGCCTTGCTCGGCGCGGAGCCCGTGGAATATCGCGGGTCGACCAAGTGCTGCGGTTTTCCGATGCTCACCTTCAACCGCGAAAAGGCGCTCGCGATGGGCGGCAATCACATCATCGAGGCAAAAGAAAAAGGCGCCGATCTGCTCGTGACGCCGTGCCCGCTCTGTCACCTCAACCTCGATGGCCAGCAACCGGACGCCGCCCGCGTCCTCAAGCAAGAGATCGACGTTCCGATCTTCCATCTGCCCCAATTGCTTGGTCTCGCGTTCGGCCTCGAGCCCGATCAGCTGCGCCTCAATCACCACGTCGTATCGACGAGCGGCGCGCTGGAGAAGATCGAGCTCAAAGTCTAAGCGGACCCGCTACGAGGGGCTCCCCATCGAAGGGCGAACCCGCGGTGCATCCCATTTCTTACACTGCAGGAGGACCTCGCTTTGCTTCCTAGTTTTTCCATTGGTCGCCGGTGGACGGCGATCGCTATCCTCGGCTCTCTGGCCGCGGGCTGCTCGGCGGCCGGAACGTCAAACGGCCCCGCGATCGGTACGGCACAGCCAGGCGCGCAACGCACCCTCAACGATAACCGTTCACTTGCGAACGGATTCGGTTCGCCTTCCGCCGCGACCGGTGTCCGCCCGAATGGTTGGGTGTCTCCAGAACGCAAACGCAGACATAAACCCACCCTATTCTACTGGGGCAACTTCGATACGAATACGATTACGATTCTCTCGTCGAGCGGCAAGCAGAAAGGCCAAATTACGTCGGGTTTATACAATCCCGAGCGCCTGTTCGTCGACAAGAAAGGTGACGTGTTCGCAACGAACATCGGCTACAACGGCAGCAGCAAATACTCGATCACCGGCTACAAGCCCGGGCAGACGACGCCGTTCATCACCATCACCAACGGCGTAAATAGGCCGACCGGGCTGACCGTGGACGGAGCCGGAACGGTCTACTGCGCCAAC
This sequence comes from Vulcanimicrobiota bacterium, assembly GCA_963717425.1. Lineage (GTDB taxonomy): Bacteria > Vulcanimicrobiota > Vulcanimicrobiia > Vulcanimicrobiales > Vulcanimicrobiaceae > Cybelea. The sequence goes on along the minus strand of OY970335.1, from coordinate 850,191 downwards.
GTCGGCAACAATACGATCACGGTCTATCCGAAGGGGCAGACGTCTCCGTCGCTCACGATCCCATACTTCGCGGAGTACCTCGCAACGGACGCCCAAGATAATCTGTATGCGGCCGGCACGGCCGTTGAGAAGTTCCCGCCGGGTTCGACCACGGGCACGGACCTCGGCCTTCCGGCCTATCCGGGGGCGATAGAGGTCGATCGCTCCGGCAACATCATCGTGCTCTACGGCGCCCAGATCGAATACTTCCCGGCGGGCAAGACCATTCCGTCGAAGGAGATTCCGGTAACGGCCGGTTCTCCGTTCGCGCTTTCGCTCAGCGGTAACGAGAAGACGCTGTATGTCAGCGTCGAGGCGGCAACACCGTTTATCGTCCAGTCCGTCGCCTATCCAAGCGGCTCGACGCTGAGCAACAAGTTCACGAGCAACGCCGGGGATTGGCCGATCGCGGTCAGCCCGGACAACGCGCTGGGCGGCTAGCGAACGCCGGCCGCCGGCAGCGGACAGTCGCGTAAGAGGGTGAGTCCGTCCGCCGTGCTATGCGCCATCACGTATTGCACGAGCGGCGGCTCATCCGGCGCCTTGCGTTGCGGCGGCTGCTGGAAGCGCGTCGGAAAGTTTGGATCGCGCAGGTTCTGGTCGGACCATGGGTTCGCGGCTTCGCCGGGATAATACCAGGGATAATCGAGGATCACGGACTGCGCCGTACCGTCGGCGAAGCGCACCGACATCCGAATGTCCACCCAAAATCCGCGCGTGCGAGCATCGTACGCGGAGCCGTGAGGATCGGAAAAGGTGACGAACCCGCAGGGCTGGTCTCCGTCCGTGGCGCCGGCGCCGTTTCCGGCCGACCCCGCGCCGTCGCTCGCATTCCCGGTACTGCCGGCGGATGCGAGCCGCGCGCCGGCGTTCGTTCGCGCCGATGCCGTGTCCCAAACGGGCTTGGATGCCGGGCTTTGAACCGGGCGTGCGCGAGCAGCGCTCGTCCGGCTTGCAACGCGAAGTATTGCCCGATTCGGAGGCCGGCTTCGACGCGCGCCCGCGTTGGTGACGGCGACGGTCTTCCGGTGACTCGCGAGCGGAGTGGGTTGCCGCGACGGGACCGGTGTCGGGACTTTGCGGATCGCAACGCGCAGGATCGCGGCCTGCGTCACAACTTCCGGGTTTGCCGGCGGATGCGCTAGGCCCGGCGGGATCAGCCCGGCTACGACCTCGTGCAGCGCGAACGAGATCGCGACCGCGAGGACCAGCCGGTCTCTAGGCTTCAAATGCTATGGAAACGCCGAGCCGTTCCTCGCGGAAAGGCTCGGCGCCCTCGTGACGTTTGCCGCTATTGCGGGCTCGTATTGTACGTTTGCACGTACCATTGCCTGAACTGGTCGTAGGTCGGGTAATAGCCGTACTTGTGGTAGAACCAGTCGCGATATGCGTCCTGTCGGCGCGCTACTTCCTGTTCTTCCAAGCGCTTCGCGCGCACTTTGTGATTGTAGTTCACGATCAGCGGAACTGAGCCAACGGCAGCGGCGCTGAGGACGATGATGGTGGTCGTGCTGCCTGCACCGTTGGCAAGCGCGGGAGTGACCGCGCCCACGGCAAGTGCTGCCGTCATGGCGGCAGCCAAGGCGTGCGGTTTCTTCATGTTCATCCTTTCTGCAGGCCATTCGATCCCCAGACGTTAACCCGGTCCCCCGTGGAGATCGAAACCCTGATTCGAGCGATCCCGGATTTTCCGATTCCCGGGATCCTTTTCCGTGACATTACCCCGTTGTTGAAAGATAAGCAAGGCTTTCGGCGCGCGGTCGACCTTTTTGTGGAACGGTTTATCGGGCGCGGAATCGACTACGTCGTCGGTATCGAGGCACGCGGGTACATTCTCGGAGCGCCGATCGCGTACGCAATCGGCGCTGGATTCATCCCCGTGCGCAAGCCCGGCAAGTTGCCGCACGAGAAGCTCAGCGAAGAGTACGCGCTGGAATACGGCACCAATTCGCTCGAAATTCACGCGGATGCAATCGGTAAGGGAGACCGCGTTCTGGTTGTCGACGATTTGCTCGCGACGGGAGGCACCGCGGCCGCAACGGCGCGGCTGTTGGAGCGGCTCGGCGCCGACGTCGATGCATTTGCCTTCTTGGTCGAACTGACGCAACTGCGCGGGCGCGAGGCGCTCGGGGGCGCCGAGATCGTCTCCTTCGTGGCCTATTAACTGGTCGCGCATGAAGCTGGCGTTGCCTGCCGTTACGGCCGCAACGGCGTTGATCGTGGCGTTATCCGCGGCTCCGAGTTCCTCGCGCCCGCACGCGACGCCGACGCCGTCACCCTCTCCCACGCCCGTAGCCGACCCGGTGATCACGAAACTGGCGCGGCAACAGTTCGTGCAGTGGCAGGCCGGCTCGGTGAACAAGAGCATGTACGCCGAACAGGTTCTGGCGAAGCTTTCCGACGCAAAAATAACCGACACCTCGACAGCGCTCGGGCAACTCGGCGCGCTGACCGACGCCGTCTACCTCGGGCCTTGGGTTGCAGCCGATTTTCCGCCGGGGGCGCGCGGGTACGTCTATCAAATGCGCTGCACGTCCGGAAACATCTACTTGTGGCTCGCGCTCAACGCGCAGGGCAAAATCGCCACGATTCTCTTTAAGAGCCGGCTCGACGTCGAGACCGTTACCCCCGCGCCTTCCCCGAGCCCGTAGAAGCGCGACCAACCCCATCGTTGAGCGGCCGCTCGGCCCTGGGGCTGCGCAGGCCGAGCGAGCACGAGCCTGGGGCCCTGCGTTATAATGGCGGGATATCCATGACGATCTCCGAGCTCATCGAACGAGTCCGCAGCTACGACCCCTCCGCCGATCCGAAGGCGCTGATGGGCGCGTACGAGCTCGCCGTGACCGCTCACCAGGGCCAGCGCCGCGCGTCTGGCGAGTCGTACATCGAGCATCCCCTGGCCGTCGCCGGGATTCTGGTGGATCTCGAGATGGATCACGAAACGATTGCCGCGGCACTCCTGCACGACGTCGTCGAAGACACCTCGATTACCGTCGAGCAGGTCAGCGCGCAGTACGGCGAAGAGATCTCGCGCCTGGTCGACGGCGTGACGAAGCTCACGCGGATCCCATACCAGTCGAAAGAAGACGCCCAGGTCGAAAACCTTCGCAAGATGTTTTTGGCCATGGCCAAAGATATCCGCGTCATCATCATCAAGCTGGCCGATCGGTTGCACAACATGCGGACGCTGGCGAGTTTGCCGCCGTCCAAGCAGCAGGCCATCGCTCGCGAAACGCTCGATATCTACGCTCCCATCGCGCACCGCCTGGGGATCTGGAAGATCAAGTGGGAGATCGAAGACGAATGCCTTCGCTATCTGGACCCCGCGGGCTTTCACGATATCATCGAGCGCGTTGCGAAGACACGGCGCGAACGCGAGGCCGACGTCGCGAACGCAATCGATCGTCTGCGGGACGAGTTTAAAGAGCTGAAGATCAACGCCGAGATCCAAGGGCGCCCGAAGCACTTTTACTCCATCTATTCCAAGATCAGCAAAGGGCGCGAGTTCTCGACGATCTACGATCTCACCGCGATTCGTATCATCGTCGATAGCGTTAAGGATTGCTACGCGGCACTCGGGGCGGTGCATGCGATGTGGACGCCGCTGCCCGGGCGTTTCAAAGATTACATCGCGATGCCGAAGCCCAACATGTATCAGTCCCTGCACACGACGGTCGTGGGGCCGAGCGGCGATCCGCTCGAGATCCAGATCCGTACGTGGGAGATGCATCGCACGGGCGAGTACGGCATCGCGGCGCACTGGCGCTACAAAGAGGGCGGCAAGGCCGATCAGTTCGAGAACAAGCTCTCGTGGCTTCGGGCGCTGCTCGAGTGGCAAAAAGACATGCGCGACTCGCGCGTCTTCATGGAGAACTTGAAGCTCGATCTGTTCGACTCGCAGGTGTTCGTCTTCTCACCGCGCGGCGACGTGTACTCGGTAACCGCCGGCGGCACGCCGCTAGATTTTGCGTATCAAGTTCACACCGACGTCGGAAACCACTGCGTGGGCGCCAAGATCAACGGGCGCATCGTTCCGCTCGACTACGCGATGCAAAACGGCGACATCTGCGAGATTCTGGTCAACAAATCGAGCGGGCGGCCCTCGCTCGACTGGCTTTCGATCGTTAAAACCTCCAGCGCCAAGCACAAGGTCAAGCAATGGTTCCGAAAGGAGCGTCGCGAGGAAAACGTGCTGGCCGGGCAAGAGGCGCTCGAACAGGAGCTCGCGCGGGCCGGCCTTCGGACCGACCTCGCGCGGGGCGAGCTGCTCGAACGCATCGCCGCCCGTCTCAACTATGCGACCCCTACCGATCTCTACGCGGCCATCGGCTTCGGGGACGCATCCGCACAAGCGGTCGCAAACCGTGTGCGGGACGAGGTCAAACACGACAACGTCGTTGATCTCACCAAGATCGGGCGCAAGCCCACCGTGCGCAAAAGCGTTCGCTCGTCGAGCGGCGTCCGAATCGCCGGCGTCGACGACGTCTTGGTGCGGCTCTCGAAGTGCTGCTCCCCGGTGCCGGGCGATCCGATTATCGGATACGTGACGATCGGACGCGGCGTCAGCGTGCATCGCGCAGACTGTCCCAACGTCGCCTACATGAACGCAACCCCGGAACGGATTCTGCAGGCGCAATGGGTCGGCGACGCCCGATTGACGCATTGCGTAGATATCGAGGTCGAGGCCGACGATCGAGCGCAACTGCTGCAAGACATCATGGCGGTTTTCTCGGAGCTCAAGACGCAAGTAAGCTCCGTGAACGCCCGCGTGCGTCGCGACGTCGCCGTAGCCAGCCTCACCGTGCAAATCCGCGACCTCGACCATCTGCACAAGCTGCTGATCAAGCTCGAAACGCTCAAGAACGTTCGCCGCGTCTATCGCGTTACCAAACGCGAGCGCACGGCACTGTAGCGAGCCCTAGGGAACGTGTCGAGCGCGCACGTTCTCATTCCCGGCCTTGCGGCCTTTGTCGCCGGGGCGATGAACAGCGTCGCGGGCGGCGGTAGCTTCCTTTCTTTTCCCTCGTTGCTCTTTGCCGGCGTGCCCGCGATCTCGGCCAATGCGACGAACAACGCTGCGATGTGGGTGGGCACGATCGGCAGCGCGCGCGGATACCACGAAGAAGTTGCGTCGCATCGTGGCCTGCTGCTCCCGGTCATTTGCGTCAGTATCGCCGGGTCGCTGATCGGTGCGTGCTTGCTGTTGGTTACGCCGCAGGCGCTCTTCGAGCGGCTGATCCCGTGGCTGTTGCTGATTGCGACCGCCGTTTTCGTACTGAGCCCTCGCATCACGCGCACTCCGGCGACGCCGCGTCACGCACCCTGGCAAATCGCGGCGCAGTTCGCCGTTGCGGTGTATGGCGGCTATTTTGGTGCCGGCATGGGGATCATGATGCTGGCCGTTTTGGCGTACTCCGGACTGCCGAGCTTCAACGCGCAAAACGCGATCAAGAATGTGCTTGCCGTTTCGATCAACGGCGTTGCGCTGATTCCTTTCGTCATCGCCCGCGTCGTAGATTGGCGCTTCGCGCTTCCGATGGCCGTCATCGCGCTGGCGGGCGGCTATCTCGGCGCTCGATTTTTTCGAAGGCTCCCGCAACCGCTCGCGCGCGCGATCGTCGTAGCCATCGGTGCAGTGATGACTATAGTTTTCTTTGTAAAAACTTTCGCGTGAAAGGTGACGGCGGTCGCTCGCTCTTGCAGGGCGAGCAAAAAGGCGATTCGAAGGGCGGCCTTTGATCACTGCGCTACCAGCGAGGTTTAGAATGCCTTTTTTCCACAATCGCGCGGCGTTGCTCGCCGGCGCGCTTCTCGCAACGTCGGCGTGCGGCGGCAACGGTGCCGTACCGTCGAACGCGGTTGCGGGCAATCCGTCGTTACAGGTGGGCGTGCCCCAAGAACGTGCGATATCGCCCGACGACAATACGTCGATTCTCAAGAAGCTGAAGAAGGACGTGGTCATCGGTTCGACGGTCGATCCCACGAACGGCGACGCCGGCCCTCGTTCCATTGCACGAGTTACCATTAGCTACGGCAAACTCAAGAAGGGGCAACTGGCCGTATGCGACTTCGCCGACTCGTCCGGCACTCCCGGCAACGGAACGTCGGTCGACGTGCTCGATCCCACGCCGGGATCGAAGCCCACGACGTTCGTTCAAAGCAGCAAGATTCAAGGCTGCGACGGTAATGCGCTCAGCTCTGCAAATAACACCTACGCCGCCGGCCTGACCAGTCACGTCGTGGTCAAGTACGATCAAAACGGTAAGTACGTGAAAACGTACGGGACGCCGATCAACGCACCGATGACGAGCGGCGACGCGTTCTGCGGTCAGCCGTACGCGCCCGAGGACATCTACGTAGGCGATTCGAAGGACGGCGGGATCACGAAGTTTGCCGCGGGCTTATATGGCAATCCCAGGCCGGTAGAAGTGATCACGGGTTTCGGCGTCAACAACGGATCCGGCTGGGGCGTCCTTGGCCCGTCGGGAATCCGATACAACGGCACCCGCCATGGCAGCCTCTGCAACGACACCCTGTACATCGCGGACGGCGTCGACAACACGATCGTAGCCATTTCAAAAGCCAGCAATTTGCTGACGACGGGCGAGATCCAAGTCAAACCCGGCGGAAAGACGTTCAAGTGTAAACAGAAGAGGTTTACTTGCGCGACTCTCGTTTACAGCGGCTCGCCGCTCAACGCGCCTGTGGCGCTGGCGCTTCTCCCCAACGGGAACCTCGTTGCAGCGAACACTCAGGGCGGCAACAGGCTCGTCGAAATCTCTGCGTCGGGCAAGCTCCTCGCCACGAAATCCGTGGACAAGAGTTCCATAGCGCACGTATTCGGGTTACTCGCGATCGGCTCGAACGACGGCAACACGGTGCTCTTCTATACCGACACGAAGGACAACAGCGTCCACGAACTGGAGCCCTAGTCTCCGTGTCCGCGGGCTCACGTGAGGGCCGCTGTTCTGAACTTCCAATCTCCTAATGCGCGCGCGAAACGTTGCCTTGCTGACTTGGCAACGTTTCGCGCGTAGGGAGAAATGATGAGACACGGCACGCGGACGCCGAGGCCCCGGTAGCGCACGTATTTTATGGCCTCGAAGGGAGACGAGAGCCCGGCATCGCGGCCGCCGGTGCCGTGGTCCCGGGGCTTCAAACGCGCCCGAGGAGCCCTTGAAGCGGCGCCGGCCGTGCCCGGCGGCCGAGCGGTGACTCGTCCTACGATGGGTCGCACAGGCTGAGTTGGCGAGCGGCTCGAAATACGCGCCCGATGAATGACTATGAGGTAACTTATATTTTGCGGCCCACGCTCGAAGAAAGCGAAGTCGAAGAGCGGGCCAACGCGGTCGCCGAGATCGTCAAGAGCCAGGGCGGTGAGGTAAACGCCGTCGAGCGGCTTGGCAAAAAGCGCCTGGCATACGAGATCAAGGACGTGCGCGAGGGCAACTACGTCGTGATGCAGTTCAAGGGCGAGCCGGCAGCATCTAAAGAGCTGGAGCGCCTGTTGAAACTGCGCGAGGACGTGTTGCGCGCGATCGTCGTTCGCTTGGATGCGAAGATGCTCACCCACATGGCGGCGCTGGCCGCAGCCGCGCCCCCTCCACCGGCGCAGATCTGAGCAGCCTTTCGGCAACATCTGTGCCATACAGTTGACACTCCGGGGCCGTAATCTCGAAACTCCAGAGTGCACGCATCGGCGAAAGAGAGTAGAGCATGTCAGCTTCGTTCAACAAGGTGATTTTGGTTGGCAACCTTACCCGCGATCCGGAGATTCGCTACGTCAATTCGGGGTCGGCTGTCACGAAGTTTCGCATCGCGGTCAACCCCAATAAACGCGACGCCAAGCCCGAAGAGACGATGTACGTGGACATCGTCGCTTGGGAGCGGCTTGCGGAGACGTGCAATACCTATCTCAAAAAAGGCAGCCCGGTGCTCGTCGAAGGGCGTCTGTCGATCCGTTCGTATGACGACACGAAGCTCAAAGACGAGAGCGGTCAGCCGATCCGCCGCACTGCGACCGAGGTGGTGATCTCGGGGATGCAGATGCTCTCGTCGCGCCGTGATGACGGCGGCGATTCCGGCGATCGGGGCTACAACGGCGGTCGTGGCGGCGCGACGGCGTCCGCACCGGCGAGCAGCGCGGCCGGCTCGGGCGACGAACTCGAAGACGAGATACCGTTTTAAATGAGGCCTGCGGGCGTTTCTGACGCCTGAATCGCAGCGCCGTCCCCTCGCGACGCGCGAGCGTGGCTGGGCAAAGGCGTTGGCGCGCGACCTCAATGCAGCTGGGATTTCCCCCGACGCGATTTCGCTGGCCAGCCTGATCTTCGCGGTCGCGGCCGGCGTGGCGCTATGGGCGAGCGGCGCGAGCGGCGGCGCCGTCCGCATCGCCGAGCTGCTCGCTGCGGCGGCGTTGATTCAACTGCGACTGCTCTGCAACATGCTCGACGGGATGGTCGCCGTCGAGGGCGGGCGCCGAACGGCCCACGGCGAGATCTTCAACGACCTGCCGGATCGATTTGCAGACTTGGCGATTCTGCTGGGGGCGGGTTATTCACTCGCGGCGTTCGCTTGGGGGCGCGAACTGGGCTGGCTAGCCGGCACGTTGGCGATCCTCACGGCCTACGTTCGCGTTCTCGGCGCCTCAATGGGCGCCGGGCACTCCTTCATCGGCCCGATGGCAAAGCCGCAGCGCATGGCGGTGATGACGGCTGCATGCGTGCTGTCCGTAGTCGAGCCGCTGCTAGGCTGGCGGGGGCAAATCGTCGCGTTCGCACTCGGAATTATCGTGCTCGGTTCGGTCGTGACGCTGATCCGCCGCACGGCGAGCATCTTCGCCGCGGTGAATCGGCGTTGAATCTGCGTCCGCTTGCGGGCGTCGTCGCCGGCGGTGCGCGGCTGATCAGCGGCGTGCAAGTGACCTGGCGCGACGGCTTCCCCCCGCAGCGGCAGAGCGTCTTTTTCGCAAACCATACCAGCCATTTGGACTTCGTCATACTCTGGTCGTCCTTGCCGCCGAATCTACGCGCCTGGACGCGTCCGGTCGCCGCCGAAGACTACTGGGGCCGGGGTCTGCGGCGAAGGCTCGCGGTCGACGTCTTCAACGCGGTTCTCGTGCAGCGCCATCGCGGAGAGGCTGGCCGTGACGCGCACGCCCGCAACACCATCGAGTTTATGGCCCGCGACATGGGCGAGCGCTATTCCCTGATCATTTTCCCCGAAGGCACCCGTGGAACGGGTGACTTGGTGGCCCCGTTCAAGAGCGGCCTTTACCATTTGTGCCTGCTCAAACCGGGAATTCAACTCGTGCCCGCCTACATTGAGAATTTGAATCGGATCCTACCGAAAGGAGAGTTTCTGCCGGTGCCGTTCATCAGCCGCATCACTTTCGGATCGCCGACGTTCTTCGAGCCGTCCGAGTCGAAGGAGCGCTTCTTGCAGCGTTTGCGCGACGACATGTGCGCGCTACGGCCGCGATGATGCGGGGCATGCACCGCATCGACCCTGCCTTGGTGTGGGCCTTCGGAGGCATCCTCGGAGTGCTCCTTATCGCTAGCATCGTTGGAGCGATTCTCAGGTGGACCGTCAGCGCAGCGCCGGCGCGAAAAGCCGTTGGCAATCTCAACGCGCGCATTCGCGCCTGGTGGGTGTTGTGCGCGATCTTTGCGTTGACGCTGGCCGTCGGGCCGGTCGGATCCCTGGTTCTCTTCGGTTTGATATCGTTTCTCGCCTTACGCGAGTACGTTACGCTCGTGCCAACACGCCGGGCCGATCATCACACATTGTTTTGGACGTTCTTTATTTTTACGCCGCTGCAGTACTATCTGCTCGGTCTGCGGTGGTCGGGGTTCGTCATCGTCATCCCGGTCTACGGGTTCCTGTTTTTACCCGCCGTAATGGCGCTGGCCGGCGACACGCAGTCGTTCCTCGAGCGCGCCGCCAAGATTCAATGGGGCTTGATGATTTGCGTCTATTGCCTGAGCTACGCGCCGGCGTTGCTGACGTTGGACATCCACGGATATGGCCCGACCGCGAAGCTGTTACTATACCTCGTCATCGTAGACCAGCTCAGCGACGTGCTCCAATACGTCTGGGGCAAGCTCGCCGGGCGCCACAAGATCGCACCGTCCGTCAGCCCAAACAAGACGTGGGAGGGATTCGTCGGCGGCGTCCTTAGCGCCACGGCGATTGGAACCGCGCTGTGGTGGATGACGCCGTTCACGCCGCCGATCGCGGCAGCTATCTCACTCATGATTACGCTCCTGGGCTTCGCCGGGGGCTTGGTGATGTCGGCGATCAAGCGCGATAGCGGCGTAAAGGACTACGGAACGATGATCCCCGGCCACGGCGGCATCCTGGATCGCATGGATTCCATGATTTTTGCGGCTCCGGTTTTCTTCCACGTCGTGCGCTTCTTCTACGCGCTATGAGAACGCCGGGCAAGTCATAGCGCCATCCGGCGGGCCGCTCGCGGTGCCCGTCACCGGGGCGGGCATAACTTTATGAGGCGCGCGAACGCACAAAAGCGTTGGCCCGGGATGCTTGAGAGCGGTTTGGTTGAAGGAAACGAGCATGACGGATCGATGGATCGTTCCCGGAAGCGAGCGTACGCATCTTCCCGGCACCAAAGTACTTGGCGATGCCGATCCCGGCGCGGAGACGACGGTTACGTTGCTGGTGCGCTCGAAAAGCGCCGGCGCGCCGCCGCCCGGTGCGCTTTCGCGCCAGGCATTCGCCGATACGTACGGCGCGGCGGACGAGGACTTGCAAAAGGTCGCTGCTTTCGCCCGCGCGCATGGTTTGACGGTGGTCGAAAGCAGCGTGGGCCGGCGCAGCGTCATTCTGCGCGGAACCGTCGCGCAGATGAATGCGGCTTTCGGCGTATCCCTGATGCGTTGCCAAGCCGGCGACGTGACGTACCGCGGCCGGGAGGGCGCGGTCACCGTTCCGGCCGATTTGGCGGGCATCGTTGAAGCGGTTCTCGGCTTGGACGACCGTCCCCAGGCGTCGCCGCGCGTGCGCATTGCCGCCCAGCCCACCGCATCGTTCACGCCGGCGCAAATCGCGCGAATCTACGATTTTCCGGCCGGGGTCGACGGGACCGGCCAGTGCGTCGGCATCATCGAGCTAGGCGGCGGTTTTAGCCAGACCGACTTTGCCGCATACCTTTCCGCAATCGGGATCAAAGCGCAAACCGTCACGGTCGTTCTGGTCGACGGCGCCACGAGCACGCCGGGCCAAGACCAAAATGCCGACGTCGAAGTCATGCTCGATGCGGAGATCGCCGGCGCGGTCGCGCCCGGCGCGCGTCTGGTCATGTATTTTGCGCCGAACACCGATCAAGGCTTTATCGATGCCGTAACCACGGCGGTGCACGATCGCACCAACAACCCGTCCGTCATCTCCATTAGTTGGGGTGCGGCGGAGTCGAACTGGACTCAGCAAGCGCGCGACGGCCTCAATTCGGCAATCGCCGCGGCATCGGCGATCGCGGTCTCGGTCTGCGCGGCCTCGGGCGACGGCGGGTCCAGCGACGGTCTCAGCGACGGCGCATCGCATGCGGACTTTCCGGCCTCGAGTCCGTACGCGCTGGGCTGCGGCGGTACGACGCTGAGCGCATCCGGCCAAACGATCGCGTCCGAAACCGCGTGGACCGATTCGGGCGGCGGCGTGAGCGATTATTTTGCCCTTCCTTCTTGGCAAACGAAGGCAAACGTTCCACCGCCCCCGGCCGGATCCGCCGGCGGCCGGGGCGTCCCCGACGTCTCGGGCGACGCCGATCCAAACTCCGGATATCAAATACGCGTCGACGGCGCCGATATGGTCGCCGGCGGCACGAGTGCCGTTGCGCCGCTCTGGGCTGCGCTCATCGTGCTGATGAATCAGCAGTTGGGGCGACAGCTCGGCTTCATGAATTCCGCGCTATATTCCGTTCCCGGTTATCCCAACAACCCGGGCCCGCTTCACGACATCGTCGCCGGCAGCAACGGTGCTTATGCCGCCGGACCGGGCTGGGATCCGTGCACGGGTCTGGGCACGCCTGACGGCACGCGCCTGACGCAGGCACTGACTCCGCCGGCATAGACGCGAAGCTTCAAACGTTTTACCATTTGTACAAAGGCGCACGCCGCGGGTTGTGCAAGCGTTGCAACAACATGCTCGCGTAACAGCCCGAGGAGAACGACGGATGACTTCGACCGACATGCCGATCAGCGCCGAGCTGCGCGATTTCCTGACGCTCCCCTACTCGGAACTCGAAGAACTGAACCTGCGCGCCAAGGCTCAGCGCCAAGAGCGCGTGCCGCTCCATGCCCTGCAGGAAGAGCGCTTGCGCTACCTTTCCGGAGAGCCTCGCGTCAAGGCTTTGACCGTGCTCTTCAGCGACCTCGAGGGGCGCCTGCACATGCTGGACTACGATAAGAAGTTCTTGCTGCGGTCCCATGACAATCTCACGTTCGACGGCTCCTCAATTCGCGGCTTCACGGCGCAGCGCGAAAGCGACCTGCGCCTCTCGCTCGACTGGAGCGCCTTTTTTTGGGGACCGGCCGATATCTTCGGGCCCGGTAAGGTGCTGGTATTTGCCGACGTTTTCGATCGCGAGGGCAAGCCGTATTCCGGCGACATCCGCGGCTCGCTCAAGAAACTCGCCAACGATTGTTACGCCAAGGAAGGCTACGCCCTAAACGCCGCCAACGAGATCGAAGGGTTCCTTTTCCAAGGCCTAAATGCCGAACGGCGTTATCACGAAACGGGACAGTTCGAATACGTCAACACCGGCGGCTACTACCATTCGCTTCCGGGAGATCCGCTGCGCAACTTCATCGACACGGTCGCCGAAGTGCAGCGCTCAATGGGCTTTCAGAACGAGAAAGACCATCCGGAGGTCGCGCCCTCGCAGTTCGAGATAAACTACAACTACGGGGACGTCGTCGCCGCGGCGGATCAAATTCAGCTCTACAAGCTGATTTGCCGGCAAGTCGCCACGCGGCTCGGCATGACGGCAAGCTTCTTGCCCAAACCGGTCGTGGGAGTCAACGGAAGCGGCATGCACACCAACGTTTCCGTCAGCAAAAACGGCAGAAACCTGTTCTGGGATCCGAAGGGGCAAGAGCAGCTCAGCGGCTTCGGCTGGAAGTTCGTCGATCGTATTCTCACGCACGGCAACGACGTCTGCCTCATGCTCAACTCCAGCGTGAACGCCTATCGGCGGCTCGATCCCCATTTCGAGGCGCCCAATCAGATCAAGGCTTCGGCGATCGACCGCGGATCGATGATTCGCATCCCGATTGGAAACGAGCGCAGCATGCGCACCGAGGTTCGTTCGGTCGCGCCGGACGCGAATCCATACATGGTGATGCTCGCGGTCTTCAAGACCGGGCTCGAGGGCAGCACCAGCAACCTGAAAAACCTGCGGCAAGCCGATCGCTACTTACCCGACAACATCTACGACGCCCTCGCCGCATTTCGGGCATCGGAGTGGACCAGCAAACTCCTGGGCGAGGACGTCAAGACACGCTACGCCGACCTCAAACAAGCCAGCGCCGATCGCTGTCCGCGCCTTCTCGGAACGTTCGTCAAGGCGCAAGAGGTACAATACCACCACGAAGTCTACAACCAGTACCTCTGGAATTTATTTTAGAGAAGAATTCCCGGCGCGCGGCCGGCGGACCGCACTGGGGACTCCGTGAGCGAGGCGTGCGGCTTTTTCGGGCCAGCCACGGATGGCTGCTTCAAAACTTCGTTCTCCCGAAAAAGCGCGCGAGCAGGAGCGAACAGGATGTGAGCGACGGGCGTCCGAGCGATGGAGTCCCCGGTGCGGTCCGCCGAACGGCATCGGGAACTCTTCCGTGCGGCCGCGGCGGCCCTCACTTGCTGCGCTGAAGGTAGACCTCGTTGATGGCATTAACGACGGCCCTTGGGTCGTCGAACTCGACGTATTCGGAACTATTCGGCGGGAATATCTGCTTGGCGTTGGACGATAGGCCGAGCCATTTCGCCTGCGCTAGCGCGATCTGATGCTCGTATTCGATGTGCTTGGGGTCGTGCGCGTCGCGCGCCGGCAAATGCCCGACGCCATGATTGCCGGTCGTGATGATACGAACGGGACGCGAGCCTAAGTAGCGCACGTGCTGTTGGAGCCACGCTTCATCCCACGCCATTTCCTCCATTTCGGAAATATATCCGTCGTACATCGCGGCCTTTGTCTGCGCGATCTGTAATAGCTTCGCGTTTTAGTTCCGGCGACCACTTGGCTTCGGGCAACCCGCGAAAGAACTGCTGCGCGCAAGTGCGATGGGCCTGTCCCGGTCGCGGGGGAAGCGGCGGCAACGGCGTCCCCGCGGCGACGGCGTCGCGGCACTTTCCAAGCCGCACCACATACCGGTCGTTGCCGCGGTGATCGTCTTCTTGCATGGCCTTCGGCTCGACGTCGCTTGCATCGGCCTCGACGAGCACTAGGCCGGCGAGTTCCGATGTAGAGAGATCCGCAAACGTTCGCGCGGGATCGCCGCCAAAGGCGTTGCCGACCAGAATGTACGGCCCTTTTATTCCGGCGTTGTGGAGCGCGCTGTGCAGCTCGCTCGCGATGCGAACGCTGGTACGCGGCCTCGGGCCAGGGCCGCTGAAGCCCGCACCCGCGCGGTCGTAGCTGCAGGCGCGCGCCCACTTTGCGACCTTCGGTTGCACGACGGCCCAGGCCGGCGCCCAATCCTCCCAGCCCGAATCGAACACGACCGTCGCGGAGCCGCTTCCGATGCAGTAGAGATTCAGACGCGCTCCGTCGGAGGCGGGCACGATCTGTCCGGGGCGCGTGTAGACGCCGTCGCCGGGAGCCGCTCCGGCCGTGCTTTGCATCCCGAGAAGCAAAGTCGCCGCGACCGCATAAAAAAGAAGCTTCACGGTTCCGTCGAGCCTAGGGGTCGTGTGCGTTGCGGATGTCGTCCAAGGGCACCGCGATGACGCTGCCGGAATCGCTGCCGATCACCAGCGTCTGCCCAACCACGATCGGAGAACCAACGTTAAACGGCGTGTGCATCAGCTTGTCTCCGACGACGCGTCCGGTTCTCGCATCGAGCGCCCAGAGATAGCCGCCGAGATCGCCGAAATACATCGTCCCGTCGAGTTCGACGATGCCGCCCTTGACCGCGCCGCGAGTCGGCATCTCCCACACCAACATGCCGCTGGTTGCGTCCAGCGCGTGCATCCAGGGGGCGATCGCGCTGCCCAGGTAAAGCAGGCCGTGCGCCAACAGTGGGATCGCGGCCTCGTTGCGGATCGGCAACGAGCCGCTTTCGAGCGCGACGTCCCAAAGCGGCGCGCCGCTGGTAAGATCGAGCGCGTAGACCCGCTGGACCGTCAGGTTGCCGATCACCGTGGACGTGTCCGGGAACACCGGTGAAACGTAGTCACAAAAGACGCGCGTCCCGTCGCTTACGGGAGGGCAATCTCCTATTCCCGATGCGCCCTTGGAGAAAGGGCTGCGCCAGACGAGCGTTCCATCATCGGCGTGCAGCCGCCATGCCGCATTGCTGCCGACGCCCATCGTGACGTAGTCGCCGTTCCCGACGGGCAGCATCGCGGTCATCGATGCCATCGAACCGATCGAACGCGCGTATCGCTTCTGACCCGTCGCCGGATCCAATCCGCTGATCCAGCCGGCGCCGTCGTGATGCACCAAAATCCCGTCGATAATCGCGGGCGTCGGCATCGCCGATCCGCTCAGCGGCGCTTGCCAGCGGATCTCACCGCTGAAGCGATCGAAAGCGATCAAGGCGCTCGGCCCTTGTCCGACCATGACGGGCTCCGACGGCGAGGACGTGCGGCTGGTCGGGTCGCCTTCACCGACGATCACCAGGTCGCCGAAAACCAACGGGGCGCTCATCAACGGATTCGGAACGTGCGCGGTCCAAAGAACCTGTCCGGTTGCGGAATCCAGCGCGTAGAGCGCGCCGTTGTTGTTTCCGATATAGAGCGTTCCGTCCACGATCGTCGGGCTTGCGGAGATTTGGCCGCCCGTTTCGATGCGCCACGCAGTATGGAGCGTACCGGCGACCACCGCGTTGTTCTGCGGGCCCATGCGGAACTGCGACCAGGCCACGACGGCCATCGTCAACGAGGCGACGAGCCGTTCGAACAGCACGCTCATGCAGAGCACGTCCCAGCGCTCGCGCGCTGCCGCTGAGCTAGCTGGCGCCCGGCGCCGACTCGCAAGCTCACATCGGGCACGTTATTGTGATCGTCGAAGAAAAATCGCAGCGTCGCTAACCTCTTCAAGGGCCTTCAAGGTGCCGAGTCGCTAGGTTTCGGAGAACGGCCGAGCGGTTCCGTTTCCCTGCTTAGAGCGGCAGCTCCATTCCGTCGTATGCGACGTCCGCCCCGAGACCGCGCACCTGCGCGTACTCGCGCGAGCGTTCGTCCAGCATTGGATTGGAGTTATTGAGATGCGTGAAGACGATCCGCGCTCGCGTGCCCCGGAGCTGCGCCAGCGTTCCGGCGGACCCCCCGACCGGCTGATGGCCGAGCGCGCTAGCGCGCTTGCGCGCCAGGTTTTGAACGATGAGTTCGTCATCGCTGTAAAACGATCCATCCAGAAAAGCGACGCGCGCCGCATCTATCGCCTGCTCGAGCTGGGCATCGATCTCCGCGAAGACCGGCGCGAAGAGCAAACGCGCTTCTCGCCCGCGCTCGGAAATCTCGTACGCGACGACCGCTCCGGGCACGCCGCGGCGACCATCGTAGCCCGGGGTCGTGCCCGCAACCGCAATGGCCGAAACGCGCAGCTGGTTGCCGACGATGTCGTCATCGTCTTGCGCGGTACAGGCCGCGTCGAGGGGTATCTCCACCCACCGGTGCGGTGCACGCGCGAACGGCGCGAAGGGCGGCTGCGATAGCGCGATCGCTCGAACCGCGGCGCTGGACCTCAGGAGAAATCCTCGATCGCCATGCTGGCGCAGCACCGACAATCCGCCCAGATGATCGACGTTCGCGTCGGTGAAGAGCATGCCGGCAATCGGCGTGCCGCGACGTTGCACGGGTTGTAGCGCGGCAAACGATTCGATTTGCGCGCCGACGTCGGGCGAACAGTTGAGCAGGAGCCATCGCGTGCCATCGGCGCTAACGGCGAGGCTGGACTGCGTGCGTCGCGGCTGCCGGCCCGTGCGTGCGGCCGCGCAGTTCGCGCACGCGCAGTTCCATTGAGGAACGCCGCCGCCCGCGGCGGACCCGAGCACGCGCACGATCACGCGCGGCGAGCGACCAAAGCGCCTTCCTCGGGCGCGTCGCGCAGCGCGACGACGAGCGGATGATCGGTACTCAACGAGCAGGCCGGATCGGTGACGCCGGCATCTCCGGTGAGAAGGAAGGCTTGACAGCGGCAGCCGCCCCAGTCGATTTCGCGCCGATCGCACGAACGGCACGGCTCCGGCATCCAGCCGGTCCCGCGATAGCGTCGGAACGAATCCGAATCGCGCCAGATTTCTTCTAATCGGCGCTCTCGGACGTTTTCGAAGCTTAGCTGCGAAATCGCGGCGGCCGCGGGACACGGCAAGACGTAACCGTTCGGCGCGATCGTCATGAACTGCCGTCCCCAGCCATTCATGCACGGCTTTGGAAAATCGTCGAAGTAGTCCGGCCGCACGTAAACGATCTCCATTTTTCCGCGTAACCGCTCGCGCGCGGCCGCAACGATCGCTTCGCCGGTCTCGACTTGCCGGCGGTTCGGCATCAAGGCTGGGCGATTGCGATACGCCCAGCCGTAAAACTGAACGTTGGCGAGCTCCAAGCGAGTCACGCCGAGTTCTTCCGCGAACGCGATGACGTCGCCGATCGCAGCGTGGTTCAAACGGTGTAGGACACAGTTGAGGGTCAGCGCGACGTCGCGCCGGAGTATGCGCTGCAGCGCTTCGATCTTGCGGGCGTGCACCGCCGCGCCGGCGATCCGGTCCGCCAGCTCGACCTCCGGCGCCTGAATGCTGATTTGAATGTGATCCAAGCAGCTCGCGAGCAGCGCGTCGAGCAGTTCGTCGTCTAGGAACGTTCCCTGCGTTATCAGGTTGGTGTACAGGCCCGCGCGTGACGCCGATTGCACGATCCGCGCGAGATCGGGGCGTAGCGTGGGTTCACCCCCGGAAAAGTGCGCTTGAACGACGCCCAAATCGGCAGCTTGCCGCAAGGCGGCGCACCACTGATCCGTCGAGAGTTCGTCGCGGTACTCGCGCAGCGCCAGCGGGTTATAGCAATAGGGGCACTGCAGATTGCAACGGTAGGTCAACTCGCAAAGCACCGACAGGGGGCGTCCTTCGGCGAAGGATGGAGCGCTCAGCATAGACTCCGCGCGAGGGTGACGAAGCCTCGCGCCTCCAAACGCTCGAACAGTTCCAGCAGTTCCGCGGCCGCGCGCTCCGGCGTTACTTCGAATTGTTCCACGACGGCATCGACGAGCTGCGCCACGCTGCGCTTTCCGTCAACGAGCTCCAGCGCCGCCGCGGCGGAAGGATTCAGAACCAGCGCGCCTTCGGGAACGAGGAGAATCATCGTACCGTCCGGTTCCCGGCGCAGCCGCACGCCCTTGCCCAAGCTCGGTCGAGCCTGCGCGTTCATTTGAAAACCTTACATGCCAGCGCCGTGGCGTCCAGAATGGACCAGAGAACGTCGCACTTGAACGCGAGCGCGTCGACGCAGCGCTGTTGGATGTCGGGCGTCGTGGCTTCTTGCATCACCCACGCCAGCGCGTAGCCCGCGTCTCGCTTGGCCAGCGGAATTCGCTTTTCAAAATACGCCAAGCCGGCGGGATCGATCCAGGGATATTTCTCGACGATTGCCGCGATGCGCCGCTCCATGACGGGGGGGCCGAAGAGCTCCGTGAGCGACGAGGCTACGGCTTCGATCCACGGTTTGGTGCGGGCGAACGTCACGTACGCGTCCACCGCAAACCGCGTACCCGGTGCGACGGCTCGCTCGGAACAGACGTCCGCTTCGTCGAGCCCGACGGCTCTTGCGAGCGCCAGCCATGCGGTCGTGCCGCCGGCTTCGCCGCTCCCAGTGCCGTCGTGATCGGCGATGCGCGTGATCCATACCCGGCGCTTGTCGGCCGACGGCAGGTTTGCGAGAATCGCGGCGTCCTTTACCGGAATTTGCTTCTGATAATAATAGCGATTCGAAACCCACGCCTGCACGGCGGCGCGGTCGAGCGTGCCGGACATGAGCCGTTCATGGAACGGGTGCTTGTCGTGGTAGCGCGCCTCACCGACGGCGCGGAGTCGCGCGGCTAGGGTTTCGGCTTGCGTATCGACGACGTCAGGTAAGCCGTAACCTCGGCGCCAAGCGGGTGCTCTTGAAAATCGGGCCGCTCCCAACGCCGGCGAGATTGGTTCATACAGTATTCTCCCGATGATGTGCCACTGCAGTATAGCCTATTCCCGGCCGGTGCTCCAGCTATGCCCCGGGACTCGAACAGTCGGCCTGGACCTTGAACCGGCCGACGGCCGCATAGGCGAGCTTGCGCCGCATGAGGGCGCTGGGAATCCGAATGTGGTCGGCCAGCCGTAGGAACGCCAACAGCCTGACGTGCCACCAGGTCATGTCGACCTCAAACCACCGCAAGCCGTGACGCGCGGAAAACGGAAAGGCGTGATGGTTATTGTGCCAGCCTTCCCCGAACGAAATCAACGCCACCCACCAGCAGTTCGTCGACTGATCGCTGGTGCGGTAGGTGCGATAGCCCAGCATGTGCGCCGCGCTGTTGACCAGCCAGGTCGAATGGTAGCTGACGACGAGCCGGACGAAAACGCCCCACACGAGCCACGCCCAGCCGCCGAAAAAGAACAGCACGGCCGCCAGCACTAACTGAAGCGGTGCGCCGAGATACTGGAGCGCGCGGTAGAAGGGGTCGGCGTAAAGATCGGGCGCGTATCGCGCGACTTCCTCGGCCGAAGGCAGTGCGACGTTATGCCGATACAGCCAATCCACGTGAGCCCACTTGAAACCCATCCGAATGTCGTGAGGATCTCCCTGCTGGTCGGCGTGCGCGTGGTGCTTTCGATGCACGGCGACCCAGCGAATCGGGTCGCCTTGGAGCGCGAGCGTGCCGAACACGGCGAAGAGATATTCGAGCGGCTTTCGCAACCGAAGGCTGCGATGCGTGAGAATGCGGTGGTAGCACAGCGTAATCCCCAGCGCGCCGGTCAGATACGAAAGGACTGCCATCACAACGATGTCGGAGAGATGAAACAGAGCGGGCAAAAAGGCCGCCAACGCTCCGACGTGAATCACCGCGAGTCCAACGCCGGTGCCGTATCTTGCCACTCTATCCATCGCTGCTATGGAGTTGTACGACAAATGAAAAGAGCCTGCCGATTCGGCAGGCCCTTGGCGTTTTCGCGCTATTGCTTATCGGTACGACGTGCGACGCGTAGCGAAGCAGTCGCGACAGTAAACCGGCTTGTCGCCGCGCGGCTGAAACGGGACTTCGGCCACGCCGCCGCATTGGCTGCAAGTGGCTTTGAACATCTCGCGGTTGCCGCCGCGACTTCCGCCGCCACCGCCGTTGGGTGAGCGACCGGCTTTACGCGCCGCGCGACAGTCCGTGCAACGGCTGGGCTTGTTGGTAAAGCCCTTCATTGCGAAAAACTCTTGCTCTCCTGAAGTGAAGGGGAACTGCTGTCCGCAGTCAACGCAGGTGAGCATTTCGTCTGTATACATGAAACGAGCGAATCTCCTAGAATTTGGTAGTTTGTTCTCCGGATCCGACTCGCTCAGTATTTGGAACCTTGCGGACTTCGAAACCTGGTAACCTCAGCAGTATACACCATTGCGAGCCACCCGTCATCGAGGGGGCAGGGCGGGCCCGGCCCGCCCCGAACATACGTTCCAAACCGGGCCCCTCGGGGCTGGTGGTGGGGCGAGGTTGTCGCACCACCTGGCTAGGGTTTCGGCCCTCTACCCTGGGCTAAAACCGCCAACCACCTAGTCGAGAGGATTTCCATGCCTGCCAAGATCAAGGTCAAGCGCGCCCTCAAGGAGCGGCGCACCAAGCGCAAGCCATGCAGTTTTTGCACTGAACGCGCCATCGCGGTCAGCTACCGCGACGTACCCCGGCTCAAGAGGTACGTCTCCGAGCGGGGGAAGATCGTTCCCCGCCGGATTTCGGGCAACTGCGCCAAGCACCAGCGGATGCTAACGACGGCGGTAAAGCGCGCCCGCCTGATTGCCTTCCTGCCGTTCGGCTCGGAGTAGGCCGTTCGTGCGACTGATTCTCTTACAGGACGTCACGGCGCTCGGTAAACGCGGCGACATCGTCGACGTGGCGGACGGCTACGCGCGCAACTTCTTGCTGCCGCGCAAGTTGGCGGGCGAGGCCGACCGAGGCGCGCTGGCGCAGCACGACGCGCAGAAGAAGGCTCACGAACGCCGGCGGTCGCTCGAGCTGGCCGAGGCCCGGGAGCTCGCTTCGCGACTTGAATCGGCGAAGCTCGCCGTGAAAGCAAAGGCCGGCGGCAACGGCAAACTGTTCGGCGCCGTCACGAACGCCGACGTCGCGGCGGCAATCGCCGGTGCGCTCTCGGTCGAGATCGACAAGCATAAGATCGAGCTCAACCGGCAGATCAAGGCGCTGGGGTCCTACCCGGTGGAGATCAAGCTGCACCACAGCGTCGTCGCGAAAGCGGTCGTGGACGTCGTGCCCGCCTAACCCAGGACTTCCTACGATGCAGCAGGTCTACGTAACGCGCTTTCGACGCAAGTTCGGCGTCGAAGACGAGCTGAGCCGATACGTCAGCGCCCTCTACGAAATGCTCTCGTCGGTCATCGGCCAGGACAAGGTCGTGCTGCGCGCCGGAAAGGTCAACGCACTGAAAATGATGCGTTCGCAAAACCTGCCCGACCGGCTCTGCGGCTTGCAGCGCCTCGTTTTTGAAGACCCTACGCTTGAACGCGCCACGACGCGCGCGCAACAGCGCAAGACGCTCGCGGAGATCGAAGAGGCGATGGCCGACGTGATCGCGCAGCGCAACGCCGAGGACTCCATCGAACGGCGAGTCAACGAGAAGATGGCCGAGCGCCATCAAGAGTACGTGAAGGATCTCAAGCTGGAAGCGTTGCGCGAGAGCGGCGGCCCGGAAACGCCATCATCCCAGGCAAAGCTCGAAGAGCTCGAAGCGCTTTCGCAGCGCAGCCTAGCGGCCTCCGCGCTCCAACAGTTGCGCCCGCAGGGACTGCGCGACGTCGTCGGCCAGGAGGCGGCGATCCGAGCCCTTCTGGCCAAGATCAGCTCGCCCTATCCGCAGCACACGATTCTGTACGGGCCGCCGGGCGTCGGGAAGACAACGGTCGCGCGTCTCGTTTTGGAGGTCGCGAAATCCCGGCCGTACACGCCGTTCGCAAAAGACGCTCCGTTCGTCGAAGCGAGCGGAACGACGCTTCGCTGGGACCCGCGCGAAACGATCAACCCGCTGCTGGGCAGCGTGCACGATCCCATCTATCAGGGCAGCCGCAGGGAGTTTGCCGACGCCGGCGTGCCCGAACCAAAGCTCGGCTTGGTGACACGAGCCCACGGCGGCGTGCTCTTCATCGACGAGATCGGCGAGATGGACAGCGCGCTTCAGTTGCGGCTGCTCAAAGTGTTGGAAGATAAGCGCGTGACCTTCGAATCCTCGTACTACGACGAGAGTGCGCCGCACGTTCCCGAGTACGTCAAGCGGCTCTTTCGAGAGGGAGCGCCGGCCGATTTCATTCTGATCGGCGCCACGACGCGCGAGCCGGACGACATCGATCCGGCGATACGCTCGCGGTGCGCGGAGATTTTCTTTGCGCCGCTCTCGCAGCATCAGATTCTTTCCATCGTTGCCGGTGCGATCAAGCGACTCGGGGCAAAAGCGGCGCGCGGCGTCGCACAACTCGTCGCATCCTACACGATCGAGGGGAGAAAAGCGGTGCAGATCGTTGCCGACGCCTACGGCCAGGCGCTGTACCGGCTCCGCCCCGGGCGTCGCGCAGAAGCCAAAAGCCCTTCCATCACCGAGGACGACGTGCACGCAGTCGTACGCGCGAGCCGCCTGGTTCGCCACACGCTCGTGAAGGGACGCGCGACGCGCGAGATCGGCAAGAGCTTCGGCCTCGGCGTGCTGCACCATCTGGGCAGCATCATCGAAATCGAAGCCGTGGCCTTTCCCGCGTCGCAGCCGGGCAAGGGAACGATCCGCTTCAACGACACGGCCGGCTCGATGGCCAAGGACTCGGTGTTCAACGCTACGAGCGTGTTGCGAACCGTGACGGGGTTCGACATCGCCGATTTCGATTTGCACATCAACGTCGTAGGCGGCGGGAACATCGACGGTCCGTCGGCGGGGCTCGCAATCTTTCTCGCGCTATATTCTGCCGTCACGAAAACGCCGCTCCCGCAAGACATTGCGATGACCGGCGAGCTGTCGATTCAAGGTAAAGTGCGCGCCGTCGGCGGGATCGTCGAGAAACTGTACGCCGCACGCCAAGCCGGCATGCGGCGAGTGTTGGTCCCCAAGGAAAACCTGCGCGAGATCGACGCGGCTCTGGCCGGACTGGACGTCGTCGCGGTCGGAAGCGTCGAACAGGTGCTTCGAGATTTGCCGAAGGGCCGGCGCCGCCGCTAATCCGGCATTCGAGTGTGCCACCACGTCTGGCACACTGTCCCCATAAATTCATCGCTATGCACAAGCCGCTCACAAGGCGTTCACCGGCGCGGCGGGGGACAGCGGCTCGTCGCCTATGACCGCACAACCGCAACCGACGTCGATCGATCGTATCCCGCCCAGCAATCTCGAGGCCGAGATGGCGGTGATCGGCTCCGTTCTCGTAGATCGCGAGATCTTCGCGGCCGTGGGAGAGATCGTTCGTCCGAGCGATTTCTACGCCCACGTCCACGAAACGATCTTCGCCGTGCTTTTCGAACTCTACGAGCGCGGCGAGCCGCTCGACAAGATCACCGTCGGCGAAGAGCTGCGGCGCCGCGGAGCTCTGGAGCGTGTCGGAGGCCTATCATACATCAGCGCGTTGATGGACACCGTGCAGAGCGCCGGATCGGCGCGGTACTACGCTACGATCGTCCGAGAAAAATCCGTGCTGCGCTCGCTCATTCATGCCGGCACGCAGATCACGCAGCTTGGCTTCGAGGGCGAAGGAGACGTGCCGGAAGCGCTCGACCGGTCCGAGCAGCTCGTGTACACGATCGGCGAACGCCGCGGCATCACGGACTTCATGCCGGTCAGCCGATTGATGAAGGACGCGTTCGACCACATCGACCGCCTCTACCACATGCGTGGCGATCGGACCGGGCTTACGTCCGGCTTCCGCGATATCGACGAAATGACCACGGGTTTTCAGCCGGGGAATTTCGTGATCATCGCCGCTCGGCCAGGCATGGGGAAGAGCTCCTTTGCACTGAACATGGCCGTTGCAGCAGCTCGCGAAGAGAACGCTCCAATCGCATTCTTCTCGCTCGAAATGTCAAACAGCGAGCTGATCCAGCGCATGATTTGCTCGGAAGCCCGCATTTCGATGAACCACATGCGGCGCGGCAACATCCAGCCTCACCAGTGGGAAGGCATGTCGCAAGCGATGGGCGCGCTCAACGATCTGCCCATCTATCTGGACGACATGGGCGCGCTGACGGTGAGCGACGTCCGCAGTCGCTGCCGGCGCTTGAAGTCCACGGTCGGATTAGCCGCGATCTTCATCGATTATCTACAGCTCATGCGCCCCGGCGTGCTCGCGCGCGGCGCCAACCGAAACGAAGAGCTTTCGGAAATCTGCCGATCGTTGAAGATCACCGCTAAGGACCTCGGGGTGCCCATCGTCGCTCTGGCGCAGTTAAACCGCGGCGTCGAAGCCCGCGCCGGCGACAAACGCCCGCTGCTTTCCGACCTGAGAGATTCCGGTTCGATCGAGCAAGAATCCGACGTCGTCGCGTTTCTCTACCGCGACGGTTACTACAACCCGGAAACTCCCGAGCCGGACCTGACCGAGTTCATCATCGCCAAGCATCGCAACGGGCCCACCGGCGCGGTGAAACTGCGCTTCCAGCGCGAGTACACGCTCTTTCTGCCCTACGGAGACGAGTCGCACTTCCCGACGCCCTAAGCATTCGCCGGGCGCATAGGGCTTTGTGGAGGGGCGCTAAACCTCAACCGCCAAAGCGTTAACCATGGTTAGCGTTACCCATGGCTAACGAAAGCAAGCGCGACCTCTTGATGGTGGGATCCGATCGCTCGCACGCCCGCGCTAGAGAAGATTACGTAAAAGCAATCTACCAGCTGGGAGCCGGGGAACCGGTGCGGGCCGCCGCTTTGGCGCGCTATCTCAACGTCAGCCGCGTATCGGTCAGCAAGGCGAAGCGCCTTCTCGAACGCGACGGCTTGCTCGAATCGAACGCGGTGCCCCTGCGCCTGACCCGGCAAGGATGCAAGCTCGCCATCGCGATGGTTAGGCGCCACCGCATCCTCGAAACGTTTCTGCACGGCGCCTTGCGCGTGCCGCTGGAGCGCGTGCACGCCGAAGCGGAGCGCATCGAGCACGTCGTCTCCGACGACGTCGCGTTGCGAATTGCGACCCTGCTGGGTCGCCCGCGATCCGATCCGCACGGACACCCAATTCCATATGGCGACACCGTTCGGGACACAAAACCGCTTTCGACGTTGGCCAGCCTAGCGGTGGGAACGCGGGCTCGCGTCGTGAGCCTCGACGACCGAGACGATGAAGCCGTCGCGGCTCTTGCGGCGGCGGGCATCTTGCCCGGCTTGTCGATTCGCGTAGAACGCAACGAGCGCGGCCGCGTGACGGTGCGCCATGGGAGGCGCGCCATCGCGTTATGTCGGGAGCACGCGGCATTGGTGCGCATTGCAACGTAGCTACGGCGTAGGGGCGCCCAGCCCGCGCGTGGTTGCCGCCGCGCACGACGTGCTGGCCGGGAATCGCCGGGGACTGCGCGCGCTGCTGCCGTTTACGGGCCCGGCGTTCGTAGCGTCGGTCGCCTATATGGATCCGGGCAACTTCGCGACCAACATTCAAGGAGGCGCCGCCTTCGGCTATCGATTGCTTTGGATCGTCGTCCTTGCAAATCTGATGGCGATGCTCTTTCAAGGCTTATCCGCCAAGCTGGGGATCGCGACCGGAAAAAACCTGGCGGAGCTATCGCGCGAGCAGACGCCCAAACCGGTGGCGCTTGCGATGTGGGTGGTCAGCGAGTTTGGCGCGATGGCAACGGATCTTGCGGAGTTTCTCGGCGTCATCATCGGGCTCTACCTGCTTTTCCACATCCCGATGCTCGTGGGCGCCATCATCACCGGAATCATCACCTATGCGATTCTCGCGCTGCATCGGTACGGCTTCCGCACCATGGAAACCGTGATCGGCTCGCTCGTCGGAATAATCGCCGTCTGCTACGTGGCCGAAACCCTGCTCTCGAAACCTAACTGGAGCCAGGTGCTCTATCACTCGTTCGTGCCGTGGCTGGGCGGCTCTTCGAGCGTGCTGCTCGCCGTGGGCATCGTGGGTGCGACGGTGATGCCGCACGCGATCTACCTGCATTCGGCGCTCACCCAAGACCGGATCGTGCCCGTATCGAAAAGCCACCTGCGGCGAATCGTGGGCTTCTCCTACGTGGACGTCATCATCGCCCTGACGATCGCCGGGCTCGTGAATCTCGCGATGATGTATATGTCCGCGGCGGTATTTCACTCGAGCGGGCACTCAAACGTGGCCGACATCGCGACCGCTTACCGAACGCTGACGCCCTTGCTCGGGAATTTGGCGGCGCTGGTGTTCCTTATCTCGCTGATGGCTTCGGGAATTTCGAGCTCCGTCGTCGGCACGATGGCGGGGCAAGTCATCATGCAGAGCTTCGTGGGATTCACGGTGCCGCTTTGGGTTCGCCGTGTGGTAACGATGCTGCCCGCGATCGCCGTCGTGAGCATGGGGCTCAACGTGACCCAAACGTTAATCGTCAGTCAAGTCGTATTGAGCTTCGTCCTGCCGGTGCCCGTGATCGCGCTCGTCGCGCTCACGGCGCGCACGAACATCATGGGTTCGATGGTCAATCGCGGCTGGGTCACCGTTCTCGCACTGGCGGCGACGGCGATAATCCTCACGCTCAATGGGGTCCTGATCTGGACGGCGATTCATCCGGCGTAGGAATGCCGATGCCTTGCGCGAGGTACGATCGCGAGAGTTCGACGTATACCTGCGACGATACGTCGATCCATGCGGCCGCCTCGCCTTCGAGCGGCTTTTTCACCTTGGCCGGCGCTCCGGCCGCAACGACTCTGGCTGGAATCGAGGCCTTCTCACCGACCACGCTGCCCGCCGCGATCAAGGCGCCCTCGCCGATGGTGCAACCGTTGAGCAGCGTAGCGTTGCTTCCAATCAAGGCGTAGCGCTCGATCGCGCAGTCCTCCATCACCGCGCAGTGGCCGATGGTCACGTCGTCGCCGATGAAGGTCCCGCCGCGCTCGCTAACGTGCACGACGGCGTTGTCCTGAACCGACGTGCGCGCACCGACCCGAATAGGTCCGTTGTCGCCTCGGAGAACCGCGCCGAACCAGATGCTGGACTCCGGGCCGACCTCGACGTCGCCGATCAGCACGGCGTTCGGAGCGACGAATGCGGACCGCGCAATCCTCGGCCGCTTGCCTCGATATTCAAGGATCATCCAGCGATGCTTCGCAAACGGGGGCGGCGAACCTCGCCGTCATGCACAAGCACCGAACGGCGTTGCGCGGGGTCAAGGCGACGCCACACCCAAAGCCGGACGATCCCAACTATACCGCGATCAACTATACGTATGCCGGACGCACCGGTCACGTGCACGAGGTCGTTGAAATCGGCGGACGTTCGCTAGCCAAGATCGGCTTTGACGACCGCAAGATCGTCTACTATTTCCTCGACGACCTCGAACTGGACGAGGGCGCCAAACGCGGCACCTTCCACGACGCCGACCCGGCGTAAATTGCAGAGCTTCTAGGGCGTTACCGTCGGATTCTTATCGGCAAACGCGCCGTTCGGATTCGGCTTGACCCAAACGATCAAGTCCCAGATCGCCGGAAAGTGAAAGATCGTCGTGACTTGATCCGCACTGCTGACCTTCTTCATGGCCACGAGAGTCGTCGCGCTGGGATGCTGCACGTTGCCGCCGGCGGCGATAAACGCGTTCTCCCGCGCCCAGTTGTCGTAAGTCAGCTTGCCGGTCGCGGCGTCCCGCGTCACCCAGTGAACGTGGCCGTCGAACTCGACCCACCGGCCCGGATTGACGCCCCACAACTGCGGCCGCGACGAAGTCGCGCTCACGAGCACCGAGTAATCCGCGCCCAGGAGCAGGCCGTTTTTGTCGTACCAGAGCTGGCTCGGGTGGCGAATGTCGCCGGACTGCCACCGGAAGTTTGCATAGCTGATCGCGCCCGTCTCGTCCTCCGTAGTGTAACGGACGTAGCCGGCCTTTTCCGCATCGGTTGCCGTGGGAAAGCGCGCCATGAGATCGGCGGCCATCGACGTGACGAACGCGTTCTCCGAGGCGTTGAGCGGACCGTGGTACGTAGCGTCTTGGTCGGCGAGCGCGCAGGCCGGTGCAGAAAACGCCACGAGCAGGCCTAGCAGTAGAATGCTTTTCATGGTATCGAACATCATCGCGCGAAAGCTTGCGGCGCGCTATCAAAGAGCGCTCAAAAGGCGCCGGCGACGGCTGCATTCGGGGAAGGGGCGCGACCGGCGCCGTGGAAGGACGGCCGGCCCGGCCGACGTAGCTCAACGGTAGAGCAATCGCTTCGTAAGCGATAGGTTATCGGTTCAAATCCGATCGTCGGCTAAACCAGATGCACGCGACGTTCCATGAACGTCGGACACGCATACTCGACGCTTGCATAGGGCTCGCACTCGGTAAAGCCAAGCGATCGATACAGGCAGTATGCGGCGCGCAACCGCTCCTTGTCGGTGTCCAGCACCATTCGGCCGTAGCCGCATCGGCGTGCAAACCGCATGGTCTCGTTGACGAGGACGCGGGCCGCGCCCATCCCGCGGTTTGCGGGCCTGACAAACAGTCGCATCATCACCGCCGTTTCGGCGTCGAGTTCCGCCACCACGACGCAGCCGATGATTCGGCCTTCGGCTGCGACCACGAAGGCCGCGCTTCGCTTGACGTAAGTGCGTTTCAGCGCGGTTGAATCCGGTACGCTCCCGTGCCGAAGGTCGGGCGGCAAATCCGCCTCGTATTCGGTCAATAGGCCCCACAAAGCTTCGAAGTCAGCCGTGGTTCGTGCCCGATGCAAAACGATCGCCATCGCGGTTACGTAACCGGATAGCGAACGTTACGGCAAAAGCGTTTCACGCTGCGCGGCGGTACTCTGCACCGCGGCATCGCTAAAGGGAAGCGGCCACAAGCGGCCTTGCATCCAGGCCGTGGCCTCGTCGGTGTAATGCCCCGAACCGGGTTCGCCGGACTCTCCCTGCGGGAGCGTGATGCCGCCGGCGTCCCAATTCCCGACGTCCCAGACGGCGCGAAAGCTTTGCGAGTATCCCGGATATTGCACGTGGAGCGTCAGGGCGTCGCCATATCCTGTAAGCGTAACGCCGTCGAGGAAACCGATGCCGAGTGACGAGAGCGGATGAAACACCGGCACGGCACCGGCGATCCGCCAGGCCTGGGGCGAAGGCACGGCGACCGTGCGCAAAACTTCCGGCCTGACGCGTCCGTCGCTCAGAAGCGTCGGCATCCGACCGACGTGCCGATCCGTCAGCGCTACGCGCAAGCCTTCAACAACCGTCGCGATCGTCGAATCGCCGCCCATCACACCGTTCCAGGCTGCCAGCTGACCGGCAAGCGACGCATCCCGCGTCCGCATCTCCGGCGCGAGGTCGCCGGCGAGCTCGCGTTCGGCTAACGAGAGCGCGTCCATCTGCATCGCCGTGAAATACTCCACGTCGTACGTGTGCCGGGCGCGAAGCAGCTGCGCGATGCGATAGGCGCGATAGGGCGGAGCGAACTGCGGGCTCAGCTGCAGCGCGTACGCGCGCCCATACATCTTGTTGTTGGCCGTCCACACGACCGCATCGCGCGAGGCTGCGACCTTTGGAAGCTGCTCGAATCGCAGCAAGGGATAACGGCGCGTCAGGTCCGTCGCGGGATGCAGCCAGCGGCCGCGCACGGGGTCGTTTGGAATTTGCCCGGCGAGCAGATAGGCGACGCGCCCGCTCGTGTCGGCCAAAACGAAGTTCTGCGTGGGGCCCGGGAATCTCGAAAGCGTGGCGGTCGCCGCTTCGATCGACGCGGCGCGGTCGAGATCGATGAACGTCTGGGCCGGGGAGACCGGGTCGTCGTACGCGCTCCAGCGCACGAGGACGAGCCGCCCGTCTGTCGCCCACGTGCCGAATTCGCGCGGCGCGCGATAGTACTTTTTCACCGCGCCGCGCGCGAATCGCACGGAAAAGCGTTCGCTTTGCCAACCGTTGGGATCGAGACGCTGCGGCGGCAAGAAGGCTGAGAGCGACGTGACGGTGCCGTCGGTTGCGCCCCAAGCGACGCGCTCGTTATGGCCGAGGACGATCGCCGGACAGCCCGGCAACGTCGCTCCGGCGACGTGATAACCGGGCGCGCGCAAGTCCAGCAAATACCACACGCCCGGCATCTGCAGCGCGAGGTGCGGATCGTTGGCCAAGAGTGCGCGACGATGCAGGTTGCGGTTGGCGCCGGCAGCCCACTCGTTGCTTCCGATCGGTGGGCGCGGATCGGAAAGCTCGCGATCCAGCATCGCGGCGTGGCGCGTGCATTTTGGGCCGGGCGCGATTTTTGCGAGTCCATCCGTGACCGGTGCGTCGTAGCAAGGGTCCGTAAACGGGAAACGCGCGTCGAGCAGGGCGAGGCCCCCTCCGCGATAGGCGGCATCGCGCCGTGCGATTGCATTCCAATCGTCGATGAGATCGAGCACGGTCACCATCGCGACGGCAAGCGAATCTCGAGGTGTCCAGGGCGCCGGCCGATAGGCCAGTATGCGAAACTCTACCGGGAGCGGTTCCCGTTCGATGGCCGCATTGACGCCGTCGCTATACGCACCCAGAATCTCCCGGGAACGCACGTCGAGCCGTTGCCATTGCGCCTGCACCATTGCGCGGACGGGTATCGCGCGCTCCCTTTCGTCGGTCGCGAGGGCCCGGGCGCCGTAGATCTCGGCGAGCTCGCCGAGAATGAATCGTCGCAGCAGATCCATCTGAAAGAGACGGTCGGAGCCCTCGACGTAACCTTGCGCGAAAAACATATCGTGCTCGTTACGCGCGAGGATGTGTGGAACGCCGCGGTCGTCCCGAAGAATGGTAACCGGTGCACGCAAGCGCAAACCAGAGATCGTTCCGGTCTCTCGTGCGTACGCGTGCATTCCTAGGCCGACGTTTGCCGCGAAACCCAGCGCGAGAAGTGCGACGACCCCGATCACCACGGCGGCTAGCCGGGCGAAAACCTTCACGACCGGCGCCTACACGTCGACGAAAACGTCGTCGCCCTGCACCGTCACGTCGAAGGTCATCAGTGGGATCACCGCGGGCAGCGTCAGCGCATCGCCGGTGCGAACGTCGAAGGTCGCGCCGTGGCGCGGGCACACGACGCACTCGCCCTCGAGCGTTCCTTGGTCGAGCGGGCCCCCGTCGTGCGTGCAGACGTCTTCGATGGCGTAGACCTTGCCGTCGACGTTGCACAGCAGGATTTCGACGGAATTCAAGACGACGCGCCGAGTCGTTCCCGGCGCAATCTCCGAAAGCTTTGCAACGTGGTGTCTGGCCATGGCGAGCCCGTTCTACGTCACGAGCCGCGGGGCATCCCGTTCCTCGTCGCCTTTACGATCGACCTCGACAGCGAGTTCGAGCGGGTTTCCCGATGGCGCTTAGCCTACGGCGCCTTCCATCTCCATCTTGACCAGGCGATTCAGCTCGACCGCGTATTCCATCGGGAGCTCTTTGACGAAGAAATCGAAGAAGCCGTTGACGATCATCGCGGTAGCATCGGCTTCCGAAAGGCCGCGGCTCATCGCGTAAAAGAGCTGCTCTTCGCCGATTTTGCTGACGCTGGCTTCGTGCTCGACCGTCGAGCGCTGCTCGTGGATCTTCATCGTCGGTTTGGTGTCGCTCGACGATTCCTCGTCCATGATCAGCGCATCGCAGCGCACGCGAGTCTTTGCGCCGACGGCGCCGGCATGCACTTCGACCAAGCCGCGATACGTCGTCTTCCCGCCGTGAGCGCTCACGCTCTTATTGGTCACCATGGACGTCGTGCGCGGTGCGACGTGAATGACTTTCGCGCCCGCGTCCTGATGCTGGCCCTCGCCGGCGAACGCCATGGAAAGAACCTCGCCGCGCGCGCCTTCGCCCATCAGATAGATCGATGGATATTTCATCGTCAATCGCGACCCGATGTTGCCGTCGACCCACTCGATCGTCGCATTGGCGTGCGCGACCGCGCGTTTGGTCACGAGGTTGAAAATATTT
The DNA here is from genome assembly GCA_963717425.1 of Vulcanimicrobiota bacterium. GTDB lineage: Bacteria > Vulcanimicrobiota > Vulcanimicrobiia > Vulcanimicrobiales > Vulcanimicrobiaceae > Cybelea. Next base: position 817,665 of record OY970335.1, on the reverse strand, counting down.
CGGTACCAGTTCTGAATCGTCGTGTAGCGAATCGACGCGCCGTCGAGCGCGATCAGCTCGACGACCGCCGAGTGCAGCGAGGACGTGGAAAACTTCGGCGCGGTGCAACCCTCGATGTAGTGCACCTTCGCGCCCTTATCGGCGATGATCAGCGTACGCTCAAACTGGCCCATGTTCTCCGCGTTGATCCGGAAGTAGGCCTGCAGCGGCATCGCGACCGTAACGCCCGGCGGCACGTAGATGAACGATCCGCCCGACCAGACCGCTGAATTCAGCGCGGCAAACTTGTTGTCGCCAGGTGGAATAATCGTGGCGAAATATTTGCGAACGATATCGGGATACTTCTTGATGGCCGTGTCCATGTCGCAGAACAGCACGCCCTGCTCGTCGAGCGCCTTGGTCGTATTGTGATAGACGACTTCCGACTCGTATTGGGCGGAGACACCGGAAAGAAACTTGCGCTCGGCCTCGGGGATCCCCAGCCGATCGAACGTCAGTTTAATGTCATCGGGGACGTCGTCCCACGACCGTTCTGTCTGGTCGGTCGACTTCACGAAATAGTGGATGTTGGAAAAGTCGATCTCGTTCAGCAGCGCCGTATCGCCCCACGTCGGCATCGGCTTAGCCATGAAGAGCGCGTACGCTTTGAGCCGGAACTCGCGCATCCACTCGGGCTCGTCCTTCATCGCGCTGATCCGCTCGACGATCTCGGGCGTCAGCCCCTTATCCGACTTAAAGACGTAATTTTCGGGGTCGTGAAAGCCGTGCCGGTAGTCCTCGGTGAGGTCCGCCGGGGCGACCCGGGCTTGGAGATTAAGTGCCATGGCTCATTGAGCGTACCGCCGAGGCCGGATATAGTCAAGATAGTAAAGTAAGAGCTTCACTTTCCCCGCCAGGAGGCCACTCCTCGCGAACCTCTTTACAGCGGGGGGGTGAGGGGGTATGATTGGCGCCGGTCCCTTCGGCTACCCTCAGGACTACGCGCCTACGGCGCCCCGCCAAGAGGTGATTTTCGAAGGGGGCGACGGGTCTGCGGACCCACGGTTTTTCGGGAGGCGCGCCCTTACGCGCCATAGCGGCGAGACGCCCGCGCACCGCTCAAAAGCGCCGGCACGAGCTCGTCGATAGGTCGGGGGAGGAGGCTGCATCGCAGCCGCCAGCCGACGAAGTCCGGAGGTGGGATTCCTCAAGGTCAAGGAGACCTGTACAAATTGAAGGCACTCGGCAGGCACATCGTGTGCGAGCTTTCGGGCTGTCGTCCATCGTCGCTTTCCGACATCAACGGCATCGCCGCAATGATGATCTCGGCCGCCAAAGCGGCGCGCGCTACCATCATGGAGAGCGCGTTTCATCGGTTCGAGCCTCAGGGCGTTTCGGGGACGGTCATCTTGGCCGAGTCTCACCTTTCGATCCATACCTGGCCCGAGAAGGGCTATGCGGCCATGGATTTCTACACCTGCGGCGACCACACCGACCCCTGGCTCGCTTGCGAGCTTGCGGCTCACGCGCTCGGCGCTTCGAGCGTGCTTGCGACCGAACTCAAACGCGGAATCGAGAAGAGCGACGGCGAGTTCACGCACGTGTTCAGCCGCGATCACGATGTGCGCGTCTTGAGCGCGTAGCCTTCGCTTACTTAACCGTCATCATCAGCAATTATCACCTTTGCGAGAGCGCAATTCGGCAGGCGCGCGGGGCTTGTCGTCCAATTCTTGCATTGAAATAGTTCCGCTCTCTCGAGTGAGGTAAGAAAGAACTCCATGCGTTTATCTATGATTCGTGCGGGCGCGCTGTGCGCCGCGAGCGCGTTTGCGCTAGCGGCCTGCGCAGGTCGCGGCATCGTTCCGGCGTCGCAGAGTGCGCTCAATCCGAACGCGCTCAACCCGGCGCTGCAGGATGATGCACTGTCGCCGCTCGCAACGTCTTGCGCAACGACTCCCCCGCAGTACCAATGGATCTTAAAGGGCGCTTGCACGAAGATCACGCTGAAACCAACCGGCGCCACCTTCACGCTTGCAAAATACCAAGACATCAGCGTAAAAGGCTCGATCGGTGACAACAGTCTCAAGGCCCCCGCAACCGTCTATCTCGCCGACGCCACCGACAAAGGCGACATCGCAAACTGGAAAGGCGGCGCGTTTCCCAAGTACAAAGCTAAGGGGACGACGTTCGTCTACGCCGCGGCCGTCAATCAGGGCAAGACCCCGATCGTTCCGAAAGCCGGCAATAAGCCGATCTTCGAATACGACATCACCGATGCGAAGGGCCTACCCGGCAAGCAGTGCGCCGAGGCGGTGATCAAGACCGTCAATCACAAGCCGGTGTGGAACCCCCTCCCCGGCGTCTTCCCGGTGAAAGGAAAGACCGTCTCCCTGAAGCAGTTCAACGCTCCCAGGGGAATCGAGCTTGCCTCCAAAATTCCGCTGTATTTCGCGGTCAACTGCTTTTAGCAACCTCGCGTTTCCGCCAAACGCAACGAACCCCGCCGAAACGGCGGGGTTCTGCTTTCGCGGCGCCAATCTACGCCGCACATGCCCAAGACGAAGCAATGGCAATGGTACGTCGAAGAATTCTCACCGGCCGAGCAGCACCACCACGCGCTCGACGAGCTGTTGTTCTCGGGGCGTTCCGACTTCCAGCAGATCGCAGTAGCGCGTTCGCCGGTTTTCGGCAAGATGCTCGTTATCGACGGCGACACGCAGAGCTCGCAGACCGACGAGAAGATCTATCACGAAACGCTCGTGCATCCGGCACTGGCGGCGGCGCTCGATCGCCGCGAGGTCCTGATTCTGGGCGGGGGTGAGGGCGCGACGCTGCGGGAGGTCTTGCGCAGCCCGGAGGTCGGCCGGTGCACGATGGTCGACATCGACGCCATGGTGCTCGACCTTTCGAAGAAGTATCTTGCCGAGTGGTCGGACGGATCGTTCGACGACGCTCGGGCTCGCGTGATTGTTGGCGACGCGCTGAAATTCATGCGCTCGAACGACGACCGCTACGGCGTCATCCTATCGGATCTCACCGAGCCGCTGGAAGACTCGCCCAGCCATCCGCTGTTCAACGACGACGTTTTTTCGCTGATCAAGTCTCGGCTGGTCGAGGGCGGCATCTATGCACTCCAGGCCAGCACCGCCGCGGTGCACAACGGCGCGCTGCATTGCAAAATGGCGCGGACGCTGCGGCGCCACTACGCACACGTCGCGTCGTTTGTAACTCACGTGCCGGCATTCGATACGCAATGGGCCTTTCTCGCGTGCAGCGATCGCGCGGACCTCGCGACGCTCGATCCAAGCGACGTCGACGCGTATTGCGCGGGCTTGCGCGGCGAGAGCTTCTTTTACGACTCGGTAACGCACCGGCGGCTGTTCGCGCTGCCGCTTTACCTACGCCGAATGCTCGCCGCCGGCGGGGATACGTTTTAGGCGCACGAAAACGCACGCTATGACTATCGATTATTCGCGCGCCCCGCACGCCTGGGAAAAGGAGAAGAGCAACTTCGTCGCCCTCCTGGACCTCAAACTCGAGGAAGTGGAGCGGGGCCGGGCCGTGATGCGAATGCCGTATCGGCCGGAAATCACCAATGGCACCGGTGCCGTGCACGGCGGGGCCATCGTGAGTTTGTGCGACACGGTGTTCTACGTGGCGCTCGCCTCGATCTTCGGGCGCGATCAAGACACCACGACCGTAGCCCTGCAGTGCAACTTTCTGGCCCCCGCTGGGCCACCGCACGACCTGATCGCCGAAGCCCGCGTGTTGCGAGCCGGCCGCCGAATCGTTTACGGCGAAGTCTACGTTCGCAGCGGCGAGAAGATCGTCGCCCACGCCACGCTGGATTTCCTGAACAGCTACCCGGAAGAAAAACCTCCGAAAAAGTGAAGCGCACTGCCCTTTACGACGAACACGTGCGCGCCGGTGCTCGAATGGTCCCCTTCGCGGACTTCGAGATGCCCGTGCAGTACGCGGGCATTCTCAAGGAACACGATGCCGTGCGCCAGCGGGCCGGGCTGTTCGACCTTTCGCACATGGGGCAGTTCCGGCTGACAGGCGATATGGTCGCGAGTTGGGCCGACACGCTCACGATCAATGCGGTCGGCACGATGAAGCCGCTACAAGCTCGCTATAATCTTTTTTGTAACGAAAGCGGCGGCACGCATGACGACACCATTTTCTATCGCCTCGAACGAGACTGGCTGCTCGTCGTCAACGCCTCGAATGCCGACAAGATGTGGAAGCACCTCAACGCGCATCTGCCCGAAGCCGGCGTGGCGCTTGAAAACCGCCACGGGCGGTACGCGCTGATCGCCATCCAAGGCCCGCGCTCGGTCGAGATGCTGCAGCCGCACGTCGACGTCGATCTCGCCTCCATGCGCTACTATTTCTGCGCCCAAGGCCGCGTCAACGGCGTCCCCGCGCTCATCGCGCGGACGGGATACACCGGCGAGGATGGATTCGAACTATTCGTTGACGGCCAAGACGCCGCCGTGCTCTGGAGCGCTTTGCTACGGGACCATCGGGGCGAAGGTCTGGAGCCGTGCGGTCTAGGGGCGCGCGACGTGCTGCGCCTCGAGGCGGGCATGCCGCTGTACGGACACGAGCTTACCGAAACGATAACGCCCGTCCAGGCCGGTTTGAATTGGGCGCTCAAGCTCAATAAGCCCGAGTTCATCGGGAGGGACGCGCTCGCGCGGCAGCTCGAGCGCGATGATTATCCGCGCGTTGCGGGCCTGGTCATGGAAGGCCGCGCGCCGGCGCGCGAGGGCTACGCCGTATCGCTTGACGGACGCGTGGTCGGGCAGATTTGCAGCGGATCGATCGCGCCGTCTGTCGGAAACAAGAACGTGGCGACCGCGCTCCTAGAGCGCAACGCGGCAACCCTTGGAACGGCCGTGGCGGTTCAGATTCGGGGCACGCTGCACGACGCAAAGGTCGTACCGCTGCCATTTTACAAACGCGCGCAATGATTATTGAAAGGGGCTCATAGGTGGCGCAGCCGGAAGATCTGCTCTTCAGCAAGGAACACGAGTGGGTGAAGCTCGACGGAGACTCCGCAACGATCGGCATCACCGATTACGCGCAAAATGCGCTCGGCGACATCGTCTATGTCGAGCTGCCAAAAGCCGGTAGCTCGATCAAGCAGTTTTCCAGTGTCGGAGTGATCGAATCCGTCAAAGCCGTGTCGGATCTCTTTACGCCGCTATCCGGCGAGATCGTCGAGGTCAACGCGGCGCTGGAGAACGATCCTGCAGCCGTAAACCGCGAACCGTACGGCGCGGGATGGCTGCTCAAGATCCGCGTTTCCGATCCGAGCGAAGCGCAGGCGCTGCTGCCCCCGGCTGAATACGAAAAGATCGCCGCCGACTAAGTGAAGCTTGGACGATAGGCATGTACGCACCGCACACTGAGCGCGACGTCGCTCAAATGCTCGACGCGATCGGCGTTGGCTCGCTCGACGACCTCTTGCGCGTTCCCGACGCCATCGCTCTAAAGACAAAACTGGAAGTCGTTCCCGCTCTCGCGGAGCTTTCGATTCAGCGACGATTCGATCGATTCGCGGAGAAGAACACCGGCGTCGAGTACCGTTCGTTTCTCGGTGGGGGCGCGTATCGCCACTACGCGCCCCCGGCGATTGCGGCATTAGCAATGCGAGGCGAATTCCTGACCGCGTACACGCCGTACCAAGCCGAGGTCTCACAAGGCTATCTCCAAGCGATTTACGAGTGGCAGACCTATATTTGTTTGCTGACCGGCATGGAGATCGCCAACGCGTCGGTCTACGACGGCGCGACGGCTCTGGCCGAAGGTGCTATCATGGCGCTCGGCGCGACCGGGCGGCGAAAGGTGCTCGTATCGCGGGCAATTCATCCTAACTATCGCGCCGTGCTTCGGACCTATTGCGACGGACTCGACGTCGCGATCGACGAGATTCCGATAACGAACGCCGGCACGACGGATCTCGATTGGCTCGCGAATACCGGCCTCGAGCAGTATGCCGCCATCGCACTGCAGTCACCCAACTTTCTCGGCAACGTGGATACGCTCACGCCAAACGCGCTCGGGCGCGTCACGCACGGCGGAATCGTTCCGATTGCGGTGGTCGCCGAAGCGCTGTCGCTCGCGGCCCTCGCCCCGCCCGCGGCGTGGGGAGCGCAGATCGTCGCGGGTGAAGCGCAGAGTTTCGGCGTGCCGGCGGCCTACGGCGGCCCGTACGCCGGTTTCATTGCTTCAACGCAAGAACACTTGCGCCGCATCCCGGGGCGGTTAGTCGGAAAAACGCTGGACAACGGCGGCCGCACCGCCTACGTCCTGACCCTTCAAGCCCGCGAGCAGCATATTCGCCGCGAACGAGCGACGTCGAACATCTGCACGAATCAGGCGCACTGCGCGCTGATCGCGACCATCTACCTTGCGTTGATGGGGGCAACGGGACTGCGCGACGCGGCGGCGCTGAACCTGGCGCGGTCGCGCGAGCTGGCCAGCGCGGTCGCCAACGTGGACGGCGCGCGCCTGAAGTACGAAGCGCCGTTCTTCAACGAGTTCGTCGTGGATTTCGGGCGTCCGGCGGCCGGCGTGCTCGCAGCCCTTCAAGAGCGCGGCATTCTCGGCGGCATCGACCTCGGCCGCTTCTATCCCGAGCTGGGGTCGTGCGCCCTCATGACTGCGACGGAGCTAACCACCACGGCCGACATCAACGCGCTGGCGGCCGCTCTGCAGGAAGTGCTGTATGTGCGCGCAGGCGTCTGACGCGCGCGGCGCGGTTCCACTGATATTCGAGCTGGGGCAGACTGGACGCGCGAACCGTTACCTGGATTCGGGTAAGCCGCTGGATACATTTCTGCCGCGCTCGGTCCTGCGTGAAGACCTGCCGCTGCCCGACAACAGCGAGCTCGACGTGATGCGCCATTACACGAAGCTGTCGCATCGAACCTTCGGCATTGATTTGGGATTCTATCCGCTCGGCTCGTGCACGATGAAGTACAACCCTCGCGTCAACGATGCCATTGCGGCGCGGCGGCACTTCGCCGAATTGCATCCGTATACGCCCGACGAGCTCGCGCAAGGTGCGCTGCAAGTGATGTACGAGCTCGAGCGATCGCTGAGCTCCCTGTTCGGCATGGCGGCGTTTTCCCTCAATCCATCCGCGGGCGCCCATGCCGAACTGGGCGCGCTGCTGATCGCCAAGAAGTACTTCAAAGAACGTGGAGAGCTGCAACGCGATAAGGTGATCGTGCCGGATACCGCACACGGCACGAACCCCGCCTCCGCGGCGATGTGCGGCTTCAAGGTCATCTCGCTGCCCAGCAACGCGCGAGGACGCGTCTCGGTTGACGAGATTCGCAAGGTCCTCGGCCCGGATATCGCCGTCTGCATGATGACGAATCCGAACACCCTCGGACTGTTTGAGGAATCCATCGCCGAGATTGCGGCTGCCGTCCACGAAAACGGCGGCCTCATGTATTACGACGGGGCTAACGCCAATGCGATCATGGGTTACACCCGGCCGGGCGACATGGGCTTCGATCTCATGCACCTCAACACGCACAAGACGTTTACGATTCCGCATGGCGGCGGAGGTGCGGGACACGGGCCGCTCGGGGTTGCAGCGCATTTGGTCGATTACTTGCCGACGCCGATCGTCACGGCGGCGCCGCACCCCAACGGGGACGCCAATGGCGCCCCGAGCGATCGACTGACGTTTCGTCTGGAATTCCAGCGGCCGAAGTCGATCGGCCCGATGCGCTCGTTCTGGTCGAACTTTGCGCATGCGGTCCGCGCGCTCGCGTACTTGTATGCCAACGGCGAGCCCGGACTGAAGCGCGTCTCGCAGCTCGCCGTCCTCAACGCAAACTACCTGCGCGTGAAGATCGCGGATTTTCTCCAGACGCCCTATCCAGAAATTTGCCGCCACGAGTTCGTCGCATCGGCACAGACCTTGAAGCGCGAGAACGGCGTACGCGCGCTCGATCTGGCTAAGGCCCTCCTCGATCACGGCTACATGGCGCCGACGATCTACTTTCCGCTCCTGGTGCCGGAGTGTTTGATGATCGAACCGACCGAAACCGAATCGAAGGAAACGCTGGACGGCTTTGTCGACACGCTTCGCGGCATCGTCGACGAGGCCAGGAGCAACCCCCAAGCGCTCCTCGACGCCCCCAAGAATACCGTCGTGGGCCGCGTGGACGAAACCCGGGCCGCCCGGCAGCCCGACCTGCGCTGGAGGCCGTAACCCGGGCGAAGGGGATAGTCCGGCGGCGGGAAAATAACCACGGTCACTTTTTCTGGAGAGGGCGGAATGCTTCAATACCTGATTGAGGGCTTGCGCGAGCGGGCGCCTCTGCGGCGCAGCGAGTCCGAAATGGCGACGCTCCTGGATGACGTCTGCGCCGGCTGGTCGCTCGACCGGCCACTGCTGTCGCGGGCCGCGGATTATACGCGGACCTGTGCCTATAGCGACGACCTTTTCGAGGTGCTGTTGCTCAATTGGGCGCCGGGATCGGCGTCGCCGATCCACGACCATGGGCGGCAGCTCTGTTGGATGCTCGTGCTCGACGGCAGCTTGCGAGTCGACGACTACGTGCGCCTGGACGCCGCCGACGTTGCCGGGTACGCGAGGGTTCGGCCCTGCGAGTCGCGCGTGCTGGAAGCGGGAGGCCTTGACCTGCGGTCGCGCCCGTTCGATCTTCACCGCGTCGCGGCTTCGGGTCAGTCGAAGGCGCTCTCGCTTCACGTTTACTCTCGGCCGCTGCGCTCGTTCTTGGTCTATGACGAGCTGGCGGAGCGATGCGAGAGCGCGCTCGGAACCTACGACGCCGTGCTTCCCGCTTATACCGGCGTCCTGCCGCGATGATCGATCTCGACGTTGCGATCGTCGGCGGAGGATTTAGCGGTTGCGCCGTGGGTTTGCAGTTGGCGCGACGCGCCGCGGCGGGTTTACGTCTCGCGATCTTCGAGCCCGCTCAGCTGGGGCGTGGCGCCGCGTATGGCACGTGCCATCCCGAACATCTCCTCAACACCCGCGCGCATGCGATGAGCCTCTTTCCGGACGATCCGGATCATTTCGTTCGTTGGCTGGGTCCGCGTGGCACTGCGGACGCGTTCCTATCTCGCTGGCTCTACGGCGACTACGTAGGAGAAAATGCCGGCCGCGCATTTCAGCGGGCGGGATTTTCTGTGGTCCCGCATCGGGCTCGGCGCGTTTATCGCGGCGAAGGCGACCGGTTCGTCGTGGAATCGGCCTGCGACGCTCGCTTCGAAAGTCGGGCCGTGGTTTTGGCTACGGGGAATCCTTTGCCGAACGACGACTTTCTGCCCGAGGAGGTGCTGGCGCATCCCGGTTACATCGGCGACCCGTGGCGTCGGAACTACGACGGTGTCGGCGGTGAGGTTCTCGTCGTCGGGTCGGGGCTTACCGCGCTGGACGTTTTGGTCGCTCTCGACGCTAAGGATCATCGCGGAGCCGTCTCGATGATTTCGCGCCACGGACGCTTTCCGGAAACTCACGCCGGCGTCGCGCCGTACGACGTAATTCCGGCGCTGGACACGCGGGATGCGCGAGCGTTGCTGCGCAGTTTTCGCCGGCACGTCGCAGAAGCGCGCCTTCGTGGATTCGACTGGCGATCGGTGGTGGATGCAGTGCGCCCCGAAAGCGAAGCAACCTGGAGACGCTTGCGGTTTGCGGAGCAGCATCGCTTCGAGCGCCACCTTCGGGGGCTTTGGGATCGGCATCGACATCGCGCTCCCGAAATGGTCGAAAGCGTTCGCCGCCGCTACGAACGTTCCAAAAGATTTTCCAGCTATGCGGGCCGGCTCGCGAAGATGGAGCACGGAAACGCGACGCTCGTCTTACGTGGAGGAGAAACCGTCGTAATTCGCCCGGATTTCATCGTGAACTGTTCGGGGATCGGACGCGCGGCGCGAATGCTCGACGATCCGTTGCTCGGCGCGATGCTCGCGGACGGCACGATAACCTCACAATCCCAGCGCTACGGCCTGCGGGTCGACCAAAATCTCGCCGCGGTCGGCAGGACCGGAGCTCCGACCCGGGGCCTTTGGATCGTGGGACCGCCCGCCCGCGGCGCGTTTTTCGAAGCGATCGCGGTGCCGGAACTTCGCCTCATGGCCGAGCTGGCGGCCACGGAAATCCTCAAAGCAGCCGAGCCAAAAGCCCGCTGGGCTTAAAAAAAGGCGCCCCCTGTCGGACGTTGCTTCTTGGGGCCGGACGTTATAATGGAAGTAATCAGGGGGCTCACGTGGCCCCCTTCCCCATCCCGAAAACGGAGCGCCATGCGGGTCAAATACGAGGTGTCGGCGGGCGGATTGCTGCTGCGCCGCCGCGATTCGAGCTACGATGCGCTATTGATCGGGCGCGGGGCACCGCCGCGCATTTGGACGCTGCCCAAAGGGCATGTGGAAAACCGCGAGTCGACCGAACAGGCCGCTTTGCGCGAAGTTCACGAAGAGACCGGCTGCTGGGCGGAGATCGTTACGCGGCTGAACGAAATCGCGTATTGGTTTTACGTCGGAAAAGCCAAGCACCGCAAATCCGTCACCTTCTTCCTGATGCGTTACCTCTCAGGCGACCCGGCAAATCACGACCACGAGGTGGACGACGCCCGCTGGTTCGACGTCACGCAGGCTCGTAAGACGCTCAAATATGTCAACGAGAAGCGCCTGATCGATCTGGCGATGGAGTTTCTCGCGGCCAATCCCGAAACGTTGGGTGAACCTGCCGTAGCCGCGCAAACGTCCTAGTTGTCGAGCGACACCGTTTCCGACGCCGCCTTTCGCGTACGCCTCGACGCGTTCGACGGCCCCTTGGATCTGTTGCTGAGCCTGATCAAGGAACAGCAGCTCGACATTGCAACGGTTCCGCTCGCCAGCGTCGCCGAGCAGTACCTGGATTACGTGCGGGTGATGCGGGCCCTCGACGTGGAGATGGCGGCCGAGTACCTGGTCATAGCCGCGACGCTGGTCTTCCTAAAATCCAAGGCGCTGTTGCCGCCGATCCCGCAAGAGTTTGCCGATGACGGCGCCGAGACGGCGGAAGAGGTTGAGGAGCGCCTACGCCGTCGACTGATCGCGTACTCGAAGTATCGCGAGTTCGGAGAAGAGCTGCGCGAGCGGCAGGCGGAGGCCGGCGCCTACTTCTATCGCGAACCCGGCGATCCGGCCGGTCAGGTGGTTCAGCGATACGACATCAATCCCGAAAGACTTAGGCTGGCATTCATTGCGATGCTCACCCAGGCTCGCCCGGAGAAGCGCTCGATAGCGCGCGAGCGCGTTTCGCTCATCGCATCGATGGACTACATCATGCGTCGCATCAAGGAACGGGGCGAAGTGTCTTTCTCGGAGCTCTGCCACGAACTCGGCATGACGCGCGACGTCGTCATCGTCACGTTCCTCGCCATCCTCGAGCTCATACGCCGGCATCGGCTTCGCTTCGAACAGCCCGAGCCGTTCGACGACATTCGGCTCTACGCGGAGGCCCCGGTATGACCGTCGAGCTCGAAGAAGCCGTTCGCCGGTTGCAGCGCCCGGTCGAAGCGCTGCTCTTCGTCGCAAGCGAAGCGCTTTCGATCGCGCGGCTCGCCAAGCTCCTGCGAGCGGAGGAGTTCGAGATCGCCGCCGTTCTGCAGCAAATCGAAGCCGAATACGGCGATCGCGGCATCGTTCTGCGCGAGGTTGCCGGTGGTTATCGGTTTTCGACCTCGCCGCTCGCGCGCGATGTCGTCGAGGCTTATCTCCTGCCGCCCAAGACGAACCTCTCGACGCCGGCAATGGAAGCGCTGGCGATCGTGGCTCACGTGCAGCCGGTCACGCGAAGCGAAATCGAGGCGATCAGGGGCGTAAACTCCGACAGCGTCGTCAGCACGCTGCTCGACCGCGGCCTCATCGCCGAGGCCGGCCGAAAAGACGTCGTCGGCCGCCCCATGCAGTACACGACCACGCCGTTCTTCTTGGAGTCCTTCGGATTGCGTTCGCTCGACGATCTTCCCGAACTGGAGCTCGAACCGGGACAGGCGCTCGAGTTCGATCTCGGAGGCGCGAAGGTCTCCTAATGCGCTTCGGCCTGCACGTGCGCGTCGCGGGCGGCTACGTCAAGGCGGTCGAGCACGCCAAGCTCGCCGGCTGCACCGCGATGCAGATCTTCTCGTCGAATCCGCGAGGCTACCGCACGAGCCCGATCGATCGCGTCGCGCTCGCGGCGTTCGCACGGCTGCGCGCCGGCGCCGGCCTGGATCCGTGCGTGATTCACACGCCGTACCTGATCAACCTCGCGAGCGCCGACGCCAAGATCGCCCAAGGGTCCCTACGGCTGCTGCAAAACGATTTAGCCGTCGCCGCGGCGGGCGGGATGCGCTTTGTCAATACGCACCTCGGTTCGTATGGCGAACGCGACCGCGAAGAAGCGGTTACCGAGACCTGCCGCGCGCTGGAAACCGTTTTGTCGGCAATCGAGCCCGGCGTTTTCTTAGTACTGGAAAACTCGGCCGGCGCCGGCAAGCTGATGGGCGGAACCCTCGAAGAACTCGGTGCATTGGCCCGAAGCGTCGCCCATCCGCAGCTCGGCATCTGTCTGGACACCGCGCACGCGTGGGCGTCCGGCTACGAAATCAACTCGAAGGATGGGGTGGACCGCTTCCTGGAGCAGGCAGAGCGGGAGATCGGGCTCGATCGCATCCTGATGTTTCACTTCAACGATACGCAGGTGCCGCTCGGCGCAAGCCGCGATCGGCATTGGCACCTCGGTGAAGGGCTGATCGGATTCGAAGGCTTTCGGGCCCTGCTCGCTCACCCCGAGCTGCTCGGGCGGCCCGCAATTCTCGAGACGCCCGGCAGCGATGAGGACGATCGTCGCAACATGCAGACGATCCTCGCCATCGCGCGGGGCGCCGGCCTATGACACGCGCAGGTGCGGGAGCCTCAGGTTGGATTCGAGGAACAACGCGGAATCTGCGCGGTTGACCTTAAGGCGTAGGCCGACGTCGGTGACGTCGGAGACGAGTGGAGCAGTGCGGACGGGGTCGCGAAACATGTGAAACCTCTTGACGGATTGGTAACCTTCAATCATTATATAGTGGTGACAATAACTTGTCAACCCATTTTGCCGGTGCAATCGACGGGGTTAGCTGAGGATGCCCGCTAGCTCCGAGCACGCCCCGGGAGCGCTGGACCTCATCCGGCAGTTTGAGAACACCATCGACCTCGTCGATGGAAACGATTGGCTCGATGGCCTTGTGGCCGCCAGCCAATGGTGCCTGAGCCAGGGCCTGCCCCCCGTCACGAACTCGGCCTCGCTGGAGAGGCTGCGGAGTTTCCGGGAAGCGTTGCGCGACGTGCTCTTTGCAAACAATCACGAGACCGATTACCGGACCGCCTGGGAGGGTCTGCGCCCCTTCGTTTCGTCGGCTAGGCTCGACCTAACGGTCGATCCCGAACGCGGGCTCGGGCTCAGGCCCGCCCGGGACGGAAGCGAAAGCGCCATTGCGTCCCTGCTCGCCGTCGTCTACGAGGCGCTCGTGGACGGGACGTGGTCCCGCCTGCGCGCCTGCCGCAAGGCCTCCTGCCGGTTCGCCTACTACGATCACACGAAGAATCGGTCGCGCGCGTGGTGCAGCATGGCTAGCTGCGGCAACCAAGCAAAAGCGCAGCGGCGCCGCCAGCGCGAACGGGGCGTGTCACCCTGACCCGTTTCGAAGGGTTCGTCGCGCACTTCGACGTTGACGCATTCTACGCCAGCGTCGCCGCGCGAGACAATCCGGAGTTACGCGGCAAGCCCCTTGCAATCGCCGGAAGCAGCCGTCGAGCGGTCGTCCTAACGGCTTCGTACGAAGCGCGTCCATACGGCGTCCGATCCGCGATGCCGCTGTACAAAGCGCGCGTCGCCTGCCCGGATCTCATCGTCGTCCCGCCCGACATGCAAAAATACAAGGCCGTATCTCGCGAGATCTTTGACGTTTTTGCAAGCCGCGGCTTCGCCGTCGAAGGGCTTTCCATGGACGAAGCCTTCATTGCAATCGGCACGACGACGCTGGATGATGCGCGCACTTGTGCGGTCGCGATCCGCCGCGAGGTCTTCGAGAGAACCGGCCTCACCGTCAGCGCGGGGGTCGCAACGGGAAAGATGATTGCGAAGATCGCCTCGGATTCGTGCAAACCCGATGGGCTGCTGGCGGTCGAGCCCGGAGAAGAAGCTGCGTTCCTCGCGCCTTTGCCGGTGGGGCGCCTTTGGGGAATCGGCCCGAAGATGCAATCCCGGTTGAGCGTTTTTGGGCTCACGACGATCGGCGAGCTGGCAGCGCTCGACGACGCGCGCATGCGCGAGCTTTTCGGAGGCTGGTGGCAGGAAATGCGCGATCTCGCGCACGGGATCGATCGGCGCCCGGTTGAGACTGACCGCGAAACGAAGTCTATTTCGACGGAGGAAACGTTCGAGTACGACGTGCGCGACGAGCGTCAGCTCGTCAACGTGCTGCGCGCGCAGGCGATCGAGCTCGCGGAAACGCTCGAACGCGAGCGCATTCTCGCCTCGACGATCGGCGTGAAGATTCGCCGCGCCGACTTCACGACCGTGGGCCGCCAAGCGCATCTGCGCGAGCCGACCCGGGAGGCCAGGCGAATCTTTCGCACGGCGGTTCACTGCTTGCGGCGAGCCGGTTTGGACGGAGCTCCGGTGCGGCTGTTGGGTACGCGCGTCGCCTCCTTGACGGAAGGCGACGCGCTGCAGACGAGCTTGTTTTGATTACCGCTCGAGCACCTGAACGTTGTTGTCGTTATCGTCGTTGAAGTATACTTTGGTATCGGCGTTGCTCGTGCCCGTGGCGACGAGACCGAAGATCGCTCCGCCCGCCCCCGTGTCGACGTTGCGCACGTCTTGGACCTTGCCGCCCGGCGACAGCTCGATCAGCAGATTCTTGCCCGCAGGGTCGAGCGTATTTCCAACCACCAGATTGCCGTTGGCTAACAGCGCGGTGCTGATCGGTCCGTTTAGCGGTTTACCGGCGAACACGATCCGGGCGTCGGCAGACGACGGTCCGCTAAACTTCATGCCGTTGTTCGTCGCGTGTATTCCGTGCCTCGGAATCGCCGAGACGTCCTTGAAGGCAACCACCGTGTCGTTCTGGCCGTCCGCGAAGTACAGCGTATCGAGTTTTTCATCGTAGGCAAGCCCGGAGGGGGCCAGTGCGGTTCCCGGTTTTCCATGATTGACGGGGAAACCCGTCGCGATGACGTCGTAGGTGAACTTCGAACCCAGGTTGATCCGGACGATGCTTCCGCTGCCCGCGTTCGTTTCGTAGAAGGCCGCCGCGGCCGTCTTGGGCTGAGCGAAAATTTGCCCCCAGGGTTGATTGAACGGTTTTCCGGAGATATTGACGATCAACTTTCCGGTGACGTCGATCACGGGGTTGTCGTTGGCGACCATCGAGGCGGCCCAAATCGTGTCGTCGCTGCCCAGCGCGAGCGCGTCGCAGCCCACGAGCGTCTTATCCGAGGAAACGTGCATCGGGGTCGAGTGCGGAAGGGGGTGAAGGGCTACGATCGATCGCCCGGTCCCCTGTACGTTCGATTTCGCGTTAAAGTTGCAGACGACTAAATCGCCTGCTTTGAATTTGCCCGCGGTGATCGGGGCAACCGTCAGTCCATACGGATTCTGAGCGCCGTTCGCGGGGTCGACGGTCGAGCCGATTACGACCTGCTTTTTCAATTGCTTCATCACCGAAACGTCCGGCGAGAAGTCGGTCAGCGTGCGATCTTGCAGCAACGGAGCCTGACCGGTCGGAGGCGACGGATTGACGCCGCTGGAACTGCAGCCGCCCATACTGAAAATTGCGGCGATCGCAGTTGCGACCAATCGCGCCGCTGATATTCGCGCATCAAGCATCGAAACACCTCAAAGGTTTGGTTGGCGAAAAGTGATTGGTCGCACGATAGGCGCTCGACGTGAAAAAACTCTGAAAGCATCCCACGCCGGCGATTCAGAGATTCTTCAGGTTTCTAAATGTGATCGGTCGCCCAGCAAAAGTCCGTCGTAGGTCGCTCGTAAGCCGCTTCGATCAAGCGTTCACCATCGCGACTCAGCGGCGCCATCATGAGCAGAGCGCGGTTTCTCTTTCGCGTGACGCCTTTCGGCAATGCATGCCGGGCTGAATCCGGTGGAAGCCAACCGGCGATGCGTCGTAAGTCGCCGGCAGCCGCGCGCAGCAGAGCGGGGACGATTGCGGCCGCGCGATCGTCGGCGAAACCGAACTCGTCTACGCGATAAGTGTCGCGTTGGGTGACGCGCACGCCCAAGACGTACGCGCGGACGCGCCGGCCGGCATGCACGACCAGATTGGTTTCGTGGCCGACGCGATGTTCGGAACCGTAGCGCATCCGCAGCTCGATCCATTTCCAGAGCGAGAGGCTTCGCACGAACCCAGCAGCCCGGCGCATCTCGCCGTGTTCGAAGCAGCGCCGGACGCCGGCCCAGTCCTCCGAGGCGAGGGGCGCAAGCTGCAGGCGACCGAACGGCAAGGCATCGGCGCGAAGGAAGAGCTCGCGCGACGGAAACGCCCGAAATCCCAATGGAGCGTAGAACTGCGGATGGATGTCGGAAAAGAGATACGCGACGTCATAATCATCTTTGCGGGCGCGGTCGAGCGCGGATGCGAGCATGAAGCTGGCGTAACCTCGACCGCGGTAGTCGAGCGGCGTGAACACCGCACCGAATCCGATCGCGCGGAGCCGGCGCGATGCGTGGTGCAGCGAACGCTCGTAACGCTTGAACGACGCAACCAGGGTGGAACCGTCGTACAGCCCCACGGTCCGATGATGGCGCCGGCCGTAGGCGCTCCGGGCGAGGCCCAGCGTTTGCGCGACGTATTGCTCGGCGCTGCGGCGCCCCGCCCAGAGCGGCGCCGTGAGCGGCAAAACGTTGCGCGCGTAAGCCTCCGGAGAAATTTCACGCAGGCGCATTGACGCGAAGCTCTTCGAGAAACTCGGGGGCCGTAAGGCCGCGAGTGGGGGTGCCGGAAGCGGTCACCAACGCATCGCTTCGCGCCCGGCTTAGTGCGTAGTCGAAAGCGCGACGCTCGCCTTGATTGTAGCGTTGAGATGCTTTCGCCCGGAACATGTAGTAGCTGAACTTTGCCGTCCGCGCGGAGCGTGCGTCACCCGAATTCTCCTTGGGGATTACCCCAAGGCCCGGGCTAAACAGAAACGACTCGGGAGCGTACCACAAGGGAAACGCGCCGGGGCGCACGTTCGCAACGATCACCTTGTCGAATTGGCGCCCGCGAGCCGCCTCGACGCTGAGGAGTTGCACGAATGTCCCGTCGTTCTCTAGCGGAGCGCAGGTTTCTAGATCGCTCTCCATCCGTTGTTCGGCGTACATGAGAACGTCTGCGAGCGGAGCGTCGCCGTTGCGCCGAAGAAATTCGTTCAGGCGCGCCAGCAAACGGCGCAACACGACCTGTTGGGCGGCGGCCCGCGCCGAACCGGGGCTCCCCTCGCGCGCAAGGCCTTCGCGCCAAACCGTTCGCGCAAATGTTTCTAACGGCACCGAGGTAAGGACGTCGAGCCAGCGCTCGCGACGGCTTCGGAAGCATTGCACGCGCGCCGCGGCATCGTCTTCCAACGCGCCGTCCTGCTCACCGCGAATGACGTTCCAGCCAAGCCGCAAATCGCGTCGCGGATCCCATCGGCTGGCGCGTGCGGTCGGAGCAGGCTCGTCTTCGAACGCGAACAGTTGGCGCTGTGCATCCGCGGGCTCCCTGCAGAGGATCGCGAGGGATGCGTCGGAGAGCCCGACCGTGCCATTGGTCAGCGTTCGCAGGAGCCAATCGTGCCGAAACGGATCGTGCACGTTCCAGAGCAGGGCGAGCGCGTCGAGCGCTCGCCGATCCTCAAAAAGGTTCGCATCGCCTGCGATCGTCGTCGGAATGCCGTGGTCGAGCAGCGCCGTTTCGTACTGCTCCACGTTGCGAACGGAACGAAAGAGAACCGCGATTTGCTGCGGCGCAACGCCTTCATCCAGCCACGCGGCCACGCTCGCAACGATGAGCTGTGCTTCTTCGCGCGGCGTCGAGGTGCGAGCCGTTTCCAGGTGAGGTAGGCGCCGCTCGCGGCGCAGCTGGACGCTCGAGGCGGCGCGCGCGAAGGTTGCGACAGGCTGCGTTCTGCGAACCGACGAGATCGCCGCAGACGGATCGCCGCAGAGCGTCACGCCCGGCAGCCGCTCGCCAAAGATTGCAGCGAGGAGCCCTAGCTGGCCGTTGGTCAAATCTTGTGCTTCGTCGACGAAGGCGACGCGGTGACGCTCGCGCAAACGCCTGGCCAGCTGCTCGTCCTGCCGCAAGCAACTTCGCGCCGCGATCACCGCGTCGCGCCCGGTCATTTGCCCGGTAGATTCCACAAAATCAATGTACGTTTGATAGAGCTTCGCCAGAATTTTGGCGAGGTCGAGCTCGCGCAGCCGTTGGCGCGCGAGCTCGTCCGGCGTCACGTCGAGCGAGTCGTGGTACGAGCTCTTCGTCGCGGCGAGAAGTTTGGGATCGGCAAAGTTTGGTGGTTTGGCATAGAATTCGGTGGCGCCCCGCAAGGCGGAGGAAAGAAGCGCCTCCGGCGATACGTCGGCATCCCGCAATCGCCGGATCAATCGAAAGGCGGACGCAAGGAAGCGCTCGGGCGTGCGCAGCCCCGGCACCTCCGGATCGAGTTGATCCCGCGCGAACTCTTCCCATTCCAACGCAAACAGCGGCACGCAAGCCCGCGCGAACGCTAACTCCGCGGCGACGTCGTCAACGAGCGCTACGTCCGTGCCGCGCGAGGCCAAAATGGCGGCGGCGTATTCGTCCAGACTCTCGTCTGCTTCGATCACGAGCGGTTCCGCGCAGGGATAAACCTCGCGAGCCCGCGCGACGCGTTCCAGCAGCGCGGTAGTCTTTCCGGTCGCGGGCGCGCCGAGGATCGCAAAGCATTCGTCGTAAGAGGCTTCGACGGCGCGGCGCTGCTCGGCAGTCAATTCAAGGGCGATCAACTTCCGAAACGCCGGCCCTCCGACGGCGGTTTGCGCCAACATGCCGTCGCGTAGTTGCAATACGTACATGCGGTGGCGTCCTGCGTGGGTTCGAAATCGCGAACTTCGCCGGATGCGAGCATATCGCTCAGCTCGATCATGCGAGCGCGCGAGCGTTGGAGCTCGTCGAGCCCGATCGTACCGTGCGGAGCGCCGTTATCGCGCGACCGTTTTGCGGAATCGGTCGCGACGTGCAGCACGATGGGGCGTACGTCGAGCAATGCGTCCTTGAGAGGAATCAGCGCGAGCTGGGCGACGCGATCGCCGGCGGCGGAGCGCGCCCAGTAGTAGAAAGGCAGCTGAAAATCGCGAAAGCGGCGGACTTTGTCGCAGTATTCGCGGGCGCTTAGGGCGATGCTCCCGGTCTTGTAATCCACCACCCGAATGTCGCCGGAACGCTCGTCGCGATCCAACCGATCGATGAACCCTACGAACGTTCGACCCTCGAGGTCGAGGTTGGCTGCGACTTCTCGTCCGAGCACTTCGAAGGGCGCTTCCTTTTCTTGAACCAGGAGCCATTCGACGTATCGCTGCGCGGTGCGCTGCGCGCGCCGAACTTGGAGCTCGAACTCGACGTTCGTTTCGAAGCCGTCGCGATTGCGTTCGAAGGCCCAGGTAACGCACTCCCGCATGCGGCGGCGCATCGCCGCTCGATCGCGGCTAACCGGACGCGGGAAATCGGCATGAAAGTCTTCGAGCGCGAGGTGCAGTGCCGTACCATATGCGGAGGCTGCCGAGCCGCGATCTTCCACGGCAGCACAGGTGTACCGATAGAACCATTTCCGGGCGCATTCGGCATAAGCGTTGAGGGCGGAAGCGCTGAAGTGCCGCTGCCAGGGCGGTATTCCACGCTGCGGTTCGGGCTCGAGGGGATCCGCCAGCCCGATCTCGGCCGTGTCGGCCGACTCCCTCTCGTCCTGCGCGGAGCGCGCGCCCACCGCCGAGACCTCGAACATTTCTGCGATGAGCGCGCGCAGCTCTCGATCTTCCACGTCTTGCGGGATCGAGCGAATGCGTCGCGCGCGTTGGGAAAACCGCAGAACGCTGTCGCGTTCCGCAGCCGGCAACGCCAGCGTCCCGCGGTCGATCGCATCGAGGAGAACGCCGGACCGCTCGGCAAGCGTCGCGTACGCCGCGCCGACGTCGTGTCCAACCCCAGACCAGGAAGAGCGAATGAGGCGCCGGAGGGCCCGCTCTTCGCCGCTGCGATGCCACTCGACGGCGTCGTCGACAAAGGAATGGAATCGCGCGGCATCGGGCACCACCACGTGAAGTTACAGTTTCCACCAGGCGCCCCTGCAGCCAACGTATAACGGGCCTCCGATGCGGCGCATCATCATTGGCGTAAGCGGTGCCAGCGGAAGTCTTTACGGTTACATGGTCCTCCAAGCACTGCGTGCGATCGGGGGCATCGAGACGCATTTGGTGCTGACGGCGGCCGCGCGTCGCACGATCGAACTCGAAACGGAGATGACCGCCGAGGACTTCGAAGGCCTCGCCGACGTCGTGCACCGCGACGACGATCTCGCCGCGGCCATCTCGAGCGGTTCGTTTCTGACCGACGGCATGTTGGTCATCCCTTGCTCGATGAAAAGCGCGAGCGCCATCGCGTACTCGATGAATTCGAATCTGCTGGTTCGTGCCGCGGACGTTTGCCTCAAGGAAAAGCGCCGCTTAGTTTTGGTGATACGCGAGACCCCGCTCCACCTCGGCCATCTTCGTACGCTGGCGCGCCTGGCCGAAATCGGGACCGTAATCTTGCCGCCAATTCCAGCCATGTATGCCAACCCGCAGAGCGTTGACGATATCATCGCGCACACGGTCGGAAAGGCGCTCGATCAGTTCGGCATCGCCAACGAACTCTTCAAGCGCTGGCGTTCGCCCTAGCTACCAGCCGTTGGGCCAGCGCGACGTCGCTGACACGGTCGACGTTGACGGCCGTTTCGGGATAAGGGGATATCAACGCGCGCACCGGTGCGCCTAAAATCCTAGCGGCTCGCGCCTCGGCGGCTGCGATGCTAAGTTGGCCGACCGAATAGCGGGCGAGCATGTCCCATCCGAAAAGCGAGGCCAGCCGGAACGGATGTTTGCGGGCCGCGCCCAATCGCTCGATAAACCGTTCGAGCAGCGGCAGCGCGCGTGGTTTGACGCCGACGATGCCGCCGCCGCAGAACGTGCCGTCGCGCATTCGTGCCCAGGTATGCGGAACGTCGGGAAAGCGGCTCAGGTGAACGCTCTTCTCGACGCAGCCATAGGCGATGTCGGCACTGAGTGCCGCCATACGAACGGCGAAGTCCTCGATGGCCACTCCCGTGAGGACCGGCATATCCGAGGCGACGACCAAGGCGTCGTCATCCGGCGCGAAACCCTCCAGGCCGTTGCGCAAGCTTTCGCTTATGCGCACGCCGTCCGGGCGCAGCTCGTCGGCGAGCGCGAGATCGGCATGGCCGCGAACGCTTGCCGGAGCGACGACGACGATGCGGTCGACCAACGGCGTTGCGCGCAAGGCGGCGAGCACGCGCCCAACTAGCGTCACGCCGCCGATCTGCACGAAGGCTTTGTTCGGGGCACCCGGCTGCAGCGCGGCGACGGCGTCCCTCGGACCGCCCGCCAGCACGACGGCAACCATCATGCAAGCCACTGCGGCGTCGTTGCGAATGCGTTCGAGAAGCGTTGGAAGCTATCCGGCAAGACGAGCCGAGCAGAGATCGCGTCGATCTGCGAGCGCTCCGCCGCGAGCGTGAACACGCACGAGCCGGAGCCCGCCAACAACGCGTTGCGCGCGCCGGCGGTTCGCAGCGCGCTTACGGTCGCCGCAACCTCCGGGCTTTTCGATGCGATGATCTCATGAAAGTCGTTTTGCAGCAGCGATTCAACGCACTCGAAATCGGCGCGCTGCAGCGCTTCGAGCGCGCGGATCGAAACGCAGCCGCTGCGCGGGCGCTGAGGGCGCTCGAGCTCGTCCAAGGCGGCGTATGCCGCCGCGGTGGACACGGGGACCGGCGGTTTAACGATCAGGACGTGCCAGGACGGCAACGCTCCAACCGGCGTGATACGTTCGCCGGTGCCCTCAACCAACGCACCGGTTCCCGCGAGAAAGAACGCTACGTCCGATCCGAGCGCACGCGCGATCTTTATCCAATCGCGCCGGCCCGCGGGACCAAACGTACCGCTCATTGCGGCTCGCAGCACCGCGGCGGCGTCGCTGGATCCTCCGCCCAAGCCGGCTTGCACTGGGATGCGTTTGCGCAGCTCGATCCGTACCGGAGGCAGGTCGCCCAACGCGCGCAGCGCGGCTACCACGAGATTGCGGTCGGCGTCGAGCTGCGGATCGTCGCAGGTGAAGCCGAAGCGGCGGCTTGGTTCGATTGCGAGTTCGTCCGAGAGGTCGAGCGGCACCATGACGCTGCGTACGCCGTGGTAGCCGTCCTCGCGGCGCGCGAGAACTTCCAGCGTGAGATTGATTTTCGCCGGAGCTCTCAGGATGGCCATCGCGAGTCTGTCCGTTTGCCACGGCGCGAGGAGGCGCCTTTGCGCTCGATGCCGCAGTAGCTTCCTTGAAGACATGGGTTCGAGTTATGACGCGCAGCGAAACGAATTTTGCGCCTACGTCCTGCACGAATCGGAGACGCCCTACGGGCTCTTGCTCGGCAACCTCAAAACGTACGCGCAATCGACGGCAAAAGGGGGCGTGCGCGGGCTTTGGGACGCCGACACCGACCAGATCATCTTCGGAACCCATCACATCGCCTATCGGCTTGGGGATCGCACGTACTTCCCACACCAAATCGAGCGGGAACTCACGTTTCTTCCCTACGCGCAGATTTCCGAGTTTACACTCGATCACCGCATCCACGTAACCGAAGCGTTCTTCGTCCCGCACGGGCCGGCATTCGACCGCGCCGTTTCGTTCGTCGTGGACGTGACGCTGTACAATCCGGGCGGACAAGAAACCGAAGTCGCGCTATTTCCGTGGGCAATGCTCGTCGGGCAGCGCTTTTATGGTGAGCCCGAGCACCAAGTGCGCGCATGGAACGACGGGCGGTTCATTTGTTCCAAGAACCTGGAGACCGGTGGAGAGCGCTGGTGGGGGGGATCGCGCGCTCCGGTCGCGGTCGAGCTTTCACTTCGCGAGCAGGTATTGCTCGAGGCGATGCGTCGCGCGACGCTGGCCAAGGAAGAATCGCCGCAGACCCTCGACGACGTCACGCCGCAGCAGGCCGAGCTCGTCAGCCGGCGGATCTTCGGCGCATTCGAATACCGCATCGCGGTCGCCCCGGGGGCTCGCGAGTCGCTTCGCCTGGCCGTCGTCTACGATAAGGGCGGGACCGAACGCAGCCGGCCCGTGCTCGAGGCGTTACTGCGCGACCAACGGGCCCTGCACGACACGCAGGGTTATTTTACCGATCGTCTTGCGGACGCCCGGTTTCTCACGCCCTCGCCGGAAATCAGCCGCGGCATGGCCTGGGCTAAGGCCAACATGCTGCGGATCGTCAAGGAGTATCCGCATGGGTGGGGCGCCACCAACTCTCCTCCCTCCGACATCCTCGTGTCGCGCGACACGTCGTGGCTCGTGCACGGCTTCGACTACTTTTGGCCCGAGTTCAGCCGCAATGCCCTCGAGGTCTTCAATCGCGCGATGGAAGACAGCGGCCTGATGGTAGAATACGTTCGTGGCGTCAGCGGGTACAAGACCGACTACGATTTGAACATCAACGATGACACGCCGCTGCACGTGATCGCGATGCTCCATCACTACAACGCGACGCTCGACGACGACTGGGTGCGCCAACACATAGCGATGGTCGTAAAGCTCACCGATTACATGCTGACGCAGCGGGACGATAAGGGGCTGGTTTCGTGCCGCGCCAAGGGCGTCGATCTGTACGGCATCTCGTCGTGGCGCAACATCATCCCGTATTACACGCTCGACGGCGCGGTGACGGAAATCAACGCCGAGGCGGTTTTCGCGCTCGAAGCGGCGGCTATGCTTTGTGCGGTGGTCGGAGACAACGATCATTGGGAACGTTATGGAGCCGAAGCGCAGCGGATGCGCGCAGCCATGATGGACTATCTGTACAACGACGATACCGGCGCATTCGTTCTGAACTACGATCAAGACGGCAACTATCAGGATAACTTTACCGCCGACGAAATTTTCCCGGTGCTGTTTTGCATCTGCGACGAGTCCCAACGCCGGGCGATCCTGGCGCGCCTGCAGGAAGCGGATTTCGTGACCCCGGTGGGGCTTCGCACGATCTCGACCGCCGACGCCTGGTACTTTCCGTCCTACGGATTCGGATTGCTCGGCGGCATCTGGCCCGACCTGACGCTGTGGTGCAGCGTCGCGTTGGCGCGAAACGGCATGACCGATCAGGCGGTGGATTTTCTGAACATCTCGTACGCGGCGATGGAAGGAGGAAGCCCGCGCAACACCGTCCCGGGCGAGTTCGCGGAGTGGTTCGACGGCGGCTCGTTGAGCAACCGTGGAATGTATTTATCGCCGTGGACCGGCGCAAAATATTTGTGGGCCGTCGCCGAAACCGTCGGCGGTTTGAACGGCTACCGCACGAGCGGGAGACCGCACTTGGCGCCGTTGCGGCCCAAGGGATGGAAGTGGGTTGCGGCGGCGCGGGTACACTGGGGAGGCCGGCGTTGCACGTACGTCGTGGATCTGCAAAACGATACGATCTACGGCGACATGCCCGAGCTTTCGGCGGAAGAACCGTTCAAGTGCATCTACGCCGGAAGGGACGTGAGCGACGAGGTCACGACCTCGCCGGTAGAAGTCGGCGCGATCGCCTTTGAAGACGAATCCGGCGCGGTAAGAATCTTTGTGGGTAATCACCTCGATAAAGCGCGCGACGTGCTTCTCGAGTTTCGCGGGCATACGGCCCGCGTCGAGATGGGCGCCGGCGAGCTGCGGGAGGTTCACCTGATCGGCAAGCCCAGCGACCGCCGCGCCCGCGCCGCAAAACTCGACGTCGTGCGCCCGTTGGCGCGGGTATGAAATTCCCGACGATCGTCCTCGCGGCGGGCGCGCTGGTGCTGCTGGTCGCGGTCGCCATCGGCGAACGCATGGGCGACCGCGTCATCGGCCAGGCGACCGAGCAAACACCCCAGTCGGTCGGCCCGATTTCGATCAGCCCATCGCCAAATGCGGCGTCTGGGCCGTACGGGCCCGATTGGAAACGTTCCCAGGACCTGTCGGCCGCCGGCGATCCGCGCTTCCCCGATCCGCGCGTTCCGCCCCAGCCGCTGCCGACGCCGCTGCCGACGCCGAAGCCGCGGCCCACCCCCGTCCCGACCCCGACCCTCAATCCGAACGTGCCGATTTGGCGCCAAAAGCCCTTGCCGACGCTCGCACCGTCGAAGGCTCCGGCTGAAGAGCCATCAGAGTCGCCTTCCCCGGCCGGCGCGGAAGGCTCGCCGAGAGCGAGCGCGCCGCCGCCTTCCTAGCTCGGCGTTCCCAATGTTCTCATTGGGAACGGTTGGTATGATAGAGACATGGAAAGCACGGGAACGATTACCGTCAAGCGCGGGCTCGCGCAGATGCTCAAGGGCGGCGTCATCATGGACGTCGTTACCCCCGAACATGCCGCCATCGCGCAAGAGGCCGGCGCGGTCGCCGTGATGGCGCTCGAGCGCATCCCCGCGGACATTCGCGCCGCGGGCGGCGTCGCGCGCATGAGCGGCATCGACCTAATCCGCGGCATTATGGACGCGGTCACGATTCCGGTTATGGCCAAGGTCCGGATCGGGCATTTTGCGGAGGCGCAAGTCTTGCAGGAGCTGGGCGTCGACTACATTGACGAGTCCGAAGTTCTCACGCCGGCCGACGACAAATACCACGTCGACAAACGCGCCTTCACGACGCCGTTCGTTTGCGGTGCGCGTGATCTGGGTGAAGCTTTGCGCCGGCTCGCCGAAGGCGCAGCCATGATCCGCAGCAAGGGCGAAGCGGGGAGCGGCAACATCGTCGAAGCCGTCCGGCACATGCGTGCCATCGGCGACGCGGTTCGAGAGCTGAGCGTCGCTCCCAAGGAAGAGCTCGTTGCACGCGCCCGGGATTTGGGCGCTCCGTTGGAACTCGTTGCCGAGGTCGCGAACGAAGGCAAGCTTCCGGTGGTGCTGTTCTGCGCCGGAGGAGTTGCGACGCCGGCGGATGCGGCGCTCATGATGCAGTTGGGAGCCGAAGGAATCTTCGTCGGAAGCGGCATCTTCAAATCCAAGGATCCCAAGCGCTTCGCGCGAGCAATCGTGGATGCGACGACGCACTTCACCGAGCCCGGAGTGGTTTTAGAAGCTTGCAGATCGCTCGGCGCTTCCGAGGCCATGCCGGGATTGGACGTGCGCCAGCTCAGCGAAGTGGAGCTCATGGCGCCGCGTGGCAACTAGCGTCGGCGTTCTCGCGCTGCAGGGCGACGTCGTGGAACACCTCTCCGCGCTTCGGAGGGCCGGCGCCCACGCCGTTGCGGTAAAGACCCCGAGCGATCTCGCCCGCGTTCGAGCACTCGTCATACCCGGAGGCGAGTCGACGACCGTGATGAAACTGCTGGCGCGCTCCGGCCTGGAGAAGCCGATCGTCGATCGCGTGCGCGGTGGAATGCCCCTGTGGGGGACGTGCATGGGAATGATCGTAGCCGCGCGTGAGGTCGTAGATTCGGATCAACCGACGCTGAACTTGATCGACATCACCGTGCGCCGCAACGCGTTCGGGCGCCAAAACGATTCGGCCGAACTCGAGGTAGCAATTCCGGCTCTCGGCGAAACGCCTTTTGCGGCGATCTTCATCCGAGCACCCTGGATCGAACGTTGCGGGCCCGGGGTCGATTTGCTCGCCGAACGAGACGGCCACGGCGTCATGGTACGCGAGGGCAACGTGCTTGCGACCGCGTTTCACCCCGAGCTTACCGCCGATCAACGCGTGCACCGTTACTTCATCGAAATGGTGGAACGGCAAGAAAAGGCTTCAGCCGCGGCGTAACTGTCGCCCGAGATGTCTACGCGGGTCACCTCTCCCGACGTGGAGGGTGGATTTCAAGGCCAGATCCCGCCCGTCGAGCCGTTGCTCAGCGAGGTGATTGCCACGCTTGCTCTGGCCGCCCACGCATACCTCACCGAGGGAGAGGGTCACGAGCCGGATCACGCATCGGCGGAGCTAGCCATCGACGTCGCGACCGCCGCGTTCGACCGGGTCAAGGAAAGATTGCGCCCCGAACAGCGGTTGGCAATAACGCAAATGCTGACCGAGACGCGACTGACGTTCGTTCGGAAGCGAGGCATATAAGTTGCCTCGTTTGAATGCTCGGCACTTCGCGCCTCGCTTGGCGCTACGCTCCGCTTTCGGCACTTGCTTTCGCAGCGCCGAAATCTCCGCTGCGCGCCCCCGCGCCGACTTCGCGGCGCGGGCCCCCATTAAAAATCCGCGCCATGAGTGAAGTGCTGGTGTTGAATTTCACCTACGAGGCGTTGAACGTCACGAGCTTCCAGCGTGCCGTAAAGTTGATCTTTGCCGGAAAGGCGGAGATGCTGCACGGTCGAGAGCGCATCCTGGCCTCACCCTCCTTCGAGATGCGCATGCCGTCGATCATACGCATGCTCTACTATATTCGGCGCCCGATGCAGAAAGTCGCGTTGACGAAGAAGAACGTCCTGATTCGCGACGATCATACTTGCCAATATTGCAGTACGCGCGGCGAACGGCTCATGACGGTCGATCACGTCATACCGAAGAGCCGCGGCGGCGATTCAACCTGGGAAAATCTCGTGTGCGCCTGCATGCGCTGCAATAATCGCAAGAATAACCGCGTGCCGCAAGAAGCCAACATGTCGCTGCAGCGCAAGCCGCGGCAGCCAAAATACATTCCCTGGATTCAGATCAAGCGCAACACGCTGCCGGACGAATGGGGCAAGTTCCTCTTCCTGTACAACGTTTCAATCGACGAGCGCGTCGAGACGTAACTGGAGCTCAAGACAAGCTCCGTCGAAGGGCGAGGGCTGCAGAACCGTGTCACACCGTTTGGGGAGATCGTCGCCCTGCCTGGACGCGGGCTCATGATGGGCAATCGGGGCGTTCTGCACGACGCGGATCGCCGCATCGTGCGTTCCTCACAGGTGCGTCGTTGGATCGCGTGCGTTCTCGAGTTCCGCGGCCGGCATCGGATCGTCATGGCGCCCAACCGGTATACGGAACTATTTTTTCTCGACGAAGCAACGGCGTTCGGGGCCGGACATCGCCCCTGCGCCGAATGCCGCTACGCGGACTACCAGCGATATCGCTCCTTGTGGGAGCGTTGGTCCGGCGCGAGCGCCAACGCAGATCTCATGGACGCGAGGCTGCACGCCGACCGCATCGCCGGTGGGCGCAAACGCACCTATCGCAATCGGCTCGCGAATCTGCCCGACGGTACCTACATCGCCATCGACGAAAAGGCGTGGCTCGTTTGGGGTTCCGCGCTCTTTGCGTGGTCTGACTCCGGCTACGTGAGCCGGCACCCGCGGCCGATCCGCGACGAAGTCGAAGTCCTCACGCCGCGCGCCAGCGTGGCCGTGCTAACTCTGGGTTATCGCCCCACGATCCATCCTTCCGCCGAATAACCGCGGCATCGAGCGAACCGGTGCGCCTAACGGGAGGTGCCCGGCGGCCACCGAAGCCGTTTGGCATGCCCGTGCTAATCGCCGCATTTTTGCTGGGATGCGTCGCCGGTCTTCGAACCTTTACGGCGCCGGCCGTGCTTCTGCTCGTGCGAAATCGCACGACTCTGGCCTATGTGTTAGGTTTGCTGGCGGCGGTCGAGTATCTCATCGATCTCAATCCGAAGGCGCCGCCGCGCACCAACGTCATGGGTCTGGGCGCACGGGCCGTGAGCGGCGCGTTTTGCGGCTGGGTGCTCGGCGGTGCCGCGGGAGGTTCTCCGCTCGCGGGGGCGGCGGCTGGCGTTTTGGGTGCCGTGACCGGCGCCTACGCCGGATTGTATGCGCGTATTAGGGCGATCGATCTGATCGGCCGCGTCCCGGCCGCGATCGCCGAGGATTTGTTGGCGATTGCCGGAGCCATTCTGATCGTTACCTTCGCGTAGATCGCTCGAACCGTGACCGCGCATCTCTGGCTGCCCTTTACGCAGATGCGAGATTTCGACTCACGCACGAAAACGTTCGTGCGTGGGTACGGCGGCGTGCTCGAAGACGCGCTCGGCAATCGGGTTTTCGATGCGGTGAGCTCGGTTTGGACGATCGTGCACGGTCACTGTCATCCGCGCATCGTCGAGGCGATTGGGCGCCAAGCCGGGACGCTCGACCACGCGACGCTCCTTGGTGCCAGCAACCCCGTAGCCGAAGAACTGGCCGGCCGGCTTTGCGTCCTTTCGGGAATGGACCGAGCATTCTTCGCAAGCGACGGCGCGAGCGCGGTAGAGGCGGCCGTCAAGATCGCCGTACAGTATTGGCGGAATCTCGGGCAGCCCCAACGCTGCCGCTTCATTCGGCTCAGCACTGCGTACCACGGCGATACGGTGGGCGCGATGAGCGTCTCCGATATCGCGCTCTTCAAGGAGCGCTTTGCGAGCTTGACGTTCGAGACGCGATCCCTCGACGAGCGAGTCCTTTTCGAGCCGGACGTTGCGGGCGTGATCGTCGAACCGCTCGTCCAAGCCGCGGCTGGGATGCGTCTGGTCGATCCGGGAGTTTATGCGGCTCTGCGCGACATCGAGCCGCTGGTCATCTTCGACGAGATCGCCACCGGCTTCGGCCGCACGGGCACGCTGTTCGCCTTCGAGCAAACGGGCGCGCATCCGGACCTGCTGTGCCTGGGCAAAGGCCTTACCGGTGGCGCGCTCGCACTGTCCTGCACGCTCGCGCGGCGTCGCATCTTCGAAGCGTTCCTCGGCGATCCCCGCGACGGCGTACACTTCCTTCACGGGCATTCGTTTGCGGGTAACCCGATCGCGTGCGCGGCGGCGCTTGCGTCGCTTGACCTTTTCGACGAAGAGGGAACGCTCGAACGAGCGGAGCGGATCGCGAGCCGAGCCGCCACGCATTTGCAGCTTGTACGCGCGTATCCGCTCGTGCGGGAAACTCGGCAAGCCGGCACGATGATCGGCATCGAACTCGCGGCCGAAGCGACCGATCCGCAGCACGGGCCGACGCTCGGCCGGCGAATCGCAGACCGGCTCTACGATGCCGGGCACTTCACGCGGCCGATCGGTGACGTGCTCCAACTCGTTCCGCCGCTCTGTTCGACCGATCGCGAGATCGACTCGTTCTTCGATGCGCTCGGTGCTTCCCTAGAAATGCCGGCATGACGTATCTCGATCGCGTCGAGACGATGCTCGATCGAATTCGAGCCGAGCATCGCTATCGCGAATTGCCCGAAAGGCAACTTTCCGGGGTCGTCGACTTTTCGTCCAACGACTACCTCGGGCTTGCGACCGCCCCGCAGGTGATCGAAGCGCTCAAACGCGCCACCTGCGTCGGCTCGGGCGGCGCGCGGCTGCTGGCGGGACGCCATCGCGAGCACGCGCTGCTCGAGGAAGAGCTCGCGGTGTGGCTCGGACGCGAGCGGGCGTTGCTCTTTTCCTCCGGTTATCACGCTGCCGTCGGTGCGATTCCGGTGCTTGCGCAGTGCGTCGAGACGATTTTCTCGGACCGGTTCAATCACGCGAGCCTTATCGACGGCATTCGTCTATCGCGCGTGCCGCACACGATTTACGAACACGGCGGATTGCCTGCGAATCGGCGCGATAGCGGCCTCGTCGTCAGCGAGTCGATCTTCAGCATGGAAGGCGACGCGATCGACCCCGCCGGGTTGTTGGCGCGCTGCGGGGACGAGGACGTTCTGCTCCTCGACGAAGCGCACGCGCTGGGAGTCGTTGGCGCGGGAGGCGCGGGCCTCGCGCGCGAGCTCGAAGACTCACGAGTTATCGTGCTCGGCACGCTGTCGAAGGCGCTCGGAAGCCACGGTGGATTCATCGCCGGTCCGGCGCGGGCGATCGAGTTACTCGTTAATCAGGCGCGGACGTTCATCTTCGACACTGCTTTGCCGCCCGCGCTCGTGCTTGCAGCGCGCATCGCACTGCGCTTGACGAGCCGCGCCGACGACCGCCGATCTCGGCTGCACTCCAACGTTGCCCGGC
Source organism: Vulcanimicrobiota bacterium (assembly GCA_963717425.1). Lineage (GTDB taxonomy): Bacteria > Vulcanimicrobiota > Vulcanimicrobiia > Vulcanimicrobiales > Vulcanimicrobiaceae > Cybelea. Next base: position 786,483 of record OY970335.1, on the reverse strand, counting down.
TGCGTGACGGCCTTTCCGCGATAGGTTTCTCCGCGCTTCATGCGGCAGGCGGGATCGTCTCGCTGGTTCTGGGCGCCGAAGAGCGCGCGCTGCGCGTCTGCGCGTTGTTGCTGGAGCGGCGCATCTTCGTGCCCGCGATTCGTCCGCCGACGGTACCGCCTGGGACGTCGCGGCTGCGTTTTTCCGTACGCGCCGATCACACCGCGGAGCAAATCGATCGAGTCGTCGAAGAGCTGCGGCGGTGCATCGCTATTTCGTAACGGGAACCGATACGGACGTCGGCAAGACTCGCGTCACGGCCGCGCTGGCACTGGCCTTGCGTGAAGCCGGCGAGTCGCCGACGATCGTGAAGGTCGTGCAGACGGGCCTCGCGCGCGGGGCCGACGGCGACGCGGCCCGGGCCGGAGCGCTTGCAGGCGTGCACTCTGTCGAGTTGGTCCGATTGGAAAAGGCCGCGGATCCTTGGTCCGCCGCGCGCGAGCAGGGCACGGCGTTACGAGCTGCTGAGCTGGTCGCCGCGCTCGACGCACTCGAGGGTCCGCTCGCCGTTGAAGGAACCGGCGGCATGATGGTGCCGCTGAACGATCGCGAGCATCTCGGCAACGTCGTCGCGTCGGCAAAGCTAGAAGCGATCGTGGTGGTCGGCCTGCGCTTGGGATGTCTCAACCATACGCTCTTAACGCTCAACCTCTGCCGCGAACTGCGCGTTCTCATTGCCGGCGCGGTGCTGGTGGAGCGCTGGGGCGCCACCGACCCGGCATACCGCGAAGACGTGACGAGCGTGTTGCAGGGAAAAGTGCGCATACTTGGCATTCTGCCGTTTGCGCCGACGGAGGCGGAATCCGTTCAAGCCGGTGCAAAGCTTTTGCGCTCTCTGGTGAATCGAGACCGATAACATGTCTTCGTCAACGATCGATCGTGCGCGTGCGCGGGTGCTGGGCGGCGGTCTTCCCGCCGGCGCCGGGCTGCTTGCCGAGCTCGCGGCGCTGCCGCAGGAAAACGTGCCGCAGCTTTTGGCGTTGGCCGACGACGTGCGCTCGCATTACTGCGGTAATGGCATCGCGGTCGAAGTTCTCTACAACGCGAAAAAAGGCGGCTGCTCCGAGGACTGTAATTTCTGCTCGCAGAGCGCCCGCTACGCGAGCGACGTGGAAGCGGCGCCCCTCTCGCGGGTCGAGGACTTCGTGCGTGCGGCGCGTGCGGCGCAAGCTCGCGGCGCGGGCGAGTTTTGCATCGTGGTTGCGGTGCGCGGCCCCTCGGAGAAGCTGCTGGACCACGTCTGCACGGCGGTCGTCGAGATAAAGTCCGCACTTCCCTTGACCGTCGCGGTTTCGCTAGGTATCCTGACCGACGGTCACGTCGAGAAACTCGCCCGGGTAGGCGTCGATAAAGTCAATCACAATCTCGAGACCTCGGAGCGGTATTTCTCCACCATCTGCACGACGCACACGTACGCGGAGCGCTGGGAAACGTGTCTGCGGGTAAAGCGCTACGGTTTGGAGCTGTGCTGTGGCGGCATCATCGGCATGGGCGAGGGCGTCGAAGACCGGATAGCCTTCCTGATGGCGCTACAGGAGCTTGCGCCGCAAGAGGTCCCGATCAACTTTCTCAATCCTCGGCCAGGTACGCCGCTAGCAGCCCAATCGCTGCTGGATCCGGTAGAAGCCCTACGTTTCGTCGCGATGGCCCGTCTCGCGCTGCCGGGCGCGCTGGTGCGTTTTGCGGGCGGCCGCGAGATCACGCTGCAGGGGCTTCAGGATCTCGGTATGCGCAGCGGCGCGAGCGGCATCGTCCTCGGCGATTACCTCACCACGCAAGGTCGTCGCGATGCCGAGGATTTCAGCATGCTCGATCGTCTGGGCTTTGAAGTGCTGGCGTGACCGTTGGATCAACGTAGAACGCCCTACTTTCAGGCGCTGCTCGACTACGTCGATGCCGGCGTTCTTCCGTTCCATACGCCGGGCCATATTCAGGGGACCGGCATGGATTTGGCTTTTCGCGAGTTCATCGGCGACAATATCTGCGCCATCGATCTGACGCCGATGCCCGGGATCGACGACCTGCTGCAACCCACGGAGTCGATTAAGGAAGCGCAGCAGCTCGCAGCCGAGGCTTGGGGAGCCGACAACACCTTTTTCCTCATCAACGGCTCGACGAGCGGAAACCAGTGCATGATGATGACCGCGGTGAACCCAGGCGACAAAATCGCGGTCCCACGAAACTCGCACAAGTCGATGCTCGGCGGACTCGTGATGAGCGGTGCCGAGCCGATCTACATGCGTCCGGAATTCGACGAAGAGCTGCGGATGGATCATTGCGTTACGCCGGACACCGTTTCCGCGACCCTGCGGGAGCATCCCGACGTCGCCGCGGTTTATGTGGTTTCCCCGACGTATTACGGGGTCGCAGCCGATCTCGATTCCATCGCGCGAATCGCCCGCGACGCCGGGAAGCTGCTCCTCGTGGACGAGGCGTGGGGTCCGCATTTCCATTTTCATCCGGACTTGCCGTTATCCGCGACCGGCGCGGGAGCCGATCTCTGCATCAACTCGACGCACAAGATGCTTTCGGCCTTTTCGCAATGCGCGATGCTGCATCAAAAGGGCGATCGCGTGCGGCTCGACCGGCTCAAGTCCGTTCTGAAGATGTTCCTTTCGACCTCGCCCAATCTCCCGATGGTCGCCTCGCTCGACGTCGCGCGCAAACAAATGGCAACCGAAGGCACCGCATTGCTGACGCGCACGATTGCGCTGGCCCAAGAAACCCGAACCCGCATCAACGGCATCGGCGGCCTGTACTGCTTCGGGGAGGAGCTGCAAGGGCGTAAGGGCATCTTCGACCTCGACCCCACGAAGATCACGGTAACGGTCAAAGGGCTCGGCTATACGGGCTACGAGGCCTCGGAGATCCTGCGCCGCCGTTACAACATTCAAGTCGAGCTGGCCGACCTTTTCAACATCGTCGCGCTCTTCACGATCGGCACGACGCGGGACGCGGCCGAGCGGCTCGTCACCGCTCTCGAAGAGCTCGCGCGCGACGATCGCGAGCTCGACATGTTCGCGCCGTCAGGAATTTTGGAGCAGCGTTTGCGCCGCGGTAATTTCCATCTTCCGCCGGTGCCGCCGATGCGCATGCGGCCGCGCGAGGCCTTTCTCGCGGACACGGAGTTTCTGAAGCTGCGCGAATCCAAAGGACGCATCTGCGCCGAGACGATCACGCCCTATCCGCCGGGCATTCCCGTTATTGCCCCAGGCGAGGAGATAACGCCCGAGATCATCGATTACTTGCGCCTGGAGCTTAAGGCGGGCGTGCGCATTCAAGGTCCCTACGACGACAAGTTGCGCGTGATTCGCGTCGTAAAGGAGTAGAAGCGCAACCCGCATAAGTGTGACACAGTGCCTTGGCGTCAAGGCGCGGAAACGGGGATCAGTATTGGCGGTTAGAGCTCATGAAGTTTCCCCAAGTTGGGAACTCTCTCAGCTGCTCGACATTTTCCCACTCGCGATTCGGCAGGCGCTCGTCCGCCTCCATCATATCGAAGACATCATCGAAGTCGTGCTCGATCTCGGGCGCCCTCCGGAAGCACGCTTCGAACACGACTTCAAGTATCTCACGGACACTCCGGTAAGTCACGAAGACGTGGCCCACGTCTGCTCGCGGATTTCGCCGTTCGGCGCCGACAATCGCGCGGGGATCGAGCAGACGTTGCACCGGATCAGCGCGATCCGCAATCGCACCGGAAAAATCGTCGGCCTTACCTGTCGCGTCGGGCGCGCCGTCTACGGAACGATCGATATCCTGCTCGACGTGTTACGAAGCGGGCACTCGATGTGTTTGCTGGGCCGCCCCGGCGTGGGCAAAACGACGATGTTGCGCGAGTGCGCGCGAGTGCTTTCCGAAGAGCGTAAACGCGTGGTTATCGTCGACACGTCGAACGAGATTGCGGGCGACAGCGATATTCCGCATCCCGGCATCGGGTTGGCGCGGCGGATGCAAGTTGCCGATCCGGCGCTGCAGCACGCGGTCATGATCGAGGCGGTCGAAAATCACATGCCCGAAGTCATCGTGATCGACGAGATTGGTACGGAGGCCGAGGCCGCCGCCGCGCGTACGATCGCGGAACGCGGCGTAACGCTCATCGGAACGGCGCACGGACAGACGTTGGAGAACCTCTTGATGAATCCGACCCTCTCGGACCTGGTCGGCGGCATCAGCGCGGTGACGCTGTCCGACGAAGAAGCCCGCCGCCGCGGGACGCGGAAGACCGTGCTGGAGCGCAAGGCGCCCCCGACATTCGACGTGGTTATCGAGATCCACGATCGCGACCGCCTAGCGATTCACAAAAACGTTGCCGACGTCATCGATGCGCTGCTGCGCGGCTACCAGCCGCAGCCCGAAATCCGTCAGCGCGAGGCGAGCGGTGCCGTTACCGTGGTTCAGGAAGCCGACACGGAATCGATGCCGCGCTTGGCCGACCGCTACGACCAGGACCGGGAACGCGACGAACAGGAGCGCCCCCTGTCCATTTTTGCCTACGGCGTGTCGCGCAATAAGATCGAGCGCGCGATCGCAAACCTGCGCGTCCACGCGGCAATCGCGCGAAACTGGGACGATGCGGACGTGGTCCTCACGCTGAAGACGCTCGAGCGAAAAGAGCAGCCCAAGCTCAAACAGATTGCTTCGGACAACGTACCGATCTACTCGATCAAGACCAACACGACGACGCAGATTCAAGCGGCGTTGCGCGACGTCTTCAACCTGGGCTCGATCGATCACGAAGAATTGGCCTTGCGCGAGGCCGAAGAGGCTGTCTACCAAGTCCTGCTCACGAATCAGGCGATCGAGCTGTCACCGCAAACCTCGTACGTACGGCGCATGCAGCATCAGCTGGCGGAACGTTACCGCCTTCAGTCCCGGAGCACCGGGCTCGAGCCGAATCGCCGCGTCAAGATTTTCAAGACGACCGACGCGTAGTGCGCTCGTCGCGACTTAGTCGGAAATACATACCGCCCCCGCGGCCTCTTGCCTCGCGCATCCGGCGCTCGGCTGCGCTTGACCTCTGCCCTGCTCCCGCCATCCATGGCTCCGCAGGGCATTCACACACCGCCGGGGCGGCACGTATCTCCGGCTAAGTCGCGACCTTTATGTTTGTTGTTATTGAAGGAATCGAAGGTAGCGGCAAGAGCACGCTGGTATCGAGCTTGGCCGAGCGCTTACGCGGTGAAGGTCACGAAGTGCTGGTGACGCGCGAGCCGGGGGGAACTCCGCTCGGCGATGCGGTTCGAAAGATCTTTCTCGATCGCCAGATTGCCATCGAACCGTTGACGGAAGCGCTTTTGGTCAACGCCGCGCGCGCCCAGCACGTGGGAGAAGTGATCCGGCCCGCGCTCGCGGCGAATAAAATCGTTGTATGCGATCGCTTCACTGATTCGACGATTGCGTATCAGGGATACGGCCGTGGTCTCGACCTCGTTTCGATCCGAGCGATGTGCGACATCGCGACGGAAGGGCTGGAGCCCGATCTCGTGCTGCTCGTCGACGTGCCGGTAGGGCTCGCGCGCGCGCGTCTGCAGGAGCGTTCGCAGGCGCTCGACCGCGTCGAGCGCGAGAGCGATCGCTTCCACGAGCTGGTCCGCCGCGGCTATCTCGAGCTTGCCGTTTCGCCGGGCCATCGGGTCCTGGATGGCGCGTTGCCGCGCGAGCCGCTGTTGGAACGAGCCTTGCGGGAAGTGCGTGAATGGATGAACGTCCGAGTTCGGTGAGCGAGCTGAAATTCGAGGTCGTCGGAGCGGAGGGGGCAAAACGCTACTTTGGCGCGTTGACACCCGCGCGACTGGCACACGCGTATTGTTTCGTAGGGCCGGCCGGCGTCGGAAAAAAGACGTTTGCTCGCAGGCTGGCTCAATCGCTGCTCTGCCTAGCGCCGAAGAACGGCGTCATTGGATACGATGGAACCTGTTCTTCGTGTGCGCTGTTTCGTGGGGAAAGCGTGCATCATCCCGACTTTCTCGAGCACGAAGGCCTGCTCAAGATCGGCGACCGCGACTCGCCGGCCGGTTTTTACGAAAACGATCAACTGTCCGCCCGCGACCTCGTTCGGCAGCTTTCGATGCAATCGTATAGCGGCGGGATGCGCGTGCTGCTCCTTGGAGACATTGATTTTGCGACGCAGCACGCCGCCAACGCACTCTTGAAATTTTTAGAGGAGCCGCCGCAAGGAGTCGTCATGATTTTGACGACGCCGGCGCCGGGACGACTCCTAGCGACGATTCGTTCGCGCGTAATCGAAATACGGTTCCCGCTGCTTTCAAAAGCAGAGGTACGTGAGATTCTCGGTCTCAAGCACTACGAGCCCAAGGATGCGGAGCTCGGAGCGTCTCTCAGCGGCGGAAGCGTAACGCGAGCGCTGGCCGTCCTAGAGGGCGAGGAGGAATCGCTTCGCGCCGCAGTCGTGCGCTGGTTCTTCGAAAGCGTCGAAGGCAAATCGCCGCAGGAGGCCTGGGCTACGCGGGAGACTTTGAGCGAGGGCTTAGAAACGGTGAAGACGCTCGTGCGCGATTGGATCGTAGCGAGCGGTCACGATGGCGTGGCGCTGATGTCGGTCGACCACGCGGAGCGGCTGCGCCACCTGAAGCCGCTGCAGGGACGAGAGGCCGTCGCGCTCCTTGCAAAACTCGACGAGGCACAACGTCTGGCGCGGACCAACGTCAGCGCCGCGTTGATCGGCGAATACGTGCGGATGGCGATTACCAGTAGCCGGTAAAAGCGATGTCGTCGTACTGCTTTGCGAACGGGAAGGCGAGATAAGCAAGGACGATCGCCTTCACCGCTGCTTGTATCAGAAGGTATCCGGTCAGGCCGATCCCCACCGCGAAGCGCCCGACCACCAGCTCTGGAACCCCAATCCACAGCGCCACGAAAACGATCGCCAGGATTGCGGTTCCGGGCAGATTCGCGCGAGCCGCGCGAAACGACGCGCCGATCGCGAGATTGCCCGGCATGCCGCCGATAGCGGCCGCCGGTATCGTATAGATCAGGAAGAAGGCGACGACGAGTTGGAGCACGATTTGCAGGATGCCGCTGCCGACCAGAGACCCAACGTAGCCTGCCACGTAGAGCAAGAAGTAAAACCCGATCGTGGCGATGAGGATGCCCCCCGCCTTTTGGCGGCCTTCTTCCCAAGCTTCATCGAAGCTGCCCCGCCGCCGTCGCCAAACGTTGTTCGCGCCGATCACGGCGACGCCGAAGCAGAAGCCGTAAACGACCTGCACGATGATTTGAAAGAGAAAGCCTCCCGCGCCGCCGACCGGATCGGTAAAAAACTGGGCTAGTCGCCCGAGGAGCAGGTCCACGACGGCCGCTAAAATCGGCATGGCAAAGATGTACGAATGGACCAGCAGCAGCGGCACGGCTTGCACGTACATGCCAAGGTCGATCCCCGGCCGCCGGCGCTGCATCGTTATTAGAAGCGCGCGCCTTCGAGCGCGTGCCGGCACGGGCAATCGGCGTCGAGCGGCACGTTTTTCACGATGGTGCCAATGGCGCTTTTGACGCGTTCGTTGTTGCGGTTGAACACCTCGATGACGGCGTGATGCGACACCGGCGGCATGCCCTCGAGGCCCACGTCGAAGTCCGTTATGAGCGAGATATTGACGTAGCAAATCTCCAACTCGCGTGCCAGGTACGCCTCGGGATACTGCGTCATGTTGATGACTTCCCAACCCTGGCTCTGGAACCACTTGGATTCGGCCCGAGTGGAGAAGCGCGGACCTTGGATAACGACGACGGTGCCGCGTTCGTGCGTTTCGACCCCGATCGACCGCAGCGCGTCGACCGCTATGGGACGCAGCGTAGGGCAATACGCGTCGGCAAAGCTGACGTGCGTCGTGATCGGCCCATCGTAGAACGTGTCCTTTCGTCCACTGGTCCGATCCACGAGCTGATCGCACACGACCATGGAGCCCGGCCGCACGCTCGTTTTGAGAGAACCGCTAGCAGTCGGCGCGACGATCCACCTCACGCCGAGCTGCTTCATCGCATAAAGATTGGCGCGATAGTTGATCGACTGCGGCGGAAAGCGATGGTCCTTGCCGTGCCGAGGAAGAAACGCCACGTGCCGGCCCGCGATCTCACCCAGCGCGACCTTGTCGCTCGGCGCACCGTACGGCGTCTCGATCCACGCCTCTCGCGGGTTCTCTATGAGCGAATAAAATCCGGACCCGCCGAAGACGCCGATGTCGGCGCGCAAATCATCTGCCATATTTTCTACAACTCTTCAAGAAGTTCGAAGAATCCTGTCGGCCTGCGTTGCTGTGCTCAGAATAACATCGCAGCGCTGAAGGAAGGATGCACGCGACGTGCTGTTCCAGCGGTGTGTGAATGCGCCGCGGAGCCATGGATGGCGGGAGCGGCGCAGAGGTCAAGCGCAGAGGAGCGCACGATGCGCGACGCAAGCGGCCGCGGGAACAGTACGTCGCGTGCATCCTTCCTTCAGCGGTAAGCGGAACTCGCTAGCGATTAAAGTCTGAAGGCTTCAAGTCGTCGAGGAACTTCTTGAAGCGCGCCATCTCCGTGTCGTTGATGGGCTTTCTTTCCGCGGTCGCTTCTTCGAGGACGATTTTGTCGGAGACAAAGATCGGAGCGGGCACGCGAAGCGCCAGAGCGATGCCGTCGGACGGGCGTGCGTCGATTTCTTGCAGTTCGCCGTTGGTGCGAACGATGAGCTTGGCAAAAAACGTGGAGTCTTTGATGTCGTGGATGACGACTTGCTCGAGGTTCACATTGAGCGCGTCGAGGATGTTGCGCATGAGATCGTGGGAGAGAGGGCGAGGCACCGGTGCGCCTTCCAAAGCGAGCGCGATGGCGGTCGCCTCAAACGGGCCGATGAGAATGGGTAAGTAATGCGAGCCGTCCATGTCCTTGAGGATGACCACCGGGTCGTGGGTCAGCAGGTCGATGCCGAGTTTGTCGACCTTCATTTGGCGCATACTGGGGACGTATCCGACACGTCCGCCGAATTTTCTTGCCGCCGTCGTCGCGATAACGCAAAGGGCGGCCAGTACGAGCGGCCGAACGGGGGCGGCTGAAGTGACGGGTCACTAGATATGCCGCTCAACTGCGGAATCGTCGGTTTGCCCAACGTCGGGAAATCCACAATTTTCAACGCTCTGACGCGGTCGGCCCAAGCCCTCGCCGCAAACTATCCGTTCGCGACCATCGACCCGAATATCGGCGAGGTTCCGGTGCCGGATGAACGCCTGCCGGTTCTCGCCCGACTGGTTGCCACGCAAAAGATCGTTCCGGCGACCGTTCGGTTTGTCGATATCGCCGGATTGGTGCGTGGCGCCAACGAAGGTGAGGGTCTCGGCAACGCATTCTTGAGCCACATTCGCGAAACGGATGCGATCGCGATGGTCCTCCGATGCTTCGAAGACGACAACGTGACGCACGTCGAGGGCCACCCGGATCCACGCCGCGACGCCGAGATCGTGGCGATCGAATTAGCGCTCGCGGACCTTGCCACCATGCGGAGGCGGTTGCCCAAGCTCGAGCGCGAGGTTCGGGCCAATCCCAAGCTGCGGGAGTATCTCGCCGCGGCGCAGCGGCTCACCGCGGCGCTCGAGGAGGCCCGTCCTGCGCGTGCCTTCCCGCAGTCTTCACTCGAGGCTGAAGTGTCTGCGGACTCGTTTCTCCTAACCGCGAAGCCGATGCTCTACGTCGCCAATGTCGGCGAAACGCAGGCCGACGGCGATGCTCAGGTAGGGATCGTTCGCGAGATTGCGCGCGCGGAAGGCGGACGCGCCGTCGTCCTTAGCGGAAAAGTCGAAGCGGAGTTAGCGGCTCTCTCGGACAGCGAAGCGGCGGAGTTCCGGCGAGAGCTCGGGATGGAGCGCACCGGCCTCGACGAGCTGGCAGCGGCGGCCTACGACTTACTCGGCCTGATGACGTTCCTCACGGCCGGCGAGAAGGAAGCCCGGGCTTGGCCGATAGCGCGTGGGACCAAGGCGCCCCAGGCCGCCGGGACGATTCACAGCGACATAGAGCGCGGTTTCATCCGGGCGGAGATCGTTTCGTTCGAGGACTACGTGCGATACCGGACGATGGAGGATCTGCGAGCGGCCGGTCGAGTGCGCAGCGAGGGGCGGGACTACGTCATGCAAGAGGGTGACGTGGTGAACTTTAGATTCAACGTTTGAATCAAGGGGCTGCGTAGCAGAAGCGACAAACCCTAGGGTATGACCACTGCGCTGCGCGAAGCCTCCGTGCGCGACGTCTCGGTTTTCGGTGACGCTATCGCTTATTTCAACGAGGCTGCCGACCTGCTCGAGCTCGACGGGGGAATGCGGCGCATTCTCACTCACCCGTCCCGGCAGATCATCTTTTCCATCCCATTTCAACGCGACTCCGGCGAGTTCGAAGTCTATACGGGATATCGCGTTCAATACAACTTCGCGCGAGGTCCCGCAAAAGGCGGCATCCGATATCATCCCCGCGTGACGCTCGATGAGGTCACGGCGCTGGCATTTTGGATGACTTGGAAGTGCGCCGTGGTGGATTTACCCTTCGGCGGCGGCAAAGGCGGCGTGACCTGCGACCCCGCGACGCTCTCATCCAACGAGCTCGAGCGCATCACTCGCCGGTACGCGGCGGAGCTCGTCGAAGTAGTCGGCCCGGATAAGGACGTTCCCGCGCCCGACGTAAACACGACGCCGCAGGTAATGGCGTGGTTCATGGACACATACTCGATGCACGTTCGCCAAAACACGCCGGGCGTCGTCACGGGTAAGCCCTTGGAAATCGGGGGTTCTCGCGGGCGCGTCGAAGCGACGGGCCGCGGCGTGACGATCTGCGCTCTCGACGAGATGGCCGAGATGGGTCTGCGCCCAGACCAAGCCACGATTGCGATTCAAGGATTCGGCAACGTCGGAAAATATGCGGCCAAACTTTTTGAAGAGCGCGGATGCAAAATCGTGGGCATCTCCGACGTAACGGGCGCGTATTTTAACGAGGACGGCCTCTACGTCAACGGAGCGATGGAGCACGCCGCCAAGAATGGAACGCTGGAAGGCTTCAAGGGCGGCGAAAGGATAACCAACGCGGAGCTGCTGGCCAGTCAGTGCGACGTCCTGGTCCCGGCGGCGTTGGAAAAGGTGTTTACGCCCGAAAGCGCAGCCAAAGTCCGGGCGAAACTCATCGTGGAAGGCGCGAACGGACCGACTACCCCCGAAGCCGACCGAGTTTTCCGCGAACGCGGCGTCGTCGTCATTCCGGACATCATGGCCAACGCAGGCGGCGTAACCGTTTCGTATTTCGAATGGGCTCAAGATCGCATGGGTTATTTCTGGAAGGAACCCGAGGTGAACGAACGCCTCGAGGACTTTCTTCTGACGAATCTCCACCAGATACGCTCGATCGCCAATACGCGCCACGCGACCCTGCGTACCGCGGCCTACACGCTGGCCATCGATCGCGTCGTCAAAGCATCGAAGCTGCGCGGCATCTACGCCTAGCGAGGCCGCCTAGGGAGCTTTTCGGACGCCGATCAGACGCGCGATGCGCGTCACCGCCTCCGCGTAGGCGGCAGCTCTATCGAGCATAAAGCCGTCCAGCGGCGCCAGGCTCGGCGCTAGACGGGGATCCACGCGCGCGCGGCGCGATTCGCGCAGCGCGTGCGCGAGCTCGATCAGCTGATCGTCGAGGGCCTGGGCGAAGGGAGCTAACGCTGAGCCGTCGCGCGCGGGCGTCTCACCGTCCAGCGCGGTTTCCAAGGCGAGATTGGCCAAGCCGAAGCGCTGGGTCGCCGAGAGGATGCGCAACGCTCGCGCGGCGCCGATCGTGTGCGGACGACGCGGTTCGCTGCGCATGCGATCGATCGACGTCTCCGCCGCTGTGCGGGCTTCCCACGTCGCGGTACGAGCTCGCTCGATCGCGACACGCCCGTCGTTCGAGGGGCTGACGTATTCGCGCAAAATGGCGTTTGCGGCGCGTCGCTGCGCGTCGATCAAGTCGGCCAGCAAAGCCCGGGTACGTTTGCGTTCCCAAGTCGGCCAAACGAGGTAACCGATCATTGCGAGCGCGCCGCCGGCCAGCGTGTCCAGCACGCGCGCATCGATCGTCGTCGTGCCGGGAAGGCCACGCAAGCTGAGCACGATCACGACAAAGGAGGTGATGGCGATGGTAAAGAGTGCGTAGTTTGGGTTGAACGTCAGGTATGCCGCCGCTGCCGCGGCGATCAGGCCGGCGAGCTGGGCGATAGGATGCCCGCGCACGAGCGCGATGACCAGCGCGGCGACGACGGCGCCGACGAGGGTGCCGGCGATGCGTCCAAAGCCGCGCACGAACGTTGTCTGAAAATCCGGCTTGAGCACCAACGCGGCGGTCAGCGGAATCCAATAGCCGCGGTCGGCCTCGAAATGCCGGCCCAGCGCCATCGCGATCGCGAGGACGATGGCAAAGCGCAGGGAATCGGGGTTGCGCCAGGAGACATGATTGCGCACGTACGGGCCGGGCTGGGGCTTCGAGAGCAACGCAAACCTTGGAAGCCGCCCGGTCGAGAGCATGCTCGCTGCAAGCGCGGCATCGGCGACGTCGTGTGCGAGAGCCCGCATAATCGCGGCCTGCGGGTCGTCATCCGGCGGCAGCAGCGGAGGAACCTCGATGTCCTTTTTCCGGCCCATCAGGACGTTCGCAATCTCGTCGAGCTGCGCAGCGCCCGCGAGCACAAAGGCGCGAGCCGGGCCGGTTGCCGCAGCGCTTCGAAGCGTCCCCGCGACGGCGCCGAGGCGTCTGCGCACGGATTCGGAGTCTTCCAGCAGGCGCTGCAAACGTGCCAATTCGCCCGCGCGGCCAAAGGGCTGCGGATCGGCCAAGATCTGGCGCGCGGTAGCGAGCGGTGTAATCGGAGGGAGATTGGAGGAGCCCGCAGCGACCGCGTGCGCGTAGGCCGCGAGATTTCGGTAGACGTCCGCAAGCGCCAACCGTTCGGCGCCGCATCGTGCGCTCGGCCACGCTGCGAGCAAAAGGAGCGCCTGAATGAGACCACCAGCGAGCACGAGCCCAGACTGTTGCACTGCGGCGGCCGGCGGCATCGCTTGACTCGAGAAGAGCACGAAGGCGACGAGCGAGTTGAGCGCGACCGTGGCGGCGATAGGTCCGATTTGGCCGATCGTTCCGCTCGCGTAGCCCGCCAATGCCATCGCGGCGATGATGCCCGGCGTCGAACCAGCGGCGACCGCACCCACGAAGCTGGTAAGCGCCATGCCCAACGCAGCGATGAGTATCGCGGTCAAACGCGTTCGATAGACGCCCTGCAGCGACGTAAAGCCGGTGATAAACGCGCCGACCGCGGGAGCAACGCCCAGAGCCGGCCGGCCGATCGCTACGGCGACCGTGAGCGGGATCGCGACGCCGAGCGTGCAGCGCAGTGCGAACCCCGGTTCGAGCGCCGAGCGGTCGAAGAAGGCCACCGTGGCGACGAGTTCGCGTAGCCACGAGAAGATCGGGGCGTTTCGCATCACGTGAGGCCGCCCGAAGAGGTCACGGAGCGGTCAGAGCGCTTCGGAGGACGAGGACCTCGACGAAGAAACTTAGATTCGGGGCATCGCCGGCGCGGGCTATGGAATGTCGTTGGGTGGGGCGTACGGATCGGGGAAGCAGTACCGTTTGTTGGAGCAGCGCGTACCGTCGTAAACGGCTTGCACGTCCACTTCCGGAATTTGCGCGCCGTACGCCTTGTTGATCGTCTTGATGAAATCGTAGGCAATCAGCGCGTATCCGGTGTTCGAGGGGTGCAGGCCATCGAAGCTGAGTATCCCGTAAAGGAAGCCCAACGTGCAACATTTGCGGGGATTGATCGAAGCTGCCTCCGCGAAATAGGGGTTGGATGGGTCGCCGCTCGCCAGGCCGTCGAAGATCGCGGTAATGTTGACGAGCGGGACGCGTGAAGACCGCGCAGCGTCGTCGATGCCCGTGTTGACGGCATTGTTGAGCGCTTGTACTTTGCCGGCGAACTCCGGTGTGATGTAGTTCATTCCCAGGCCGCTTCCGGGCACGCCCTTGCAGTGCGGCGACGGCTTCGCGCAATCCAAGTCGGGGATTTGGCCGGTCATGCTATGGTAGCTGATGACTTCCACGACGCCGGGAAGCGTCAGATATCCGCAGGGTTTCGAGAGCGAGGTAGGCTCGCACCCTTGCGGCGTCGCAAGGTGATACCGTCTGGCCAACTGGGTCACGACGTTGGCGAGAAAACCCTGCTGCGCAAGCATGCAATAGGCGTACGTCGCGATCTTGCACTCAGCCAAGTGTTTGGGTATCGTGACGCGCTGGAAGAATCCGGTCTCGAGAATGTTCGGAAGGTTTGCAACCACGACGCGCGCCCCCGCGTGTTGCAACGTGCCGATGGCCGCGCGAACGTCGCTTTCGGCTTGCCCTGGGTTACGGTCGCCGCCCACGAACCGCCCTCCGCTGCCCATGTATTTCAGCACGTCGTTGGCGCCCAGCCAGATCGTCGCCAGCGTCGGGTGGCGCGACGCGGCGGCATTGACCTCGGTGAGGTGCGGACCGAGATTCGTAAAGTTGCGCAGCACCGGCCAAAACGTGCCGCTTTCCTCCGCGACGACGTCGCTTAACAGTCCCGGAATTCCGGGCAGGGGGCTGCACGTAGAGCTCTGCGGCTGATGGATGACGTTGGCTTCATGCAGCGTGATGCCGGGGACGCCGACGTTTCGAATCGTCGTCGACGTCGGGTTCATCCGCACTCGCGCAGATCCGCGAAACAGATATCCCGCTTGATTGAAACCGTGATTGTCGGTGCAGACGTCGCCCGTCTTGAGCTGACCGAACGGGAAAAAAGGACTCGGGCCCGCCGGAACGATCTGATTGTCGAGGCCGGGGCCTTGGATCAGCGGCAGCGGGCTGATGTTCGGATCGTAGATCTGCGCGATCGCCGTCTCGAGCGGTTTGCCGGAAGCCTGTTCGTCCAGGAGCGCCCACCAGCCGTTCTCTTGCGATGGATGAACGCGCTTCCCCGGATACAGGGGATTCTTGACGGTAGTGGCGCCGAGAAATCCGTCGGCTTGATAACCGGCGGTCAAGCTATCGCCTACGGCAACGATCTGCGTCAGCACGGCTCCCTGGCGCGGTGCCGCCTCACGTCCCGGCAAAACCGCGCTCGCGTTGCCGGAACCTCCGCCGCCACACGCCGCGAGTGCGGCGAACGCGGTCAGTGCGACGGCCTTGCGAATGGAAGAAAGTGTCATCTCTCTAACCTCTGGAAATCACAACGGGAAAACGCTCGGCGAACCGATGCCGAACTGGAGCTGAAGCTGCGTCGCCTTTAGGCCGCCGATCGCCAGCCCGCACGCGTTGGTCAAGGCTTGCTGTACAGTCACGCACTTGATTGCGGTGATGCCGTCGGGGCCGCGATTGGTCGGGTTACCGCTGTTGAGCACGACTTGAACGAAGGCGTACTTGCTCAACCGCTGCGACGCGCCGAGAAAGTACGCGAAGAGGTGCTCGGGATACGGATCGGTCGGGAGATAGTCGCGGGCACTCTGCGGTTCGAAGAAGACGGTCGTGCCGTGAACCGGCGTGTATTCGAGGTACATCACCTGCGGGAGCTGCATCGAGTTGCCGACGTTGGCTCCGGCCGTGTGCACGAGCCACTGCGGCGCTACCGTAAACGTCCCGAACATCTTCGGGGTCTTCAGAAACGGAAACGTTAGCGCTACCGCATAGTATTGGGCGGTTCGCACCGGGATGTTAACGACCGGGCCGTCCGGTAAGTTATACGTAAACGGGACGACGTCGTTGTTGTTGGGCGAAAAGCCGATCTGGCCACCGCGCGTGACGTAGGTCGGCGTGATGACGATCGGTACGGGCCCGGGCAATTTGTCCGACTTGATAACGAACATCTTTTGCAGCATGAACACGCCGAACGTGTCCTTCGTGCGCACGTTGATGTTTCGCCCGGCGCCCGCGCCGCACGCGTTTCCATTCGTGAGATCGGCGCAGCCGACGGGGTTCTTGAAGCCGGCCAGGTAGACCGGCGCGAGGCCGCTATTGAAACCATAAGGCCAATGCTGCAGCTGAAACATGCTCGCGACCAGGCGCGTCGACCAATTAAAGCCATAGCCTACCGATGCGTCCATGCCGCCCATCAGCCAGCCCTTGCCATAAGAGCCGATGTTGCCCCACGGATACGCGGCCGAAATGTCCACGCGGTATTCGAATCGGCCGCCCGGAAGTTCCATTTTTGGCCCGACGCGTTTCTGCTGAACGGGCGGCACCTGCCCGACGGTTTTGTCATTGACCGATGCTTGGCGTCGCGCTTTTTCGCGCTGTGCTTGCTGCTGAGTCATGATGCTCTTGATGGCATCGTTTGCACCCGGGACGATTCCTCGCTCGTAAACGTCGGCGGTGCCGTCAGCAGCGGCCGGCTGTGCGAAAGCGCAAATCGAAACCGCCGCTACAGCGGCTGCCACGGCGGAAGCGAATTTTCCGAGCATGCAAGCAACTCCTAAAAGGGTCAACGATGACAGTGGTTATTAAATCTATCAATCGTTCATCAATGAGTTGCCCTCGCGCAAAATTAGTTCCTCCTCGCCAAACACATTTCAGCGCTTCGTCGAAACGCCCCGGTGTTGTCGGCGAAATTTGCGACGAGCGCGGACCAGCACAGGATGTGCAATTCGTTCAGAGCTTGCTCGTCCGCGCGAGCGCATAAACAGGAGGAGCACAGGATGTGCGACGACGAGTGCTTTCGCGGACAACACCGGGGCGTTTCGACGAGGCGCTGAGACGAAGCGCTGAGACCTACACTCCTACTTGTGGCGCTATCGCTTTTTGATCGACGCCGCCGCGCGCCTGTCCGTCGCCTCCCGCGGGGCTGCCGCGCACCTCGAACGACTTAATGATCACGTAAAGCACGGGCGTGATCCCGAGATTCAGTATCGTCGACATGAGCATTCCGCCGAAGACGACGGTTCCCAGTGAATGACGCGCCGCCTCGCCGGCGCCGGTCGCAAAGACGAGCGGCGTCACGGCGATCACAAAGGCGATAGAGGTCATCAAAATCGGGCGAAGCCGCGTCTGCGCGGCGCGCATGGCCGCTTGCACGATGCTCGCACCCTGGCGCATCTGCTGGTTTGCAAACTCGACGATCAAAATGGCGCTCTTGCTCGCCAAGCCGATCAGCATGACGTAGCCGACCTGCGCGTAGACGTCCTGCGAGAGCGTAGGATCGAAGAGAAACGGAATCGGAAAATGACGCAGATTGATGAAGAGCAGGGCGCCGAGCAGTGCGGTCGGCACGGCGAGCAATACGATGAGTGGATCGATGTAGCTCTCGTATTGGGCCGAGAGAACGAAGAAGACGAAGATGAGCGCCAGGATGAAGATTTCGATCGTCAATGGTCCGGCCGCGATTTGGTCGAGCTGCAGGCCGGTCCACTCGAAGCCGACGCCCTTCGGCATCACGTGGGTGGCGATCTGCTGCATTGCCTGAATTGCGGTCCCGGTGCTCGTTCCGGGTGCGTTGCTGCCGCTGAGCTCGATGTTGCGATAGAGGTTATAGTGGCTGATGATCGGCGGTCCGAGCACTTGCTGGATCTGCATGAGCGAGGAGAGCGGCGTCATTACGCTTCCGGTCGAGGTCGTCCCCGTGGTGGCGTCGCCGGGTGCGGGGCTCGTGATGGAGTTCGGCACGACCGTGGTGCCGGGTGCGCTGCTGGAATGAACGTAGAGGTTGCCAAGCGATGCGACGCTGTTGCGAAATGGGGCGTCGGCCTGCACGTCAACCTGCCACGAGCGGTTCAGATAGGTAAAGTTGTTGACGTAGAGCGAGCCGAGATCTACTTCCATCGTCGTGAAGACGTCTTGCAGCGATACGCCGATCGACTTGGCCTTGTTGCGATCGATATTCGATTCGATTTGGGGTGCGTTGATGCGGAACTGGGTGAAGACGTTCTGCAGTCGCGGGTCTTTCGCGGCCGCGCCCATCATGGCGTAGGTCGTGTTCATCAAGGTCGGCAGGCCGACGTTGCCGCGGTCCTCGAGCTCGAACTGGAAACCGCCGAAGTTGCCGACGCCGTTGATCGCGGGTGGATTGAACGCGAAGATTTGCGCCTGCGGAATTTGAGAGTAAAAGGCGTAGTTCAGCCGCTGCTCGACGGCAAATGCGTTGTGCTGCGTGCATGCCTCGGGGTGGGCGAACAGGAAGATCAGTTGGCACCAGCTGGGGGACTTTCGGTCGCCCCATGGGGTCAGCAGGGCGAACATGATGCCGCGGTTGGGTGCCGACCCCGAGAAACTGAAACCGCCGACGTCGAAGAGATGCTGAACTTCGGGCTGCGACCGAATGATGGCCTCAGCCTTTTGTGCGATTTTCTGCTCGCCTTGGAGCGAGGTTCCCTCCGGGGTCTGAACGAGCGTGATGAAGTAACCGAGATCTTCGTCGGGCAGGAAGCCCTGTGGCGTTCTCGAGACCAGAAATAGGGTGACGAGCAGCGCCCCGACGAAGACGGCGGCGACGGGCCAGCGCCTGCGGAACAAGTTCGGAAGCACGCGCGCATACCAATCGCGGAAGCGTTGGAATTGGTAGTTGAAAAGGCGAAAGAACGCCGCCTTCGACTCGGACTCTCCGGTGAGCAGCCTCGCCGACAGCACGGGGGCGAGCGTCAGGGCCATGAAGAGCGAGATCGTGATCGAGGCTGCGATCGTGAGCGCGAACTGCTTGTAAATCTGTCCGGTGGTTCCGGGCAGAAAGCCGACCGGAACGAACACCGCGAGCAGCACCAGCGAGGATGCCACTACAGCGCTCTGAATTTCTCGCATCGCTTCGGCGGCGCTCGCGACGCCGCTTTGCTTGCCTTTATTCAGTTCCATGTGGCGCGCGATGTTTTCGATCACGACGATCGCGTCGTCAACGACCAGACCGGTAGCGAGCGTCAAACCAAACAGGGTGATCGTATTGATCGTGAAGCCGAATAACTGCATCACGAAAAACGTTCCGATGAGGGAAACGGGAATCGTCGCGGCGGGAATGAGGGTAGATCGAGCGTGCTGTAAGAAGACGAAGATGACCAAAATGACGAGCCCGATCGAGAGCAAGAGTGTCAGCAGGACCTCTTTGATCGACTCGTTGACGTAGGTCGTCACGTCGAACGCAACATCGTAGTGCATCCCCGCCGGGAACTGTGGTGCGAGTTGCTGCATTGTGGCGATCACGCGCCGCGAGACGTCGATTGCGTTGGCGGTGGGATACTGCAGGACGCCCAGGCCGACGGTCTGCGATTGCCCGTCGAAGCGTAAATCGGTCGTATAACTCTGGGCGCCGAGCTCGATGCGAGCGACGTCTGCGAGCCGCACGTATCCCCCGTTGGGGTTCGCCCGAAGGATGATATTGGCAAACTGGGATGGATCGGAGAGCTGCGTCAACGCGTTGACGGTGTAGGTGTAGGGTTGATTCGCGGGTGCCGGCGGCGAACCGATGCTGCCCGCTGCGACCTCGGCGTTTTGTTCCTGTAGGGCGCTGACCACGTCGCTCGCGTCGAGGCCCTCCTGCTGCAGCTTGACCGGATTGAGCCAGATCCGCATCGCGTACTGGCGCTGACCGAAGATGATGACCTGCGAAACGCCCGGAACGCGCGAAAGATCGTTGACGATGTTGAGTTGCGCGTAGTTGCTCATCGTGAGCGTGTCGAGACTCTTATTGCTCGACGTCAACGCGATGCCCATCACGAAGGCCCCTGAGTTCTTGGCCACGGTGATGCCGAGCTGTTGCACGGTTGCGGGCAGCTGCCCGAGCGAGGACTGCACGGCGTTTTGGACGTCGGCTGCAGCGATGTCGAGATTGACGCCAAGGTTGAACGTGCAGGTAATGGTTGAGGCGCCTTGCGCGCTCGTCGAACTTATGTAGCGCAGACCCTGCACCGTGTTGACGGCCTGTTCCAGCGGCGTCGTCACCTGGGCCTCGACGGCCTGAGGACTTGCACCGGTATAGATGGCTGAAACGGTAACGACTGGCGGTGCGATCTGCGGATACTGCGAGACGGCCATCGCCGGCAACACCACCAGGCCGGCGATGAGGATCAGCAAGGAGCAAACCGCGGCGAGGACGGGCCGGCTGAGGAAAACCTTCGTCACGTTAGCTGTACTAACCTAAGGATGGTACGGGCGGTTTCAGCCTTGCGGGTCGTTCTGGAATGCTTGCTCAGCGTGATAGGAGCTGCGCGACAGCGGGCTCGAGACCACCTGATGAAAGCCCTTGCCCGCGGCGAGGCGCCCGAGTTGCGCGAACTTTTGCGGCGTCACGAACTCGACCACCGGCAAATGCTTTTTGCTCGGCTGCAGGTACTGGCCCATCGTGAAGATATCGACGCCGACGGCGCGCGCGTCGTCCATCGTGCGCTCGACCTCGTCGTCGGTCTCGCCTAAGCCGAGCATCACCGATGTCTTCGTGAAGCGATGCGGTGCGCGGCGCTTGACGTGCGCGAGTACCTTGAGCGATTGGTCGTAGCCTGCCCGCTTGTCCCGTACCGATGGCGTCAGCCGCCGCACGGTTTCGACGTTGTGCGCGAAGACGTCGGGGTTCGCGTCCACGACGATGTCCACGGCGGTGAGGTCGCCGCGGAAGTCTCCGCTGAGGATCTCGACCCGCGTCCCGGGCACGCGCTCGTGAATGGCCCGCACCGTGTTGGCGAAAATCAGCGCACCTCCGTCGGCCAAGTCGTCGCGGTCCACCGCCGTCAGTACCAGATATTTCCACCCCAGGTCGCGCACGGCATCGGCAACTCGGAAAGGCTCCAGCCAATCGACGTCGCCCCGCGGATTGCCGGTCTTCACGTTACAAAAACGGCAGCCCCGCGTGCAGACGTCGCCCAAGATCATGATCGTGGCCGTCCCGGCGCCCCAGCATTCCGCAAGGTTGGGGCACGCCGCTTCCTTACAGACCGTGTGCAGTCCGAGCGCATTGACCTTTGCCTTCACGCGCTCGTAGTCGTCCCCGATCGGCAGCGAAACGCGCAGCCACGGCGGCTTCCGCTTTACGTCGCGGATTAGGTTGATCTCGATTGCCATGCTACGCCACCGATAACCGCGCGGCATCGCCGAACGTTACGTCGAAGGTGCGCGCCAGCTCTTCGAGCAGAGCACGCTTGGCTTGCCCCATCTCGACCGCGCGACCGGTCTCCGCGGACAGCGATGTAATGCCGCGATCGTTCATCCCGCATGGATTGATGAGGCGATCGTAGTCGAGTGAAGTCGACACGTTGAGGGCGAGGCCGTGCAGCGAAACCATGCGCTGCACCGCGAGGCCGATCGCGCAGATCTGGTTTCGGCCAACCCAGACGCCGGCGTGTTCCGTCCAGCGTTCGCCGCGCACCCCGAAGTGCGCGCAAAGGTTGATGACCGCGGACTCCAACGCCCGCACCAGCGGCACGACCTCGCGAAACCGCTCGAGCTTTCGAATCGGATAGACGACCAGCTGCCCGGGGCCGTGATACGTCACGTCGCCCCCCCGTTCGATGGCCACCACGTCCACGCCGCGCAGCGCGAGCTCGTCCTCGTTCAGCAACACGTTCTCGCGTTTGGCTTGGCGCCCCAGCGTGATGACCGGCGGATGCTCGACGACGATCCACGTATCCGGCTCGCGTCCTTCGCGTACGGCCGCATGCAAACGGTGCTGCAAATCCCATACCTCGCGGTACGGGCTTACGCCCAAATCCAACAAACGCGCTTGGGTCATTTCTTACCGAGCGATCAAACCTTGGCTCCCACCGGAGCCTTGGGTTTGGGATTGAGGATGTGAATCGCCTTTCCGTGCGCGGCCTCCGCGGCGTCCATGATTCCTTCGGTGAACGTCGGATGCGGATGGACGGAGAGACCGATGTCTTCGAGCGTTGCACCCATTTCGAGCGCCATGATGCCTTCGCCGATCAATGACTCGGCCTGCGGCGCAACGATGTGCATGCCCAGCAGTAAGTCGCTCTTCGCATCGGCGACGAGCTTGATCAGGCCTTCGTTTTCGTTCATCGTGCGCGCGCGGCCGCTCGCCGTGAGCGGGAACTTGCCGACGCGCACCTCGTAGCCGCTCGATTTGGCCTCTTCCTCGGATAAGCCGACGGTCGCGACCTCGGGGTCCGTATAGATGCAGTTCGGCACCGCGACCGGATCGAACGCGGCGGATTTGTCGCCGTTGATGACTTCCGCGGCGATGACGCCCTGCTTCATCGCGCGGTGCGCCAGCAAGGGCGCTCCGGTGACGTCGCCGACGGCAAAGACGTTCGGCACCTTCGTCCGCTGCTGACGATCGGTGGCGATGAAGCCTCCCTCGCCGGTGCTCAGGCCGGCCGCTTCCAAACGAAGATTATCGGTGACGGGACGCCGTCCCACCGCGACGAGCACCATGTCGAACTCGCGGGTTTCGTCTTTTCCGCCGGTGCCTTCGCCGTTGATCGTTGCGCGAGCCGCCTTTCCGTGTTTTTCAACGGCGCCGACCTTCGTGTTGAGCATGATCTCGATGCCTTGCTTCTTCAAGATGCGCCCGAGCGTTTTCCCGATCTCGATGTCGGTACCCGTGAGGATCTGCGGCATCATCTCGACGACCAAGACCTGCGCGCCCAGGCGCGCGTACACGGTTGCAAACTCTAAGCCGATCACGCCCCCGCCGATCACCAAGAGCTTCTGCGGGATCCGCGCGAGCCGCACGGCATCGTCGGAGTTGACGATGATTTCACCGTCGCGCGGCCAGGCCTTTACGTCGACGGGCGCCGATCCCGTCGCGACGACGATGTAGTCGGCCGTGATCCGATCGCTCCCGCCGTCTTTTTTCTTTACGCTCAACTGGTTGGCGCTCGCGAACGTCGCTTCGCCCGCGAGATACTCCACGCCGTTGGCCTTGAACAGCGTCTTGACGCCGTTGACGTTTGAGTTCACGACGTCAGTCTTGAATTTCGCAACGGTTTCGCGCTCGATCTCCGGTTTGGGAACTTTGAGCCCGAGCGTGCCGGCGCGCTCGATGTGGCGGATGACTTCGCCGACGTGCAAGAGCGCTTTGGTCGGTATGCAGCCCCAGTTGAGGCAAACGCCGCCGACCTCGTCGCGGTCGACGCATATGACTTTCTTGCCGAGCTGCCCGAGACGAATCGCCACGTGATATCCGCCCGGGCCGGCGCCGATAACGGCTACGTCGACTTGGTGTTCCCCACTGCTCATGCGCACAGGCTTCGCCCTATCGAAGGCGTTCCCCAGGAAGATGAGCGAAATGGAATCATCCATGTCGCGGATTGGCTGGTCTGGGCTCTTGCCCGAGCTCGAGCGCGAGTCGATCGTCCCCCTCTACCGCCAGATTTACGAGCACCTGCGGGAGGCGATCCTAACCGGGACGCTTCCGGAATCCACCCGCTTGCCCCCCGAACGAACCCTTGCCGAGCGCCTCTCGGTGAATCGCAGCACGATCGTACACGCCTACCGCGAACTCGTCGGCGACGGCCTGATCGAGCAGCGGGTCGGCTCCGGTTCGCGGGTGGTTCCGCAGCTACGCGGGGGCCAGCCGGACCGCGCCGCGGGCGTCCCCTGGTGGGTGACGCTGCCGCCCTGGCGAGTCGGCGAGTTTCCCAACGTGCTCGGCGAGCTCGCGGCCAAGCCCGAGGCGGGGCGAATATCGTTCGTGCAAGGGGTTGCTCCCGACGAGCCGTCGCCGCTCAGCGAACTAGCGAAATCTTTCGCGCGCGTTGCGCGAGATCCGCGCTTCGTGCTGTCGTACGGCGATTCGGAAGGATACGAGCCGTTGCGCGCCGCGATTGCGGCGCGCATGAACGCGCGGGGCGCCACGACGATCACGCCGGGCGGGATCATCGTGCTGACGGGATCGACCCAGGGAATTGCCATCATCGCGCAGAGCTTGGCCGAGCCGGGCGATGAAATTATCGTGGAGTCTCCGTCCTATCCGGGAGCGCTGCAGGTTTTTCAGATCAACGGCTTGCGCGCGATACCGGTAGCGGTCGACGACGACGGCATGCGCGTGGACCACATCGAAGCCGTCCTGCGCACGCGCCGTCCACGCTTCATTTACACCATGCCGTCGTTGCACAATCCTACCAACGCCACGATGAACGTGGACCGGCGCGAACGGCTTGCGACGATCGCCCGGCGCGCCGGCGTCCCGATCGTCGAGGACGATCCATACGGTCCGCTCGGGCCACCCGGCGTCCCGCTCGTTGCGCTGGCCCCGGACCACGTCGTCTACATTTCCACCTTCTCCAAAACGATCGCCCCGAGTTTACGCGTTGGCTGGCTTGCGGCGCCGCGAACGATTTTCGAACGCCTGCTGCTTCGCAAACAGGCCTACGACATGGCGACGAGTCTCTACGTCCAAGCCGCGATCGCCGATTATCTCGGCCGCGACTACGACGCTCACGTGGAACAGCTGAGAAGCGAGCTGCTGCGGCGGCGGTCGATCGCCGATGCGGCGATCGCGAAGCATTGGCCGGCAAGCCTGAAAGTCAGCCGGCCCTCAGGCGGATTCTACTTGTGGACGTCGACGCCGCGCGAGTTGCGTGCTCGCGCGCTACTCGACGCGTCGGAACGGTTGGGGGCGTCGTTTTTATTCGGCGAGGCGTTCTTTGCCAATTCCGGCGGCGACCATTACTTTCGCCTCGCGCTGACCGCGGTGGCGCGACAGGAAATTGGGGAGGGCATTCGCCGGATCGGCGAAGCCATCTCGACGCTGCGTTCGTGACCGGGATGCAGCGGCGTCTGCTGGGCTGGTACGCCCGGCACGGTCGCGCGTCGCTGCCTTGGCGTGCTCGGCGCAGCCCCTACCGGACCGTCGTCAGCGAGTTCATGCTCGCGCAGACGCAAGTGGATCGCGCCGTGCCGAAGTTCGAGGCCTTTACGGAAGCATTTCCCGATTTCGCCGCGCTCGCGCGTGCCTCGGTGGCTGCGGTGCTGCGGCAATGGAAGGGATTGGGCTACAACACGCGCGCCGTGCGGTTGCAACGCCTGGCGCAGGCGCTCGTCGAGCGCCACGGCGGAGCGTTGCCGATGCAGCGCGAGGCGTTGCAAGCGTTGCCCGGCATCGGGCCGTACATCGCGGCGGCGATCCGAGCCTTTGCGTTCGACATCGACGACGCGCCGGTGGACACCAACGTCCGGCGCGTCGTCCACCGCCTCTGCTTCGGGCTCGAGCATCCGGCCCGAGCCGATGCACGCGAGCTGGACGCGCGGGCCCGTGCGCTCGTTCCGGCCGGCCGCGGGCACGATTGGAGCTCGGCGCTCATGGATCTCGGCGCAACGATTTGTACCGCCCGCGCGCCCGAGTGCGGGTTGTGTCCGATGCGCTCGGATTGCGTTGCGGCGCCAATAGACTTGGCGAAGCTGGAGAATGCCCGCAAAACGGGCCGGAAACGGCGCCCACCGCAGGAAGCGTTGCCGTTTAAACGCACCGTCCGCTACGCGCGCGGACGCATCGTGGATCGGTTGTGCGATTTGCCGGCGGGCGAGCGCATCTCGTTAAGAGCCTTGCACCGAGCCGTCAGCCCGCTGATTCCGGAGCGTGACATTGACGAAGTGCGCGCGTTTGTGGCCGCGCTCGAGCGTGATGGGCTCGTAACGCGCGACGGAGACGGCGTCGCGTTGCGCGAATAGCACGCGCGTGCCCAGCATCCCGTTCCCGAAGAAGAAGGTGCCGCGCCAAGTGGCGCTTGCGGAACTCGCGATCCTCGAAAAGTCCTATCCCAATGCCGTGACCGCTTTAGAGTATCGCAACGAATTCGAGCTGCTCGTTGCCGTGATTCTTTCAGCGCAGTGCACCGATGTGCGGGTCAATATGACGACGCCCGCGCTTTTTGCGAAGTACCCAACGCCGGAGAAGCTCGCTCGCGCGCGCCCGGAGGCGGTCGAAAAGATCATCAAGTCCTGCGGCTTCTTCCGCATGAAAGCCAAGAACATCATCGCCTGCGCGCGCGATCTCGTCGAACGGTTCGGTGGACGCGTACCGCGCGAACGCGAAGACCTCGAGTCGCTGGCGGGAGTCGGCCGCAAGACGGCGAGCGTCGTCATGGCCGCCGCATTCGAAGAACCCGCGCTCGCCGTGGATACCCACGTCTTTCGCGTGGCGCATCGGCTCGGCATAACGCTCGGAAAGACGCCGCGCCAAGTGGAAGAGGATCTCACCGCGATCGTTCCTGCGAACAAATGGGGAGACGCTGCGCATTGGTTGATTCTGCACGGCCGCGCGATTTGCAAAGCGCCAACGCCCCGATGCTCGCGTTGCCCGGTCAACGAACTCTGCCCGACCCCGTCGATCATCGCGAAAGTGATGACCGCCAGGGCGAAGCGAGTTTCGTCGGTCTAAAAGGGCTAGAAGTCGTGCGAGCCGGGAACTACGCCCGGCCGACCAACGCGCGCGAGATGACGAGGCGTTGAATCTGCTGCGTACCCTCGTAGATCTGGGTGATTTTTGCGTCCCGCATCATGCGCTCGACCGGATAGTCGACTGAATAACCAAAGCCGCCGAGCACCTGCACGGCGTCGGTCGTCACCGACATCGCGACGTCGCCGCACTTTAGCTTCGCCATGGCTGCCCAGAGGCTCATGTCGCCGGCGCCGGTATCGCAACGCCGGGCGGCTTCGTAGAGCAGGAGACGGGCGGCTTCTACTTCCGTCTTCATATCGGCGAGCATGAAGCCGACGCCCTGATGCTGACCGATGGGCTTCCCGAAAGCGATGCGCTCCTTGGCGTAGCCGGTTGCATAATCGAGCGCACCTGCCCCAATGCCGAGCGCCTGCGCGGCGATTCCCGGGCGGGATTTATCGAGAACCTTCATCGCGATCTTGAAGCCTTCGCCTTCCGCGCCCAATCGATTAGCTGCCGGAATCTCGCAGGATTCGAAGATCAGCTCCACCGTCGGCGATCCACGGATTCCCATCTTTTTCTCGACGTTGCCCACGGAAAATCCGGGCGTGCCTTTCTCGACGACGAACGCCGTAACGCCGCGAGAACCCGCCGCCGGATCCGTCACGGCGAAGACGCAGACGACGTCTGCGACGCTCCCGTTGGTAATCCAAATCTTTTGTCCGTCGAGCACGTAGGCATCGCCACGTTTTTCGGCGCGAGTTCGCATCGAGCCGAGCGCATCGGATCCGCTGGAGACTTCGGTGAGCGCGTAGGCGACGAGGTGTTCGCCGGACGCAATCTTCGGGAGAAAACGTTGCTTTTGCTCTTCGGTGCCCCCGATGACGATCGGCAGCATGCCGAGTTCTTGAACGGCTACGATCAGCGCGCTCGAGGCGCACGCCTTGGCGATCTCCTCTACGACTTTGACGTACGTGAGAAACGTTCCACCGAGTCCCCCGTAATCGGCGGGAATCGGAATGCCAAGGAGGTCGTTTTGTGCGAAGAGCTCCTTAACGTCCCATGGGAACTCGCCCGTGGCGTCGATTTCGGCGGCGCGCGGTGCGACTTTTTCGGCGACGAGCTCGCGCACCACCGCGAGGATCATGGTTTCTTCGTCGTTGTCTGCGATTTGGGTCGGTGCGATGGCCATAGCACGGGTACGTTCCACGGAGGCGGCACCCGTTCCGTCGGCGCATTAGGGCGGCATGGAGAAGGTCTACGTCTCCTGTGCCGAGGCGGTCGCCGATATCCCCAACGGAGCCTCGATCGCGGTCGGCGGATTTGGGCTCAATGGAATACCTCACAACCTGATCGAAGCGCTGCTCGAACAGGGAGCCTCCGACCTGGTCACCGTGTCGAATAACTGCGGCGTCGATGGTTGGGGATTGGGCGTTTTGCTCGATCACAAACGGATTCGCCGGACCACCGGGTCGTACGTGGGCGAAAATCGGGAGTTCGAGCGCCAATATCTGCATGGCGAGCTCGAAGTGGAGCTCGTCCCTCAGGGCACGCTGGCCGAGCGTTTACGCGCCGGGGGGTGCGGCATTCCGGCGTTCTACACGCCGGCCGGGGACGGGACGATGATAGCGGACGGCGGGCTACCGTGGCGATACAACGGCGACGGCAGCGTCGCGGTCGCATCCCCGAAGAAAGAAACCCGGGTTTTTGGCGGTCGCGAATACGTGCTCGAAAACGGAATCGTATGCGACTACGCGCTGGTACGAGCGTCGGTCGGAGATCGAACGGGTAATTTGCTTTTTCATAAAGCGACGCGTAATTTCAACCCGCTTTGCGCGATGGCCGGTAAGATCACGATAGCGGAAGTCGAGGAGCTGGTGGAACCGGGGGCGATCGATCCGGAAACCGTGCATTTGCCCGGCGTATTCGTGCAGCGGATCGTGCACGTCGGACCTCAGGGAAAGCGCATCGAGCGCGTAACTACTAGGAAGCGTTCGGGGTGACGGGAGCGTGAGATGGCGTTAACGCGAACGCAACTCGCCTCGCGCGTCGCGCAGGAGCTGCGGGACGGCCAATACGTCAACCTCGGCATCGGCCTGCCGACGCTGATTCCAAACTACGTTCCGCCGGACGTAACGGTGACGCTGCAGAGCGAGAACGGCATCCTTGGAATGGGCCCGTATCCGCTCGAAGGAGAAGAAGATCCCGACCTGATCAATGCGGGCAAGGAGACGGTGACGGTGCTGCCCGGCGCATCATTTTTCGATTCGTCGCTTTCATTCGGCATGATCCGCGGCGGCCACATCGACCTCGCGGTTCTCGGCGCGATGCAGGTTTCCGAACAGGGCGATCTCGCGAACTGGATGATTCCGGGGAAGATGGTCAAGGGAATGGGCGGCGCGATGGACTTGGTTCACGGCGCCAAGCGCGTGATCGTCATGATGGAGCACGTGGCGAAGGGCAACGATCACAAGATCGTGCGCCGGTGTTCGCTCCCGCTGACGGGGAAGCGCGTCGTCCACCGGATCATTACCGATCTCGGGACGATCGACGTCGGACCCGATGGATTGATCTTGCGGGAGCTCGCGCCGGGCGTTACGGTCGAGGAAATCCAAGCCGCGACGGAGCCGAAGCTGCACGTCCCGGTCGCGCCGATGGTAATGGACATCCCCCCAGTGTCAGCCTGACCCTTCGATTCGCTTCGCTCGCTCAGGACTGCGCTTCGCGCAGCCGCTGAGGAAGTTTTACAGTGTCATCCTGACTACTCCCAGTGTCATCCTGAGCGGAGTCGAAGGATGACCCCGCGAAAAACTTATCCCATACTGTTGGTTGCTAACGGAGGTATTTTTACATGCAAATTTCTAAGCTGCGCTTGGCCGCGTTCGCCGTCGTGTTCGCGATCCTTTTCAGCGTAATCGGAGCCGGCACGGCGCTGGCCGTTCAAGGCCACATGCTCAACGCCCGTTCCGATTTGAATTCTGCCTTGAACGAGCTGAACGCGGCCACCGCCAATAAGGGCGGCTATCGCGCGAACGCGATCAACCTGGTGAGGCAGGCCATCAACCAGGTCAACCTCGGCATCGAGTACGCCTCGTAACGCTCGGCCTAGCCGCGACGTTCTTTGGCTAGGCTGACATGTCCCGGAACTGCGTGCGATACAGTCGAGTGTAAAGGCCGCCGCGTGCGAGGAGCGTCGCGTGGCGGCCCGACTCGACGATTCGCCCTTCATCGACGACGAAGATGACGTCGGCGGCGAGCACGGTAGAGAGCCGGTGCGCGATGACGAGACTGGTCCGGCCGCGCATGACGATATCGAGCGCTTTTTGAATGGCGGCCTCGTTCTCGTAGTCCAGCGAGCTGGTGGCTTCGTCTAAAATGAGAATGCGCGGGTCTTTCAGCAGGACGCGCGCGATCGCCAAGCGCTGGCGCTCCCCGCCGGAAAGTTTGTGCCCGCGCTCACCCACGACCGTCTGATAGCCGTCCGGAAGCGCGCCGATGAAGTCGGCGATGTTGGCTGCGCGCGCCGCAGCCTCGATCTCCAGGTCGGTCGCGTCCGGCTTTCCGTAGCGCAGATTGTTGGCAACCGTGTCGTGGAAGAGATACGTTTCTTGCGTCACGATTCCGATATGGCGACGGAGCGAGTCCAGCTTGACGCGCCGAATGTCGTGCCCGTCGACAAGAACGCTTCCGCCCTGCGGATCGTAGAAGCGCGGCACGAGCGCGGTGATCGTCGTCTTACCCGCACCGGAAGGGCCGACGAACGCGGCCACTTGCCCGGGCCGCACGTGGAATGAGATGTCGTTGAGGATCGTGCGCGAGCCGTCATAGGAAAAGACGACGTTGTCGAACCGAATGTCGCCGTTTACGCCGGGCAGCTCGATGGATCCGGGCGGGTCGTATTCCTCCGGCGTCATGTCGAGGTAGTCGAAAATGCGTTCGAACACCGCTAGCGCGCTGACGATCTGCACTTGAATGCCTGCCAGCGCCGCGGCAGGCCCGTAAAGGCGCCCTTGGATGAACGACACGAACGCCACGATGACGCCGACCTTCAAGGTGCCGGCGATCGCCATCCATCCCCCGCCGAACCAGATCAGCGCGGGTCCGACCACGACCATGGCCGTAACCGATGCCAAGAACCAGCGCCCGACCATGGCGAGGTCCACTTCCAACTGCATGAGCCGCGTCCCGGCCCCGTAGAACCGGGCCCGCTCGTAGGCTTCTCGCGCGAACGATTTGATGAGCGTGATGCCCGAGATCGAGAGCGTCTCTTGCGTGATGGACTCGATTTCGTCGCGTTTTTCGCGCGTTTTCTTGCGGATCTGGTACATGCGCCGCCCGACGGGGCCCAACGGGAAAACCATGAGCGGCACGATGATGATGGAAAGCAGCGCCAGCCGCCAGTTCCACAGGAACATCGCGATCAGGGTGGTGGCGATGAGGACGACGTTCGTGACGATCGTCGTGAGCGTTCCGGTTACGACGTTGTCGACGTTGTCAACGTCGTTGCTCACGCGGTTCATGATCTCGCCGGTTTTCGTCCCGGTGAAGAATTGCAGCGGCATTCGGTGGAGATGGGCGACGAGGTTCGTCCGGATATCCCGCATGATGCCTTCGCCGACCACGGAGTTCAAGTAGCCTTGAAGCACGCCGACGCCCGCCGAAAACAGCGCCGAAGCCAAAATGATCCCGACGTCGATCCCAAGCTCCGCAAGATTGCGATCCGGAATCGTGACGTCGATGATGCGCGCCGTAACGAAGCCCGGCACGAGGCCGACCCCCGCGACGACGACGATGCATGCAAGTACCGTTGCCTGCTGGCGCCAATAGGGCGCAAAAAGCGCGCCCATTCGCTTCCAGTTGATCCGGCGCCTTACCTTAGGTTTCTCGGGCTGATAGATATTCGACCACATCAGCCCGTGGCCGGCCATCACGCTTTAGTGCGGGACCGTAACCTGATGCAGCGAGACCTTGTTGCCTTCGGGGTCGTTGAACGAAGCGATCTTACAAACCGGCGTGGCGTAGGGATCCTCAACGTCGACGCCCTTGCGGCGGAGGTCGGCGCACGTGTCGTCCATGTTGTCGACTTCAAAGACGATCCCGGAGGCGCTGCCCGGCTCGCGGTCGGCCCACTCGTGCGTGAGCACGCTGAAATAGCCGCCGCCGACCTTCGCCTCGTTGTACTTTTCCACGCCATCCTCTTCAAACGGCGCACCGAAGCTCAGGCCCAGTTTCTCTTCGTACCACTTGCGCAAGCCGGCAACGTCTTTTGCCGGATACGCCGTAAACGCGATCTCTTTGATCATTCTTCTCTCCCCGACGAAGCGTAATAGTGATGGCTCTGCAGATAAACCGTCCTAGCTTACCCGGAGTTGCTCGGCGGGCGATTTTGCGCCGGTTGGCTCGGGGGTGAGGCGTCGTTGGCCGAACTCGCGGCGCCCTTCGGGATCAGCTCGCGAAGCTTATACCTCGCCGTTTCGCAGCGAGGACAGCTCCTTAAAGAGTTTCTTCTCTTTGTCGGAAAGGTTTTGCGGCAGCTGGCCGATCAAGCGAACGTATTGATCGCCGCTGCCCTTGCCTTTGACTTGCGGCATTCCTCGCCCCGAGAGACGCAACAGGCGATTGTTCTGCGTTCCGGCGGGAATCTTCATGGCAACTTGGCCGCTCAACGTTGGGACGTTGACTTCGCCGCCGAGGACGAGATCGTAGATGCTCACCGGCAAATCGACGTAGAGATCGGCGCCCTGGCGCTTGTACGTTGGGTCGTCTTGCAGCTTGACGACGAGATACAGGTCGCCGTTGGGGCCGCCGTTCACACCGGCGCCGCCCTGCCCGGCAAGCCGGATGCGTTGACCGTCGCCGATCCCCTTCGGGATCGTGACTTCGAACCGCCGGTTGAGCAGGACGCGTCCCGTGCCGTGGCATTGCGGGCAAAGGTGCCCACCCTCGGTGCCGGTGCCGTGGCAGCGCGGGCACAGATCCTCGATTTGGAGTGAAACGGCTTTCGTGCCGCCTTCGTAGACGTCGCGGAGGCCGAGGTCGATCGTCGTCTCCAGATCCTGTCCGCGGCGCGCGAGCCGGGGACCCTGCGCCGTCTGGCGGCGACCCACCCCGGAGAAAAACGTGTCGAAGAAATCGGAGAACCCACTTGGGCCGCCCGGGCCGCCGAAGTCGAACTCGAACTCCTGTCCGTCGACGTTGGTGTGGTAACGGCGCTGCTGTTCGGCTTGCTGCGAGGCTTGCTGCCAGTTCGGGCCGAGAACGTCGTACTTCTTGCGCTTTTCCGGGTCGCCTAAGACCTCATAGGCCTCGGCGATCTCTTTGAACTTCTCCTCGGCCTCTTTGGGATTCGTCGGATTGGCGTCGGGGTGCCATTTGCGCGCAAGCTTGCGGTATGCGGACTTGATATCTTTCTCGGCTGCGCTCTTTGGAACGCCCAAGATAGAATAGTAGTCCCTAAAGTTCATTCGTTGCTTCGTTTGGCGACGATCACCTGGGCCGGCCGCAGCAGCTCGGCTCCGAGCGTGTAGCCTTTTTTCGCGACCTCTACGACGGTGTCTTCAGCCACGCCGTCTGCGGCAGACGTTCCGATGGCTTCCGCGACCCGGGGATCGAACCGCTGGCCCTTGACCTCGATCGCCTTCACGCCTTCGCCCGCCAAAAGGGCTTCAAAACCGCGCATCGTCTGCTCGACGCCTCCGCGCAGCGTGTCGCCTCCGGCGTTTGATTGTAAGGCACGCTCGAGGTTGTCCAGCACCGGCAGGAAGCGCTCCAGCAGCATTCGGCGCTGCGCCGAAACCATCGAGTCGAAGTCGCGCTGAATGCGCTTCTTGAAGTTATCGAAATCCGCGACTGCCAGCAAAAACTTCTCGTAGTTTTCGTCGGCGCGAGCGTTTGCCGCGGCGAGCTGTTCCTCGAGGGAGGATTGCGTCGCCGCGGCTTCGTCGATGACGGCCTCGCCGGCCTCGGTCTTCAACAGTGGATCGTTCGTCACCGTTCGAAACGCTACTTGGCTTCCTTGAACTCCGCGTCGATGACGTCCTCGGCGCCTGGACCGCCGGCCGCGCCGTTCCCCGACGTCGCTCCATCACCCGCGCCGGGAGCCCCCTGTTCGCCCTGCGGCGCCGCCGCCTTGTACAACACTTCCGCCATCTTATAACTGGCCTGTTGCAAGGCCTCGATGGCCGGTTTGATTTCGGCAACGGTACCGTTCTCGCTGACGCGCTTGAGTTCGGCCAGCGCGCGCTCGACTTCGCCGCGTGCGCCCTCGTCGAGTTTGTCGGCGACCTCTTTGAGCGACTTCTCGGTCGAGTAGATCAGGCTCGAGGCATTGTTGCGGACCTCGGCTTCATCGCGCTTCTGCTTGTCGGCAGCGGATTGCAGCTCCGCGTCGCGGACCATGCGGTCGACTTCCTCTTTGTTGAGATTGGTCGACGCCGTGATCGTGATCGCTTGTTCCTTGCCGGTGCCGAGATCCTTGGCGCTCACGTTGACGATGCCGTTGGCATCGATGTTGAACGTGACTTCGATCTGGGGCACGCCGCGGGGCGCCGGTGGAATGCCTTCCAGCCGGAACCGCCCGAGCGTCTTGTTATCGGGCGCCATCTGACGTTCGCCTTGCAGCACGTGGATGTCGACCGACGTTTGACCGTCTTCGGCGGTCGTGAAGATTTGCGACTTCTTGGTCGGAATCGTCGTGTTGCGATCGATGAGCCGAGTCATGACGCCGCCCAGCGTCTCCAACCCGAGTGAAAGCGGAGTGACGTCGAGCAAAACGACGTCGCGGACTTCACCCGAAAGCACGCCGGCCTGAATGGCCGCACCCACCGCCACGACTTCGTCGGGATTTACGGTAAGGTTCGGTTCTTTGCCGGTCAGCTTGCGCACGAGCTCTTGGATCACCGGCATGCGCGTCGCACCCCCGACCATGATGACCTCGTCGATTTTGGAAACGTCGAGCTTTGCATCGGTGATCGCGTTCCGGAACGGCCCCACGCAGCGATCCGTGAGATCGCTCGTCAGTTCTTCGAACTTCGCGCGGGTCAGCGTGTAGTCGAGATGCTTGGGTCCTTCTTGATCCGCCGTGACGAACGGCAAATTGATGGTAGTTTGCACGACCGAAGAGAGCTCGATCTTGGCTTTCTCCGCTGCCTCGGTTAGGCGCTGCATCGCCTGTTTGTCCTTGCTCAGATCGATGCCCTGATCGCGACGGAACTGCTCGACCAGCCAGTCAACGACTCGATGGTCGTAGTCGTCGCCGCCGAGGTGCGTATCGCCGTTGGTGGCTTTGACTTCGAACACGCCGTCGCCGACCTCGAGGATCGAAACGTCGTACGTTCCGCCGCCGAGATCCCAGACGAGGATTGTCTCGTTGCCTTTTTTCTCGAGGCCGTAGGCCAGCGCGGCGGCCGTCGGCTCGTTGATGATGCGCAAAACGTCGAGTCCGGCGATCTTACCGGCGTCCTTCGTCGCCTGGCGCTGCGAATCGTTGAAGTATGCGGGAACGGTGATGACCGCCTTGGTCACCCGCTCGCCCAAATAGTTGCTCGCGTCGTTGACGAGCTTTTGCAGGATCATCGCCGAGATCTCTTGCGGCGTGTAATCCTTGCCGTCGATCTTTACGTGATAGTCCGCTTCGCCCATGTGGCGCTTGATCGAGCTGATCGTGCGCTCCGGATTGGTGATCGCCTGGCGCTTCGCGAGCTGTCCGACGAGACGTTCGCCGGTCTTTGTAAAGGCGACGACCGAAGGTGTCGTACGCGAGCCTTCGGCGTTGGGAATGACGACGGGCTGCGAGCCCTCCATTACGGCAACGACGGAGTTCGTCGTTCCGAGATCGATGCCGACCGTTTTAGCCATGAAATCAATACCTCGCTTCTGTTGTGGGTGTACCCAACTGCACGGGACCAGCTATGCCAAGCGATCGCGCTTTGGGCCGAGGTGAAAGCCCGAGCGCCGGACCGCCGGCGGCGCCTTGCCGCTTACGGACAGTCGGATTGAATACCGCATCATCATACACGATGCACGGCAAGAGTTGTTTCGCTTATTTTGACACGATTGGAGCGCCCTGGGTTGCAGGGCGCTCCTTTCGTCCTTCGACTCCGCCGCTACGCGGCTCCGCTCAGGATGACAGCGCTTCGCGCGGCCCCTAAGGCTGTTGCTGCTCCGGTTGCTGCTGCTCCGGTTGCTGCGCCGAGAGCGGCTGCTCGGCTGGTGTTTCGCCAAGCTTGATCGCGACGAGTTTCTTCATGCCCTGGGACCACACGTTCAAGCGAATGGTATCGCCGGGTCTTTTCGAGCTGATGTAGTCGTGGAGCGACTTGACGCTATCGTACGATTTTCCGTCCACCTCGAGGAGGACGTCCCCGGGTTGTATCCCGGCCTGGTCGGCCGGGGAGCCCGAGAAAACCTGTTGCACCGCAACGCCCGCACTGCCCGTGTAGCCGATCTGGTTCTTCACCCCGGCAGTCAGGCTCGCCATGTAGATGCCGAGAAAGCCGGTGTCCGTCCCCTGGTGTGCCCCTGGGTTCTTCTCGAGCGAGGCCACGACACTGCGGACGGTGTTGGATGGAATCGCAAAACCGATGCCCTGGGCGTACGCCGACTTAACGGTTGATTGATTCATTCCGATGACTTGGCCGTCGATGTCGATCAGCGGGCCGCCCGAGTTGCCGGGGTTGATCGGCGCGGAGGTTTGCAAGAGGCCTTTGAAGTCGATCTCGCCGCCGTTCTCCGTGGGGATCGGCTCCGAGCGGTCGAAGGCCGACACGACGCCGACCGTGACCGTCTGCTGAAGTTGCAGCGGCTCGCCGATGGCGATCGCCCACTGGCCTTGTTCGAGCTTGGTCGAGTCGGCCAGCTCCAGTGGCGGAGGCAGTTTCGCGTAGTTGTCCACGCGCAAGATTCCGACGTCCGCCGCGAGGTTGTACGCGAGGACGTGTGCCGGCACGCGATCGCCGTTGGCGAAGACGACCGTTAGCTTCGTCACTTTTCCACCGGAAGGCGGCTGCAGCACGTGCGCGTTCGTGACGATGTCGCCGCTCGAATCGATCACGAAGCCGGAGCCCGAGGCTTCACCCCGGTACGGCTGCACGATGCCGGGGCCCTGTCCGCCAAAAAACTGCTGAAAGAACGGGTCGGCCGGGATCACTTGCTGGCCGTTGACCTGCTCCGTGATTGCCACGACCGACGACTTCGTGCGCTTGACCGCGCTGACGATTCGATCTTGGTCGCTGACGCCGCTCAGCGGCACCGCGGCGATTGCCGGCGGCGTGCGATCGGGCCCGGTCGCGCCGCCAAAATGGCTGCTGGCATAGAGCATCATAAGGAAGCTGCCGATGACGGCGCCCACGAGTCCCACGATCAGCGTGGGAAGTACGCGATTTTTCAACATCTTAAACGCATTCCGTAAGGTTGTAGGGGTTTTCTGTGATCATCTACCCCACTAACGGAAAAAAGTCGCAGATGGTGTCAAAGTCCGCGCAAGCAGGCGTCCCAGGCGGCGGAGTTCCAGGTGGTGGGCTCCTGAGGCCGCAGGGCCGGCGGGAGCTGACGAAGCAGCGCGGCGCGCACGCAGCCGAGTCGTTCGTTGCGGAATTGGAGCATCCGCATTTGGATCAGCAGGCGTGCGCGACGCAGGGCGCGGCGCGAGAAAAGCGCGTCGGGCGAGATCGGGGCCGCCGGCGACGGGCGAGCCGTCGGGTGCGCGGGCGGTGCGGAAGGCACCGCGCCGGGGCTCGAGGCGAGCAGAAGCATCCACAGAAGGGCTAAGAGTTTCATCGTGACCTCCACCGCACAATTCACCTCGAAGGCGCGGGGGAGCAAGGATGAAGGGCCAAAGCACCGCGGGTGAGCTCAGATGCCCTGACCGTGCCAGCGCCCCCCTCGCTCCCGTTCCTGCGCATCGTCCCGCTGGGCGGCTGCGGCGAAATCGGGCGAAACATGACCGTCATCGAGACCAACGACGACCTCGTGGTCGTCGATTGCGGCCTGATGTTTCCGGACGACGAAATGTACGGCGTCGACATCGTCATCAACGATTTCACCTACGTCCGCGAGCGTGCCCATAAGCTGCGCGCACTGCTCGTTACGCACGGACACGAAGATCACATCGGCGGCATCCCTTACTTCGCGAAAGAGTTTCCGGACGTGCCGATCGTGGCGACGCCGCTGACGATCGCCCTGATCAAAGCGAAGTCACGCGAACAGCATCTCGGCGAAACACAGTTCGCGGAGGTCCAGCCGGGCGACCGCGTGCGCTACGGCGCTTTCGAGGCCGAGTTCATCCACGTCAACCATTCGGTCGCCGGCGCATGCGCGCTGGCATTGCGCACTCCGGTGGGGACGGTTTTTCATACCGGCGATTTCAAGTTCGATCAGACGCCGATCGACGGCAGACCCGCAGATTTTCCGCGAATCGCGCGCGTCGGAGATGAAGGCGTGCTTTGCATGCTCTCGGATTCCACCAACGCCGAACGGCCCGGCCACACGCTTTCCGAAAGAATGGTCGGCGAGGCGTTCACGTCGATTTTCTCGCACGCCAAGGGGCGCATCATCGTCGCGTCGTTTGCCTCGAACGTTCCACGCATCCAGCAAACGGTGGACCACGCCGTGCGCTTCAATCGAAAGATTGCGTTCCTGGGTCGCTCGATGCGCAACGTCGTGCACTTCGCCGGCTCGCTCGGACATCTGCGCATTCCGGCGGACACGCAGGTGAAGATCGAGGACATCGACGCCTATCCTCCCGAGCAGGTCGTCGTGATGACGACCGGATCGCAGGGTGAGCCGATGAGCGGACTGGCGCGAATGTCGGTGCGCGACCACAAACAGCTTCGCATCGTGCCGGGTGACACCGTCGTCATCAGCGCGACGCCCATACCCGGCAACGAAAAGAGCGTGCACAAGACGATCAATAACCTCTGCAAGCTGGGCGCGATCGTGATTCACGGAACCGACGGCCGCTCGCACGTATCAGGCCACGCCTCGCAAGAAGAGCTGCTGTTGATGCTCAACCTCGTGCGACCGGAATTCTTCGTTCCCGTGCATGGCGAGTATCGCATGCTCGCGGCGCACGGCAAGCTCGCCGTGCAGACTGGCGTCGAAGCGGGCAACGTTTTCGTCGTGGAAAACGGCGACGTGCTCGAATTCACGGACGAATACGGCGACAAGGTCGGCAAGACGTACGGCGGCCACGTGTTCGTGGACGGATCGGGCATCGGGGACATCGGCGAAGCCGTCTTGCGCGACCGCAAGGCGCTTTCAAACGACGGAATCATCATGGTCGTCGTGGCCATCGACAGCGAAGAGGCGCGAGTGATCGCCGGTCCGGATTTGATTTCGAAAGGGGTTTTCTATCTTCCCGAGGCCGGCGGCGTGCTGGACGAGCTGCGCGCCGAACTAACCACCATGATCGAAGGCATATCCGTCGACGCGATGCGCGACGTGAACGCCGTGAAGGAACATATTCGCAGCGCCCTTGCCCGAGCAATTCACACGCGCACCAAAAGGCGCCCCGTCGTCATCCCGGTAGTAATGGAAGTCTAACCTCCCTATTTGTCATCCTGAGCTTGTCGTTGTCACCCTGAGCTTGGCGTTGTCATTGAGCTTGTCGTTGTCATCCTGAGGATGACGGTGCAATCCAGGTTCATGGCACCCTTCGACAGGCTCAGGGTGACAAAGCCGATCGATCACTGCATCAAGGATGACGGTGCAATCCAGGTTCATGACCCTTCGACAGGCTCAGGGTGACAAAGCCGACCGATCACTGCATCAAGGATGACGGTGCAATCCAGGTTCATGTCACCCTTCGACAGGCTCAGGGTGACAAAGCCGACCAATCACTGCATCATGGCGCTCGGTGTGCGAAGCGCTCCACCGTTATGCGAAGCGCCCGCAGTGTCATGCGAAGCGCCCGCAGCGTCATGCGAAGCGCTCCCAGTGTCATCCTGAGCTTGTCGAAGGATGACGGGGTATCACGTCATTCGGCTTGTCAAAAGCGTGCGAGCGCACAGAAGTGTGGCTGTGAAAACGTACTGGGTGTATATGCTGCTTTGCGTGGATGGCAGCTTCTACGTTGGAATGACCAACAATCTTGAACTGCGGCTGGGGCAGCATACGGTCGGCATCGACCGCCGTTGCTACACGTTTACGCGCAGGCCGCTGGTTTTGGTGCACTCGTCCGATTTTCATCACATTGACGAAGCAATCGCTTGGGAGAAGCAGCTCAAGGGATGGTCGCGCGCGAAAAAGGCAGCTCTGATTGAAAATGACTGGCCCCTTATCTCCCAGCTAGCCAGAAATTATTTTGGGCGGCTTTGTCGCCCTTCGACAGGCTCAGGGTGACAAAGCCGATCGATCGCCGCATCGGTGTCGCCCTTCGACAGGCTCAGGGTGACAAGGGGCGCTCACGGTGACGAGGGATTGGCTGACAGAAGGCGATCGATCACCGCGTCGGTGAACTCGGTGGTCGTGGCGTGACCGCCGAGGTCGGCGGTTGCGACCCCATCGTGAACCGCCGCGAGCGCGGCGCCGTAGATCGCGCGGGAAGCGGCGTTGGCGCGGGGATCGTCGACGTACGAAAGCACGGCGGCCGCAGCCAGGATCATCGCCAAAGGATTGGCCACGTTTTTTCCTTCCAGACGCGGCGCGGTTCCGTGCGGCGCTTCCGCCATTACAACTGAAGGCCGCAGTTCTTCGTCGAAAGCCAACACGACCGATTCCGCGCCGGCGATCGAACCGAACAGCTGCATGACGAGGTCGGAAAGGCAGTCGCCGTCGCGATTGAGCGCGGGAACGACCAGCGGCGCATCTCCCGCTGCGGAGAGGAGCAGCGCGTAGGTGGCATCGATGAGCTGGGGATCGTAATCGACGCCGGGATGCCGCGCCGCCGCGGCATCCATCTCTTCTTTGAGCATTCCTTCGTAGATGGGGCTCACCGTGTATTTCGGGCCGCCGAAGACCGTCGCGCCCGTCTTTTCGGCGTGCTGGAATGCATATTCCGCGACGTAGCGGCAGACCCGGCGCGAGATCGTTTCGGTGCGGCAGGCGATCTCGTCGATGCCCGTCCCTTCGCGCCATTCCTTGGCGCCATACGCGTCGCCGACGGCCATTCGCACGACGGAGATCGGCTCGTGGATGCCGCCGACCGGGAGCACGCGCGGCAGTTTTCGGCCCGTGCGAACGATGACGCTCGCTCCGATCGCTTCCCGAAGGATGCGGTTGGGCGAACCTACGTCGTCTCGGCCTTCCGGCGTAATCGTCGCGGCCTTTAGGCCGAGACGATGCCGTTTCATCGCATTGGCCGCATCGAAAACGACCGCATTTGCCGTTGCACGGCGGTTCGCAAGCGAAAGATCGTAACGTTCGACTGCCATCTGAAAGCCCGTGACGGCGGAATCGAGCACGCGCAGCGCTTCGAGCAGCAACTCTTGTCCGGTCTGATCGCCTTCGAGGATGACGAGCGTGGCCACAATGAACTCCCGGTGTGACGAAGAAGAGATAGATTCCATGGCACGTACGCGCCCCGAGCGGCGTCGAAAGGCGAATGCCAGGGCGAGGCTCAACCTCGAGATCGTTGGGATTACCGCGCTCGCATTCGCGGTCCTTTGCGGCGTTGCTCTAGCGTTTCCACATGCTGCGGGCGCGATTGGTGGCTGGACTGCGTCCCTGCTGCGCCGTCTCTTCGGAACGGCTGCGCCGCTATTTCCGGTTCTCGTTGCGCTCGTCGGCGCGATCGTGTTCTTAGAAGTGAACGTCCCGCGCATGATCGCGGGCTTGGGCAGCGCCGCGCTTGCGTATTTCCTGATCATTAATGCGATGCTCGGTGCCCGCGGCCCAACGCACGGGGGAATCGTCGGGTCGAACATTTGGTGGGCGTTGCGCGCGCTCGTCGGAGGCGCCGGAGCCTGGATCTTGCTTATCGTCGCGGCGCTATCACTGACGTTGTGGCTCACCAACGCCAGCATGAAACAGTTGATAGGGCGCGTCATCGTTTTCTTCGGGGGATTGCGACCGCCGCCGATGCCGAAACTGACCGGCTTGCGCGAGGCGTTTGCCCTGCCGCTCCAGCACAGCGTCGCCGCGCCGCCCATCGAGCAAGAAGTCGTCGTCCTCGAACCGGCCCTGGTGGAAGAACGCCCGGTCGCCGTTCGAGAACCCGCTCGCGAACCGGCGCCGCCCCTCGTGCTTCGACCGGTTCAGGACGGCGCCGCTACGGGTGATACGATCGCCTATCGCCTTCCCGATTTGTCGCTGTTCGACGTGCCGCCGAGCCAGGTCGTGGACGAATCCAATCGAGCGCACATTCTTGAAGACACGCTCGCCAGTTTCGGCGTCGGTGCGAAGGTGGTACACATCGAGCGCGGCCCTTCGATCACGCGCTACGAGCTCAAACCCGAACGCGGTGTCAAGATTTCCCGGATCGCATCCCTGGCCGATGATCTCGCCCTCGCATTAGCGGCGACCAGCGTGCGCATCGAGGCGCCGATTCCCGGAAAATCCGCGGTCGGAATCGAGGTACCGAATCGAACGGTCTCGGTCGTCGCGATTCGCGAAATCCTCGACGCGCTGCCCAATCGCGGCCAGGTGCCGCCACTCTGGATGGCGCTGGGCAAGGACATCACCGGCCGGCCGGTGTTCGGCGACCTGTGCATGATGCCGCACATCTTAGTCGCTGGCGCGACCGGCGCCGGTAAGTCGGTCTGCCTCAACACGATCATCGCCTCGCTGCTCGTCAGCGCCACGCCCGATCAAGTGCAGATGCTCATGATCGACCCAAAACGAGTGGAGCTAG
This sequence comes from Vulcanimicrobiota bacterium, assembly GCA_963717425.1. Taxonomy (GTDB): domain Bacteria; phylum Vulcanimicrobiota; class Vulcanimicrobiia; order Vulcanimicrobiales; family Vulcanimicrobiaceae; genus Cybelea. Next base: position 744,343 of record OY970335.1, on the reverse strand, counting down.
CGGTTTTCAACGGCATTCCGCATCTCATCAAGGAGGTTATCACCGATCCGCGCTTGGCCGCGGGCGCACTTTTTGAGATGACCAAAGAGATGGAATCGCGGTACGAGCGCTTCGCCAAGGCCGGCGTTCGCAAGATCGAGGAATACAACATCAAGTATCCGCAGGAACGCTTGCCCTACGTCGTTATCGTTATCGACGAACTCGCAGACCTGATGCTGGTGGCGCCGGCCAAAGTCGAAACGACGATCATGCGGCTGGCGCAGTTGGCCCGCGCCACCGGGATCCATCTCGTCGTCGCGACGCAGCGGCCTTCGGTGGACGTGATCACTGGGCTGATCAAGGCAAACGTTCCGTCGCGCATCGCTTTCGCGGTGAGTTCCCAAACGGATTCGCGCGTCATTTTGGATATGAACGGGGCAGAGCGGCTGCTGGGACGCGGGGACATGCTGTATCTGCCGATCGATGCGCCAAAGCCGATTCGCGCGCAGGGCGCCTTCATTACGTCATCCGAGGTGAACCGGCTCGTGGAGTTCTGGGCGCGTCAATCGCGCCCCGATAACCTACTCGACGTCGAGGTCGTGCCGGTCGGCGATGACGAATCGGCGCGCCGCGACGTGGATCCGCTTTGTTACGAGGCGGCAAAGTTCATCATCGAAACGAATTATGCGTCAACGGCGGCGCTGCAGTCGCAGTTTTCAATCGGGCATCCGCGCGCCGTACGCTTGATGAGGCTGCTGGAAGACTTCAAAGTCGTCGGCAAGCACGAGGGGACGAAGCCGCGGAAGATTCTGATTGGTCTGGGCGAGCTCGAAATCATATCGCCGCGCCTAGGCAAGGACCAAAACGGGCAGCAAGATCTCTTCACGGGCAACCCGTAACGTGTCGAGCCGCTGGGCGTTCTCGTTGCGCTGCGGTCTGATCGCGGCCGTGGCCTTCGGATGCTTCGTCGCACTGGGAAAAGAAGTGGTCGCCCACGGCGAACCGCCGGCGCTACTGGCCTGGCAGCAATCCTTGGTGAATCACTCGACCTTGATCGCCTGGTGGCTGACCTGGTCGTGTTACGTTGACGTGCTGGTCCCCGTCGCGATCGTCCTCTTGGTGGTTGCGTGGCGCGTGCCGGCTTGGCGCTCGCGGATAATTCTGAGCATCGTCGTGCTGCTGTTCTGCTGGCGCGGCGCCGACTTCTTCCAGCACGTCTTTTCGCGGCCGCGTCAGCTGGATTGGGTAGTCAAACACGAGACGTCGTTCTCGTATCCCAGCTCGCATGCGACAATTGCGACAGGCTTTTACGCGTTTTGGGCGCTCATGCTCGCCGGCTCGGAGTTGCCGCGAACGATCCGGCGACGCGCTGCCTCCCTGCTCGTGCTGCTGGCGCTCGCGATCTGCTGGGCGCGCCTCGCCCTGGGGGCTCACTACGTGACGGATCTGATCGGCGGCGCGCTGCTCGGCGTCGCGATCGTCTCCGTCGCTCTCGCGATCGTTCCGGTGAACATCTTTGCCCCGGTTGCGGGGCGCGCTTCCCGGGCGGAAGAATAGACCGCCCATGCCAGTTTCGAACGGCGTGCTGGGGGAGATCGAGCGCAAGGTCGATGCGAACGTACCGCTTTCCAGGGAAGATGGGCTTGAGCTCTATCGCACGTGGGATCTCCACACCCTGGGGCGCATCGCGCGCAAACAAAAAGAGCGTAAGAGCGGCAAGAAAGTCTTCTACGTCCTCAATCGCTACATCAACTCGACCAACGTTTGCTTCGCGGCCTGCACGTTCTGCTCGTTTGCGGCGGACGAATTCAAGGAGCCCGAGCGCGTATTCCGGATGACCGCCGATCAAGTTTTTGCCAAGGCGACCGAGACCGGGACGAATTTCAACCAGCTGCATATCGTGGGCGGTCACGATCCGCGACAGTTGTCGCTCGACTACTGGCTGCCTCTGATGCGCCGCTTCAAGCAGACTCTGCCGCACGTGCAGCTCTCGCTCTTTACCGCCGCCGAGTTAGAGTACATGGCGAAACGCCACCGGTTATCGTTTCCGCAGATTATCGAGATGCTCAAAGAGGCCGGCCTCGACAACGTCAACGGCGGCGCGGCGGAGATCTTCGCCGAAGAGACGCGGGCGAAAATCTGTCCGCACAAGGTTTCGACCGCGAACTGGCTCGAGATTCACGAGGAGCTCCACCGTCAGGGCATCGCGAGCAATGCCACGATGCTGTACGGGCACATCGAATCGCTCGAAGACCGCGTCGATCATCTGATTGCGCTCCGCGAATCGCAGACGCGCTCGCCCGGCTACAACGCCTTTATCCCGTTGGCCTTTCATCCCGACGGAAACGAACTCTCGTACTGCGGTTGGACGACGGGGCTGGACGACGTCCGCACGTTCGCCGTTGCCCGTTTGATGCTGAACAACTTCGACCACATCAAGGCCTATTGGATGATTCAAGGGCTGAAGGTTTGCCAGGTGGCGCTGCAGTTCGGCGCCGACGACATGGATGGCACCCACGGCTCGACCGACGAGGAGATGATCTATCACTCGGCCGGAACGAGCTCGGGGCAATACGTCGACGATCGTGAGTTCCGCCGTTTGATTGAAGAGGCCGGTTACGTACCGGTCCGGCGCAACTCGACCTACGAGGAGTTCGCCTGGGACTGGACTCCCGCCAATCGCGACCTTCTCCCAGCGTTATGACGCTGCGTTGCGGGCGGATCAAGTACACGAACGATTTGCCGATCTATGCCGCGTTCGATGCGGGAGCGATCGCGTATCCGGGCGTGCTGCACGCCGACGTGCCGGCGCGCTTGAATGCGATGCTGCTGGACGGCGCTTTGGACATGGGTCCGATCAGCGCGTTCGCTTGGGCGGCCAACGCCGAGCGGCTCGTGCTGCTGCCGGACCTGTGCATCGGCGCGCGCGAAGAGGTCGTTTCGGTGGTGCTGGTCTCGCCGGTGCGGCCAGGACTCCTTGGCGGCGTTCCCATCTTTGTTAGCCAGGAATCGGCTAGCGGGCGGTCATTGCTGCGCATCATCCTCGAGCGGCGCTACGGAATTCGCGCGACGTACGTCGATGAGCGGGAGCCTTTCGCGCGAGCGCTCGCGGGCGACCCCACGCTGCTGATCGGTGACTCGGCCATCGATGCGATCGAACGATTCCCCGCCGGCGTCGTTTACGATTTGGGAAGGCTCTGGCACGAGTGGAGCGGCCATCAAACGGTTTTCGCGGTGTGGGCTGCGCGCCGGGACGCGTACGCACGCGATCCCGCCGCGGTGGATGCGTGCATGCACGCCCTAACCGACGCATACACGTGGTCGCGTTCGCACGGCCCGCAGGTGGTGACGCTGGCGCAGCGCACGATCGCGCGTCCGGCGGGATTTTACGAAAGCTACTTCGGAAAACTCAACTTCATGTTTCACACCGCCGCGCGCAACGGACTGGCCGCGTATTGCCGCGAGCTGGTCGCAATCGGTGCGATCCCGGCGGTTCCCGCCGCGCTTCAGGAGGCCGCCGGTGCCCTCGCTGGCTAGTTTGCTCGACCGGGCCGCATCCGGCGGCCGGCTCGATTTCGAGGAAGGTTTGCGGCTCTACAATGAGGCCGACATCCACGAGCTGGGCTCCGCCGCTCACGCGCGCCGGATGCAGATGCACGCTCCCGACGTCGTGACATACGTGATCGACACGACGATCAACTACACTAATGTCTGCAACGTACATTGCACGTTCTGCGCGTTCTTCCGGCCCGAGCATCACAAGGAAGGTTACACGATGTCGCACGACCAGGTGCTGGATCGTGTCAAGTACGCGGTGGACCAAGGCGCGACGCAGATCATGATTCAAGGCGGCGTGAATCCGGAGCTGGGCATCGATTGGTTCGAGCGCCTCTTCGAGCGCGTACGCTCCGAATATCCGGAGGTAGACTTACATTCGTTGTCGGTTTCCGAGATCGTCGGCCTCGCGCACGTCGAGGACATCTCCACGCGCGACGTTCTCGCGCGCCTGAAGGACGCAGGCATGAAGTCGCTGCCGGGCGCGGGCGCCGAGATTCTGGTGGAGCGCGTGCGCAAACGCATCTCCGCGCGCAAGGTTCAGCCGCACGCGTGGCTGGGCGTCATGCGCGAAGCGCAGATGCTCGGCATGCCGACCACGGCGACGATGATGTTTGGCTCGATCGAGACGGCCGCGGAGCGCATCGAGCACCTGCACGTGCTGCGCGAGCTTCAAGACGAAACCGGTGGATTCACGGCTTTCATACCGTGGTACTACGTGCCGTTCAAAACGCCGTTACGCGGAAAAGAAGCCAGTGGGCTCGAGTATCTGCGCGTACTGGCCATTTCGCGCCTCTACCTCGACAACTTCGCGCACCTGCAAGCGTCCTGGCTGACACCCGGCCTAAAGATGGGGCAGCTGGCGCTGTTCTACGGTTGCGACGACATGGGCGGCACGATCCTCGAGGAGCGCGTGGTGCACGACGCGGGCAGCACCAACGAAGCGACGCGCCGCGACCTGGAGAATCTCATCGTTAGCGCCGGCTTCAAACCAGTCGTCCGCGACACGTACTGGAACCTCCGCGACCTCGCTTTGTCAAGTAACTCAGGATGACAGGGTGATCGTCGCGGCTCCTAGCACTTCGTCGGTGGTGGCGTCGAGCAGCGCGACGAGCTGACCGGGCGAAACAGCGCGTTGCGGCTTCTCGAAACACAATCGTAGCGAGCCATCGGCGATAGTCGCAAGGGCCGGGGCCGGCGTGGCGCGATAACGGATCATCGCGCGTACCGGAGTTTTATCCGAAGCGAACCGTTCCGGTCGAATCAAATTGAGCTCGCCGGCCCGCAGCTCGCTCGAGAACAGTTCCTCTTCGCGCCCAACGACGATCGTATTCGTAGCGGAGTCGATTCGCGTGACGTAGCGCGGTCCTTCGGCGCTTGCGGGGAGCCGCGTACGCTGCCCCACGGTGTAGTTGGCGACACCGGCATGCTCGCCGAGCCGCTCGCCGGTCGTTGCGACGACGGTCCCCACGGCGCCGAGCTCGGGGCGCAGTCGCGCCAACACGTCGCGGTAGTCGCCGCCTTCGACGAAACACACGTCTTGCGATTCCGTCTTGTCGTGCACCGGCAGGCGCAGACGTAACGCATGCCTGCGCGTCGTCGCCTTGTCCAACTCGCCCAGCGGAAGCAGCAGGCGCGAAAGCTGCGCCGGCGCGAGCTGAGCCAATGCATACGCCTGATCTTTTGCGTGCGGGCTTCGGAAGAGATGGGGGCCGTCTTCGCGGCGCTCGATGCGCGCGTAGTGCCCCGTCGCAACATACCGCGCCCCTAAGCGATCGGCGTATTGGGCGAGCGTCCCGAGCTTGACGAAGTTGTTGCACGATACGCAGGGGTTCGGCGTGCGCCCGCGGGCGTAGTCGTCGACGAAGCGCTCGACGACGTTCCGCCGAAACGTTTCCTCGAAGTCCAAGACATAGTGCGGAATGCCGAGCACCGCGGCGCTGCGTCGAGCGTCGTCGAAATCGTCGATCCCGCAACAGCTTTTTGCGTGCGCCGGCCTCGACGGCGTGTACATCTTCATCGTGATTCCGACGACGTCGTAACCATTTTCGAGCAAGAGACCGGCAGCAACGGCGGAGTCAACTCCACCGCTCATTGCCGCAACGACGCGTTCCTTTGCCATATGACTTTGGAACAGGATAACACTAGGGCGGAGCTAACTCCAAGCCCAAATGTCAGAAGCGTCTGAAGCGCTAGGTCAGCGGTTTCGCGCGGCCCGCGAGGCGCGCGGCATGTCGGTCTCCGATGTCGCTGAGCGGATCCGAATTCGCTCCGTATACCTGGCCGCCATCGAGGAAGAAAACTGGAGCATCATCGGGGCGCCGGTCTACATCCGCGGCTTCCTTCGAACGTACGCGCGATTCCTCGGGTTGGACCCCGAAGAGGCCGTCGCCGCCTTCAATCGGAGTGAAGGAGCGCCGCAGCAGAGCGATCCCACGGAAAACGAGCCGGAATCGAGCCGCGGCGCACCGGCGTGGGCCGGTTCGGTCTTGCTCTGGGGTGCCGGCATCGTAGCGGTGCTGCTGATCGCCTTCGTCGTTTTCACCGAGCTGACCATGCGCCGGGGCGGCGCGCCCGCGATCGTGGCGGCCAGTGCCGTTCCGGTCGCGGCGCCCCCGGTCGCCACGACGCAGCCGACCGCCAGCACGCCGGCTACGAAGGCTCCGGATGGGCCGAAGTCCTTGGCGCTGGTCCTCTCCGCTCCATCCTGGCTGCGGGTCACGGTTGACGGAAATGTTAGTATGGAGGGCACGTTTCCGGCGGGCACGTCGAAGACGTTCCATGGAAGCAGCGCCCTGGTTCGCATCGGCAATGCCGGCGGGGTTGAGATCTACGTGGACGGCAAAGACGAAGGTAAGTTGGGCGGCCCCGGCGCCGTCGTCGAACAAGCGTTTACACTTTGAGAGGAGTACGGTAAGTCTTGGCGAGCGAATCTTCGTTCGACGTCGTGTCGCGCGTCGATGGGCAAGAACTCGAGAACGCGCTCAATCAAACGCGTAAGGAAATCGAAAATCGCTTCGATTTCAAGCACAGCAAAACGAGCATCGAGTCCGACGGCAAGAAGATCACGCTGATCTCGGATGACGAGCTCAAGATGCGCAACGTCGTAGACGTCCTTCAAACGAAGGCCGTTCGGCGCGGCATCGACGTCAAAGCCTTCGAATTTGGTTCCGTAGAACCGGCCGCCGGTGGCACGGTGCGCCAGATCATTACGCTGCGCAGCGGCATTTCCAAAGATCATAGCCGCGCGCTGCTGGCCCGTATCAAAGAACTACGGCTCAAAGTGACCGCGCAATTTCAAGACGAGCAGATTCGCGTGTCGGGCAAGAACAAAGACGATCTGCAGAAGGTCATGGCGTCCCTGCGTTCGATGGAGTTCGAGCTGCCGCTGCAGTTCGTCAACTATCGGTAGGGGCGGGCGTGCCGAGCGTTTCGTTCGTTAGCTTGGGCTGTGCGAAGAATCTCGTTGACACCGAGGTAATGATCGCCAAACTCGGCGGCGCGGGCTGGCGGCTGGAACCCGAGAGCAGCCGCGCCGACACCGTGGTCATCAATACGTGTGCGTTCATCGATCCCGCCAAGGCCGAATCGACGGAAACGATCCTCGAGCACGCGTCGCGTAAACGCCCCGGACAGCAGCTCATCGTCGCGGGCTGCCTCGCGCAACGTTACGGCGCGCAGCTGCAGAGCTTGATCCCGGAGATCGACGGCGTTGTCGGCACGGGCGCATACGCCGGCATCGTCGAGCTGCTGGCCGACGTGGAGGCCGGCCGCAGGCCGATACGACTGGATCTCGAGCCCGAGCCGGAGCACGATTTCTTGCCGCGTCTCGTTACCACGCCGCGTGCCACAGCGTATCTCAAGATCGCCGAAGGCTGCGATCATCCGTGCACGTTCTGCATCATCCCGGCGCTGCGCGGAAAATTCAGAAGCCGCAGCATGGAATCGATTTGCCTGGAAGCGGCGGCGCTGGTTGGGGGCGGTGCGAAGGAGCTGATCCTGATCGCTCAAGACACCTCGATGTGGGGTCGCGACCGCGGGCTGCGCCGCGGTGGCCTCGCGCAGCTGCTCGAGCGGCTGCACGAGATCGACGGCTTAGAATGGATTCGGCTGCTGTACCTCTATCCGGCGACCGTGGATCGCGAGCTCATCGATGCGATCGCGCGGCTTCCCAAGGTCTGTAAGTATATGGATATGCCGCTGCAGCACGCGCACCCCGACGTTCTGCGAGCGATGCGCCGGCCGAGCAACGGCGAACGCTATCTCGAGCTGATCGACGAGTTTCGTTCGCGCGTTGCGGGGATTACGATGCGCTCGACCTTCATCGTCGGATTTCCCGGCGAGCGCGACGAGCACGTCGCTTATCTCGAGGATTGGATCGGTCGCGCGCAACTCGATCGCGTCGGCTTCTTCGAATACAGCGCCGAGGAAGGCACGCCGGCGGCAAAGCTCGCCGATCGGGCGGGCGTTCGCCGTCGTCGCCAACGGTTGATTCGCTTGCGCGAGGCGCAGCGGCTCGCGTCGGAGCGCGCGCGCGGCAAACGCTGTGGAACGACTGTGCGCGTCCTCGTGGAAGAGTCGCGGCGCTTGGGGGAACGCGACGACTTTCGCCGGCGCCTGGGCGAACGCCGAGCATGGTTCGGACGCTCGGAGGGTGAAGCGCCCGCGGTTGATGGCGGCGTTTATTTCACCGGGCAAGCCAATGTGGGCGAATTCGTCAACGTGCGGCTCGAGGGCCACGGCCCATTCGATTTCTTCGGCCGAGCGGTACACGAGGGGCGCAACGTCGTTTGAGTAGGCGCTTCCTTATGATCGCCGGCGTCGTCGCGCTCGGGCTGATCTCGACCGTGGCGAGTTACTCGGTATTCGAACGCAAGAATCCGGTCGCCGCGATCAGCCAGATCTTCGTTCCTTCGCCGCAGCAGTCTTTCGACAAAAACAACCTGCTCGTGCTCGTCGAAGGTCTGGATTACGACTACACGGCGAAAGACGAAGAGTTTTCGACCAACTCGCGCAGCGACGTTATTTGGGCGGTCAACCTCGACTTCGTCAACAAGCACATCTACGAGCTCTCCGTGCCGCGCGACATGGTCGCCACGCTGCCCAACGGCGCGCAGGCCAAGATCAACCAAGCGCAATCGGACGGCGGCGTAAAAGAGGCCAAGAGCGTCATCGCACAATGGCTTGGCATTCCGGGATTCGATCGATATGCGGTGTTGCGCATCGACGCGACCAAGGAGTTCGTCGACGCGATCGGCGGCGTGGACGTCGTCGTGAAATCGTCCAACTGCCTGCGCTATAAGACCGGCTGTACCGGCGACACCCTCGACTACGACGACAGCTGGGGCCATCTGCACATTCACTTGAAGGAAGGGCTGCATCATCTCGACGGCGAGCACGCGGTCGCGTACATGCGCTTTCGACACGACTGGTGCAGCGATCCGTGTCGCATCATGCGCCAGCAGGAAGTTCTACGCGACCTGGTCGCCAAGCTCAAGGGAGATCGCGTGAATACGCTCTTCCATCTCGGCGATCTGCTGGCAGTGTTCCGGAAGTACGTCCAGACGGATTTTACGGATAACGAGCTGCTTTCGCTTGCGTCGTACTTCGAAGGAATCCCTGAGTCGGCGGTGGTCAGCAATCAGGTTCCGTACATCAACGACGTAGATTTGCCCGGGTACGGCGATTCGCTGGTTCCGGACACTGCGGCGCGGGCACACTTGGTCGCGACGATGCTGACCGCGCCGCCGGTTCCGGTAGCTTCGCCCGACGCCGTGACGCTGGCGGCGATTCCGCCCGGCACTCTGCGTGTGGATGTCGAGAACGGTAGCGGGATGAGTGGGGCCGCGCGCCGCGTCGCGACCGTTCTGCGCCAGGCCGGCTTTACGATCGGCGATATCGGCGATGCCCAGCGCTCCGACTACGGCACCAGCGAAATTCACGAACACTCCAACGTGACGTTTGCGGGAGCCAAAGTCCGAAGCGCGCTGCCGCACAGCTTCCAGCAGACGGTCATCGTTCCGGATCCGTTGCCCAGCAGCTCGCCGCCGGCGACGGCGAGCCCCGCCAGTGACGTCACCGTTATCGTGGGCAGCGATCTGGCGAGAAAATACTCGGCGGTATTGCCCGATCATTCCTAAGCCGTTCATGTCTCCGTACGCAAAAGGTATGGTTGCGATCGTCGCCGCTGCCGCCGTGGCCTTCGGCGGCTGGCGCGCGGTCGTGCATCGCAGTAGCGTGGCGCCGGCATTGGTAACACCGAACGCCAACGTTGAGCTCGAGTTTTCGAACGATGTCGCTGCGCGCTTCTATCGCGTGATGCACGAGCTTCCGACCGAAGATCGCTCGCAGCGCCCGCGACTCATCGCGCTGACCTTTGACGACGGGCCGTACCCGGTTTTCACGCCGATGCTGCTCGACGTGCTCCGCGATCTCGGCGTGCCAGCAACCTTTTTTCTGATCGGTGCGGACGCGCAACAATGGCCCGACCTAACGCGCCGAATCGAAGCCGATGGAAACGAGATCGCCGATCACACGTACTCTCACCCCAATCTCGACCAAGAAGCTCCGAACACCGTCCGCCAAGAAATTCTCGAAGGGCGCGACGTGTTGTGGACGCTGAGTCACGATCCGGCCGTGCGAACGCTGATGCGTCCGCCGCATGGGCGTTATACCCAGCGTACCTTGCGCATCGCACAGACGCTCGGATACTCCGTGGTGCTGTGGACCGACGATAGCGGAGACTGGCGCACGCTCACGGTCGCGCGACTGCAGCGGCATTTGCTCGAGTATGCCACGGCGCCTGAGATCGTGCTCCTGCACAGCGGTAAGCTTGCTACCATCGAGGCGCTGCCGTTCGTCGTGGGGCGGTTCAAGCGGGCGGGATATCGGTTCGTCACGGTGGGACAGCTCCTAAAGCTCGTGCAAACCGACGAGCTCAACCATCCCCTGCGCCGCGCGGTTTAACGGAATGCCACGCCCGATCATCGATACCGAGTCGAGCCGGCCGGCGTATAACCGGCGCCGCCTGCGCCGCCTAATCGTGGCTCTGGCGGTGCTTATTTTGGTGGCAGCTGCCTGCTGGTTCCTCGCTGAGCGCCTACGGGGCCAGGAAACTGGGGCCTCTAGGGGAAGCGCAGCACCGCAGTACCTGTCAGAAGAGAAAGGGGTCCGCAGCGTGTTACTAACGTTGGGGGAAAAGAATGCTGCCTAAGCTGACCGTGGCTTTTTTCGGGCTCACGCTGACTGCTGCGATTGTCGCATGCAGTAGCCTCGGCAATACCAGCGGGGTCAACGTCGGTCCGAACTTTCCAACGAAGACGCTCTATGCGTCCAACAGCAATCAGAACGCCATCAGCATCTATAGCAACGGTACGAAAAATGGCGGCGGCCCCGCCTTTCAGATCGGCGGCGCCAGCACGACGCTCAACGGTCCCCAATACCTCGCTTTCGATCGCCGCAGTAACCTGTGGGTTACGAACTATAATCCGAGCACGAACCACGCGCTGCTGATCGAGTTCGAAGCTCTCGCAACTGGCGACGTCTTGCCGCTAAACTCGGTGGGGTTGATCGGCCGCCCGCGCGGCATCGCCTTTACTCCAAAGAAGACGAGTCCCGAAGCTTCCAGCTCGGCAAGCCCGGCCCCGAACCTCATGGCAATCGCGGACAACGACCCCACGATCACCTATCCCAACCGGGTTTTTCTGTTCGCGGCAGGCCAGACGGCGCCGTATCAGTCGCTCGGGGGGCCGCGCCCGCACCTCCGACTCCCGAGTGGAGTGGCGATCGACAGTGAGGGCCACCTGTACGTAACCAACATTCAGGGCCAGAACGTCGAGAGCTTCACCTTGCCGACGCCGTCGCCCACGCCGAAGCCGACCCCGACCCCGAAACCGACCCCGACGCCGACCGGGTCGCCCAGCCCAACGCCGTCGCCCTCGCCTACCCCGACGCCCATCAACGTTTTTCCGCGGTTTACTATCGGCCCGAAGAACGACGTGATCACGCCATACGGGATCGCGCTCGACCAGAGTGGGAACATCTACATCGCCGATCAAGGGCGTCCGAAAGCGAGCTGCAACTCGAGCAGCGCGCCGGCGATCCTTGTTTTCCCACCATATAGTAAGAAGGTGCCGTACACGAAGCCCATTCGTAAGATCCAAGGATGCAACACGAAACTCAGCGCGCCGACGGATGTGAAAGTCGATTCGGCAGGGATAACCTACGTGGCGGATTCGACCGCGACGGGCAGCGGTATCATCTGGGTCTTCCAGGCCGGCGCAAAAGGGAACGTCGCGCCCACGCAATACACGTCACCCGGCGCCGTAACCGGACTGGGGATCGTGCCTTAGGCCCGTATGGCGTTTCTCAAGACCATCATTGACGGCAACGAGCGGGAAGTCGCCCGCCTTCGGCGCACCGCTCGAGCCGTCAACGCGTTCGAAGCCACGATGTCGGCGCTTTCGGATGCCGAGCTAAAAGCCAAAACGGCGGAGTTCAGGAGCCGGCTCGAGCAAGGCGAATCGCTCGACGCGATGCTGCCCGAAACGTTCGCGGCCGTGCGCGAGGCGAGCGTTCGCACGCTCGGCATGCGCCCGTTCGACGTGCAGATCATGGGCGGTCAGGTGTTGTACGAGGGCCGCATCGCCGAGATGAAGACCGGCGAAGGCAAGACGCTCGTCGCGACGCTTCCGGTTTACGCGCGCGCGCTCGAAGGGCGCGGCGTGCACCTCGTCACCGTCAACGATTATCTGGCCCGCCGCGACGCCGAATGGATGGGGCCGGTCTACGAATTCCTGGGTTTGAGCGTCGGCATCATTCAGCACGGCTTGGATTCCGCGCAGCGCCGGGCCGCCTATAATTGCGACGTCACCTATGTGACGAACAACGAGGTCGGTTTCGATTACCTGCGCGACAACATGGCCTGGCAGGTCGAAGATTTGGTGCAGCGCGAGCTTTACTTCGCGCTCGTCGACGAAGTCGACTCGATCCTGATCGACGAGGCCCGCACGCCGCTGATCATCAGTGGGCCATCCCAAGAGTCAGGTGAACTCTACGATAAGTTCGCCCAAATCATTCCGCGGTTGAAGAAGGGTGAGGACTTCACCGTCGACGAGAAGGCGCACGCGGTTCCGATCACCGAAGCGGGTGTCGCGCGGGTCGAGAAGATGCTCGGCATCCAAAACTTGTACGAGCAGCGCAACATCGAGCTAACGCATCAGCTCAACGCCGCGCTCAAGGCCTGGAACCTCTTCCACCGCGATCAGCAGTATATCGTCAAGGATGGCGACGTCATCATCGTCGACGAGTTCACCGGGCGACTGATGTACGGGCGACGCTATTCCGACGGTATCCATCAGGCGATCGAAGCGAAAGAAGGCATCAAGGTGCGCGGCGAGGATCAAACGCTCGCCACGATCACCTTCCAAAACCTCTTTCGGCTTTACGATCACCTCGCCGGAATGACCGGTACGGCTAAGACGGAAGAGCGCGAATTTCGCGACATTTACGGTTTGGACGTCGTCGTCGTCCCGACGAACATGCAGATGGTTCGCAAAGATAACTCCGACATCGTTTACAAGTCGGAGAAGGCCAAGTTCGATTCGGTGGTGGACGAGATCATCGCCGAACATACGAAGGGCCGGCCGGTTCTGGTCGGGACGCGCTCGATCGAGAAGAGCGAGCTGCTGGCGACGATGCTGCGGCGCAAGGGCGTCGAGTGCAACGTGCTCAACGCGAAGTATCACGAGCAAGAGGCCGAGATCATCAAAGATGCCGGGCAAGAAGGCCAGGTGACGATCGCCACCAACATGGCCGGGCGCGGCACAGACATCAAACTCGGTGAGGGCGTTGCGCGCAACGGCGGCCTGCATATCATCGGCACCGAGCGGCACGAATCCCGGCGCATCGACAACCAGCTCCGCGGCCGTTCCGGCCGTCAGGGTGACCCGGGATCGTCGCGCTTCTACGTGTCCCTGGAAGACGAGGTGATGCGCCTCTTCGGCGGCGAGCGGATGACCAATATCATGGAGCGGGTTGGCTTCACGGACGAGCAGCCGATCGAATCGGGGCTCGTTTCGAAATCGATTCAGCGCGCGCAGGGCAAGGTCGAAAATCACAACTACGAGATTCGTAAGCACGTTCTCGAGTACGACGACGTCATGAACAAGCAGCGCGCGATCATCTACGCGGACCGGCGCGCGATCTTGGAAGGAAAGTTTGATTCGCGGACGTTCATGCTGCAGACGTTGGAAGCGAAAGTCGACGAAGCGGTTGAGGAAAACGCCCCGGAGAACGCCCACCCGAGCGAGTGGGACCTCGATGAGATGATCAATGCGTTGGAACTGATTTTCCCACTCAAGCGCACGATGTCGGTTGAGGACTTGGCGGGAAAGGATCGCGAAGAGATCCGCCGGCTGCTCCGCGAGCGCGCGCGCGAAGCCTACGAGGCGAAGGAGAGCGATGTAACGGCGGACATTCTGCGCGTCGTAGAGCAGCGCTATCTCTTGTTGCCGATCATCGACCGGCAGTGGGTGGACCACCTCTACGTAATGGACCACCTCAAAACCGGCATCGGCCTACGCGGATACGGGCAAAAAGACCCGCGCGTCGAGTATGAAAAAGAAGCTTTCGAAATCTTCGAATCGCTCAAGAACAACATCGCCGACGAGGCGATCAAGGGCGTCTTCCGCGTTGTAATCGAGCACGGGCCTCCCCAACCGCAGATGATGCCGGGCACACAACAATTCGAGCCGATCCCTTCGGGCGAGCTCGTGCCGCAGCCGGTCGCCGCCGGACGCGTGCCTCAACAAGAAGTAGAACAGATGCTCGGACCGATGCCCGGCACCGGACGCCGTCCGCAACAGCTACACACAAACAAAGACGAAGAAGAGCCTGCGAAGCCAGTGCATCGCGATCAACCCAAAGTCGGTCGCAACGAACTTTGCCCTTGCGGCAGCGGCAAGAAGTTCAAGCGCTGCCACGGAGCCGCAGCCTAAGGGGATAGGAGTTAAGCAATTCAAAACGGACCCCCCCACCCTCAGCCGCCGATCTGCCAGGCATCAAGTCAGCCCAAACGCGCAGCGCTAAACTGCGAGGCTGCTGCGAGCTAGGGTTCTGCTGTGCGAGGCGCTCGCAGCTGCATTGCGGGCAAAGCTGCAAGGCTGCAAAGCAACAACCGTCTCACCAGCGCGAATGCCGTGCAAAGCGCGGGGCGGCGCCACTATTTGAGCATCCTGTTTACATAGGTTTCGTAATCAGCTGTTGACGTCAGTGTCACCGGAGTCGACCCTATGCCAGAAACTTCCTCAATGCGTCTCGAAATGAACCCAACGTCGTCCGGAGCCGCTTCAGCCCGCCGAATCTCCTCGCATCGCGTCTTCATGCGTGCACATGCAAGTGCCTCAGCAAGGCATCTCGCGTTCGCTCGCAAAAAAATTGGCTCAAGCTCGGGTATGCGCGCAAAACCGGAAATCTGGCTACCATCTGAAAAGGCACAAACAGCCATGGAAATCGTGGATCCATCGAAGTCTGCTGTAGCGCGAAATAGCCGCATCCAACTAGCGTCAAACCCTCGCCCCTTACGAACCAGTTCGTCATCTATAACTAAGAAATCGAAGGGGTTACCTCGGCTAAACAGCATATTAGCAATGTCGAAATGATAGAAGTTTTCGTCCTTACCGATAAAAGACCAACCGGCAACCGGATAGCCTAGGTGTTTAGTGCTCAGCTTTAGTTTAGTACCATCCCGCTTTAGCAGAGTATTGACTGCAGCATCCTGTGCCAAGTATTGCCACAATTCGTAGCGGCTTCCCGGATTGGGCAGGACCTCCATACTGCGATCGACTCTAATCGTAGGAATGCGCAGCAGCTTTAGAACCCTTTGCCGGCTCTCTGATTCCATAGCGAGAATTGCGGTAGGAATCTCGTTCGAGTTTTCGTCGAACTCACAATACGACTGGCCTTCAACGCAAAGCAACGGCGAACCCGACTCAGTATAAGCCACATTGTATAACAAAATGTCTCCGAGCTCAGTCGGAAGAGGCTGCTCGATCCTGCTTGCGATCTGTTTCGCGTGTTCTTCATATATCACGTAGCACTGAAGCGGCTCGACCACCGCCTTTAGCCTTGCAAAGTGGTCGTCCTTACCGGAAAACATCTGATCCGTACCCCTGCTCGCGTTATACACCGAAAGGTGGTCGCGGCCGCGGTCAACGACGATACCGCTTTGGGGGTGAACAAGCGACAGATCGACCCAAAGGAAGGAATCGCCGTTCCGCATGGTCTTCCAGCCATATCGGATATTCTCCGAGTCGAGTTCCCGAAAGCACCGATGAAGGTACAGCCGAAGTCTTGAAAGGTCCACGATAAGCCAGCGAGAAAGTGAGGGCCGATCGGTGTCCGCCGCAAAACCATAAAAGAGATAGTCGCCGTAACCGCTAATGAGTTTATCGAGCTCAGACAGCCCGACTTTTGCGGTGGTGCGGAGGGTCACGTGGTTCCAATACTGGGGCAGCAAGTACTTCGGGCGCCGTATCCGCACAGCGATTCGGACTCGCGCATCACGCAGCGTAGTTAGATCACTCGCTTCTTCTGTGTCCAGCGTGAACGAAGTGGTTTGGAGAATTCTGGGTCCGATGATCCCCTTTACGGTGTCCAGGAATCGGTCGCTAAAAAGGCGATCTTCGTTGTTGTAGGCCATAGGTTGGTTTCCCTGAGCTCGTCAGTTCCGCGGTGCTCGTCTCTTTCTACCATCCGCAGTTCGTTCCATGGCAACAAGCGGAAGTCCAGCGTAAAGCCGACGCGACCACAGGGGCTTGGTGGCCCCGGCTTCGATGGCGGTCCTCATTCCCTTACCGCTGCTATCGTTCGAATCCGCCGAAGGAGGGGTCCCGCCTGGGATAACGCAGCTTAGGGCTAAGACAGATACGCCAGCCGATCTCACGGGAGTGACAGACTGCGTTACGATCAAGTTGGAAACTGGTCGGAGATCAAGCTTGACATCATCAAGAAATATGCGCAGGCTTATTCGGCGATTCTGTCCGGCCAGCGCAACCCATCGTTTACTCATATCTACATCGATGCGTTCGCGGGTGCTGGGAAGCATATCTCGCGGAAGACGGGAGAGTTTATTGCCGGTAGCCCGCTTAATGCCCTGGCCGTAGAACCGCCGTTCAAAGAATACCATCTGATCGACGTCGACAAGCAGAAGATAAGAGAGTTGGAGAAGGTAGTTTCAGGTCGCCATGACGTGTTCTTGTACAACAGCGATTGCAATGAAGTGCTGCTCTCCAAGGTGTTTCCCAGAGTAAGTTACGAGGAGTATAAGAGAGGATTGTGCATCCTCGATCCCTACGGTCTTCACTTGGACTGGGAAGTAATCAAGACGGCGGCGGAAATGCGCAGCGTCGAGATATTCCTCAACTTTCCCGTCATGGATATGAACATGAATGTGTTGTGGCGTTCCGGACAAGAGCATGTCGATCCATACCAAGCGCAGCGCATGACTGCATTTTGGGGAGACGAATCGTGGAAGGAGGTCGGCTATCGAAGCGATCTCGGGTTATTTGGCGAGATTCGAACCAAGGCTGATAATGAGACGATCGCGATGGCGTTTCAGAAGCGTTTGCGGAAGACCGCGGGGTTCGAGTACGTTCCGAAGCCGGTCCCGATGCGCAATACAAAAGGCGCGACAGTTTACTATCTATTCTTTGCTTGTCAGAAGCCCGTCGCGTTGAAGATCGTCAGAGAGATTTTCGACAAATACGGAAAGCTGTCCACATAACTCACAAGCCCTGGCGCCTCGCGCACGCCGCTTTTCTTAACTAGCCGCGAAGGGCATGTCGTCCCAAGTGCGGCCATCTAAATCACGTCCATTGCGCTTCTTCTGTGTGCCGCCCCATTGCTTGAAGAAGAATGCGACGCCAGCTCGATTGCATTGCGCGCGAATCATGCGGACCCATCGCGGGTCCATCGGGCGGGCATGCGGTCCGCTCTCACCCCCCACGATCACCCAATGTATTCCCTCCAGTGGCAGGTCTGGTAAAGCGTCCAATAGCGGCTCACAAGAGAGGAAGCGTACACCGGCCTGCACCGAACGCAAGTGCTTTATGCGACCGTAATATCGCGGCGATTCCACGCTGACGCCGATCCAGACATTCGGCGGAACTGCGACGTTTCGGAGGACGCGCTCTAATCGCTCCGCGCGCTTTGTCAATACCTGAAACTGATGCCATGACGCCAGGCGCATGATTTCGAAGACCTTCTCGATGTAGCTCTCGGGAATGCCGGTGTGGAAGAGATCACTCATCGAGTTCACAAATACGGTGCTCGGTCTTTTCCACTTTAGAGGTTGCTCAAGGCGCTCAGGGCGCAGCGTAAGATCGAAGCCGTTTTCGTAGGGGTGGTGCTTTATTCCCCGCCAGCGCTCGGCAAATGTCATTGCGTAACAGTGGTCGCACCCTGGGCTCACCTTGGTGCAGCCGGTAACGGGGTTCCAAGTGTATGAGGTCCACTCAATCGAAGTACGCCCCATGCGACGAAGCTACGCTCCCTGCCGCGGAGGAGCCGCGACAGGCACGCTACGCGTAAACATAAGTATCCCTCCGACACAACTCGCGTACGCGAAGTCCACTTCTGGCGCAGTCAGCTGAAATTGGGTCGTCATCCCGTGACCAAAGTGTCGATTGCGTAACGTGTTTATTGTCTCTAACGCGTTGATGGTCTCACTCGCAAAAGTGCCTTGCCTTCGAGCGATTATCAATACGTCGTAAAACGTACCATGAGGCAACCGAAATACTTCCTTGGCCGCCGACTCCAGGGCGTCGAACATATTCGCGCAAGCATCGCGGTCCCGTCGAGGGCGGCTATCATAGGCTTGGATAGCTGCGTTGTACAATTGAAGAGCTGCGGCGAACCTCGGGTAAGAAAGCTCCTCAATCGTCGCCTTAGCCTGCTCCGTAAGCGCCCTTGGCACTACCCGATGCAGCCTGCCGTCTGACCCAAGCTCCCATGCGACGCTGTAGCCCGAGAGGATGCGATTCACCGCTTCGCGATAGTTCTCTTGAGCCGCAACGCGCTGATACTCAGGCCAGAGGCGTTCGATCAAGTCATATATTCTCTGCCACGCGGTTTGCGCCACATCGCGCCCGATGCGCTGTCTTTTTCCTGCGGCTGGGTTGCCGGCCGCATCACATCCGAGAGACTGCTCAGCGATGAAGTACAAGTCTCGATCGACATCCAGTTGGCGATTAGTTTGACCGGCGACGTAGTAGAACGCATCCACTAGTTCGGGCCGCATCGGCCCCGGCGCGTCCTCCAGATCACGCGGTGGCGCGGGAGTGTTCAACTTGGAAGAAAAGCCGCGAATGTAGCTCACGCGATCAATCGATCGGGGCGATGTGGAAAGTCGTACCGAGAATCGGCATGAGCGCCATCGCGAGCAGAGTTCTCCGAGGCCAGCAAGCCGTCCCGCGGCGGTTCGGCACTATAGCGCCAGCGATAGGACGAATCGCTTGCGATTCTTCGGATGCGGCTGCCGCCCTCGTCTCCAGGCTTTAAGAGTGGACATCGAAATGCCGGAGCGTTTCTCCAGTTCTCGGAGCTCGCTCTTTGTCATTGCTCGGAGCTTTGCAACTACTTGATCCCAAGCGCCCCTCTCGCGCCGCGGATCGGGATACTCCGTATAAACACCGCCCGCATCCGGAACGCTACCTTCCTCGACCTCTTCGAGCTTGTTCGACTCTTTACCAATGAAGCGCGGCGGCCACTCGATCTTTACATGCCGTCGCTGCAATAGCCCTACGGTTTGCTTGTCGCACGGCTCGCCGCTGGCATCGGCGCACTTCGCTTCGGGATGGAACTGATAGTCGTACAGCACATCGCCGTAGCTCTTGACGTGCGCGATCGTCCGCGTCGGTAATGCCGAGGTACTAATCCGATACTGTTTTTCCGAGTATTGCTCGACCCATGGCAAGCGCTCCCATTTGCGCGGGTCGGTCTCATACGGCGCAATAAGGTGGAAGCGATCAGGCTTCGCTTCAATGGGATGTCCCAACGGCTTTACGTGGCAGCTGAGGATGAAGTTAAACGGCTTTATCTGCTGGGCGTACGGTTTTCTAGCGTTGAGCGCTTTGAGCGGTTTCATCACCTCGGGGCTGCTCACCGTCGTGCGCCCGAGCGCCACGCGCTTGGCAAACGGGAGCGGGGTTGTCGGAAGGTTGAGCGATCGGCGGACAATCCCGAGCCACGCCTGCGGGACCCAGCTGCGATCGTCGCTCTCGGGATCGGCGGGGTTCATCAGATGCCCAAGGCCATGCTCGGACCAGCGATCCTCGCCCTTCTCACCATTATTGACGCCGCGGCGCAACAAGGCCGGCTCCCCGTTGGGATCGCGCAGAAAGAGCGCGTAACGCTTGGCGGAGATCGCTAAGCACCAGAGCTGCCGCTGCTCCGTGGTCACCGGATCGAAGTTGTCGTCTTCGATCTTGAGGATCGAGCCTTCCACCGCACCGCGATCGTAGGGATTCAACCTTTTGAAGAGCTGTACGATCTGGCGGACTTGTTTCCACGATAAGGCGCGTACAGCTTCGCGTCCGTCCGCCGTGCGATAAAGACCGCCAGGGCATGGAACCAGGCCGCCGAGCTCGGACGCGACGACGGCCATCGAATCGGTGTCTTCCATCGCGTACGTGCCGCCGCGATCGGTGACGAGCCGCTCCAGCAGCGCGAGTAAGAGATGACCGCCACCGGTAATCAGCGCGGCCAGTGGCGGAAAACAGAACTCGCCAGGCGATTCGGGATGCCGCACCTCGCACGGGTACGGTGTCGCATCGATCCCATAGCATTGGAACTCGACCTTGACGTTACTTTCTTGGCGGTCCATCTGCGCCCAGATCCCGTAGCTCGTCGCCGATCCGAACGTCTTAAGCGAGCGCTTCAGCCGATCGCGCTCGGCGTCGGTCATGTTCTTGCGTTTCGGCAGGCGCATGCGCTCCTCGATCACCACTTTGAAGAAGTCCTGGGTACGCGGATCGATGGGCACTTGGCCGCGGAACGTAACCGGCGTGAGGCCGACCATCGTGCCGATCGGCTCCATCTTGAAGGCCTCGGTAATGCGCGGCTGTTTTCCCGTCAAAAGCACGGACGCGACGAGATCGGGCCACGAATACCAAAGTGCATCTTCGGCATCGTCCGTGCTCAAGTGGGCGTAGTTGACGCCGATCTGCCAGTCGTTTCCGCCGTACTTCGCTCGCAGCGGTACGATATCGCCGTCCGGAATAATGCGAGCGTAGCCGGTCAGGCGCTTCCAGTTGCCGGGATCGAGTACCCAGTCGGGTGTGACCTCGGCCAAGAGCGCTGCGAGCTCCTCGCGTGCATCTTCCACAACTAGAATCCCCCTCGCAGTCACGAATCGCCAGAGCCCCATCAGGACGTTCACCGTACTGTACTGGCTGAGGAAGTCAACGTAGCACACCGGGACGGATACCTTGCGGATGTGTGCGCTCGCACGGCCGCCGAAGAATGCCGATTCACTATTCCCGAGATAGCGTTTGGGAAAATCGGGCATGCGAGCAAGGATCGGCGTAATCCCCATTGCACGCAGGTACGCTTTCCCGATAGAGGCCGGCGAGAAAGCTCGCGTAACCTGCAGCGGGATCGGATGCAGCGCGTACTCGTCTAAGAGCTTACGCGTGAGCTCGCAGGTCACGAGCACGTCGCGCCGGTTATAGCTGATGTACTTGGGCGTGACGATTCCGTGCCGCTTGACCTTCTGCTTGCCATGCTCGACTCCGAAGAGCTCGCAGGCGTCCTCCAGGCTCAAGCCGCGATCAGTCAGCGCGAATGCAAGCGTGCGCGCATCCAAGAGGTGGCCGCCAAAGACGTACCGTTCCTCCGGCTGGCCAGTCGAAGACCCCTCGGGGATGCGGTCTTCCTCGTCTTGATCTTTGCCGCCGGTAAATCGCTTAAGCGCGCGCTTACTGTCGATTTGCTTGATCGCGATGCCAATGCGATAGGGATGCGCTCGCACTTGGCCCGTGCGATCGCGATAGTTGAAGAGCTTGAGCGAAAAGCCGCCGAGATACCGACCGCGCGCGTTGCCGAAATCGTACGCGACTCGACTGGCGTCAAAGGGAAAATTAAAAGCGACGACCAGCGCGCGGCCTTTATACGCGATCTGGTAAAAGCGCCTCAGGAAGTCCGCCAGCGACAGCGACTTGAGTTCGGGGTTTCCGCCGGCATCGGTCTCGGCACGGTGCGTGCGAGCGTAGCGGGTCACCACAGCCTTCTCGGCCGCCGTCAGATCGCTCGCGGAAAAGAGCGCTTCTTCGATGGGTGCGTCATCGACCGCGAAGCGATAGCTGCCGAAAGTGAGCGCCTGCGCCGGATCGGTTCGGCTCTCGCAATCGAATGTCACGATCGCCTTGGGGGTGGGGAGAACCTTGCCGCTTTCGTCCGGAGCCCAACCCTTGAGATCGGGATAGACGCGAACCGCGATTGGCAGCTCGGCGGTTATCGGCGCGACCGCTTCTTGGCGGGCTTGGGTGAGGACGTTTCTTCGCACCACCATCGCGGCCCGTATTTCCGCCGCATGCGCGCACTCAACTGCTCCAGCCGCTCAGCTTCGTTGAGACAGTCGCCGAGCATGTATTCGAAGTTGTTATAAAGTCCGCGGAATCGCGCGGCCGAGACCAGGAAGGGGTCCCCGTCGGGGTTCTGGAGCGTCTCGGGAGGCCACTGATACTGCGCCACGCTAAGCACCGCCCGGTGATCGTTGACGGGCACGCGGATCGTCAAATCGCTGTTGTGCTGGCCGAAGGAATGGTCGTCCTCGAACGGGTCGCGGCGGCGCGCGATGCGATCGCAGGCGAAACAACAGGGCGGCACGCGGCCATGAATCAGCGCATAGGGCCGACGCTCGGCGCTGCACGATGCGCAGACGGCATCCACGCCTGCGCGGCGTTGTGCCCGCGTCGTGCGTAGCCAGGAGGCTACCTGATCGCGTTCGCGCATTAACCCCGCCTGGCGTAGATGCTTTCAAAGGACAGGGTTTCGAGGTTGCCCTGGCGGTCGAGCTCGTCCAGATCGGTCAGGAACGGAATCTCTCGCCCCGACGCATCGAGCACTTTGGTCTTCGCGAGCTCGCGCAGCTTGGTATCGTCGCCGGTCGCGAGGTATTCGCCCTGCGCCGCCGCGCGCTTGGCGATAATCGACGCCGCACGCGAGCCCCGTACGGCAAACTCGGCACGGCCGCCGTGGACCGGGACGACCATAACGCGCAGCAGATTGTCGCTCGCTCTCGCCGTGTACCGGCCGGTGGCATTTTTCTGTAGCGCCGAGCCGCCGAGACGTACGACCGTCCGGGGTGCGACACCATATTCGGCCGCCGCGCTCCTCAGCGGTACGCCCTCACGCACGCGCGTGATCGCGTGCGCGACATTTTCAAAGGAGGCTTGGGAGCGCCGCGGCAGCGCATCGTATTGCGCAAGCGTCTTGGGAACGCGTGCGCGTTGACGGCCGCCGCGGCGTTTTGGTATCTTTGCCATAGTTCAACTGCAAATAGAGGGGGCCGAGGCGTGCATGCCTCGGCCCTTAGCTGTTAGCCGTCGCTCTCCGTGAAGTAGTACGCCTTGCCGGATTGACGCAACCGCACGTTTTCGATTTTGCCGCCGCGCGCAAGGTGCGCCTGAGCATCTCGGAGTTGCTGATCGCGGCCGGGATTCGAACCAAGACTGAGCTGTTCGGGTTCACGGTCCGCGACCTTGACTGTAACGAGCCAACGATCGTGGCCTTCGTAGCCGCGTCCTGGCTCGAACTTGATCTCCAGGATGTCGAAGCGCAGACCTTTGCTCGCGAACTCGAGGTTGTCTGCGTATACGTGTCCGGTACCGAAGGAGAATTTCTCCAGGGTTTCCGAGACGGACGGTTTTCCACCCGTGGACTGGGTATTTCGCTTCATCGTTTTCCTTTCAATTGACGAAGAGACGTGTAGATGAGGAGAGAGACTCACGATTCTGGTGGTGGATTCCAGCGCGCGCCAGCCCAGATCACCAACGCTATGCACGCGATGAAGCCGCCGAAAACGAGCCAACCCGTCAGCGCCGAGACCTCTCCGGTCGATTCGTCCGAAGGTGTCCGCTGCTGGCGCATTGGCCGTGTATCGCCGTCGAGCTCACGCGCGATCTTGCGGATCGTCCAGTCGCTGTATCCAGTCTCACGGGAGATCGCCCGGCACGATCGCGCAGGGTCAGCGAGAAGCTGCTCGATCCGTTGCCGGTCGGCGGGCCTCACGATGGATCTCCCTGTTGGGCGACCACGCTGGCGGGATCGACGGGCCTAAGGATCGCGTCGGCCTGGTCGCCGAAGACCTCCTTCAGCCGACGCTCCTGGCGCGGGCTGGGCTTGAGGCGCTGACTTTCCATTAGAGAGATCGCGCTAGCCGTGAAGCCGGGGCCCAGGTGATCGGCTAGGGCGGCCTGCGACCAGCCTTGAGCTCGGCGGTAGAGTTCGAGTAAGGTAAGGTCCATGTGTCCGGTCCTCCGTTCGCCATTGTACCCTAATTAGTAAGGGGTTTTGCAAGGATTCGGTGCGACATTTTCGAATCTATCAACTGAAAATGTGTCCACCAGGCGAGGCCCCCAAGACCCGAAAGCCGCCCGCGACACGGGGACGGGCAACTAGCCAGAACTACAACGTCATGCGCTGGCTCGATCAAGAACGGGAACGGCAGGGTCTCTCGCTTCGCGACGTAGCCCAGTCGCTTGGTCCCGGGTATCGCAACGCCACGCGCGTCGCCCAATATTTCCATCAGCAGATCGTGGCAGGGCCAGACGTGCTGCAGCGCCTTGCCAAAGCTGTCAACGTTTCACCAATCGACGCGCTCTGGAATGCGGGCCACTACGGCGCCGTTCTCGGGTATCTCGATAAGCTATATCGGCTTGGATGGTGGTGGGCGCATGAGGACCGGGTTGCCGTTCATCAGGACTCCGGCGCGGACTTTATGCTCCCTTACGCCGACATTGGATTTCCCGAAGGCGGCGACTTGCGCGAACCACCTCCGACTCTCGCAGATCGCTACCATTTAGCCACTGTATACAACTACGCAGGCGGGATATTTCGGGTTGTATCGCTTCCCAAGCCAATGGCCGTCGCAATATTGCTAGCCGTCGCCCTTTTTCCACGACGTGGCGATGAGCTATGTGAGGAAACCACCGCATTTTATCAGCAGCTTTCGCTGGTTGCGTGGAGCATGATGCCGGCGGCAGAAATTGCGCGCGTGCCACCGAATCAAGGCTACGCATTCCGAAAACCGCTCAAAGACGCCGAGGATATTTGGAAGTATCGGTTTTTCGGACTAACGCGGATGGCGATCATTGCCGAATACATACACGCGTGGTGCGGTTTCGTCTGTCGGAATTACACGGATTACGCTCGCCTCGCACTGTACCGCCAAGGTGCATTCCTTGGTAAACCCGGCGAAAGCGAGGACATTTGGGAGTGGCAGAGTACGGCAATGCCGTCCGCCGACGAGTTACGCGTAATAGAAGAAGGCTAAACAACTAAAGATGCCCCCGGCCCGCGCTAACGGACCGGAGGCGTCGCACCCGGAGGAGTTATCTCCAGATGCAACAGCAGAACTTTACGCCCTTATATCCGCCGCTGCAAGTCCGCACGGGCGTCCTGGTCGTGGACGGCTTCGGCATTGCGCTGCGCGTCCTGTACGGCAAGCTGCACGTCAGCGATGGGCTGGGCAGGCAGCGTCGATCGGTTGTGCTCGACCGCGCGGGCAGTGGCCTCGAACGCCTGGTGCTGATCGGGAAGACCGGCTCGGTCACGCTGGAGGCGCTGGCGTGGCTGCGAGCGATCGGCGCCGCGTTCGTCCAGATCGGCCGAGACGGCGAGGTGCTCGCGCACTCCGTGCCGCTCGGCTACGATGGGCACCCGATCCGCCGCGCACAGGCGCTTGCAGTCACAAACGGCTTGGGCCTGGCGATCGCGCGCGACTTGATCGCGAGCAAGCTCGACGGTCAGCGCAGAATTCTCGTACGGCTTGGTGCCGATCTGCGCGAGTTCGACAAGCTGCGAGCTCTGCTCGCATCGGCCGATTCGATCGAGCGGGTGCGCGTGATCGAAGCCAATGCCGCGAGCCTGTATTTCGCTGGGTGGAAGGACGTGGAGATTCGCTTTCGCGAGCGCGACCTCGCACGAATCCCGGCACGTTGGCTTCGCTGCGGTTCGCGAGCGTCCGTGCTCACCGGCGCGCCTCGCGCTGCCACGTCGCCGATCAACGCTCTGCGAAACTACCTCTTTACTTGTTTGGAATCGGAAGCGTGCCTCGCACTGCTCGCACACGGACTCGATCCGGCACTTGGCGTGCTCCATGCCGATCAGCGGAACCGCGATTCGTTTGCGCTCGACGCGATGGAGCCCGTGCGCCCGGACGTGGACGCCTTTCTGCTCGACCTGTTGGAAGATCGCGAGTTCACCGCGCGCGACTTTGGCGAGCTTCCGAACGGCATTTGCCGGATCGCGTCGCCGCTCACGCACGAACTCGCACTCACGCTGCCGCACTGGCGCGAATGCCTGCGGCCGATCGCGGCAAAGCTCGCGCAGACATTCCGCGAAACGCTCGCAGGCAAGAACGTATTCGCTCGCGGCCGATCGGCAAATGGCCGAAGCGCTCGCAGCGTGATCCCGGCATCAAAGCGATCGCCGCTGGAGGCGACGCCTCGCAAAGCCTCGCAGCCGCGGCCGTATGCAACGCGCAAGTGGCGCGCGCCAACCGTGGAAGCGAAACCAAGCACACCGATCTCATGCGCGATGTGCGGCGAGCCGGTGCTCAAGCGCAGGCGCCGTCATTGCGAGGCGTGCATGCCGAAAGCGCGGCGCGAGCATGGCCTCCGCGCGATCGCGGCTGCTCGCAAAGCGCTCGCGGTGCAAGCCGCAGCGGGCAACGATCCACGCCGCAACGCCGCGGTGAACCGCGTGCGAGGCGAGGCGATCAGCGAGGGGCATCGCCGCAATCGCAGCTGGGCGCGCGAGCATCCGAGCCAACGCGACGAGGCCTGGTACAAGCGCGAGATCGCGCCGAAGCTCGATGCCTTCTCGCTCAAGGAGATCGCGGATGCTACAGGCTTATCGCTCGCGGCCTGCTCGCGCATACGCGCCGGCTCGCGGGCCCCTCACCCGCGGCACTGGGATGCCTTGCTTGCGCTGGTCGAAGGCTAGGGAACGTTCGGACGAAGGCAGGTTGCCGAATGATTTCTCACGTTGCTCCTGCTTGCCAGCGCAGACGCTATGCAGCCTCGTGCCAAGCGTGAAGAGCCTCACGAAAGCCGTAGTAGGCTATAACCAGGCTTGCCATAGGGTCAGCCCACCACCACCCAACGCTCGCGTTTAGCGCGAGACCAACGAGTACGGCGAAGGCAAGAATGGCGTCGATTACCGTAACGCGTGCTTCGGTCGAAAGGACCGGGTTTGCGAGCTTTTCGCCCATCGTGTGCTTCCCATAAGCAAGAGCCAGCATCACGGCGACCGTTAAAGCGAGCCACGCCATTCCGCCAGGCGAGGGGCTCGGTCGAAGTTGGACAGCGAGGACGTAACTGGATTGCACGAGGATGTAGATCGCAAGTGCAAAGAATGCTGCCGCCATAAGCCGCAACGCACGCCGCTCGCGGTGGGCATCAACGCCAGTTAACTGCGACACAACAATGATCGAGGCCACTATCTCAATTAGCGAATCGAGACCGAAGCCAACGAGTGCCACCGATCTTGCAGCAAAAGCGGCCCAAAGCACAAGTACGACGCCGATAACGTTCCAGCCCAGCGTGGCGTATTCGAGTCGAAGGCCATTGTTGAGCAGTCGAGCTCGTAAGGCCGCGTCCATTTATCAAGCTTTAAGAGATGATACGACTCAGCCCTGCCCCTGACATGGAGCTTTTCGGCATGGGACAACTCTCAAGATAGACACTGGCAACGAGGTAAGCAGAGTCAGTCACCCCCCAACGCCGTCGAATCGCGGCTCTTGCTCTTGCGATGAAACAATCGCACAGACTTAGCCCTTAAATGCAAAGTAAACCGCACCAACGATGAAGAGGTAGCTCACTCCGTAGTTCCATTTTAGCTGCTGCCCGAAGACAACGAGCGCGAATACCGTGAAGACAGCTAACGTTATCACCTCTTGCAGTATCTTGAGTTGAGTTAGAGTCAGGGCGCCATACCCGATTCGATTGGCTGGAACCTGAAAGGAGTATTCCAGTAGCGCGATCGCCCAACTAGCAATAATAGCGAGAACGAGCGGACTCTTGGTGTTCTTCAGGTGACCATACCAGGCAATGGTCATGAAGACATTGGAGCACGTCAACAACAGGATCGTCACCGCGATAGGGTAGCGAGCTATAAGCTGGGGCATTATGATTCTCCTGGTTCAGAGCGAGCTAAGACTTCCATCCTTCTACGCTACCACGGCAATGTAAAAAGGCGATCGCCGCGCGGACGATAGACGACGCGAGTCACGCGCGGTTGCTTTCCTACCCAAAATGCTGAATTAAGAAACCCAAAACCCGCAGGTGCCAAGGCCTCCGCGGTTGAACACGTGTCATAACGGGATGGAGCTCCCGTTTTAAACCGCCGGTCAACGGCTGATGGCTCCTGTCGGCACAACATCTTTACGACAGGAGTTTTTTTGCATCAAGTCCTCGATAGCAATAACACATGGCTGGTCGCAGGGGCATGGATGCTACTGGCCGCCATCAGCGCGTTCGTCGCGATCTGGGTCAAAATGCCCGCGGCGCTGATCGAAATTGTGGGTGGGATGCTTGCCGGAAACGCCATCGCACTGCGGACGAACACATGGATCGACTTCGTTGGGGGCTTTGGAAGCATTCTCCTTACATTCCTTGCCGGCGCGGAGATCGACCCATCGGTGCTACGCAAACAACTTTTACCTTCCACGGTGCTTGGTGCGGCCTCCTTTGGAGCCCCCTTCTTGGCTGCGATGGCATTCGCTTACGGTTTCGGACACTGGACAGCGGACGCTTCAAAAATCGCCGGCATCGCAATGTCAACCACGTCCGTCGCTGTCGTCTATGCTGTAATGGTAGAATCCGGTCTTGCGAGCAAAGAATTTGGACAACTGATTCTAGCCGCGTGCTTTTTTACCGACCTTGGCACAGTTGTTGCGCTCGGCCTGCTCTTTGCAAACTATAACCTGTGGCTCGTTGCACTGATTGTCGCCATCGTTGGTTCCACAGCAGTAGCTCCGAAGGCCCTGCCGCTGCTCATTGATCGGTCGCGCCGATATGTGAGCGAGCCTGCGCTCCGTGTCCTGTTCGCGATTATTTTTCTACTGGCCACGTTAGCCACGTACGCCAAGAGCGAGGGCGTTTTACCGGCATACTTTCTCGGTCTTGCTTGTGCTGGTGTAATGATAAGCTATCCAGACGTAAAGCGGCGCCTTCAGACAATGACCATGACCCTTCTCGCGCCGTTCTATTTCCTTAAGGCTGGGACTTATATCGAGTTTGGTGCAGCCGTAAACGGCGCTGGTCTTATCGCGGTACTCTTCTTTGTCAAGGTCATCGCTAAGGTTGTCGCGGTGTTTCCGCTCGCGCGATACATGTTTAGATATCCGCGGTCTAATGCAAACTATCTCACCCTAATGATGGCGACCGGCCTGACTTTCGGAACGATTTCAAGTCTTTACGGACTGACACATCACTACATCAACCAAGCGCAATATACCGCGCTCGTAACCGTCGTCATTTTGACTGCGGTGGTACCTACAGCGATCGCGCAAATATTGTTCAGACCGCGCGAAGAGCCGGAGGAGATGGAGGCTGAAGTGCCATGAGCCGAGCGAGCCCAGGGGCGCAGCATGGCTTTGCGGGCTCGCAGTTGCACGGCATAGCGGCGCCGATCGCGTAGCGGGCTAGCCTAACCTAGACGTTTTGCACGCATTGCAACTGCGAGCGCCTCGCACAGCAGAACCCTAGCTCGCAGCAGCCTCGCAGTTTAGCGCTGCGCGTTTGGGCTGACTTGATGCCTGGCAGATCGGCGGCTGAGGGTGGGGGGGTCCGTTTTGAATTGCTTAACTCCTATCCCGAGCCGCAGCCTAAGGGGCATAGAGGAAGGGGCTCCAAACGTCCGCCCCTGGGCTCCCGGCACGCCGATCGCCGGCCCTCGTAAAACGCCTGTAAAATAAGGCCTTTTTCGCATCACGTCTCGACGCGTAGCTCGCGAGCATTGTGCCAATGCCGTTTTGGCACAAGCGGCAAGCGTCGAAAACGCTATATAGCGTATGGGTTTTAGCACGCACGCCGGATGCACGTGCGCGAGTGCATTCGCTGGACCACTGCCTGTTTTGGGGGCATCGGCGCAGTTGCCTTATAGGCCACGCCTTAACTGGATGACGCCAGCGTAAATCTTGTCTGATGGCACGGCTGATGATTCAAAGTTGCCCAGGTTGGTTTGGCATTGTATCCGTATGGTCTTGATTTGTTCCGCGTTTAGCGTTTCAGAATCAGGCGTTTTGGCATACAGGAATCCCCGTCCGCGCGTCTCCCCTGGGGCAATGGACTGCCGCGTCGCGTGGCACAGGTCCTCATCTGCCGACCAGGTAAGTCGCCCTCTACCGTTCGCCATCTCAACGATGTACTGATCGTCACCCTGTATAGTTTGCGTAACGGCTTCTTTTCTGCTACCATCGCCGGACTGGAAAAACATGAGCCATTGATAAATGGTGGCTCGTGGCCCGTGATTGGCAACAATAACCGACGCCAAAATTGCGGAGCCTGGACCCGTCTGGTTATCAATCGTCAGGTGTTCAATCCGAACCCTTAGATCGGCTTTGGTGCTCCCCGTCGTTACTTCATCGTTGCGAGCGCGTTCGATATGCAAGGCGCTGCGCTCCGTATGCCAAGCGTCGTAGCCACTCACTATAAGGGCACCGCCAATTATCCAGTACAGGAGCATAAGCGAAAATTGATGCGCCGGGTCGTGAGCGCGATCCCAAAGATAAACTGGAATGCCCACTGCGCCGCCACCGATCAGCGTTGACCAGCGCCAAATCACAGTAAGGGCCCACTCGGGGATGTCCTTGAGCCACTCCCCGGCGCGGGTTAGGAAAGGGCCTTCAGCCATGCTATCCTTAATCGGCCAAGCCGCGCAGGGCTCCCCCGAGCATCAGGCTCTTGGGTAGCTGATCGAGCGATATTGAAGAGACATGCACACTCGAAGGGTTGACCTAAAATAAGGGCTTGCCTTCATTTTTTTGGCTCTATGGGTCTGGCCTTTGACAAGATCGGACCGCCGCATAAGGCTTTCCGCTCTTGCTGCCATTGCCGTCCCGCTATTTGTACTTGCAAGGGTGGCGTGGCCACATCCCCACCTTCACAAGCCAGACGAGCATATCGTCCAGGGACCCGGCGCAACAATCGGGATTTCCGTTACGTATGTCAACGAAGGACACGACGCATACTGAACGATATATGGCCGCGCGCTCGTCTTGCCAAATGTGTACGACATCAGGCAAATATCGAACCGCTTCTTGGCATGTGTACTTAAAACAGTTCCGTCAGAAGCGCCAGACATTGAAATGGATGCAGAGGATGGCGAAAGCGCCACTTTCATGGCAGACCGCGTTTCAAACAACGATTACGCGCAGGTTACAACTGCGAAAGAAGTCCTTTATTATGCTGGTCGCGCCACGGCTAAGGCAGACGGGGTGTCGCGCTCTTTCGATTTCTGCGGCGTTTACAGGGGATATGTAAGAATCGAACGCTGCATCGTTGAGCCGGTTTCAGCGTCACCGCCAACCGCGGATTGCTTGACTGACTCTTGGATTACGTCCGCCCCGGTTTTCCCGAATCCAAACCCAGCGCCGAATCCCGACTAAAACTACGCGTTGCAAATCCCCAGTTCTGTCGGCTCGCCACTGCGAACCGTGCGCGAGGTGAGGCAATCGCCGAGGGGCATCGCCGCAATCGCCGCTGGGCGCGCGAGCATCCGGGGCAGCGCGACCAGGCGTGGTTCAAGCGCGAGATCGCACCGAAGGTCGATGACTTTTCACTAAAAGAGATCAGCAAAGCCACAGGGCTGTCTCTCGCAGCCTGCTCACGCATTCGAGCGGGCGCAAGGATTCCGCATCCGCGGCATTGGGGCGCGCTGCTCGCGTTGTTAAGAAGGCTTGTAACGGCGTAGTAACGCGCCCCTTATGAAACACAAGGGGACGGCAGCGTTTACCCCTGGTTCAAGTCATCAGTGCGGCTCTTATGCAGTAGGCCGGTTGCTCTTCCGGGGACACAGTAGAGCTTTTGACCTTTTGATAGCGGTTTGGGATAGGTCTCCATGAAAAAGCGTGGTATCCTCAATTTTCGGCCAAAATGACTCTACTCAAAATAGAAAGACAGGTCCTTAATGGCGTATTTTACTGACGACTCGCTACTCCCCGAAAACATGGCACCGCTGATGATCACCGCTGCACCCTACGGGCCAATGTGGTTGCCGCAGGACGGCCCACCGGGGTACATTCCTACGACTTGGGACGAGCAGGTTCAAGCCGCCGTAGATTGCTTCAATGCCGGAGCGCGATTGTTGCATATCCACGTGCGCGATCCGAAAACCGGACATATTTCACATAACTTTGACGAGTACGGCCAGCAGATCGCGCGGCTACGCGAGGCTGTGCCGGAGATGATTCTGCAAGTCGGCGGGTCGATTTCTTTTGCACCGGATCCTGGCCAGGTTGGAAAGTTTGGAAGTTATGAAGAGCGGCACAAATTAACCACCATCGATCCTAAACCGGATCAGATCACGGTTACATGCGGTACGTCGCTTTTCGATGTGACGGCGCTGCATCCGATAGATGATTCCGTCCAAGGAACACACCTGGACAATGAGGACGCGCTGCACGGGCTTTCGAATATGGTAGCCGATTCGACACCGGACTTCTACATTGCGGAGACCCAAGAATGTGTCGCGCAGGGGATCCAGCCATACTTCGCGCTTGCCCACGTTCACGGACTTGAACTCGTAGAGCGAATGATCCGCCGTGGTTACTACAAGGGGCCGATGAACGGTTTTTTCAGTACGGGCGGCGGTGGAATTCTCGGCGCGAACCCCTTCGACCTAATGGAACTCGTGCGTCGCACGCCCCAAGGCTCTTTTTTCACGTATCAAACGACGATGCGTCTGACACACGCGATCTATATGATGATGATCGCCCTCGGGCAGCACACGCGCGTCGGTATTGAAGAGAACCTCTGGAACACGAAGAAAAACGTGCGGATGACCACCGTGGAGATGATTCAGAGGCAGGTTCGGCTGGCCAATGAGATTGGACGCGATATCGCCACACCCGAACAGACTCGTGAGATGCTGAAGATCGGCGTCACCTATAAGACCACCGATGAGACGCTTGCGAACCTTGGACTACCGCCGAACCGTCAGGCGGGCGACCAAGGTTTTCTGGTTCACAAGACCGATCGCAGCAAAGTCCGAGAACCCGTTCTGGCTGGTTCCGACGGGCACTCTCTGGCATAAGGCCGCCCGTGGCGGAACAGGCAGCAATTCGAGTCCTTGGGGTCTGTGGTAGCCTTCGACCCGACAGCTGGACAAGGGTTGCTTTGAAAATCGCCCTCGCCGGTGCGGAAGAGATGGGCGCGACCGCAGAACTTGCGGATTTGCGCGATTACGACCTTCCATTCTGCACCGGCGAAGACAGCGGCGCAGGAAAGCCCGGCGTTCTACGCCTGCGTCAACGAGTTTCGGAAGCGAGCGGCGTCATCTTGGCGACGCCAAACTATCACGGGACGCTTAGCGGCGTACTAAAAAATGCTCTCGACATGATGAGCATGCGCGAGTTCGAGGGCAAGGTCGTCGGTCTTATTGGCGTTTCCGGTGGGCGAATAGGCGGAATGTCCACTTTGAACGCCCTGCGTGCAATTGGCCGAACGCTGCACGCCTGGGTCATCCCTTCGGAAGCGTGGATCTTCGATGCGGGTACGGCCTTCACCGCGGACGGCCATCTCAAGGACGTTCGTTCCGAACGGCGCGTAAGGGAAGTTGGCCGAAAGGTCGCGCGCCTGACGCGCATGCTCGCCTCGAAGCAAGCGCGGGAGTTGCTTCACCTGTGGGAGGGTGACGAGGCCGACATGCCGAGCTTGGAACAATAATAGCTATCAAATGAGGCTAAAATGACGATCGATAAACCTGGACCGTGGGATGCTGCGACGCTTGACACCCTGGAGCAATGGGATCCGGCCTGGGCGGACGCGTGTGTAAAGATGTCCACAAATCCTTGGACGAGCGGAGTGCTCTCGCGCAAGCTGGTCGAGTTAATCAGTCTCGGGCTGAACGTCGCATGCACAAATCTCAATCCCGACGGCACGCGCCGCCACACTCGGGCGGCGGTCGAAGCTGGGGCAACTCGCGATGAAATCCTATTTGTTATAAAAGCCGGCGCCCTCATGTCGATCCATGCGTTGGCCACGGGCGCTCCCATATTAGCGGACGAAGCCAAGGCCGCTGGAGTGAAGCCGGTGCCACGTTCGAACGCCGTCGCCACGCCAGCATGCGATGCGATGAAGGCCATGGGCCAATGGAACGTCGTCTGGGATCCTCTCGTCGCCCTAGACCCCAAGTGGTTCGACGAATTTATGGCCGCCGCAGCCGTGACTTACAAGACCTGTCCTCTGTCGCCAAAAGAGCTTGAACTGCTCAGCATCGCCTGCGATGCGTCTTACACGCACATGTACGCGCCCGGTACGCACCGCCACATAAAACGGGCATTCGAGGCTGGCGCCACAATGGAAGAAATCGTCGAGGTTCTCAAGCTGTGCGTTGTCCAGGGGGTGCAGGCATGCAACATGGGAGTCCCGATCCTGGAAGAAGAGTTAGCAAAGACGTCCCGCGCCAAGTAGGCGCGAATTGCGACCCCGCCCCCCCCCACCGCCCCGCTCCCCGTAACCAACAAACACCAGTATGTTGCAGCTGAGCTTTTCGTTGCGTGAGCGATTAGCGCGTGGCCCTTATTGCCGTGCCATAGCGATGCGATAGAGGTCCTCCACCGTAACGAGGTGACTCTCATCCTCCTTACCGATGTCGAGCTGCACCCATTTCACTTTGCCGGTAAAATTGTTACCGCGTTGCGGATAGTCGCTGCTGACGGCCGTGCCGGTACCGACGCCTACGTCGCAGGTCTCGTCGGCGGAAAAGACCATTGCTACCGTCGCGTCAACGCGGCCCTGACCGCACTTCTTGCCATCGAGATAGAGCGTCGCCGTGCCGCCCTTGCCGAGGCCGCCGCCATCGTACGCGAACTCCATGCGTACCTGGTGCTCTCCCGGGGGGATTATCTTGTCCCCGTAAATCGTGAACGTCTTTAGACCAACGAAGTTATAGCAATAGCTCGGCTTGCCGTCCTTGACATAAAGGGCCCAACCCGCAAATTTACCGCCCTGCGCAACAATGACGCCATCCGCACCGGCTTTCGGAACCACAAGCTGCGCCGTAATCGAATACGATTTATTCTTGAGCGACAGAATCGAGTTCTCGCTCAAACGGCCCATGCTGCCGAAGAGCAGCTGCGTCTTTCCCTTAATAAGCTGTGGGCGCCCCGCAAGATCGGCGTTTGCGCGTTCGATGCGCCGGTCGTCGAGCGGAAACACGTTATACTTTGTCGCCTCGATTAGGAACAGCCGCTGCAACTCGTGCAGCTTCGCCGGGTTTTCTTTGGCAATGTTTCGGGATTGCGTCCAGTCATCAGGACCGTACAGCTCCCAAACGTCATCGTCGAACGCTGGCAAAGCTTGGTTCACATCCCAGGGCGTGCTGTGGCGCGTCACGGCCGTCCAGCCTCTATGATAGATCCCGCGGTTGACGAACATCTCAAAATATTGCGTTTCGTGAGCATCCGCCGCTTTCGCGTCGTTGAACGAATAGCACATCGAGAAGCCCTCCAGCGGTTTCTGCTGGGCGCTATTAACCATCGTAGGATGGGGCAGCTCGGCTACCTCTAGGACCGTCGGTGCGATGTCGATTACGTGATGGAACTGCGTGCGGATTTCGCCCTTAGATTTAATCCCGTCAGGCCAATGGATGATCGTGCCGTTGCGCGTCCCGCCCCAGTGCGACGCCACCTGTTTGGTCCACTGATACGGCGTGTCCATCGCGTGCGCCCAGCCAACGGCATAATGATTGTAGGCATCGGGACCGCCGAACTCGTCAAGACGCGATTTCAGAATCTCCGGCGTTTCGAGCTGGGTGACGCCGTTGAAGATTAGCGTCTCGTTGAAGCTGCCATTCAGCGTTCCTTCGGCCGACGCCCCGTTGTCGCCAATGATGTAGTAAATGAGCGTGTTGTCGAGCTCTTTGAGCTTGTCGAGAGTGTCGATGACTCGGCCTACGTGATAATCGACATGCTCTAAAAAGCCCGCGTAGACTTCCATTTCACGCGCGAGAATCGGCTTCATCTCGTTCGAAACTTGATCCCATGCGGGGATCTCAGGCGGGCGCTTCGTGAGCTCCGCGTTTGCAGGAATAACACCAAGTTTCTTCTGCCGCGCAACCGTCTCTTCGCGCAATGCATCCCAACCCTGATCAAACTTACCCTTGTACTTGTCGGCCCATTCTTTGGGAACGTGATGCGGTGCATGAGTCGCTCCCGGCGCGAAGTAGACGAAGAACGGCTTATCCGGCATCAGCGCCTTCTGCTGGCCAATCCATTCGATCGCGCGATCGGCCAAGTCTACCGTGAGGTGGTACTCGGGATCGTCGGGCGTCTCGACAGGGACCGTGTCGCGGTAGACCGCCGGGAACCACTGGTTCGTCTCGCCGCCGATGAAGCCGTAGAAATGCTCGAAGCCGCTGCCGGTCGGCCACTGGTTAAATGGACCCATCGGACTCGTCTCCCACACCGGCACCTCATGACACTTGCCGAACTGCGCTGTTGCGTAGCCGTTAAGCTTCAGGACTTCGGGCAATGGTGCCGCGTTCTTCGGACGCACTGAACTATATCCCGGAGCCGAGGTAGCCATCTCGGTGATGCCACCCATACCGACCGAATGGTGGTTGCGCCCCGTCAGTAGCGCTTGGCGGCTTGGCGAACAGAGCGCGGTCGTGTGGAAGCGGTTGTACTTCAAGCCATTCTTTGCGAGGCGTTCGGCGGTCGGCGTGTGCACCGGGCCGCCAAAGGCGCTCGAAGCGCCGAAACCCACGTCGTCGAGCAGCACGATCAAAACATTCGGCGCGCCTTTCGGCGGCCGCAATGGCTCGATACGTGGGAACTTTGTGTCGGGGTCTTTCGCATCATACGTAGTGACGCCAACATGCTGCTGATCGGGAATGGGAAGGACTTGTCGTCCAATATCAAGGTGTGCCATCGTGGACTTTACCTCGCCTTAACGCTTGGCTTAGGTGTGGCGACGTGGTTTCGTGCCCCCGAGTTCGGGACCTCTCATTAGTACCGTGCGATCAAATACCGTTCCGCGCGAGCCTGGTCGAGGTAGCCGTAAGTGCGAGCAAAGCAACCCAGTGCCGCGGATGCGGTACCTTTGCACCGGCCCGGATGCGCGAGCAGGCTGCGAGCGATAGGCCCGTCGCACCTGCTATCTCCGCAAGCGTAAACTGGTCGAGCGTCGGCGCCACCTCGCGCTTGAACCACACCTCGTCGCGGTGGCCTGGATGCTCGCGCGCCCAGCTGCGATTGCGGCGATGCCCGTCCGCGATCGCCTCGCCGCGTGCTTGATTGACTGCGGCGCTGCGGCGCGGATCGTTGCCCCCAGCGGTCTGCGCTGCGAGCGCTTTGCGTGCGCCTTCGATAGCGCGGCGGCCATGCTCGCGCCGTGCTTTCGGCATGCAGGCCTCGCAGTGACGGCGCCTGCGCTTGAGTACGGGCTTGCGGCACATCGCGCACGCGACCAGCGTGCTCGGCTGCGCTTCGACGGTCGGCGTGCGCCATTTGCGCGTTGCATACGGCCGCGGCTGCGAGGCTTTGTGAGGCGTCGCTTCCAGCGGCGATCGCTTTGATGCCGGGATCACGCCGCGAGCCTTTCGGCCATTTGCCGATCGGCCGCGAGCGAATACGTTCTTGCCTGCGAGCGCCTCGCGGAACGTCTGCGCGAGCTTTGCCGCGACCGGCCGCAGCAGTTCGCGCCAATGCGGCAGGGTTAGTGCGAGATCGTGCGTGAGCGGCGCCGCGATGCGGCAAATGCCGTTCGGAAGCTCGCCGAAGTCACGCGCGGTGAACTCGCGATCTTCCAGCAGGTCGAGCAGAAAGGCGTCCACGTCAGCTCGCACAGGCTCCATCGCGTCGAGTGCAAACGAATCGCGGTTGCGCTGATCGGCATGCAGGACGCCAAGCGCCGGATCGAGCCCATGTGCCAGCAGTGCGAGGCGAGCTTCCGATTCCACGCATGCAAAGAGATAGTTCCGAAGCGCGTTGATCGGTGACGTTGCCGCGCGAGGCGCGCGGGTGAGCACCGAAGCTCGCGAACCGCAACGAAGCCACCGCGCCGGGATTCGGGCGAGGTCGCGTTCGCGGAATCGAATCTCCACGCCCTTCCAGGCGCTGAAATACGAACTCGCAGCATTGGCTTCGATCACGCGGATTCTCTCGATTGAATCCGAAGCGGCGAGGGCGCCTCGCAGGGCATCGAACTCGCGCAGGTCGGGAAGCCGTAATCGTGTGAGAATACGGCGCTGGCCGTCAAGCTTGCTCGCAATCAAATCGCGCGCAAGGGTCAGGTCGCCCCCGGGGCACCTAGACTCGCATAGAGCGCAGTCCAGAGCACGCCTGCGGCTTCGAGCGGAGCCGCTGCATAGCGATGAGGGGCCGCCGATCGGCGGATGGCCACGGAGCCGTGGGTCGAGGCGGCTTCCGAGATCGCGGCCTGGGTGCTAAGATGGGCGTGAGCGCGCGGGTCAGAATATACCTGGCCGGCGATGTCTTCATGCTTAAGGGACCAGAGCAAATGAGTATTTCAGATTTCAGCCGCTACGCGCTTGGCTTTTGCGCCGCGTTCGCAATGCTCGCCGGCTGCGGCGGTGGTGGCCAGTCACAATTCGCGCCATCGCTTGGTCAAATCTCTCGAAGCCGGTTGAACACGAGCGACGCCGCGCGCGGTATCGACGCCGCGCGCGGTATCGACGTCGCGGTCGTACAAATGAAGCACAATCCGTCATGGATGCTTCCTGAGGCAAAGAACGAGGAGCTGCTCTACATCGCCAATTACTATACCAATATCGTCCGGGTCTACTCGTACCCCGCGGGTAAGCTGGTAGGATCGCTGACAACCGACATCTACACGCCGGATGGCGTATGCGTGGATAAACAAAGCAACGTCTGGATCGTAAACAATTATGCAGCATCGGGCGGTTTTAAGATCATTGAGTATAAACACGGCGGCACCAAGCCGATCGCTACCCTGATGGATAGTCTGGAATTCTCTGAGACATGTTCCGTAGATCCGACGACCGGGAACCTGGCCGTTACTAATAATTCCAGTTACAGCAACGGACCGGGCAGCGTTTCCATTTATACGCACGCCAAAGGGGATCCACAGACGTACGTGGATTCCAAAATAGAGACGATGTATTTCTGCGGATACGATCCCAAGGGCAACCTTTACGTTGATGGTCTCACCGCCGACGGATATTTCCAACTTGCGGAGATCCCCAAGGGCAAGAAAACTTTCACGAACATCAAACTGACGGGCGGCACGATCCACGTCCCGGGGCAGGTTCAGTGGGACGGTAAACATCTGGCAGTGGGCGATCAGGCCGCCGGGACTAAAATTTCGGGATACACGTATTCAGCTGTTTATGAGACTACAGGCGCAGGGGGAAAGATTGTCGGAACGACGCCACTCGACCATTCGTTGGATGTCGCCGGATTCTGGATTGCGGGCGACACGCTTATAGCACCAAACGCCCCCGAGTTAGCGAGTCAGAGCGGCGGGAACGTCTACTTTTACAAATATCCAAGCGGCGGTAAGCCCACAAAGAATCTCAAGAAGGGCTTCAGCAACCCACTGGGTCTAGCGCTCAGTCCCTAGCTGAAACTCGTATCCGTATCAGAAACACGGGCCCATTTTAACTGGCGGATCCGTCATTTCTTAAGCACATTCGAATCGCTGCGGCTTTGACCGCGATGCCGGTGAAGGCCCGGCCCACGCACGGCGTCGTGGCTGGAGGGCCTCGTTTTGGAAGCCCTTAGCTCTTATCCCGAGCCGCAGCCTAAGGGGATAGGAGCTAAGTCGCGCAAGGTGAGGCCCCCCTCCGGCCGGCTAGGCTCAGCCGATCGGAAGCGCGCGATCTAAGCTGCGAGGCTGCTGCGAGCTAGGCTTCCGTGATGCGAGGCGCGCGCAGCTGCAATGCGAGCAAAGCTGCGTGCAGCTGGGCTGCAATGCAACAACGGCCCCGCAAGCGCGAACGCCGTGCAAAGGGCGGGGCGGCGGGGGCGGGGCTACTCCCCGATCACGATCGCGGCTGGCGTGTGCACGCCGTCGGTGATCTTGCGAACCAAGCGCGAACCATCGGGTGTGAAAACGAGGATCGCATTCTTCGCCTTCCATGAATTCGCGGCATACAAATAGCCCTCGGCATCCACAGCCATTGAGGCGACACCTTCGGTGCCATCGGTGACGCGGCGCGGCTTGCTGCCCGACGAGCGATAGACGGCAATCCAACCAGCTTTGCTGTCCCCGCCGCTGCGCGACGGCCTGTTCGCGACGAAGAGCTGCCCGTTGTTACCCAGCGCCAACGCGGTGGGGTTGTAGATGCCGCTTTTTAGAACGCGTAACGGAGCGCTTCCGCCCGGCGGGTACTCCGCCACCCAGCCCCGGGATTTGCCGTAGTAACAACCCGGACAGTTGGCAACGTAGAGATTTCCGTCAGCATCGAAGATCATTGCGACGGGCGCATTGATCCCTTTGGTGATTTTACGTGACGGCTGGTCTTTGCCGGGCGGATAGACCTTCACAACGCCTTTGCCGCCGCCGGATTCCGATGTAGACAGCTGCGCCGCATAGAGATTGCCGGTGTTATCGAACGCCAGCGCATCGACGTTGTATGCGTCCAATCCAAAGGAGCGAAGCAGCTTGGTGCTGCGCGCTTTGTACTCTCGGATGAAGACCTGATCGTCAACGTAGAGGTTGCCGGAACCATCAAAGGCCAGCGGGCCAGCGGCGTCATCGTTGATAGCGAGCAGCGTCGAGCGCCCGCCGTGTGTGTACGCGATGATCTGGCCTCCAGAGGGCATCCCGTCGGTCGTATAGACGTCGCCCCACGGATCGATCGCAATCGCGTACACGTTCCAGTCGCGTCTTATCTCGCGCAGCGGTTGGGAGCCGCGCAACAGGTAGACGACGAAAGTCGAACCGCCGCCGAAGGCGTTGCCGACGTAGAGAAAACTTTTGGCACGCTGAATGTGGCCTTGCGGCATCGCGCCCGGGGCGCCGATCGGCGGCTGCGATCCGCCGCAGCCTGCGAGCAATGCCGCGGCCGCGCATATGCTAAGCACGTAACGACTGAAATGTGAAATTCTCACTTGCCTTGCTCCGTTTTCCGTGTACGTCTCGGTGGCCGGCTACGTTCTGCGTGGCGCATGATTTCCAGCTTTGACCAGTGCGAGCAAGGCATCCCAGTGTCGCGGGTGAGGGGCTCGCGAGCCCGCGCGTATGCGCGAGCACGCCGTGAGGGATAAGCCCGTCGCTTGCGCGATCGCGTTGAGCTCCGCCGTTCAGCGCCTCAAGCCTCCCCATCGTAACGCTGGACCTGCCGCATAGCCCCGCGGGTGTCGCGATCGGGCCGTAGCGTTGCGATTGAAGGGGGACGACCCGGTGGGTCTTGGACGCCCTGCTCAAGAATAACATTATTTACAGCGCTGGATCACAGATGATGCAGGTCGTTGCGAAAAACTTTACGCTCGACAACAATATTTATTGGACAGCTGAGAGCACGCCGCTGCCGTCCTGGCAATGGAACAATGTAACCTACGTGGGGTTGCCGGCCTTCCAAGCGGGAGCGGGGCAAGACAAGCATAGCTTCAACTCCGACCCGATGTTGGTGAACCCACCTATCACGGATCGCATCGGCCAAAATCAGCGTTTACGTTGAAGCCGGGCTCGCCGGCTCGCGGAACCGGCGCGAACCTATGCAAAGGCGTCCGCGGATGCTCCATGGGTAGACACGATTTCTTTGGCAATCCGCTCCCGAATGGAAGCGGTTACGATATCGGGGCGGATCAGGCGCCTTAGAGTGCATCAGGCGCTTCGGCATGGACAAAGGTGGTTCGCCGCATGCGCGACTGTCCTCGGCATAGCCGCATGCACACCGAAGGCTCCGAGCATTGCTGCTTCAGGCTTTACACTCCCGCAGGTTCGTGGAGGCAGCTTCCGCCTTCGCGGGCGTCCGGGGCGACCCGTCTTGCTTGCATTCTTACAAACCGTTCCGGATATCGCTGACTCACCATCGCGCAGTGAGGTCGTTTCGGTGATCAGCATGGCAACGCAATACGGCGCTCGCGGCCTTACGGTCGCGGTTATCGACGCTTCGGAGTTGATGAACCATACGCGACCGGACCACGGTGCGCTCGTCAACGCCAGCTACGACTGGCAACTGAATGTTCCGCTCCTTGAAGACGCTAACGGTTCCGTCGCGCGACATTTTGGCGTGGTGCAGCTGCCTACGATTGTGCTCGTTGCGCCGGATGGCCGAATCGCGAGGCGTTGGGAGGGGCCAACCAAGCCCGCCGAGCTCGCGCTCGGGATACAGAACATCGTTGATGGTCCCGTAGTCCCAGCAGCGCAACGCAGTCTCCGGTAATCTTGGATTAACGGCTTCGCGATCGCGAGGCCATTGTGCTTAGTGAGCTGTGCGCTTTGCAGATGCGCGGCAGCACGATCGCATTATGCAGCATTGCTTAAGGATCTGCGCTTTTCCGTAAGGCTTTGCGCCAGGGTTTAGATCGCGGACCGTAGCTGCCGGGACAAGGGGGCCTCGTTTTGAAAGGCCTTAGCTCTTATCCCGAGCCGCAGCCTAAGGGGAAAGGAGTTAGGCCCCTAAAATTGTGCGCCCCCAATCTTGGCGGCGGTGCCCTCCAATTCTAGGAGCGTAAAGTAAGGCTGCTCGGATCTGCGCGCCTGCACTTCTTAGCAGCGCTGCTATTGAACGGCCGCGATCGCTATGCTGCGAGCACTGCGAGGCGTCTGCGAGCCATGCTGCGAGGCGAAATGCGCGACGTGATCGACGCCGGTCTGCGCACCTGCGATGCTACGCTAAGCCGCTAAGCTACGACGCTTTCCTAGCGCGATGCGGCCTCGCGAATTGCGGGCGGCACCCTCCATCGCCGTTTCATTAAGCAACGCAAGCGGAGCCCAAGGCTGGGGCGTCAAGCGTTATTGAACGCTCAAGCACAAAGGAGCGGCTTGTAGCTCCCGTGAAAGACGCTAGACCCTTTAGCAATACCCGCGGTAAGAATCCGGAGGTTATTTTACTGTGTCAACGATAGCGCGCTCGGCTTCGTGGGCCTTGGCCGCTCTGCTCCTCGCAGCGTGTTCGGGAGGCTCGGGACCCGCCCCAGACTCCGCGCTTCCGCAGCCCGCGGGCCACGGCGTTGCAACGACGCATAACGGATGTCATGGATGCCTGTACGCGGCCGATTACGCCGGTCAAGCCGTGAAGATCTACCGGCCCGGAGAGAATACGCCGGTCGAAACGATCACGGACGTTCCCAATCCGGTCGCGGTGGCTCTCGATCCGCCCGGCATACTGGCCGTGGCGAGCGCTAAGGGCCCGCGACGAAGGGCGACGATCAGGCTCTATTTGGGCGACGAAACGTATCCTTACCATGAGATTGACCTCGGAAACGAGCAGCCTGCCGCGATTGCTTTTGAAACCTACGGCAACGAGCTATATGTCGATCAATTTGGCGGTCTTATTTCGGTGTACGCAATCCCATCTGGCAAGGAAATCCGAAAATTCGAGCTGGGGCGCGGCGGTTCCATTCGCGGTATAGCATTCGCCATCAACGGAGATTTTGCGATTGGGCTTCCCGACGAGTTCTTGTTGTTTCGCGCGGAAAAAACGCACCCTTACGCAGTCGTGAAAGCCGCAGATGCAGACGGGGTCGTATACGATAGGAAAAACATTCTCGCCGTCGCCGAACGCAATCGAAATGAGGTAGCAATCTTCGCTTTCGGCCATACCAGGCCTTCCGAAATTATTACGGACGGTATCGAACGTCCAAGGCCGCTGGCCGTCGATCATTCGAACGATTTATATGTTGGGAACGATCATTCGACCGGCCCCGACACGATCACGGTCTATGACGAAAAGGGTAACGTGCCAATCCGGACGATTAAAAAAGGCGTACGTCTCCCGAAAACGCTGGCTATCAGCGGCGACACCCTGTACGTCCTCAACGCGGGCGGGGTAGTCACCGAGTACAAACGCGACGGAACCCCGCTGCAGACCCTCGACGGGCCGTTTCGCAGCATCGCTAGCACGCCTTGATCGCGCGATCAGTGACGTGTTGGTCACAGTCAGGTTGCCCGGCGCCCGGCCCAGGTTGGCAGTTCGACCGTCAAATAAAAATCGTAAACCGTGGACTTTCTTGGATCGGCTGCGGCTGCTAACCGGTTACCCCAGTCGTTCTCATTGCAGCTAAGCTGTTGCGGCTTAGATCACGTCGGCGTGGGGACTACCCCGGCTGGAAGGGGGCGTCGTTTCAAAGCGGCTCAACCTCTATCCCCTCAAGCAGATATTCAGTGTATTTCTTATACTTGGGAGACTGTTCTTGTGGGTGGCTTTGTCCTGGCGAAACGCGTGAGATCGCTGGTTTCGAGCCCGGCATATCTATCTCGCCATTGTCGGATCGTATTGGCGTGAAGGCCATGTCGTCGGGCGAGCTCGGTAGCGGCCGCGCCGGCGTCGAGCTCTTTGAGAATCGCGACGATCTGTGCCTCGGTGAAGCGACTTTTCTTCACGTGAGTTCTCCTTGGGCCGCAGCCCGGAACTCACAGTTTCAACCTGAGCCGTTTCCCCACCTCAGGTCACCGGCCAACTCGCGAACTGTCTGAGACGTGGCAGTGTGATCCTTAATCCTGAGTCGGCGCCCGAGGAACGCGTAAAATTTGTTGGACACTGTATCTACTGCGGCATCACGCGAGATGTAGCAGAACTGGGTGACGAGCACGTAGCGCCGGCTGGACTGATGGGAGTGTTCATCTTAAAAAAAGCGTCATGTAAAAAACACGAGTGTGTCACATCGCGAGGCTGATGTAGTGACGAGGCGGCTCCGATTGGCGACGTTTTGACTTTGCGTCACCGCACCGCCTCGGCAGCTCTAGAGACCTGGAAGTTTCACCCGGATCTACCCTTATTGCACCGTACCAGTATTGCACCGTACCAGGATAAAGCGAGCAAGAAGG
Source organism: Vulcanimicrobiota bacterium (assembly GCA_963717425.1). Classification (GTDB taxonomy): domain Bacteria; phylum Vulcanimicrobiota; class Vulcanimicrobiia; order Vulcanimicrobiales; family Vulcanimicrobiaceae; genus Cybelea. The sequence goes on along the minus strand of OY970335.1, from coordinate 699,383 downwards.
CGCACCGCCACTTCGAGGGTTTGCCCCATGCGCTCAGCCTTGGCTGCCCGCAGTTAGTTTTTTTGGCAGCGTCCACCCTCCGCGCAGCCCGGTAATCGTTGTTGCGTCTTCGATTGCGCGTTTTTGCACAGGCGATGCGCGCTGGGCGCATCCTCTATCCCAAAGCGCTTCAACGCTTCGGAGAGAGTTGGTTTTGAAGCAATGCGAATGTCATTCCGCAGGCGCCACGCTGTAAGCGTTTGCGCGGCTCTTGCCTTACTAGCCGGCTGTGGCGGGGGATCCCCGTCACTCACCACGCCTGCAGGCTCCTCGTCCGCGATGCTCCCGGGTTCGCATCTAAGCCCTGCTTCGCGCGGGAAACGCAAGGAATTGCTCGCATGCACGAGCGTCCAGACGACCGACGGTGCGACCTACACGGTCGCGCATCTGGGCGGCGGCAGAAACCTCGACGTCGAGTCGTCGGCGTACACCAACTGCGATATCGGAATCTACATCAGCCCGGCTCACGGCCCGTATGTCCTCGACCAGAACATGGTCAACGGCCTGTTCGGAGTCGGCGTCTATCTCGACGGCGCCGGCGTGAGGATCGCGCATACCTTGATTTGTGTCAACGGCGAGATCGGCGCATCGTGCGAATCGGGCAGCAGCAGCAGCCCGGGCACAGGTTTGTACGCGCAGAACACACCCAACCTTAAGATCAATAAAACGCGCATCGATGGATATGCGGCCGGTTTTGCGAGCAGTCCATGTCCCAATGCAAACAATTACATGTCCATCAATCGCTCGATCATCACCAGCTCGACCTACCCGTGGTCCTTCCAAGGTGGCTACGTCACGAGCCTGAAGGACTCGCCGGCACCGCCGGCGGGCGGAAGTTGCGCCGGCAGCGGAATCGGCCTCGGCTTCGGCGCACCCAACGTCTACGTGGCCGACTTCGCCAACAACGCCGTCAAGGAGATTCTGGCGGCCAGCGGCTACACGACGGTCAACACGCTCGGCTCGGGATTCCACTATCCGGAAGGTGTCGCGGTCGATGCGAGCGGCAACGTCTTCGTCGGCGACAACGACAACAACGCCGTCAAGGAGATTCTAGCGGCCGGCGGCTACACCACGGTCAACACGCTCGGCTCGGGATTCTACGGTCCGTTTGGTGTCGCGGTCGATGCGAGCGACAACGTCTTCGTAGCCGACCGCGGCAACAGCGCCGTCAAGGAGATTCTGGCGTCGGGCGGCTACACCACGGTCAACACGCTCGGCTCGGGATTCAACTATCCGTCTGGTGTCGCGGTCGATGCGAACGACAACGTCTACGTGGCCGACACACAGAACAACGCCGTCAAGGAGATTCTGGCGGCCGGCGGCTACACCACGGTCAACACGCTCGGCTCGGGATTCTCCTATCCGTTTGGCGTGGCGGTCGATGCGAGCGACAACGTCTACGTGGCCGACGCAGCGAACAACGCCGTCAAGGAGATTCTGGCGGCCGGCGGCTACACCACGGTCAACACGCTCGGCTCGGGATTCTCCTATCCGGAAGGTGTCGCGGTCGATGCGAGCGACAACGTCTATGTGGCCGACTTCTCGAACAGCGCCGTCAAGGAGATCCTGGCGGCCGGCGGCTACACCACGATCAACACGCTCGGCTCGGGATTCAACGAGCCAACTAGTGTCGCGGTCTACAACCCCAGCGTACTGGGGCCCGCATTCAGGCGAGATCATCGCAGACCACAAGGGAAGCGTTAACTTACAAGCGGATTTCGGCTCGCCTTCGCTCAAGGCGGGGCGAGCCGGTCCACACCAACCCGCGCCGTCTGCCCCTCTGCACGGCTTCGCGCTTGCGAGGCCGTTGTAGCTTTGCAGCTTTGCTCGCATTGCAGCTGCGAGCGCCTCGCACCGCGGCAGCTTAGCTAGCAGTAGACTCGCAGCTTAGAGCGCGGCGCTTAACGCGTTGCGGCTTGGATCGCGGCGCTTGCGATTAGCAGCTTAGAGGCGCGGCAGCGGACCCCCCTCCGCTGAGCCGCTAGGCCAAGCGAGCGAAGCCGCAAAGCCGCAACGCGTTAAGCGCCGCGATCTAAGCCAACTAGACTGCGAACATGCTGCGAGGCGTAGCTGCCGTGGTGCGAGGAGCTCGCAGCCGCAATGCGCGCAAGTCTGCAAAGCAACAAGGGCCTCGCAAGCGCGAATGCCGCGCAAAGTGCTGGGCGGCGGTTGAAGACCGAGAGTGTAACGTGACGGCGTTTACGCTTCGAGATCCGTGAAACGTGGCAGACCGGCAGGATAGAGGCCGCTGGGGTTGCGCTTTTCCCAGAGCTTCGCGCGAACGGCGAGATACTCGAAGTTTTCGAAGGCCGATGGACCCGTGCTCTCACGAAGTACGGCGATAAGCGGCTGGGCGAGCCTCCACGCGCTGCGGACTTGGGCTGATATGATGGTCTAGCAAGATATTTTCGTCGATGAGCCCGTGTTTACTGTACGTGCCGACCTGTTCCCAGAGGTCGAGCGCGAGGAACTCCGGGTGGCTCGCGCGATCGACCGAGCCGGGGGCCCTCAGCACCGCCACGTACTCGGGATCTCCCATTTTAACTGGAGTTTGCTTCAATTCTCGCAACGCCGCCTGCACCACGGGAAGGTTCCACTGGTTCAAGATTCCGAGGAATGCCGTGAGCTGATTGCTCGTTCGCAGGTGCCGCAGTTGAATGAGCGCCGCCGTCGCAGCGGCCCCCACGACGACCAGTGTCGCCACCGACACCATGAAGTTCAGCATCTCGGTGCTCATCTTCCGAACGGGCTACTGCGATCTTGCCTGAATGCCTGCCAAATGGAGGCCGCAGTTGAAACGTGCAAAGTGCGGGGCGGCGCCGCGCTCTAAACTGCGAGACTGCTGCGAGGCGATGCGAGCGCAAGCGCGAGGCTTCAATGCGCGATGCGATCGGCGCCGGGCTACGCAGCTGCGAGGCTTCTAATCCGCTAAGCGCGGGTAAGCTCTAAAGTTTCGATTGTCCCTGCGCGAGATCAATAAGTCACGTCGATTGCTTCACTCGCGCGATCGCCGGCCGCAATCGCCTTTCTCGCATGCATAGCCGCCGTGCTTCGTGCGCCGTACCAGCGCTCGGCCTCGTAAGGGTAGATGCCGCTGGGAATATTGAGCCATACAACGACATCCTTCGGACAATGCGCCTGTGCCACGCTCTTCGTATCGAAGAGTGGTGGCAAAGGTTGGGCGACGATTGCAGCCCGGGTAGCCGCCACCGGAGCTGCGACGCCGTGACTTGGCAGTAGGCCGGCGACGGCAAGGACCGCCGCGGCCAATGCGAAGCGTTTCAACATAGGGCAAACCTCCGAGGCCCAAAGTCGGGCTTCGGGCCCAACTTACAGCGCCCCGCGCCGCTCGACAATCCGCCCGGTCCCATTTCCACGGTGCCCCGGGCACTCGGCCGGCCATGGAGCAGGCCTGCGGCTTCGATTCGAAGCCACTTGTACAGCGACGAGGGTGCGCCGACTCGGCGACGTGGCCGCGGCTTCCGAGATCGCGGCCTGCGTGCTACGATGAGACCGAGCCCGCATCGCTTGCCGGGGGCCTTGGCGGTAAAAGGTGATTAGCCTTTCGACGCGCGTTGACGTCGAGATTGGAGCAAGGCGAATGAAACTTTCAGATTCAGGCCGTTATGCATTAGGCATCTGCGCAGTCACTGCTATACTGGCAGGCTGCGGATCGCAGACACCGATCGGAGCGCCCGGAGCGATGCCGCAGATACAAACGAATCGGCAAATTGCCGCCAAGGCGAAGGGCTCGCAATCAAGTTTGTCGGCGCCACCCGCAGCCTTCTCGAATCTCTATGTCGCAAACTACGGCAATAACACCGTGACGGTGTACCGCAAAGGTGGCAGCTCTCTGCTGCGGACGATCTCCCAGGGTATAAACAGGCCGTATACGTTGGCGTTTGGCAGCGCCGGGTATCTCTACGTCGCAAACTCAGGCAATAACACTGTGACGGAATACGCTCCGGGCAAGACAAAGTTGCTGCGGACGATCTCCAAGGGCCTCGACGGTCCCACTGCGTTCGCGTTTGATGGCTTCCATAATCTCTATGTCGCAAACGGGACCAATAACACGGTGACGGTGTATGTCGAGGGAAGCACGAAGGCGCTACGGACGATCTCTAAGGGCATGAACGGACCGAGCGCGCTAGCGTTTGACGGCTCCGGCAATCTCAATGTTGCGAACTACGGGTATAACGGCAGCGGTAAAACTGTGACGGTCTACCCGGCGTACGGCAGCACGCTTTTGCAGACGATCTCCAAGGGCGTTTCCGGTCCAGTTGCGTTGGCATTTGACGCCTCCGGCAATCTCTATGTTGCGAACTACGGGCATAACGGCGTCGGTCACACCGTGACGGTCTATGGTCCGGGCAGCGTCCCGCTGCTGCGGACGATCTCCCAAGGCATCGCTGGGCCGGTCGCGTTGGCGTTCGACGCTTCCGGCAATCTCTACGTTGCTAACCTCAACAATAGCACCGTGACGGTCTATGCTCCGGGCAAGACGAAGGTGCTGCGGACGATCTCCTCGTACGTCGACGGTCCGCGTGCGCTGGTGTTTGGCAGCGCCGGCTATCTTTACGTTGCAAACGTTCTGAATAACAGCGTGTCCGTCTACCTTTCGGGCAAAACTAGGCGCATAATCAGCCACGGTGTGAGCACGCCGTATGCGCTGGCGTTCGGGCCGTGAGGCCCGTCAGAGGGCTCCGCGACGCGAGGCCGTAGCAGCTTAGTCGCCTCGCCGCTCGGCGTCCAAATTTCGCGGTGTCCACCGTAGGCGCTACTACTCCGGCCCCCGGCGGCTGGGGCACGCCGATCGGCGTCGGCGCCTTCCAATATGCGGCGCTCAGGTTTTCGGCTGCGACACGCTCTGCTTTTGCGCAACGTTAGGGGGCGCCTGTGGCGCAATCGCTCTCGAAATGGTGCGCTGGCGGATCCAGCGGTTTCAGGCCCACGCGCCCGCTCGGCTTGGGCGCCCCTCCGGCCGCCAAGCTCCAGGCGAAGCCTTACACGAGAACCGCTCTGCTATGCGGCGAAGCGGCTAAGCTAAGCCACGACGGCGTCACCGCCAAAATAGTCTATTCCGTGTCGACCGGCTCGTTCGACGGACGCTCGCGCAGGAAGTACGACGCCGGGTACTTCGAGTGGATCTTCACGAACTTACGGGGCTTCTGCGAGAAGTCGAAGGCGTCGTCGAGGCTGTTTGCCCGGCCGTCGGTATAGCCTTGCGACGTCGATCCTATGCTGCCGGCAGGGATACCGTTCACCTCTTCAACGAAGCGTAAGATGCTGCCCCATTCGTATTGCGTGTGTGCGACGTAGTCTTTCTTGGCGTACGGCGAGATGATCAGGCACGGAACGCGCATGCCTAATCCGCGATAATCGAGCTGCGGCGGCGAGGCGTTATCGTACGTGCCGCCCCAGTCGTCCCAGACGACAATGATGGCGCTGTTCGGCCAGTACGTGCTTTCCCCGATCGCGTTGACGACTGAGGTCACCCACGACGGCCCTTTGTCGCTAAGGGCAGAGGGATGATCGGAATCGCCCTTGTTGGGCGTGACCCAGCTCACCAAGGCGAGTTTGCCGTTCATCGCGTCCTTCAAAACCCTCGTCTGCGGTGCGATGATATCGTGTTTCCAGTCGGGGCCGTAGCGTACGTATTTGATTCCTTCGAAGGGCTCCCAAATTCCGGCATCGAGCATTTTCGTCGCGTAGAACTTCCACGAGATTCCCGCCTTGTCGAGTACCTCGGCCATCGTGTTGAACTGATCGAAGCACGGAAAGCCGGCCTGAAAAAGATGCACTTCTCGGTACGGCTTTTCCTCGACGTACGAGCTCTGCGTGCCGGGCGGCGAATCGCAGTCGTCCGGCGCGGCATCCGGAAAGTTCACCTCGGCTCTGCCGGGAAGCTTGATGTCGTCCGTGCCGGCAATGAGCGTAAGGTGGCCAGTGAAGCTACCGCCGAACTCCGTGGGGAACATCTCGTCGGCCAGTACGTACTGTTGCGCCATCGTCCAGTAAGGCTTTACTTGCGCCGGGTCCTCGTGTACATAGCCTTTCCACCAACCATTCTCCATGCCATACGCGGTCCAGCCGTCCATGCTTCCGTTGTCCCACTGCGTGATTGAGGAGTTCCAGTCGTGCTTTAGGTCGGGATTGTTGTGGAAGTTGACCTCGTGCAACGGTATTGCAATGTCGCCGGGTGGGCACGAGGGAGACGGTCCAGTCGAAAGCGGTTTAACCGTATAGGGTTCAATCGGCTTTGCGCCGTTTTTCGGCGAGGGGGTCGGCTTGCCGCAGCCGGTCGTCGAGGCGTTGGCGCCCGGGTATCCGGCGAAAAAGTCGTCCAAGCTGCGATTCTCTTGAATGATGACGATAACGTGCGAGATCTTGCTTTGCGACCTATGGTTGCGCGATGCGCGCTCGAATACGGGCGAGGGAACGGTCGGGTTTTCACTATTCGAAGAACAGGCCGCCGCCAGAGCAAGCGTGACGAGGGCGAGCACGGCCAGTCGTCGGTACATCAGAGTAGAGCGCGTGCTTCGAGCCACTGGCCAAAAGCGTTCGGCCCTCGGCGCTCAGTTCCGGCGCACCACGGTCGCAACATCATTGACCTTGCTCCTTGACGAGGTAGACTATGTCTTCGCTGCCGTCACGCCGAGCGGCTGAGCGAAGTTCCCCGTGAACGTCGCAGTCGGTGAACCGCCGGCCGGATATTTGAAAACCTCGCCGTCGTTATTTCCTGCGTCGCCGCAATACAGCAGGCCCTTAACGATCCACGTTTGCGCGCAGTCGCCAGCCCCGGTGAACTGTACGGTGTTCTTCAGCGTCGCCGTCGTTCCACTAACCGCGTACTGATACGTCTCACTCGTGGACTGATCGAACACGGTGAGGTAGGTACCATCCCACTGCACCGAGCCGGGGAACTGCGGAGAGTTGCTCGTTTTGATCGTAACGAATTTGCTGCTGCCCTTCGGAAGCTCGACGAGTGCGAAGCTAGAACTCGCACCCAAACCGTCGGCAAAGAGATTGCCGTGGGGGTCGTAGCCGTTGAAGTATTCTCGGGACAACGGCGTATTGTATACTTTACCCGGGAGGGTCGCGTTCTTGAAGATCACGACCTGACCGCCGGGGCCGTAAGAATTACCCAAGAGGACTCCGACTGCAAGATCGCCGCTAGTATTCATGGCGCAGCTGGATGTGAACGTGTAATTAAGATACAGGCTCTTGATCAGCTTGTTTGGAATCTTGTATTCGTTAATGAGGTCGTTCGTACGCCCGGGGTTCCAGACGATTTTATTCCCATAGCCGTACAAAACGTTGGTGCAGCCTTGGCCGCCGGCGCCATTAATCTGACCAATCATCGCTGTGCTTTTTGGATAGTCAAAAATGCTGGCGTACGAGCCGTAGAAGTTGATGATGTACTCGTACTTCTTTGACTTCGATTTATCCGGTACGAGCTCTGCGTAACGCGGCAGTGGATTCAGCCTCGCCGCCGTGACGGGCCTCCCATTCACGAACAGCGTCCTACCTACGTAGCTCGCGGTGAACGTAGGGACTGACGGCGCGACCGCCATCTCATCCTGAGCCTGTCGAAGGGTGCTCCCGCACGCCGAAACAATTACGAGCGCAACGACAGCGCCGGCGCACTTAAGTAAACCATGGGTGTTCATTAGCCTTGCTCCTTTGAAGTAGACATCAGGCGTCGCGCCCGGCTTCTTGCAATGTGAAACTTAGTTACGAATCAGCACGCCGAATACCAAAACCGTCGCCCTTTGGGTTTTCGACCGGCATTGGGCCCGCGCCTCCGCGACCATATTACATACACCGCTTTCAAACACCTAAGTACGCGATGCCGCTGCCGCCTGAGCACGCACCTTGTATCCAAAGCTTTGCCGGATCAGTAAGAAAGAAATCTTCGCTCCCGGTAGCATCCATGATCCACCTCAGCTCGCCAAAAGCGTCGCCGCGCTGATACCAAGTGCAAGCCGAACGAGGTTATTCATAGTGGAATGTCTCACGAAAACGAAGTGGACGAGCGGCTACGTATGTCCGCCGTACGTGCCAGCTATTCCACCGTCAGGTGCCCGGCACGGAAACGGCGACCAAGGTGTCTTTGCCCACATTACGTAGAGTCTTGATTGGATTGCCCCCGGCCGGATAATTCCAGATGAATACGCTACGGTCTGGGCTACCTCCAGCGACGATTGTGTCGCCTTGTATCCAGATCGAAGAAATATGGTTGAGACCCTGAAGCTGCACCTTCCCCGCAACGCGCGCCTTCGTTCCGGTTACCGCCAAACGATAGATCGTTGCTGTTCCGTTAGTAACCGCTAAGTACTTGCCGTCCCAACGCATTGCCAATAAGCCGTTGAATGGCACCTTTATCGACGGCAGCTCGATTGATACGAAGCTCCTGCTACCCTTGCGTAACTCGGCTAGTGCGGGTACAGACGGAGAAGTACGACCGTCGATAAAAAGGTTGCCTCTGTTATCGTACGTGCACGCTATTCCGGTGAAGTTGCTCGGGACCGAATAGACTTTAGGCTTCCCCGGAACCGTTCTGTAGATTGCCACCTTGCCTTCGGGCCCCACCGCGAGGTCGCCGGCGGTTGGATCGAACGAGCATGTGTTACCCCAGCGGGTTAGGTAACCAATGGGCTCAGTTCTGCCGTGCTGATACACATTTATGCTGTAGCCGCCGCTAGCGTACCCGACTATAAAGTAGACATTTCCGCTGGTGTCGGCGCATTCGCCGTACTGCCACCCGCCGACGTTGGGGTAGCGCTCTCTATGCGCGCCCTGCGGATAAGAGTAGATATACCCGCGCGCGAGCCCATATAGGCCGATGTACAACAAATCCTGTCCCGACGTTCCGTGCGTAGGCATTGCTTGAAGCTTGCCGTAACCGGCGCTAGCTGGAAGCACGTTCGCAGCTCTATGTCCGCCGCCGCAACCGGCGAGCAATGCCGCGGCCACGCTAATACTGAGCGCGGAGCGAGCAGAACATAAACTCTTCATCCCTGGTGCCTCCGTTCAAGCCGTGCGGACCGAGGCCGGTTATCTTCGCGGCATGCGAGCGCCATCCCAGCCAAGCGATGTGATCGCGATTTGTGACCGCTTAGGGATGCGGTGAGAGAATCGCGGTGTAACCCTCAAGGGCGATTTGCACGCCGATGCAGAGCAAGATGAACGCCGAAAGCCGCAGCAATACGTTGACGCCGGTTGGCCCGAGCTTTCGCAAGACGTGTTCCCCTTGGCTGTAGCAGAGATAGACCAGGATGGAGATGCACGCCAGGCCCGCCAAAGCGCCAAGGCCATCGAGTAGGATCGAACCTCCCGGAGCGGCGAGCAAACTGCTGCCGACGGTCACCATGATCGCTATGGATCCCGGGCCAATCGTCAACGGCAGCGTCAGCGGGTAGAACGCGCCGCCGAGCACTTCATCTTCGGAAGCCGCCGGCGCGCGATGCTTCGAGTCTTCCTGGCCCTGGCTGAGTAGCCGCCAACCCGCACTGGCGAGGACCAGGCCTCCGGCGACACGCACCGCCGAGAGGCTTAAACCGAAGAACTTGAGCGCCAGCGGACCGACGATCAAGGACGCGGCCGTGAGAATGAAGGCGTTGATCGCGACGCGCCGGGCGAGTCTTCCCGCAATGGCGTCGTCAAGGGACTCCGTATAGTTCAAGAAGATGGGTGTCATGCCCAACGGATTGACGATCGGGAACAGCGCCAGCGTTACGAAGAGAAAACCGTGCACGAACGGCCACGCGGCCACGGTTCTAAGTAAGTCCACCGTAACGTTATCTCACGCCGCAGACTACCGAGTTAGAGGCGTATACTATTTGCTGACCGCAGCGCCGAACGGCTGAGTCCTAACGGCAGCATCCACAATCCGGCGAGAGCGGGCGGCAAACGCTAACTGCTTTCATCGCCAGCTAATGACCACTAAGCCGTCACTCGTTGCCTTATACCAGCCTTGCCACATTTGTCCGCGCAATACGCCCGGCTCTATGTAGGACGATCCGCCGCCGCCGCCGCCGCCGGGGCCGCCGTAGATGCTCGCAAAAGCAGCGCCACCGCCGCCACCTCCGCCGCCTCCGTAATAGCCGCCTCCGCCGCCCCCGCCGGGCCCGCCGCCGTAGCCAGATGGATTATTGGCACCCCGGCCACCGTTTCCGCCGATGCCCAGTTGACCTCGGCCCCCAGGCGAGCCGTTTTTGCCGCTGGTACCCATGCCGCCGTCACCACCCGATCCCCCGTAACTTTGGGCGCCACCGGTGCCGCCGCCGCCGCCGTAGCCCGAAGACGTGTTGCCGCCGCCGGTTCCGCCGACCTCGCCGCCTCCTTTACCGCCCACATCGTAGACGTATCCGTAGCCTTGCCCGCCGCCGCCGCCCGCGACCAGGATGCGGTCGCCATGTTTAATGCCGCCTTGACGTATGTCCGACGCGCCACCACCGCCGTAACCGTTAGCCGAGGGGCCGTAGCCGCTCGGCCCGCCGCCGTTGAAGCCGCCCGCGCCCGTTTCACGACCTTGGCCGCCGACGAAAACGTAGAACAGCTCGCCGGGGTTCACCGCGATAACCGCGTAGACGCGACCAGCGGGGCCCCCGAAGTATCGGTGCGAGCTCCGACGGCTTTGGCCATACCCGGCGCCCCCCAGCAAGATGCATTGGATCTGTTTGACACCCGGCGGCACCTTGAACCTTTGCTTCGTGCCGGTATACTTAAACGTTTCCGAATGCGAAAACAACGCGGGTTCAACGCTGTTGGTAAGCGGCACCGCCGGCGCGGCGTTGCCTGCCTGAGACCCACAACCTGCTAACGCCACGGTGATCGTCGCGGCGGCGATCGAACAGCGACCGAAATCAAAAACGTTCATTCTTGCCATGCTCCCATATCCCGTAACATCGGCGGGAACAACTAACCTTCGGTGCGGCGGGGTTCAATCCCGGCGTAGCCGCGATCCACGGCCGACGACAATTCGCGCCTGACTACTCCTAGTGCGGCGCCGGCGATCCGTCGGACCAGGTGAGCACTGGTACCATAACCAGCGTCGCTAGATATGGACCGCGATCAACGGACTGAGTCGGCGAATTGTCTACGTTGGGGCCCCAACTAGCGACTTGATCTCGTGGAATGAAAAACATCATGTGGGGATACCATGGTCCGTGGGCATGGTTAAGATACCCCTGCTTCGAGAGCATAAAGCCAAATGCACCAGGCTCCGGTGGCTTGAAGCTGTGATCGGCGAAGGCAGCTTTCGTTCTTTCCGCCATTTGCTGCCTATTGAGCCCGGCCAGGGCCCATTGAGCCTCCTGAAGTAGCTGCGGTATCTCGGTGCGCGCCGCGGGAGGATTGTAACAGTCGGGCCCGCGCTCTTTCGGATTCCAGAACTCGGTATCGTTAAATGGCGCAGCCCAAGAACGTTCGACGAGACACACGAAGCCGTTCGATCCTTTGACGGCCGTCTCGAAGCCGTGGAAAGTAAGCACAAGCACCTCGGCGTTCGCAGCGATCGATGGCGGACCGGCGCTCCGCGCCAAGGCAACTTCAGCTTGACGATCGGGCATAAGGTAGGGAGCAATTGGGCCCCTCGTCGGCAATCCTTCGCTGGTGGCGGCTCGCGCCACAAATGGCAGCGCCGTAGCGACGATGAGCAGCACGAGTGCTCGACGGAATAGGAAAATCAACACGACCCAGTACCTCCGTTTCGGCGACGTGCCTTGCAACGCGCGAACCCGAGGCGTTGTGACGACAAAAAACAACTTCGATCGGGATGCTACGGTGAGCGCCCGCGATCTAGTCGGAGCCGTTTTATCGGACGATCAGAACCGGGATCATCGCTTCTCGTACGACCGATTCCGCAACACTACCAAGCCACAGTCTCTTGAGTCCTGTGCGGCCATGGCTTCCCATTACGATAAGATCGGCGCCCGTGTTCTTCGCGACATCGAGCAAAGCCGAAGACGGGTAGCCCTCTAATACTTTCGTTTCTATGCCAATGCCCGAATCCGCATATTTCGCGAGAGCCTCCCTCTCGCTGCGTCGAGCATCTTCATTGAGTGTGGCGATCCACTCATTAACGAGGTCTCCGGTCGCGTAGGTCATTGAGGCCGCCGCACGTACGACATCTACCACGGTGCATACCGTACAACGCGCGCCTTGCTCCTTCGCGAGTTGTATCGCCAAGGCGAGTGCTTTGTGAGAGCACTCCGATCCATCCAGTGCGACTAAGATGTGCTTGAACATAAGGGTGGTTTCGTGCGCCCTGACAAATATCCACCCATGACGCGAATAGTCCGAACGACGCGGATTCAGGCTCCTGAGGATGCGGTGGTCGATCGAGTCCAAAAGTTCTTTTCACAGCATCCAAAACTCCAGGTGAAGGCTTTGGGCCCGTCAACAGCGGGCGTAGAGTTGCAATACTACACGCTTTTCGACTGGCTCAGCGTTGCTCCGCGTCTTAAGGGTGTGGCGTTTGCGTGGCGCCCAGCCTGGCGTGGCTTTCCAGAGTTCGGTGCCACGCTTACGGTTCAGCGCAGCGGCAACAAAACGGAACTCATACTCGAAGGTTCGTACGAGCCGCCAGGAGGTCTCGTTGGCCATTTCTTCGATCGCCTCGTGGGCCGAAAGCTGGCAGCACGTACGATGGAGGCGTTCCTTAATCAGCTAGCGGACAACCACTAAGGAGGCGAAACACCTTCGTCCGAAGGGGCCATCCTTCAATGAAGGATCTCGTCGCCGGCGTGGTCCTTGGGGTTGTTGCTATTGGCGGGCTATTTACTTGATCGCCTTTACGTCCCGTACGGTAACCGGGCCGGCATTGTTGCCCCACGAAGATCGAACGAAAGTTGCAACCGCTGCAATATCGCTCGCCGCAAGTTGACCCTTCCATGACGGCATTATATTTCGACCTTGCAAGATCGTAGTCAGCATCATGGTCGGATTGGCGATATTGACGTGCGGATTTCCCGCGAGTGCAGGACCAATTCCACCTTCTCCGTTGGCCTGGTGGCAAGCGGCGCAATTCTTCGCATAGATGGAGGCCCCGACTTGAACCGAGACGGGTGACCCTATGGCAGCCACTTCTTCCTCCGTCACGGGCGACGCATTGTTGCCCCAGGCAGAACGAATATATGTGGCGACCGCCGCAATGCTCGCGTCCGTGAGTTGCCCTTTCCAAGTCGGCATTTGGTTATTGAATGTCTTGCCGTTGACCATGAGCGGCCCCGTGCGTCCATTGACGATCACGCCGATCATCGCGTTGGGGTCGGCGGCGATAACGACGGGGTTGCCGGCAAGCGGCGGATACTTGTCGGTTCCTTGACCCGCGGATTGATGGCAGGTCGAGCACTTCGCAGCAAAGAGCTGGCCACCGCTCAATGCTTCCGGCGCACGCGCGGCCGCTACCTGATCTTCAGAAACCGCCGGCGCGCTATTGTGCCACGCCGTTCGCACGTACGTAAGCACTGCCGCAATCTGGGCATCCGAAAGCTGGCCACGCCAAGACGGCATGTTCCCGCCGTACTGCGTGTCGTTCACCGTTATCGGACCCGTGCGCCCGTTTAGAACGGTCTGGATGATATTAGCGCTGTCGTCCCGATTAACGTCGGGGTTTCCCGCCAACGGCGGGTAGGGGCCGCCACCCAGCCCCGTAGCCTGATGGCAGACCGCGCAGTTGACAAGGAAGATCGCTTTGCCATCAGGCCCCTGAGCGCCCATCACCGTACCGTGGACATTCGCCAGAATCAATCCCGCGACGACGATCCCAGCAACCCAGACGAGCCTCACGTAGATCTTCAAGCGCGCCCTCCATCCAGCGGCGGTATGCCGCTTAGAGTAGCAGTTGGTTTCGACGACTCAAATCGGCAACCTGTTCCTACTTTAAGCCGGCGACCTGCGCTTCGGTTACGGCGTCAGCTTTGTTGCCCCAGGAGGATCGAATGTAAGTAATAACGTCGGCAATCTCGGCGTCGCTCAGCTTACTCTTCCAAGCCGGCATCGAGCCGTTGTACGACTTACCGTTAACCGTTGTTTGGCCGGTGAGGCCATTTTTAACGGCAGCGATCACCTTATCGGGCGAACCGGTCACCATCGGATTGCCCGCAAGCGGCGGAAATACACCCGACTGGCCGCTCCCATTGGCGTTGTGACACGCGGAGCAGTTTGCGTTATAGACCTTCTGACCGGCCGCCGCAGAACTGGTGGCGGCTATGGCGGGGGCACGCATCTCAAATAATATTGGCGCGAGCGAGGCTGCGATAGCGGCGATTAGAGCAACGGTTATCCATCGTTTTAGCATTTCGGCCATCCTCCTCGGAGCACTCGGGATATGCAAGACTCGAGCATTTTTTTCGTTGAATCAATCATACCCTGCAGGGTACAACCAAGCTAGCCCCGAAAATACCATTGCTAAGCGGAGAGATCACTATGCGAATCCATGGCAAGATTGGAATTTTTTCGTGCATTAGCGTTCTCGGTGCGGCTGCGTTAACGCTCGCGACGAGTAAGCCGGCGGCGGCGATGCCAAACTTCGCGCAAGCGTACGGCATTAAATGTTCCGAATGCCACATTCAAATTCCGGCGCTCAACGCCTACGGACGCTACGTTCAGCGGACGGGGTACGCCGGTTTGAATCCGCACGTATTAGAGCGCGAATCCCCGATCTGGGTCGACTATCCCGTAGGCTACTCGCAGCAGTCGCCAAGCGCGGCTTCGTGGGACATTGGCAGTCTCGGAGTGCACGCCGACGGCGCGTTCGGAACCCCTGGGAGCGAATGGACGTATCACGTACAGCAGTGGATTTGGCAGGGGAGTCAAGCCGGAGGCCTCGACACCGCGTGGTTTGCTTACAACAACTTTTTCAATGGTGCGGGGCACATCTTCGTGGGGAAACTCGAAGTGCCGGCACCGTCAGAATTTAGTCAGTGGCTCGACGTTAGCGGCCTTACTGTCAACTCCCAGGCGGAGATCACGGTCGGCGAACACGCCTACGAGCTGGATGCCAATAGGTGGGGAGAAAAATTCGCGTACGTTCGGGGCTCCCTCGATGCAGAAATTGCCTACGTTACTTCCAGCGCCGACCTCAACGGATTCAACGATTACGACTGGACGCAGGACAAGACGCTGCAGTACAAGCTTGCCTTCGCGAACCAGGGCAATCCCCTCGAGTTCGGTTATTACGGTGCGCGCGGTTCCTGGCCGTTGACTGAAGGCGGCTTCGATCAGTATTACACCAACGGTTTTTACGCGCAACGCGACCCTGTCAACGGTGTGCCAGGCTTCCTCGCAACATATCAGATGAATCACGATAGCAATCCGGGTATGGGCGCCTCCTCCGCGGGCAGCAACGGCATCTCATATGAACTCTACGACAATATCGGCCAGCGCGGCCTCGTTTCCGTCGGCGAACAATTGACGAACGACGGACTGGGCAATCACACACACATCGGCAACATCGATGCCTCGTACCACGTCACGCGTTTCATCATTCTCTACGCCGAAGAGGCTCTAGGCGTTGGGCAGAAGCCGACGTGGAACGGACTGATCTGGTTCGCGCTGCCAACCGGTCCGCTATGGCCGGCCTTGTCGCAGTAAGATGCGCCTGCCTTAGCTCGGAGCAGCGTTAAGGAACGACGACAATTCTGTGGGTGCCGTCTGTCGATGCGGTCCAAGCTTCCGAGATCGACGACAGTGGGACCGTTTTGGTCGGGACGTCGACGTTACCGTCTGCGATAAGCTGCATGTAGACGGGGACTTCGGCCATGATATCGGCGATTTGTGCGGAACCCGCACCGCTGCCGGAGATGCGAATGCGGCGGCTTCGTAAGAGCGCCGCCGGCACGGCTGCCTCGGGACCGGCCGTAGCGCCAATTTGCGTGTAAGCAATGTCGGCGGTGTCTTGTTCAAGCCCGCGCCTTGCGAGCGAAGCGAAGGCAGTCTCGGCTGCCGACGCCCACAGAAAGTCGAGTACGATGCTCGGTGTCGTACCGCCTAGAGCGTCGACGATTGCCGCGGCATCGGCCTCGCGATTGCCGCTCAGGGCAACGGTTGCAGCCCCAAGCGCCGCAGCGCGCGCAAGACGTGCCGGATTGCGCCCCACGCCGACGACACGGTTTGCGCCGAGTAGGCGCGCGTGTTGCACGGCAAGATATCCGGCCACACCGGTCACGCCGAGAATCAAGACCGTTGCGAGCGAGCCGATCTCGCGAACGCGCGCCTTGAGTGGCAACCACGATGCGAGGGCCGGATTCAATCCGCCAGCGACTTTCACGGGATCGGCTCCCGGGGGTAGCGAGATGTACATCGTTTTGGGTACCGCCATTCGCTGCGCGAACGTGCCGTGCGGGGGACGCACAAAGCCCGTGAAGATGAGATCGCCAGCCGCGGTACGAGCGACGACGTCGACGCCCGGGACGAGGGGCCACGACTGCGTGCTTCCGTAATGCCGCCCGGCTGCCAGCAATCGTACGATAGGATGGAGCCCGGCAGCTACCAGCTCTACAAGTTCGTAGCCGTCGTCAACCTGAGGTTCGGAAAATTCAACGTATTTCGGGGTGGCGTCGGGAGCGGTAACGACAGCAGCTTTCATAAGATTTCCTTCACGCCTGTCCAGACACTAGCAGATCGCGGTTCACGTGAAAACGGACATCGGCGTCCGCAATTTTCAAGAGCTGAGGATTCGCCTCGCGCAGCGCGAAGCATGCCATCCTTGCCCGTCTCTGGAGGCTACCTTATGAAGAAAATGGCTCTCTTTGTCCTTACCGTCGCCATCGCCGGAAGTGCCATTGCATCGCGCGCCGACGCGCAATCCAACGACAACGCTGCGATCAGCGCGCTCTATCAACAGTTTGCCAACGCGTTTCGGCACAAGGACCTCAACGCCATAATGTTGCCCTACATCCACAGCGATACGCTCTTCGTCTTCGACGTCAGCACACCGCGCGAGCATGTGGGCTGGGATAACTATCGTGCTGACTGGAAGGCATTCTTTGATTCAATCAAGGGTAATCCGACGTTCTCCATCAGCGAGCTGTCCGTGACGATCAGCGGCGACGTCGCCTACACGCACAGCATTCAATCGTTTACCGGAAACATGGGCAACTTGCACGCGATGGCGGTTCGTGTTACCGACGTTCTGCGAAAAGTCAACGGTAAATGGCTGATCGTGCAAGAGCACGTTTCCGTGCCGATCAACGTAACTACGCTCAAACCGGATTTCATGTCGAGACCCTGAGGAGAGTCCTTTACACCTGGGAGGTGCCTCGTTTGAAACGGCTTTAACGCTAAGAGAGGTAGCAGAGCGGCCCCGCCCGGCGCCTGCCATCCGCGATACGCGGCCGCGCCGCATTGCGGGCCTTGGGCATATGGCTCACCCCAGCACGAGCTACGTGAGGGGCGAGAGATGCTTTGGTTCATAGAGGCCGAGCTTGTCGCCGCCGGGGAGTTCGAGCGTCGTCACCAAACCCCAGCCGCGGTCGGCGACCGGTGTCGCTTTGATTCCCTTTTTCTCCAGCTGCTGTACCGTCGCGGCGATCTCGTCGCAGATCAGCCACAGTTCGTGTTCGGGGTCGTCTGTGGTCTCATGGACGGCGAGTTCCGTCGGCGGTGCGGCGAAGAAGAGCCGCCCATTGCCGGCGTTGACGTAGCGCAGGTCGAGCACGTCCTTAAAAAAGTCGTACATCTCCTTGGAGTGCTTGGTGTAGAAGATCGCGTGGATACCGGTGATCACTCTGTCCCTCTCCCTCGAACTATGCGCGCTCCCGTCATGCAGCCCGCGAAAGATAACCGTCGTTCATGCTGCGGCTACGCCACCGCGGATGACTATGCCAGCCCTCGCGCCGCCAACTGCGCGGTAGTATCGGGCGCTCGCAGCGTGTCGCGGATCTCTCGCGCAAGCCGCAGCGCCGGGCCGCCGATACCCACGCGCTGCGCCGTTGCGTAAGCGCGCGCGAGCGAGTGCGGATGGCCGTGCGCCGACAGCACGCACAGCGCCAGATCAGCCTGCTCGCGGGCCTGTAAGGGCATGTTGAGCGCTGCGTAAGCGTCGGCGGCGATTCGCGCGGCAGTACCGGCGTAACGCTCCATCGCGCGCGCCGACGCGTAGCGGGCGGCTTCGCCGGCGTAGGTAAGCGCGAGTTCGGAGTCGCCCAACGCCAGGTGCGCTTCGGCCATCGCCAGCGGCGACCGGACGGCAAAGAGTGCCGTCCCTCCGTGCGTCGCGGCCTCCCGCGCGAGCGTCAATGCGATCTTTGGATCGCCACCAAGCGTGTGCGCCTGCGCCAGCAACAGGGCCGAATCCGCAACCAGCTTTGGGTTTCCGACGCTGCGCGCCGCTGCGAGCGACATCGCACCGAGCCCCAACGCGTGCTCGAATTCACCGCACTGCGTCAGCACGCCACAGAGTAAGCCGCTCGCGACCGCGACGCCTTCGGCGTGACGCGCACACTCGAAGACGTCGAGCGCTTCGAGCGCATATTCGATCGAACGCGGCATGCCGCCGACGACCAGCTCGTGCACGACGCCGAGTTCGAGAAAGAGCCGGCCGAGGAGATCGTTGGGCTTGTGGGGCAACCGGTCGAGCAGCCGCCGCGCCCGACCGAGCGTGTGGAGCGCCGCCGCCGGATCGCCGTGCAGGCACGACAGCTCTGCGCGATGGAACAGCGCGCCCGCCGCGACCCTGACGTGATCGCGATCGATAGTGGGCGGTAGCCGTTCGGCGGCCTTGGCCGCCCGCTCGAGATGCACGGTCGCGCCGGCTGAAATCGCTGCCGGCGTTCCAGGCTACGTACGCGGAGGCCATCTGAAGGTTGACCTCGGCGATCTGGTCCGGCTCGTCGCGCATTTCTCGGCATTGCTTCAGCGCCAGCGCAAAAAGACGCCGCGCGCGCTCGTTATCACCGATATCGCTCGCGATTTCTACGCCGTAGCACCAGGCCCGCACGCCGTCGTTTGGATCGGTCGCCTCGCTCGCGATGCGCTCGAGCAGCGCAAACGCCGCGCCGAAGGCCCCCACCAGGCACAGATTCGCGACGCGATCAAACTCCAGCTCGAAGCGGGTCGGCAGGGTTCGCACCGGCCGCTGCGATTCGCGCAAGTTCGACGCGAGGTTCTCCAGTAGCCGCTCTAACGCGCGCCGCCGCTCGCGATAGAACTCGCGCAGCGAGACGCCGAGATCGGCCGCAACCGCGGCGTGCTTTTCTCCCCGCAGGTCGCACCGGGTGACGATAGCGCGCTGACGCGCGAAGTGCACGTTGCGCGCGTTCAGCTCCGTATCCAGCGTCGCCACCGCCGACAGCACCGCGGCGCGGATTCGCAGGAGTGCCAGATTGTCATCGATCGGACCGTTTCCCGGCTGCGGAGCGCCGAACGCGCCCCGCACCAGCGGGCTGCGCCGCACGGATTCCGGATCGTCGAGCCGGCGCAAGAGCCGCGCCAGCTCGGCGAACTGCGACGGGCGATTAATACGGACTGTCCGGACTCGTCGCGACTCCAAACGCTCCCGCCAGACCGGTGGAGAAGCTGCGGATGGGCGTTCCCGAAGGATACGCGACCTCCGCAACCGACGGGCCGAACGGATCGCTCACGAAAAGATGCGTGTTCTTCTGATTGAGCGCGATCTGGTACGCGAGGCTAAAGCCTTTGATCTGCTGCGACGGCGTGGTCGCTCCCGGCGGAAAGACGTCGACGCCCGGGAGGCTTTGGTCGTCGAGCAGCAGATCGCCCTTCTTGTCGAATGCGAGGCCGCCCGCGTTATCGTACTTGATGTGAATGCCAAGATTCTTTCCCGTCGTCGACCCGGGCTTGAACTTCAGAACCTCGATATCGTTGTTGGTGGGATCGCTGTACGCCACGTAAACTTTGTTGTGCGTATCGAGCGCGACTCCGGCCGGAAACGTCGCAAAGGGAATCACCGTCGTGGGCGTCGTGCTTCCACCGGCGTACTCGTACAGATTGCTGTGCGAGCCGTCCCCGAAGTCCGAAACGTACACGGTGCCGTCGCGCCCTGCGACGACATACTTGGGACCGATGGTACCGGTCAGGGTCTTCGAGTGCGTCGTTTGACCTTTCGGATATTCTGTTACCGTTCCGGCGCCGAAGTTACAAACGTACAGGGTGCCGCTCGGATCGATATACAAGCCGTCGGGGCCGGCGATCGCGTCGGTGATTTGCCCGGTTGAGGCGCCGGTCTTCTGAGAGAATATCGCGACGCGTTGATTCGGCTGATCGGCAACGAAGAGCTGACCGCCGCGCGTTGCTTCGGGCGACAGCCAGCCCGCGTGAGTGCTCGACGGCGCGGCCCCCGAGCTCGCAGGAGGAACGACGTGGGCGCCCGAGCATCCCGCCGCGAGGGCGGACCCGGCAGCGAGCGCCAGCGCGCCCAAAAGACGGTATGCGTGCATCATCCAAACCTTTCTCTTGAGAAGTGTAGAGGCCCCTTGGTTTGAAATCCGCGATGCCGTCGCCTTGCACGCGGCATGACCAAAAACTGACCCAAGACCGCGCGGAGAGGAGCTGCCTTAGTTGTCCTCGTCTTTAAAGCCCGTACCAGTGCGAGCCGTCGCAAAACGGCTTGTTCTTGGATTGGCCACGCGGCACAGAGCGTAGCGCTCGCATAAAGCGCCCTTGTTCATCGGCTCGCCCTCGAGCTCGATTTCGCCGCGAACTTAGTAGCTCGCGTCTGCAGT
Source organism: Vulcanimicrobiota bacterium (assembly GCA_963717425.1). Lineage (GTDB taxonomy): Bacteria > Vulcanimicrobiota > Vulcanimicrobiia > Vulcanimicrobiales > Vulcanimicrobiaceae > Cybelea. The sequence continues at coordinate 678,654 of OY970335.1, read as the reverse complement.
TTCATGCGTTACTCGTCGCTCTCTGCGGGCGCTTCGCCCGACTGCACGTCCGGTAGGCCGATGAAGTGTGTTGGAGCTTATCTCCAAAAGGTTATTCCAATGCTTACGATAAGATTGCGCTATGTCCGAGCTGCATGAGACTCACATCGTACGCCTCCCGTACCATCTTGCGCAACGTTACCTTGCTGATAATGTCGGCGCACGTGCAGCATCGGGTGAGGAGAGCCCCCTCACCCTAACTGCGCCGGGACCCGGAATGGAACTAACAAAGGGCGTAATGGTAAGCTTTGACTCCGCCGTTGATCCCATGCACTTCGATCAGCCCTGGCATATTCATTGGAAGCCGCAGGGGGGGCCATATCCAGAGTTCGAAGGCGAGCTCACCGTGCGCGCGGATGAGACATGGGAAACGTCGCGGCTTGAACTGCGTGGATCATATCGTCCTCCAGGGGGTATCGCAGGTGCGGCATTCGACCTGGTAGTTGGAGGGCACATCGCTAGCTCGACTGCCCAGGCACTGTTGCGCCGTCTCGGGGATGAAATGGAGACGCGTTACCGGAACGACGAGCAAGCCAAAGGGGACTAAACCAACATCCCGAGCGACGATAAGAACCTGGCGGAAGGCGCGGCCGTTAGCGGATAGAACTTTGCTCGATATGACTCGCTCGTTGCTCGTCGGAGCTGCGATCGTCGCGGCGCTGGCTCCGCCGATCGTAACCCGCGGCGCGCCCGTGCCGTCGGGGGGGCGTGCAGTGCCGGCTTTCCGCCCCGCGCCGGTGCGCGCCGAAAATGCGATGCGTCCCGCCGCGCAAGATCACTTCAGGGTTCCGTTCGACGTCGACGTGCACGCGAAGCCGCTTGCGCAAACGAACAAGGAAGCGCCAGTTTATTCATACACATTGCAGCCGAGGCCCCGCTACGCTTGGTACGCACCGCCGGGGTACCAATCCGCCTGCTACGCGAATAACCTCCTTGGAGTTCCGCCCCTCTCTCCGGCGACGCCAAACGGCGTAGCGGATCCGGCGGCAAACATTTCGATCGGATCGCTCGTCGACTCTCGCTCGCGAAATCTCTTCTCCTCAACGCCCTCACATAACCCTGGCATCGCTCCGAGTATCAACGACCTGGCCGCATCGAGCCCCGTGTCATTCCAGTACGAGTTTCACACCACGCCATGCGGAACCGCGAATTCCTTCGGTTTCTAAATCGTAAGTTTGGCCTTTCCGACGGATTATTAGTAACTCGAAAAGAAGCTATTTCGCGATATCTTGCTGCATGACGTGGCTGATTGCGCATGCGTAGAATGCCACCTCGGGCGCTGGAACCACGGGCGGAGCAGATTCGGCGTACCGTTCAGAGATTCTTCATAAGTCCGCTTCAAACTGAGGCCCCTCGCCCGATTTGGGCGACGACGTCCGCCGGAGGCTGCACATGTCAGGTAGCAATGGTCTCGCTTCGCGTTCAATGTATGGTTTGGTCGCGATCGCGCTCGCACTCGCCGGATGCTCTTCACTTGCGGGAGCGCCGACAACGGGAGTGCCGACGACCCGAACGCCGATGACGCACGGAAACCGGCCTGCGAGTGGTTCGCAGGATCTGTACACCGGAAACATTCTTGGCGGCGTGCCTCTCTATTCGACCGGCAAAAACCCGCATGAGGTCGGCGACATCACCGATAAACTGCCGCGAGTTACCGGCGTCTGGGTGGATCAAACCGGCGCGTTGTACGCATTCACCGATAACCCTCAGTATCCGTATGAGACGATCGAGGAGTTCGAATCCGGAGCCACGAGCCCGTTTTTCTCACTCGTGCTCCAGCATTACGGTGCCATCGTCGCGGCCGACTCGGCGCAGAACGTCTATGCCCAGGGAGAGGCGGTCATCAACGGTCAAGGTCAACAAGTGATCGACGTCTATCCGCCGGGTAGTCAGAAGTATGCCAATGAGTACGTCGTCCCATCGATCGGTAGGGTATCAGCCCCCCAGAGCATGGGCTTCGACTCAACCGGCGCTCTTCTCGTCGGGGTCGCCGCGCTCGCGGAAAACAAGCAAGGCCAAGTGGGAGCGGTATTCCGTCTGAATGCAGGTTCGTCGACGTTCGTCAATCTCAACCTCAAGAAGGCCCACGGTGGGCTGATCGCAACCGACGGAGCGGGAAATCTCTACGTGGGCGGCGGGACGTTGATCTCGGTCTACGCGCCTGGCGCAACCAGTCCATCGCGCATCGTGCATACGAAAGACACGGTCGTCACTCTAACGGCCGCCTCCAACGGCACGCTCTACGTCGATACGTATACTGGAGGAATTACGGTATACGCGCCGGGGAAAGTGAAGTCGAAGAACAGCTTCGTCCCGCAGGCGCAGGTGAGCGGGCTCGCACTCGGGCCCGGCTAACCACAGTACCGGAAGGGCTGGCGCGTAATACAAAATTGTGCCGCTAGCCCCGTGCGTTCTAAATTCCGCTCGCTCGGAGCGCGGTCAGCAGATCTGCGGCGTCTGGCGAGGGGTAATCAGCGATGAGAAGCCAGAGCTGACCGTACTGCTGAGGCATTCCACTCGCGCCGACAACTTTCGCCTCACGCTCGACTTCATCGTAAGAGCCCACCGCAGCCCACCGCACCGGCGAGTGTCTGAGTTTGCCGCCATAATCGAAGCAGTCCGCGGTCGGCACCTTGGGAACCGCCGTGACGCGCTCGTGCGTATCGAAGTTCAAATCATAAACCCACGTGTAGTCTCCGTAGACGAGCCGGACCTTGTGCAGAATCAGCGCTCGTTCCAAACGCATGTAGTCGGAGAGTTCCGCTGTAAGTTGAGACCGTAACTGGCTACCCGGCAAGCCGTAGCACAGAAGATTTGGGATCAGCAACGCAGCCGCGGTAATGATTGAAAGCGCCCTGGCAGCGGACCATAGTCCTTCTATCCCAACGCCTAAGAAAATAGGCACGACGACGTAGAGCGGCGCAACATATCGAACGGTCCAGCCGCGAACCGTTCCCGCTTGTGAGGCGCTGAAGATTCCAATCGTTGCAACGAGAACGAGCAGCAACAGCATTCCAAGGTCTCGCGGGGAACAGGGTTGCGTCGGATTTGAGACGGCGCGACGGAGGCTTAGCGCAAAACCCACCGCAACTATTGAATACGCGATGACGAGGACCGTGGTTTCCGACCACCAGCCCGACGCTCGAAATAGCAGGTGCGGAATCAGCGAGCCGATGACCCAAACGAAATCGTCGCGTGCCATGGCCATGCTCGGCGCGGCTCGAACAGCCCAATTTTGAGTGAAGGTTGGAAACCCGTGGCTAATATTTGCCAGCACAAGGGGAAACGCGCCCGCCACCGCGGCGACGATACTCGGTCCCGACTCTTTGAGCATGGACGCTCGGGGCCGTGACGCAATCCATACAATTGCCGGCAATACGATCATCAGCGTTTGGAACGAAAACCAAAGGCCGATTCCGACGCTCAATCCAAAGCATACCCGTTGCCAGAGCAGGCCTTCCCGGCGCCAAAGTGTAGCGAGCCATAGCGTTGCGGCGCAGGAGGCCATGATTTCGCCGTATCCCCACGGCGGGTAGGTAACCGTCATAAATTGTTCCGGCGGCACGATCGCAAACAGAAAAGCTATGCAGCCAGATTTCGGTCCAAGGCATGCCCGCAGGAAGAGCAGCATAAAAACGAGATACAGTACTCCCCACGTTAGGCCGGTTAATGCTAAACCGGTCCTCCCCGGTCCCAACAGATGGAAGTATGCGGCGGTAAGATAGCAGCTGGCGGCACCCAAACGGTTGCCGCCGGGGAAAAAAATGGGGTATTGGCCGTGCTCGATGCGGAACGCGCAGATGCCGGCGACGACGGCATCCGGGTCGATTTGAAACATCGCGGGCGGATAGTAGAGCGCAGCCCGTATCAGTATGCCTATTGCCAATAGAATGATTGAGAGCACGTTCATATCGTCACGTTGCGCTTCGGGGCCCGCGAGCTAGCTCCGGCTCGGAGCTTACGTGCTGTTGAAAGCCCTGAACAGGGGGGCAAAGGTCGCTTTTGCAGGACGCGTAACAAGACGCTTATCATCGAACAGCGATATCTTACTTACAGCGAATAGGTAAACGTCGAGCTACGACAGCCCCTGCAGCGGTAGCGCACGTTGCTGGTGCCGGCCTTGAGGTCAAAGACCAAGACCGTAGCGGCGCGCCCGGCGCGGATCTCCCCGGGGCCGATAATCTTTAGTCGCGACGGATCGCTCCAGATCGCTACTCCAAAACGCAGTGCGCGCGGCGCTGCGAACGCGAACTTCAGCCACCCGTCCTTAACGCTCGCGCGCAGAAGCGACGGCATCTCCCAACCAGGCACTTCGGGTAACGGGCGATTGAAACGCGAGACCGGATAATCCGCGTATCGGAACACCCGGCTCGGCAACGTGTGCCCCGAAATAAAGGTCATGCCGATGCGGGAGTCGTGATAGTCGATCGTCGCCGGATACAGCGTGTCGCCGTGAAGCATGTTCGACTCAACTTCCCTACCTCCAAATAAATACGGGAAAGCAACCGCGCGCGGCGCAGAAGAGAACGTGCGAGCGTCGCGAGCCGCCTGACTTAGCGTTTCGAGTTTCATTCCGTCACGCACGGCCTCATCGAGCAAAGCATTCATGACCACCGCGTTGGCCGCAACAGGGCCGTCAATTGACTCCTCCTGCACGATCATGACAATTGGCTGAGTCTGGCCAGCCGCAGCATATGCATCGACAATTCTTCGTGCGTACGCGGCAGCGCTCTTCGGAGAAAATCCACCGCGGCGCAACAGATCGTCGGGGTCGGTAGAGAAGGCCGCTTCACGCCCGCTAAGGTACGCACGAGTCAGATCACGCGCCGTCCACTCAAACGCTAGGAAGTCGCAGCCGCCATCCGGCTGCGGCCGCTTGTAAGAATGAACATCGGCGCAATAGGTCCCCCATGGCGCGCCGTAGTCGAACGTCCCGTCGGTACCATGACTGTTCCAGCTAATCCCCCAGAACGCATGCTCGCCAAATGAAAGCGCGCGCCGCACGGCGCGTTCTACGCCCGCGGTTAGAATACTTACACTCGGAACGTACCACGGAAGCTTCGCCGACATCGCGACGTGCAGGTTACCCCAAAACTGAGCCTGGGCATCGTCCCCGTTGGAACGGTGAAACGCGTTGTAATCAGCGGCATAAGCCATGTGACGAATATCACCCACCATCCAAGATACGGGCACGTGGTGCGCGGCGGCCATTCGCTCGATGTTATGCGTGCCTTTCACCGAGATCACCTCATCTAGAGAAGTAAAGACGAAGCGCGTCTGCGTCGCTGCGGATGGTATCGACCAATGCGGACGATGCGGCGACGGGTTTCTTCCCAACACTTTGAAGCCACATATCGCCAAGCGCACATCAATGGGCGGAAAATCGCCTGCCGGGATTCGATACCAAATCACCCCGTCGTAACTTACCGTGCACGGAGCAGCACTTCGATCGACGACAGTGCTCGCGGCGTGAGATGGCGGCAACGAAGATACGGGCGCGGTAAAGCGCGCGCAAGCTGCAAGCGGGATGACAACGGCCGTTATCAGCCGCCTAAGAATCGGCTTAGCAATTGACGACTGAAGAATCGGCTTGCCAGAATCGTGAGATGGTTTAAGCTCAGTGGCCGAAAAGACGGCTACAGCGCAGCGACCAGTGTCAGAAAGCTTTATGGATCTGTTCCTTCGGTAGGCGAACACGCAGACTCGCTTTCGCGATCCGCTCGGCGCTGATGTTCGCTGGGCGCGGCGCACGGCCTAGGTCTCGCCGGTCACATTGGTTCGCGAGGACGCCGTCAACGGAGCGCCCGCCCACAGCTTCGCGATCACGGCCAGAAGTGGTTTCTCAAAAGGACATATTCGGTGCGGTCGTTACCGCCTACGTCGGAGCGCCGGTTCCTCATCGTGCATCACCACCTGGACATCATCTGTCCAAAGAGCGTACAAAAAATACATCTTAGCGCGGATTAACTGAGGAGGACATGGCGAAACCTGGCGTGTTCTCGTATGATCATGTGACTGGCGAAAATATGGGGACCTCTCTTTGACGCCTCAGGACCGTGCGCTACTGCGGCGGTGGCCAGAACGCAACGCCGGTCGGATAGTTCGACTTACTCCACCCCGCGTTGATCGTTCCAATCACCGCTCCGGCTGGATAGCTGAGAATCTCAACTTGATCGAAGTTCGAGACGAAGAGCCGGGAGCGCTTTTCGTTGAACGCTTCCCAAGCCGCGCCACTCGGAACCGAGATCTGCTGGACTAGCTTGCCAGTAGCCTCGGAATAGACTTCGATCGTGCCGCTTCCGTCGCACGCGAGTAGATTGTCGTTGCCGTCCTCGAGAATACCCCACGGCTCGGCATAGGAAACGCCGAGATCGATCGCTTTTCCGCGCGCGTTCTTGAACTCTGCGATGCGTCCGTCACCTCCTTGGGACTGATAGGAAATATAGATCGTCGTCGTCCGGCGGTGGAGCGTGATGCCGTCTACCTGAAAATTCTTCAGCCTCAACACACGAGAGGGCTGGCTCGCCGAAGGCGGATAGATCGAAACCGAGCCTGGAGAGAAGGAACCGAATGGCGCGATGTTTGCAACGTACAGCGTGGCGTTTCGCCCGACTGCGATATCGAACGGAATCCAATTCGCCGGAACGATGAAACGCGAATAAACGGTCGAGCCCTGCGGGTACACCTTGATGTCGCCCGCGGCCGGCCCTTCCTGCGCAACACCCAAATCCGTCACATAGAGATTGCCGGCAGAATCGGTCGTCATGCCATCGGGATCATCATCGTCTTGGATCTGACCGACGAGCTTATACTTCAAACCATGTAAAGAGAAGATGTCGATGACCCCTGTGTACGATGGAGAGTCCGTCGGATCGGCCACGTAGAGAAGCTCCTTGGCGCTCTTAGCTTCAGGCGACATCCAGCTACCGGCATGTTGGGCAGCGGCAGTCGAGGGTGGAATAACGGGGGCCGTCCCGCTCGGCGCACCTGATCCGGCACAACCGGCAGCGAGAACGACGCAGCAGAAGGGCACATAGCGCGGAAACAACGACGAGATGCTCATGCGCTGGCAGTACGCCGCGGAGATCGCCGTCCCCCCGCCCCCCTCGGCCACCTTCTCCAGCCCACGTAAGTTTACGCTGACTGGTCCTTAGAACACGCGCAATATCCCGCGAGACAAGACTGGAACGCCAAATCGACGCACTGCCGATCTCCGGCTTTGGGACTGCGCAGCCGTGTCGCGATGGACCGGAGCCTTCAAAAATTCGCGGGACCGGAACTGCCGAGGCTACGGTTTCGGCCTCTTCATCGGACGTTTCGACGATCTACGAATGATCTACCACCCGGGGGCGAATCCGGGGTTCATTACGTACAATGCAACGTTCCCCAACGACGGCCTGGAGATCGTGATACTCGGCAATAACGACAATTTCCAGCCGTTCTTGCTCTTTCAACGTATCTTCGAAATCGTCGAGCGCCCCACACCCGCGCAGATTGCCGACCAAGCGCGTCCGACTCCGAACGAAAACGCGAAAGTACGCGCGCTCGCACAACAATGGCTCATACGGCTGCAGACTGGAAACATTGACAGGTCGCAGCTTACGGCCGAAGCCGCCAAGGAACTGACGCCCGCTAGCGCGCGCGCCCCTGGTTGTCATCTATCAGCACGCGCTCAAAAGGCGGGAAGTGTAAGTCCGGATGGTCAATCACGCTCAGCATCGACTGAGCAAACGTCCCGTCTGCGCCCCGCGCACGGCTTCGCATCAGCGGGCAGAAGTGGTTTGTAGCAGCATGGATCACGGCCAGGCGCTAGCCTATTGCGCCAGAGGGTGTTGAGCATCGGCTCGTCCGAGTATGATCAACCTGGCATTATGGTTTCAATGTGAAGACCGTTCCGTCGCCGTGTGTGCCCCCCTTAAACGTGGTGCCGCACAGTGTACCGTTCACGTCGATTAAGCTCGCTTCGGGATGTTGCCCATCGGAGCCGTGGCCGAAGCTGCGCAGCAGGCGTAGGATGACAACTCAATCCCAATTTGACGCGAGATGGCGCGACTCGTCACAACCGCTTGGTTTTGCGGCACCCCGCGAGCATCGCCGCGGCCACGCAGGTGCGCGTGCCGGCTGCAATATGAAATCATGGTGGTACCCCGGTTCCTTGTGTGTTACTCCGCATAGATCAGAAGCGCACCCATCACGCTCACGTACGCTCAGCAATCGGCTTGGCCGAAGCTAACCTCCGCGACCGCACCGTGCGCCGAACCTGGACCATCGCGTTAGGGTCGTGCGTCAACGAGGTGTAAGGAGCTGCGCGCCCATTTCGCCAAGCAGCATCGCGAAGCATGATCGCCACCCTTCTGCTTGCTGCGAGCTTTACGATCCCGCCGACGCCCGATCACTACGTCACCGATAACGTCGGCGCGCTCTCGCAATCGGCTCGCATTTCGATCGAAAACGAGCTCCGGGCCTACGAAAAGGCCACGGGCCATCAAATTATCGTCTACATCGATCAAACCACCGGCGATGTTCCACTCGAGACCTGGACCGGCGACACCGCGCACACTTGGAAGATCGGCCGCCGCGAACACGACGATGGCGCGATCCTCTTCCTCTTCATGCGCGATCACCGCATCCGCATCGAAGTGGGGTACGGTCTCGAAAGCAAGCTCACCGATGCCGACGCGCACCGGATCATCACCGACGACATCACGCCAAAGATGAAGGCGGCCGATCCTGACGGCGCGGTTTCGTCGGGCGTGGCCGACATGCTGACGACCGTCGAGCCCTCGTACAAGGTATCGCAGCTACTGACGCCTGCGGTGAGCGAGAGCTCGCCGGGCGAGATCACTATCACGAACCCGGTCGTAGCCGTGGCGATCGCGATCGCCGCCTTGCTGTTCTTGCTCTTCTGCATTTTCGTCGTCGTCTCGCCAATCGTCGGAGCCATCCGTTACGGTTACTTGGTGATGCGCGAGGGACCGACCGCCGCAAAGAAAGACATGCGTCACTGGTGGTCCTTCAGCGTGGGCAGCGGCGGAGGCGACGGCGGCGGATCGTTCGGAGGCAGCGGCGGCGGATCGTTCGGAGACGGCGGGGACTTCGGAGGTGGCGGAGCCTCCGGCAGTTGGTAGGATTGCGCGTTTAATACCATTTGGACTGATGTCACAACTGTACGATTTTCCAAATTGGCGACGAAGAGCCAACCTCTCTTATTAACCGTGACGGCGACTGGGGGTACTAATGCCCTGCGTAACATGTTGAGCGTTGGCTCGTATGGAGTGACCCCGCCAAAACTAGACGCTGAGTGATCTTATTCTTGCCTGGTCGCGCTCCCGCCACGAAGACGGAGAGCGGTAATCCGGGCCAAGAGGGCGTCGGTTGTTGTAGTTCTCGATCCACGGGCAGAACGGGAGCAATAGTGGTACCGTGTCGTAAGGTAGGATCACGAATTAGCGGGACCTCTGCGTGTCGGTATAGTCGGAAGACATTCCTTGACCGCCCTCTTTCCTAAGCCACCACGGATTGGGCTCGGTAAACGCTCGGCGTAACGGGACGCAGTTCCACCGCAGCAGCCAGATCGCAAGACGCCGGGCCGCGTAGGGCCAAGGCGCTTTGGGTTTCGAGACGTGGCCACTTAGCTGGAACTGAGCCGCGCCGCGCCGAACGTAATCAAGACACTGCAGCGTTCATGCAGGATGGGGGCAAGGCAATGATGATTCGAAGCTTGGGCTACGCTTTTAGCATCTGCTTCACCGCGGCGTTGCTCACGGGCTGCGGCGCCCTTCCCCTGAGCCTGTCGAAGGGTCAGGATGACATGCAGCCGCCGATTGGTGGGCCGGGCGAGGTCCCGCAAAGCCGCGTGACCGCCGCGCACGCGGCACATGGCGCGTCGTGGATGCTGCCGGAAGCCAAAAACATAAAGCGCCTTCTCTATCTTTCCAACGGCGGATCGGACGTGTTTGTGTACGACTACCATAATTTCGAAAAAGTCGGGACGCTAACTGGTTTGGATACAGCGGGCGCCGAGTGCGTGGACGCAAAAGGCGACGTTTGGATCGTCGAGGACACCGACGGTGACCAGGGAGGTGGCGATGCCGTCGAGTACGCGCACGGCGGTACGACGGTGCTCAATAAAGTAACGACCGATGGTCCCCCGATCGGCTGCTCGGTCTCACCCAACGGTGACCTCGAGATCACGGACGGTCTAATCCTCGAGCAATCCAGCCAGTTCGGCCCTGGTGAGGTTCAGATCTGGAAGAACGCGTCGGGACCTCCCATAGATTACGGCGTAATCTCAAGCTGTTACTTTTTGACCTCGGGTGGCTACGATAACAAAGGTAAGCTCTACGTTACCGGGACGGCGCAAAATGACGAATCCGCTGGGATTTGCGAGCTTCCCGCCGGAGGCAAGACGCTGATTCCCGTCACGGTAGGCAGATCCATTACGAATCCCATCGGCATCATGTGGGATGGCAAATATATGGCCATTACCAACACCGATGGTTATACGACGACGATTTTTCAAACCGACGAGCGCAAAGGGAAAGCTCTGCGGATCGTCGGTCGCACCATGCTCGCCGCTAGCTGCTTTGGTGACGAGGTCTATATTTCACCTCCACCATTCATCATCGGAAAGCAGAATACGCCCGTTAATCGCGCGCAAGGGACTGGTGTTGTAGGTTTCAACTTTATCTGCGGTGTCAACCCTAGCCACTTCCTTGCTTGGGCCTATCCAACGGGAGGCAGTCCGGTAAGAGAGATCGACATTCCCAGCGGTAGTGGCGAAGCCGTAAGCATCGCGCCTAAATGACGGCTTTCCGCTCCAGCGCCCGCAAAAGGTGGGATCTTGGTTATTAGCCGCTATGCGTTAGGGCTGAGCCCCGGAGCAGTTGAGCGCGGCCGATCACGCGCTGATCGGCCCAGCAATGGCCAAGGCGAGAGATTAGTCAAACACAAATGGGCGTCTTCACGGCGTGACCGACACGGCTAAGCACGACGCCGATCGCTTCGAGGTGCGCGTCACCTCCGATAGCCATTTCGGATGGGTTCGAACCCGCATGGCGCTGGAGCGAACGCAAATGGCCTGGATCCGGACGGGCGTGTCGCTGATAGCGTTCGGCTTCACGATCTATCAAGTGCTCTCAAACTTACCCCAGCGCAAGGAAGTGTTGCACCCCCACGCTGCGCGCGACCTTGGTCTGATCCTGATCGGTACCGGGATCGTCGCCATGCTCTTGGCGCTGTTAGACTACCGCGCGGTTACCGACTATCTATGGAGCCCGGCGTTCAAGCCGATTGCCGGCGTAAGGGAAAAACGGAGCCATTCTCGCGCGCTTCCGATCACGCTGATAGTCCTCGCAGTAGGCGTCCTCGCCTTCCTCGCGGTGGCATTTCGCGTTCCATAGAACCCGTCCGAAGTCGTGTGGCGAAGACGTTTCTTAGGCGCGCATATCCTTGCGCGTCCTGCTACTTGCGGCGCCGGCTGAGCGCCACGCTGCCCACAGGTGTATCGGAGGCAAGGATCTCTTGTGTGTCCGATCCTCCCGCTGGGTACTTAAACACCAGCACGTCCCACCTTGTAATGTACCGATCGTAATAGTACAGGTTTGCAACGATGGCTTTCTTGCCGGCTATGATGAACTGGAACGCATCGTAGGCGCCACTGAGCGGGGTCGAGCCTGCGTATGTTCCATATCCCCCGCTGATAGTGTAGCGCAAGATGTGGGGAACGACCGGCTGGCCGATGGCGAGATAATGGCCGTCCCATTGAAGTCCGGCCCCCCATGAAAGTCCATACTGGATGGTGACGGCTTGAAGCGAATTGCCTCCGCGTGGAAGCCTAGCGAGTTCGTAGTCGTAGCCGTGGCCCTGCGCGGGAGATCCATCGACAAACAGATTGCCGGCGTTGTCGTAGGTGCAATATCCATAATTGAGAATGGCGGGATCCGTATAGGTTTTCGGCGTCCCCTTTGCTTTCGAGTAGACCGCGAGGTTGGCGCCGCCGCTGCTGTTGCCCGCGCTCGTCACGGCAAGATCGCCACTGGCCGGATCGACAGCACAAGCGACCGGACCGCTTCCCGGAACGGACAACGTCTTGATCGGTTGCGTGCCGCCGTGGGCGTATTCGGCGATGGTGTTCTCGGTGTAGTCGGTAATGTAGATCTTGCCGTTCTTGTCGACGCAATCGCCGAGCGAATACGAAAAGCGGGTTAGCAGGCCTTCGAGGGTGCCTCTCGGGTATGAGTACACGGCGACTACTGACTCGCGGGTGACGTAGAGCAAATCCTCGCCCTTCGCCTGCGGCGCCATCCGCGAGCTGCCGTGATCGACGTGCGTGGCGATTGCGGGGATTTGCGGGGTCGCGCCCGGTACGCCGATAGGCGGCTGCGATGAGCCACAGCCCGCGAGTAACGCCGCAGCCGCGTCAATGCTTAACGCGTAGCGGCCGAGATCCAAGCTCTTCATCTGTCTTGCTCCTCGCTTCGTGAATGCCATGCAGCCTAGCAACGCTTCGGCTCAGGCTGGTAGAACATCCTCGCGTCCAATTGCCTTTTGGCCCGAGATTAGACGTTTCTAAATTCCCCGCGCTCGGCAAGCTTTTACTAGGTTACGCCAAGTATCGCGTTGGGTAAAGCGCGCGGCGTAAGGAGGGACTTCCTCATGACACACATGCTCCGAACCGCTGCGACCCTGGCCGGATTCGCCGTAATCCTGACGTTGGGCATTCACACGCCGGCTTCGGCGCAGCAGACCGGCCCATGCGGCTACTGGTCCGAAGGAACCTGGATTTCGACGCCGTGCGAGCAGCCGTCGTACCAATCCAGCCCGTGCGGCTACTGGTCGGAGGGCGTATGGGTCGCATCCCCTTGCGCACCGCACCGCGCGCGGGCTGCCGTTAGCGGCACGATCGTCGGTATCAACAGCACCATGCTGACCGTGCAGACCGGCCCGACGCAAACCGTTGTCGTAAACGACGAACCAGCGCTCAATCGAATGGACACGGGACACATCTACACCGGGCGCGTAATCGTCGCCTACGGCTACTGGGACGGCGGCGAATTCGTGGCAACGAGCATCTCGTAGCGAGATAAGTCAGCAGTCGGACCGGCATTCAGGCCGGCTCGATTGCTACTTTCGGGAGTCGCGTCAGAATTTCGAACCTTCGAGCGTGTTGATTGGAACGAACGGTCGCGGTTGCTGAGAAAAGTTAAAGCAATCTACGGCCGGTGACCGTGCGCGGGTGTCGGCTTCAGTAAGCTGCTCGAGGCCGTAAAGGTCTTCGGCAAAGCGCAAAAGGCTGACGGTTTCGTATTGGACGTGCGAAACGTAATTCTGCTTGGCGTACGGTGAGATCACCAGCAGCGGCACGCGGAATCCGAGCCCCTCGTGATCCATAAGGGGCGGCCTCACGTGGTCGGCCCAACCACCGTAGCCGCTCCACGTGATGAAGATCGCGGTCGAATCCCAGAATTGGCTTTCGCCGACGGCGTTCACCAGCGAAGCGACCCACGCCGGTCCGGTAGCAGAACGGGAACCCGATTGATCTGAATCCGAAAGCTCCGGCGTCACCCACGTCACCGCGCTCAGATGACCGTTCGCAACGTCTGTCAGGAACTGCGTTGGCGGATGCGTACCGGCCGAATAGCCTCGGACCCACCCGAATGCGTCCCACGTCGGCTCGGAATGGCCCGCGGCATAGTAGGTCCACGTCAGGCCCACTGCGGTGAGCTCGTCCGCGAGCGTTTTATAATTCTCGCACGCAGGCCGCGGCGGACCCTTGAACTGCCGAACTTTGGCGCGATAAACGCAACCGTCGGGCGGAGTTCTCCCAAATGGCTGATCGATCGCGTTGTCTGCCTGCGCAGCGATATCGAATTGGTGCGATTCGAACGTCGGGTTCCCCGTCGAGTCGAACGTCCGGTCGCCGAGGACGTAGCTCGCCGCCATGGAGCGATAAGACTTCGTCTCGCCCGGCGGCACCGTTCGGTACTCCGGGCGCGTGTAGCCTGGACAGTCGGTTTTCTCATGCGAGAAATCGCCGGTTTTTCTGGCGCGTTCGAAATCTTGGAAGGTGTCGGAGAGCGTGCAATTCGCTTCGAGCGGAATTCCCTTTGAGCGAGGTGAGCATTTCGCTGCATCCGCGCCGGCATAGCCGCAGAAGAGGTTGTCGAAGCTGCGTTGTTCTTGGATGATGAAAACGATGTGCGTGATCTTTCCGGGGCCGGTCGCGGTAAGCGGGCTCAACGGCACACCGCGCGCGCTTTGCGGCATCGTGCCTGGGGTCCCGATCGGCGAGGGAGGGGCGCCGCACCCGGCTAGCATTGCGGCGGCCGCGCAGCTGCTAAGTGCGTATCGCCTAATATCTGAACGCTTCATCTGCTGCGCCTCCTGACGTGTAACGCCTCGACGGGCTAGGATTGTTCGGCGCAGCCCGCTCAGCCGCCTCGGCTCTCCGCGACGCTCGTGCCTGTCGCGTGATTTCGAAGATCATAGCGCCGCGCGATTTCTGGCAGATGCCGCCGTTTTAACTACCGCGGGTAGATTTCGTGCGGTACAAGTTGTGACTTTGGTCAACGCTCATGCAGGGTCGGGTCGACCGCACCTAACGTGCCCGCCGGCGTCAAGCAGGTCACCAGACGCTCGCTCTGCGTATTTACATCGCACCGGAAATCTAGCCGTGTCAAGCATTAACTTGGATAGCCTTCCGAGCGGCGTTGAAATCTATCCGGATGCTAAGGGGACGCCGAAGCTTTATTCGGACAACGAAATCGTAAACTATACGTTCTGTGGCTACGACGACAAGGATGACCTTTTCGTAGATGGCACGGGGAACGATTCAAAAGTTCATTTTGCTGAACTTCCAAAGGGTAGCGACACGTTAGTGAACGTTAGTCTTAGTAAATCCATGAATTGGTTCGGACAGGTTCAGTGGGATGGTGCCCATATTACTCTTGAAGACGAACCTGCATCTGCGGTCTATAGATTGAAGGTTTCCGGTTCGACCGCATTGGTCGTCGGCACAACGCGACTGAGCCAATGGACCGACGCCCAGCCCGCGCAATCCTGGATAGAGAACCAAACCATAATCCAACCTAATGGTGCTAGCGCGACGCAGATCGGATTTTGGCCTTATCCGGCGGGTGGTAAACCCTCCAAGACTGTCTCCAGCCCGGCGCTGTTCGGGGTTACCGTCAGCCGCGCTTCCCGCTAGCCCCCAACGCATCGCGGTTTTGCTGTTCCAAAGCCGCGAGTGGCGTCGGAAGATTCTAGGCTGAAAGTTCGATGCAGGGGTCGGGTTTCCATCGGGGCTATTTTATAGGGTTGTGAAGACTGCGACCGCGCATCCTCCCGTTCCGCTCGTCACGGGCGCCGTCGCCGCCGCTATCTGCAGCGTCCTACTCCCTGTGTCTGTCTCGGGCGCCCGCTTTCCCAACGCTGTGGAACAGCAGATCGTAATCAGCGGAGACGCGGCAGTTTCGGTTACAAGGTTGCTGGGATTATCGTCGTCCGCGCAGTCTTCCATTTCGCTGCAACTAGGGCGGAGCGATGCCTGGGCGGTGTATCTCCTCAAACACGACACCAAACAGGAGATAACGAACGGTAACGGCCCCGCGCGGTACAATGTCGTGAGATTTTCATCGGTGCCAATTCCCTCGCTTACGATCGGGCCCTACTGGCTCGATCTAGCGACTCAGTTGCCGGAGAGTAGAGTCGGCTATCACTCTTTTGGTTCGCCCTTCATCTCCGAAGACCTGAAATCGAACTCGCCATGGGCGCAACTCCTACGCCGGCTCAAACGAGAGTCCGGTTGGAATAGTAATAGGCGGCCACAATTCCAGCGTTGCTCCACGTCGGTAGAGAAGAACGAAATTTGCATTGACGTGTACGTTGGCAAGGATTACGCGAGCGATCCTGAACGGAATGGATACCTAGTAACTATCACCGCGCATCCCTCACCGCGATAAGCGCGAGTGCTCGTTCCATCGGCGGGCGTTTACGCCGAACACGAGGAGCCATAGCGTCAGCGACCCTTCCCCGACGAGACCAGTGATCATGAGGTAGGGGAAGAAGAGATGGTTTCCTAGCGCCGGCCAGAGGTACGTCAGCCAACCCAGACCCGCAATCGCCAAAAGCGCGCTTAGAAATCGAGGGAAGAAGGTCGACCTGAAAATGAGGTAGGCCAGCAACAGGCAATAGCATCCAAAAAACACGAGTTCGTTGACGTTGGGTGAGGGGAGGTGCACCATGCGAAGAACGCCTAGCGCGCATCCGGCCAGACTGAAGAGCGCCGCTAGCAGCGAGAGGCCCCTGTTCACCGGCTTGAGCAAGTCGTACAAGATCAGGGTCACGACGACGTAGCACGCACTACCGATGAGATTGGCTGCAAGGCTGAGGCTGCCGGTCGGGATACTCACCGCGAATATGCCCGTGAGTATGGACAGCAAATAGAACGCGCCGGTCATCCGCGCCTTAAAGAGCGGGGACGCGTCCGTAAACCGTTTCGTCGTTTTATCCAACCCGTTCTCCTTGACCTGACTACGGCCAAGCGCGGTGATTGTTTCAACCCGAGAACGGACCGCGAGGTTTTCAGCCCGCCCGAGACCAACGAGAACCGTCGCGGGGTGCGTTCGACTACCGTCGCCCGCTCCGTGAAAGGCTCGAAATGAAGAGGCGTTCTGCGGTCTTACTGCTAGTCGCCGTGGTTCTCACCGCGGCCTCGCCGCCATCGGGGACGCGCGCGCCACTGACCGCTGCGCAAATTTCATCGATCGACGCTTTCGTGACAACCGAGATGACGCGCTCGCGCGTTCCCGGCGCCGCAGTCGGCATCTACAGTCGCGGCAACATTCTGCTTGCCAAGGGTTACGGACTCGCGAACGTCGAGCTGCAGGTTCCGGTAAAGGCCGAGACGATCTTCCAATCAGGCTCCGTC
Source organism: Vulcanimicrobiota bacterium (assembly GCA_963717425.1). Taxonomy (GTDB): domain Bacteria; phylum Vulcanimicrobiota; class Vulcanimicrobiia; order Vulcanimicrobiales; family Vulcanimicrobiaceae; genus Cybelea. Next base: position 661,685 of record OY970335.1, on the reverse strand, counting down.
GGCAAGCAGTTCGTGTCGGCAGCGATCATGATGCTCGTTGAGGAGGGCCGGGTCTCTCTACGCGACAGCATCGCGAAATATTTTCCGGGCGCACCGGCGAGTTGGCAGCCGATACGGATAGAGAACCTGCTCTCTCACACCTCGGGCCTCGCGGAGTACGAATCGCCCGACAGAACGGGCCCGAAGGGACCGTTCTACCTTCGCCTGGATTTCACGGAGAGCCAGCTCCTTCGCAAGATCGAAGCGCTGCCCATCGAAAACGCGTCCGGCGCGAAGTGGAACTACAGAAACACCAACTACGTGCTGCTTGGGATACTGATACATCGCGTGACCGGCACGTTCTATGCGGATTACCTTGCCAAACGCATTTTTAGGCCACTGGGTATGACCTCTACGCGCCTTATCAGCGAAGCGGATATCATCCCAAACCGCTCGGCGGGTTATCAATGGGAAAGCGGCCAGCTCAAGAATCAGGATTGGGTTTCACCAACCTTTAACTCCACGGCTGACGGCGCATTGTACCTCAACGTTTTGGATCTCGCAAAATGGGACGGCGCGCTCTACACTACGCAGTTGCTGACGCTGGCGAGCTTGAACAGAATGTGGACGGTCTACAAACTCAATGACGGAAAACCCAACCCTGCGGACTACGGCTTCGCATGGGCGCTCGGTAGTCAAAACGGACGTCGCCTTATCGAACATGGCGGCGCGTGGCAAGGCTTCACTTGCGATATCTCGCGCTACGTGGACGATGCGCTGACGGTAGTGGTGCTCACCAATCTTGACGCAGGCCGGCCCGACTACATGGCGCACGTCGTCGCCGGCCTTGCCGACACGCCGCTCCTGCCGCCGAAGCTGACGGCGATCCCGGATGCTCGCCCTGGAACTGCGGCCGCCCTCGCGTCTCTGCTCGATCGCATGGCTGCAGGCGCAGATCTACACCCGTTCGTTTCAAAGGAGCTCGCTCAAGCGATCGATTCTGCCGCCACCGCGGCAGTTCGGCGGCAGCTTGCACCGCTATGGCCGGGCGGTACGCTTGCGCTCGTCCTGCGCCAACCTTCGCCCGACGATGCTTCGTTGACGATCTCGCAATTTCGCCTCACGAGGGGTGTGGATTCAATCCTGATAACGTACGGCCTCGACGCTCATGGAAAGGTCGATACCCTGTACTTCGAGCCCGATCAAGAGTACCGTTCGCCATGAGTCATGCAACGGGGCGCTTATGGTTCGGGCGTTTCGGGTGTTTGTGGCGCTTCGGTCGGTTGAGGATGCTGCTCGATCGGATGCGCCAGCGGCGTCGCGTTGTTGGCATAGCCGCGCAGGAACGGCATCCCGGGCCGCCACGTTGTCGCGTCGGCGAACGTCACGCGTTTCACGAGAACCGTTTCGCGAGCCATGAGCCTCACCACGCGATCGGACCAGAGTCGGCCCTGCCAACAATGATCGTCGATGCTGACCGGCGGGGTGAACGTGCCTCGGTCGACCTGGCCGAAATCGGCTTCGACCCTGCCGGAATGACTCGTTACTACGAAAGAAAAATCGACGTCCGTCGCCACCTTGGTCGAGACGTTCCGGAACGAGACGCACTGCGCGTACGAGCGGCCGTACCCGTTCTTCAGCGTCGCGACGTGAACGTAGATCGGGCTCGACTCGTTATTTTCCACTCGGACGCTCACGTTGAGACGCTCGGGCGTCGGCGTCGGTTCAGGGGTCGGCGGCGGCGGAGTGTAACTCCCAGAGCCGCGAGACCAGGACGTCCCATTGCTCCAGCTGATTCTGCGCAGATCTTGCGAGATGACGCCGCGGATGTGACGCCCTCCCATGTAGCCCCAGTCCGTGTCCAGCGTGCTCGGGTCGAGGAAGGTTCCGCGCGCGGTCTTTCCTTGTTCGTTCGTCAAGGTCACCGACGTGCCGCTCTGGCTGATCGTGCAGCGTAACGACCGATCCCCGTTCGCATACCACGTTCCAGTGATATCGGGAAGCGTGCCGGCGCTTATGAGGCTTGGAGTCGCCAGAATGAAAACGATGGTCGCGGCAAGGGTAGCAAAATAGAGCTTCATAAAACTCCCGTACTAAAACGCGGCATCAAAGCAAGACCCGCCTCGCTCCATGCGAGGCCTCGGATGCCTAATCCATAGTATCATCGAGCCCCCTATCCCGAAAACGCTTCGGACGGGTATTGCCCCGCTAGGTTTGCCAAGCGGGACGATCTAGATGGCGCCAGAGGGGGAGGGGCAGAATGAGAGGTCGGTGGCCACTAAAGCACAGGTTGAAAAGGCGATCTTCGAACGCGAGGGGTTCCGCGTAGAGCTCGAGCTTTTCGGTGAGAAGCGGCAGGCTTTGCCGCCCTACGATTTTTCCGAGATGGCGCCGCAGCGATGGAAGGTTTCGGATTGGAAGAATGCGCGCCTCGATGCGTATCGACTGCTCGCGAAAGGCGCGAAGATCTACCTTGGGGACGGAACTCCGATCGCTCGTGACCTACAGCTGGGCAAGCTGCGTGACACGTACTATGAGGCGGCACACGGATCGCTAGAGCCGCCGTCCGGCGAGGTTAAAAAAATCGCATCCGTCACGCGACTGCGACCGCGTCGGGACGGGTAGCTGCCGTCAAAAAGCCGGCGGCGCCGGGTTATAGGAGAAGTATGGCGTTCGCAATCAAAGCCGAGGTTTGCGATCCGCGCAATTGTATGAGACCGCAGCCAATAAGAGAGCTTTTAAAGCGCGTTTGTTAATCTTGTCCTTTTCGTAGTAGTCGATCGCGCGCCTCTGGTTACCATCTAAGCCCGCATTAAATAGTTTGTTTGGATCCGGAAGTCTCGCGCCCTGGTTGAATGTGATCTTTACTTTGTCCTTGAGTGGGTTGGCACAGGCGATTATCCCATCGTGATACCAGACCGGAGTTCCCATCCACTTCCACTCCTCGACCACCTCCGGGTCAGCTTCTAGAATTATTCTGCGAAGCTCCGAAAATGTGTCGTGGCGCCAGTCATCCAGTTCTGAAATAAGTTCGTCGATCTTTTGCGTTGGACTTTTCATTTTTGAATCGTCACTCCGCCCTTGATTTTCTTTCCGTCAGCCCTTCGGGAATTGTCGTAGCCCGACGATCGCGCCGTTGGGCTCTTTGACGCTGGCGACCAGCAGCCCGTAGGCGACGTCGGTAATCTCTTGCACGACCGTGCCGCCCGCGGCAACGAGCGCCTTCACACTCGCGGCGATGTCGCTCACGGTCCAATAGGCGAGCCCGCCTGGTTCGCCTTTAACGCCGGTCGGAACGAGCCCGATTTCCACATCGCCGCTCTTGTAGCCAACGTACCTGGGACTATCGACATAGGGGTCGGCGCCGATCAGCTCGCAAAAGAATCGCTTGGCGGTGGTAATGTCGGCAACGGTATAGGTGATAAGAGAGACGTCCTTCAAGATTTCATACTCCTTCGATCTATATGACGGATCGAGCGCGGTGAAACGTGACGGGCGCCCCTGGGAGGCGATTCATGAAGGATGCTGAGTGGCTCGCGGAGCGCTTCGAGGTAGCGCGGCCTCGCTTGCAGCGGATCGCGCTTCGAATGCTCGGCTCGGCTACCGAATCCGACGACGCGCTGCAAGAAAGCTGGCTGCACATCAGCGGCGCGGACATTGCGCGCGTTGCGAACCTCGAAGGCTGGCTCACGACCGTTGTTGCGCGCGTCTGCCTCGATGCCCTAAAGCGGCGCGCGAGCCGCCGCGAGCAGTTGACGCCGGATGATCCACGCCACGACATTGCGGCAATCGCTCCCGGCGAACGCCCCGAGGAAGAAGCGATGCTCGCCGATTCTATCGGCGTGGCCTTGCTGATCCTGCTCGACGCGCTGCAGCCGGCAGAGCGCGTTGCGTTTGTGCTGCACGACATGTTCGACGTGCCCTTCGATGACGTTGCGGCGATTGTCGGGAGGACGCCGGAGGCGGCACGGCAACTCGCAAGTCGCGCGCGCCGACGCGTGCGCGGCGCGTCCGCCGGCGAAGGCGCCGTGACGCGGCGGCACGACGAACTCGTGCGTGCGTTTCTCGAAGCCTCGAGGTCGGGACATTTCTCCTCGCTGCTCGCGCTGCTCGATCCCGGGGCGACGCTTCGCGCGGATGCGGCGGTGGTGGCGATGGGGGGTGCGGCGTATTGGCAGAGCGATCGTCTGCGGGCTGGAATCGAAGGCGCGGATGCCGTTGCGCGGACGTTCGCAGGGCGTGCGCGCGCCGCGCAACCCGCACTAATCGACGGCGAGCCGGGGGCCGTGTGGATGCATGCAGGCGAGTTGCGCGTCGCGTTCCGCTTTAAGATAATGAACGAGCGCATCACGGCGATCGATCTCATCGCCGATCGCGCCACGCTGGAGCAATCGGTTATCGAACTTTAGTGAGAGGTGCCGGCACTGCTATAAACCGGGCAAGCCTTTTCAAATAAGAGCAAACCACGTTCACCGTCGGGCAAACTGTGCGCGAACTGAAGGCCCCCTACGACGACGAAGGCCAGAACAGTTGCGAGTAGCACCGGTGTAAAGTCGAACCCGCGCGACAATCCTTTCCAGGAGTCCATAAAGCGCACCCTCCTTAAACGTCCCACGGCCCAGTCTGGGTGTGCGTCCTTGCAGGGTGCACGCGCTGCCTGGGGTAAAGCGGACCTCCATGATGCGGCGGGAGTTGCTTACAGGCACTTTCGGCGGACTATTCTGCTGCGTGCTCCTTGCCGCGTGCTCGACGCAGGTTGCGCGGCTGGCGCCGCAGCCGATGCCCAGCCCCCCGGCTCATGCTCGCGTTTTGCTGGAGCTCAATACCGGAAGCAAACCCGGCCTGAACGTTTCCATGAGCGTCGGCGGCGCATCGACGCAGCGGTTTCTGCTGGATACGGGATCGACTGGATTATGGGTCTATCCTAATGCGATCGGCCACTATTCAAAGACGCGCTATGCCGTGAGGAATTCCTACGGCAGCGGCCTGGTGTACGAAGGCATCCTGGTCTATACGACCGTCGATTTTGGCAACGCTCTCGCAACGGGAAAGGTGCCGGTCGCGCTCGTTCAGCGAGCTACGTGCCTGCCGAACGCGAAGACGTGTCCCGCAACCCCGAATCAGCACAATTGCCCCGGCGTCAAGCCGGGCCGTAACGCCGGCATTCGCTGTTTGGAAGTCGGGCGTAAGTTGTTCGGCACGTTTGGCGGCGCGCTCTTAACCATACCCGTTCCTTCAAAACAACCGGTCACCGAACTCTACAACGTTCTCTTTGGAATCGCTCAGCCATGGGCGGGTTCGTTCATCGTTACGCCGCAGGCGATCGAAGTCGGCCCCTACACGACCAATGGGTTCAACACGATGCCGATGACGCTCCAGTCGCCGGTGCCGGCTCAACCCATCCCCAGCGGAGCGCACGGCTGGTCGAAGGGCGTTACCCTGTGCTTTAGGGTCGGGAGGCTTCGGAACTACTGCATCGAGACGACCTTCGATACCGGCGCTACGAGTATCGACTTTCTCACGGCCGTCAAGCTTCCGCTGAAGCAAACGCAATGCGGCGAACGCGTAAAAAACGGTACGCGCTTCGAGATGCGAGCGCAAGACGGCACCGTGCTGGCCGACTTCGATGCCGGTCAAATGGCAAACTGGAACGTCATTACTTCTCACGGGCCAAAAGGCCCCTTGCGAGTCAATACCGGCGTCACATTTTACAATCGCGACGAGGTCTTATTCGACGCGATCAACGGGCGCATGGGTTTGCGAAAGCTGGCCACGCCGGGACAAACCGCGCGCAGCGGTTGCGGTGGCTAGGTGATCTACTCGAAGGGAAATATGCGTCGCCAGTCTTTTTTCATATCGGCGACCGTCCAACCCCTCGTAGTCGCTTCATCGAGCGCCTTATCGAGCTGCCCAACGGGCGACTTGCGGTCATAGGCCCATTCGCGAACCTCGTCCGTGTGGTGAACTAGCATCGCAAAGCGCGCGCCCTTTCCGGCGACCGTCCATTGCAACATCTCCAGATCGCCATCGGAGTTGCCGAAAGATGCGATCGGTCGCCGTCCTATATGATTCTGAATGACGGCGGGCTTTTCTACCTTGTCGTCGATCACGGCTATCTCATTCAGCTTTACGAGAACGGGTCCGTCGTCTCGCATTTCGAACTTTAGCTGTCCGCTGCTGCCGATTACCTGCTCCGGCGGTACGCCATACGTTATCTCTGCAAACGTTCGGATGAACTCTATGCCGCCTCCGGAAACGATGAAGGTCTTGAAGCCGCTGGCGCGGAGGTACGCGAGCAGCTCCAGCATCGGCTGGAAAACCATTTCAGTGAACAGCCAGTTGGTCTGCGGATGGCGCGTCGTCGCCAACCACTCACGCGCCATGCCGTCGAAATCTTCCGTCGTCATGCCCGAATGCGTGGCCATAACAAGCTGCATGAGGGCTGGTGACCCTCCGGCGAAAACGCTCTTGACATCGCCCGCAAGCACCGATTTGAAGGGCTCCTCGTCCAGCCATTCCGGGTGTTGTGGGGCCAAAGCCTTTATCTGATCCAAGGCAAAGTTGAGCTGAAAATAATGGGGTTGTTCCGACCAGAGCGTGCCGTCGTTGTCGAACGTAGCGATGCGCTTCTCCGGGATGACGTAGTCTCGATCGCCGGCTCTCGTAACGCGCTCGACGAAATTTATAATCGCCGCCTTCGTCGCCCCATCGTTCCAAGAGGGAAGGGGATCATCGGCCATGGCGTGATTTTTCCATACGATCGCCCAGTTCGGGCGGTCGCCGAATCATTCCGGCATGGCTAAATCCACACGATTTCTTGTGCGTGCCCATCGGAAGTGCGAGCGGCGCATCTCTCAGACCGGAAAACCGGGCGTCGCGCAGAACAAGGAGCTGCTCCAGTGGATACGATTTGGAGTTTGGGAGCCCGCTACTGCGTACGACAAGACGCGCACGCCTTCATGTGGCTGTGGGGTCTGTTTTTAGCACTCGGCGGCGCGGCATTGATCGTACGCGGGCGCGGAAGACATTTCGCGGCGGGCGTTCTTCTGTTTTTCGCGGTCTGCACCGGCGCGCTCGGGTTCATTATCTTCTACGCGTGTTCCGCCTGGGCGCCGGACTCGATGGGGCTCGGTGCGCCCAATGTTTCTGCTGTAAGCCTTACGACCCTCATGTGCCTGAGCCAGGACGCATTTTCGAAGGGCACTGGATGGACCATTGTCGTCCTGTCGTGCAGCGCTGCTCTCGGATCAATCGCGTGGGGCCGATCGCACGGTAGGACCGCGGTGCTTCGGGCTTGCGCCTACGTTGGTGCGGCGCTCTTGCTGCTGGTCGCGGTCGCCGCCGGCTTCGGCGCGGTCTTCGTGTTCTCTTGGTGCTCGTCGAGCCGTTTATTTTAGATGACACTGGGATGCGCGGTCGTTCTCCTCGCGGTCGATGGCTTGCAGATGGCCGTTGGGCAGGAGCTGTCCTCGCGATATTGTCCGCACGGCAAAGCAGCCTTCCTGATGCGATGTTTGGCGCTTTTTGCAGTATTTGCCGCCGCCGCGCTGGCGCTGTTCTTAGCCGCCAGGAGCACGAAGCGCCCTTCGGCTCGAACGCCGCTGTATATCGCCGCCGGCGTTTTGCTGCTCTTCGCGATCGGCAGCGGCGCCCTCGTTCTTTATGGACTATCCGGTTGCAGCGGTGCGGCGGCGGAAGGCCTTATTTGGGATTGGCCATAGCCAGGCAAAGATCAGCGTCGCGCTCGTTGCACCGAGAAGTTGCGCGACGACAAACGTAGGAACGTCTACTGGTCGGATGCCTGCAAACGTGTCGGACAGCGAACGCGCGATGGTGACGGCTGGATTGGCGAACGACGTCGACGACGTGAACCAATACGCTCCAACGATGTACGCGGCCACGGCAAACGGAGTGATGTCTTTGCGGAATCGGACGCATCCCCAGATAACTAAGAGCAGTCCGAACGTCGCGAGAAACTCCGAGAACGCCAGGGCCGGCCCGGCGCGGGTGCGATGCGATATGAGGACGGCTGGAAGACCAAACATCGCGTTCGCCGCAGCGACGCCGGCGACGGCCCCTAGAATTTGCGCGCCGACGTAGAGCGGCAGCTCGCGCCACGAAAGTCCGCCTCGCATTGCGTCCGCAAGTGAAACGGCAGGGTTGAAGTGGGCCCCGGAGATCGGTCCAAGCGCAGCGATCAGGCATAACAGCGCCCCGCCGGTCGCGATCGAATTCGCAAGCAAGGCGATGGCCACGTTACCATTGTCGAGCCGTTCGCCCATGATGCCCGAGCCGATTATGGCCACGAGAAGAAACGCCGTCCCGATCGCCTCGGCGACAACACGTCTGCTTAGCGGCATGTCTGCGTGCAGAAGGCATCGACTCGGTCCGCGATCATTTGGCGTATCGGGCGGGCAGCTTCTAGCCGCTCCTCCCACGAGCCGGTGATGGCGGCGGGATCGGGGATGTTCCAATGGAGGCGGATGACAGTACCCGGAAAAACCGGGCATCCTTCAGCGCTCGCCTCGTCGCATACCGTGATGACGTACGAGAATAACTTGCCGGATCGGTAGACATCAAAAACGCTTTGCGTAGAGTTGGACGAAATGTCGACGCCGACTTCCTTCATGGTGGCAATCGCTAGCGGGTTTACGGCGCCAGGCTCCAAGCCCGCGCTCTCAACTTGAAATTGTACGCCACAGGCTCTCTTCAAGAACGCTTCCGCCATCTGGCTGCGCGCGCTGTTGCGAACACAAATGAATAGAACGCGCGGGGCGCCGACGTCGCTTACCGCGCGCATCGGCCGGCTCATCGCGCGCAACAAAAGCGCGCCGCTACATCGAAGGCGCAACAGGTCCCGTCCGCGCCGTCCCGATCGGCGGTCTCCTCGTGGACCGTGTAGACCTCCCAGCGCCGCCCCTCAGGGTCCGTCGCCCAAACCTTCGTCTGGTTGGCGTAGCAGCACGTTTCCTCACGCTCAACTGACGAATCGAGCCCAACTGCTGCAAGCCGCGCGATAGCGCGCTCGACTTCTCGTGTGGTTTCGACGTTGATGCCAAAGTGCGTATCGGTCGCTGGCAGAACGTTTTCCCGCAGACTAAGCGCAAGTTCGATCCCAGGGTCGTCGATCACGAACAGCGCGTAGTCTGGCAGAACCTTGGCGGGCGCAGCATTGAGGAGCGTAGAGTAGAACGAGATGCTCCGATCGAGGTTCGTCGTTCCAAGGTTGAGATGTGTTTTCATGCAAGAGCCTTCTGTTCAAAAACGCTGCGCGTGGCAGCTTCGATTCGATCGGCTGCACCCGCCGCGAGACGGTAGTAGACCCATGTCCCGCGTCGCTCGCACGTGACGAGCCGCGCCTCACGCAGAAGGCGAAGGTGGTGCGACACCGTCGGCTGGTTCAGCGGAAGCGCGTCGGTGAAGTCGCAGACGCAGACTTCCTCGGGCGCGCGAGCGAGCGTCGCTAAGATGCGCAGCCTATGCGGATCGGCGAGGGCCTTTAACAACGCTGCCGCTTTTTTGAAGGAACCACAGAAAATCTCGGCTGGAGGGCAACAGCGTTGCATCGACATTCTTCGATACTATACCGTTGTATCGACGTCTGTCAATACTTCCGCCGTAGCAGGCGGAGCTAATCAAGGCTACTCGCGATCGGAGACGCCGCGAACATAGAGGAGCACCGGGCCATTTTGGTAGCGCGCATCCTGCCAGAATCGGAGACCGCACTTCTGCGCCACGCGTACGGAAGCCGCGTTCTCGGGCGCTATCATGCTCGCGATCTGCGTAGACGGCGCGAAGTGCGCCTCCGCCCAGCGCACCGCCGCTTGAACCGCCTCGGTCGCGTAACCGTTGCCGTGGGCATGGCGTGCCAAGACCCAGCCGAGCTCCGGCAAACCGTCGAGCGAGGGCTGCATTTCGCGATGGTAATCGGCAAAGCCGACCTCGCCGACGAAATCGCCGGTCTCGCGCTCTGCGACGACCCAATAGCCGTAATTGAGGAGTGTCCAATGCCCGCTATATCGCAGGATACGAGCCCAGCTCTGTTCGCGGGTTGCCGGCACGCCGCTGATATGTCGCACGATTTCTGGATCGGCCCACATTGCCGCGCTGGCGTCAAAATCCCCGACTTCGTGGAGGCGCAGCACGAGTCGCGCGGTCTCAATCGTCATAGCGAAGCCTTCGGCGATCCCTCGGGCATACTTTTCTCTCGATACGGAGGCCATCAGGGAAGCGGTAAATGGTTCAGCGGATGCTAGGCGTGATCGAAAAGCTCTCGTCTCCTCGCAGTGGAACTTCTGTCGATCGCACGTCTTCAATGCGGGCTCCGCGAGGGGGGCGTGCCAGAATCTCTTCGACGAACGAATTCACGACCTTGGGCTCGCCTTCGGCTTCGATTTCTAGCGCGTCAAAGCCAACGTTACGCACGAAGCCTCTCACGTCGTAGCGGGCGGCAGTACGGCGGACTGTTTCACGAAAGAATACGCCCTGAACGATACCGCGGATTTTGAGATTTCGTCGCTCGCGCACGGTAAGTTATCTTCGAGTCACCATGCCATTCCGGCTGCTTTGGCGCTAACGCGGTGCATAGGCGAGCGACCACAGGCCCCCTAGGGGTTAAGCTCTCGAGGCGAAAAGCCTCGTGCACGGTTGCACTCGTAGGATGGGAGGCGCACGGTGAATCTCCAACGGTCGTTCACAAAAATCTCTGCTTTTTCGATACTCTTAGGTCTCGGGGTGTCGAGCTGCAGTGGCGGTGGCTCGCTGCCTAATGGAGCAAGTTCCCCGGCACAGGGTCTCCGGCGATCGGGCGCACAGCCTTTAGCAGCGAATGCGCTCTATGTCAGCGACTGGTATGGAAAATCGGTCTTCCGCTACGTACGCAATGCGGATGGGACGTTACAAACGCCGGCAGGTTCGTCGCTCGTGCTTCCTTACAATCCCGGGCCCATCGCCATCGGCTCGAACGGCGATCTGTTCGTTACCGATGAGAACGCCGAGTCGCTGTTCGTTTATGCCAAGGGCGCCACGGGCTACGACCAGCCCAAACGCGAGCTCGTCCTGCCGTTCGTGCCCAGCTGCGTCGCGGTGGACAGTTCAGGTCACGAGTTCGTCGGGGGATTTTCGAACGGCTATGTCGCCGTTTACGCACCCGGTGCGAAAGGTAACGCTAAAACGCTCCAGCGAATCGCGCTTCCCGACCGCCATCCTGATGTGAACGGCGTTGCCGTTGACGCCTCCGGCGATATGTTCGTCTCCGACTCGAACGAAGTCAGCGAGTTTACGACGCCCGTTACAAACCCGACGCTCGCGCGAGCGATCGTTGGAACGGGTCAGCAAAACTCCCCGACTGGCTTGGCGCCGAATAATAATTCGGGTGAGCTTTACGTCGCAAACGCCGGCGACGGCAACATCCTCGGCTATTCCGCCAAGGCGGATGGCAAGAGCGCTCCGAACCGCACGATCGTCTCCGGCAATCCGCCGCTGATTGCGCCGGTCGGCGTAGCGCTCCGCGGATCGCTGCTTTACTCGACGAGTGGCTCGACCCTGGATGGACCACCTTCCATTTTCGTGCTGGACGCGCTCAAAGGAAAGCAGTCTCCGCGGCAAGTCGTTACAGGCCCGTACTTGGCGCTACCCATTGGCGTTGCCCTCGGCCCATAGCTGCGGGACCTATTCCATAGTTGAAGACCGCTACCAAAACCCAAAGAGAAACGTCGTAGACCGCAGTTAGATTCACTGTTACGATCAAGTCTAACCGCTGGCCGCCCCTTAGATGGGCGGCCGGTTCGCCTTAGACGAGGGGAGGCTGCCGTTGAGCGACATGGAGCGCGTTTGGGAGCGCATGAAGACCGCGGCTGTCAGGCTTGCCAAACGCAAGGCACTCGTCGACGAGGCAGAATCGCGAGAGACTGTTCTCAGCATCTGCCGCCAAGAAAAAGCGAAGCTACCGCCGCCCGAGGCTGTCGATTACCTAACGACGGAGCTGCTGCGACTTACCGTAGAAGGCCGAAGGAACTAGGTCCGAAACAAAGCATCGGCTAGAATGCGCCGATGCCCTTAGGCGTGCCGAGTCCCGTAGGACCATCCCAACCGCTACCCGCAAGGCAAAGCGGCGCGCCGCAGTTGCCATTGCTTCCAGTCCTGATGTCATTAAAATCTGACGCGTGCAAATACACGTTTCCCGTAGTATTAGCGCCGGCGTTTCCTGCGAGCGCAAAAGCTGAAGCGACAATGGGCGCTGCAGCCGAGGTTCCGCCAAACACGAGCCATCCGCTCTGGTGGAAGCTGTCGTAAACCGCGACCCCCGTGTGGGGATCTGCATCCGCCGAAGCATCGGCCTGCGCGCGCATCGAGCACCCGGTGTCGAGCCCGGTTTGGAAGCTTGGCTTGGCATAGATTTTGCTGCAGGCGCTGCCTGCACGCATCCACGCGGTTTCCACGCGCGGGCTGATCGACGTTAAGCTCGTGCCGCCGACACCGACGACGCTCGGCAGAATAGCGGGCCACTGCGCGATGGAGTTGTGACCGGTGTCGCCGGTCGCGGCCGTAATCGCTCCGCAGGCCGTATAGTCGCCGTCGTACGCTTTCGTTCCCTCGTTCCCGCTCCAACTGTTGCTGACGTAGTCGCTGTGCGTGGTCGCGTATCTTTCAGCGGTGCTAAGGTCCGCCATGCTCGCCGACGCCGCTTCTACCAAGAGAATCTTACAGTTAGGGCAGATTGCAGAAACCATATCGACGTCTAGCGATTCTTCGGCGGCCCATCCGGTGTTCGTTTGCGAAGTATACGTCTGCTCGGTAAAGCATTTATTGGAGGCGGTGCATGCCGGCAGCCCGTACCGCAAGCGGTAGACGTTGAGATCCGAGGCGGCATTTGGGTCGTCGTATGCATCAACGATCGCCACGGTCTGACCGCCGCCGTTAGTCGTGCTGTCGGATGTCAGCCCATATGCCACCTGCAGATCGCTCGGAGCGTAGCCGCCCGGCGTGTTTGGCTCAATCGTTCCACGAATATCGGTACGCAGCCACGCTTGGCAGCGCGCAAACCCCTTCCCCACATCGCCGCAGACGCGGATTGACGGACCTTGACGTGGCCAGAGCCCCCGCTGCGCGGCCGTTGCAACCTGTGGCACCGCTCGTGCAAGGTGCGGCAACGCCGCTGCGCCTTGCAGAGCTCCCAATGAGCTTTGCGGAGCCTTCGGCGCGCACGCCGCGCTCGACGTTCGCGGAAGCGAACTCACCGCTTCACTGCATGCCGTTAACATAGCAACCGAGGCTACTGCGGCAATCGTCGTGAAGCGCATCATTTCCGATCCTTCCAACACTCGAGTAACGTAGCGTGCGGCACTCACGTCACGCAGCTAGGATTGGAAGATCTTACCGGCCATCGTCTAAGGGAGGCTGAGAAGACCCGAGCTTCGCGAGGTCCTCACAAGCAATTCGTCGTGCGGGCAGCGGGTGCTACCAAGTCCTTGCTAGTCGTCCTTCGACTCCGCTCAGGATGACACCGACTCCGCTCAGGATGACACTTTAGGGCTACGGGCCAGGCGCGACTGCCGGATCCGCCGCTACGCCGAACGAGCTAAGCAGATCGGTGTGGTACCACTCGTTCGTATCTTTGCCGAACCCGTCGCGCGAGATCGCGCTGACGACGGCCTGGCTCCCGGTGGCGACGTAGAGCCGGTCCGTTGGCGAGAGGGTCGCCGTCAGACTCCCCTCCTGCACGAAGACCTTCTTGCGCAGCTTATAGCTCTTGTGCGCGTAGATGAACACGTCAGCGTAAGAGAAGTCGCTGACGTAGACGTCGCCCGTCGGGCCGACGGTGACGCCGGTCGGCTCGACCAGATCCGTCTGGCCGAACGACTTCGACGGCGTGGTCGCCCCCGGCGGATACACCGATACGAACGCCGCGGTCGAGTTGTAGTTTGCGACGTAGAGGTTGCGCCTGGAGTCGACGGCGATGCCGAGCGGATTGAGTCCGCTGATCACCGTCGACGGCGTTGTGTTCCCGGCGGGAAACTCGACGACGCTTCCTTGATAGCTGCCCTCCTCGTTCGAGACCCACACGTTGCCCTTCTTGTCGACTGCCACGGCCGTGGGCACCGTCAGATCTTGCTTCAGGGTCATCGACGGCGTCGTGCTGCCGGGCGGATAGATCGTCACCGAGGGCGGAATGCCGTTAGGGTTCGCAACGTACAGATTACCGCCGGCGTCGACCGCGAGACCCTGTGGCCCCCCAACGCCGCTCGTGATCGAACCGGTCGGGGTGTGACCCCTTGCCGGGAAGATCCACACGGCATTTGAGTAAGCGTCGGCGACGTAGACGATGTTTTTCGAAGCGGTGCCGATCGGGCGCCCTTGCGTCCGCGCGATGGCCTGCAGCGCAGTCGGCGCGACCGGCGACGTTCCGGCCGCGGAGCACCCGCCGGCGGCCAAGACGGCGAGGAGAACGGGAACCGCGGAAAGCGGCTGACGAGAAGCCATTGTGGAATCTCCTTGGCGAAGATGACGGGTTTGCCGCAGATAGTACCGCTCCCGCGGTGGCGCCGACAAGCGTAATTACCTAGGCGCGCGATGATCTCCAGCCGCCTGCTTGAAGCGGACCTACTCTACCAGATGGGCGCGACCGAGATCGCCGCGGAGCGCCTCGAATCGCTCGCGCGCGAGACGACGCCCGAGAGCGCGCGGCTCGCCGCGCTATGCCGCCTCACCGAGATCGCCTGCGACGACGGCAACCTCGACGCAGCGCGCCGGAATTTGGCGGAGATGCGCCGCTCGGCCGAGCAGCTTGACGGCGATCTCGCGCCGGCCGATCGCGCCGAGCGCACGTACGCGACGGCCCGTTACGCCTACTCGCGGCGCGACGGCGCGGAGCTGCGCCGGTTCGCGCACGAAGCTACGCTTGCCGCGCGCCAATCGGCGGCGAACGTGCGCGCTGCATCGCTTGCGATCCGCATCAACTCGTATTTGGCGGTTGACTGTTACCACCGGCAGGATCTCGCCGGCGCGGGCGAAGCGGCGGAGACCGCGGCCAAGGCGCTGCGCCGCACGCCGGGCGCGCTTCCGTACATCAGAACGCACGCGCTGACGACGCGCGCCGTGATCGACCTGCACGATCCATCGCGTGCGCATCTCGCCGGCAGCGAGAACGTCGAGGCGCTCGAGCTCGCGCTCGCCAACGGCATGCTCTCGACGGCGCGTGACGCACTCTTCAACATCGCGAACTCTTGGCTGTTCTGCGACGATTCGGCCGCGTCGCCGCACGAGGTGTGCGTCGTGCGCGAGAGCCTACAGGATGCGCTCGTCGCTCCGTCGCGCGCGGACGATCCCGTGCTCGCGGCTCTCTCGCTCTGCTCGTACGGACGCTATGCCGAAGCGGCAGACGTGCTCGACGAGATGGGCCAGAACTCCGGCGGCACAAGCTCGGACTGGCTGCCGATCTTCTTCGGCCCCGTGACCGCGACGAAGCGCGCGCGCATTCTGTTCAAGGCCGCTAAGTTCGCCGACGCCGAACGCGCCGCGGCCGATGCCGTCGAAGCTTGGGAGCAGTCGCGATTGGGTGGAGACGGCACGGCCCTACGCGTGCGCGCCGAGGCGCTCGAGGCACTCGGCGATACGCACGCGGCGACCGCGACGATCGAAGACGCCATCGCTGCGCTAGAGCCGATGCGGCCGGTGCACCATCTCGTCGGCGCCTATCAGTGCGCGCACCGTTTGACCAAGAAACGCGCCTATCTCGATCGGGCGCACGATCTGGTGGCGGTGTTGAAGCGTGCCGATCTAAGCAGCGACGGCGCGCAGCTGACTCCACGCGAAGGTGAGATCGCGCAACTCGTTGCGCGCGGCTACAGCAACAAAGTCATCGCCGCGCGCCTGAACATCAGTACGCGGACGGTCGAGAACCACGTGGCCTCGATCTTCGGCCGCCTTTCGATTCGTGCGCGCTGGCAGCTGACGCCCGACCTTCTCGAGGGATAGCTTGTTTTTAAGGGCTCGCTTCGCGCCGCTGCTATTAGGAATCTAGTTGACAAAGCGACCTCACGTTGCTAGACTTCTATTAGATTTGTAATAGTTAGGAGAGATCCAGGGCAAGAGAATGAGAGGACTGTCGTGACTCGACAGGTACGAGCGGTGACTCGTCTGGCGTTAACCCTAAGCCTTCTTTTAGGAGTAGCTGCGCATGCAAATGCGGCGCAGCCACCGCAAACCTCCGATTGGACTCAGGCAACACGCGAGCTCGTTCTCGCGCGAACCGAACGAGCACTCGGGAACTATATCTACGCTAACCGCGTCGAATTATTGCGCGGAGCGATAGAAAGGCATAGGTTGGAGCTTCTCGGAATCGGTGACGAGAAGAAGTTTGCCGATGCACTGACCGGCATTCTGCAGGCAGCCGGCCAGGACAAGCACATTATTGTGTGGTTTTCGGAGGCGCCTGACAAAAATCAAAGCCGCAATCCGACGTCGGCGGAACTTGCCGAACAGCAAAGATTCTTTCGATATATCGCGTACGGATACGAAACCAGTGCGCGGCTGCCTGGAAACATCGGGTATCTCAGGCTCGGTGGGTTTGCCGACATGCCGGCGACTAAGGGTACGATCGATGCGGCGATGCTGCTTCTGAGCCAGACGAGTTCGCTTATAGTGGATCTCCGAGGGAACGGAGGCGGAGATAACGACACAGTTGATTACCTGCTCGGCTACTTCTTTGCTAAACCGACCGAAGTAACGGGCGCGATACAACGAAAACGGGGGGAAAATGTCCTGGTACGTGACTTTACGCCGGGGACCGTGGGGGCGCCCCGATACGTGAACAAGCCGATTTACGTGCTTATCGATCACGATACCATTTCCGGAGGTGAAATGTTCGCCTACGACATCCGTACCTTACATCGAGGACTGATTATCGGGCAGGCTTCGGCGGGGGCCGCCAGCGGCTTGGGATCGCGGCCTTACTTTTTGAACGATCATCTCAGTATCAGCGTGCCGGATGCAGTGACTCGAAATCCGTATACGGGGACGAACTGGGAAGGCGTTGGCGTAATACCAGACGTTAAGATTGATCCCAAGGACGCGTTGCTCGAGTCGTACTCACGCGCACTAAGGAACGTGAGCGATTCGTACGACCCGCTCGGCGACGTCACACAAGCGAAAAAAGACCCCGCTGCAGCGTTGAAGGCCTTTCTTCCATAGGTTGTTCAAAGCTCGACCACCCGACTTAGCTCAAGCTCGGAGGCGGACGCTGGGGGTGTCTCGTCTTGGCCTCGTTTCGAAGTCGAACCACGAGATCGGCCGCCGGCATCATCCCGACGATCGCGCTTTGATGCGGCCACCCCATGGCCGGAACGCCGGTAACCCTGGCCCCGTGGGCCTCCACGATGAACGCGTCAACTGCGGGGCGCTCGCGCCAGGCGGCTTCGACGTCTGAAGCGGAGATGCCGAATCGTTCGGCGATCGGAACGATGACCTCGCGTTTCGAGATATCGGCCTGTTCAGTGAAGAACGCGCGCGAAACGTCGCGATGGAAGGCGCCGGCTGCGTCGTCGCCCTTTTGGGCGCGCACGAGCTCGGCCGTCTCGAGTGCGAAACGCGAGTTCACGTTACGTTTTCGCGGATCGATTGGAAGTCCGACCTCTCGACCCAAACGCTCGAGCCTCGCGCGAACCGCCGGCCAGGCCTCCGGAGGAAACGGCTTCGGTGCGCCTTCGGGCGGCGTCTCCGGGTGAATTTCGAAGGGTAGCCAACGTAGATCAGCTTGCAATTCGCGCGCCGCTTCTCCGGCCCAAACTGAGCCGAGATAGCAGAACGGTCAAATAACGTCAGACCAGATGTTGATGATGCGATCCATGGCTTAATCATCATAGCACAGGCCAAGTGACAGCATTCTAAAGTATGTTAAGTTTCGTTGACGCGTTAGCGCATTGATGACTCTGTGCATTGCAGTACTGCGGCGACCAACTGTATCGCTGCATGAGGTTGCGTAACCAGGCGGCCGTAGGGTACTATATCCGGGCAAGGGCGGTCTCTCTTTTGAGATCGCCTTCTTTAGGAGTTACCATGGAAGATTGTTCACTGCGACTCCGCCGCGTATTGGCAGGGTCCATCGCCGCGTTGATCGGCGCGTCGTTATGGACGGGTTGTGCTTCGCGTGGCTCGTCATTCAGCGCGATGCCGCCAGCCGCGGCCGCAAGTCGAACCGCTTGGCAAGCGGACCCGCGAGATGCGGTGCCTCATGGTGCGACCGTAACGGTGACGAACGTAAACGACGCCGGAACGGGCTCGCTGCGCGCGGCGATTTCCAGCGTCAACGCGCGCCGCGCGGCTCACGCGCTTATCTCATTTTCGGTAAGCGGCACGATAACGCTCGCGAGCGATCTTCCCGTTCTTCGCGTTCCCGTCACCATCGACGGCGCCTCGGCGCCGGAATACGCGGGCCGGCCCATCGTCGAAATTAACGCCGACGGCGCGGCCGGTCTGACCTTCGGTCGCGGCTCGAACGGTTCGAAACTCGTTGGAATCGCGATCGGTGGCGCGAAAGGCAACGGCGTCACACTCGACGCCGATTCCGTTACGCTCAATCACAACTTTATCGGCCTCGGCCTGAACGGCGCAGAATTGGGTAACGGCGGTGACGGAATCTACGTATCGGCGCAATCGTCGAACGACCGAATCGGTTTGAACCTATCCGGGGCGTCGGGCGCCGTCGCGAACGTCGTCTCCGGCAACGCCGGCAATGGAATCAGCCTTCACGGCTCGTCGGGCAACGTCATCGCCGCCAATCGCATCGGCACCAACGTCGGCGGTAAGGTCGCAATACCCAACGGCGCCAACGGTATCTTGCTCAGCGCCGCATCGAACGGCAACGAAATCGGCGGTACCCGCGTCGTCGATAGTGCGACGCACAAAGCAAACAATCCGACCGGGAGCAAAGGAACGACGCAGCCGGTCTTCGTGGTGCCGCCCGACGGAAATCTCGTCTCCGGCAACGGCGCGAACGGTATCTTTATCGACGGCGGTTCGCGAAAGAACGTGCTCAACGGAAATTTCGTCGGAACGTCGCAAGACGGTGATGCCGCCATCCCCAACCATGGCGACGGCGTGCGGATCCTGAGCTCCAACGATAACACGCTCGCGGGCTGTAAGTTCGTTGAAAACCCGTTCGTTTATTACAATGTCCTCAGCGGCAATCGCGGGAACGGCCTGCGCGTCACCAACTCGAACGACGTCGTCGTTCAGGGCAACTTCTTCGGGATCGGCGCGAACAACTCGACGATAGTCGCCAACTACGACGACGGCGTTCTGATCGATGGATCGTCGCGGAAGACGCAAGTCGGCGGCGTCATTCCGCTCGGCAACGTTTCGGCGGGCAACATTGGCAACGGCATCGAAGTCGCCGGGACCGCTTCGGGCTTCATCACGTTCAACACGTTTGGCGGGCTGCTAGCCTTCAAGGGCGCCGCCCCGAACGGCAACGACGGCCTGTTGATCACGTCGACGGGTGGCAGCCAGACGGTGCGCACGAACGTTCTCTCGGGCAACATCAACAATGGTCTCGAGATTACGGGAAACGCATCGGGAGTGACGGTCGGGCCTAACATCATCGGGCTGAGCACGAAGGGCAATAGCGTGCTCCCGAACGGCGGCGACGGCGTCCTGATTGGCGGCAACGCCCACAACAACGCTATCGGCGATTACTACCAATCGGTCATTCCGCAGAACACCTTCTCGGGCAACCTCGCATATGGCGTGGCCATCATGGATGGCGCTCACGACAACGACGTCGTTAACGACTTCATCGGCACCGACGTGCTGGGCGTCTTCGCGCTTCCAAACCAGCAAGGCGGCATCTACGTGGGAGCCTACGCCGTTCGCAATCACATCGGCGGCAAGACGACCGATCCGAAGGAGCCGAAACTGAACCTCATCAGCGGCAACGTCGGCAACGGCGTAACGTTGGATGCCGGCAGTAGCTATACGTCAGTGATCGCCAATTGGATCGGCCTGAACCGGCACGGCAAAAGCGCGCTTCCGAATACGCGTCGTCCCATCGTCGTGAAGCGGGGCAGCTTCAACAACAAGATTCACGGTAACGTGACCTAGAAGAGTTCCGCGTCCGGTGGCGGCGTGTCACGTCTTTATTGCGCCGGCGTGAACCTCAAACCCGCAATCTTTCCGGCAGCGTCGATTCCGAGGAGTTCGTTAATCGTCATCACTTTAAAGGTAAGCACGAAGTGGTATATGGTGACTCCTTGAACGGTGTTGGATCCAACGAAAGAAACTGCCGTGGGATCCCCGAGAGGAGCGAGCTGTGCGGCCACCTGCTGTACGAGCGACGGAGTAAGCGCGGTGTTCATCTGGTCCGTAAGCTGCGAGCGATCGACGTTCGCGGTCTGAATGCGATGGAGCCAATCCTCGGCAATCGCGGTCACCTTAGGATCGACCTGGGGCGCCGCGGAGGAGGGCGCGCTCGATTGAACCGGCGCAGTTTGAGCACGGCCCGGCGCCGCGAAGAAGAGGAGCGAAAAAGACAAAAGCAGCGAGCCGCTGCAGATGCGTCGTACCACGGTATTTCCTCCATGGCGCATTAAGCTTCGGCGTCGGTTCCCCGATAGGCCGAAAGGTTAGCTTCAAATACCATGGCCCCTTCCCCAAAGTATGGGCGCCCAGGCACCGGTCCGAGAGGTCGCGTACTCCACCGGCATGACGCACGCCATTCTCGCTGCTGCCGTTGCTCTCGGCGCGAAGAATGGGTCGTCCGAGGTCGAGCGATCGGTCCATCGTGCCGCACAGAGTCTGGTCGACACCCACCGGACGGCGGGTGTGGCTTATGCCCTCGTCTGGAACGGCAAACTCGTCGGCTCGGGATTCGCCGGCGCGCGCGACATGTCGACGAACGCGCCGGTGACGGCAGATACGCTCTTCCGAATAGGCTCGGCCACAAAAATGTTCACGGCGCTGGCGATCATGCAACTCGTCGAGCGCGGGCGTCTCTCGCTCGACGACCGCCTGGCGACGTTTTGGCCCGACTTTCCGAACGCGGCGTCGATCACCATTCGCGACCTGTTGATGCATCGCAGCGGAATCGCCAACTATCTTGACGCTGCGGTTGCCGACGGCCGATCCCAATCGCCGACGACCCCTGCGCGAATTATCAACGAGGCCATGAAATTTCCGCCGGGTTCCGCTCCCGGCACGCGCTTTTCATACAGCAACACAAACTACGTGCTCCTCGGGCTCATCGTTGAGCGCATCTCCGGGATCCCGCTGCACGCTTACTACGAGAAGTACATCTTCCGGCCCGCGGGCATGTCGGAAACCTTCGCAGGTACCGTCCCGTCACGGAGTCCCGTCGCGACCGGCTACCTGCTTTCCGACGGCGGAACTACGCCGCAAGCGCCGGGCGACGTTTCGTGGTATTACGGATGCGGTGACGTGCTCAGTACCGCTGCGGACATGGCGCGCTTCGACATCGCGCTTATGGACGGACGACTCGTGCGCGCGTCGACGCTGTCGGCGATGACGGCGTCGGCGCAGCCTAGTGATGACCTGGGAAGAGGAACTCGCTACGGGTTGGGTTTCACGATCTTTCCATTCGGCGATCTGGTAGCAGTTGGTCATCACGGCGGCCTTCCGGGATTCGAGGCCGACGACGAGATGATCATCAAAGATCGTTTTGCAATCGTCGCCCTCGGAAACGACTACAAGTTCCCGACGGGCGTTTTGGTGTATACGGCCCTGAAGACTGCCTACCCGGCTCAGGCCGCCACGGCGGCAGCACAGGCTGCCTCGGAAGCTCTTGCCGCCGCCGCCAAAGCGGCGCCGCTGACCAATCGCTTTGCCACTTTCTTTGCGAGCCTCCTCGCGGGGAAGGTCCCTGCCGACGAAATGACCGATTCGTTCAAGCGCGCGATGACCGCGTCGACCGTCCGCGAGATTCGACAGATGTTCGTGGCGAATGGCACGTTCGAACGATTACAGTTCGTCTCAGACGACGAAGCGGAAGGGTATCACCGTTACCACTACACCGCCGTCTTCAGCGGTGGGAATCAACCCCTCACGTTCGTGCTCGATTCGAACGGAGCAATTGCTGGATTCTTCAAAACGTGATTTCCGGTCGCGGTCGAGGGTCGCGTGACGGATCCGCAGGGAGGCCCGCGCATCGGTTACTCGGCACGGTTGCGCGTCGATCGCAGGGATTTCGGATTGACGTTCAATCAGGGACTGGAAACCTGGCGGCGTGCTCATTGGCAACGACGTCGACATAGCTGGACATCGAGGCCGTAGCCTCCGAGGATACCTAGACGTAAACAAATGCTCATTCAATCCATACATTTCACATTCGCTCCCGAAGACGCGGACAAAGCTGAGGGCTTGCTGCGAGAGCTGCGGGATGAGTCACGCAAAGAGGACGGCGTGATCAGCTTTGACATCGCCCGAAGCGAGGAAAAACCAAACGTATTTGCCTTGTGGGAAGTGTACAGGGATAAAGCGTCTCTCGAGTCCCACATCGCGACGGAACATTTTCAGCGACTCGTGATCCACGGCGTTCGAATAATGGCTAAGCAACGCAACGCGGAAACGGTCTTTCCCCTATCTTAACATTAAGTGAGGACGGGTGCTAATGCGACAGAAATTCAAAACGGTAAGCTTGTGACGGTTACCGTGTTTGAAGAAGTGGCGCTCAGCGCAATCGGCTCTTCCCGAGGCGCCGGCCGCGCGAGTGGTGTAAGGAACACCGTACTCGTTCACGGCGCCTTTGCCGACGGTCTTAGCCCCAAGCTCCGCGTTCGTGCAACGCCATTGGCGCTCGCATGACATCTCATAGGAGCGGTGGCAAGTATCACCTCGGCCACACCGATGCAGAGCACGAGCGCCTGATCCGGCAGGCGGTTCGGCTCGCGCCCGTTACCGCGCGATTCTTTCGTGAAGCCGGGATCGGGTCGGGGCAGCGCGTCTTGGATCTTGGGTCCGGTGTCGGCGATGTGGCAATCCTCCTGGCCGGCTTGGTGGGGCCGTCGGGCAGCGTTGTTGGGATCGAGCAGGATGCGCGGACGATCGGACGCGCGCGAAGTCGCGCCGCCGAAGCGGACCTCGCGAACGTCACCTTCGTCGAGGGCGATATCGATGCGTATGCGCCGGACGTCGCCTTCGATGCGGTCGTTGGGCGTTACATCCTGCAGTTTCTTCCCGATCCGGCCGCGACGCTGCGTTCCGTAACGAAACACGTGCGGCCCGGCGGCATCGTCGCGTTTCAGGAAGGGTCCTGGATTCCGTTTCTCACTCTCTCGGCGCATTTGCCGCAGTGGTCTGCCGGCGTCGCGTTGCTCCGCGAGGCCGGCCTTCGTGCCGGCGTGAATCTGGAGATGGGCCCCGCATTGCACGCGGCGTTCCGTGAGGCAGGCCTGCCCGCACCGCGCATGCGCTTGGAAATGGAGTTGGCGTGCGACCCCGATTTTACACGCTGGGTTTCCGACTCGTTGAAGAGCGTGCTTCCGGTGATCCGGAGGCTCGGCCTATCGTACGAAACGATCGGCGATATCGACACGCTTCAAGAGCGTCTGCAGCGCGAGGTTGCAGACTCCAACACGGTCGTGCCGTGGATCGGTCTCGTAGGAGCCTGGTGCCGCACGCCCACGGCGAGCGGCTCAGTACACGACCCGCATTGATGACGTCATTCTCGAAAGGGCCACGCGTCGTAAAAGCGTGGCCCTTTCCGTTTTAGCTACGGGTTTTGCTACGGGCCTTCGGTGAACGTGCTGCTGAAGGACGTCCCGGGATCGACCGTTGCACCGGTTCTCGAAGAAACAGTCGCCGCCGAACGACAGCCCTACCGATTTGACATTGGCCACGGCGGCGTTAAAATCGGCCGGATCCGAGCTTCCCGATTGCCCGTTCCAGTCAGACCACTGGCTCGGGTCCGTAAGCGGTGCCGCCAGCGTTGCGGTTCCGTTTGATGCCAACACGAACGACTCTGGGTTCGACCACCAGAAATTCGTATAAGCGAATTTTCCGGACACATCGAAATAAAAACGGACTGCCGGCGGATTATTACAGCCGCCGCCGTTTTGCGTAACGAAGGTGCCGCTGGTCGGTCCCACCGCTACCGTATCGGTCAGCGTTTCCCCGGTGAGGTTGCCGGTCAGCGGTTTGTCCATGGTCGTCAATAGAGCCGTGAAGACGCCGGGGGCAAAATTGAAAGTTGCCGTGCCGCCCAAAACGGCGGCCTGCTTTCTCGAAAGCGTCTTTTCGTTCGGGTTGTAGTTGTAATACGACCAAGACTGCTCCGTATTCGGCCGCACGCGTCTCGTCTGCTGCGTTGGGCCTGAGGGAGCGAGCTGTGCCCCATTACCACCGCTGCTACAGCCGGCGAGGACTAGAATGACCGCAGCAAGACCTATCGCGGCTTGAGTTGAGCCGGAAATCTTCATTAGCGAGTTCCCCATCTTCTTTATTTGTTTATTCCGAAAGAGTAGCAACGACCCGGTGCCTGAAACGTCAAGCCAACGCAACAATACCGTTGCGTTGGTTAGATCGTGTTGGCAACGTTGTTGAACATTGAGCTTAGGCTCGTGCCGAGAGTCGTAATCCCGGCCAGCGCTACGAGGGCAATCAAGGCGACCAACAAGCCGTATTCGACCATCGTGGCGCCCTCTTCGTCGCGGATCATGGACATCAGAGTGGTGAGCATTCCATTTCCCTTTTACTTGTTTCAACTTAAATGACGACAAGAAACGCTTGGCTCAGCAAAAGCTAGCCATGCCGACTAACGCTAACAAAGTGATCGCCGACCTGTCAAACCGTTTGACCGATATTCCCGCACAGTTTGTCGCACAGTCGCTCATACAGTAGCGGCTGCAGCGTGGTCAACCTCGGTTCCAGCCGCGTTCGCTACGGTCGACCGCGACTCCGCGACTTCGTTTAGCGCGGGAGACAAAGATCGTTTAGCGCCGAGCTCACTCAGCGACGAAGACGTTGGTTGCGTAGGACGCGTCGACGAGGTTGCGTGCCTGCTCCGCCCCCGTAACCGGCAGCCCCGACCGGTCTAGCAGGCCGACTTGGACGAGCAGCGACGCCTGATCCCAGTAGATGTGCTCGTGGCCGACCTTGCCGTCGAGAAACTTCACGACGACGACTATCGGAAGGGCGACTTGCTTTCCACTAGGTGGCACGCCGGGGAGCAGCGCGTCCATCACGACGTCGTGCGTAAACGTCATGACGAGCTCGTCAACGAGCTGATCCTCACCGATCGTCCGCGAGATGCGCGTTGTAGAGGTGTCTGCCGGCCACTTGGTCACAAAATGATCGCGATAGAACCTTAAGATTTCGTCTCTGTCGTTTCCGCCCGCCATTGTCGGAACGTGATAGAGGTGAGGGTTTGCGCTCATGGTGTTCATCGTGGCCGCTGCATCGTGCAGCTCGAATTCGTCGCGCAAGTGTTCGTCGAATATCGCTGCGAGGTCGTGCGTTCTTGACATGCGCCCCTATCCTAGCACTCGAGCCTCGATCGCGAAAGCTGGCGCTTCAGAGGTTGCCGCAGTTACCATTGCGGGCTAAGGGCAAGACCTCCAACGTGGCCTGGGACTGTGAACGTGTTCGTCGGCTTCTTGGCGCCCAGCGCAAACTCCGAGTCGCTCGCGTATGTACCGACGCGCGACGTTGCCTAGCCGAACGGCAGGGCGCGAGTCTTTGATCTTCATTAGTCCGCCTCCATGTGCATTCGGGCTTGCGCATGCCAGCCGGTTCCTCAGTAATCGCAAACGATTCTAAAGAAACTATGAATGACGCAAGGGTACTCGCCACGCCGAAGGAACGCTCCACGATAATGGACGATGCTCGAAGGTTGGCCGGCGCGCTCAACGTGCTCGTTAAGAGCCCTCAGTTTTCGAACTCGAAGGCGCGCGGCGCCGCGCGCCAAGAACCCGCCGTGAACTGGCCGGCCACCAAAAGGCTCAACGAAGACTTCAATCCGGAGGTCGACGGGTTCGAGTCTTTTGTCATGAACGACGGCAGCGTTTGTGCCTGGCAACCGGGACAGTTCCGCTACGCGGCGCAACGCGCCGGGTCGTTCGAAATGTAAGTCGGGCGTTTTATGTGGGGTTTAGTTTGCCCGCTCGAAGCCGCGAGACTTGGGGGGCGCGGCCCCGAGCGTTTCGCCAACCGGTGTCAGCCGCCGTTCTCTGAAGAAGCAGGGCTGAGTTGCAAGTCGTACTGCTGCGTTTGGTCTGCATAAACCGGATAGCCCGAGAGCGAGCGCGTGTCATACCCGGTTTTTTCCGCAGTCAACGTGTAATCGTCGGGCTGAAGAGAAAAGACGACGAAATGACCGTGGGCGTCCGTCGTCGTGGTTACTGCTTGGGATCCGGATGCTATCTCCAAACGTACGCCGGCGACCGGCGCTCCGGTAGTCGCGTTGCGAACGACGCCGGCGATGTTTCCGCTGGTGCCTGCCATCGCTCCGCTTGCCTGACTCATGAAGGCAACGAGCAGCCCGAGCAGGCTCAGCGAACGTCGCAAAGATAATGTTTTCAACATGTTGGTTAACCTCAGCATAGAGACTAAAAATGTGCTCACGAGGTTAAGCGTGCTCCCGAGAACGTGTGAACGCAATGGAAAATACATCAAAAGCATCTTGATGCAAGGGTTTGATGCGTTTTAGAAGTGCGGCGATCGCGACACGGGTAGCAAACGGCCGGTAGCCGTTACTAGCCCCGATAGGCGTTCGTCGCGCTGCACCCAACGAAGAGCGCGCTAACGAAGACGATCACCAGCCCGAAGATGGCACTCGGTTGCGGCGGCCGGAGTGAGCCATGAGCCAGCCATTGGCAACCCCGAGCACGCCGCCAACGATCAGAAGCGCGAATGTGACGTTGATCCGCCCAGTAAACTGGGCGGTTGCCGCGTCGCGCTGCAAGAGAGCACTGGCGGACAGCAACCGATCGACCCAAATAGCGATCGCGCCCACGAACACCACCAAAAACGCTCCCGCGCCGAAGGCCACCCAACCACGGCGCTCCTGGCTCTGCAGCGCTTTGAGCCGCGTACCGCATGTCGAGCACTTCTCGGCGTCGCTGCTGAGCTTGTTGCAGCGCGTGCAAATCATGGCAGGCACGTATTACCGCTTGAACTCGAAAACGACGCCCTGTCCGAAATTGCCGCCGGCCACGGTGGTGCCGTAGAACGTATCGTTTGCATCCTTCGATAAGCCGTAGTAGGGAAATGCACCGTCCGCGCCGCCGCCAAAAACGTGCAGCACCGTTTCCTTACCCGACGCGGCATTGACTTTGAAAATCGTGCCACAATCGCAGCTTCCGCCGCCGGCGGAAGTAGTGCCGTAGAGCTCACCAGACCCGCCGAAAATCAAGGTGCTCGTCGAGGAGCTCCCGTCGCTGCCACCCTTGAAACTGTACAGCACGCGTTCCCGGTATCTGCCTTTGGCATTCGGGCTCAACTCAAAGACCGTGCCCAACCCGTTGGCGCCGCCGTAGTACGTCGTTCCGTAAAAATTACCGGATGAGTCTGCCACCAGGCCACCGTATGGGGATGCGGCGTCGGGCGTGCCCTTGAAGGCATAGAGCGGCGTCAGGTTCCAACGTTTTTTTGACATCGGCGACAGCCTGAATACGGTCCCCGCGGCGTGCGCGCCGCCTTCCTCGGTGACCCCGTAAAGGCTGTTGGACTCGCGCAGCAGCAACCCGAGCGAACCTACGCCGCCGTCGTTGCCGCCGGTAAACGTGTGAATCACCCGCTCGCGACTAGCCCCCGAAACTTGGTAGATAACGCCTTGGGAATGACCGCCGCCGTCGGGAGTCGTTCCATACAGATTGCCCGAGGTATCGAAGACCACGCCGCCACCCGGGCCGAAACCATCCTTTCCCCCGGTAAAGCTATGCAAGACATTCTCGGTGGAAGGCGTTAGCTGAAAGACCACGCCGCATCCGGAGCTTCCGCACGACGGTCCCGCGCCGCCCGAGACGGTAGTACCGTCGAGGTTACCCTTCCGATCGAACGTGACCCCGCCGTGGGGATTCTTTCCATCGCTGTAGCAACCGAAGTTATAGAGCACGGCCTCCTGCCACGGCGGACTGGCTTGCGGGGAAAGTTTGAAAACCGTGCCGCAGTTGAACTTTCCGCCGATAACGGTCGTGCCGTAGAGATTTCCGTGGCGATCCAGAACCAGACCGGTCGCGGCGTTGCCCCCGTCGGTGCCGCCGGTAAAATTGTAAAGCACCTGTTCGGTGCCCGCTGCGACGCGCGCTTGCGATCCTGGCGGCGCGGTCACCGGGGTGCCGAAGGTCGACGAACCTCCGCAACTTGCCAGCGTTGCCGCCGCCGTGCAGACGGCGAATGCGTGGCTGAAACGAAAACCTTCCACCGGCGTGCTCCTTGCGCTGCGACGTAGGGTACTTAGGCGCCGATACTCCACGCAGAACAAAAACCCGCCTTGCAGGTGCCCGGGCGGCCGCACCGGCAGGATGAGCGCCCCTAGCCATATCGCACTAGCTCAGCGCCGATATTCGGGGCGGCTCCACTCCCTTGCAGTGTGCCGCCCCGAACTCATCCCGATGTCCTAAAAGTCGTCGTCGGGACTCTGATTGGAAATTGGTTGCCTCAAAAAATATCCAGCGTCATGAGGCGCCGGAATCGGCGTGAACTTGTGCGGGCCTTTCGAGAAATTGAAGCAGTCCGAAAGGTCGTCGGCGCGCACGTCGGTCGTGCCGAGAGACCCCAGATTGAATGTCTCCTCGGTGAATTTTAGGATGCTGCCGAACTCGTGCTGCTGGGTCGAGATGTAGTGCTGTTTTGCATAGGCGGAGATGACGAGCAGCGGGACGCGGAAGCCGAGCTCGTAGGAGTTGTATTGCGGGGGCGACGCCGGATCGTACCAGCCTCCCCAATCGTCCCAGGTTACGAAGATTGCGGTGTTCTTCCAATACTGGCTTTTCCCGATTGCATTGACGACCGACGCCACCCAGGACGGTCCGCTGCCGTCGGTGCTGCCGGCATGATCGGATGCAGCCGCGGTTGGCGTCACCCAAACGACGTTCGCCAAGTTCCCGGAGCCGATATCGGTGAGCACCTGCGAGGGCGGCGTCACGACGTCGGTGGCAAATTCCGGACTGTTAAATACCGGTAAGATCGCGTCGGGGCCGTGCCAAAGTCCCGGGCCAGGAGCCGCCTGATAGTAATGCCAGGACAGCGATTTTGCCTCGATTAACTGAATGAGCGAGTTGCGATCGAAGCACGGGTAAGCGGTCTGGTTCTCCTGACCGTACTGATCGATCAGCAACACCAGCGATCCTTTTGGTGAATCGCAGCCCCCGGTCGACTTTTTAGCCGGGGTTCGCGGGTTCTCCGAGGCACGCAACGTTGACCCGTCCGAAATGGTCGATGTGCCGCTCAAGATGTACTGGTGAGCGGGGAAACTGGGTCCCTGATTCGTTTGGAACATGTTGCTGCCAAACGTGTACTGCCGTGCCATCACAAAATATGGCTCGACTTCGCGTTCCGGAACGTAGCCGTAGGCGCGAATGTCCTTGGGCGGACACGACGACTTCGCCTTGCAGGTCGAGCTCACGAGGTCAAACCCGTTGAGCTGCCCATTTGCATATTCGGTTTCGTAGGCACTATGCGCGTGGCTGATGTCGTACGGCGCGGTCAATAGCCGTGGCAGCAGCTTCACCGATTGTCCTAAGGAATTTTGCCCCACTCGTACGGTTCCGGCGCCCGGAAGACCGTTGAATAGGTCGTTCGTCGTGCGATTTTCCTGAAAGATGATGACAACGTGCTGGATGGGAGAGCTGCTTGAAAGTTTCCGCGTTATGCCGGATGGTCGAGCCGCGGATGACGTCGACGAGCCGGGCGCTGATGGCATCGAGGGAGCGATCGTCGAACTCTGCGCGCATCCGGCGAGCGTTGCGATCGCTGCAATGGCCGAGAGCCGTGTGCAATTCATCCTGCCGTCCTCCAAAAGTAGCTGGGCGAATAAATCAAGTCTATAAGCGCAGCAACATTGCGGTCAATACGATGCGAAGCGAATTTCCGGCAAAGATGATCGTAGTGCAATAACTTTCGTCAACCTAAGCTAGCAAATCGCTAATCACGGCTCGATCGCGAATCGTGGCTCGCTAAAAACCGTGGGTTTCTCGGCGTATTGGGGCGCAAGGGGGAGCGGACCTAGGTTATCAATGAGCCGGGAAAGGATGACGGCGGAGGAGAGCTCGATGCAGACGTATGGTGTATCTCGGGCGACGACGGCTTCCCCCGATAAGATCTGGAGCGTGTGGTCCGATCCGAACAGTTGGAGCCGTTGGAACTCCGGAATTGCATCCGCCGAGGTCGACGGACCTATCGCGAACGGGACGAAGGGGAAGGTGACCACGAACCGCGGCAGTACGCGCGGAGTCACCTTTTCCAACGTGGTCGAAGCTCGCGGATTCAGCGTGTCCATGGCCGGGCCGCCGCTTGCGTCAATCACCTTCAGCTGCGAAATCGCGCCCAACGGAACGGACAGTACCATCGCCCAGAATGTTACGATCGCTGGGCCCTTAGCGTTTCTCTTTGGCACGATGATGGGCGCCGAAATGGCGAAACACTTCATTCCGGTCCTCGACGATCTCGCGCGGACCGCCGAGGCCGGGGCGGTTTAGTTAGTCGAGCGCAGGACGCTCGGGGCGATCGCTACATCTTGACGTGAGCGATCGTGATCATCGTCTTGCCGCCTGATGTGGTTAGGGTTACCGACGTCTGCCCCTTACCCGGATCTCCGATGGTAAAGACGGCGCTCTGTATCGGCGAAGTAACGTGCGATTTCTCGGATCCAGCCGGCATGTTTTGTTGGTACCACGTATAGACTTTGTCGAACGAATCGTCCGTCGTCAACACTTGGCCTGCGGCGCTGGAACCCATGTTGGAGCTGCTGCCGGACGCCTGCGTAACGGCGCCGGGGTAGCTGGGCGCTTCGCCGGCGGCAGCCGTCGTGGCGGCGGCACTAGTCGTTTCCGCTCCGGAAGTCGCAGCGGCAGTCGTTGCAGCCGCATTGGACTGATCCGAAGAATTGGACGAGGACTTACTGTTGCACGCGGTAAGCGCCGCGAGCGCCGCGACGATCGCGAGCGATGAAGTGATATAGCGCATCGAAATCTCCTTAAAAGAGGCGAGGGAGCCTGCATGTCTGGGCGAGCGCCCGTTTGGTACGCCCCTGACTATAGCAACAACTAGCTATGGCGTCAAAACTGCATCCGCAGGATTTGAAGGGACGGGCTAACTGCGGCGACCGGCTGGGCACGCGAGGCCTCGAGGTAGATGTACTTGCGATCGTCGGATCCGAGGCCGTCGAACTCCCACTGGCTCACGCGCGCGTCGGGGTAGTTCGACTTCGCAATGGCATCGCGAGCGGTCTGCGTGAGCCGCGCAAACGCAATCCTCGTCGGATCAAAGGCACGGCGATCGACTACGGAAGCCGTAATCGGACCTCCGTCGAGCGACATTAATTTCACCGGCGTTGGCCCTGAAAGGCTTCCGTCGGGCGCGACGACGTAGCGTTCGACGTTGATGTGCCGCGCGGGCTCCTGCACGTCGACGCTCAGTCCGTTGAGGCTGTCCGCGCCGATCTCCGTGACGCGCAGGGGCCTCCCCGAGCGCGATGCTATCGTGTCGAGCGCGCGCAGGACGGCAGTTCCATCGGTCAGGAAAGGATCGATGGGGCCGCCGCCGGGGTTCGGAGCCGCCAAGCTGGGGTCACCCGAGCCGTAGGAGCCTCCGCCCGCCGATCCATGAGCGCAGGCAGCCAGCGCACATGCAAGAGCGGACAACGCAAAGCCGCGCAACGCATTCACGCTTCCCCGCTTTCCGGACGGTCGACCTTTTCCCCGCTCGGTCCCGACTTAGGTCGGAAGTGCGAGAAAGAGGAGCACGACGTACAAAATCGTGAGCACCAGCGCTTGAGCGGTAATCCATTCCTGTGCGCGGCGAGAACGCAACAGGAACGCTACGACGATCACAACGTCGAACAGTACTAAGAATCCGAAGTTGAGCGGTGACGCCATGCGGCCGGTTCGCGCGATTTCCTCGGCGATGCTCAGCGCCGGCAGAAAAAACATGATTGCAAAAAACCAGGCTCGATTGTGAAAATACCACGCACCGAGATCGAGCTTGCCGTTTTCGTCGCGCTCGGGCAGCACGAGCGTGGAAAGCAAAAATAAATCTACCGGCACCAGCAATCGCAACCAAAACGTGCCGAACGTCCACTGGGCCGTGTGCCGCACGCTCCACTCGGCCCACCAGTGCTGCACGCAAATGAAGAAGATCCATGTCGCCCAGGCAACGGGAGGCCAATAGAAATCCACCCGCCTCCGAGCCGTAATGACCGTCCCGAGCCGCGTCAGAACGTTGGCGATCGCTAGTCCGAGCACGATCGATATGAGAATCGTGAGATAGTCGAACGCGCTCATCGTCCCGCTCACGCTGGCGGCCTTCGGCGTTAGACCATCGAGTCCTCAACGACCGCGCGGAGATGCCGTAGGCGTCGCGGTTGGCGTGGCCGACGGCGAGGTCGTCGGCGGCAACGCCCATGCCGGATCTGGTTTCGTCGGGACGCCGCGATGCAGATGATCGCGGCTGGCACTCGCGTACGAGGATCCGGGGAAACGCGACTTCACCAAGACGAGAAGCGCGACGGCTCGGTCGCGCGCGACCTGACCGGGGAGCTCTTCGTAGAGATGTGCGATCGCGAATCCTGTCGAGGGCAGCCACGGATCCTTCGGATAAAGGCGCGCCCATTGCTGGAAGGCGTCTTCGGTCAGAATCAACAGATGCTCGGCCTGCTCCGGAAGCAACTCGTGCGCTTCGTAACGCTTCTTGAGTTGCATCGTCTCATACCGAATCCGCAATGCGCTCATCTTTAGTCTTCCGAAATATCGGTCGCCCGGGGCACTCGTGATCGTGGCCTGGGCGACCAGGGCGAGGATCCCTATCAGGACGCGCACGTAAGGCGCGTCAGCGCCTCACGGCTGGGTGTTAGTGGTCGACGAAGAGTTGTTTTTCTGCGTTCCGCCGGTTCCGCTCCCAGGTTGGGTGATCGTCGTCGTGCTGTTGGTCGTTGACGTCGTGTTCCATGGATGCCAATAGAACAAGACGAACAAGACCGCGGCAACGACGATGACGACTCCCGCGACCCAGGCAATCGGCCCTGCGGAATCCCCTTTGACAACTACGGTTCGATCATCGTGCATATTCATACCTCGTCGAGCATTGTCCCCAGGCTCGGCACTTCTAAACCGCAAGGCGATGAGAGAACGGTGAAGGGCCGCTAGAATCGTAGCGGCCCTTCGAGTTGGTTCTCCTGCGATCGCCTTGCGGCGTTTAGATGCTACGGGTAAGTGTGCACGCAGGATTGGGTGGCGTTGCTGAACATCGGTTGTGCAGAGTACAGCTTGCTGCGGTACGGATCGTTCTGAACGTTCGTCCACGCGCAGAGGTCGCCGATTTCACCTTGCGGGCTGTTCCAACCGCTGAACGGATTCGGATCGGTAACGGATTCGCCGTATTCATGGCCTTCCACGATCGTCACGCCTTCGTCCGTTCCGCTTTCATCGGACGGCGGAGGGATGAAGTTTGCGCCACAGTTCGCGCCCGCATCGGGCATGTACGGGAGATTCGTGTATGAAACGATGTTGCTGCCGCTCCTCGTTGCGCTGTGATAGGCGCAGTACGACGTGCCGAAGCCGGAGCTGCTGTGACCGTGCGGCGTTGCGACCACGTAAGAGCCGTTGGGGTCATATCCGAAATGCGCGACGCCGTTGAGCGCCTCGGCTGCAACCTGCGCGTCGGTCGGGCTGTTCGGGACCGGGTTCGTGTCGTCTTCCCAGACGCCGCCCTGTTGTCTACGCGGGTTCTTGATGTAGGTGGTCTTGCTGCCGACTTTTTCGTAATACTGGGTGTAGATATTATTATAGCCGCTGTGACCGATCACGTGCGAGTAGTTCGTGAGGAGCGGCTTCACGCCGTCCGCATCGCCGTAGGTGTTGTAGCCCCAGAAGATCAAATACATCTTGGGCTTCACGAGTACCAAGCCGCCGCCATAGTTTAGAAGGATGGCTGGTCTCACCTTGCTGGCCCCTTTAACGGTGGCCATATAGTGGGGAACGTGATAGATAACGCCGTCCTTTTCGATCCATCCTAGACCTTGGGGAACGGCTCTCTGCGCTTGCAGTTGCGTCGTCGTACCGGTCAAAGGTGTGACGCTGGAATTCGTCGCGCAGCCTACCATTGCGAGCGCTGCCGCGCATCCGAAGATGCCGACAAGCCGCGAGCGCTTATACATACGCAATCAACCTCTCGTAAATGGAGTAGCTAGTGGGAGCCTAGCAGGGAAAGCCGCCCCATTCCGTGAGAGGGGAAGCCTTCCCTGT
Organism: Vulcanimicrobiota bacterium; assembly: GCA_963717425.1. Taxonomy (GTDB): domain Bacteria; phylum Vulcanimicrobiota; class Vulcanimicrobiia; order Vulcanimicrobiales; family Vulcanimicrobiaceae; genus Cybelea. The sequence goes on along the minus strand of OY970335.1, from coordinate 627,300 downwards.
GCGCATGCTGAGAGATTTCGTCGGCGAAAGCTCGCGCTCGCTTCCTCAGAAGAGCGATCAGGTACCGTTAATAGACGCCGGGTTGCTCCGGGTCGATCGACCGCGCCGGATAGGGCGCGATAATCGGGTTGGACACGATCGGCGCGGAGATCGGATTGGAGATGATCGGCCCGGAGATCGGATTGGACACGATCGGCCCGGAGATCGGATTGGAGATGATCGGCCCGGAAACGGGTTGCGGATCGGGATCCCGTTGCCGTTCGAAGCCGTTGACCAAGGCGCCACCGAGGTCGACATCGTGGGCCGTGACGTCCACGTTGACGCCGTTTCCGTGCGGCGACAGCGTTGTGTCGATGCGCCCGCCCGCGGCGTTTTGGGCGCAGACCTGAAGCGAGCCATTTTGTTCGTACGTGACCGACGCGCCGTCGCCAAGCTGCAGCGTCTGACCACGAGCGATCGAGACGGGTTGACCGAAGCTCGTGATCGACGGCTCTCCTTTGTTGTTCATGCAAATCGTCGTCGCGCCGTTATTCAAGGAGACCGTCGCAGATTGGTTCCACGTCACGCCCTTGCCGTTGGGCGGAGTGACTTGCGTGGAAATCTGGAAGCCGCCGGCAAACGAGTTCGAATTGAGCAGGTCGGGCTGCGACGTCATGTTATTCCATTTTGCGCCGTTGAACGACAGATGAGGGTCGCCGTCGCTGGCTCCGGTAGCGTTTTGGAAATAACGTTCGCTTCCGCCGGGAGGACAGTTGCCGCCGCTGTAGGGAGCGTTGCAGCCATATCCCATCAGGGACTGCAGCATCCCCATGAGCTGCTGCAAAACGCCCATCAGGGTCCGAACATTCCCTGCAGCGATCCGGAGTTTCCGTAGCCGTCCGCGTAAGGCGTGGCCGCGGCGGTTCCGTTGTACCAGGGTGGAACGAATCGGGAAATATTGTCGCCCGCGGCCGGCGCCAGCGCTCCCTGCGAAAGCGCGCCGTCGCCCTGGGCGGTTCCATTCGGCGCCGAAAGCGAGTTGGGCCCGAGTGGGCCGTCGAGCGGTTGAACGTACATGCTGAACCTCCGTCGTAATAGGTGCGCATCGATCACGACGGGCCCACTGGGCGACAAGGGGAGCCACGCAGCGATAGGAAAAGGCAAACGCAACGAACATGAGCGACTCGCAACTAACCAGCATCGCGCGCCTCGAGGAACGCCTCAACGCGCTCAAGGAGCGTCTTTGACGACGCATCCACGCGCCGCCGCATAGCCGAACTCGACGAGCGTTCGCGGGCGGAAGCGTTCTGGAGCGAGCCCGAGGCGGCCCAGCGGGTGATGAAGGAACTCGCCGAGTTGCGCGACCGGGTGGAGGCGGTGGATCGGATCGCAACGTTGTTGCGAGAAGCGCGAGAGTTGCTCGAGCTCTTCGCCGACGATCCGACGGCCGAGGGTGAAGCCGAACGCAGCGTCGCGTCCGCGGCAGAGTCCATCGAGGGCCTCGAGAGGGCGGCTAGTTTCAGTGGCGAATTCGACTCGCACGACGCAATCGTCAGCGTTTTCGCGGGCGCCGGCGGCGTCGACGCCGCCGATTGGGCGCAGATGCTCGCCCGAATGTACTTGCGCTGGGCCGAATCGAAGGGGTATTCCACCCAGATCGTGGACGAATCGCCCGCCGAAGAAGCGGGCCTCAAATCGATCACGTTCTTCGTGCGCGGACGCAATGCATACGGCATGCTCGAGAGCGAGCGCGGCGTCCACCGCTTGGTTCGGCTCTCGCCCTTTGACGCGGCACACCGGCGGCACACGTCATTTGCCGCAGTCGACGTGATCCCAGAAGTTCACGCCGGCGAAGGCCTCAACGTGGAAATCAAACCGGAAGACTTGCGCGTAGAGACTTTCAAATCTGGGGGCGCCGGTGGCCAATACGTCAACAAAACCGAATCCGCCATTCGGGTGATTCACCAGCCCAGCGGGATCATCGTAACGTCGCAGCAAGAGCGCTCGCAGGCCCAGAATCGCGACGTTGCCATGAACATTCTGCGCGCGAAACTCGTGGCGCGCGCGGCTGAAGAGCGCGATCGAAAACTCGAGGATATTCGCGGCGAACGCCAAGCCAACGAGTGGGGCTCGCAAATACGCTCGTACGTGTTGCAGCCGTATCAGCTCGTGAAAGACCATCGCACCGATGTAGAGACGGGCAACGTCGCCGACGTTCTCGACGGCGGCATCGACAGATTCGTCTGGCCGTACTTGCAGCAACGTCGAGCGCTGCTCTCCTCGTAGCGCGTGCGCGACCGGGTTCTGTGGTTAGGATGCCTACTGTACGCCCTGCTTTTCACGTTGCTGGGCTGGGCCAAGTACGCGGTGCACCGCAACTTGGTCGACTTTGGAATTTTTAGCCAGACGATCGCAAGCGCGTTTGGCTGCTTCTGTAACCCGATCGAGGGCAGCCACTGGGCCTTTCACTTTTCTCCGATTCTCTATCCAATTGGCGTTGCCGTCGCGCTGGCGCATTCGCCGCTTACCATGGTCGCTCTTCAAGCGGTTGCGGGAGCCCTAGTCGCGCCGCCGATCTACGCCCTGGTGCGTGCCCGCAGCGACGCCGGTGGGGCACGGCTGGCGGCGCTGGTTACCTGGCTCTATCCGCCCCTGGCGGGACTGGTCTTTGGAGACTTTCACGAAAACGGCTTCGCTCCGGCTGCCGTCGCGTGGACGCTCTACGCCTTCGATGCACAGCTGATGCTCTGGACGATCGTCGGCGCGATCGTCACGCTATGCATAAAAGAAGATCAAGCGGTTTTTTTGGCGATCGCCGGTGCGCTTGGGGCGTGGCATTTCCGGGGCACGAAAGCGGGTCGCGTGGCCGCCGCGATTGCGGCAGTCAGCGCGCTGCTCTTGATTTTGTTCTTTGGATTCATCCAGCCGCACGCGGCCGCAACGGCACGAATGGCCTGGCAGCCGGAACGCTTTTACGCCTGGACCGGCGCCGACGCCACGACGATCCTGGGGGCCGTTGCGGCGCGTCTGGGCTTCTTGTTGCTGATCTTCGTGCCGCTGCTCTTTCTCCCGTTGCGGACGCGGATGTTCTGGCTGGCCATAGCGCCGCTAGCGGAAGTCGTTTTTTCGCGAATGCCGACGACGTTCACGCTAGGCACCCATTACGCCGGAGCGTGGATTGGCTACGTGCTCGCGGCCTTCGCTTTTGCCGTGCGGCAACTCGAGCCGCGGCGCGCTCGCGTTACGCTTGCGGTCTGCGTCGCGTTGAGCTTGCTGGAGTTTGCCGTAGCCGATCCGCTGCACCCCGGCATCAATCTTCGAGCGGTCGAGTCGCGCGACGTCGCACTCGACGAATTCTTGCAAACGCTGCCATCGGAAGCGAGCGTCGCTACGCAAGAAGAGGCCTACACGCACCTCGCGCTGATCGATCCCTACGCGCGCCTGCTGCCCGAATCGCGCGAAACCGAGACGCGTGCGTGCTTCGTCCTCATCGATCACGATTTTCCTGACTCGGCGCGATTGCAAGAATACGGCGACGCTTTCCAGCGCTTGCTGGAAAATGCGCGCTACACTGAGGTCGCACGTTCCGGCGGCATAGAACTCTTTCGGCGATTAAGTCGCTGCCTTTAAGCGATCGAAAGCAGAGTCGCCACAGCGTCGGCAGTGCGGAGCGGCCAGCCTTCGCGCGAGTCGACGATGCGATGCGGCGCGGCCCAAGGAGCCCAGCGCGCGGCCTGTCGCGCGTACGTTCGTCCGGCCGGAAAGACGGCCACGACCGGCGTGCCGGTCATGCCGGCAACGTGTATCGCTCCGGAGTCCGGCGCAACGAGCGCCGTCGCCCCGCCGATGGCGGCTTTCCATTCGCCGAGGTCGCCGAAGTAGCTCACCGGCAAACCGGTGGCTTCCGCAATCGGCTCGGCGTAAACGTTCTCGGTTTGCGCGGACAAGAGATGCAGCTCACCGCTTCCTGCGAGGCGCCGAACGAGATCGACGAGCTCGCCGGTGGCGATTCCCAGTTGCCTCCATTTTTCGGTGATTTGCACGGCGATTCGTTCATCTGCCTCCGGCTCGGTCTCGAGCACGAGCGGGCGCAGCTGCATCACGTCGCGGGTAGGTTTTTCGTCGCCGGTCAGCGGGGCGGCGAGCCGAAAGAGCACCTCGCATTCGCTCGGGGCTCGCGCGTCCAGGCCGGCGCTACGAAACACGCGTTTTGTAAGGAAGCCGCGCGACCATAGGCTCTTGAGCGGTTTGCCCCAGCCGTTCGTGAAACCGATCCGGATGGGTGCCGCAACGGCGCGAGCGAGGCGATAGCCGGTCGGGTCCTCGGTCGCGACCAAAACGTGAGAATACTCTTGCGCGCGAAGAGTTCGCCCCAGAGCGACAACCTGCGCGAGATTGGATTTCGCGCTCGAGCGCAGCTGAAAATCCGCGGTGACGACCTGCCGCGCCGCGCGTGAGGCGAAGATGCCGGCATTGGATTTCCGCAAGACGATGTCCAGGGGAATCGAACGGCGGTGCAGCGCGGCGATCAGCGGCGTAAGCGCGAGCGCATCGCCAATTCCGTCGAGGCGGATGATCAGGACCGACGGTGAAACCTTCGGCATGCCCGTTCTTTCCGACCGGCAATTCCAACTCGCCTGCTTTGCCCGAGTCCAACCTGCATGATCGACGACGTGGTCACTTTCGACCAACTCGACGGTTACCGCACCGCGCGGACGTTCGGGTACGTGTCGGGCAGCGCGGGCAGACCGCGAAATCGGCTGCGCTCGACCTTTCGCAGCCTCGGAATGCTGATCGGTTTAGCCAGCGCGGAATTTCTCAGCGACGCCGAGCAGCTGCGTAACGAGGCGCTTGAAGCGTTGCGTAAGCGGGCGGACGCGCTGGGCGCCAACGCCGTCATCGGACTCCAGTTCTTCGTTTCGGAAGGCGGCGACGGCGCGTGCGAGGTCGTGGCGTTCGGCCAAGCGGTCTCGGTAAGCAAGGTGGAGCAGGAGCGGTGAACGGCCGCGAGGCCGCCCCCCGCGAACGGCTGCTGGCTGACGCCGCGATCGCCGCCGACGCGTGTCGAAAGTGCACGATTGGATACGAACGCCGTAAGAACGTTTATGGCGAAGGAGATCCGTTCGCACGGCTCATGGTCGTCGGCGAAGGGCCGGGCGAAACGGAAGACGAGCTCGGACGGCCGTTCGTGGGCCGCGCCGGCCAGCTCCTCGATCGGATGCTCGCGGCCATCGGGTTGCCGCGCGCACAAGTCTACATCTGCAATACCGTCAAGTGCCGGCCAACCGTGCCCGGCCCAAACGGGCCTCGCAATCGTGCGCCCGACGCGCAGGAGATGGAAAACTGCCGGCCCTTTTTGGAAGAACAAATCGGCATCATCGCGCCCGAAGTCATTCTCGCGCTCGGCTCGCCGGCTGCGAAGTGGTTTCTCGGCGCCGATTTTCAAATCACGCGAATGCGCGGCCGCTGGTACGTCGGGCCGCGTGGGACGCCGCTGATGGTTACGTTCCATCCGGCATACATTCTGCGCCAGACCGGGGGCCAGATCGATGGCGTGAAGCGCATGGTTTGGGGCGATTTAAAAGCCGTGCGCGCCAAGCTTGAGGAGCCTGAGGAACGCGAGAAAGAGGCCGTTGAAGTCACGCAAGCGGGTCTGTTCGAATGACTCGCGATCCCGCATCGATATGGCTGCGTGACGTCGTCAAGCGGGCCGGATTCTCCGGGCCGGATGATTTCGTGGAGACCTACGGCCTGAAACCGTACCGGCTTCGGCAGCTGTATCACGCGGCGACGAAAGGGCTGCTCGGGGACGTCAGCGAGATGACGACGCTGCCTAAAGATCTGCGCTCTACCCTCACCCAGCGCGGCATTGCCTTCACCGCGATCGAGCCGGAGACGCTGCAACATTCCGCCGACGGACAAACCACGAAGGGCCTCTTTCGCCTGCACGACGGTAAGGAAGTGGAGGCGGTGCTGATGGAACATCGCGGCGACCGGACGACGATCTGCATATCGTCTCAAGCCGGCTGCGCCTTTGCGTGCGCGTTCTGCTCCACGGGGCAAGCGGGCTTCAGCCGGAACCTCACCGCCGGCGAAATATTCGATCAAGCCTGGTTCTTCGCGCGGCAGCTGCGCGATCGAGGCAAGCGCATCACCAACGTCGTGTTCATGGGAATGGGCGAGCCCTTCCACAACTACGAAGCCGTCATGGAGGCCGTCGCGCTTCTCAACGATCCGCGGGGTTTTGGTCTCGGGCATCGGCACATTACAATTTCGACCGTTGGCCTCGTGGACAAGATCGACCGCTTCGCCGGCGAGCATCTGCAGGTCAACTTGGCGATTTCGCTGCACGCGCCCACCGACGAGCTTCGCTCGAGCTTCATGCCGGTCAATCGGCGCTTTCCGCTTTCGGAGCTAATGGCGGCTTGCGAACGGTACGTCACCGCGACGCATCGCAAGGTGTTCTTCGAGTACGTCATGCTCGCCGGCGTCAACGACGATCGCGCGTGCGCACAGGCGTTGGCCAAGCTGATGCGCGGGCACCTCTATCACGTCAATCTCATTCCGTACAACTCGACGCCCGACGCGCCGTTCGTCTCGACGCCGGAACCGAAGATCTGGGAGTTCGCCGCGATTTTAGACGCGGCGAGAGTGCCGGTAACCGTACGCCAGAACATGGGGCGCGACATTGCCGCAGCCTGCGGTCAGCTTCGGGCCGAGACTCAGCCTAAGGCACACCACGTGGCCAGCGTTCCATAACGGATCGTTAAAAGATCGTTCATGGCATCTTGGCGCGACGTTCGTCGAATCGCGCTCGCCCTTCCCGGCACGAGCGAAGAGGCATCTTCGAGTGGCAAGCGCGCCTGGCTCGTCAATAAGAAATTCTTCACGTGGGATAGGCCACTGCGGCCCTCCGATCTCGCGGCGCTCGGCGACAAAGCGCCGGTCGGACCAATTTTGGGCGTTCGTACCGCTGACCTTGAAATGAAGGAAATCTTACTTGCTAGCAACCCAAAGGTTTTCTTCGCGACGCCGCATTTCGATGGTTATCCGGCGATCCTCGTACGGCTGGACAAGATTGCGGCCAGCGAGCTCAAGGCCGTGATTCTCGAGGCCTGGCTGGCGCGCGCGCCCAAACGTGCCGTGACCGCATATCTCGGAGAAAAGAAGCGCAAAGGTTGACGCGCCGCGGGCGGGTAAGCTTAGGGATTCGATGGAAACCGCGGCGTCAGCTCAACGCGCGAGCATGGAAGATATCACGGCGCTCGCCAAGCGCCGCGGCTTTATCTTTCAATCCAGCGAGATCTACGGCGGAATCAACGGGTTTTGGGATTACGGTCCGCTGGGAGCGGTCCTAAAAGCCAACGTCAGACGGGCATGGTGGCGCGATACGGTCGAGCTGCGCGACGACGTCGTTGCGTTCGACTCGGCGATCGTCATGCATCCGCTGGTTTGGAAGGCGTCGGGTCACCTGGATGCGTTTCACGACGTGATGATCGACTGCAAGGTTTGCAAGCACCGGTTTCGAGCGGATCAGCTGCAGGACCGTTCGCAATGCCCCGATTGCGGGAGCAAAGGCTCTTTTACGGAGCCCCGCAACTTCAATTTGATGATGCGGACGTCGGTCGGCCCGATGGAGGATACCTCGTCGGTTGCGTATTTGCGGCCCGAGACCGCTCAAGGCATCTTCGTCAACTTCAAAAATATCTATCAAAGCGCCCGCAAGCGCCCCCCTTTCGGCGTAGCTCAGATCGGCAAGTCGTTTCGCAACGAGATCACCCCCGGCAATTTCACGTTTCGGCTTCGCGAATTCGAACAGGCCGAGCTCGAGTATTTCGTTCCCAACGACGGCAAAGACATGGATGCGTTTCGAGAATGGGTGGAACTGCGTAAGGCATGGTATTCGAACTACGGTATTTCGTCCGAGCGCCTGCGCTTCTACGAGTTGACCGAAGCAGAGCGTCCGCATTACGCCAAGGCGGGGATCGACGTCGAGTATCTTTTTCCGTGGGGCTGGGGCGAGCTGGAATCGATCGCTCACCGTGGCACCTACGACATGGACGCCCACATGCAGCTTTCCGGCAAGGACCTGCGATACTTTGATGAGGCCGCCAAGACTCATTATACACCGCTGCTGATCGAAAGCTCGGCCGGAATCGATCGCACCGTGCTGACGTTCATGGTCGACGCATACGAACGAGAGCGCAGCATCGATCCCAACGGGAAAGAGACCGAGCGCGGCGTGCTGCGTTTCCACCCGCAAATAGCCCCGGTTCAAGTAGCCGTTTTTTCGCTCGCGCGCAACAAGCCCGAGCTGGTAGAGCGCGCGAGAAACGTCGAGGCGAGTCTGCGCCCCTTGTATAGAACGCAGTACGATGAAGGAAACATCGGGCAGCTCTACCGCCGGCAAGACGAAATCGGCACGCCGTTGTGCGTCACGATCGACTACGAAACGCTGGACGACGGCAGCGTGACCGTGCGATCTCGCGATTCGATGCAGCAGGATCGCGTCGGCAGCGATGCGTTGCAAACTTATCTCGAGGAGAGACTCTAGGAGCGAAAAGCGTGCAGGTTGGAACGAAGTACGTCTATTTTTTCGAGGAAGGCAAGTCGTTGCGCCCGCCCTCGGGCACGTCGATTCGCGATGTGCTCGGCGGCAAGGGCGCCGGCCTGGCAGAGATGAGTGCCGCGGGGTTGCCCGTGCCATCCGGCTTCACGATCACGACCGACGCCTGCCTGCGCTTTTACGAGGCACGACGTGCGTTTCCGGACGGTTTGGAAGAGCAGATCGATACGGCGATGCGCGATCTCGAGGAACGCACCGAAAAGCGCTTCGGTTCGGTCGAGAACCCATTGCTAGTCTCGGTGCGCAGCGGTGCGCGCGTGTCGATGCCCGGCATGATGGACACGATCTTAAATCTCGGGCTGAACGATGAAACCGTCGCGGCGCTCGCGCGACTGACCGGCAACGACCGCTTTGCGTGGGACGCCTATCGCCGATTCATCATGATGTTTTCCAATGTCGTCTTGGGCATCGAGAAGGAGCGTTTTGAAGAGCTGATCGACGCGGCTCGGAAATCTCGAGGGGCAAAAAGCGACGCCGAGCTCGATGCAGCTTCCTGGAGGGACTTGAGCGACCGGTTCAAGACGGTCGTGCGCGAGCAGACCGGTCGCGAGTTTCCGCAAGACGTGCGCGAGCAGCTGCGCAGCGCCATCGAGGCGGTGTTCGACTCGTGGAACTCCAAGCGCGCCGTGGACTATCGTCGCTATAATCGGATCCCGGACGATTGGGGCACCGCGGTGACCGTGATGGAGATGGTCTTCGGCAACATGGGGGAGGACTCGGGCACAGGCGTCGCGTTTACGCGCAATCCCAACACCGGCGAGCGTACGCTCTTCGGCGAATACTTGAATAACGCGCAAGGCGAGGACGTCGTCGCGGGCATTCGAACGCCGGAAAAAATCACCGACCTCGCCAGGCGGCAACCGGAAGTGTACGCGCAGTTCGAGGCGATCGCGCAGCGACTGGAGCGTCACTATCGGGACGTTCAAGATCTCGAATTTACCATCGAGCGCGGGAAGCTTTTCATGTTGCAGACCCGCAATGCGAAGCGCACCGCGGAGGCGGCCGTGAGAATCGCGCTCGACCTGGTTGCCGAAGGGCTGATCGATCGGCGACGCGCCGTCGCCATGGTCAACGCACAGTCTCTAGACCAGCTGTTTCACGCGCGCATCGATCCCAACGAAAAAATTGGAGTCGTTTGCAAGGGGCTCAACGCTTCGCCCGGCGCGGCCGCCGGGCAGATCGTCTTTTCGGCAAATGACGCCGTGACGTGGAAGGAGCAAGGGCGCAAGACGATCCTCGTGCGAACGGAAACGAATCCCGACGACGTCCACGGCATGATCGCTGCGGAGGGCATTCTCACTGCGAAGGGAGGCGCGACGTCGCACGCGGCCGTCGTTGCGCGCGGGATGGGCAAGCCGTGCGTCGTTGGTTGCGACGTCCTGCGGATCGATCGCGCAAAAAAGCGTGCCTACGTCGGTGCCGCGGAGCTCAGCGAAGGGGATTGGATCACTATTGACGGCACGACCGGCAACGTTGCGCTCGGAGAGCTGAATTTGATTCGTCCGCCGAGCCGTCTCCCGGAGTGGCTCGCGACGTTTTTATCCTGGGCCGACGAGCTGCGACGCATGGAAGTCTGGGCCAACGCCGACACGCCGGAAGATGCCGTTAGGGCACGAGAGCTGGGTGCGCAAGGCATCGGATTGTGCCGCACCGAGCACATGTTCATGCAGCCCGAACGGCTGCCCGTCGTCCATCAGATGATCATGGCAACGGGCCGCGAGGAGCGCTCGCAGGCCCTCGATAAACTCTTACCGTTTCAGCGCGAGGACTTCACCGGAATTTTGAAGGCGATGAAGGGTTTGCCGGTGACGATTCGCTTGCTCGATCCGCCGCTGCACGAGTTTCTGCCGTCGCTGGAACAGCTATTGGTCGAAACCACCGAGTTGCGGCTCACGATCGGGTCGGAATCGCCGAAGTACCGGGCCAAGGAAGCGATGTTGCGTCGGGTGCAGCAGCTTCACGAGCAAAATCCGATGCTTGGCTTGCGCGTCTGTCGCCTCGGCATACTATTTCCGGAGATCTATGAGATGCAGGTGCGCGCGATCTTCGAGGCCGCTTGCGAGCTCAAAGGTCAAGGCATTGATGCACGGCCGGAGATCATGATTCCCGGCGTCGGCACCAAGGAAGAGATGCAGATGACGCGCGATGCAGCCAAGCGCATCGCCGACGAAGTGCTCGAAGAACGAGCAATCACACTTCCATACCGCATCGGGACGATGATAGAGCTTCCGCGCGCCTGCGTGGTCGCCGACGAGCTCGCCGCCTGCGCCGAGTTTTTCTCGTTCGGTACGAACGACCTCACCCAAACGACGTACGGGTATAGCCGCGACGATGCGGAAGCATCGTTTATTCCGGTCTACCTCGAGAAGCGAATTCTGAAGGAAGATCCCTTCCAGGTCCTCGACCGGAGCGGCGTCGGGGCGCTCATGCAGCAAGCCGTAAAGCTCGGCCGTTCGGTTCGCGAGGGTTTGAAAATCGGCATCTGCGGCGAGCACGGCGGCGAACCGAGCAGCGTCGCGTTCTGCGAGCGTCTGGGGCTGGACTACGTATCGTGCTCGCCCTATCGCGTGCCGATCGCGCGTCTCGCCGCTGCCCAAGCCGCAATCGGCACGCTAACCTGACGCGATCACCCCGGCACAAATCCGGCGTGCCTCTCCCACGTCTACGTTGCTGCGGCGAACGAACAACTTGCGCCAATACGCTTTTCCGCTGAGTTTAGCGATCAAGTCGGACGCTTGGCGAGCATCTACGGGTCCGCCGGGACGGTCCACCCAGATGGTCTGTTCCTGACCGATTCCAAACGGCAGCCGATGCAGAAGCTGCGATTGGGAGTCGGCCCAGACGTTCGTTTCGCCGAAGCGCTCACTTAGTGCCGCTTCGCAGGCCTCAAAGGCGCGCAAGTCTCGCTCGGCGTTGAACTCAATCGCCAGCGCATACTCGCGCCCGCGGTTGAGCAACGCATCGCCCGCGGCGCTGTGCTTGCCGGCCAGCGTATCCATCACGTGGGAATCGTCCCAGAGCAAAAACTCCTCGATCGGATCCAAGACGCGCGGATCCGGCCACAGCTCGTGAAGCGCCTCGTGCAAAACGTGCTCGAACATTCGCGTCGTATGATGGAAATATACCGATGCAAACATCATGTATCGAGCCATGACGAAGGATTCGAGCGCGACGATGCCGCGACGGTCGATCCCGATGACGAAGCTCCCGTCGCGCTTCAAAATACGCAGCGAGGCGACGAGCTGTTCGGCATCGTAGCGTCCCGTGGCGACGCCCGTGAAGTAGGCGTCCCGTTGCAGGTAATCCATTCGGTCCGCATCGAGGTTCGGGCCGCTTACCAGCTCGCGCAGTGCCGGATAACGGCTTTGGGGGTCGCCGATGATCAGTCCGAGCACGTCGTTTGCATCCACGTCGAGAGCCGCGACTCGCTCGCCGAGCTGCGGTAGGGCGAGCAGCTCCTTCGTGCGCGCTTCGTGGCGAACGCCGAGCACGGCTTCGCACGAGTGGCTAAAGGGGCCATGGCCGACGTCGTGCAGCAGCAACGCGGCTCGAAGGAGCCGTCGTTGGTGCGCCGCGTCCTTCGCGTTCTCGAAAAAGCCGGGAGTTCGCTGCACCAACTCATCGAAGGCCCTCGTGCCCATGGCGAGCGCGCCCAGCGCGTGGCTGAAGCGCGAATGCTCGGCCGACGGGAACGCCAAATACGCCAATCCGAGCTGGCGCAAACGGCGCAGCCGCTGCATCACCGGCACGTCGAGCAGTTCAGCCTCCGCTGTGGATAACTCGATGAAGTGATGTATCGGATCGAAGATGCGCTTCACCGACGACGATTTCGCTCGTGTCCGCGTTTCTCCGTTGCGACGTGACGAGCGCAATCCGACGGAGAAGCCGACGTGCGCGAAGAAGGATCGCCCGCGGAAGGCAAAGTGAGATACGATCAAGGCACGCTTCGCGAAATCCGCGATCGCGTCGATATCGCGAGCTTCATCGGTCAGTACGTGCCGCTCAACAAGCGGGGTAACGACCTCGTGGGGCTTTGCCCATTTCATTCCGAGAAGACGCCGTCGTTTCACGTTCATCCCGACCGCGGTTTCTTCAAGTGTTTTGGGTGCGGCTTGGGCGGCGACGTGATTACGTTCGTACAAAAGCTCGAACAAGCGGGGTTCGCGGACGCGGTGCGCATGCTCGCGGCGAAGGCCGGCATCGAACTCGAGCCGGAGAACCCGCGCGAAAACCGGGCGCGCAACGAGCGGGAGGCGATCTACGAAGCCAATCGTGTCGCGGCGGCCTACTTTGCCCGGATGTTGGCGGCGGAAGCCGGCGCGGCGGCGCGAGCCTACTGTCTTCGGCGAGGCTTTTCGGCCGCAACGATCCAGCGATTCGGCCTCGGGTACGCGCCGGATTCTTGGGGCAGTCTCAGCGCCGAGCTGGAACGCAATGGGTTCGATCTCGCGCTCGCCGCTCGTGCCGGTCTGGTCAAGAGCGGTCAGCGCGGCTATTACGATTTTTATCGCGATCGCCTCATGATCCCGACCTACTCGACGACCGGCGAAGTGATTGCCTTTGGCGGCCGCGCCCTCGGCGAGGCGGAACCGAAATACCTCAACACGTCAACCACGCCGGTTCACACCAAAGGGCGGCACCTGTACGCGCTGAATCTGGCGCGCCGGGCGGCGCAGGGCGACCGCACGCTCATCGTCGTCGAAGGCTATCTCGACTGCATCGCGCTTCATCAGGCCGGCTTCGAAAACACCGTAGCGGCGCTGGGGACGTCCTTCACGGCGGAGCAAGCGGCCGAACTGCGAAAGTATGCGGACTATGTCTTCCTTTGCTTTGACGGCGACGCCGCCGGCAGCGCCGCTGCAACCAAAGCGGTCGATGTGGCGTCTAATGCAATCGAGCACGCAGGGCTCTCGGTACGGATCGTAATGCTGCCCGCGGGAGAAGACCCGGACAGCTTCGTTCGTTCCCGCGGACCGGAGGAGTTCCGCCGTCTTCTCGACGAGGCGAAGCCGGCCATCGCGTTCAAGATCGATGGCGCAATCGAACAACTGCGCGCCGGATTCGATTCTCCGGCCAAGCTCACGCCAAAGGCAGAAACCTTGATCCGCAGATTAGCGCCACGTGAGGAATGGGACCGATGGCGCGTCTACGTCGCGGCGCGGCTGCAGGTGAACGTGGACGACCTTCGGAATAGCCGGTTCCTCGCAGACAGCGCAAACTTCGCGCCTCGCGCGCGGGTGCCGCTGTCCGAAAGCCGCCACGTCAAGACATCGGTGGAACCGTTCTCGTTGGAGCGCGAGGTCCTGAGCATTCTGCTAGAAGAGCCGGCGCTCGGGGCCGAGTATGGGCATCGCATCGCCGCCGCTCGGTTTCGTAATGAGGTGTACCGTCGGATTTACGAAAGGATGCTCGCGGCTTCCGGCACGCTGCCCACCACCGCCGACATCTTCGGACTTTTTGCGGAGGACCAGGGTAGCCTTGACGTGCTGGCCGAGTTGAGTCGGCGCGATCGCAGCTCGGCGGTGCGGTACGGCGATTCGGAAGATCGGCGAGCGCATCTCGAGCGGGTGGTCGAACGATTGCAACTCGAAGAGGAGCGGCAGCGTTATCGGGAGCTTTCCGACCTCATCGACGATCGGCTTGCCGGTGGCCAGACGGTGTCCGAAGAGCTGCGCGGAGAATTTGAAGCACTCGTGGCTAAGCTAAAGCGCTGAGGGTGAAAATGGGAAACAGAGAAGTTTGGTGAGAGAGGGGGTGAAAACGAAAACGATGGCGCGGAAAAAGGGCGCAATGCCGGTGGCTGAGCCGGCGCCTGTAGCTACGCTCGACGAGCTCAAGAAGAAGCTCATCGCTCGCGGCAAGGCGCAAGGCTCGCTAACCTATGAGGAAATCAACAGCACCTTCGACGTGCTGGATGAGGTCAGCCCGGAACAGCTCGACGAGTTCTTCGAAGAGATTACCGCGGCCGGTATTGAGATCGTCGACGAACAAAAAGACGAAAAACCCGAAGCGGAACGAGAAGAAGAGGTCGAGGAGACGATCCCCGACGGTCTTTCGCTTGACGATCCCGTTCGGATGTATCTCAAGGAGATCGGACGCGTTCCGCTGCTCTCGATGGAGCAGGAGAAGACTTTGGCTATGCGCATCGAGGCCGGTGAACTGGAATCCGGCCGCGACGGCACCGCCGATTGGAAGGTGGTCGACGGCGGCGAAGAGGCGAAGCGCCAACTGACCGAGGCGAATTTACGGCTCGTCGTTTCAATTGCGAAGAAATACGTCGGGCGCGGCATGCTGTTCCTCGACCTGATACAAGAAGGCAACCTCGGTTTGATCCGTGCCGTCGAGAAGTTCGACTATCGCAAGGGCTACAAATTTTCCACGTACGCAACCTGGTGGATCCGCCAGGCCATCACGCGCGCGCTGGCCGATCAAGCTCGAACGATTCGAATCCCCGTGCACATGGTCGAGACGATCAACCGCCTGATCAAAGTATCGCGCCAGCTTTTGCAAGAGCTAGGCCGCGAGCCGTCGGTGGAAGAGATCGCCGAGGCGATGGCGCTCACGCCCGAAAAGGTTCGCGAGGTCATGAAAATCTCGCAGGAGCCGATCTCCTTGGAAACGCCCATCGGGGAAGAAGAAGACTCGCACCTGGGCGACTTCATCGAAGATCAGGAAGCGGTGGCGCCGGCAGAAGCGGCGTCCGTCATGCTGCTCAAAGAAAAAATGCAGGACGTGCTGCAAAACCTCACCGAGCGCGAGCGGAAGGTTCTGGTCTTGCGCTTTGGACTCGAGGACGGGCATCAACGTACGCTCGAGGAGGTCGGCCAAGAGTTCGGCGTGACGCGCGAGCGGATCCGTCAGATCGAAGCGAAAGCGCTGCGTAAGTTGCGCCACCCGTCGCGCGGCAAGGCGCTGAAAGACTATTGGACGAACGAATAGTTCCGCCTAACGGCAGCCCATGCTGATTTTCAAACTCTTTCCGGCGATTCTCGCCGTGGTGATTCCCGCTCCGTCGCCGACCGCGCAGCCGCTCAAGACGATCATTACGGTCGTTTCGTCGCCCTACTGTAACTCGCTCGCCGATCACTTCAACGGAGCGCTCGTTCCGATGCTCGCCAACGATCGGACGCTCGACGGCGTCAACGTCCAGCTCGACGATCTCAATACGCTGTTCAGCCAACTGAACTACGAGCAGCAATTCTTGCACGTTCGCGACGCGCTTGGCCGTCAGGAAACGACGCTCAACCAGTCGCTCGCGGCGATCCAGCGAGAGATCAACCAGCTACGTGACGGCGCCCGGCTGACGACCGATCCGCAAGCCGCAGCGGAAGTGCATCAGGCCGCGCAAGACTTGCAGACCGCGTACGACAAGCAGCGTCAGCTCTCGATCGATCTTCAAGGCATGTACCAAGCGATGCTCACGTATCCCATCCAGCGCGTTCATCCGGCGCTCGGCGGTTTCGATCCGCAAGAGATGCGGATGCCCGCCGACATGCGGGACGTCAAGAACTATTTGAAGTTCAACTCTCAGCGCGCCACCATTGCCGATTCGGAAGACAAGGCGGTCGACATCGCCTATTCCGCCGCACAAGCCAACTGCACGACCAAGAAGTAGCACGCTCCGTGTCACCCTGAGCGGAGTCGAAGGGCGACACGAACGCGGTTTTGCACGGTCATCCTTCGACAAGCTCAGGATGACAAATGGGAGTACTCTGATGACAATGGGAGTGCGATCGCGGTGACAGTCCATGTCACCCTGAGCCTGTCGAAGGGCGACACGGACCTGGCTTGCACCGTCACCCTTCGAGTCCGCTCAGGGTGACATCCGACTCCGCTCAGGGTGACACCGTAGGATTTTGCGTGTCGGCGAGCTTTACATGTCGCCTTTTTCGGCGTTAGCGCTGGGAATGACGAGCGGGTTCTTGTCGGCGAACGCGCCCAACGGATTCGTCTTCACCCATACGATGAGATCCCAGAGGGACGGAAAGAGAAAGACGCGCTTTACGTCGGCGGCGTTTTTGACCACGCCCATCTTGACCAATGTGGCCGCTTGGGGATCGTCGATGTTCCCGCCGCCGGCCGCGAACTTCTTGACGCTCGTCGCGCCATACGTCTCGGTGCCGTTTGGCCCGGCTAAGATGTAATGGACGTGCGCCCTAAACGAGACCCAGCGCCGGTAGTCCACACCCCAGACCGCGGGCGGCTCGGGCGAACCACTTTGCAGCACCGAAAAATCGGCCCCGAGTAAGTTCCCATGCACGTCGTACCACAGCTGGCTGGGCTGTTTTGGATTGCCGCTTTGCCAATGCAGGTTCGCATAACTGATCGCGCCGTCTTCATCCTCGTTGCCGTAGCGAAAGTATCCGGCGTTCTCTGCGTCCTGCGGCGTCGGGAAACGGGCGGTCAGATCTTTCTGAATTTGCGCAACGAAGACCACTTCGGTGCCCTGCGGCGTCGGGGGCAGCGTCGCTTTTGGGGAAGGCGTGGCGGCGTAGCCGGGCATCGCCATCAGCGTAAAAATCGCGAGCGCACAAGTTATGCGAACGAACAAGACCATTCCCTCACTTTCTGCTGGCACGTCTTCGGGGAGCTCGCCCCCAAAGCATCGTGGCTAGGAGTTGGTCGGCGAGGGTGTCGGCGACGGCGAGGCTGTCGGCACCGGCGAGGCCGTCGGCAGCGGCGAACGCGCCGGATGCGGGGGATGGGGCTCGGGCGTCCCGCCCAACGGAGTTGCCAGCGGCATGACCGGGAACGCCGAGTTCGGTGTCTCGGAACTCGGCGGCAAGGGGGGCGGTGTCAGGATCGCGATCGTCCCGTTGGCCTGCGCTGCGATCGTGGCTTCGGTCCGCGCCGGAATTTCCGAGCCGGCTCCCAACACGAAGTTCTTCCCCTTGCGGAAAATTTGCCAGAGAACGTAGTACGGCACGACGATGTCGCCTACGGTATCTTCGGCCCCAACCGTGGATTCATGCCCGGACGTAACGCTCGGGGAAAGCCGCGCGACCGGAGCTCGCAACGGCAAGACGCGTCCGTCCGGCAAAGCCAGCGGCTCGAAGAAAATATCTACAAAGCCGTAGACGTCGGTAATCTCCGACGGAGACGAATCGACGATTCGAATCTGCCCTTGTGTTCCCGCCGGCGCGATGACGCGACCCGCCACGACGATCGCACTCTTGAGGTGCGCGCGAATCAGTTGGCCGGCTTTGGCGCCTTTCGACGTGATCGGATCGTCCAATACGAAAAGCAACGTCGAGTCGAACGGCAGGACGCTGCCCGGTGCTGGGGCCGATGGGCTCGGGATCGGTTTCGGCATGGGGGTAGGGGGCATTGGATATGCCCCGGCAGTGCCTACTCCGATGGTAACGAGGGCGAAACCAAAAAGACTCAGGCTCGCCCAGAGCCGGTGAAGGTTAGCTGGCCCGCTTTTTCTCGGCCATCGCGGCGCGCTTGCCTTCTTCGATGAGCTGTTTGACTTTTTGCCCACCTTTTTGTCCGATACGTTCGTAGAAATTCGGGCCATAGCGGTCCCGCGTGGCTTCGCCGCCTTTCTTTCCACCCTTTTTGCCGATCTGTTCGTAAAACTCGTGGCCGTGGGCTTGTTTGGTTGCCAATCCGCCCTTACGCCCGATCTCTTCGTAGAACTGCGCGCCGTACTTATGCTTCACGGTCTCGCCGCCTTTTTGGCCGGCTTCCCGCACCGACATACCCCCGCCGCGCCGGCCCTCGTCCGTAGTCCCTGGCATTATTCTGTTCACCTATGCTTGTCTGCCGCCGAAAAATGTGGCGGCTTTGCTTGTCCATCTACTACAACGCAGGTGGGGGCCTGAAAGTTTGGGCGAAAAATTGAGTCCGGATGAGAGTCCGTGGGCAGATGGCGAGCGTTCGCTTGGTTAGGCGCCGCTTCTAGGTCAGAAGGCTCGCTTAGTGTCGAGCAAGATCGTTACCGGCCCCGTATTGACCAACTCCACGTCCATGTGTGCGCCGAACCTGCCGTAGGCCACGGTCAGTCCGCGGGCTTCCAGCCCGTCGCCGACTTGCCGGTAGAGTTCGCTGGCCTGCGGTTCCTTCGCGGCCGCCGCAAACGAAGGGCGCCGGCCCCGGCGCACGTCGCCGTGCAGCGTGAACTGCGAAACGAGCAGCACGGCTCCCCCATTTTGCCGAATCGATCGGCTCATCAATCCGCGATCGTCTGGAAAGATTCGCAGCTCGGCGATCTTCTCGGCCAGCATCCGCGCGTCGCCTTCGTCGTCGTCAATCCCGACGCTGACGAAAACGAGCAGGCCGCGGGCGATCTTGCCGACGGTATCGCCATCCACGCAAACGCGTGCGCGGTCAACGCGCTGAATGACGGCTCGCATCCTTCGACTTCGCTCGATCCAAGCTCATCGCGAAAAGATCGACGACAGCGCGAAGAGCGCATTCTCGCGCCGCTCGACGACGCGGCGAAAGAAATATCCCGCCCAATGAGTGCCAAACGGCACGTAGATGCGCAAACGATATCCTTCGGCCACGATCTGCCTCTGCAGGCCGGGGCGGCATCCGTACAACATCTGGAACTCGAAGCGATCTCGCGTTATGCGCTCGTCGGAGGCAAACTGCTTGACAGCCGCAATCAGGCGGCGATCGTGGGTCGCGATCCCCGGATACGTTCCTCGCGACAAGAGCTCGCGCGCGAGATCGAGATAGCGCGCCCGAATCTCCGGCATGCGCTTGTAGGCGATCTCGGGCGGTTCGTTGTAGGCGCCCTTACAGAGGCGAACGCGCGCTCCGAGCTGGATCGCCCGCGCGACATCCGCGGCGGTTCGCTTCAAGTAAGCTTGCAGAACGGGTCCGACGTTGGGCTGCCCCGCGAACGCTCGCTCGAAGGTTCGAAGCGTCGCGTCGACCAGGCTCGACCCTTCCATATCGATGCGCACGAATGGATCGGCGTTGCGCCGTGCATACTCCACGATGGCCGAGAGATTCTCGAACGCAAAGTCTTCGTCCACGAGCAAGCCGATCGCGGTAAGCTTCACGGAGACGTTGGAATCTATGCCGCTTTCGCGGATGGCGTCGAGCATCTCGAGGTAGGTTTCCCGCGTCCGCAGGGCTGCGTCGCGCTCGGTCACGTCTTCGCCCAAGAAGTCCAACGTCGCGGACATGCCGCGTCCGTTGAGCTCGCGCACGGCGTCGAGCGCGGACTCAATCGTTTCACCCGCTACGAACCGCCGAGCGAGAAAATAAAAATTGTTCTGTAACAAGTCGGGGCTTAGTGTACGACGCCGCGACGAAGAATCCAGGCAACCGCGAGTATGATCGCGGCGAGCACGACGAATCCGTAGCAGAGGGCCAGCGCTTCACGCACGCCGGAGGCCGAGAGTGCGACGTAGAGCGCAACCGGCAGGGACGTGGGGTGAAAAGCTACGATGCTCGTCGCCCCATACTCACCGATGGCGCGCAACCACGCAAAAGCGATTCCCGCGCCGATGCTTCCGGCGGCGGCTGGGAGGGCAATGCGTGAGAAAATCCGCCACTCGCTTGCGCCCAACGTGCGCGCCGCATCCCCGTACATCGAGTCGATCGTTGCGAAGGCCGCAGTGGCAGCGATGGCGACGAACGATCCGGACACGAAAAATTCGGCAACCCCGACGCCGAGCAGGGAATCCGGCACGGTAACGCCGTGCGCGGACAGCCACGCCCCAAATAGCGAGTTCGTTCCGAGCGCATAGATCAGCATCAAGCCCGAGGCCACGGGGGGGAACGCCAGCGGCAGCGCCAGCAAGAACAGCGCCGCGCCGCGTACGCGTGGGGACTCGCGGGAAAGGTAATAGCCGGCCGGCACGCCGAGCAGGGTCGCGGCAAGGGTCGCGCCGGCCGAGGCGATGATCGACACGCGTAGGGCCGCGCCGCCGATCCGTGCGAAGGTCGCGATCGCCTCCCCGGGCGGGAGCGCGACGACGACCGAGGCGACCGGATACGCGAGCGTGACGAGCAGCAAAAGCGCCGCGAAAAGAAAGATCGGGCCGGGCGTCGCTCGTCTCATGCAGGAAGCTTCACCAACATCTAGCGCAAAGCGTGCCCATGAGCGTGGCCTTCCTCAAGATTTTTATCGTGGCGCTGGCGCTCGCATTAGACGTCTTCGCGGTCGGCGTCGGCGTCGGGGTCCGAGGCGTCAGCAGGCATCACAAGGTGCGCATCGGCATCGCGTTTGCCTGCGCCGAAGTCAGCATGAATATCATCGGCGCCGGGCTGGGGCTGTTGGCTGGAAAATTGATCGGCGACCTCGCCGGCTATATCGGCTTCGCAGCGTTGTTCGGGCTGGGCGTCTACATGATCCGGGAGAGCTGCACCCAGCAAAGCGAGCTGTCGCGCCTGGACCTCTCTCGCGGGCGCGGCCTGCTGCTGGCATCGCTCGCGATCAGCCTGGACTCGTTGGGAATTGGGTTCTCGATTCTTTACATCGGGGTCCCGATGCCGATCTCGCTCGTGATCATCGCGACGATTAACGTCGCGTCCACGATGCTCGGCCTCACCTTGGGGCGTTGGCTCGGACGATACGCCGAGCGAAACGCCGCCCTCATCGGGGGCGTGTTGCTCGCGCTAACCGGCATCCTGTTCGCGGTGCTCAAGGCTCTGCACATCGGCTAGCTGAAGTGAGCCCCGTGCGAGTCGGCCTGGAAATCTTAGAGCTCGCGCGATCGATCGGCGCGCGCACGATCTTCGTCGTGGGGACGGCGCGGGACGTCGGAAAAACGACCACGCTGCGGGCAGTCTACGAGGCCGCCTGCAGCGCCGGAATCCGAACCGGCCTCGCGTCAGTTGGCCGCGACGCGCCGCAGCAAACACGAGCGCGAGCAAAACCGCGACTCTGGTTGCGGCCGCAAACGGTTTTTGCGACCGCTCGCGCGTTGCTGCCGTCGTCTCCGGCGGTTGAAATCTTGCAGCTGTCGTCGCTGCAAAGCGCTGCCGGCGCTCTGCTCTATGCGCGCGTCGAGGCGTGCGGGTTCTACGACCTTGCGGGGCCGCCGACAGCCTCGGGCGTACGCGAAGTCGTCGACGAGCTCTTGGCGTGCAGCGAGATTGCGATCGTCGACGGCGCGGTAGACCGGGTCGCCGCACTAGCCGGCTCCGAAGGCGCGATCGTCGTCGCCACCGGTGCGGCGACGGCGACGACGGAAGATGAAGCCGTTGCCGAGATCGCAGCGCTGGTGACGCGATTGCGGATCCCCGCGTTCGAACCGCAGGTGCAAGCAGTTCACGTGGACGGGGCGCTAACCGCGGCGGATGCGGCCGCCTTCATCGCCCACGGCGAGACACGTCAAGTCGTCGTGCGCGACCCAACGCAAGTTGCAATGAGCGGCAGATCCGCCCAAGAGGCCTTTGCAAAGCTGACGATTCGCTGCCGCCGGCCGCTGCGCGTCGTCGCCGCTACCGTTGCCTCGATCGGACTCGAACGCAACTTCGAACCGGTCCGGTTTGCCAGCGCCGTTGCCCGGGCGACGAAGCTCCCGACATTTGACGTGTATCGCAGCGCGCAAGCGGCGTGAAACCGCTGCAGCTGCTCGACGAATCGAGCGCGGAAGTTCTTGCGTTAGGCTGGCTCGTTAAAGCGGTTGCGCCCGTTTCACCCTACGGCGAGCGTTGCTTCGAGGAGCTGCGCGCTTTTCGGCCGGGGGAAGAGGCTGCGGCACAATCTCGCGCGGATCTGATCGCCGAGGTCGCGCAGAGCTTCGACGCTGGAGTTCTCGACGCGATTGCGCGCGCTTTGGCCAGTGCGCCGGACGCCGCCGGCGCAATCGCCCGTGCGTCGCTGGGCGAACACCTTTCCGACGCGTCCTTCTTCGAGCTGCGGGCTTTCTGCGAAACGGTCGATCGTATCGACGAGTTGTCTGCCGGCCAATCAACGCTAGAGAAACTTTCGAACGAAGCCGTGCGCGCGCTCCGCGATAGCCTGGCAACCGGGCAACAGGGGCGATCCGAGTTCTATCTGGCCGACGCTTTCGACGCCGAGCTTGCGGCGGCGCGCACGCGCTTGGCACGCGCGCAAGCCGAGCTGGATGCGCTGCGCGGCCTCGAGAGGGAGCGCGCGGCGCGCGAGCTGGGGCGTGACGAGCTTGGCGGCGACGAGTTCATCGTGATGCGGGCGGAGTTGGGCGGTGCGCTACCCGAGGGCATACGAATCGTGCGCGAAGCACCGACCTATTTTCTCTGCACGCTCGACTATGGAGAAACGGGCTTGGCCGCGCTCGAACGTAGGGACGCCGCCGCGGCTGCCGTGGCCGACGCGGAAGAATGCGTGCGTCAAACCCTGTCGGCCTTCGTGCAGAGGAACGCGCGCGGGTTTCTCGATGTCGCAAACGCGGTGGGCCAACGCGACATAGTCGTGGCTGCCGCGCGCTTCGCACAACGCTACGCCTGTCACCCAGCCTCCGTGAGCGACGAGCCGGTGGTCGCGTTTGAGCAGGCGCGCTTTCTGCCTCTGGAATCGGAGCTCGCTTCGGTCGGGCGGCAATTCATGCCCCTGGATCTCGAATTGGATGATGCCGCGGTGCTGACCGGCCCGAATATGGGCGGCAAGAGCGTCTGCTTACTGACCTGCGGCTTCGTCGCGCTGTGCGCGGCGTTCGGTTTGCCGGTGCCGGCCGCGCGAGCGCGGATAGCGCTGTTCGATCAAATCGGTTGGCTCGGCTTGGGTCGCGAAGCGCACGTCGGCGGCTTGCTCTCGTCGTTTGCCCAAGAAGTCTTGATACTCAAGGAGATCCTTTTGCGCAACGCGGGCCGGCTCTTGATATTGGTCGACGAATTCGCGCGCACGACGACGCCGCACGAGGGGAAGGCACTATGCGTGGCGTTGCTAGCGCGCCTGCGCGAGCGGCATGCGTGCGCGATCTTAGCGACGCATTTGGAAGGCTTGGCCGCCGCGGCCGGCGTCCGTCACTTTGCGGTGCGAGGTTTGCGCGGCATTCCCGAGCCTTCGCCCACGAACGACGTTCGCGAGGTCCTGGCGGCTCTCGCGGCGTCGATGGATTACGAGGTTGCCGAGGTGAGCGGCGAGGACTCCGGCCGTGGCGACGCCATCGCGTTGGCCGCGCTGCTCGGCATCGACAGCCGCTTCGTCGAGAGCGCCTACCGCGCGTTGACGCAATGAGCGGGCGAACCGCGGTGCGAACTGCACCCGAAAGAATGGAACCGCTCATTATCACGTGTGCGCCGGTCGGAGCCGAGGTGCGTCTCGAGCAAACGCCCTATCTTCCCCACACGCCGCAGCTTCTGGGTGGAACCGCCGGAGCGGTGCGCGAGGCGGGCGCTTCGATCATTCACGTACACTGCCGCAACGACGACGGCAGCAACACGCACAGCATCGAACGATTCGGCCAGGCGTACGACGCGATTCGGGCACATAGCGACCTCATCGTGCAGTTCTCGACCGGCGGAGCAATCGGGATGACTCTGCAAGAACGCTCGGGCGTGCTGGAGCTCCGTCCGGAGATGGCGACGCTCACCTGCGGCAGCGTGAATTTCGGCGACGATATTTTTGAGAACAGCTTTCCCATCATGCGCGGCATCTTGAAGAAGATGAATGAGTTTGGAGTGCGGCCGGAGCTCGAGATTTTCGACAAGGGCCATCTGGCCAACGCGCGGCGCCTCGCCCGGGAACGGCTTCTTTCCTTTCCGCAGCACGTCGACTTGGTGCTCGGCGTTCCGGGCGGCCTCGAGGCTACCGTGCAAAATCTTTGCGACCTCGTGGACGATTTGCCGGATGGCTGCACGTGGTCGGTTGCCGGAATTGGGCGCCAGCAGCTGCCCATGGCAATGGCCGCGATCGCGATGGGTGGGCACGTACGCGTCGGGTTGGAAGACAATTTGTTCTACAGCCGTGGACGCTTGGCGCGCAACGAAGAGCTGGTGGCCCGGGTGGCGCGCATCGCGGCGGAGGCCGGCCGGGCCATCGCCACACCCGACCAGGCCAGGAAGCTTCTTGGATTGCCGATGCCGGCAGCGAGGGGCGAGCCCGCGTGAAGGCCAATAACCGCGCGACAATTGTTCACCTACGTCGTGCGCCGGACGCTTCAAGCGATTCCGCTGCTGCTTGCCATCTCGGTCATCTTGTACGGCATCCTTTACAACATGCCGGGCGGGCCTCTCGCGCCCTACCTCCAGAACCCGCACATCACCCCGGCCGACATCGTGCGCCTCAAGCACAACTTGGGCATGGACCAGCCGGTGCCGATCCAATATTTGAAGTGGCTGGGTCACGTCGTCGTCGGCGACATGGGCTACTCGACGAGCAACTCGGAGCCGGTCTTTCAAGCGCTGATCGAGCGTTTTGGCGCGACCGTCGAGCTGATGGGCGCCTCGCTTGTGATCGCGATCGGCATCGGCGTCACCGCCGGCATCATCTCAGCCGTTTACCGCTATTCCGTTCTGGATTACGCGATCACGACGCTGGCGTTCTTCGGCCAATCCATGCCGGTCTTTTGGTTTGCGCTGATGATGCAGCTGGCATTCGCGGTCCACGGGATTCCGCTGCCCTTCGGCTATCAGATCCAGCTGCCGTCGGCCGGCATATCCAGCAGCGACACGTTCGACTTTGCTGACCGCCTGCAACATCTGATTTTGCCGGCGGCGGTGCTTTCGCTGCTCAACATCGCCTTGTTCAGCCGGTTCATGCGCTCCTCGCTGCTCGAAGTCTTGGGCACCGACTACATGCGGACGGCGGCCGCGAAAGGGCTTTCGTTCTCGACCGTCTTGTTCAAGCACGGTTTGAAGAACGCGATGATTCCGGTGGTGACGGTCGTAGCACTCTCGCTCCCGAGCCTTCTTGCCGGAGCGATCATAACCGAAACGATCTTTGCCTGGCCCGGGATGGGCCGGCTCTTCATCAACGCGCTCTCCCAGAGCGACCTGGCCTTGCTCATGGGTTACCTGCTCCTGGTGGCGTTTCTGGTCGTCTTCTCGAACTTGTTCGCCGACGTCGTATACGCGTGGCTCGATCCGCGCGTGAAATACGATTAGAGGATAGCGAACGTGGCCGCACCGACGCTCCCGCTGCCCCGGGCCATTGCCGAAGAGCTCGAGTATTCCAAGGTCACTTTCTGGACGCGGCTGCGGCGCCACAAGCTCGCGATCGCCGGACTGATAGTGCTCGGCCTGATGGTGCTTGCGGCGGCGTTCGCCGGACAGCTCGCGCCATTCGACCCGAACTTCATCGACAACGGAACAACGGCGGTGCCTCATTGGAACGGTACGCCGCTACCGCCCTGCTTCGAAGACAAAACGCAGTGCTGGGGTCACGCCTTGGGCACCGACGAGGTCGGCCGCGACCTCTTGTCGCGGCTGCTTTTTGGAGCGCGCATCTCGTTGACCGTCGGTCTTTTCGCCGTGATCATGGAGGTGCTGATCGGCGCGACGTTGGGCGCGATCGCGGGGTACTACGGAGGCTGGGTCGACTACGCATTGATGCGCCTCACCGACGTCTTTCTCTCGATCCCGCTTCTGCCGCTCTTGCTGGTACTCACCGCGATCGTAGCGGCCAGCTCGACCAAAGCCGCTCTGAGCTTCGGCGTGATCGTCATCATCATCGGCGCGCTCTCGTGGCCCCCCGTTGCGCGGTTGGTGCGCGCCTCGTTTTTGAGCCTGCGCGAGCGTGAGTTCGCCGAGGCGGCCCGGGCGATAGGCAACAACGACGCTCGGATCATCTTCCGGCACCTCCTGCCCAACGCCGTCGCGCCGATCGTCGTTCAGGCGACGCTCGACGTTGCCAACGTCATCATCTTGGAATCGACCCTCTCGTTCCTCGGGCTCGGAATCCAGCCGCCGACCGCGTCGTGGGGCAACATGCTCGCCAACGCCCAGAGCAATCTGTCGATCGCGTGGTGGGCGGCCGTCTTCCCCGGGCTATGCATTCTCGTGACCGTGCTCGCCATCAACTACATCGGCGATGGGCTACGCGATGCCCTCGACCCGAACATGCGCTAAGGGGGGCTTACCGCTCCATTCCCAGCTGGCCAGAAGGGCGGCGCGACGCCCCACCCCGAACCGGCATGGCGAGCCAAAAGGCTTCCCCGTGCGCAAGTGGCGGAATTGGTAGACGCACTAGCTTGAGGGGCTAGCGGGAGCAATCTCGTGCTGGTTCGAGTCCAGTCTTGCGCAAGTTTTTGGGTCATCCTTGGACTCCGCTCAGGGTGACACGTCCGCTCGGCGTGACACGTTTGCCCAGGGTCGCACGTCCGCTCGGGGTGACACGGCCTGCATCGGAGCGGCCCCCAGTGAGAGCGCGACGGTCCAAGGGTCACGGCAGCGGGGTCGGGCGGCGCCGCGACGGGGAATTATTTTGAAACAGTCGGCTGGTTTGCGCCGTAGAGTTAGACGAATGAAGCCGATGGAGTTGTTATCGTGTGGTTGACGCGCTTCGCCATTAGCCGCCCGGTGATCACCGCGATGGTGTTCATCGCGCTCGCCATATTTGGCACGATCGCCTTTACGAAGCTCGGGCGCAGCTCTAATCCACCGGGAACCGACTTTCCAATTGTGGTGGTCTACTCGTCCTATCCCGGTGCGTCGCCGCAAGAGATGGAACGGCTGATCGTCAAGCCGATCGAAGATCAGCTCGACGGGATCGACAATCTCGACCAGCTCAATGCGACGGCCCAGGAAGGCAACGCCACGCTGATCGTGCAGTTCAAGCTCGGAACCAACCTCGACATCGCGGCGATCAACGTGCAGAGCGCGGTCGACGCGGCGCGCGTCTACCTTCCGGTCGATCTCGATCCGCCCACCGTCGAGAAGAACGGCGCGTCCCAACCACTGATGGATCTCGCCATCAGCTCCAAGACGCTCTCGCAGACTCAGCTCGCCGACTTTGCCAACAATCGGCTCGAGCCGATCCTCAAGGCGATTCCCAACGTGCAGACGGTGGACATCCGCGGGGCGAGCGATCGCGAATTCCACGTCGAGCCGATCCCCGAGCGTCTGCTCGGGGCGAACGCCACGTTAGGTGACGTATTCGCGGCCGTGGCCACGAACAACTCGAACCTCCCGGGCGGTATTCTGCGTCAGAAGACTCAGGAAACCAGCGTTTCCGTCCACGCCGAAATCAACAGCGCGAGCGACCTGCTGGGGATTCCGTTACCAATTCCGGGCAGCTCGAACAAGAACATGAAGGTTGGCGACGTGGCTTACGCATTCGATAGCCACATCGAGCCGACGTCGATCTCGCACTACAACGGCCAGCCGCGAGTGTACATCGAGCTCGGCCGCAGCATCAACTCCGACGAAATAACCTCCACGCAAATCGCGCGCGCGCATCTCAAAACTATCGCGACGCAGTTTCCGGACCTGACCTTCAGCGAAATCGACGCGCCGGCGGACTATACGCTCAAGTCGCTCAACGGCGTCTGGCAGTCGCTACTCGAGGGCATCGCCCTCACGATGATCGTCATGCTGCTCTTCCTGCATGCCTGGCGCAACGCGATCGTCATCATGATCGCGATTCCGTCGTCGATTTTGGCGACGTTCGTGCTGATGAACCTCTTCGGCTTCCACCTCGACACGATGTCGTTGATGGGGCTTTCGCTGATCATCGGCATTCTCGTGGACGACTCGATTGTCGTGCTGGAAAACATCACACGCCATCGAGACCTCGGCGAAGAACCGATTGACGCCGCAATCAACGGCCGCAGCGAAATCGGCGGCGCCGCGGTCGCAATTACGATGGTCGACGTTGTCGTCTTCCTGCCCATCGCGTTCTTACCGGGTATTGTAGGCGCCTATCTTCGCGAGTTTGGCGCTGTGATCGTCATCGCGACGCTCTTCTCGCTCTTCGTATCGTTCACGCTTACGCCGCTGCTCGCCGCGCGATGGAGCGTGCGGGAACGCTCCTTGGCGCGCCCGAGATGGATGGTTGCGCTGGGCTCGTGGAAGCTCGAGCTCGCGCTCCTCGCCGCGGCGCTGCTCGCGTTCGTGATTCCGTGGCCCTTGGCGGACCTGCGCGCCATCATCCCGATCATGCTGATTGCGGTGCTCTTGCTCAACGCGTTCGTGCAGCGATACGATCGGATTTTGAACTGGTACAAAAGCGTTGCGCTGCCCTACGCGTTGCGGCATGGACTGTTCGTCGTCTTCGTCTGCGGAGTGCTGTTGATCAACGCGCTCACCCTAGCGGCCGGGGCGGGCACGGCGACGATTACGATCGACGTTTTGATCCTGGCGTCGGCAGCGGTTTGGCATGCCGTCGGTTTTGTGCTGCGCCGTAAGATCCCTGAGACGAATCTCGACTACCGCTGGACGCCGTCAACCAACGGACATTCCAGAGGCGCGCTGGTGCTGCGACACGCCATCGACATGCTCCGGAACGTCCCGCGGATCTTTCTGCGCTGGTTCTATGCGACCGGCCGCTCGAGACGCCTTACGCTCGCAACGTTCGCCCTGCCGATCGTGCTGGCGGTACTGTTCCCACTCTTGGGTCCGATCAACTTCGATTTCGTTCCTCAAGTCCAAACCGGCGAGATCAGCATGACGGTGACCTATCCTCCCGGCACGCCCATCCTCGTGACCGAAAAATACGTCACGCAGCTCGAAGATGCCATCATGAAGATCGACGGCATCAAATCGGTAAGCTCGACCGTCGGCCGCAAGCCGCAAGGATGGGGCAGCGCGATCGGCGATAACTACGCCCGGCTCGACGCGCAGACGCTACCCGAGCGCAGGCACGAGACGTATAAGATCATCGACTCAATTCGCAAACTGTCGTATCTGACGCCGGGCGGCGACTTCCAGGTTTCGGGAGATAGCGGCGGCGGCTCCGGCGCGACCATCTTCTATTCGCTCTCCGGGCCCGAAAGCGAAATTGCGTCCGCGGCCGAGAAGGTCGCGCAGTTCCTGCGCAGCACGCCG
This sequence comes from Vulcanimicrobiota bacterium, assembly GCA_963717425.1. Taxonomy (GTDB): domain Bacteria; phylum Vulcanimicrobiota; class Vulcanimicrobiia; order Vulcanimicrobiales; family Vulcanimicrobiaceae; genus Cybelea. The sequence continues at coordinate 597,821 of OY970335.1, read as the reverse complement.
GGGAGCGTCAACGTCCAAACCAGCAACGAAGCCGCCGCGCCGCGGCTCAACGTCAACATCGACCCGCAAAAGGCGGAGGTTTTGGGCATCGCGCCGGCGGACGCCGCGAATGCCGCGCGCTTCGCGATTGACGGTGCCGTCGCCACTCGCGTGCGCTCCGAGAACGGCCTAGTAGACGTGCGCGTTCAGTTCCCGCTCTCCGACCGTACCACGGTCGATCAGCTTCAGGACGTGCGGGTTCGTGCGCAGGACGGAACGCTGATTCCGCTCGCGGACATTGCAAACTTTCAGTGGACGAGGGCTCCGCTGCAAATCAAGCGGCTCAATCGCCAGCGCGTCGTCGACGTGTACGGCGACACGCTGCCGGGCTACTCGCTCGGTGCCGTAACCGGGCCGCTGGAGAAGAAGCTGCACGAACCTGGCTTCCTCCCCGAAGGCGTGCAGTTGACGGCCCAGGGCGACACGCAATACATGAACGAGACGATGGCCAACATGGGCATCGCGCTTCTCATATCGTTCATGCTCGTGTACATGCTGATGGTCATTTTGTACGGCTCCTTCCTCGAGCCGCTTATCGTGATGTTCTCGGTCCCGCTGGCCATCATCGGCGCGCTCGTGGCGCTCTCGTTCATGCACCTCGTCGAACCGAACGCCGGCCAGTCACTCAACATCATCTCGATGATCGGCATCATCATGCTCTTCGGTCTGGTGTCGAAAAACGGGATTTTGCTGGTCGATTATTCGAACACGTTGTGCCGTCGAGGCATGCGCGTTCGCGACGCCGTGATTCAGGCAGCAGGCACCCGTTTTCGGCCGATTCTCATGACGACGTGCGCGATGATCTTCGGCATGCTGCCGCTCGCACTCGGCTTCGCCGAGGGCGGCGAATGGCGCCAAGCGATGGGTACCGTGATCATCGGCGGCCTGATCAGCTCGCTAATCTTGACGCTATTCTTGGTTCCGTTGATCTACAACACGTGGATTGGCTGGCTCGAACGGCGCGCCGACTGGCGTGCGGTTAAAGCCGAAGGCGAACCGTTTGGTGCCCAAGAGGTCGCCGTGGTCGTACGCGGGGGCTAGCGGCCTGAATCGGCGCGCGCTGGTCACCGGAGCGGCCAGCGGCCTCGCGGCCGGCATCGCTCCAACGCTCGCGCGCGACGGCTTCGAACTCGTCGCGATCACGTACCGCTCGACGCCCCCGGAAACGACGCTAAGGGCCATTGAGGCTGCGGGCGCCGGCTCGGGCGCGATTGCCGTCGATTTTTTGGAAGATCCCCACGTCGTGGAAAGGGCGCTCGGCGCGGCGGTAGCCAGGTACGGTCCATTCGATACGTTGGTGCACGGCGTCGGACCGCTCGTCGTCAAGCGCTTTGCAAATGCCTCGCTCGAGGATTACCGGGAAGTGTTGGACGGCAACTTACGCAGCGCCGTTTTGGCGGCTAGGGCGACGCTGCCGGCAATGCGCGCCGCGCGTTTTGGGCGCATCGTATTCTTCGCAATGGTCGGATCCAGCCACACGCTCCCGTTCCGCGGCTTCTCCTTGTATCAGCCGGCAAAAAGCGCGCTGGTTGCATTTGCGCGCTGTCTCGCCATCGAGGAGGCGAGCAACGGCATCACCGTCAACGTCGTTTCCCCCGGCGACATTCGCGAAAAAACGCTCGACCGCGCGCACGCGCTGGAGCGCGCGGCGCGCAATCCTCGCGGGCGCATCGGCAGTTTCGAAGACGTGGCCGACGCCGTGCGGTTTTTTGTCGCTCCGGAGCGCGATTTCGTCACGGGAGCGGTGATCGAAGTGGCGGGCGGCCTTCAAAGCGCCGCCGAGCGAGGCGCACAGGACTAAGAAACGTTCGGCTCGTAAGCTCGGCCTCACACGATGCGCGACGACACCGACGAACATCAGGCCTTCGCGCTGCCCGGCGCGCGTCCTCAATATGGGCCGGACAAACTCGTCGCGGTCGAGCACATCGATCTTCACCTTACGCCAAACTTTGCTGACCAATCGCTCGATGGCGTCTGCACGATGACCGTGCGCGCGCTCGACGAGATCGTGCCGCGCTTAACGCTCGACGCCGTGGACCTCGAAGTTTCCCGCGTCGAGCAGCTCTCCGGCGGACAGGGGAAGCCGCACGATTTGCGGTTTGCGCCGCGCCAAGGGAAATTGGAGATCGAATTCGATCCGGCGATCGCGGCCGGGGAACGGGCGACGTTCGCCGTCCGATATCGCGTCTTCAAGCCGCGTCACGGCCTGTTTTTTGTCAAACCCACCGCAGCGCATCCCGAAAAGGTCGAACATGTGTGGACGCAGAGTCAGGACCAATACGCTCGGTATTGGTTCCCGTGTCTAGACTACCCGCACGAAAAGCAGACGACTTCAACGACCATCGTGGTGCCCAAGGGGATGTTCGCCCTCGGCAACGGCGAGCTGTTAGAGCGCCGAGACCAAGACGGTCACACGATCTTCCGCTATCGCCAAGACGTCCCGCACAGCACCTATCTTATGACGATGGTCGCCGGACCTTTCGTCGAGGTCGCGAGCGGAGCCGCGGGTCAGAACGGCGTTCCGGTTTTCTATTACGTGCTGCCCGGGCGCGAGAAGGACGGCGAGCGTGCTTTTGCCGCCACGCCGCGAATGCTCGAGCTCTTCGAAAGACGCACCGGTACGCCGTATCCGTACGCGCGCTATTCGCAGATTGCGGTATCTGACTTCATCTTCGGCGGCATGGAGAATACCTCGGCGACGACGCAGACCGACCGGACGCTCCACGACGAAACGGCGCACCTGGATTTTTCGAGCGATCCGTTGGTTTCACACGAGCTCGCTCATCAGTGGTTTGGCGACCTGTTGACGTGCCGCGATTGGGCCCACGCGTGGCTCAACGAGGGTTTCGCTACTTTCATGGAAGCCGTTTGGCGCGAAGCCGACCTTGGCCACGACGAGTATCTCTACGATATTCTCGAATGCGTGACGGCGTACCTGAAAGAAGGGTCGGATCGGTATCAGCGGCCGATCGTTTGCAATACGTTTCGAGATCCCATCGAGATCTTCGACCGCCATCTCTATCAGAAAGGCGCGGCGGTACTTCACATGTTGCGCGGCGAGCTCGGAGAGGCGCGCTTTTGGCGCGCTATCGCCCAGTACGTCGGTCAGAACGCGCAGAGAAGCGTCGAGACGATCGATCTCGTGCGAGCGATTGAAGAAGCCACGGGTCGTAACTTGCGCAGCTTTTTCGCCCAATGGGTTTTTCGCGAGGGCCATCCAAAGCTCGAGATACGCGCAGCCTGGGATCCTGACCGCAACGTCGCTACGGTTACCATCGATCAGAAGCAAACCGTCGACGCGGAGCATCCGCCATACGAGTTCGACGTCGACCTCGGCTTTGCGCCGCCGGAACGTTCCAAGGAGCGGACGGTTCGCGCGCGCGTCGCGCGGGAGCACGAGACCATCGCGGTGCCGCTGGATTTCACACCGGAACTCGTGCGATTCGACCCGGGCGCCTTTGTTTTGGCCGACGTCACCTATGCGCTCGGCGTCGACTTTGCTGCGGCGGCATTGCGCCGCGACCCCAACGTCGTCGCCCGCATTCGCGCGGCGCGCGAGTTGGCCAAAGACGGCGGCCGAATCGCGCGCGAAGCGCTGGAGAGCGCGTTTGCAAACGAGCCGTTTTGGGGAGTGCTGGCCGAGGCGGCGGCAGCCATCGGCGCGACCCGGGCAGCTTGGGCGCACGCGATATTGATCGACGCGCTTTCGCACCGCCACCCGAAAGTCGCACGCGCCGCCGCGACCGCGCTCGGAAACTTTCGCGATCCCGACGTTGCGGGCGCGCTAATCCCGATCGGCCAAAGCCACGCTTCTTATTTCGTGCGCGCGGCGGCACTCGCGGCTCTCGGCAAAACCCGTGACGCTCGCGCCTTCGACGTGCTTGCCTCGGCGACGAAGCAGCGGTCGTGGAATGGAGTCGTCGAGTCCGGCGCGGTGCAGGGTCTCGCCGAATTGGCCGACGACCGCGCGCTCCCGCTCGTTCTCGATTCGAGCCGCCCCGAGCAGAGCGAGGCTTTGCGCCGCGCGGGCGTGACGGCGCTGGGCCGCATCGGCGCGCTCGTGGAAGGCCAGCGCACGCGCGTCGTGGAGGAACTGCGGGAGCGGCTCGACGACGACAGTTTTCTCGTGGCCCTCGACGCCGTGGCGGCGGCCGAAACGCTCGGCGACGTCCGGCTGCTCCCGGCCCTCGACCGCCTCTCCGAGCAAGCCTTTGATGGACGTTTGCGGCGCGACGCGATGGAAGCCGCCATTCGTATCCGAAAAGGCGCCAGGGTTCCGACGCAGGTTACCGGCCTGCGGGATGATGTCGATGAGTTACGTCAAGAGCACCGTAGGCTTCAGGAGCAGATCTCGGCGTTCGCGCGTCCGTAAGCGAAGACGGACGTTTGCGATCGCCCTGCCGCTGCTGCTTATTAGCATCGGCATGGCTTGGTTTGTCGCGCACGCACATTCGGCTGCGAGGCCGCTCGCTACCGACATCGTGTCGTCCGCTCGCTCATCCCGATTTTTCGGAGAGCAAGCTTTGAAGAACACATCCTGTGTTGCCGAAAAATCGAGAAGCCTCGCAGCCGAACGTGCGTGCGCGACTGCGCCCGTCGAGCCGATGGCTTGGAGCGCAGGCGATCGCAAGAAGTTGTGGGGAAATTTGCATGCTGCGTTTGCGCCGGTCGTCGCTGGGGCTGCGGCATGGAGTTTGGCGGTCGTTGGGGCCGACGGCAGCACGGTATTTGACGATCGCGCGGGGCGAGCCGTCGCAGCGGCGTCGACGCAAAAGCTCGTGGTTGCGGCGAGCGCCCTTGATGCGCTGGGTCCCATGTATCGGTTTCATACGATATTTGCGGCGCGCGGAGGGATCGGCGACGACGGCCGACTCGGCGGTGATCTCTGGCTCGTTGGGTCGGGCGATCCATCCTTGGAGACCGCCGACCTTCGAAATGGAATCGGCGTCCTGGCGCGTTCTGGGCTGCGGCGGATCGACGGCCGTGTCGTCGTGGACGCTGCCACGCTGACCGGGCCCGAACTCAATCCGCATTGGGACCGCGACGACAACGGCCAAGATTATGCCGCTCCGGTCAGCGCGATCTCGCTCGACGGTAATACGATCGAATCACAGGAAACGATCGATGGGGTCGAACAGAAGGTGTGGACTCCGATGCAGAATGTGGCGGCCTACGTGGCGACGCAAACGAGAGCGATGCTGGCCGCGCGTGGAATCGTGACGGGGATGGCGCCGAGCGTCGGGCGATCGCCGCTCGACAGCGTCGTTCTTTGGGATCACCGCTCGGCGCCACTAGGAGCCCTCGAGGTGCACATGCTGTTCGTTTCCGATAATCACTACGCGGAACAGCTGTTGCGAACGGTAGGCGAAGAGGCCGCCGGCATGCCGGACGATACAGGAGGCATCGACGCCGAACAACGCTTTTTGGATCGGCTCGGCGTCCCAACGCCGGGGCTGCGGCTCTTTGACGGGAGCGGTCTCTCCGCAGATAATCGGGTCGCCGCGATCACGCTGGCGCGACTGCTCTACGACAAGGAACCCTCGCTCTATCTGCTCCTGCCGTTAGGCGGCCGTCAAGGGACGCTGGAAGACTACGATTTCACGACCGCGCTCGGACGAGTGCGCGCAAAGAGCGGCCATCTATCAAACGTGTCGGCGCTTGCGGGATACGCGAACACGATCCATCATGGGCGCGTCGCCTTTGCCTTTGCGATCGATGGATCTCCGGCCGATCCCGACGCAGCAATCGTTAGCGCCGTCGATCGCTTGGTCGAGTTTTAGTGTTCGACGAGGCGCTGCTCTCGCGGCTGATTCACCGCTCGCTCCAGCGCGGCGGTGATTTCGCCGACGTCTTCTGCGAGCGCCGCCACACGCTCTCGTATCGATTGCAGGACGGCCGCATACACGATGCGTCGTACGGCGTTGCGCTCGGCGTCGGAGTGCGCGTCGTCGTCGGGGAATCCGCCGGCTATGCCTATTCGGACGACCTAGGCGATGAGGCATTGATGCAGGCCGCCGAAGCCGCATCGCTCATCGCGCGCAGCGCTCCGGCCGGACACGCCGGCACGAGCGATCTTCGCCGCGAGCCCGTTGCCTCGTTGTATCACCGTGAGCTTTCAGACGCGATAGACCCCGAGCGGTACGTCGCATTATTGGAACGCGCCGATGCGACGGCGCGGCGCTACGACGCCAAGGTCGTTGCCGTTAACGCGTTGCTCACGGACGACGTGCAAGAAGTTTGGATCGCGACGAGTGAGGGTCGCTTCGTCTTCGATCGCCGCCCGCTCGTAACGCTGGGCATCCAGGTCGTCGCGAGCGACAAGAAAGAACGCGGCTCGGGTTACGTGGGCGACGGCGGCCGAACGACGATCGCCTACTTCGATCGCGCGACGCCGGAGGAGCTCGCGTCCGACGCCGCACGCATTGCGATCGTCAATCTTGGCGCCTCGCCGGCGCCGGCCGGCGAGATGGAGATGATCGTCGGCGCGGGCGGCGGCGGCGTGTTGCTGCACGAAGCCGTCGGGCACGGCCTGGAAAGCGACTTCAACCGCCGCGGAACGTCGCTCTATAGCGGGCGAATCGGAGAACGCGTTGCCAACGATCTCGTAACGATTTATGACGACGGGAATTTGGAGGAGGAGCGCGGCAGCCTCAACGTCGACGACGAGGGCATTCCTGGCCAGCACAAAGTCCTGGTTGAAAACGGCGTGCTGCGTGGATACATGCAGGACCGGATCAATGCGCGATTGATGGGCGTCGAATCCACGGGCAGCGGCCGGCGCCAATCCTTTCGATTTTCGCCCCAGCCGCGCATGTGCAACACGTACATGCCCGATGGCGACGCGAGCTTCGACGAAATACTCTCGTCGACGCAACGAGGCATTTATGCCAAGTCTTTCGCCGGCGGACAGGTCGAAATCAGCAAAGGCGACTTCGTCTTCATGGTCGGTGAGGGTTATTTGGTCGAGAACGGCAAAATCACGGCCCCGGTGCGCAACGCGACGATCGTGGGCAATGGGCCGGATGCGATGATGAAGGTTGTCGCGGTCGGCAACGATAGCCGCTTGGCGCGTCGCCATTACACCTGCGGCAAGGGTGGACAATACGTGCCGGTCGGCGTCGGAATGCCGACGGTCAAGATCTCGTCCATCACGGTCGGCGGCACGCAGCATGAATGAAGCGGCGGCCATTGACGCCGCGCGCGTGGCGGTAGACGTCGCGCGCAGTTGCGGAGCGCACAGCGCGGAAGCGGCCGTTTCCGTAGCGCGGCGCCTCCACGTCGAAGCTCGCGAAGATGCGGTAGCGCGGCTGGAAGGATCCACCGGCAAGGGGCTGTTGCTGCGCGTCTTTCGCGACGGTCGCCGCGCCACGCTTTCGACTTCGGATTTTTCGGCAGAAGGGATTCGCGATGCCGTGAGGCGCACGGTCGCGCAAGCCGAGCTGGTTGCGTTCGACGAATACGCCGGCCTGCCGGACGAGGTTTCGATCGCGACGGAAAACCTCAGCCTGTGCGACGACGCGGTCTCCCGGCGCGACAGCCTCGAGAAAATCGAGGAGGCATTGCGGCTCGAACGGCTGATCCGGGAAGCCGACTCGCGGGTAGTGAACTCCAGCGGTTCGCACTATACCGAATCGGCTGCGGTTACGGCACTTGCGAACTCGAATGGTTTTGCGGCCGGATACGCCTGGACTCGCGTCGGCCGATCGACCGGTCCGGTTGCGCTCGACGGGGGTGTCAAGCGCATCGCCCACTACGGAACCGCGGCGCGTCACCTGCGCGACCTGGAAGCGCTCGAATCCGTCGCCACGACCGCCGTGCGCCGCGCCGTCGACCTTTTCGGCGCGCGCAAGCCGCCGACGATGCGCGTGCCCGTTATCTTCGAGCGCGACGTCGCTGCGTCGGTTCTCGACGACGTTTTCGCGGCCGTTTCGGGCGCGAACGTCGCCGTCGGAAACTCGTGGCTGAGCGGAGGCGTCGGAAACGCGATCGGCAGCCCGCTCGTAACCGTGATCGACGACGGCAGATTAATCGCCGGCCTGGGCAGCGCCCCCTTCGACGGTGAAGGCGTTCCGACGCGGCGCACGCCCGTTTTCGAGCGCGGCGTCTTGCGTACGTTCCTGTACGATACGTACTATGCGCGCAAGCTGGGTGCGGCCAGCACCGGGAACTCTACGGGCGGCGGGGTCGGGCCGAGCAACTTTTATTTGGAACCGGGCTCGCTCTCGCTTCAGGAGATGATCGAGGCAACTCCGCTCGGCGTCCTCGTGATGGATACCATCGGCTTTGCGACCGAGCACGCTTCGGGAACGTACAGCCGCGGGGCGCGCGGTTTTTTCATCGAAGGCGGCGAACTAGCCTATCCAATCGATGAATTCACCGTGGCTGGGCAGTATGCGGACATGTTGGCGGGCGTGGATGCCGTCGCAAACGATTTGCGCTTCGACGCGTCGGTCGCGTCGCCGTCTTTTCGCGTCGCCGACATGACGGTCAGCGGGAATTGACGATGAGATGATATCGCAGCCCACAATCAGCCTAACCCTAGTCTTGCGCATCGACATGCCGAACGAGCCGGGGGCTTTTGGAGTTCTCGCCAACGCGATCGGAGACGCGGGTGGGACGATCGGCGCTGTGGACATGCACTCGGTTGCCAAGGGGCGCGTCGTGCGCGACGTCACGGTCGGCGTCGCGTCGGACGCTGCGGCCAACGATTTGCGGCGAGCGGTCGAAGCGATTGAGGGAGCGCGCATCATCTTCGCCAACGACTCCACGTTCCTCGCACATGTCGGCGGAAAGATTCGGATCGATCCAAAGACGGCGGTGAAAAACCGCCAAGATCTCTCGACGGTCTACACGCCTGGCGTGGCGCGCGTCTCTATGGCCATCGCCGCGGATCCGACCAAAGCCTTCCAGCTTACGATCAAGCGTAACACGGTCGCCGTCGTGACTGACGGCACCGCCGTGCTGGGGTTGGGTGACATCGGGCCGCTGGGGGCGCTGCCGGTCATGGAAGGCAAGGCGATGCTGTTCAAGCAGTTTGCCGGGATCGACGCGTTTCCGATATGCTTGGACACCAAAGATATTGATAAGATCGTTGAAACCGTCGTGCATATCGCGCCGGTGTTCGGCGGAATCAACTTGGAGGATATTAGCTCGCCGCGATGCTTCGAGATCGAAGATCGCCTGATCGAAGCGCTCGACATTCCGGTCATGCACGACGATCAGCACGGCACGGCCATCGTCATTCTGGCCGCGCTGATCAACGCGGCGCGCGTCGTGGGCAAGCCCTTGGCGGATCTTCAAGTCGTCGTGTCAGGCAGCGGCGCTGCGGGAACCGCGACCATAAAGATGCTGCTCGGTGCGGGTGTCGGCGACGTGATCCCGGTCGATCGCGGCGGTGCGCTCAATCGTACCGACCGCTACGAGAATCCGCACTGGCGCTGGCTCGCGGAGCACTGCAACAAGGAGAATCGCCGCGGCCCGCTTCACGAGGTGCTCGAGGGAGTCGACGTGTTCATCGGCGTTTCCGCACCCGGAATTTTGCAGGCCGAGCACATCGCCAAGATGGCGCGCGACCCGATAGTCTTTGCTATGGCGAACCCGACGCCCGAAATCATGCCCGACGTCGCGTCCCCGGTCGCGGCAGTGATCGCCACCGGGCGCTCCGACTTTCCCAACCAGGTCAACAACCTGTTGGCATTTCCCGGGGTCTTTCGGGGAGCGCTCGACGTGCGGGCGCGGCGCATTACGGACCGGATGAAGCTTGCGGCTGCCTACGCGATCGCCGAGATCGTGAGCGAAGCGGAACGCAGCCCCGAGTACGTGATTCCGAGCGTCTTCGATACGCGCGTTGTGGACGCCGTAGCGAAGGCAGTCGCGATAGCTGCAGCGGAAGACGGCGTTGCGCGCAGGACGCCCTCAAAGAACGAAGGGGAAGATCTCAGCGCAAGCGTCTGAGCGATCCGGCGCAGTTTTCAAATCGTTGAAGCTCGAGCCGAGCGATCCGCGCCCCCTCTACGTGCAGCTGGCCGACCGCATCGTAGAGGCGATCGAACGGGATTCCGTCGCGCCCGGCGATCGGCTGCCGGCGATGCGGGATCTCGCGCGTACTCTGGGTTGCGCGTTGGTCACCGTTTCCCAAGCGTACGAACTCCTTGCGGCGCGCGGGCGCGTGACCGCGCGCCCCGGGAAAGGAACTTACATCGCAGCCGCGCCGGATCGCAACGAGCCCTTCGCGCGACGCTGGGAACCCGACGTCGGACGCTTCGTGCGTGACGCCCGTTTGGAGGGCGTCATGGAACGCCTTACGCGCGCGACGGAGCCGGGGGCGATCACGCTGGCGACCGGCCATCCCGCGCCCGAGACGTTTCCGCTGCACGACTTCGCGCGTGCCTTTCACCGGACGTTGCTGGACGATCCCCCGGAGGTCATGCAGTATCGTTCGTCAACGGGCGACCCGGAGTTGTGCGCGAGGCTCGCCTCGTTCCTACGCCAGCGCGGATGCGGCGCGGACTCCGCCGACATCATCATTTGTTCCGGCGCGCAACAGGCCGCGGACATCGTCGCGTCGGTCGTCCTGGACGAGCGCAGCGTCGTCGCCAGTGAAAGCCCGACCTATTGGGGAAGCCTCGGCGTATTCGATGCGCGGGGGGTGACGTATGTCGAAGTCCGCGGAGACGACGACGGCGTGCGTCCCGACGACGTGGAACGTGTTTTTTCCGAATACCGCCCGCGCCTTTTCTATGTGAATCCGATCGCGCAAAACCCCACGGGTGCCGTGCTGCCCGCGCGTCGCGCCAAACAGATCGTCGCACTGGCGCGGCGCTACGACGTCCTAGTCCTCGAAGATCAAACCGGCTGGCAGCTGACTTACGATGCGCCGGCTCCGCGCCGTTGGCCGCATACGATACCGACGGACGCGTGATATTGATGGAGAGCATCTCCAAGTCGATTTTTCCCGCATTGCGGATCGGCTATCTCTACGCCAAGGGCGGCGTCGCCGAAGTGCTCGAAGCGGCGAAAGTCCGTGCCGATGTCTTTACCTCGACGCTGACGCAACGCGCGCTTTGGCGCTTTATGGATAGCCCCGCGTATCGTCGGCATTTGCGTTCCACGCGCGCGCTTTACCGCAAACGGCGCGATGCGTTTGTGGAAGCGCTGTCGGCGGTGGCAACCTGGACGGAAGTGCGCTCGCCCGGCGCGGGCGTAAACGTGTGGCTCGCACTGCCGCCGCGCATCTCGACGCAAGCGGCGTTCGATGCCTGCGCGCGCGAGGGCGTGCTGGTGATGCCGGCGGAGCCGTTTTATCCGACGCGCAGCGGGCCGCCGGCCCTCCGCCTTTCGTTCGGGCACCTGACGATCGAAGAAGCGGCGGAGGGCATCGCGCGCCTTGGGCGCGCCTTCGCGAAGCTGCTCAAGTGGGCCGACTCCGCCGCGCGATGAGCGTGCGTTCTTCTACGCGGATGCGCCACGACAAGAGCGATGCGTTCAAAATGGAGAACACGATCGCAATTTCGACGTTTCCGAATGCCAACGGCAATATCGCGATCTCGGCGCAAACGATGACGTAGTTCGGATGGCGGACGAACCTGTACGGCCCACTCCGAACGAGCGGCGCGCCCGGCACGCTGATGATGCGCGTCGTCCAATACGGACCTAGAGTCACGATCGTCCACAGGCGAAGCGGCTGCAGCGCGGCATAAACGCCCAGGAGCCACCAGTTGGGCTGCGTCGACGCAGGGATGAGCACACCCATGCTGATCAGCCACGCCGCATGCAGCAGCACCAGGAACGGATACTGCACGGCGCCCGTTTCCCTGCCGCCGCGGGCGCGCAAACGTCGGGTGTTGCGCGTAGAATACGCCAGCTCCGCGATGCGCTGCACGGCCACGAGCGTTAGAACGATCCAAAGGACGCTCACGCTCGATCGTTTTCGAGCAGCGTAAACCCCGCGGTGAATCCCGGCCCCAGTGCGCTTACGAGCGCGCGATGCCAGGGCCTCGAGTCCCCGACCGTGCGCTCCAAAACAAACATCACCGTAGCTGCCGACATGTTGCCGTAATCGCGCAGTACGTCCCGCGCCGTCACGAGTTCGCCCGGTTGCAGCTCGAACGCGACCTCCAGCGCATCGAGAACCTTCGCCCCGCCGGGATGGCAGACGAAACGGTCGATATCCCGTAAGGTCAAGCCGTGCTCGGCGAGATACGCGACGGCAACGTCGTGAAGCTTGGTCGTTACGAGCTCGGGGATGTCGCGCGAAAAGATCGCTTTGAGACCGTCACCGGTAACATCCCATCCCATTACGTCGAGCGAATCGGGCCAGGTATATTCGCCTCCTCCGGTGATTCGTGCGCCGTTCTCGCCGGAACACGAGATCAGCGCTGCCGCCGCGCCATCCCCGAAGAGCGCAGTCGCGACGATGTTGCTCTTCGAAAAATCGTCCCGACGGAAGCAGAGCGCGCACAGCTCTACGACTAGGAAGAGGACCAGCGAGTCGGGACGAGTGCGGGCCATCGCCGCGGCGCGCGACAAACCGATTGCGCCCCCGGCGCACCCAAGGCCGAAAATCGGCAAGCGCTGCACGTTTCGGCGCAACCCCATGCGTTCCATGAGCTGCGCGTCGAGGCTCGGCGTCGCGATGCCGGTGGTCGAGACTGCCACGATGGCATCGATCTCGTCGGCACGACGCCCCGCACGTTGCAGCACGAGGCGCGTGGCCGATTCCAACAAGGCGAGCGACGAATCGAGATAAACGCCGTTGCGCTCGGGCCACTCGTGCAGCTCTTCGTACCATTCGATTGGGACGCAGGAATAGCGGCGCTCGATGCCCGTGTTGCCGAACATCGGTAGCAAGCGCACGATTTCACGGGAGCGCGGGCCAAGCGCGAGTTCGATACGCCGCATTACTTCGGCTTGACCGAGCACGAAGGGCGGAACCGCCGTCGCGACTGCGAGCACGCGCGCGGGCCGGGTCATCGAGCGCCGTTCTGCCGATTTGGCAGGGTCCGCGCGTCCTTCATGGTAATGCCATACCTCCCGTGTCGTTTAGACTATCTGTAGCGGCGCTCTTCGGCGCGGTCTTGTTAGGTGCCGGAGTTCGCCCCACTCCTTTAATCGTCTATTCGGCGCCGGCCGGCGCCCGCCCGACTGGTGCCGATCGGATTCATCCAACGAGCGCAATTCTTCCAAATGGCCGCATCGCGGCACCGGTAGGCGTAAGCCTGTTTGTCGGCGCGAATCCATTGGGGCTGGCCCTTTCGCCGGATGGGCGATACGCCATTCTCTCCAACGACGGAAACGGCTCGGCGGCGATGACGCTTGGCTCGGATGGAACGTTAGTGCGCGGCTACTCGCTGGCCGTCGTCGACACGCGGAGCATGAAGATCGCCAGCGTCTACCGCGATCCATCCGCGGCGTTTTTCATGGGCGTGGCCGCTGCGCGTGATCCGAGCGACGCGTCGCGCACGATCGTGCTCGCCTCCGACGGCGGCGCCGGCCTCGTGCGCGTCTACGATCTCGACGGCAGCGGTCAGCTTACGCCCGAAGCGCAACCGATTCGTTTGGCGACCGGCGACAAACACCGCGCGTTCCCGGCGGGCATCGCGATTTCGCCAGACGGCCGCACCGCATATGTGGCAGATAATCTAGGCGATGCCGTGATCCCAATCGAGCTCGCCACGCGAACCGTCCAGCCTTCCGTTGCGGTTGGTGACTTTCCGTTTCACGTCGCGGCGGGAAGCCGCGACGTTCTGGCAACCGGCGGCGGCTTATCCAGTTACGCCGCGATCGATCCTCCCGCGCGTCAGCCGCAGTTCGCCGCACCCGCGTTCGATCCGGCGAGGTCGTCCTCGCTCACCGTATTCGCGCTTGCGGGAGCGAACGTCATCGGGGATCCGTCGACCGTCCACATGGACTCGGCTCCCGACGGCACACAAATCGTTGGCGGCGCCGCGCCGGGTGCTATGGCTTTGAGCCGAGACGGCGCGTTCGCGTACGTTGCGCTCGCCAACGTCGATCGCGTCGCCGTGGTGGCGCTGAGCGGCGCGCCGCGCGTCGTGCGGGGGCTCGACCTTCGCCTGTATCCCGGCGCACCCTATGGCGCGGAGCCCACGGCGGAACAACTGAGTCGGGACGGAAGCCGGCTCTACGTCGCGCTGGCCGGCCTCAACGCCGTCGCGGTGCTCGATGCCCGCAAGCCGGCACGCTATCGGTACGGTCTCATTCCAACCGCTTGGTATCCCAGCGCGATGGCGCTATCGGGCGATGGACGCTATCTCTACGTCGTCGCCAGCAAGGGCGTCGATGGCTGGGGCGTTCTCCAGCGAATCGATCTGAAGCACACCTCGTTGGTGAAGGCAACGCTCGCCGCCCTCCGCTATAATCGCACGCCGCACGTCGCGGAGTTCAATCCCGTGATTCCGCCTCTACGCTCCAACAAGCGTAGCGAGGTAATCGATCACGTCGTCTACATCGCGATCGGGACGCAAAGCTACGACGCCATGCTGGGCGACCTCAAAGACGACGCGGGGAATCCGCACGGCAACGGCGACGTGTCGTTGCTTCGATATCCCGAAAGCGTTACGCCGAACCTTCACGCGCTCGCGCGCGCATACGGGCTCGCCGAGAACTTTTACGCATCGGATGCGGACCTCGACATCTCGAAACAGTTTGCGACGGCAGCCGACGCCACGCTCTACCAACAGCTGACCTCGGCCGCAGGGACGAGCCGCTCCCCGATGGACGACCGTGGCGCCGACCCGGAAGACTACGATCGCACGGGCTATCTCTTCAATGCTTTTGCGCGGGCCGGGCTGTCGTTTCGCGACTACGGTGGCCTCTTGCGCCTCTCGGGATACGACGGCGCGCAGTATCACCTTAACGTACCGGCGCTCGCGACGCTCGACGGCAACGTCGATCTCGCATACGCGGGATGGAACCCGAAAATCGGGGACGCCGCGCGCGCCGACGAATTCGTTCGCGACATGCAGCGATACGTTCAGGCGGACCGTGTGCCAAGCTTTACTTACCTCGTACTTCCGACCCAGGCAGATCAGGCGAGTGTAAGCGACGGCGACCGCGCGTTGGGCAAGATCGTCGATTATATCTCGCGCACGCCGCACTGGAGTTCGACCGCGATTTTCATCGTTCCCGAAGGATCGGAGACCTCGGCGGTCGACCACATAAATCCGATGCGGAGCTACGCGCTTGTCGTTTCGCCGTTGGCGCGGCGCGGTTATGTGGGCGCCGACCACCTAAGTGCGGCGAGCATCGTCAAGACCGAAGAAGAGATTTTCGGGCTGCCGCCGCTGGCGTTGAACGATCTGCTGGCGTCCGACCTGAGTGCTTTCTTTACGAGTGCACCCGCACCGGAGCCGTATCAGGCCAGGGGCCTATGAAGGCGCACGAAAGGCTGAGCTTCGCTCCGCAATTGGTGACGGTCCCGACCGGGCGCCTGCGCGCCGCCGTGTTGGTGAGGCCGGGCGCAGCCATCGAAAACGCCAGTCCGCTCGTCGGCGAGCCGGGAGCCGTCTACGCGCGAGCGCTCGAGCAGCACGGCGTGCTGCGCAAGACGCTGGAGTACTTTGGAGTCGAGACGACCGTACTCGAGCCGCATGGAGACGATCCTTACCAAGTCGCCGCTGCCGATGCGGCCGTGGCGTTTGCCGATGGAGCCGCCTTGATGCGACTTACCGCATTGTCGCGCCGGGCCGAGGTGGATCGTCTGGAGACGCAGTTCGCACGATTGGACGTGCCGCTTGCGGGCCACATCGAGGCGCCGGGATTGCTCGACGGAACCGACGTTATGTTGGTAGGCGAGACGGCGTTCGTTGGAGTCGGCACGCGTGGAAACGAGTTGGGGCGGCGCGGTTTCGCCGAGCTTGCGCGCAGCCACGGATACCGGGCCGTCGAGGTGCGCGTTGCCCCCGGCGTCGCGCTTCGCTCGGTAGCCGCTGCGGTTGCACCCGATACGATCGTGATCGGCGCCGGCAAGGTGGACATCGATGCGTTCGCCGGCTTTCGAACGGTCGTTTTGGAGCGAGGCGAGGAATTGGGCGCCGGCGTCCTTTGCTTGGACGAGATGCACGTGATCGCGGACATACGCTATCGGACGGCTTTTTCGATCATGCGTCGTGCGCGCATTGCCGTCGAAGCGATCGACCTCTACGATTTCGCCAAGGTGGGCATCACGCCGTCGATGTTGACCCTCGCCCTGCGCCGCGGGTGACGGCGACGCGAATCGCCGTCCTCTCCGACGTTCACGGTAATCTCCTTGCACTGGATGCCTGTTTAGCCGATCTCGCTTCACAAGGCGGTGCGGAGGCTATCGTGGTTGCCGGCGACCTGTGCCTCGACGGGCCCAAGCCCAAGAAAGTGCTTCAGCGGTTGGAGGAAATCGGCGCTGCGTGCGTTCGGGGCAACACGGATCGGTATCTCGGCGAATCCGACTCAGACGAAAGTTTTACCGCGGCTGAAGCTCTGCAAATTGCCTGGACGCGCAACGAGCTGGGGGAGCGTTGGAGGTCGTGGTTGCGAGCTTTGCCCTTTGCGCTGCGGATCGGTGAGGACGACAACCAACTGCTCATCGTTCACGCCAATCCCAAAACGGATGACGAGCACCTCTGGCCGGATGCCGACGAATCCGTTTTGCAACGCTTGATCGGGGACGAGGCCGCATCGGCGATCGCGTTCGGCCACCTTCACCTTCCGTACGTTCGGATGTGGCGGGGAAAGCTGCTCGTGAACGTCGCTTCGGCGGGCTTGCCGAAAGACGGCGATCCACGCGCGTGCTACGCGATTCTTACCGAGCGCGAGGGCGGCTGGCAGGTCAAGCATCGGCGAGTCGCGTTCGATACGAAACGGGTTGCAACCCAACTGGCGGCTTGTGGGATTCCGGAGAGTGCAGAGCTGATTGCTACTCTGCGCCGTCATCGGTACAAAGGATTAAAGAGTTTCATTCCATAGCCCGGCAGACTCCCTAACCCCGGCGATAGAGGTCGACGGGCTGGTAAAGCGCTACGGCTCGTTTACGGCCGTGGATGGAATATCGCTGCGCGTTCGCGCTGGAGAATTTTTCGGCTTTCTCGGCCCCAATGGAGCGGGAAAGACCACGACGATCAACGCGATCGTCGGGCTGGCGCGCAAGAGCGGCGGCAGCATTCGCATCTTCGGATACGACAATCAGCAGCAATGGCGCCAAGCCCGCGGGCTAATAGGGCTCTCGCCGCAGGAGTATAATTTCGATCGCTATCTGTCGATCCGCGACGTGCTGATCTTTGCCGCCGGGTATTATGGATTGCGCGGAAAGGGCGTGGCCGAACGCGCCGATATGCTGCTCGACCGTTTTGGCCTCACGTCGCACTCCCATCTCGAGTACACCAAGATTTCGGGGGGGCAGAAGCGCCGGCTCTCGTTGGCGCGCGCGTTGATTCACCAGCCGAAGCTGCTCATTTTAGACGAGCCGACGGCCGGCGTCGACGTCGAGCTGCGCATCGAGCTCTGGCGCTGGCTGCGCGAGCTCAACCGAGACGGGCTCACGATCTTTTTGACGACCCACTATCTGGAGGAAGCCGAGGAGCTCTGTCGGCGCATCGCGATCGTTCGCCACGGGCGGATCGTTACCGAGAAGCCGACTGAAGAACTGGTTGCCGAGGGGGCTTCTCTCCAGGACGTCTTTTTGGAGCTGACGCGCAATTAATTTCTTTGGGCTTTGGACGCTGGTCAAGCGTGAAATCATTCGCAGCCTCAAGATCATCAATCAGGTGATCTGGCCGCCCATTATTACGACGCTCCTTTACGTTTTCGTTTTCGGTGTCGCGATCGGCAGCCGCATCCCAAGCATACAGGGCGTGACCTACGCTCAGTTTCTCATCCCGGGCCTGATCATGCTGCAAGTCATCGACGCCTCTTACGGGGAATGCTCGAGCTCGCTGTTCCAGGGTCGTTTCATGAACTCGATACAGGAGTTGCTGATTGCGCCGATGTCCGCGACCGAGATCGTCGCGGGATACGTCCTGGGAAGCTTGGCGCGCGCGTTGCTCATAGCCGGGTTGATCACGCTACTGGGAGTGTTACTCGTCCACACCGTCCCGCACGATTGGGTATTGTACCTCTGCGTGATCGCGCTCGTCTCGATCCTGTTCTCGGCACTCGGGCTCATCTTCGGGTTAGTCGCCGACAAGTTCGACCACATCGCGATCTTGACGACTTTCGTCATCACGCCGCTCACCTTCGTGGGCGGCGTCTTCACCGACGCGAAGATGCTTCCCCCGCCACTGCGAACGTTCGAGCTTTTTAATCCGATTTTCTACACGATCGATGCGTTCCGCCGCAGCTACACGGGGCAAAGTTTTCTTTCCCCGGTATTCTCGATCGCGATGATCGTACTGCTTTCCGCCATCGCGCTCGGAACGGTGTTGCGCATGACCGCGATTGGGTATAAACTGCGTACTTGATGCAAGTAGTTTTCAGTGTCGCCATCTTGCTTGCGCTCGCGCAGCCCGCGACGCATTTGGCGATCCAGCCCTGGACCGGCGCGGATCTTCAGACCACCAGCGCGGGTGCCGCGAAGTATCGTCTCGAGGTGAGCGGAAGACCCAAGGCGACGGTCCGTCTGAAAGCTTCGGGAGTGGCGCCGGGTTGGCTCGCCGCATTCTGCACGCCGAAGCTTTGCTCTCCACAGCACATCGACGCGGAGCTCCCGCGCTCCGGACAAGTGGTTCTGCAATTCGAGCTCATTCGCGAGTCGACTACGGCGCCCGGACAAAGCGGCGCGACGATCAGTGGCGGCGACGGGGCTTCGGTCGCCGTACCGGCCGCGTATCGCCCATAGGGCTACGAATTGGCGATGACGCGGGCGCAACGGTACGAACGCGGCCGGGCGCTCCGGGGCGCGTGCCCGCGGTCCGATCACGCGACGTGGAATCCGCGCGACGGCTCGAACGACGTCCTGGCGCTCATTGAGGAATCCAACGTCGGCCGAATCGCCGGACTCATCCCGGTGCGCTATGGGCGAATGGCGCAGTCGCCCTTTGCATTCTTTCGGGGTTCGGCGATCGTTCAAGCGCGAGATCTTGCCGGCTCGCCGGTCAGTGGAGTGAGCGTTCAGCTTTGCGGCGATTGTCACGTCATGAACTTCGGCGGCTTCGCAACGCCGGAGCGAAATCTGATCTTCGACATCAACGATTTCGACGAAACGTTCCCGGGACCGTGGGAGTGGGACGTTAAACGGCTGGCGGCGAGCATCGTTCTCGCTGCCCGGAGCCGCAATTTCTCCGAAGGCGTAGCACGCGATGCCGTGGCCGAGGCCGTCGCCTCCTACCGGACGAGGATGTCCGAGTACGCGCGGCTGTCTCCCCTCGACATCTGGTATACGCAAATCGGATTTGCGGACCTGAGCACATTCTTCCAAAGAAATGCCGACGTCCTAGGAGATTTGCAGGACGCCGAGCGCTTCGCTCGCGGGCGGACGTCCGAAAGCATTTTCCCGAAGCTCACGGCGGTGGAAGACGGACGCGCGAGGATCGTCGACAACCCGCCGCTCGTGTATCACTTTCACGAATACGAGGAGCAGTGGGAATCGATGATTCACGCATTCTTCGAGCGCTATCGCGCGTCGCTGGCCGCAGATCGCAGACAACTTTTCGACCGCTACCTGTTCGAGGACATCGCGATAAAGGTCGTCGGTGTGGGGAGCATCGGAACTCGCTGCACGGTCGCGCTGTTTTTAGCCGACGACACGGACCCGCTCTTCCTTCAGGCAAAAGAGGCTCGTCGCTCCGTCCTGGAGTCGGCGCCGGCAAGCAAGACTGGTTTCGCACACCAGGGCGAGCGCGTCGTAGTCGGCCAACGGCTGATGCAGGCCGCCAGCGATATCTTCCTCGGCTGGGCCGAAGTTCCGGGATCCGACGACTATTACGTACGCCAGCTTCGTGACATGAAGGTCTCCGTCGACATCGCGACATTTCGCCGGCGCACCTTGATCGACTACGGCGTCACCTGCGGATGGGCTTTGGCTCGAGCGCATGCCAAGGCCGGAGACGCGGCCACCATCGCCGGATATTTGGGCACGAGCGATCGTTTCGACCGCGCCATCACGCGATACGCATCGGCGTACGGCGATCAGGTCGAGCAAGATTTCGCGACGTTCTCGAGCGCGATTCGCTCGGGGCGGATCTCAATGGAAACCGGCGATTTCGGCGCCGTCGAATTTCTGCCTTAGCGCGGCGTCGCTAGCTGACGATCGCAGCGATTATGGCCATGACTCCCAGGATGGCAATCATCGCGACGACATAACCGGCCGTCGAGCGCGGCACTTGCGGATACGTCTTCCGGAACTGTCGCAGTTCGTAGAGGGACAGTAGGAGCGAGAGTAGCCCAAACGCGATCATCGTGATTCCGATCGAGCGGGGGTTCAAGAAAAACGTTGCTCTCACGTGGCTGGGTAAGCCTTCGAAAAACTTATCGATCGTGAACCCGAAGCCGATCAGCGCCAGCGAGGTACTCATCCACGCCAGCGTCGTGCGCTCGTAGGCTAGGCGCAGATTGTCGAGCTCCGGATCGGGAACTGTCGCCATCTCTCCCCCCTTTGCCGCAAGCGTTTTAACCCTGCGCTTTTTCTCCCTGGAATCGAGGAGGCCGCTGATCGGGGGGTTAGCAGGAAGGCGCATGGCGGCTCGGGGATTCCACCCGATCTAGGTCTGGCGAGCCGTAAGGAACGCCAAGGAGGAACGTTATGATCAACCGAGTCGTCATCGTTGCCTTGACCGCCCTCTTGATGTTCGTCTGCGTGCCGGGGAAGGGGGCGGCATCGGACAAGAGCGACGTTAAAGCGGCGATCGATCACGCCGTGGCAGCGTTTAACAGAGGCGATATGAAGACGTGGGTGGCCGCGTGCGCGTCGCCGGCGTCGATTATCGACGATTTCCCGCCTCACGAGTGGCAGGGTCCGACGGCGTGCGCCGATTGGGCGAGCGCATTTGCCGCCTACTCCAAGAAAAACGGCATTACCGCGGGAACCGTGACCCTCGGCACCCCTTGGCACATCGTCGTGACCGGCGCTCGCGCATACGTCGTGTGTCCGGCGACCTTTACCTACAAGCAGAACGGAAAGCCGATGAAGGAGTCCGGCTCGGTGTTCACGTTGGCCCTGATGAAGGCCGCAGCCGGTTGGGTCATTGCGGGCTGGGCGTGGGCGCAGCACTAGACGCTGTGTAAGGACTGCGCGGTCGCCCTGTGTGAGGACTAAACGCCTCGCGCCAGAATAGTGTGCGCTGCTCTTACGCGCAACGGAGGAGAATCATGCCGCGATTCATGGTCGAACGAAGCTTCCCAGAGGGACTTCACGTGCCAACGAACCCGAGCGGGGCGGAAGCCTGCCTCACGGTTGTTGGACGCAATGCAACCAACGGCGTCACCTGGGTGCATTCCTACGTGTCTGCCGACAAGAAGAAAACCTTTTGCATTTACGACGGCCCGGACGAGGCTGCCATTCGGAAGGCCGCGACGGAGAATGGAATACCCGTCGACGTCGTAACCCCTGTGACCGTTCTCGATCCGTACTTCTATCAAGACTAAAAGAACGGGTTATGCTGCTTTTCCAGCTCGATCGTGGTCGGCGGACCGTGACCGGGCATGACCACGGTTTCGTCGGGTAAGGTGAAGAGTTTGCTGCGCACGCTGTTGAGGATGTCCCCGTAGGTGCTCACGTCGCCGTACGCGCCGCCGACGCTGGCCGCGAAGAGCGTATCTCCGGAGAAGAGCGCATCCTTGAACACGTAACAGGACGAACCATCGGTATGTCCGGGCGTGTGCAGCATCCGGATTGTGGAGCCATCGCCGAAGGGAAGCGTTTCGCCGTCACGGAGCAGCATCGCGGAACTCGCGAGCGAACCGATGGCTTGCACGTCCAGCGCATGCATGACGATGCGCGCCTGCGGGAAGGCCGCCGCGACATCCGCGGTGGCATCGCAGTGATCGGCGTGCTTGTGGGTGATCAGCACGTACTGCAGATGGTAGTCGCCGTCGCGTAGCACGCGCAATAGATTTTGGGGGAGGCCGGCGGGGTCGACGAGGGCTGCCTGACGGCCGCCTTGCAGAAAGAAGACATAGCCATTGCTCGGCTGCGGATCCTGCGGATGACGGCGAATGTCCGGACGCTCGATGTGCGGAGGCGACCACCGTTGGGCGGCGCTGTCGGCGAGTTTTCCGCCATCCAGACGTAAGACGGTGGCAAGCTCGCGCGCCTGCGCGTCGTCAGCGGCCCCCTTTTCCTTTAGCCAATCGCCGATCGTCGGGGCCGGGATTCCGGTGGCGCTCGCGAGTTGATTCTCCGTAACGCCGGCGCCGCGCATCGCTTTGCGCAGAACGTCGGCGAAGGTGTCCTCCAGCGGTATCTCCTGATGGCGCATTCGCCCCCGGTTCGACGAGGCGCGAGCGAGATTCTGCAACCGGGATGATCGCGACGGAGTCGAAGAGACTCGGGATGGAACGCGTGATCGTGATCGGGTCAGGCCCGGCCGGCCTTACGGCGGCTGTCTATGCCGCGCGAGCGAATTTGAAACCGCTGGTGTTGGGTGGCGGACTCTACGGCGGACAGCTCATGCTCACGACCGACGTAGAAAACTACCCCGGCTTCCCCGATGGAATCATGGGCCCCGAATTGATGATCCGTTTTCGGGAACAAGCCGAGCGCTTCGGCGCACGCATCGAAAACGTCGACGTTGCGGCGGTGGATTTTGCGAACCACCCGCTGATCGTGCGAACGCCCGACGCGCAGTACGAGGCCGAAACGGTCATCGTGGCCACGGGCGCCAGCGCACGCTGGCTGGACATTCCCGGAGAAGAGCGGCTGCGTGGACGTGGAGTCTCGAGTTGCGCGACCTGCGACGGAGCCTTTTTTCGAGACAAACGAATCTTCGTCGCGGGCGGCGGTGACTCGGCGGCAGAAGAAGCGCTCTTCTTGACGCGCTTTGGACGGAGCGTCACGGTGATCCATCGCCGCGATCGATTACGCGCGAGCAAGATCATGGCCGACCGCCTGCTTTCGCACGATAAGGTTCACACGATTTGGAATAGCGTGATCGAGGAAGTGTACGGCGACACGCACGTAACCGGCTTGCGTCTTAGGAATCTCGTCGACGGCAAGGTGCGCGAGGTCGAAGCCGACGCGCTCTTCGTGGCGATCGGTCACACGCCGAATACCGCCGTGTTCGAAGGCCAGCTGGACCTCGACGAACGCGGCTACATCATGTCGCCGGACGGCACCTCGACCCGCATTGACGGCGTTTTCGTTGCGGGCGACGTCAACGACTTTCGCTATCGCCAAGCCGTGACCGCGGCGGGTGCCGGCTGCCGTGCCGCGATGGATGCCGAGAAATATCTGGAGGCGCTCGAGTTCAAAGTAGATTCGCTAGCGCGCCTTTGAGTTCGGCGAACTCGAAGCGGTAGCCGATTTCCTGGGTTCGGCGAGGCAGCACGCGCTGTCCGGCGAGCAACATGCCGGCGCCCTCCCCAAGCAGCATGCGCAACGCAACCGTGGGAACCGGAAACACGGTCGGGCGGCGCAGCGCCGCGCCGAGGTCGTGCGTAAACGTGGCGTTCGTAACGGGATTCGGTGCGCAGGCGTTCAGCGCGCCTTCGGTGCCGCTCAACGCCGTTAGATAGATTCCGACGAGATCGTCGACGTGCACCCAAGAAAGCCACTGGCGCCCGCTGCCGATTCGGCCGCCGATCCCGGCGCGAAACGGCGGCAGAAGTTTTTCCAGCGCCCCACCGTCTTTCGCGAGCACGATTCCGGTTCGAACGATCGCAACCCGCATGCCGAGATCGGCTGCATGGCTCGCTTCCCGCTCCCAAGCGGCGCAAACGCGTGCGAGAAAGTCGTTCCCCGCAGGGCTTTCCTCGACGAATGTCTCCGTCTCGCTCGTACCATAATATCCGATGGCCGAGGCGCTAATATAGATCGTGCTGCGACGAGAGCGCCGTGAAAGCTCTTCGAGGAAACGCCGCGGCGCGTCGACGCGGCTCTCTTCGACGCGTCGTTTGATCGTCGCATTCCAGCGCTGCGCGATCGGCTCGCCGGCGAGGTTGACGATGGCATCGCATGCCGCCGCCACGTCGGCGGCACCGGAAGCATCGCGCAGCGAGGCGACCACAACGTCGTGCTCTCGCGCGCGCAGAGCGGTTGCGAGATGGCGGCCCACTAATCCCGAACCGCCCAACAGCACGACTCTCATCGGCACTTAGATTCCGCCCACGAATCGGCCGGGATTGAGCGTGCGGTGGGGGTCGAAGCGCGCTTTGAGCGCGCGCATTTGGTCGATCGCCGCCGGCGCCTCGCCCCAAACTCGCAAGTAGATGCGGTGGGGATGCCGGCCGGCAACGACCTGAGCGCGCGGCTCCAACTCGTGGAGGGCATCGTCAAAGATTTCGACCTTCGATCCGAGCGCACGCGTGTTAAGATCGCTAACGCGCAGCACGACGTCGCCGTTCATTACGTCAACGATCGTCTCGCTACGCAGCGCGCAACGAGCGGCGACCTCGCGCAGGCGCCCCACGCAGTGCTCGGATTGTTCCGGGAAAGGATAGATCCGATACGTAATCGAGCGCTCCCCCAAGCACGCGACGTACGCGTCCAGGACGCGCTCAAATGCTTCGCGCGCGCCCGCATCGACGACGCGCGTTTCGGGCACGCCCGCGCGGCCCAGAGCCGAGCGCAGGTCGCGCGTTGCACGCTCGAGCAGTGCCTCGCTGCCCTCCAAGAGCACGACGATGCGCCCCTCGGGGCCGTCGTCGCCGTCGACGGACTTGCGAAATCCCTCGATCAAAAACGCCGCCGCCGGCCGAATGGCCAGCGATGTGAGTTGCGCGGAAGCGCGCCCGCACGTGTGCTCGGGGAGCGGTGCGAAGAAGAGCCGCGAATGCGGAGGCAGCGGCGAGGTCTTGAAGTTGGTTTGCACGAGCACGCCGAGGGTTCCGAAGGATCCGAGGTACAGCCGGCTCATGTCGTAACCGGCGACGTTCTTCACGACCATTCCACCGGCGCGCGCGACGGTTCCGTCGGCGAGAACGATCGTCGAGCCGATGACGTAGTCGCGAATGCGACCGTGCAGATGCCGGCGCGGCCCCAGCCAGCCGGCCGCCAACGTGCCGCCGACGGTTGCATAGTGCGGTCGCGGAGCATCGAAGGGAAGAAACTGTCCCTGCGCGGCGAGCAGCGTCGCGACGTCTTGAAGCGGCGTTCCGGAGCGAACCGCGAGCGTAAGGTCGGCGCGCTCGTTTGCGACGATTCCCGTTAGCTCCGTCGTCAGGAGGGTGAGGTCGCAAGTTTCGGGCGGAAAGCCCATGCCCGCGAGCGTATCGCCGCCGACGATGTGGATTTTTTGCCCCGAACCGTCGCAGCGCGCAACGATCTCGCTTAGCGCTTCGGCGCTCGCGGGCGCGACGCGTTCTTGGGTTGCGGTCACGGCGGCGCAACCTCGGGGCATTGCGATCCGCTGGGAAAGATCTTCTCGGGATTGAGCATGCGTGCCGGGTCGAAAACATCGCGCACGCGCCCCATCGTCGCGAGGTCGCTGGTCGAATACACTCGAGTCATCGCATCGCGCTTCTCCCAGCCGATCCCGTGCTCGCCGCTAATCGTTCCGCCAAGCTCGATAGCGCAGTGCAGAATTGCATTGCCGGTTTCGACCACGGCCGCAACCTGCTTTCGATCGCGTTTGTCGTACATCAGCAAGGGATGGAGATTTCCATCGCCCGCATGAAAGACGTTGCCCACGGTGACGCCGTTTGCGGCTGCGGCACTTTCTACCGCGCGCAGGGCTCGAGGCAGCTTGCTGCGCGGAACG
Source organism: Vulcanimicrobiota bacterium (assembly GCA_963717425.1). Lineage (GTDB taxonomy): Bacteria > Vulcanimicrobiota > Vulcanimicrobiia > Vulcanimicrobiales > Vulcanimicrobiaceae > Cybelea. The sequence goes on along the minus strand of OY970335.1, from coordinate 571,941 downwards.
CATACGTCCTGGGTGTAGTAGTTCGGCGCAATCCGGCCGGTTGCGCCTGCGGCGCCCTTTCGCCCCGCCCAAAGCGCGGCACGTTCGGCCTGCGTGCGCGCGCTTCGCCAGGATCGCGCGCCGTGCCGCATGGCGATTGCATGGATTGCCGATTCGGCGGCTGCAACGTCTTCTTCGAGACCCGCGTGTTCGACGAGCAATACGGCGGCCGCATCGAGCGGATAGCCCGCATGAAAGGCGGCCTCGACCGCCTGGGTGATAACGGTATCCATCATCTCGAGCGCAGTCGGTACGATTCCCGCCCCGATGATGGCCGAAACCGCTTCGGAGGCCGAATCCACGTCGCCGAAGGCCGCGACCCACACACGTACCGCCTGCGGAAGTGCCAGCAGCCGCAGCCACGCCGCGGTTACGATGCCCAGCGTTCCTTCGCTGCCCACGAGCGCCGCCGTGAGGTCGTACCCCACGTCGTCGATGCTGGTTGCGAAGACCTCACCGGACGGGTCGACGATCTCGAGCGCGAGCACGTGGTTTACGGTCGTGCCGTATGACAGGCAGTGCGGGCCGCCTGCGTTCGTAGCGACGTTGCCGCCGATCGTCGCTATTTGCTGTGAGGAAGGATCGGGCGCATAGAAAAGTCCGCTCGAGGCCACGTGACGCGAAAGGTCGAGATTGATGAGCCCCGGTTGTACCCGTGCACGACGATTGCGCTCGTCCAATTCGAGCACGCGGTTCATCCGCGCGAAGGACAGAACGATGCCCCCGACGGTCGGAACCGCGCCGCCACACAGCCCGGTGCCGGCACCGCGCGCCACGATCGGCTCGCCGCAATCGCGAGCGATCTTCACGATCGCGCAGACGTCGCGCGTCGATCCGGGCAAGACGACCGCCGACGGGACTCCCCCCTCCGTGTATGCGTCGAAGGCATACACCGCCAGATCCTCGGGCGTGGTCTTCACCGCCTCGATTCCTAGGGCATCGATCAAGCGTTCGCGGAGCACCCTGGACCCTTCGCCCTTGCAAGCGAACGCTGCTGCCTGGAGGCGACTTAAGAGTCCGACGCGCCTTGACAACCAACGCGAGGTGTGATTGCATAGTCCAACATCATGTGGACGTTGAACTCGTACGTGTATTCGTCGTACTATTACCACCTTCGAGGTCGGTGAGGGAAGCGTTTTGCACGGTACTAGCAAGGAACAGCAATCGACAACGCAAACCCCCGCCGGCTCGGCGGGGGTTCGTGTTTTCCGGGGAATCCGCGGCGCGATCACGGCCGATGCGGACGACACGGCAGCTATAGCGTATGCCACGAAGCGTCTCCTGGGAGAAATGACGCGGCGTAACCAGATCGAGCTGGACGACATTGCCTCGGTGCTTTTCAGCCTAACACCCGACCTTCGTGCCTGCTTTCCGGCGTTGGCCGCCCGCGAGATGGGATGGGTGCACGTCCCGATGCTGCATTTTTCGGAAGTGGACGTGCCCGGAGCGCTTGGTCGCTGCATTCGCGTACTGATGCACGTGAACACGGCGCGCGACGCGCGCGAAATCGAGCACGTTTATCTGGACGGCGCGAGGGGCGCTGCGGCCGGACCTGATTCGCGGCGCGACGTGATCGGCGACGTCCTCGGCATCCTGGGTGTGGGGGTAATCGGCGGCTCGATCGGATTGAGCGCACGTCGCAAGGGCGTTTACGTGGTCGGTTCGGACTCCAACCCCGCGGCGTTGGATGCCGCCCGTAAGGCGGGAGCCATCGACGCGAGCGCGCCTCCCGAAGCATTGGCGACGACGACCGACGTCCTGGTCTTGGCGGGGCATCTCGACTCGACGCTGGTGGAGCTCGCGCGTCTGGTCAGCCGGGGGACGACGGGACCCGCACTCGTACTCGATGTTTCCTCCGTCAAGGTCGAGGTCGTACGCGCCGCCCAGAACTTGCGAAACTTCGTGGCAACGCATCCGATGGCGGGAAGCGAGCGCAGCGGGGCCGCCGCCGCGCGCGCCGATCTTTTCGAGAATTGTCCTTGGGCCTACGTACCGAGCGGCGACGATTTACTCGATTCTCGCGCGCGCGATTTCATTCGTTGGTGCGGCGGTGCCCCGATCGCGATGGGTGCGCAACAGCACGATCGTGTCGTCGCTCTGACCTCACACCTGCCCCAGATCGTCGCCTCGTGCTACGCGGCTTTGCTTAGGGAGAGCGAATCGAGTGCGCAGCAGCTCCGCGGACCCGTAGCGCGTGAGTTGCTGCGCATAGCCGACATGAACGCCGAGATGTGGCGCGACATCTTACGAGCTAACGGGCACAACATCGAACCGCACCTTCGCGAGCTTGCGCGCAGGCTGAACTCCGCTGCCGATGCTCTGGCCCCTAGTACAGTAAGTAACGTTCGCGGAGCGATCTGAAGTCGACGACCCGGGGGGTCCATTGAGCGAGGATCGCTTCGGCAGTCTTGCGGGCCAGGAAAGCCTGGCGGAACGAGTCGGTGCCCCAATCGCGATCCAGGCCGGCGACGCTCTTGATGTTGATGACTTCCGGAAAGAGATCGCGAACCGCGACTAGGATTTCGACGGCAGTGCGCACCGCGAGGCACCGTCGCGGGTCGAACAACTCGAGTTCGACGCCGGTGAGCTCGTGATTTTGCCAGAAGCCCGAGGGAGGCGACCATTGGGTGGGGCGAAATCCAACTCCCGGCAGCTCGCGCGCGTTCAGACGTTGCGCAAGTTTTGGGCCGTCGATACCGACCATGCCCGCGAGGAAGAACGGATTGGTGAATCCGCTGCCGTTGTTGACGCCGACGGTATCGATGAGTCCCATGCCGGGATAGACGATCGTCGTTTGCCAACGCGGGATGTTCGGCGACGTCTGAACCCACTGTAGGCCGGTGTCGGGCCAGATCATCTCGCGCCGCCAACCGTTCATCCTGATCACGCGCAGCTTGGCGTCGATGTGGAAATGCTCGTTGAACAGCGTCGCGAGCTCGCCGATCGTCATCCCGTGGCGCATCGCAATCGGGTACAACCCGATGAACGACTCGTAAGCGGTTTCCAGGACGGGGCCTTCGACGGTTGTGCCGCCGCCCGGATTGGGGCGATCCAACACCCAGAACTCCTTGCCGTAGGCCCGGGCGCTCTGCATCGCGTAGGCCATCGTCGATATGTAGGTGTACGCGCGCGAGCCGACGTCTTGGATGTCGAACAACAAAACGTCCACGCCTTCCAGCATCGCGGCGCTCGGATGTCGCGACGAGCCGTAGAGGCTGTACACCGGCAGGCCGGTCCGCGCGTCAACGTAGGATTGGATTGACGCGCCTGCGGCTTGATCTCCTCGAAAGCCGTGCTCCGGCGCGTAGATCGCCTTGATCCGAATGCGCCCGTGGCGGAGAATGGCGTCCACAACGGACTCCAAGCCGGACGTGACGCCACTTTGATTGGCGATCACGCCGACCGTGCGTCCGGCGAGATCGCGCCAAGTTTGGCGTAAGAAGACGTCGTCTCCCAGCTCGATTTGAGCCTGCGGCGGCGGCTCGGCCGCTAGGCCACAGGTCAGCGAGGCGCCAAGCGCGGCACCGCCCGCGATAAAACGTCCCCGTTGCATTACGCGAAACGCGGCTCCGTTTGAGCTTTCAAAATTCCCGCCGTTCGCGCGCGTGCGAAGAGCGCGTGCACGGCATCGCGACCCGTTTCGCCAAGCTGGTCGGTGAACTCGTTGACGTAGAGGGCAATATGGGCTCGCATGACGTCGTCGCTCATCTCGGCGGCGTGCTCGCGCACGTAAGGCATCACCGCCTGTTCGTCGGCGCGTGCGAACGCGAGGCTGCGCCGAATTGCATCCTGGATCCGCCGCACGTCGCCTGCATCGACGTCGTCTCGCACGATGACCGCGCCGAGCGGCACCGGTAGGAGCGTCATGTTTTCCCACCATTCGCCAAGATCTGCTATTGAAATCAGGCCGGCCTCGCGGTAGGTGAACCGCGACTCGTGGATGATAAGCCCCGCGTCCACTTCGCCGTTTGCGACCGCGTCGATGATCCGGTCGAAGCGCATCTGCACGGTCTTCGGCCGCGCGCCGAGCGCCAGCTGCAACAATAAGTACGCGGTCGTGCGTTCTCCCGGAATGGCGATGCGCTTGCGCGCAAAGTCGCTAAACAGCGGAGGCGAGGCCGCGGGACGCGCGACCAACAGCGGGCCGCAGTTGCGTCCGACGGCACCCCCCGAGGGCAAGATGCTATAGCGATCCATCAAAAATGGAATCGCACCGTAGCTCACCTTCGTGAGCTCGAACTGCGAGCGGGCCGCTGCGTTATTGAGCTCTTCGATGTCGGCGAGATGGACGCGTACTTCCGGCACGTCGTCCAGCAGCCCGTTGGTCAGAGCACCGAAGATATAGGTGTCGTTGGGGCACGGCGAATAGGCGAGCGTGAACGCCATTTACGCGAGCTCCACTAACGAGCGTGTAATCCGTGCGAGCCCCGCGATTCCTGCGTCGAAGTTCCAACCGCTAGACGCGCGCTCCCCGCACCTGTTGGAGATGCCGCGCAGCTCGATGGCCGGCACGCCCATGCGCTCGGCGGCCCGAAGTGCCGCAAAGCCTTCCATCGATTCCACCTGCGCGCCGAGCTTCGCCGCCAGACGGCGCGCCGTTTGCTCCGTGGACGTGACTCGAGAAACCGTGACGCCGCGGACCGTGAGAAATTCTTTGCCGCCGAGGCGCGCGACGAGCGACGCGTCCGAGCGCGCCGTGTCGAACGTTCGTTCACCGCTCGGCAATCTCAGCGGCGCCCCACTTTCAAGCCCGAGCTCCATCATGTCTTCCGCGACGATGACGGCATCTCCAACCCGGGCGGTGCCGTCGAACGCACCGGCGAGGCCGGCGTTGACGACGAGCCGATAGCGCCGTTCACAAAGCGCGGCCGTGAGCGCACAGGAAGCCTCGACCGGGCCGACACCCATCACGAGCGTTACGACGTCGTCGCGAGGCTCCCAAAAGCGCAGCTCGGCCTCCACGGCACAGGCGAGAAGGATCACGGCGCGCCGATGAGCTTATGCGTCTGCAACGAGAGGCGAAAGCGTCGCGGATGTGCCTTTGCGTAGTCCAGAGCCAGCGCAACGTTGGATGGCCTATTCCCTTCGGGCTGCAACAGGATCGTCGGTTTTTGGGCGAAGAGCGCGAGGTGTTCCTCCGGCACGCGCCGGTCGACGATGAGCTTGGCTTCGTTCGCGCGGGCGGCCATACGCTCGTCTACCCGCTCTTTGGGCGAAACGCAGAGCCAAACGTCGTCCGGAAGCTCCGCGAAGATCGTGCCGTTGGATTCGATGTGGATTCGCCGCCCGTCGCGCCGCAAGGCCTCGATCAACGCCGGCGTTTCGGCTTGCGCGAGCGGTTCCCCGCCGGTAAGGACGACCATCGGACAGTCGCCGCCCGTCTCGCCGACCATCGCCACGATCTCTTGAACGCCCGCAAAAAACTTCGTGGAGTAATCGGTGTCGCAAAAATCGCACGCGAGATTACAGCCGGCCAGGCGCACGAAGACGGCGGGCGTTCCGGTCCACGTTCCCTCGCCTTGAATGCTGTAAAAGATTTCAGAAAGTTGAAGCATCACACGGTGTCGCTCTTGCGGAGTACGGCGCACGCGGTGGGGGTTTCCCACAGCACGAGTTCGTCCAAGCCGTGCAGATTCGCTTCCAGCTGCTTCCAAATCCAAAGCACGACGTTCTCGACCGTAGGGTTTTCAATCGAGTCATTGAGATGGTGATGATCCAACGCCTCGAGGACGCGGTCTGCTACGATCCGTTCCACCTCGTCGAAATCCTCGACCATGCCGCGGGCGGCGCCGCTCGAACGAACCGGGCCGCGGACGGCAACCTCCAGACGATACGAGTGGCCGTGCATTCGCGCGCACTTTCCGGGGTGGAATGGGAGCACGTGAGCCGCCTCAAAGCGGAAATGCTTACGAATCTGCGAGCTACAACTCTCCTTGCGGGCCCATTCCCTCGAGGCGCCTTTTCAGTTCCGCGAGGAAGCCGCTCGCCACGTAGCCGTCCACGACCCGGTGGTCGAGGGAGAGACACGAGTTCATCATGCGGCGTATGGCAATCGAGTCGTCGTCGCGGACCACGAGTTTCTTGATCACCGCCTCCATCGTGACGATGCCGGCTTGGCCCCCGTTGATGATCGGCGCCGAAGCCCACGAACCGTTGGCGCCGTTGTTGTTGACGGTAAAAGTTCCACCGGCGAGTTCGTCGACGCCGAGTTTTCCCTTTCGCGCCTTTTCGATCAGCCCGCCCGCCGCGATGGCGATTCCCCTGATGGAAAGCTGATCGGCATTCTTGATCACCGGGACGACCAGGTTCGTCGGTAGACCGATTGCAATGCCGATATTGACGGCCTCATTTACGTAGATGGCCGCCGGGCTCGAACCGGCCGCCGGCACGAACTTTGCATTCATCAACGGAAAGGTGTCGAGCGACTCCACGACTGCGCGGATGAAAAACGGCAGGAGCGTCAGCTTATGACCGGTCTCGCGCTCGAAACGGTCCTTTTCGCGCACGCGCCAATTCCAAACGTCGGTAACGTCGATCTGGACCATCGACCACGCATGCGGCGCGCTGTGCCGGCTTTCCACCATGCGTTCGGCAATGATGCGACGCGCCTGTGTCAGGGCAATCAGCGTACCGCGGGCGGGTTGTGCGTAGGTCGAGGTACGGCCCGGCGGGGGTATCGGCGGCGGTGCGGTCGCCGGAGGTGCAGCCGCGCCGGTGCGCGCCGCTGCAAGCACGTCATCGGCGGTCACGCGCCCGTTCGAACCGCTTCCCTTGACGGTGCGGACGTCGACGTGATGTTCGCGCGCCAGGCGACGCACCGCCGGGGAAGCCGCGGTTGCTGCCGCAGCGCCGTTCGGCGAGGGTGCCGTTGCGGACGCCGGTGCAGACGCAGCCGCCGTTTCCGTCCGCGCCGCAGGCGCGGCGGCCTCTGCGGCCGATGCCGCCCCTACTTCCTCGATGATCGCGATCGGAGTGCCGGTCGCGACCGTTTCGCCCTCTTTGACGAGGAGCTCTCGAATCGTTCCGGTGACCGGGGAAGGAACGCCCGCGTTGACTTTATCGGTGGAGACCTCCACGAAGTCTTCGTACTTTTCAACGCTGTCACCGATACTTTTTAGCCACTGCGCGACGGTGCCTTCGGTTACCGTCTCGCCGAGCTGCGGCATCGTAATCGTCGTCGCCATCAGAACTTCACCATTTCTCGCATCGCCTCGGCCATCTCGGCCGGCGAGGACATAAACTCTTCCTCGAGAGGCAGCGCATACCCCATCGCCGGAACGTCGGGCCCGCATAGGCGTCGAATTGGCGCGTCGAGGTGGAAGAGCGCTTCCTCGGCCACCATCGCGCTAATCTCCGCGCCGATGCCGCCGAACTTGTTGTCTTCGTGAACGATCAACAGCTTACGCGTCTTTTCGACGCTGCGTAAGATCGTCGTTTTGTCCATCGGGCGTATCGAGCGCAAGTCGATGACCTCGACCGACATGCCTTCCTGCTCGAGGCCGAGCGCAGCCTCCAGCGCCCAATGGACGTAGAGTCCGTACGAAACCACGCTGAGCTGTTTGCCGTCTTTCAAAACGTTGGCCTTGCCCAGCGGTATCGTGTAGTGGCCGTTGGGCACTTCACCCTTGATGAGCCGATAGGTCTTCTTGTGTTCGAGAAAGAGAACTGGATCGGGATCGTCGATGGCGGCGTTGAGCAGCCCTTTGACGTCTGCGGGGAACGATGGCGCGACGATTTTCAACCCGGGCACGTGATAGAACAGCGCTTCGACCGAGACCGAGTGGGAAAGCGCCCCTCGGACGCCGCCGCCGTAGGGCGTACGGATCACGAGCGGACAAGTATACTCGCCGTTGGACCGGTATCGGATCTTGGCCGCTTCGCCGACGATTTGGTTGAACGAGGGATAGATGAAATCGGCGAACTGGATTTCGGCGATGGGACGCAAGCCTTCCATCGCCATGCCGACGGCTATGCCGACGATCGAGGCCTCCGCGATCGGTGTGTCGATGACGCGTTCGGGACCAAACTCGGCGATGAAATCCTTCGTGATCAAGAAGACGTTGCCGCGAGCACCGACGTCCTCGCCCAACACCAGAGTGCGATCGTCGTTTTTCATCGCCTCGTAGAGTGTCGCGCGAACCGCTTCGACGTTGTTCATTACGGTCGAATTGCTGCTCACGACTGCCACGGTTGCCAAGCTCCTTCGTAGACGTGGGTGTAGAGTTCGGTCGAATCCGGATAAGGCAAGGCTTCGGCCGCGTCGGTCGCCTCGTTGGTTTCGCGCAAGACGTCCTTGCGCATCGCCGCCACGTCCTGAGCAGTCATGATCGCGTGCTCGAGCAGCAACGCTTCGAAAGCCGGCACGGGATCCTTCCGGCGCTGCTCGAGGACTTCTTCCCGCGTCCGATACGTCATGTCGTTGTCGTCGGTTGAATGCGCCAAATAGCGGTAGCACGTTCCTTCAACCAACGCCGGTCCGCCGCCACGGCGCGCGCGATCCATCGCTTCCTTGACGGCCGCGTACGTTTCGAGCGGATCGAAACCGTTGAAACGACGTCCCGGCATGCCGTATCCGGCGGCCCGCTTCCAGATTTCCGGTTGGGCCATCTGCTTGTCGAGCGGCGTCGAAATCGCCCATTCGTTGTTCTCGACGAGCATGACGAACGGCAGCTTATGGACCGCCGCGAAGTTCATCGATTCGTGCCACTCGCCTTCGCTGGTCGTGCCGTCGCCGCACGTCGCCAGCACCGCGCGGCCTTCTTCGCCGCGATACTTGATTGCGTACGCCGCTCCGACGGCGTGCGGAAGATGCGCCGCTAAAATCGAAGAAAACGACATCAAGCCGGCGTCCTTCGAAGAATAGTGATTCGGGAACTGGCGACCGCCGTTGTGATCGGCCGCGCGCGCGAAGATCGACAGCATGATCTCATACGGCGAGAGACCGATGCCCAAGCAAAGCCCGAGATCGCGATAGTACGGTGCGAGAATGTCCTTCCCACGATTGAAGGCCATCGCCGCGCCGGCTTGCAGCGCTTCGTGCCCCTCGCTGCCTAAGGCGAACGGAACCTTTCCTTGACGGTTGAGCTGAAACCCTCGGTTGTCGAGTTGCCGCTGGAGCAGCATATTGCGAAAAATCTCGCGCAACTGCTCGTCGCTCAAACCGTGCCGTTCGAACGTCCCGGTTGCTATGTCGGTGCTAGCCATCGTTCTTTTTCTACTTCACTTCCTCATTCGAGCCACGGCTGCCACTCCTCGACGTAAACTCTCTCGTAGAGGTCCCCTGCCGCGGGATAGGCCATCGCCTCAGCCCGGTCGGTGGCGTCGTTGATTTCTTCGAGGATGGAGCGCTTCAATGCTTCTACGTCCTGCGCGGTCAGAATCGAGTGTTCGAGCAGCAGGCGTTCCAAACGCGGCACGGGGTCGTCTTTGCGGCGTTCCGCAACCTCCTCGCGCGACCGGTAGGTGCGGTCGTCGTCGTCGGTCGTATGGGAGAGAAAGCGATAGCATTTGGCTTCTACTAAGGTGGGGCCGCCGCCCGACCGAGCTCGCTCGAGCGCTTCCTTCACGGCGGCATAGCAGGCGATGGCATCCATCCCGTCCACGACGGCTCCGGGAAGGCCATATCCAACCGCGCGCTTGTAGACGTCGGGCTGTGCCATCTGCTTCGAAAGAGGTGTGGAGATGGCCCATTCGTTGTTTTCACATAAAAAAACGATCGGCAGTTTATGCACCGCGGCGAAGTTGACGGACTCGTGCCATTCGCCCTCGCTGGTAGCGCCGTCACCGAACGTCGTTAGGACGGCACGGCCACGCTCCCGGCGGTACTGCAGAGCGTAGGCCGCACCGACTGCGTGAGGCACCTGCGCCGCGATGACGGAGCTGATCGTATGCAATCCAAGGCGGCGGCTGGCGTAGTGGTGAGGAAATTGCCGCCCGGCCGAGTGGTCAGCCGCTCGCGCAAAGAGCGACAGCAGTACCTCGTACGGCGTGAGCCCGATTCCGAGCTCCAGCCCCAAGTCGCGGTAGTACGGCGCCAAAATGTCCTGGCCGCGCTCGAACGCCATCGCCGCGCCCGCCTGAATGGCCTCGTGCCCCTCGCTCGCGGACGCGAAGGGGATCTTTCCTTGCCGGTTGAGTTGGAAACCGCGATTTTCGAGCATGCGCTGCATCAGCATCGTGCGAAACATCGCTACGAGCTGCTCGTCGCTCAACCCATGACGCTCGAAGGCGGAGCCCGCCTTCGATTCAGTACGCTCGACGGCCACGATGCTTCCTAGTGCCGTTCCGTGGGGAAATCCTGCGCGGAGAAGTGGCAGCCGGGTACCTGGCCGAAAACATCCGTGCATGACGAGGTTCCCCAGGCTGAGCGCCGCCGCTCTAGCAGCGCTGGCAGTGCTCGTTGCGCAATCGGCCGGAGCGGCGGAGCGATACGCCCCCGCGACGATTACCGTCGCGCAGCTCTTCGACCGCAACCGCCACTCCGCCGGATCTGTCGGGCCGGGCGCGTATCATTTCGTGACCCGGACCGTGTCGCACAATGGCGACGTTTGGACCTCCGAGACATCTTCGAACGGGCGCGACTTCCGTACGACGGTGCGGCAAGGACGCTTCGTTTCGTCGTACGGCTCCTACGACGACCGGCACTGGCAGCAGGACGCCAACGGCCTCGTGCTCCCGTCATCGAATCTCTACCAAGAGGTCGACCCCTTCGCCGTTTCGATTCGGCAGCCGGATGCCGCGACGAGCGGCGTGAGACTGTTGGGAATGACGACCGGTGTCCCGCCGAACTTCGTCGTCGAAGTGGCGCCAAGCAATGGCCTCGTCGAGCGCCGCTATTACGATGCTCATACGTATCTGCTAAACCGCCTGGAGATGACGGACTATGACGGCCACGAGCAGGCCTGGCGGTACGGCGATTACCGCGCGGTCTTCGGAGGTACGCTGGCGCACCGTATCGACTACGAACGCGAGGGCACGCTGTCGGCGAAGACCGAGGTGCGCAGCTTCGAACCCATCACGTCGGGTACGGTTGACTTTGCGATTCCGCCGTCGCGCCCGCTGTTCGCCGTAGGCGCCGACGCGGTCGCCATCCCCGCGCGCTTCACGAACAACGGCATCGTCGTCCCCGTTTCAATCGCTGGGCGCGGCCTGGACTTCTTGCTCGATTCCGGCAGCTCCGACTTGCTCATCGATCCGCTCGTCGCGCGCGAGCTCGGAATGAGCCTCAGCGGCCTCGTGACGCTCAGCTTTGCGGGCGACATCACCCTGGAGAATGCGCTAGCTCCCGACCTCACCGTGGCCGGCCTCACCGCGAAGAACGTGACGCTCTCGACGGCGGCCTTCGAAGAGCATCTCCCCGAGCAGCGGGTCGTCGGACTGCTCGGGACCGACTTCATCGGCAGCGGCGCGCTGGAAGTCGACTTTCAGAAAGAGACGCTGACGTTGCACCGCTCGGCGCCCCCCGACCTCGCCGCGAGCGGATGGTCCGCGCTGCCGCTGCGGCTCGACTGGGGCGTTCCGGTCGTGAAGGCGTCATACAGCGGCGTCCCGGGCTACTTCATCGCGGATCTCGGCGCGGACTACTCCACGCTGTACCCGCACTATTTTTCGCGATTCCCCAATCGAGTGCCGCGCGGCGCGCCCGATCAGGAAGAGATGGTCACGCTGGGCGGCAAGCCGTTCGGCATCAAGCACGTTACGATGAAGAGCCTCGTCCTCGGGGACTGGGTTTTCGGCGACGTCCAAGTCGTGGTGCCGTCGGCGAGCTACGCGCAGGAGCGCGACTACGACGGCTTGATAGGACGCGACACCCTGAGCGACTTCAATCTGATCTTCGATTACTCGGACGGTCAGCTATGGTTCAAACCGATCGCGGCGGACGCAAAGCAATGAGCGACCTCGTCCGGTACCGGCGCCATTTTCACGCGCATCCCGAACTTTCCATGGAAGAGCACGAGACAGCGGCCTTCATCGAGCGCGAGCTGCGCGGCCTCGGCGTCGATGCGATTCGGACGGGCGTAGGGAAGACCGGCATAATCGCGACGTTGCGCGGGTCGCGACCTGGTCCGGTGACGCTGCTGCGCGCCGACATGGACGCGCTTCCCGTCCAAGAGCTCAACGATGTGACCTATCGCTCGCGCAACGGGGGCGTCATGCATGCGTGCGGTCACGACGCGCACATGGCGATTCTACTGGCGGCGGCGCGGACGCTCTGCAACCGGCGAGCCGAGGTCTATGGTTCGCTCGTCTTTTGCTTTCAGCCGGGCGAGGAAGGATTTTCGGGAAACAAACTCATGATCGAGGACGGCGCGCTGGAAAACCCGCACGTCGATCGCACGTTCGCGTTGCACCTGTACAGCGGACTCGACGTCGGCAAGATCGGCGTGCGCGACGGCGCCTTCTTCGCGTCGTCGGATCGGTTCGAGATCGAGCTGATCGGCAAAGGTGGCCACGGCGCGATGCCGCAGTCGGCGGTCGATCCGGTCGTGGGAGCGGCACAACTGGTCGTGCTCCTGCAGACGATTGCGAGCCGCGAGATCGCGCCGCCGCAGCCGGTCGTCGTAACCGTCGGTTCCTTGCATGCGGGCACGACGTTCAACGTCATCCCCGAGCGGGCACACTTGCAGGGAACGGCGCGCGCCTTCGACGAGAGCGTCCGCAAAGAGTTGCCCGAGCGCATCGAGCGCATGATACTCGGCGCGTGCGAAGCGCTGCGGCTGGAATACCGATTCGAGTATCACTGGGTCTATCCACCCACGATCAACGATGCGGCAGTCAACGCCATCGTGCGGAACGTCGGGAGCGAGCTGCTCGGCTCCGGCAACGTCGTCGACCCGCACGAGATCGTCATGTGGTCCGAAGACATGGCGTTCATGCAACAGCTAAGGCCGGGCGCGTACTTTATCGTCGGCGCGCGTGGATCCAACGTCGGCTCGGAGCCGCAGCATAGCGCGCGTTTCGATATCGACGAGCGCGCCCTCGAGGTGGGACATGACATGATGGTCGCTCTGGGTCTGCACGCATGACGGCCTCCGATACGCGCAGATACGTGATCGTCGGCAACGGCTTTGCCGGAACGACGGCGGCCGAGCATCTGCGCAAGCACGACCCGTCCTGCGAAATCACGCTTTTTGGCGACGAGCCGTACACGCTTTACAATCGCATCTCGCTTCCTCCGATGCTGCGCCAGCAAATTCCGGAGGCAAAAGTGATGATCCGCAACCTGGCGTGGCACGAGGAACATCGGATCGATTTGCGTCTGCGAACTCACGTCGAGCGCGTCGTGCCGCAGGAATGCGTCGTGGAGGTCGACGGTAAGTCCTTCCCTTACGATGCCCTGCTGCTCGCGACGGGAGGACGACCCAACCCGACCGGAAAGCCGGGCTCGGACGGCGCGGCGAATCTGTTCCCGTTTCAGTACCTCGACGACACGCGCGCCATCTCCGAGCAAATCGATCGCAGCCGAGCCGGCGTTGCGATCGGAGGGTCGTTCATCGCCTACGAGCTGGCCGAAGCGTTTGCGTCGCGGGGGCTGGAAACTCACTGGTTAATGCGCGGCCCGAGGGGCCTGCATCGTATCATCGACGAGGAGGCGGGGGAGTTGCTCCATGAAGCGGCCGCCGCCGACGGCGTGCACATGCACTACGGCGAAGAAGTTGCGGAGTTCGTGCGCTCGAACGGTGCGATTACCAAGGTACGTACGAATACCGGCAAGGAGATCGCCGCCCAATGCTATGCTTATGGTTTCGGGTTGACGATGAACACCGAGATTTGCGCGGGCTCCGGCATCGAAACCGGCAAGAACGGGATCCTTTGCGACGATCATCTGGAAACCAACGTCAAGGGAATCTACGCGGCGGGCGACGTCGCGGACTTTTACGATCCGATTCTCGAGATCCGCTATCGCATGGGAACCTGGAACAATGCCGGCGCGCACGGCAAGGTCGTCGCGCTAAATATGATGGGCGGCAGCGAGAAATATCACGACGTTCCCGAGTACTCGTCGCTGCTCTTCAAGGGGCAGACGATCACGCAGTTCGGCCTCGGGACCGATTTGCGCCAGGATCTCCAGATCACACGCAAGATCGATCGCGAAAAAAAATGGTACCGCGCTCTCTTTTTTTGGGAGGATCGGCTGGTCGGCGGCTTGATGCTGGGTAAGGGCAACCGCGCCGGCAAGCGCAAATACGTCGAAGCGATCAAGTCAAAGCAACGCTTTCCCAAGCCTGAGTGGAGCGCGATGCTGGAGTGGACGGCCTAGGATGTTGCAACGACTTTGCTTGCCCGAAGCGTACTTTTGGTCCACCCCATTCGAGCCGCAACCGGCTGCGGCGAATGGCTACCTGTTCCTCACCGAGACGGGGAACGTCGTCATCGACCCGTTGCCGCTGGACGAGGCGGGGCACGCCCAGATCGAACAGCTCGGCGGCGTCTCACGCGTCATCGTCATGTCCCCCGATCGCGGAAACGCGGCGCAAACGTTTGCCACCCGGTATGGGGCGCCGATCGTTGCAGGGGCGCGACATCGCGAAAGGTTGTTTGAGGGCGCCGTCGCGATCGCGCTGGAGAATCAAAAGCGGGAGCACGAGTTCGCGATCGGCATACCGGGTCGTCAAGCCGTGCTCGCCGGCGATTGCCTGTTCGGAACTCCGGCCGGCGCCTTGTCAATGCGCTCGAACGACGAATACGCGGACGCGAAAAGTGCAGGCCTCGGGCTGCGCCGGATTCTCGCGGTGAATCCGGAGGTGCTGCTCGTGAGCTACGGGCAATCGATCTTCGCCAACGCGTACGCTTCGCTGTACCAGCTTTTGTATGCGCGCATCGGCGCCGAAGTGCACCGGATCAACGTGGATGACTTGGACTTTCGCGACGAACGCACCGAAGGCGAGGTGCAGCCGGCTCAGTTTTATTGCCTCGACGCGGAGGTAGGCTTTGCGATCGGCGCGCGCAAGCTGGGATACCGCGTCAGCACCCTCGAACCCGGCCAGCGATTTTGCCCCCTGCACGGCCACGCGCGCGAGGAGGAGCTATTTTTCGTGCTCGATGGTGCGCCCAGCGTACGCACGTTGGCAGGAACGATCCATTGCCGGAAAGGCGATTTCGTCGCCCTGCCGGTTGGCGAGACGGGAACGCATCAACTCCTCAACGAGAGCGATGCGTCCGCCACCGTGCTCCTTTTGGCGCGGACCGAAGAAGTCGAGTCGTGCTACTATCCGGATTCGGACAAGCTGCTCCTCGACACCGATGCGCCGCTCGTCGACCACCGCCGCAGCGTGATGATCAAGGCAAGTCCGCAGTTGGACTATTTCGAGGGCGAAGCTTAGTTATCGGCGTGCCGTCGCGGCCTCGATGCAGGCGGCAAAATCCTCGACGTCTTGCGGTGTCGTCGCCCAATGGGTCATCCAGCGAACCTCCGGCAGCAACTCATCGAAAACATAAAAGAAGAATTCGTTCCGAATGCGGTCGATGGAGCGGCGGTCGAGCGTCGCAAACACGGCGTTACAACGCACCGGCCGGGTGATCCGCACGCCCTCGACGTAGCGCAGCCGCTCGTGCAGACGGGCGGCCATCGCGTTGGCATGCGTGGCGTAGCGCGACCAGCGATTCTCGGTCAGCAACGCCTCGAACTGCGCCGCGACGTAGCGCATCTTCGAAGCCAGCTGCATCGCTTGCTTCTGGACGAAGGGCGCGGCCTGTCGCTGCGAGCCGAAAAAGCAAATCGCTTCGCCGAGCATTAATCCGTTTTTCGTGCCGCCAAAGGTCAACACGTCGACGCCCGCGTCGACCGTCGATTCTCGTAAGCCGGCCTCCAAGGCGACGGCCGCGTTCGCGATTCGCGCTCCATCCATGTGCACGATCAGTCCGCGATCGTGTGCGAAAGCGCAGAGGGCGCGCAGCTCTTCGATCTCGTAGACACCCCCGAGCTCGGTGGCTTGCGAGATCGAGACGACTCGCGGCTGGGGGAAGTGAACGTCATGTCCGGCATGCAAATAAGGCTCGAGATCGTGTGGACGCAGTTTCCCATCCGCCGTCGCGATCGGTATTACTTTTGAGCCGCTGAAGCGCTCGAGGGCGCCGCATTCGTCGGTCTGCAGATGCGCGCTCGAAGGGGCGAGCACCGCTTCCCACGGCCGCAGCAGCGAGCTCAAGGCTGCGACGTTTGCTCCGGTGCCGTTAAACGTGAAATAGACGTCCGTGCGCGGGCCGAAATGTTGGCGGAAGGCATCGAGGGCGCGAGCCGTCCAAGCATCCTCGCCGTATCCTATCGCATCGCCGTCGTTTGCCGCGACGATCGCTTGCATGATCTCCGGCGCCACCGGCGCGTTGTTGTCGCTGGCAAAGCTGCGGCGAGATAGAGCATTCATGGTTTTTGAGGATTCTGCTTCGGTCTCGTTTAACTAGCAACACGCCATGCCTGAACGCGATCGACTCGAAGTGGACGTTCTCTTTGTAGGCGCCGGACCCGCGAGTCTTGCGGGGGCGATTCGGCTCGGACAGCTGGCCCAAGAGGCGGGCCGGGCGCTCGAGATCTTGGTGATCGAAAAAGGCGGCGAGATCGGGAACCACGGACTTTCGGGCGCCGTGATGGATCCGCGGGCCCTGGACGAGCTGCTTCCGAGCTGGCGCGACAGCGCACCGGTCGAATCGCCCGTGACCACCGATCAACTGTGGTTCCTGACGAAGGGCGGCAAGATCAAAGCGCCGCTGGTGCCGCCACCTCTCAAGAATAGCGGCAAATACGTAACATCGCTGCAAAAGCTGTGCAAATGGTTGGGCGATCGAGCCGAAGAGGCCGGCGCGCAAGTCTTCCCGGCATTTCCCGGTCAGGAGCTCCTGTGGCATGCCAATCGCGTCATCGGCGTACGTACGGGCGACAAAGGATTGGACCACGATCGGCAGCCCAAATCAAACTACGAACCCGGAGCCGACATCCTCGCTAAGGTCGTCGTGCTCGGCGAAGGCCCACGCGGTTCGCTTGCAAAACAGGCAGCGGCGCGACTCGACCTCCATGCCGGGCGCGAGCCGCAGGTCTACGCGGCCGGGGTCAAAGAGCTCTGGCAGCTGCCCGACGATCGCTTCGAAGCCGGCGCCGTGATTCACACGCTCGGGTATCCGCTGCCTCCCGAGACGTTCGGCGGTGGATTCATCTACGGTATGCGCGACAACATCCTCGACATCGGCTTCGTCACGGGGCTCGATTACAAGAACCCTACGACCGATCCACACAACGAACTTCAGCGAATGAAGGAACACCCAAACATTCGCAAGATGCTCGAGGGCGGAAGCCTGATTCGCTATGGGGCGAAGGCGATTCCCGAAGGCGGTCTCTTTGCGATGCCGCGTGCCTATGCCGACGGTCTGCTCATCGTCGGAGATTCGGCCGGCTTCTTGAACGGCATGCGTCTCAAGGGGATCCATCTCGGCATGAAGTCCGGGATGATGGCGGCCGAAACGATTTGGGAGGCGCTGCAGGCCGGGAACTGCGATGCGGTGGCCCTAGCGTCGTTCGAGCACCGCTTCAAGGAATCGTGGGCGCATGCCGAGCTGCGGACGGCACGCAACTTCCACCAGGGTTTTAGTCACGGTCTGCTCCCGGGGCTGATCAATGCGGGTCTCGCAACGCTCACCGGCGGCGCGGGATTCGGCTGGATCGACAAGCTTCCCGGAGAGCCGGGCTACGCGCGTATGGCAAAGGCGGGCTGGCCGCCGAAAGAAACGCCGCGCGCGACGATCGATAACGTGCTGACGTTCGATAAGTTGACCGACGTGTACAACAGCGGCACGATGCACGAGGAAAATCAGCCGTGCCACTTGATCGTTTCCGACACGAATATCTGTCGCGATCGCTGCACCGTAGAATACGGTAACCCGTGCCGATATTTCTGTCCGGCTGCGGTCTACGAGCCCCTGTTCGAGAAGACCGACGGCAAATTCGAAGGGCGCCTGCAGATCAATTTCACCAATTGCGTGCACTGCAAAACGTGCGATATCGCCGACCCGTATCAGATCATTACGTGGGTGCCCCCGCAGGGCGGCGAAGGCCCCGTTTACACCGGCATGTAGCATGACGGGGGAGCGGGGCGGAGAGGTTGTCGTCGTCGGTGCGGGCGTAATCGGGCTGGCAATAGCGTTCGAGCTGGCGACGCGCGGCGCGAGCGTTCGCATTTTCGATCGAAGCGAGCCGGGAGGCGCAGCGTCGTGGGCGGCGGCCGGAATGCTGGCTCCCTACACGGAGGCGGTGCGGGATGACGCGCTCTTGCGCCTTTGCGCGTCGTCGCTCCAAGCGTACCCCGCATTCGTCGCGAGCATTTTTGCGGCGAGCGGCGTCGATGCGAACCTGCGCCTGAACGGCGTCGTTCATGCGGCTTTCGATGCCGCGCAGCTTGGCGGCCTCCGCCGGCTCGCGGGCACCTTGGAAGCCGAACGCGTGCGGTGCGACCTGCTCGATCGCGAGCGGTTGATCGCGGCAGAACCCTGGCTCGGCGCGTCGGTGGTAGGCGGCATAGCGATACGCGGCGAGGGCTGCGTCGACAACCGCCGCCTCGGGCGCGCGCTCGTCGCCGCGTGCGAGAAGCGCGGCGTACGGGTCGAGCGAAGCTCGTTCGTTCGCGTCGAGTGCGACGGTCGCCGCGTTCTCGGCATTCATACCGATCTGGGATACGTTGGCGCTCGCGCCGTCGTTAACGCCTGCGGCGCCTGGGCCGCAACGCTGTCCGGCGTTCCATCCCCATGCGTGCCGCCGGTAGCACCCGTCAAGGGACAGATGATCGCCTTGGCTGCACCGAGCGGGTTCGTGCGGCGTGCGGCGTGGCTCCCCGGCGCGTATCTCGTGCCGCGGGAGGACGGACGGTTGCTCGTCGGCGCCACGGTGGAGTCGGTGGGTTTCGACGAACGCGTGACGGCACAGGGCATGCACGAGCTATTGCGAGCCGCTCTCGCCGCGGCGCCGGCGCTGGGTGATTTTGCCCTAACCGAAACCTGGGCGGGGTTGCGGCCGGGCACGCCCGACGGGTTGCCGTTTCTTGGGCCCACGGCGATCGATGGATTTTTGCTGGCCACGGGACACTATCGAAACGGCATCCTGCTCGCGCCGGCAACCGCGCGCTTGATCGCCGACGCCGTCGAAGGACGCGACCTTGCGGCGAGCGAGCCATTCCGGCTCGCCCGGCTCGACACGGAAGAAGCGTTCGCGAGACGAATCACCCACGCGTGAAGGCAACGATCAACGGCCGGCCACGGGAGCTGCCCGACGAAATCACGGTGGGGGCGCTGCTGAAGCTGCTCGGCTCACCCGCGGCGGGTGTAGCGGTCGCGCGCAACGACCGCGTCGTGCGGCGCAGCGAGTACGATCGCGACCGCATTCGCGAGGGCGACCGCCTCGAAATCATCCACGCCGTTGCCGGCGGATGATCGGAGTTTGTTCGTGAGCGCCGATCCGTTGCGTCTCGGCCGGTATGAGTTCGGTTCTCGGCTGATCGTCGGTACCGCCAAGTATCCGTCTCTCGAGGTCATGCAGGCGGCGCATGCCGCCAGCGGCGCCGAGATGGTGACCGTGGCGATTCGGCGCATCGGCTTGGACAACGCCGACGGCCGCACGCTACTGGATTACATCGACCGCGGTCGCTACACGATTCTCCCGAACACGGCGGGCTGTTATTCCTCCGAAGATGCCGTGCTCACGGCGCAGCTGGCCCGGGAGCTGCTCCAGACCGAGCTGATCAAGCTGGAAGTGATCGGCGACGCGCAAACCCTGCATCCGGACACGCGCGAAACGCTCGCGGCCGCGGAAAAACTGGTCAACGACGGCTTCACGGTGCTGCCGTACATCGGCGACGATCCCATCGCTTGCAAACAGCTCGAAGAGTTGGGATGTGCGGCCGTGATGCCGCTCGCGGCTCCGATCGGCAGCGGCTTGGGCGTCTGCAATCCCTACTCGATCGCCATCATAAAAGAACGCGCACGCGTGCCGGTGATCGTGGATGCCGGCGTCGGCACGGCGTCGGATGCGGCGGTCGCGATGGAGCTGGGCGTCGACGGGCTGCTGATGAATACGGGCATCGCCCGCGCGCGCGATCCCGTGCTCATGGCGGCCGCGATGAAGCACGCGGTGCTCGCGGGACGGCAGGCATTTCTGGCCGGCCGCATGACGAAGCAACTTTATGCCGACGCGTCCAGCCCGATGCAAGACCTGATCTCGACGCGGGCGCAGTAGCCCGAATGCACCATCCGCTGCGCTACATCGTGCCGCCGCTCATCGTCGTCGCTGCGTTCCTTGCAGTTTACCTGCCCATTCGCCGCCACGAGATCGCCGTGCGTACGCGTCCCCACGAAACGCACCATCGCCCCGTAACGCACGTGACTGCGGCCGGCGTGGTCGCAGCCGCGCTGATCGTCGCGTTCATCGCGGCGTTCATCCTGCCCTAGGGCTCGGCAAGACCCTCGCGCATTCGCGCGATCGTAAACCAGTGCACCGCGCCCGACAGCGGAACGTCGCGATGCGCCCAGGATCCTGCGACGGCATCGACGGCATGCTCTTCCAGGTATTCGATCGCAAAACGCGGTTCCAGGATCGCACGGAGCGCGGCGCGATCGAAGAAGGCATGGGCTACGCCGCGTTCGTCGCCTTGCATGGGCGCAAAAGTGAGGGCGTCGATGCGCGATCCCTTTCCGAAGCGTTCGTCCCGACGCGAACCGAACGTCGCGTAGAGCAGGCCGAGCGGCTCGAGATATTCCGCGATTAACCTTACCTTAGCGGAGATGGCGGATGGAGCGCCGTGCAGGAGTCCGTGCGTCGAAAGCGCCGCCGCGAACGGCGCAGCGACTCCCTCAAAGGGCTCGCTAGATCCAGCGGTCAGATCATCGATGGAAACGACGCTCAATCCGGCAGCACTCAACGCGCGGGCGTTACGGCCGCTTCCCGACGCAAAGTCGAGGACTCTGCGATTCCGGCGCTCGCGCAAGCCGTCGATCAACCATTCGGCCAGCGGGTGCGCGGGTACAATGGTGTCTGCGCCTTGTGGCGAAGCAGGCGGTTTGCGCATACCCACATGCTTCGAGAAAGGGCGAAAAGATGCTTCGCGAAGGCGACAAACTGCCGGCGGTAACGCTGCTCGACGACGAGGGCGCCGAGGTTACTACGACCGATCTGCTCGGCGGTCCACTGGTCCTGTATTTTTATCCGAAGGACGACACTCCCGGCTGCACCAGCGAAGCGTCGCAGTTCCGCGACAGCTATAAAGAGTTTGCGGACAAGAAGGCCCGGATCGTTGGTGTCAGCCGTGATTCGGTCGAGTCGCATCAGCGTTTCAAAAAGAAGTTTTCGATTCCATTCATGCTCCTTGCCGATACGGATTCGAAGCTTTATCAAGCGCTGGGGGTGACGGCGCGCTCCACTTTCTTGATCGACGGCGGCGGTCAAATCACAAAAGTTTGGCCGAAAGTGAACGTAAACGAGCATGCCGAGGACGTGCTGGCGTCATTGTCTTGAGCCCCAGCCTGCGGCTGCGCGTGGTTGGCTCGAGCCCGGCGATGCCTCGGCCGGGAAGCGCCTGCAGCTCCTACTTGGTGCAAACGGAGAACGCCGCGGTCTTGCTGGACCTCGGCAGCGGCGCCCTTGGAAAGCTGCAGCTGGCGATCGATTACGCCCGCCTGGACGCAATCGTGATCTCGCACATGCATGCCGATCACTTTCTCGACCTCGTTCCGCTGCGCTACGGCTTGAAATACGGGGAGCCGCCGCGGGCGGAGCGCATCCCCCTTTGGCTTCCGCCGGGGGGTGTAACCGGCTGCAAGCGCTGCGGCAAGTCATCGGGAGCGACGACAACCGCGACTTCTTCGAGGGGGCTTTCAGGATGCGCGAGTACGACCCAGCCAAAGCGCTCGAAGTCGGCGATCTGCGTTTGAGTCTTTCGCAAACGCGCCACTACATCGAGGCGTTTGCGATCCGCGCCGATTTCGGCGGGCATAGCGTTACCTATTCCGCCGACACGGCGCCCTGCGACGGGGTCGTGCGACACGCGCGGGACAGCGCCGTGTTTCTCTGCGAATCGACGCTGGGACTCGCTGAGGAAGAGGGCGAACGCGGCCACGCTTCGGCTCGCGAGGCCGGCGAGATGGCGAGCCGTGCACGAGTCGGCCGCCTCGTGCTGACGCACTATCCCGCGTCGTGTCCGCCCGAGGCGCTCGTCGCCGCGGCGCAACAGCAATTCGCGGGTCCGGTTGAGATCGCGACGGACGGGTTGGAAATCGCGCTCTAGTTTTCGGTTTTTGGTTGGCCGCGCGGAAGCGAGAATTGGATGAGGGCGCGCACCGGGGCAAGGCCGCGACTAATGACCGCGTAGGGCGTCACTTTTAGGCCCAGCTCTTGGAGGCGCGACACTGCCGACATCAGCTCGCGGCCGTTGGTGACGACGTCCTCTAGCAGCAGCACCCGCTGAGCCGATTCGTACGGGCCTTCGACGTACTCGTTGGCAAACGCGCCGTAAGCTTTGGGCTTCTTGCGTACGGCCAGCATCGGTAGGCCCGACATCTGCGAGACCACCGTCGCAATCACCACGCCCCCCAGCTCCGTACCGGCGACGAGATCGGGATTGACCTCGGCAAGTACCGGCGTGAACATCCGTGCGATGCGGCGCAGCACCTGGGGGTCGGCGAAGAGGCTGAACTTGTCGATGTAGTAATCGCTGCGCGCGCCTCCGGCCAGAACGTAATCGCCGCGCGTCAAGGCGCGCTCCACGATGATCTTGCGGAGCCATGCGAGCTCCGTGAGGCCTATATGGTCCATTGCCAGGCGTTCCACGACTCGACCACAGGGTTCGGATCGAAACCTTTGAAGTCGACGCTGATCGGCTCCATCTGACGCAGCCAATAGATGAAAATCTGCGGGTTGTCGCGAGCCAGAAGCTGCTGGATTGCGAAATAGGCGGCCTGGCGAGACGGTCGATCGTAATGCGAGAGGGCCATCTGCTGCAAGCGCTGCATCGCTTGGCTGCAATAACGCGAGTAGTTGTATCCGCCGGGAGGGAAATTCTCGCAAGTGAATTGCGTGCTGTCATCCGGATCGATGCCCGCGTACCAGCCGGTGATCGAAAGGTCGAATTTGCCTAACTGCAAGATGCCGCCCATGCCCGCCGGAGCAAAAAGCACGTCGCCGGGATAGTATTTGATCTCCGTCTCGATGCCCGCTTCCTTTAGCATTGCCTGAACTTCCACGCTCTGCCGCCTGCGCGTTGCGTTCGAGTTGTTGGTTACCGCTACCAAGGTGAGATCTTGCCCGTCCTTCCGCATGACGCCGTTAGGGCCCGGCGTCCATCCCGCCTCGCGCAAGAGCGCGCGCGCCATTGCCGGGTCGTGGGGCAAGGAACGCACCGCTGGATTGAAGGCCCACATCCAATCCGGGATGTCTTCGGTAGCGACGGTTTGCGTATTGAACGTTAAGGTTCGAACGAGTTCCTTTTTGTCCAAGGCGTAAGCGATGGCGAGCCTAACGCGCGGGTCCTTCAGGTACGTTCTCGAGCAGTTGAGTTGAATGCTCTGGTAACCGTTGATGTTCACCCAAACGATGGACACGTCCGGTACGGATCGCAGTGCGTCGTACGTTTCCTGCGATGCCTGAAACATATAATCGACGGCGTGGGATCTCAGGAGGTTGACCGAGGTCTCTTCGTCGGGAATGATCTTGACGTCGATTCGATTCAAGCCCGGCCTGCCCAAAAAGAACCCTTCGTTACGAGTCAAGGTAATGTGATCGCCACGCGCCCACTGCACGAACTTGAAAGGGCCGTCACTGACGGTGGGCCGGCTGTTGAACGGGATCTCGTTGATATTTGAATAGCGTGCCAGCACGTGTGCCGGCGCAAGCATGTACGGCTGATCGCTTTCGGCGAAAAAGCTGTTCACGAACGGTGAGAACCGGCGCTTCAGATGAACGACGGCCGTGTAGGCATTCGGCGTATCGATGGCCGAGATGAAGTCGTAGCCGTGCCGCGAAACGACGTTGTTGTTCGGATTCATTATGGCTTGCCACGACCATTTGACGTCGCTCGAGGTAACGGGAACGCCGTCGCTCCAGCGCGCGTTGCGTCGCAAGCGGTACGTGATCGACAGACCGTCGCGGCTGACTCCGCCGTTTTCGAGCGTCGGCACCACGGTAGCGAGGATTGGAACCGGATTGCCCTTGGAATCGGCCGCCAGCAACGGTTCGAACATCAGGCGGTCCACGAAGACGTCGGTCGTATTGGAATTCAGGAGCGGATTGAGATTCTTCAGGTCGGACTGCACCGCGACGCGCAACAGGCCGGGATGCGTCCACGAGTGCCGGCCGCCGAGCGCGCCGTTCGAAACCTTCGAGCACCCGGCGATTGCGAACGCGATGAGCATCGCAGCTATACCAGCCTTCACACAAACCTTTGAAACAGCTTCGCGCATTACGAAGAGCGCGATACGGAGCGGTGAGAAGCGTCCAGCTTTTTCGGGCCAGCCATGGATGGCTGCTTCAAAACTTCGTTTTCCCGAAAAAGTGGACGAGCAGGAGCGAGCAGGACGCGAGCGACGGGCGTCTTCGAATCGCTCCGTATCGCACTCTTCGTAATGCACCGGAAGGCTGTTTCAAAAAAAGACCCCTACACCGCCGCCTTGGGTGTAACGCGGTTTCCGGGCACCGGATCGTAGCGTTCGTGGCGCCAGGAGTAAGTGCCCAGCCCCTGCGTTCCCGTGCGCAGCTCCGTGATGTAGCGCGAAAGCTCGACGGCAGGGACGTAGGCCTCGACGACGTCGAAGCCGACGCGCTCGCCGGGATTCATTCCGAGGATCTGACCACGCTTGCCGGTGAGTTGCTGAATCACGGTTGAGGTGTGACTGGTCGGAACGATGACTTGGACGTGGGCGATCGGCTCGAGAACCACGGGGTTGCATTTCGGAAGAGCTTCGCGCACGCCCATCCCGGCGGCGGTCTTAAAGGACTGCTCGCTGGAATCCACGTCGTGATACTGTCCGTCATAGAGCGTGACGTGCAGGTCGGTTACCGGATAGCCGCCTAGACCGTGTGCGAGTGCTTCACGGACGCCTTTCTCGACGGCCGGAATGAACTGCCGGGGAACGACGCCTCCGACGATCTTGTCTTCGAAAGTTATGCCGGCCCCGCGTTCGCGGGGTTCGAAGCGCAGCCAGACGTCGCCGAACTGACCGTGTCCACCGGTCTGATGCTTGTACCGAGAGTGGATTTCGGTTCCGTTCGTAATCGTCTCTTGATACGGTATCGTAGGCGCCGCCGTAGCGACTTCGACCTTGTACTTACGCGCGAGCCGTTCGACTGCGATGGAGACGTGCTGCTCGCCGCTGCCGAGCAGGAGCATCTCGTGAGTTACGTCGGCGCGCGTCAGGCGCAGCGCCGGGTCTTCGTCGACGATGCGCGCGAGCATCTGTGAGATCTTGGCTTCGTCGATACGTTCCTTCGGTTTGATGGCGACGGCGAAGACTGGCTCGGCCACGGGCACGCGCGGCAGAAGCACTTTGTGGCCGTTTGACGTCAGCGTATCGCCGGTCGCAACCGAATCGAGCCGGGCAAGCGCGACGATCGAGCCCGGACCCGCCTCGGCGATCGGTTCTTGCTTCTTGCCCTGCAGACGGTAAAGGCCGCCGAGACGAACCTTCTCGTCGCGCTTCGTGACGTTGGCAAGGGTTGCATCGGCCTTGATCGTTCCGGAAAGAATGCGAACGATCGAGATCTTGCCGCTTTGCGGATGGATCGACGTTTTGATGACCCTCGCGACGACCGGTCCGGCGGGATCGGGCGCGATCGGCCGGCCTTCCGCATCGAGAGCGGGCGCCTCCGAGGGTGAGGGAAACCACTGTTCGATTGCACGTACGAGTGCGCTGACACCTGCGCCCGACATCCCGGCGGTAACGAGAACGGGAACGACTTGATCGTGCGCGCACTCGCTGCAGAGATCGCGATCGATCTCTTCGAGCGGCGGTTCGACGCCTTCCAGCAGCTCTTCCATCAAGTGATCGTCGAAGTCAGCCATCGCTTCGAGCAGCTCGACGTGCTTGCGATGGGCAAGCTCGCGCGAGTCGGCGGGAATCTCTTCCTCGCCTTTGTCGAAGCGGTACGCTTTCATGTGGGCGAGGTCGACGTAACCCCAAAACTGCTCCGCGCTTCCCAGCGGCCACTGTTCGGCAACGACGTGGCGGCCATACGCTTCTTGCAGCGCCTTCAAGGTTGCGGCGAAGTCTGCGCCGGGCCGGTCCATCTTGTTGATGACGAAAACGTGGGGCATGTGCCTCGACTCCAGGTGATCCACGATCGCCTGCGTCTGAACGACGCGCCCAGGGTCCGCTTCCACGACGACCACGGCTGCGTCAACGCCCGCGAGGGCCTGTTTAGTCTCTTCGAAAAAATCGATGAAGCCGGGTGTATCGACGATGTTGATCTCGATGTCGTCGGCCGTCGTGTGCGCGAAGCCGGCGGTTGTCGATTGTAGATGGGCAGCGTCTTCGGGCTCGTGATCCGTCACAGTCGTCCCGTCGCCGATCGACCCTCGTCGTCCGATCGCGCCGGTATGCGCCAGAATCGCTTCGACGAGCGTCGTCTTGCCCGCATGATGCGGTCCGACGAACGCAATATTCCTCAAGTGCACGGTATCTGCCAATGCCTTTGTCCCCCTAGAAAGGATTGCTAGCGGCGCTTCACGCCGCTCTTTTTCTTTTTCACGGTTTTCTTCGCGTGGACGGCTGCCGCGCGCTTCAGCTTTGGCTTCGCGGGGCGCCGCGGCGCCGGCTTTTTGGCCGCCGCTTTCTTGGGCGTCGCTTTTTTCGCGCCGGCCGCTTTTCGGCCCCCCGGTGCACCCGCGGACTTCTTCCTTGCGCCACTGCGAACCGGAGAGGACTTCTTGCCGCGCGCCGCGACCGGTTTTGGCGCGGGTTTCTTGGCTTTGTTCGCACGCGCCGGCGAGGCGAGCTTCTTACGAACCGGCGTAGTAACCTTGGCGGTTTTCTTTTTGGCCGGCGGCGGTTTAGCGGCGCGTGCCGCCTTCGCCTTGGTCGCCGACGACGAGGATTCGGGCGTGCGTCGCGAGGTGCTCGGCGTCGAAGGAGACGCGGCGCGCTTTTTGGGTCCCGAAACGCGCAGGGTTCTGCGCCCGGAGACGAGTTCGGCTGCCTCCGGCAAACCGAGCTCGGCGCGACTATAGCCCGTAATGCTGCTTCCAGGCGTAAGCGGCAGGCGGCGTGCTTGGTCTTGAGCTTCGAGATGTTCGCGCGTGGCGCGCAGGGCGACGCGCGCGAGGCGGCCGCCGACTGGAAAAACGACCTCGTTGATTTTCGCATCGTCCAGCATTTTGAGGACGACGTCGAAGGAATTACCCTGGTCCTTTGGACTGTGCGCGTCCGAACCGATCGCAATTCCAACGCCGCGCGCTTTAGCCTTACGAATGAGCCTCGCGTTGGCGTCCATCCACTTTTTTCTTCGGTCCTCGGCGTGCTCGCGGTAGAGAAACCGTGTGTTGATCTCGATCGCCAGACCGCGACGATGGGCGACCTCCAGGACCCGATCCTCGTACTCTTCGAGCTTTTTGTGGGCCGGCCAACGGCCTAACGTGGCCGGGACGTAGAAGTGCCCGATAATGTGGGCCGGCAGCTTTTCGAGGTCGTCGAGCAGCTTGGCGATGTAAAGTTCCCAAAGCTGGTCTGCCTCGACCACGTCGTGGAGATGGGCGAACTCCTCGTTGTCGAACGGCCACAGCCAATCGGCGCCCTTTTCGGGGTGGTGAATCGACACGAAGTGCACCGAGCGAAT
Source organism: Vulcanimicrobiota bacterium (assembly GCA_963717425.1). Classification (GTDB taxonomy): domain Bacteria; phylum Vulcanimicrobiota; class Vulcanimicrobiia; order Vulcanimicrobiales; family Vulcanimicrobiaceae; genus Cybelea. Next base: position 544,109 of record OY970335.1, on the reverse strand, counting down.
GATCCCGTCCGGGCGCATCGCGTCGATGATGTTCTGCGCGTCGGGCCGGGCCCGCGGATCGTTGTCCATCTCGGCGCCGATGGAGAATCGCATGCCGCGCCGCAATCCCTCGGAAACGAGCTGCGCGTGCGTAACGTCCACGCCCGCCGTCTCGGCGGCACCCAGCAGATCGCCCGCTTGGGCCAGTTTCAGGGCGCGCCGCACCGTATTGACGGCGCCGGGATCCTCAAATGTCAGGTAGTTCGCGTGATCCGCGACCATCAAGAAGCGCGGCGAAGCGCGCCGGCATGCGTGATAGAACCAGAGAAACAGCATGCGCGCAGAATACGCAATCGGGCGTTCCTCGGTATACGGCCGATGTTCGCCCTTAGCATGACCGTGAACGTCCGGTATGGCCGCTATCCGAGGATCGCTCATTTAGGAGTGGCTAAGGTTGGCGTCTAACGCCGGTAGCCCTCCATTTCGAGAAGCCGAGCTTTCATCTCGAGGCCATAATAATAATCGTGCAGATCGCCGGAGGAATCCACGACGCGGTGGCACGGAAAGAGCAGCGGCAGCGGGTTGCGCGCCATGACGCGGCCGACGGCGCGCGCCGCCCGCGGTCGCCCGATCTGCGTCGCGACCCATGCGTAGGAGCGAACCTCACCGGGCGGAATGCGCGCCGCGGCTCGAAGCGCCGCCTGTTCGAACGGAGTCAGATCGCTGATGTCGACGATGGCGTCGTCGACGATCCAGGTGCTGAAGAAATTGTCGAGCGCGCTAACGAGCCAGGGCGGGGCATCACCCCGGACGACGTGGCGACGCAGCCGGCGTTCGGCCCGCGTGACGACGTCTTCGAGCGGTTCCCCGGTGTCGAGGCTTAAGTACGCGATTCGGTTCTGTTTGAAGCCCACGTAGAGCCGGCCTAGCGGGGTGGTAACCGCGGAGAGGACGACGGTTGAATGCACCTTACCCTTCAGCGCGGCGATGTGCTGAATGACCTTCTTTGCCAAATCGCACGAGGGTTCGGGGCGAGGCAGGCACGAGAGACAATATGCCACGCCTTCGTACTGCTCGTACATTACTTGACAGGATGGGCAGGCTCGCAAATGCGTATGAACGGTCTCTTTGAGCGAGGCTTGGCACTCGCCGCGGAGCTCGTCCCACAGCGCCTCTACGTCACGACAACGCATGTATGGGGACTCCTTCGGGGGTAAAGCGTCCGATCTGCGGGCCGAGGATGCGCCGTAGTATGCGCACGGCCCGATGGACGTGAGATTTAACGGTGCCGATCGGCTGGTGAAGTATCTCGGCAATCTCGGGATGGCTGCGACCTTCGATAAATCGCAGGGTCGCGGCAGCGCGGAGATGCATCGGCAACTGCAAAAGCGCTCGTTCCACGAGCGCGACTTCCGTGTTCTGCTCAACGATCGTTTCCGGCTGGGGTGGTCCTTCGTTGGATCCCCTCAAGATTGCGTCCGGATCGGCGAGCGCGTCGAGCGCCACGTTCGTCGGCCGCTTGCCTCGCAGCCGGTTTCGCGTAACGTTCAGCGTGATGGTGTAGAGCCAGGGCTGTAGCCGGAGATCCGCGCGCTGTTCGGCCGACATCTTGCCGAGGGCCCGATATGCCCGCACGAAGGCGTCCTGTACGATCTCTTCCGCGTCTTCGCGATTGCCCGTCATCCGCAAGGCGAAGCCATAGAGCCGCCGCTGATAATCGTCAACGATTGCCTCGAAGTGCTCCACGTTTGGCGCCGAGTCGACCGCGGGCTGCGTCCTCGCGGCCCGTCCCGACGTAGTCGCTGATGGCACGTATACTCCCGTAAGGAGTGGTGCGAGCGCGCTCATACAGTGCCCCGGACCACCACTGCTAGGGCCGTGGTTTCACGCTCGCGCCAAAAACTCCTCAGCGACCGGAAGCCTGTATCGTGCCCGCAGGGGTTTGCTGGCGCGTTTCTAATGCATCGCCATGGCGCTTTTGCTGGGCGGTCGCGCCCGGACCTGATATCAAGCCGCTTTGCTCGCAGGAGCAAGCGGTTTTTGTTTTCTGCCAGTTCGTCCCACGAAAGGTCGAGAGTCTATGCAGCAAGCCATCGAGCCCACGGAGATTTCGCTGGACGCGTACACGATCTGCAGCTTCTTGCCGAAGATCGACTCGGCTCGAGCGCTGCCCCTGGTACTCATTGGATACCGTCAGAGCGAGGATCCGTGGTTCGTATGGCTCGTTCCTAAGGAAGGCGTCGATCCCAACGGGCTAACCGACGATCCCTACTACGCGAAGGTCCTCGCCGATCCACGGGCCTATTTCAAAAAGAAGCTCGCCAAGTACGTAGAGAAGACGGGTTCCGTCAAGCGCGGGATCGAGATGCTGATCGACTGCCACCAGAATCATTTGGCTTTGACCCCGCTGACGGAGCTGCGCGAGCAACCCTTCCGGCATCCCCTGCAGGTCGAGCTCGTCGAAGCGTTTTAGGAGCTAATCCGACAAGCTCCCTAGCGTCGCGCTTCGGTGCTGCTCTGGGCCGCACGAATCGAGCGGCGGTAGGTGATGCGAACCGGCACCGAGACCGACGGCCGGCTTTCGCTCAGGCGAGCGTCGATCGTCAAAGTTACGTTGAGGGCGAGCAGCATCGCATTGTCCAGCGCGTAGTAGGCGGTCCCGTCCATGCGCATCTTGCCCGCAACGTTCGCATCGGCGTGTCCCGGCAGTTTGCCGTTCATGGGGCCGGCCGCTTGGAAGCGCACGGCGACGGTCGGATGTCCCTCGATCGGCCCATTGACTCCCGGTCGTAGGAAGCCGTGCAGCACCGTGCTCGCGCCCAACGGCGACGTGGCGGCGAACGGCACCGGCTTTCGCAGCTCGCGGACGTCGAGCAGCGTCGCGGAATCCAAGCGCGCGGCGAACGGCTGGTTTAGAATCGTCAAGAAATCCGGATCGTCGTCGAGGCGATCCTCAAACGCACCGTCCGGCCGCAACACCTGAACGAACGACGCCTCGGCGCTGCTTTTCCCATCCGACGCAATCCGAGTATACCGAGCCTGCGCTTTGAAGCGCAGCGATCCGCCCTCGCGCGTTACGGATAAGCGTTCGGTGCCTACGTAGGATACACGAGATACCGTCGCGGTCGAGGCGATGCGATAGATGTCCTCACCGGCGGTGTCGTACTGCAGGTCGGCATATGCCGGTGCTGCCAGCGATAAGACTGCGGCAAGCAGGGCAACGCCAAGTTTAATTGTGGGGCTCCGTTTCTTCCGAAAATATTTTCTTCTACAGTATCACCCGCTGCAAGAGCGAGCGAGCCGCTCTCTTAAGTCCGGTTGAGCGCCCCGCGTCGCCGCTGACTGAGGAAAAAACGAACGTCGGCGGTGAGCTCGCACACGACGATTGCGTCGGGGTCGGTGAAGGTGCGGCCGTTGATGGTGATCGTGAAGTCGCCGGCGGCGAGTCCAGCCAGTGTGCGGTGAACGCTACGCGAGAATTTGTCGGCCGGAGCGCGCGAGCCGAGCGCCTCGCGGACCGCGAATCGGAGCAGATCGCGGATGCGAACCGGCGTAGCCAGCGCGAAGGCACCCGAGCCGCCGATCACGACGGCGTGGAGATCGAGCGGGACCTTCACGCGGATCATCAGCCGTCATTTTCTGCCGCATCGAGGAGCTGCCTGCTGCCGGGGATAAATGATTGCGCGAATGTCCTTCGGGAACGTGCCGGCCGACATGCTGGCGGGCGCAGTCGAGAAGCTTCTCGCGAAGATGGACGAGACGGAACTCGCCGTTTTCTACGAGCGCGAGCTTTCCACGATGCCGTCGGATGTGTTTCAAACGTTCGTCGAAGCGATGTTTACCGCGTTTCACGAGCGGGGCGAATCGTCGGAAGATGCCGCGGAAGGCGCGGGTACGACGCTCGACGATATCACGCGGCGCGAAGCGGGCGCACCTCAGGCGCTTCTCGCTTACGCGCGCAACAATCCGGACCTGATCAGGGAATCGACCGCGTTGTTCGTGCAGCAGCGGCCCGACTTCGTTACGGCGTTGCCGGCGGCACTGCGCGAAGCGCTGGCCCAACGGCTAACGCGCAGCTCGACGTGACGCCGTGAGAGATTCTCCGCGCCGCCGCCGCCGAGACGAGGAGTCGAGCGGTGGCGGCCTGCCCATCTTCCCGCTCGTCCTGGTCGTGGTTTTGGCGGGCCTTCTGCTCGGCGGAGTGCTGGCGCACTTTTTCGGCGGTTCGGGTGGCGCTGCAAAGCCGCCGCCGGCAACCGTTGCAATAACGGTGACGCCGTTGCCGACGGGGACCCCGGTACCCGTGGCCGCGTCGCCCTCTCCGAACCCGTCGGCGAAGCTGCGAAGTCCAACGCCTGCGCCGTCGGTTACCCCGACCACACACCCATCGCCGACTTTGCAGCCGACGCCGACGTCGCAGCCGACGCCGAAGGGCAACGCGACGCCGATGCGCGTCGCGGCGCTGCGCGTGCAGCCTAGTGCGACGGCGGCGAGTCCCACGCCGTCTCCGGTTCGAACTGCGATCACGCACAAACCGATCGTCGTGGCAAAGTCGCCGGTGACACCGCCGGCGGTCACCGTCGCGCCGGCGCCCGCGCCGACCCGCGCGGCGGCCGGCGATGACCGTGCCGCGGCCGTCGTGCGCTCGTACCTGGAAGCGCTAACCCGCGGCGACCGGCCCGCCGCCGCAGCGTACCTTTCGCACGGCGTTCCCAGCGAAACGTTCGTAAACTCCGCCTCGCGCATTCAGTCGATTCGATCCGCCAGCGTCGGCGCAGACCATTACAAAGTCACGGCCGACATTCAAACGGCTAGCGGCGAATACTACGTCACCTTCACGCTGGAGCCGGGACCCGCGGGATTAGAAATAACCGACCACTACGCGATAAAGACGCAATAATTCGCTAGCCGCCGGTCGCGCAGTGGGTGCCGTTATACTTCGGCTCCTAGGCCCGTGTTAGCGCGAACTTGCAGTTGGTCGAACATTTGCTCGGATTCACGATCGCGCCACAACAACGTACCGAGAATCGCCCCGACGAAGCCGATGGGGATTGAAACGATCCCGGGGTTCTCGAGTGGAAAAATGGCCCGGCTGCCCAGGAACACGGGGCTCGCCGCGATGAGCGCGAGCGAAGCGACTAGGCCTGACAGCATGCCCGCCATCGCGCCCGAACGCGAGAAACGCCGCCAGGATAAGGCCAGCAGAATGATCGGAACGTTTGCGCTCGCCGCGACCGCGAACGCAAGGCCGACGAGAAACGCGATGTTGAAGTCGCGCAGCGAGATTGACAGGACGATCGCAACGACGCCAACCGCAAACGCGGCCGCGCGCGCCACGAAAAGATGTTCGCTTTCATCGCCGCTGCCGTTGCGCACCAGGCTGAACCAAATATCGTGCGCGAATGTCGAGGACGCGGTGATCGTCAGCCCCGCGACGACGGCGAGAATCGTGGCAAACGCGACGGCGGCCACAAACGCCGTCAGCAACGAGCCGCCGAGAGCGGCCCCCAGCAGTGGAGCGGCCAGGTTGCTATCGGGCTGCGGGACGATATACGCGTATTGCGCGAGCTGGTCGTTGAGCCGGTCTTGCTGTTCGGGATGATGAGCGATGTACGCGATCGCTTGGCCGGCATACATGCGCGGTCCGATGCGGTCTTTTCCAACGATCGTCGCGGCGCCCAGGCCGATAAACGAGGTAGACAGGTAGAAAACGCCGATCAATACCATGGCCCACGCAACCGAGGTACGCGCGGCCTGGGCCGAAGATACGGTAAAGAAACGCATCAGGATGTGCGGCAGCCCGGCGGTTCCGAGCACCAGGGCCAAACCCAGCGACACCAAATTCCAAGCGCCCGGCGCACCGTGAAAAAGCAATCCCGGCTGCAGCAGGTTGGTGGCATGCGAGCCCCCCGGTACCGTAGAGGCCGCTCCCAGGAGGTTGCCGAGCGAGAAGTGGTAGTGTGCGACCACCAAGAGCGACAAGCCTACCGCCGCGGCGAGCAAAAGCGCAGCGGTGATGATCTGCACCCACGTCGTTGCCAGCATGCCGCCGAAAAGAACGTAGATCAGCATCAGCACGCCGACGACCACGATCGCCGCGATGCTTCCGAGCCGGGGGAGCAGCAGGTTGACCAGGGCGCTGACGCCGACGAGCTGCGCGATCAGGAAAAACAGCGTGATCGCCAATGTCGAGAGCGCCGCCGTAGCGCGCACGCCGCGCCCGCGCAGGCGGAACGAAACCAGGTCGGCGAGGGTGTATTTACCGGTGTTGCGCAGCGGTTCGGCAACGAGAAATAGGACCGTGAGGTACGCTACCAGCCATCCCACCGAGTACATAAAGCCATCGAAGCCGTAGAAAGCGATGAGGCCGGTGATCCCCAGGAAGGACGCGGCCGAGATGTACTCGCCGGCGATTGCCCAGCCGTTTTGAAGGCCACCGATGCGTCGATTTGCGGCGTAAAAACCGCGCCGGGTAGTGCTCTGTCCCGAAGCCCAGTACGTTACGATCAGCGTGATGCCGACGAAGATGGCGAACATCACGAGCGTTTCCTGCGTTCTCATCACGATTGCGCGTCGTACAATTCGCGCGTCTCGTGCTTGCGAATGCGCGCCGCTTGGAGATCGTATTTGCGGGATCGGCGCAGATATACGGCAAGCAGGATCCAGGCCATCGCAAACTGGGATAAGGCAAAACAGTATGCCAGCGTCAGCGGCCCGGCGACCGGCCGGCTCATGACCGCCGGCCAGAATCCGACGGTAATCGGCAGCGCTAAGTAGTAGGCGATGAAGAAGAACGTCGCGGGTGTCACGAACCGGCGGCGGGAGCGCACGAGTGCCCGAAACTCGGGTTCGGCCGCAAGCGACGACCAACGGCTGGTCTTGATGTGGTGCACTAGTCTTCGTCGGGCCAGCCGGCGAGCTCACCGATGGCCGCGCTCTTGAGCACTCGCAGCCCCAACATCGCGCACTTCATGCGCGTCGGGCTTATGCCGATGCCCACGTTTTCCAAGACCACGTCCTTCGAGAGCTTTGCAACGTCCGAGAGTTTCATGCCCTTGACCGCCTCGGTGAGCATCGAGGCGGAAGCCTGGCTAATAGCGCAGCCCTTGCCGGAAAATCGCAGGTCCCTGACGACGTCGCCGTCGACCATCAGCTGCATGCGAATTTGATCTCCGCAAAGGGGGTTGAGATCTTCCGCTTCGACGTCGGCGTTTTCGAGAGTGCCGAAGTTGCGGGGGTTCCGATAGTGATCGAGGATATAGTCGCGGTAAAAGTCGTCCATCCGGGCTTTCTCAGACTCCGAAGACGCGCGCGGCTTTCTCGATTCCCCCGCAGAGCGCGTCGATGTCTGCTTCGGTATTGTAAATGTAGAACGAAGCGCGCGCCGTAGCGGCCCACCCCATCTTATCCATAAGCGGCATGGTGCAATGATGTCCGGCCCGTACGCAAACTCCTTCGGTGTCGAGAATCGATGCGAGATCGTGAGCGTGTATGTCGGCAACGTTGAAGGAGATTACGCCGGAGGTCCGCGCCGGGTCGCGCGGGCCGTAGATTGCCAGCCCCCGCGATTCGAACTCCGCGAGGCGCTGGAGCGCATAACCGGTCAGCTGGCGCTCGTGCTCGCGCACCCAGTCCATGCCGACATCGCGCAGGTAGTCCGCGGCCACGCCAAAGGCGATCGCGTCTGCGATGTTGCTCGTGCCGGCTTCGAATTTGCGCGGTGGCTCGCTGAAGGTCGTATGCGCGTACTCGACCTTACGGATCATGTCGCCGCCCGAGAGAAACGGCGGCATCGCTTCCAGGAGCGCGCGTTTGCCGTACAGCACCCCTATCCCCGTCGGGCCGAGCATCTTGTGACCGCTGAACGTGTAGAAATCGGCATCGAGCGCTTTGACGTCCACCGGCAGATGGGATGCCCCTTGGGCCCCGTCAACCAGGACGACGGCACCCGCGGCGTGCGCGCGGGGCACGATCGTTTCTAACGGCGCGATCGTTCCCAGCGTGTTGCTGACGTGCGCGATCGCCAAAAGTTTGCAACCATCGAGAAGGCGGTCCAAGTCGTCGAGAACGTGCACGCCGCGATCGTCGACGGGAATGAAGCGTAGCTCGGCGCCGGTGCGCTCGCAGAGGAGCTGCCACGGCACGAGGTCGGAGTGATGCTCGAGCTCGGTGAGCAGGATGGCATCGCCGGCCTTCAGATTTACGTTGCCCCACGAATAGGCCACCAGGTTGATCGCTTCGGTCGTGTTCCGCACCCAGACGACTTCCGGCACGTCGGCGCCGATAAAGGTTGCCAACTTGACCCGAGCCTGCTCGAACTCGGATGTTGCACGCTCGGCGATCTCATAAACTCCGCGATGGATGTTGGAGTTATACTGTTCGTAGTAGTCCACCAAGGCTTGGATAACGACTCTGGGCTTCTGCGACGTGGCCGCCGAGTCGAGATAAACGAGCCGCTTGCCACGCGAGGTTGGGCGAGCCAATATTGGAAAGTCCGCAATGATCGCGTCAACCTTCCGCTGCATTGTCGTTGTGCTCATGATAACTTTGCCGCTAAGGCGCTACGGATCGCATCGCGAAGATTTGCCGTCGGAAAACGCTCGATCGCCGGCTCGAAGAAACCGAGCGCGATCATTCGCTCCGCGGCGCCGCGTTCGATGCCGCGCGTCTCCATGTAGAAAATCTGCTCTTGATCGATCGCGCCGACGGTCGCGCCATGATAGGCTTTTACGTCGTTCGCGCCGATCTCCAGGGCCGGAACCGAATCAACGTGGGCCGTCGTGGACAACAAGAGCGCATCGTCGCGCAGCCGGGCATCGCTGCCCTGCGCGTGAGGCGCGATTCGGATGTTGCCGAGGAAGCGCGCCTGCCCTCGTTCGGTAGCAGCCGACTTGATCAGCGTTTCGGAGGTTGCCTCACCGGCGCGATGTTCGACGGTGCTGACGACGTCGACGTGTTGCGACGCTCGTGGAAAGAACAACCCCGTGATCTGCGCCCGGGCTCCGGGGTGATCGAAAGACACCGAAAGGTCTCCGGCTGCGAGTGCACCGCCGATGTGGGCCGACGCCCAGGCGACCGACGCATCGCGTCCGGGGTGGGCCGCGCAATTTGAAATGACCCGGGCCTCGTTACCTATCTCCTGCAACGTCGCGTAGGTTACGTCGGCGTGCTCCTCGGTGACGATTTCCGTCGCGCCGCAGATAAACGCAGTGCCGTCTCCGCCGAGGCGTTCGATGACCGTCAAACTGGTGCCGCGCTCCGCCAGCACCACGTTCCACGGAAAGATCGCCGCGCCGGCTGGGGCGTTGGCGTGTATGACAATCGGTTCGCCGGCCGCGCAATCGGCCCGCACGTAAATGAAGACTCCGAGCGACGTAAATGCCGTTGCCAGCGCGCCGAACTTGGTGGCCGCTATGCCGGTCCTGCCAAAGGCTCGCGCGAAGAGGTCGGGGTAATCGCGTGCCGCGGTGGCCAAATCGCAAACGAGCACGCCGGCGTTGGGATTGTCCACTCGCAGGTTGTAGGTGCTTACTTCGATCGCCGCCGCATCGGGCAGAATCGTTTCGAAGTCGACCTTCCAGAAACGTCCCGGTTTTTCACGCCCACTAGGCAGCGAGAAGAAGCGATCGAGCGCAGCTCTTCGCGCGCCAAGGTCGAGCGGCGATTCGTCGAACGACGCGAGTTTTTCGTAGAGCGCGTGCGCGGGGATCGTGAGCGTGCTAGACAATGACTCCGGACTCCTCGCGAATCTTGTCATATCCTTCGCGCTCGATGACGTGCGCGAGGTCGTGACCTCCGGTCTTCACGATGCGCCCGTCGATCATCACGTGCACGACGTCGGGGACGACGTACTGCAGAATTCGTGGATAATGCGTGATGATGAGGAAGCCGGTATTACGCCCCTCGTCGCTCGCGCGCAGCGCGCCAATGGAGCCGCCGACAGCCTTGAGCGAGTCGATGTCGAGCCCCGAGTCCGTTTCGTCCAGGATCGCATACTTCGGCGCGAGCACCGCAAGCTGGAGCATCTCGAGCCGCTTTTTCTCACCGCCGGAAAAGCCGTCGTTGAGATAGCGTCCCATGAACGACGGGTCGATATCGAGCTGCTCCATCTTTTCGAGCAGCAACGCCCGGAATTTCGCGGGCGGGAGGTCGCCTGGCCGCTCGGCTTGTCGCGCCGCGTGGAGAAAGTTCGCGACTTTGACACCCGGGATGGCGGCCGGATATTGAAAGGAGAGGAACAATCCGGCGCGTGCGCGCTTGTCGGGCGGCAGCGCCAGCACGTCCTCGCCATCGAGCTCCACGCTGCCGCTTACGTCATACTGCGGGTGCCCGGTGAGTGAGAAAGCGAGCGTGGATTTCCCGCTGCCGTTCGGCCCCATTAGGGCGGCGACGCGAGCGGGTTCGACGGTCAGATCGATCCCTTTTAATATTTCGTTGCCGGCGACTCGGCAGCGCAGGTCGCGGATGCGAAGGCCTTGTTGAGACATGCGATTTATCGTAGCCGAGCCTCTCTTAGAAAGTCAAGGAAAAACTTTACTATCTAGCCGGGTTCGTGCTAGGATTAGCGCCAAAGATGCACGAGGATCGGTTCTTTCAGACAACCCGCGGGAAGATCGTGAGCGAGCTGCGCCGTCACGGGCAGGCTTCGGCGGCCGACTTGGCCCGCACGTTTGGCCTTTCCCCGAACGCGGTTCGCCAACAGCTGATGGTGCTCGAGCGCGACGGGCTGGTGGCCGAGCGGTCGGTTCGGCGGGGCCCCACGAAGCCGACCTACGAGTTTTCGCTTACCCCCGAGGCCGACAAGCTTTTCCCGCAGGGCTACGACAAAATGCTGACGGCGGTGCTGCGAGAGCTGCGCGACCAGTTCGGCGAGGCCGCCGTAGGACGGATCTTTGACGGGCTGTCCCGGCGCGCCATCGAGCGCGCCCGCCTCGAGGTGACGGCCGACGACCCGGAGCAAAGGGTGGCCCAGCTTACCGAAATGCTCCGCAAGACCGGCGTCGTCGCAGAATACAGCTTGATTGACGGCGGATTCGCCCTGCACGAACATAGTTGCCCTTACTCCAGTGCGGCGAAGGAGAACCCGGAGGTTTGCCAGGTCATCCATCACGTGATCGATGAAACGATTGGCGGGGAACACACGCAAACCGAATCATTGGCCCATGGCGGAAAAGAGTGCCGCTTCGAACTGCGCCCGAAGGAGATGGCCGTCTAAATGGATTTTCCCAAGTTTCAACGCCTCGTCGAGGAGCGAAGTGGATTTCGCACGATGGAACACCCCACCGCCAGCGGCGAGTATTTCAGCGATTCATGCGGCGACATGTATAATTTCTTTTTGAAAGTCGGCCCGGGCGCGGTCATCGAAGACATCTCGTACTTCACGACCGGTTGCGGCTTCGGTACGGCGACTTGCAGTTTGGTCGTCGACCTCGCAAAAGGCAAGACGATCGATGAGGCGGCGGCCATAACGCCAAGCGACATCGAGGAGCAGCTCGCCGGCTATCCCGAGAAAAAGAAAGACTATCCCGAGCGAGCGCTGGAAGCGCTGCACGTGGCTCTGGACGACTATCGCAGCAAGGTTGTCGCCGGCAGCGTTCCCGATTACGGCGCAACGCCTCGCCCCGCAAGCGCTCCGGCACCCGAGCCGGTAGCCGCGCCACGTTCGAGTAACGGCGACGCCGGAAAGCTGCTGATCAAACTACGATAGGCCTCCGCCGGAACAAGCCGCCCTCTCGAGCGCTTCGTAGCGAGAGGTATCGTTCGCACGGTCGGGCAGCGATTCGAAGAGCGTCAAGGCCTCGATGCGCAGCGTTATCGGCGCAAACTCGATCAGCGGAAGGGCCCGGCTTGGCGCTTTGACGCGCGCTATCGTTACGTGCGCGACGGCGTCGTTCTTGAACGCAAAACCCAGGGCGGCATAGACGTCGCGCACCCGCGCGGCGAGCGCGCGGAACGGAGCACCTTGCTCGCGCGCCCCGACGTAGACGACACGCGGCCTGCGCTCGTGCGGAAAACCACCGAGCTTGTCGAGCGTAACGCTAAAGGGCGCGCCGCACGCCGCCGCACTCAAGGCCGAAACGATCTCCGCGTACCTGTGCACGGAGACGTGACCGAGGAAGGCGAGGGTGACGTGAAGTTTCTCCCGCGCCTCGTACTTTGCCGCAAACCCGGTCCTTTGCAACTGCTGCGAGGCTGTGGCGCACGCTTTGCGCGTCCGCTCGTCGAGTGCGATTCCGACGAATAGCCGGCGCTTGCGGTCATCCACCGAGGTACGGGTTCGAGCGGCGTTCGACGCCGATCGTGGTAAATGGTCCGTGACCCGGCACGACCGGCGTGGCATCGGCGTAGGTCAGAAGTTTCGTTTTAATCGAATGCACGATGTCTTCCATCGACGTGCCGCCCAGGTCCCAGCGTCCGATCGATCCGGCGAAGAGCGTGTCGCCGGTGAGGAGCCTGGTGCCGTCTCCATCGTGGACCGCAAAGCAAACGCTGCCAGGGGTGTGTCCGGGCGTGTGGAGCACTTCGAAGCGCATAGATCCGAGGCGAAGGAGCTCTCCATCGTGGAGTTCGCCGTCGAGCGTGACGATCGGGGGCGCTCGGTCGATCCCGAGCCAACGTGCCTGCCACGCAAGCGTCTGATAGAGGGGCAGGTCGGCGGGATGAAGCAGCCCGGCAGCCCCGGTGAGCTCGCGCAGTCGTCCGAGATCTCCGATGTGGTCGATGTGCGCGTGCGTATGGAGCAGCAGCTTCGCTTGCCAGCCGTTACGTTCGAGAAGCGCTACGACGCCGTCCACGCCGTCGCCGCCATCCACGACGATGGCTTCGCCGCTCCGTTCGTCTGCTACGACGGTGCAATTGCAGGCCAGCGGGCCGACCGGAAACGTTTCGACAAGCATCGCTAATCCACGTGGATGCCGAAATCTTGAAAGCCGCCATTGAAGTATCCGAGCGGCGAGCCGGGGCGCGCGCTGCAGGATAGCACGCGTCCGATCAAGATCGAATGCGAGCCTACCTGATATTCGTGTACCAGCTCGCAATCGAAATGCGCGATGCAATCGTTCAGGACGGGGGCGCCGGTGGCGTCGATCGCGTAGCCGATGTCTGCGAATTGCCGGTCGCGTACCTTGCCCGAGAAGCGTTCGGCCAGCTCGCGCTGCGCGCCGGCCAGCACGTTGACGCAAAAAACGCGGGAAGTAGCAATGAACAGGTAGCTGCGTGCTTCGCGATTGATGCAAATCAAGAGCGACGGCGGTTCGAGCGAAACGCTCGCAAACGCATTGACCGTGATGCCGCGCGGTTCGCCGTCCTTCAGCGTCGTTACGACGGTGACGCCGGTCGGAACCCGGCGCATCGCATGCCGAAAGTCGGCGGCACTGGTCATTTCCGGCGAGCGCCGATTCCCGTCCCCTCACCGAGCGGTAGAATCGTTGCATCCAGGGCTGGATGCGTCAGAAAGCGTTGGACGAAGTCGCGAGCGGGCAGACAATCGCTGAAGATCGCCAAGCCCGAAAGCTTGAGCATCGGGATCACCAGCTCGAGGTATCGGCAATAATCTTCGTTTCCGCCGGCGACGAAGACGATGTCGAGGTTGCGCTGTGGAAAGTTTTCCAGCAGCTCCGCCGCGGGCGTGTTGAAAAGCTCGATGTAGTCGTCCTCACCGGCACGGCGGAAGAAGGAAAGGGCGACCTTCCCGTGGTCGGCATCGCGCTCGATCGTCCAAATGTGGCCCATGCGAGGTTGAGCCAACGCCATCCAAAGCGTCGAATAGCCGTAGCCCGTGCCGATTTCGAGAATTCGATTGGCTTGCATCGCGGTGACCATCGTGGAGAGGAAGCGACCGGTCTCGCGCGAGATGAGCGCAACGCCGTCTTTACGAGCGTGCTGCTCCAACTCGAGCAGAATTGGATGGGGTTCCACTCACGTCGCTTTGGGCGCGGCGTAACGACCAACCTGCGAGCGTTCCGCGGCCTTGACGACGTTACGGAGCAGCGCGACATTGGTCACCGGGCCGACGCCACCGGGAACCGGCGTAATGGCTCCGGCGACCGCGACCGCGCTTTCGAATTCAACGTCGCCTTTGAGGACGCCGTCTACGAGCGTCGTACCGACATCGATGACGGTCGCGCCCGGCATCAAGTCTTCGCCGCGGATCAGGCCCGGAGAGCCGGCAGCAACGACCACGATATCCGACATCTTGACGTAAGGTTGTAGCCCCCGCGATTCTTTGTGAAGAATTGTGACCGTCGCGTCTTGTGCGAGCATCAGCATCGCAACCGGCGCTCCGACGACGATCGAGCGCCCAATCATCGTCGCACGCCGTCCGCGCAACGGCCAATGGGGGCTGCGTTCGAGTAAGAGCATGACGGCGGCCGGTGTCGCCGGCAAATATTCCGTTCCGCTGCCAAAAGCCAAATGCCCCTGATTCGTCGGATGCGTGCCGTCGACGTCTTTGTGGGCAGGCATCGCGTCTGCGATTTCGCGGATTCGGAGATGCGACGGCAACGGCTGCTGCAGGAGGACGCCATGCGTGTCCGGATCCCCGTGGAGCTCCTCGAGGCGAAAGCGAATCTCTTCGGGCGTTGCCGTTTCCGGAAGCCGAGCCACCGCGACCTCTATGCCGACCCGTTCGCCGGTTCGCACCAGGTTGCGCACGTAGGCGAGGCTCGACTCGTTCTCACCCACGAAGACGATGACGAGTTTGGGATGAATCCCACGCTCGCGTAGCGCACTCGTACGGGCGACGAGTTCGGTGCGCAAATCGGCGGCGAGACTTCTTCCGTCGAGGATCAAGGCAGGCACGCCGTCGCCAATTCGTCCGTCGAAGGAGGGGCACCTACGCTACCGAGCTCAACAACGTACCGCTACGTCGTGTGGCTGATCGCGATTCTCGCACTGGCGCTGGTCGTCGTGGTTTTAGAACCATTCTTCGCTTCGCGCCCCGCCAAGGTCGCCGGTCCGGCCGGCCTGACCGGCGAGTCGGCGCCGGTATTTGCGCTGCGGGACGATCGCGGCTCGCACGTATCGCTCGAACGATATCGGGGGCGGCTGGTTGTAATGAACTTGTGGGCGTCCTGGTGTCCGCCGTGCCGCGCGGAAATGCCCGACCTGCAGAGGCTTGCAACGCTTTATGCGGGACGCGGGATCGCCGTTTTGGGCGTTAACGAAGGGGAATCGGCGGAGCGAGCGCGAGCGTTCGCGGAAGCGCTGCAAATTCGTTTTCCCATTTGGATCGATGGCAACGAACAATATGGGCGGACGTATGCCGCGCTGGGTCTTCCGACGACCATCATCCTGGACCGGCGCGGCGCCGTCGTGCGCGGTTTCGACGGCGCGATGACGCTCGATCAGATGCGTGCCGTGGTCGGTCCGCTAATGGCGAAGCGGTGAAACCGTTCTTGGCCGCGGCGCTCCTTGCCGTGGCAGCGGTGATCGCGCAGATCGTTCTGCCAGGCCGCGCCATCTACCACGCCGGCTGGTACAACGTGATGTTGGCTGCGCTGGCGATCGTCGCGGTAACCGCAGCGCGTAACCGATTTCGTCAAGCCTCGTCGCTGCGCGCGCGCGCAGCGGTTCTCGCGCTGGCCTTCGGAACGGCCACGGTTGCGATTGCCGGAATCGCGAGCGGATTGCTGGGTCCCGACAATCAGACGATCGTGGGAGCTCCAGGTCAGCGCGTTCGCGTCGAAGGCCTTGGCGTGCTCGCGTTTCCGATCGTCGCTGCGCAACTTTCCGCCACACCGTCCGTAGCGCTCGAGCGTCCCCTCCACACCGCGATGCAAATTGGGCAGCGCCCGCGTGATGCGGGCAGTTTCATTCTTCGCGGGTTGCCGAGGAGCGTCGCGTATGTCGAAGTGCGCGACGCGCGGGGAGGTCGTCTGACCGTTACTCAGCCGATGGGTGCCGCGTTTCTTTCGCCGGTGCTTCTGATGGAACATCGGCAAAACATCGCCGGATTGGATCTGCCCTTCGACTCGTTCAACGTACCGGCGGCGCGACGCGTGGTGAAGGCGGTCCTCTTCACCCCGGCGCAGGCCGATATGGTGTTACAGGGCCGCGCTCGGGCCGGCGAGCCGGCGGTGTTGTTTGCCGTTGACGATGAAAACGATCGGCTGCTGGCGCACGGGATCGTGTTGAGTGACGGTGGCCGCGCCGTGCGGGCGGGGGGCTTGCTGCTGCGGGCCACCGTCGCGACATATCCCGCGGTCGAAGTCGTGTCGTCGCCGAACCTCATCGCGTCGGGAATCGGCCTGCTGCTGGTCCTCGCGGGCATCGCCGCGCTCGTAGCCTGATTTGCCGGCTATTGCCCTGCAACGATTGCGCGAACGTTCCGTAACGTAATCGTGCCATCGGAAAGCTCGATTCCCTTCGGGCGCAGGACGTAGATCGAGACGAGCCGCACCGCATTCGTGTCGGCTGGAAAGCGCACGACGACGTTTCGCCAGCCAGGTTCGCCGAGTTCAGCCGCGGAGACGAGCGTGTCCTCGTTGATCGCGTTGCGCACCGCGACGCGCACGCGTGCGTCGCTGCCGTCATCGTGGAGATCGAATGCCACGCCGATCGTATCGTCGGGAAGCGGAATGTCAGCCATCGCATATGCAGCGCGTTCGTTGCCGCTAAACGAAAAGGTCAGCGCAACGCAACTGCCGCAACCGGCGCCCTTGCTCAGCGAGCCTTGGCCGCCGCGCGGTTGCGTCGCGAAACGGGCGTGTTCGGCAAAGGCCAGCGCCACGTCGTGCGACCCTACGGTAACCCGCGTGCCGGCGATCGTGCTTCCGATGCGTACCGAAACGCGCGCGTCGTGTGAGTTCGCACGATACTCGCCGCGCGTATCGATCGACCCGGTGCTCGCGCTCCACTGAAGTTGGGACGGCAGCGCGAGTGCGTAACCGTAGCGATCGTACGCGCGAGCGTCGAGTGCGATCGTGGCGTTCGGGTTCACGTTCGGCCGTGACGGCATGATTCGGGCACGCGCGGGAGCCGCTTCGACCTCGATCGGCACCTCGCCGCGCAGCTGGTTGCTGCGCAGCACGAGCCGTCCGGCGCCGGGGCGGAGGGCGACGAAGTTTCCGTTGCGGAAAACGCCGAGCCCGGACGGCTCAACGTTGCCCTGCGGGGCCGCGCCGATCTGCGCGACGTGGTTGGCGGCATCGACCGCGGCGATGCGAAGCGGCACGTCTGCGCCCGGGAGCGCGCGAACGGCGCCCGGTCGCGCGACCAGGCGGACCGGCGGTCCGGAAGGCGCCGTGCTGTAAACGAAGATGCCGTCGGCGACGGGCCGTTCGCGCCCGTCGGAAGGCGAATTCATCACGTCCGCTTCGCTCTCGCCGAGCCGCCGCGCGACGATCGTCGACGACCCGCCGCCGTCGAACAGGAGCCCTTCGGTGGCGCCGAGCGCGCGCATGAGGGCAGCGAATTCCATTCGCGTGACGCCCACGCTGAGTTCGGCTTGACGCCCGTCGACCTCCACGAAAAAGAGCCGGCCGCTCGGAGCGATTGCCGCGCCGGAGCAGGGCATGCGCTTGAAGTTTTCGGCCCGATAGGGAGCGTCGGAATCGTCATACCATTGGCCGTCGTGAAGGACTAGCGCGCCGCCACCGATCGCGGCGCTGAGCGCATCGAGCCCAAACGGTTGGAGATCTCCGCTGACGGACAGGATGGCTCCAGCCTCGGGAACGTTGATGAAACTGTAGTCGTTGGGACCGATCGCCACATAATAGCCGGGCGGTTGCGGGGAGAGGTTGTCCACAACGCCGGCTACGCGATAGCGCGTCAAGGGCGGCGTGCCTCCCGATGGCTGCACCTGCACGATCGTGACGTTGTCCTGGGGCCGTACCCGGCCGTAGAGCGGCGTCAGCAGCGAGAGGCCGCCATTCGCGGGCATCTCATCGATGCCGTCGAGCGGCATCGTGCGCTGATCGATGTCGATCTCCCCGGAAAACGTGAACTCCGCGATGTGCGGCAAACCGTCGCGCGTGACCGCGAGCGCGTAGCGCTTGTACGGTGGCTGGACGAGCGCACCGTCACGAACGACGATACTGATCGGCCGATTGGTATTGCCGATATCGAAGAAATCACCGTTGATGCCGGCAACCGCACGGGTTCGTCTCGCCATCGAGCCGATCGTTTCGCCGCGCGATTCCAACGTATCGTCTGCCAACACGGCCCCAAGCCTAACGTCGCTGCGCCTGGGCTCGATCGCGACGACGTGGATCGAGAGCGGTCCTACCGCCGTCAGCAGCTGGTACTCCGCATACATGACGCCGGGCGCGATGCTCTCGATGGTTGGCGCCTCTTGCAAGATGCGCGGAAAAGGTGCGTCGGGTGAGATGCGCGCTGGTAGAGCGTCTTCGTGCGCCGCAGCCGGCGCGCCGGTTAGGAGCGCCAGAATAACGCCAACGAGGAAGGTTCTCATTTTGGGCTCGGGTGCCAGATCGCCACGGCGAGCGGATACCCACCGGTCGCAAACGGCGCTCGTGCGATGCGGTGCAGCGCGCGCGTGTCGAAGAC
Organism: Vulcanimicrobiota bacterium; assembly: GCA_963717425.1. Classification (GTDB taxonomy): domain Bacteria; phylum Vulcanimicrobiota; class Vulcanimicrobiia; order Vulcanimicrobiales; family Vulcanimicrobiaceae; genus Cybelea. Next base: position 525,623 of record OY970335.1, on the reverse strand, counting down.
GTCAACTGAGTTCGCTCCAGCGCACGGGACGTAGAGCCGCTCATCGAGGGCATCGTACGACGGCTTCCAGGGTGTTTCGCAGGTCACTAGCGGCGGATGTTTTGGATGCAGTGTCGCAGCGTCGAGCACGTCCACCTGGCTGAGCTCCTCGTCGGTAACGAAGAGCGTTCGGGTCGTATCGTCGAGCGCTGCGCCCAGCGGAAAAGCGAGATCCGGGCTGCGGGCGACGACGTGCGGGGTCGACGTGCGCAAATCGATCGCGACGGCCGCACCTGCGGCCGCGAACGGCGATCCCAGGCTTTCGTTCGAGATGGCGTAAAGCCGGGTGCCGTCGGGCGACAGCGCCAGCGAAAAGACGCGTGCGATCGCTTTGAAGCGCCGGACGATCCGCATGGTATGCGTGTCCACGGCGACAACCGTTCCATCGTTGGTATTGGCAACGTAGACGATGTGGCGGAAGGCGTCGATCGCGAGCCCTTCCGGCGTCGCACCGGTAAGAACTCGCGCCACGTGCCCGTCGAGCCCTACTCGCGTTAGCGCGCCGCTTCCGTTGAGATCGCGGTCGGTCACGAAGATCGCATGCGTCGCCGGGTCGATCGCGACTTCGTCGCCCAGCACGACCCCCTGGACGTGGAGAACGTCCCACGGTGAAAGCATCGCCACGGTCAAAGCCGACCCTTGGGTATCGGTAGCGACGATTCTCCCGAGTGAATCTATGGCGGCGTCACTGGGCGTCCCGCCCGTAGCCAGCACCCCCGTTACCGAGAAATCTCGAGCGTCGTGAAAGACGATGCCGTCATCGTAGGACGCGACCAGCAGAAACGAACGCTTTGCCGAGGGCGGCGCGCCGATGCGCAGGTTTGCTGCGGCAAGCCCGTAGGTGTTTCCCGCGACGAGCAACGCGCTGCCCGGAAGCGCTCCCGGCGGGATATCGTAAACGCCTCCGGCTGAAAGGCTCCCGGGTCCCAGAAGCGCTGCGTGATAGGGGGCGGCGAACCCGTCAACGCGCAGCGGCAGGCTGCTGCCCGGCAGGTACGGCCATGCACTCGCGGCGATCTTGCCGGAGGCGATGCGCGTGCAGGGAGTCCGCGCGACGCTTCCTTCCAGCGTCAACGACGCCGTCAGAAGCGCGGCGATTCGGATGAGGTTTACCAACTGCGTCTACCGGCCTTGCGAGAGGCCAGTGATGAAGAGCACGATACCGAGTGCGCTCAAAACGCAGCCGAACGGCAAGAGCAGCCGAGCCCCGGCGAGAGCGGAAATCGATACGAGGATGATCGATATCTCAAATGTCGTCGTCGCGAACTGCAGCATTTCATAAGATTTCATGATCTGATCGGAGCGTTCGTCTTCATGGAGGGCCTGTTTCTCGAGGTCCTTCGCCCTTTGTAGAACGGGCGGTGCGGAAACGCTTTCGCTCTCCGCCACCGCTTCCAAGCGCGCCCGGGTCTCGGCCTTGCGTACCAAGTCGCTCGCGAGCAATGCACGATAAATGTTGAAGCGAGTCTGTTTCGCCTCGTATGCGTTGAAGGTGTCGGTCGCGCGAGCTTGGGTGAGAATCGCCTGGTTCTTCGACGAAAGTGCCGAGATCGAACGATGGTGCGCGAAGAGGGTGCCTAGCGCAGCCAACACCGCGATAATCGCGGCAGCCAGCGAAACCAAACGGCTGCCCACGTTCGGTCCCAACCTGCGGCTCACGCGGTCGATTTCGCGGGCCTTTCCGTCAGCGCCGCGACTCGCTCGAGGCCCTCATCAATATCCGTGCCTGGTGCGACTGCGGTTTGCAGCGTCTTACGCGGGTCGAGGGAGAAGCTCGCCAGACGATAATCGGCAAACGTTCCCGCTAGGACCACTCCGTCGGGATCCACCGCAAACGCGCGGCGAACGGTGCGATCGAAGACGACGAGATAGATCCTCAGCTCGAGCGCGCGCGCCCTCGCAATGCGCTCGGTCCACTCACCGGCCACGTCGGTCGTCCAACAGATCAGCGGATATCCGGCTCGACGGTAGCCCACAAGGCCGGCCGGGTCGAGCGCGGTGGCGTCGCCCGTGCACGCGACCGGGATCGCGCGGTCGAGCAGTGCAAGGCGTTCTGCGCTTTCGGACGATATGGCGTAGTCGTCGTCGAGGAGCTCGAGTCGCCGGTCGATATCTGCTGGAAGCGGATCGAAGGATATCGCGATGCGCAACGACCGTTCGCCAAGCTTGGCTCGCCGGGCAGGCCGCGGCGGCGGCACGCGGGCTGGGCGCCGGTCGCCGAGCTCGACGGTCGCGTGCAGCGTTTCGGGCTCGTGCTGACCTGCCAGCGAAAGCATTTCGCCGTCCGCGCCCACGATTTGGCTCTTGCCGCAGTATGCTACCATTCCGAGCTCGACCCCACACTTGTTCGCGGCAACAAAGGGAACGCGATTCTCGTACGCGCGCACCCGCCCCAAGAGATCGGCCTGAACGTTGTCGAGCGCACGAGGATCTCGCCCGCTGGTAACCCAGGCAGTCGGCATGACCAGCAGTTCGGCGCCGCCGTCGACGAGCCCACGCGCAATCGTGGGGATCCGACCGTCGGCGCATATCAATACGCCGAGCACGCCGATGCTGGTCTCGATCGGAGCCAGCCGCTCTCCGCGGGAAAACCAGCGGCGGTCGAAATGCCACAAGAAGAGCTTGTCGGCACGCCCGGCGAGCGAGCCGTCTGCATCGATGACGAACGCACTGTTGCGTACCGTGTTTTCGGCCGCAGCCGCCGCACCCGCCACGATCACCGTCCGCGTGCCCTTCGCAATATCCGTAAGACGGTCGAGCGCGTGGGAGACCGCCGAATCATCCAGCGGTGCCTCGCCTAGAACGTAAGCCGGAAACGTCCCTTCGGGCAGCACGATCAAGTCGGCACGCGCGCAAGCCTGCTGCGCGGCGTCGAGCGAGCTTTCAAGCGAGCGCGCGAAATCGCTGCGATCTCGCGCGCGCAACTGCAGCGCCGCCGCGCGAATTGAGCGAGTCATTGCTTGCCGCTGTTCGCGGCCGCGAAAGCGGCGCCCCTCGTCGGCGTTGGTATGGGAGGCCCACAGCCCGCATGCGAGGAAACACTCGTTCCCCAATGGACTTTACCGCGCGTAGCGGTATTCCGCAGGGAGATTTTTTCACACGTGAGACGCACCCTACCAACGCTATCGCTTACGATTGCCGTTGCGAGCACCGGTCTATTGTACATGGCGCCGGATCGTTCCGCATCGGCTCTGGCAGCAACACCGGCGGCAGCATCCACGACGGCGCCGAAAGCATCCACGGCGGCGCCGAAAGCATCGACGAACCCGAAGAAAGACCCGTGCGACGACACCAAGAGCAAGTGGGCGCACCTGCAATGCGAGCAATTCAACGGCTCGGCGCCGGGAGACGAATACTTCGGCCGCATGAAGATGAGCTATCTCGGCATCGACAACACGTACAAGGACGGCGCGGTGAGTGCCGGGGCCTACACGACGGATTCGCGACTGATCTCTAAGCTAGACTTTGCAACCGAAGCGCTGCAGCGCTGGGCTGCCAAGTACCCGAACGACCCTCAGCTCCCGCGCTCGTACTTCTTGGGCATTCAAGTGTTGCGCAAGGTCTACACGCAGTCCGAACAGCAAACCGCTTGGGAGTTCATACAGCTTCTCGTCACCAAATACGGGAGCTCGTACTTTGGCAAGACGATGAAGGCCAGCTTGAGTCGCGGCTACACCGAGCACTGGTTCGCGCTGGCGGAAATTTGCCCGACGCCGCTGCCGCTTGGCGCCGGCGTCATGCCCGAAGTAACGCCCGACGTCACGCCGACGCCGTCGCCGGCACCGGGCCACCCGGCGGTCGTTCTGATCACGCCGCCCTGCGTTCAGTCTTCAGCCGCACCGCAATAAGCGATCGAGAATAACGAAAGCCCCTGTGTTAACAGGGGCTTTCGATTTGGTATGAAGCGCGAAGCTTAGATCTTCAGGCCGATACCGGCGTATGGGCCGCTTTCGGAGAATCCGATCGGCGCTGCGTTGGTGTTGTATCCACGATCGCCCAGGAAACCAGCCTCGATAAAGAGCGGGAATCCTTGGAACGAGTAGGTGGCCCCGATGTCATACTTCAGGATGTTGTAACCGACGTTGTACGTGCAGCCGGTCGCTATCGTGGGAGTTCCACAAGCTAGCGGCGAGCTCTGGTAGTTGCCGTTTACACCGAAGAAGTACATGGCGTGGCCATAGAACGAGAACGGCCGATCGAGATCGGGCAGCTTTTCGAGCCCGACGCCGGCGCCCGTTTCCTTCGGATAGCCGTAGTTGTTTCCGCGCCACATGTAGCCGCCGACTATATAGATGCGCGGCTTGAGGATTCGAAGACCCAACCGTGCGTCGAAGTCATAGTCGCGTCCGATGAACGTCGGGACGGACGATTGTCCGAGTCCGCCGATCGTAGTAACCAGGCACTCGGGATCGCCTGCGCCGCCACAGTGATGCTGCCAGTTCCACTGGCGGTAGTCGACTTCGACCATCCAGGGCAGATTGGCGATGGCGAATTCCAGTGCGCCGTGTAAGCGGTACGAGAAACCACCGTTATTGTTGTTGCTGGAGCTCCCCGGAACGAATTCATTGTACACCTTTGGCGAGATAATGTAGTCGCCGGCGACGTAGAAGTCGTTGTAGGGTGCCACCACTGGTGCCGGCGTCGGGGTCGGCGGTGGGGGCGGTGGTGGGGGTGGTGGTGCCGGACTCGGCGGTGGGGTTGCCGGGATGTAACGTACGACGACGAGACGGCGATCGGGTACCCACTGTACGTAGGCCCCCATGCCTTCCGAGATCACACGGACCGGCACGAGAATGATACCTTTATAGACCATCGGCGGCACGTCCAGGGGACGTGATTCGCCGTTGATGATGACTTCCGGTTTACCGACGGTCACCTTGACCTCGGCACCGGCTTTGCTGACCGTCACGGTCTTGCTGCCCCCGTCGTACGACACGGTCGCGCCCATTTGCTCGAACATGGAGCGAAGTGGTATTAAGAGCGTTCCGCCCCGCACCAGCGCCGCGAGCACGCGGCCCTGTTTCAGGATGTCGGGCTTGGCATAGACGTGGTGGTCATTGTAGAGAATCGGGTACTGACCCGACGGCGGCGAACCAAAATTCGCCGGCGGAGCAGCCGTCGCGCCCTGATCCTGCGCAATCGCGTTGGGTCCAATGTTGCCATGCGATCCGCCGGGATGGGCCGCGACTGCGTTGAATCCAAAACCGGCTGCGATCAGCGCGGTCAGGACTACAGTGCTCAGTCGCTTCAATGTGTCCTCCTAAGCTGGTAAATTGGGACCTGAGGCTTGCCCACCGATGCCCGAAGGCCCGGGGCGCAATCCTTTGGCGTCCTCTTCGGGAGGGGGCGATTGCCTCCCCTGCAGTGGGAGCCTGGTCAGGCCAGCTTTTCTTGGAGTTTTGCTAGGAACTTGGCCTTCTCAATGATGTACCGCTCGTGAGTTCCTTCGGCCACCGCTTCTTGCTCGTCGAAGACTTGCACCGCGAAGCTCACCCGGGGTCCGTCGAGCATGACGACTTCGACTTCGGTGCGCACGATAAACCCGACGGGGACCGGTTTCTTGTGCTCGAGGTCGACGTGCGTCCCAAGCGAAATCTGGCCGGCCTTCAGGATCGGCGAGATGCAATGGATCGCGGCACTCTCCACCAGCTGAACGAGCATCGACGTGGAGAGGACGTCGACTCCCTTGTTGCCGGCTTTCTCGGCCGTCATCCACTCCTCGACGCGGCTCTGAAGGCTGTACGAGCGGCCGATGTCGAGTTTTACGCTCATGCCGTAAGGGAGATACGCCCTGCAGCCGATTACTTCATGCCGAGGTTTCTGCTACAGGCTCCCTAAGCGGACGCTTTGAATCAAAAGCCGTTGGGCGCCGTATAGCCGTATATCAGACTATGAAGGATGGCACTTAAGAAACTGATGCTTAGGATAAGATTTGCGCACGCATCGCGCGCGACGCTGTTGGCCGTGTCGGCGGCCCTGGTGCTGCCGGCGCTGGCAGGCTGCGGCAAGAAGCCGCCCACCGGGCCCATGCCCTTGGCGGTGGATGCGGCCGCGGCCACCCGCCAGAACTTGGCGACCTACGTTACGCTAGACGGCCAGATCGCGCCGCTCGAGCAGTCGACGCTCGCGTTCCAGCAGAGCGGAACCATTACCGCGATCAACGTGAACATCGGCGACATGGTCCATCGAGGCGCGCTGCTGGCGAGGATCGATCCCTCGACGCTTCAGGCACAGCTGTCGCAAGCCCAAGCGCAAGCGGCGCAGTTTTCCGCATCGGCGCAAGGCGCCGTCGTCGGATACCCCGTGCAAGTTCAAACTAACGAAGCCAACGTTCAAAGCGCGAAAGCGTCGCTCGCGAACGCCAAGCTGGTCTTCGATCAGAACCAGCAGCTCTACAAGCAGGGGTACGTTTCACAAACGCAGCTGCAGCAGTCGCAAGCGAACTACGTTTCAGCGCAACAAACGTATAACAATGCCGTCGTCGGCCTGCGCAACAACGCCGTGAGCGCTCAGAACGTCAAGGCTCAGCAGGCGCAAGCGGAGTCGGCATCGGCGCAAGCTCGCGTGCTCAGCACGCAACTATCGCAGACCTATCTCTATGCGCCCTACGATGCCGTGATCGCGAACCGTTTGGTCGATCCGGGAGCGTTTGCATCGCCTTCGCAGCCGGTTCTCCAAGTTGCACGGATCGACAACGTTTGGATCAACGTCAACGTTCCGGATGAAGACCTCGCGTACGTGCGCCCGGGGATGTTCGTCACGTTCCAATCGACGTCGCTCCCGGGACGGACCTTCAACGGCCCCGTTCAAACCGTCAACGCCGTTCCGACTTCCGGAACGCTGTCCTATCTGGCGCGGCTCGAGCTGCGCAATCCTGGCTACGTCCTGCGAGGTGGCATGCTGGTTGCGGTGACCGTCACCAAGTCGCGCGCCGTCGGCGCGGTCGTCGTTCCGCGCAGCGCGGTCGCCCAGACCCCGAATGGCAACATTGTTTTCGTCGTCGCGAACGACAAAGCGCAGGCGGTTCCGGTACGGGTCGGGGTGCAGACCGACACGATGGCCCAAGTCATCAGTCCGCGGGTGCAGCCCGGCACGGTGGTCGTCACGACGCGGCCGGACGCCCTCAAAGACGGGAGCCTGGTGGCAGTCAACAACGCCAGCTCTACCTCATCGGCCAACGGCGCGGTGCATTAACGATGAGCCGAGGAAAGATTCCCGCGCGAGCGCTTTTCGCGGCGCTCGCGATGGCCTCGCTCGTGACCGGAGCGGCTTTGGCCCAAAGCACGCCGGACGAGAGCGTGCCGGGCGTGCAGATGCCGTCACCGATGCCCCAGCCGACGATTAACGGCACGCCGATGCCCTATCCGGCGTATGGAACGCCTGCGCCCGACGTTTCGCAGCTTACGCCAAAAAAGGGCGTGCCGCAGTCGATTTCACTCGCCGACGCCGTCAGAATCGGCGTCGCGCTGTCGCCGACGTTTGCGACGCAAAATGCGCAATGGGCGGCGATTCATGCGAAATACGCCGCGTCCGTCCAGGCATACTATCCGGGACTGAGCGCAACGGCGCAGACTGGGAAATCCTACAGCAACGGCACGAGCGCTTCGGGAAGCAGCTCCGCGCGGCCGACGAGCAGCCCGGCCATCAATCCCGCCGCCGCGTTCGGTTTGGCGACGCCGTCCGCGTACTCGCAGGCCACGGTGACCAACGAAAACGTGGGAATCACGATTACTCAACTCATCTATGATGGCGGCCGGACGATAGCCAACATCCGGTCGGCAAAAGAAGCCGACTTGGCGGGTCGCGCGACGCTTCTGCGGCAGCTGCAGACGCTCGCGCTCAACATCGCCGATTCATATTACGCCGTCCTCGAAGATAACGCCACGGTAACCGCCGACGCCCAGCTCGTGCACGAGTTCGAAGTCAACGAAGCGTCGGTTGCGGCCCAAATTAGAAACGGGGCGGCGCCCCGGTCGGACATCGCCGCGGCGCAATTCCAGACGGCGCAGGCGAGGGGCAATCTCGTGACCGCACAAGGCACCGCAATCGGCGCTCAAGCCACTTTTGCGACGACTCTTGGTCTCGACGCCGACACACTGGTCGTTCCTCAACAGATCATGGGGCAACCGGCGCCACCGAACGCCAGCTATACGGCCGCGCTTAACCGAGCAATGATCATGCGGCCGGATTACATCTCGGCGGCGTTCAACGTGCAATCGGCACGCGAGAACTTACGCTACGCCAAGCTCGCGCGGTTTCCGGTTCTCTCGGCCGGCGCGACCGACGGGGTCAGCCGGCAGTTCATAAACTGCTTTTCGACGACGAGTACGACCAAGAAGGGAATCGTATTTGGGGAGTCGGCCTGCCCCGGACCGTCGAGCTGGTCGAACGATAAAACCCTCGGGTTGAACCTCAGCATTCCGATCTACGATCAAGGCGTCACCAACTACAACGTTGCGGTCGCGGCCTCGCAACTCGATCAAGCAGTGGCTACGCTCAATTCGACGCGGCTGACGGTCGAGTCGGACGTCCGCTCTGCCCTGGCGACGTTGATTTCAGCCCGTGCCTCCCTCGTGCAGGCGCGCTTGGAGCTGCGATCCGCGCAAGTGACGCTCGACGCGACGCAAGCGCAATACAAGGTCGGCGCGACCACGATTCTCAACGTCGTGACGGCCGAGGCGAATCTTTCAACGGCACAATCGGCATACATTACCGCGCTTTACGGCGTGCATACCGCCCAGCAAAACTACTTATACGCGACGGGTGTCAGCGACGTTCAAATATAATTGAATCCGTAATGAGTCCCGGAATCTCCGAAGCTCCGGCAAACGTTTCAGATTCCGTTAATGCGGCGATCCTCGCGGTATCCGAGGATCGCCTTGCCGGTTTTCAAACGGATCCCTTCGGCGAAATCGCAGCTCGGACCGGCCTTGCGCTCGACGTCGTGATCGAGCGCGTCGCGGCCATGCTGAAAGCCGGAACGATTCGGCGAGTGCGCCAAACGCTGCTCTCGACCAGCTTGGCCGGAGGAGCGCTGTGCGCGTGGGAGGTTCCGGCGGCCCGGCTCGATGCGGCCTTCGACTACATGTTCCGCGAAGATCCATTCTCCGGCCATGTCGTAGTTCGCACCACCGATGCCGTTTCCGCGGGCAGCACGTACCGATTGTGGACCACGCTCAAAGTGCCGCAAGGCTTTTCGCTGCGCAAGCACGCACAGTGGCTGGCGCGCGAAGTCGGCGCGCAGCGCTTCCGACTAATGCCCGCGAAGATGCTCTTCACGCTGGGTGTCGGGCACGTTCGGCGACGCGGACTGCCGCCGGGCGCGCGTGCAGACGAGCCGGGGCGCCCACTCGATACGGCGATCGTCGAACTGTCGGAGCTGCAGTGGCGCGTTCTGGTCGCGCTCAAGCGAGAGTTCGCGCCGGCAGAAATCGTACGAGATCTCTGGGCGGCCCGGGCGGTCGAAGCCGGCGTTGATTACGCGACCTTCGTGGACGTGGCCCGTTCGCTAGAGGAACGCCGCGTCATCGGCCGTTTTTCGACCTTTCTGGAACACGTGAAACCCACCGCAGGCAACGAGCGCGTGACGCGCTACAACGCGCTCTTTCATTGGGCCGTTGAGCCTGGGCGCGAGATCGAGGTCGGCTCCGAGGTCGCGCGCCATTTCGTAATCACTCACGCCTACTGGAGAGAGGGCGGCCCGGAATTTCACAACGTCAACGTCATGGCCGTCGCGCATGGAATGGAAAAGGCTGCCGTATTGGAGCATAAGGCGGCCATCGACGAGCACCTGCGGGAGGCGGGCCTCGATTTTACGTATACCAACGTGTTTTGGGGCGGGCGCAGCGAAATCAAACCGTCGGAAATTGCGCCGAGCGCATATCGTTCGTTTTGCGAAGCTCGCGGGATCGATCCGGAGACGATGCGCGCCGAGGGCGAGGAAGGAGCGTCTATTTGAACGTCAAGGCCCGGTGTGCCGCTGCCGTAGTCGTCGCGAGCCTGGCCATCGCGGCTTGTACGAAGGTCACGACCGGCGGCGCGACGGCAGGCGGCGCGAATAGTTGGACGGTGCCGGGAGTTTTGAGCTTCTCGGAGTTCTCCGACCCCAAGAACCTCAACCCGATGCTGAACTCGGCGGCGCCGACGCTCGACATCGGGATGTTCGTCTATTCTTGGACGATTCGATACGACGACAAAGCGCGCCCGGTTCCCGATGCGCTGCGAGAGATCCCGACGATCGCCAACGGCGACGTGAGCAAAGACGGTTTGACGCTGAAGTACAAGCTTCGCACGAACATGAAGTGGCAAGACGGTCCGGCGGTCACTTGCAACGATTTGAGATTCACCTGGCAGGCCGTCATGAACACCCATAACAACGTGACGACGACCGACGGTTATAAGGACATTGGGAGCATCGACTGTACCGATCCGTATGTCGCGGTGATCCACATGAAAAAGCTCTACGCGCCGTTTTTGCAGCAGCTCTGGAGCGTCAACAGCAACGCGCCGATCCTCCCGGCACACCTGCTGGCCAAGTACAACGACGACAAAGGGTCATTCAACACCGCTCCGTATAACGCGCTCCCGGTTGGCAGCGGACCGTTCAAAGTAGTGGCCTGGAACCGGGGTCAGGACGTGCGGATGGTGGCCAATCCCGACTTTTATCTCGGCAAGCCCAAGCTAAAGGAAGTCATTTATAAGATCCTTCCCGATGAGAACACCGTCGTTACGCAGTTGCAGACGCACGAGCTCGACATGCTCGCATTGGGAACGAGTCTCAAGTGGCCCCAGTACGCCGGGCTCGCGGCAGATCCGCGTAACGGATTGAAAGCGGTTCGCGTCGACGCTTTTTCGTGGTCACACGCAGATTTCAACCTCAGGCATCCGATCGTCTCCGATATCCAAGTGCGGCGCGCGCTTGCGTACGCGACGGATAAGAACGAAATCATCCAAAAAGTTGCCCACGGTTCGGCCATTCCGGCGAATACCGATCAGCAACCGCACTATTCGTGGGCGTATACCGACGACATCGTGCACTACCCATACGATCCCGCCAAAGCGGAGGCACTCTTGGATGCCGATGGGTGGAAGGTTGGTCGAGATGGAATTCGGGTCAAGAACGGGCAGCGCCTGGAGTTCACGTTGAGCACGCAGACGGAGTCGTCGAATGGAAAGGCCAACGAAACCGTTCTTCAGCGACAGTGGCGCGAGGTGGGGGCGCAGGCAGACATCAAGAATTACCCGACGAGCCAGTTCTTCGACAACTCGACGAACGGCATTTTGCAGGGCGGCCATTACGACGTTGCGTTATTCGGCTGGCTCGGCGCCGCCGACCCCGACGACAGCGCGATCTATTCCGGAAACAACCTGGCGCCGCATGGGCAGAACGCCATGTTCTGGGAGAATCGCACAGCGACCGCGGCGATGAGCGACGCGCTCTCGACGATCAATCAGGCGCGGCGCAAGCGCGATTACATCGTCGTGCAGCAGCAGCTAGCCCTCGACGTTCCAACGATCATCCTCTACTTCAACCGCGTGCCATACGTCTACAACAGCGATCTCAAGGGCTTCGATCCGTCACCCGTGATTTCTGCCTTCTGGGATCCTTGGAACTACTCGATTTAGGAGCTTAGCAGCATGAAGGTACGGTTCTTTCCGGCTATCGTTTGCATCGTAGCGGCGGCAAGTCTCGGCGCTTGTTCGAAGACCGCCTCCGTGACCGGCGGCGGCGGCCGCTCGAATTCCTGGACGCAGCCGCACGTGCTGCGATTCGCCGACGCCGGAGACGTCAACACGCTCAACCCGCACCTGGGACAGTTTGCCGACATCGGCTACCTTTCGTCCATGACGATGGCCTATCTGATCAAATGGGACGAGAACAACAATCCGTATCCCGAGCTTGCGACCCAGGTGCCGACCCAAGCGAACGGCGGCGTCAGCAAAGACGGACTCACGATCACCTATCATTTACGCAAGGGCGTACGCTGGTCGGACGGTGCGCCGTTCGACGCCGACGACGTAGTCTTCTCGACCAACGTCGTCAACAACCCGGCGAACAACGAGGTCGGCCGGCTCGGATGGGATCAGATCACGAAGATCGACGAACCGGATAAATATACCATCATCTACCATTTGAAGAAGCCCTATTCACCGTTCATCGAGACGTTTTTTTCGACCGCGGGCGCCAACCCGTGCATCCTGCCAAAGCACCTTTTGGCGCAGTACCCAAACATCAACCACGTCGCCTACAATTCGCTTCCGGTCGGAATCGGGCCATTCAAGTATGTGCGCTGGGAACGAGCGCAAGACATCGTGTTGGTTCCGAACCCACTCTACTGGCGAGGTCGCCCCCGGCTGCAGCAAATCATTTACAAGATCGTGCCGGACCGAAACACGGTGCTCTCACAACTCCAGTCACATGAGATCGACATGTGGCAACTCGTCCCTGGCGCTTACCTCGCTAGAGCGCAGGCCATTGCGGGAGTCGACATCCTCCGTCAGCCGAGCTATTGGTTCAATCACCTGGATTTCAACATCCAGCGTCCGGCTCTCAGAGATCCCGTCGTTCGCGAGGCGCTGCGCCTGGCAATCGATCGGCGTACCTTGATCGATAAGATCGGCCGCGGCGTCGGTATCCTGCAGGAGGTTACGACGCCGAAGAACGCGCCCTATTACGTGACGTCGATACCGCCGGTGCCCTTCGACATCGCGCGCGCCAACGCGATCCTCGATCGAGACGGTTGGACGCGCGGCGCCGACGGAATCCGGATGAAGAATGGGGTGCGGCTCGCGCTCGACTACGCCACGACGGCCGGATCGCAGGACACGGACGAGGCAATCGAGCTGGAACGCTCCTGGTGGAAGCAGATCGGCGTCGATATCAGCGTGCGCCATTACCCGCCCGCTCTGATGTTTGCCCCGTTGCAGTCGGGGGGCATCGTCTATTCAAGCAAGTGGGACATCATCGGCTTCGCGTGGCAAAACGATGCGATCGGCGATATGTCGCCGTTCTTCTCGTGTCACTCGTTTCCGCCCAACGGGCAGAACGACGTTCGCTGGTGCAATCCGCGGGCGCAGGCAGCGATGGACGCGCTCTTCGCTCACTACGATCAGCCGCAGCGGAACAAGGACGTTCTCGTAGTGCAGCAAGAGTTCATCAAAGACGTTCCCGAGGTAGTCACGTCGTTGCGCGAGGATATCTTCGCGCACAACAGCGACCTGAAGAACTTCCACCCCAATGCCATCACGCCGTTCGACAATATGTTGAATGTCGATATATAGCAAACGCGAGCAGCGCGCAGCCCAAGAGCGACAAGGAGCGCAGTAGCGCCCACGCCGGGACGGCGGCCAGCAAACCGCTAGCGCGCTGTTCGCCGAGCCACACCGCCGCGACCGTCGCGTGGGCGGGAGCGTGGAAGTGCGCCATCGTGTCGGGCCAGACGGGCATGGGATGGCTGGTCGCAAGGAGCGCCGCACCGGCGAAGAGTGCCGCCGTGGCGGCGCCCGCGGGCGCAACATTGCGAGCGCCGGCGTCGTCGCCGAGCGCAACGAATGCCGCGAATGCGGCGATAGCGAGCATTAGGCACTGTGCGATTCCACTGGGCCGCTGTGCGAGTCCCAGCCAATCCATGCCGACCAGCAGCGTTCCGGCGAGCGCGACCGTCCGCACCACCCCACGCGTGCGGAGAGCGCACCACACGGCGGCGGCGTAGGCAACCACGAGGTCGTGCTCGTGAAAGAAGCCGGCAACGAAAGGCGCTAACGCCGAGAATATTGCGAAGCGGGCGAAACGATCCGCCACGCGCAACGCCGTTGCGATTGCACCGGCAATGGCGAGAAGGGCAACGAACGCTCCAAGAGCGCGTGCAGCCCACGGATTCGCGCCGAACCCATAGGCGATCGAGGCCGGACTGAACTGAATCGCGATGAATCGTTCGGCGGCACCGTGTGACGCCAAAACGCGAGCGTACGGGAGCGGCCAGGCCCAACCCGCCGCAACGACGCCGAGCGCATATGTTGCGCAAGCGCCGAGAACCATCGCCAGCGTTGCCCGATTGCGCCCGAGTTGTGAAAGCAAGCCGAGGGCGGCATTGGGTTGTGCGAAAGCGAGACACACGCCCAGCGCGGCGCCCGGCAACGAGCGATCCGCGAAGACGGTAAGCGCCGCGGCGCCCAGGAACGCCGGCATAGCCAGCTGTCCGAGCGCCAAGTCGCTCGAAATCGGAGCGAACGCCAGCGCGAGCAGCGTGGCGCCAAAAAACGGAAGAATCCTAAACGGCGTGCCGCTTCCGCGCAAAACCGTTGCGACGAGCGCGAGGAGTGAAACGCCCAGCAATGTCCACCACGCCGCCGTCGCGATCTGATATGGGCATCGCGCGGCGACGCTCCAAACCAGCAGCGTTGCCGGCGGACCGACGAATGGCAGCACCTCATCGCGTCCGGCGTCCACACCCGCGACGCGGCGCTCTGCAACCCAGATCGCTCGCCCGTAGGGATCCGCCTGCGCGTTCCACGCCGAGCCCGCTGCCCAGTAGGCTTCAAAGTCGCGCGCGAGCGGGCCGGGAGTGCGGACCGGCCGGGCTGCGAGAATGGCGATCGCTATTCCCACGCAGGCGAGCGCCACCAGCCAACCACGGATCACCACGCAGGTGTGCCGGCGGATCCCGGTGTCGCAATCAGATGCGACTGCGCCATGACGAAGAAGAGTCCCAACAACGTTGCGAGATACCAGACGCTCACGCGCAATCGAGCGGGTAAGGTCATGCGCGCGGCGCGCGGATCGACGTGGCCTCTCCAGGCGGCCAGCATCGCCGGCAGTCCCAACACCCCGATGACGATCACGAAGACGATCGGAATGTGGAAGAACACCGCGAAGGCGACGAACAGCGCGAAGCCGACGATCCACAGCGGCGGCCAAAGCGCGCCGATGATGCGTCCGCCGTCAAACGGCGGCATGGGAATCATGTTGAAAAGATTCAGGAACGCCGAGAGGTCGGCGCACGCATACCAGAACCGGTCCCCCGTCGCCTGGCCAACGCCGTAGCAGACCGCTGCAAGGCCGAGTCCGGTCAGCGGTCCTGCCAGCGCGATGTACGCATCCTGCTCGAGATCGTCCGGAATCGCGCCCGCCGTAAACGCACCGAACAGAGGAACGAATGCCGGCAGGCGTGCCGGCAATCCATAGGCGCGAAACGCGAAATAGTGCCCCAGCTCGTGTGCTAGCAAGAGCAGCATCACGACGACCGCGAGTTTCCACCCGAAAATTACGACGTAGATCCACAATGAAAGCAGGAAGGTCCAGCTCACCCCGATCAGTTTGGCGCCGATCAGCAACAGGAACTTGAACTTGAGGGCAAACGCGACGACGGCTGCGAGAATCGCGCCGATGCCGCCTTGCCGGCGGCGCTGCACGGTCTTCGGCGGTTCCGGCTCTTGATCTGGTGACGGGGGCAGGTATTCCACGCAGCCCTCTTCAACCGCGTCGCGTGCCGGTCATCGTGATCGTGGGCGGAGGTTTTGCGGGTATCGCCGTGGCGCGACGGCTCGAGCGCCGCCTCAGGCGCGACGAGGCGGAAATCGTCCTCCTTTGTCGCGACAACTACACCCTTTTTACGCCGATGCTTCCCGAGGTGACGTCGGGCGAGCTGGAGGTGCGTCACGTGGTCACCCCGATTCGCGAGCAGCTGAACCGCACGCGCTTCGTGCTCGCCGATGTGGACAGCATCGACGTGAGCCGCCGGGAAGTGACCTACCATCACGTGCTGACGGGAACGAATATCGTCCAACCCTACGACCAGCTCGTCATAGCGCTAGGGTCCTCGACGTCGACGTTCGGTCTTCCCGGGATTGCCGAGAACACGTGGCCGCTCAAAACGCTGGAAGATGCCGACGCGCTGCGCAATCATTTGGTCTGGCTCTTGGAGCTGGCCGATACCATCGGAAGCGACGCGCGGCGGCGCCGTCTGCTGATGCTGGTGGTCGTGGGCGGAGGCTTTACCGGCGTCGAAACGGCCGGCGAGATCGTCGACCTCTTTCGCAGCGTATTGCGATTCTACAAACGCTTGCGCACCGATGAGGTGCGGATGGTGTTGGTTGAGGCGGGCAAGTCGCTTCTCGCCGGCCTCCCGGCCAAAATGGGCGAATACTCGCGCCGCATCCTGGAACGGCGGGGCGTCGAGGTGGTTCTCGGCGACGGCGTTGCCGCCGCGGACGAAAACGGATTGACGTTGCGGAGCGGCCGCCGCATCGAGACGGAAACGATCGTTTGGAGCGCGGGAGTGAAACCTTCTCCAACCGTTGCGGCGATGGCGCTGCCGACCACCAAACGCGGCGCACTCGTGACCGAGCGCAACATGCAAGTGCTCGGATTCAAAAACGTTTGGGCGCTGGGCGACTGCGCCTCGATTCCGGATGGATCCGGCGGCGCTTACCCGATGACCGCGCAACACGCGATCCGGGAAGGGCCTGCGCTGGCGGACAATATCGTCGCCACGCTGCGAGGAAAGTCCACGAGGCCATTTCGCTATCGCGCACTCGGCATGATGGCGGCGCTGGGCGCTCGCAAGGCCGTCGCGCAGCTGCCCGGCGACATCGTGATCACCGGCTTCATCGCTTGGTTTTTTTGGCGCACGTACTACTTGCTGCGCCTGCCGGGCCTCGATCGAAAGCTGCGCGTCGCCTTCGACTGGACGCTCGAGCTGCTCTTCCCGCGAGATACCGCGGAGCTGCGCTTTGGCGAGCGCGTAGGTGAGAAAGCGGGCACCAAGAGATAACCGAACCTGCGTAGAACGCTGGCATATGCTACGCGAGCCGATCGAGCGCCTCATCCGCGATCCGAAGGAATTCACCGGTCAAGTTACGTTCCCGGACCCTTCAGAAATTCGGATCTACGACGAGACCCTGCGGGACGGCGAACAGATGCCGGGCGTCTGCTATACGCCGGCTCAAAAGCTGGAAATCGCGGCGGCGCTGGCGGATATTGGGGTCCACATCATGAGCGTCGGTTTCCCGGCCGCGTCGGAGGGAGATCGCCGCACGCTGCAACTCGTCATGGAGGCCAAGCGCCGCGGCCAACTTGGCGACGTCGAAATCGTCGTAATGTGCCGCAGCAACCGGAACGACATCGACGTTACCGTGCGGACGCTGCGCGAGATTGGCGTCGCACCACGCGACGTGACGTTCTTTATCTTTACGAGCGGCAGCGATCTGCATCTAAAATACAAGATCGGCAAGACGCTGCTGCGTTACGAGGGACGGGACGAGCGCGAATGGCTCGATTTGCCGCTTTCGTTCTACCGCGCCGCGAACATCCGGCTGCAATGCGATGCGATTCGGCACGCGCGCGATTGCGGAATCGAGCGCATCGAATTCGGCGCCGAGGACGGAAGCCGCGGCGACGTCGACTACTTCATCGAGTATTTCAAGGCGGGACTCGAAGCGGGTGGTACGCGGCCGGCATGGCCCGACACCGTCGGCACGTTGACGCCCGAAGCCGCGCGCTGGTATTGCTCGCGCATTGTCGATGCGCTTCCGAAAGGGCTGCCGATCGTCGCCCACCTGCACAACGACTACGGCCTCGGCACGATCAACGCGATCGTTGCGGCTTCCTGTGGTTTCAAGGTCATCTCGGTGACCGCGAACGGATATGGAGAACGAGCGGGAAACGTCAAACTCCACGAGTTCGTCGTCGCGCTGCGCGTGCTTTACGGAATCGAGCTGCCCGCCTTCAAATACCGCAAGCTGCGCGCCCTGGCTCGCTTCATGGAGCGCATAAGCGGCATCCCGCTACAGCAGCACGAGCCGATCGTGGGTTCAAAAGTCTTCGCGCACGAATCCGGCATCCACACGCAAGCGATGCTGATCGACCACCGGATGTACGAAGCGGTCCCAGCCGACTTGGTGGGCGCGGAGACCAGCTGGGTCTTCGGTAAGCACACCGGCGCCGCGCTCGTTGAGGATACGCTGCGCCGACAGCACGAGCGTTTGGCGCATGCCGGCGTTACGCCGAGCTCGGAGCTCGCGCACCGCGTGACCGACGAAGTCAAACGCCTGCGCGAGGAGCGGGCCGCTTCGAGCAAAAGCGAAGAAACGATCGAGCTCTACGAATGCGCGATGCGGCGGCTTTCGCTCAATGAGGACGACGTCGTCGAAATCGCGATCGCCCTAGGGACGCCGGCGAAGGCATCGTAGAATCACCCCGCGTCATCCTTCGACCTCAGGATGACATCGGGAGGCTATGCCAACGCGCCCAGTCGAAAACTCGCGACAAAGGCTTTGAAGACGACTCGGAAGTCGTCGTGAGTGAATTGAACGCTGCGAGAGCTCGTGCGTTTAAAGCCCGGGATCGTTGCAATCAGATGCGCCTGCGATGCGGTGACGAGCTGGACGTCGAGTACGATCGGCGGTTTTAAAGAGAAGAGTTGCGCTGTGGCGGCGTCGCGCACCGCGTTTTCGGCTTCGCGCCGGATCGACCGGCACGCGGCCGCGGGGGTCATCGAAGCGGCGGCGCGATTGCCGATTGACGTCTTGACGATCGCTCCGTGCACCCACGGCATTTGAGACTGAACGCCTTCGACGGTGGTGCGATCGCCCGTCACCAGTAAGAGCGGCACGCCGTAGTAGCCCAAGAGCGCGGCGTTGAGCGTGGCCTCGCTGCAGCGTATGTCGTTCAGGCGAAGTTCGTAGATCACCGAGGGAGTATAGGTGTGGCACAAGACCGCGTCGGCATCCCCGGCCGCGCCGTGATAGCCCAAGAAGAACGCGCCGCCAAACCCACCATCCGCATCTTGCACCATCGAAAATGGCTTGCGGTCGCCGAAGATGACGCGCACGTCGTCAGGGAATTCCTCGAGTACGAGATTGCGCATGGGGCCATGAGCGTCGTTGACCACGACGCCGGTCGTCCCCGCGGCTCGAGCTCCCTCGATCGCGCTGTTAACCTCGCGAGTGTAGTAGCGACGATAGATCGCGAAGTCGGGATGTGGCCTCCGAGCATCGACTTGTTCCCACGCGCACACGCCGGCGACGCCTTCCATATCGCTCGAGATATATAATTTCACCTTGTCATCCTGAGTCCCTCGACTCCGCTCGGGATAAACTGCGTCGAAGGGTCATGCGTCGGCCGCGGCGGCGATGCGGGTCGCGGTGATGAACGCTTCCAAGAGCGCCGGGTACTCATTCGCGCCGAAGCGCACCGCCCGCGAGCCGATCCGCACAAAGCCGGGCATGAGCTCGATGAAGTCCGCGTGCTCGACGCCGGTCGTTTCGATCGTGAGCTCGAAGGGTGCCTCGAACGTGAACGGTCGTGCCTGCGCGATTCGCCCCATCGCTTCGCGAGCGCCGGAGCGTATCGCGGCACGCGCCGCCTGCGCCGTCAACGAATTCACCGACGAGTAGCCGACGGCATCTTTGACGGCGACTCCCACCGCCCACGGCAATGCTCGAGTCGTCTCGTCGACGATCGCTCGATCTCCCGTGATGAGTACGACCGGCACGCCGTAACTTCCGGCCAGCGCCGCATTGAGCAGCGCCTCGCTGCAAGCCGTCCCGTTGACCGTTACGCGGTAGATCGCGTCGCTGAACGTATGTGCGAGCGTCGCCGCATCGCCGGCTTTGGCGTGATATCCGGTAAAGAACGCCGCGTTAGCGCCGGCGTTCAATCCTTCCATCATGCTCCATGGCTTGGGCGCTCCGGAGATGACCTGTAGGTCGTCATCCGAGGGGAGCTCGTCGAAGAGAAGATTTCGCATCGACCAATGGGAATCGTTGACGATCACGCGGCTTGCGCCGGCCTCGCGCGCGCCCTCGATCGCCGCCCGTACCTCCAGCGTCATGAGGCGCCGAAAGATCGGGTACTCGTGTGTATCGCTGGGGTCGCACTGCTTCCACGAAGATACCCCTGCGGTTCCCTCCATGTCGCATGAAATGTAGAGATTCACTGCCTAGGGCGCGCCTTCGCGTAGAGCGGCCCGGGCTTGGGCGAGTCCGGTTTGGGCAGCAACATTTCGCGGATTTGCGCGCAACGCGCGCTGGTAAAGCGGAATCGCTTGATCGAAATGATTCGCCGCCAGATACATGTCGGCGAGCTGCGTGAGCGCAACGTCATCGTTGGGATGCGCCGCAATGCGCTGGCGCAGCGTCTGCAGTTGCGCCATGACGGGCGCGGGCGGCCCTCCTTCGACGGCGTTCTGCGAACCCTGGCGATCGGCGGCGGCGTTCGTTTGGGGTTGCGTCGCCTTGCCGAATACCGATCCGGTAACGCCGAATCCGTCGGCGACGAGATACGCCATCGTGCAAAGAAAGGCAGCCGCGATAAGGACGACGATCGGCAGGTAGATTCGAGGCGGAAGGCCGGCGGGGGCGTCAGGCGGCACGAAGATTCGGTTGGACGCACGCGGAAGAATAGCCTGTGCTCCCGGAGGCCGACCTGCAGTTGCTCTTCGCTCGCTTGAACTACGAATTTTTCAACGGCGAAGTCCCCGACTGCCGCATCGCCTATAACGCCCGCTTCTCTAATTCGGCCGGTCGCATCACCTACGGCGCGCGCCCCTTGCTCATCGAGCTTTCACCCAAGCATTTTCGTCAACATCCCGCGGCGCTGACGGAGACGCTGCTTCACGAGATGGTGCACGCTTGGTGCTACGATAACTTTCGCGATACCGGGCACGGTCCTCGCTTCAAGCGAAAGCTGCGCGAGTGCGGGCTGACCTCCATCTATCACGATCTCGGCAACGCCGCTCCCCTCAAAGAATCGGGTAAGCGCTACATCCTCCGTTGCGAGCAGTGCGCGTTCGAGGCACTGCGCCGAAATCGCCCGCGCAAGCCGTCAAGCTGTCCGCGCTGCAACAAACGTCGCTTTGACGCCAGGTACCCGTTGACGATCTATGAGATCGTAGAGCTGCGCACCGTAGGCACGACGCTCGACGTGTTGCGGGCCGCGCGGAAGGGCAGCGCTCGATGACGAAGGTCCAAGCTGCTATGACGACTACGAAGACGACCGAAAAGCAATCCACCACGCGGGTCGAGAGCGACTCGATGGGTAAGATCGACGTTCCGGGCGATAAATACTACGGCGCGCAGGCGGCTCGCTCGCTGGTGCACTTTGACATCGGCGACGGCTCTTGGCCGCGTGACGTCATGCCGAAACAGGTGATTGCGGCGATGGCGGTCCTCAAGAAGGCGGCCGCGCTGGTCAATAACGATCTAGGTAAACTCAACGCCGACAAGACGCGCCTCATCGTCGCCGCGGCGGACGAGATCGTCGAAGGAAAACTAAACGAGCATTTTCCGCTGCGCGTCTGGCAAACCGGGTCCGGCACCCAGACGAATATGAACGTCAACGAAGTCATTTCAAACCGCGCCATCGAGCTCGCGGGCGGAGAAATGGGCTCGAAAAGGCCCGTCCATCCCAACGACGACGTCAACATGTCGCAATCGTCCAACGACACGTTCCCGACGGCGATGAACGTAGCCGGGGCACAGGCGATGGTAGCGATGTTGCCCGCCGTCGAGGCCTTGCGCGACGCGTTGCACGAGAAGGCACTGGCGTGGTCGCGGATCGTCAAGGTGGGACGAACGCACCTGCAGGATGCGACGCCGCTCACGCTGGGGCAGGAATTCTCCGGATACGTTACCCAGTTGGATCGCGCAATCTCCGCGTGCAAAGAGGCGCTCGTGCCGCTCTACGATCTCGCCATCGGCGGAACGGCGGTTGGAACGGGTCTCAACGCACATCCGGAGTTCGGGGAAAAGACCGCGCGCAAGATTGCCGAGCTTACCGGTCTGCCATTTCGCTCCCATCCGAATAAATTCACCGCGCTCGCGTCCCACGACGATTTCGTTTTTGCCTCGGGGGCGCTAAAAATGCTCGCGGCGGCATTGATGAAGATCGCCAACGACATTCGATGGCTGGCTTCCGGTCCGCGCGCGGGGATTGGCGAGCTCGTGCTGCCGGAGAACGAACCGGGAAGCTCGATCATGCCGGGAAAGGTGAACCCCACCCAATCCGAAGCCATGACCATGGCGTGCGTGCAGGTCTACGGCAACGACCTTGCGATCAGCTTCGCCGCGTCGCAGGGGAATTTTGAGCTCAACGTTTTCAACCCTGTGATGATCTATAATTTCCTCCACTCTACGACGCTGTTACGCGACGCTTGCACGATGTTCCGCGAACACGCCGTGGAGGGATTGCAAGCCAACGAAGAGCAGATCAAGAAATATCTCGACGAGTCGCTGATGGTCGTCACGGCGCTCTCGCCGCACATCGGGTACGACAAAGCGGCCGAGATCGCCAAGAAGGCGCATCACGAGAAAACGACGCTCAAGAAGGCGGCACTCGGGCTCGGTCACGTCACCGAGGAAGAGTACGACCGAATCGTCGTCCCAAAGGAAATGACGTCGCCCCGATAGATCGAACGCTCTTCGACCTATAACTGGCGCCAGATGAGCGTGGCGGCGGCGGTCACCAGAGCAATCGCAACGACGATCAGCAGCTGGGGCGAGCGAAGCCGCAGCGAGAGGCGGGCACCGATGGGACCGCCCAGCAAGCCGCCGGCAACAAGCGGAACGACGTCCCGCGCGACGATGTCGCGCTGCAAAACGTGGACGACGAGGCCAACCGGCGACGTAAGCAGGATCGCGAAGTGGGACGTCGCGCTGATTGCGTGCGCCGGAAGCTCCGAAAAATAGAGAAATGTCGGGACCAAAATGATTCCGCCGCCCAAACCGAACAGGCTGGAAAAGATCCCGACCACGAAGCCCAAACCGAGGGCCGCGCGGTACGACATCCCTTTGATCGCGGCAACGCCGTCGTGTTCCGCGCGGCCGGCGATTCGCCGCTCGGCGTTCCAGGCCATGTCGATCGCCACGGCGACAAGCAGCACGGCGAGGATCGTGTCGAAGAGGCGCGGCGATATGCGCAGCGAGAGCAGGGCGCCCAGGATGCTTCCCGGCAGGCCTCCCGCCGCGATCAACCACCCAATCTTCAAGTGGACGCGTCGCTGCAGCAAGTAAGTAAATGCACCGCTTGCGCTATTTGCCACGATCAGCACCAGCGACGTCCCCGCGGCGTAGGCCGGCGAGAAGCCGAGGAAAAGACGAAGGATTGGAACGAGCACGAAGCCGCCGCCCAGGCCAACCATCGAACCGAACACGCTTGCAAAAAATGCGGCGGCGAAAAGCTCCAGGGCGAAGCGCACGCGCCGCTAGCTAGTTACGGCCCACTGGCCCGTCCGATGTAGCGGCGATCGCGCGTATCGATACGGATGACGTCACCGCTTTCGACGAAGAGCGGGACGGCAACGGTTGCGCCGGTTTCGAGCTTCGCCGGCTTGGTCGTGTTCGTCGCCGTGTCGCCTCGAAAACCGGGATCGGTCTCCACGATCCGCAGCTCGACGTGCGCGGGCAGGTCCACGCCGATCGCCGTTCCGTCGTGGAACTGCACGTCGACGGCCATTCCGTCTTTCAAAAAGTCGGCGGGGCCGCCGATGAGGTCGCGCTGCAGCGTGACGTTCTCGAACGTTTCCTGATCCATGAAGTGGTAGCCGTCGGCATCGTTGTAAAGCATCTGCATTTGGCGGTTATCCACAGTCGCCCGCTCTAGCTTTTCCCCCGCGCGAAAGGTTCGTTCCAACGTCGTGCCGGTCTTGACGTTTTTCATGCGCGTTCTGACGAAAGCCGATCCCTTTCCAGGCTTGACGTGCAGGAACTCGATGACGGTCCAAAGCTGGCCGTCTACCACGATGGTCACGCCGTTGCGAAGATCGTTTGAGGAAATCATGGCTGCTGAGAGTACGGGCCGGCGTGACGCGAGCCCTTGCCGATCGGATCTTCCGTGCCGCTTCGTAGGCGAACGATGTTGTCGCGGTGCCGAAGGAAGATGAGCGTGGCCGCAAAGATGCCGAAGAGCGTCTCGGGTACCGAGCGGGTGAAGGCGTAGATTGCGATCGGCGCGAGGGCCGTGCCCAATAGCGAGCCAGCCGAGGAATAGCGAGTCAGGCCCGCGCCGACGATCCAACCGCCGACGGCGACGAGCCCCGCGGGCCAGCAGAGTGCCAAAACGGCGCCGAACGACGTCGCAACGCCTTTCCCGCCGCGAAACCTCAGCCACGGGGAAAAGCAATGCCCGAGCACGGTTCCAGCGGCGACGAGGCTGCCCATCAACTGATCCGTGGGCGGGAAGTTTTCCATGTCAAGGTGTCCGCGAAAGAACGTTTGCGCCCAAAGGGTCGGGCCGAATCCCTTGAGTCCGTCGAGGAGCAATACCGCGATCGCGCCGGCTTTGCCGAGCGTGCGCAAGGCGTTCATCGCTCCGATGTTACCAGAGCCCTGTTTGCGAACGTCGACGTGATAGAAGACCCGGCCGATCAGGTAGCCAAACGGAATCGACCCGATCAAGAACGCTCCGACGAATGCGGCGATGACGATCGCTATCAGGATCACCAGCAAGCCAATCGCGGTGGATTCTGGAATGCCAACGTCCATCAGTCCGACTCCTCGGCACGGCGGCCTTGAAAACGCAGCGTTAGCGGCACGCCTTCAAAATCGAAGTGTTGTCGGATCACGTTTTCCAAAAAGCGCCGATAATGCGTCTGAACGAGCTCGGGGTCGTTGCAGTGCATGACGACGATCGGCGGATGCGTTACCGGTTGCGACACGTAATAGATTCGCAAGAGCCGTCCGGCCACGGTCGAAGGAGGGTGGGCTACCACGGCGTCCCGGATGGCCCTGTTCAGCGCGGGCGTGGGAACGCGCCGGTCGAGGTTTTCCGCGATCCGCGTGACCAGAGGCATGAGGCTTCCGAGGCGGCGATGCGTCTTGGCTGAGAGGAACGTAATCGGCGCAAAAGCCGCGAACGGGATTGCCTCGCGTACGGCCGACACCAAGTCGGATTGGGTGAAGTCGCCGCCCTGCTCCCGAACCAGATCCCACTTATTGCCGACGACGATGAGCGCTTTGCGCTCCTCGATGGCGATGCCGGCCAGCCGGCGATCTTGCGCCATGATACCCGTCATCGAATCGAAGACCAACAATGCGATGTCGCAACGCGCTACGGCGCCGAGCGAGCGCAGCGCCGCGTAATATTCGATGGCGCCGTGCACTTCGGGCTTCTTGCGCACTCCGGCGGTATCGACTAACCGGAAGGTGTGCCCCTGCCAACGGAACAGCGTGTCGATCGCGTCACGCGTCGTCCCCGGCGTTTGAGAAACCAACGTGCGTTCTTCCCCCAGTAGTGCGTTGACCAGCGAGCTCTTGCCGACGTTCGGGCGCCCGATGACCGCTAGTGCGAGCTCTCCTTCGACCGGAACGTCGGCAGCGTCGCGCGGCAACAGGTCGACGATGCGGTCCAGCAGGTCGCCCGTTCCCTCACCATGGATTGCCGAGACGGCGAGCGGTTCTCCGAAGCCCAGCCTCCCAAACTCGGCGTAGACGCCGGCTGCCGCGTTTTCGGCCTCGGCTTTATTGGCGACCAGAACGATCGGCCGACGCTTGCGGCGCAGAATGTTGGCCACATCGTCGTCCAGTGGGTGAAGCCCGGTCTGCGCATCGACGACCATGAGCACCACATCCGATTCTTCCGCGGCGGCTTCGGCTTGCAGGCGAGTCGTCTCCGCCAACTCGGCGCCGTGTGCAACCGCGGCGGTTGGATCGATGCCCGCGGTATCGACGAGGCTGAAAACGCGCCCCCGCCAATCGCACAGGGCGTAGAGTCGATCGCGCGTTACCCCGGGCGTGTCCTCGACGATTGCGAGACGGCGACCGATCAAGCGGTTGAACAGCGCACTCTTGCCGACGTTTGGGCGCCCCACGATCGCCACGGTCGCCGGGTGCAGCGCGCCCTCGGCGGGGGACGTCTCCAACTCATGCACGGAGCTTCACTTCTGAGTAGGAAGGAGCGGGACCCGGGGCCGGAACGGCCGAGGCGTCGAGCGAACTGCGGTCCAGCAGAATGCCCAGCGTCTATATTGAAACCTTCGGCTGCCAGATGAATGAGGCCGACTCGCGGTATATCGCCGAGCGCGCCCTCAATGCGGGATACAGCGTTGCTAGCGTGCCGGAGGACGCCAACGTCGTTATTCTCAACACCTGCACCGTTCGTGACAGCGCCGAACGCCGTGCCTACGGACGGATGAATCATTTCAACGCGCTCAAGCGGCGCGACCCATCACTGCGTTTGGTCGTTACCGGGTGCTTGGCCGAGCAAGACCGCGACCGAATGCAGAAGCTGGCGCCGCACGTCGACGCGATTTTCGGGACGCGCGAGCTCGCGTTATTGGGCGATCAACTCGCGGTCTGGGAGCCGGGCCTTCGCGAGGCCGCAGAATCCCTCGACCTCCATGACGATGGCAACGAGAGCATGCTGCGATTCGCGATGGGCGGAACGGCCGACGGCGTAATGGATTCCTTCTCGCACCTGCGCGCGTTCGTTACCGTACAGCGGGGCTGTTCGTACTACTGCACGTTCTGCATCGTTCCGCACGTCCGGGGGCGCTTCGACCATAGGCCCCAATCGGAGATCCTTGCCGAAACCAGTCGGCGCGTTGCGGAGGGCGCGCGCGAGATCGTTTTGGTCGGGCAGACCGTCAACGCATGGTGCGATCGCCCAGGCGGCGCCGACTTCGGGGACCTCTGCCATGACGTCGCGCGCTTGCCCGGTTTGGAGCGTCTGACGTTTATCTCGCCTCACCCCAAGGACTTCACCGAAAAAATCGTCGACGATCTTGCCCGCATCGACAGCCTCAACCCGCGAATCCACCTACCTCTGCAATCGGCCAGCGATTCGCTCTTGCGCCGAATGAATCGAAAATATACCTTGGCGCAGTTCGATGAGAAAGCGCAGATGCTGCGCAGCCGCATCCCGCAGTGCGCGATCACGACGGATATCATCGTCGGTTTCCCTGGGGAGACCGAAGAAGATTTTGCAGCGACGCTGAACTACGTTAGCACCGGCGTCTTCGCCAATGCCTTTACCTTCATCTATTCGATACGGCGAGGCACACCCGCCGCGCGTTGGGATCAGGTTCCCAGAGACGTAGTGCTCGAGCGTTTCCAGCGCCTCGTGGACGAACAGAATCGGGTGACGCGCGCGTACCACGAGCGGAAGGCCGGCAGCATCGTGCGTGCGCTGATCGTGGGCGACTCGAAAAAAGACCCGAGCCGATTGACCGCCAAGACGCTCGACAACGTCACGGTCGTCGCGCCCAAGCCATACGATTACGCGCCGGCAGCGCCGGCGCGACCGCACCCCTACGCGCAAACCCCGTGGCTCGACGTGGCGATCGAGAGCGGTCACGTCTGGGGTTGCATGGGAAGAGTTGTTCGGCGCGCGGCGCGATTCGCGGATGCGGGGGAGCCGGCGATGCCTGGGCTCGTGGACTTAACCGCGCTCGAACCCGAGTTGCTGGGGCGGTGACCAGCGCTCGGATCGCGCTGAGCTTCGCGCTGGCCGCCGTGGTGACGGCCTGCAGTTCCCGAAGCCCCGGCGCGGTCGTGCCCTCCGGAGTCGCCGGTCCGTTCAACACCGCAACGAGTGGATCGCCGGCGCTCGAGTTCGTCGGATTCTGGGAGTCGTGGTCGGATACCAACGGACAGGACGCCTTCCACCACCTCGGCAGCGTCCCGGCAAGCGTCACGGCGACCGACGTCGCCTTTAGCATCGCCGACAGCAACGCGATCTCTCCACCGCAGAACACCTATCCGTTAGGTCCGGGCGCAAAGCGCATTCACTTGCGCGGCGGGAAACTGTTGCTCTCCTTCGGCGGCGCCACTTCGCCGTTTGCGATCAGCGACCCGAACCTCTTCGGCAAGAACCTGGAAGCGTACACGGACGCGCGCCCGCATCTCTACGACGGTTTCGATTTCGATGACGAAGTAATTCCGCAAAACGGCCAACAACAGCTGATCGACGTGCTGCTCGCCATCCGCAAAGTCTTCCCAAGCGTGACGATCACCTTTGACGCCTTCATCGACGGGGCCGATCCCGGGCCAGGCGGCGGCCACCAGGGCGAGGACATTGCGATCATACAGCAAGCCGGATCGGCGATCGATTACGTTAACGTCATGGCATATGACGAGTACGGTTGGCGTCCCAGCACGCATCCGAACTGCAGCTATCGGCAGGGTTCTCGGGACGATTGCCGCCTCGACGTTTTGCGCCAGTTTGCGGCCATCGAAACGCAGAACGGAACCTTTCCGAAGAGCAAGATCGTCCTCGGACTGATGGTCGGCCAGGCAGACGATGGCGTCGTCGTCACGCCCGGGAATGCGGCCGGTTACGGGCGTGACGTCGCACGCGCCGGCTATCGCGGGATCATGATATGGGATCTCGATCGCGATAACCCGCAGGCGCCGCCCAACGGTACGGGCCATCCCAAAGGAACCTACGTGAAGGCCATCTCGAAGGCATTGGGAGGGTAGACTTGTCCAAGTACTCGCCGATGCTGGAACAGTACTTCGGAATGAAGGCCAGGCATCCCGAAGCGATCTTGCTCTCCCGTGTCGGCGACTTCTACGAAGCCTACGGTGAAGATGCGGAGGTCATCGCCCGCGCGCTGCAAATCGCACTGACCAGCAAGGAAGCCGGCGCCGGTAAACGCGTCGCGATGGCGGGTGTTCCACATCACGCGCTCGCGCAGTATCTTGCGCGCCTGGTGCAGCAGCGGTTCGTCGTTGCCCTGGCGGAACAACTCGAGGTGCCGCAGCCCAACCGTTTAGTACGGCGCGAGGTCGTGCGGCTCGTCACGCCGGGGACGTTGATCGAGGAGCAGTTTCTCGACGGCAAGCAAAACAACTATCTCGCAGCGATCGCCATGGTCGGCGAGACATTCGCGCTGGCATATGCCGACGTCTCGACGAGTTACTGTGCGGCGACGGCGATCGCCGGGAATAGCGCCTACGACGAGCTGCTTGGGGAGTTGGCGCGGGTCGGACCAGCCGAAATCGTCGCCGATATTCCAGCGGATTTGCGGGCAATAATCGCCACGGCCGTCGAGGCGATCGGCGCCCGCTTCGCTACGCCCGGCCTAGGCTTGGTCGAAACGCGGGACCGAGCGGCCTTGACCGGCTTTTCGATGGACGAATCGCTGGCGATCCATCGCGCGCTAGATGCTCTCGGCGCTTTCGTAAAACGCACCGGAGTCGCGAAGGGCGAACGAGGGCTCGGCCAACCGCAGCTCTACCGGCGGCAGCAGTTTTTGTCAATCGACGCGGCAACACGCAAACATCTGGAGCTCACGCAGGCGCAGGGGCAGAATCCGCGCGCGACGCTCCTCGCGACGCTCGACCTTTGCTCGACGTCCATGGGATCGCGAATGCTCGCGCGCTGGATACTCGCGCCGCTCGTCGATCTCGAGCGCATTACGACGCGCCACGGCGTGGTTGGTGTTCTGCTCGACGAGCACGCTCGCCGCGATGCGATCCGCGAGGTGCTCAAAGGAGCGTTCGACCTCGAGCGAATCGCGCAAAAGGTGCGCTTTCGCCGCGCCACGCCGCGAGATCTCGCCTCGTTGCGGCGCACGCTGGAAATCGAGCGGCCGCTGCGTCAATTGGCGATCCCGGAAATCGTCCCCCTCTTCGATCGCATCGGCGACTTTAGCGAGATGCGCGACGACTTGCAGCGGACGCTCGTCGACGACCCTCCGGCACAGGCCGGCGAGGGCGGAGTGATACGACCCGAAGCAAGCGCCGAACTGGCAGAATGCGTCGCCCTTCGCAGCGATGCGCGTTCGAGATTGTCCGACTTGGAGCAGCGCGAGCGCGAGCGGACCGGCATCAAGACCTTGAAGGTGAAATATGCTAGCGCGTTCGGCTACGCAATCGAAGTAAGCAAGAGCTACGCGCAGGCTGTTCCGCCCGATTACGTGCGAAAGCAGACCCTTACTAACGGCGAACGCTACGTCACGCCCGAGTTGAGGGACCTCGAGCTTGCGATTTCGACGGCGCAGGCGCGCCAAGAACGGCTCGAGCAGCAGCTCTTCGACGCGCTTCTCGAACGGCTCGCCACCGAAGTCGAAAGGCTGCTAGCGGCCGCCAACGCCGTTGCCGAGATCGACGTGCTTGCGGCCTTGGCACAATGCGCCGCCGAGCGCGGCTACGTCCGACCGGAGTTCGTGGAAGAAAGCACCGTCGACGTCAAAGACGGCCGCCATCCGGTGATGGAGGCCATTTTGCATGCCAACTTCGTGCCGAACGATCTGCATTTGCGCGCTTCGCAGCATCGCTTCATTTTGCTCACCGGCCCGAATATGGGCGGTAAATCGACCTACCTGCGCCAAGCCGGTCTGC
Organism: Vulcanimicrobiota bacterium; assembly: GCA_963717425.1. Classification (GTDB taxonomy): domain Bacteria; phylum Vulcanimicrobiota; class Vulcanimicrobiia; order Vulcanimicrobiales; family Vulcanimicrobiaceae; genus Cybelea. The sequence continues at coordinate 495,305 of OY970335.1, read as the reverse complement.
TGACGATCATGGCGCAGATCGGCTCGTTCGTCCCCGCCACAAAGATGCGCATGGGCCTCATCGATCGTATCTTTACGCGTATCGGCGCGAGCGACGACCTCGCTTCCGGGCAGTCAACGTTTTTTATGGAGATGGCCGAGGCGGCGAACATCTTGCGGCGCAGTACGGCGCGCTCGTTACTCTTGATCGACGAGGTCGGCCGCGGCACGGGGACAATCGACGGTCTCGCGATCGCGCAGGCGACCTGCGAATTTCTTTTGGGGTTGGAGGAGGAGGCGCCCCTGGTACTCTTTGCGACGCACTTTCACGAGCTCTGCGCCCTCGCGGAGCACTGGACTCTGGTTGCGAACTATCACATTACGGCGGTCGAAAATACGGCACGAGACGGTTCGCCCGTTTTTTCGCATCGCGTTCAACATGGAAGCTCATCGCGCTCCTTTGGCATCGAAGTCGCGCGCATGGCGGGCCTACCCGAAGCCGTGATCGAGCGAGCCCAAGAGATCGCCGATGCGCTTTCGGGCAACGCCGACATCGAGGCTCGCGTCCCCCTGAGCAAAAAGATGCCGAAGCGAGCGCCTCCCGAGCGCCAACTTTCGTTTCTGCAATCGTAGCGGCTCCAAAAGGGAGCGCTCCCGCCTCGCGAGAAGAGCCGGGTGTTGACCAAGGCGTCGATTCGATACGGGTTCTGCTTGGCGCTTGCCGCGATTGCCGCGGCTATCGCGGATCCCATCGTCGAGCTCGCATCCAACGCTGGTTGGTTTGGTCACGCAAGCTTCACCGATCATAGCAACCTCGACGTCGTGCCTTCGCTCCTCGCGGGTGTTGCGCTGATGGTGATCTTCCTCGCAAGGCGCGCGCGAGCGGTCTTGGCCGGCCAAGCGTTTCCGCGCGGCATCGCTCCTCTGCTACCCACGATCTTCGCGTTGCAAATCGTTACGCTGTTCGTCATGGAGACGGGCGAGCAGTTTGTCGCGTGGGGGCACGTTCTCGGTCCGGCCGTTTGGCTGGGTGGACCGTTGCCGGCAACCTTGGCCATTCATGCGACGATTTGCATCGCGCTCACGTTTTGGATCTCACGATCCGTTCGGGTGCTCGCCGCGACGACGCTTCGAGTCATTCGCCTCCTTCGCGCAATCGCGACGCTTGCCGTGCGACCAAGCCCGGCACGTTTGTTGCGCCTCCTCGATGTCGGCTGTTTTAAGCAGCGCTCGCCCGTCCTCTGCCAAATCGGAGAACGAGCACCCCCTATAGCTGCCGCCTAGGCGGTAACGCCTCGCCTCGCTGGAGCGAAACGCGCCTAGCGCGCTTTCTGCGGGGCCGTTGTTGCGGTCGTTTGGAGCAACCTAAGACAGCTAGAGGGGATACGTATGTTTTCCAGACCGTGGTCTCGTGTCATCGCCGTCGCAATGGCCGCGGCGTTGTCGCTGACGGCAGGCTTCCTGATCTTTCGCAATGGGATTCGACAGCAGATCGTCAATCAGACGGCCAGAAGTTCGTTTGGGCAGCTCAAGCTGAACGTATTGATCTTGGGGTATCAAGCCGACGAAGCGACGACCGACACGGTCATTCTCGCGCATCTCGACGTCGGGCGGCGCACGGCGACCCTGGTTTCGATCCCGCGAGATACGTGGGTCGCGGTCTCGGGGCAGGGGCCGATGAAAATAAACGCCGCTTACGCGTTTGGCGGCCCTCACGCGACCGCAAAGGTCACGAGCAAGCTGATGGGTGGCGTTCCAATCGATGCGATTGTCGCGCTGCAGCCGGAAGGCGCCGCGGCTGTCGTCGATGCGATGGGCGGCTTGGACGTCAACGTGGACGAACGCATGGACTACGACGACAACAGCGGTGAGCTGCATATCCACCTGAGCAAGGGCGAGCAGCACCTCACGGGCGCTCAAGTGGCCGGATACGTCCGCTTCCGTCACGATGCTACGTCCGATTTCGGGCGCGTGAAACGGCAACAGCAGATACTCAAGCTGATGATGAATCAGCTGAGTGAGCCGCAGAACTGGGCGAAACTGCCCCACATTCTTGCACTCGGGCACAAGCAGATCAAGACGACGCTCGGCACTCAGCAGCTCGCGTCGCTGTTGACGATCTATCGTAACGTTCCGGACGTGAACGTACGATCCTTTACGCTGCCGAGCAAAGCCGGTTGGGTGGGCGACGCTTCGGTTGTCTTTGCCGATCAACGCTGGGCGAAACTGATCGGCGCGCTGCTCTTTGCCCGGAACGATCCGCCGCAGGACGAGGTGCTGGTCGTAAATGCGACCGGGAATGCCGCATTCGATAACACCCTTGTCGGCGCTTTGCGCGGCGCAGGCTGGAACGTGCCTACCTTTGTCGACGAGAAGGCGAAACGCACGAGCGTCGTAGTGGGCAAGTCACCCGCCGCTGCGACCTTGGCAAAAACGTTCGCAACGGCAATCCGGCCGGGCACGACGACGGCGCTCGTGATCGGATTGGATCTGGCCCCGGACGCCGAGTAGTCGTGCGATGAGGTCCGCTTCAGCTTCCGAGGGATGGGAAGATTAGTTGCAGCGTTGAGATGCCGGTGAGTATCGCGACGATCACGACGGTCGCCCATGCGATCGAGTTGAGTAGCGCGCTGTTGACGTACTTCCCCATCAACTTGCGGTTGTTGATGAGCAGCAGCATCAGCACGAGGACGACCGGGAGCAGCGCGCCATTCATCACCTGGGAATAGAAGATGATCGCCAGCAGCGGAGCGCCGGGAACGATCACCGCGCCGGCACCGATCAGGATGAGGGCGAGGTAGAACGAGTAGAAGATCGGCGCCGCCCGGAACTGATGATCGACGCCCCGCTCGAAGCCGAAGGCTTCGCAGACGTAGTATGCCGTAGAGAGTGGGAGTATCGAGGCGGTAAAGACCGCTGCGTTGAGCAGGCCCAACGCGAAGAGCAGGGCCGCGAACTTTCCGGCAAGCGGCGTGAGGGCCACCGCGACGTCGCCCGCGTCGTTGACCTGGATCTGATGTGCCGCCGGGAGATGCAAGTTGTGAACGTAGATCGTCGCCGCACACGCGACGATGATGAAATACGCGATGACGTCGGTCCAAATCGCGCCGGTGAAGACGTCCAGCCGGGAGTACTTGTAGTCGTCCTCGCGGATGCCTTTGTCGACGATCGCCGCTTGAATGTAGAACTGCATCCACGGCGAGATCGTGGTTCCTATGATGGCGATAATCATTAGGAAGTACGCCTTTGACGGCGCAAACGTAGGAAGAAGGGTCTGATGAATAACGTCGTGCCAATCGGGGCGAACCAGGAACGCGCTGACTACGTAGGCGAGATAGACGAAGCAAAAGGCGAAGAAGATGCGCTCGATGACTTTGTAGTTGCCTCGCGTCACCGTCGTGAACACGAAGAGGGCCGCGCCCGCGACCAAGGCGATCTTAAACGCTTCGGGGTTGGCCAAATGCAGGTAGCTCCCGAAGATCGGCGCAGCGGATGCGACGCCCGCGAACTCGGTCGCGGTATTTCCGATGTCGCCCAGGACGAACAGCAAGAGGCACCAGAAGGCGACCTTGACGCCGAAGTTCTCGCGGATGAGATCGGCTAAGCCTTTGCCGGTGATGGCGCCCATGCGCGCGCACATTTCCTGCACGACGACCAGCGCGATCGTTACGGGCACGAGCGTCCAGAGCAGCGAGTAACCGAACTGCGCACCGGCCTGGGAATAGACGAGAATCCCGCCGACGTCGTTGTCGGCGTTCGCGGTGATGATGCCCGGCCCGACGATTGAAAGAAACATGACGACCGACCGCCAGACCTTCGGTCGCGCGGCGTGCTCCGTCATAAGCGAATGCGCTGATCGACGATGAAAGCGGTTCCCCGCATCGTTGGAGGCAATCCGCCGACCGTGGAAGGAAGGCCTACCAGCGCGTAGCGCCTTCCCTCGACGAGGAGCGCTGTGTTCGGGCCGGTTGCGAACTGCACGCCAGCGAAGCCGATGCCATAGACGGCGTCCACCGGAGTGATGGCCCACGCGCCGATGGCCTCGTAGCGCCCGTAGCCCCCGACCGCAACGAGCGTCTTTGAGAAATGATGTGCGAAACTTGCAACGAACTCGGGCGCGCGGATCGCGACGGTATCGACCGCGTGTCCCGGATCGGCATCGCGATTCAAGTAATCCTCGACGCCATCCAATGCGAGGTCGTCGTGCGGAAAGTGCCAGGCGAGATAAAGGCCGACCTGGCGATCGTGCCCGATCGTTCCAAAGCCGTTTTTTTGCAACAGAAAGAAGCCGTCGACGAAACCGACTTGCGAAGCGTTAGCAACGGTTTCGGGCGCCAGTTGGACCCAGTCGCCGTAGCTGGCGTGCAGCTCGAATTGCTTACCCGGATGATCGTATCTGAAGTGAAAGCCCGCGCGATTTGCACCGATGATGGTGTTGTCGACCAGCTGGTAGGTCGACTTCAGCCAGACGCCGGGCCACGACCATGCCGCGCTCCAGACGTTCTCCGGCACGCCGTAGGGTAAGATGAGGGTCGCGTACGACGGGTCGAAGCGGTGGTATTCGAGGGTGGCGAGGTCGCTCCCAAGGTGGCGCGCGAGGCTGTAATGCTGGTAGTTTCCGAAGTGCGACGTCCCGGGTTGCGCGACCAATCCGGCATCGTACCACGCGCGTCCCATTTCGACGAGCGCGTCCCAGGCTTTGAAAGGGTGAAAGAAGCCGCGTGCGCCCGCGATCGTCTGCTCCTGGTTAGCGAGCGTGCTCGTAAAGAGACGCCCCTGTGCGGTATGGTAGACCTGTTGGTCAACGCCAAAATACGTCGTCGTCAAAATCGGATCGCCCGACGTCCAGAGGTGCGCGACCTGAAACGAAAAGCGTCCGTAGTCGCCGCGATCGAACACCAGCGATCCCATCGTTAACCGTACGCTGGTTCCGGCGAGCGACGGGAGCAGCGCGTCGGTGAGCTCGAGCGATGCTGAGCCGTCTTTGACGAACGCGTCCGCGCCGAGTAGCGGGAGCGTCGAGGGGCTCGAAGGCCAGCCATCGATTGAGGGCATGCCCGGACCGAGGGTCTCGGACGTGACGACGCCCAGCGAGGGCGTGACGCTGGTAAGCGGCGGCGGCGCGAAGACGAACCGGTCGCTTTGCGCGAGATCGAAATAGCCTCCGCGCACGCGCCAACTATCGTCGGCAGCGGAAATCGATGCCTCCAGAACGTTGGCATTCAGCACCGAAGCATCGTCCTGCCCGGCGTGCGTCGGAAAGACGATTGCATACGGTATGGCTCGCGAAAGCGCGTGGACGTCGAGATTGGGGATCAGCGGCTCGCTCCAATACGCCGCGTTGGTCGTGCTGCCGATGACTCCACCGATGCCGATCGTGGCCTCGGCCTTGAGGCCGGCGAAGCTGTACTTGCCCGAAAGCATATATTGCGCGATGCCGGCGACGCCCGGCGTAACCGGTGCGGTCGTGAACCAGTCATACGGCGACATCGGCGACAGCGGCGAGCCTTTGGCAAAGCCCGGGCCTTCGGGCGGGGTGATGCCGGGGCCGCTTGTCAATTGGTCGATGAAGACGTTCGATCCGTTAATTATCAACGCAAAGCGTGGCGTCGCGGTAGGCGCCGGCGACGCCGCCGGCGTCGTGGCGACGGCGCTTTGGAGCGTCGCAAACAATAGAACCGCGAGCACCATGCCCTTGCGTTGCCTGAAAGTGCGTTAGCTGACGAGAGCTCGCCAGAAGCTAAACTCATACGCGGGATTCACGAACTGATTCGCGCGCAGCGTATCGTCGTGGAACGTATTTGGGCTCCGCCCAACTCTGTCTCGGGCAAAACCGAGCAGAGCTGCCAAGATCTTCTTCATGACACTTACCTCCTCGTGTTTACGGTTTGCCGCGCCGAACGACCGGACGCAGCGGGTATATATGGCTCGTCGCGAGCCACCGGCTAGATCGACTACTTGGTCCGTCATCCATAGCGAGGCATCACCCCCTTTCCCAAATAAAAAACTGTCGACGCTCCTCGCAGTTCGACAGTTCGAGAACCTTCGCGCGGCTGACCGCGCTCGCTCCCTCAGTGTCGAGCTTTAGCACTGCACAACCTAGACCCTTCGTCCTTCGACTTCGCTTAGGATGACAGGGTCAGCCGCATTAGATTCCGCCTTGATTCGGCGGGATCTGGTCACCCGTTGGGGTCTCTCGACCTTTCCGGGCAGCGGCATCTCTTCGTGCAGACGCCTCACCTAACGAGGAATCCTTACCCAGGATACTCGGGTCACGCGCTTTGGTCAACCCCGAGCGAGTATCGGTTCGGGTCTCCGTTCAGATACCCCCATAGGGTATTGCGTGGAGTACGCGAAAACGCCGGCCGCATGAGTCATACCGTTGCTAATAAGGGGAAGCTCCTAAACCGCGTCCGCAGAATCCGCGGCCAGCTCGAATCGGTTGAGCGCGCCCTCGATACCGAGGCGGGGTGCGGCGTCGTGCTGCAACGCATCGCGGCGGCCCGAGGAGCGATGAACGCGCTGATGTCGGAGGTACTAGAGGATCACGTGAAGACGCACGTCCTCTCGACGAAAGCGCGAGCCAACGTCGCCGCCGCCGACGAGCTGATCGAAGTAGTTAGGACGTACTTGCGGTGAGGTTCGGGCCGGAGTTCCTTCTCGTTCTCGGAGTCGTCGCCGTCGGTGTTTTGCATACGCTCGTTCCGGATCACTGGGTGCCGATTGCGGTGGTCGCACACCAGTGCCGTTGGACGCGGGTGCAAACCGCTCGCGCCGCGGCCATCGCCGGGCTCGGCCATACCCTTTCGACGCTTGCCATCGGGGTCGTCGTTTGGCTCGGCGGCGCGGTGCTGGCGGTGCGTTTCGGCAACCTCGTTTCGATCCTCGCGAGCGTCGCGCTCGTCGCCTTTGGTCTGTGGATCGCTGGCGCGTCGCTCCGCGAGACGCGCGAACACCGATCGCGCGGAGGACCGCTTGTCGGGGCGCACGAGCACAAGCCGCAGCGCAACATGCGCACGCCGTTGCTTTTCATCCTCGGCTCGTCGCCAATGGTCGAAGGGATTCCGGCGTTTCTCGCCGCAGCCCGTTTCGGGGCGGGCCTGCTTGCCGTGATGGCGGCTTGCTTTGCGGTCAGCACGATTGTCACTTATGTCGCGGTGTGCGTCTTCTCTCACCTCGCGCTGGAGAATCTGTCGTTCGGACCGTTAGAGCGTTACGGTGAAGTGCTCAGCGGCGCAATCATCGCAATTATCGGCTTCGTTTTCCTGATCTGGTCCGCTTAGGCCCATTTCTCTGCCGGGACGGCAATGCGCCAATCGCGAACGGTCCGGCGTGAGCATCATCCGCGAGCTGGATGCGGTGACGATCGGTCAGATCGCCGCGGGCGAAATCATCGATCGTCCGGCCTCCATCGTTAAGGAACTCGTCGAGAACGCAGTCGATGCCGGCGCGACGCGCATCACGGTCAACGTCGAGCGCGGCGGCCTCGACCTGATCGAGGTGACCGACGATGGCGCGGGAATCGCAACGGGAGATTTGCGGCTCGCGATGCGTCGTCATGCGACGAGCAAGCTTCAGATGGCCGTGGAGTTAGAGTCGATTGCGACGCTCGGCTTCCGTGGCGAAGGCTTGGCCTCGATTGCTGCGGTTTCGCAAACGGAGATCGTTTCACGGCGGCCCGACGATCCGATCGGCGCCCGGATTACCGGGCGCGGAGAAGAGCTGGGCATTGTCGAGCCGGCCCCGGCTCCGGTCGGCACCCGGGTTCGCGTTTCTCGGCTCTTTGAAGAACTGCCGGTCCGTCGAGAGTATCTTCGTTCGGCCAGCGCCGAGTTCAATCGCATTTCATCCTGGCTCTCGAGCTTCGCGCTCGCCTATCCGCGGGTCGCGTTTGCGTTGCGCCACGATGCGAAGGACGTCTGGGTCATGCCGGCCAGTCGGGGGCAGCGCGAGCGTCTCGCGATGGTCTTCGGGCGGCAAGCGACGGAGTCGCTGCTGCTCCTCGACGGCGCGGCGTCGCGTACGCTCGATGGGCAATTGAGCGGCTTCGTCAGCGCTCCAGGACACGATCGCCCCGATCGCCGGATGCAGCTGCTCTTTGTCAACGGGCGCCTGTTGCGCAGCGCGCTGCTGGCCGGTGCGTGGACCAGGGGATATTCGACGTTCGCAATGCTCGGACGTCACCCGTACGGCGTGGTCTTTCTTGCGCTTCCACCCGAGCACGTCGACCCGAACGTTCATCCTACCAAGAGTGACGTTCGTTTGCGCTACGGTAACCAAGTCTTCGATGCCGTGCGGCGCACGATCGCGGCAACGCTCAGCGATCACGCCAGAATTCGCGCCCGCGAACACACCGCAGCGGAAACGAGCCCGGTCCTTTCTTTTGCCCCGGCCACCGGCCCATCGGGCGAGGTCGCCGGCCGGTCGCTCCCGCTCGTGGGTGTCGAAACCGCGGCTGATCGTCGCGCGGATCGTTTGCGCGTGCTCGCTCAACTTCATCGGACGTTTATTCTTGCCAGTGACGGTGACGCGCTACTGTTGGTCGATCAGCACGCCGCGCACGAGCGCGTCGCGTATGAATCGATCGTGGCGGCTTCCGCCAACCGTACGGAGAGCGAACCGCTGCTCGTTCCCCATGTGGTCGAGCTCGATCCGGTGCGCAGCGCGGCACTGGACCAAGCACTCGACGTGCTGCGCGAAGGCGGCCTCGAGATCGAGCCATTCGGCGAGCGAACTTACCGCATCATCGCGACCCCTGCCGGCTATGGCGCGCGGCCCTTTGACCTTGCCGGCTTTCTCGACGATTTGAGCGACGACCCGAAGCAACGAGGGGTGCGCGAACGCATCTGGGCATCGCTCGCCTGTCATTCGGTTACGATCGCCGGCGAGCAACTAGGACACGACGAGATGGCGAGTCTTTTGGAACGTTTGGAGGCGTGTCGCAATCCAATGCATTGCCCACATGGCCGCCCCACGATGGTTCGGTTTAGCCCGGAAGAAATCGCGCGCATGTTCAAACGTGTCTAGTTCCGCCGTCCTCATTCTGGCAGGAACGACGGCCAGCGGAAAGACGCAACTCGCGATCGATCTGGCGCGCGAGTTCGATGCCGAGATCGTGGGTGCCGATTCGCGACAGATCTATCGAGGCATGCCCATCGGTACGGCTGCGCCATCACCGGAGCAGCTTGCGATGGTGCCACACCATCTGATCGGCTTTCTCGATCCGACAGAACGCTATTCGGCGGCACGCTATGCAAGCGATGCCCTCGATGCGATCGACTCGATCCTCGAACGCGGCAAGCGCGCGATCGTCGTCGGCGGCACCGGCTTTTATATCCGCGCCCTCACCGGTGGGATTGCTCTCGCGCCCCAATACGACGAAGCAATGCGCCAACGCTTGGCGCGTGAAGCGCTGCTCCACGAGCCGGTCTTTCTTCACGCCTGGCTCGCGCAGCGCGACCCCACGCGCGCAAAGGCGCTTCATGCGTCCGACACGTACAGAGTGCTGCGTGCGCTTGAAATTGCGTTGGCGGCCAAACAGGTCGTGCGGCAAGGGCCGCTGCGCACGCTCGCAAGCCACGGGCGTGCGTGGCTGCTAGCCTTTCTCGACATTCCTTGGGCGGTCGTCGATCGGCGCATCGCAGAGCGCTCGAAAGCGATGGTAGAGGCCGGGCTCGTCGACGAAGCGGAGCGAATCGGGAGCGACGCAATTGCCGCAACTGCCGTCGGCTACCCTCAGGCGTTCGCGTACTTGCGCGGGTGGAGCACGCAGCCCGAGCTGTGCGCGTCGCTGGCACGCACAACGCGGCGCTACGCCCGCCGGCAACGAGCGTGGTTTCGCAGTGAACCCACGACGGTTTGGTTCGCGCCCGAGCTCGTCGCCTCCGCAGTACGGGAAAAGCTTGGCTGGTCTGCGAAGCGCAAATGATGCGCGTTTCCATCACCAAGATGCACGGTGCGCGAAACGATTTCGTAATCCTCGATCAACGGACCGCGCGGCTTGACGACCTGGTGTCATTCGCGCGTTGGGCATGCGATCGCCATGCAGGGGTCGGCGCCGACGGTCTCATTGCCTTGGAACGATCGAATCGCGCGGACCTGCGCATGCGTACGCTCAACGCGGACGGAAGCGAAGCGGAAATGTGCGGCAACGGAGTCCGTTGCGCGGCCCGCTGGTTCGACGAGGCCGGCGGAGGCGATCGCGCCGCGTTCGACACGGCGGCGGGCATCGTCGCAACGGAGGTCGTGGCCCGCCAGCCTGAATATCTGGTTCGGGTTGCGATGGGGCGCCCGCGCATCGAGGCGATCTCGCTGCCGGGACTCGAGAATGCCGCGTTCGTCGATCTGGGTAATCCGCACGTGGTGCTGTTCATATCCGGGATCGAGGACGTCGATTTGGAAACAACGGCGTTGCGGCTGCAGACGGAGCCCAGTTTTCCGGGTGGCACGAACGTCCATCTAGCCGTGGCGTTGGACGAGCACTCCATGCGCGTTCACCACTGGGAGCGGGGCGTGGGTCTCACGATGGCGTGCGGAACCGGCGCCACCGCATGCGCCGCTGCGGCCGTCCAAAGAAACATCGTTGAGGGCGGTCCGATCGACGTGTTCGTCCCGGGCGGCAAGCTCGTTATCGAACTCGACGGCAGCGGAAACGCGAGCCTAATCGGTCCGGCGGTTCGCGTCTTCGATACGGAAGTGGATGTTGGGTTCGACGCGACGCCGTGAGCCGGTGATCGCCGGGCTCGCGTCCTGCGATGGCGCAGGCAGAATTACGTACGATTCGCGGTACGCGCCGCTCGCCGACGGCGGGCTCGTGCGCGAGGCGCTTCTCGGCGAATTACTGCCCGCGCCGGCCGCCACGCTGAAAATGATGCTGCCCCAACGCCGGCCCCTGACAACGATAGGTCCGATCGCGGGTCGAACCGCTATGGCGGTTGCGTTGCCCGCTGGCTACACGCGTCTGCTGCTTCCGTCGTATGCCGCGGCGCACGACGCGCCGCCGCTTCCTCTTTTTGGCTATACGTTCGCCGCCGTCGTCGGAGAGCGGTTGCACGTTGCAGCGATGCGGACCGACGAAAGCGAGGACTGGACGCCGCGCCGTTTCGCCAAAGGGGAGCTCGAAGGGCTGATCGCGGACCGCTTGTCGCGAGATTCGAGCAACGGCGTGCTGCGGCAAGTAGCCTTGTGCTCGCGCGAATATGGCTGTTTTACCGCGCAAAACGTCTTTCTCGAACGCGGCGAAGCGGCGTTACCGGTTTCTCCCAAGTGCAATGCGCGGTGCATCGGGTGCATCTCCGAGCTCGAACCCGATGTCGGAATGCCGTCACCGCAGGTGCGCATCGCGGACGAGGCAGCGGCGCAAGATCTTGCGGGCGTGGGCGTTTATCACCTGGAGCGAGTGGAAGAAGGAATCGTTTCGTTCGGGCAGGGGTGCGAAGGCGAACCGCTGTTGCGGTCCGTTACCATAGCGCGCGCCATCGCGGCGATCCGCGGCTCGCGTTCGAATGGGACGATCAACCTCAATACGAACGGTAGCCAGCCTGCCGCGCTCGCGCGATGCATCGATGCCGGCTTAGACGCCGTGCGTATCAGCCTGAATTCGTTTCGCCCGCGCGTCTATGCCGCATACTATCGCCCGCTGGGGTACGGGCTGGATGAGGTATTCGAGTCCATTCGGATCGCGATTTCACGAAAGTTGCGCGTGAGCTTGAATTTGCTCACGCATCCCGGCGTGACCGACGACGAGGATGAGATTGCGGCGATGGGAGAGTTCCTAAAAGGCTGCCCGGTGGCGATGGTGCAGACGCGCACGCTCAACATCGATCCCGCGATCTATTTCGAAGCGGTCGGGCGCCCACGCGCTCCGCTCGGCATGCGCCGGGCGATCGAAGCCATTCGCGAGCTCGCCCAGGTGGGCAACTTCACGCACACCCACTAAATGATGCAGGGTGAGGTTCTGGCAAATCATCGTTGTCGTCGGGCTGGGCGTCCTCTACGGCCTCATTGCGCCGGGGCGCCTGGAATACGCGCTCGGTCACGCGACGCTGTATGTTTTTCTGCCTCCGCTGCTCTTCGAGGCCGCGTGGAACCTCAACTATAGGGCGGCAATACGTCACTGGCTCCCGATTGCGGCGCTCGCGGGGCCCGGCGTCCTGCTCACGGCAGCAATCGTGGCCGGCGCCCTGTCAATCGTACGCGTGCCGTTCGGTCCGGCGCTCCTCGCAGGCGCGATCCTCAGCGCGACCGATCCAATCGCGGTCGTCGCCGTCTTTCGACGCTTGAAGGTGTCTCAGACACTCGTCACCATCGTGGAATGCGAGTCGTTGTTCAACGATGCGGTGGCGGTGGTGCTCTATCGTGGGGCGCTGGTTGCACTGGCCGTGGGAGCCACGAGCGTCGGCGCCATCGCGCTCGTCACATTCGATACGTTGGCGGGGGCCGCGGGCGGGGTCGCGCTCGGCATCGGCTTGGCGTTTGCGGTTGCGCGAAGCCTGCGCGGCAGCCGCGACGTTAGGATTCAAATCGCTGCAACGATTCTCTGCGCGTATGGCGCATATTTCGCGGCCGACTATCTTCGGCTCTCGGGCATCTTCGCTACGATTGCATGCGGGATCGCGCTGCGCTACTTCGAGCGAGCCTGGATCACATTGAGCATTGCCGAGGACGTGAACCGCTTCTGGGACGTCGGAGCCTTGGTCGCAAACGTCCTTGTGTTCTTCATGGTCGGCGCCGCTTTGCAGATCGGGCGCGTCGCGCAGGAACCGGTCTTTGCCGTCGCCTGCATCGTTGCCGTCGCCGTTGCGCGCATCGTGGTTGCGGGGTTCCTCTTGCCCGGGCCGTATCCGCGCGAGTGGATCGACGTGGTGCGCGTCGCGGGGATCCGCGGCAGTCTCTCGCTCGCGCTCGCCCTCGCGATTCCTTCGTCTGTTCCCTATCGAGAAGCGATCATCGATGCGACGTTCGCCGTCGCGATTGCCACCTTGGCCGCCGGCAGCGTTACGCTGGTGCCCGCGGTGCAACGCGCGGTGCGCGCTCGCCGGGGGCCCTCGAGCTAGCGAACGTCAAAACGTCTTCCCCTGGTAGAGCTCGAAGTGCTCGGCGATCGGGCCGAGCAGGTCTGCCGGGAGAAACGTGAGCGCCCCAACGAGAAGGATCACGCCCATCAGCAAAGCGATGAACAACGCATTGTCGGTGCGGAACGTGCCCGAAATGCGATCCAGGGATCGACGTTGGGAAACCTCTGCGGATTGAAAAAGCCCCCGTGCCACTGCTGCGTGCGCATAATCGAATAAGCTGTGAGCGTGGCGACCAGTGAAAAAACGAGCGCGGCGACGATGTACTCGGCCCAGCCCATCTCGTGCTCCGGATCGATGCCGCACCATCGGAAAAGCACCGCCTCGGCTTTCCAGCGCAGCCGCCCCTCGAAGACCGCTTGCATGTATCGTGCGAGCGGTCCGGCTGCGAGCAGGAGCAGCGCTAGCAACACGGCTGCGTTAAGCCAGGGCACTAGGGCGCCATTATAGGATAGAGCGGCTCAATCCGGCAGCCTCCAAACGGATCGTCCATTCGGGGGCCCCATCATCGGCGCTATACGCCGAGCGGGTATGCCTCCTCGCCATGGAGGGCTACGTCGAGGCCCCGCTCCTCGGCCGTCTCGTCGACTTTGACGCGCGTCACGAGGTTGATCAGCCATAGCATCGCGTACGTGAAAACGAACGCCCAGGTGCTGCACGCGAGCGCGGCGACGAATTGCTTGCCGAGAAACGCCGGGTTGCCACGAAGCAGACCGTCGGCGCCGTTGGGATTCCAAAGGGTTGATGCAAAGACGCCGAGCAGAACGATGCCTAAGAATCCGCCGACTCCGTGGACGCCCCAAACGTCGAGGGCGTCGTCCCAGCCCAACTGGTTCTTGAGCGTGACGGCAAAATAACAGACGACGCCTGCCGCAATGCCGATAATGACGGCGGTCGTCGGTGAAACGTAACCCGCGGCAGGCGTTATGGTCGCGAGTCCGGCAACCGCGCCCGTGAGCAAACCGACGAATTTAGGTTGGCGTCCGCGGGCCCATTCGACCAGCAGCCACGCAACGGCCGCGAATGAAGCCGCGATGTCCGTATTGAGAAAGGCCGCGGCGGTCACGGCGTCGACCCGCAGCTCGGAGCCGGCGTTGAAGCCGTACCAACCGAACCAGAGCAGCCCGGTGCCAAGCGCGATGAGTGGAACGTTGTGAGGCTTGTTTTCGACCACGTGGCGCCTTCCAACGTAGAGCACCGATGCCAGAGCGGCAAAACCCGCGGAAGCGTGCACGACGATGCCGCCTGCAAAATCGAGGACCCCCCAACTTGCCAACAGGCCGTGCGGGCTCCACAACATGTGTACGAAGGGGAAGTAGACAAAAATAAGCCAGCCGGTCAGGAACCAGAAATATGCCTTGAAGGTGACGCGATTTGCAAAGGCACCGGTGATCAGCGCGGGAGTGATGATCGCGAACATCATTTGGTAGGCGATATGAACGACTAGTGGGATCCCGGCATCGTTCCCGGCGAACATCGTGTGCAGCGTCACGCCGCGTAAGAATGCATACGTCGCCGGATTGCCGATCAGACCGTGCCAGTCCGGACCGAAACTCTCCGAGTAGCCGAAGGCGAACCATAGAACGGTCGTCCATCCCAGCGACATGAAGCTCTGCATCATGATGGTCAGCACGTTCTTGCGCTGGACCAAACCGCCATAGAAAAACGCGAGCCCTGGCGTCATCAGCATGACGAGGCTCGCGCAGAGCAGCATGAAGCCGGTGTTTCCAACGTTAACCGGGACCTGAGTAGCTCCCATGGACAATCCTCCGTTGTAGTTACGGGCAGAGAACGGATTCTAGTTCATAAAGGAGAGTCCCGCCCCTACGTAGTGCTGCGTCTGGCCGCTCACGGGTGTCGGCGAAAAGCCATACTCCACATCGAACTGTAAGTGCGAGCCAAAGTCGCGCTGATACACGAAGTCGATGAGGCTCTTAGTGCCGAGGCCAGGGCCAGCCGCAGAAAAATACGCGTACTCGGCTGAGATCTGCGACGGGCCGCCCGGGAGCGCTGCGCTTAGCTCGAGGCTGGGAATAAAGGCGAAGTACGACTGTGCCAAACCCGCTGAGTTGCTCCCGCTCAGAGCATTGAAGCTGAGGGTTCCGGCGAGACTGAACTCCGAGTTGATCGTGTAGGCGCCGTTGAGATTGCCGGTGAACTCTGCGTTGCCCGCCGTGAAGGCTTTACTCCCGGTAGGATACGTAACGACGGCATTGACGCCCCAGTCCGCGTTTGAACTATAGCCGAGCTCGTATTTAGCGCCAAGGTTGACGTCACTGGATCCTGTGACACGTGGTCCGCCAACGGATGAAGTCTCGTAGCTCGGGAGCCCAAACTCTAGGTCGAAATGCGGATCCGCGGTTCCCACTCGAATGAGCGCCTGGGGATAATTAGCGTTGCTGCCGCCTCCGGGGCCTGTTGTCGTCGTATTGGTGTAGCCTGTTTCGACGTCGAAGTGTCCCGTGCGAACGGTGCAAACCCCGGTCGTTACGGTAGGCCGGTTCACGATCGACAGAATTGACCCGCACGGATCGCCCGGGGCGGTCGGCGTCGGGGCCGCGGCGGGAGAGGGGGAACTCGAGGGCGCCGGCGACGCCTGTCCGGGCGACGCCTGTCCTAAGGCGTTTCCGGTCAGTACGGTGAGCGCCCATGAGAAGAAAACGGCGCCAACGAGTCGTGTGCGAATCATAGCCCTGCAATTATAGACTCCGGCACGCCCGTTTAGCAGCCTTCAGTCGGATGATCCATCTGGATAATCCAATCGAAGGGTGGCGCGAGTACCCGTGCTCCGTTATCCTGAGCCCATGTGGCTCGAGATCGGAATCGTCGCTCTCGCGATCGTCTGTTTCGTCGTGCTCGACCTCTACGTCGTCGGGTGCGAGCGGGTTTAACGCAGCAAATGGGCTTCGACGACGTCTTAGGTCTCGTCCTCACGGTAGCCGGCTTGGCGTATCTCGTCTTTGCCATGCTGCGCCCCGAGAGGTTTTAGGAAGATTCAGTGACTGCAATCGGATGGCTGCAGGCCATCGTCTTTTTCTTGATCATCTTGGCGATCACCAAGCCCATCGGCTCCTATATGGCTCGCGTCTTCCAAGGCGAACGCACGTGGCTCAGTCCAGTTTTTGTGCCCTTCGAGAAGTTGATTTATCGCTTTTGTGGCGTTCGCGAAGGCGAAGAGATGACGTGGTACGCCTACGCGCTTTCCATGCTGGCCTTCTCGTTGATCGGGCTCGCCTATCTCTATATTCTGCTGCGCACGCAGAAGTGGCTCCCGTTCAACCCCCAGCACATCGACAACATGGCGCCGGACCTGGCCTGGAACACTGCGGTCAGCTTTACGACGAATACGAACTGGCAGTTTTATTCCGGCGAGACGGCGATGAGCTATCTCTCGCAGATGGCCGGCCTCGCATGGCATAACTTCGTTTCGGCTGCGGTGGGCATCGCGATCGCCGTGGCCGTCGTGCGCGGCCTCGTGCGCACGAACGTGAAGACGCTGGGAAACTTTTGGGTCGATTTGACGCGCTGCTCGCTTTACGTGCTGCTGCCGATTTCGATCGTTATCGGCCTCTTTCTGGTGTCGCAGGGGACGCCCCAAAACTTCCACGCCTATCAGAGCGTAAAATCTATCGAGGGCTTCGCGCAGTCGATCACCGGCGGTCCGATGGCGTCGCAGGAAGTCATCAAGGAGCTTGGCACGAACGGCGGCGGATTTGTCAACGCCAACTCGGCCTCGCCCAACGAGAACCCCACGGCATTGACCGACCTCGTCGAGTTGGTGCTGATCTTTTCGCTCGGTGCCGGCTTGACGTACATGTACGGGAAGATGGTCAAGGACACGCGTCAAGGCTGGGCGATCTTCGCAACGATGGCGATCCTGTTTTTCGTCGGCTTCACGGTCGCATATTGGGCGGAAGCCGCGGGGAATCCGATCGTGCATCACATGGGTGTAGCGGGCGGCAACATGGAGGGGAAGGAATGCCGATTTGGCGTTTCGGCCTCGTCCTTGTTCGCGACGGTGACGACCGACACGTCGTGCGGCGCCGTCAACTCGATGCATGACTCGTTCATGCCGCTCGGCGGTCTCATTCCGCTCGTGGACATGCAGCTCGGCGAGATCGTTTTCGGCGGCGTCGGGAGCGGCCTCTACGGCATGATCGTCTTCGTCGTCTTGACGGTCTTCATCGCCGGCCTCATGGTCGGGCGCACGCCGGAGTACCTGGGAAAGAAGGTCGAGCGCCGTGAGGTGCAGTTCGCGATCCTCGCGGCACTGGTGACGCCCGTGCTGTGTCTCGTGCCGACCGCCATCGCGGCCGTGCTGCCGGCCGGCTTGGCGACGCTCAATAACGGCGGCCCGCACGGATTCTCGGAAATTCTTTATGCGTTCACGTCCACCAATGCCAACAACGGCTCGGCGTTTGCAGGGCTCGGACCAAACCTCTTCTATAATCTCATGACCGGCGTAAACATGATGTTCGGGCGCTTCGCCGTCGCGGTTCCGGCGCTCGCGCTTGCGGGCGCGCTGGCCGGGAAGAAATCGGTTCCTGAAAGCTCGGGGACGTTCACGACGCATTCGCCGATCTTTGTGGCGCTGCTCATCGGCGTGATCGTGATCGTCGGGGCGCTAACGTTCTTGCCGGCCGACTCGCTCGGACCGATCGTGGAACACCTGCTCGTTCTCCAAGGGAAAACGTTTTGATGCTGAGTCAGCGACGACTGGAGCGCCGCCCGAAGGCGCGCTCGCTGTTCGACCGAGCCATTATTACCCGAGCTTTCGCCGACTCGTTCAAGAAGCTCGACCCGCGCTGGCAGGCTCGCAACCCGGTCATGTTCGTGGTAGAGGTCGGAGCCGCGGCAACGTCGATTTTCTTCGCGCGCGATCTCTTCAAACACACCGGAATGGCGGGTTTCGATTTTGCGATCGCGGCGTGGCTCTGGTTCACGGTGCTCTTTGCCAACTTCGCCGAGGCGGTTGCCGAAGGGCGCGGCAAGGCGCAAGCCGAGGCGCTGCGCCGCACGAAATCGGATACCTACGCGCGGCGGCTGCACGACGCCGGAACGGAAGAACGCGTAGCCAGCACGACCTTGCGCAAGGGCGATCGCTTCGTCGTCGAGGCCGGCGAAATCGTACCCGCCGACGGCGACGTATTGGAAGGCGCCGCAACCATCGACGAGTCGGCAATCACCGGCGAATCGGCTCCCGTTATCCGCGAGTCCGGCGGCGATCGCAGCGCGGTCACGGGCGGCACGCGCGTGCTCTCCGATCGCATCGTCGTCCGCGTGACCGCGAACCCGGGCGAGAGTTTTCTCGACCGCATGATCCGACTCGTGGAAGGCGCTCAGCGCCAGAAAACACCCAACGAGATCGCGCTTTCGATCCTCCTTGCGGGCCTCACGATCATCTTTCTGATCGCCGTCGCGACGCTTGCTCCGTTTTCGATCTATGCGCACAAGCATCAGAGCGTGACCGTCCTCATTGCGTTGCTGGTTTGCCTCATCCCGACGACGATCGGCGGTTTGCTCTCCGCCATCGGCATCGCCGGGATGGATCGCGTGATGCAGCGCAACGTCTTGGCGATGAGCGGCCGCGCGGTCGAAGCCGCCGGGGACGTCGATACGCTACTACTCGACAAGACGGGAACGATCACGCTGGGGAACCGGCAAGCCGTCGAGATCGTTACGGCCGCGGGGATCGACGCACGCGACGCCGCCCGCATCGCGTATCTCTCTTCGCTGGCCGACGAGACCCCCGAGGGTAGGTCCATCGTTGCGCTCGCGCAGCAGGTCGGAGCGCGCGAAGGGGAGGCGCCGGCGGGCGCCGTCTTCGTGCCGTTCAGCGCCTACACGCGCATGAGCGGACTCGACCTGGCTGATGGGACCAAGATTCGCAAGGGCGCGCCGGATTCGGTGCTGGCATGGGTGCGGGAGGCCGAGGGCACTCCGTCGGCCGAGCTTTCGCCGGTGATCGAGCGGATTGCGCGCAGCGGCGGGACGCCGCTGCTGCTCGCGCACAATACCCTCGTAATCGGCGTCATTTATCTCAAGGACATCCTCAAACCAAACATGACCGAGCGCTTTAGTCGTCTGCGCGCCATGGGCATTCGCACCGTCATGATCACCGGCGACAACCCGCTGACCGCGGCGACCATCGCGAAGGAGGCCGGCGTCGACGACTTTCTCGCCGAGGCTACGCCCGAAACGAAGATGGAGCTCATCAAGCGAGAGCAGACTTCGGGCAGGCTCGTCGCCATGACGGGAGACGGCACGAACGACGCCCCGGCCTTGGCGCAATCCGACGTCGGCGTCGCAATGAACTCCGGCACGCAAGCCGCCAAAGAGGCTGCGAATATGGTCGATCTCGACTCAGACCCGACAAAGCTGATCGAGATCGTCGAGATCGGCAAACAGCTGCTCATGACCCGCGGTGCGCTCACCACCTTTTCGATTGCCAACGACGTGGCGAAATACTTCGCGATTCTGCCCGCAATGTTTGCCGTTGCCTACCCGGCGATGACGGTACTCAACGTGATGCGCTTGAGTACGCCGCAGAGCGCGATCCTATCGGCCGTGATCTTCAACGCGCTCATCATCGTCGCACTGATCCCGCTCGCCCTGCGCGGGGTCCGGTACGAACCCAAGGGCGCGAATCGCGTGCTGTTTGAGAACGTCATGCTTTACGGTGTCGGCGGGATCATCGTACCGTTCATCGGCATCAAGATGATCGACCTGATCCTCGCGGCGCTCCATCTGACGTAGGAAGCCAGGATAATGATCAAGCACCTAGGCACCTCGCTGCGCGTCACGATTTTTTCGGTGATCCTGTTCGGCCTGATCTATCCGCTGGTGATGACCGGGCTCGCCCAGGCGATCTTCCCGCGGCAAGCCAACGGTTCGCTCGTCACGGTCAACGGGAAGGTTGTCGGCTCGGCGATCATCGGTCAGCTCTGGACGAAGCCGCAATACTTTCAGGGCAGGCCGTCAGCCGCGGGCAAAGGCTACGATCCGACGTCGACCGGTGGAACGAATTTCGGACCAACCTCAAAGAAACTGATCGATTCGACGAAAAACACCATTGCGCAGTTGGAGAAAGACAACCCCGGTGCCGGCGGTCCGCCGCCGATCGATCTTGTGACCTCCAGCGGCAGTGGAATCGATCCGGACATCAGCCCGGAATCGGCGTACTGGGAGGCGCCGCGCGTTGCGAAAGCGCGGCACATGAGCATTTCGGCGGTTAACGCGATCGTCGCGGAGCACATCCAGGGAAGGGCGTTCGGCTTATTGGGTGAGCCCCGAGTCAACGTCCTCGAGTTAAACCTTGCGCTCGACGGCCTAAAACCGCAGTAACCAGCCTTTGTCATCCTGAGTTCCGGTGTCATCCTGAGCGGAGTCGAAGGATGACTCGCCACAATACCTCGATGCCGTTTCATTCACGCATTCCGCAAGGTCATGGATGCGGCTCCAGTCGTTTGCGACCAGGGCCGACTTCTTAGCACGAGACCATCCTTTGAGCTGCTTCTCCCATGCGATTGCGTCGTCAACGTTGTGAAAATCCGAGGAGTGGACGAGCTTTACCGGCCGACGCGAGAATGTATAGCAGCTCGAATCGAATCCGAATTGATGCTGGCCGACACGGATTTCTAGATTGTTCGTAACGCCAACATAGAATGAACCATCCGCGCAGAGCAGCATGTAGACGAGGGAGGTCTTCATCACAGCCTATACTGCGCTGTAGCAGCCCGACGGCAATCGCGATCCTCACTGTCGCCCTTCGTCCTTCGACGGAGCCCGTCCTGAGCGAAGTCGAAGGGCTCAGGATGACAGTTAAGGATGACGGCTCAGGATGAGAGCTCAGGATGGCGACTTAGGGCGACACGGATGGTTGAGCGCCAGTCGTGGCGCGCCAGCGTTGAAGCGCGACGATCGCCCAAATTGCCTCGATGATTCCGAACGGCCACGCACCTTGTAAGAAGCCGTAGATCGAACCGAGGACGCACGCTCCGGCGAACGCCAGAATAAACCATGGGCTTCGCTTTTCGAGCGTGTAGCTTACGAGCATTGCGGTGACGGCAAAAAGGCCGAACAGCGCCAAAGCGCTCACGTTACTCCTCCGGCGCCGCTGCCGCTGCGGGCTTGGTGGATGGTGCAAGGACGAGCAGTTCTCGCGCTCCGGCATCGAGCAGCCTTCGCGGGAATGCCGGGCGCCCAAACAGATGGGGAGCGCGGCGCGCTCCTCCCACGGCGATCGTCGTTTCAGGGCGAGCCCGTGCGATCTCGAGCAATCGCCGCGGCACGTCATCGGCCACTTCGTCGATGAATTCGATGTTCGTCTTGCGAGCCTCGGCGCGCAACGCATCGACGATGGCAGGATCGACGCGTCGCTTAGGGGCGACGACGTGGGCGATTGAAAAGTCGATCGCCAGCCGCGCGGCGATGCGACCGGCACGCGAAATCATCGTAAGGTCCACTGCACGGGAATCGACTGCCAATAGGATGCGTTCGAAAGGGGAAGAGATTCGCTCCCGGTGGCGCGCGCGCAGCGCCTCGCGCAAAGCGAGCTCTCGAAGAGCGAAGAGATTTTCGGTTCGAAAGAAATTCGCGAGCGCCGTCTCGCAGCGTTCGGGTGGGTAGATCTTGCCTTCGCGCAATCGTTGCCGCAAGGTCTCGGGAGTGACGTCGATCAGGATGACCTCGTCGGCGAGAGACAAGATGCCGTCGGGGAGCGTCTCCCTCACCACCGTGCCGGTGAGCCGCAAGATCGTATCACCCAGCCCCTCGAGGTGCTGGATGTTCAGCGTCGTGATCACGTCGATGCCCGCGCGGAGGACCGCCAGCACGTCGTAAAACCGCTTTGGCGCCAGGGAGCCGGGTGCATTGGTATGAGCGAGCTCGTCGATCAAGGCCACCTGAGGTTTGCGTGCGATGAGCGCGTCGCGATCGAACTCCCGGTAGGTGATGCCGTTGACGCTGACGACCTTTGGAGGCACGATTTCCAAGCCGTCGAGAAGCGCAGCGGTTTCCTTCCTCCCGTGCGTTTCCACGAAGCCGACGACGACGTCGACGCCGTCGGCGAGGAGCTGATGGGCGCGATCGAGCATCGCGTAAGTCTTGCCTGCTCCCGCAGCCGCGCCGATGTAGACGGTGAGTTTGCCATAACCGACGCGCAATCTGTCCCCGGCGGTCTGTGAATAGGGCGAAGGCGCCGGATTTTGGCCGAGATACGTTTGACTTGCAGCGACGACGAAGAGATCGTACGGAAGCGGCATGTTCGCCAATTTTGCCGCGACTTTCCCGTTGGGCACGGCGACGAGTGAGGCGCGCAGCGCATCGCCGGGAACGGTTGCCGGATCGACGATGTCGTGCAGCATCTCCCCGCCGAGATCGCGGGCGATCCGCTCCAGTGCGTTCGGATCCACGCCCCGCGCCGGTATGACCTCCAAGCCTAGATCGAGCGCGTGCGCGATTGCGGCGGTGCGTTTGAGATAGGGCGCCTGATCGAAATTCGGGTAGACGAACGCGGCCGCCATCGATGTGCGGCCGGCTTTGACTGCGGGTAGGGTGAGGGTGTCAACCGTGCGCAAGAGGAGCTCGCGGAGCATATAGAGCGTCTGCTCTTTGAAGGCTCCGCTGAGCGCTCGATCGATGTCTTGTTCGTTGACGATCTTGCCGGCTCGCACCCGGCTTTGCAGCAGCTGAGGCGAAACGTCGAGCGCGACGACTTCATCGGCCGCCTGCAAGAAGGCTAGCGGAACGATTTCTCGCACCGGATAGCCGATGAGTACCTCGGCGGTCGGCGCTACCGTTTCCAGATGCTGGATATTGAAGGCACCGATGACGCTGATACCGTTCTGCTTTAACGCAATCGCGTCTTGCCAGCGCTTGGCGTGCGCGGCGTTGCCAAGGTTATCGTGCGCGAGCTCGTCGAGAATAACGACGTCGGGCTTTTCGCGCAGCGCCACTTCGTAGTCGAAGTCTTCGAAAGTACGATCGCCGATCTGCACTTGGCGTGGCGGGATGCGGGGCAGGCCTAGAGCGATGCGTTCCAAGTCGGGGCGCCCCTTCGTTTCCACCCAGCCGATGACAGCGCGCTTGCCATCCGCGGCAAGCCGCCGCGCGTCTTCCAAAAGCCGACGCGTCTTGCCGGAGCCTGGAGCACTTGCGACATAGACGACAAGTCGCGCGCGCCCGCCGAGCTCGCGTAACAGCTCCTCCGCTCTCGCCGCGCGATCCATCGCGGCAGCCTTCTCCGCTTGAGGCAAGGCGCCCCCGCGGCTCGGCCCGAAAACGCGCGCGGTGGCCTTGCTCTGTTACGGGTTGCTCGTCGCCGCGTGGATCGTCGATATGTTCACTCCGCAGCTGTTCATTGCGGCAATTCTACTCAACGGCCCGATCGCGCTCAGCAGTCTGGCGTTACAGAGCCGCCTGACGACGAATCTGGTCATCGCTGCCGAGATTGCAAACCTCATTGCCGGCTATTTCAACGGCGTTCAGGCCGGCCACCATTGGGATGGGATTGCGATCGGAGATCGACTCCTCTTGGCCGCATCTTTCGTATTGGTCGGCTACCTTAGCGTCAGGACCCAAGAATACGCGCGAGAAGCCGGAGTCTCGGCCGGCCGGATGCGGCAGGTCGAAATCGAAAAGGCCCTGCGCGAAGCGACGGGCCGCGTGCGTGAGACGCTCAACGTCGAGCTCGTCCAGCGGACCATCACGCGCGAATCCGTGGCACTGCTCGGCGCTTCGAAAGCGATGCTCATCGCGCGTGAAACGTCGTTCGGACCCCCGCTCGTTCTTTCGTATTCAGCGGGCGACGCGGATATCTCGGTGGAGCGGCACGCACTTTCCACGGAGCTCGCATCGCTGGTCGCACGGGCCGAATCGGGCGACATCTTTCACATCACCGCCAACGACGTGCTCGGGCGGCTGACGCTGGAAGCGCTCGGTGCGAGTGAAGCACTCGTTACGTGTATCCTGACGAGCGGCACCGTGGCGCACGTCCTCATCGAGTCGGTGAGCGGTGGAAAAGCCTTCGTCCCCGATGCGCTCGTCACGCTGCGAAGCTTCGCGGAACAGGCGGCCATGGCGCTCGAGCAGGCGCTACTCTTCGCTCAGCTCGGGGAGCGAAATGAGGAGATCGCGCGGCAAAAAGACGAGCTGGCCAATCGCAGCGACGTGATTCGCGACATCGTCTACGCTCTAGCGCACGATCTGCGCACGCCGCTGGCCGCCGCGCACGTGACCATGAACCAGGCGCTCTCGGGCGCCTACGGCGACCTTCCCGAGCGTTATCGAGGCATTCTGAGCACGATGTTGGCGGCAAACGACGACGAGCGGCGCATCGTCGAGACCTTGCTGCTAGTGGCTCGTTACGAAGCTGGGGAGTCGTCGACCGT
This sequence comes from Vulcanimicrobiota bacterium, assembly GCA_963717425.1. Taxonomy (GTDB): domain Bacteria; phylum Vulcanimicrobiota; class Vulcanimicrobiia; order Vulcanimicrobiales; family Vulcanimicrobiaceae; genus Cybelea. Next base: position 470,864 of record OY970335.1, on the reverse strand, counting down.
TCACGAGAGAATAGCGTGCGGCGAGCTGGTGAGCCGCATTGTCGATGAATTCCAACCCGTCGCGGAGATCAAAGGCGTCGAGCTCCGCGCCAGCGTCGCCGGACGGGCACTGGTAACGGTTGGCGATCCGCATGAGATCCGGCGCGCGATCATCAACCTTCTCGCCAATGCGTTGGATGCAACGCCGCGGGATGGCCACGTCATCGTGCGGTGCGGCGAGGGAGCGTCGATTACCATCGCCGTCGAGGACGACGGCTACGGCGTACCGCAGGAGCGTCGCGAGGGCCTCTTCCAGCGCTTCGGGGGCGGTCATTTTCGTGGAGGAACCGGCCTCGGTTTGTACATCGTCCGACGGATTGTGGAGAAATATGGCGGAACGGTTGCTTATGCGCCGCGAGAACCGCGTGGAAGCACGTTTACGATAACGCTCCCCAGGACACAAGATTGAATGGAGCGCGACACTCGCATCCGCGTCGTCATCGTCGAGGACCACGCCTTAACGCGCGCCGGGCTTCGCACCGCGTTGCAAGGTTGGTTCGACGTCGTGGGCGAGGCGGCCGATGGACTGACCGGCTGGGAAGCAATCGCTCGCGAGCGGCCTGACGTTGCGGTCATCGATATCGGCCTTCCGGGGCTCGATGGCGTGACCCTCACGAAAAAGGTCCGCGCCGAACTGCCCGCGACGCGCGTGGTCATCGTCACGATGGTCGATCTCGAGGACGAGGTGCTCGCCGCGCTGGCCGCCGGCGCAGACGCCTATTGCTTGAAGAGTGCCGACCCGGAGCGCATCGTGGACGCCGTGCGTATTGCCGGCGAAGGCGGCGCGTACTTCGACCCCGTGATCGCGCACGTTGTCCTGGGCCGCTTTTCCAACGCGAAACGCAGCGGTCTAGCCTTCTCGCCGTTGACGCCGCGTGAAACGGAAATTCTGCGTTTGATTTCCGACGGACATGCGAATGCCGAGATCGCCGAGCGCCTGCACATCGGCCTTGGTACGGTGAAGGGCCACATTCGGGACATTCTCGAGAAGCTTTCGGCGTCCGATCGCACGCAGGCCGCGGTCACGGCGCTGAGAAAAGGCTACATCTAGAAGGTGAGCTAGGCGCCCAGGATCGCTCGGATCCGTTCGGCCGCGCCGTTCTTGACGATGACGATCATCGCGTCACCCGCGCGCAGTGTCGTATCTCCGGTGGGGATTTCGAGGTCGCGGTCGGGACGATCTACCGCGACCACCACGGAATTATGCGGGAAATCGATTTCCGCAAGCCGCTTGCCATCAACCGGGGATTGCTCGGGGATGGCAACCTTTACAAGTTGCATGTCGCCCTTGCCGAACAGATGCATCGTCTCGAGCATCGACCGGTACTTCGAAGCGTTGACGTGTTCGTTGAGCACGTCCAAAATGAGCTCCGTCGAGGAAATGACGATTACCGGGTCTTCGGTGTCCAAGGAATTGAAGATGAGCTTGTTGGCCGGATTGTTGACCCGTGCGATGCAGCGAGCTTTAGACTTTCTCTTGGAAAGCAGCACGACGACGAGATTGTCTTCGTCGTCGCCCGTGTCCGCGACCACGACGTCGGCGCGCGCCACGCCGGCGGCGTCGAGCACCAGCGGATCGCATCCGTCGCCGACCACGCTTACGTGGCGATCGATCAAACGCTCGAGCATCTTGGCCTTGCGCTCGTCCTTCTCGATGACCACGACCTCGTGGCCCTGGTTGAGAAGGGCTCGGCTCAGGTACGAACCGACCTTGCCTCCGCCGACGATTAGGATGAACATTCGCTAAGCTGAGACCTTCGAACGCGTTGAGGAATCGCGAAAGCGTTCCGCGAAGTCGCTGATTGCGTCCGGAGCAACCACGGCGCTAATCTCGTCGCCTTCTTGAAGCGGCAGGTCGTCGGAAGCAACGATGACCTCGCGCTCCCCACGCCGGACGGCGGAAATCCGGATCTTTTCGGCTTGCTCGAGGTCTCTGACCCGTTTGCCCGTGTCGGATGGCCCGATTATTGCCGACACGGAGGAGAGCTTCCCGAGATCGAACGTTTGCGTCTCCCACGGTGCCTTTATCAAGACGTCTCGGATTAGCTTTGCGCCGACTGTTGTGGGGCAGACCGTCTGCACGCCTAGCTCGCGGTACATCTGACCGCGCGGCGGGTCGTAGATACGCGCCACGATGCGTTTGATCTTGAACATTCGCTGCGCGATCAGAGCGGCCATGATGTTGCGATTGTCGCCGTTGGTAACGGCGACGAAGCCGTCGGCGGTCGCGGCGCCGGCGCGCTTGAGGACGTCGTAGTCAATGCCGGTGCCGACGACTTCGTGTCCTTTGAACTTCGGCCCGAGGCGCTTGAACGATGCCGGGTTTTCGTCTACGACGATGACTTCGTGTCCATCGGCATCCAGCAGTTTCGCGAGCGCCGAGCCGACGCGTCCACACCCGACGATTAGATATCTCATGAGTACGAATGGAGCTTTAGAACTTTTTTACTTTTACCCTGGTTTTGGCGGATCCTTGAGGGCGGGTAAAAGGAAGGCGCCGCGGGTCTGCGAAACGTTCGGAGTTCCTCGGGGCGTGGCTCAGCTTGGTAGAGCGCTTCGTTCGGGACGAAGAGGTCGCACGTTCAAATCGTGTCGCCCCGAAATCTTCTCCTCCCTCCGGGGACCCAGGAGACCGCTTGTTCTCGAATTTCAACCTAGCGGCGCGACGCGTGCTACGCGTGGCCGAGCAAGAATGCCGTAACCATAGCCATTACTACGTCGGTGCCGAACACTTGCTGGTCGCCTTGCTCGAAGAGCGCGATCCCGCGACGCTGCACGCCCTCGACGCAGCCGGAATAGACGTACCCGAAGTGCATTCGGAAGTTCGCCGAGCGCTTGGCACCGGCGAGGAACGCCTTTGGGAAGGCATCCTCATCACGCCGCGCGTTCGACGCATAATCGCGCTCGCGGAAGAACGCGCGACCGGGCGTGAAATCGGCCCGATCGATCTTTTCGAGGCTTTGCGTTCCGAGGGCGGCAGCTCGGCCGCCGAAATCCTGCGCCGCGCAGCCGCCCGAAACACCGCCTCTACGGTGGAGTAACGAGCTTGGTGGAGCATCTGCAACAAGCGGCCGTTTCGCTCATAGACCACTACGGATATTTTGGGCTCTTCCTCGGTTTGGCGCTGGGTAATCTCGGTGCACCGATTGGCACGGAAATCATCTTGCCCGTGGCGGGGGCCTTGGTGGCGACCGGACACTTGAGCAGCCTGTGGCTCACGATCCTGGTAGCGCTGGTCGGCGAGCTGGCCGGCGGGTCGGCCGGCTATGCCATCGGGCGCTTCGGGGGTGTGCCGATCATCGAGCGCTACGGACGTTACATCCACGTGACCCACGAGCGTTTACTGCGCGTGCACCGTTTCTTCGAGCGTTGGGGAACGTTCGCGATCTTCGTCTGCCGCTTTTTACCGGTCCTGCGCGGCATTGCGGCCATTCCCGCGGGAATCGCCGAAATGAATCTTGGGTTGTTCTATCTTTGGACGTTCCTCGGATCGCTGATTTTCTGCAGCCTCTTGATCCTGCTGGGGAACGCACTCGGGTCGCATCTCGACACGGTGCTGCCGCTCCTCCATCGCGGCGCATACTTCGCGCTGGGCATCGCGGTTCTAGCGGTGGTGATCGTCGTTTTGGTGATGCGTGCGCGGCCGCGCCGGGCGTGGTGACGCTGCTTCCTGACCTCGCGCAGGTCCCGGACGCGCCGGGCGTGTACCTCATGATCGGCAGCGACGGTGAGATTCTCTACATCGGGAAGGCCATCTCGCTGCGCAACCGCGTGCGTTCGTATTTCCAGGAGGCGGCGGTGCTCCATCCGCGGACGATCGCGATGGTCGCAAAGGTCGCCGACGTTCGAACAATCGTGGTGACGAATGAGGTCGAGGCGCTCATACTCGAGGCGAACCTGATCAAGCGGCATCAACCGCCTTTCAACGTGAGGCTGCGCGACGACAAGCGTTATCCGTACTTGAAAGTCACGAACGAAGCGTTCCCCCGGATCGTTTTCACGCGCATGGTTCGCAACGACGGCGCTCGCTATTTCGGCCCTTACACGAATGCGCATGGGTTGCGTGAGCTGATCGATCTCGTGCGGCTGGTCTTCCCCTTGCGCACCTGCCCGGAGCCCATCGATGGCCGCCGCAAGCGCCCGTGCCTGCAATACCACATCAAGCGGTGTTTGGCACCCTGTGTCGGGTATCAAACGGAGGAAGATTACGATCGAACGATCGACGAGGTCGTCCTGTTCTTAGAAGGTAAACAAGAATCGCTGCTCGCGCGATTGCAGCACGAGATGTCCGAGTCGGCCGAGCATTTGAACTTCGAGGCGGCGGCTCGCCTTCGCGACCGAATCGTGCAAGTGCGCCGCGTCACGGAAGGACAGAAGGTCGTTTGGCGGTCGCGGCTCGACATGGACCTGGTGGCGATCGCGCGATCGCAGGGTCAAGCCTGCATGCAAGTCTTTCTGGTGCGCGGCGGCAAGCTGATCGGGCAAGAGCATTTCATTCTCGAGGGCGTCTACGAGCAATCGGACGAGCTGCTGACGGGCGAGTTTCTCAAGCAATTTTACACGGCGCGCACGGCCGGAGCCCCCGAGGATAAGACCCTCTCGCTCGCGCGCATCGCGCGCGACAATCAGGCACCCGTGCCGGAAAAGCGGCGCCCGAGCAAAACGCAGGCCGCCGCCGTTCCCAAGGAGCTGCTCGTTTCATCGCTTCCGGAGGAACGCGCGACGATCGAAACGTGGCTTTCCAAGATCAAGGGCCAGCGGGTTCGCATCCTCAAGCCACAGCGCGGCGTTCGCGCCGAATATCTGCGCCTCGTGCAGAAGAACGCCGAGCAAAATCTCAAGGCCTTTCTGGCACATCAAGAGGTGCAAGAGACCGCCCAGGCGCGCGCGCTCACCGATCTTGCCGACGCACTGGAACTTCCCGAGCCGCCGCATCGCATTGAATGCTACGACATCTCGAATATTCAAGGTAGCCATCCGGTGGCGTCCATGGTCGTCTTCGTCGAAGGGCGTGCGAAGAAGAGCGAATACCGGAAATTCAAGATTCAGTACGATCGGGGCCCGAACGACTTTGCGATGATGCAGGAAACGCTGCGGCGGCGCCTGCGCTATCTGCGCCGCGAGACGGACCGTACGGACACGCCGATCGAGCGCGCGCTAGCGAAAAAAGAGAAGTTCAATCAGAAGCCGGATCTGCTGCTGATCGATGGCGGGAAGGGGCAGCTCAGCGCGGTAGTCGAGGTACTGGAGGAGCTCGACATGACCGGTCTCGCGGTCGCGGGGCTGGCGAAGGAGCACGAGTGGCTCTACCTTCCGAATCAGTCCGAGCCGATCGTTTTACCGCCCAACTCACCGGCGCTTCACCTCGTCGCGCGCATTCGCGACGAGGCGCACCGTTTTGCGGTCACCTACCATCGCCAGCGGCGGGCAAAATCCATGACGCGCTCGGCGCTGGACGCGCTCGCCGGCGTGGGGCCGGTTCGGCGTAAGCGCCTCCTGACGGCTTTCGGCTCGCCGGCCGGAATCCGGCGCGCCGCCCTCGATGAAATTGCCGCCGTCAAAGGGATGACGCCCACGTTGGCCGCAAAGGTCAAGCAAGAACTCGAAGGAGGGTACAGATCTTGAGCTTGCTACTCAGATTCTTGGTCAATGCGCTCGTCCTTTACCTCATTGCGAAGTACGTTCCGGGCTTCAACCACGGCGTAACGGTTTGGACGGCAATCGTTGCGGCGATCGTCTTCGGCTTGGTCAATATGTTACTCGGGCCGATCCTTAGGCTGATTTCGCTTCCGATCACCTGGATCACGCACGGCCTGTTCTCGTTCGTCATTAACTACCTGCTCTTCGTGATCACTATCCGGCTCGTTCATTTCTACGACCCGAGCAGCGGCGTTAACCCCTGGCTCGCCGACCTCTACGGCGCGATCATCATGACGATCGTTTCGACGCTCATGCAACAAGGGGCCAAGGCCGAGAACCGCACGAACCCGTAGTTCTCCGCAGCGAGCGCCCCCCGGCATCCCCGAAACTCGAAGCTTGCTTCGAGGTGTTATAATGTTTGTCACCCTGAGCGTGTCGAAGGGTCATGGGGCTGAAATAGGTTCGACAAGACAGTCCTTGGTCGGCGTCAGCAGGCGGAGTTGCGAGCACTCCTAAAACGATCGCAACGGCAATATCTGCCAATAACGAATACGCACTGGCTGCCTAATCTAGGCTAGTCACCGGACGCGGAGAGTCGGCCCGAACCACTCCGCCTTCCGGTCATCAACTCGGGCTGGCACGCGCGCGTGATTCGACGCTCGTGCGAGAACAAGGATCTGCAGCGAACGGTAAGCCACGCTTCGAGGCGTCCGTTCGATCAAGACAAATTCGAGGCTGAGCCTGGAGAACGCGCCGGTCAGACTGCTTGGACTCGGGGGGCAGTACCCCGACAGCTCCACCAACTCGCAACCATCCTTAGGGCCGAAAACGGCCCTTTTTCATTCGTAGTCCGGTGCGAAGTAGCTGCTCTCGAACCGGTGGTGCAAGAAGAACTTTGCCGGATATGGGGCCTGGATCTTCACGAACGGGCGAGGCGGCTGCGTGAAGTCAAAGCACTTGGCCGCCGGGGAGGTCGCGCGCGTGTCGGCCGCGGCGAGCTGAGCGAGGCCGTAGAGATCCTCGGCGAAGCGTAAGACGCTGGCCGTTTCGTACTGCACTTTTGCGACGTAGCCTTTTTTGGCATACGGAGATATCACTAACAGCGGAACGCGAAAGCCCACACCGTCGTAATCCTCGAACGGCGGCGCAACGTGGTCGTAGAAGCCGCCCCAATCGTCCCACTGAACGAAGATCGCCGTAGAGTTCCAGAACTTGCTAGCGCCGACCGTGTCGACGAGGGCGGAAACCCACGACGGGCCGTAGCCGCCGCCGCACTCGAGGTGATCGGACTCCGCGCATTCGGGCGTGATCCACGTGAAGTTCGCGAGCTTGCCGGCGCGCACATCGGTGATAAACTTCCAATTCGGTGAGATGACTTTCTCCCGCCATTCGCGGCTGCGGAAGATGTGCCTCACCGCCTGATAGGCCGACCACGTTCCGCCGTTACCGCCGGCATCGTTGCCGTAGCGCGGCGCGTAAAAGCGCCACGACAGGTGCGCCTTGTCGAGTTCGTCGCCGAGTGTCTGATAATCGAAACAGGCCTGCTGCGCGGCGCCGTTGGGGTTGCGATTCTTGGTGATCGTCGAGACGGTATCGTATTTGCCTCCTGCACAGCCCCAAAGGAGTGACGCCGGTAAATCGACGCTCGATTGGGCTTGCGCGGCGATAACGTACTGATGCGCGACGAAGCTCTCATCGAGTTGCGACTGGAACATTCTGTCGGCGACAACCCACTCGTGCGCCATGTCGAAGTACGGTTTCGACTCGCTGTGCGGTACGTAGACGTATTGCGGGTTCTGAGGTCCACCGTACGTCGGCTCGTTGTTGAAGCCATTCATCTTGCAGTCGGTGCCGGGCAGGCTTCCCGTCCCGTTGCAGGCCGCGAACATCGCATGCGCCGAGTGATCGATGACGTACACGTTCTTCAAAGACGAGGACTGCAGAGAGATCGTCTGGCCGTAAGAGTTCATCCCCTTGGAGACCGTATCCGCACCGGGATAGCCTTGGAAGAGATTGTCGAAGCTCCGGTTCTCTTGGACGATGTAGATGACGTGCGTGATTTTCCCGGCCCCGGTGGCATCGACGGCACGCAGAGCGGCATCGCCCTGCATGTAGGGCAGCGACGATTGTGCGCCGGACGCGCAACCGGCAAGCGCGAAAAGCCAGAGAACTGCAAGGTGCGGTTTCATGCCGGCCGCTTCCGCTTGAGTTCCTCGAGCTCCTCGAACGTGCGCGGCCAATCCGATTTCAGCAGCCTTGAAAGAGCGCGGTCGGCCAGAATCCGGCCGCCCGTCTGACATCGAGGGCAGTAGTTCGTTTCGTTGTCCGCATAGCGTATGCGCTGTACCGCTGCGCCGCACGCGGGGCATGGCTTCCCGTAGCGGCCGTGTACTGCCATGTCCTCGCGAAATGCCGTCACCTTTTTCGGGAATTCGCGCCGCGCCTCGGCTTCCAGCCGATCGGTCCAGAGTCGCAGCGTCTCCTGCGTGGCCGCATAGAGCTTTTCCCACTGCGCGGCATCGAGTTTGTGGGTGTAGGCGATCGGCGAAAGTGCGGCGGCATGCAGAATTTCGTCGGAATAGGCGTTGCCGATGCCGCTGAGAATGCGCGGATCGGTAAGAGCGCGCTTGAGCGTCCGGTTTTCGGCAACGAGTGCGTCGCGAAACGCCTGAGGATCGCTCGTTAGTACGTCGATGCCGCCGGGATCGAGATCGGCAAGGGCGTCTTCGCCTTCGATGACGTGAAGCGAAGCGCGCCGCTTTCGGCCGGCTTCCGTAAGCACGAGCGAGCCGTTGGGAAAAGCGAATGCGGCCAGCGCGGCCGGACCAAGATGTTTCGCCCCAAGGGGCTGCCAGCGCAGCCGCCCGGCAATCATGAGGTGAAGCACCAGCCAGTAGTCGCCGTCGAAGCCGATGGCGATGCGCTTTCCGAGCCGTCGCAGCTCGCGAACGCGCCGGCCTTCGAGCTGCGCCGGCCGTGGTTGCGTCGTTCGCAGCACGAACGGTTTTGCGATCGACACGCCGATGAGCGGCTGGCCGACGATGCGCGTCTCCAGCGCGGTGATATACGCAGCGATGTCGGGTAGTTCCGGCACGTCCTTCGGTTCGTGGTCCGGGTAACGCGCTTCCCGCCCGGCCGACATAGAGAAAGCAGCGGGAGGTGGTCGCGCCGGCAGGCAGTATTGGCCTTCATGGCACTTTCTAGACGGGTTTCTGCCGAATTTCTCGGCACGTTTTGGCTCGTATTCGGCGGTTGCGGAAGCGCCGTGATCGCAGCGGCATTTCCCCAACTCGGCATCGGATTTCTGGGCGTCGCCCTGGCATTCGGATTGACGCTTCTGACGATGGCGTACACGATCGGGCCGATCTCGGGGTGTCACATCAACCCCGCGGTGACCTTCGGCCTTTGGCTCGCCAAGCGCTTTCCCGCACGCGACGTGTTGCCGTACATGATCGCACAGGTGCTCGGCGCGATTGCTGCAGCGGCGGTCCTTTACGTCGTCGCGAGCGGCAAGCCGGGTTTCGTAGCGGGCCAGTTCGCGAGCAACGGTTACGATACGCTCTCGCCGGGCGGCTACGGGATGGGCTCCGCGCTCATTGCGGAGATCGTGCTGACGTTCTTTTTCCTCATGGTGATTCTGGGTGCCACGGATCGACGCGCACCGGTCGGCTTCGCGGGCTTGGCGATCGGCCTCGTCCTCACGTTAATCCATCTCGTCAGCATTCCGATCGACAACACGTCCGTCAATCCGGCGCGCAGCACCGGTCCGGCGATCTTTGCGGGCGCCGCCGAACTTTCGCAGTTGTGGCTATTCTGGCTTGCGCCGCTGGTGGGCGGCGGTTTGGCAGGGCTGCTCTATCCGATTGTCTTCGGAAAAGAAGTCAGCGAAGAACCGATCGTCGGTAAAGCAGTCACGTAGCAGCTAGCTCGCGCAACCCTTTGGCGATCTGCCAAGGTCGGTAGACCGGCAGAGCTTTCAAAGGAGACCACGATGAGCGTCGCCGTGCCGGCCAGAGTTTGTCCGGTCGATACGCGTGAGGAGTTGCTCTACCTGCTGACGCGCGCGTCCGAGCTGGAGCACGATCTTGCCTGTTCGTACCTCTATGCGGGCTATTCGATCAAGACGCGGTTAGAGGAAGGCGGGGTGAGCGTTGAGGAGCTCGCGACAATTCGAACCTGGAAAGCTAAAATTGCCACCGTGGCCGTCGAGGAGATGCTGCATCTCGGTCAAGTCTCCAATTTACTGACCGCCGTGGGCGGGACTCCGCATTTCGCCCGCTCGAATTTCCCGCTTCCGGCTTCGGCTTTTCCGTTTGGCATCGCGATTTCGCTCGAACCCCTGTCCCAATCGCTCATCGAGCGTTTCGTCTGCTACGAGATGCCCGAGCAAGGCGTGCTCTCCCTCGAACAGATGGCGCAGTACGAAAAGATACGCAAGCACTCCGTCGTGGAGAACGAGCAGCTGGAAATGATCCGGCGGCAGAACTCGATCGAACCTTTCGACATCGATTTTCGAACCGTCGGCGAGTTCTATCACAAGATCGAATCGGCATTCAAGCGGATCCCTGCCGCGCGCTTGTTCATCGGAGATCCCGCGGCGCAGGCAAATCCAGAGTATCTCGATCTGCCCAAGCAACTGATACGAGTCGTCGACACGGACTCGGCTTGCAAGGCGATCGAAATGATCGTCGAGCAGGGCGAATCGCCATCCGCCGAACATCCCGACGCCCACTTCGTCGTTTTCGATAATATCCGCCGCGAATACGAAGCGCTCGTGGACAAAGCCCAGCGAGAAAGCCGGGTTTTTGAGCCGTTCCGGCCGATGCTGGAGAACCCGAGCACGCGCGGGATCGGAGTCGTCGCGGGGACGAACCGCATCACGGACCCGATCGCGCAAGAGCTCGCAGGGCTCTTCAACAGCTCTTACGGCCTCATGCTGATGATGCTCGCGCGCTTTTTCGCCCACGGCGGTGAAACCGAAGATGAAATGCGCTTGCTAGCACGGGGCACGCTGCGAATAATGGCGTCGGTGTTACGGCCCTTGGGGGAGGCGCTCGCCAAGACTCCGGCCGGACCGGAGTACCCCGGAAGAAGCGCCGGGCCGACGTTCGGTACGGGAAATCTCGACTTGCTCGCGCATAAGAACGCAGCCTGGATTTTCTTTCTCGAGCGGCTCTACGATTTAGCGATGCGGCTCACTCGGCTCACCGAGGAAACCACGCTTCCGCCGGAGGTACAAGAAGCCGCAGCGGCTCTCGAGTCGGTCGCGGAGCACCTCACACCGTTCATTCCCGCGGAGTTTTCGATGATCGTCCGATCCGAAGCGGACCAGCGCAACGCGCGCACGACGATCCGCCCCGAAGCCGACGGGCCATATATCGTTCGCAATTTGCGCAAGCTGACGAATTCCAAAAGAGAAACGCTTGCGGTTCGGCCCGTCGTCGCGCTGTGCCGCTGCGGCGGCTCGAATATCAAGCCGTATTGCGACGGCACGCACGCGCGCATCGGTTTCTCGAGCGCCAAGTCTCCGGCGCGAACGCCCGACCGGCCCGACTCATACGTGGGGAAAGAGATCGTCGTTCTGGACAATCGCGGGACGTGCTGCCATTTCGGCAACTGCACGGAGCATCTGCCTGAAGTGTTCCATCAGGAAGGGGATCGTTTCGTGACGCCCGACGGCGCCGGGCCTGACGCGATCGAGGCGATCGTGCGCGCATGCCCCTCGGGCGCGCTCGGCTTTATCAGAGACGGCGTCGCCTACGAAGGAGAGTCCCGCGACCAGGAGATTTACGTGGCCCAGAATGCGAGCTACTACGTTCGGGGCGGCATCGAGCTCGAGGGCGAGTCGATGAACAAAGGCGCCCTGCGCGAGCATTACGCCCTGTGCCGGTGCGGGCAATCGAAGAATAAGCCGTTCTGCGATGGTTCTCATTGGTACGCGCGTTTTAGCGACGAGGACAACTAGCGCGCTTCAGCCGGATCGGAAAAGCGTTCGGTGATCGTACGTTCCATTCGTCCCGACGACGCCGTAACGTGGGCGGCGCTGCGCGCTCGCCTCTGGCTTTCGGCTTCTGCCGACGAACTCGCTGCGGAAGCCCGGGCGTTCCTGGAGGGCCGAACGATGCCGACGATCGCCGCCGTGTTCCTGGCCCACGATGAAACAACGCCGCTCGGATTCATCGAGCTCGCCGTGCGTTCGTTTTCGGATGGTTGCGAATCCATGCCGGTACCCCACGTCGAAGGCTGGTACGTCGAACCATCTGCTCGCGGCCGCGGCATCGGTCGAGCATTGATGCAGGCGGCTGAGCACTGGGCGCGCGACCGCGGGTTTACCGAGCTGGCTTCCGATACCGAGTCTTGGAACGAACGTTCGATCGCGGCTCACGCGCGCTGCGGTTTCCGCGAAACGGAGCGGCTGGTAAAGTTCCGTAAGTCGCTGGCCTGAATGCGCGTAATTACGCTCAACGCCAACGGTATACGCTCGGCGGTGCGGCGCGGCTTCTTCGAGTGGGTACTTGCGCAAGAAGCCGACGTCGTGTGCCTGCAGGAAACCCGCGCGCAAGAGCATCAGCTGCCGCCCGAAGCGATGGGGCTTCCGGGATTTTCGGCCTACTTTGTGGATTCGAAGCGGCGCGGTTACAGCGGCGTCGCGCTGTATTGCCGCCAAGAGCCGGTCGAAGTGCGACGCACCCTCGGCTGGGACGACATGGATTCCGAGGGGCGATTCGTGCAGGCCGATTTCGGCCCGATAACCGTGTCGTCGCTGTACGTTCCGTCGGGCATCACCGGCCCGCAACGCCAAGCCTTCAAGATGGGCTTTCTCGAGCGCCTCCTGGCGGTGCTCGCGCGGCTGCGGCATTCGGGCCGCAACCACATCGTCTGCGGTGACTTCAACATCGCGCACAAAGCGATCGATACGTACAGCGCTACGCGCAACAGCGTCGTGAGCGGCTTTCTCCCGGAGGAACGCGCCTGGATGGACGCTCTCTTGGGAGGCGTCGGCTGGGTCGATGCGTTTCGCGTGATCAACGCAAACGCCAAACAGTACACGTGGTGGTCGAATTGGCCCGCGGCTTGGGATCGAAATCTCGGATGGCGAATCGACTATCAGGTGATCACGCCCGGACTAGTCCCTTGCGTTCGGGCTGCCGCTATCTACAAAGAGCGGCGGTTCAGCGATCACGCTCCGCTCGTCATTGATTACGACCTAGCTTCCCTGCGCTAGCTTTACCGCACCGTCGGCGCCGAACAGGGGCCGAAGCGCCGGTCAATAAGGAAACCTCATGAGGGTTCGGCGTTCTGACTGACGCGGGTTTGGGTCTGGTTGCGTTGTTCGGGGCGTCGGGCGCGGTGGGGCACGCGCTCGCTCCGGCGCTCGAGCAACAGGGAATCGCGTATCGCAGCGTTGGGCGCAAGGCAGAAACGTTGCAGCGCGAGTTTCCGCGCTCGCAGGCCATGCAGGCGGACTTTTTCAGCGGCGACGGCGTCGGCGAAGCCGCGCGGGGGGTCGACGCGATCTTTTATCTTGCCGGGGCGCCCTACACCGAGTTCTACAAACATCCGATCATGGTGCGCAACGCCCTTGACGCCGCGCAGGCCGCCGGGGTAAAGCGCTTCGTTCACGTCGCGCCGGTCTACAGCTATGGGCCGCCTCGCGTGCGGCCCGTCCCGGAAAGCCAGCCGCACGCGCCCAACACGCGCAAAGGACGCTTTCGTTTGGAACAAGAGCAGGCCGTGCTGGAGCGAAACGCCGGCGGCTTCGCGACGATGGTGGTCCACCTTCCCGATTTCTACGGTCCGAACGCAGAGCTCGGCTACGCGAACGCCTTCATGCGCGAAGCCCTCGCCGGGAAAACGGCGTCCTTCGTCGGACCGCTCGACGCGCAACGCGAGTTCGTCTACGTCCCCGACGTTGCCGATCCGCTGCTGCGCTTAGCAGCGATGGACGGCGTCTACGGGCGCTGTTGGAACCTCGGCGGTCAATCGGTCCAGGCGCGAGCCTTTGCCGACGGAGTGTTCGCCGCCATCGGAAAACCGCCCAAGTACCGATCGATTCCGAAGATCGTGCTGCAGCTGGCCGGCATCGTACAGCCCTTCATGCGCGAAGTTGCCGAGATGTACTACCTGTTCGACAGCGGCTTCGTCCTCGACGACACCGCGCTGCAGCAACGCTTGACTGGCTATGGAAAGACTCCGATCGCGCAAGCGGTATCGCAGACGATCGACTGGATGCGCAGGCATCCCAGCACGGCGACTGCTTAGCGCTTCCTGAGGCCCGCGAGAACTTTCGGCGGAATCGAGCAGGTCAGCGTTCCGGCGCGACCGGCCAACTCGACGCCGGCCAAGGCGCCTTTTTTTAGCTCCACGCTTGCGCCGCCGATGAGCTCACCTAGCGTCGCGCTCATCGTCGGTTCGTGGCCCACCAGCAGGATCGAATCTGCATCGGCGTGATCGGCGAGAATCGCTCGGCAGCCCTCGGCGTTGAACCCGTTGGCGAGCCGGTCGTCAACGACCAGCTCGTCGCGCATCCGAAGTTCGTCCGCGACGATGGCGGCCGTTTGTTTGGCTCGCAGCAGCGGGCTCGTGATGATGAGGCGCAGATCGAGCGACAGCCGCGCGATTCCGCAGGCCTCATGCTCCATCCGCCTGATGCCGTCGCGGGTGAGCGGCCGGTCGGCGTCGCTGCCGCGCCACTCCTGCGGCTCGACTGCAACGCCGTGGCGTAGGAAATAACAGTTCATCGCCGGCAACTACGGAGACGATATGAACACCACCTGGCAAACGCGTCTCCTGCACTCCGGCGCTCGCGTTCCGGAAGGCTATCGTTCACTCGCAACGCCCGTCTACCGCGGCTCGACCACGCTCTTTCCCTCCGCCGCCGCCGTAAGCGACCAATGGGATCAGGAGCGTGTCGGTTACACGTACGGCTTGTATGGCACGCCGACGACGCTCGAGCTTGCCGCGCGCATCTGCGAGCTCGAAAATGGGCGGCACACGATCCTAACCCCCGGCGGACAAGCCGCGATCTCGCTGATTGACTTCGCGCTGTTGAAAAGCGGCGATCACATCCTCGTTCCGCTCAGCGTCTATCGGCCAAACCGGCAGCTCACGATGGCGCTGCTCTCCCGCTTCGGAATAACGGCCACGTTCTACGAACCCGAAATCGGCGCGGGGATCGCATCGCTGATACAAGACAACACACGGCTGATCTGGACCGAAAGCCCCGGTTCGGTCACGATGGAAGTCCAGGATCTGCCGGCGATCGCCGCCGCCGCGCACGCGCGCAACGTCCTCGTCGCGCTCGATAACACCTGGTCGGCGGGCGTGCTCTTCGATGCGTTCGCGCATGGAGCGGACATAACGATGCAGGCGATCACCAAATACGTCGGCGGCCACAGCGACGTGCTCCTTGGTTCGGTTACGGTTTGCGACGACGCGATTTACCAACGCCTTGGCTCAGCGCGACAAGTCATCGGTTGTGCCGCCTCCCCCGACGATTGCAGCCTCGCCCTGCGCGGACTGCAAACGCTAGGGGTGCGCCTGAAAGCGGTGGAGACGTCGGCATTTGAGATTGCGTCCTGGCTGGCGGGTAGGCCGGAAGTAGAACGCGTCCTGCATCCGGCGCTTCCGTCCTGCCCGGGTCACGAATTTTGGAAGCGCGATTTCTCCGGTTCTTCCGGCGTGTTTTCGATCGTTTTGCGGCCCGGACCGACGCGCGAGGAAGTCTTCGCTTTTGTGGATGCGCTGCGGTTGTTCGAAATCGGATACAGTTGGGCCGGCACGACGAGCCTCGCCGTTGCATACACGATTGCGCCGGCGCCTGCGAGGCCGCGCTACGATCACCGCTTGGTGCGTTTTAGCATCGGCTTGGAATCGGCGAGCGACCTCATCGCCGATCTGGAACGAGCCCTAGCCGTACTCCAGGGCTAGGGGACGCTAAAGGTTCCTTCGACCACGAGCACGCACTCGCCGGACAGCCGCACCCGCTCGCCGCGATCCTCGACCCACAATTCACCGCCGCGCGGTGACAGCTGTCGCGCGAAGAGCGCCGACTTTCCCAGAACTCCGGACCAGTACGGAGTCAGCACGCAATGTGCCGAGCCCGTTACGGGATCTTCGGCGATCCCTAACTTCGGAGCGAAGAAGCGGGATACGAAATCGCAATCGCCGTCGAAGCCGCGCGCCGTTACCACAAGGCTCTTAAACGGCAACGAAGCGATGCGGTTGATGTCCGGGCGCAGCTCGCGCACCTGCACCGCGTCGTCAAGCACCGCCATCCCGCGGTCCGCCTCCCACAGCGCGTTCGGCCGCACCCCGATGGCGTCTGCGACCATTCCGGGGTCGAGCTCGCGATGGAGCGATAGCGCCGGAAAATCCAACGCCAGGCGCTCGCCATCGCGTTCGACTTCGACCGGGCCGGACAGCGTGTTGAAGCGGACGCGCTCGCGCCGCGGCTCGAGCAGACTGAGAATGACGTAGCCGGTTGCCAACGTAGCGTGCCCGCACAACGGTACCTCGGCAACCGGTGTGAACCAGCGCAAGCGATAGTGTCCGCCCTCCGATACGTAGAAGGCGGTTTCCGCGAGGTTGTTCTCCGCGGCAATCGCCTGCAGCGTGTCGTCGTTAAGCCATCGCTCTAACGGACATATCGCGGCGGGGTTCCCGCCGAACGCTTCGCGGGTAAACGCGTCTACCTGATACAGCGGAATCTTCATCGGCGGACGCGATTTTCGGCTACTGCTTGGTGCAGATCGCGTGCTGGGCCGTCATCTTGCCTTGCGGGGTGGGTGCCTGCATATCCATCGTGTACTGCGTGGCGGTCGGCATGTGAAGGACGGCGGTGCCGTGATCGTTCGGATACTGGTCCGTCCACTTGGAGCCATCGAATGCCGGCGACATGCTGACGCTCGTGAAATAGCTGCCATCGGTGCCTACGCCGGTTACGATCCAGCGCGCATGCTTGGAATCGTATCCCAAAAACGTCACACCGGTGCCGGCCGGAGCGCCACCCTGGGCCGGATATGTCGAATCGATGCGCAACCAATCGCCGAACATGCTGTCAACGTCCGTTTCGCGATAGGTCTTGTTATCGCTCGAGTGCGTGATGCAGCTCCACGTTCCCACAAAGCCTTGAACGGTGGCCTGTTGGGGCGACGACGCCGCAGCTAAAGCCGGTGAGATTGCGATCGCGCTGAATACGGCGATTACCGCGGTGACTACGAAGCGAGATGTCTGAGCCATTGAAAACCCTCCTGGCGAACGCGATTCGATACCGGCCAAGCGTGCCCTCGTTTTCGCCTCAATCCGCCTTGATCGCTTCCACGTCGATGACGATATCGATCTCGCGACCCACGACGACGCCGCCGTCGGGCATGGAGTCGTTCCAGTTAACGCCGAAGTCGTAGCGGTCGATGCGCGTGCTAGCGGTGAAGCCCGCGCGGGTTTTCGGCCCCTTGTCCACGCCGTCTTCCCACCATGGCGTCTGCCACGCGCCCAGATAGCGCACCCGCAACGTTACGGGGCGCGTGACGTCGCGTATCGTGAGATCGCCGGTGACGCCATAGTCGACCGGTCCGATCTCGGCGAGGCCGGTACTCTTGAAACGAATTTCGGGATAGCGTTCGCAATTGAGGAAGTCCGGGCTGCGAAGATGATCGTCGCGCATATTTACTCCGGTCCAGCATGTCGACGCGTCGATCTTCGTTTCAACGGCGAGCTGGCGCGGATCGGCCGGGTCGAAATCCAGCCGGCCCTCGACGTTCTTGAATGCGCCACGCACCCACGTCACCATCATGTGGCGTGCTCGAAACTCGGCCGCCGAGTGACCGGGTTCAAAATACCATTTCATGGAGTCTTCCCTTCGTGCCGTCAGTGATCGTAGAAGTGCGAGGCTTCTCGCATCGTCGGGTCGAGGCGAAGATCTTCGTGAGCGTATTTACGGTCCTCATGTCCATTTCCGACTTCAACGCGCACGAGGATTTCGTGAGGATGAACGGCCCTGACCGTGCCCCTCTCTTTGGTCCCGTCGATGAACACGTGATCGCCTACCTTCAACATGGTTTTGCCCTCCTGTTCTTGCCAATCTAGGGTATCGTAAACGTCGTGAGGAGAATCCTATCCTGGCTGGCGCTAGGCTGCACGTTTTCGTGACCGCCCTCATCGTTGTCTTTATCGCAATCATCGTTCTGGTAGCGATCGCGAACAGAATCGGGGTCGCATACCCGATCGTGCTGGTGCTTGGCGGGATGGCGATCGGCTTCATTCCACACATGCCGACCGTTCCGCTGCCGCCGGAGCTCGTGCTGGTCCTGTTCTTGCCGCCGTTGCTGTATTGGGAGAGCGTCACGGCGCCAACCAGTGAGTTCCGAGAGAACGCATTTTGGATCTTTCAGATGGCCTTTGGCCTGGTCATCGTGACCACGATCGCGGTTGCGGCCCTCGCGCACGCGATCGTTCCCGGCATGAGCTGGGGCGTCGCGTTCGTCTTGGGTGCCATCGTCTCGTCGACCGATGAGGTCGCGTTCACCGCAATCGCCGACCGGCTCAACGTACCCCGGCATCTGATCGGAACCATTGAAGGCGAAAGCCTGGTCAACGATGCGACGTCGCTGATCCTGTACGGCGTCGGCATAGCCGCCGTCGTGGGAGCGAGCTTTTCGCTGCTCCACGCCGCCGAGTCGTTAGCCCTCTCGATCGTCGAGGCGCTGGCTATCGGGCTAGCCGCAGGCGGCATCGCCGCGATGGCGTGGCGCGCGATCAAGGACGACACGGTTCAAGCGACGATCTCCGTGGTTATTCCGTTCATCGCCTACCTCCCGGCTTACTATATCGGCGCGTCGGGCGTGTTGGCGACCGTTACCGCGGGAATCTTCGTCAGTCGTTTCACGCCCACCGTGATTCAGCCTCAGGCCCGCGAAATGCTCACCGGGTTTTGGGTTACCGTCGTTTTCTTACTCAACGCCTTTATTTTTGTTCAGGTCGGCATCAGCTTCCACCAAATCGTGTTGCGCCTGCACGACTACTCCGTCGCACAACTAATCTTCTGGGGAGCCGCGGTGGCCGCGGCCTGCATCGTCGTGCGGCTGATTTGGACTTTCGCGCAAGGGCTTCTGCCCGCCACCAACGAGCCGGAACACGTCGAGGGAAAGGCGGACTGGTCGCACGTCGCAATCCTAGCGTGGACGGGAATGCGTGGTGGAGTCTCGTTGGCGGCGGCTGTGGCAATTCCGCTCGAGACTACTGCCGGCCCATTCCCATTTCGCGACTTGGTGATCTTCATGACGTTCGTCGTCTTACTAGCTACTCTGGTTTTACAAGGCGGGATGCTGCCGTACGTCATCAAGTGGCTGCGAGTCAGGGACGATGACGAGACCGTGAATGAAGAACGCCTGGCATTGGCTGCGACCGCGCGCGCGGCGATCGCGCGACTCGACGAGCTGGAGCGCCAAGGAGTTTTCCCGCACGGCGTCTTGGAGCTGCATCGCCGTCGGCTGCAAGCGAGGTTGGCGGAGTTCTCGACCGGCGGCGACCGTGGCGCGGCGCGAGTAACGGCCCTCTTTCGTGACGCTCAGCGAGAACTGATCGAGACGCAGAGAAGGGAGCTCATTGCGCTGCGTCAAGAGGGAAAGATCGATAACACGGTCTTGCGCCGGCTTCAGCGAGTGCTCGATCTGCAAACGGTTGAGATCCAGCTGATTGGCGAAACCGGGCATTCGGAACTCGAGGAGCGCTAAACGTCGCTCGCGCGTCGCACCGTTATCGCGAACCCCTTAGCCGCGATCGCGGCTGCCATGAAGGCGATCACCGCCGACGCGATCATCGCGCCTCGAAACCCTTGTAGATAGGAAGGCGCCGTGGTAACCACGACGCCCAGCACCGCAACGCCGATCAATCCGGCGGTGCGCGCGACCGCGTTGTTGACTCCGGAAGCAACGCCGGAGTGCTCGACGCCGACCGAGTTCATCACCGTGGTCGTTAGCGGAGCGACGAAGAGCGCTCCGCCCAATCCTAACACCGTGGCGGCGGGAAAGAAGGTAGTCCAATAGGATCCATCGCTTCCCGGCAACGCGTATGCCAAGAACCCTAGACCCTCGAGAATCGCTCCGATTAGCAGCGGCGTGCGAGGGCCGACGCGCCCGACCAGACCTCCCGACCAGCGCGACGCAGCGACCATGATGAAAATGAAAGGAAGGAGCGAGGCGCCGGCGGCCGTCGGCGAATAGTGATGGACGTTGATCAGAACGAACGGAACGAAGTAGAGGCTCCCGCCGATCGCCGCGTAGAGGAAGAACGTATAGATGTTCGAGACGCTGAAATCGCGCGAGGCGAAGAGCTCGCAGCGCACCATCGGATCCTTGGCGCGGCGCTCGAACAGAACGAACAGGCACAGCACCACGATCCCCAAGGCAACGCTTGCAAGCGCGATGGGCGAGACACGCCCGGCGTTCATGGCGATCAGCCCATAGACCAACGACCCGAGCCCGATGGTCGCCAGCGCGGCGCCGCCCACGTCGATCCGTCGATCGGCGGTTTCATCGCGGCTTTCGGAAACGTGAAACACGAGGATCGCCAAGACGATCGCTGCGACTGGCAAATTTATCAGGAAGACGTACCGCCACGAGAAACTCTGCGTCAGCCAACCGCCGATGACCGGGCCAGCCGCCGAGGTTAGCGCGGAGAAGCCGGACCAGAGGCCGATCGCCCGCCCGCGCGATGCGCCTCCGTATGCCGCGCTGATCAATGACAAACTTCCGGGCGTCGAGAGCGCCCCACCTATGCCCTGAACGCAGCGGGCCGCGATCAGCATCTCGATGTTGCCGGAGAGCGCGCAAGCGAGGGACGAAAGTGCGAACAACCCAACGCCTACGGCAAAGATCAAGCGCCGGCCGTAAAGGTCGCCCAGCGCTCCGCCCAACAGAATCAACGCAGCGAGGAAGAGCGCGTAGCCCTCGATCACCCATTGCGTTTGGCCGTTCGTCGCATGCAGCTCACGCTGAAGGATGGGCAGGGAAACGTTGACGGCCGTGCTGTCGATGAAGGTCATCGCGGAGCCGAGAATCGCCGCGACGAGCACCCACGCGATCTTCACCGCTCCGCCCTTTCGTCTGTCCGTGCCGACTCCTACGAGTAGCTCGGGCAGTTCGACAAGAGCTTAGCGGCAACAGCCGAAGAGCGCACGGATGAGTTCGGTCCTGGATCGGCCCCTGCGCGGCGCAATACTGGCGGCGGCCGACAGCGCGCTCGTGCGCCGTATCGTCACCCGCTACGGCATGCGGCTAGGGGCGCGCCGCTTCGTCGCGGGCGAGAGTGCCGCCGAATTTCTGCCGGTCGCGCGCGCGGCCAACGCGCAAGGACTCGCGGTCGCCGCCACGATTCTGGGCGAAAGTGTGCGCGACCGTGAGGAAACGCTCGGCGTGACCGGCGAGTACTGCCGGCTCCTGCGGGCGTTCGCGGAGGAAGACATCGACGCGAACGTGGCGTTCAAGCTCACCCATGTGGGTCTCGACATCGATTCGGAGCTCGCCTTCGAGAACGCCGCGTGCATCGCTACGGCCGCCCAGGAGAGCGGCAACACCGTACGGATGGACATGGAGCAGTCGCGCTACGTCGATGCGACGCTCTCGATTTATCGGCGATTGCGCGAACGCTTCGATAACGTAGGCTTCGTCCTGCAGTCGTATCTCTATCGCAGCCGGGCCGACCTTGCCGCGGTGCTGCCCTTGGACCCCAACGTGCGCATCGTCAAAGGCGCCTATTTAGAACCGGCTTCGGTGGCATATCCGCACAAGGCGGACGTTGATCGCAACTACCTCGAACTCGTAGAAACGGCGCTGTCGCACGCGCGCTACACGGCCATCGCCACGCACGACGCCAGGATCGTCGAGCGAGTGATCCGGCTCGCGCAGGAACGCGGCTTGCCCGAACGCGGGCGGTTCGAATTTCAGCTGCTGTACGGGATCGCCGGACCACTCGCGCGCAGCCTCGCACAGCGTGGCTATCGAGTGCGTCTTTCGATTCCCTTTGGACCATATTGGTTTCCGTACTTGATGCGCCGCCTGGCCGAACGCCCAGCAAACGTTGGGTTTTTTATCAGGGGAGCGTTGGGCCGAGGATGATCGAAGGGATTTGGTCGGCGGTGCTAACGCCGATCGACGCGGATCGAGCGCCCGACGTGGCGACCGCGCTGTCGCATTGCCGCGAGCTCCTGGAGCGCGGCTGCGACGGCGTCAACCTGCTCGGCACGACCGGCGAAGCGATGTCCTTCAGCGTAGAGCAGCGCGTCGAGTTCATGGAGGCCATGGCCGCGAACGGCCTGCCCGTGCGGCGCGCGATGGCGGGCACCGGCGCCGCCTCGCTGAGTGATGCCGTGCGCCTCACGCGCTGCGCCTTTGCGTGCGGTTTCGCAGCAGCGCTGGTTATGCCGCCGTTCTTTTTCCGCGAGGCATGCGATGACGGAATCGTGGCGTTCTTCGACGGACTGCTGGCGCAGTCAAACCCGGCGCCGGGAAGCGTGCTGCTCTACAACTTTCCGCGCATGAGCGGCATCGCATTCCACCCGGATCTCGTTGATCGCCTCTTGCGCGAATTCCCCGGGGTTATCGCGGGCATGAAGGATAGCTCGAACGATCCGCAACTCCAGGCCGAAGTCCTCGCGCGCCACCGCGGCCTCGCCGTTCTTCCGGGTTCCGAGAGCGATCTGCTCGAGGCTAAGGTCCGCGGTGCGAGCGGCTGCATCTCGGGCAGCGTCGCGCTTTGGCCCCGGCTCGCTCGCGAGGTTTTCGTCAACGACGACCACGCAAAAGGCAAGCTGCTGCGACGCGCGCGCGCGGCGCTCGATGGCCTGCCGTTCATTCCCGCGGTGCGCCATCTCAGCGCGGCGCTGCACGAAAATTCGACGTGGCAGCGCATGCTGCCGCCCCTCGTCGCGTTGACGACGCCGCAACGCGAGCTGCTGGAACGCGCGATCGAGCCTTTACGCGAACTGTTGGGTTAACTAAAGCGAGTACGCGGTCAACTGCCCGTTTTCGTCCGAGCAGTAGAGCCAGCCGTTGACGACGATCGGGCTTTCCCAGTGCACCGGGCCGATCGTGCGTCGTGCGCCATGCTGAGAGCTGTTCCACAGTAGGTTTCCGTTGATTGCGTTGAGCGCTACGATGGCGTTGTCGAACGCGACGAAGACGATGCCGTCTGCGACGACCGGCGATGTCCCCTCGCCTCCGGTCGAACCGGCGCTGGATTGCCAGATCATCGAAAGCCGGCTCAGCCCGTGCGAGTTCGTCTGCAGGCGATAGGCTTCGACGACGTTGGAGAAGCCCAAGAAGATCCACGCCCGCTGCGACCCGTCCGTCCACACCGCCGGCGTGGAGAAGAGGCCTCCGGGCAAGTCGATGAGCTGCAGCTCGTTACCGACTCCGGGGAGTGCGGCGCGATTCACGAGTTTTAAAATCGCGTCTTTTCCGCCTTGAACGAGCATCCAGGGCGTCTGACTCGACGGCTGCTGGGGCAACATCGCGGGGGATGTGCTGCCCAAGTCCGTGTCGCCTTGTTGGAGCTGGTCGTAATTGACCGGCGTGTAACTGCCCAACAACGACGAGAGGTCTTCGGCGAGCGAAATCACCGAGTCCCCGTAGTTGTGGCCGCCTACGTTAGCGCTGAAATCGCCGTTGCCCGTCGCGGCGTAGACCCGCCCGTTCATGGAGGGGTCGGGATCGACGACGGCGCCGCCACGCGCCCAGATTCCCGAACGTTGCTGCCGGCAAGAGTTCGGGCCCGGCAGCCTTCGGTCGAGGCTGCACAGCGAGTTGAAGACCGCCGTGGTGCCGTCGCTCAGGCGAACGCTGACGACGTGCCCATCATAGGGCGGCGCATCGCCGAGATATCCGGACGTCACCGCGTAGAGATAGCCGTTGGCGACGTTGAGCGGCGAGGCATCTTTTTCGGTTGCCGGCATGCGGGTGATTCGCGCCGGAAACCCAGGAGCTCGCAAGTCACGTCCCCGAGAAGCGGAGACCTTATGAACTTTACCGTCCACGCCCGGCACGTAAATGGCTTCGCCTGTAGGATCGGCCGCGGGGGTCGAGTCGGTGATCTGCGAGCCGTGAGTCGTAAAACGCCAGAGGACACGGCCGGACGTCGCCTCGATGCCCAGCGTAACCCCGTCCTTGGTGGTTTGGAACAGCATCGAGCGGTACGTCCGGCCAACGCGTACGCGTTGGAGCAGAATGGGCGTGGAATCCGCTACGGCGCCGAGCGAGATTTGCCAGCGCTCTCGCAGGCGGTGGACGTTCCCAACCGTCAACGTGTGCTCGGCCGCGTTGAATCCGCTGCGAGCGGGGTCGGACCCGAATACCGGCCAGTCGGTGGCCGCTGCCGGCAGCGCGGGTGCTGCCGCAAATCCAAGGGCTAAAAGGAGGCACGCGAGTCGCCTCGCCATGCCTCCTGGTTAGCGGCGCGCGCTTCGCGCGCCTGCGAGGTGTTACAAACCGTTATTGATTCGCAGGGTCGCCCAGCCGACTTTCTGATTGTTGTTGAAATAGTTGAACCGAGCCTTGCAGTGCCCGGTCGTCGGACCGGCGGTTACGATCCACGTGTCCCCGGATCCCTGAACGATCGTGGCGATGCCCGAAACTCCACCGCAATGATCGCCCTCGAGCAGCGTGCCCTTTTTCCCGTTAGGGGTGCGAACCGAGACCGTGTCCGGGCCGGGATGCGCAAGCGTAAAGTGGAGCCGGCACGGAGCTACGCGCACGCCGCCGAACGTCTGGCACGTGTCTGTTTCGATAGCCGACGGGTGAATTACGTTCGCAGCGTTTACCTGAGCAGGTGCCTGCGGATTGAGTTGAGCCGGTGATCCTCCACACGCCACGAGCATCGCGGTCGCTGCGACGAGTGTGAGGGCGCTTAACAGTGGACGCGCGGAAAGACAACGAGATGTAGCCACTTCGTATTCTCCTCAAGGGTATGCAGTTGTGAACCGCAATCGTAGCGGCACAAAAATCGAACCGCAACAACTTTTCGCAACCGTATGACGAAGTGTGTGAGGAAAAGCGACACAATTGGGTACAAAGGTACAATCGTTCGGTACAAATGTACTATTATCCAAAGAGAGTGTAATGCTTTATGCAACGGACGCTAGCGCTCATCACAGTTTTAATCGCCTGTTCTGGATGCGCCGGTCAATCGCCAAACGCCAATGGGCGCTCGATCTTTCTCACCGGTAAAGACGTCGACGGAGTGCAAATCACCGCCGCAGCCGCACCCTTGAGGCCCTATTGCGCCGCGTGTCACGGCGCCAACGGCGCGGGCGGCGTGCACTTCCCCGACGGCGCGGTCAGCGCCGATTTGCGCCACCGTGCCTTGGTGACGCAGCAGCGTCATGCCTACACGCTCGCGCTACTCGAACGCGCGATTTCGACCGGCGTCGACAACGATGGGAAGCCTCTCGACCCCGTCATGCCACGATGGAACCTGTCGCCGCGCGACCTGCACGACGTTGCGTCGTACGTGCTCACGCAACTGAAGTAATCTCGCCGAACCGTAGGATTTCGGCAAACCTAGCATCAAGGCAGCCCCATGGCCGAACCCCACGACGCGTCAAAGCTGACGCCTCCGATCCAGGAGGTCGTCGCTGACGTTCCGGGATGGCAGCAGGTTAAGCCGCGCATCCCGGACACGCAGCAGCGCCGGACGCTCGAGAAACGCCGTAACGTTCGGCAGGTCGTCTTCGGCGTGCAAGACGGAATCCTCACGACGCTCGGAATCATTACGGGCGTGGGCGTCGCGGAAGGCGATCGCGCGGCGGTCTTCATCAGCGGCTTTCTCGCGCTGCTGGCCGGCGCGCTGTCTATGGGCGTCGGCGAGTATCTGGGACGCAAGTCGGAGCGCGAGGTCGTCCAAGCTACCATCGACATGGAAAAGCGCGAGATGGCCGCGGACCCGCAGGGAGAGTTCACCGAGCTAGTCGCCTATTATAAGCTCAAGGGCTTTAGCGCGGCTGAAGCCGAGATGATCGTCAAGCGTCTGACTCAACATCCCGAAATCTATCTCTACGAGATGGTGCGCGACGAGTTCGGAATCGATCCGCGCGAAGCCGAAGACGCCGGCCTGCGCGCGCCGTTTGCAATGGGCGTCTCCTTCGCCTTCGGCTCGTTGGTGCCGATCCTCGCCTTCATGCTGCCGCTGTCGATGCCGAACGCAACGCTGACGTCGCTGCTGTTCGCGCTCATCGGCTTGTTCGGCGTCGGCTACTACGCGGGAACGCTGAGCGAGCGGAACGCGATTGGGAAAGGCGTAGAGGTGGCGCTGTACGGATGTGGCGTTTTCGCGATCTCGTATCTCGCCGGTCATTTCATTCCGCCGCTCTTTGGGCACGCGCCGGTGGCAGTCGGCGGTTAAATGCTGGTCACGCTGGCCCACGCGCTCGTCGCAGGCATCGCCCAAGCGGCGGCGTTCTTTTGGGATAGCCTCTTTGGACTGATCTTCGGTTTTCTCGTGTCGGCAATCGTTCAGGTGACGCTGACGCCGGCGACGATGCACCGATACCTTGGGCCTTCCTTCAAGGGTTTGCTCTACGGCACGGGATTTGGCATCATTTCGTCGGCCTGCTCGTACGGAGCAGCCGCCGCAGCGCGCGGTTTCTATCGCAATGGCGCCGACGCTCGTTCGGTGTTCGCGTTCTTGATCTCGTCAACGAATATGAACCTCGCCATCCTGATTCTTTTCTGGTCCTTGCTGGGTTGGAAGTTTGCCTTCGCGGAGTTCTTTGGCGGCGTCATCATTATCGCGGTGGTTACCCTGGGGTTTTCGCTGCTCTTCCGCGCCGGCGAACTCGAGCGGCTGCAACGCCAACAGGTTGATGCCGCCGCAGAAGCGGTGGCGGCGGAACGCGCGGAGTGCGGGCATCACGAGGAGGCGCCCGCGCAACGCGGATGGGCGGCCGTGGCGTCAACCGCGCTTGCCGACGTGCGCATGCTGCGCACGGAGCTCGTCGTCGGCTATCTTATCGCGGGCTTCGCCGCCGCGCTCGTACCGCCCGGCTGGCTTTCCGCGGCGCTGCACGAGGTCGGTGCCGTGCCTTTCGTTGGCTACGTGTTGCTCTTGGTGGTTGGCCTGCTGATCGCCATCGCGACGTTCGTATGCTCGATGGGGAACGTGCCGGTCGCGCGGTATCTGGCCAACGCCGGCATACCGCTGGGCGCTAACACGACGTTCATCTACGGCGACCTGCTGATTCTGCCGCTGATCGCAATCTACCGCAAATCCTTTCCGGCGCGCGTCACCTGGACGTTCGTCGCCCTCTTTGCGGTGGGCGCGATGCTCGCCGGCGCGATTATGGAGCGGCTCATCGGAAGCACGCTCGGCGGCGTGTCGATGGGGTCGATGGCGATCAACGACCGCTTCACTCTAATTTCAAACGTCGTCGCGCTCGCTGCCGTCGTCGCCGTGGCGCTTGCGGCGCTCCCGCGCAAAGGCGCGTCACACTCCTCACCGGCTCCGTAAGGTGAAGGCGTGGTTGGCGATGGTCTAAAGCTCTACCGAACGTCAGGCGCTCGAATTGCCGGGGCCACGAAGATCAGGAGTGCCTGTGACGACGATTTTTTCATCGTACTATGCAATATCAACCGGACGATCCAAGTTTTCAAATACCCAAGCGGCGGTAACTCAACAAAGGCGATTGACCTGGGTAACCTCGGCGCGTGGACCGCCGTGGCGGTAAGTAAGTAGCGCGACGCCGAAGAAATTCTCAAATTTCTTCAAGACTAAAACAACGCATACGGCGAGAGGTGCTCGCCGCGTCCGTTCGAAGCACTCTTGCAACCGTGAAGAAAGAATGGTTGGCGCTGGCCGTCGCTGCGAGCATCACGGGTTGTGGCAGCGGCGTACCTGCGTCCGTGGCGCTTCCGGGCACACGCGTTGCGCCCTCACTGGTTGTACGCACAGATCAGCGCAAGTCGTGGGTCTCGCCGGACATCGCGCGTTCCCCGCAGTCGCTGTTCGAGACCGACATCGGCACCGGCGACGTCGACGTCTATTCGCTGCCGGACATGACGCTCAAGGCAACGCTGACCGGCTTCGAAGAGCCTACCGGCGAATGTTCGGATAACCACGGCAACGTCTGGATCGCGAACACGTACAAAGGCGAGATGTTCGAGTACTCGCACGCGGGTAAACGGATCAACACGATCAAGAATGCCGGGCCCAACCCGCAGGGCTGCGCCGTTAACTCGCGCAACGGTGAGATCGCGGTGATTGAGTACAGCGCCGCGGGATATACCGGGCCCGGAGAAGTTTACGTCTATTCGAAACCATCTGCCAAGCCGACGGTCCTGCGCAACCCGGACATGTTCTTCTATGAGTTCGCGCTCTACGACCCCGGGGGTCGCCTATGGATCGACGGCGGCAGCACGTTCAGTAACATCTTGTCGAAATGCGGCCGATCGCGCTGCAGCACAGTCATACTGCACGGCGGAAGCATCTTTTCCATCGGATCTATTGTATGGGACGCGACGAAGTCGACGCTGGTCGTGTTCGACCTTTACTGTCACGACGGGCCGAGCCTTTGCAGCTATCCGGTCTCCGAGCAGGGCCGCATTGGATCGCCCACGCTCTACCTGAACTATGCGGGCGGCGGACTCTGCACCGTCGTTCAGACGGCGCTAGCGACCTTCGGCAAGCAGTCCTACGTCGTGGGCGGTGATTCCGAGTATACGTGCACGGGATACAAGAACAGCACGGCCGATCTCTGGTTATATCCCGCTGGTGGCGCGGCGCGCAGACATATGGGGGGCGTGGTTTATCCATATGGTGCGGCGGTGAGCCAATGAGATTCGCGCGCGTGGTGTGTCTCGCTGCGTTTGCAGCCGGACTTTCGGGATGTTCGGCCGGGCGTTCGCCCCTGCCGTCGATTCAGATGCAGACTTCGAGTGCGCGGGGGCTCGCAAGCGGGCGGGTCACCCGACTCTTGTCGCAGCCACCCGTCGCGGTGCAGATGGCGTGGCTGATGACCGACGGCTCGATCCTTGCGCAAAGCCAGCTGACGAGGCAAAACTTTTATCGGTACTCGCCCGACGCGAAGGGCGACTACGCCAAGGGCAAATGGCGAGAAGTCGGCTCGCTTCAGGCGGGGTACGCGCCTCTCGCATTCGCCTCGAGCCTGCTCGCCGACGGGCGCTTCGTGATCAGCGGCGGCGAATACAACAGCGGGGGCAAGTACACGCTTCAGCTGGTCAACCTCGGCGCCGTATACGATCCGGTGAAGATGACGTGGACCGCCCTTGGCCATCCACACGGCTGGGGCTGGATCGGCGATTCGCCCTCGAGCATCTTGCCCGACGGGCGTTTCTTACTGGGCGACAAACTGCACGAATGGGACGCGTATCTCGATCCGAAAACGCTGCAGTGGACGAGCGTGGGCGATGCCGGCAAGGTAGATTTCAACGCCGAGGAGGGTTGGACGCTTCTCGCCGACGGCACGATTCTCACCGCCGACGTGAAAGACGCGCCGAACTCCGAGATCTACGATCCGGCGACCAGACACTGGAAGAGCGCGGGGACGACGGTCGTAGATCTGCACTCGCCGACTTCGGATCGTGACTGCGTCAAGTACGGTCCGAAGCCAAAGGATTGCTATTCCGCGCCTGGTGAGATCGGCCCGGCGATCCTTCGGCCGGATGGGACGGTGTTTTACACGGGTTCGTTTTCGGGGCCGCAGGGCAACGGCGCCGGTCACACCGCGATCTACTACTCAAGGGGTCCGAAGGCCGGGAAGTGGGTAGCCGGGCCAGACTTCCCCAACGGCGACAACGCCGGCGACTCCTTCGCGGTGCTCGAGCCGAGCGGCAATGTCCTCGTGTTCGGCGACAGCGGCGCGCTCTACGAGTGGAACGGGAAGACGTTCACACAAGTGCGCAACGCGTGGGCTGTCGGCCCTCCGATCTTGTTACCGACAGGTCAGATCATGATGCCCGCCGCCTCGACGGTCGTGCTCTACAATCCCCCAGGATCGCCGAACCCCAGCTGGGCGCCGGCGATCAAGAACTATCCGAAAAGCGTTGCCCCCGGAAAGACCTATAAGATCACGGGGGAGCGATTCAACGGCTTAAGCCAGGCGATGGCGTACGGCGACGAAGAACAAAATCCGACCAACTATCCGTTGGTGCGCATCACGACCGCGGCCAACGGTAACGTCTACTACGCGCGAACGCACGACCACAGCAGCATGGGCGTCGCCACGGGGGCAAAGCTCGTCTGGACGTATTTCGACGTTCCCAAAACCATAAGCACGGGCGCCGCCAGACTCGAGGTCGTCGCCAACGGCATCGCGTCGAAGCCGGTCAAGATCGTGGTGAGTACCGCTCGTCTGTAACGTTCCCGAGCCAGTACACGGCTTTGCCATCGACCTGTTCCTGATCGCGTCAAGCCTTTTTCGATCCAGGCTTTTTTCATGAATTTAATTAACATTTGAGGCGCGGAGGAATGTCATGATCGTACGTATGCTACCCGTCGCAACCGTTTTGCTTTTTTGCTTTTGGGGATGCTCGCAGGCCGGCGCGCCGATTCCGAACGGCCCGAGGCAGCCCACCGCGGCGGATGTCGCCAAACGCGGCCGGCCGAGTCAGGTCAAGCTCCAATATTTCAACACGCCGTCCAAAGCCGCGTGGCCCCTGTACATCACTTCCGGTCCGCAAGGAACGCTGTGGTTTTCGGAGGCCTTCACCGATATAATCGGGCGCATTACTACCGACGGAACGATCACCGAATTCCCCATCTCAAATGGGCAGGAGCCTGAAGGCATCACTGCGGGAGCCGACGGGAATCTGTGGTTTACCGAGCCCGGTGCAAATGCCATCGGTCGCATGACGCCACAAGGTGTGTCGAGCATATTTCAGGTAACCGGCTCCAATCCGGACCCGCGCGGAATTACGCTGGGGCCCGACGGCAACGTTTGGTACACTGAGCTGAACGACGGCTACATCGGTCGCGTAACGCCGCAAGGCGTGATCACGCGATTTGAAATTCCTGCCTACTCGCCGCAGCCGTGGGGCATTGCGACGGGTCCGGATGGCGACCTGTGGTTTACGGAATCGGAAGCCGACGCGATCGGACGGTTCGATCCACGCTCGCTGAAATTCCAAACGTCGTTATCGGTGCCGACGCCCTCCGGCACACCGTGGGGAATTTTGCTCGCGCCCGACAAGCACATTTGGTTCACGGAGCGTACGGGAGATAAAATCGCGGAAGTTGACAGATCGAAGAAGATCCGGGAGTTCAGCATCGCGCAGCCGGCCAGCTATCCGGAAGCCCTAACGCCGGGATCGGACGGCGATCTTTGGTTCACCGAAAGCCAAGCACAAGATATCGGCCGAATCGATCCGCGCACCGGCAAGTTCGATCACGTGATAACGCTGCCGAGCGGAGACATCCCTAACGGAATCGCGAGCGGAGCCAACAAGAACGTCTTTTTCACGATCGACAGTTACCATAATCCGAGCCAGATTGGCGAGGTGATGCTCCACTAGCCGGCCGAGTACCGCGCTACGAAACCGTAAACGCCACGATCTCGTTCGCCTCGCGATGACTCGTCCACCACACCTCGCCATCGAACGTTAGGGCGCGCGCCTCGGGTGCGATCGGTGCGATCGGCTCCACTGTGGGCGCCGGCTCCCGTATGTCGATTTGTGCGAAGGTGAGGTTATCGAATTCCTCGTCCGCGGAGAGCATGCGGCAATCGTCCGGCCCCTGGAAGGCGAATCCGCCGCAGCGCGTCGGCAACGCAATCTCGCGATGGACGCCACCCCCTTCGTCGAGCGCCAGAATGCGCCGTTTCCCCTGTTGGCACAGATAGAGTGACGGACCGTCCGCGGCGAGATGCGATCCCGTGAGATCGGGGCACGGCGTCTTGCTGCTTGGATCGAAACCGCCATCTGGCGTGAAGCGGAAGAGGAAGCGATCGTCGTCGTCGAGCGCAACCACCACGCATAATGCGTCGCCCAGCGAGGCGATTCCGAAAGGCTTTCCGGGCGCCTCGATCTCCTGCGATAGGGTCCATTTTTGCGGGTCCATCGCGTACAGCTTGCTCGTGTCCCACGATCCGATCCACAGCAGTCCCGCGTGGAAGGCTAGGGGCTGCGGCCGGCCGCCCGGCGACCGTCGACGCTGTCTCTCCGTTATCGTTTGCATGCGCCCAAGGACGCTTTATGCCGCTCGACGGTTGCAGGGCGCGGCCCACATGGCAATCTGCGAACCGTCGCGCCACGTTCAACCAGGAGTGCGAACCGACGAACGCAGCGAAGGCTGGTGGCGTGGAAGACGCAGGCCGGCTCATGGAGCGCGTGCGCGCCCATGACGCCGACGCGTTCGAGGCACTGTATGACGGGTACCATCGCCTCGTCTACGGGCTGGCGTTGCGCGTGCTTTCCGATCCCGGCGCCGCGGAGGACGTCACGCAGGCCGTGTTTCTAAAGATCTGGGACAGTCCGACGCTGTTCCGCGGCGGGAACTTCGGGGCGTGGATTGCCCGTGTCACGCGAAATCGCGCGTTTGACGTTCTCCGCAGCCGCAGCGCACGCGCCGAGGGCGAGTTCCCTGAGTCGATCCCGCTGGACGATACGCTCGAAGACACGGCAATTGCCAACGTCGACGGCGCCCGCGTGCGGGACGCACTGGCGCGTCTGCCGGCCGAACAGCGCGAGCCGATCGAGCTCGGCTTTTTCGGCGGCATCACGCATCAAGAGATCGCGCGCCAAATCGGACTGCCGCTGGGGACGGTAAAGACTCGAATTCGAACCGGATTGCGCCGGCTGCGAAATGCTTTGGAAGGAGCGGTCAGCGTATGAGCCCGCACGACGAGATGCTCGACGTCGTGGCCGCCTACGCGCTTGGCGTGCTCCCACCCCAAGAAGCGTCCGCCGCTATCGATCACTTGAGGACGTGCGAGGCCTGCCAGGCCGAGTATCGGCTGCTGCAACCCGCCATAACCGCCGTCGCGTATTCCGCCGAGGCCTGCGCCGACCCCGCGTCGGGGGCTGCGGTCGTTAGCCCGCTACTCAAAGCCCGCATCATGAAGCGGGTGCGCGGGGAAGCAAAGCGGCCCCCAGTTCCACGCGTTTGGCTTGCCTACGCTGCGGCCGCGGCATGCTTGGCGTTTGCGATCGTGACCAGCCTTCTCGACGTTTCGTTGAACGCACGGCTCGGTCGCGAGCGCGCCCAGAGCGCACTCCAAGCGCAGACCATCGCCGACTTCATGGCGCCCGATTCAAAGCATCGCCAGTTCCACGACGGCGAAGTGCTGATGCACGGCCAACGCCTCTACATCGCGATGCACAACATGCCGATGCCGCCGAAGGGCAAAGTCTACCAGGCCTGGACGCTGACAAAAGGCGCGAAGAGCGTGGCGCCGTCGATGACGTTCATGCCAAGCGCCGGCGGAATGACGGTCGTGCAGCTCCCCGAGGCGGCCACAACGCTCGCCGCCGTGGCGGTCAGCGTCGAACCGGAGGGCGGATCGCTACAGCCCACGACCAAACCGATCGCGATGGTGACGCTCCAGTAGCAATCCAGGCAGCCGCGTCAACCGTTTACTCCGCGTCTTATCTCTTTTTCCAGAGAGCCACGGCTCGGAAAGGAACCCATGAAAAAGCTGCGTTTCACCATGCTCCTCGCGATCGGAATCGCGATGACCGGGACGGGCATCGCGTCGGCTAAACTGATGCCCAACGTCGTCAACGAGGCGACCCGGTTCTCGGGATCGTGCTGCGTTTATACCGGCGCGCCGGCGTTGCAAGTAACGTTGTCGATGGTCGAGGCCGGCGGCGGCCCAAGCGATTTCAGCACCGCCGGCCTGCTGAAAGTCCTCGCCGGCTCGCATTTCGATGCCGAAGTCGCAAAACTCACGAAGCAATATGGCAAAGATCAGGTAGGGCAGTTCCTCAAGACTTTCGATTTCGTGGTTGCCGATTCACTAAAGATCGTGGGCGAGAAGAAGATCGCTCTTCCGGGGAAACCTAGTCCCGATCCGAAGAACGGTGCGGCACTTGCGGGCGCCTTGTGGGCCGCGGGCCAGACGGGTGAAGGCTACAACGTCGAAGTCATGCTCGATCGCGCCGTCTCGCATCCAATCCACATGCAAGTGATGGCCGACATCGACAACAAGTACGGCCTTGCGGCGGACGCCCAATACCACGCGATCCTCACCACCGCGATGAAGGATTTGGCTGCGGCATATCACCTCAACGCGACGGGGCAGATGCAGAGCATGTAAACGTCGCAGCAAAGCAGGGTGGCGCAGCCCTTGCGGACGAACCAAATCCCATCATGTATCGATACGTCGCGGCTTTCGCCACCCTCTGCGTTGCCTTATTGCCCGCGGCATCGTTGCCGCGGACGACCGCGCCTGCGAGCGGACTGGCATGGGATTCTGTGATGAAGATTTCCATCAACGTCGACGCCGCGTCCCTGCAGCCCGGCTCGTTCGATCAGGATTACGCGCAGGCTGCAGCGGTGCAGCCTCCGTCCGAATCCGGCGGCGGCTTCTTCGGCAAGATGAATAATGCTGTCGCGATGGGCCAGCACATGCAAGCGCTCATGCAGAACGGCTTTGCGGAGAGGCACTACGTCGCCGGATCGAAGGAACGCACCGATCAGGTGGCCGATCAGACCGCGACTATCGTGGATTGCGTCGCGCGCACGATCACGACGCTCGACTTGCGCAAGAAAACCTATCGCGTAGTGTCGATGGATATGCGGTCGTCGGCTCCAAGCTCGAACGCAAGCTCCGGGGCACCGCAGCCGCGCGCAACGGACGACGGCACGAAAATTGCCATCGTGATTGCAAACAAACCGCTCGGCTCCAGACAGTTTGGAGGTCAACCCACCAGCGGATTCAGCTCCGACATGAGTTTCACCGAGACCAAGCCTTCCGGTGAATCGCAATCCTATAACGGCGACCTCGTCGGCTACTACAGCAGCTATGCAAATCCGGCGCCCTCCTGCTCGAGTTTCGGCACCACGTCGCCTAACGGCCAGTCCGGTCCGAATGGCGCCCAGGCGCTTTCGATGATGGCGGGCGGATACGCGCGGTTCACGCACGCGCTCTCGCTTGCCGGGATGGACTCGCGTTTCAGCCTCAAACAGAGCGGGCCGCCGCTCCCGCGCGGAAAGCTCGCGATGTACGAAGCCGCGACGATCGGCGGCGGTCCACGTGGTGGAGGGACGATTGTCTTCGAACGTGGGAACGTGCGTCCGATCTCCGCCAACGATCCGATCTTCGGCGTTCCCAGCGACTTCACGCGCGAACAACAATAGCGGTCGGCCAAGCGTCGCCGGCGAACCAGACTTGCTCGGAGGTACAAAAACGTGAAAACCATTGGACTGCTCTTAGCGGCGCTAGTTGGGCTTAGTGGGCAAACGCCGACACTCACGCCGCAGCGCCAGCTCGTGTACGAGTTTGGCTATAATACCAAGGTCGCGAGCTCGGGTAATGGAACGGGGACGACGACCATCGCGATATTAGGCCCTGCCAAAGACGGCGGCGTTATGATTAGTGGGACCGATTCTTGGTGGAACAGCGCGCGGCCGAGGGCGACGAACACGTGCGAAGTGTACCCGGATGGCGGCGTTTCGTGCTCGCAAACTCCTTACGCCCTGTCACCGATACAGTTGACCGTGTTCCCATTGTTGGGGCGCAGCTATTTCACTGGACTGTCGCACGGAACGTCCAGCTGGACGCGTTCCTATCAGGTAAAGGCCGCGATTTTGCCGGGGGCCTCGGGGTTCGCAGGCCAACTCACCACCTGGAAGTGCGTCTATAGCCTTCATGGAAAGGGTCCGATTGCCAAGTCCGGCGCGACGGTCCTGATCGAATCGACCGGCACGCTCGAACAGCAAGGCGGGCGTTATTTCAAGGCGACTTCCAAGCAGCGTATTGCGTATGATCCGGTGGCAAAGATCCCGGTCGTCGTTCGTGACGTGCGGACGCATTTGCCCCAGAAAAGCGTTTATAATAACGATTCCGTCGAGCTCAAGCTGACGAAAGACTCGCAGTCTAAAGGCTAAGTCATTACTCGAACGGCGGGGCTACCGGAGCCGGCGTGTTACGCGGCGGCGGGTGGAGAAGCGACATCGAAACGTACGCACCGATCCACGAGCCCAGCGCCGCGAAGACGACGTATGTCCAATCCCGGGTATAGGTGATCACCGCAAACGAGGACAGGAGATACCACGCACTACTCCACGTTGCGGCTGAAACGCGCCGTCGACTCGAAACCGCCGAAGTGAAGAAAACGTAGACGGCGTCGGTCGCGGCGGTGCTGAGAACGACGCCGATTGCGAGCAGCGGGTGAAGCTGCGTGAAATGCTGCAACATGCAAGGGTATTCTGCCCGGTCATCCTTCGACTCCGCTCAGGATGACAAGGTGGGACAGTTAGGATGACAAGGTGGGACAGTCAGGATGACAAGGAGGGACGGTCAGGATGACAAGGTGGGACAGTCAGGATAACAAGGTGGGACAATCGGTATGAGGCTCGGGCGCTTCAGGAATCGAGGAGCGTGCGCGAGGGTGTTTCGCCGAACATCGCGCGATAATCGGTCGTAAAGTGTCCCATGTGCCAAAATCCCCAGTCGGTAGCGACGTCGATGATCCGCGTGCGCGGCTTGTCGGCTCGCTGAAGCGCACGGCGGACGCCGCTGAGCCGTAATCGTTTCAGGTAGTCCATTGGACTAAATCCGGTGATGGCTTCGAAGGCGTTAATCAGCGAGCGCGAGCGCATGCCGGATACATCACTCAAATCGAGCAGTGTCAACGTTGCATCTACGTGCTCGTGCATATACATCTCGCATGCGCGAACCGCTGATAGCCGGCGAGTCAAGCACTTTGAGGGTTCGATCGTGTGAACGTTAGCTTTCCCGAGGGCGCTTGCCAAGAGCGGAATGAGCGTCCCATAAACACTTTTGCCCGAGAGGCCGGGCGGCAATGTCGTTCGAGGGCGGCCCACAGAAAAAAAGCGGTGCATCCATCCGCGCAGACGCCTGGCCTGTGTGGGAGCTCGAACCAATGTTGCGGTTTGGACGTTTTCCATGAGGTCGAGGGCGTCGGGCGCGTTGGGGAATTGCTCTTGCAGCGCTCGCTCGTCCACGCTTATGGTGTAAAACGAGGAGGGGCCCTCCGCGCTGAGCGCCATCGAATCGCGGCTAGCGGCGATGTCGCATTCGTCGACACGGATACCAAACCGGCGAGCTCGGGATCGGGTATCGGCGATCAGCCCGACTATAAGCTTGTTCGGAAGGACCGCGGCTTCAGCACTGAATCCCACGTTCATGGAGCGTACCGAAAGCTCCACGGGACGCGCCTCGAGAACGCCATAGCGCACGGTAAATACGCCGGGCTCCAGCTGAGCCCACTTCAAACTCTCAAGCGCATACGTACCTTCGACGCCAGAGCGCTCAAGCAGATGGGAAGATTGCAGCTGCAATGCTCGTACCTTCCGATCCCGGAGACTACGGTCGGCGGTCTCCGCGCTCTCTCTACTTCCGTTAATCCAGTTGTAGGGCAACTGCCTTCAGGATGTCGGCGACTAGGCCCTCTCTCGCCCCCGCGGCGTGGTCTGCGGCGTCTCGCTCCAGTTCGATAAAGAGCTTCTTCATATCAGTCAGCAGACTGGGAGCTTTGTAGCCGGCTCGGCACAAGGTCTCGCGAAGATTTTCGTCCAGTCTTGAGTACAGGTCGGGATCGAGCTCGTTACGATCGTTGAATCGTTGCTCGACCCGCTCGCGCCGGGCTTCGGCCAGCTCCGCCTCGAAGCCGCTCGGGTCCGTCCATACCGCTTTGCCGTTACGAAAAATTTGGAGCACGGACAGGCCGCGGCGCCGTAGCTCTTCATGCTCCCAATCGTTCTCGTCGATTGATCTGGCCACCGCCGCTCGCACGGTGAACTCGATAATTTGCCTGAGGAGCGCGTCATAAGGCACGCCCTCAGCAATGCAGTGCGCCTCTCCGATCCGCGCAGAATATATTGGCCCTTTCATGGTCCGGCCCTCATTGTAAGGGCGGCGATTAAGAACTGTTATCCCATAATCGCAACTATGGGTGTTGCGTCTTTGGGATAGACGCCTGAGGTGCTCGCCGGTAGAATCGAGCCCAAAGGGGTTTAAAAGATTTCATGAAGTTGATGACCCGCGTTTCCGCGGCCGCCACGTTTCTCGTGTTGGCATTCGCCGGCACCAGCGCTGCGGTCCGCGCGCAAGAACCGCCCGCTGCACCGACGGCGACTACGGCGCCGGCGGCCGTGCAAAGCCCAACGCCTTTGGATGTAGAATATGACGGGCGCACGCACATCATGCTCGCGCCGTACCTCTGGGCCCCCACGGTAGGCGGAAACTTTCAATACTCGATTCCGAACCTGCCGCGCCGTGCCGGCGGCGTCGCGCAGGTGAGCGCGCAGGTCGGGCCGAGCGACTACTTGGCGAAGCTCAACTCTGCGGTCATGTTCGCGTTCGACGCGCGCAAGGGCGACATCGACCTCTTCGGCGATTACATCTACGTAAACGCATCGGTTAGCGCTTCGGCGTTTTCGACCCTCAGCGGCCGGTTCGGCAGGTTTCAGATTCCGGTGAGCGTCAGCACCAACGCGCATCTGCGGGAGTCGATTTGGGAGGCGGCAGCAGGGTTCACCGTCGCCCGCGGTCACGATGCCGACCTGAGCCTGTTTACCGGCATGCGCGAGTATCCGCTCAGCGTATCGTTCGATTACTCGGCGACAATCGGGAAGCGTGGGAGGTTTGCGCGCTCGGGCACGATTCAATCGGCGGACATCGCCCAGGACGTGATCTTCGGCCTCCGCGGTAAGGCCTTCTTCGGCGGCAGCCATGTGTTCGTGCCGTACTATGGGGACGTGGGGAGTGGAATCGGCATGCTCAGCAACCAGACGTGGGAAGCCTATTCCGGGCTTGGTTACGCTTTCAACCACGGTCAAACGCTGCTCCTTGCTTATCGTGACCTGACCTACGAAGGGTTTTCCCCAATCTCGCACGTGCAGCGCCTGACGATGCACGGGCCTCTGCTTGGCTACACGTTCAACCTGTAACGGTTGTTTAGTTAACGCCCGAGGTGCGCGAGCGCTTCGCGCAGCGGTGCGCTGGATATCTGCACGAGCCCTTGAAACGGCGTATACATTTCGAGCGTGACGAAGATCGCGCCTGAAACGGCGAGCGCGCAGAGTCCCAACGCGACGATGACGGTCGCGTTTGAGGGCGAGAAGAGCCCAAAACCGACGAACGTAATCGTGAACCAGAAGATCAGCAGGACGAGAAGCGGCGGAGAGATCGAGGACCCGGTTTGCTCGAACATCAACCAGCGAACCTGCGCGAGGTTGATCGCCAGCCCGATCGCTTCCGGTTTGAGCGAACGCTGACGGTCGCTGCGAGGCGCGAGGTCTTCGATCTCGTCAAGGACCACCTCGCCCCGGACTGCGAGCGGATCCAGTTGCGCACCCCTCGAGCTCTCTTGCGGCCAAACGCGAATCAACATCTGCTGCACAGCGACGCGAAGCGCACCGCGCGGAGCGTTCGCGTCCGGTCCGTAATGAGCCAATATCCGATCGAGCAAGACGACCTTGGAAGATAGATCGAGAAGTTCGCTGCGCTGCGCGTTATAAGAGCCCGTAGCGGAGGCAACCAGCAGGCCCAGAACGAGCCCGGCCATTGTGCCGATGATCCCAAGGCCGATCTCGAGCAGATGCCGCGAGTCGTCGTTCAGATGGTGATCCGGCAGCGCGTTGCGAAGCCTTATGCCGAGGAGGGCTCCGCCAAACAGGCTCGCAAACGCGAGCAAGCCGACCTCAACTGCAGTCATTCGGACGGTTTGGCTAGCGCGCCGTTACGATCAGGGTTTCTCCGAGACGAGCGTCAGGGATTGTGAGTTGACGCTGTAGTTGCCGGCCGCCACGAGGTTGTTGGGATAGGCGCAGATTGCGCTGTTGTTTGGGCCGTAGACGACCACGAGATTCGGCGGGCCACACTCAGTTTGCGTCAAATGGTAGCTTTGCAGCAACTTTGCCCCGGGACTATCGGGTTGGACTTGATACGAGGTGATGGTCGCGTTGTTGGCGGCGACGATCGAGCCATACACGGCAGCCGACGTGACGCCGATCGCAAACGGCCCCCAAAATCCCCCACCCCAGTAGGCGGGCGCGGCATACCATGCGTAGCCGTCGTTCCATCCCCACGTTGCGTAGCCGTGATAAACGGGATTCGTGACGACGGCACCATGATAGACGACGCCGTTGTTCGCGTATGTGCTGGCGTGATAGGTCTGGCCCCAGGCGTTAGTCGCTGTCGCTGAGCCGTTGTAGGTATGGTTGTACGTATTGCCGCTTCCGGACGTGTGATACGAGCCGTACGGATTGCTGCCGCTGCCGCTGTGGCTATAGTTGCCGCTGTAGGCGTTCCCGCTCGTGCTGCCGCTGCGGCTGGCGTAGCCGTTCGAAGCGCTGGTTGCGTGATAGTAGTTGCCGTTGCTGTTCGCGCCGCCGGAGCTCGTACGGTTGTAGTTTCCGTTGTTCGCGGTAGTCGTGCGGTTGTAGCCGTTGCCGGTGTTGTTCGCGGTCGTAGTGCGACTCGTTCCGGCGGGCCCGGTGCTCGAGTGGCTGTAGCTCTGCTGCGGGTGCGCGGACGCGCCGTCTCCGTGAAAGTCGAATCCGCCCCCCGACCGGCCGCCGCCACCGCGGCCGCCAGCTAGGGCGCTCAAGGGCGCCAAGGAGATCAGCAGCGCGATCGCTGCAGCGCGTCTAGCGTTCATTTTTTGACCTCATCAACGATGCCGGTAAGCGTTACGTACGTTCCCCGCTTCGTCCGAACGGCCAGCAGAACGCCATGGGGAGGAAGGCGCTGGGAGGAATGGCTGAGTGTCTGCGTCGTCGGGCTCGGGTTCAACCAGACCGTTCCAGATTGCAACGAAATGTGGGTCTTTTGGCCGTTTTGCAGCAGCGTCGCGTCGTAAGGAAGGCATTCGACAAGTGCCCCGATTTTGGTGCATGCCGCCTTTCCTAGGACGACGGTGCCCTGCCCGTCGCTTGAAGTGATCGCCATGCTTTCATTCCGAATGCTGATGCGTACCTTAGTGTAGGTCTTCTCCGATCCGTCGCGCTGTAGAACGAGAACGGTTCCCGTAGCAGATGCGGGGCTCGAGGGCAACGCCAGCGTGCCGGCCATCAGCGAAATGCCGAAAAGGACTCGCCCGATTGGAGTCTTCATATTCCCTAGTGTACGCCTAAGCCGACCGAAACAGTATCCCAAAATCGCAAGCGTGGGTCTACGGATTTACCGACTGCCAGTTGGAACTGACGACGCCCGGCATCGCGGCCAGCCGCCTGGATAGAACCTCGATTGCATGGTCTTGCCGCTTTGCGGAAAGGATATCTGCGTGCAGCCGAATGCCGGCGCCGTCAGCATTCGTTCGCGTTAGAGATTGAAGGCTCAGGTCTGAGTCGCTGACGGCGGTAACGATCGCTTCCCCGACCGGAGGCGTTCGGTCCGCATCGTAGACGACCGAGAGTTTGTAAATGGTTTCCCGGTCATGGCGAAGGCGCGCGCGGGAGTCGATTTTCTCCGCGATTGGTTGAAGCAAAATATTGAGGAGGATGATCGCGATCGCACCCATCGCGGCCTCTTCGAAGAATGCCAAGCCGGCGAGGGCACCGACCGCAGCTGTTGCCCAAATCGTCGCCGCAGTGTTGAGTCCGCTGACGTTGTTCCCATCGCGAATGATGACGCCCGCAGCGATGAAGCCGACGCCGGAGACGACGCCGGCTATAATGCGAGTGTGATCGCCGGAGCCGAGGATGGAGTCCAGCAGTGCGAAAAGCGCCGCGCCGGTCGCGACCAAGCTGCTGGTGTGCAGACCGGCCGAGCGCTGACGCCACTGACGTTCGAAGCCGATCGCTACGCCCAGAGCGGCGCCAATTGCCAGGCGGGACATAAAGTCCAGCGCGGTCACGTCGTGTGCCATCGTAACTCAGCGTTACCTCTGAGCATCGGGCGAATTCCTCCAAAGCAGGCGTTAATTGTTGCGCATGCGCTTTTGGGATATGGGCTAGCGGAACCCAGATGTTAGGATGCGTGCAGTGAGCCGCGTCGCTACGTGGTTGAAAGGCAAGCAGCGTGTTAAAGAGGCGGATCAAGGACCATCTGGCATCGATTGCCGTTGCCATTGCCGTTTGCGTATTTCCCGCTGGAGTTGCCGCGCAAGCGACCCCGGCTCCCGTCGCGAGTGCAACCCCTGCCGCGCTTCCAGGAGCGGCGCTGTCGCAAGGCGCGATTGACTTGAGCAAGCTGTCGCCGGCGCAGCAGGGCGCACTTCAGGCCGCGATCATCAAGACGTCGCAAAACCCGGTCGGCAACATTGGAATCGTGCCGTTCCAAAATAACTTCAACTATGGCGTCGGGCCGTACACGCGGCTCCAATACAACCTAAACATTCAGCCAGTCGTACCGTTCATGCTGAGTAAAAACATGACGCTGATAGCGCGAACGATCATCCCCATCATCAATCAGCCATCGTTTGCGACGCCGCCGGTGTGCGCCACATACGGGTGCGGGTCGACGTTCGGCCTTAGCGACATTCAAGAGCAGCTGTTTTTTGCTCCCAAAACCCAGCCCGGCGCACTGATTTGGGGGGTGGGGCCAATTTTCCAATTTCCGACCGCCTCGCCCGGCGTGCTTGGAGCGGGCAAGTGGGCCGTCGGGCCAAACATCGTCGGCTTGATTATGCCCGGGCATATCGTTACGGGCATCCTCGTATCGCAAATCTGGTCTTTCGCGGGGCAGCTTAATCGCCGAAACATCAGCTCCGCACTCATCCAGCCATTTTTCAACTACAATTTGAAAGATGGATGGGCGATTTCGACGGCACCGATTATTTTGGCGAACTGGACCGCAACGCAGAATAAATGGGCCGTTCCACTAGGCGGCGGCGTTGCCAAGACGTTTAAGATGGGCGATCAGTTGATGCAACTCAGCGCGTTATACTATAGTTACGTCGCGCGGCAGGCCACGAGCCCGCAGACGAACTTAAGGCTCGTTTGGAGTTTGCTGTACCCTATCAAACGCGGCATCGACATCCAAGAATTGCTTAAGGAGAATATGTGAGGGAACGACGTAGCACGTCGCTCTGGAGGAAGGGAAAGTATATCGATTTTCGCTCGCGCGCTCGGCTGACGTTTTGGGATGCGCTTATTCGAACAACAACGTTTCGGCCGGTTCGTACAACCTCGAACTTTAGTGCCGCGCTAGGAAAGTGCCAATGAAGTTAATTGCATTCGCCGCCGCCACGGAGGCTGCGGTGGGCGTGGTCTTGGTCCTTGACCCATCGCTGGTCGGCCGGCTTTTATTGGGCGCCGATCTGTCTTCCGTCGCGCAGGCAGTCGGCCGCATCGCTGGCTTTGCGCTGCTAGCCCTGGGACTGGCGTGCTGGCCCGGACCGGAGCCCGCGAGCCGAAGAAGCGCAGCCGCTCGGGGATTGTTGGCTTACAATGTGCTCGCAGCCATTTTCTTTCTGTATTTAGGGATCGGCCGCGAATTCGTAGGGTTTCTGTTATGGCCGGCGGTTGCGCTTCATGCGGCGCTAGCGATCCTGCTGACTCGACTCTTCGTAATAGGTTTCGCAATCAAGTAGGCGCGTCGTTCGGCCAGTAAGTTTTTTCGATTGGAGAAGAATAAGGCTGCGCTTTTGGGACAGAGCGGATTCCTTAGAAGAGTTAAACTTGACCGGCGGCCGATCGAGAGCTACTAACACACCACGCCCAGCTGGAGATGATGGATGCCTAGTACCGGCGACAAGTCGAAGCAAGTTCAGCGCGAAGTCCTTCCGATTCCAGACAAGCCCTACGCCGGCTTCGTGGCCTACGACGCCAAGGACCCCGACTCAAAGTTTCTACCGATCGAGCCTTTGCGTCCGCCCGGGGGCGCCCCAAACGTACTGGTCGTCCTGATCGATGACGTCGGGTTCGGCGCGTCCAGCGCCTTCGGAGGGCCGTGCCAAGCACCAACCGCAGAACGAATCGCCAAGGACGGACTGCGCTACACACGTTTTCACACGACGGCCCTTTGCTCGCCGACCCGAGCGGCACTATTGAGCGGGCGCAATCACCACACGGTTGGAATGGGGGGCATAACGGAGATCGCAACCTCGGCGCCTGGCTACACCTCCATGCGACCCAACTCGATGGCGCCGCTGCCGGAGATCCTTCGGCTCAACGGCTACTCGACCGCGCAGTTCGGAAAGTGCCACGAGGTCCCGGTGTGGGAAGCCAGCCCGGTTGGACCGTTCGATCGCTGGCCGA
The DNA here is from genome assembly GCA_963717425.1 of Vulcanimicrobiota bacterium. Classification (GTDB taxonomy): domain Bacteria; phylum Vulcanimicrobiota; class Vulcanimicrobiia; order Vulcanimicrobiales; family Vulcanimicrobiaceae; genus Cybelea. Next base: position 426,854 of record OY970335.1, on the reverse strand, counting down.
CGGGATCGGGCTTTGAGTATTTTTATGGCTTCGTTGCGGGCGAGACCAATCAATGGTATCCATCGATTCACGAGGGCACGAAAGCGATAGAGCCGTCGAAGACGCCAGAAGAGGGCTACCACTTCATGGAGGACATGACGGACCGCGCGATCGCGTGGGTTCGTCAGCAGCGACTCCTCGCTGGCGATAAGCCATTCTTCATGTATTTTGCGCCCGGTGCCACGCACGCGCCGCACCACGTGCCGAAAGAATGGGCCGACAAATACAAGGGCAAGTTCGATCAAGGCTGGGACAAACTGCGCGAGGAGACCTTCGCGCGTCAAAAGCAGCTCGGAGTGATTCCGAAAGATTGCGACCTTACGGCGCGGCCCAAAGAGATTCCGTCGTGGGATTCCCAAACGCCCGAGTTTCAACGGGTTCTCGCGCGCGAGATGGAAGTCTACGCGGGCTTCTTTTCATTCGCAGATTATCACATCGGTCGTCTTATCGACGCGCTGGATCAGATCAAAGTACTAAACGATACGCTAATTTACTACATTATCGGCGACAACGGCGCTTCGGCCGAAGGCACGCCGCAAGGCACGTTTAATGAATGCATCCCATTTAACGGGATGAACGCGCTCGAAACCGTGGATTTTTTGACGCAGCGCATGGACAAGCTAGGCGGCCCGGAGGCGTACAACCACTATGCCGTAGGTTGGGCTCATGCCATGGACACGCCTTACCAGTGGACTAAGCAGGTCGCGTCCCATTGGGGCGGCACGCGCAACGGCACGATCGTTCGCTGGCCAAAGGGCATCAAAGCCAAGGGCGAGATACGTCACCAGTTTCATCACGTCGTCGATCTTGCTCCGACGGTTCTCGAGGCCGCGCAGCTTCCGGAGCCATATATGGTAAATAGCGTTGGGCAGGTTCCGATGCAGGGCGTCAGCATGCTCTATAGTTTCGACGACGCCGCGGCGCCCGAACGCCGCGAAACACAGTATTTCGAAATGTTCGGCAATCGAGGAATTTATCACAAGGGCTGGACCGCGGTAACGCGGCACAGCACGCCCTGGCTCATGACGGCCAGGCCTGCGTTTAGCGATGACGTGTGGGAACTCTACGACACGAACAAGGATTGGTCGCAAGCACACGATCTCTCAAAGCAGATGCCGGATAAACTTCACGAGCTTCAGCGCCTTTGGCTGATCGAGGCCGCGCGGAACAACGTGCTGCCGATGGACGATCGGACTGCCGAGCGGTTTAACTCTGACGTAGCGGGAAGGCCGGTGTTGGTGCGGGGCAACTCTCAGGTTCTTGCTAACGGCATGGGTGCGCTCAACGAAAACGGTATCGTCAACGTCAAGAATAAGAGCCATTCAGTCACCGCTCAACTCGTCAGTCCTGAAGGGAAGCCGGCCAACGGAGTCATCCTATCGCAGGGCGGGATCGGCGGCGGTTGGATGTTCTACGTCAAAGACGGAACGCTCACATATCTCTACAATTTCGTCGGACTTCGGCAAACTGTGATCGAGTCGACGCAGGCGCTTACCGCCGGGACCCACCAGGTCAGGATGGAGTTTGCTTACGACGGTGGCGGTCTTGCAAAGGGTGCGACGGTCACCCTTTACATCGACGGAAAAGCCGTCGGGAACGGCCGCTTGAACGAAACCGTCCCGATGGTGTTCTCGGCCGACGAGACTTCCGACGTCGGCGTCAAGCATGGCTCCCCGATGACGCCCGATATGCCTCCTAAGGAGAGCGCGTTCAACGGCACGGTACAGGTGGTCGTTATTGAAACAAGCGGCGATAGCGCCGATCATCTTCTTGACCGCGAACAGGTGCTCAACATGATCATGGCGCGGCAGTAGTGACCCAGTTGAGAGCATAAGATAATCGCAGATGATCGCGGGAGTGAAGCACGAGGCGATGGTATGGATCGAAGGCGGAAGCTTTCGAATGGGTTCCGATCGCTTCTATCCCGAGGAAGCACCCGTTCGGGAGGTTGGCGTTGAGGGCTTCTGGATCGATACCTACGCTGTCACGAACGCCGAGTTTTCGAAGTTCGTTCGCAAGACCGGTTATATGACCGTTGCCGAGCGCCCCCTCAATCCGGACGATTTTCCAGGCGCTAAACTCGAAAGCTTGGATCCCGGCGCTCTCGTCTTCCACATGACGGCTGGCCCCGTCGACTTGAGGGACTATTCCCAGTGGTGGGCGTGGGTCCCCGGCGCATGTTGGAAGCATCCCAAAGGTCCCGGAAGTTCGATCAAATCGAACCCCGACCACCCCGTCGTGCACGTAGCGTATGAGGACGCCGAAGCGTTCGCGCGCTGGAGCGGGAAAAGGCTGCCGACCGAAGCGGAGTGGGAGTTCGCGGCGCGCGGCGGACTCGACGGCCAAGACTTCGTGTGGGGCGGCGAGATAGAGCCCGCCGGGAAACCAGCGGCGAACACGTGGCAGGGCATTTTCCCCTGGAAGAGCACGTCGCCCACCGGGCCGCACACGCTGCCGGTAGGACAGTTCTCGCCGAACGGTTATGGGCTCTACGATATGGCGGGCAACGTGTGGGAGTGGACCAGCGACTGGTTCGCGAGCGACCGCAGCGCGGTGCAATCGCCGTGTTGCGCTGGCGACCCGCGCGAACGCAGCTACGATCCGTGCCAGCCCGAAATACGGATCCCGCGCAAAGTCCTCAAGGGCGGCTCGTTTCTTTGCTCGCCCAGTTACTGCTTACGTTTTCGCCCCGCGGCGCGCTCGCCGCAAGCGATCGACACCGGAATGTCGCACCTGGGCTTTCGCTGCGTGACTACCTCGCGTTGACGGGCTGTGAGGAAGTGTCGAAGACGACCTGGTCCCATCGATAAAGCTGCTGGAAAAAGATCCGCGCGATATCTTCATTACCCCGCGCGCGGCAGATTTCTCCTATCGTGCGTTCGCCATCGATGATGCTAAGGTACCGTTCTCGCGGCGCATCGATGGGAAGGTAGAGGTCCGTGTAGGTGTGATTGCGATTAATGAGCACCGCAGACGCCCCGGGCGGCAGGCGCTCCTTTACGGCGATCGTATCGGGCAACCGAATGGGAATGTAGCTAAGCCAGCCATCGCCTTCGAAGTCAACTGATTCACTCAGTTCCGGTCGGTCCGTTCGGTAGGCTATGACGCTATGGCGCACCATTGTTCCGCGAAAGAGTTCGATGGCCGCATATTGTTCTGATTCCGTCAGCTCGGCGAGTTTGGCATGGTGAGGCGCAGACGCGAGCGCTCCGCACCACGGCAAATAAGGCGCCTGACGTACCCAGCGCCCGAATGTCAGGCCGGCGCGCTTTAGGAAATCCATCAGCTCTGGGACCGAATACGCCCGGTCTTGCGGATGGAGCAGCGCATCGGCCAGCCCCGCCTTAGCAGCGAAGTCAGGCGACGTCCGCAGCAGGGGCACGATCGGATGGTCGGGCGGCAGCGCCTTGAGCGTTGCCGCGAGCTCGTCGATCTCGGAATCACGGCGGATACCGAGACGCCGGCAGTAATCCTGCAGCATGTAGACCCCGGCGCGGCCATAGGGCGCGTAGACCATCACGTGGAGTGCTCCCGCCGGCGCGAGCACGTCGCGCAGGGCCCGCAGACCTGCATCGGGGTCGGGTAGATGGTGCAGCACGCCCGTGCAGATTACGTGGTCGAAGCTTTGCCCGAGTTCGGTGACGCGTTCCACCGCAAGTTGACGTATCTCGAGGTTGTCGAGTGCGTGCTTGCGCTTCAACTCTTGCGTGAATGCGATGCTCTTTGCGCTGACGTCGATCCCGGTCACTTTGGCGCGCGGCCATCGCGCGGCGTGGTGCGCGGCCTGCGTTGTGCCGCATCCTGCGACGAGTATGGTGCGGTCTTCTCGATACGGTTCGGCCGGCCAGAAGAGGTGCGACTCGGTGCGCCTTCGCCCGTCGTCCCAGAAACGCCGATAGGCGTCCAGATCATCCACCGGGGGCGGGTACGGATAACGTTCGTAGAACTCGCCTACTCGCACGGCGATTGAGCCTTCCATACCGAGTCTATTCAACCCGGTATGGAAAGGCTCATGGAATGCGCTTAGCCGTGTGGAGTTTTGAGCTGTTCCATTACCGAGTCTAGGTTGAACGAGGCCGGTTTTTGCCGCGGCGGGAACTTGACGAAGTTGTCGATCTCCGACGCCACGACCGCCTGCATCATGTACAGCTGGGGTGCGTGATCGACCATCCAGTCCCAGTATGTGTTCGAGTTGAAGTCGGCCCGTTCGAAGGGGTCGCGCCGCAAGCTCACGATATGCGGGAGCCGGAGCTTCACGAAAGGCTCGGCCCATTGATTCATTTGATTGGCGCGCTGCACCGACAGATTGAACTTCCAGTCCCCTACCCTAACGGCGATGACGTCACCGTCGTCGCTGAAATACATAATGGCGTTTCTCGGGCTTTCTTTCGCCTGGCCCGAGAAATAGGGAATCTGATTGTACCCGTCGAGATGAACGTGGAACTTCTTGTCGCCAACCGTACAGCCGTCGAGGAGTTGTTTGGTAACGTCCGGATTCCCGGCGGCTGCCAGCAACGTCGGGAACATGTCGATGTGCGAGACGATGCCGTTGAATACCGATCCGGGTTTGATCGTGCCCGGCCAGCGGATGAAGCACGGGACGCGCCAGCCGCCCTCCCAGTTCGAGTCCTTCTGGCCGCGGAACGGCGTGTTGGCACCGTCCGGCCAGGTGTCGTTCTCCGGACCGTTATCGGTCGAGTACATGACGATAGTATTATCGGCGATGCCGAGCTCATCGAGCTTGTCCAGCATCATGCCGATCTGCTCGTCGTGTACGACCATGCGGTCGCTATATGGATCCTGGCCGCTCTTGCCGATGTTTTTTTCCGCGACGTGCGTCCGGAAGTGCATGGCCGTGGCGTTGTACCAAAGGAAGAACGGCTTGTCGGCCTTGGCCTGCGTTTCCATCCACGCTAGGGCGCGGCTCGTGATCTCCTCGTCGACGGTCTCCATCCGTTTCTTCGTGAGAGGACCCGTGTCAACGATCGTCTGCTTCCCGACGCGTCCCCAGCGTGGATCGACGGTCGCATCATCTTTGTCGGTGGCGTTGCAATGAAGCACTCCCCGCGGCCCAAACATAGCTTTAAACTTTGGATCTTTCGGGTAGTCGGGCAACTCGGGCTCTTCCTCAGCGTTGAGGTGATAGAGGTTGCCGAAGAACTCATCGAAGCCGTGCGCGGTTGGTAGGAACTCGTTGCGGTCGCCAAGGTGGTTCTTACCGAACTGGCCGGTGGCGTAACCCTGCGGCTTGAGCAACTCGGCGATCGTGGGATCTTCCGGCTGCAGACCGACGGTCGCGCCGGGCATCCCGACCTTGGTGAGCCCGGTGCGGATCGGGTTCTGCCCGGCGATGAAGCAGGCGCGCCCGGCCGTGCAGCTCTGCTGCGAGTAGTAGTCGGTGAAGAGGCCGCCTTCATCGGCCACACGGTCGATGTTGGGCGTCCGGTACCCCATCATGCCGTGGCTGAATTTGCTGATGTTCCAGATGCCGATGTCGTCGCCCCAGAGGATGAGAATATTGGGTTTCTTGGCGGGCATTTTCCTAAGCCTTTCTCACAACGCTTTGCGTCTCTTAACTGTAAGCAGCTAGATCCAAGGATATGTTCATAACAAAGATGAGGTTTCGAAGCTGTCGCAGCTTCGATTAGGGTAAGAATATACCGCATCTGCGTACCGGGCTCTATCCCGAAAAAGCACTAACGACGAGAAAGATGACGCAGGAGGCGCTTACGATCGCGGTCACCGTCCAACCGGCCACGGCGAGCCAGCCTCGTATGCGGTTCTCGCCCATGATGGCACGGTTTTGCGCAATCGCGATGATAAACCAGAGGGTCAGGGGAGTCGCCAAACCGCCCGCCACGGAGGCCCAGTAGAGCAGCGCGATCGGCGAGAACCCAACAAATGCAAACGCCGCTGATATCGCAAGCGACGCAAGCACGATCCCATAGAATCTGGGTGCGTCCCCGAACGGAGCGTCGAGACTTCCGCGCCAACCGAACGTTTGCGTCACGACGTAGGCGCTGGTGCCCGCGAGAACGGGAATCGCTATAGCAGCAGAGGCAAGCAATCCGATCGCGAAGAGTGCCGTCGCCCACTCACCCGCGAGGGGCTTGAGCGCGGCGGCGGCGTCCGTGGCCGTATCAACTCGCACGTGGTTTGCACCGAGCGTAGCTGCAGTGGCAACTAGAATGAAGAGAAAGCATATTCCGGGTGCAAGTGCTCCCCAAGCGGCGTCGGCCTTAGCCAAACGCAGTTTTGGTGGCGACGTGCGGCGCTGGGAAGCCCCGATTGACTCCCAGTAGTAGACGTAACTTGTCAACGTGGTTCCCAGGAGCGCGAGCGCTCCCGTCGCAACCTGAAGCGTGAATTGGAAGCGCGGGAAAACGAGCGAATGTGCGAGCGCGGCCCAATCGGGCTTTGCAAGCACGGCGCTTATCCCGTAGCAAACGAAGATGAACGGCAGGAACGAGAGAAGGCGCTCGACGCGCAAGTAGGATCGCGAGATCAGTAACCATGCAACGATGCCGGAGAAGGGGAGTACGAAGTAGGCTCGCGGCACGCCGGTGAGGAGCTTCAGGGACTCAGATGCGGCCTCGAGGTCTGCAGTCAGGGTCATCAGGTTGACCGCCCCAACGGCAACGAGCGCCGCCAATGCCCATGCTAAACCGTAATGGCGCCGGATCGCACCTTGGATACTCGTCGGGCAAATCGCACCAATGGTGGCCGCGATCGTTTGGATGACGGCGATCATCGGCAGCAGAAGAAGAACCAGCCACGACAGCATGTATCCCGTTGCGGCACCAACGACGACAAGGCTGGCCACCGTCGTCGGATCGGCGTCGGACGCGCCTGAAACGAGGCCCGGCCCGAGCGCGGGCGCGATTCGTCGACGTATGCGAGCGCCTCCTTACGACAACGCGGAAACTAAGTGAGAATATTGACTGCGCGGGCCGCAGCGATTGCGATCGTTGCGAGCGAAACCGCGGCTTCGAGCATCATATACATGCGCGCTCGGGTTGTCAGTGGCGGCGTATCGGTCGGACTGAACGCCGTCGAGGTCGTAAACGAGAGAAATACATAGTCGAGAAAGACGAGCGGCTTGCCCGGACCCGCAGTGCGGGGAAAGACGAACTCCTCCTCTCCAATCCAATGGTACGCGATCGCAAAGACGATCACGTTGCCTACCCAGATCGCTAGCGCCGTTTCCAACAAGCGCGTACCCGAGATGTCGTGCGCGCGATAAACTACCAAGTAGACGACCTTTATCATGGACGTCGCGACACTCAGCGCGAATGCGCCGGCGGCAACCGTCATGAGCCTGCGGGTCCATTTTTGGGCCCCGACAAGTGTCCAGAGGATCGAGAGCGCACAGGTTAGCGTCAGAACGACGCCGAGCGCCAGGGTCAATACGGGGCCGCCGATCGTATATCGGTTAGGCAGGCCGAGGTAAAGCGCCAGCCCGACCAGCAGCGCTATGCTTTCACCCCAGTCGCGACGGGCGGCAGCTTCGCTTTTCATCCCGCTACCTGAACCTCGAATTCCCCGCCTGGCACGCTCGTTATTTCATGTTAGGCCGCGATTTGCACCTCCCGGCTATCCCATTTTTGCACTTTTCGTTTTTGGGATACGAAGATTTCGCAGACGCGAGCTATCATTGGGTCGACGGCGGAGCGTGGGGATTGCCTTAACGGATTTGATTCGGCGAGGCTGAGAGTTGGTATTTTCTTGCGATAACAACAACGCTTAGAAAAGCGCATACGGCGCAGAGAGGACGTCCAGCATGGCCGCTTCGACGCAGAAGCAACCGAATATCGTCACGATCATGGCCGATGACATCGGCTGGTTTAACCTAGGCTGCTATCACCAAGGTATGATGGCGAGCCGCACGCCGAATCTCGATCGGCTGGCGGCCGAGGGAATACGCTTCACCGACTACTATGCCGAGGCGAGTTGCACCGCAGGACGCGCGAATTTCATCACCGGTGAGTTGCCGATTAGGACCGGCTTGACGACGGTAGGGCAGGCGGGTGCGAAGGTCGGAATGCCCGCCGAAGCGCCGACGATTGCGACGGCCCTCCGTTCGATGGGTTATGCTACCGGCCAGTTCGGCAAGAACCACCTCGGCGATCTCAACGAGTATTTGCCCACGCTGCACGGGTTCGACGAATTTTTCGGCTATCTGTACCATCTCGACGCAATGGAAGATCCGGCACATCCCAATTATCCGCAGGCGCTCAAGGACAAGATCGGGCCCCGCAACATGGTGCACAGCTGGGCCACCAATACCGATGATCCGACCGTTCAGCCGCGTTGGGGTAAGATCGGCAAGCAGCGCATCGAAGACGCCGGTACCCTCTATCCTGATCGAATGGAAACCGTCGACGATGAAATCTTGGCAACCGCCTTTAAGTTCATCGACGGGGCGAAGGCGAGCGGCAAGCCGTTCTTCTGCTGGCTCAACCCGACGCGCATGCACGTCGTCACGCACCTTTCGGAAAAATACGAGAAGATGCGCACGTCGGAAAACGGTTGGTCGATCTCCGAGGCCGGCATGGCGCAGCTCGACGACATCGTCGGCGCGCTGATGAAAAAGCTCAAGGACGACGGCCTGGACGACAACACGATCGTCGTTTTCACGACGGACAACGGCACGGAAAACTTCACTTGGCCCGACGGCGGGCAGACACCATTTGCGGGCGGCAAGGGGACCGTGCTAGAAGGCGGGTTCCGCTCACCATGCGTCGCTCGCTGGCCGGGCAAGATTCCAGCCGGCAAAGTCGAGAACGGCATCATATCGGGGCTGGATTGGTTCCCGACGTTCGTTGCTGCCGCGGGCAACCCGAACATTGTCGACGAGCTCAAAAAAGGCAACCAGCTCGGTGACCGGACCTACAAGGTTCACCTCGACGGTTACGATCAAACCGATCTTATCACCGGTAAGGGTCCCTCGAATCGGCACGAGATCTTCTATTTTGCCGAGGGGACACTCGGCGCTGTACGCTACAACGACTACAAGTACCGGTTCATCGATCAACCCGGCGGCTGGCTCGGTGGTACCGTCAAAGTCGACTGGCCGATCCTGGTCAATCTGCGGCTCGATCCGTTCGAACGCACGGGCGTAGGCGGCTCGCTCGCATATTACAACTGGTTCGCCTACGAATTCTGGCGGTTTGTGCTCGTGCAGGAGGTCGTCGGGCGCGGCGCTCAGAGCTTCGTCGACTTCCCGCCGATGCAGAGGGGTGCGTCGTTCAACATGGAGGCCGTCAAGGCACAAGTCGAAAAGGCGATCGCGTCGCACTCGGGTCAATAGGGCCGGATCGGCTAGATGGCACTGGTAAAGGTCCTCGCGCTGATCATGATCGTCTCGACCATGATCGGCGCCGGACTGCAGGTCGACCGGCAGCGTTTGGTCGACACACTGCGCCAGTACGGGCTACTTGGCCGCGCGTTCCTGGCCAACTTCGTGTTGGTGCCGCTGCTTGCGATTTTGCTCGTCCAGTTCTTTCACGTCGAGCGTGGAGTTGCCATTGGGATCGTTTTGATGTCGATGGCACCCGGCGTGCCGTTTCTCGTCAACTCTGCCGGCCGAGCCGGAGGCGGAAGCCTCTCGTTTGCAATCACCATTGCGTTCTGTTTCACGGCGATTTCGGTAATCACCATCCCGCTGACCATTGCGCTCATCGCGTTCATCAACCCGTCGGCACCCGTACCGCCGGTGCCGGCGCTGAAATTTCTAACGACGCTCGTCGTATTTCAACTCGTCCCGCTGGTGCTCGGTGCCTTGATTGCCCCGCGCCTGGCGCCGGCCATGGCCGCAAAGGTCGTGAAGGCTTTGCACGTTCTGTTTCTGCTCGCGGGGGTCGTTCTCGTAGTTCTCGTCTTTAAGACGATCGTCGGCTCCGTGTCATCGGTCTACGGAAACGGGCATCTCTACATTATCGCCGCGATCGGCGTTTTCTCGATCCTCCTTGGGTGGTTTTTTGGCGGCCCGAACGACCAGTATCGCCGGACCCTTGCGATTGCGACCCTAATGCGCAACATCGGTTTATGCCTGCTGATTGGTACTCAAACGATTTTCGAAGGGACCCTCGTCCTTCCAACGATTTTCGCGTATTTCGTGGTCACGTTTATTCTTAGTCTGCCAATCCGAGCCTATTTTACGAGGACGAAACCCGCATGACGCCGCTGATCTTCTCGCCACAGTACGGGTTATTGACGCTCGGGACGATCGGGTACCTCAGTCTGATCGCCGCCACGACGAATGCGTTCAACGGTGCGCTCTTGGCCCGCCGCCCGGATCACTACAGGCATTTCACCGTCGCAGGAATCATCATTCTCGCCTACGCGGGCGGGATCGGCGGCGGCATCGTGCGCGACGTTCTGGTCAACAAGGTTCCCTCGCCGCTGCAGAACCCATGGTACATCGTAGCGTGCTTCGCGGCCGCCGGCTTGGCGTTGCTCATCGATTACAACTCCGAACAGCGGTTCAAAGACGGCCTGTTTCAGTTCATGACCGCGTTCTCGCTGCCATGGTACGCGATCGTCGGCGCACAAGCCGCGCTCGACGCCCACCTGGGTTATGCGGCCGCGGTGGTCATCGGCGTCATTGCCACGACGGCCGGCCGCTGGATCATCGACGGCGCTTGCCTGGTCGTGCCGAAGCAGCTGGTTCGAGGCGAATTCTTCGTTACCGCCGCGGTGCTTACGGGCATAGCATACGTCGTCTGCGAGCAAGCCTTTGGATTGCCAATAATTACGTCGACGGCGATTGCCTTTGTCGTCGGTTTCGGTTTCCGCCTCGCATCCCAAGCGCTGGGATGGGAGGAGTGGGAGCCGTGGGAACCGGCCGAGCTGCGCGCAGGGGAGAAGGCCCGGCACACGCTGGGTGAGGGGCTCGAAGCGGAACTCGGCGACAAATGACATTCACGCCGTCGGCGATGCCAGCCGGCTCGTTTTTGCATTTTTCGGAGCCTACCGGCGCTTTGCGGGATGCTAGGATAGAGTCACCTTGACTGAAAGCGTGAAGCCCTCTACGGCCGCTCCGGCGGCCGGAACCAAGGAGGTACCGTCGGTACTCGACGTCTTCGTGACGTTCCTGATCATCGGAGCGACGAGTTTCGGTGGCGCGGTAGTCGCCTATTTGCGCAGTGCATTGGTCGGGAAGAAGAAATGGCTCGACGACAAGCATTTTCTCGAATTGATGTCAATCAGCAATACGCTTCCCGGGCTCAATGCGACCAATATGTCGATCCTGGTCGGAGATCGGCTGCGTGGGACGGTTGGCGCGGTCGCCGCGATGATTGGAATGTGTTTGCCTGGGCTCATCTTCATGACGGTCGCGGGAATCATGTATGGGGAAAACGGCGATCGTCCGCTCGTTACGGCGATGCTGCGTGGGGTCGCGGCCGCCGCCGTTGGGCTCATCTCCGCTACGTGGTTTCAGATCGGCAAGAAGTCGGTGAAAGGGTTTTACGATGCGTTCTTTATCCTGGCCGCGGTTTTAGCCGTAAATCATTTTAAGGTCTCGGTACCAATCGTCTTGATCGTGGTTGGTGCCTTGGCGATCTTTACGAACCGGCCCGGTAGGGAACGGCAGAAGGAGGCGTTAGGCGAATGGATCAGCTCCCTGCGCTAGCTGGCGTCTTCAGCTACCTATCGCTGCTTACGGTAGGCGGCGGTATGGCCGCGTTCCCGGAAATGAAATCGCTGGTCGTGGACGTCCACCACTGGCTGTCGTATCCTCAACTCATCCATGTTTATAGCGTCGGTCAGATGGCTCCGGGGCCGAATATGATGATGGTAGCAGCGGTCGGCGAGCGCGTTAGCGGGATTCCCGGAGCGCTCATCGCCGCGTTCGCATTTTTTGTACCGACGGGATTGCTCACGTTCGGCGTCGGCCGGATCTGGAACAGACTTGCAAACTGGCCGTGGCGAACGTCGATTCAGCTCGGGCTCGCTCCCGTTGCAATCGGCCTTGCCGTCGCAGGCACGGTTACGCTGGGTAAAGGAGCGATAACGAATTGGGTCACCGCTGCCGTCGCTCTAGCGGTTTTTATAGGGACATTACGCACAAAGGTCAATCCCGCGCTACTCATCCTTTGCGGAGCAGTCGTCGGCGCAATCGCACTTCGGTAGCAACCTGACGGATGGCGTGGCAGAGGAATCTATGGCTACTGCTTGCATTGCTGGTGGCGTTGATCGCTTGGCGGCTGACGCATTGGATCACGCATGTCGATCATGGCCCAAGGCCCGTCGTTACGATCGTGTTCGACGAACGCCCCCCGTATCAATACGAACGGTTCAACGGGGTAACGGACCTAGAGCACGACCGGCATCGCTTCGCCGAAGCCGCCCTGACGAGCCAGGCGCACATCTTGTTCTTGGTCACGCCCACGATGCACTCGATCGCCGTTGGCGGCGTGGATCCAAGTTCGGTCTCGTGCGGCTCGTTGCAGGATGAACGAGGAGCGCCCACGGCGTTTTTGGTCGGAGCTGACAAAACCGCAGTGCCTAACCCGATCCCGATTGAGAACCGTCGCAATGAAGTCTTTATTCCGATTCCCAGTCTCATTCACGCCGCTCTTGCGCGAGCGCCCGATCACAGAGGCGGGATCGTTTGCAAACTCTCGCGTCCCTTGGCCATGGCGCCTACGTTTACGGAACGGGCGATAACGGTTCGAGCCGACACCGGTCCGGGCGGGGCGGTTCTTCTGGACGTTTCCGCGCTGGAGGACGTCGACGACTTGCGTTTCTCCGGCGGTCTGCAGGCGCCGCTCGGAGGCGACCGGACGCGGATCCTTTATGCGGGCGACGACATCGTTTCGGCGGAATGGGTCGACGTCACGGCACAGGAACGGCGCGACATCGTGCTCGTGATAATCGGGGCGCTCTCGGCCATTGCAGCCGCAACCGTAATCGAAGCGGTACGCCCAGTCGTCGAACGCCGGACCAAGGCGCGCTAACCCAGGTTAATAGGTGCCCGTGGAAGTCGCTTTTCAGCAGACGCTGCATCCAGCGCCGCTGCATCACATAGAACGAAAACGCCGTGCTGATCCCGAAAAGGAGCACCCATCACCTGCCTCGGTGGCACCCATCATGCGCCACTGGCTTACTTCCCGTGCTTCTCGTCGCCTTCGTGGCGGCGCTCGTCCTGGGATTCGCTGCGTTTGCGTTCGCAATCTTCGCACAGAGGGCGCCCATCAAAGTTATTGTCGGTCATGCGTCCACAGTCGGTACAGTTATGCATTTAAACGTTCCTCGTGTCGGGGAGCTCTTGGCGCGGTTTGTACGTATAGCCCGCAGCACGAAGCTGCTTGAGGCGCGTCAACACTTGCGGCTTAGGCTCGAAAAAGACGTTGACGTTCGCCCACAGGCCGCCGTACCTGCGCGCCTGTCGGAAGTACTCTTCGACGTTGACACGATCCATCAGACGTCGACCCGTGGCGTTGATGAGCACGCCGCGGAAGCCCGTCGGCGTGAGCGCGGCGCCGTAGCGATCGCGCGAGTACGTGCGAAGCCGCTCGAGTGGATTGCGGAACCACTTCAGGGTTGAGATGTACGTGAGCAACATTTCGTTCCAGACGGCTGTGTGGTTGAGCCGGATCGCCCCAAGTTCGTGCCCAAGAAGGAACGAGATTACGTCCATGCTCTTTCGGTCGTCAATATCAAAAATTATCTGATGAATGACGATGTACCTCTCACGCCAGGAGGAAAAGGTTTGGGAGAACGGCTGGATACTGGCTGCGGTGAGAAAGAGCTCGGGCACTTCGGTCATGCCAAGCCTTTGACAGTGGGATTGAAGAATCGCATAAACCTCTGGAAACTGCTCGTCCGAAAGACGAAGCGAGTTCCCGCGAATGGATGCTTCGCGGCGGTTCCGGTTGAGCACGAGGAGCGGTATGCCGATGAGTGCGGTGATGGCTAGGGCTCGGAATAACGTAAGCTCTTTGTTTAGGAGCGGATGCGACTTGAGCCAGGCAGGCTCGTAGAAAATCAAGGTAAGTGCCAGACCCATGAGGACGAAGTTGAAGATCACGGACGCGATGAATATCGGCCGCTCGAGCGGATGCCGCAGAGCGGCCTCGTCGATGCTACCGACGCCCACGAGTGTCACGATGCTTGCCGTAGCTTACGGGCCGTGGCAGGCTGCGGCGGTCTAGCCAGGATACCAGCATATGGTTTCTCCCGAGGTAGCCTCCAAGCGTGGTGTGTGCGAGTGGTCCGTTTATGGGACTTAACCCTTTGTCTTTCCAGGTTGGCGCCTTGTTCGACCTGTGCGACATCGTGTTAAACGTCGACTTTGCCGTTTTGGGATACGCGCGACGGGTCACGACGCGGTACGATTGGCTCATGGCAAGTGTTATCACCGCACGGGAATTCAAGCTTCTTCTGAAGCCGGGGCTGTTCCCCACCAAACGCGCCGTCCTGGAATTCAACAAGAATCTCGCGAAGATCTCTCGCAAAGCCGAAGTGGAGTATGAGGCGTTCGATCGAGTCGACTCCGAGATGCGCGAGGTGCAGTTCTTCGATACGCCGGACGCCGTGTTTCGTCGCAAACACGTCATCCTGCGGCTCCGCCGCGATCGTTCGAGCGGTTGGCCCGACGAGACGTGGGAGGTGACGTTCAAACGTCGCTCGCCCGACTTTCGGGAATCGGCGGATTTCAACGTCGATACGACGATAAAAGATCTCGACACGCGATATAAGTTCAAAGAGGAAATCATTCGCGGCGAAAAGCCCGGCTCGATCAAGAGCATTTTTTCAAACAATTTGATCGGATACTATCCGGTGGTGAACTTTCAGCAGACTATGTCGAGGATCATCGAGATTTTCCCCGGCCTCAAGGCGCTCGAACTCGATCCGGAAGCCACGGTTTCGGCGGTGAACAACGCCCGGGTATTCGAGATCGGTGCCCGGCTCGGATCCTACAATTTTGGAAAGGATGCGGTCGCGCACGCAGACCTGGCCGTATGGACGCGGCCCACGGTCGACGCGTTCCACGTACTCGTCGCGGAATTCGGCTGGTCGTATCACATGAAAGGCGAAGCGGGTAAGCAGCAGAAGGCGCACGAAGCCGCCGACGATTTTTTCAAAGCCCTTCAGGCCCCTCTGCAAGAATGGCTTTTCGACGGCACGACTAAGACGGCGCTGATTTACGGAGAGCCGGAGTTCGCCGGCTCGGCTTGAGAGAACGTCCACTTCACGGCCACGCGGAAGGTCCAGCCCGGAACGCCTGCGACGGCGACGAGGTTCTTTTCAAACTCGGCGTATGCATCGATCGGACGCAGCGCGTTTCGAAAGGTTTTATCTATTCGCAAGCCGATCGGTACCTCGGTCCACGCGTTGCGAATCCAATCGTAGGTAAAGCTCATGGTCGACGTGCCGATCGACCAGCCTCGCGGCAAAGCGTAAGCGGCGGTCGGTTCAAGCTTTGTTTGTCCGACCGGCGATCGCGAATGCGGGCCGATCACCGAGAAGAAATTTTGGTTGAAGAAGCCTAGCGTCCACGCTCCCTGGCGCGTTTCATAGCCAACAGCCGGACCGATCGAATACTTCCCCGATCCGAGCGAGTCGTTCTGGGCCGAGGGAACGCGAATCGTTGCGCCTCCCAACCAGCGTCCGTCAGGCGTACTAAAAACGGCGAGGTCAAAGAGCGAGATGTCGCCGGCTCCGGTGATTGCCGTTTGAGGGGCGGAGGTGACGATCGGCAGTCGTATCCGAAATAGTTGCTGCAGGCCTGCGCCCACAAATGGGATTTGCGCGCGCAGGTTCAGCACCGTGCTCGAGCCCTTCGTGTCGTCGTAGGTCGGCGACACGTCTTCCTCCGCGGAGAAGTACGACGCGGGTGCGGCTCGGCTCGGTGACGGTTGGGGCGAAGGTGAAGGCGCGGTGTCGCCAAGAGCATTGGCAGCAAGCAGCAGCGGAATTCCCGCGAGGACAACGACGGCGACGGAGGTTGACCTGATTACCATCGCGGTAGTAGCGGATCGTGATAAAGGCCGGAACCGTGGTTCCGGCCTTTGCGACCGTTTTTACCTCTGACTATTAGCCTCCGAGCGAGCGCTGGCCGACGACCCGACCGACCGCCGGTGTCGTGTCCTTGCCGTTGCCCCAGGTGCCGTTGAAGCTATTGTTGTCGCCGTTGAACCAGAACGAGAACCAGCCTGAGCCGTTCGGGCCGGTCCAGTCTGCGCGCACCTTGTCCTTCGTGCGGAACTTGCCGTTGATTAGTATCAGGCCGGCGTGGCAAACCACCGAGGGGCCCGACTGCGTGCAGCGCATGGTCCCGACGAATCCCGCCGGTCCGCCGGCACCCGTCACATGCCAGGTTCCCGCAGCCGTAATCGGCGACGGCGGAAGGATCTTGTTGCCGACGAACGATCCGTTTGCGGCGCGCCCGTTGTAGCCCCAGGTGCCGTTGAAGCTGTGACCGTTAGCGCTGACGTAGACAGTAAGCCAGCCGGCGCCGCTCGGCCCGTGCCATTTGCCGTTGATCTGCGTGTCGTTGACAAAGGTTCCGGTGAATCCGTTTCCGTTGGCCGCGTTACTGCCCACGACGCCCATGCCCGACTGGCTCAACGTTATCGTCGAGGTCGAGCCGCCGTTGAGGCCCGTTTGCTGAACGCTCCAGGTGCCGGTTATACTTGGCGGGCTCGCTACCGCCGACGCGACCGATAGCGTCCCGATGGCGAAGCCGCACATTAATGAAATAGCAAGACGTTGCATTACTCGAGCTCCTTCGTAGACTGTTCTCAATAAGGCGACCGCGGCCGTGCACGGCGCTAGCCATAGTGTAGCCGCCGCCGCGTCGGAGTGGCTATCCCGAAATGGCAGCCGCGAAGGGTATTTACCGCTGCAGCATCACGCGGGCGGCGTTCCAGCCAGCGGCGCCCATCACGCCCCCGCCCGGATGTGCGGCGGCGCCGCAAAGGTAGAGGCCTCGAATCGGCGTCGCATAGCTTGCGAACCCGGGAACGGGGCGAAACGCAAACAGCTGATGCAGCGGCATCGCCCCCTGGAAGATGCTGCCCCCAGTGAGACCAAACGTCGCTTCCAAGTCCACGGGCGTGAGAATTTGCCGGTCGATCACCGAGTCCTTGAAGCCCGGAGCGTACCGTTCGACGATGTCGAAGCAACGGTCGGCGTATTCGTTGCGGAGCGCATCCGTCCAAGGCCCAGCGTTTAGGCGATAAGGGGCGTATTGCGTGAACATGGACATGAGGTGCTTGCCCGGCGGAACGATCGTGGGATCGAGCGACGAGGGCATCGTGCATTCAACCACCGGGTCGCGGGAGAACCCACCATATTTTGCGTCGTCGTAGGCACGTTCGATGAAATCCTGATCCGGACACAGGTGCAAGGTGCCGAAATGCTGCGGTCCGGGGTCGTGGCCTGGAAGCGCACTGAAGCTGGGAAGCCGCTCCAAAGCGACGTTGATCTTGCACGACGCGCTGCTATAGGAGATCCTTGCGACGGCCTCCCGGAACTCCGAAGGAAGGTCCCGCGCGTCGGTCAGCTTCTCGAAGGTTACGTGGCAATCGACACCGCTGGCGACGTTTTTCGCCTCGAACTCGTCGCCGTTGGTCAGTGCAACGCCGCCGACGCGCCCGTTGCGCGTGAAAATCTTCGCAACCTCGGCATCCGTCCGGATCTCGACGCCGAGTGCTTTTGCGGCGGCTGCAAGCGCTTGCGTTAATCCGCCCATGCCGCCGCGTACGTAGCTCCACACGCCGCGTTTGCCGTTGGTCTCGCCCATGACGTGGTGAAACAGAACGTACGCCGTGCCCGGCATCGAG
Source organism: Vulcanimicrobiota bacterium (assembly GCA_963717425.1). Taxonomy (GTDB): domain Bacteria; phylum Vulcanimicrobiota; class Vulcanimicrobiia; order Vulcanimicrobiales; family Vulcanimicrobiaceae; genus Cybelea. The sequence continues at coordinate 409,020 of OY970335.1, read as the reverse complement.
GGCGCCATGAACGCCCCGATGATCGCGTCGGTTGCGATCGTGCCTTTGAGTTCCTCGGATTCGAACCAGCGATCCAGAATCGGCCGCGCCGCCCCGGTCAAGACTTCGATGGCCTCTCCCATGCCGGGACCGAGCCGCTGCAACGCGCGCCCCATCTTGCCGGCTTGGAGCAGCTGCCCAAGTGTAGGGTGAAGGACGTTTGGCGGAATTTGGGTCAGTGTCGGCTCGACGACCGAGGCCACTCGTTCCAGCATCGCTTCGTACTTCGGATAGCTTTCAGCGTCGCGCCGGCTGAACTTCGCGATCTCCTCCACGTCTTTGACGCCGCCCGAGCCGAGCATCAAATAGCGTCCGTCCAAGAACGGTGAAAACGAGGCCGGATTGCGTTCGATCGCTTCGAATCCGAATTCGTGCAGCCGCAAATCCTCGACGATCTCAGGCCGAAAGAGGCTGTTGACGTACGCCGCGGTGGAAACTTTGAATCCCGGAAAGATCTCCTCGCTAACGCACGCGCCGCCCACGACGTAGCGGCGTTCCAGAACGAGCACGCGCCATCCGGCACGTGCGAGATAACAGGCGGTCACGAGCCCGTTGTGACCGCCGCCAACTACGATCGCATCGTATTTAGGCAACTAAATCTTTACCTTGACGGTGAAATAGGCGTTGAATGGCTCGCTCAACGAACTCGTCTGATCGTTATACGTCCCAAAATACGGCTCGTACGGATACCGCAGGAACGTTTGCACGTTCGCGCCGGGGTTGTAGGCGTTTCCTACCGGCGGCGTGGTGGGGCCGCCGATGAGATTGGTGTAGAGACAGGTCTGGTTGCTCCAGTAGTAGGTGAACGCCGTGTGCTGACCGCCGAAGCACGTCTGCAGCAGATTGGCCAGCGTCACCGACAGGCTCACCCGCGGCGAAAGCTCGTAGCCGATCTGCAAGTGCGCCAAGAGTTGCGCCGGTTCGCGGAAGGCGCCGATGGCGTCGAACTGCCCGGTGTAAGGGTCGGGGATGGAGAGCGTTGCCGCGCACCCGGAGTTATTGGCGTTAAACGGGCCGCCGCCGCTGACGCCGTAGGGATAGCGCGGATCGCCGGCGGTCGAGCCGGGCAACGGTCTGCCGCAGCCGGCCGCCGGGTCGATGCCGGGCGTGGTCAGCGGCGCGCCGTAGCGGTTGCCGGCGACGAATTGAAACGACGGGGTAATCGTTAGCCGATCGTGCTTGTAGTTGAGCAATAGCGTGGCGACGTACGGATAGTTGTAGGCATTGACGCCCGATCCGATCGGGCCAGGAAAGATCGAAAACGGCAGATACGCCGCCGTCGGATCGAAGAGCGAAAACGCAGGAGAGCGCCAATAGGGATTCGCGATATCGTGCGCGCCGTCGCAGCTGGGGTCCGGACTGCCGCCGGGCGTGTAACAGGGCGCCGGTGCTTTCCCATCGCTGGTCGTTCCGCACATCAGTTGTCCGAACTGCCGCTTACCATACTCGCTTCCGCCCGGAGTGCAGGCCTTGGTATACGCGTTGTACCCGGAGATGCCGGCATTGATCGGGGAAAGCACCGTCGTCCCATTCGGGAGCGTGTTATACCTGACGGTGGCGTACGTGTACGCGAAGGAGAGTTGGCCCGAGAAGCCGTTGCGGCTGAAGTCGCCCTTGTCGAATTGAAACTCGAACCCCGAGGAGGTTTGGTTTCCGGCGTTGAGCCCCGACGTTAGCCCCGTCACGTAATTGATGTAAAAGTTTTCGACTTGGTTTTGGGTCTGTCGCAGAAACGGCGTGAGCTTGAACGACATGTCCGTTCCCTTGAAATGGTGTTCGATCGAAAGGTCGCTATTGTAGGAAACCGACGGCGCGACGGCGTGCCCCGGGCTCGTAAAACCTAGTGAGTAGAACTGCGACAGCGTGTCGGGAAGGTTCTGCTCCAGCCCGTTATACTGTTCGTAGGCGGAGCTCGGTTGCTCGTTGTATCTACCGTAACTTGCCCGGACGACCGTATCTGGATCGATCGTATACGTCGCCCCGAGGCGCGGCTGGGGAATGTTGTAGTCGAAGCTCCCGGGCGTGTTTTGCAGGTTTGCGTTTACGTACTGCTTGCCGAACGCCGAGCAGGGTTTCTGCGAGTTCGTGCTCCAGCCGCTGCCGCCGACCAACGCGCTGCGGTCGATCAGCGTAAGGGTCTGGGTATCGTAGCACGTGTCCTGGTTGAATGCGTTGAACCAGAAGTTTCGCGCGGCGCCAGTGACGGTGTTTGCCCCGACGAACGCGTAGTTGTCGACCCGGATGCCGGCATTAAAGAAGAGCCGATCGTTCGGGCGCCATTGATCCGTGATCGAATAACCTGCAAAGTACGGGGTGACCGTATTGTTCAAGCCGTACGCCCCGTTTTCGACGACGTAGTAGCCGCACGGGCCGCCGCCGCAGCTCAAACCGGAGACGCTGGGCGGGGGCGAGCCCGAATAGATGCCGGAAAGCGACGCGAAGGTTGGAAGCACTCCATACGTCACTCCGCTGGCGCCGCCGTCGCCGCAGGTCGTGGGCATGGTGTACTGCGATCCGCCCGAGCCTTCGACCGCATAGCAGGTGCCGCTGTTGAGCTTGTTCCGATTGACCAGCACCGCAAAGCTGTCGGCGTAATCGAACATTTGCTCGTTGTAGATGCGTGCGCCGGTCGCGGTCGTGTAGGAGCCCTCCGCTTCGATCAAGTTCTGCGGACTGATTTGATCGGTGAAGCTGAGGCTGACGCCGCGCGTGTGGTTGTTGATCTCGTAGTCGCCCGAGTCGTAGTAGGCGTATGGTTGAAGCGACATCATCGGCCCGTTTTCGATCCAGTCGGAATAATACGTGTAGCCGTAGAGGCGCAAGAACGCGCTGGAGCTGAAATTCTTCTGATACTGCAGTTTTACGATGCCTTGCCCGTTGTATCCGCGATCGCGCTGATTGTACGGGTCGGGAATCGAGCCAAATAGCGAGTGCGGCGGCGAGGATGGATATAAGTACGGGGTCACGAGCCCGGTGGGGTTCGGCGGCAGAAACGACCCCAGCGCGCCGCGGTATTGGTAGCTGTCGAGATAGTACGGCGGAAAGCTGCCGACCGTATTGATCCAGTTGGCATAGCCCTCGTCGTTGACCGAGCTCAAAAACGTCGTGAAAATCTCGTCGTTGTCGTAGAGCAGTTGAATGTCGTCGCGCAGTCCGTCGTTCTTGTGCGGAATCCCAATATGGAAGTTGGCCACCGCGGTGCGCGTCGCGACGTTCGCGGCATTGATCGTGCCGAAGCCGGTGGGCCCGAGAATCCAGCCGGGGGTGCCGTTGAGCCCGACGTTGGGCGATCCGTTCGTGTAGCACGACGGAAGGAAGGTCGAGCCGAGGGCTTTGGGAGCTGGGCAGTTTCCGATGAGCTGTCCGAATTCGTTGGTATACGCCGCGCCGCCGAACTGGTCGATGTAGCGGTGGTCTTGATTGTAGCCGCCGATGCCGACATAGTAGGAGAAATTGCGGTCGGGCGTCGCGCCGCCGGCTTCGATGTTGAGACTGTGATAGAACGTCGGGGTTCCGGCGCTGGCGTTGAGCATCGCGTAGCCCGGGAAGGTCCCGGTCTTGATGACCTGATTGACGAATCCGGCCAGCCCTTGCGCTTCGGCGTTCGAGGGCGTGGCGCCGGTATAGACTTGCAACTCGAGTTGCCCGAGCGATGAGAGCGATCCGGACGGAAAGTTATCGAAAGCTCTATTGACCGGAATGCCGTCGAACTCGTAGCCGACCTCGTATGCGTCACCGCCGCGCACGTGCACCGCCTGGAGGTAACCATTCTGGTTTGCGGGGACGTAGGCGCCCGGAACGGATGCAATCGCGGAGTACGCGCTGTTGAGCGAACCGCCCCCGCCCAACACGGCCGTACGCTCTTGTTGTGCGGCATTAACGGAGTAAAGGTCGGCCGTGGTGCCGGGGCGCACGAGGCTCGACGAGCTCCGCGAGGTCACGTTCGCGATCGTCTTGAGCGCGATGCGCAGCGCTAGCGTTAGCGTTTGTTGCGCGTCGGCAAAGACCGCGACGCCGGCGTACGAGATGGGGGCGTAGCCGGTTTTTTGCAGCGCGATCGTGTATTCGTCTGGGGCCAGCGAGACGAACGCGAAGTGCCCCCTTGCGTCGGTCGTGGTGCCGGCGCTCTGTGAGGGGCTCGTCACGTTAACCGATACGCCGCCGATCGGCGTCGACGTGCCGTATTCAACGACGATCCCGCTGATGCCGCCAGTCGTTCCCGCCTTTGCGGGCAGTGCGAACGCGCCCGCAACGATAAGGGTGAGTGCGACGTATCTCATTTTCATTCTCATCCTGTGCCTGACGAAGGGGCAGAACAGGGTCCCGCCCCAACATCCGGTGGCAAATGGTGCGCGCTTAAAAAGGCACGGTACGAGGCCATTGCGGTTTCGAATTGCGCGTGGATTGCTGCCGCCTCGCGATAGTGCGGCGGTAACGGCGGCCCCTGCGACAGCGCAATGGCCCCTTGCAAAATCGTGAGCCGCTCGCGCAACCGGTCCGGCACGAGCTGATCGTCTTCGGAGTTCACGACGCCCGACGTGAACGAGCTCTCGGCATCCCGGCCATGCGACAACCCATCGAGCCGATTGAGTGCCACGTCGATTGCGGAAAGCTCGTCGTCGAGCGACTTCACGAATTCATAGCGCGCGACGTACTGCGCTTGTGTCCACGCGGCGCGCGGATCGGGCCGAACGTCGAGCGTCTGCTGCGTCGTGACAGCCCCAGCGTGCAGCAGGATCGTATACCGTCCGGGCAGGGCGGCGGGGCCATGGTCGCCGCGATTCCATTCGCGCGCACGCAGCCATGGGACCGGGGCGGTTTCGGCGAGATCCCAGGCCGTGCGCGCGACGCCGGCGTCCCCGGGCGCGTCGAGACAGCGAACCCGCTCGCCGGACGCGTTGCGGACCTCGATCCAGGCTCGCGCCGCCGAGGGAAGATAGTACGTAATCGACGCGCCTTCGGCCGGGTCTTCGCCGCTGTACGACCCGGCCGTCAAACAGCATTCGTCCGGATGCGTTCCGTAGGCGCTTCTCCACCAGCGATACCACGTGTACGCGGTTCGCAACGGAAAAATAGCCGGTACGGCGGCAGTCACCGCGTTCCGCAGCCCGGCGATCGCGCCAAGATCGTCGAGAATCCAAAACCCCCGCCCGTGCGTCGCGACGAGAAGATCGTGCCGTTGCGGCTGAATCCGCAGGTCGTGGATCGCGACCGCGGGCATGTTCAGCTGCAGGCTCTGCCAGTGCGCGCCGCGGTCGAGTGAAAGCCAAACGCCCTGTTCCAGCCCCGCGTACAGCACGTCGGGGTCATCTGGATCCTCGCGGACCACGTGCACGTATTGGTCGCGCGGCAGGCCGTTGACGATCGTACGCCATGTCGCGCCGGAGTCGTCGGTGACCAGCACGTACGGTCGCGGATCGCCCATCACGTGGCGATCGACGGCAATGTACGCGCGTCGCGCGTCCGCGCTCGATGCCTCGATCGTGTCGATCCGCCCCCACGGCGGCAGCAGGTTCGCCGGGGGCGTTACGTTCCGCCAGTGAGCCTGTGCCGAACCCGTGGAGTCCGTCGTGAGCTGCACTAAGCCGTCGTCGCTCCCGACCCAAATGCGCCGCGCATCGAGTCGCGATGGCGCGATGTCGAAAAGCGTGTCGTAGAACTCCGCCCCGGAAACGTCGGTATTGATGGGACCGCCGGCGACGCGCTGTTTGGTCGGATCGTTGCGCGTGAGATCCGGACTGATCGCCCTCCAGGTTCGCCCCAGGTCGCTCGTATCGAACAGCACGTTCGCACCGTAATACGCGACGTTACCGGAAGCAGAGAACGCTATTGGAGCTTCCCAGTTGGTTCGAAATGGCAGTCCGGCGAGCGCGCGGCCGTTGGTGTCGGTGACGTCCGGCGAAACATCGTAATTCTGACGCGACTTGAGGTCGAAAATTCCGAGCTGACCGTTGAGTTCGTTGACGCCGACATTCCAGATGGACGACGGGTCGCCCGGCTGCGGCCAAACCCAGGACCCATCTCCGTCGTTGCCGACGTCGCGCCAGTCGGAGTTCTCGATGCCGAGCGGACTCAGCGAGTCGGATGGCCCGCAATACGAATCGTTGTCTTGAAGTCCGCCGCAAACGTGATAGGGGTTTTGTTCGTCGTAGCCGATGCGGTAGATCTGTGCGATCGCGACGTTGTATCGCCAATCCCAATTCTTACCGCCATCGGTCGAGATCGGTGCGCCGCCGTCGTTGGCTTCGATTATGCGCCGCCCGTCGCGCGAGATCCACAGTCCATGATGATCCTGATGAACCGCGGTCAGCACGTCACGATAGGTGTTGCCGCCATCGCGGGTCTCGATCAGGTCTTCGGAGGAGAAGAAGACGCGGTCGGGGTTGGACGGATCGACGGCAAGGCGGCTCATGTAAAACGGGCGCTGATTTACCAACGTGTCGCGCGTCATCACACGCCAATGCGCGCCGCCGTCATCCGAGCGCCAGAGCACGCCTTCCTTTGATTGAATGAGAGCGTAGACGCGCCGTCCCGCGACCGCGATGCCGATTCGCCCCATCTCGCCGCCCGGCAAACCATTTCCGCGCAGCCGCCGCCACGTTACGCCGCCGTCGGTCGACTTGAAAAGGCCGTCGCGCGGACCGCCGCTGCTGAAGCTCCACGGGACTCGCCGAAACTGCCAGATCCCAGCGAACAGGACGTTGGGGTTGCGAGGGTCGATCGCAATGTCCGACGCGCCGCTCGACGGGCCGAGATAGAGGGTGCGCCGCCAGCTGCGGCCTCCGTCCGTCGTGCGATAAACGCCGCGTGCGAAGCTGTCACGATAAGGATTGCCGACCGCCGCGACCCAAACGCGCCGCGGATTCCGGCGGTCGATGACGATCTGCGCTATCGCCCACGTGTCCCTTAGTCCGACGTTGTGCCAGCTCGCGCCGCCGTCGCGCGTTAGCCAAATGCCGTCGCCGTAAGAGACGTCGTTGCGCAGATTCGGCTCGCCGGTTCCGACCCACACGACCCGCTTGTCTTGCGGATCGACGGCGATCGCGCCGATCGCGCCCACCGCATTGCGCGGCCAACGGTTTTCCCAGGTCAATCCGCCGTTGGTCGTTTTCCACACTCCGCCGTCGGCGCCGCCGAAGTAATAGAGGTTCCAATCTGCATCGGTGCCGGCAACGCCCGACACGCGGCCGCCGGCCACCGCCGGCCCGGTATTTCGCCACGCGAGACTTTGCAAGGACGGCAAAGCGACGCCGGCCGCGAGCAAGAGTCCCAGCGTTGCCCTACGCCTCCATCACCGCGCGATAGTGGCGATCGAACGCGCTCAACAAGCCTTCGGCGTCGGAGTACGGTCCGGGGGAGTAGGCGCGCGAACTCAATCCGAGTTGCGTCAACTCGTTGACGTGCCAATCTTGCCGGTTCGTGACGTCCCAAAAGTCGGCCACGTCACTCGGATCGAAGTCCGGCTGGGACATCGTGCGCGGATCGAAAAGCCACGCGCATACGACTTCGGTGTGGTTCACGGCAAGCGGTTTGACGTAATGGACCATGACGTAGTCGGGATGAGTGCTCAACAACAGCGACGGAAAAATCGTGTAATAGTACACGCGATCGAGATCGGCGCCGCCGACCGTTCCCAGCGGTGGGCGTGAGCTGTGACCGCTGGTCGTGAGGCTCGTCCCGGGCCGGCGCAGCTCTGAATATCCGCCGAGGAACGGCCCTTCCAAAAGGTCATTGCGCCCGCTGTCGGAGGGCGAAAGCTTGTCGAGCTGCGGATGCACGAGCGGGCAATGGTAGCACTCGGAATAGTTGAGAAAGACGAGCTTCCAATTGCACGCAAGCTCGTACGTGATGGTTCGCGCCGTTTGAAGCTCGCTGATGTGCCAACGCGCAAAACGTCCGATGAGCGGCGCGAACGCCTCCTCAAAACTCGCGCTATCGCCGGGATCCGTCATCCTGACGAAAATGAACCCTTCCCACAGCGCGACCACGGCCTCTTTGAGCGGATACTCGTCGCGATCGAACCCCGGCACATCGGCCATGTTGCGCGCGATTTTCAGCGCGCCGTCGAGTCCGTACGTCCAGCCGTGGTACGGACATTGAATCGAGCCTTGAAAGCGGCCCGACTCTTTTTCACAGATGCGCGTACCGCGATGGCGGCAAACGTTGTAGAAGGCGTGTACGGTGCCGGCGGCGTCACGTGAGACGATGAGGCTTTCACCCGCGCGCTCCGTCGTAAAGAAATCGCCGCCATGCGCGAGCGACTCTTGGCGCCCAACGCATATCCACTCGCGCCCGAAAATCCGCTGCCGTTCGGCGGCAAAGATTTCGGGGGATGCGTACCACGCAGCGTCCAGCGTCTTTGCGCCGGCGCCAACCTTCGGCCTTACGAACGTTTCCATGACAAAGGGTTCCCCGATGTTTGACGAAATCGCCTGTTAGGCAGCAGTCTGTTTGGCCTTTTGGCAAATCGAGCGATGAAACCTTCGGAAATTCTCGCCCTTGAACCCTCACTTCCACGCGCTGCGTATTGGGATGCGACATTTTATGCTCGCGAGCAGCGCGACATCTTCTGGGATCAGTGGTTTTACGTGGGCCGGCGCGAGCAACTTGCCGCGAGCGGTGCCTATCGCGTGCTTGACGTCGGGGGCGAGAGCGTCATCCTCATTCGTGACGGCGGCGCGATCAAAGCGCACCTCAATCTCTGCCGCCATCGCGGCAGCCGGCTTCTCTGTGGCGGGGGAACCGTGCGCGGGGCGATTCGCTGCCCGTATCATTCGTGGGCATACGCGCTCGACGGGCGGCTCGTTGCAACGCCGTTCATCCCCGAGGAAGCCGTGCCACCCGAGGCTCGCCGCTTGCATCGCGTCGGGGTCGAAGAGTGGGGCGGCTTCGTGTTCGTCCACCTGTCTCCCGAGAATGCCGAGCGTACCGGCGCGGGTTTGGCGGCGCAGCTTGGCGCGATACCCGAACGCCTAGCTCGTTATCCCTTGGCCGAGCTAAGGGTGGGGCGTTCGATGCGTTACGAGGTCGCGGCCAATTGGAAGGTCATGCTGGAAAACTACAACGAGTGCTACCACTGTGCGGGCGTGCACCCCGAGTTGTGCAGAATCGTTCCCGCCTTTAAGCAACGTGGCGGCGCAGGGCTCGACTGGGAAGGCGGCATTCCGCATCGCGATGGCGCCTGGACGTTGACCGCCGACGGCACGAGCGATCGCGCCCCGTTCCCGGCCCTGAGCGCAAACGAAAGGGTGCGCCACAAAGGCGAGCTGATCTATCCAAACTTCATGCTGAGCTTAGCGGCCGAACACGTTGCAGCTTTCTCGCTCTGGCCCTGTGGGCCGGCCGCGACGACGATCGTCTGCGATCTGCTCTTTCATCCCGACGAGATGGCAAAGGCAAGCTTCGACCCCAGCGACGTCGAGCAGTTTTGGGACATCGTCAACCGGCAGGACTGGAACGTTTGCGAGAACGTGCAGGCCGGCATGCAATCCAAGGCGTTCGAATTCGGTTATTATGCACCGATGGAAGATGCGAGCCTCGACATTCGCCGCTACATAACGTCGCGTTTGTCACCCTAATCAGAGACGATCGATGAACGAGAATTACGACGCCATCGTTCTCGGCCTAGGCGGCATCGGCAGCGCCGCGGCCTATTGGTTGGCGAAAGGCGGCGCGCGCGTGCTGGGCCTCGAGCAGTTCGAGCTCGGCCACGCGCGCGGCGAATCGCACGATCACTCTCGGATCATCCGCTATTCCTACTTTTCGCCCACGTACGTGAGACTCGCAAAGGAGGCGTATGCTGCCTGGGAATCGCTCGAGCGCGACAGCGGCGAACGCGTCGTGTTCAAGACCGGCGGGCTCGACATCCGGCCGCGCGACGGCGCCATCCCGCTGGAACCCTATGCCGACGCGATGCGCGCCTGCGGCGTGCCCTTCGAAACGCTCGACGCAGCCACGATTCGCAAGCGCTGGCCCGCGTGGCACATCGACGACGATATTCACGGTCTCTTTCAGCCCGATGGCGGCTTGGTTGCCGCAGCCCGAGCAACGGCCGCGCACCAACGCATGGCGCGCGCCCTCGGCGCCACCTTGCTGGACCGCACGCCGGTGACCTCGATCCACACCGCCGGTGACGAAATCTCCGTCGAAGCCGGCGGTGAGCGCTACCACGCCGGCGGACTCGTCATTGCGGCAGGGCCGTGGAGCGGGGGCGTTCTCGCGCAGTTCGGATTGCGGATTCCCCTCGAGGTGACGAAGGAACAGGTCATCTATTTCAGGTCGCGCGATCTTGAAAGCTTCGCTTTCGGCAAGTTTCCGATTTGGATTTGGATGGACGACCCGGCCTTCTACGGATTTCCGGTTTTCGGCGAGCCCGACGCCGTGAAGATCACGCAGGATGCCGGCGGCAAACCGGTGGAAGCCGACACGCGAGGATTTGGCGAAGACGCCGACATAACCGCGCGCGTCACGCGCTTTCTCGAACGCTACCTTCCAGGCGCGCTCGGCCCCGTCGCGGCGCTAAAAACGTGCCTCTACACCCTGCCGCCGGATCGCGATTTCGTCCTCGATACGCTCCCGGAACATCCCAACGTGTGCGTCGCCGTCGGCGCGGGCCATGCGTTCAAGTTTGCGTGCGTCATCGGGCGTATTCTCAGCCAGGTCGTCTTGAATCGTGTAAGCGACGCCGAAGGGGCCGACATCAGTGCCTTCAAAATCACGCGCCCGATCCTGCAGATGCAATCTCCGCCGAAGACTTACATGGTCTAACGATCGGCGTTTTTACGACTTGGTACAGGTCTGCTTCACGGTGACTACGCGGCCCCCGGTCTCCGTGAATGACGTCGTCATCGTCTTCTTGGTGTCGCTCGCTATTACGTACACTTCGGGCGCGTATGAAGCGATGCCCGGGGCTTTCGTCTGGACTACGTACGTATAGGTTTTGGTTTTCCCGGTGGGCATCGGAGCCATCGCCACCGCGTAGGCGCCCAATTCGCCGGTCGTTATCCTGACCCAACGTTTTGCCGCCGTGTCGTACGTGTACTTGGTTTGAGAGTGGAAATCGCGAGGGATCCAGGACGCCTTGTGAATCGTGTCGTCGCGGACGATCCAGTAGCCGTTGGGGTCCATCGAGTAAACCTCGGTCGTGGTGAATGGGCCCGGGCGCCGCGAACTCAGATTGCTGCACGTCCACGTGCCGATCAGGAATTTCATCGTCGAGAAATCCGGTTTGGGGGCCATGGGGATCGGCGTTCCTTCGACGTTCGGGCCCGCGGCAAAACCGCCGGCCGCCGTGGCCATCAGCAGCACGGCCAGGGCACCAAAGAAACGATGAAATGGTTTCATAAGTAGAAACCTCCTTATGAAACCAGCCTTCGGACGAAGACGCTTGCTTCCTCTCGCTTGGCCCCTTGCAAGCGTCACGATCCGGAAGATCGCCACGTTGGAACTGCGTGCGTCACTAAGTGGAGGACATATTACGATGAAGCCAGCTCTAGCCGCCGCCTTTTTGGCGGTCTTTTGCGCGTTCGCCGTGGCGGCGCGTGCCGACGAGTCGCCGACGTACGCCGGGCCGCCGTCCGCAACCGAAACGCAGTTCGTTGCGACGGTCACGCGCGATCTCACGGCACGGTTTCCGCACGTTGCCGACGCCGAGAAGGCCGGCTACGTGCGTTACACGGGTGCGGACGACACCGGTGCGATCAGTTACGCAAACCGGCAATGGACTTCGGACCCTTCTCATCCAAGCCAGTTGTGGTACGACGCGCAAGGAAATCTCATGGGCGCCGACTTTTCGGTTCCGCGGCCCAACGACGAACCACGTCCCCAGCTTTGGGGAATCAACCCCGGCCGCTGGTATGAGTTCAACGGGCACGTCCACTTCGTCATCAAAGAACCCGACACGGGCAAGGCGGTGTACGATCAGTGGATTTGGAATGCCGACTTCGTCAAGGCCGGCGGGAATCTCGCGAAACCCTCGGCCGACACCATCGTGCAGCTCGGGAGAGTGCCGAGTGCCAACTACATCGCAACGATCTTCGAGTTCCCAACGCAGTGGGACCTCATCGTCTGGGTAAAACCGCACGCCGCAGGTCCGTTCCACTGGTAATCTTCGGACGTTAGGCTTGTCGGTCTCCGGAGCCCTAGGCGGAATCTACTTTCACAACGTTAGTGCCTCGGCGATCGCGCGGTCTTCATCCCAGGCGAGTCCAATCACCATGAGGCTGGAAAGCCTTTCGCCGAAGCGCTCGCGCAAGACGCGCAGCGTTCGTTCGTACTCTTGGCGTTCCGTGTACTCGCGCGCCGCTTCGAATCTAGCATCCACGTATCCGAGCAAGGACGCCGCTCGTTCGAGAACGTCGTATGGTCCATCCACGGGGCATTGCAAGATTGCGGCAGCCGCGAAGTGCTGCAAAATGCATGCGGTGAGCACCGTGGCCTTTACCTCGCGGGCCGCGACGAGCGCCCGCGAGGCGTGAGCTCGGGCGTCCTCAAAGCAATCCAGGGCGACGAGATAAGCCGCCATATTGCTCAAGTCGTTTGCCACCGAGCGGCGATTGTGCGTGGCTTCGTGGCCGACCCGCGCCTCTTCCGCCCGCTGAAGCGCCGCCGCGGCATCGCCGGCCGCAAATTCGACCTCCGCGAGATGGCCCGCAATGGACGCCGCCGGGCGTTCCAGGCCCAGTGGACGATAATGTGCCAAGGCCTCGGCGTAGAAAGAGCGCGCGGCCTCGATATCTCCGCTCCGGCTGCGAGCCGTTCCAAGATCGCCCAGCAGTAGCGCCTCGAGGCCCCGGTTGCCGAGACGTCGCGCCGTGACGAGTGCTTCCCCAAGCAACGCCTCGGCCTCGGCTCCCCGTCCAAGCGCACTCAACGCGCTTCCCGCTGCCTCGCGCGCGCGGGCGACTTGCAAGTCGTCCAAGACGTCGCGGAACCTTAACGCTCGTTCGGCCGCCGCGAGGGATGCCTTGTACTCGGCGAGCGCACCGCACAAACGCGCTTCGGCAATGTGCAACTCGGCGACCACCGCGGCGGGAATTTCTTCCTGGATAGATTCGAGAGCGGCTCGCACCCATCGTCGCCCCTCGAGCGGCGATACCGAATACCAAACGCGGGTGAGTGCTGCGGCAAGACGACGTCCCGTGGGCAAGTCGCGCCGTTCGGCGAGCGACCATCCGAGCGCGACGCGGAAGTTGTCCAGATCCGCCTGTGCCTCTGCAAACCAAGAGCGCTCGTCGGCCGTGTACCAATCCCGCTCGAGCCGTTCCGCCACTCCCAGGCAAGCCTCCGCGTGACGTCGCGAAAGCGTTTCGGATTCTCTGCGTTCCACCGACCGCTCGTGCGCGAACTGCCGCGTTACCTCGAGCAAATGGTAACGAGCGTTTCCATACGAAAAGTCGGCCGTGACGAGGGACTGCGTTATTAAGGCGGCGAGCAGCTCTAACACGTCCTCCTCGGGCAGATCGTCGTCCGCGCAGACGCTCGCGGCCGCGTCGAGCGTGAATCCGCCGGCGAAAACGGAAAGCCGATCGAAGAGTAAACGCGCCTGCGACGACAGTAGCGCGTAGCTCCAGTCGATCACCGCGCGCATCGTCTGATGGCGGGGGAGCGCCGCGTTCGCGGTGTCCGTTAACAAATCGAAGGCGCGGTCGAGGCGTTCGGCGATCTGAAACGGCGATAAGACGGTGGCGCGCGCCGCGGCGAGCTCGAGCGCCAGCGGAAGTCCGTCGAGGCGGCGGCATATCTCAACGACGGGTTCGACGTTCTTTTCGGTTACCTGAAATTGGGCGTCGGCGGCTTGCACGCGGTCGGCAAAGAGGGCCACGGCTCCGTACGAAAGCGCCTCCCGCGGCGACACGACGCTTTTATCCGGGACCGGAAGCGGGGGAATCCGATAGACGCGCTCACCGGCGATCGTCAGTGGTTGACGGCTCGTAACGAGGACGCTGACGTTTGCGCAATCCCGAAGCAGCGACCCAACGATTCGCCGAGTCTGTCCGATCACGTGCTCGCAGTTGTCGAAAATGATGAGGATGTGCTTCTCGAGCAAATACGAAAGGAGCGTTGCAAGGAGCGGGCGATGCGGCGATTCTTGTACCTGCAGCGCAGCCGCGAGAGCCTGCACGACCAGGGATGCATCGTTAAGCGGTGCGAGCTCCACGAAGCGGACGCCCTCGGCGAATTGATCCAGCAGGTGCATTCCGACCGCAATCGCGGCACGCGTTTTTCCGGCTCCCCCGGTTCCGACCAGGCTGACCGCCGGCGCCGCTGCGACGAGTTGCGCGATCTCCTTCACAACCTCATCGCGGCCTAAGAAGGAGGTGAGCTGACGCGGCAAATTATGCGATGGCGCCCCCTCGTGATCGGGCGAGCGCGCTCCGCGCACGCGTCGCGTCGACAGTTCGAGGGCGGCCCGCGCATCGTCTGAAAGCGCTAGCGCGTCGGCAAGACGCTCGAGCGTCTTGCGATAGGGGATCTTGCGATAACCGCGTTCGAGGGCGCTAACCGCCTGTACGCTGATAAGCGCACGGTCTGCCAGCATCTGCTGCGAAAGTCCGGCGCGAACGCGGAATTGCTTTAGAAGAGCGGCGAACTCGAGCGTTGCCTTCGGAGCCTCTACCCGCCGGGCGCGGGCGCGATTCCGAGCGGCGGGTCGGTCGGGCCGCCGACTGCCGACGTGGTGTACACGACGTTTCCGCTCTTATCGACGGCGTCAATGTAGCCGGCCGCGTCGGCAACCCACAAATATTTCTGCTTCATATCGAAGTTGATGTTTACGGGCAGAATGAAGGCGTTCGGTTTTGTAAACATCTTGCAGTGCGAAGGCCCCGTGCACTTCCACACTCCGTTATTCGTGCCGGTCGTCTCATCGACGTAATAGAGATCGCGATGCTGATCGAGCGCGAGCCCTTGAATATTTCCGATCCCCTGCGCCACGACGGTGCCCGTGCCGTTGCAGCCGGCAAACTCGACGATCGAACCGGTTTCCGTCTTCGGGTCGTTGAAGGCCCAATAACAGTTCCCGTCGCGATCGATCGCAACGCCGGTTCCTTGCAGCGGGTTGCTTCCGAAAGTCAACGTGCGAGACGGCTCCGCTTGGCGGTCCAAATACACGCTGACGCTGCCGGCGCCGCCGCTGACCGTCGAGAAGTTCGAAACCGCTACGAGGCGACGGCTGGGATTCACGGCAACGTTCACGGGAACCTGACCGTCATCGTGGAGCGTGGTGCCCGAACCGACCGGACCGTGACCCGTCGATCGATAAACGAGCACATTAGAGTGCCCGGCGTTGGCGACGTACCACCAGCCGTTCGGCGTTGCCACCGTCCCCAGCGGTGAGGCGATGTTGGGATCGTGCAACGTCTTGTAAAACGCGAGGGAGAGTCCTTGCCGTTTGTAGATGGTGAGATCTTCGCCGTAATACTGCGCCGTGTACATCCACTTGCCGAAAATATATTTGTCGGGAGACGCGACCTGAGACAACTGGGATAAATTGACCGACGCCGAAGGCGGGGTTATCGTTGGGCTGCCGCCGCAGCCATACAGCAGTGAACCAACGAAAACGGCGGCGGTAACGGATCGGGCGAAGATCGTCGTAGACACTATCGGCGCTCTTTTCAATTGCGTCAGGGATGTACCTGGTAGGGGCCGCTTGCCTCGCAACAAAGGAGTTGCAAGCCAAGCGGCGTGTCGAAGCTCCGAGGTCTAGAGATTGTTCGTTATGCTGAGATTGGCGTAGCCCAGCAGTTTGCCGCGCTTGCTGTTGTAGTCGAAGGTTGCGGTACACGTGCCCGTGGTCGGGCCCGCGGTAACGGTCCAGTCGTCGCCGGATCCTTGGGTCACGGTCGCGATACCGGAAGCGCCACCGCAGTTATCCGACTCGGTGAGCGTGCCTTTCTTGTCTTCTTGCGCGCGCACCGATACGGTGTCGGGGCCGGTGTTCGAGGCATCGAAGGTTATCGTGCACGGGGTCACGCGGGCGCCGCCATGGGCCGGGCAGTGGTTCTTGACGTCGGGGCCGAGCGGCGAGTGGGTGGTCAGCGCGGAGTTCTGCTGCGTCGCCCCCATGGGGGTGACAGGCGACGACGATCCGCTGCAGCCGGCGAATAGAGCAATGGCGGCAGCGGCGGCAAACGCACTAAGCAGATACCGGGCCGGAAGGGATGATGTAGCCACTTGGTTATTCTCCTTAGAAGTAGATATCTGATGTAAGAAGCTGCGCGCGTTACCGGCGGAAAGATTAACGCGCCGGTGGATCATAGCACGCGGCGTTTGCGGCGTAACCATGCAGTTGCGACTGTGTTACGAAGTGTGCGGTAAAGTGTGAGAGTGGCGCTCGGCCGCTCTTCGGCGCCCGAGAAGATAGATGCCGACGCCGCTGAGCAGCATCAGCGCGGTGAGGCCGACGACTTTGACGACCGCAAGCGCCTTGTTGGGGTCGTCCGCCGCCGGGAAACCGGCAAAGACGACGGCGACAAGCGTCGTCGTCAGTCCGATCAGCCCCGCGACGAAAACGGTCCACTTCCCGCCCAGAATGCGAATGGTGGCAGTCGTCGCGGGTTCGGCGTGCATCTTGAGCGCCGAGGCAAACAAGAACAAGAAGGGCACGAGCGTCGTGATGACGGTCGCGCTGACGAGGACGCTGTAGGCACCTCTGACGCTCGTGCCGCTTTGCCCCAGAAAAATCAGGACCGCGGATATGGCGGCTTGTGTTATCAGCGCAGCAACGGGAGAGCCCCAGCGTGGATGCATCCGTCCGAACGCCGCCGGGAGATAATCGTCGATGCCCGCAACGAAGGGAAGGCGCGCGACGGCGCCCAGCCACGCGCCGGCGCTGCCGATGCAGCTCAGCGCGACCAGCAGCGCGGCGATCGGCGTCAGCATTTCCCAACCAAATCGCGATGCCACGTGACTGATCGCCTGCATTATGCCGGAAGAGGGGTCGACGCTTTGTGGTGTCACCGCCGCCAAGACGCTGAGCGTTCCTGCGATATAAATGATGGCGATGGCGGGGGCCGCGAGCGCGAGGCCAAGCGGAATCGTTTTGCGCGGATTGGCTATCTCGCCGCCCATGAACGCGATCGCTTCGGGACCCGTCCACGCGAATGCGATGACCGACCAAAAAATCAGGTCTTTGAGCTGCAATCCGGGCCGGATCGTCTCCGGCGTGATCGGCGTCGCGAAGCCGAACCGCCACCAGGCCATTGCCCCGAGGGCGACGAGCAGCAGCGTCGCACTCCAGCGTGCAACAGCGCCCACGTTGTTCAACCATTTCCCGATTTCCAAGCCATAGACGTTCACGACGGTCGCCAGCGTTAGCCCGGCTAACGCAACGGCGATAAAGTACGCCGGGGCGCGCATGAGCGCGGTCGCATGGGAACCGGCGATGAATGCGGCGTTACCCGCAGCGAAATACAACAGCGCGGGAAAGTACGGCAGGGTGCTGGCCCAATACGTCCAGCCGGTGAGGAACCCGGCGAGCGGCCCAAAGGCGCGCTTGCTCCAGACGTACAGGCCACCTTCGTCCGGATGATGCGAGGAAAGAAAGACGACGGCGATCGCGAGCGGAGCAAACATTGCGAGGCCGCCGATGATCCATACCACGACGGCGCTCGCTCCCGAGGCTGCGGCCGTCGCGACCCACTGTAAGTTCGAGGAGGCGACCACAAAAAAAAGCGTGACGTCGAACAAACCCAGCGTCCGCCGAAGCTGCATGGGTCAGCGACGTTCCACGCGGAGACCGTCATCGCCCACCCGCGTCTTCTACGCGGGCGGGCGATGACTTTGGAAGTTAATGGTCGATGTACAGCCTAGTATTCTAGTAGTACTGGTGCGCCCAATGACCGGGCCGCCAATACCAACCGTTCGGGCCCTGCACCCAGTGTCCGGGACGCCAGACGGCACCGAAGTAAGGGCGATTGGCGTAGTGCCCGTGGACCCAAACATAGCGGTAACCGTTCCAGCGGTAATACCCGCCGACCCAGTAGTATCCCGATCCCGGCGAAGCCGGCACCGTTTCGTAGATGGGCGCAGGCGGCCCCGTTTGTACGTAGACACCGCCATAGACTTGTGCGGCCGCAGGTAACGCCGCGCCCAGGGCAGCTGCGCCGATCGCACAGGCAAGGAGCAAGCTTCGTAAGTTCATCATGCTTTGTCCTTACCACGGTGCTGCCTTAACTTTTGTGGTGCGCGATTAAAGGCTGATTCAAAAATGATGAGAGTCGTTCGCTTGCGCGAACTGCGTCCATAATTCCGCTGCGCGATCGATGCAGCGCTGGCGCTCGTCTTGCAGACGGCGCTGTGTTTGCGCCATCGTCGGAGGAAGAATGGTCAACAGAACGTCGCGATCGTGCGCGTCGCCGAGGGCATCCTGCAGGTGCGCGAAGCGTTCAGCGGCCGGCTGTAACGTTGAGTCCAGGGGCAAAAAGCGCTCGAGCGCGTACCGAAGACGCTTGCAGGCAATCCGAAAATCGTGAAGCCCTTGCTTATCGCGCCGCTCTAGGCCCACGGCAAGGTGCCGGACCTCGCTCACGCGCATCCGCACCACACGATCGACGACTTCCGGCATGTCGCTTACGCCCTGTAGGTCGATACGTAGCGGCTTCACGTCAGGCGCCGGCTACGGGAGAAAACGCGTTCGTCGCAGCTGCTTGCGCGCCAGCCGCGTCGCGATCGCCTCTTGATGGCGGAGTTCGTCGAGCACCGGGCGTGCGGTTGCGGCTTCGGCTGCGTCGGTGCTGCGCTCCAATAGCTGCCGGATGACCGTCGCATCCCGAGCGGCATCGGTGGTCGCCGCCGCGCGCTTTACCCGGCGCAACAGTTGCGGCGTCGGAATGAGATCCGCGACGTCCTCGAGCAGCGATCTAAACCGCCGTCCCGTCGTGCGCACGTCGTGCAGGCGCCTTTCACTGGGCTTTTCAACGAAGCGCCGGCGTGCGCGTTCCAACGCGCGCCGCTCGTTCCGAATTGTCTTCGCCAGCCATTTCACGATAACGCGACGCTCATCGGCGCCGGGTTCGACGGGGGTATTTCCCCCAACCTTCGCGAATTGCGATTTCAAACGTGAGATCATCGCGCCTGCCCATTCTCGTTGTGCTTCTGGCAATCGTCGCCGCCGGCACGTGGTATGTTCTCTCAAATCGCGCGGGACGCAACGGCGAAACGGTCGCGGTTTACTACGCGAAGCAGAACGGCACGACGCTGGGAGCCATCCGCATTTCCATGCGGCCACGGCAGCCCGGAGAAAGCGCCGCGGAGCACCTGCACAACACGGTGCTGTATGCCGCGGTGCAGGCCGTTGCCGGACCGCCGAACGACGTCCTCGCCATTCGATTCCCGCGTGGAACGCGGGTACTCAACGTCGGCGTCGAGGGTTCGACCGCCACGGTGGACCTTTCAAAAGAAGTCGAGCTGCAAGGGGGCGGATCTTTTGGGGAAAACGGCGAGTTCAAAGCTTTGGTTTACACGATCACCGGAATTCGAGGCATCGATGCGCTGCAGGTGCTTGTGGATGGCGCACGCCTAGAAACGCTCCCGGGGGGACATCTGGAACTTGATCAACCGCTTCATCGCTCCGACTGGTAGTCTCGTTTCGGGCATCGTTCTCGCCATGCTGGCCTTGGCGTTTGCGGCTCCGGCACGCGCCGACTCGTCGCTCAGCGCGATCTACCAGCGCCAGACGATTCGTTTCACGCACCTTTCGTCGACCTACGGGGCGCCGGCCGTCGGCGTCAACGATCCGGGATTTCAAGCGCTGCTTCGAGCTACGGGCGCGCTGCTGACGTGGAAACCGGGAGAGCGTTACATCCTCATAACCACTTCGGTTCCCGTGGTCGTGAGCTTTGCGTTGGGAGATCGGCGTTACGACGTCGGACCAATCGCGCTCGATGCCGCTTTCGCTCCCTTCCAGCGCGGCGATGAAGCCTACCTTCCGTTCGACGAAGTGCTGCGTTGCCTGGATCTCGCTCTTCGACGCGAGGGCAACGTCACGGTGCTGCAGCCGCAGCTAGCGGGGCTCGACGTGCGCCAAGACGGAAGCCGCACGATCCTGCTCGCTCACGGCGCCGCGGTGCTGCATCCCCGCATTCTCCGCGAGACCGACGCAGCCATCACCTATTCGTTCGAAGGCGTCGGGACGGCGCTGGTGGGCACGCGCCAAATCAACGCCGGCGGCCTGCGCAGTCTGCAAATTAGCACCACCGGTACGGTGCGAGATCCGACGACACTCGTGACCGTCGCGCTCGCGTCCGGGGCCGTCGCTGAAGCGCCGCGCGAAGAAGAGCGCGACGTTGCGCTGACGTTCGACGCGGCGGTTCCGGCAGCGCCGACCGTGGCGGAAGCGTCGCCGACGCCGGAGCCCGCGCCGGGGACAGCCCCTGCGAACGGTCCGGCATTGGTCACCGGCGTAACGATGCAGCCGGCAAACGGAGGCGTTGCGGTCACCATTGCGGTCACGGGCGACGCAACCTACGAATGGCATCGGCTGAGGGATCCCGACAATCGCTTTTGGGTGGACGTCAAAAACGCTCGGCTTCAAGGGCCGCCCATCGAGCAGAATGCGCCCGGCCCGCTGGTCTCGATGCGCGTGCGGCAAGACGACGCCGCCACCGTTCGAATCGCACTGTCGCTTCAGGGCCCAAAGGGAATCGCCATCACTCCTTCGGCGGGAGGGCTGGGCATCGTCGTCGGCGCGCAGGACGTGGCTGATGCGCCGCGTTCCGGAAGCGGCAGCATTGGCAACGTCGTATCGGCAGGCCAAGAAAACACCGCGCTGGTCACTCCGGCCCCGCTCGACGAGTCCGGGGCTGCTCCAGAAAGTCCTAGCGACACGACGTGGAAGTTCGGTCCACGCAGCAACTACGCGCCGACCAATCCGCGCTTGATCGTGCTCGATCCCGGACATGGCGGCAGCGATCGCGGAACGATTCACGGCGGAGTGGCCGAGGCCGATCTCACTCTCGACATGGCCAAGCGATTGCGGGCCATTTTGATCGCCCGCGGATGGGAAGTGAAGCTGACGCACGAAACCGATGTGGACGTTTACGCGCCGAACGATAGCGCGCACGACGAACTCCAGACGCGGGTCGACATCGCTAACAACGCGGGCGCGCGACTCTTCGTCAGCATTCACGCCAACGCCTTTATCAACGCCGGGCCCTACGGTACCACCGTGTACATCTCCAAGCCGGATGACGTTGCTCTAGGCCGCGCTATCGAATCGCATCTCGCATCCGACGGTACGAAAGACGACGGCCTCATCAAGGCGCACTACTACGTCACGTTTCACACGCGCATGCCGGCCGTACTGATAGAAACCGCGTTCCTTTCAAACCCCAGCGATTATGCGCTTCTCACGTCTTCGGCTTGGCGCCAAAAGGTGGCCGAGGAGATCGCAGACGGCATCGGGCAATACACGCGCGAATATCCGGTCTCGAACCAGCCGGCCCAGTAAAATGATCGGTCTCTTCGATTCCGGCCTTGGCGGCCTGACCGTCCTTGCGCGCGTGCGCGAACGCATGCCGTCCGTCGATACGGTCTTCTTTGCCGATCAGGCGCACGTGCCGTACGGTGACCGCACGCACGACGATCTGCTGCGCCTGCTGCATGCAAACTTGGCTCGGCTCGATGCATACGGCGTCGATGCGATCGTGATGGCCTGTAACACTTCGTGCGCCATTGCCGAGCGGTATGGCTGGCCGGCATCCCGCGCGCCGATCCTGGATTTGATCGAGTCGGCGGCGATTGCGGTAGAGCGCGGCGGGTTCCGTCGCATCGGCGTCGTTGCGACGGCCGCTACCGTTGGCGCGGGTTCGTACGGACGGACATTGCGGGCGCTTATCCGCGGAATCGATGTCGTGGAGGTTCCGGCGCCGGCGCTCGTTCCGCTGGTGGAAGCCGGTGAGCTCGATGGCGACACGCCTCGCGCGGCGGTCGCCGAGGTTTGCGCGCACCTTCCGCTCGATCTCGACGCGTTGGTCTTCGGCTGCACCCATTACCCCGTGCTCGAGCAGCACTTTCACGCCGAGCTGGGTGACGACGTGGCGTTCATCGACCCGGCGGCGACACAAGCCGAACGGGCCGCAGACCTGCTCGGCGACCGCGCGCGCGGAACCGGCCAATCCACGTACATTACCAGCGGCGACGAAGGCGCGTTCCGCGTCAACGTTGCGCGTCTTATGCGCGTTTACGGACCGGCAGCACAGCCGTGGTAACGATTCGAATACATCGGCTGCAGGCTATAGACGGTTCCGTTTACTGAAATGTTCCACTGGTAGGTCTGACAGAGATCGCCGACTTCCGATGAGAAAGTGAAGTTGAACCAGGCGAAGGCGGGGCCCGGGTCGGTGATCGATTCGAACGTTTCGTGGGCAAGTGTCGACGCGGTAGAATTGGTCAAGGCGCTCGCTCCGGACGAGGCCCGAGAGGCACAGAACCCCACCTTCTGATACGGCTCGACGGAGACGATGACCGGTTCCGGTATGTCTTTGAACGCGACGCTTTCGTGGTATGCGCAAAAGAAGTTCGTGGCCGGATGATCGGGTGAATAGCAGGAACGCGACCGGTCGAAACACGTGTCGGTGCCCTTCGACAGGAAGATATGATACATATTCTCGTAGCCGGCTTTCCTCCCGTTCTTCGCCAACGCGGCGTGCAAGACGGTCAAGAGGTCGTTCTGGTACAGAAGCTTGGTGTAGCTGTGATACTTAACGGAAAAAGCCCCGCCGAAGGTATATGCACTCGGCGCCGATTTCGTGTATTGAGTCAGTAGCGCCGCGAACCGGCTCCCCGTGAGATTCTTTTGAAAACCCTCCGGGTCGCCCCAGCAGCTTTCGCGCCCGCCGGGGCAGTTCACGTAGATGTTGAACGCCGCAACGGTCTTCATGATCGGCCCTTTCCGGCGCACTAAGTCGGCGGGGTAGATGATTTTCCGGTCGGGGCGGACGCGCTCCGCCGGTCCGTCGTTACGCAAGAACATCAGATGATACGAAAGAACTCGTGCGGCACGCGCGCTCTGCACGTCGTCTGAAGTAACGCCGAGCGTCGAGTTCTGGAAAGCGCTGGAAGCCGGCAAAGCGGGCAGCGTGCGGTTGGGTCCGGCGCATGCCGCCAGGACGGCGCATGCAATGAGCACGGCGATCCGCCAAAGAAGTGATTCATGGCGTTTCCCTCCTACCGAATACTTGCTCGATTACAGCGCCGTTTCCCGGCGATGATCGCGCGCTAGCGCGCCGAGAGCAGACCCACGTGAAATAAGG
Organism: Vulcanimicrobiota bacterium; assembly: GCA_963717425.1. GTDB lineage: Bacteria > Vulcanimicrobiota > Vulcanimicrobiia > Vulcanimicrobiales > Vulcanimicrobiaceae > Cybelea. The sequence goes on along the minus strand of OY970335.1, from coordinate 385,729 downwards.
AGAAGAAGAACGCCGTCGTCGCGATGGCCAGCCCGACCCCGGCGATCACCTGCATGATCGTGTGGGCCCGTAGGTAGACTCGCGCCCAGCAAACCATCGGAACCAAGACCATGAACGGGAGGGGTTGCCTGCCGTAGATCAGTGTCAAGGCCGTCAGCGGCGCGGCGATGCCCAGCGCGTGCGTGCTGATCTTCCAGTAGCGGGTAATGTATTGCACGATCAACGTCGAGACCAAATACCCGAGCATTGCCGCGATCATCAGGCGGGGTGCGTGTACGAGCCAGAGCGCGGCTGCACCCAGCGAGTCGAAGATGACGAACGCCGTGAAAACCATTTCACGCTCAGCACGCACCGACATGTCGAGGTCTGAAATGCGATCGGTTGCATAGAGCCGGAAGACGTAGAGCATCGGCCCGATCGACGTGAAGAACGTCGAGATAAAGAGCAGGCGCCAGAAGTCGAACGTGTCTTTGGCGCCGATGAGCGCTAGGATGGCGAAAAGGGCAAGCGCGGTCAAAAACGGGTTAAAAATGGTCGAGAGGATGCGCGCGAGATCGCGCCAAACGCGCCGATTCTTCATTGGAACGACCGGGCGCAGCGGCTCGCCGAGCCTGTCGGTGTCGGGCACATGACGCTTTTCGGCCCAGCGTTGCCGAATACTCCATGGGGGGCTTCGGCAGGCACGCCGGAGCCGGCGGTCGTAGAAAGTATGCCGCCATCGCCCTTTATAAATAGGAAGAGAAGACCTCATTGAATCCGCTCTTACTTGTTGCCGCGGCGTCCGAGGCGTTACCATCGGCGGCAGCGACTCTTTTACCGAACGGTGCCGTCCCGCAAAACGTACCCGCCGCTTTGCCCGCTCTCGCGCCCAAGACTTGGATGGCCCAGCACTTGCCTTGGGCGACCCACGGCATCGCCGGGATATTCATCCTCTCGGCCATTTTGTTGATCTTCTTGCTTGCAATCCAGACGACGAAACAGGAGGGCCTGACGGGATCGATCGGAGGACGAGTCGAGAGCACCTATCGCGGTCGCCTTGGCGCGGAAGAGCAACTCAAGCGCCTCACGGGAATCGTCGCGGTCTTCTTCGTGGCAACCGGCTTCGTGCTTTCGTTGACGGGCATCTAAGGGGCTGAGTGCAGCTCCTCGAGGTCACCAATCTTCGGACGACCTTTCGGACTGAAGATGGTCCCGTTACCGCGGTCAACGGGCTTTCGTTTGGATTGGGTGCCGGCGAGACGCTCGGCATCGTGGGCGAGTCGGGTTCCGGCAAGTCGGTAACCGCGCTCTCGATCATGCGGCTGCTGGCGCGAAACGCCAGCGTGACCGCCGATCGGATGTCGTTCAACGGCGAAAATTTACCCGAAAAAAGCGAAGCCGAGATGCGACGGATTCGCGGCTACAAGATCGCGATGGTCTTCCAAGACCCAATGACGTCGCTCAACCCCGTTCTCACGATCGGCGAACAAATCACCGAGGTGGTTCGTCTCCACCTGGGGTTCGGGAAACGCGACGCCCGCGAGCGCGCCATCGAGATGCTCCACAAGGTACGAATTCCGGTCCCCGAAAAGCGGCTGGGCGACTATCCGCACCAGTTCTCAGGCGGGATGCGACAGCGCGTCATGATTGCGATGGCGCTTTCGTGCAACCCTCAGCTCTTGATCGCCGACGAGCCGACGACGGCGCTCGACGTGACGATCCAAGCTCAGGTGCTCGAACTGATGGACGACCTTCAACGCGAGACCGGAGCGGCGATCATCCTCATCACGCACGATCTCGGCGTCGTGGCCGAATTCTGCAAGAACGTCTTGGTAATGTACGGCGGCAATCTCGTAGAGTACGGGACGGCCGAGCAGATTTTTGCTGAGCCGCGGATGCCGTACACGCAAGGTTTGCTGGCGTCGTTGCCGCGGCTCGACGAAACCGAACGCCGGCGCCTCGAGCCGATCCAGGGTCAGCCGCCGAATTTGCTGCGGCTCCCGCCGGGCTGCGCCTTCGCCCCGCGTTGCGCCTTCCGCATGCCGATCTGCGATGAGCCGGTGCCGCTTTACGATTTTGGCGAAGGCCACGTCGCGCGCTGCTATCTGTACGACGAGCGCGCCCGCGATCAACGCCCATCCGGGACGCAGGCGCTTCCAACCGTGCCGATAGGTCACGGTCACCTATAATGAACAACGGCGCTCTGCTCGAAGCCAAGGACCTGTATAAATACTTTCCGATTTATGCCGGGCTGACGTCGCGTCACGTCGCCGACGTACGGGCGGTTGACGGCGTAAGCTTTACGATCCAAGAAGGCGAGACGCTCGGATTGGTCGGAGAGTCGGGCTCCGGAAAGACCACCGTCGGGCGGCTGCTCTTGCGTTTGCTGCCGGTCACCAAGGGCCAGATCCGTTTCCAAGACCAAGACGTGCTTGCGATGAACCGCGGCGAAGTTCGCCGGCTGCGCCGTTCGATGCAGGTGATCTTCCAAGATCCATTTGCTTCGCTCAACCCGCGCATGTCGATCGGCGATATCATCGCCGAGCCGTTGGAAATCCACGGAATAACCAAGGGTAAGGAAACCGAGCGGCGGGTGCGGGAGCTACTCGAACTCGTCGGGCTTCAACCCTATCACGCCAATCGGTACCCGCACGAGTTCTCAGGCGGACAGCGACAACGCGTCGGGGTCGCTCGGGCGCTGGCGGTCGACCCTCGGTTCATCGTGTGCGACGAGCCGGTGTCGGCACTGGACGTTTCGATTCAGGCGCAAGTCATCAATCTGCTCGAGGACCTTCAGTCAAAGTTCAAGCTGACCTATCTTTTTATCGCGCACGACCTGTCGGTCGTGCGGCACATCTCGACCCGGGTTGCGGTGATGTACGTCGGCAAAATCGTCGAGCTCGCCGACCGCGACGCCCTGTACGAGAACCCGCTGCACCCGTACACTCAGGCACTGCTCTCGGCGATCCCGATTCCTGATCCGGCGGTCGAGAAGCGCCGCAAACGCATCGTGCTCACCGGCGACATTCCGTCGCCCGTGAACCCTCCGTCGGGATGCCGTTTTCACACGCGATGCCCGGTGGCTTTCGATCGCTGCGTCAGCGAAGAGCCGCCGCTGCGCGAATACGAGCCGGGGCATTTTGCGGCATGCCACTGGGTGGAAGAACACGGCGGACGCGCGCCCGAACTGACCTGACATAACAAACGGGCGACCGCATTGCGATCGCCCCTTCGTCGGTTATCTATCGGGCCTTAGGCCTTCTTTTTACGTCCGCCCTTTTTGCGTCCACCGGCTTTCTTTTTCCGTCCGGCGGCCTTTTTGCGTCCGCCGGCCTTTTTGCGCGCGCCGGCTTTCTTACGGCCGCCGGCCTTTTTGCGTCCGGCGGCTTTCTTTTTGCGTCCGCCCTTTTTACGGCCGACGGCCTTCTTCTTGCGTGCGCCCTTGCGCGCGCCTTTCTTACGTCCGTTCGCCGATTTCTTGCGGCCGGCGCTCTTCTTGCGTCCGCCTTTACGCGTCGCTTTCTTGCGGCCGACGGCCTTGCGCGGTGCGCTCTTCTTGCGCCCGTTGGTGGATTTCTTGCGGCCGCCGGTTGCAGCCGCTTTACGGCGACGCGCTTTGCGACGAGGCTTTTGAGCCTCCATCGCCGTGTCACCGCCAAGTATGGAATCCGAGTCCATTCATTCCTCCTCGTCCCCGGGGACGATAAGCGTTATTGGACAGCGCCGCTTCGGCGCTTTTGAGCGAATCATAGAGGATTTTTCCAAATCATGCAAATTCGCGCGCTCGCGATAGCGCATCAATTTGCTGGTCCTTGACCCCGGCGGTATACTAAGCCCCGTGAAAAAGCCCCTGATTATCGTGGAGTCACCCACGAAAGCGCGGACAATCAAAAAGTTTTTGCCCGCGCGATATGCCGTGAAAGCATCGGTGGGGCACGTACGCGACCTTCCCAAGAGTACGTTGGGCGTCGATGTCGAGCACGACTTCGCCCCAAAATATTTGACCATCAAGGGCAAAGGCGAGGTAATCAAGGAGTTGCGCGGTGCGGTAAAGAGCGCGACCGACGTGTATCTCGCTACCGACCCCGATCGCGAAGGAGAGGCGATCGCCTGGCACCTGGCGGAGCTGCTCCGATTGCCGGATCCGAAACGGATCGAACTCCATGAGATCACGAAAGATGCGGCGCTAGCGGCGCTCAAACATCCGCACAACATCGATATGGACCGCGTCAACGCTCAACAGGCACGCCGTATTCTCGATCGGCTCGTCGGCTACAAAATCTCGCCGCTGCTCTGGGCCAAGGTGCGCGGCGGCCTATCGGCCGGACGCGTGCAATCGGTAGCGGTAAAGCTGATCGTCGACCGAGAGCGCGAAATCGCCGCTTTCGTTGCACGGGAGTACTGGAGCATTACGGCCTTGCTAGCCCCGCGGGGCGAGGCTGTGGAATCAACCTTTCCCGCCGACCTCGTCACCCATCGCGGCGCGAAGCTGGAAATCTCAACGGAAGCCGCGGCCGGCGAGATCCTACGGGCGCTGGAAGGCGCTGCGTATCGCGTCTCCTCCGTCAAAAAACGTGAGCTGCGCCGGAATGCCCCCGCGCCGTTTACAACCTCTACCCTTGCGCAGGAGGCGTCGCGGAAGCTGCGGATTCGCGTCCGCCGAGCCATGCAGCTGGCCCAGGCGTTGTACGAAGGAATCGACCTCGGAGGCAGTGAGGGAACCGTCGGTTTGATTACGTACATGCGTACCGATTCGACCCGGATCAGCGATCAGGCGCGTGACGCGGCCCGCGAATTCATCGTGGACGCCTACGGGGCGGAATTCCACGCCGGAACGCGCCACCGCGTCCGCGAAGGCGCGCAAGACGCGCACGAGGCGATCCGGCCGACCTCGCTGTTGCGTACGCCGGATAAGCTCGCCGGCGTCCTCAAGCGCGAGGAACTGCGCCTCTATACGATGATTTGGGAGCGTTTCGTGGCGTCGCAGATGGCGGCGGCGTTACTCGACCAAACGACCGTCGACGTGTCCGCCAACGAGTACGGGTTCAGAGCGACCGGTACGATCATGCGCTTTCCCGGATTCACCCGCGTTTATGAGGAAGGCAAGGACGAGGATGCGGGCGGCAAGGGCCGCGTTCGTCTGCCCGACCTAGCGGAAAACGACGGGCTGGATTGCCGCAAGCTCGATCCCAAGCAGCACTTCACCGAACCCCCGCCACGCTATACGGAAGCGGCCTTGGTCAAGGCGCTCGAGGACAACGGCATCGGCCGGCCGTCGACATATTCCAGCATCGTCGAAACGATTCAGGCGCGCGGTTACGTCACGCAACAGGACCGGCGATTCACGCCCACTCCGATTGGCGTCGCGGTCAACGATCTGCTCGTAGAACACTTTCCGAAGATCGTCAATCTCGACTTTACGGCCAAAATGGAGGGCGACTTAGACCGGATCGCGGAGGGCCGCGAAGACTGGGTCGCGCTCCTGCAACGCTTCTACGATCCATTCGAGAACGAGCTAACTATCGCGGAACAAAAGCTGCCCCGACTGGAGCTGCGCGACGAGCCGACCGATGAGATCTGCCCAAACTGTGGCCGCCCTATGGTCATCAAGACCGGCCGCTTTGGGAAGTTCATCTCGTGCACCGGTTATCCGGAATGCAAGACGACAAAACCGATCGTCAAGGTAACCGGCGCGGACTGCCCCAAGTGCGCCGGCGCGATCGTCGAACGCCGCTCGAAAAAGGGGCGTACATTCTATGGGTGTGCGAACTATCCGAACTGTGACTTCATCTCGTGGGACGCCGTCGCTCGCGAGCGCTGCCCCGTCTGCGGGTCGTACGTCGTCACAAAGACCCGCCGCGGAGGCGCGGCTCAAATGCAGTGCGCGGCCGATCGGGCCCACGACGTCACGTCGCTAGCCGCCAGCCAGGCTGCATCGTCGGAGCCCGAACAGATCGCGTAGCGCAATGCACGGGCTGACCGTTATCGGCGGAGGGCTGGCGGGATGCGAAGCCGCATGGCAAGCCGCTCGCTGCGGCGTGGACGTGGATCTCTACGAGATGCGCCCGAACCACAGCGGTCCCGCACACCACACCGGGAGCCTGGCCGAGCTCGTCTGCAGCAACTCCCTGCGGGGCGCTTCACTCGAGAACGCCGTCGGGTTGCTCAAAGAAGAGCTCGCGCGGATCGGCTCGCTGATCGTGACGTCGGCGCGCGAAACGGCCGTGCCGGCCGGCGGCGCGCTTGCCGTGGATCGCGGCACCTTTTCAGCGCTGGTCGAATCGCGGGTCCTTAGCGAACCCCGCATTTGCGTGCATCGTGAAGAACTCCGCGCGATTCCCCTCGATCGCCCCACCGTCGTCGCGTGCGGTCCGCTGCCAAGCGAGCATTTCTTGGCGCAGCTGGACGCGCTGCTTGGCGAGGGAGGGGCGGCGCGTCTCCATTATTATGACGCGGCTTCGCCGATCGTTGCGGCCGACTCCATCGACGAATCCCCGATGTACCGAAAATCGCGCTACGACAAGGGCGACGGCGACGATTACCTCAACATCCCGCTGGACCGGGATGCGTACGCGCGGCTGCTATCCGACCTGCGCACGTTGGACCGGCATCCTGCGAAGGCGTTCGAGTCGACGCGCTATTTCGAAGGCTGCCTGCCGATCGAAGAGATGGCCGAGCGGGGCGAGGACGTTCTGCGTTTCGGCCCGCTCAAGCCGGTCGGTCTACGCGATCCTCGCACGGGAAAAGCGCCACACGCCGTCGTGCAGCTGCGCAAGGAGAACGCGGAAGGCACCGCCTACAACCTCGTCGGTTTCCAGACGCGGCTGTCGTGGCCCGCCCAACGCGAAGCCTTCGGAAAACTGCCGGGCCTGCAGCGGGCGGAATGGTTGCGCCTGGGGGTGATGCACCGCAACACGTTCATCGATTCACCGCGCCTTCTCGATGCCCGTCTCAAGCTGCGGGGTAGCGCGGCGCTCTATTTCGCCGGGCAAATTACCGGCGCCGAAGGATACGTCGAAGCCGCCGCGTGCGGCGCGATGACCGGAATACACGCCGCGCGGGAGATCTTGGGCCATCAACCGATCGATTTCCCACGCGAGACTGCCTTTGGTGCGGTCGTCGCGCATCTGCAAAACCGCCACACCGCCGATTTCCAGCCGGCGAACGTCACGTGGGGCGCATTCCCGTCGCCGCCCGTGCAACGCGGCGAGTCGAAGGGCGAGCGGCGGCGCATGATGTCCGCCCGCGCGCTGGCGGCGATCGAAGCCCTGGCCGCTGAAACCCTCTTCGCGACTTCGGGGTACTCACGCTAGCAATGAAGGTTCGGTCGACAACGATTTTGGCGGTGCGCCGCGACGGTAAGCTGGCAATGGCCGGCGACGGTCAGGTGACGCTCGATAAGACCATCGTGAAACACGGGGCGCGTAAGGTCCGCAAGACGTCGGGCGGAAAGGTCTTGGCCGGCTTCGCCGGTTCCGCCGCCGACGGCATTACGCTTCTCGAGAAGTTCGAAAGCAAGTTCGCGGAGTTCAAGGACCTGACGCGAGCCGCCGTGGAGCTGGCAAAGGATTGGCGACAAGATCGCGCGCTTCGGCGCCTAGAGGCGCTGATGATCGTGGGTAATCCCGAGCATCTCTTCGTGCTTTCCGGAACCGGCGACGTCATCGAGCCGGACGAGGGAGTCGCCGCGATTGGAAGCGGCGGCCCGTATGCGCAAGCCGCGGCCGCGGCTTTGCTTCGCAACACGCAACTCGACGCGGCCGAGATCGCGCGCAAGTCGCTCGAGATCGCCGGCGAGATTTGCATCTACACCAATGCCGATATTACGGTGGAGACCCTACCGTGACGGGCACGCTCACGACGTTCGATCCGACCACGCTCACGCCGCGGCAGGTCGTTGCGGAGCTCGACAAATACATCGTCGGCCAGAGCAGAGCGAAGCGCGCGGTCGCCGTTGCCCTGCGCAATCGCTATCGACGCGCCCGCGCCCGCGAGGATCTGCGCGATGAAATCACGCCAAAGAACATTCTCATGATCGGTCCGACGGGCGTCGGCAAGACCGAGATTGCGCGACGTCTGGCAGCACTGGTGGGCGCCCCGTTCGTCAAGGTCGAGGCGACGAAATACACCGAGGTCGGCTACGTCGGCCGCGACGTCGAATCGATGGTGCGCGATCTCGTTGAAGATTCGATTCGGACGGTGACAGAGGAGCGGCGCGAAGAGGTGCGAGAGCTAGCGGCACGCCACGCCGTCGAGCGCGTTATCGACGCGCTGCACCCCGAAACGCGCCCGCCGGGGCAATCCGCGGGCAATCCGTTCGGCGCTGCGCTGGGTTCGATTTTCGGCGGCGGTGTTTCGGGGCAGCAACCGCAACCCAGCCCTTCGGTCGTCGTCTCTCCCGATGCGCAGCGCGTCCGGGACCAAACGCGCGGCGAGATCGAGCGTGGCTTTTACGACGTGCGGTTGATCGAAATCGAAGTCGAAGAAACGCCGAGCCTGCCGATCGGGGTAATCGGTGGCGGCATGGATCAGGCCGGCGATATCGGTGAAATGCTCGGTGGAATTCTGCCGAAACGCCGAACGAAAAAACGCGTGACCGTTGCCGACGCGCTCAAGATCTTCGGACAGGAAGAAGCCGCGAAGCTGATCGACATGGACGCGGTCAAGCGCGAAGCACTTCGCCGCGCGGGCGAAGACGGCATCATCTTTATCGACGAAATCGACAAAGTGGCGGGCTCGCATCAGCGCGGCGGCGGCCCGGACGTTTCGCGCGAGGGGGTGCAGCGCGACATTCTTCCGATCGTGGAAGGCTCGACCGTAAACACCAAGCATGGCCCGATCAAGACCGACCACATCCTTTTCATCGCGGCCGGCGCCTTCCACATCAGCAAGCCCTCCGATTTGATTCCGGAGCTGCAAGGGCGTTTGCCGATTCGAGTCGAGCTCGACTCACTGACGGCGGAGGATTTCAAAACGATTCTTACGCAGCCCAAGAACGCTCTGGTCGAACAATACAAGGCGTTGCTTGCTACGGATAACGTCGCGCTCGAGTTCCGGGACGATGCAATCGAGCAGCTAGCGAACTTTGCGATGCGCGTTAACGAGCAAACCGAAAATATCGGTGCGCGCCGCCTGCACACCGTGCTCGAGCGCGTACTCGAAGAGATTAGCTTCGACGCGCCGGAGATCACGGGCACGATCGTGATCGACGGGGCGTACGTGCGGGGAAGGCTTGCCGACGTTGTCGAGAATGCGGACCTTTCGGGGTATATTCTCTAAGGGAATTCACATGGGGTCCGGCAGGGGCGAAAATGCTGCAAAGAGGATGCTAGTACTATGAAAAAGTCGCTAGGCGCGTTCTTCGCGCTCTTTACCGCAGCAATGCTGGTGTCGGCCTGCAATGGTGGTAACAATGCCGCCGCACCGCCGGGAACGGGCCAGAACTGTGGCGGGCCACCGAGCAACCTCGAGGTTCTGTATCCCATCCCAAACTCGAGGAATGCTCCATCGGCGTTGGGTAATGTCTACATCTCAACCAAGGGACAGCTGCCGCCGAGCAATAGCTTCAACTTCTTCCTCGTGCAGTCCAACGGAAACTCTACTTTTACCGGCGCCTTCGCCGGGGTAAGCGCGTCGCAGATCCCCACGCCGCACGCATCGCCCTCGTATGCCAATCCCGTGTACTATGCGTCGTCGCTACCCCCGAGCTACATCATCGGCCCGAGTCAGGCGGTCAGCCTGTATTGGAACGACGGCGGCACCGGCTGCACCCCGCACACGCTCGTGAGCTCCTTTAGGACGAAGAGCTAGCGCCTAGCGCGGCGGATTCCCGGCAACAGTAGCGGGCGGCGATGACGAAGAATAGCCGCCCGCGATGCCGTACGTTCGCGAAATCCTTGCCGAGGGGCACCCGACGCTGCGCAAAGTAGCGAAGAAGGTCGACCCAAAAGAGATCGGGGATCCGTTGTTTCAGCAACTGATCGACGACATGTTCGAAACGATGTATGCCGCCCCAGGGGTCGGTTTGGCAGCGCCTCAGGTCAACGTTTCGAAGCGGCTTTTCGTAATGGACGTCAACGACGACGAGCATTCACCCGCGGTCGTGATCAACCCAAAGCTCGAAGATCTGACCGAGGAAGTCGAGCTGAGAGAGGGGTGCCTTTCGGTTCCCGGAATGGTCGGTGAAATCGTGCGCTATAAGCACGCTGCTGTAACGGGCCTCGACCGGGAGGGCCGCAAGATCCGCATCGAAGGCGACGGCCTGCTGGCGCAGTGCCTGCAGCATGAGGTCGATCACCTCAACGGCGCACTCTACATTGACCGGGCGAAGAACGTGCGCCTTGCCGTGAGCGAAGAGGAGAAGGAAACAGCGGAAGCGTGAAAACGCTCTTTCTCGGCACCAGCTCCTTCGCTGTGCCGAGTTTGCGCGTCGCTGCGGAGCGCACGAACCTGGTCGGCGTCGTGACGCAGCCGGATCGTCCGTCCGGCCGGGGGCAGCGGCTAACCCCAAGCCCGGTGAAGAACGCCGCGCTCGATCTCGGCCTGCGTGTCTACCAGCCGGTTCGTTTGCGCGCCTTTGCATCCGGCCTCGGCGGCGAAGGGCTCGACTTTTTGGTTCTGGCTGCGTACGGAAGAATTTTGCCGCAGGAGCTGTTAGACGTTCCTCGGCTCGGCGCGCTCAACGTGCATCCGTCGCTGCTGCCGAAATATCGCGGCGCGACGCCAATTCAGACCGCACTTCTGCGCGGCGAGAACGAGACCGGCGTCAGCATCATGCTCATGGACGCGGGCCTCGACACGGGGAACGTCGTCCTTCAAGAGCGCGTCGCCATCGAACCGCACGAAACGTACGGCGAGCTGCACGACCGCCTGGCGCTGATCGGCGCCGATCTGCTCGGCCAAGCCATTGACTTGGCCCACCGCGGAAACCTGATCGGCAGGCCCCAGGCCGGCGAACCGAGTTCGACCCGACCGATCGTCAAGGACGACCTCGCGCTTGATTTGAATTGGCCGCCGCAGCGGATCGTCGATCACGTGCGCGCCTACTCGCCGATTCCGGCGGCGCGCGCGTCCCTTCAAGGTGAAGTGGTCAAAATTTTGCGGGCGCACGTCACGCCCGACGGGCGGCTCGCCATCGACGAGCTCATCGCCCCCAACCGCGGCAGAATGAGCGGCGAAGAATACGAACGGACCCTTCGACTGCGCGCTGCGGATGACAAATGACCGCGCGTGAGCTCGCCCTAAGCGTCGTCCGCGACGTGTTCCCGCCGGCGCCCGGCGGCATCGAGCGGAGCGCGCAAGCGTCCTTCGACTACCGCGCGCGCCGCACGCAGTTGAGCGACCGCGATCGGGCCTTTGCGGCTGAGCTGGCGTATGGCGCTGTAAAAATGCGTCGCACTCTCGACTGGTATTTGGACCCGTTCCTCGGCGACCGCGGAGACGGCACACCGCTCAGCGTGACGGGGGGAGTGATACGCGAGGTGCTCCGCTTGGCGATCTACGAGCTGGCGTACACGCGCGCCGACGAGCACGCGACGGTATTCGAATTCGTCAATCTCGCCAAGCGATACGGTCACCGCGGTTTAGCCAATCTGGTAAACGCGGTACTGCGGCGCTTTCTGCGCGAGCGGCCGGCGGAGCCGCGGCGAGAACGCTTCGAAAGCGAACGGGACTATCTCGCCACGCGCTATTCCCTACCGACATGGCTCGTCCGCCAATGGCAAGAGGTCTTCCGCACGGAGGTTGAGACGATTTGCGCCGCGGTCAACGACCCTGCGGCCCCGGCCGTCGTCGTCAATGCGCTCAAGGCGACGCCCGATCAGGCGGCACTACGGCTCGAATCGATGGGAGTCTCAACAAGCCGCTCGACGCTGGTCGGCGAGGTGCTGCTCGTGGAACGCGGTCGAGTCGCGGCACTCGGCGGCGATGGCGCGTGGTGGCCGCAATCCGAAAGCTCGGCAATGGCAGTCGATGTGCTCCGCCCTCAGCCCGGCGAGGCGGTGCTCGACGTGTGCAGCGGACGCGGAAATAAGACGCTCCAAATCGGCGCGCGATTGGCGGGGCACGGTACGCTGCTCTGCGTTGAGCGCGACGCGCGCAAAGTCCGCGAACTCACCGGTCGGCTGGAGCAAGCCGGGATCGCCGCCGGCATCGTCATCGGCGATGCCACCGCGGAAATTCTCCCGCCAAGCCGCCGTTTCGATCGCGTGCTGCTGGACGCGCCCTGCTCCGGAACGGGCGTCGTCGGGCGTCATCCGGAGGCTCGCTGGAAGAAGCAGGGGACCGACGGCGAACGGCTTGCGCTGACGCAGCGAGCCTTGCTCGAGCGGATGGCCCGCCACGTGTACCCGGGCGGCGCGCTGGTCTACGCGGTTTGTTCGACGGACCCACGCGAAACGACGGAAGTGATCGACGGTTTTTTGGTGCGAGAAAACTTCGAGCGCGGCTTGATCCCGGCGGCGTACGGGCGGTTCGTGACCGACGCGGGCGACGTGTTGATTCCTCCGGGCCTCAACGGACGGGATGGCTTTTATATCGCGCGGCTCGAGCGGCGCGCGTGAGCTTTCTCGCGAAACTCGAGCAGCTCTGTGCGACGTTCATCGAACGCACATTTGCGAAGACCTTTCCAAGCGACTTGGAACCGGCGCAAATCGCCCGCAAGCTCGTCTCGACGATGGAGGCACAAACGCACGACGACGAGGGAAGGCTGAGCGCGCCGGGTTCGTACGCGGTCTACGTGAGCCCGGACGATTTCGAGCGCCTCGCGGCCCACCGCGAGTACCTCGAGCGGGCCTGGACCGACCTCTTGCGCGATCTGGCGGTCAGGGTCGGGATAGCCTTCGAGAATGGCGGCGCGCACGTCGCCATGGCGCCGCGGGAGAACGTTCCGCTCGGTGCCATCGCCATCGAGGCCGGCACACCAGCCGTGCCCGCGATGCGTTTCTGCTTACGCATGGTCAAGGGCGTGCCACCGGATGGGGTATATCCGATTGAAGGAAAGGCCCGAATTGGACGTAGTGAAGACAGCGAAGTCGTTCTCGTCGACCCGAGTGTTTCGCGCACCCACGCCGTGGTCGAGATCGACGGTGAGGCTCCGGTCGTCTGCGACGTCGGATCGACCAACGGAACGTTCGTGAATGGCCGCCGCGTTCGTTCGCAGCCGCTGCACGACGGGGACGAGCTGCTCTTTGGCAACACGAAGATGAGGTTCGAATCGCTGTGATCGAGATTGGGGCGGTTGTCGGTTTCGAGCGCCAAATGCGGATCGGCTCGCTCGAGGTAACGGCGGCGCTCGCGCTCGTCGCATTGCTGGCGGCGCGTCCGCGCGTTCGCACCGCTGCGGAAATCGGTCGCGTGACGCCGATGCAGTTAGATCTCGACGTCCGCGAGCGTGGCGCAAGCCGTTCGTTTCGAGGACGCCCGCCTCTGGAGCTCGGGCGCGACAAGGGCGCCGAAATCGTCCTGCACGACCCCGAGGTCAGCCGCCGCCACGCCCGGTTTGAAAGCCACGAGGGTTTCGTGTACCTTGAGGATCTGAAGAGCAGCAACGGCACGTTTCTCAACGGGCGTCGCATCACGGAGGCGATCGAGATCCGCCAGGGTGACGAAATCGACGTTGGGACGACGCGCATCCTCGTAACGTCGGTGCGACCGGGATGACGCTGGCAATCCGCGGCGATCGGGCGTCGTGCCTGAGCTTGCAGCTCGCGCCGCGCACATGGCTTTTGGCAGTGGCTTCCGGTTTCGGCAGCATCGGCGGCCTGGCCACCGAGGCGGCGCTGTTGGCGCGGCTGCGAGCAGAATGCGAGCGTCGCGTTCGCAGCGCGCGCTTCCGTCGCGCGATCGACCGACCGCAAACCGCCGCAACGGCGATGCTCGCATTGTTGACGCGCGTCAACGGCGATCTCTATGCCGGGACCGCCAGTCACGAGGATTACGTCACCGCCGCCGCATCGTTGACCGCGGTCGTGATCGTGCACGGAAACGCCTACGCGATGCACGCGGGCGCGACCGCCGCATACTTGGTCCGGGATGGCGAGACCGTGAGTCTAACGCGAGACGACGTTTTCGACGAGCGGAGCAGGCCGCTGCTCGTTCGCGCGCTCGCCGTTGCGCCCGTGCTCGACGTCACGATTTCCAGCACCGTCCTCGCTCCGGGCGATGCGATCGTCTTGGTCGGACGGCGTTTACGCGATGCCGCCGAGCGGCGCGCCTTGCTCGGAAATCTCGACGCGAGCGATCCGGGCGAACACGTGCTCGTCGCTCGCTTCGCGGAGGACGACGCGATTCCGAGCGACGCGCGCGGCTTAACCGCCCGATCGCGGCTCCCCATGCCGGCGGTCGTGCGCTTCGCGGCGGCAGTCGCGTTTCTCACCGCGGCGGTCTTCGCCCACTGACGCTGATGCTGATGCGGCGCGTAGCGCCGATGGTTGGCGCGCTCGCGGTAGCAGCCCTGATGTTATCCTTGGCGCCGCGTCATACGATCGGGCCGCCGTGGGTCTTGGCGCTTCTCGCCGCGCTGGCGCTGCTTTGGGTGCTCTTGCAACCCGCCAACTCGCTGCGCGACGACGTGCTCCCGGCGCTCGCGGTCGTGCTGGCAGCCCTCGGGCTGGCGATGGTCGATCGGCTTTCGCCGGCCTTGGCGCAGCGCCAGCAGCTCTGGCTGCTCGTCTCGCTCGTCCTCGCCATCGCGCTGGGGCCGGTCTTTTCAGGTTTCCGCCGCTTCGCAGCCTACAAGTACCTCTGGGTCATCGCATCGCTCGCGCTGTTCGTTCTGTTGCTTTTCTTTGGAAAGGAAGTCAACGGCGCGCGCCTCTGGATCAAGCTCGGCCCAATCGAATACGAGCCGATCGAGCTGATCAAACTCTTCATCGTGCTCTTTCTGGCGGCATATCTGGCCGAGATGGCCGACGTGATCCGCAATGCGCGGCCGTGGTCACTGCGCGCCAACGTCAAGTATCTCGGCCCGCTCTTCATCGGGTGGGGCGTTTCCATGGCGATCTTGGTCGTGCAACGCGATCTTGGCATGGCGACGCTGCTGCTAGCCACATTCGCCACCTTGCTCTTCGTGGCGACGCGCCGGGCCGACATCGTTCTGTTTGGCGCGCTGCTTTTCGTGGTGGGCGCATTTTGGGCGGTGCATCACTACCCTTACGTGCAAACGCGAATCGCGGTCTGGCGTAATCCGTTTTCGGATCCGCTCGGTTCGGGATACCAATCGTCGCAGGCCTACTACTCGCTGGCGGCCGGAGGTTTGGTGGGCAGCGGGTACCGGTTGGGCCATCCCGAATTGATTCCGGACGTGCCAACCGACTACGTCTACGCAGCGTTCGCCGAAGAATTCGGGGTAATCGGCGCGATCGTCTTGCTGGCAATCTTCCTGGACTTCGTGCGACGAATCTTTGCAACCGGACTGGAACAGCCCGATCTCTATACCAAACTTCTGGCGACTGGTTTGGGTGCGACGCTCGGCTTCCAAGTCGTGATCATCGTCAGCGGGGTCATTGGGCTGCTTCCCCTCACGGGCATCACGTTGCCGTTCGTGTCGTACGGCGGCAGTTCGTTGGTGGCAAACTTCCTACTCGTCGCGCTCGTCTGGGCGATGAGCGCTCGACCGCGGAGGGCTGCATGAAAACCGCCTGCATCGTGGTAACGCTGCTGCTGATCGGCTGCGCCAAGAGTTCGCACGGAGCGACGGCATCGGCTTCAGCCTCCGCCGCTGCGAAGAACCCCGCCTCGGCCAGCGATGGCGCCGTCGTCTATCTTGCCAATTGCTCGAGCTGTCACCAATCCGAAGGCCAGGGTGTCCCCGGCGCCTTTCCGCCGCTCTCGGGTAATCGGGTCGTGACCGGCAACCCGACGGCGGTGATTGCAATCGTCAAGAACGGACTCGACGGCAAGATCGTCGTCAACGGTCAGGCCTACAGCGGAATCATGCCGCGCTGGAACGGCGTGCTTTCCGACGCGGAGATCGCCTCGGTCATTACGTACGTTCGCGGTTCGTGGCACAACAACGCTCCCGGCGTGAGCCTCGCCGAGGTCCGCGCGATCAAATAGAAACGACGTTCGGCGCTTCGCTAGCGTGCCGGTTGGGAAAAACGGCGCCGAACTCGGCGGCGAAGAGCGATTCGACGAACTCCAGCATGGCGGGGTCGCTGTGTCGCAGCCGCGCGCGCGTCGCACGCGGCCACGGCGACGCCGGGTCATTGGCTTCGACGAACGCGCGCAACGACTCGGCGAAGTATTCGTCGACCCCGGTTGCGGCGTACGGAGTGACGAAGGTCGTGGCACTGGCGAAAAGTCCGCGGATCTGCGGATCGATCCCGCTGCGGTACACACCGCCGCCAAGCGCGCAGTCGAGCGCATGACCGAATTCGTGCGCGACCGTCATCGGGCTGCGCGAGCGCAAGAACAGGGCGCGTTCTTCGACTACGAACAACCCGGCAGGCGGAGCCGGCCACGCGTCAACGTCGATCCCGAGCCGAGCCAACGCGGGCGAAGCCTCACGGTAGAGCTCGCCGGAACGCAGCAGCACGACGCGGACGCGGCTGCGCAACGCGTAGGCCAGCGCACCGGGACCGAAGCGAAGTAACGTTTCGATCACCTCGGGCTCCCCACGGCGCCGGCGATCGCTGGCGAGGAGACGGCGAGCGGTGACGAGCGCGTCCTTTTGCATCGGCGCCATCGTCCCGCAGCAACGTTGCCGCAGCATAGCGGGCCGTTTTCAGAATTTTTTCATCCCTGGGTAATAGGGTGAACCTACTCTACCCAGATCCCTCGCCAACTTCTGGAGGTTCGTATGTTTAGTTTTCGCGTGCAACCGGCTGCGGCTGCGGCAATCGCAATCTTGGCGATCGCCGGCTGCCGAGGTGCGGGCGCCGTACCGCCGCAAGCCATGGGCGTTGCGCCCCAGGCGGCGCGCTCGCTGCCGGACAAGGAATATTCGATTTTGAAATTGCTCCGCAAGGAGGTCGTCATCGGATCGACGGTCGATCCGAAACACGGCCAACTGAATCCGTACGGTTTGACCGTCGCTCCCGCGACGACCGGAGATTTCACGAAGGGCGACCTCGTCGTCTGCAACTTCAACGACAAGGCAAACGTGCAGGGCACGGGCTACACGATCGTCGCGCTGCACCCCAAACCCGGATCGAAACCGCGGCTGGTCTCCGACAGCAAGAAGCTGCTCGGATGCGATGCGCTGGCTCTTGGTCCGGCGGATGATATTTGGGCGGCGGCGTGGACAGCCAACGACAATCCGATCATTTCTGCCTCCGGTAAACTCGAAGGCGACATCAAAGGAAAACCCTTCAATCATCCATTCGGCCAAATCTTCGCCCAACCAGTATCCGGCAACGCGGTCTTTTACGAGAGCAATGCGGGAGTCGGAACGGTAGTGCGCATCAACCTCGGTACGAGCTTCACGTACGACGTGATTGCCAAAGGGTTTGCCGTCAACCACGGCATGCCGGGCAGCATCCTCGCGCCATCCGGGCTAACCTACGATGCAAGCATCGACACGCTCTACATCGTGGACGGCACCAATAACACCGTCGTCGCGTTTAAGAACGTCAGCTCGATCCCGAACGGTGGCATCATCGTGGAGAAGGGCGGCAAGACGTTTAAGGGTCCGTCGGCGGGCGACGCGCGCCTCCTTTTTGCGGGCGCGCCGCTGAACGGTCCCATAAGCGCCGCGTTGCTCGCCAATGGCAATCTCGCGGTAGGCAACACGTCCAATCCGAGCGGCAAAAATGTCATCGTGGAGATTTCGAGGTCCGGAAAGATCATGGACACGCGCAACGTCGATAAGGGCGCGGCGGGCGCGATCTTCGGAATGGTTGCGACCGGCCGGTTTGCCAACGACACGAAGCTCTACTTCAACGACGACAACAGCAACGATCTGCGAGTCTTAGAAAGATAGGTGCATGCGACTGTCTAGTCTCTGGCGCGCGCTGTCGGCGTGCGCAGCCGGCGCGGTAATAGCGGGCTGCGGCGGGGCTTCGGCCCCGCCGCTGGCCCGGGCGCCGTTCGCCGCCAAGTCGATCACGTTCCGGGCCAAACATGCCGTTGGGCTCGGCAAAGTACTCTCGACCAAGAACGGCGGCCAAATCTTCGGCTTCGACATCGACCGCGACGGTACGGATGGCGTGCTCGCCACGGCGACCGACGTCGAAACGTTCGATCAAGGGAGCGCGAAGATCACCAAATCGTTTCCCAAGAAACTCCCCCCCGGAACGTCATACAAGGTCGACGGCATCTTTACCGGCGACGTAGCGTTGGTAACTCGTTATGTGGTTCCCAAAGGAAAACTGTACGCCAAGCGCTTCTACGACGTCATGAATCCGGTCACGGCGCAGAAGTTTACCGGAAGCTGGGCTCCACCGATCAGGGACATCGACGTCTTACAAGCCGGCGTCAATCAAACCACTTCCGAGGCGGCGCTTTTCGCCATCGAGCTGAAAAAACAGGATCGGCCCGATATCGTCGTGTCCGACATCGCGAAGAACACGGTCGGCAAGGTGATCCACCTCGATCCGGACCTGTTCGGCGGCGGCAACGGGCCTCAGTTCGATCAGGACACTGCGACGAACCAAGGCGTGATCGCTCTGTCGCCGGACGGCGGGAGAGTGGGCGGCGAAGCGCCGGTCAACGTGCTCGTTGATCTAAGGACCGGCAAGGAGACCCAGTTCGCCGGCCTCAACAACGGCGCGTTTGGTTCGGGCTACGTCAACGGTTTGGCGGTAGATTCAAGCACCGGTATCGCCGCCACGACCACCGAGCTCAACGCCCAGGTCGAGTTCTACAATCTGGCCGCGAAAACGGGCATCGCGGCGCAGCTGCCTTGCACGGGCAGTACCTCGCAGTTGAACAGCGGCGCCGGCATCGCCAACGATCCGGTCAACGGCCTCTTTCTCGTGACCGATCCGTTTTATTGCAGCGGCAGCCAAGGCAGCGCGTTGGTCGTCTACGACGAGGGCGGTAACAACGTCGAAACGATCACGGGCTTCAAGTTTGCAATCGGCGAGCCGCCACCGGCGATCGACCCCAGCACGCGCACCGGGTGGGCCTTTGGCCCAGGCTTCAACCAACTCCAAGAGTTCTCGTATTAAGTTCGGCCGCTTAAGTTCGGCCGCGCCTCGTTATAACCGTGAATCCGGGCTGCGATGCAGGGCGCGGCGGTACGACGCGGATCGTAACGCGGTCGTGTCGGATGCCGTCCCCCGCATCGATCGTCCACGTTCCCAGACGAAGCGGCCAATAGGCGTTGCCCCCGGCGTCGAGCGGCAGCCGTGTTCCGGCCACGCTCCAGCGCACCGTCCTGTCGGAATCGACGGCGCGCAACGCAATCTGTTGTTCGCGGGCTTGGAGCGCGCTCGCGGTGGAAGTTCGCACGAACACATCGCCGTCGTGCGGAAAAACGATGCGTAAGCTCGACATTGCGTCCTGCGGATGCAGCGCGAGCCAGGAATCGTACTGCTCCCCGGGGCGAGAAACGGGGCGTCTTACCGCGGCCAGATCGCGCCGCCGAACCCACTCCGCAACGACTGCCGGACAATCACCATCCGCGGCCGCCGGGGCGTGCCCGGTCGTGGCGCAAATCGTCGCGCGAACGAAACCGCGCGGTGGTGCGAACGGCGGCGGTTCGTCGCGACGGTCGTAGAGGTGCAGCATGATGCGATTCCAGAGCGGCCCCGCGCCGGTGACGCCCGACACGCCCCGCATCGCACTGCCGTCGAAATTACCAACCCAAACGCCGACCGTGTAATCGCGCGTAAAGCCGACGGTCCACGTGTCGCGAAAATCCGACGACGTGCCGGTCTTGACGGCGGCCGGAAACGGCATCTGTAGCACCGAGCCGACGCCGAACGATTTCGCCCGCGCGTGAGGGTCGGCCAGCATGTCGGTAACCAGCTCCCAATCGCTGGCGTCTCCCACCCACCGCGCCGGCGGCGCGCTTTGCTCGACGAGATGCAGCGGCACGAAGTCGCCGCCGCGCGCCAGCGTCGAGTAGGCCTGCACCAGCTCCCAGAGACTCACTTCACCGCTCCCCAGCGTGAGGCCGAGTCCATAATACGATGCCGGGTGTGTCAGGTGCGCGAAACCGAGACCGTGCAGCCGCTCGAGCAACGAGTCGACGCCGAGCCGCGACAGCACTTGGACTGCCGGAGCGTTGAGCGAGTTGGCCAGCGCATAGCGAACGCGCACGGGTCCGCTAAAACGTCCGCTGTAATCGGCCGGCTGGTAGAGTTTTCCTCCGGGGATCGCGTACGACGCTGGGACGTCGGCTAGAATCGTGGTCGACAGAACCGTGCGGCGTTCGAGCGCGAGCTCGTACGTGAAGGGTTTGAGCGACGAGCCGGGTTGCCGCAGTGCTTGTACGCCGTCGTTGCGCCCAAGGGCTTCGTCCGAAAAGTAGTCGGGCGAGCCGACGTAGGCGAGAACTTCGCCGGTTCGATTGTCGGCGATCAGCGCCGCTCCGTCGGAGACGTGAAACCGCTGTAGTGCCGCGATAACGTCTTGGGTTTGAGCCTGCGCGAAACGCTGCAGGCTTCGGTCCAGCGTCGTGCGCACTCGTCCCGTCGCATCGGGCGAGGTGCGGTAGAGAAGGAACAGCGCCTGCGCGCCATCGGCAATTCCAAAATCGTGTCGCCGAACGGTCAGCGTCTCGCGCAACGCAACGGCGGCGCCCGCGGGCGTGATCTCGCCGAGCTGGACCATCCGTTGCAACACGAAATGCTGGCGAGATCGCAAGGCGGTCCAGTTCGCATCCGGCGCGAGCCGAGCCGGATCGTTGGGAATGGCGGCCAGGAGCGATGCCTGCGCGAGATCGAGGTCGCTCGCAGGCTCGCCGAAATAGGTTCGCGCGGCGGCCTCTACGCCGTAAAGGTTTCCCCCCATGGGGACGCGGTTGACGTAAGCCTGGAGCACCGCACGTTTGCTCGACGCGAGGGCGATGCGCTGGGCCATCGCGATCTGTGCGAGCTTACCTTGGATCGTGCTCCGTGTCGGCTGCAGCAACCGCGCCAGCTGCATCTCGATCGTCGAACCGCCGCTGCGCGCCTCGCCGAAAATCGCGTAGTCACGCGTCGCGCGTAAGAGCGCCGGAACGTCTACGGCCCCGTGATGCCAAAACCGCGCGTCCTCGGCGGCCACGACTGCCTCGAGAAACTCGGGTGAAACCGATTCGAGCGGTACGCTGACGGCGTGCGAGGCATCTGCGCCGAGCACCGTTCCAAGTGCCCCTCCGTTACGATCGGTGTAGGTTACCGAACCGCGCGGCGCGTTGAGCTTGGCAACGTCGATGCCGGCGACGTAAAGCGACAGCAGTGCGGCCAGCGTACAAACCGGAGCCCCGATCGCAAAGAGTTTCATCGCGTCTGCACGGAATGTACGACGCAAAGAGTCCAGTTGCTCCCATAAGGAGACGGTCGTTGCGCCTTTTCAGCCTGCATTTCGTCGTTCTCGCGGCGGCTTCGCTCGCCTCATGCGCGGGGCCGGCGCCAAACGTGAGGAAGCTCGGTCCCATCGATGCATTGCCGCGGCCCACTCTGCCGGCGTGGATTGCATCGATCTCACCCACCGGCAGGGCCGAAACCCTGGCGCAGGTGCGGATTATTTTCGCCAAGCCGGTGGCTCCGGTCTCGGCGCTCTCCGGAGCCGGCCCGCGCGACGTATTGAGCTACGTGCGCATCGAACCGGCGCTGGAGGGCCACTTCACGGTGCTGACGCCGCGAATGATCGGCTTCGTCGCCGATCAAGCGCTGCCCATTGGGACCCGGGTGCGCGTAACGCTGGGGGCGGGATTGCACGATCTAGCGGGCGACACGCTCCAACGCGACCTCGCATGGACCTTCGAAACGCAGGCGCTGAGCTTCACGAATTTGCCGCAAACTCAGAGCTCCGACGACGAATCCACTCCGCCCCCGCTTGGGCTGCGCCCGACGTTGGAAGTGACGGCCAACGCCGCCTCCGACGCGTCCTCGCTGGCCGGCCATGCCACGCTCGTCGGCGGCGGTGAAAATATCGGCGTAACCGCGACGCTCGCAACCCAGCCAACGCCTTATCCCGGCAGCAACGCGCAGGAGCTTTTCGATCCGTCCCTAGACACGTGGACGTATCGTCTGCGTCCCACACGCGATCTGCGCCGCGCGACGGCCTACGTGCTGCGGATCAACTCGGGCGTCGCCCCCGTCTATGGAAACCTGCCGACGAGCCAACGCTTCAACGGTGCATTTCGCACGTACGATTCTTTGGCGATCGTTCCGACGCCGCTGCCGAGCCCCAACAGCGGCACCCGGTTTGCTTCCGGGGATCCCGCGATCGCCTTCTCCAATCCGCTCGATGCAAAATCGGTAGCCGGCGCGGTTACGATCTCGCCCGCGCCGGCGTCGACCAAATCGCTCGTGAGCGTGCCTGATCAGTCGAATGTCATCGCCATCGACCCTTACGCGCTCGATCCCGACAGTAGCTACGTCGTAACCATCGCAGCAGGGGTCAAAGACATTTTCGGCCAGGCCCTCGGGCGCGAAGAACGCATAACGATTCGCACCTCCGACTTTGCCGCCGGCGCCTGGGCTCCAAGTGGAACCACGATCATTCCGGCCGGCGCGCCGATCGCGCTCAACTTCTATGCGACCAATCTTCCGGGCAACGCCTATCAAGCCGCGTACGCACGCGTTTCGGCACTCCAGCTGCTCGGCGCAACCGGGGGCCTTTCGGTGCTGCCGTCGTCGAAGGCGTGGCCGTCGCGCACGCTTGGCGCTGCGCGGCGCAACGTTCAGAGCGTCGTACGGATCCCGCTTCGGCCACAACTGGGGGGCGACTACGGCGCATTCGCCTACGGTTTCCGAACCGCTTTGGACGCAGATTCGGATTCGGGGTCTTCCGGTATCGTGCAGCTGACGAACCTCGGCGTGTTCGCGCAATGGTTCCCGGCGCGCGGGATCGTGCTCGTCCAGCACCTCAACGACGGTGCGCCGGTGGCCGGTGCGGGCGTCAGCGTGTACCGCGTCGACGAGGATAACAAGTTGGCGCCGCAGCAGTGCGCCACGGGAACGACCGGCGCAAACGGCGAGCTGGACCTCTACGGGGTCGACGTCGAGCGCTGCTCCGCCGCGGCAAAGGAAAATCAGGCGCCGAACTTGGGCGTCATCGTCACGCAGGGACCCGACGTCGCCACCGTCACCACGTGGAACTACAGCGGCATCAGCCGCTTTGACGTGTACGGCGGGTGGACGAGCGGCGCACCCCTCTCGCGCGGTACGATCTTCACCGACCGCCAGATGTATCAGCCCGGAGAGCGCGGCGAGATCACCGGTCTGGCATATTACGTAAAGGGCGATCGGATCGTTGCGGACGCCAATTCTCCGTATAAAGTGAGTCTGACCGATCCCAGCGATTCGACGACCCCGCTGGCGCAGGTACGCACCGACGCGTTCGGCGTTTTTTCCCTGCCGATACGTTTCTCCGCGCAGCAGGCTTTAGGGTATTACAACGTTGACGCGAAGGGCGCCAACGGTAACGCCATCAACGGATCGCTGCGCGTCGCTCAGTTCAAACCACCAAACTTCAAGCTGACCTTGACGCTGAACGCGAAATCCGCAAGGGCCGGTTCGAGCGTTCGCGCCGGCGTCGCCGCCGCCTACCTCTTCGGCGCGCCGCTGCAAGGCGGAACCGCGCATGCCTACGTTACGCGCGATCTGGCCACGGTACAGCCCAAGGGTTGGGACGACTTCTCGTTCGGGCCGCAATGGTTTTGGCCCGAGCAAACGCCGACGTTTGACACCGACGTACTGCAGCGGGATCTCCCACTCGACGCACAGGGGAATACCTCGCTCGACGTCGCAGTGCCATCGAATCTACCCTTTCCGATGACCTATCGCGTCGACATGGAGACGAGCGACGTTTCGCACCTTTCGGTCGCCGACTCGCAAAGTTTTCTGGCTCTTCCGGCGGACGCGGTAATCGGTTTGGCTTCCGATACGGTCGGCAAGGCCGGCGCCGCGATGCCGATCCGCGTCGTCGTTACGGATGCCGACGGCAAAGCCGTCGCCGGCCGAGCGGTGCATCTCGAGCTGCAAAAGATGACCTACACGTCGGCAACGCAGGAAATCGAGGGCGGTGAGAGCGCGCAGCAATCCATAAAGTACGATACGGTCGCCGCGGCCGACGTCTCGTCGGGTGATGGACCCGTTACCGCTTCGCTGACGCCGGGCGACGTCGGACCCTATCGCATTCGCGCCTCGTTTGGCGGCTCGCGTGCGGATGCGAGCGCGACCGAGATTCAGGTATTCGCCTTTGGCGCGGGCGAGGCGGATTGGGGGCTCTCGGATCCAAACGCCGTGGCGGTGAAGCTCGACAAGAAGCGGTACGCGATTGGTGACACCGCCAGCGCGCTGATCGCCTCGCCCTACCAGCGCGCCGATATTTACCTCGCGGTCGTCCGCGGCGATGCGATCTATCGGACCACGCTGCGCGACGTTCACGGCGCCGCTCACGCGAACTTCAAGATTACTCCCGAAATGCTGCCCAACGCCGCGATCGAAGCCGTCGTGGTCCGTCGCCGGTCGGCATCGGAGAAGGGCGGCCCGGATACGCTGGCGCTCACCGGCATGGCGGCATTCAACGTTGACCTCTCGAGCCGGTATTTGCGGCTGGCCATAACGCCACGCAGCGCCACGGTGACGCCGGGCGGCGCCCAGCGCGTCGATTTCAGCGTCAGCGCCCGCGATGGCTCACCGGCGCGTGGTGAAATCGTCGCGATGGTGGTCAACGACGCGATTTTGCAGCTTTCGGGCTATCGCTTACCCGACGTCGTTCAGACCATTTTTGCGGATCAACCGATTGCCACGATCTTTTCCGATAACCGGGAAAACGTGACGCTCAAAACGCAGACCCCGCCGCTCGAAAAGGGCTTCGGCTATGGCGGCGGATACCTAGCTGGCGCCGCAAGCACGCGCGTGCGCGCGAACTTTTTGCCGCTGGCATACCATGGCGTGCTGCGGACGGATGGCGCCGGGCGAGTCAGCGCGTCGTTCAACATGCCCGACGATCTGACGACGTGGCGCGTCATGGCGGTCGCGCTGGCGCAAGATACGGCTCACTTTGCCACGGCCGACGCTACCTTCATTTCCACCCAGCCGCTGATTGTCAACCCGCTTCTGCCGCAGTTCGCGCGTCCGGGCGATCGCTTCGATCTAGGTGTTTCGATCGCGAATCAGACCGGAGCCGGCGGCGCGTTGGATTTGATCTTGAAACTGACGGGAGCGTTGAGTTTCGCGCAAGGCGATCCCAACACGAACCGTGCCACCGAACAAGCCGAAACGGGCATGCAGGCATTCCGATTCCCGGTCGTCGTCGGCACGCCGGCGCCCACGACGATTCAAGCCAATGCCGGGCTCGGGCCCCAGCGGGATGCGTTCAGCGTGCCGTTTTCCGCCAGCGATCGCGCGATCACGGATTCGGTAATCGAAACCGGAGCGACGCGCAGCGAAGCGTCGATTCCAATCGCGCTGGAGTCGGGCGGCTCGCTGCAGATTACGTTGGCGAACTCGGTCGTTCCGCAGTTTGCCGTTCCCGCGGAGCGCGTAATGACCGGCGATGCGCTGCCCCTCGCCGACGAATCCGCGTCGCGGCTTATCGTGGCGAGCGCGTTGCAGCGCCTACGCGGACCGTACCGGTTGACCCTTGCGTTCGACCCCGCCGGCGCTGTCGCAGCCAATCTGCAACGGCTGCTCTCATTTCAACGTGGCGACGGCGGCTTCGGCGAGTTCACGAACGGCTCGGAAAGCGATCCATTCGTCACGGCGTCTGCGATCGACACGCTGGTGTTTGCGCGCGCTCGAGGGGTAGCCATCGATTCCCGGGCCATCTCCAGCGCTTCCGACTTCATGGCTGCGGCGCTCGCGAATCCGGGGCGATTCAAGTGGTGTGCGACCGATGCGCTGTGCAAGGCACGTCTGCGTTTCGAAGCCCTGTGGTCGCTCGCGGCGGCGGGGCGGGCGCGCACCGATTTCCTCGCGGACATCGTCGGACAAACGGAACGCTTGGATAGCGCGACGCAGATTCGCTTGGCGCGCTATCTGTTGCGAACGCCGGGGTGGCAAGCTCGAGGTGGTGCCATGGCAGACCATCTGCAGCAAAGCCTCTACGTGACCGGCCGCTACGCGGTCGCCAACCTCGCAACGCGATGGGCCTGGCGCGGATCCCTCGTGGACGCCCAGTCGCAGATGCTTCAGCTCTTGCTGGAGCGTCGCGCGCCGGTCGAGCAGCTCGACGGTGCAGTGCGCGCGCTGATGGCACAGCAATGCAGATGCGGCTGGGCGACGACCGACGACACGGCCTCGGCGCTGATCGCGCTCACCGCATACGCCGGGACGGAGCGACTGGCACCGGCGGTGGCGACGGCCGCGGTCGGAGATCGCGCGATCGGAGCCGCGCAATTCGAGTCGACCGCATCCTCGCGAGCCTTCACGGTAGCAGCGTCCGGCCTGCGTGGAAAGGCCGTGGTCATCAAGACCAACGGCACCGTGCACTATACGCTGCTCTACACTTATCCGGTGCCGGCGGACGCACCCGGCGAGCTGGCCGCGTTTCGGGTCATCCGCTTGCTAAGCGAGCCGGCGGCCACTTCGGCGGCAGCGCCGCTCGCGACGATGGATCTCACACCGGTTCCACATCTCGACGTTGCCGCGGCACAAGTTTTTGACGTCGGCGTGCGTGCGATCGTCGATCACCCCGTCGACCGGTTCGTCATCGACGATCCGTTGCCGGCCGGCTTCGAAGCGGTCGACACGACGTTCCGCACGACGCTGCAGGCGGTGATTCCACAAAGCAATAGCTGGCAAATCGACACGAGTCAAATCTATCGGGATCGCGTCGTCGCGTACGCGCAACACCTCGATCCAGGCGTCTACGAGCTGCACTATCTCGTACGTTCGGTGACGCCCGGAAGGTTTGCGTGGCCCGGTGCGCGCGCATATCTGCAAGACGCTCCCGAACAGTTCGGCCGCAGCGCCGCGTCGATGCTGCACGTCCACCCTTGAGAGGTGCGCGGCGGCTAAGCGGTCAATGCATCGCTACATGGAATGTAGTCGCGCGACGTTTCTAACAGCCTCGGCGGCACTGGCGGGCGTGGCGCTCGCGCGCCCCGCGGAGGCCGCGACGGCGCCGCCTTCGGGGCCTGCTTCGCCGGAGATGCTGCTCGGGCAACTGATGGCCGGCAACAAACGCTTCGTCGACAACGACTTTCCGCAGTCGAATCGAATTGCCGATAAGCGCTCGCTGGTGATCGAAGGTCAAGCGCCGTTTGCGGTGGTTCTCAGCTGCGCGGATTCCCGAGTTATTCCCGAGCTGGTCTTCGTGCAGGGTATTGGCCAGCTGTTCGTTACGCGCGTGGCCGGAAATTATCCGGACGACCTCGTACTTGGTTCGATCGAGTATGCGATCGAGCATCTAGGACCGCGGCTTATTTTGGTGCTGGGTCACGAAGGCTGCGGCGCCGTCAAGGCGGTATACGGCGCGCTCGAAAAGAACACCGAGCTGCCTACGCATCTTTCGTCGATTCAAAAACTCGTCGCTCCGGGCATCGCCGACGTCGTCAAACGGCGCGGTAGCCAAGCGGCGGCGGTAGAGGCGAACACGCGTGCCGCGGTCGCGACGCTGCAGAGCAGTCCGCCGATCATCTCGAGAGAAGTATCCGCCGGTCGCGTACGCGTCGCCGGCGGAGTCTATCATCTGAACAGCGGCGAGGTCAAACTCTTAGGATAAAGCGGGCCCGCGAACGAGCCCGCCGATTTCTTAGAGGAGCCTACGGGCAATAGTACTTGGCCTGCGCGTTACCCGTGATGACGATGTTCTTATTGGTAGCATTGATCCAATAGATATAGACCTTGCTTCCATTGCCCCCGGTTTGGGTGACGTCGATCGTCAGCGGCGTTCCGCCCACGGAACCGTTCCAGAAGTTGTTGACGAAACAACCGTTACGGTTGATGGGAAGACGAGCGGATGCGCAAATGGCGCCGGGCGCACAGGTCTTGTCGGGAGAAATCACGCTGGCTTGCACGATTCCTTCGGCCGGAGCAGTCGCCACGCGGGGCGCCATTGCCGGATTGAAGGTAACTGCAGCCAAGAGGAGTGACGTCAGGATCATCGGTGTTGTGTAATCTCCTTGCAGCGGTAAACGGTGTAGATGGGAGTAGCATAACCGCAAGTTCGGCGGCGGCCCGCAAGCAGGCGCAGCCTTTTCTACGTTTTTTAATGCCCCGAACGCCGCCGGCCGGGCCATGCGGCTGAAGTAGTATTTTTAACAACTAAGGAAAGAGGACGACAATGAGCACCTATCGAGCGCCGTTACGCGACATGCAATTCGCCCTGCGGGAACTAGGCGGCATCGAGGGCGTCGCGGCGCTTCCGGGTTGCGAGGAGACGCTCGATGTCCTCGACTCGGTGCTCGAGGAGGCGGCGGCCTTTGCCTCGGGCGTGCTGGATCCGCTCAATCGGGTGGGTGACCGTGAGGGCTGCACCTGGAGCGCCGGCGCGGTCACGACGCCTGCCGGCTTCAAGGAAGCTTACAAGAAATTCGCCGACGCCGGCTGGATCGGGTTACCGGTTCCACCGGAGTACGGTGGCCAGGGTTTGCCGCAAATTCTGCTCGGGCCCACACTCGAGATGTGGAACGCTGCGAACATCGGTTTTGCCAACGGGCCGCTGCTCAACCAAGGCGCCATCGAGGCCATCGAGCTCGTCGGCTCCGAGGAGCAGAAGAAGCGGTTCATCCCCAATCTCGTCTCGGGAAAATGGACGGGGACGATGTGCTTGACCGAGCCGCAGGCCGGCTCCGATCTCGCTCAGGTGCGCGCGCGCGCGATCCCTTCGGGCGATCATCATCGCATCTCGGGGACGAAAATCTTCATCACGTTCGGCGAGCACGACATGGCGGAAAACATCATTCATCTCGTGCTCGCGCGTTTGCCGGATGCGCCGGAGGGCACCAAGGGCATCTCGCTCTTCATCGTGCCGAAGTTTCTGGTCAATGCCGACGGCACTCTCGGCGAGCGCAACGACGTCGTTTGTACGAGCATCGAGCACAAGCTGGGAATCAACGGCAACCCCACCTGCACGCTCAACTACGGCGAGAAGGGAGACGGTGCGGTCGGCTACCTCGTCGGCGAGCCCAATCGGGGGTTGGAATACATGTTCATCATGATGAACGCCGCTCGCTTCTCCGTCGGCGTGCAAGGAATAGCGTTGGCCGACCGGGCGTATCAAAGCGCGCTCGAGTACGCGAAGGAGCGCGTCCAGGGGCGCGACATCACGCCCGGTTCGCGCACGCCCGAGCCGATCTTCAAACATCCTGACGTGCGCCGCATGCTGCTCTGGCAGAAAGCCACGATCGAAGCGATGCGGGGGCTCGCGTACGTTACGGCAGCATCGCTCGACTACGCTGCCCGTCATCCCGACGAACGGGTGCGCAAGGAGCACAAGGCCTTCGTCGAACTGATGATCCCGGTCGTCAAGGGTTGGTGCACGGAGAACGCCGTAGAGCTCTGCTCGACTGCATTGCAGGTGTTCGGCGGCATGGGCTACATCGAGGAGACCGGAATAGCGCAGCAATACCGGGACGTGCGCATCCTCACCATTTACGAGGGCACGACGGGGATTCAAGCGCTCGATTTGATCGGCCGGAAGCTGCTGCGCGACATGGGCGCAACCGCGAGCAGCGTCGGGAAGAAGATGGAGGCCGTTGCGAAGGAATGCGCCGCTCATTCCGACGCGACCGTCAAGCGCATCGGCGAAGCACTGGGTAAGGCGTTGCTCGCGCTGAGCGAGACCTCGCAGTGGATCGGTATGAACGCCATGGGCGACTTACGCAAAGCGTTTGCCTGTTCGGTTCCGTACCTGCGCTTCTGGGGCACGGTCGCGGGCGGTTGGCAGATGGCGCGTGCCGCGCAGATAGCGGCCGCCAGAATCGCCGCAGGCGATGCCGAGGCGGAATTCTACCGAGCAAAGCTGGCCACGGCGGCCTTCTATGCGACGCACGTGCTGGCGCAGTGCGCGTGGTACCAACGGCAAATCGTCGAGGGCTCGGCGGACGTAACGGCGTTGAGTGACGCGCAGTTCGATCTCGACCGCCACAGGGCAGTGCCGGTCTGACAATGCCCGGCACGGTCCGCGTCATTACGCTCGATAATCCGCCGGTCAACGCGCTTTCGTTTGCCTATTCTGCCGAGTTACTAACGGCGATACAGGCCGCCGAACGCGATCCAGATGTCGGCGCGGTAGTCTTGACGGGGGCCAAGGGACTGTTTAGCGCGGGCGCCGATGTCAACGACTTCAACACCGAGCTCGTGCCCGGCACCACGACGATTCGCGACGTGATCGCAGCGGTCGAGCGCAGCGGTAAGACGTACCTCGCGGCGATCGACGGCAACTGCCTCGGCGGAGCGCTCGAGCTCGCGTTGGCATGCGACTATCGCCTCGCCTCCGCGCGATCGAAGTTGGGTTTACCCGAGATCAAACTGGGGCTTTTGCCGGGCGCCGGCGGGACGCAGAGGCTTCCGCGGCTGATCGATGCGCGTGCCGCGCTTGAGTTCATGCTCAAGGGCTCCAGCGTAAGCGCGCAACGCGCTCTGGAGCTCGGCATCATCGACGAGATCGCAGGTGGCGACGTCACCGAACGCGCCGTCGCTTTTGCAAGCGGTTCACCGCCGAAACGGCGCATCTCCGCCCGCGACGCCACGATTGCCAAAGACGTTCCGATGCAAGCCGGGCCGTTCGTCGTCGCGCAGGCCCATAAGACGGTACCGGCCGAGAGCAACGGCGGCTTCGCCGCGCACAAGCTGATCGACGCCGTGCAGGCCGCGGTCGAGTTGCCGTTTCCGTTCGGGCTAGCGCGCGAGGCACGGCTATTCGACGAGCTGGTGCGTTCGGCGCCTTCGCTCGCATTGCGTCACCTGTTTTTCGCGGAGCGAGAGCTGGCGAAGGTCGCCGGCGTCGACATGGCTGCGGCCGGCACCATCGAGCGAGCCGGCGTGGTCGGGGCCGGGACGATGGGCAGCGGTATCGCGATCGCTTTCGCGCAGGCCGGGATCCCCGTCGTCGTCGTGGATAACAACGACGCCGCGGTCGATCGGGCCCGCCAAACCGTCATGGGCATGTTCATGTACCAAGTCCAAAAGGGGCGCCTGACTCAGGAGGAAGCCTGGCGGCGGGGTCAATCGATCGCGTTTACCGACAATTGGAGCGAGCTCGCCGGCGTGGATCTCGTGGTCGAGGCGGTTTTCGAAGATATCGAGGTCAAGCGTGAGGTCTTCCGCAAACTCGACGGCATCGTCGAACCCGAAGCGATCTTGGCGACGAACACGTCCACGCTCGACGTCGCGAAGCTGGCAGAGGTGACGCACCGGGCGGATCGCGTGCTGGGCCTGCATTTCTTCGTTCCGGCCAATATCATGCCGCTGCTCGAGATCGTTCGCACTCGGGAAACGTCCGTGCACACCATAGCTGCCGCGTTCAAGCTCGGCAAGGCGCTGCGCAAGAAGACCGTGCTTTCCGGTAACGCCTTCGGGTTCATCGGAAACCGGATGATCTTCGATTACGTTCGCGAGGCCGTGGCATTGGCCGAGGAAGGCGTGGCGCCGGAGCGCGTGGATGGCGTCATGAAAGCCTTTGGCTTCCCGATGGGGCCGTTTGCGATGAGCGACCTTTCGGGCCTCGACATTGCGTGGCAAATTCAGCAATCGAGAGGCGACGAGGCGTTGAGCCGAACCCACGTATTGCAGCGGCTCGTCGACATGCAGCGCCTGGGGCAGAAGACGTTGGCCGGCTATTTCAAGTACGACAAATCGGTCGGCAAGGGGCGCGAGCCGATCGCCGACATTGCGGTCGAGCAGCTTTTCGCCGAAGAGGCTCGCCGCGCGGGAATCGCGCAGCGCAACCCGACCGACGGTGAAATTCGCGATCGGCTGCTCTACGCGCTGATCAACCGGGGCGCGTACCTGTTGGAAGAGGGTGTCGCATTACGCCCCGGCGACATCGATATCGTGTACGTGTACGGTTACGGTTTCCCGCCGCATCACGGCGGCCCAATGTGGTACGCGGACGAAATCGGCGTCGACAACGTCTATGCGCGCATTCGAGATTTTGAGGCGACGTTCGGACCGCAATGGAAGCCGGCGCCCTTGTTAGCCGAAATCGCCGCCGGCCACGGCACGTTTGCCGCGGTGTCCAAGGCGCTCGCCCATGCGTGAGGCGGTCATCGTTTCCGTGGCGCGCACGCCGATCGGTCGAGCCTTTCGCGGCGCCTTCAATCAGACGCCGGGTGCGACGATGGCCGGACACGTGGTCGAGCGCGCAATGCGCCGCGCCTCGATCGATCCAGCCGAAGTCGACGACGTTATAATGGGTTGCGGGCTGCCCGAGGGCGCCACCGGAAACAACGTCGGGCGAACGGCGGCGCTGCGCGCCGGGTGCCCGGTGGGCGTACCGGGCCAAACCGTGAGCCGTTTTTGCGCCTCCGGCCTCGATGCGATAGCGCTTGGGGCAAACCGCATTATGGCCGATGGCGCGGGCGTCATCGTCGCCGGAGGAGTCGAATCGATCAGCATGGTGCAGAACGAGGTGCACATGCACTTTGCGGCCGAGGAATGGTTGCTGCGTCACGTTCCGGATCTCTATACGCCGATGCTGTTCACGGCCGATTACGTGGCCAAGAAGTACGCGGTTTCGCGCGATCGTCAAGACGAGTATGCGTTCCAAAGCCAGCAACGCACGGCGGCCGCGCAGGCGGCGGCCCGGTTCGACGCGGAGATCGTCGCTTTGCCGTCCTGGAAGTACGAGCAAGACAGGGCAACCGGCGACGTGAGCGAGCAGCGTGTCGAGTTGCGCAAAGACGAAGGAAACCGCCCCGACACGACCCTCGAAGGCTTAGCGGCCCTGAAAGGCGCCGTCCCCGGCGTAGCCGATACGACGATTACGGCGGGCAACTCCTCGCAACTCTCCGACGGCGCAGCTGCCGTCGTCATCATGGATGGGGCGCTCGCAGCGCAACGCAACCTTACGCCGTTAGGAATTTACCGCGGTTACGCCGCCGCGGGATGCGAGCCCGGCGAGATGGGCATTGCGCCGGTGTACGCGGTTCCGAAGTTGCTCAAGCAACACGGATTGAGCGTGGGCGACATCGGGCTATGGGAGCTCAACGAGGCTTTCGCCGTACAAACCGTTTACTGCCGCGATACGCTCGAGCTTCCCAGCGAGCGCTTTAACGTCGATGGGGGCGCCATTTCGATCGGGCATCCATACGGAATGAGCGGCGCCCGCATGGCGATGCACGCACTGATCGAAGGCAAGCGCCGTGGCGAGAAGTTCGTCGTCGTCACGATGTGCGTTGCCGGTGGTATCGGCGCGGCAGCGCTATTCGAAGTGGCCTAACGAACGCCGAGGCTACTTCGCAGCGAAAGCGGTGCACCAGCCGTTGGGGCTGATCGAGCCGTCTACGAGGCTGCAAGTCCCGTTTGCGCTGGCAGAGCTGCCCTTCACGAAGAACCTGCACTGCGAGCATTTATGTCCGTTGTTGGGAGTGCCTTGATATTTGAACTGCGCCTTCGAGCCTTTCGCTTCTGCCGTAGCGGTTTGCGATAAGAGCAAACCTGCGAGAGCGGGCAATATCACGGCGCCCGCAACGAACCTACCGCGCGTCATTTCGCCGCTTGAATCCTTCATTGGGTGTCTACCTCCATCCCGGATGGTTAGCGAAACCGTCGAGCATCTCTTGCCTTTTTGGTGTCCAGGCAAGCATTACCGCTCTCACGCCAGCTTAATGGTAAGCTAATCGCGGTTCGATGCTTTATCGGGCATATTCGGCTTCAATTGGTCCTGAGGGGAAACAGACAACAACATGACAAGCAAGTGGCTCACTAGCGTGATCTCGGGGGTTGCCCTGATTGGGGTGACCCTCACGAGCGCTTTGCCGGCACCCGCCGAGCAGGCGCCCGACAAGAACGGACCTGGCGTCGCCAGGGTCAGCGTCATCCAGGGGTCGGCCGTCGTCCAACGCGGCGATAGCCAAACCCAGACGGCCGCGGTGCGCAATGCCCCGCTGCTGCCGGGTGATTACATTTCGACCGGCGCGACGTCGCGAGCGGAGTTGCAGTTCGACGGCTTCACCGCCGTTCGGCTCGGCGGCAACGTTCAGGCGCGGATCACCAACAACGATCCGAACAACCGTCAGATGCAGCTGGCCGACGGCACGGCCGAGATCGGGCTGGTTCGCGGTGGTCAGCCGATTCAAATCGACACCCCATCGGCAACGGTTCGCGCCCAAGACGTCGGGGACTACCGCATCTCGATCGGTAAAGACGGTTCGAGTTGGGTGACCGTGCGGCGTGGACGCGTGGACGTCGTTACGCCGCAACGTACGTACACGCTCGAGCAGGGGCGAACGCTAATCGCGCGCGGCTCGGCCTCAAATCCGTCGATCACGTACACGTCGGCCGTCGGGTTCGATTCGTTTGACGACTTCAATGCCAAGCGCGATCAAACGATGACTGCCGCGCTCAACGCAAGCCCCAACCTAAATCCCAGCATCGCGGGTTACGACAACCTCGATGCTTACGGCCAGTGGCAAGACGTTGCCGGCTACGGTCAAGCCTGGGTGCCGGACCAGTCGGCCGACTGGGCGCCATATCGTGACGGTTCCTGGACCTGGGAAGGTGGTTACGGCTGGACGTGGGTCGGCAACGAGCCATGGGGCTGGGCGCCGTATCACTACGGGCGCTGGTTCTATGCCAACGGGTATGGCTGGGCCTGGTACCCGCCGGCGTACGGCTACGGCTACAACACCTGGTCGCCGGCGCTCGTCGGCTTCTTCGGGTTTGGCGTCGGCGTCTCGATCGGATTCGGCTACCCGAACCTCGGGTGGTGTCCGCTCGCACCCTATGAGTCGTACTATCCGTGGTATCCCGGCTGGGCCTGGACGGGCTTCGGCTGGGGCTGGCCCGGCTATGGCTATGGCGGCTACGGTTACGGCGGCGGATTCTACGGTGGAACGCGGATCGTCAACGTCACCAACATCTATAACACCTATCGAAACTTCCGCCACGGCGGCGCGAGCGGAACGGGCTTTGGACGCTTCCAGCACGGCACGATCTCGGGCCATACGGTCGCGGTAACCTCGGGAAGCCTGCATGGTCACGTCGGAACGATCCACGGTGCGGTGCCGGTTCGACCGACCGCGAACAATCTGCGCTTCTCCGGCGGAACGGTCGGCGCGCGCACGCAGTTCTCGAAAGCCTTCGATTCACCGCGCTTCGCGACGAATCGGGCGCTGGCGGCGCGCACTCCTTTCGCGGAGCAGCAACGCGGCGTCTCGCAGGCGATTCACGGTACGGCCAGGGGCCAAAGCGCCACGGTAACGCGCGGCAACGAAGCCTCGATGCGCGGAACCGAAGCAACCCGCCACGAGAACGCGCCGATCGCCCGGCAGAACGCGCCGGTCAGCCGCCAGAACGCCGCGGAACGCAGCGGCAGCATGACGGGCCGTGAGAATGCCACGGAAACTCGCAGCGGCAGCATGGCGGGCCGTGAAACTGCTCCGTCCGACTCCTGGCAGCGCTTCGATCAGACGCGCGGAATTCAGGGTCGCGACAACGCGATTTCGGCCCACGCCGGCCGGACGGAGTCGAATGCGCCTCGGACGGAGTCGAATGCGCCTCGGATGGAATCGAATGCGCCTCGGATGGAATCGAACGCAGCTCGAATGCAGTCGAATGCACCCCGCATGGAGTCGGGTACCTCGATGAGAACGCAATCGACGGGGCGCGCGAGTGCGCCCTCGGACTCGTGGAACCGCTTCTCGCAAGAGCGCGGCCGCGCTTCCGTACCGGTAACCTACGGCGATCGCAATAACTACGGAACGCAGTCGCGGAGCGCTTACGGAAGCTCGTACTCGTCACGCAATCCCTATGAAAGCTCGCGTGGATCGGCGCCTTCATACGGGTCGTACTCGCGTGGATCGTATCCGTCGTACTCGCGTGGATCGGCGCCTTCATACGGGTCGTACTCGCGTGGATCGTATCCGTCGTACTCGCGTGGATCGGCGCCTTCATACGGGTCGTACTCGCGTGGATCATATCCGTCGTACTCGCGTGGATCGGCGCCGTCATACGGCTCGTCCTCGCGCGGCGGTTACTCCGCTCCGCATCCATCAGGAGGCGGTGGCGGATCGACTGGCGGCGGTCGCGGCGGCGGTGGGGGCACCCGCGGCGGCGGCGGACGTCCTCCGCACTAACAGGGAAAGAACCTAGGCAACTCAAGGGCGGCGTCAAGGCACCGCCCTTTCGCTTGCAGAAGCCTTACGGCCCGAAAGCAAACGTTTGCCCGAATAAGGAGGTTCTTACCTTTCATGAATCCGTTACGCTTTTCGCTAGGCGCCGTAGCACTCTGCCTCACGGTGGGCCTTCCCGCGCTGACAACGGCGCAAACTGGTCAGGTCGCGATGTCGGCGGCCGCGCACGTGACCACGCCGCACCCGATCATCGTTAACAACTGCAGTCCGCAACGAAACGTCTCGTACAACTGGGCGGGTTATACGCCGGGATTTTATGGCCCAGCCGTCTATGGCGGCTATTGGGGATGGCCCTCGGTGTACGGCCCGACCTATTACCAGGCTCCCCCCCAAAACCACCCGACCCTCGGCATTGACTACGTCAACGCTACGAACGTCGTGATGAAGCAAATCGAGTTCGGCCTGATCGTCCGCGGAGACCTCGTCGCGGAGGTCAAGGATGTCGGGACCTTCTCGCCGGGTGTTGAGATCAAGCACGAGTTCGGTCTCAGTCCCAACGTCTTTCCGCTTCAGACCAGCTTCGCCAAATGCATTCCATTGAAGATCACGTTTGAAGACGGTTCGAAATGGAAGAATCCGCACTTGCCACGCTACCAGGCTAGCATGTACGGCCGACCCCACTAGGCGAAAAAGCGGCAATGGCTCAAGATCTCTCTGCTCTTCAAGCGCGCGATAACGTTTGGGAGATGGCGCAGCGCCAACTCGATGAAGTCGGAAAGCTCATCGGCTTGAACGAATCGATCCACGGTTACCTGCGCCAACCCAAGCGCGTGCTCGAGGTCTCGGTCCCGGCTCGTATGGACAACGGCGGATTTCGTATGTTCACCGGCTATCGCGTGCAACATAACATGGCGCGCGGGCCCGGCAAGGGCGGCATCCGCTTTCACCCCGACGTCACGCTTGACGAAGTCAAGGCGCTCGCCATGTGGATGACGTGGAAATGTGCGCTTGTCAATATCCCGTTCGGTGGTGCCAAAGGCGGCGTGATCTGCGATCCCAAGCACATGTCGATGCAAGAGCTCGAAAATTTGACTCGCCGATTCACGAGCGAAATTTCGATCATCATCGGGCCGGAAAAAGACATCCCCGCCCCGGACGTTTATACGACTCCGCAGATCATGGCCTGGATCATGGACACGTTCTCGATGCAGCACGGCTATTCGATACCAGGTGTCGTTACCGGTAAACCACTGGCGATCGGCGGTTCGCTGGGGCGCGACAAGGCTACGGCGCGCGGCTGCATGTACGTCGTCGACGAAGCCATGGAGTCGCTTGGAAAGACGATCGAGGGGACGCGCGTTGCGATTCAAGGGTTCGGCAACGCCGGTATGTACGCCGCCCAGCTGATGGCGGAACGCGGTTATCGCGTCGTCGCGGTGTCCGACTCGGTCGGCGGCGTGGCGAACGATCGCGGACTCGACATCAAGGGGGTCATCGCGCACAAATACGAGACCGGCTCGGTAGTCGGTTACACCGGCGGCGAGCGCACCGACAACCGTGAAGTGCTGGAGTTCGACTGCGACGTGCTCGTGCCGGCCGCATTGGAGAAGGTCATTACCCGCGAGAACGCCTCGCGCATCCGCGCACAGATCGTGGCCGAGGCGGCCAATGGGCCGACGCTTCCGGACGCGGACGACATCCTGTTCGACCGCGGCGTCATGGTCTTGCCGGACATCTTGGCGAACGCTGGCGGCGTTACCGTATCGTACTTCGAGTGGGTGCAAGACCTCCAGGCCAACTTCTGGGAGGAAGACGAGATCAACGAGCGCCTCAAGCGCAAACTCACCCGCGCGTTTCGTGAAGCGCACGAGCAGGCAAACCGCCACGGTGTCTCGATGCGTAAGGGCGCCTATGCCGTCGCGGTTGCGCGCGTTGCCGAGGCGACGAAGCTCCGCGGCCTGTACCCCTGACGCAGCTTGGTCTCTTTGGCGCCGGCCGGCGCACGCTCGTCGACGACGAAACCGGCTCGATCGTTTACGTTCCTGGGTTCGTGGACGCGGCAGCGTCGCAGGAGTGGTTCCAGAACCTGCGCGCTGCGGTGCCATGGAAAAGCGAGCGACGCCGAATGTACGATCGGGACGTCGACGTGCCGCGATTGGTGGCGCAGTACCGGCTCGATGACGAGACCCTGCCGGCACCGCTGGCCGATGCGGCGCGCCGCGCCGCCGACGCCGCCGGAACCGCGTTCAACGCCGCGGGCCTAAACTATTATCGCGACGGACGCGACAGCGTCGCGCCGCACAACGATCACCTCTACGAGATCGTCGAACGCCATCCGATTGCGCTCATTTCACTGGGGGCTACTCGCCTCATGACGATCCGGAGCAAGGCGAAGCCGCGCCGAACCTTCGATCTGGACCTCGAAGGGGGCAGCCTTTTGCTGATGAGCTACGAAACGCAGCTGCACTACGATCACGGCATTCCGAAGACGCGCGCGGCGGTGGGTCCCCGGATCAGCGTCGCGCTGCGCGTACGCCCCCGCGTGGGATGACGCAACGCGCGCGGGCCGAAGCGCGGGAGCCTTGGACGGCCGAAATCGGGCTGGCGCCGGAGCGAGCCGCGGCGATGATCGCGCGATTGTTTCCGCAGCTCGGGACGCCGGTGCTAACCCGATTGGGTGAAGGCTGGGACAACGCAGCGTTTTTGGTCAATGGCACGCACGTCTTTCGCTTTCCGCGGCGCGCCATTGCGGCCGAGCTCATAGAAACCGAGTGCCGCATTCTTCCCTTGATCGCGCCCGAGCTTCCATTGCGGATCAGCGCGCCGGTTTTCGTTGGAGCGGCGACCGGCGGCTATCCTTGGCCGTTCGTGGGTTATCCATTGCTCCCCGGAACGCCGCTATCCAAACGAGATGTACCCGAGCACGCCGATGTAAAGCTCGCGATCGCACTGGGACAGTTTTTACGCGCGCTGCATGAAATCGAGCCGGAGCGGCTCGTTGGCCGGGGCCTTCCCGACGACACGTTAGGCCGCCTCGATCACGAGCGCATGATGCCAAAGGTGAAGGCCCGGCTAGAAGCGTTGCGCGCAGCCGGTTTGGTGCGAAGTGGTGAAACGTTGATCGACTATCTCGACAGCGTCGCGCCGGCGGGGCCGCGGCGCGAGCGGCTCACTGTCGTGCACGGCGACCTCTATGCGCGCCACGTTTTCGTCGACGACGAGTTCCGTGCCGTGGGCATCATCGATTGGGGCGACGTGCATCGCGGCGATCCGGCGCTCGACCTTTCGATCGGTTTCACCCTGATCTCGCCGCAAGCACGGCCCGAATTCTTCGACTCCTATGGCGCGGTCGAGCCGCGCACCGTCGAACTGGCGCGTTACCGGGCCATCTATCACAGCGCGTTGGTCGCTCACTATGGCCTTCGAATTGCCGACGATGAGCTGATCGATATCGGAATCAGGGGCTTGCGCCGCGCGTCCCCCTAACGCTTGCCTTTAGGGCGAGGGGGACGGGGATGGGGTCGGACCGTAGACGGCCTCGGCTGCGGTACAAACGGTCTTAGAGCCGAGATTGAAATCAACCAGCGCTTCGCCTTCGTCGGTCGTCGCCGTTCCGCGGATCGCCACCGGAGTATCGGCGGGGAGAGCGATGCGGTTGTAAAGCAGATCGGTTTGGCGCGTGAGCGCGCCGACGCTTCGATCGCCGATGCTATCGTCGAACCACTTGCACGTATCGACCGCTCCAGGCAAAC
Organism: Vulcanimicrobiota bacterium; assembly: GCA_963717425.1. Lineage (GTDB taxonomy): Bacteria > Vulcanimicrobiota > Vulcanimicrobiia > Vulcanimicrobiales > Vulcanimicrobiaceae > Cybelea. The sequence goes on along the minus strand of OY970335.1, from coordinate 345,715 downwards.
CGGTGAAGGTGAAGAGAATCGTTTGCCCCGAGGCTGCACCACCGGCTAGGGCGGCAATTGCTGCGAATGCCGCCGCAGCGGCCGTTGGACGGTTCATGTTCGTCTGATACTACGCGCTTGCGCGCCGCCCTGTTGGATCGGCCGCCTGGGATAGAAGCCGCCGAACCTCGGCATCGCTGGTTTGCTCGAAGTTCTGATAGTAGAGGCCTACGGCATGAAATGGTTCCGGGGTGTACACGCACACGACGCGATCGACGACGCTTCCGAGGCCGGCGCGGGTGCGCGCGGCGGCGACGGGTACCGCTGCGACGATCGCACGCGGATGACGCCGGCGCAGCGCCGTGGCAGCCGCGCGCATCGTCGCCCCGGTCGCAAGCCCATCATCGACGACGATAACGACTTTATCGCTCAGGTCCGGCTCCGGGCGAGCATCCCGATAGGCGGTTTCGCGACGCCGGAGCTCGCCGATCTCGCGCCCCACGACCTCGTCCAGCGTGGTGCGATCGATGCCGAGCGATTCGATAAGCTCCTCATCCACGACGCACGTGCCATCGCTCGCGACGGCGCCCATGGCCAGCTCTTCGTGTCCCGGCACGCCGAGCTTGCGAACGACGTAGACGTCGAGGGGAGCGTGAAGCTTGCGCGCGATCTCGTACCCAATCGGAACGCCTCCGCGGGGCAGCGCCAGCACGATCACGTCCGGATCGTGCGCGTACTGCACGAGCAGTTCGGTGAGCTGCCGTCCCGCGTCGACGCGATCCTCGAACAGCTGCATGGCTCCAGTTTTCCCTTAGAGCGACGGTTTACTCCGGAACGCCGTTATCGTGCTCGATAATCTGTTGAAAGTCGGCCGAGCCGGAGCAGGCCTTAATCTTCGGCAGCGGTTCGGTCTGGAACTTGATCGGCGTTTGAGAAAAATCGAAGCTATCGCCAATCGAATTGGCCGAAGCGTCGCTGACGCCAAGCGATCCCAGTCCAAAGGTCTGTTCGATGAACTTCAGCACGCTTCCGAAATTATATTCCGTGTGTACCACGGTCCGCTTGGCGAAGGGTGAGATCACGATCATCGGAACGCGGAAGCCCAAGCTCGTGTAGGTGACCTGCGGTGGGGGAACGCTGTCGTACCATCCGCCCCAGTCGTCCCACATGAGCACGACGGCGGTATCCTTCCAGTACTTGCTCTTGCCGACGGCGTTGACGACCGAGGTGATCCAGCGCGGGCCGTGGTTGCAGCCGCTGGCGGGATGGTCGGAATCCGCAAGGCTAGGCATGACCCAGGAGACGGACGGCAGCGTTCCGTTCTTGACGTCGTTGAAAAAGTTCGTGTTCGGCCGGCTGATGTGGGTGGTCCAGTCGGGGCCGTAGCGCACCTTCTTGATCGCGTCGAAGCCGTTCCACACCGCGCCCGAAAAGTCAGCGCCTTTTCCTTTGTACGGGTCCACGTAGAAATTCCACGAGACGTTGGCCGCATCGAGCAGGTCGGCCATCGTTGCGTATTGCGTGAAGCACGGAAACGGCCCCCCAAACTCTTTCACTTTCCCATTCTTCAGGATGATCGCGGTGACGGTGGACGGCGGCGCGTCGCACCCCCAGGGGGTCGCGTCGGGCTGATCCGTGAGCGATTCATTCGCGTTCAGTCGAACCGTTCCGGAGATGATCTCCTGATGAGCGATGAAGCTCGACGCCGTATCGGTAAAGAACATGTGATCCGCAAGCGCGTACTGTTTAGCGAAGTCCCAATACGCTTTCGTCTCGGAGCGTTCGACGGCACGATACGGATAGGTCTTGGCCGGCGGCCCGTATAGCGCTTGGCCAAAAGTGATCAAATCGAAGCCGTCCATTTGGCAAAAGTTCGACGCGTTGGGGTCGCACTCGACTTCGAACGCAGCATGACTGTGGCTGATGTCCGTGCCAGACCCGAATTGATTCGTGCTTTCGAGCGTTACGGATTTGATCGGCAGCTTACCGCTCGGGGGGCACCAGCGCGCCGGCTTGCACAGCCCCGTCGTCGCGGTCTCGGCGCCCGGAAATCCCATGAATAAATTGTTAAAACTTCGGTTCTCTTGCAGAAGGACGATGACGTGTGCAATCGTGTGCGGACCAGGCGGGCGTATAGGCGGCGGAACGGTATTCGAGCCGTTGCATCCGGCGACGCCCGCGAGCGCGACGCAGAGAACGAAAGCATTGAAGTGTTTCATGGAACCTCCGAGCGTGGTGTTTCGTCTTGCGGTCATTCGACGCAGGAAAAGACAAAGTCTTGCCGCAGTTCGCCGTAAACGATTGTGGCGGAGGGCTCATGCGAGTTTTAACCATCGCGTCGGTGACCTTAGTTACCGCTCTAACGCTCGTGCCGCTGCAGGCCGGGGCGGTCGACACCATTCCCTTTACCGAGGTGAACGGTGGATTGATCGAAGTGCAGGGCTCGGTCGACGGACGAGCGCCGGTGCCGATGCTGATCGACCTTGGTGCCGGCGTGGACGTGCTGTCCACGGAGCTCGGACGGCAACTGGTGCTGGTAAAGGGCAAGTACGTTAGTCTGCGTCTCACCGGCGAACGCGTCGATTTGCCGCTCGGAACGATCGTCACGCTCGCGCTCGGCGGCATACGCGTGGACGCGCCGAACGTCGGGATCTGGAGCGGTCTCGATGGAACCGGGATCGGCGGATTGGTTTCGGCCACCGCCTTTCGGGATGTCGCGACGACGTTCGATTTTCGCAATCACCAAGTGATCATAGAGGATGCGCAGACTCTTCCGGAACGGCAACGAGCGGGCGTGCGCGTGCCCTTGGTACTGCAAGATGACCTTGGAATTTCACTCGGTCTCTTTGCCCGATTTGACTTTGGCCAGGGCAAGACCGGCCTTTGCGAGATCGACACGGGCGCGCAGGGCATCACGATCGACAAGAGCCTCGCCGCATCGCTTGGAGTCAATCTCAACGATCCGCGGCTGCAGCACGTGCGCGCCGCCACCGGCGACCAAGTGAAGGCGTCGATATCGACGATATCGCTCGACGGCGCTCCGGAAACGACGATCCAGCAGCCGAGCGTTACGTTTGCAAACCTGATTTACGACTGCAACGTCGGTAATTCGTTCTGGGCGGGGAAGATCTTCACGATCTATTTGCCCAATCATGCGATGTATGTCGCGCCTGCGTCCTGAAGGGAGCCCTCGAGCAGCTCGATCGCCTGGTTAGAATGCTGCAGCACACGGGTATGAGGGCGGCGTGAGCTTGGAATCGCCGTGGTGATACCGCCGGGCGCTCCACCCGAGTTGACGCTGGTGGCCCAGCGGTTTGCCGAGACGAGCCACGGCATCGTGAGCTTTCATTTGCACTGGACGATGGACGTGCATGCCGGATTCTCGGGCCGTCATGAAGATCGGCTCATCGTGGGAATCTCCGATGACGGAACGATCGTGAAAGTACGCGTTTTGAGTTACACGATCGACGGAAAGGCGGCAGGCGACGCCGCGCAAGCGGCATTGGAACAAGGCTACGAACATCCCAAATCCGGGGATCTCTTCAACGCACCGTTCGACCCGCGATACCTCGGCGAGTATCAATACCAGAGTAGTGGGCCGCAAAAAATTTCCTTTACGTCGAACCTCCGCGACGCGGCCCACGGTAACGGGAGCATGTCGTACGACGCCGCCGACAACGTCGTCGACTACACCTATCAACCCAACGCGCTGCCGCCCCACGCCAGCTCCGCCGAGGTGACGGACCGCCGGACCGAGGTGCTGCCGGGCTATTGGGCCGTCACGCAAGAGACACAGCAATATAAAGGGAGTTACGGCCCCTTCCCGGGGGCCGGAACCGTGCAGAGCACCTTCTCCGATTTTCGTCGCTTTGCCGACCTTCAGAGCGCGCTGCGCGCCATCTAGCGGCAGGCTTTGCGCGACGCGCAGAAAACCCGTGACGACCGGAGGAGGACCACATGCCCGAGGCCCGCAGAACCTTATTTTTAAATCCGCCCAGCTTTGAAGGATACGACGGCGGTGCCGGATCGCGGTATCAATGCCGTCGCGAGGTGCGGTCGTTTTGGTATCCGACGTGGTTGGCACAGCCGGCTGCGATGGTGCCGGGCAGCCGTCTCATCGACGCGCCGCCCGATGGCTTGAGCGTCGATCAAGTCGCTCCGCTCGCGCGCGAATACGACCTCGTCGTTCTCCATACAAGCACGCCCTCGTTCGGAAACGATGCGCGGTTCGCCGCACGCCTGAAGAGCGAGAATCCGAACGTGCTCGTTGGCATGGTGGGCGCGCACGTCGGCGTGCTGCCGGAGCAGTCCCTCAAGGGCGCGCCGGCGGTGGACTGGGTAAGCGTCGGCGAGTTTGATTACACGTGCGCCGACGTTGCGTCCGGCAAGCCGCTGAGCGAGATCGACGGGTTGGCCTATCGGGAAGGCGGCCAAATCGTGCGTACGCCCGAGCGTCCGGTCATCACCGATATGGAGGCGTTCCCGTCGGTGCTCGACGTCTATCGGCGCGACCTGACGATCGAAAACTACTTCAACGGGTACTTGCAGCATCCGTATCTCTCGCTCTACACCGGACGCGGATGCAAATCGAAATGCACCTTCTGTCTGTGGCCGCAAACGATCGGCGGCCATCTGTACCGCGTCCGCAGCGTCGAGAGCGTAGCCGCCGAAATGGCGCGGGCGAAAGAGCTCTTTCCCGAAGTGCGCGAGTTTTTCTTCGACGACGATACCCTGACCGACAACATCCCGCGCGTGGAGGAAGTCGCGCGGCGACTGGGCCGCATCGGAATCACCTGGTCCTGCAACGCGAAGCCAAACGTGCCGCGGGGGACGCTGGAAATCCTGAAGGCCAACGGCTTGCGGCTCTTGCTGGTCGGATACGAATCCGGCAATCAGCAAGTACTGAACAACATGAAGAAGGGCACGCGGCTGGACATCATTCGGCGTTTCTCGAAGGACTGCCGCGAGCTTGGCATCAAGGTGCACGGCACGTTCATCCTGGGAATGCCGGGTGAAACGCCCGAAACGATCCGCGAGACGATCGACTTCGCGTGCGAAATGGACCCCGAGACGATTCAGGTGTCGCTGGCAGCGCCGTATCCCGGAACGTATCTCTATAAACAGGCGCAGGAGCAGGGCTGGCTCGAGATTCAGAGCGGCGAGCTCGTAGACACTCACGGCATCCAGCACGCGGCGCTCAACTATCCGGGGTTGACCTCGACGATGATGTTCTCGTCGGTGGACGAGTTCTACCGCCGCTTCTACTTCCGGCCCCGCAAGATGTTCTCGTTGCTCGGCGGAATGATCGGCGATCGTCAGGTGATGAAACGCCGCCTGCGCGAGGGGGTCGAATTCTTTCACTTCCTGCGCGAGCGCAAACGGGAAAGCGCTGCGGCTTCTACGGCGACATCGTAAGCACGCAGACGCTGTAGGGCGGCAGCGCGAGCGGTACCGTTGCCGCTACGCGTCCCAAACTCCGAACCACTGGGCCCACCCAGTGGTTCGATTTTGAGCGGTCGTACTGCGCTTTTCCGTAGATCGTCAGGGCCGCGGTGAAGCTCGTCCTCCGCGAGTTCTGCATGCGCGCCTTGACGTCGATTGCGGTCAGCGTGTTGTTGAAGATCACGAACGCGTACCCCGTGCCTTCGGCAAATCCGTAGGCCCGCACGTCCCCGTGAAGCGGTGACGGCACGTTCGTCGTCCTGACCTCCGAGCCGGCCGGAACTTCGCTGGAAAAGAGCGCCATTACGCGCGCCGTCGGAAAGGGAGTGCCGCCTGGGATGCGCGGCGCGTCGGCGCATCCGTATTCGGGCAGCCCGTCGGAGAACAATGCCTCGCTTCCGAAGTGCTGCCAGCCGTAGAGCTTCTTCGAATAGTCGCCGCCCTCGTCGCAGCTCCCATAGGCGAGCCACCACGTCGACATCGGCACGCCGGCATCCAAGAGCGTCCCGAGCATTTGCCCCAAGAACAACCCGTTGACGATCGAGACGGATTGTTTGCCCTCTTGACCGGCGTCGTTGTTGAACTCGCCAAGGTAGATTGGAACGCTCTTCGACACGCCGGCGGCGCTCATTTCGGCACGCAAGCCGTCGAGGTCGTGTGCAAACTTGTCGACCGCGTGGCCGAGCAGAAACGAATCGCTGTCGACGTTGTATTCGGGATAGTAGTGCAGCTCGACGAAATCGAACGGCTGCGCCCTGCGCAAGACGACGTCGTTCCACGCCCGATCGCCGGGGCTGTTCACGACGACGCCCACTCGGGCTTGCGGGTCCGCCTTCTTAACGGCCGGATAATAGCCGCTGCGAACGGCATCCGAGTAGGTCTGCGGATCGTGCGCGTGCGCGTGCAAGTCGTACTCCCAAGAGCCATAGACTTCGTTTCCGACGGTCCAGTACGAAACGCGATAGCCGCGACTCTTTGCGTGCGCGGCCCAGGCTGCCGCTTCGCTCGGCTCACCGCCGCCGTTGCAGGCACGATTGCTGCCGTAATCGAGCGTGATCGCAACGTCCAAATCGAGCGGGCCGGCGACGCGGCGCATGAAATTGTCGAAGGTCGCGCGCGGGGTGATATAGCCCATCTTGGCACACAGCGAGCCGCCGTGTTCCCAATGATAGACGTCGGATTCCGATCCGCCGGGAAAGCGGACCAGATGGATAGAGGTCTTGTGCAGCGATGGATTGACGAACGGACGCAAGAAGTCGTACCAGGTGGCGAGCGAGGCGCCGTACACATCGGAAGCGACACGCGGCCCCTGCGAGCGCGCGTCGAGCGTGACGATGGGCGTCTGCGCGGCCTCGCGCAGTTCGAAGCCGGACGCGTTCGCCGTTGGCATCGGCAGGCTACGATTTCCGCCGCAGGCACTCAGAAGAATCACGAGCAACGCAGCCTCGAGCAACAACGATTTGCGCATCGGACGCTCCCAACAGCTTTTATCTCGAGTATATACCCGCGATGACCGGCCGATTGACGAACATACGTTCGCATGATACAGTCGGTATCGTGAACGGAAGAGGAGCCGCGCGGTGAGCTTGCTTTCGCGGCTACGCTCCTCACTCGCGAAGGCCCGGGAGTCATTCTCCGCCGTTGCGCGGCTCGGCCGTCCCGAACGCCCGTTGACGCCGGAGTTTTGGGACGAGCTCGAAGAGACGTTGATCCTTGCGGATTTCGGCGTGCCCACGACGGCAAAGATCATCACCGGGCTCCAGACGGTCGCGCGACAGGAGGAGTGGGCAACGACCGATCGCGCCGTCGTACGCTTTCGCAAAGACGTCGAACGTTTTCTGACATTACCCGGCGCGGATTTGCGTCTGGATCGCGTGCCCGCCGTAATTCTTGTCGTGGGCGTCAACGGCAGCGGCAAGACGACGACCGTAGGCAAGCTCGCGAGTCGCTTGCGAAAAGAAGGGAAACGCACGCTGCTGATTGCGGCCGATACGTTTCGCGCGGCGGCTGCCGAGCAGCTCGCGGTTTGGGCCGAGCGCAGCGGCAGCGCGTTGATTCGAGGAGCCGAAGGCGCCGATCCGGCGTCGGTCGTGTTCGACGGCGTGCGCGCCGCCAAGGCGCGCGGCGCCGACGTGGTGCTGATCGACACCGCCGGTCGGCTTCAAACCAAAACCAATTTGATGGAAGAGCTGAAGAAGATCCGCCGTGTGATCGAACGCGAGCTGGGCGAGCCGCCGGCCGAAACGCTCCTCGTCGTGGATGGGACCAATGGACAAAACGCGATCTCGCAGGCCAAGCTTTTCAACGCCGCGACCGAGCTTACCGGAATCGTCATCACCAAGCTGGATTCGACCGCAAAGGGCGGCGTACTGGTCGCTATCGTCGACGAGCTCGAGGTGCCGATCAAGTTTGTGGGTTTGGGCGAGGGAGCCGAGGATCTGCGTCCTTTCGTTCCAGCAGAATTCATCGAAGCGCTCTTCGAAGATGAATGCCACCCTCTTGGCACTCAAGCGTGAGAGCGTGATAAACAGAGGGCTCGATACGGAGCCCACGCCAAGCAACGCGTGAGCGTTGTCGCAAGAGAAAGGAAAACGATGGCATCGGAAGACGAACGGCAACTGGCCCTGACCAACGCGCTTGCTCAAATCGAGCGGCAGTTCGGGAAAGGCTCGATCATGCGCATGGGCGACTTTCAGGAGCGCATGGCGTTCGAAGTCGTACCAACCGGATCCATCGCCCTCGATTTGGCGCTGGGCGTGGGCGGTTTGCCGCGCGGACGAATCGTGGAGATCTATGGTCCCGAGTCGAGCGGCAAGACGACGCTCGCGCTGCACGCCATCGCCGAAGCGCAAAAGATCAGGGGAACCGCGGCGTTCATCGACGTGGAGCATGCCCTCGACCCCAACTATGCCGCGGCACTCGGCGTCGATCTCGACAATCTGCTGGTTTCCCAGCCGGACACCGGCGAACAGGCGCTGGAGATCGCCGAAATGCTGACGCGCAGCAATGCGGTTGACGTCGTCGTGGTCGACTCCGTCGCCGCCCTGGTGACGCGAGCCGAGCTGGAAGGCGACATGGGCGACGCGCACGTCGGATTGCAAGCTCGCCTAATGTCGCAGGCGCTGCGCAAGCTCACCGCCGCGATCTCGCGCAGCAAAACCGTCATGATCTTCATCAATCAGCTGCGGGAAAAGGTCGGCGTCATGTTCGGTAACCCCGAAACGACCTCCGGGGGCCGTGCGCTGAAGTTCTACGCCTCGGTTCGGCTCGACGTTCGAAAGCTGGAGACGATCAAGGTTGGACAAGACGTCGTTGGCACCCGTACCCGCGTCAAGGTCGTAAAGAACAAATGTGCTCCGCCGTTTCGGCAGGCCGAGTTCGATATCACGTACGGCCACGGGATCTCGAAGATGGGCTGCATTCTCGACGTCGCCCTCGATCAAAACATCGTCGGCAAGAGCGGATCGTGGTATACGTACGGCGAGCAGCGCATCGGGCAGGGGCGCGAAAACGCCAAGACGTTCCTCGAGGAGCACACCGATCTAGCGGTGGAAATCGAAGCAAAGATCCGCGAAGCCCTGACCAAAACCGCCTCGACCAACGGTAAAGCTCCGGCAGCGGTCGCCCTGGATTAGCGCCCTTAGTCAGGCTCAGGATGACAAGTAGCCCTTCGTCAGGCTCAGGATGACAAGTAAGGCGTACTGCGCCGCTCTGGGGTTCTTGGCGCGGCAGCGTTGCACTGAGGCGCGGCTATGGCAACACCTCGAGCGTAAGGGTTTCGACGACGAAGCGATACGCGAGGCCGTGGAACGCTGCAAGAGCCAAGGGTTTCTTGACGACCGGCTGTACGCGCGGCTCTACGCCGAGCGCGTCGGCAAGCCGATGGGCAACGGAAGGCTGATCGGCGAGCTGATTCGCAAGGGAATCGACGGCGGTGCCGCAGCCGAAGCTGTGGCGTCGCTCGAGCAAGACGAGGCTACCCGCTGCGCCGCGGCCTTCGAAAAGCTGTTCGCAAAAGCGCCTTCGATGGAGTACCCGTCGGCAGCTCGACGCCTCGAGCGTCTCGGCTTTCCCGCCGCGACGATTTATCGCATCCTACGCGAGCACGCTTCGCGCTTCGGCCCGCTGGCGGAAGGAGTCTCAGTCGGCCGCCCCGCTGGGCACTCGTCACGGCATGGCGGCGCAAACGATTCTCGTTGCCGAAGATGACGCCGCGGTTCGCGAGCTGCTGACGCATCATCTCGAGCGCGAAGGTTTCGCGGTTACCGCCGCTGCGGACGGTCATGCCGCCCTCCGCCGCGCGCGGGGTGGAGCCGATCTCGTGATCCTCGACGTCGGATTGCCGGGAGTAAACGGCTACGACGTGGCTCGAACGCTGCGGCGTGAAGAGCGAATGGTGCCGATCGTCATGCTCACCGCGCGCTGCGATGAAATCGATCGGGTCCTGGGTTTCGAACTCGGTGCGGACGATTACGTTTGCAAGCCGTTTTCACCGCGGGAGGTCGTGGTGCGCGTCAAAGCGATTCTGCGCCGCAGCGGGCGAACCGTTGCGCATGCCGAACCGGTGCTGCGCTTTGGGCGGCTCGAGATCGATCAGGGCGCTCGCGAAGCCCGTGTGGACGGGACCGACGTCAAGCTCAAGCCCCGAGAGTTCGCGCTGCTAATGGAGCTAGCCGGCAATGCCGGTGTGGCCCTATCGCGCGACTGGCTCCTCCAGCGAGTTTGGGGGTTTGATTTCAACGGCGACGAGCGGACGATTGACGTCCACGTTCACCGTCTGCGCGCGAAGATCGAAGAGCCATGGCACTTGCCCCCGCTGCTGCGCACCGTCCATGGGTTCGGCTACAAGTTTTTGCGCCCCTAACGCCGCGGGGCGACGCCGCTGAGTCCGGAACAGCTCGCGCGGGCGATGGTTGCGACGGTCGGACACGAGCTGCGCACGCCGTTGACGTCGATCCGCGGATACGTCGAGACGCTGCTGGACGGTGAATTCGACGCTCCCACGGCGCGCCGACTTCTCGAGACCGTGCGGCGCGAGGCGCTCCGGCTCGGACGGCTGGTGGACGGAATGCTCGAATTCTCGATGCTCGAACTATCGACCCGCGAACATTCCGCGCACTGCAACGTCGTCGAGCAAATCGAGGCCACGATCGATGTGGTCGCGCCCCTTGCCGCCGCCCGCTTCGTGACGATACGAACCCATCTACCCGAGTCGGCGCCGGCACGCGTGGACGGTGACGCTTGCGTTCATGCGCTGACGAACCTCGTGGAGAATGCGGTAAAACACGGCAGCGAGCGCGGAACGGTCGAAGTGTGGTGCACCTGCGAAGAGCGCTTCGTTCAGATTGTCGTCGAGGACGACGGCTGCGGCATCGCGCCTTCGCAGCATCAGGCGATTTTCGTGATGGGGTTTTGCAGCGCGCTTCCCGGCCGCTCGAGCAGAGGCATCGGGCTCGCCGTAGTCAAGGCGATCGCCGAGCGCGCCGGCGGCGACGTCCGAGTAGAGACCTCTTCGCTTGGCGGGGCTCGTTTTGTTTTGCGGTTTCCAGCGGGATAGCCGGTAGGGAGTGTCGTAGGTAACAGCCCGTGGCTATGTCCCGGGTGACCTTCGCGCATGCGAGTGAAGCCGAGTTCGCGCGCCTCTTCGACTTCTACCGAATTATCTGGGAATACGAACCACGCAGTTTTCCGATCAGTTGGAACGAGCACGGCCGTCCGGTGGAGTTTTTCACACCGGATTTTTATCTTCCCGAATACGACCTCTACATCGAGGTTACGGTCGCCAAGCCGGCTCGCAATACGAGAAAGAACAGAAAACTGAGGCTGATGCGCTCGCATCACCCATGGGTCAACGCGAAGCTTTTTACCCGCCGCGACGTCGAGCGAGTGTTTTCTCGCTCGGTGAAGCGAGCGTCATGATCGGGGAGCCGCTGTTCGATTCCGAATCGATCGCCGAGCGCGTGGCCGACATCGGCGCCGCCATATCGCGCGACTATGCGGATAAGACGCCGCTCATGATCGGGCTGCTCTCGGCGGCCGCCACGTTTCTTGCCGACCTCTCACGAGCGGTAACGATACCGTGCCACCTAGATTTCATCTCCGTGAACCGGTATGGCGACGGGGACGGCATCGTCGTCGAAAAAGACGTCGCCATCCCGGTCGAGGGCCGCCACGTCATCCTGGTAGACGATACCGTGGACACCGGTTTGACGCTGCAGTACGTCCACAAGCGGCTAGCGGAGCGGCGCCCCGCTTCATTGGCCGTCTGCACGTTGCTCGACCGGCCGCACAGGAGAATCGTCGACATCGAAATCAAGTATAGGGCCTTCGAGGTCCCCGACGTTTTCGTCGTGGGTTATGGTCTCGATTACTTAGGACGCTATCGGGAGTTGCCGGCTTTGTACGCACACGGAACCTGGCCCGCATAGATGGGCCGTCACGTTCGCCTGAGGCTGCTGACGTCGCTATTTGCGATTTCGGCCGCGATACTGCCGCTTCCAACGCCCGCGCTCGAGCTGCGCTCGATCGAACAAGCCGCGGCCGATTACCGCAGTCCCAACGAACGCCTTCAGGAGATGTTTCGCTCCGCCTTGCTCGACACTAGCCGGCTCGCGCAGTACGCGCCGGATGGCACCGCCTATATCATGACCGGCGACATCCCGGCCGAGTGGCTCCGGGATGCCAGCGCGCAGGCGCGTCCGTATCTCTTCTTCGCCAAGGAAGACCCCGACGTGCGGGGTTTGCTGCGCGCGATCGTCGCTCGCATGGTGAAGTATCTGCAGATCGATCCCTACGCCAACGCCTATACCCTGGACTACCGCGTGTGGGAGCAGAAGTTCGAGCTCGATTCGCTCGCCTATCCCACCGCGCTCGCCTGGAGCTATTGGAAAACGACCGGCGACGGCTCGATCTTTACGAGCGACTTTTCCAAGATGCTCGATAACGTGCTGGCCACGATGCAGCGAGAGCAGAACCATCCGCGCGATTCGCGCTATACCCACAAGGAGCTACCCGAAGACGGGCGGGGACGCCCCGTGAGCTACACCGGAATGATTTGGACCGGATTCCGGCCGTCGGACGATGCCTGTTACTATAACTATTTGATTCCATCCGAGATGTTTGCCGTCGTGGCTCTGGGCGATATGGCCGAGATCGAGCAGCAAGTCTATCACAACGTCGTAAAGGCACGCGAAGCGAAAGCCTTACGTGACGAAGTGCAGCGCGGGATCCAAACTTACGGGCTGGTGCTGGTGCCGAAATACGGATACATCTACGCGTACGAGGTCGACGGGCTCGGTCACGCGATCCTCACCGACGATGCAAACATCCCCAGCCTGCTGGCTTCGCCGTACTTCGGTTACACCACGCCGGGCGACCGTTACTACGAAAATACGCGGCGCTTCTTGTTGTCGCAAGACAATCCGTCGTTCTATCAGGGCCACGTCGCCCGAGGGATTGGCAGCTATCACACCCCCGACCACTGGGTGTGGCCGCTCGCGCTCATCATCGAAGGCATGACCGCGACGACGGGGGCCGAGAAGCAAGACGTGCTCGGGCAGCTCCTCGCGAGCGACCCCGGCGATCACCTGCTGCACGAATCCTTCAATCCCGACAATCCCCAGCAGTACACCCGCCGCAATTTCGGTTGGCCGAACGCCTTGTTTTCCGAATTCGTCATGACGCAATTCGAGGGCGCCGCGCAAATACCGATGGGCGACACCGGCGACCTAGAGTTTAGAACGGAATAGCCCTTTCCCGAAGCTCGACCTAAGACATCCCGCTCTCGCGGCCGTTTGCTCGGCACGTCCTGTGCCTCGCTGCACTCGACCTCTGCGCCCGCTCTCGCCATCCGGGCTTCGCGGCGCGTTCACACGCCGCTGGCGCGGGACGTCTTATGTCGAGCTTCTTGCAAGCCAATCCCGTTTGGGTGGGGAAAACGGAGCAGGGTGAGTTCTAAAGCCGATATTATTCTGGGGCTGCAGTGGGGCGATGAGGGGAAAGGCCGCATCGTCGATTTGTATGCGAAGGACTACGACGTCGTGGCGCGATTCGGCGGAGGAGACAATGCCGGGCATTCGATCGTCGTCGGCAAGCAGGAGCTGGCACTGCGCATCGTTCCCTCAGCCGTGATGCATTCGCACGTCGAGTTGTTCATCGGCGGCGGCACGGTGGTCAACCTTCGGACGCTCGTTGACGAGTTCGACGGGTTGACGGCGCTCGGCGTTGACGTCTCACGCGTGAAGATTTCCGATCGCGCCCACGTCGTGTTGCCGCATCACGTGGCGCGCGACGCAGCCGCCGAGCGTGAACGCGCCAACGCGATCGGCACGACCGGGCGGGGCATCGGGCCGGCGTACGTAGATCGCGTCGCGCGCACCGGAGTTCGCTTCGCCGACCTTTCCGATGCGGACGCGCTTGCGAAACAGGTTCGAGCGAACGTCGCGACAGGAACAGACGCTCTCGATCAGGTCGAAGGCATCGTGGAGGCGGCGGCACGCTTGGCGCCGCACGTCGTGGACGGCGTCGCTTACCTTCACGAGCGCCTCGACGCAGGCGCACGCGTGCTCCTCGAGGGCGCGCAGGGATCGCTGCTCGACGTCGGCTACGGCACGTATCCGTATGTCACGAGCTCGCACACGATTGCCGGAGGCGCCTGCACCGGACTCGGTATCGGACCCAGTGCGATCGGCCGCGTGATCGGCGTGCTGAAGGCCTACTGCACGCGCGTCGGTGGCGGGCCGTTTCCCTCCGAACTGCACGACGAGCGCGGCGAAAAAATGCGCCGCCAGGGAAACGAGTTCGGCACGGTGACCGGTCGGCCTCGACGGTGTGGCTGGTTTGACGCGGTCGCGGCCCGCTACGCGGTGGCACTCAACGGGCTGAGCGCCGCCGTGATCACCAAGCTCGACGTGCTCAGCGGGTTCGAGCGCATTTCGATCGTCACCGGATATCGCGTCGACGGAATGCCCGCGACCTTCGCGGCAGCCGGCAGGCCGGAGCTCGAAGTAGAGCTGCAAGAGCTGCAGGGTTGGGACGAGCCGATCGGTGACTGCCGTCGTATCGGCGATTTGCCCGACGCGGCTCGTGCCTACGTGGGGAAGATTCGTGAACTGATCGGCGTGCCCGTCGAGCTGGTATCCGTTGGCCGCGAGCGCTCGCAGTTGGCTCGATGACGGCGTGGGCTGGGAGTTTCCCTAGTATGCCGGCAAAGTTCCGCTTCGCGCTCGCGCCCTTGCTCGAACGGCGTGCGCTCGTCGAGCAAGAGTCGCGGCATCGCTGTGCCGTGCGCCGGCACGAGCACCAGGGATCGTTGGAAGAAATGAAGCGGCTTACCGGCGCGCTTCGCGCCTGCACGGCGCAGTCGAGCAACCCGCGCGCCGCGTACTGTTCCAGCCTCGACGCGGCAATCGAGGCCCAAGGGCGCCGCATCTCCGACGCGCGGGCGGCGCTCGAGGACGCGCGCAACGATGCGATCGCTGCACGTCGTGACCTCCGCGTGGTCGAAGCGTTGCGGGAGCGCCGCCGTCGCGCTTTCGAACAAGAAGAGGCGCGGCACGAGGAGCTGGAGCTGGACGAGGACAACGCCCGCAACCGCCGAGCGATTCGATGATTGCGCTTACCCGGCTCAACGGACACCCGGTAATGCTGAACTGTGATTTGATCGAATCGATCGAGGAAGGCGACGCGACAGTCGTGACGCTTACGACCGGTAACGCGATCGTCGTCCTCGAGCGGATGCCGGAGATCGAGCAAAAGGTCGTTGCCTTCAAACGCAAAATCTCGGGAGCGCCCGAGCGAGCCCCGTAACCCTCGATGCCGTGGAGCTTCTGGGCGGCCTATATCGTGAAGCTGGCGATCGTCGGGCTCGTGCTCGCGGCGCTCTACGTAGTCGCTCGCAAGCTCCGTGAAACTCGGCTTTTCGCGCACCGCCCCGGCCGCTGCGTTAGCGTCGTAGAGTCCACCATGCTCTCGCAGCACGCGGCAATCCATTTGCTCAGGGCCGGCAACCGTTACTTCCTAGTGGGCAGCGCGAGCGCCGCGATCTCCGTTCTCGTCGAGCTCGCGCCCGCGGATCTGGCGGCGGGGCCGGAGCCTACACGTTGAAGTATCTAAACTGGCCGATTTTGTTGCCGGCGTTTTCGATGAAGTAGATCTCGTTGTCGTTTCCTAGCGTCATCTGCGTCGGTGCGGAATTCGCGGTCGGGACGGGATAATAATTGATTCGGTGCGATTTGAAGAAGAACTGTCCGATCTTATTGCCGCCCTCGTCCGTAAAGTAAAAGTTTCCGTCGATGCCTTGAATGACCGCGTTCGGCATCTTGGCCCCGGTCAGGGGATATTCGGCGGTTACGTTGCCTGTGACGGCGATTCGTCCAAGCTGTTTGGGCCCCTGTTCGATAAACCATAACGCGTTGTCCGTGCCGGCCGCGATCCCGAGCGGCTTCGATCGCTTGGTGGGAATCGCGAATTCGCTCAGGGGCCGGCCGCTGATGGGGATACGCCCGATCTGATTCGTGCCCGGCTCGGTGAACCAAAGCGCGCCGTCGGGGCCATTGGTAATGGCGAGCGGCTGCGCATTACCGGTAAGGTGGATTTGTCTGAAGCGAACGAAGGGTTTGACCTTGAGCTGCTGGATGCGCCAGACGGAGTTCGTCCCGGGGTCGGTCAACCACATGTTGCCATCCGATCCGAGTGCGATCCCAACGGGCCTTGCGGCGGGATCCGGCAACGTATATTCGTTGTAGGGCGGTCCGGAAACGGTGATCTGCCCGACTTTGCCGAGCGCCGTTTCCGTAAACCACAGATTCAAGCTCGGCCCGGGGCCAGACGCAATGCCGTTCGGCGTAGCCTTTCGCGAAGGCGTGACGCTTTCGGAAATCGTACCGTTAACGTTGAGCTGTCCGATTTTGCTGGCAGCAAATTCGGTGAACCACAGGTTACCGTCGGCGCCGAGCGCGATCCCGGCGGGCTTACTGGATGCCGACGGAATGGTGTATTGGCTCGTCACCGCCGGAGTGGGCGTCGGGGCCGGTGTGGCCGTGCCGCTGGTGATGGGAGTCCCCTTGCCGCACGCGGCTAAAAAGCCCACGGTCAGGAAGGCGAGCAACATGCGCGCCGTTGGAAGCAATCTGTTCTCCTCGGGGTCGGAAGGGCGATGGGTCAGCCCTCCCATATTGGCAGCAAACGGCGTCTTTCCCGCATTCCTAAATATTTAGTTGACAGCCGCCGGACGTTGCGCTACTATTCAACTAAATCATTAGTAGTACCGAGGAGGCAGCATGAACCACAAGATCGATTCTTCCAACGCAGAGCTGGCCCGGACCGCGCGGACGCGCGTGCGGCTCCCCGACGCGATGGCGCCGACGCGCCTCTTTCAAGGGTGGGGCCCGACGGTTTAACGAGGAGATACGAGCATGGCACGACGACGTTCCGCGACGCTTACCGAGGCCGAGCTGCGCCTGATGGAGGTGCTGTGGGAGCGCGGGCAGGCAAGTATCGCCGAGATAACGGCGGCGCTGCCGCCTCCTCCGATCGCCTACAACAGCGTCCTCACGACGATGCGTATTCTCGAGCGCAAGGGCTACGTCGCGCACGATGAGCAAGGACGGGCTTTTATCTACCGGCCTCTGGTTGCGCGCGAAGAGGCCGCGGGGCACGCGGTCGGCCATCTCCTATCGCGTTTCTTTGATAATAGCGGCGGCTCGCTCGCATTGCGCTTGATCGAAAACGAGCGCCCCTCCGGCGACGAGCTGCTGCGGCTCAAGGCTTTGATCGAACAGTACGAGGAGAACGGCAAATGATCGGCCTGCAACAAGGCTTTGTTACGTTCGCCAGCGTGCTGTCCGCCATCGCGCTCAACGCGCTGTGGCAGGATGCATTACTGGTGGTCTCCATTTGGCTGCTGTTGCGGGTTTGGCCGCGGATCAACGCGGCGACGCGCTACATGGTTTGGAGTGCTACGCTCGTCGCGGCGTTCGTGATCCCCGTGGCGACGACGCTCTCGTTTTTCGCGGCGCCGCAAGCGGTCGCGATGACCGCCACGCGGCCAACCGCGCCGCGAGCCCACGCTGCCAACGCGCCCATTGCCGCCGTAAAGCGTCGCCCCGCGACGCATGTAGGCGCTGCAACGGCGGCGGCGTCGCGCTTACCGGAACGCTTACGCGTGACGCTGCCGGCGCCAGTCGCCGTCGCGGTGTTCATCGCTTGGCTTCTGCTGGCAGTCTACGCGCTCGTACGGCTGATCGTCGGCTTGCTCCGTCTGGAACAGCTCAAGCGTGATGCGCTGCCGCTTCCGGTAGAGTATCGAGATGCGATGCCCCAATGGATGCGGGCAAACAAAGGCGCGCGCGACGTCCGGTTATGCGTGAGCGACGAGACGGACGTTCCGGTGGCCGTCGGTCTCTTCGACGCGATGATCCTCGTTCCGCACACGCTGCTCGACCGTCTCTCGGAAGACGAGGTCGATCAGATCTGCCTTCACGAACTCGCCCACCTTCGGCGTGCGGACGACTGGAGCAACGGTTTCCAGCGCCTGGTCATCGCGTTGCTTGGCTGGAATCCAGCGGCGCAGTTCATCGGACAGCAGCTCGACCTCGAACGCGAGGTTGCGTGCGACGATTGGGTGTTGTCTTTTGTCGGCATGGTTCGGCCTTATGCCCTCTGCCTCACCAAAATGGCCGAGCGTGCGTCGTGGCCGCGTCATCCGATACCCGCGCCCGGCGTATTCGCCACTCGCAAACACATATCGCTGCGGATCGAGCGTTTGCTCGGCGCAGGTCGAAACATCGCGACGAATCTCTCGCCTGCGCCGGCGGCCGCCGCGGTCGCGGCGGTGGCGGCGCTCGCGTTGGTCATCACCATCGTCGCCCCATCGGTTGCCGCACCATACGTCGCGGCACCATCCGTCGCGACGCCTCCGCAGGTCGCGGCGAGCGCGGCGCCGACGCGCGAAGCTGCCCAAACCCGCGAAGCTGTCCCTGCGGTGAACGAAAAGACGCGTACGGTGATTCGCGAAGTGCGCGTTGCAATGCTCGTGACCCCCGCGCCCGCGCGTGCTAACGTCGTCGACGTACCCGTGGCCAAGGTCGCCATTCCGACGTTCGATTCAAAGCATCTCGCCGACTCCATTTCGAAGCAAGTGCGTGAGAACGTCGGGGCCGCGCTGGGGGCACCCCGCGTAGCCGGCGCGGCGCAAAATTGCTCCGGATGTGATTTCGGCGGCGTCAATTGGGCGGGTCGCGACATGCACGGGGTCGACTATACGGGCGTCGACCTGAGCCGGGCGAATCTCGTTGGGACGAACTTTGCCGGAGGCAGCTTCAACGGCGTCGACTTCAGCAAGGCCAACCTGCACAACGCCTCGTTTCGCAACGCGCGCTTGACCGGTTGCGACTTCTCCGGCGCCAACCTTACGGGCGTAGATTTCCGCGGGTCGCGGCTTTCCGGATGTCAGTTCACCGGTGCGCAGCTCGCATCCACCGAACTTCGCGACGTCCTGAACAGCTGTACGGGTTGCGATTTCCGGCGCGCGAACTTGAGCGGCGTCGACCTGTCGAACGTGCGCGCCAACGGCGACGATTTCAGCGGAGCCGACCTTCGCGGCGTGAACTTCGCGGGGGCACAGCTCACCGGCATCGACTTCGGCAACGCGCGATTGGATGGCGCCAACCTGACCGGCACGACGTTCAATGGCTGCGATTTGCAGGACGTTGATTTGAGTCGCGTCGATCTGTCGAAGGCGAAAATGATCGGTACCGATTTATCGAACCGACGAAGCCCGTCCCCGTAACATAGCGGCCATAGGGCGCTTGCCACAGCCAAAAGCAGCCTCGCGGTGCGAGGCCTGGTTCCCTGCGCCCTCGCACGCCAGACTTGGAGGAACGATCATGTTGAAGCTCTTCTCGACCCTGCTCGCCATAGGTGCGATCGCCGCAGGACCTGGTGTCCCGGCGAACTGCACGGGATGCTCGTTTGCGAACCGCAGTCTGCGCGGCGCCGATCTCTCCGGGGTTTCGTACGTCGGCGTGGATTTCGTGCGCAGCGATCTGCGCACGGCAAACTTTCGTAATGCGAACCTAACGGGCGTCGACTTCGGACGCGCCGACTTGCGTGGCGCCGATTTTAGGGGCGCGAAGCTCGTCGGCGTCGACCTCCACGACGCGCGTATCGCAGGAGCGAACTTCGCCGGTACGACGGTCACGGGAGTCGATTTGCGTGGTGCGATCGACCGAAGCCCCAACATCGATCTTCGTGGTTTGCTTCAGAAGTGCATCGGCTGCAACGCGCGAGGCGCGGACGTTGAGGGGCGCGATCTGTCGAACGTATCGATCATCGGCGCCGATCTGGCGGATGTGAAGGCTCGTGGCGCGCGGTTCCGAGGCGCCGACCTCGAGGGGGTCGATTTTGAGAGAGCCGACCTGCGCGATGCCGACCTTCGGGATGCCAGACTCTGTTCGCGGGGTGAGGAGCGCGTTCGTTGCGCGGACTTTCGGGATGCCGACGTGCGGGGAGCCGACTTGCGCGGAGCGATGCTTTGCGGCAACGGCCGTGAGCCGCGAAGCTGCGAGCCCGTCACGGCCGACACGCTGCGCGCGAACTCGCGCTCGAACTTGGCCGGCGCGCTCCTCCCGTGACTCGGCGCCTTTGGGCAGTCGGCATAATCCTTGCGATCGTGGCGCACGCGGCCCGCGCGCTGGCCTATCCGCAGCTCGGTGTGCCGCAGACTGGCGATCCGCCGCTGGACCCCGCGGCTCCGATCGACGGATGGGCGAAGACCGCCGGCTTGACACTGCCCTGGGACGCGGTTCGATCGCGGCCCGCGAGCGAAGCGACGAAGGCGTGGATCGCCACCGACGGCCATTCGCTCTTCGTGCGATTCGACGCAACGCAGCGCGAACCGATCGCCGCGCAACAGCATACCAACGACGTCGGACAAGGTAACGACGACGAAGTCTGGGTCGATCTATGGCCCAACGGCACTAGCGGTTACTTCTATCAGTTTTACGCGACGCCGAACGGGACGCACTACGAGTACTCCTCGGAAAATACGGCATATTCTCCCGACTGGGAGTCGCAAGGCACCGTTCACGCGGGCGGCTACACGGTTACCATGCAAATCCCATTCGACGTGCTGCGCAACGCGCACGGCGGCGTATGGAAGGCGCAGTTCGTCCGTTACGTCCACGCCACCGGCGAGCAGCAAGTCTGGTCGTACGATCGCGTTCAAATGCAGCCCGACACGTATGGGAGTGCCGATTACGCCCATGCCGGGTCGATCGAGTTGCCGCAGTTCCACGGCGTGGCAGCGGCACGGCCTAAGCCGCGCGCGGCCGTGTATGCGCTCGGGGAAGCGGCGAGCAAGAGCATCGGCGGCTCGACCTCGCGCGTCGGCGCCGACCTTTCGATTCCCATTACGCCAACGGCGTCGTTTTACTCTACGTTTCATCCCGACTACTCGAATGTCGAGTTGGACCAACAGTCAATCTCGCCGACGGTCTATCAGCGGTACTACAACGAGGTCCGCCCATTTTTTACCCAAGCCGCAAACTTTTACAATCAGTTCAACTGCGACGCTTGCCCTAACATCCAGGCGCTCTATACGCCCGCTATTCCGACGCCGCGCGAGGGATATGCCGTAGAGGGGAAGCAGGGTCCCTTCGGGTTCGCGTCATTCGATTCCATTGGGGATGGGCGTAACGACCTGGCAAGCGCGTTGAACTATACGTCACAGGATACGCGCTGGGGCTCGAGTATCGAACGCGTTGCCGTCAATTTGCCTGGGTTAACCGACGACGTTACCGAGGCGGGCGTCGCCTATTCCGATCTCAAGCACCTGAGTGGGTATTTCAACTACGGCACCGATTCGGGCACGAACGTGCTGGCCCCAAACCAGGCGCAATATTACGACCTGGGCGGCGGATGGGCGAATCAAACTTTCGGGTTTTTTGGAGCGACGCGGAAGGTCGGCGAATATTATAATCCCGTTGACGGCTTCGTGTCACATCCCGGCATCGCCGGTTACGCGCTCTACAGCGCCAAGATTTGGGATTTCAGCGGCAGCGATAAACTCGCCTCGCTCGGCATTGCGGGGTTCGTCGATCGCTATCAAGGGCCGTCCCAAGGAATCGCGCAGAGCGACAATCAGATCTTGCTGGACATCCTCGCGAAGAGCGCGCTCGACCTTCAGTTGTTCACCGGTTCGAATTACTGGCGTTTCGGCAACGTGTTGACGCCGATCACCCAAAACGGCGGGTTTCAATTCACCTACGACGGCGGGTTGCAGACGAACAACCCCGGCAATTTCCCAAACCACGGCACATCCTCGACGCCCACGACGATCAGTTACAACACCGGGCGATACGGAACCGGGCGGCTCGATACATGGTTTCGGACGACGACGATACGCGTGGGCAATCACGGTGCACTGACGCTGGCGCTGGACGACACCGCTCAATGGCTTCCGGCGCCGGCGAGCAACAACGTTCAATGGTTCGAGAGCATCAGCTACGCGTATCAGATTGGGCGTAATTCTTCGTTTGCGATCGGCATACGGCGGGTCATTGGGAACCCGCCGGTCCCCAACGGGGGAGGCGACTGCATCGGCGCCTGCTCGAACGTTTCGGTCGCCTATCACCTGCGGCTCCGCAGGAGCGAGCTGTATTTGGCATACGGCAATCCCAACGCGCTGACGACCGTGCCGCAAGCCATCTTTAAAGTGATCTTCTATGGCGGGGCGCAGAAGGGGACGTGAATCCGGATTCGGCCTCGAAACCCCAGAGCCGAGCCGCGGGTATAATGCACATGCGCATTGCAGCCTTCGCCGCATTCCTTTTTGGATGTTGTCCCGTCGCCGCTTGGGCCGGCTCCATCTCGCCCGAAGACCTCTTCAAACTCACCTTTTTAAGCAACGCGACGATCGCACCGGACGGCAGCCACGTCCTCGTCGAGGCGTCGCGAATGAACGGGTCTAAAAATACCTACGATCGTTCGATCGAGCTCGTGGACGTGGCCACGGGCAAGCTGACCCACAACGTCACCAAGCACTTTGGGGACGGTGACTACGCTTGGATGCCGGACGGCCGCAGTTTCGCATTCGTGCGGACGGTCGACAAGCAGAAGCCTCAGCTCTACCGCTACAGCCTCGGGAGCGGCGGGGTAGTTGCGCTCACGCACATCAAGGATGGCGTATCCGGGCCGGTCGTGTCCCACGCCGGCGATCGGATTGCGCTGACCGTCACCGAGACCGACCCGGCCGCCAAGACGTACGTGGATTTTGGAAAAGCGGGCTTCACGCCGAAGGCCTCGCAGCAGAAGAGCGATATTGCGGTAATCGATTCGCTGTTCTTCGAAGCCAACGGTCAAGGCTACACGTATCAACAGCATCAGCACATCTGGACCGTCGATGCCAACGGCGCGCATGCCAAGGAGTTGACGTTCGGCAAGTACTCGGAGAATTTCGATGCCTGGTCGCCCGACGACCGCGAAATCATGTTCGATTCGCTACGCTTCGAGTCGGTCGACGGTGGGCCCAGCGACGTCTATACGATTCCGTCGGCGGGCCCTTCGGCGATGCAGAAAGCGGCATCTACGCTGCCGGGCAACAACGGTTTTTTCTTTAGCGACGATGGGCGGCGCGTCTATTTCCTGAGCGGCGACGTCAAAGATGCGGCCGAACGTCCTGCTCTCGTCTCGGCGAACCTCGACGGTTCGGATCGGCGCGTCGTCGTCAACCGAAACGCCTTAGCCTGGGGTGACACGCTTCTAGGCGACATGAAGGAGGGCGGCGGCTTATGCGGATGGCCGCTGCCGGGCGGGAAGCTCGCGCTCCTCAACGTCGATGGGGCGGGCTATGCCAACTTGCGCACGCTGGACCTCACGAATGGCACCCTGCGCGCCATCACGCCGGCAAACGGCGAGGCCTGGTCGTGTTCGGTGTCGACCGACGGGACGCGGGTCGCATATTTGTACAGCGACTTCACGCATCCGGCCGACGTTTACGTCGCAGAGGTGCAAGGGGGTGCGCCGCGCAGGCTCACCGATGTCAACGCGGAGTACCTCGCTCGCGTCACGCTCTCGCAGCCGCATGAGTTCACCGTGAAAGACCCGGCGGGGTTTACCGTCCAAGCCTGGTTCATGCCCGCCACCGGCGGCGCGCCGGAGACGAAGCGCGCCACCCTACTGGACATTCACGGCGGACCGGAAACGCAGTTCGGCGATACGTTCTTTGACGAGTTTCAACTGTACGCATCGGAGGGGTACAATGTCGTCTTCTGCGACCCGGCCGGCAGTACCGGACACGGTTACGCGTTCGAAGAGGCGCTCGAAAACAATTACGGGGATGCGATGTTTGCCGACGTGCAGGCGGTCATGGACGCGGTCGTGCGCCGCCCCGACGTCGATCCATCCCGCTTGGCAGTGCTCGGCGGATCGTATGGCGGATATGCGACGCTGTGGGTGATCTCGCACACCGATCGTTATAAGGTTGCGGTCGCCGAGCGTGCCGTCAGTAACTTGGAAACGGAGAATCTTACCGCCGACTTCGCCGGCAAGAACGGGCTGGGCGGGGGTTACTACACGTGGGGCCCGCCGTGGGATCCGGCGAGCGTCGATTACGCGCGCTTTTCGCCGCTTACGTACGTCTCAAGCGTGCACACGCCCCTGATGATCCTCCACTCCGATCAGGATACGCGCGCACCGGTCGACCAGACGCTGCAGGAGTTCACGGCACTGAAGGTCTTGGGGCGAACGGTCGAATACGTGGCGATTCCTAACGAAAATCACGATCTATCGCGGACCGGCTCTCCGATCCATCGCGTCGAACGCCTCCATCTGATCTTGAACTGGCTCAAGAAGTACGTCTAGACAAAAGGCGTCACAAGAAGGGGGTGCCGGGCGTCGTAACAGTATTGATACGTGCTTTGAGTATGTTGCGAGTCGCCGTAACCTCCGTAGCGGCCGTCCTAGCGCTTGGCGCGAGTCCGCCGCCGCAAATCTACCATATCGTCACGCGCCCGCTGTGCAGCCAGCTTCACGAGCGCATCGCGCCCGCGATTGGGATGATGCTGCAGAACGATACGACGATCAAGAAAAGCCCGAACCTTTTCAAGCAATACAATAGCGCTTCGCTTTACGGCGCCGACGCGGGAAGCGAATCGCAAAGCGGCCCGATGACGAGCGATCCCGGCGGCGGCACGTCGAATATGTCGCAAAGCATCGCCTTGCTTGGGATGGAGAACCTGATCCGGCCGATCGCGAACAATATCATCGCGATCCAGACCCTTCTGGACAGCCCTCAGTTAACGAAGGGCACGGGTCGCGAAGAGGACGATCAGCACTTGCGCGATATTCGCGCGAAGTTGCTCAAGGCGCTTGCCGCGCAAAACGCGTCGCTCGACATCATCAGCGGCTTCGTAGATACGCAGCAAATGGCCGATTTGCAGCATGCGGGTCAAGGCTATATCAGCTCGATCAGCCAGCCGGATTCTCGCAACGCCAGCACTGCAACGCCGGCGCCTAATCCGCTTACGTCGAATCCAAACTATGCCGGGCTCGCACCGAACCCGTATGTAATCGATCCCACTACGATTCCGGGCCTGACGCTCGGGTACAATCCCGTGACGCGCCTGCTCGACGCGCTAACGTGGACGATCGATCAAGCCCAGAACCGGGAGAACGATGCCGCGAGGGCGGTGATGTCGAGCGCGGTCTTATGTGGAGGTGCCCCGGCGGCGTCGCCCGCGCCCTAGCATTTGCGCGAACGAGCGCGGGGATGGTCTTCATGTAGCGTTCATGGCGCCGAGGTAGCATCGGCGCCATGGACCTTGCCAGGGTGGCGTTGCGGCACGAGCGCCTCGTCGTGTTCGTGGTTGCCGTCCTCACGGTGCTTGGCAGCTATGCGTATGTGACGATTCCGGCGAGCATCTTCCCGACCATGACGTTTTCGCGCATCGACGTGGTGGCCGACGTCGGCAATCTGCCGCCCGACCAAGTCCGGGTTGCGGTGGCGGTCCCGCTCGAGCGCGCATTCCAGGGCCTTCCTTCGGTGACTCGCGTGCTTGCCACGTCGTCGCAAGGCAATGCCGAGTTCATCGTCGAGTTCGATCCCCACACGACCGTTCAGGCGGATCTGACCTACGTCGATCAGGCGATCGCTCAAAGCCGTCCCACGCTGCCGCCCGAGACCGATTTGCAGGCGAACATCATCAATCCGAATAGCGAGCCGATCGCGTCTTACGCGCTTGCGTCGACCAGCATGTCGCAGACCCTGCTGCACGAATTCGCACAGCAAGCCATGGTTCCGCGGTTTTACGGTACGCCGGGCCTCGCACGGGTCACGGTCGCCGGCGGTCCCGCGCGAGAGTATCACGTCGAGCTCAATCCCGCGGCGGTGGCGCAGTACGGCCTTACGGCCGACGATGTCGCTCAAGCCCTCTCGCAAGCGACGAGCGTGACGGCCGTCGGTCTCCACGACGCGCACTACGTGCGAAACGTGCTGGTGGTCGATGCCGGCATCACGAGCTCGCCGGCCTTGGAGCGCGTCATGGTGCCAACCGGTCACGGCGACGCGGTACCGCTTTCGGCGCTCGGCAGCGTGGGACTCGGTGTTGCGCCGCTTTCGTCTGGGGTGAGCTTCGACGCTCAACCGGCGGTGATCCTGAGCTTTTATGCGCTGCCGCAGGCCGATGCGGTCAAAATGGGGGACGGGATCGCAAAGCGCGCCGCCGCGATGCAAGGCTTGCTCCCGGCGGGAGTGCGCTTCACGAAGTTCTGGGACCAAACGCAACTCGTCAATGAATCACAAGCCTCGCTCCGCGACGCAATTCTCATCGGCGCTCTGCTCGCGATTCTCGTGATCTTCATTTTCTTGCGCAACCTTCGTATGACGCTCGTAGCCGCGATCATCATCCCGATTGCCATGTCGATTGCGATCTTCTCGATCGGCCAGACGGGCCAAACCTTGAACTTGATGAGCATGGGGGGCCTTGCCGTCGCGGTCGGCCTGATCATCGACGACGCGATCGTCGTGATCGAAAACATCGCACGAAACCACCGCGCGCACCCCGAGAGACGCATGCGCGAAACCGTCGCATTCGCGATGGCACAGATTGGGCCCGCGATGGCGGCGTCTACCGCGACGACGGTCGTCGTATTCGTACCCCTGGCGCTGTTGACGGGCGTGAGTGGCTTCTTTTTCCGAGCCCTCGCGCTGACGCTCGGCTCCGCGCTGATCGTCTCGCTGGCGCTGGCGCTTTTCGTTGCGCCGGTGCTCGCAACGTGGCTCGTGCGTCCCCAGGACGAAGGAGACGAAGAGCGTGGCGTCATTCCGGCGGTACTGCACCGGTACGAACCCGCGCTACGCTGGGCGCTCGCGCATCGCCGGGCGGTCTACGCTGCGGCGGGTGTGGTGCTGGTCGTGACGGTCGCGCTTCTCGCTAGCCTGCCGAGCGACTTTCTTCCCAAGCTCGACGAGGGACAGTTCGAAGTCAACTACCAGCTTCCGGTCGGCACGAGCCTGCGCGCCTCGGATGCCGCGGGACGACGCATGGAGGAGCTCATCTTGCGCGACCCCGCCGTCACCGCGGTGGGCCGCTGGACCGGCTTGGATACCAACGGTTATTCGCCGACACCGCAAAACGTCGGCGTGCTGCGTGTCGCGCTCAAAGCGTCGGGCCGGCGCCGCGCTTATCCCGAGATCAGCGGTGGTTTGCGCGAGCAGCTGACCAGCGCGATACCGTCGGCGAACGTGAGCTTCCATCAAATTCTGGAAGACATGATCAACGACGTTTCAGGCGTTCCGGCACCCCTGGAAGTTTCGCTCGAAGGGCCGGACCAAGCCACGCTCGTGAAGTACGCGAACCGGATAGCGCAATCCATCGGTGCGATACCGGGCGTTACCGACGTATTCTCCGGCGTCGTCTATACCGATCCCACGATCCGCATCGTGCCGGACGCGCGGGCGCTCGCAGCGCTCGGATGGCAAGAACACGCGCTGGCCGCCGCACTTTCGGCTCAAACGCAAGGCGCCGTGGCGGCTAGTCTGCCCGGGGCGGTCAATCTGATACCGGTGCGTGTCGCGATAGCGGGCGAGCCATTCGGGCAAGATTCCGCTAGCGTCGCGACGCCGAGCGGCCCGGTTGCGCTGCCCGCGCTCGGACAACTCACGCCGCCACGTTTAGCGACTACGGTCTTCGAGCAAAACGGCGCGCGGCTCATCCGGGTCACGGCGACGATCGCGGGCGCCAATCTTTCGTCGGTCGTTTCCGGCGTGCGGCGTGCGCTGTCGCAGACCCCGTTGCCGCCAGGATATCACGAGTCGATCGGAGGCGAATACCAAGAACAACAGACCTCGTTTCGCGAGTTCGCGATCGTGATTCTGATCGCAGTCGTTCTGGTCTTCACCGTCATGCTCGGGACGTTCCGTTCGTACCGGCTGCCGCTCGTGATCCTCACCGCGATACCGTTGGCACTCATCGGAGTAGCCTTGGGCCTTTTCGTCACGGGCACTCCCTTTAACGTGTCGTCGTTCATGGGGTTGCTGCTGCTCGTCGGGATCGTGGTCAAGAACGGCATTCTGCTCATCGACGTTGCCAACAAGCGGCGCCAAGCCGGCGACTCGGTCGAGGACGCACTCGTAATCGCGGGGCGGACGCGACTGCGCCCGATCGTCATGACGACGTTCGCTGCAATCGGCGGCCTGCTGCCGCTCGCCTTTGGCATCGGTGCCGGTTCGGCCATGGAGCAGCCGTTGGCGATCGCGGTCATCGGTGGCCTCTCCACGGCGACGGCCTTCACGCTGGTGCTCATTCCCGTGCTATACGCGGGTTTTGCCGGAAAGCGGGAGCCGGCATGATCCACCTGTTGTGCGCCATCTTCATCTTTGCGCAGCTCTCGGTGCGAGATGCGCAGGCCGACGCCGTTGCGGCCTCGCCGGACGTCGCCGCCGCGAGAGCGAAGGTTGCGGAAGCCCAGGCGCTGTACGACCAGGCGCGTGCGACGTTTGGTCCGGCACTCACGGCGAACTATACGCAGACGCCGCAAGCCGGCTTGACGAACACGACGGTGACACAGCGCATGACGACCGTCGGGGCGCAATGGAGCTTAGGCGATCTCTTCGCCTACTCACCCGCCGTTGCGCAGGCAAACGCAACGCTGCGTGCGGCGCAGCAAGATCTCAACGACGCCGAGCGCAGCGAAAAGATCGCCGTCATTGCCGCGTATTACTCGGCGCTCGGCGCCCGCGCCGAGCTGCGCGCGCGCAGCGACGAGCTCGCCGCGGCAACCGCGCAGCTGCGTGCGGCGCAGGTGCGCTTCGCAGCGGGCGATGCGCCGCGGCTCGACGTGGTCCGCGCGTCGGTCGCCGTTGCCTCGGCGCAGGCCGACGTGGCGCGCGCACAGGCCGCCGTGGAAGATACCGGCGCCGCGCTGGCCCTCGAGACCGGCCTAACGCCGGCCGCCCTGGAGGCTACTGCGCCCGCGAACGCGTCAGCGCCACCGATAAATACTGCGCCGGAAAGTGCTATCGCGCAGGCGGTGTCGACGCGCCCGGACCTTGCGGCTGCGCGCGCGAACGTGGTCGCGGAGGAGCACGCCGTTGCCGTCGCGCGACGCGGCACCTGGCCGTTGGTCACGCTCGCCGGAGGTTATACGCGCGGCGTGGACACCGGCATCCCGGTCGCCGGTCCGAGCGCAACGATCGACGTGACGCTGCCGCTAACGGGTGCGTCGCACGATCGCGTGCTCGCCGAAGAGGCCAGGCTCGCGCAAGCGCGAGCACGGCTTCATAAGATCGAGCGGGCCGTCGAGTTAGAGGTCGGCGCCGCGGTGCGCGCGTACCGCGCGCAAAGCATCGCGCTCGCCGCCTCGCAGCGCGCGCTGCAGAACGCGCAAGCCGAGTTTAATGCCACGCAGATCGGCTATCGGAGCGGCGCTCTTTCAAGTCTCGACGTTGAGGCGTCGCGCGCGGCCTACGTTCAAGCTTTGGTCGGCCAAATTACCGCGCTGTACGCGCAAGCCCGCGCCGAGGCCGCGCTGAATTTGCTCTTGGGTGAAAGTGCCGATGAATAGGCGGGTATGGTGGGTGATTGCGTTGGGTGTAATCGCGGCCGCTGCGATCGTCATCATCCTGCGCCGGGCATCGCCTCCTTTGCCCAAAGCGTCGGCACCGGCCGTCCCGCTCGCCACGGTACGATACGGTAACTATACCGTCGTGCTCGACGAGGCCGGCTACGTCGGCGCGCCGGCCGGTACGACGGCGCAGCTGGCTTTTACCAACGCCGGCATTTTGCAAACCGTTTACGTGCACGTCGGCGACCGCGTCACTGCCGGCGAGGCGCTGGCCGCTCTCGATACCCGAGGCGTTTCGCTGGATGCCGCGCAAGCGCGTGCCGAGGCCCAGGCTGCCGCCGCGGGATACGGCGGCGGCAGCGTACCGGCGGCGGCCGTTGCCGCGGCCAGCGCCCGCGCGAGGGCCGCGGCCGAGCGGACCGCGGCCGATCGGGCCGGCGTCACACGCGCGCAGCGGCTCTATGCGGCCGGCGTCGACGCGCTCAAAGACGTGGAAGCGGCACGCGCGCTTCTAGCCGCAGACGAGGCTGCAACGACGACGGCCCAAGCCGAGCTCCGCGGCGCGAGTTCGCAGCCATCCGTCGTGTCGGCGCAAGTGCGCGCCGCGGAGGCGCGGGCGGCATCGGCGGACCTCGTGGTGAGCCAGGGCATACTAACCACGCCGACCGGCGGTTTCGTCACCGCGATTTATCACCACGCCGGCGAAGCCGTGGATGCCTCGAAACCGATCGTCGCCATCGGGCCCCCGCAAAGCGAAGTGACGCTCAGCGTTCCGGGGACGGATGCCCCGCAAATTGCCGTCGGCGATCCGGTGTCGCTGCGGGTTGCCGGCTCCACGAACGCGAGCGCCGGCCACGTGACCGCGATCGTTCCCGCGGTCAGTCCGGCGACGCAAACCGCGACGGTGGTTGTGAGTGCGCAACCCGCGGGCGCGATCGCCGGCGCCGCGGTTCGCGCGCGTATCGCGGTGGCGCATCTCCGAGCCTTACTCGTTCCCGAGAGCGCCATCGTCGAAGACCCGCAGCGCGGCGTTAGCGTCGTGTTCGTGCTGCAACGAAAGCCCGACGGCACCACGGCTTTCGTGCAGCAGACGGTGCGAATCGCTCACGAAGATGGGACGACCGCGGATCTGGCGTCGGGTGTTGCGCCGGGCGATCGCGTCGCGGCGCAGGGTGCCTTCGAGCTACTCGCTCCCTCGGGTGACTAAAAGCGCTTCAGGCTGCAGCGAGCTGGATCGTGACGACCGCTCCGCCTTCCTTTGTGTTGGCAAGCTCTAGGCTGCCGCGATTGGCCTCCACGATCGTTCGGGCGATTGAGAGACCGAGACCGGTGCCGCCGCGGGGACGCGCCGTGTCGCCGCGCCAGAACCGTTCGGTGGCGTGCACGAGGGCGTCATCTGAAAAGCCCGGGCCATCGTCGGAGACTTCGATCTTGACGGTGCCGTCGTTCTGTGAGGTACGGATGCGAACCGTCCCGTCGTTGCGCCCGTAGGCAATCGCGTTGTGCACTACCGCCAGCAAAGCCCGCTCGAGGGTCGAGCGATTGGCTTGCGCGAGCACCGCGTCCGGTGCGTCCACTCGGACCATCATCCCGCGCGTGGCGGCCGCCGGACTGACTCGCTTGCCGAGATGCCGCACGAGCTCGCTGGCGTCGAGCGTTTGCCGCTGCCGCGCGTCTACTTCGGCTCGCGCCGCCGCGAGCAGTTCGTCGATCAACTCTTCCAGCCGCACCGCCTCGCGCGCGATGGAGGCTAGGGCAGCACGGTACTCATCGGTCGTGCGTTCGCGCCGCAACGCGAGCTCGGTTTCGGCGCGCAGCACGGCGAGCGGGGCGCGAAGCTCGTGCGACGCGTCCGCGACGAAGCGCCGCTCGCGCGAGAATGCCGATTGCAATCGATCCAGCATGCGATCGAAGGAGGCGCAAAGGCGTCCGAGCTCGTCCTTGCCATCGGCTCGCAGGCGGCGCGAAAAATCATGGCCTTCGATCCGCTCGGCTAGCGACGCGATCTCGCCGACCGGCGCCAAGACCCGTCTTGCGACCCGCCGGGAAGCGACGATGCCGAACGCAATCAACAGCAGGCCAACGGCGATCGAAACGATCGCCGCGTCGCGATCGAACTCGCCGATCCATAGGCCGGATTGCCAGACCGTTACCGTCCCGAACGTTCGAGCACCGCGCTTGACCGAAACGCTGGCGCTCTGCAAACCGCTACGAGACGCAGAAGAAGGAAGCCTGTTGCCGGCAATTTGCGCGCCGTCGGCGCCGTAGACCGCAAACGGAGTGTCGGCGTGAAGCGACCCCAGTGCACGCAGGTCGCTCGGATCGAGCGAGATACGTCCGTGGTGGACGTCGACCGCGGTGGCTATTGCCTGCGCATCGGAATGCAGCCGCGCTTCGAAGCCCGAACGCAGCGCGCGATCGAGTGCGACGATCGAGAGGCCCGCGAAGAGCACGGCAGTCACCGCAACGATGGTCGCAACCGTGATCGCAAATCGCGCGCGAACGCTCATGGGTTCACGGAGCCTTAGGGATCCCCCAGCCGATAGCCCAGCCCGCGCAGCGTGTGGAGAAGTTGAGGCTCGCCCATTTCGGTCAGCTTCTTGCGCAATCGGCGGGCGTAGACGTCGAGCACGTTCGAGACGCGATCGCTGTCGCGATCCCAGAGTCGATCCTCGAGCATCCGTCGCGTGACGGTTCGCCCGGGGTGACGCATCAGAACCTCGAGGAAGAGGCTTTCCTTCGCGGTCAGCAGCAGGTCCCGCTCGCCGCGGTGGGCCTGTCGCGTTTCGGAATCAAAGACCAGATCGCCGAGTTGCAAAGTAGCGGCGATCCGATTCGGCGGGCGTCGTGCAAGCGATCGCAGCCGCGCTTCCAGCTCGTCGAACGCGAAAGGTTTGCGCAGATAGTCGTCGGCGCCGGCGTCCAGCCCGGCGACGACGTCGGCCCCTCCGTCGCGCGCCGTTAGAATCAGCACGGGAATCTGATGCCCCGTCGCCCGCATCCGCCGGAGGATCGAAAGACCGTCTTCCTCCGGGAGGTTCAAATCCAGCACTACCGCGTCGTAGTGGGTTCCGGCGAGGTAATCATCGCAGTGGCGTCCGTCGGCAAGCGTGTCGACCACGTACCCGTCTTCAATTAGGCCTCGCCGGAGTAACGCCCGCAGCGGGTCGTCGTCTTCAACGATCAAAATCCTCACGGAGACCATTTTAGGTGTTGGACCCAATCGCCCCGCGGATCCGCGTAGACGATCCAAATATCGTTGGTTTCTTCGTCGATTCCCACCGTGTGAACGCCGCGATGGCCCGTCTCGAGCCGGCCGACGACCTGCGGGGCCGCGTTGCTCTTGACGGCGACGACCGTGACAATTCCGCGTCCCGCGCAGACAACAAGGTTGCCGCGCGAGCCCGTGTTGCATTGATCGATATGAGGCTGCACCTGGGCGTCGCCTACGTGCACCCCATCCGGCGTATACGCCGACAGCACGCCGTTGACGCCACCGGCAATCACTTGATTGGCAGCCGGTGAAAACGTCAATGGATGGTTGTCCTTCAATTGTGGTGTCGCGACGACCTTAACGACGCGCAGCGAGGCGGGATCGATGATGGCAAAGCCCCCGCCGTTGGCGAGGTTTTGATACAGCACGCCGGTCTTGGGATCGATCGCTGGGGATTCGAGATCGTCGGCCGGCATCGTAATCGTCCCCACTTGTTTCATCGTCGCTGCGTCGATGACGTAGACGGATCCGCCGCCATCCTGGTCCG
The DNA here is from genome assembly GCA_963717425.1 of Vulcanimicrobiota bacterium. GTDB lineage: Bacteria > Vulcanimicrobiota > Vulcanimicrobiia > Vulcanimicrobiales > Vulcanimicrobiaceae > Cybelea. Next base: position 312,470 of record OY970335.1, on the reverse strand, counting down.
CGTAAACTCGGCGGCGCGAGGGATCGAAAACGATCGCATCAATGTTGCCGGGAACGGCGACTTCGGAAAGCACTTTCATGCTGGAGGGATCGACTTTGGAAAGTTTTTGATCGGTCCCGTCGCCGGTGAAAACGTACCCGGTACTTGGATCGACCGCGACTCCGTGCATCGGGCCGACGTCCACCTGTCCTGCCACTTTGCCGTTGCGCGTGTCGACGATGAGCAGGCGTTGGCTGGCAGTGTGCGCGGCGTAAGCGCGATGGCGCGCCTCGTCGACCGCGACATAGTCAAATTCGCTGAAGATGGGAACGCGTTGCGCCGGTGCGGCGACGATAATCGGCATTGATTTCTCCTAGCTGTGCGCGGGTGCGCGCGGTGCGCGATGTGGACGTGGCATAAAGTTGGGCGGCGGCGCGGAGGGGGCATCTGGAAGGGTCACGGGCTGGATATCTAAGGACCGGCAGCTCATGGCCGGGGGAAACGTGTTGACGACGTTGTCGGCGATCTCGGCGTTCGTGGCCGGAATCGGCGGCGTGGTGCCGGAGAGCCGTGCGGGGTCGAAGCCGCCCAGCAGATCCGTAATGCCGGGGTCGGCATCCCGCGGGCCGCGCGGCAAATAGGCCTTTTCTTCCGGCAACGAAGCCAACGGCGGAACGTCGAAGAGCAGTTCGGCGAACTTCAAGACTGAGGTCTGGTCGCCCGCATCGTGGACGATCCCGCCGCTTCGAGCGTACGGCGACAGGAGCATGAACGGCAGCCGCGGACCGTCGCCACAGGGCCGTCCGTCGGCGCAGTTGTTCCCCTGCGGCGGCGGCACGTGATCGTAGTAGCCGCCCGGGTCGTCCCAGGTGATGATGATGGCAGAGTCATTCCAATACTTGCTGCCCGCGATGGCGTTGACGAACGTCGCGACGAAGGCCTCCCCAACTTGTGCGTCGGTATCGCCGACGCCGGGATGATCATCGTCGCCGAGGTAATTTGCCTGCACGTACGGATCGGGGTTCGCCGGCTTCCATCCGAACCGGTTCCGGGATCCGCCTTTGATATAGAAGATGCCGCTTGCCGGAAGGGAGCCGTCCTGAAGCTGTTGGAGCATAGCGTGGACTTCGTGCTCGTTTCTCCAGAAGACGTCGTTTTGCCGTAGGTATCCGAAGTATTGCGGCGCGTTGTGGTGCGTTTCGTAGCCGGGCAGCGCCAGCGTCGGCGAGACGTACGCCTCCTGATACCAGCCCCACGGAATCGGCGCGCGTCCGCTGACTACGACCGCGCCGAGATCTTTCCCGACGCCGGCGGTCTCATTGGTGGCCTGGGTTGCGTCGGTTCCCGCCAAAGCCAGCATCAAGGTCGCATAGCGCTGCGCGATTTGGAGCTGCTTGCTGGCTTCCGAATACGGGCCGTACGCCGGATCGAGGTCGTTCGTCACCGGAACGCCGGGACCGTTGTCCTGCGGCGCGGTGGCAGCTTGGGGATCACGCGCCCACTGCGTCTCGCCGGCCTGGCCGGCGATCAACTCGATCGCCGAGGGTGTCGAGGGCCCGGTCATCGCGCTAAAGATGTGGTCGTAGAGCGCAAACGCCCGCGCGTAGTTCCACAGGAAGGGAATGGTATCGCAGTCGTAGTGCGCCATGGTTAGCAAACCCACGTCGCGGGCTCCGGCGGCATCAAACTTTCGCGCAGAGACGCGCTCTTGCGCGGACAAGAACGCGTCCATCTTACCGCCGTTCATCTTCTCGTAGACGAGCGGCCGCGACTGCGAAGGCGATTCGGTGTCCGGGTCGGTGATGCGAAACGGCGTTACCCAACTCTTGCCGATCGGATCGTACTGCCGAAAGCCATGCGCCTGTGCCTCTTGAGAAGCCAGGTTGTCGGCCCCGGGATACGTTCCGAAGTAATTATCGAATGAGTGGTTCTCCTGATAGATTACGAAGACGTGCTTGACGCGCGTGCGCAGCGCCGCGACGACGTCGCTGGGAGCGGCGGCAATTGCCGGGGCCGCCGCCGAAAGGGCAGCGAGAAGGAAGATCATCCGCTCATCGTAGGCCGCCGATATGAACCCAAGATGAAGCTCTTCTTACGCATGGGGTTAACGCGGGCATAACGCATTCATAAGCTTGGTGCGGCATTGTCGAAATATGCGTGCTGCACGCTTTCTGCTGCTGCTTCTGCTCCCGCTTTCTTGGGTGCCGGCCTTCGCTGCCGACGGCGTCCCGGTAAGTGGGAGAATCCTCGACACGCAGGGAGGTCTGCCGATCCCGAACGCTACGATCGAGCTCGATCGCGGCAGCACCCGGTTGACCGAAGCGCATACCGATGCCAGCGGTACCTTTCGGATTCCCGGCGTGCCTCCCGGCATCTACGTGGTCTTGATCCGGGCGCCGGGGTACGAGAATACGCGCCTTTCACCGGACCTGCTCGTTACGACGGAGGCGCCCAGCGTCGAGTTTCAAATGGCGATCAGCCGGCAGCGGCAGGGCCTCAAGCAAATCGGCTACGTGCTCGCCGGCGGACGAACGGCGTTGCAAACGACGACGACGATCAACACGCACATCGACACCTCCATACTGCAGGGCGAGAATTTCCAGCGCCTCGGTGACGTGCTGACGACGGTCCCAGGCGTCATCACCTCGACGAGCTCCTCGGTGGGCGACGACATGACGCTTTCGATCCGAGGCTACGACCCAACGGAAACCGCGACGCTGCTCGACGGACATCCGATCGGGCCGGTTGGGGCGTTTGGCAACGGCTACAACTTTAACGTCTCGCCGTTCTGGGGCCTCAGCGGAGCGGACGTCGTGTTCGGCTCCGGTGCGACGGGCTTGTTTGGCGCGACGACGATCGCCGGCGCGGTAAACTTCTTGAGCGTCAACCCAACGCAAGGGAATCACTTCTCGATCACCCAGGGCGTTGGCAGTGACAACAAGGCGATGACGGGGATGCTCGGGACCGGTACGATCGGCAAGCTCGGTTACGCAGTCGCCTGGGGGACGCAGGGCACGACCGGCAACTTCCCCGGCGGATTCATTCAGCAGACCGCGCTCTTGCAAACGAGCGTCGTCAATCCCGGCATCGGACCGCCCTATCGGCCGGCGGCGAACGCGAGCCCACCACCTCCCGACCTCACGCACGCCAACGCATATAATCAGGTGAACTACTACCCCGTCAGTGGCGGGTACGTGCAGCGCAACTTCGTCGGCAAGCTGGTCTACAATTTCTCGACGAAGACGACGCTAGAGTTCACGGCTTATTCGGCCAACGACTGGTCGAACTCTACCGGCGAGGGCGACAACGACTACGAAACCTATCCCTACGTCTTCTACGGCGCTCAGCAGACGCTCGCAGGGATCGAGGCCAGCAAAGGCGGCCGCAACACGATCTTGGTCAATGGCGTGCCCCGCACGTGCCGCAATAGCATCGCCGTCCTGGTCGATAGCCCGCTGGGCTACACGTGCATGAACCCGCAGCAATACGCGCTGAACTTCTACGGTCCGTTCGGCGGGAGCATCGATCGTTGGCGGACGCTCGGTAATCAAGACTACGATGCCCGGGCGACGCAGCAACTTGGAGCCGGCATCATAACGGTCGAGGGATTCGTCGATGCTTACAACTATAACGCGCAAAAAGGACCGGGAGTGCCAATCGGGCCCTACGGCCCGGGCCCGGACTTCTTGAACCTGTACAGCAATCGCGGCTACCTGCTGAGCGACGACTTCCCGATGTCAAAGAACGACTTTGGGTTCGGATATACGTGGCTCCGCCAGTCCAATACAAACGGGCAGTACCCCTACTCGCTGGCCAACGGCACCACGTACAACGTCTTTGGGAACAATCCGCCGCTCTACCTCGCGACGGCCAGCTATTTCGTTCGCGATGCGTGGTCGCCCAACGACAAGTTCTCGGCTTTCGGGAGCTTTTGGATTCAGCGATCGTTGGATACGTCGTCGACTCACTTCGATCCGCGCGTTTCGCTGATTTATCGCCCGGACCCGAGAGACGTCATTCGCATTACCGGCGGCCGGTCGTATAGCGAGCCGGACCCGTCGCTGCTGGCGTTGGCTCCGCCGGTCTATGGCGCGCCGTCGAGCATCAACTGTCCGCCTGCCCTGACGGGGAGCGGAGCGTTGACGTCGATCGCTTCCGTCGCCAACCCCGGCTTGGAGCCCGAGACGGCCGAAGATCTCGAGCTTGCCTACGGCCATCGCTTCAACTCGACGACCAACATACAGGCCGATGTGTATCAATCGCTGGAGAGCCAAGCGCTACTCAACGGAAACGTCTCGATCGTAGGGTTTCCCGGCATCACGGTTCCGCAGGATTACATCGACAAGGCATTGCAGCGGCTCAGTTCCTGCCCGGGGCTGCACCCGACGATCCATAATCTGGCCTTTTCTACCACGTTCAATGCGGCCTCGGCGCGCTATCGCGGCATCGTACTGTCGACGAACGTCGGCCTCACGCGTAACGTTTCGTTCAATGCCGCCTTCGACGTGCAGTCCGCAGCCTATCTCGGAATCCCGACGGACATCCTCATCGCCAACACCGAACTGCTGGACGGCGGACAGATCGCTCGCGTCCCGCTGCGCCAAGGGACGGCCGGTCTCGCCTATCAGGATAGCAGCGGCATCGGAGCACGCTTAGACGCCACCTACATCGGCTCCAATAATTCGTGGAATCGCAATCCATTCTGGTTCGCGAACGCCAGCATCTCGAAGACCAGCGGACCCGTGACCGTTGGCCTTGGGGTGTACAATTTGTTCAACAGCGTGGCGCAGCAATACGGGTACATCGGCTACGGAGTTTACGTACCGCAGAACTTCTACGGACTGGCGGCGCAGGGCGGCGCGACCAGCGGCCTGCAGCAGAGCAGCGAAGAATACGGCCTCCCGTTTCGCCAGTATTGGCTTACCGTGAAGGTCGGAATCTAAAACAGCGGACGAGAGGCCGGTCGCGAACTCGACGACGGAGCGGACGACGAACGTGGGTTTGATTCCCGATCGCTAGGGGAATAACGGGGACGTAAGCGCCGCCGAGGTACAGTCCAATGCAGTAGCTTACGTACGCAAGAACCCGTCGAGGCCTGCCAACGCAGGCCTCGATCCCTTTGGATGGAAAACCACGCCCCATTGTGCAGGATGTAACCGAAGCCTTACGATTGCCGTCGCCGGCGCCGCGACCGCAGTCGCTTGCATTCGACGGCGAGAAATTGTGGATGGGCTCGATCGAGACGAATCGGCTCTACGCAATCGATCCGCGGCAATGGACGGTGATAGAAGAGGACAAGGCGCCGGGTAAGCCATGGGGCATGACGGCGATCGGCGACGAACTGCGCATCATCTGCGGCGAAGGCGAGGACGACGACCGAGTGGTGCGCCGTTTCCTTCCGGGCCATGGATTCAAAACGCAAGCAGCGATGCGCTGCCCGGACGGAACGGGTTCGCAGCTGAGCTATGATGGCAACTGGCTTTACGTGAGCCAGTGGTATAATCGGCGTTTGCTCGGGCTCGACGAGCAGGGCAACGTCGTCCGCCGAATCGACCTACCGCATCAAGTCTGCGGTCAATGCTACGTCGATGGCAGCTTCTATCTCGTCACGACCGACGACGAGGACAGCGGTGAGTATTTTCTTACCAAGGTGTCCGTTAACGGGGCACAGCGATCCGAAGACATAGCCCGTATCCCCTTCGCCGCGCGCTCACTGGCCTATGACGGCGCGCGGTTCTGGACTAACCATCGCGAGGCGAATCAGATCGTCGCATTTGAGCGCTGAGCAGTTCGCTTCGCGCGATCCCAATGCGCGCATCGCCGTTGCGTTGCTGCGCCGGCTTTTCGGTGACGACTACGCGCGTCAATTCGAGATCACGCTGTGGGAAGGCACGCGCGTGGAGTCGTCCGAGCGCTCCCGCTTCACGCTGCACGTCAAGGCGCCAGGGGCGCTGCGTGCGGCGTTTATGCCACCGCTCGATCTCTCCGTAGGGAGAGCCTTCGCGGGCGGGCTGCTCGAAATCGAGGGCGACCTCGAGCAGGCCGTCGATACGCTTTATCGCGCCGGTGCGTCCTTGGGGGCGCGCGGCCTGATTCAATTGGTTGCGTTGATCCGACGGTTGCCGAAAATGGCCATGCCGACGTTGCGTGAGGCGAAGCTGCGCGGGAGGCTTCATTCCCGAGGCCGGGATCGCGCAGCGGTCGGATTTCACTACGATCAGCCGATCGAGTTCTACCGCAGCTTCCTAGGGCCGGAAATGGTCTATTCGTGCGCCTATTGGGACGAAGGCGTCGATTCTCTCGACGCGGCGCAGTCCGCCAAGCTCGACTACACCTTGCAAAAACTACGATTGCACCCGGGCGAACGGCTTCTGGACATCGGTTGCGGCTGGGGTGCGCTGGTCGTGCGGGCCGTGCAGCGATTTGGCGCGCGCGCGCTTGGAATAACGCTGAGCCGTCGACAGCACGAAGAGGCACAGAGGCGCATCGACGCGGCCGGCATCGCGGATCGGGCCCGCGTCGAACTGCGCGACTACCGCGACCTGGGCGGAGAGCGGTTCGACAAGATCGTCAGCGTCGGAATGTTCGAGCACGTCGGTCGCGAGCAATTTTGGCACTACTTTCGGGCGGTGCACGACGCGCTGGTTCCGGGAGGACTTTTTCTCAACCACGCTATCGCCGATCAGAGCCGCGGCCGCCGTGGCTACAAGGCGAACGGGTTCATGCGCGACTTTATTTTTCCCGATGGGGAGCTGGTTGCGGTGGCCGATTCGCTGCGGATTGCCGAACGTGCTGGGTTCGAGGTACGGGACGTCGAGAGTCTGCGCGAACATTATGCACGCACGCTGCGTGCGTGGGTTGCAAACCTGGAGCGCAACCGCGACGCCGCGGTGACTTCGGGCGGCGAGCAGAGCTACCGCCTTTGGCGGCTGTACTTGGCGGGGAGCGCGCAGGGTTTCCGGGTCGGGCGGATCGGCGTCTATCAGGCGCTCCTGGCGCGGCCGCACGAGGACGGCCGGGTTGAGGTGCCGCCGACGCGTCGCGATTTGTACGCGCAGGTAGTATACTAATCTTCCCATGAATAGCGACAAAATGCCCTACCCCGACGATGACGACGACGTCATCGCACCGGACGTGGCGCCACCTGGGGATCAACCGATCGATCCTGCCGAAGCCGTGCGGCGCACGCAGCAGAAATACGGCGAGAGCAGTGCCGATGAAAACCGCGACGATCAATGGGACGCGCACCACGGTCAACCGGAAGACATCGTGTGACACCGAAGGAGCACCCCGTGGAAAATTCGGAACCGTTAAGCTTTGAGGCACATATCCGGCCAATGTTTACCGAGACCGACGTCGCGCACATGAAAGCCTTGAGTTTGGATTTGAGTAGTCGCGACGACGTCGCAGGCTCGGCTGAGGCCATTTACACGGTCGTGAGCGACGGCAGCATGCCACCGCGAAATTCCGGCGAGCCGCGATGGACGAACGAGATGTGCGACCTGTTTAAGCGATGGCAACAGCAAGGATGCCCGCCCTAGGGTGGTGGAGCGCTCAGCCTGACCCGACCGGTTCGAACGGGAGGTTGGGATCCGCGCTGAGCGTCAGGGGATCGGCACTCGCGGCGTCTTTTTGATAGTACGCGGCGGCGGCGATCATCGCTGCGTTGTCGGTGCAATACTTGGGCGGCGGAATGAATGCCGGGATGGAACTTCGCGCGCTCCACGCGCGAAACGCCGCTTGCAACGCCGAATTTGCGGCGACGCCGCCGGACAGAACCACCGCGTTGTAACGGGCGCGTTCGCACGCCGATTGCACGCGCGCCATCAGCACGTCTACGACGGCTGCCTGAAATGATGCGGCGACGTCCTCGGCTTTCGCGGTTCGTCCCTCAACCGATTCGAGGAAGTATCGAACGGACGTCTTGAGCCCGGAGAAGGAAAGGTCGAGTGAGTCTCCCGCGGGCCGATGGCGCGGGAATGCATACGCGCGCGGGTTCCCGCACTGCGCCAGCCGATCGAGTTCGGGTCCGCCCGGATAGGATAGGCCGAGCAACCGCGCCGTTTTGTCGTAGGCTTCGCCTGCGGCGTCATCGTGCGTGCGTCCGAGGACATGCATCGCCGACGGCGATTCAACCGCAACGAGCTGGGAATGACCGCCCGATACCAAGAGGACCAGAAAGGGATAGGGCGGTTCCTCCAGGCGATCGAGGAACGGCGCGAAGACGTGACCGTGCAGATGGTTGACGGCGTAGAGCGGTTTGCGCAGCGCAAAAGCCATCGCTTTGGCACCGGCCACGCCGACCACGAGGCTGCCGATCAAGCCGGGACCGCGAGTCACGGCGATCCCATCGAGCTGCGCGAACGCAACGTGCGCCCGCTCGAGCGCGTGCTCCACGATTGCGGAAAGCAATGCGACGTGCCGGCGGCTGGCGATTTCCGGAACGATTCCGCCGTACTTGGCGTGAAACGCGTCTTGATTCGTTGCAACGCTGGAAACAACGTGGCGTCCATCGCGGACAACCGCCGCAGCCGTGTCGTCGCACGACGTTTCGATTCCAAGCAACAGCACAGTGGCGTCCGAATTAGCGCTGCGGGAGGAGCACGCCTCTAAAGCAAGCAATCGGAGCGGCGTGAGCGCGCGAATCTTTGGTTCGGGTGAGCGAATTGCGGTTTACGAGATCGACGATTCAGAACTCGCCGTCGGCAGCACGTTGGGTTGCCCGAAAGGTGCGATCGTCATCAAAGCTTCCGGCGCCATCGAGAAGCTGTATTCGAGCGATCTGGGTGCGACGCTGCTGGCAGGCGCTTCTATTCAGTTTTGGGATGGGCCGACCGGCGCCGCTCGATTGAAGGCCGACGGAAGGTTTCGCATCCATCCCGATTCTCAAGAATACACGTATCGCATCGATGACGGTGTGACGGTCGTCGAGCGCGTCTTCGCGCTCAATCGCAGTCGAGTCGGTGAGCCCGTGGATCCGCTCACTGCCTACATCAGTGTCGAAATTCATAACGATTCCACCCTGACGCACGAGTTCGACAGCCTGGCCGGCGCCTTGTTGCGAGGGGATACCGCACGCGACGTCCGCGCAGCGTACGATCGCGAGACTCATGCGATCCTCGCCTGGAACGCCTCGATGCCGAATGCGGCGCGCGCGATGGTCAGCTCGCGGGTCCCGACCAGCATCGAGGTCACGAACGATCACGGCCGAATGAATCGGGCGCACTTCTCCGGATCGCTCTCGGGCCGCGTCATGCCGGATGTAGCCGATCCGATCGCGCTGTTTCATCACCGTCATCGCCTCGCACCCGGATCGCGGCGTCGTTTTTGGTTCACGCTGACGGCCTCCGCGGAAGGCACGCGCGCGGTGCGAGCGTGGTATCGTAAGGCCCCGCCTGCCGGAGTCGCGTTCGCGCAAACCCGGCGGCACTACGAAGAGGTGCTGGGGAAAGCAATCGTGGTCACACCGGACGCCAACGTGAACCGAGGCGTGCTGTGGGCGAAAGCCAATATGCTGCGAACGCAACTCTACACGCCCACCGGCTGGTCGTTCGTTAACGATCCCACGCGCTCGAACAACAGCGTGGGCCGCGACACGGCGTCGTTCGGGCTGGGGGCCGACTACATCACACCGGATTTTTCACGCGAATCGCTGCGCTGGTATCTGCGCCACGCCCAGCGCAGCGGCAAGATCGTCGAGTACTACGACGTTCGCAACGGCAAGGCGAACGATTACGGACTCAACGTCAACGACGATACGCCGCTCATTATCTTGGCATTGGGCCACCACTATCTCGTCACCGGCAATATCGAATTCGTCCGAGAATCGTACGCTGCGGCAAAACGGGCTGCGGACTATTTGTTGACCCAACGCGACGAGCGTGGCCTGATCTGGTGCACGGCGACCGAAACGGGCATGCGCGGAATCGTCGGCTGGCGCAACATCATCGACGACTATCGGATTTCGGGCGCCTCCACCGAGCTCAACTCCGAATGTTATGCGGCACTCGTCGCGATATCGCGGTTGGCGGGTCTCCTTGGAAAGAAGAAGGACGCCTACCGATTCGAGCGTGAGGGGATCGCGTTGCGGGAGGCAATCAATCGCTATTTGCTCGATCCCAAGACCGGCCTCTACTATCTGAACATCGACGTCGACGGCGAACCGCGTTCGAACGTCACGGCCGACATGCTGTTTCCGGTCCTCATGGGAGTTGCCGATCACGAAACCGCTGCGCGTATCGTTAGCCGCCTTAGCGTGCCCTCATTTTGGACTGAAGCCGGCATCCGCACGGTGCCGCGCGACGATCTCGAATACAGCCCAACGCGAGGTTGGGGCTTACTGGGCGGCGTTTGGATAGGCCAGACCTTTACCTACGCGTTGGCTGCCGCGCACTTCAATCCGGGCTTTATGGCGTACGCGCTCGGTACGAGCTTTCAACACTACTCGCGCGACCCGGGCCGCAACAACACGGTACCCGGACAATTTTCGGAATGGCTCCACGGCGAGACGCTGGTCAATCAGGGCATGATGCTCTCACCCTGGTATCCACCCCGCTACGTTTGGTCGGCGATCGAGGGTGCCGCAGGACTGGAGATTCGCGGCCCCGCGTTGGCCTGCAATCCGCGTCTAGCGCCCCAGTGGAAGTGGCTGGGCGTGCGCAACCTCCCCTTTCGCGGCGGCCATCTCAGCTGGTTCATTGCGCGCCTCCCCGAACCGACGCTCTACGCAAACTTCGAGTGCGTTACGGAGTACGAGCTGCAAGCCTACGACCGCGACGTGACGCCGATGCTGCGGCTTAGCGACGACGTAACAGAGATCGCTTTGCGCCGTGGACGCAACCTCGTGATCTTCCTAGGCAATACGGCGTCGCGCACCGTCACCACGCCACTGCGCCTCGCGCGCTCCCTACCGGGCTCCTACCACGTTCGCTATTTCACGAGCCTGCTTGGTGAGTGGGTTCATCGGCAAAACATCAAAGGCAGTGAACTCGACCGGGGCTTCGCGGTTGACGTTGACTCGCTCGGCTTCTGCGTCATCGAGATTCAAAGACTAAGCGCGTAATCGATCGTTTCGTCAGGCTACTCTGCCCGCACCGCGCGGCTCTCGCATGTGAACGGCGACGTGCACTTCGGCAGAGCCTGAAAGCGACTTTGCTCTGGCGACGATCTCGTCGATGCTGTTCCCCGTAATGATCTCTCGTAGCTCGGCACAGAGGCCGACAAAATGGTTGCCTTCCGGCCGCACGTAGATGCGGCAATCGCCCTTCGGCGGATCAATAGCTGATTGCATCTCGAGTCAGCTTGTACCCAAAGAAAAATGCGCTAAAAGCATGAGCGACCGCTCGCCGGCTCCTTTTCTTTAGTCGATGATTTGGTCCAAGGGAGGTCGTTTCTGTTTGACGCCCCCTTTACGGTGCAGTACAAGGGCGTGCTCGGCTGCGTGAATCCCGGGATTGTCGAGCGAGGCTTCGTAGAGTCCGGGGAAAGGGCTCATCCACAGCGTTCCGACGAAAATGGCCAGCGCGACCGGCGGTTGCGCAAGGACGTGCAGCGGGCGCATTGCGCGAACGAAGCTTGCGGTGGCGGCTTTTCCGGCAACCGATGCGACGATCTCAAACGGGCGCGCGAGAAGGACGATCAGCGTGATGAGATAGAGCGGAACAAGGTGCTGCAGCATGTGCCAGGTGAAGAAGCGGTCGGCCAACCGCTCCAGCGGCGGTGCGACGTCAGCAGCGCCGACCGCAAGCGCGCAAGCGAGGACGGCGCTGCTCCTCCGGTGTTTCACGGCAGCCACTCCCTGCTCGAAACCACCGCGGGCGTTACGGCGCAAATAGCCGCGTACGTTCACGCATCGTAAACCGCCGGCTGGTTGCAGATTGTGCCCGGCGCGGGATGGGTAGTGAAACGCCATGCAAGGCAAGGCAACGATCGCAGGGCATCCCGTTCATCCGATGCTGGTGACGTTTCCGATCGGGTGCTTCGTGGCTGCCGTGGTCTGCGACATCATTTCCATCTGGGCCGGCCCGGTTTTCTGGGCCACGATGAGTACGTGGCTATTGCTCTTCGGCGTCCTGGGCGCGCTCTTCGCGGCATTTTTCGGCTTCGTCGACTATTTGAGCGCGCCGATGACGGCGACGGCGAAAGGCATCGCCGCCTGGCACATGACGTTGAATATCGCGATGATCGTGATCTTCGGGCTGGGCTGCGCGGTCCGGTTTCTGGACCATACCTCGGTGGTTGGATACGCGCTTACCGGAGTGGGCATCGCCGTGCTCGCAATAGCGGGGGTGCTTGGCGGCAACATCGCCCACGGTCATCTGGTCGGCTCCTCGGAAGCCGATATCGGCGCCCCGCGCGAAGCGGCGGATCGCACCGGTGCTGGTCCGCAAGAACGGCTGGAACGCGACGCGGAGCGCGTCAGTATGTCTTAGATCTCCACCGCTCTGGCGGCGATTCGTAAGTCTTCGATAAACTTTTTCATTTCGCGGTGGCGCGTTGGCGCATCCGGAGCGCGCAGAATTGCCGAAGGGTGGATCGTAGCCAGAACTGGAGATGCCAGCACCGACGTGATGACTGTTCCGCGGTTGGCCATCAAACGGAAGCTCGTTCCCAAAAGTGATTGAGCCGCCGTCGCGCCCAGGGTCACGATCAGCGCCGGGCGCACGAGCCTTGTTTCTGCCTCGAGCCAGGGCCTGCAGGCGAGGATCTCGGTGGTTTTGGGTTTGCTGTGGATCCGGCGCTTGCCGCGCTCGATGAACTTGAAATGCTTGACGGCATTCGTTACGTAAACATCACGCGAATTGATGCCGGCGGTTTCCATCGCATGATGTAACATTTTACCGGCCGGCCCGACAAAGGGACGTCCGGCGCGATCCTCGCTTTCCCCAGGCTGCTCGCCGACGAGCATCATTCTGGCTCGCGCGCGCCCCTCGCCGAAAACCGTTTGCGTCGCATGTTTGTAGAGATCGCAGCCGCGGCAGTGCGCCGCAGCCCGGCGTAGCCTCGTTAGCGAAGGGCGCGTGGGGAGAAACGCCGCGGCGGAGGTCTGCGGGTCGCGTTCAAAGGGTGCAGCCGGCATATGCCTGGTATGCCCGCAGCCGCTTGGTCGAAAACGCGAAGGCCCCATTTGACCATACCCTTGGCAGTGCCGAACGATGCGATCGTGGAGATTGAGCCGAGCTCGGCGAGCGGCGAACAGCACATCGTTCAGTTTTTGCGCGCGACCAAGAGCGCCTCGCGCTCAACGTCGGGCGTTATTTGAGCGATTCCCTGCGGGTGGAACCGGCGCAATGCTCCTTGGCGATTCCGCCCGCTGTGAGGCGATTTTGCGGAATATCGCGAGCGCCTTGGCTCCGCGCTTCAGGCACAACCAATCGTCGTGCTCGATCATCGTGAAACACTCGACCGGTTCATGCCCCCGCGTTAGGTGGACGACATCATCGGACGAGCGTTGTCATGCACGCCCCTTAGCCCCTCCCCTTTGACTCGCGGCTGCGGCTTCGCTCGGGATGACGTGCCTCAGCACGACGATGGCGGCGTGCGCGATACCACCGGGAGAACGGCTTGCACGTGGGTGCCGAAGCCTGGAAGGATTTCGACGTCGAGCTGAGCTCCGAGCCGCTGTACTAACCACAGCCCACGCCCGTGCTCCTTGAAGAGTTCTGCCTCACAACCGCTGGATGCCGCATAGCCTTTCCCGTGATCGATGATATGAAGTACGGCGCGATGCGAGCGCCAGTCAAGTGCGATCTCGACCGGTCCTGCAGCGTGCTGCGCTACGTTTGCGGCGAGCTCGCCGAAGATGAGCTCGGCCGCTTTGAGATCGCTTTCCGGGGCGGCCGTCGCCTCGATGTGCGCGACGAATTCGTGCCGGGCGACGCGCGCGGCGTGCCAGTCGTGCGAATCGAACGCCCAACGCCTGCATTGTACGAAGTTGAGGGCCAAGATTGCGACGTCGTCGGGTGATTGACCGCGCACGCAGTAGCTCTCGATAAATCGCGCCGGGCTATCGACGAAGAAGACGACTTCGGTGCTCAGCGCCTCGTGCAGCAGCTTCTCTCCTGCCAACGGATCGCGCGTCGATTCGACTAAGCCATCTGTATAGAAGACCAATAACTGCGCGTCCTCGAGCTGCGCCGTCACCGGACCTCGCTCTTCCCAGAAAGCGCGCAGCCCGATCGGAAGCCCCTCGGCCTGGAGCTCCGTCAGCGTTCCGTCGCTGCGCCGGAGCAGAGGATATGGATGCCCGGCATTGGCGTAGGTAATGGTGCCTTGACGTGAATCAATGATGGCGATGAAAGCGGTTGCGATGGAGCCGGGAAAACGGCGAAGCAGAATTCGCTCGGCCGCGTTGAGAATTTGTACCGGGTTGCGCTCGTACATCGCGACGGCGTTAATGCCGTGGCGCAGTTTTCCCATGACGATGGAAGCCTGCAGTCCGTGCCCCGTTACGTCGCCGACGGTGAGTAGCACACGATGATCGTCGAGATCGAATGCATCGTACCAATCGCCGCCCACGCGCACATCCGAGGCCGCCGGGCTGTAAACGGCGCTGAGAGTCGCGTTCTCGACGGTGGCAACCTGTGTCGGGAGCGTCGCTTGCTGGAGCGTTTGCGTCAGCCGGCGTTCGCGCGCAAAACTCTCGGCATACTCGAGAGCGAGTGAGGCGCGGCGCCCGATCTCTTCTAGCAGCTCGAGGTCGCTTCGGTCGTAGTGACGCGTGTGCGAACAACAGACGATCGTTCCGTAAATCGCGTCGCCGGAGAACAGCGGTACCATCATCCACGAGAGCGGGTGCACCGTTTCCGATAGCGGGTCGAGGTTCAGCGCGCGGCGGACGTTGGGCTCCGAACCCTTGAGGATCGAGCGCCGGTTCTTTAGGGACGCGACCATCTCGCGCTCGGTCTCATCGCGAAAGACGGACGCATTTACGCCGGATTCCGCAACCACTCGCATTCTGCCGTCGACTAAGCATGCCGCGGTTGCATAATCGGCAAAGCCGTCGCGCATCGATTCCAATAAGCGCTGCAGCATCTTCGCAGAGTCCAGCGTCGTAAAGAGGCGCTCTGTCGCGCGAGCCAAAAAGCGGAAGCGCGCGGTGACGTGTTGCTCGCGTTCGAAGGTCTTGATGTTTTCCAGGGCCATCGCTAGCTGTCGAGCGATGACGACCGCGACCTCCACGTCGCAGGTCGCGAAGCTCGATGGGCGCGTTGATTCCAAGAATGACAGCGTCCCGATGCAGCTACCGGCGACGAAGATCGGCACGACGATCAGGGAGCGAATTCCCCGCACGACCCCGGAGCGCAGCAGCAAAGCCTCTCGAGTGCGCAACACCTCGGGCAGGGCGTCCTCGAGCCCTTCGACATGCACGACCGTCGCGTCCGGGCGGTTGGCGATTCCCTCCAAGTGGAGCATCCCGTCGTCGTCCAGCGCATGGATTGCGCATATGTCGCAAAAGTGATCGACGGATGCCTGGACGAGCCGATTCAGGATGGTCCCGCGATTGAGCGACGAGGACAGTACGGCGGCTGCCTCTGCCATGAAGTGCGTTGCCGCATCGGCAAACCCTTCGACCTCCGTCGCGCTGCCGGACCAGTAGCGCACCTCGTCACGCTCGTTGAGGACTGGAACCGCCTGCAACTGGAACGTGCGTGCCGACGAGCCCCCGCTACGGCGAACGTGATAGACGGCGCTAAAACGTTCGGCACATCGAACGCACTTGCGCCAGAGCAGTTCGATCTGGGGCAGCTCCATCTCATCGAGCATGCCGCCGCCGTCGGGGAGCCCGGGCCGGCAGAGCGTGATGGAGTGTATGCAGCCCGTCGCGTCGGCTTCCCACACGGCGTCGGCCATCCGTTGCATGACCGCGGAGATCGACGCAAGCGGATGCTCCGGGGCAGGGTGGCTTGACTCGCGCTCGTCGGTTCGCTTCATCTCCGTAGAGGATGTAAGTACGCTACTGCCACGGGTTTTCCATCGCCCGATGCTTCGATTTGCGAACACGGAAGGCGCTGGTTCGGTTGACGGCAATCTGGGAAGGATATCACCCAATGCATCGACAGAGCGGTACTATGACGCGAGCACGCGAGACGCAGGACTATAACGAGATTCTAAGGTCAAGTTTCGTTACGACTCTGGACGGGCATATGAACGACTTCGTTCGATCGGAAGAGCGGAGGCGGTCTTTACTGCACACACTGTGAGTTAGGAGAGAAAATGGCAGGGCTTCTTTGGACGATAATCGTGATTCTGTTCGCCCTCTGGTTGATTGGGTTCTTGGTGCACTTCGGTGGCGGCTTGATCCACCTCATCTTGTTGGTCGTGATCGTTCTGGTTGTCATCAACCTGCTCACCGGACGCGGCGCGCGGATCTGACGCGGCCGCAAGCAAAGGAGTAGCCTTCAAATGGCCGGCCGCAAAAAGAAGAGCACGTCGCACCGAACCAGCACTCCTCGTGAGAAAACGGGATCCCGCAAGAAAGCGGGATCCCGCAAGAAAGCGGGATCCCGAAAAAAACGGGATCCGGTAAAAAAACCGGATCCCGTAAGAAGTCGGCCCGCAAATACGGGCCGAAGGCTGGTAAAAAGGTGAAGCGCGCGATGCACGAGATGAAGCGCGGCGAGCTTAAGTCCGGACGGTCGGGGAGGAAAGTGAAAAGCCGCAAACAGGCAATCGCGATCGGACTGAGCGAAGCGCGCCGCTCGGGCGCAAAGGTTCCTGCGCCCAAGCGGAAGTCGCGTAAGAAATAATCTGCTGCGAAACTAGACCGGAGCCTCGAGCTCGGTTGCCCTTGCGAGGGGCCCCCGGTCGGTGGTGATGCAGCCGCAAGAATTCAAGGCTTTGTCGACTAGGACTTTCGACAGGGGATCGTCGCCGCAAATCGGGATGTTCGACCCCGACTGGGGAATGTTGATGAGCGCGCGCACCACGCGGTGGCTATCGAGTTTCTGCGCCAGCACCTCTGCACCGCTGCGCGATCGCGTCCCGCGCTCGCCCTCGACGGCGTCGACGATCACGGCCTCGGAGCCGGAGCCGACGGCCGAGACGGCGCGGTCGACCTGCTCGCGAGGGACGGCGAGCATCAGGAGATCCGAGCTCATGGCCAGCTGGTAGGGAAGGGCGGCTTCGGTTCCAAGAGCCGATGCGGCTTGCGTCGCGCGCTCGCGAGCGCCAGGGTCGCCGAAGGCCACTTTGTGTCCACCGCTCTTGAGAAGGCGACCGATCGCCTGGGCGCGGTCATCTGAACCAACTATTCCTATAATCATGGAATGGCCGTACCCGGCGAGGCTGGGCGGCTACTGAGCATAGGTGGGCAACTTTGGGGTAGGTCCCGACGGTATTGAACGGCTGGTGGGCGCCGTGATATACTGCGCTTCTGTGCCCTGAGGCCAGCTGCGGCGGTGGGAACCCTTACGTGACGACGTGAGATGCGACTTCCCTGCGTAGGCGGCGGCGACGATTGGGCCAGACGGAGTCCCTCTTCCTTGAACCTCATCGACGTCAACAACTTCGACGCAATGCGCATCGGCTTAGCGTCGCCCGAGCAAATTCGTGCCTGGTCCTTTGGCGAAGTCAAGAAGCCCGAGACGATCAACTATCGCACGCTCAAGCCGGAACGCGACGGCCTTTTCTGCGAGAAGATCTTCGGCCCCACCAAAGACTGGGAGTGCCACTGCGGCAAGTATAAGCGCATCCGCTTCAAGGGCATGATCTGCGATCGCTGCGGCGTCGAGATCACGCGCGCGAAGGTACGGCGCGAGCGGATGGGCCACATCGAGTTGGCGACGCCGGTCAGCCACATCTGGTACCTCAAGGGCGTGCCGAGCCGGATCGGGATTCTACTCGACATGTCGCCGAGACAGCTCGAGAAGGTCATCTACTTTGCCGCCTACGTCGTCATCGACCCCGGCGACACTACGCTGACCAAGCGCGAGGTGCTCTCCGAGCAGAAGTATCGCGAAGCGCGGGACAAGTTCGGCAATCGGTTCAAGGCGGGCATGGGCGCAGAAGCGATTCGCGAGCTGCTGCGGGACCTCAACCTGCGTAAGCTGCAAGAAGATCTTCGCAAAGAATTCAAGGAAACGAGCGGACAGAAGCGACTCAAGGCGATCAAGCGACTCGAGGTGGTTGAGGCATTCCTGGCCAGTGGCAACCGCCCGGAATGGATGGTGCTCGCGGCGGTACCCGTGATCGCCCCGGAACTGCGCCCGATGGTTCAGCTCGACGGTGGACGCTTTGCTACGTCGGACCTCAACGATCTCTACCGGCGCGTCATCAACCGCAACAACCGATTGAAGCGCCTGCTGGAACTCAACGCGCCCGAAATCATCATCAAGAACGAGAAGCGCATGCTGCAGGAAGCGGTCGATGCGTTGATCGACAACGGGCGCCGCGGGCGGCCCGTGACCGGACCGAACAATCGGCCTCTGAAGTCACTGTCGGATATTCTCAAAGGCAAGCAAGGGCGTTTTCGACAGAACTTGCTCGGCAAGCGCGTGGACTATTCCGGCCGCTCGGTCATCGTTGTCGGGCCGACCCTGAAGCTGCATCAGTGCGGCTTGCCCAAAGAGATGGCGCTCGAGCTGTTCAAGCCGTTCGTAATGAAGAAGCTCGTCGATCGCGGGCTCGCGCACAACATCAAGAGCGCGAAGCGTATGGTCGAGCGGGTGCGTCCAGAAGTATGGGACGTCTTAGAGGAGGTCATCAAGGAACATCCGGTGCTGCTTAACCGCGCACCGACGCTGCATCGTTTGGGAATTCAGGCCTTCGAGCCGGTGCTGGTCGAGGGCAAGGCGATACATTTGCATCCGCTGGTTTGCACACCGTACAATGCCGACTTCGACGGCGACCAGATGGCCGTGCACTTGCCGCTATCGGCGGGCGCACAGGCCGAGGCCCGGATTCTGATGCTTTCGTCGAACAACATCTTGCTGCCGGCGTACGGCAATCCGGTTTCGATTCCAACGCAAGACATGGTGTTGGGCCTCTACTACTTGACGTTCCAACGCGACCAATACGCCGGGCCGGCCAAAGCCGCGGTGCCTGAAGATCCCGACCGCGTCGACCGCGTGAAGAAGAAGAACGCTCCGGAGGTCGAGGTGCCGGGCTCGATTCCAACGTTCTTCGACGGCAAAGAAGCCGTGATGGCGTACGAGACGAAGCAAATCGGGCTGCAAGAGTGGATCTACGTGCGTCAAAAGGGCGAGCTGATCAGGACCACCGTGGGACGCGTCATCTTCAACCTCGCGTTTCCGGAGGGATGGAACCACGAGTTCGTCAACCGCATCATCGACAAAGGCGGCCTGCGGAAGATCATTACCGATTGCTATCGCGCATTCGGCAACTCGGAGACGGCGCGGTTTTTGGATGCGATCAAAGACTTGGGCTTCCATTACGCGACGCTTTCGGGGACGACCGTCTCCATTAGCGACGTAATCGTTCCGGCGAACAAGGACGAGATCGTCGGGAAATCGCAGGAAGAAGTCGACGAGCTGCATCGGCTCTACGAGCAAGGCTTCATCTCGGAAGACGAGCGCTACAACAAAACGATCGACATCTGGTCGAAGGCTTCCGAAGAGGTGACGACCGCGATGCAGTCGTCACAGAACCCGCTCAATCCGGTGTTCATGATGGCGACGTCGGGCGCCCGCGGGTCGATAGCACAGGTGAAGCAGCTCGGCGGTATGCGCGGATTGATGTCGGATCCGTCCGGCCGAATCTTGGAGATTCCGGTTAAGGCTTCACTTAAGGAAGGCCTGACCGTTCTGGAATACTTCATCTCCACGCACGGCGCGCGCAAGGGTCTAGCCGACACCGCGCTGCGCACGGCGGACTCGGGCTATCTGACGCGACGGCTGGTGGACGTTGCACAAGACGTGATCATTCGTGAAGAGGATTGCGGCACGAGCAACGGCATCATCGTTAGCGACATTCGGGTAGGAAAGGAAGTCATCGAACCGCTCGCCGACCGCATCGTCGGACGGCGTGCGGCCGAAGAGGTACGTCTCGACCCGAAGCGGCCGACGACGGCGATCGTAACGCGCAATGCCGAAATCGACGAAGAAAAGGCCAAAGCCCTGCTCGATGCGGGCGTTACCGAGGTGAAGATTCGCTCGGTGCTGACGTGCCAATCGAAGTACGGGGTGTGTTCGTTGTGCTACGGCCGAGACTTGGCCGCGGGCAGCCACGCCGACATCGGTACGGCGGTGGGCATCATCGCCGCGCAGTCCATCGGGGAACCGGGCACGCAGCTCACGCTGCGGACGTTCCACACCGGCGGCGTCGCTACCGAGGACATCATCACCGGTTTGCCGCGCGTGGAAGAGATCTTCGAAGCGCGCAAACCCAAAGGTCAAGCCACGATCGCGGAAGTCGCCGGCACCGTCAGGCTCGGTGACGAGAGAAACAAGCGTATCGTTTACGTAGTAGACGCGGGCGGAGACGAGCACGAGTACGACATTCCGCCGGGCACGCATCTCACGGTTGCCGATGGGCACACGGTTGAGCCGGGCGACCAGTTCAACGAGGGCTCCTTGAACCCCCACGACATTCTGCGCGTGAAGGGCGAGACCGCGTTGCAGAACTATCTCGTGCAAGAAGTGCAGAAGGTCTACCGTTCGCAAGGCGTCGACATCAACGACAAGCATATCGAGGTTATCGTGCGCTCGATGCTGCGCAAGGTGAAGATCGTCGAGGGCGGCGACACGCCGCTGCTGCCGGGACAACTGGTGGAAGCCGCGGCATTCCACGAGGCCAACGAGCGGATGAAGATCGCCGGCAAGGAACTGGCGACCGCTAATCCGGTGCTGCTCGGCGTGACGAAGGCCTCGCTCGCGACCGAATCGTTCCTTTCGGCGGCGAGCTTCCAGGAGACGACGCGCGTGCTCACCGATGCGGCGATCAAAGGAAAGTACGATCCGCTGTTGGGCTTGAAAGAGAACGTGATCATCGGCAAGCTCATCCCCGCGGGGACCGGCATGTCGCGGTATCGCAACGTCGAAATCGTACCCGAAGGGCAAGACGTTGATGACGACGGGCGCCCGCGCCACGAGTACGAAATGCCCTACGCTGCGATGACTGCCGACGACGCCGCGTTGGCCGAGGTGATGGGTGGCGGGAATGGCGACGGCATGAGCCGTCTCGTGACCGCCTACGAGCGAAACCGCGAGCCGTTGACGGTACAGTACGAGGGCGAGATCCCGGACCACGCGAGCCCGCACGCTGGTCCAAAGAAAACGCAGTACGACCGTCTGAAGGGAATCAACCCGGAAGACCTATAGGCTCCACGGCGCAACGTCCGCGTGAAAAGGCCTCGCAGTGATGCGGGGCCTTTGCATTACGAGGGGCGAGCCTGGTTCGTCTAACTATTTCTTGGCGAGACTTATCGTTGCCCCGATCGGGTCGGTTTCGCCGGAGATGGTCCTAATGGGATTGCCGCCGGCTGGGTAGTCCCAGAACAATGTGTCCGCGCCATTTTGGTTGGGACCGATGACCTTGTGGGCCTCATGCCCGTTGCGAACTCGCGGCAGCCAGAACTGGGCCACTTGCGCCGAGCCGGTCAAGACCGTCGTGCTCACGTCCGTTCCGACACTCCCGCTGATCGAAAACTCGTAAATGACGCTCGTGAAGTTATGCTTTACGGCGACCTGATCTCCGACGGCCAGATACTTTCCGTCCCACTGAACTCCGCCGGGTAAGTAAATCGTCTCGTTTACCGGGATGAAGTTAAGCGTGTTGCCGCCCTTGGGGAGCTCGCCGAGCCCAAAAACGCTGCCCTGGGTCTCGCCATCGACGAAGAGATTGCCCTGGTCGTCATACGCGCAGTAATAGTAGTACCAGATGTTCGGATTCGAATAGAAAGTTGGGCTTCCGCTTGCGTGAGCATAAACCGCCACGTTGCCGATCTGTTCGGTCGGCCCCCAGAAATCGGCGACGGCGAGATCTCCGGTTTTCGGATTAACCGAGCACCCGTTGGCCCGTCCCTCAGGATCATTCAAGGTCTGGATTGGGCTCGTGCTTCCGTGGGCGTATTCGGTGATTTGGTGGACGCCCTCGCTCGTGTCGTTAGTGACCCAAACGTCACCGGCTTTATCGACGCAGAGGCCCTCGGGATTGAAGAAGCCTGTCAGCGTTCCGACCAGTTTGAATCCATGCCCGTACGTGTAGATGTCGACCACCTGCGCGAGCAGATCTGAGATGTACAGCAAATCGTGTTCTTTCGCGCCGGGAGCAATCCAGGAGCGCGCGGCCTGCACGTGAGAAACGGCCGCGCCGCGCGGAACGGCCACGGGCTGCACGGTCGATCCCATACCGCTGCAAGCGGTGACCACGGCAAGAAGACCCGAAACACTTAAGGCGAGCTTGAACGGACGCATGGCTCCTCCGATCTGTGACGCGTTTTCATGCATCATAGCACCGCTCGACAATGCGTCGCAGCGATAAGGCAGCCTATAGCGCCGCCTCGCCACAGGAAACCAAGGAAAGGTCGGAGGTCAGGCGTGAATTGTCAATTCGCGTTCGATGGCATCGGCGAAGGCTCGCCGCGCGGGCGCATGGACGGCGAGGTAGAGCGCCGGCTCGATCAGTTCGACCTCACTGACGCGAGCGTCCCCGTTTTCGTCGTGCAGGAGATCGATTCGGGCGTAAAGGGGCTTCGTCGGGACGGCTTCGATCGCTTTGGTCGCGACCTCAATTTCCTGCGCCGTCGCCTCAACCCACGACGTCGGTTCATCACTGATCGTAAAAACGCGATCGAACGGCTTCTTTACGACCGCGTGCGAGTACCGGCCGTCAAAGAACATCAGTGCCCGCTCGCCGTAGGTGACTACGGCTTCCAGATAGGGTTGAACGAGCACGTCGTCGGTCTGCGTCAATCGGTCGAACTGCCCTTGAACCGTCGCAAGTGAATCTTTGGTTGGGCGGACCAGGATGACGTTGTGCGATGCGGCGCCTCTTGCAGGCTTGAGGACCAGCTCGCGCCAGCCGTGATCTTCGGCAAGATCGACCAAGCCGGGCTTCTCTCCCCGCGGCACCCAAACCGTCGGAACAATCGGCACGCCGAGCCGTTCGAGGTCACGAAGATAAGATTTGTGCGCATTCCAGTTCAGCAAATCGAGATCGTTTTTTATTACGGTGAGCGCTGACGTGTTGCCGATCCAGGCGAGGAAATCCCGAAAGCGTCGATGGTAGTCCCAGGTGGAGCGTAGGATGCACATCCGGCTCGCGGCCCAGTCGGCCGCCGGGTCGTCCCAACGCGCGATCGACACGCTCAGCCCTCGCCTCCCGAGCTCATACAGCAACAGGCGATCGTCCGGATCGAGTTCCGGCACAATTTCACAGGTCACGAGCGTGCAGTCGATCATACCCGAAGTTTACTCTTACGAGCGGACGGAGAACATGCAAAAAGCAACGAAAAACGTCTCTCGCAGCCGTGAAAGAGGAGAGATCGTTGGCAAAAAGCCCGCGTTTTCACGCCCTAGATCGAATTGATTGCTCCATCGTTGGCGCGCTCCAAAGAAATGGTCGAGATTCCTTTTCGGATATCGGCAAGGCAATCGGCCTTTCGGCAACCAGCGTGGCGGAGCGAGTCCGGCGCCTCGAGCAGGCCGAAATCATCGAAGGCTATCAGGTTCGCCTCTCCGCGGAGAAGCTCGGCTATCCGGTCACCGCCTTCATCCTGGCGCGCCCGAATGGGCCCGACGCAAGATTCATCAAAGTCGCGAGCGAGCGACCGGAAATTCTGGCATGCTACCGCGTTACCGGCGAATTTTCGTTCATCGCGCAAGCCATCGTGAAAGATGTCTCACACCTCGAGGAGTTGTTAAATCACCTCGAGCCGGCATCGATTCACATCGTGACGCTCGTCGTTCTTTCTACGTCATTCGAGAATGCACCACTGCCCGTTGGCGACAAAGGGCGGTAGGAATTCTCGACGAAGGCGCGTCGTTATGGAAGCACTGAGCGTCGAACAACTCGCAAAGCTCCTTCGCGAGGCTGAAGCAGCGCACGCGGAATTCGAAACGCAGCTCGGCCATCGCGATGACGACTGGCCCACTTGGTACGCTCGTTACGTCCTCGAGCGCGCGGGGTGAAACGCCTTGGACGCGGTGCGCTCGCGCTCTGCGCGACCTCCGATTGTTGCGCGTCGCTTAAAACCCCGTGACGACCCACACGATCAGCAACCAATAGGCGAATATCGAAAAGGCAATGCCGAGCAGCAATCCTTCGGTAAAAGCGAGTCCGCGCCGGCGCGTTTGTAGGATCGCAAAGCCAACGAGCACTAATCCGGTCGCGACGTCCGGGTAGAGTACCGCTTTCGGCGCGATATGCGCGTTCCAAAGAACGTCGAAGCCAAACTTGTTGAAGAGTCCGCCGCATACGAACCCAATGAGTAACCCCGCGGCAGCTCGCACGATCCCTCGCCATGAAGATCGAGTCATGTGTCAACGGTGCGATGACGCATGCCCAGGGAGACCGTCATCATTACCGCCACGTTTGCAATTAGGGCGAGGAAGCCGGCGTTAATGCCCCAGGGCGTGACGTTCGAAGCGGCGAGTGAGATCGCAACGGCGAGCCCGACGGCAATCCCGGCTCCGACGGCCCACGCGGTTGCCCGCTTCCAAAGAAACGCGGCGACCGTGCCCGGCATGAACTGGGTCACGCCGTTATAATAGAGCAAGAGCAGCTCCACGACGGTTTTCTGCGCGGTCAGCCAGACGCCGAGCGCGAGCAGCGCGACGACGATGACGAGCACGCGCGTGAGCAGCGTGCGCGATGCGTCATCGGTTGCCACGCCGAATGCGTCTCCCGCAACGTTTTTCGTAATGACGCTCGCGCCCGCGAGCAGCAGCGCCGACGCGGGAACCAGCGCCGCGAGGGCACCGGCGCCGGCGATCAATCCGAGCACCCAGGACGGATAATAGTGTTGAACGACCAGTAAGAAGGATTGATCGACCGCCGTCCCTTTTAGCCCGGGATGGATTAGCGCTGCAGACAGCCCGGCGAAGATCATCAAGGCCAGAAATCCTTGGTAGAGTGGCAACAACATTGCGTTGCGCCGCAGCGTGTCGCCGCTGCGGGCGCTGTAAACCGCGCTCCAGGAGTGCGGGCCCATGTAGAAACCGATTGCGGATAAGAGCACGGTCGAGACGTACCAAACCGTTCCATGAAAGGCGCTGCCCGCGGGCAATACGAGCATCTGGGGATGCACCTGCAACACGCGGTCCAGCATGGCCGATGGTGAGCCAAAGAACCGGATCGGAATTGCAACGCCGGCGAAGATCACGGCACCCAAAACGAAGACGTCTTTGACGACGCTGGCCCACGCGGTGCCGCGCAACCCCGCGGTAAACACGAACAGCGCCAGGACGAGGAAAGCGATGCAGACGGCGGCGGTGGCATCGTATGCGCCGTACCCCGCGATGCGCAGGAGAATTTGCAACCCGCTCAGCTGCAAGGCGACGTAAGGCACGACCATGACGAACTGCAGCAGCGCGACCGAAACCCCCAGAGCGCGGCTGTTGTAGCGCGTTTCGAAGAAATCCGGACCGGTGAGGAGGTTCTTTTCCTTGGCGACGCGCCAGACCGCCGGCGCGAGGAAGTAGCCAATCACGTACGCGCACCCGCCGTACGCCATGACGTAGAAGGCCGGCGCTCCCTGCGAATACGAGAGACCCGCAATGCCCAAGAACGTGAACGTCGTGTAGATTTCGCCCGCCAGCAGCACCCACAGAAAGAGGGTTCCAAAGGAACGGCCGCCGACGATGTACTGCGAGGGGTCCATCTTGATGCGCCGGACTCCATTCAGCGCAAAGGCGATCGTGCCGAACACGACCAGAGCGACGATCGCGAGGGCCACTGCGGCGCCGCTCACCAACGCTGCTCCAGGCGCCCGATCGTCCAAAGAAAGGCCGGGGTCACGAGGACCCAGGCCACGGTCCACCACAAAAGCAGCGGCATTCCGAACACCCGCGGCTCGACGCGGTTCACCAGGGGCACCGCGAAGGTGAGCGCAACAATCGGTATGGCCGCGAGCAGCACGCGCAGCATGTTTCGGTGTTACGCGTGCCGCGGCGCATGCCTGCCGAGGGAGGGACCAGCGGCGCGGCGGCGCATCACGTAGCATGCAGCAACGCCGTTCGTACGTCGGTCCACTTGTTGTTATCGGGATCGTCGTCATCGTGTTCCTTTTTATTGGCGGCACGTATAACTCGCTCGTCACGTTGGGACAAGCCGTCGATGCGCAGTGGGGTCAAGTGCAGAACGTCTATCAGCGGCGCGCGGACCTTATCCCAAACCTGGTCGCCACAGTGAAGGGCGCGGCTAACTTCGAAAAGAGCACGTACGTGGATGTGGCCAAGGCTCGCGCAAGCGTCGGGCAGATCTCGCCGCAGGTGGTGCAAAATGCAATCAACAATCCACAGGACTTCGCGAAATACGCGGCCGCGCAGGATTCGCTTGGCTCGGCTCTTTCACGATTGCTGGCGGTTGTCGAGAACTATCCGCAGCTCAGAGCGACCGAGAACTTTCAAACCCTTCAGGCGCAGCTCGAGGGAACGGAGAACCGCATCGCGTTCGAGCGCCGCAAGTATAATGACGCCGCGCGCGCCTTCAACACC
Organism: Vulcanimicrobiota bacterium; assembly: GCA_963717425.1. Taxonomy (GTDB): domain Bacteria; phylum Vulcanimicrobiota; class Vulcanimicrobiia; order Vulcanimicrobiales; family Vulcanimicrobiaceae; genus Cybelea. Next base: position 285,876 of record OY970335.1, on the reverse strand, counting down.
AAGCGCGACACAATACCGACGGTCTTCGTCGCCGGCATGTTCGGCAGCCGTTTCAACGAGAAGCCGTACTTCCAGTCGCAACCCGGGGCACAAACCGCGCCGGCCGTAAACTTCAGCCCATGACGCGCGACGAACGCGCCGCCATAACGCGTGCCCTGGCCGACGCCGAAGATGGGACGACCGGACGCATCGGCGTGCGCGTGATCCCCGATTCGAAAGTGGATGCGTTCGAGCGTGCGAAGCGAGAGTTCAATCGGGTCCGCCTGCACCGGCACGGCTATGAAAATGCGGCCTTAATTTTGGTCGCGCCGAAGGCGCACCGATTCGCAATCATCGGCGACCGCTTGCTGCACCACCGCGTCGGCGACGAGTTTTGGCGCGATGTGGTCGAGCATACGCAACCATATCTTTCGCGGGGTGAAATACGGGAAGGGATCGTTTACGCTATTGGGCGCATCGGTGGAGCGTTGCATGCACACTTTCCAGTACTGGACTCCGGTGCGGCGCTGTGATGGCACGACTTACGTTGGCCGTCCTGGCCGCACTCGTGCTCTCCTGGCCCATCGGCGCGGCGGCTCAGGGCTTCAAGGTTCCACCGACGCCCGATCACCGCGTCACCGACAACGCCGGCGCGCTCTCGAGCGATACGCGTGCAGCGGTCGAAAATGAGCTTCGTGCGTATGAGTCGGCGACCGGCCACCAGATCGTCGTGTGGATTGGCCAAACGACGGGCGACGTGCCCTTGGAAACGTGGACCGGCGAGGCCGCCCATCAGTGGAAGATCGGCCGGCGCGGCCACGACGACGGCGCGGTACTGTTTTTGTTCATGCGCGATCACAAGGTACGCATCGAGGTCGGGTATGGTTTGGAAGGCTCGCTGACCGATGCCGACTCGCATCGCATTATCGCCGACGATATCGTGCCTCGAATGAAGGCAAACGATCCCGACGGTGCGGTTTCCAGTGGCGTTGCGGCGATCCTGACGACGATTACGCCATCGTACAAGGGCGTTAGGCCGCCGCCCGCATCGGCGACGTCGGGAGAGACCAGCGACGCCGGCACGATGGTCATCGTGCTCGTAGGAATATTCTTCATAGTCTTGATCTTCGTGATCATCATCCAAATCGTGCGCGCCCTCCGGTACGGCTATTTGGTATTGCGCGAAGGGCCGACTGCGGCGCGCAAAGATATGCGTAACTGGCCGGCGTACGGCGCCGTGGTGCTGGGGGGTGGCGGCTTCTCATCCGGGGGCGATTCCGGTGGCGGAGGTTTTTCCGCCGGTGGCGGCGACTTCGGCGGCGGAGGTGCTTCGGGTAGCTGGTAGTGCTGGCGTTACTGCTCGGCGTTTCCCCATTTACCTATGACGCGTTGATTTCGGCCGGCCACGAAGGACGGCCGGCGAGTTGCGCACATTTTCCGCAGCGCCATTGTAATCTAGGCGCAAACGGCGAGCGGGCGTGGACGCCCATCGTCGCGGATGCCGCAACGCAGATCTTGCGTGAGCACGGCCTGACGGTGGCGCGCCTCCCCGCGGATTTCGACGGAACGTACCGGGTTCAAGTCGCCGTTTACATTCACTTCGATGGTTCCGATCCGCCATGCCGGAGCGGCGCATCAATCGGCTATGCGCACAGAGGCGACGCATTAGCAGCCGCTATGTGGCACAAGTTGTACGCCGCTTATTGGCGGTTCGGATTTGAGCCCGACAACTTCACCAACGGCTTGCGTACGTATTATGCATACCGCCAAGTCGACGCACGCAGAGCAAGCCTCGTGCTCGAGCTCGGTGAGATTACGTGTCCGGCACAGCGTGCATGGCTCGCTCCGCGCCTGCATTGGGAAGGTGCGATGCTCGCGTATTTCGTGAGCCAACTCATCGGCAAAGGCAACGTTCCGAAACCCTAGAACCATAAGCTTCGTGCGGGTTCTCTCAGGCGACGAGCGCAGCGATGCCGGTGCTTTTGCGCCCATCGAGCGCCCACGTCTAGTCGCACGCTTGGCCGCCTCGGCAAGTTTTCCAATCACCCTCCTGATTGCACCGGCGGGTTACGGCAAATCCGTCGTACTGCGGCAATATCTGCGCGAAGTGCGCGAGCCGTACGTACGGTTTGCGCTGCGCGGCGAGCATACGATGCTGTTGAGTTTTCTGCGCGGCCTAGCCGAGTCGTTCTGTGATTGCGCCCCGCACGCGATCACCTCCCTCGCGGGTGCCTACGAACGCACAACTGCGTCGCCGAAACGTGCCGGTGAGCTCGCGGCCTGGATGCACGCGCATTTGGAATCGTTTAGGGGCGTGGTCGCGATCGACGATCTCCACGTGGCAGACGGTGATAGCGAAGTCGGCGCGTTCCTGGCTTCGCTGATCGAACGCACGAAGGGGCGGATTCGTTGGATTCTGGCGTCCCGCTCGACGACCGGCCTTCCCCTCGGGACGTGGCTCGCGTACCGCGACGCCGATATGCCGGTTGGTGAAGAGGCGCTTCGTTTCACTCTGGAGGAGGTGCGATCGGCTGCGGCCGGCCTGGGACTAGCGACGCGCGACGAGGAGCTCAGCGATTTGCTAACCCTGACGGAAGGGTGGCCGGCAGCCATGACGTTTGCGCTGCGTACCTCGACGCGTTCTACGGACCTACGCAACGTGTCCGCGATCACGCGCGAGATGATCTATCGGTTCCTGGCGGAGCAAGTTTATAGCGGGCTGAATGAAGAGGAGCGAGCGCTGCTCGAGGTCGCCATCGCGCTGCCGATCATGGACGTTGCGGTGCTCGAGCGCGCCGGGTTCGATCGCGCGCTTCCGACCGTCGAGCGCTTGCGGGAACGGACTGCGTTTATTTACGAGGAGTCTCGTGGCATTTATCAATGTCACGAGCTTTTCCGCGAGTTTCTGCGCCATCAAAGTGCCCTCGGCGGCAAGCGTGCGCAGCAGTTGGTTCACGAGCGCGCCGCGCGCGCGCTCGAATCAAGTGCCGATCTGGAGCACGCGATCGCTGCATACGTACTCGCAGCCTCTCCTGAGGACGTGGTTCGGCTGCTGGAACTGCATGGCTTTGACATGCTCGAGCGTGCTCGGGGCGACGTCGTAGCGCGCGCGATCGAATCGCTCGATGATGTGACTCGCCGCGAAAACGCGACGATTTTAGCGCTACAGGGAACGCTGCAGGCTATCGCCGGAAGGTTCGCGCGAGCCGAGTCTCTTCTACGCCGCTCCTTAATACGAGCGGGAAAGAATAGAGACCTGTTTGCGATAACCAGCCTCCGCCTAGCGTCGCTCCTAGGGAACCAAGGAAGCGACATATCGAGCGTTCTTGATCCCGTTGCCAGGGATAATGATCAAACGGCAGCATGTCGCGCCGAGGCCTTGTCCCTAATTGTGGCAAGACAGGCGCTCGCGGGCGATACGGAGTTCGCAGGAAATGTTATCGCACAGATCGACGCGCTACTGCCTGAAATAGAATCAGACGTTACGCGAGCTAAGGTGTTGCACCACCTCGGAATCGCCAGCCGGCACATCGGACAAATCGGCCGCGCGGTTGAAGCACTAACGCAATCTGGGGATATAGCGACGGAGCTTCATTTGTACGGCATTGCGAGTCGCGCTAACGCCGTGCTCTCAAACCTTGCATTGCATGAAGAAGATGATGTTGATCGGCAATTGAGGTACGCTGAAGTGGCGCGCGACGCGGCAACACGCGCCGGTGACGCATTCGCTCTACAGACCGCGCTACTTCAGATCCTAAGTGCTCGCATGCGGTGCGGGGACATTGACGGGAGCGTCGCTGTGGAGGAGCGATTGTCAACGACACGCACGGATGACTCCGCGAAGCGGTATCTCGCGCTATTTAGATCGGTGCGTCTCGCATGGGAGGGGAACTTTGGTGAAGCTCACCGTGTTATCGCGTCGTGCTGGGCTCGGATGCACTTTGACTTCGACCGTGTTTGTTGTGGCGCCCAATATGCGCTGTTCCTCGCCCTCGACCATCGCCGAGAAGCCTCAATGGGCGTAATTCGAGAAATCCTTACGATTATGCCAGCGGTCCGCGTTTCGGGTTTATTCGGCGCGCGTTCAATAGCGATGAGCAAAACGCTCTGCGCGCTCGCGGAATTCGCCAATGGAAGGGCTAGTCAGGCTAGTCGTATCTTGCGCGGTGTCAGCGTTGAAGACGTTGTTGCAAAACAGGCCGTGGGCTTCGCACGAAGCATCATGGGAGGTGGTGCACAGTACAATATGACGGATCATGAAGCCGTAGCGGATCGGATCCACACGTTGATAACTTTGGGCTACGGCGATATGGCTCGACTCTTAGAGGTTGTCCACAAGAAACTTGGATATCGGGAAGAGATAGCCGCGGTCCGAGGGCTGCTTACGACATCCGAGCGAGAAGTGCTTCGCTTGCTGGCCGGTGGTTTGGTCCCGAAAGAGATCGCTGCGGAGACAACTCGCAGTGTCAACACGGTACGAGTTCATATCGCAAACGCGATTGAGAAGCTCGACTGTCACGGACGATCCGAAGCGATCATGGCGGCGCGACAGTTAGGACTGATCTAACGGCGAAATTGATCGCGTTCACATAACAAGGACTGAATGACCCCGGCTCAGTAGAATCCGCCATCTCGTTCACCCAACGAGAGGAGGATGAAATGCTAAGCTTGGTGATCGCGCTCATCGTTGCCCTAGCCGTCACACCGCCAGACCCCTTCTAGACACGCCCCCTAAACATTCAGGCTTCCCGGTGGCGTGCGGTTTGTGCGCCACCCAGTTGGCACTCGTCCATGCCAGAATTGCGGCATGGACGAGTACTTTATCGGAGCCGGGGCGCTCCTGACGGCTGGGCCGGCCGCCTCGATCGCGGGCGCAACCCTTCATGCGCGGACCGAGGCTGGGTTGGCGGCGTGTGTGAAGGCCGCGGTGATCGATTTTGAAGCGGTCCGCCTCGGCGAGGCGTCGCACGTGCTCATCGTGGCCGCCGGGTGGAGCGGCTCGCGCTTCCGCAATGAGGTGGTTTGCCGGTTGCTATCCCAACGGGAGTGTGGCCTTGCTGACGTGATTGCCATTCTGGCGCAGGCCGCCGGAACCGAGGAGGTCCACGTTTTTGCCCACTGGCTGCTCGATGAGGAGAGTGTCGCGGAGCTCGATCGGCGCGGGATTGGGGTGATTTCCCATCCGCTCGAAGCGATCGGGCAGGCGGCGCTGGTGTGTGGCCAACGAGTGGGGCGGTGGCCTGTTCAGGCCTCTCCAAGGGTGGCAAAGCACGATGCAGCGTAGAAATGCATATTATGCCCAATGCCCGCGTTGCGGTCATCGACGACGACCGTATGGTACGGGAGATGTTGGAACTGGGGCTCTCTCGCGAGGGCTACGAGGTTCGAACCGCTACCGACGGCCTGGCCGCCCTCGAGCTCGTCAAGGTATTCGATCCGGAGCTCATAGTGCTCGACATCATGATGCCCAAGATCGATGGCGTCACGCTCCTGCCGCGATTGCGCGAGATTACACAGGCTCCGATCCTCATGCTCACCGCAAAGGGCGGCACCGAAGACAAAGTTCGCTCTCTTAGCTCCGGAGCCGATGACTATCTGGTCAAACCCTTTGTTTTCGAAGAGCTGATCGCGAGGCTGCAGGCCAAGCTGCGCCGTCCCCAGCTTATCGAAGAGAACGTGCTGCGCTGGCGCGATATCTCCATCAATCCCGGCACGCGGGAGGCCTGGCGCGGAAAGGACCCCCTGGAGTTCACGCAGCGCGAGTTCGACCTTCTGGAAGTCTTCATGCGCGAGCCGAGACGCGTGTTCAGCAAAGACCATCTGCTCGAGATCGTTTGGGGACACGACTTCGAAGGCGGCCCAAACATCGTCGAAACGTACATCTCGTACTTGCGCGCGAAGATCGACCGGGCCGGGGAACCGGGATCATTCATTCGGACCGTCCGCGGCGTCGGCTACGGCCTTTCGCAATAACCGGGAGCCGCAACCGTGAAACTCGCAGCGCGCCTTTCCGCACTTTACGCGGTGCTGTTGGGCGTTACGGTCGTGATCGTCATCCTGGCTTCGTCCATCGCGTTGGTCTTCGAGCTGTGGCGTTTTTCCGGTGACGTTATGGTCGCAAAGCATGAAGAGGCGCGGATTTTAGTCGACCAATATCGCCGCGAGGGGATGAGTCTGAAGCAAGCCGCGCCGGAGATCGTCAACGCGCTTAGCGGAATTGGCCTACGCGTGACCGTTTTCGACTTGAAGGGCCGCTACCTCGCGGGCGACAAGACGCTGCGCCCGAAACCCCTCGCCGGCGTGTTGGCAGCCGGCGGAATGCAACACTTCATTCCGGCCTTGCAAAGGGGCCGCCCGGTGCCGCTCGACCCCACGCGGCTCGAGCCGCTCTCCCTAACCTACGTCCAGGGCGGTTACGTTGGGTTTAGCCCTTCCTTTCCGCTCCTGTTGGTTTCGTTGATTCCGTACTGGCGCATTGTTCTGACGATCGGCGTTGCGGCGATCGTGTTGTCGTGGCTGGTCGGACGGCTCTTCGCGCAACAATCGCTGCGCCCAATAAACGAGGTGAGCGATTCCTTGCGGGCGCTCGCGGATGGGGACTACACGCAGCGCCGTTTTGTCATGGCAGGTGGGGATGAAGTCGCCTCGCTGACCGCGGCCTTCAACGATGCCGTCGCGAGTGTCGCGACGGCGATCGACCATCGGCGCCATGCAGAGGAGCGCATGCGGCAGTTTGCGGCCGATGCGGGTCACGAGCTGCGCACGCCGCTAACGGTGATCGGCGGCTACATCGACGTGCTCCGCCGCGGCGCCATAGAGGAGCCGCGGATTGCGCGTCAGATCCTCGCGACGATGTCGCTCGAGAAGGAGCACATGCGCGGGCTGATCGATCGCCTGATGCGCTTGGCGCGTCTGGACTCCGAAGCGCCGCCGCATATCGAAGAGGTCAATCTGGCCGAGCTCCTGCGCAGCCAGTGCGAGGCCGCGCGGCGCTTGGACGACGGGCGCGTCATCGACTACAGCGTCGATGGTGTCGAAAGCGTGCAAGCCGACCGAGGCGAACTGGCCGAGGCGGTGTGGAACGTTGTCGAAAATGCGCTCAAGTATGCGCCCGAAGCGCCGATCCACTTGCGCGCGACCCGCAGCAACGGTCATTCCATCATCCGGGTGAGCGATGAAGGTCCGGGTATGTCCGAATCGGAGCGGGTCCACGCGTTCGAGCGCTTTTACCGAGGCGACCAGCGCGGGGAAATCTCCGGAACGGGACTCGGTTTGGCAATCGCAAAGCGTGCTGTCGAACGCGTCGGCGGCGATATCGCCATCGATAGCGCTCCGGGGCACGGCACGGCGGTAACCATCACCATTTAGGTCGTCATAACGACGTTTCACAGCGACGTTCAAGGCTAGATGCAGCGGCTATGATTTATAATCGCTGAGTCATGCTGAGACGGAGCGCTGCGCTGGCAGTTTCGCTGCTGCTGTTATTTGCTGCCGTCATGCTGCAAGCGCGCGCACAATCCGAATCGGCCGAGATCGACATCGTCGTGTTCGACGCCTCGACCAAGCAACCGCTCGAACTGGCGCGGGTCCTCTTAGACGGCCCGATCATTACGTCAGAACTAACGGGCAAAAACGGTAGAGTCGTTTTTACCGACGTCCCCGACGGCATTTACCGCGCCCGCATCGTGAAGCGGGATTACCAAAGCTTAACGTCGGCGTCGTTCGAGGTCCTCGACGGGCGCGTCATCACGGTCAGCTTTGCGCTCGCGCTGGCAAACGGCGGATTGAAAGTCATCGGGGAAGTCACCGCTAAAGCTTCCGCCACCATCTCCTCGAGCAGCATCGACCAAAACTCGCCGCAACGCCGGCTTTCCACGGATCTAGCAGACGCGCTCAACAAGCTCTCCGGCGTAAGCGTTTCGACGTCGAGTGATGACAGCGATGCGACTCAGACGATCTCGCTGGAAGGGCACGACCCCACCCAGACCCAGTTGACGCTCGATGGGATTCCCCTCAACGCCCCGGGCTCGGCCGGCAACCTCGGCGGTTTTGCGACCGATCTTTTCCAGGGCGCATCGGTGCACATGGGCCCGACGCTCGGCGGGATGGGCGGTTCGGTCAACTTCAGTACCTTGCAACCGACGCTAAGTTGGATATCGCAGTTGCAGTTTTCCGTGGGGAGCTACGGCCGCACGAACTACTCCGTTGCGGAAACAGGTTCTGTCGGGAAGCTCGGCCTCGCGGTGCAGACAGTGAACCGACTGTATCCGAGTTTGGTCGACGGCGACTTCTACGAAGACGCCAGCGGGCTATCCTACAATCACGACGGCGACAGCACGATCTCAGGTAATCTCTTTAGCGCGCGATATGAGTTCGGCGATTCGAACTCACTCAACGCGATGTTCATGAACTCTAACCGCGACACGAACGTCGTTTGTCTCCGCTACAACGGCGACCCGGCCACGACGCTCCCCTGCGGTTACGGCCCCAATAATACCGATACGACGAATCTGCAGCTTTACGCCCTCAGCGATAACGCCCTGATTGGCGCGACGCAACTGCAGACCTCGGTTTTCTCGCTGGATTCGACGGGAGTCCAGAACGAGCTGGCCCGCTACGTCAACGGCGTTTCGGCGCCGACCGGCTTCTCCACGCAGGCGAAGTCGAGCGGTTACGTAGTAAATGCGACGCTGCCCGCGCAACAGCGTCATACGATTTCAGTTCAGGCTTACGGGACGTCGTCGACGTTTGCGACGACGCCGCTGGTACCTCAAGCGGTTCCGTTTTATAATGGTACGCAGACAACGCAGTACTCCGTTTTGCAAGCCACCGATACGATCCGCTCCAACGATAAGCTGACGCTGGCGGGGTCGGCCGGTCTCAGCACCTCGACCGGAAACAGTGGTGTCTCGGAGCTCGCCAGTGCATCGGCGACCTGGAGGCCCGAGCCACACGATACGTACAGCGCCACGTTCGCGCTGGGCGGCGCCGCAGCAACGCAGGGGCGTTCGCAGATTTTGACCGACCCCGCATCCCTGCGCTTCGACTGCAATGGGAAGGTCGCGTATGGCAACGCACCGGGGCAGCAACCGCAGAACAGTTCATCCAACTCCGTCAGGCTATCGTACACGCATCAGCTGCATGGCGGAAACGTCTCGGTGACGCTTTATCGCCAGGTCCAAAACGGCGTGCTCCTGCCGGTGTACGTCGACGGCGTAATTCTCAACCAATTGAACGAGCTGCCACCCGGATACATCGCCCAGGTCGCCCAACTATATAACTCTCCGGCGGGGTGCAACACGCCCCCCAGCACGCCCTTTACCGCCCAGCAACTCTACTTCACGACGCCGATCGCCGGCGTGCAGCGGCTGTATCAAGGTGCCGAGCTGACGGGATACGCTACGCTGGGTGACCTCGTCGTGCAGGGGTATTACAATATCACGGGTGCGCTGGCGAACTCGAACAGCTACATCTTCGACAATCCGTGGTCGATCACGATTTCGGGACAACAACTCCCCAACGTGCCGCTGTTGAAGGCCGGCATCGTGCTGGATTATAAGGCCCCGCACTCGATCTTGGAATGGCTGGCCGACGCGCAGCACGTCGGTTCGAACAACCCGAACAACCTGCCGCCCTACACGACCTTCGATGCGGGCGTGACGGTGCAGCTCACTCGCGGCACGATCACGCTCGCCGCCAGCAACATCACCAACACCTATTCGGGGATCTTTGCGAGCCCGGCGAATGCCGTGCCGTTCACGACGGTGGGTGGAATCGTGATACCCAACATCGCGCGGCCGCTCGTGCCACGCACGATTTCGGCCACGTACTCGGTAAAGTTCGGCCAGGGTGCGGTCTCGCAGACCGCCACGGCCTTTCATGCGCGCGGTTTTGGCCAGAGTCCGGGCGAGGCGCCGAGCGGCGGGGTGCCGGGCGCCCCAGGTTCCCCCAACGGGCCGGGGGGCGGCCGCGGTTTCGGCTCGTTCTTTTCACCGTTGCCGCAAACGCCGCCGGCCGACCCGTTTGCCGTGGGTACGAACGCCAGCCTTTGCAGTGCCGACAACGCCGCGAAAGCCCGGCAACTTTCAAACGAGCTCAAGGCGTTCGTCGCGCAGATCGAAGCAGCGCGCACCGCGGCGGGTTATCCGGCGACGATGCCGGCTCCGGCGCTTAGCGACGCGACCGTCACCTACCACGGACTCGGCATGACCTATGCGCTCGCGATCACGCCGAAGGGCACGGGGACGCTGCGCGCCTTAGCGGGGTGCATGCCCCTTCACATCGCACGCGCCGACGACGTTACGCAGCGCAAACTGTTCGCGCCGGCGAGCCGGCTGTTCTTCGTGGCGCAGCTGAACTTCATGCCTGCCGTCGGCCTCTATATCGTTGCGCGCCAACAGCAGCCCGGTCAAGAAGCGTTTCGCGTGTATAAACTGCCCACGGCGCCGCCGTCCAGTCCGTTCCAAGTACGCACGGCGCCGGCATGCACGGGGACCGTACGGAATCTGGCAACCCAGGCGCTCGACGAGCTGCGCAACCACTTTGCAAATGGTATGGCAACGCCGAGCTGGACGATTACGCCGCACTCGGCTAAGTCTGGAACGTGGTACGAGCTCGATCCCGGAGATCCGACGGTTGTTCCCGCGTTGCTATATTGCGGGCGCGTTGCCGGAACCAGCCTCGATGAGCTCGCGCAGCATGGGTTCGGCGGCAAATTCGTGCCGGAGCTCAACTATGCGCCCAGCCTGGGCATCTATTTGGTGCGGCCCAATCGGCCCGCGATCCCCAGTGGTTCGCCCTCGCCCACGCCCTGATTACTCTTCGGAACGCGGGTTGAATGCCACACCGGAGATCGTGCCCCCGCTCACGCCGGTGCTGAAGCTGTACTGAAACGTAAGTTTGTTAGGGCGGTACCTGTAGAGGTCGACCACCGCACGTTGATAGTCAGCCACCAACAACAGGCTGGACTCTTCGTTCAGGTGAGCGGTCATCGTTCTGTGCTTGACTGTGAAGGGGCCACCGATCAGCGAGCAGCGCGGATTGCAGCCTTGGTAGACGTAAATTTTGCTCCTGTAGGTGTTGTAGCTCACCGAAACGAGATCGCCTTGAGCATCGATGTCGAGACCGCCATAGGAAGTGTTTCTATATTCGGTCGCGGGCTCGCCCGCCCCGGCGCAACCTTGGAAGTAGGTCAGCGTCGGCGTGGTAGCGCTTACGGCGGAGGCCCAACAATCGCCGTTCGGAGCCATCGCCACGCCGACGACCTCCTCCATATTCGGATTCGTGAGGTTGAGCGTGCATCCGGCGGCGAGCGTGCAGACCGTGATGCTGCCCGGTCCGCGGCCGTCAAAGATGTTGGCGACGGCGATGGTTCCGGTAGCCGCATCATTGCTGGCGGCGTCGATCGGCTGACCGTACGGGTCGGCGAGCGAGGCTAACTGCGTTGCGCACATGCTCGGGCCGTTAAAGACGAGGACCCTATACGCGAGGCTGTCCGGAGCCATCAAGCGACCCTGGCCGTCGACCGCGATCCTGTCCGCATAGTCGATGCCGTTCACCTTGCAAAACTGACGAGGGCGCTGGCCATTCTCGCTGCGTAGTCCGACAATTTCCGAACTGGACGTCCCGGTTTGGACGTCGACGTAGACGCCTCTCGAAATTTTTCTCGCAAGGATGCTTGATTGGTGTTCGACGCTCTGCGGCCAAGGATTCGGAGAGGTCCCGCCGTTAGTTGTACAGCTTGCGAGAACTGGAATGGCTACGACGAAGCTCAATGCGAAGCGGCTGAATTCGAGGATCCTCATCTTTATCGTTGCTCCTTCGCGCCACGGATCGGTCGCTAATCTCGACAGATTCGACTCCGGCGGCGCAGTTCCGTCGAGCCAAGGCACTCAAGGTTGCATGATTGCGTTTAATGAACGTTCGGTCCCATGGCGGGACTGGGTGAGATGACTTCGACGGGAGTGCTGATCGTCGGCGCGGGGCCAACTGGCCTCGCGCTGGCGTTGAATCTCGCCCGGCGCGGCGTGCCGTTCCGGCTGATTGACGAGGCAGCCGGCCCAGGGGAACACTCGCGCGCGATGGTCGTACAGGCTCGGACGCTGGAGTTCTACGACCAGTTCGGGTTTGCTAGAGAAATGATCGGCGAAGGAATCGTCGTTCCCGAGGTGCACCTGCGTGAGGCTGACCGCCGCGGACGCTTGCACGAAATGCTAAAGCTCAAGTTCGACGATCTAGGCGCGGGCATTAGTCCGTTTCCGTTTGCGCTTACCTATCCCCAAGACGACCACGAGCGGTTTCTCGTGAAGAAACTGGCTGAATCCGGCGTGACCGTCGAGTGGAACACGAAACTGGAGAGCTTCACGCAGCGGGGCGACGGCGTCACGGCCACGGTGACCGGCCCGGATGGCAGCGAGGAAATAGCCGCGTCGTACCTGTGCGGTTGTGACGGCGCACATTCGGTCGTGCGCACCACGCTCGAGCTCGGTTTTGCCGGCATGACCTACGAGCAGCTCTTTTTCGTGAGCGACGCTCAAGTCGATGCCGCCTTCGATCACGATCTTTACGTGACGCTTGGCGAATACGCGTTGCTCTTGATGTTCCCCGTGCGTTCGAGCGGAATGCGGCGATTGATCGGCTTGGTTCCAAGCGGGATTCCGGCAAACGACGCGTTGACGTTCGATACCATTCGCGCCCGTATCGAACCGCTCTTGAACGTACGCGTGACCGAAGTGAACTGGTTTTCGACCTATCGCGTTCACCATCGGGTCGCCGAACGGTTTCGCTCGGGACGCGCGTTCATTCTCGGCGATGCGGCGCACATCCACAGCCCGGCGGGCGGTCAAGGGATGAACACGGGGATCGGCGACGCGATGAACCTGGGCTGGAAGCTGGCAGACGTGCTTCGCGGGCGCGCCGCCGAACGAATTCTCGACAGCTTCGAGGAGGAGCGCATCGGTTTCGCGCGGGCGCTGGTGGCGACGACCGACCGCGCCTTCACGGCCATGGTTGCGCCGGGCGCGCGTGGCACTGTAATGCGGCGCGTCATCGCGCCGCTGCTCGTTGCCGGGGCCACGCGCTTGCCGCGTGTTCGCCGGGCGCTTTTCCGGATCGTTTCGCAGACGCAGATCCATTACGCGGACTCGAGCTTGAGCGAGGGCAAGGCGGGCGGCGTGCGCGGCGGCGATCGGCTGCCCTGGGTTGAAAGCCTCGACAATTTTGCGCCCCTTCGCTCCTTGGATTGGCAGGCGCACGTTTACGGGCAGCCCGGTATTCAGGTTCGCGAGACGTGCGAGCGGCTCGACGTCCCCGTGCATGCGTTCGGATGGAACGGGGATGCGGAACGAGCCGGGTTCGCGCGAGATGCGACCTATTTGATACGGCCGGACGGCTATGTGGCCGTCGCCCTCGGCGGTAACGACGTCGCGCCCTTTGAGGCCTACGTCATACGGATCGGTTTAGGCCCAACCGGGGCCTAACCTCCGGCCTCCCGCGAGCGGCCCATGCTTCGCGCGCGCTCGACCATCTCGCGCATTCGCGGATGCTCGCCGCGGATGGTCTTCACCCAGGATTCAAAGCGCGGCACCGGTTCGCCGGTGAGAAATAAGAAATACCACACGTTCATGTCGCCCATGAAGGCGAAGCGCTTCTTAAAATCTTTGGTCAGCGCCGCGTATGAGTCGAAGGAGCGCAGGTAGTTTGCGAAGCCGCTGCTATCGCGATCGGCTTGGAGCATAGCGCCGGCATTGTGTATCGTGGCGTGGACCTTGCGTGGCATTTGAAGAATACCGGTTGTCGCGAGGACCCGCGCCACGTCGACGTCGTCGTACGCGGCGACCGAAGCCGGATCGAAGTTTTGGAAGGCACCGCGATAGGCGTCCCAGTGCTCTGCAATTTGCTTCCACCTAACGCCGGCTTGGAAGACGGCGCGCGTCATCACCTCGAAATAGTCGGCCAACGAGACCGGCTCTACGACGTCAGGAATCGTTGCCGCCACGCTATCCCGTTCGCCCTTGCCGCCCGTCGTTCTTCGACTCCCGCGCGGCGCTTATCCCGAGCTCCGGGTGACCGGGGCGGGAGGCAGGGACGGGCAAGGCGGAGGGCGCAAAGGCGGACAAAATGCTGCTCTGGTCACGTGGTAGGATTCTTTTCGCTAGCGAAGTCCGCACGGTAGGCAGAGTCTAAGGAGTTCTCATTTCGTGTACGTCGATGAAATGCTCAACTGTGTGGACTGCGGACGTCAGTTTGTCTTCAGTTCGGGCGAGCAACGCTTCTACGAGCAAAAAGGGTTCCAGAACAAGCCGAACCGCTGCCCCGATTGCCGCCAAGCGCGCAAGCAGATGCGCACGAGCGGATCGGGTGGCGACCGCACTGGGCGCCCCCGTGAGATGTTTACGGCGACGTGCAGCCAGTGCGGCGGTGTGGCCGAGGTTCCGTTCAACCCGCGCGGTGACAAACCGGTCTACTGCCGGGACTGCTTCGCTTCGCGGCCGTCGTATCACTAATCCAGCGCAGACCTCCGCACCCTAAGCCTTCGTACGACGCGGTCATCGTCGGCGCCGGCCACAACGGATTGGCGTGCGCTGCGCTTTTGGCCCGCGCCGGCCTTTCGGTCGCCGTTTTCGAGCGCAGTCCCAATCTTGGCGGAGCTGCGGTCAGCGAAACCGGGATCTGGCCCGGATACATCATTTCCACCGCGTCATACGTTTGCAGCCTGCTGGACCCATGGCTGGTCGACGACCTCGATTTGCGCTCGCACGGCCTGTCGTACTATCGCAAGGATCCGTACGCGTTCACGCCGTTGCTGGATGGGCGGTCACTGCTGCTCGGCACGGATCGGGAAGCCAATGCGCGCGAGATCGCGGCGTTCGATCCGCGTGACGTCGCGGGGCTCGCAGCCTACGTCGAGTGCACGGATCGTTTGGGGAAGGCGCTGTTCGATTCGTTCTCGGATGAAGACCCGCGCTTCGAGCGATTTGATGCGCAAACGAAGCGCTATCTGTGCGGGTCGGCCGCCGATTTGGTCGAGTACTACGTTTCGACACCGGTGCTGCAGGCCGAGCTGGTCAACGATGGTTTGATCGGAACCTACCTCGGCCCGCGCGATCCTGGAACCGGATACGTTCTTGCGCATCATCTCGCCGGCCGCGTGCTCGGGGTCCAAGGGAGTTGGGCATTCGTTCGCGGGGGCATGGGATCGGTTTCGCAGGCGCTCGCGTCCGTGGCGGTTTCGCACGGCGCGGACATCTTCTCGGATGCCGGCGTGGCGCGAATCCTTACCGGCGAGGATGGGAGTGCGTGCGGCGTGGACGTGGGGAGGACCGTGCGCGCGCGTGCGGTCGTTTCGAATGCGCATCCGCGGACGACGTTTCTCGACTTGTTGGAGGCTTCGACGCTCGATCCCAGGTTTGTCGCGAAGGTCGAGGCGTGGCGAAGCATCGGCCCGTCGCTCAAGGTGAATCTCGCGCTCGGCGAGCTGCCGAACTTTGCTTCCCGTCCGGGCAGCCATCCGCAGCCGCATCATCGCGCCACGATTCACGTCGCGCCATCGGTAGAATACTTGCAAAAGGCCTACGACGATGCTCGAGCGTACGGCGAGAGCGAGGAGCCGCTGATCGAATGCTTTCTCCAAACGCCGACGGATCCGTCGCTCGCGCCGCCAGGCAAACACATTCTCTCGATTTTCGCGCAATATTATGCCTACGATCGCGCGGATGGCTGGTCGCAAGCCAAACGCGAAGCGGCGGCGGATAAGATCATCGCGATTCTCGCGCGCTACGCGCCCAACATTCCCGGCGCGATCGAACACCGCCAAGTGCTGGCGCCTCCGGATCTCGAGGCGCGCTTCGGATTAGTGGGTGGCCACATCTTTCATGGGGAGCTGCTGCCGGGACAGATTTACGAAGACCGTTTCGCCACGCGCACGCCCGTGCGCAATCTCTATCTGTGCGGTTCGGGAGCGCATCCTGGCGGTTGCGTCAGTGGGTTTCCCGGAAAGCGTGCCGCTAATGCCATCCTGCGCGACCTCCGCTCGGCCTGACGCAATTGGCGGCCATAAGCAGTTCATAAACTGCTGCTATCCTTGTGCGATGCATATTACGTGGAAACCCGTGCGCGACGGCTCGGACGCGGCTCGCGCGAAACTGCCGGACAGCGTCTTCGCCTTTCCCAAGGAACGTAAGGAGCCGCTGACCGATGCCGCTCACGTGCGCAGCGCGATCGCGCGCTTCGCCGAAGTGCGCGACGTGAGCGAGGCCGAGCGCGCGCAGGCGTTCGCGAACATCAAAGCGGCTGCCGGCTATTTCGGCATCACCGTGAACGCGACAAGCTGGCACGATCTCGTCGGCTGACCCGGCGCGGCGGCTAGGGCTAAAGGGCGGCTTCCTCGGGTACCCTGCGGCTCCCGACCAGGATCAAGACCACGGAAGCGATCACGGCCGCGCCGCCGGCGAGGATGTTCCAGGTCACCGGCTCGCGCAAGATCAGCGCGCCAAGGATGACCGCAACGACCGGGTTCACGTAACCGTAGGTCGCAACCGTCGCCGTCGGCAGCGTTCGTACCGCGTAGGCGTACGCGCTGTACCCGAGCATCGCGCCGCCGGAAATCAGCCACACCATTCCCCAGAGCGACGCCGCGGAGATGTCGTCGAGCCGCAGACGCGACGCTTCCCCGCCGAGTAAGCCCACGACGAGGCAGAGCGCGCCGCCCACGGTCATCTCTAAGGACGCGGTGATCGGGCGATGATCGTTCCCACGCGCGTAGATCGATCCGGCGGCCCAGGAAATCGATGCAATGAGAATGATGCTGGCAAAAAACACGTCGGCGTGACCGGTGCCTTTGCCGACCAGCGCCGCGATCCCGGCGCTACCGAGGATTAGACCGACGATCGCTGCCGCGCGAGGCGTCTTTCGCTCGCGCAGCGCGTCGAGGAGGAGCATCCAGATGGGCGTGCCGGCCAATAGAAGCGCCGAGGTTCCCGACTCGACGCGGGTTTCCGCGAAACACAGCAGCCCATTGCCGATCACGATCAGCAGGGTAGCCACGATAGCGATGCGCAGCAGTTCGGCGCGGTTGGGCATCACGAGCTTCCGCTTCGACGTCAACCGCTGCAGTGCGAGAAGCAGCGAGCCGGCGATCAGATAGCGCACGCCCGTCATCAGATAGGGCGGAATCGTTGCGACGGCCACGCGAATGCCGAGATACGTCGAGCCCCAAACCAGATAGACGACGATAAGCGCAGCCCATGGAAGACCTCGATCCCAGCGCGTCACGCGCTAGAGGACCGTTAGGCGCCGGCTAGAGGTTTCGCCGGCGAGGCCGTTTTTGGGCGCGCATCGAAGCGACGAGGATGGATCTTGCTGCTTTGCGGCCGCTTTTCGGCCAGAATGTGCTCGCCGCCGCGGACAAGGAATTCGTCGGCACGCTGGAGCCGATCTCCGGCAGCCAGGACGCGGTAACGCTCAAACCGCTCGATGCTGCGACCGCGAACAACTACACGTTCGCGATCAATGGCGTAACGGTGTTGAGCGTGAGCGCGATCACCTTTATTCAAAAATTGACTTAGGGGACGTCAGGTCTTAAACAGACTCAGGTATTCGTTCGTCTTGTCGAAGAGCTGGCTTAACAACTTCGCGTTTTGACCCCAGTCCATGCCCGTGTGCTGAGCCACCGCGGCGAGACGCGTCGTCGCGCCGAGATCCGTCATCGTAATCGTAACCGTGAACGGCGGCGCGAGAAGCGAGACGGGCTTCTTGACCTCGAGGATGGCGCCGCTGGCGGTATCAAACGCCGCGCTCAGCGTCTGGTTATTCGCCTGCAGGGCCAAAATTAGCGCGCGCCCGGCGATTGCATAGGGGGCCTCGAAGTCGCGCTCGACGGCGGCGTTGGTGGAAAGCCGGGGAAACCGTTGTGCAAGCTCGTTTGCGAGCTGTTCGGAGGCTAGAACGGTGCCTGCCGAGACGCCGCCGCCGATCGCGCCTGCTATCGCGGCCATTTGATCTGGCGACGGACCCGGCTGATCGGCTCCCATCTTCCCGCTGTCACGAATGATATCGGCGATACGCGCCCGTGGCGCCTGTTCAGAAGTCACGCCGCGTATTTCGGCCGCGACCGTAGACCTTCCGCTGCCGGTCAGAGCGCGGGGGAATGCCGCGCCTTAGTCCAAAAAAGGCTCCGTCAGTTGGCGAGAAATCGGCTTCGGGGGTTCGCATGAAGGCACTTTACGGAACACGTGGTTTCATCGTCGCGGTCGAGGTTTTCTATCTGCTGGTGCTCTTCGCGCTGGCGCTGATCTATCTCACGGACCTTGGCAGCGCGTACCATTTATCGCTGCCCACGTCCCTTGGTCCGCTTCCGGCCGGCGTTCCCTGGTTCGGTGCGCTTGGCGCGGTCATCATCTCGTTATCCGGTGCGTTCGATCATCGAGAAGATTGGGATCCGAGCTGGAATCTTTGGCATTTGACGCGGCCGTTGATCGGCATCAGTCTTGCGATCATCTCGTGGCTCACGTTTCAGGCCGGGATTCTGGCGGTAGGCTCGACCGCCAGCGCGCCGGCCGCGAACTCGACTAGCGCAGGATCACAAGTGGCGGCCCCGACAAATTTATTGTTTTATCTGATCGCGTTCGTCGTCGGCTACCGTGAATCGGTTTTCCGCGAGCTCATAAAGCGCGTCGCCGACGTTATTCTCTATCCAGGGGACGGCGCGCCGGCCGCAAGCCCCGCACCACCGGTCATCAGCGCGCTCAACCCGGCCAATGGAAGGACTGCCGGAGGGGACGTCGTCACGATCACGGGGAGCGGCCTTGCGGGTACGACGGCGGTAAAATTCGGCGCGAATCGGGCTTCGAACGTGCAAGTCCAGTCGGATGCGCAAATTGCCGCCACGACGCCGCCAGGCACGTCGGGGACGGTAAGCCTCACCGTCACGACGAGCGCCGGAAGCATCACCGGCGGTACTTTCACCTACGGGGCTTGAGTCAATCGGGGCGTCTTCTCAGTGACGCCTTAGGCGTCGGGACGTAAGATCGGTACATGAATAGAACTTTTCTCGCGCTGGCGCTTGCGCTGAGCGTGATTCCGGTTGCGGCCCTGGCCGACGACAATGATGCGCGGCCTCAATTGACTCAGGCCCAGCGACAGGCGATGCAGCAGACGTTCCAACGCTTTGCCGAACAAGAGGAGCAGCTTCATCAGCAGATGCGCTTTCAGATCCTAAGCGCGCTGTCGCCGGTCCATCGGCGCGCGGTCGGCGCCACGATCGGGGACCTTGCGATCGAGCCCAATCCCGACGTGTCGGCGGCCGCCAAACGGATCGATGCGCTGCTCTCTCCGGGTGAGCGTCAACGCGTTCTTGCAGCGCACACGGCCTTCTTTACGCAAAGCCGTGCGCTTCACGATCAGATGCGCAGCGAGATGCCCGCCGGCAGTCAGCCGCCCATGAAGCACGACAACGACAACGAGAGGGCCCGCACGCAGCCGGACGCGGGGACGGTGCTGCTGGGCGTGTTGTCGCCACACCCACACATGATGGGCGACCACGACCACGGGCCCTTTATGATGAACCACATGGAGGGTGCGCCGCCCCACTAAGAAACAACGAGCGGCGTGAAGCCTCCGTGGCAGCGCACGCTTTGGTTGATGGTAACGGTGCAGGCGATGATGTCGTTCGCCTTCTCCGTTTCCGGGCCGTTTCTGCCGCTGTTCATCATTCAACTCGGCGTAACGCCGATTGACAAGGTTTCTATCTGGGCGGGCGTCGTAGCGTCGGTGAATTTTTTGCTGGCTGCGATTTTTTCCCCGGTTTGGGGCGGCATCGCGGATCGCACCGGCCGGAAAGCGATGGTGATTCGTTCGTGCCTGGCGATAGCGGTCTTCACCGCACTAATGGGGTTGGTCCACAACGTCTGGCAACTTTTTGCCGCGCGTGCCTGCATGGGAATTTTCAGCGGATTTTCGGCGGCGGCCATCGGGATGGTTGGAACCGCCGTCCCGGAAGAGACGCTGGGGTTTTCGCTCGGGTGGATGGCCACCGGTCAGCTCATCGGTGGCCTCTGTGGACCGCTTTTCGGCGGTTTCCTAGCAGAC
Source organism: Vulcanimicrobiota bacterium (assembly GCA_963717425.1). GTDB lineage: Bacteria > Vulcanimicrobiota > Vulcanimicrobiia > Vulcanimicrobiales > Vulcanimicrobiaceae > Cybelea. The sequence goes on along the minus strand of OY970335.1, from coordinate 265,812 downwards.
CAGCTGCACAATTATCGTCAGATATTCTTCGTGACATCGGCCGTCGCGTTGGGGGCCACGTTGGTTTGCGCGTTGCTCGTTCACGAACATGCCAAACCGAATCAGCCACTCGATCGTCGCGTGCCGTTTTGGGAAAGCCTGCGTGAGATCGCCCTGCATCGTCAGCTCGCCCCGATGTTCTTGGTAGTGTTGTTGGCGCAAGTCGTGGCATACGGAGTGCAGCCCATCGTGCCGCTTTTCGTGCGCGCGTTGGCCGGTAATGTACCGTGGCTTGCAACCGCTGCGGGAATCGCGTTTGCCGTAACCGGGCTTGCCGATCTCATCGCGTCGCCGTTTTTAGGCAAGCGCAGCGATCGCATCGGGTATCGCCGGGTGCTGTTGATTTCGTTGTGCGGGGCCGCGGTGTTTACAATTCCTCAGGCGTTCGTGCACGGGGTTGTTCCATTCGTAGCGCTGCGTTTCGGCGTCGGTTTATTCCTGGGCGGTATCCTGCCTACCGCAAACGCGCTGATCGGCCGTCTCTTTCCGCTCGAGCGGCGCGGCCAAGTCTATGGCATTTCCTCGAGCGCCACATTTCTGGGGATGTTCTCCGGACCGCTCCTGGGCGGACTCATTGGCGCGCACTTTGGGTTTCAAGCGGTGTTCCTGACGATTGGCGCGCTGGCGCTGGGAAACTTTGCCTGGGTGTTGCTCAGCGTGCGAACTGCTCCGGCGCCCGCACCGAGCCGCTGAAGGCGCGCACGAGCCGTTCGATTCCCACGCGGTCGGCCGCGCTGAAACGCGCGAGCCGCGGGCTGTCGCAGTCAAAGACGCCCCATAGGGTGCCGCGGTCGAACAATGGCACGACGATTTCTGAGCGCGACGCGGCATCGCAGACGATGTGATCGACGAACTCGGCGATGTCATCGACCACGAGCGTCGCGCGGCGCGCCGCCGCAGCGCCGCAAACCCCGCGGCCGGGCGCCAACCGCGTGCACGCGGGGCGTCCGGCGAAGGGCCCAAGCACCAGCTCACCAGACGGCGTCGCGAGATAGAAGCCGGCCCAGTTCACGTCGGGCAACTCGTGATAAAGGAACGCAGCGAAATTGCCGGCGCTCGCTACAAAATCGGCTTCGCCCGCGAGCAGCTCGCAGACCTGACGCTCGAGGAGGTCATACATTCCGTTGGAGTTCACGGCGCGTACGGATTTCGGTTGTAGGGAGGGACGCGCGAACCATCAACCGTGATCGGAGACCAAGGATCGTCGGTGCGTTTTTGCAGCAGGTCGAACCGTTCGCCGTTGCGCCGGACGTGTGCGACCATGACGGTATAGCGAAGCGGTTCGCCGGCGCCAAGACGCGGAACCGTCGTTGCGCGAACGAGATACGCCCCGCGCCCGCCGGGGGCATTGAGCAACGTCGCCGTGCCGTCTGGGTCGACGACGACGGAGCTGGCCTGATCGATCCCCAATGCATACGCAACGTGCGCTTGCGGCAGGAGCCGATCGTGTAGGATGCGCGCCAGGAACGCAACCATTCGGCCGAAACGATCGCGCACGGCCAGATGCGTATCGGTGATCGTATCGGCTAGCGCGGGCCATGCGAACAACCCGGTGGTGAAGCTGATCGGCGGCTCGAGCGGATTCTCGACTGCGTCGCGCGTGTGCGTTTCTTGATTCAGGCGATCTGCTGCCACCGAGTCGTAGACGACCGCGCCTTGAATCGCTAACCCGGCGCTGCCGCCGCCGACCACTCCGCCGCGCCCGTAAACCCGCCGCACGGCCGCCATCAGAGCGGTGCCCTTCCATGCCACGTAATGCGCCTGATCGCCGCCCGCGAAGTAAACGGCGTCTGCCCTGTCGACGAACGGCGCGACGGAATCAATCGCCGCGCCCGAGGCGCAGGGCGGAATCAGGACGGTTTGCACCGATGCAAAATTACCGTCGCGATAGAACGGCTTATCGTAGATGTTGGCGTACGAGGCGCGCAGTACGAGGATGTTTCCGGCGCGCTTGGTTGTATTTCCAGCCAGCCGCTGGTGAAGCCACGCCAGCGACGAGCTCGGCGCTTCCATGGCGCCGCCGCCATCGAGGAGAAGACCCGGGCCCCGGAGCACTGCGGTGGGAATATAGGTTCCGTAACGCGGAAAAACGGTGACGGAGCACGTTGCAGGCGACGCGCCGCCGAGGGCCGCCGCGATCGCGAGCGCGGTGAACATACAGTGCCTCTTCGCCTCCGGACTTCGGCGCTCCGTGCCGAGAAGAGGGCCAGGTGCTGGGTGTTGGGAAGAGCGCGGGCAAGGAGGGCTTGCCATGCGGCGCATCCTGACATCGGTCCTCACCGCTGCGATTCTTGCTTCCTGCGGAGGGGCGAACGTGCCGCCTGGGTTGCAACCGTTCGCGCGAAACGGCAACGCTCGCGTCACGCCGGCCATTCCGGTGGTTGGCGGTTGCCAAATCTTTCCGGCAAACAATTGGTGGAACACCGACATTTCCAACTATCCGCTCGACCCGAGATCGGACGGGTATATCTCCGCCCTTCCCGGAAATCTGCACCCGGACTTCGGCCAGGATCCACATTACGGCATTCCGTTCAACATCGTGCCGAGCACGCAGAAAAAAGTGCCGGTGCGTTTCCTTTACGGATCGCAGAGCAACCCGGGACCGTATCCTATTCCGCGCAATGCGCAAATCGAAGGCGGCCGGCATGCCAGCGGCGACCGTCACGTGCTGGTGCTACAGCAGGGAGTTTGCAAGCTCTACGAGATGTGGGACGCGTATCCGGTACACGATGGTAAACGCTGGCGCGCTGGCTCCGGCGCCCTCTTTCATCTCGATAGCAACAAGTTGCGCCCCAACGGCTGGACTTCAGCGGATGCCGCGGGCTTGCCGATTCTGCCTGCGCTCGTGAAGTGCGATGAGGTCCAAGCCGGCGTTATCGAGCACGCGCTGCGAGTCACGTTCAACCAGACGCAGCAAGGCTACATTCATCCGGCGACCCACTATGCCAGCAGCAGCCGCGCCAAGACGCTGCCCCCGATGGGGCTTCGCATCCGCATGAAGGCCTCTTATGATATCTCGCACATCACCGGGCAGTCGTACATCATCGCGGTGGCGATGAAAACGTACGGCTTGTTTGTTGCCGACAACGGTTCGAACTGGTATTTTCAAGGCGAAGGCGGGAAGACGTCCTCGTGCTGGAGCGACAACGACCTCGATCAGCTCAAGAACGTTCCGAACACGGCGTTCGAAGTGGTGAAGACGGGGCGAATTTTGCGCTGATCAGTGGCCGTAGCCGCGATGTCCGTGTCGTTAAACTTTTGATTGCCGGCACAGAACCCCGCGCCAGCGGACGGCGCCTCGCACCACCACGTGGGATGGTGCGGGATTGGGGCAAGGCGGCGAGCGCCCCCGTGCTTGCGGGCATGCCGTCGCCCGCGCGCCCTGAGGTGAGTATAGTCGCGACCGCCGAGCAAAGGAGTACAACAATGCGAGATTTCATTGCCACGTATTGCGTATACGAAAGCCACATGTTGCGTATACCAAACGGGCGTAAAAAATCTCTGAACTGCCTTAAAAATTGGTACGAAAGTACCAAGGACGCTGCAAAGACGCACTGAACGGCGCCAAGGCTCCTACAGTTACTCCGAACGCTTGGGGACGAGGGAGCAGAGGATCGCTCCGGATATCCGGGCGGTCCTCTTGATCTGCGAGCCCATCGCACGATTCGATGAATTCCAAATGAATCCCCAATACGAGTTAATCTCATTTAAACGAGGGGTGGCCTCGTTTTAGGTGGGGTTTGGAAGGTAATGTGCCCCTACCCCGTTGCATTATAGAATCCTCGAAGCCCCCCCAATATACAGTTCAATGGAGCAATCGTCGATGAAGGAACTCGCCGAACGCGATAGCTTGAGTGCACCGCGTTGGCCCAAAGGCATTGCAACCAAACTAGTGATAGCCTGCGCCGTGGTGGGCTTTGCGATTCTCGCGGCTTACGCCATCCAAATATTTGGCCGGTATCAGTATGTCGTCGATAATGGCGTCGTCTGGCGAATAGATCGATTTACCCAGCACGCGTGCCGCATGATCCAGGGACATCCAAACTGCGGTCCGCCGCCGCGCAGCATCAGCGTGAGCACGAGCACGAGCCTGAGCCCGAGTTTGAGCACCAGCGCAAGCGTCGCGCACTCACATCCACCGCCAAAGAAAACGTAAACTCGCAGTTTAGGACGATCGCGCCGGATCTCGCAATGAAGGGCAAATGCACGTTAGCGATCCTCGTGATAGTTGCGGGCTGCGGCGCACCGGGGGCGCGCGTCGCTGTCCCGGGGGTCGTTCCGCAGTCATCGCGCGCGCCGGGAAATATCTACTGGAACAAGCGCCGCCTGAATCTGCCGTATCCCACGGTGTCGCACGGTCAAGCGATTCTAACGTACTGGGGACCCGACGGCTATTATACGGAGCCCCACTATTGCAAGGGTAACGGCCGATTCTCCGCGACGCCGCACCGTCACTACGGTAATCCATCCAAATACATGCACGTCGTCTATTGGTTTAGGGCGCTTAGCCCGGGGCCGGACGACTGCGCCTTTACCGCCGTTCTCAACAACACCGGAAGTCCACCGATCGCGATCATCAAGGTGCACATCGGAGGTCGGTGATCGGGTGGCCCCGCGGGCCGCGACTGTGCGGGAAAGTGTGCGACTGTAAGGCTTGTGGCCCCGATTAAGCTAGGTTAAGCTTAAAGGCACTATTTCCAGTCGTATTCTTGAACGGCCCCGCAGGAGCGAGATGCGTTCGCTTAACGTTTACGCCGTTAGCGCGTTTGTGATCGCGCTAGGCATCGCATCGGCAACGTTCCAGCTCTACTTCCGCTACCACTACGTGGCGCACGGGGATACCCTCTTTCGCGTGGACCGACTAACGAGTCAGACTTGCCGCCTCAACGGTAACGTAAGCGCCGAGCTCCAGTGCCAGTGAAATCGGGTGGCTGGGCCGGCCGGCGACCCTAGGTGTTCCAACTCCAGCTAACGCCCTCCAGGTAACGCCGCCAACCCTAGAAGGACCGGCGGGTCTACCCGAAGTCGCGCGACCGGGTCGCGTTAGGTGCGTCCTAAGTTGCCGCAAGCTTTCCTCGACGTCCGGAAGTATCGGGCTTGTTTACGCGTCAACGTCTCGGCTTCGTGATAGAAGGGGCTTATGAACTTCACGATTCGATCGTCGGCTCTCGGCCTGGCTGGCACGCTCTTGGCACTCTGTGCATGTGGCGGACCACCGCCTTCGCCGGCACTATCGCAACTGCTGCCAGCCTCCTCGGCGGTTGGCTCGCGCGTCGTTCGCGATTCGGCGACGCTTAGGTGCCGGACGCTCTATGACGCCGAACACCCAAGACATAACTGGCTAATCGGTATGCGTGGCCTGCGCATAAGCGGCTATTTCATTGGCAAAGCGAGTGACCGCGTGTATTACGTCACCGTTCCACCCTATAGCCGGCACGATTACCGGTATTACCGGTATCCCAGCGGTGTCGTCATTACGTCCCCGATAGGAAACACGATCTGGGGATATAGAGTCGACCAAGAAAACCCTAGTAGCGTCTGGAGCTTTATCAAAAAAGACGGGGTCTGGACGGTGTTCAGAGACCCCAATGAGGGCCATGGCAAATACGCGGTTACCGAGATACTCGGACTCAATACTTCCGACCACGCCGTCGGGTTTTACGTAGACCGTTCCGGCGCAGACGTTCCGTTCGAGTTCTTCCTCAGTAGGGACAGCTTCGTCAGCCTCAAACCGCCCGGAGCGGCCAGCGCACAGGCTACTGGAATCAACCTCAGGGGCGACATCGTCGGCTGGTTGACGGGACCGAGCGGCGCCAAGGGCTTCATACTTAAGGGTGGCCTCTACCAAGTCGTTTCGTACCCGAAGTCAATGAGTACGCAAGCACTGGGCCTCAACTTTCAGGAGCAGATCGTTGGCTCTTACGTGGATACGTCGGGCGTGACGCATGGTTTTTTGCTCAGCGGCCCGGTGAGCCACCCTCAATGGCAATCCTTTGATAATCCCAAAGCGCACGGCTCCGCGACCCTGACCGGCATCGACAGTCACGGCGATGTTGTCGGCAACTACTTCGACAACGTGGGGAATACGCGCGCTTTTCTCTGCAGCTAGACCTGCTACCGCTGGTTGCTGGGCTCGACGTTGACCTAAGGGCGTGAATTCATACAGACGGAGACTGTGAGTTCCCGGCCGCCATCATTGTCGCCGAGCTGACGTCAAACGTTCGCCGGCTGAGCGAGCTCCAGGTCCTGATGCGCGGCGCTGAAGGGTCGGCGTGACTTCTGAGCGTCGTGAGGCACCGGCCGTTGGGATGGGCCCGACCCTCAGGGCTTCGGGTAGGACGGCGGGCTGACTTGGACGTCGTCCCCAAACATGGCAGGGAGCTCGACGCGACTACTCTGAACGTCTACGGGCAGGTCATACCTGACGCTCGGTCTCAAGGCGAAACCTTAAGGATGGCGGTGTGCCCGAAAGGCCTAAAATAAGGTGGATAATGATGCGCGCCCGTAGCTCAAACTGGATAGAGCAGGGGACTCCTAAGCCCAAGGTTGCCAGTTCGATTCTGGCCGGGCGCACCAGACCTAGAGCGGCTCGGCTCTTCAGAGGCGTCCGCTTCCAAGGCTTGCCTGCCAGCACTGGGACCCGGGAGGGACGCCCGGACCCCGAGTGCCTGTTGCGGACCGGCTCGCCGGTGTGCTAGCATAGGTGCTTGGAACGGACCGGCGGTCCGTTTTATTCATGTTGTGGTAGACTACTGATGGCAAAGAAAGAAACGCGTGTGATGGTGGTGCTGGCCTGCACGGTGTGCAAGCGCCGCAATTACAACACGCAGAAAAATAAATCAAAAACGACGGATCGGCTGGAGCTCAAGAAATACTGCCGCTTTTGCCGCTCGCATAACCCGCATCGAGAGACCAGATAGGGCGGTAGCTCAATTGGTAGAGTCCTGGTCTCCAAAACCAGTTGTTGCAGGTTCGAGTCCTGTCCGCCCTGCCACCCTTCGACTGCGCTCGGGATGACAAATTAAGGTAAACCTCTGGTGAACGAACAACAAAAGAGAACGGCCCAGTCCATTGCCGGCGGCGACTTCGTCCGCGGCGTCATCGCGGAGCTTCGGCGCGTCACCTGGCCGACGCGTGACGAGTGGATCTCGGCCACCATACTCACGGTTGCGCTGGTCGTGGGGATCGGCCTCTTCACTTTCGTTCTCGACCAGCTCTTCGGCTGGCTCTTCACCGTGATTCACCCCGTAACGGGATAGACAAACCATGTACGATACCGACCGCCAAGAAATCGAAACCACCGACCCGCCCAACGACGAATCCATCATCGACGATACGCAAATGGGCGACGTCGCGGGCGTGAGCGAAGCGCCGCTCGCCGAGCAGGCGCCGGTCGCCGAGTTCGAAAGCGAGACGGTCGAGCTGGAAGGTGAGTCGGGCGAACTCGAAGCCGAGGCAGGTCCGGCCAAACCCAAAGATAACCGCAGCTGGTTTGTCGTGCACACCTATTCCGGATACGAAAACAAGGTTAAGGCGAACCTCGAACGTCGCATCCACTCGATGGGCATGCAGGACAAGATCTTCCGCGTGCTCGTGCCGATGGAAGACGAAGTCGAGTTCAAAGACGGCAAACGCAAGATCACACCTAAGAAAGTCTTTCCAGGCTACGTCTTGGTCGAGATGATCATGGACGATCAGTCCTGGTACGTCGTGCGCAACACGCAGGGCGTGACCGGCTTCGTGGGAAGCCCCGGACCCGGCGAAAAGCCCGTTCCGTTGCAAGATAAGGAAGTCAAGACGATTCTCAAGCAGATGGGAATCGAGGCTCCCAAGCTGAAGATCGACTTCAAGAAGGGTGACCGCGTAAAGGTCACGTCCGGACCGTTCTTCGACTTCACCGGCGTCGTCGACGAGATCGCGCCCGAAAAGGAGCGCTTGCGCGCGCTGATCTCGATTTTCGGCCGCGAGACACCGGTCGAGCTCGAGTTCTTCCAAGTGGAGAAGGTGTAAAGGCTACGCCGCGATAGGAAAAGGCCGAGCGCACTACCCCGGCGTTCGGTTCGCAACGAGGGGAAGAAACGTTTACAGCGATTCGCAAGGAGATAGTTAATGGCTAAGAAGGTCGTAGGCAAGATCGGCCTACAGATTCCGGCAGGCAAGGCAACGCCCGCGCCGCCGATTGGTCCGGCACTCGGACCATATTCGCTCAACATCATGGATTTCTGCAAGCAGTACAACGAGCGCACCGCATCGCAGGCAGGGATGATCATTCCGGTCGAGATCACGGTCTTTGAAGACCGGACGTTTACGTTCATTACGAAGACCCCTCCGGCGTCATTTCTCATCAAGCAGGCGCTGAAGATTGAGTCCGGTAGCAAGGAACCCAATCGCAACAAGGTGGGGAAACTCACGCAGAGCCAGCTCGAAGAGATCGCCAAAGTGAAGATGCCCGACATCAACGCCAACGACATCGACGCGGCGAAGAAAATCGTAGCCGGTACGGCGCGTTCGATGGGCGTCGAGGTGGAGGGATAACATGCCGCAACACCACGGAAAGCGCTTTAAGACGCTGGCGACGAGCTTCGACCAAAAGCGTCTGTTCCCGACACCGGAAGCCATTGCGATCGTCAAGCGCAACGCCAATGCGAAGTTCAACGAAACGATCGAGGCGCACGTTCGTCTCGGCGTGGACCCAAAGAAAAGCGATCAAAACGTTCGCGGTACGGTTCTTTTGCCGCATGGCACGGGGCGTACGGTGCGCGTCATCGCCTTTGCCAAGGGTGACAATGCCAAGGCGGCGCAGGAGGCCGGAGCCGATATCGTCGGCGATCAGGATTTGATCGATCGCGTCAAAGGCGGCTTTGCAGAGTTTGACGTCGCGGTTGCCACGCCCGACATGATGGCGCAAGTCGGAAAAGAGCTCGGACGAATTCTCGCGCAAAAAATGCCAAACCCGAAGGCGGGCACGGTGACGCCGAATATCGGCGCAGCGATTCGGGATATCAAGGCCGGAAAGGTCGAGTTCCGCCTCGACAAGTCGGCGATCATTCACACCATCGTCGGTAAGGCGAGCTTCGAAGAAGCGCAGCTACTGGAAAACATCACCACGCTGCTCGACGCGATCGTCCGCGCCAGGCCGGCGACCGCGAAAGGCACGTATCTTCGCACCGTTACATTGGCGAGCACGATGGGCCCGGGAGTGAAAGTCGATCCGAACCGAGTGAAGGCGACCGCGTAGGCGCCGCCTTAGGGCGGAGGCATTATCGCTGCATCCGGAGCGATGATTCTCTTGGGAAGTGGTTTCGGGACTTCGGTCGTCGGCTCGGCGCAAATGCGCTTCTGAACGCGGTCGGTCGTGGCTTCCAGCACGTCGCCCCTCTCAACGACGGCATCATGCGCGTGGACCCCGAAGCTCAAGAACCCCGACCGGACCCCTCCAACGAACGCTTTTTCAAACCCTAGGTAAATCGTGTCTCCGCAAAAGTTTACGATGTCATCGAGATAGAGGTCGACCTCTTCGGAAACAGTGGTTTCGAATTGGCGCTTCGTCTGATTGGTTTGCGTGTCGTAGTGCCCTTCGGCAAGATCTCCTGGCTTGGCGATTACGTAACCTTGATAGATGACGTCTTGGTCGACGGCAAACTTGACCTTGTGCTCTTCCTGCGACGAACCGTACGCTCCGACTCGCACTTCTTTCGTGACAAGGACGGGCACGACAACTCCACGCTCGATCGTAATGGTTGCTTCAGTTCCGGGGGGCGGCGGATCGGAGCCGAGCAGAACGCCGACGCCCGCGATTGCGATCGCGCCAAGAAACGAGACTTTTTCCATTGCCGGAAACTCCTGCGCCAACGCCGTTGTACCCTTCGCCCTTCGACTTCGCTCAGGATGACAAGGGAGAGAACGCTCTGGGCTCAGGATGACAAGATAGGAGGAATGTCTGCGCCAAGCGAGCGCAAGCGCTCTTCGAGTTCATTAATACGAGCGTGCGATTTGTTGGCGTCGATGTGATCGTAGGCGGCGCCGGCGCTTCGCGCGATCGCTTCGAGTAAGCTGCGCTCGTCCGTCGTTAACGGCATGCCGTTGCTGCGCGCCCCGTAGAGTACGAAGCCGAACACCGCGCCGCGCATGATCAGCGGGATCACAAGCGACGGCGCTTTTGCTCCGCCGGGCAAGATGGTTTCCGGGCGCGGGCGTCCGTCGAGGACGATCGGCGCGAGTTCGGCACGCAGCTGCACGATGAGCGGATCCTCCGGATCGATGGCCTCCGCCTCGCGACGATTCCATCCACGGTCGGCCGTTCGCTGGAACGCCTGGCCTTGCTCCGGCGCCAAGAAAAGCGCGGCCGACGTCAGCCCAAGGACGCGCGGCGGATCGTCCACAAGGAACTCGATCAGGGTCTTTTCAGAGGAGGTGTTTGCGAGCGCTCGGGACGCGCGGCGCAACGCCTCCTCTGCGTTTCGCTGATCGCGGAAGAAGAAGGTATTGAGAAAATCCTCGACGCGGCCGTGCAGCGCGTTGAGCGAAAAGCCGATAAAGAGCGCCGCGAACAGGCTCAAATAGATGGCCGGCCGCGTGCTCTCGAAGAGCTGCTCCGCCCACCACTCGAGAATGCCGAAGCACAGCAGCAATACCGCGGTGATCGAGCCATAGATTGCGGCGCGCCCGATGACGAAACGAAAATCGATGACGCGCTCGGACAAAAAGCCGTAGACCACGAATATCGAACCGGCGAGCCCAAACCAGGGACCGAGCGCGTCCGTCCAGTGTTCCACATCGAGCAGAACGACCGACGCATTGCCGGCGAGCGTGTAGACGACGTTCGTTATCGCCCAGGTGAAATCGAGGATCGGCGCGAGCGCGATGCCCGCAATGACCCAGGTGACGCGCCGGCGGTCCAGCGCGGTGGCGCCCGACGCGATGTAGGCGAGGCCGGACAGCACCACGACGAGCAGCAAAACGTCGAAGAGGCTCATGAAGAGTTGCGCCGGACCCGGCAAGCCGTAGCGCTGGAAGACTATCCAAACGATCGGATCGACCCATGCGACGAAGACGATCAGCGAGAGAACCAGCGCGCTGCCGAAAAACCACGGCCAGGCGCGGCTCGGGCGCCCGTAGAGCCGCTGCGCAAAGATCAGGATCATCAGCTGAGCCAGCGGGTAGACGACTTGAATTGCTAAATCGCTATCGACGCTGATGGGCCAGCTGGCCAGATCGAGTGCCGTCTGGTTGGTCTTCACGAGCATCAGCATCGTGTAGATGTAGAATGCGAGGGTGATGGGCCGGGGCCGCAGCAAGAAGAGCGCGCTTGCAAGGGCGAGTGAGAGGAAGAAGCTCAATGGGATTCCGACGTCGCGCGTCAGTTGCGCCCGCGGTGAATGATCGATCGAGCTGGTGCTGAGGCGCCGGTCGAAGGAACGAGCGCCTCGTGTGATGTGTAAGGTTATCTGCGTGTTTGAGGAGGCGCCACGCAGGAGCGAAAAGCGTTGCGGTTGGCTCAACGCTTGCAAGTCAATGCGATCGCCGGTTTGAACGCCGTCCGCGCCCTGAGACCCCGACTCAGCATCAATGCGATCGCTGTTGGTCGTGAACACGATCGGGTAGAAGCCGATGTGCGTCGCGTTGTGTTCGACGACGACGAAAACCAGCACCATGAAAACCGTGCCAATAGCGACGACGGCTAGAGAAAGCCGCTCGCAGACGAACGTTACGGCGCCTTTCAGGCCCCCGCTACGAGAACGCAACGTTTCCCGTGCGTACGCTGTAGATTCCACCGATCACCTGTACGTCGCCACGGGCGACCGCGTCAGCGATGATGCGCGAGCCCGCAGTAATGGCGGCTACGTTGAGTTCGACGTTTTTGGCGATCGCGCCGGCGTGCCAGTCCCCTCCAGCGTTGCCGACCGCGCGCACGGCCGGGGCGATTGCGTCGACGAGTTCTTGGATATGGCCGGGCTGTTCGATGCCGTCCCGAACGTATTTCAGCGCGGCATCTACGGCGCCGCAGCTTTCGTGTCCCAGCACGACGATGAGTTTGGACTTCAGCGCGTCCACGGCAAACTCGAGCGATCCCAGTCCGTCGCGATTCAAAAAATTGCCTGCAACGCGAACCACGAAAAGGTCTCCGGGGATCTGATCGAAGACGATCTCGATCGGCACGCGCGAATCGGAGCAGCCCAAGACGGCGGCGAAAGGGCTTTGTCCGTTGGCAAGTTCGGCGATGCGTGGGCCGAACGGCTCGAAGCGCGGCGTGCCCGCCACAAAGCGCGCGTTGCCGGCTTTGAGCAGCTCGAGCGCATCGGCCGGTTGCAACTGCGCCATCCCAGCGCTTTCTTGTCGGAAGCCTTGCCTTCCCCGGGGCTTCTGTGGTAGGCTAACCGACGGCTCCAAAGACCGTAGCCGGCCGCAAGGCCTTAATCAGGACTACCGAGGACGCAATAGAGAACTCCGGCATCCCGCAAGGGAACGCAGGCATTCGATGAGGCGCCCTCGTGCGACGGGGCGCTTTTTGATTTCGCACATCGCCTTTGACTGGAAGCAGCACGCATGCCGACCGCTCGAAAAGAAGCCGCGATCGCCGCGTTAAGCGAGAAACTCGCGGTCTCGAAAAACTTATTTTTTACCGATTACGCTGGGCTCAGCGTCGCCGACATCACGAAGCTCCGCGGCGAGCTGCGCAAGGGCGGCGACACTTATGCCGTCGTGAAGAACACGCTCTTTCGTATCGCCGCCGGCGACCTGGCGGCCCAGGTGGAAAGCTTTCTTTCGGGACCGACCGGGATCGTTTTCGCGGGCGCCGACCCGGTCGCGCCTGCCAAGGCGCTCAAGACCTTCAGCGACACGGTGAAGCGCGTCGGGATCAAGGCCGCATACATCGACGGAAAGGTCGTCGACGCCGGCCAGGTCGATATCCTCGCCAGAATACCGCCTAGACTGCAACTCCTCGCCACGCTCGTGGCGACGCTCGCCAATCCGATTCGCGGACTCATAACCGTGCTGTCCGGAAATCAGAGCGGGCTGGTGCGTGCCCTAAACGCCATTCGCGAACAAAAAGCCAGCGCAGCATCCAACGCTTAAAAGGAATATAGAACAACCATGGCACTTGCCGAACTCATCGAACAAATCGACAAACTCACCGTTCTCGAGCTCGCCGACCTCGTAAAGCAGCTCGAAGAGAAGTATGGCGTTTCCGCCGCCGCGCCGGTCGCAATGATGGCCGCCGCGCCGGGGGCAGCCGCGCCGGCAGCCGAGAAAACCGAATTCGACGTGATCCTGGCCGAAATTGGACCGGAGAAAATCAAGGTCATCAAGGCGGTCCGCGAGCTCACCAGCCTCGGCTTGACCGAAGCGAAAGCCTTCGTCGAGAGCGCGCCGAAGGCGGTCAAAGAAGGCGTTACCAAAGACGAAGCCGAGCAGGTGAAGAAGAAACTCGAAGAAGCCGGCGCTAAGGTGGAGATCAAGTAACGCAGTCCACCCCGAGCGTTTCGCCCTGGCTGCAACTTCTGCCGCTGATCGTTGTGGTCGGCATCCTAGCGATTCGCTTAATCCGTCCGCAACGCATCAGCGTGACGCGCATGTGGATCACGCCGATCCTGCTTTGCGCGCTGACGGGCTGGGCTATCTATGCCAATAACTTTCTCAACCCCGCCGCGCCGTGGGAAATAGCTACCGGCTTGATTGTGGGTGGTCTCGCCGGCATCCCGTTCGGCATCCTGCGCGGCCTGCACACCGACGTGCGGCCTACCGACCGGCGGGGCGTCATGTACCTCGGATCGTCGTGGGTCACGCTGGCAATCTTCGCAACCGCGTTCGTCTTGCGCTACGGCGTTCGCATGCTGATGCCGCAGCGAGGGAGCTTGTCCGCTACGATCGGCGATGCGCTCCTAGCATTTGCGATCGCGTTTATCGCCACGAGTTACGTGGTGATACTGAGAAAATACGAGGGCCTCGTTAACGCGCCCTCGTCCTAGCGGACCTTCCGTCAGCGTCGGAGAGTGCCGGGGGTGATGCCCATGATGCGGCGCATGCAGCGTGCCATGTGGCTTTGATTCGAGAACCCCGCTTGCAGCGCGACATCAGCCAGCGGCGGATCGCCACTTTGTAGCAGTTCGGCTGCGTATTCCACGCGGCGCCGTATCACGTACTGGTGGACGGGTACGCCGACGGTCTGTTTGAAAAGCGTCTTGAAATGCGACGGGCTGACGCCTGCGATTTGAGCCAGTTCGGACAACGAAAGATCGCTGGCGATGTTGGCTTGAACGAAGTCGAAGACGCGCGCGAGGCGGCGATGCGAAAGCTTGCCATCGCTAACGGTGCGGGCCGGTACGTACTTTCGTAGCAGATGTGCCGCCAGAGCAAGCCCGAGGCCGTCGCCATAGAGGCGGCCTAGCGGTTCGGGCGTCTCGAGTTCGGCCTTGACGGCCCAGCCGATGTGCTCGATGCGAGGGTCTCGCACGTGCAGCTGCGGAGCGATCTCGACGCGCTCGGGGTCGACGCCCATGGCATCGGCCGTCGAGAACATCAGCGCCGGGCTCAAGTACATCGAAAGCTTTACGGTGGATGACTCGGTTTCCCAAACGCGCGGGACCCCGGGTGGGACGATTTTGACGTCGCCGGGCACCTGGAGGCGCCGCAGGCTCTCGCCATTGCAGCGGCTCGTGACGAGCAGAGGCCGGCCGACCTGCATACTGACGTTGTGCCGGAGGAACTGCTGCTCCGAGAAGCCGGCCGAAGCTTCGTAAAGGTAGGCGTCAAAGCCGTTCCAATGACGGTCCGCGCTGCTCGTTCGGACCCGAAACTCCATTTCGCGGTCCTCGTGCCGGCTCCACGCGCGCTCTTGCCACATGTCGAATTAGGGGAAACGCCGCCGGGCGGCCGATTGTGACCGATTGTGCTCCAGGCCGTCCGAACGTGGGCGACAACGGCCGGGCGTGGCCGCTACGCTTACCGCAAAACTCTTTGCTAGGAGGTTTGCGTGGAAAATCGAGCTATAGCGTGCGCGGTTGCGCTCTTCATCGCAAGCGGCTGCTCTTCGGGAAGCAGCAGCACCGCCGTGATTCCGGGTCAGGGCATGTCTGCGGGGAGTTCCAGCAGCGGATATACCGTCACGGTCTTACCATCGTTGGGCGGAACGAATAGCGCCGCCAATTCCATCAATGGCCGTGGCTGGCCGATGGGTACGTCCTTCTTGTCGGGCAACACGATCATGCACGCCGCGCTCTGGCAAGACGGAAACGTGACCGATCTCGAAACCCTCGGCGGCCCAAACAGCGCCGTCGAGTGGCCCGTCGAAAACGATCGGGGATACGTTTCGGGGATCTCCGAGACGGCGGAAAAGGACCCGTTGGGCGAGAGCACGAGTTGGAGCTGCCACGCGTTTCTGCCCGATAATGGCAGCTCGGGGGATACGTGTTTGGCGTTCGTCTGGCATGCGGGGCACATGCGGAAGCTGCCGACGCTCGGCGGAAACAACGGGTATGGCGCGGGGATGAACGAGCGTGGCGAAATCGCGGGTTGGGCCGAAACAAAGATGCACGATTCAACGTGCGTCTCGCCGCAAGTGCTACAGTTTCTGCCGGTCGTTTGGAATGCGATGACGCGGAAGGCGAAAGCGCTGCCCACGCTGACGGTAAAGGGAAAGACTGATCCCGACGGCGCGGCCACCGCCGTCAACCGCGAGGGGGAAGTCGTCGGCATCTCGGGCATTTGCGATGTGGCCGTGGGCCGCTTTACGGCGCACCACGCGGTGCTTTGGAAAAATGACAAGCCGATCGAACTGCAAACGCTCGGTGGGATTTCATGGAATACGCCGACGGCAGTTAACGATCGCGGGCAGATCGTTGGGTTTCTCAACCGTCACGGCAAGGCCGATCGTGGGGGCAACCCTAACTTCATCTCGGTGATCTGGACCGACCCGTCGTCCGCGCCTACGAAGATCGGCACGCTTCCCGGCGACAAGCTGAGCGAGCCGACCTCGATCAACAACGACGGCGCCGTTCTCGGCGTATCTTTTCCGAGCTCGGACGTCTACGTCTGGCAAGACGGCATGCTGACGGATATTACGAAGCTCGTGCTGCAGACGTACCCGTCACTCAAACTGGTAAGCGTCGGCGGGATCAACGATCGCGGAGAAATCGCAGGGCAGGCCTGCCAACTCGTAAGCGGTAATTGTCCCTCGTCGGGAGCGACACTGGTCACGTTCTTGGCAGTCCCGAATAATTAGTGATCGTCGAGCTTCGGAACTATACCCTGCAGCGCGGGCGACGCGACGAGCTCGTCGCCTTGTTCGAACGGGAGTTCCTGGAAACTCAAGAGGCCGCCGGTATGACCCTTATCGGGCACTTCACGGTGCTGGGGGATGCGAATCGTTTCGTGTGGTTGCGCGGGTTTGCCGAGGTGCAGACCCGCGCGGCATCCTTGGCGGCATTTTACGAAGGGCCGGTGTGGACCAAGCACCGCAATGCCGCTAATGCCATGATCGTAGATTCTGACAACGTCTTGCTGCTGCGGCCGGCGCGTTCAAACTCCGGCTTTGCGACGGTGCGCGGAAACCGTTTCCTACCGGGTCGGCACAGCCGTCGGGCAAAATCTATGCCTCCGTCGTTTCCTATCTGAGCGAGACTGCGGATGGCGCGGCTGTCGCGCGACTCGAGCAGAGCGTAACGCCGATCGTCAGCGCTGCGGGCGGTAACGTTTTGGCCTGGTACCTGACGGAGCGGAGCGCCAACGACTATCCACGGCTGCCGGTTCGCGAAGGCGTCACCGCCATTGTTTGGTTCGGCGTGTTTTCCAGCGCCGCGGCGCTCGAAAGATGCATGGCGTCGCCTTCGCTGCGGCTTTCGGATCGGACCGAGATGATGAGGTTGGTTCCGACGCCACGCTCGCGACTGCGCTGAGGGCAGAAAAACTCGCTTACAGGGTGCCGGCGTTCGAGCCCCCGTTGAACGGCTTGCCAAAGTTCGGATCGAATGGGAGACGATCTGAACGGCATACCGCTCCGCGTGCCGGTACGATGAGGCTAACGAAATATCTCCGCTCCGCACGTTCCACACACGTGCTTGGATCGACCGTGCTGGTATGGCCATACCCATCGTGGGTTAACAGAACCGCGCGCGCGAGGATATGTTCGAGACGCTGGGCGTTCGTAAACGGCGTGTTCGGATCAAAGCGCGTGCCGATGATAAGAATCGGAACTTTGGTTTTTGCGCTCCACGGTCCGGTGTAGCGGTTGGCGCCGGCTACGGGCCACGAGGCACAGGGCGCCCAAAGCCACCAGCCTAGGAGCGGTCCGTAGATGAAGCTGACGTGCGTGAGCCGGTCGATGACCTGCGGCCACGCCCGCGGCGGTTGCTGCGCGGGAGCATCCGCACATCCGATCGCTACCGACGGCTCGAGAAGCGCGTAGCCCGTCGGAGAACGGAGGGTCAGCGCGACCGTCTCGAGCGCGGATCCGTCGCCGGCCTCCGCGGCTCGAAGATCTTTTGCAAGCCGCGGCCACCCTTCCGGACTTCGTAGCAGAAGAAAGAACGCGGCAAGCGCATCGCCGTAGCTCAGTTTTCCGCCTCCGGCAAATGGTGCACGGATAGGTGCACGCCGCAGCCGCGTCAGCAGCCTCTTGACGCGGGCCGAAACCGGACCGCGGCCGGCGAGCACACAGCGCAACGGGCCAGCGCTCTGACACAGTGACTCGAACTTGCCAAATACGAGATCGGCATCGGCCGTGTCGTTGGCAAGAAACGCTTCCCTTCCCGTCGTGTAGGTAACCGGATCGATGATCCCATCCAGCGCCATGGCACGCACGCGGTTCGGAAACATGTTGGCGTAAACTGATCCGACAAAGCTCCCATACGACCAGCCCAAATATGTGAGTCGTCGTTCGCCGAGGAGCCCGCGCAGATAGTCGAGGTCGCGCGCCGTGTCGGCGGTTGAAATACGGCGCAATAGCGGGCCGCTACCCTCGCCACAGCGTCGCGCGAATCCGACGGTTTTGCTCAGATACGCCGGGGAAGCCGCCTTCGTAGTCGGAAGTCCGAGATGGTCCCAAAAGCTCGATAGGCTGGCTTCGTCTGAAAAGCAGCGAACGTGTGTACTCGCCCCAGCGCCGCGCGGATCCCAGCTAACGATATCGAAACGGCCGCCGCCCAGGTTGTCGAGATCCGCGCCCGCTGCCTTGACCGTGTCGACCCCGGAGACTCCGGGACCACCGGGGTTGAAGAAGATCGCGCCAATGCGCCGAAGCGGCCGACTGGCGACGCGACGAATTACCGCTAGTCGGATCTGCGCTCCATTGCGATTGCCCCAGTCAAGCGGCACGAACACGCGGGCGCATTCCAACTGTTTGCCGCAGTCGCGCCAAACGACGTGATGTGACACGGTCACAATGCGAGCGGTCGGGTGCGGCGAACAGCCGGTAAAGAGAGCCAAAATGGCCATAGCGACGCCACTTTCCCGCCAGCGCTGCGGTGACACGCTTGACCTGTTTTCCGGCGGCCGGCCTGATCCCGTTCAGCGCGGCTCGGGGACGTATCGTTGCGCTAAGGGCGCCGATCGGAAGCTTCAGATTGTTCGGCACCAAGCAGGTCGTCGATAGCCCTTCGAGCTTTCTTTCGCAGATCGTCGCAGCAGCCCGAGATGGCGTACTCCAGGCCATTGGGCTCAGCGTGGACGATCGTAACCGCAGGTTTTCTTCCGTGCATCGCGCACCGGACGGATCGCGTTACCTCTGCTGCCACACCTTCCGCAATCATCCTACTAATCGCTTCAGGGCTCATGACTTCGGCGGTCTCTCTCACGTCGTCACCTCCGTGCGTGTCGCCATGATTCATACCCTAAAACGAGACAAACCCTTCGCCCTTCGTCCTTCGACTTCGCTCGCTACGCTCGCTGCGCTCAGGATGACAAAGGTAGGGAGCGCGCGGAGTTTATCCTGAGCGTAGTCGAAGGGCTCAGGATGGCAAAGTGGGGAGCGAGCGCTAGTGCACGAGGAAGCCGACGAGCAGGAGCGCGACGATGTTGAGCACCTTGATCATCGGATTGATTGCGGGGCCGGCGGTGTCTTTGTAAGGGTCGCCGACGGTGTCGCCCGTGACGGCCGCCTGATGCGCGGTCGAACCTTTTCCGCCATAGTGTCCGTCTTCGATGTATTTCTTAGCGTTGTCCCAGGCGCCGCCACCCGACGTAAACGAGATCGCGACGAAGAAGCCGGTAACGATCGAGCCGACGAGGATGCCGCCCATCATCTGCGCGCCGGTGTCGCCGGGCAAGACGTTGAAGTACGAGAGCAAAACGACGAGCAACGGAACGCCCACCGGGATAAGCGCCGGAACGATCATTTCGCGCAGCGCGGCGCGCGTTACGATGTCGACCGTCGTGCCGTAGTCGGGCCGTGCCGTGCCCGCCATGATGCCGGGAATCTCGCGGAATTGGCGCCGAACTTCTTCGACGACCGCGCTGGCCGCGCGCCCAACGGCTTCCATCGAAAGAGACGCAAAGAGATATGGCAACAGGCCTCCGATGAAGAGACCCGCCACAACGAACGGATTCCCGATCGCAAAGAGGTTGCGCACAGCTGCAACGCACGCTGCGTCGGTTCCGGGGCACTTGTGGTTGGTCAGCTGCTGAAGAAACGACGCGAAGAGCACCAGCGCGGCAAGCGCTGCGGATCCGATCGCGTAGCCTTTGGTGACGGCTTTGGTTGTGTTGCCGACGGCGTCGAGGGGATCGGTGACGTTGCGTACTTCGGCGGGCATATCGGCCATTTCGGCGATGCCGCCCGCGTTGTCGGTGATCGGCCCGAACGAGTCGATCGCCACCACGATGCCCGCGAGCGATAGCATCGCCATCACGGCGATGCCGACGCCGTAGACACCGGCCATCGCATAGCTGACGAGGATGCCCACGACGATCACGATGGCGGGCAATGCCGTCGCCTGCATGGAGACCGCCAGTCCAGCGATGATGTTGGTCGCGTGGCCGGTGATCGAGGCTTTGGCGATGCGCTGCACTGGTGGAAACTGCGCGCCGGTATAGTACTCGGTGATGAACGTAATCAATCCGGTGATGACGACCCCAACCAGAGCGCAGACGAAAATCCCTGTCTCGCTGACGAGATTGGTTCCACCAAAGACGCGCTGCGCGGCGAAATAAAAGCCCACCAGCGCCAAAACGCCCGCCACGGTCATGCCGCGGTAGAGCGCCGTCATGATTTTACCGCGGCTAACCTTACCGACGCCGACGAACATTGCGCCGATGATGGAAGCGACGATCGAAATCGCGCCGAGCAGGATGGGAAACGTTATCGCGCCGGGGAGCTTCGAGCCAAAGAGCAAACTGCCGAGCAGCATCGCGGCGACCGTCGTGACGCAGTAGGTTTCGAAGAGATCGGCAGCCATCCCGGCGCAGTCGCCGACGTTGTCGCCGACGTTATCGGCGATGACGGCCGGATTACGCGGATCGTCCTCCGGAATTCCCGCCTCGACTTTTCCGACCAGGTCGGCGCCGACATCGGCGGCCTTCGTATAGATGCCGCCGCCAAGACGCGCAAAAACAGAGATCAACGAACATCCGAAGGCGAGGCCGATCATCGCGTTCAGCGACGTCGCGGTGTCGCCGTTGTTGACTCGCAACAGGATCGCGTAATAACCGGAAACCGCGAGCAGACCCAGCCCCACTACCAACATTCCGGTAACCGAGCCGCCGCGAAACGCAACGTTGAGCGCCGGCCCTAGACCCCCGCGGGCGGCTTCGGCGGTACGAACGTTCGCGCGCACCGAAACGATCATGCCGATGAATCCGGCGGCGCCGGACAGGATCGCGCCGATCAAAAAGCCGATGGCGGCTTCCTTCCCAAGCGTGGGTGCAAAAAGGATGAGGATTGCGAGCACGATCGCAACGATGCCGATCGTGCGGTATTGCCGCTGGAGGAAGGCCATTGCGCCCTCCTGGATTGCGGCGGCGATCTCGCGCATCCGCTGGTTGCCGGCGGGCTGCGCAAGCACCCAAAAAGTCAGTGCGACGCCGTAGAGCACGGCGAGGATGCCTCCGATGAGCCCGCTCACAATCGCTGTCTGTGCCGTCATTCGTGTCCTTAATGTCGAAGTAAAAATAGGGGCCCCAGAGGGCCGACCGGCTTGCCTACTCCGGGGAGACGGGCAAGTCCTATCGCCGCTGTGGAGCCGGCAAACGCAAAGAAGGCCCGCGGTGACGCGAGCCTTCCTTCAGCCTGCCTTACCGGCAGCCTGCCTTACCGGCGCTAGAGAACTACGTGTACGGTGACGGTAATGCGATGTGCCTTGCCGGCACTTACCGTGAAGCTTCCGGTTCCCACCACCAGCCCGGTGATCGTGAATTTGGTGCGCCGATTGCCGGTCATGGGCGAGATCAGGATCAGCCCCTGCGTGTGGTTCTTCAGCGTAAAGGCAGCGTCGCGATCGCCGACTTCGTGGAACCGGCAGGTGACGATTCCAGCCAGAATGATGCGGATATGGTGCCCGCAGCTGGAAAACATCTCTCTGTGCTCCTCGCCGGCGGGGGCGATGCCACGATCTAGCTGCTGCTGGTTTGAAATCCCGCTACTGCCCGTAGGAAGATAGGAAGGGGTTCCGGATGATGCGCCGTGGCAGGCGGTCAGGATTAGCGCTAGAGCGGCTGATCCGATAACCAACCTTGAGAGGCGTCGACTGAACGAGAGGCGTCGACTGAACTCCATGAGAGTTACTCGTTAGCTCGCTTGGGTACCAAGAGAATTCCCGTTTGTATACCGAATGAAACGATCACGCCTCTTTATGATTAAGCGCCTTACAGCCGAACGTTTTTCGGAATGAAAGCGGCGGAAAGCGCGGATTTTTTGGTCATTGGCTGCGGGCCGGCGGGAGCGACCGCCGCGCGCGAAGCCGCGCGAGCGGGGATCCAAACCACCGTTCTGGAGCGAGACGCGGTTGTCGGGAAAAAGCGCGTCTGCGCCGCCGGGCTGCGCCCCGGCTTTTGCGAGACCTTTGATCTCCCCCGTGGGCTCGTCCATTGCGATACCCCGCGCCTTGCGCTATTTGACGGTAACGGCGCCGAGCACGAGCTGTTCTTCGGACCCGGGCATACGAGCACGCGTGAAGAGCTGGACGGAACGATGGCAGACTTTGCGGCCCGCGAAGGCGCCGAAATTCGGAGACGTGCGCTGTTCCGGTCCATCCGAGGTGACCGCGATGGTTCGATCGTCGAATATGCCGACCTCACGAGCGGCGAGCACCGAACGATCTCGGCACGCGTGGTGTTTTTTGCCGTCGGCGCAACGGCGCGCCTGGAGGATCCAGCGTTCGGGCGGTTGGCGATGCCAAGATGGCGCGCTGGATTGATGACGACGCTGCAGCATCGCGTGTATTTGGATCGCCCGGCTGCGGCGATTGCTTACCGCACGCTCGAGCTGCACTACTATGCCGGCCGTGGCGGCCGGCAAATCATTGCGTGGATGTTTCCTAAGCGCGACCATTTAGCCATCGGGCTTGGCGTGACGGGAAAGATCGCCGGCGATGCATTGCGCGCCGAGCTCGACGACTTCACCGAGCGCGTACGCAAGCGGCTGTACGCGCACGCCGGCGTGTCTGCCGTCAAGACTGAAGGACACTTGCTCTACGGCGGCATGCCGCGTCCAACCATCGGCATCGGTAACCTCCTGGTCGGCGGCACCGCGGCGGGATTGGTTGATGCAACCAACGGCGAGGGCATCTTCGAAGCGGCGATGAGCGGCCGGTTTGCAGCCGAGGCAGCGCTCGTCGGGAAGCGCTCACAGCGTGCGAGCGCGCGCTACTCCGCACTTCTCAAAGGACGCTTCGCACGCCGTCTCGCGCATCGCGTACGGCTCATGCACTACCTCGAGCAGCGCCCGCGCCGCTATGCGTCGCTCTTTGCGCAGCTCGCGAGGACTCCGGCTTTGGGCGAGGTATTGCTCAAAGAGGATTGCGAGCGAACGATGAGCGAGCGCCTGTATCTCTATCTCGAGGCATTGCGATTTGGGCTTCGCACCATCGCATGCCGTGAGTAGTGGTTTAGGCCTTTCGCGTGAAGAGGCCATCCACAAATATTTTCACCTGGTCAAGTATGCAGCCGGGCGAATCTCCGTGAGCCTTCCCGCCAGCGTCGATATCAACGACCTGATCAACGATGGGGTGTTCGGGTTGATGGATGCGATCGAAAAATACGACAGTTCGCGCGCCGTGAAGTTCGAATCGTACGCCATCACGCGAATCAATGGTGCAATTATCGACGCGCTACGTGCGTTGGACTGGGTTCCACGCAGCGTACGGCAGCGAGCGCGGGAACTCGATCGCGCGTACGAAGCGCTCGAGTCCGAATTCGGCCGCGCGCCGCGCGAAGACGAGTTGGCGCAGCACCTTAAGCTTTCGGTGCGCGAACTCGACAAGATCCTACAACGGGTGCGCGGAAGTTCGCTCGTGTCGCTCGAAGAGCTTCGCTCGAGCAAGCGGGGCAAGGACGTTCCCATCGCCGATTCACTGGAGGACGAGACCAGCGACGTCGGCAGCGAGGTCGAGCGGGGCGAGCTTCGAGAGGAGTTGGTTAGCGCGGTGGACTCGCTGCTGCCCCAGGAGCGGATCGTCATTCGCGGTTACTATTTCAACGGTCGGACGCTCAAGGAAATCAAAGGCGAGCTCGGGGTGTCGGAATCCCGCGTTTCGCAGATCCACGCGCAGGGGGTCCGGCACCTGCGCCAGCGCTTGCGCCAGATACACGCCGAGTTCGCCTAACTCCGCGGCGGTCCGGGCCCCTGGAGGGAGGCGCGGCGCTTGGGCGCAATAGCACGAGAACCCGAGATTTACCGCCCTGGGCGTTCTGCGACAGTGGCGTATTCGTCTTGAAGTTGCTAAAAGCGCAGGCGAAACCGATGGAGAGCGGATGAGTTTGACTTTAGGTCGACGCCTTTGGACGCCCGGGATAGGCTTTTGTGCGAGCGCGGCGGTGCTCACCGGCTGCGGCGGCGGCCAGCCCCCCCTTCCTGTAGCGCCCGTAGCCCAAAGCCAGGCTCGGGTGATCGCGATGGATTCGGGCCGCCATTCGTGGATGGCCCCCGACGCTGTTGGGCAAAACCTCCTCTACGTTTCGGACCTGGGAACCGGCCACGTTAACGTTTATTCGTATCCGCAAGGCAAGCTAAAAGGAACACTCGCGGATTTCGTGCGTCCCCAGGCAATGTGCGTGGATAAAGAGGGGGATGTCTTCGTGCCGGATTTATTCACGTCCAAAATCTCCGAATACCGGCACGGCGCAAAGAAGCCGAAGGCAATCCTTGAAGATCCTCACGAACAGCCGAGCGACTGTTCCGTCGACGCGAAGACCGGAAACCTCGCCGTCACGAACGTTAGCACACCGTATTCCGGTCAGGGCGACGTACTGATTTATCGTCACGCCAAGGGGAAGCCACGGCGGTACAGGGACCCAGATATTATCTACTATCTTTTCTGCGGGTACGACGATCAAGGTAACCTTTACCTCGACGGCATGAGCAGCGGCAAGTTTAAGTTTGCCGAGCTTCCCAGTGGAAAATCATCGTTCATCAATATAACGCTGGACAAAGACATCAGCTACGGCGGCGCCGTTCAGTGGGACGGCAGCAACGTCGCGGTCGGGAATTACGAATCCAAGGTCATCTACCGATTCAGCATTAGCGGAGACAGTGGCACCACGGTCGGCCAAACCGATCTCCACGGTTCGAATTACCCGATCGGGTTTTGGATTCAAGGAACGAAGGTCATCGCACCAAATGACGATGGCACGAACGTGATGTTTTGGAATTACCCATCGGGGGGTTTACACGTCAAGGCCATCGGTGGCTTGAAGAATCCATGGGGCGCGACCGTCAGCCCGGCAAAGTAAGCCCTTGGCGCGTGCCCTGCTTGGGCGCGCTGCTTGCGATGCTCGCGGGCTGTGGCGCCCTTCGACAAGCTCAGGATGACATGCCGCCGGACAGCGCGGCGCTGAAGAGCGCCTTGCGGTCCGGGTCGGGAAGTTCCCCGATCCAGCACGTCGTCCTGATCGTTCAAGAGAATCGCAGCTTCGATAATTTCTTTGCGCTTTTTCCTGGCGCCGACGGTGCGACGCGCGGCAAGATGAGAGTGAAACGGGGCGGCAAGTATGTCGACAAGTGGACGCCGCTTCGGTCGCATCCGTTGGTCATGCCAAGCGACATCCAGCACTGTCACGCCGCGTTCGAGAAGTCGTACGACCATGGAAAGATGGACGGCTTTAACCTGGTTCATTACGGCGTCTGCAAACATCCAGGTAAGCAAGTGGATACGGGCGCCTATCAGTACGTCGAGAAAGGTCAGATCCGGCCGTATTGGGCGATCGCCGAACAGTGGATTCTGGCAGACCACATGTTTCAGACGCAAGGCAGCGGCAGTTTTCCGGCGCATCAGGACCTCATCCGCGGCGCGACCA
This sequence comes from Vulcanimicrobiota bacterium, assembly GCA_963717425.1. Taxonomy (GTDB): domain Bacteria; phylum Vulcanimicrobiota; class Vulcanimicrobiia; order Vulcanimicrobiales; family Vulcanimicrobiaceae; genus Cybelea. The sequence continues at coordinate 240,330 of OY970335.1, read as the reverse complement.
CGATCAACTCCTACGAGAGCATCATCGACAATCCCAGCAGTCAGCCATGGGGCTGCGACGCACCGCCGAACACGCTGACGTCGCTGATAACGTCGGGCGGCAAGTACCTCCAAGATCAAGGGCCGTTTCCCTGCACGAGCAAGTTTCCGTCGTCGGCCTATTATTCCACGCTGCGCGACCTGCTCGATGCCAAGGGTGTCTCGTGGAAATACTACACGCCGTGCTTTAGCGTGTCCGACGGCTGCACCCCGGACAAGAAATGCCCGTTGTGCGCCGGCGACACGTTGAACGCGTTCGATGTGATCGCTCCCGTACGCTTTGGCCCGGAATGGGGTACCAACGTTGCAATGCCGGAAACGAAAATCTTTACGGACATCGCCGACGGGATGCTTCCGGCGGTCTCATGGGTCATTCCCGAGGACAACGAGGACGATCATCCGGGGGAAAAGGTCGACAACGGACCGTCCTGGGTGGCCAGCGTCGTCGACGCGATCGGCGAAAGCACGTATTGGGACTCAACCGCGATTTTCGTTATCTGGGACGATTGGGGCGGTTTCTACGATAATGCGGTGCCCCAGCAGTTCAAGGACAACCTGGGCGGCCTAGGTTTTCGCGTCCCCTGTTTGGTCGTTTCGCCCTACGCAATCGCAGGGCAGTCAAGTCAGGGCGGCTACATTTCGCACACGCAATACGAGTTCGGCAGCATTCTGCGCTACGTCGAGGACAACTTCGGCCTGGGACGCCTGAACACGACCGATGCGCGCGCCGCCAGCATCGGCGACGTCTTCAACTACACGCAAAGCCCGCGCGCATTCAAGGAGATCAATTCGCGCTACTCGATTCGGTTTTTCGAGCGGCAGCGTGCATCGGTACAACGCGGCGATCCGGAGTAGAACGCCTGAGGTAGTGACGGACAAGGCGGCGCGGAGGACGTTTGTTGCGAGCTTCCTGGGCTGGACGCTCGATGCGTTCGATTTTTTTCTCCTAACGTTCGTCATCTCGCGTATTGCAACCAGTTTCGGCCGTGGAATCGCCGAAGTGACGTTCGCGATCACGCTGACGCTGATGTGCCGCCCGCTTGGCGCGCTGCTCTTTGGGTGGATCGCGGATCGCTACGGCCGGCGCACGCCCTTGATGATCGACATCGCATTTTATTCGGCGATCGAACTCTTGACGGCGTTTTCGCCGAACTTTACGGTCTTTTTGGTTTTGCGAGCACTATACGGCGTGGCGATGGGCGGCGAATGGGGGCTCGGCGCCGCGATGGCGATGGAAGCCTTGCCGCCGCAGCGCCGCGGCATGTTCAGCGGGCTGTTGCAAGAGGGATATATGGTCGGCTTCCTATTGGCGGCGTTGGTATATTTCTTCGTCTTTCAATACACGCATTGGGATTGGCGCGGCCTCTTCGTCATCGGCGTGCTTCCGGCGCTGCTTATCTTTTACATACGCAAGAACGTTCCGGAGTCGCCGGTTTGGCTAGCGCGCCAAGCGCAGCGCGTCACACTCCCGGCGGGATTCTTGCTGAAGTCGTTCGCGGCGCATTGGCCGCTGTTAATCTATGCGATTCTCTTGATGGCGGCGTTGAACGCGATGTCGCATGGGACCCAAGATCTCTACGCGACGTTCTTGCAAAAGCAGCGCGGTTTTACGACTGCAGTGACCTCGACGCTGGCCATCGTGGCCGCATTGGGCGCGATCGCAGGGGGCGTTGCTTGCGGTACGCTTTCGCAGCGGTTGGGAAGACGCACCGTCATCGTGCTGAGCGCGGCCCTTGCCGCGTGCACGATCCCGCTGTGGGCGTTCAGTCCGGGCATCGCGTTCCTCGGCTTAGGCGCGTTTTTGATGCAGTTTATGGTGCAAGGCGCGTGGGGGGTCATTCCCGCGCACCTCAACGAGCTTTCTCCGGCTGGCGTGCGCGGCACGTTTCCTGGGCTCACCTATCAGCTGGGCAATATGATCGCCGCCGGCATCGCGCAGCTCGAGGCCACGCTCGCGCAGCGTTGGATCCTACCCAGTGGTGCTTTCGACTACGCTGCGGCAATGGCGGTCGTGACTGCCATCGTTCTTGGTTTCGTCGTCGCGCTCAGCCTCGTGGGGCATTTCGTGCGGAAAGAGAGGCGCGACGCACACTTCGCCTAGGGGGAGCTGCTCGGGGAGGCCGTCGCAGAAGGTGTCGGCGATGGTGTGGGCGTCGTGCCGGGAGGCAGTTGAGCGCCATACATCGCGAGCAACCAAATTTGGGTGTGCCGTACCGTCACTTTTGGCACCGAGAACGAAAACCCGACCGTTTGGCCTTGCGGGGTCGTAAACTTCGTATAGTTCGCGAGAAGCTGATCGGTTCGTTTTCCGCGGACGACGCTCTCGTTATAGAGTTGCAAACCGAAGACCCGTCCGGTGTATTGGATTGCGGGCAGCGTGTACTGCACCGAGGCCGAGCCGTTGAGTTGGAAGTCCGTATTGCTTTGCAGCCGAATGGCGACGAGCGGTGTGACGTGCATGAAGAGCGGATTTGGATTCGTCATGGATGGTACGTCGCGCGGCAGCGGCTCCATCTGCATGGTTATCGTTCCAAGCGGGGTGGGCGACGGCGTTGGAGTGTCGTCGCTATCGTCGCTGTTATCGGTGTCGGACGGCGTAGGAGTCGGTGTTGGCGTGGGGCTGGGCGTCGGTTTGGGCGTGCCTTTGCCGTTGGGCGATGAAGCCGGCGAAGGGGGCGGGATGTTGAAGGCCAGCGTGCAGCCGTACTGCTGATTGAACTGCTGCACGGCAGGGCATTTCATTCCGCTCGGGCCTTGCCCGACCGGATACTGCGCTTCATTGGGCGCAAGCGTTGCGCCCGGATTCGCAAGCTCTTCGCGACCATTAGGGCCGGTCGTCGGGCCGGCCATCTGTCCGTTCATGCCGTTGGAGAGCCCGCCGTTCATTCCGCCGATCGAACCGGGCTGCGATACGGGCGGGGCCATGTCGCCCATGCCGCCGCTGTCGAGGCCGGAGCCTTGACACGACGCCAATATCAGCGCAAGCCCCGCGAAAACGGCGCGGCCATCACATTTCATTACGTTACTCCTTCGCCTCTACGACCGCGTGTAACTCCTCGACGAAGGATTCAATCGAAATCGTGCGCTTCTCATCGATGCCGCGTTGATTAACGTTCACGGTGCGATCTGAAACCTCTTGCTTACCCGCCACCAAGATGTAGGGCACTTTCTGCGTTTTCCAATGGCGGATTTTGTATCCGAGCTTCTCATTAGTTTCGTCCAGTTTCACCCGAAAGCCCGCCGCCGCGAGCCGCGTCTCGACCTCGCTAGCGTAGCTTGCTTGGTGTTCCGAAATCGGCACGACAACCACTTGAATCGGCGCTAGCCAGGCCGGGAACGCGCCTCCATAGTGCTCGATCAGGATACCAAAGAAACGTTCCAACGAGCCCGCAAGTGCCCGATGGATCATGACCGGGCAGTGGTCCTGACCGTCGGCCGCTCGATATTTTAATCCAAAGCGAGCGGGCAGAACGAAATCAACCTGCACGGTGCCTAGCTGCCAGGGGCGGCCGAGCGCGTCGCGGACGTTGACGTCGAGCTTGGGGCCGTAGAACGCGCCGCCGCCTTCGTCGACCTCAAAGGGCAGCTCGTAGCGCTCGAGCGCGTTGCGAATCGCTTGCTCGGCAATCGCATCGGTATCGGTTCGGTCCTCGGCGGAGCGGCGCGAGAGCACGTATTGAAACTCGCTGAAGCCGAAGGCCTTCATCAAGCGTATCGCCTCGTCGAGCGTTTGCTCGAACTCGGCTTGCAGCTGATCGGTCGTGCAGAAAAGATGCGCGTCGTCCTGCGTGAAGCCGCGCACGCGCGTGAGCCCGTGCAAGACGCCGGAGCGCTCAAAGCGATAGACGGTCCCGAACTCAGAATAGCGCAGCGGCAGGTCGCGGTAGCTGCGCAAGCGGCTCCGATAGATCAAGATATGGCCGGGGCAGTTCATCGGCTTGAGGCGGAAGCGCTGGTTTTCAACCTCGATTGGGCCGAACATATTCTCCCCGAAGTTTTCGAGGTGTCCGGAAATCTGGTAGAGGCGTTCGCTGACGATGTGCGGGGTGACGATCGGCTGATAGCCGCGTTCGTGTAAGCCTTCGCGGATGAAGTCCTCGATGATGCCGCGTACGATCGCGCCGTTGGGATGCCAAAAAACGAGACCGCCGCCGGCGTCCTCTTCGATTGAGAACAGATCGAGCTCCACGCCGAGCTTGCGATGGTCGCGGCGCTGCGCTTCTTCGAGACGCGCCAGATACGCCTCGAGCTCGGCACGATCGTGCCACGCCGTGCCGTAGATGCGTTGGAGCATCGCGTTGTGCTCGTCGCCGCGCCAATACGCGCCGGCGACGCTGGTGAGCTTGAACGCACCGATTTTGCCCGTTGAATCCGCATGACCACCGCGACACAGATCGGTAAACTCGCCGATCGAGTAGAGCGTGATGGGCTCATCGACGGGGATCTCGCGCGCGATCTCGACTTTGTAGGGGTTGTCTTTAAACGCGGCGATGGCTTCATCGCGCGTGACCTGCCGGCCGGTCATCGGGTAGTCTTCCGCCACGATTTCCCGCATGCGCGCTTCGAGGCGCTCGAGGTCTTCGGGCGTGAACGCCGTCGGGCGGTCGAAATCGTAGTAGAACCCATTTTCGATCGCCGGACCAATGGTGGGCTTGGCCTCCGGAAAGAGGTCCTGCACGGCATAGGCTAGCACGTGCGCCGCGGTGTGGCGCAACTCGGCAAGCGATGGCCCGCGATCGTTGGCATGGGTTTCCGCGATCATCGAGGGCGGCTTCGGAGCAAGTAGCTTGGTCATCCTTCGTCCTTCGGCTCCGCTCAGGATGACATAGGGAGCCTGTGGCGATGCTGGGAGCGGCGCGCTCGGGGCCTTAACGTGGGGTTAATGGAGCTGCATTACAACTAAAACGTTCCCCTCACGATGAAACGTAGGGTGCTCTTCTCTTCGTCAAAGGAGCTTTTTCAGTGACAGGATCGTTCATTCGCCGGATCGGGGCGCTCGCCGTCGCGGCGGCCCTTACCGCACCGGCCGCCGCCGCAACGCAGCTGACCGGGGCCGGATCGAGCTTCGACTACCCGTTCTTTTCGAAAGCCTTCTACATCTATAACCAAAAGAATCCGGACGTGACGGTCAACTATCAGTCCATCGGAAGCGGCGGCGGCATTCAACAGTTCACCGCCAAGAATGTCGACTTCGGTGCGACCGACGTGCCGATGAACGCCCAGGAACTCGACCGGGCCGCACAGCCGGTGCTGCAGGTTCCCGTTACGCTCGGCGGCGCCGCGGTGGCTTATAATCTGCCCGGCGTGACAGCGACGATTCGGCTCACCCGCCAGGTTCTGGTTGACATCTATCTCGGCAAAATCCTCAAATGGAACGACCCGCAGATCGCCAAGCTGAATCACGGCGTGACGCTGCCAGACATGCCGATCGTGGTGGTGCACCGCTCCGACGGCTCGGGCACCAGCTACATCTTCACGGATTTTCTTAGCCACGTCTCGCCGGAATGGAAGAGCAAGGTCGGCGTTGGGAAGAGCGTTTCATGGCCGGCCCCGAGCGCAGTCGGCGCGAAGGGCAATGAGGGCGTAGCCGGACAAGTGCGCAGTACGCCCGGTGCGATCGGCTACGTCGAGCTGGCGTACGTTGTCGAGAATCACATGCCCGCCGTCGAACTGCAGAACCGCGCCGGCAAGTGGGTAGCGTGCTCTGAAGACACCGTTGCCGCGGCCGCGGCCACGAAGCCCGAAGTGAGCTCAGCGAATTTCTCGATCGTGGATGCCGTCGGGTTCAACTCGTATCCGATTTCGGGTTACTCGTGGGTGGTGATCTACAAGAAGCCGGCGGATGCCGGGCGCGCGAAGCTGCTCTACAGCGTCCTGTCGTGGCTCGTCGGTCCGCAGGGGCAGTCCAACGCCAAGTCGGTCGATTACGTTCCCTTGCCCAAGAACGTGCAGGCGGCAGCGCAAGCCACGCTCAAGCAGATGCAGCACTGATTGCAAAACACTGAGCCGCAGTTTCGACGCCTAGCGCGCTTCGTGAGCCCCGTCGATCGCGGCTTCGCCGCGATCGTCTACGGCGGGAGTATTCTCTTTGCGCTCCTGATCGTGGGACTTTTCGTTGAACTCGTGCTTGGTTCGTGGCCGTCCATTGCGGCCTTCGGGCCGTCGTTTATCTGGAAGAGCGCGTGGGATCCGAGCACCAGCAAGTTCGGCGCGCTGCCCATGATCTACGGCACGGTCGTGACGTCCTTCATCGCTATCGTGCTCGCCGCTTTCGTCGGTATCATGGCGGCGGTCTTTCTGGCCGATTTTGCGCCACGCTGGCTAGGTACGCCGCTGTCGTTCTTGATCGAGCTCTTGGCGGCGGTACCGAGCGTCGTATACGGCCTGTGGGGACTCTTCGTGCTAGCGCCATTCGTGCGAACGGCAATCGGACCGGCGCTGCAGCACGCCCTGGGATGGACGCCACTGTTTTCCGGTCCAATCTACGGCGTCGGCCTGCTCACCGGAGGCATCATCCTTGCCCTGATGATCGTTCCGACGGTTACGGCCATTTCGCGCGACGTGATCGCAGCGATACCGCGCGACTTACGCGAGGCCTCGACGGCGCTCGGCACCACGAAGTGGGAGACGGCAATGCGTGTTGTCCTTCCGGCGGCACGCATCGGCATTTTCGGCGCATGCGTGCTCGCTCTCGGACGCGCCTTGGGTGAAACGATCGCCGTGACGATGGTGATCGGTAATCGGCCGGAGATTTCTGCGTCGTTGTTTGCGCCGTCATATACGCTGGCCAGCGTGATCGCAAACGAGTTCACCGAGGCGACGACCAGCATCTACATCAGCGCGCTGATCGAACTCGGGCTAATCCTGTTCTTCGTAAGCATGATCGTCAACGGGCTGGCGCGGCTCATGATTTGGAGCGTGCGCGGTTCGGAGCTGACCTAGCGCGATGGCCACGTCGGGTGACGTATTGCTCGAACGCCGACTCTCACCGCGATACCGTCGCCTGGGCCGGCGACGCATTTACGCGTCGTTAGGGACGGGGTTGGCGCTAGGCTGCGCGGCACTCGCCGCGGGGGCCTTGCTGATAATTCTCGGTTACGTTGTCGTCCAGGGGATCGGTGCGGTCAACTGGACGTTCCTAACACAACTGCCGCATCCGGTCGGCGTTCCCGGCGGCGGCGTCGGCAATGGAATCCTTGGCTCGCTCCTCATCATCGGCATCGCGACCGCGATGGCAATACCTATCGGCCTGCTGACTGGAATCTACCTTGCGCTGTTCGGCCGCGGACCGGTACCTGAGGCGTTACGCTTTCTTTCGGATGTGTTATCGGGCGTGCCGAGCATTGCGATCGGCCTATTTGCATACGCCGTCTTAGTCGCACCTTTCAAGCACTTCTCGGCATTTTCTGCCTCGTTCGCATTCATGATGTTGATGCTGCCGCTGCTGGTGCGTACGTCAGAACAGGCGATCCGCTCGGTCCCGCAGACGGTGCGCGAAGGCGCGCTGGCCCTTGGAATGTCGAATTTTCGGGCAACGGTGCGGATCGTGATACCGACGGCGATGCCGGCGATTATCACCGCGCTATTGCTGGCTATCGCGCGCGTCACGGGCGAGACCGCGCCATTGCTCTTTACCGCCTTCGGCAGCCAGTTTTGGGAGACCAATCCCAGCAATCCCATGGCGGAGCTTTCGCTCCAAGTTTTTACGTACGCGATTTCGCCGTATCCAAGTTGGCAAGCGCAGGCGTGGGGCGGGGCGTTGGTCTTGATCGTAGCGGTTTTTGTCCTGAGCTTGGGTGCGCGCCTGATGTTGAGCCGCGCCATGCGCGGTCTTAATCGATGAGCGCCGTGTCGGGCACAGAGGAGATTCTTGCTACCGATAACCTGAGCGCGTACTACGGGCCACGCAAAGCCGTCGGCAACGTCTCGATGGCGTTTCGGCGCAAAGCGGTGACGGCGTTGATTGGACCGTCCGGCTGTGGCAAGACGACACTGCTACGCTGCTTCAATCGCATCCACGAACTGAGCTTTGACGCGCGCGTCGAGGGCCGCGTCTTGCTGGAAAGTCAAGACATCTATGCGGGCGACGTAGATCCAATGGCGATTCGCCGGCGCATCGGCATGGTGTTCCAACGTCCCAATCCATTCCCGACGCTATCCATTATGGACAACACGATGGCCTATGGGGGCCGAGGGCTCAATAGCCGGCAGCGCATTGAGACGGCGGAACGCGCCTTGCACGCCGCGGCGCTATGGGATGAAGTGAAGGACAAGCTGAGGAGCAGCCCCCTACGCCTTTCCGGCGGTCAGCAGCAGCGTCTCTGTATCGCGCGCGCGGTTGCGGCCGAGCCGGAAGTGTTATTGATGGACGAGCCGACCGCATCGCTCGATCCCATCGCGACCGCCGTGATCGAAGAACTGATGTCGTCGCTGGCCGAGAAATTCACGATCGTCGCCGTGACGCACAACATGCAGCAGGCGGCGCGCGTTTCGGACGTCACCGCGTTCATGCTGGCCGACGAAACGGGCACCGGGCGACTCATCGAGGTGGACGATACGGCCAAGCTCTTCACCAAGCCCAGCGACCGACGAACCGAGGACTACATCACGGGGCGGTTCGGGTAAGGCGTCTACGTCTGGTTCTATTCGTAATCGGGAGCGAAGTAGTCGTCGGGAAGCGGCCCCATGAAGAACTTCGGACCCAGCGGAGCCTCAATCTTAACGAACGGGCGCGGCGCCTGCGAGAAATCGAAGCAGTCCCCCGCCGGCGAGTTCGCGCGCCGATCGGCCGGGGCGAGCTGGTCGAGGCCGTACAGATCCTCCGCGAAACGCAAGACGCTTGCAGTTTCGTAGTGGACGTGCGAAACGTAGTTCTTTTTCGCATACGGCGAAATGATCAGCAGCGGAACCCGGAAGCCTAGGCTGTCGCGGTTCTCGTGCGCCGGGGCCACGTGGTCGTAGAGACCGCCCCAGTCGTCCCACTGTACGAAGATGGCCGTCGAGTCCCAAAACTTGCTCTTCCCGACCGTGTTAACGAGGGCGGAGACCCAGGATGGGCCGTAGCCCCCGGGGCAGTTGACGTGATCGGAGTCCGCACAAACCGGCGTGATCCAGGTGAAGTTTGCGAGTTTGTCGGCGCGTACGTCCGTGATGAACTTCCAGTTCGGCGAGATGACGTCTTTCTTCCAGTCTTTCCCGTAGTAAATGTGCCTGACGGCCTGATAGCTGGACCAGGTTCCGCCGGTGCCGCTGGACCGGCTGCCGTAGGCGCTGGCATAGAAGCGCCACGAGAGATGGGCTTTGTCGAGCTCGTCTCCCAAGGTTTGGTAGTTGAAGCAGGCTTGGATGTATGGACCAGGCTTTCGTCCCGGCAAGAGCGTGGGGACCGTGTCGCTCCGGCCGCCTTGACATCCCCAATAGCTCGCTGGCAAGTTGACGCTCCAGTCCGCTTGCGCGGCGATGATGTACTGGTGCGCGACGAAGCTCTCGTCGAGCTGCGACTGGAACATCCGGTCGGCCAAGACCCATTCGTGCGCCATGTCGAAGTACGGCTTCGATTCGCTGTGGGGGACGTAGACATACTCGCGATTGGGCGGTCCACCGTATCCCGGCTCGTTGTCGAAGCCGTCCATGCGGCAGTCCGTGCCGGGAATTTTTCCGGTTCCGTTGCACGCGGCGAACATCGCGAAGTCCGAGTGATCGATGACGTACTGGTTCGCCAAACTCCACGGCCGCAGCTTAATTCTTTGCCCCTGCGAATTCTTGCCGCTGGAGACGGTGTCGGCGCCCGGATAGCCTTGGAACATGTTGTCGAAGCTACGATTTTCCTGGACGATGTACACGATGTGCTTGATTTTGCCCGCGCCGGTTGAGTTGAGGGCCTGCAGAGCCATGCTGTATTGCATATACGGTACGGGTGATTGCGATCCGGGCGAGCAACCCGCGAACATGGCAACCGCCGCACAAAAGCTCACCGCCGTGCGGCACGAACGAGAAACCGTCATGACCCCGCGATGGTTCCTCTCGGGCCCGATATTTGCCTATCGCCTTCGGTTGGGCGCAGACCTAGGGTGATGGCCCGAGGATCACGCGCACGAAGTCGTTCGGGCGCAACCACTTGTGCGCCGCTGCGATGATCTGATCGTTGCTTACTGCAATCTCGTTGCGGGCGTCGATCGTCGCCTGATCGAGCGGCAATCCAAGCTCCACGAAGCGGATCAGTTGCCTGGCGATGCTGCTGAAACTCACCACGCGCATCGGCACGTTGGAGATGAGGGACGCCTTGCCGCGAGCCAGCTCGTCCGGTTGCAATCCCGCGGTCGAAAGCGCGTTGAGATCGGCCATGATCAGGGATTGAGCCTGCTCGATTTTGCTGGCGGCGGACTCGAAATGGATCGCAAAGGTCGAACGATGTTTACGGAAATTTGCCTCCGTATGCACGTCGTAGACCAAACCGTGGACGTCGCGCACGTCGTGGAAGAGGATCGAGCTGCCGCCAGCGCCCAGAGATTCATTTGCGACGGCGATCGTCGGATAGTCCGGATCGTTCCTGGTGAGCGACAACACCTGGACGAGCTGCACCTGAGATTGAATGCGTTCCTTGTCCGGAACGACCGCGCTCGCGGCGGCGTTGTTCGGCACCGCGGGCATGGCAACTGCGGGCTTGGGGCCACTCGCCGTCCAGCTTCCGAAGTATTTGGTGACGACATCCCGAGCGTGCTGTGGATCGACGTCGCCTACCACAACGATCGTGGTCATATCGGGCCGGTAGACGGACCCGTAGTAGCTTGTGACATCGGCGCGGGCAATCGAACCGATCGTTTGCGGCGTAGGAAAGCGCTGCGCCGGATCGGCCGGCGGATAGAGCGCCTTGTTCAGCGCCACGGCCACCTGGTGTTCGGGAGAGGCGATTTGGCCCTTGACGGCTCCAAGTTGCTCGCGCTTTAGCGCAGCGAAGCCCGGCGCGGCGAACGCCGGATGCAGTTCTTCGTCCGCGAGGATCGCCACGCCGCGATCGAAATCCTTGGACAAGGCGGTCAGCGAGAATTGCGTTCCGGCCGTGACTTCGGCGGAGATCGCATCGAGCGCAGCCCGTAGCGCCAGACGGCCGTGTGACGTCGTGCCGAAGGAAAGCAGCCCGGACGTAATGTCGGCAATGCCGTCCTTGTCTGGAGGCGCCTGCATCGCTTCATTGGTATCGATCGAGCCGCTGACGACCACGGTGCGCGATACCCTCTGCGGCACGACGATCAGCCGAATGCCGTTGGGCAGCGTCGCGTCGATGGGGTTGATCGTCGAAGCCGGCACGGTGACGTTGGCAAACGCGGCTTGAGCCCAATCGGGCAGCGAATCGTGATGTAGGAGCGTCGGCTTGTTTTCGTTTCCAACGGGGACGGCAGAGGAAGCGGCGGCAGCGGCAGCGGCACCGGCGTTCTTCGGCGCGGCGATGCCGACGATTTCATGTCGAGAAACGACGTACGTGCGCAGCACGCGGTTGACGTCGGCGACGGTTACCTCGCGAATCGCGCTGAGGATGTCGTCGGGTGACGACAGGCCCTCGACCGCAACGGCCTGGCTCCATTGGAAGCCGAGATCCGGTATCGAGTTGGCCTTGAACTCGGCTTGTGCGATCGCGCGACGCTTTTCTGCGTCGACGAGCGCCGCCGGGACGCCACTCCTCGCGTAGCCGTTGATGACGCCGCGCAGCATGGCCAGCGCATCATCCGGTGTGGTCGTGACGGGCACGACGAGCGTCGCTGCGGCCGAGCCCGCGAGCGGGTGGGTGTCGAAATCCTGGAACGTCGCCTGCAACGCTTTTCCGGATGCGACCAGCCCGTATAAGTTGGAGCGCTGACTTGACAAGACGTTCTCGAGGATTTGGCCGGCCGCGTAATCCTTGCTCCGATAACCCGGGAATCGATAGGCTAAACCGACCGCGGTGAACGGCTGATCGCTGTCGACGCGAATCGTCTGAGGTGAAAGCGGCGGTAGATGAACGGCCGGGCGTGCCGGCAGCGTGGCCGCGGGGATCGAGCCGAAGTATTTGTCGACGAGCTTGATCGTCGCCGGTCCGTCGATATCGCCGACGATGACGTAGATGGCGTTGTTTGGATGGTACCAAGCGTCGTACAGCGTGCGAAGTTGGGGTGCGTTGATCTGGGTGTCGAAGGATCGCAGCGTGCCGAGGCCGTCGTTGCCATACGGCGTGCCGGCGAACATCGCGAGGTCGACCTTGATGAAGAGATGGCTAACCGGATCGCTATAGTCTTGCGTGACCTCGTTCTTTATTGCGCCTCGCTCGATCTCCCAATCGGATTGCGCCAACGTAAGCTTTTGCGCGCGAGAGGCTTCCATGCGCAGCAACAAATCCAGATACTGTGAGGGAGCCATGAAGAAATATTGCGTGACCTCAGACTGTGTGTCGGCATCCCAATAGCCCCCGAGCAGCTCGGAGATGTCCGCGATTTGGGATTGCGAAAGCGTCGCGCTGCCGCGGAACATCATGTGTTCGAGGGCGTGAGCTTGCCCCGCAAAGGCCTGCTCGTTGGAGCCAACCTGATAGTTCAGCATCGCGAGCGCCACCGGAGCCAAGGGGTCGCGGACCGCAATCACCCGCAAGCCGTTTCCCAGCGTCGCCCGCGTTACCGCGAGCCCCTCGGAGCGCGCGGTACCGGCGCAGGTGGCCACGAAGAGAAGACCGGCGCATATTGCAACGGCTCGGCGCGACCGGCTGCGGGGAAATTGAAACATCGTTGATCTCCTTGTAAGACTTCCTTGGCGGGTTACTTCGCGCGGGCCCCGCTCCGAACTGCTCGTCGACGCGGGGGACCCGTGGTCGGAGTGACCAAATCCCAACTTATGGCTTCGCAGGGGATGCGGGTTCAAGGTCTCGGAGGCGCGCTCGGAGTCTGCGTGGCCGCTGGGATGCTCGCAGGCTGCGGCGGACCGCACGTTGGAGGACCGGCAATTGTGCCACCCAGCGGCGCGGGCGCAAGCCGCACCGTGCATGGCCGGTCGTGGATGCTGCCGGAGGCGCGGAGGGAAACGCTTCTCTACATCGGCGACCCCGGCAGCGGCGGTGTTCTCGTCTATACGTATCTGCCTGCCTTGAGGTTCGTCGGGGTGCTCGCGACGCCGTCGCATCCCGGTGGCGAATGCGTTGACAAGGCGCAGAACGTGTTCGTAACGGACCTGGCCTCCGGCTCGCACGTTACCTACGAGTACGCCCACGCCGGCGCCAGCCCGATTGCGATCCTGGGAGACCCGGGCGGCACCCCAAGCAGTTGTGCGATCGACCCGACGACGGGAGACCTTGCGGTGACGAGTGTCCGCAGCGGCACAACGCACGGGAAAGTTGCGATCTATAAGGGTGCGAGGGGAACGCCAAAGCTGTTCGCAGACTATAACTTTTACGACGTTCTGTTCTGCGGCTACGACGACAAGGGCAATCTTTACGTCGATGGGTCGAACAAGCCGAGCGGTAACGGATTCCTCATGGATGAGCTCCCGAAGGGCGGCAAGGCGCTCAGCGAGATCACTTTGAATCAGGCGATTTTCTTCCCTGGCGGCGTCGAGTGGGACGGTAAGCATGTCGCGGTCGGCGACGAGCGCGTCGCCACGGTCTATCAATTCGCGATAAACGAATACGACGGGAAGAAGGTCGGTACGACTCGGTTGAGGGGACTGCCGGGGATCTATCAGTTCCTCATCTATCACAGCCTGATCGTCGACCCCTCGTACGTCGCGAGCAACGGCTCCGTGGCGATCTACCGATATCCGGCCGGGGGACGCGCGATGAAAACCATCACCGGCGTGAGCAGTCCTTACAGCGCCGTCGTGAGTCTTCCAACGAGAACGGGGCACTAGCGAGGAGTAGTAGAGGCGGCGGGCCAAAGGCGGCGGCTATGGAAACGACGATTGCGCAATCCCTCGAAGCCCAGGTGCGCTCGGCGATCGACAGCCGGCATCTGCTGACCCATCCGTTCTACGTTGCCTGGACGCGCGGCGAGCTGACCCGCGAGCAGCTGAAGCAATATGCGGGCCAATATCTGCATCACGTGCTCGCCGAGCCGACGTATTTGAGCGCCGTGCACACCAACACGCCGCACTTTGAGCGCGACGGCCGCAGCGATCTCGGCCCGCGCCAGACGATCTTGCAGAACCTCGTCGATGAAGAGCTCGGGCCAAACAACCATCCGGCGCTCTGGAAACGCTTCGCTGCGGCGCTTGGGCTTTCGGAGGACGATCTGGCCGCTACCGCGCCGCTCCCCGCGACGCAGCGGCTGATCGAAGCCTTCACGGACCTTTGCCGCAATCGTCCGTATTATGCGGGCCTGGCGGCGCTGCACGCGTTTGAGTCGCAAGTGCCCGCGATCGCGGCCGTAAAGATCGAAGGCTTGCGGCGATTCTACGGCTTGACCGACCCGTCGGCGATAGAGTTTTTCAGCGTGCACGAAAAAGCGGACGTCGTCCACGCTGCCGCGGAATGGAAGCTGATCGAGCGGGCTGCCGACACGAATGAGAAGCGCACGGAGGTCGTCGCCGCGACCGAGGTCGCGTGCGATGCGCTATGGCGCTTTCTCGACGGCGTGTACGAAGTTTGCTAGGGCGGCTCTAGAGACGAAGGAGGCTGTCGTGTTTGAAGATCGAGTGGCGCTGGTCACGGGTGGCACCCGGGGCATCGGTGCGGCTATCACCGAGATGCTTGCGGCAAGCGGCGCCGCAGTCGCGGCCGGCTACAACCGCGGAAAAGAGAGCGCCGAGAAATTCCAGAAGCAGATGGCCGATAAGGGTGCCACGATCTCGATCCATCAAGGTCGCGTTGACGACGCCGACGACTGCGCTCGCGTGGCGAAAGAAGTGCTGGACCGGTTTGGGCGCGTGGACTTCTTGGTGAACAACGCGGGCATCACCGTCGACAAAACGGTCCGCAAGATGACGATTGACGATTGGCACCAGGTTCTGAACGTCAATCTGTCGGGCGCGTTCCAGATGACCAAGGCCGTGCTCGAGCACATGATCGAGCGCGGCTCGGGGCGCATCGTCAACATCAGCTCGGTCATTGGAGAGACGGGAAATATCGGCCAGGCGAACTATGCGGCCTCGAAAGCGGGGTTGTTCGGATTCACGAAGAGCCTGGCGCGCGAGATGGCGCAGCGCGGCATCACCGTAAACTGCGTGGCACCGGGATTCATCGAAACCGAGATGGTCGCATCGATCCCGGAGGCGGCGCTCGCCAAGGTGGTCGAGAAAATTCCGCAGCGCCGTTTGGGGAAGCCCGAAGAGGTCGCGCGCGTGGTGCGCTTCTTGCTAGAGGATGAATCGAGCTATATCACCGGTGCGGAGTATTCGATCAACGGCGGACTAGATATGTGAGGAGCCCCCCGAACGCCAGGAGGTGAAGCAGCCGGGGGTTGGGTAAATCTAGCGCGTGAGTAGTTTACCGTTCAAAGGACGCGTCGGGATCGTCACCGGGGGGTCGCGGGGGATCGGCGGCGCGATCAGCGCGTTGCTGGCCGAGGAGGGCGCAACCGTGGCCGTGCTCGGGTTGCCGGAGGATCGTGCGCGAACCGTAAGGCTGGCCGCCCGGCTCAACGGAGCCGCGACCCGGCTCCATTATTACGAGAGCAACGTCGGAATTTTCGAGCAATGCCGTGCGGCGGTCGAGACCGTGCTTCACGAGCACAAGCGCATCGATTTTCTTGTTAACAACGCCGGTATCACGCGCGACCACACCGTGCGCAAGATGACGGTCGAAGAATGGGAAGCGGTCCTGCAAGTGAATCTTTCAGGTCCGTTTTTTATGATCAAAGCCGTGCTCGATACGATGCTCGAACAGGGCTTCGGGCGGATCGTCAACGTCAGTTCGGTCGTGGGCGAAAGCGGCAACTTCGGGCAAGCTAATTATGCCGCCGCGAAAGCCGGATTGATCGGTTTGACCAAAACCGTCGCGCTGGAAGTCGCCAAGAAGGGCATCACGGTCAATGCGGTCGCGCCGGGCTTCATCGATACCGACATGACCAAGGCCATGCCGTCGGAAGCGATCGAACAGGCCATCGCGCAGACGCCCAAGCGCCGTTTGGGCCGGCCGGAGGAAGTCGCGCGGCTCGTCCGTTTCTTGCTCGACGAGAAGGCGGGCTACATCACGGGCGCGGTGTACAATATCAACGGCGGCTGGTACATGTAGCGTGAACGAAACTTTTGAGGCGACTCCAAGCATCGCGCCGGAAGAACTGGGCTACGGAATCGACGTTACGGGCCTCGATCCGGCGTCGCTGAGCGACGCGCTGCGCGCGGTTATCAGCGACGTCATGATGGATCCCCTGCGGATGAGCACCTGGCTCACTGGGTTGGCCCTGGCGGAACAAAACGTCGCGCTCAATATGTTGCGCCGGCTGGGTGGCGAGGCGCCGCCGGGCGCGTCCCCGGCGGACGACAAGCGGTTTGCGGATCCGGAGTGGCGCACGAACCCGATCCTCGCCGGCTTCGTGGAAGATTACCGCGCGCGGACGCAGGCGGCCCTCCAGTTGGTGGATTCTGCGCGCTTGCCGGAGGCGACGCGGCGCAAGGCGCGGTTTGCGATGCAGCTGATGTGCGACGCGTTCGCGCCGAGTAACGTGCCGTGGCTCAATCCCGGCGTCGTAAAAGAAGCGACGGAATCGGGTGGGATGAGCTTAGTGAAGGGGCTGCAGAATTTTCTTGACGACGTTGCGAACAACGGCGGCTATCCGCGGCAAGTGGACCGGTCCGGGTTCGAGCTGGGCGTCAACATCGCCGCAACGCCCGGGCGCGTGGTGTTTCGCAACGCGCTGATCGAGTTGATCGCGTACGACCCGCAAACGCCGCAGGTGCACGCAACGCCGCTGCTGTGCAGCCCGCCCTGGATCAATAAGTATTACATCATGGATTTAGCACCGGGGCGGTCGTTCGTGGAATGGGCCGTGCAGCACGGGCATCAGACGTTCATGATTTCGTATCGAAATCCGGACGAGTCCATGGCGCGCTACACGATGGACGACTACTTGCGCGAGGGCGTGCTGGCGGCGCTCGATGCCGTGCAGGAGATTACCGGCGCGCCGCGGGTAAACGTAATGGCGCTGTGCTTGGGCGGGACGCTGGCGCTGATTGCGATGGCGTATCTCGCGGCGCACGGACACGGCGACCGAATAGCGTCGGCGACGCTGACCAACACGCTGATCGATTTCAGCATCCCCGGCGATCTGGGAGTCTTCACCGACGAGGACACGATCGTGCGTCTCGAGCAGCGCATGCGCGAACGCGGATACCTCGATCCGGCGGAGATGGCGCGGACGTTCGACTGGATGCGTTCGAGCGATTTGATTTGGAGTTATGTCGTCAATAACTGGTTCAAAGGCAAGCAGCCGCCGGCGTTTGACATCTTGGCCTGGAACAACGACCCAACGCGCATGCCGGTGGCCATGCATTCGCAGTATCTGCGAGCGTGCTATCTGCACAACGCGATCGTGAAACCGGGTGCGTTTTCGATCGACGATACGGCGATCGACTTGGGAAAGATTTTGACGCCGCTGTACGTGCTGGGTGCGGAGAACGATCACATCGCGCCCTGGCGCGCGACGTATTTGACGACGCAGCACGTCGGCGGCGAGTCCAAGTACGTGCTGACCAACTCCGGGCACATTGCCGGCATCGTCAATCCGCCGGGCGGCAAGAAGACGTGGCACTACGCCAAACCGCGCGCGCGGCGCGGGGAGAGCGCTGAGGAGTGGCTCGAGACCGCGGACCGGCACAATGGTTCGTGGTGGGTGGACTGGGCCCAATGGGCGGAGGCGCATGGAGGCCCGCTGCGCGCGTCCTATGCCCTTCCCCAAGGGGACGCGGCGCCGGGCCGGTACGTAAGGAACCATGAGTGATGAGGAGAAGGGCGGCGCCTGGCGCAGCCTAGGGGATTTCATTCGCGGCCAGCGCGAGCTGGCGAATCTTTCGATGCGCCAACTTGCAGAGATCGCGAAAATCTCGAACCCGTATCTGAGCCAGGTGGAGCGAGGCCTCTACAAACCCTCGGCCGACGTACTGAAGAACATCGCCAACGCGCTCCACATGTCGGCAGAAACGATGTACGCGCAGGCGGGCCTGCTGGACGAGTCCCCCGACCGCGACGAGAGCCACCATGGCGTCGAGCACGCGGTCAAGATGGATCCCGGGCTAACCGTGGATCAGAAGGAAGCCATCATCCGGATCTACCGCAGCTTCATGGGACGAGATTAAGGGGATAGGCCAGGCGTACGGGCGTCAGGTTGCTAGAACAAAGCGGGCGCGGTACGGGGTTGACAGGCACAGCGGGTGCTTGGTATACTTAGCGCACAGCAACGTACCGAGAGGAGAACCAGTTTCAACCATGTCCGTCAACGTATCAGAGTATATGAACAAGTTTCAGGAAGAGGGTCTTGCCGCGATCAAGCAGACGCAAGATGCCAGCCTCAACGCGATGAAGTCATTCCGCGCATTCAGCAAAGAGATGACCGAGAACCCCGGCAGCATGCCGGTCCTCGAGAACATCCCGACCCCGACCCAGCTAGTCGAGCTTTCGTTCGGCTTCGCCAGCCAGCTGCTCGAGCTGCGCAAGGCGTTCACGCTGAAGGTCGCCGAGATGATGGTCGACGCGCAGAAGCAAGCCGAGACGAACTTCAAGGCCGCCACGCCGGCGCCGAACGCGCCCATGTCGACCCGCCCCGTCGGCAAGTAACCCTAACCAAGAAATCTGCCGTTCGAGACCGCTCGCGTAACCGCGAGCGGTCTTTTTTTGTTGGGAACGAGAAGTTATGAGCAGCATTACGATCGGCAAGGACATCAGGGTGAACCGTCTGGGCTTCGGCGCGATGCGCTTGTGCGGCCCCGGGATCTGGGGCTGGCCGGCCGATCGCGAGAACGCGCTGCGCGTGCTGCGGCGCGCGGCGGAGCTGGGTGTCGAGTTCATCGACACCGCCGATGCCTACGGTCCGAACGTGAACGAAGAGCAGATCGCCCAGGCACTCTATCCGTATCCCGCCGGGTTGACGATCGCAACCAAGGGCGGCTCGACGCGCCCCGGCCCGAGCGAGTGGAAACGCGACGGCCGGCCCGCGCATCTCGCGAAAGCCTGTGAGGGGAGTTTACGCCGCTTGCGACTGGAACGCATCGATCTCTACCAGCTGCACGCTGTAGACGTGAACGTTCCGCTGGAAGATCAGGTCGGGGCGTTGCGCAAGCTGCGCGACGAGGGAAAGATTCGGTACGTTGGGCTCTCCAATGTGAACCTCGAGCAGTTGCAAAGCGCCCAGCGGATCGTTGAGATCACCTCGGTGCAGAACAACTATAACGTGGGCAATCGCGCCAGCGAGCCCATCCTGCAATATTGCGAGGCCAACGGCATCGCGTTCATTCCGTACTTCCCGCTGGATGCCGGCGACATCACGACGCTCGAGGCGCTGGAGCCCATCGCCGCCGCGCACGGCGCGACGGTTTTCCAGGTGGCTTTAGCGTGGCTGCTGCATCACTCGCCGGCTACTTTGCCGATCCCCGGCACCTCGTCGCTCGACCACCTCGCCGAGAACGTCGCGGCGCGCACCTTGACCTTGAGCAAAGGAGAATGCGGGGCGCTGGACCGCCTGGCAGCAGTCTGACGCGGTGGTCGTAGGAGAAGGAATCGCGGGACGGAAGTCCTGCTTCCCCTTTCACTTTACTTCGAGGAGGCGCTCATTCTATGGACCATCTACGTACGCGCCGCGCGCTGTTTGTCGCGGCGCTCTTTGCAGTTGCCGGATGCAGCGGCGGATCGTCGTCGCCGTCGTTGTCATCCCCCTCGGGCTCTCCCTTTGTGCACCGCGGTGTGCCGCTTGCACCCGCTTCGCATCATGCCGTCGCGCAGTCGATCCGACCGACGTACTCAACCCTGAGATCGCTGGTCTTCGAAGGCGACCAAGACCTAGCCGCGGTGAATATTTACAAGACCAGGAAGCTTACGAGTAATCCCGCGCCTTATGCATCGATTCACGTGTCGCATGGTTGTCCGTACGGTATCGCTGCTGACAAGTCGGGCACGATTTACGTGGCCGACAACTGCGGCGGCAACGACGTCGAGCTGTACGCGAAAGGTTCGACGACGCTAAAGAGCACGATCACCACGGGTATCAGCAACCCACTTGGCCTGGCCATGGACTCGAGCCAAACGCTGTATGTAAGCAACTATCCGGCTTCCATTACCGAGTATAAATACGGCACGACCACGCCGTACCAGACGATCACCGGCGGCGGAATGACGGATCCGTTCGGTCTGGCGTTGGACAGCGGCCAGAATCTCTACATCGCCGACTTCATTGCCGCCAAGGTTTTTGAGGTAAAGGCCGGCACGACAACGGTCATCGACCTGGGCCTCAGCGATTTGACCGAGCCGCTCGGCCTCGCGGTCGACCAATCCAACGGCGACCTCTGGGTCACCGACGGCTCCGGTAACAAAGTCAATGTTTACCCGGCGGGCTCGACGACCCCCAGCCACACGATCACCGGCTTCTCTTTCCCCTACGCGATCAGCCTAGAAAACCGGGGGAAGCCGAAGGGAACGGTCGTCGTCTCCGACACCAACAACAAAGCGGTGTACGCTTACAAACACGGACAGTACACGCCGTATGCGACACTGACCAACGGCATCGAGTTGCCGACGGGGCTTCTGATCACCAAGCCCTAGAGCGCGGCACGTTTTGGCGCGACTCACGGCGGGCCCGTTTCAAGCGGACCCGCCGGGGAGGGCTTCGGAGCCCGCGTACATTGGCCGAAGCCGCGAGGAAACGGTGGCCTATTGCTTGGTGCAGGTCGTCGTGCTCGTCTGCGTCTGCCCCTTGTCGTCGTAGAACGGCGTTATCGAGCGAATGATGTTTCCCACGCGGGAGACCTGATTATCGAAGCGTTTGCGCCCCTGATTGTCCAGCGCCGGCCACATCTGGATCCAGGTGCCGTTGTCGGGGTCTTGGGACGTCGTCTGCGCGACGTTGCTCGCGCCTGAGTCGAAGATTGTTATCAAGACGTACGCCTTTAACGTGTGACTCCAGCGCTCGTACGAGGTGGCTGGCACGTCACTAGTCTGGCGCGTCACGAACCAGTTGCCTTGCTCCGTCTCGGTGAAAGAGAGCGGCGTCGTGCGGGCGGGAACGGAAGTGCAATTCCACGTGCCGACGTCGTTTCGGAGTTTGGCCTGCTGCGCTAGATCGAACGGAGTGGTTTGCGCGCCGGCCGGCGCCGCCGCGAAAGAAAAGCAGAGCGCGGCGATGATCGGGAGCGGACGCATCGGGACCTCCTATGCGACGAATGCGAAGCGGAATTGGCTTGGTCGTGAACCACCCGACACCCTTCGGTCGTCAGCCGGGAACGTCACGGCGCCGTCGAAATTTAGTCGTCTTCGGAGGAAGGGGCGCAGGGATTATGCGTTTGGGTTTTGGCCTTCACCGTTCGGCGAGCCTGTAAGCATCGGCCGCTAAAACGTAGGCCTGCCGACAAGGGGCCACCGCGCTCCTCGGCGATCAGAAAAACCGCCCGACGCGGACGCCTCGGCAGGGCTAAACCGGTCCTACGGCGCGTTTAACTCGTCTCGGCTTCAGGCTGCGCGCGAAATGCTCGGCGAGCGCCGAGGCTACGCGAGGGCGGGAGCGCCGGTGTTTCACGGTACGACGCTTCCCGCCGCGTCCGTCCGGGCAACGGGATGCCGCCAACGAACGCTTTGTAGCCTACCCATCCGATCGTAGCGTCATGACCCTTGTAATCATCATCTAAGATTCCACTCGCATGCCGCCTCGAGCGTAGCCGCGTCATCATGGGGCGTCGGAGTGTGCTCAGGAAATAGCCGCGGTTCGGTCGAATACCGATTGATCTTCAGTTAGCCCCTAGAGGCGCTCGTTTTGGCGGGCGCCTTTGCTTTGGGGGCGAACCGCAGCGGTATGGGTTTAGCGATCGACATAGACAAAGTCTACGATGTGCTCTTAGCCGACGGCTGGCACCGCGTTGCCAATAACAGCTTTGAAATAAGCAAGGGTCCTGACATTCGTTTTGGCGGCGACAACAGCGTCGGATTCATGTTTACGGAACACGTTTCGGCGGCCAGTGCGATCCATAATGGAGGCGAAAAGACTACGATCAAAGGCCCCGTGTCGTCGATTCTTGCAGTCCGCGAAAGGTGAACGCTCGGGACACCGTTTGCGGGTCAGTGATCTAACGGCTGGGCTCACTCCTTGTCTGAACCAGGAGCATTTATTTCTCACACATCAGGCGACGGCGGAGTTGTCGCGTCCTGCTGCACTAGACCCCACCAATAAACAAGGCCACATTCTTAGGAGCTTTAGAACTCTTGCGCCTTATGCTGTTCTATGCTGGGCGGATAAGGATTGAACTTATGACCTCTTCCGTGTCACAGACCCCATGAGGGAAGACCGATTTGCCCTGAAATTCGGAAAACCCCTACAGAATAAGGATTCCCGGCCTTGGTCCGAATGCGTCTGACGTTGCATTCGTTTCCCATGGGGCTGGCGGGATGATCTGGAGTTCGTTCACTTTCAAACCCCTCTGGACCGCACTTTTCTTAACATTCTTTGCGGTGTTCGGTTTCGTTGCTCTTGTTCAGCGGTCGGTAGCGCTCGAAGGCCGGATATGAACGGGCCTGCGGCTATGCGAAAGCCCTTTGAAGCCTCCTTGGATGACGCCAGACGGCTCATCCAGAAGCGGCTATATATTGGGGCGCTTTTGTCCTTGGTCACGCTTCGGTCGCGGCCCTCGTGGCATCCTACACACTCAACCTGGGGACGGTCGAATGGATTGCGACTCCTGGCCTATGGGCGCTTGGCTTTCTGTACTACGCGGATGCAATGCGCCTCGTGTTTCTCCCGCAGTACAAATTGAATCTGCAAAACGTCCTAAAGCTACTCGGCATTATCTTCATCTTGTTCGGACTAGTGGTCCTTTGTTCGCTTAGTCTTGCAGCCGCGATTGCGCAGCTTCCCCTGGCTCCTCAGACCTATATCTGCTTCGTCAGGGCGCGTTTTACGTACTGCTTATATATTTTGGCACAAAGCTGGCCTTCGCATGCTTTGCCCTAAAGGACCGGGGCGTCTTTGATGCATGTGGACGATCCTGGACGCTCACCGCTGGGACACCGTTTTGGCCCACGCTTTTGGTTATGACCATATTTTATGCCCTCGGCGGTGTCGTCAGCGCTGGCACCTGGAGCATCCACGTCGGCATGGCTCCTTGGCTCTACGCTACATTGAACATCGCGATTGAGTACCCATATACGATTCTGGTCGTGGCATTCGTTTATCCATTTCTGGCTCGGTGGATGGTAGAATGTGAAACCCTAAAAGGTGCTTCATTGATAGTGCCCCCGTACGGCAATTAACTCCCTTAGCTTTTGCCACCTCCGTTGCTACCTTGCAGCGCCCGTATGACGATAGTCATAAAGGCGAGAACGGGCTCAGGCTTTATGATAGAATCCTTTACGGCAAAAGCTAGGGCGGACCAAGTTTAACATCTGACCAAAATAAGTAACGGCCTTCCACGGGTTTGCAATCAACTACCTTTGGGCTGTATGTGGAGGCGCGAGCAGCTTTAATCACTGCAGCGTCAACAGCGGAATAACCACTGGAGTGCGAAATCGTGGCGCTTTCTACCGAACCGTCAGGGGCGACCAACACCGTGGCCTCCACTGTGAACGGTCCCGCCGGACGCAACGATGGAGGGAATTCCGGCATAACGGGACTTGCGATGGTAGCCTCGTGCGAGCACGGTCCGGTTGGAAGCGGCGACGGTGATGCAGTGGCCTGTGCCAACAGCAACGGGAACATGGCAACAAACAGCATTAGCTCATATTAGTCGCCGACCGAATACTTTCCACTCAGGGTGGGCTCTTTGATAACTGAAGCGGCCGCGCGAACCTTTGCGCTGGCGGCGACCGCCGCGCTCATCGGCGCGTTGCTACCTCCGTTGCTACCCTGCGCAAAATCGACCGCTTCCCGACAATTAAAAAAGGGCGCACTACCTTATTTGACGGTCCTTTTCAATGGTGGGCGGTGTAAGGATTGAACTTACGACCTCTTCCGTGTCAAGGAAGCGCTCTCCCACTGAGCTAACCGCCCGTGCCGCTATGCCGGCGTGAGAAGTGCCCAGACTTCGAAGTCCGCGGGGCTGGCCCTTCTCAGACGCGAAATCGAACCTGTGCGTTTTACAGTTGTCGTGCGAGATTTGGTTTGACAAGTCGTTCCTAAGCGTGATAGAGTTTCGCGTATTACTCGATTCCGATAAAGGAGACACAATGAACAATTTGTTTGCGCTGTGCTCCCCGGCGACGCAGGTCGTCGGCGGGTCGACTTGCCTTGGACCTTCGGAGGGAAAACCGACGTAGACGTCGCCGGTTTCTCAAACGTTCCGAAGGCCTCCGAGATCGACCGGGGGCCTTTTCATTTTATCACTGCATAGTTGAATTACGAGGCGAATCATGGACTTTTGGCTTCAGTCAGAAATCCGGAAACGCCGTGACGACGCCTTGGAAAACGCCCGCCGCAGCCGGCTCACGCGCTACGCTGCCAGCGGACGAAGTACTTGGATTCGCATCCGCATCGCCGAGGGCGCTCAGGCGATCAGTGATGCGCTGGCAGCGTTGGCGCGCAGCCTGCGAAACGGCGAGACCGTATAATGCTCATGGTAGGGCGTCGCTAGCGCTGGTGTCGGCGCCCTTCCACTCCATTGCAAAATGCGCACGCGCTGCTGCGGCTTGCGCGAGTTCTCCCTGCGCCGCAAGGGCGGCGCTCAAACCATACAAGGCGCGCGGATCGTTTGGATACGTCGTAAGGGCATCTGCAAACGCGGCGGCTGCAGCGGCGTTATCGCCGCGTCGCAGATAGAGGCCGCCGAGCGCTTCGGCCGCGGGGATGAGTGGAATCAGCTCGCCGCTGAAGTCGGTGCGTTGATTGTGAAGGGCCCGTGCAATCCAGCGCCTCGATTCATCGAGCTTGCCGTCGGTTTCCGCGAGCCGGGCAAGGAGGAGCTGCGGCAGATATCCGCCCGTCGTATTGCCCGCGTCTATCTGCGCGGCGATCGCATGGGCTGCGCTCGTATAGCCTAGATGTAGAGCCGCGAGGCCGCGTACGCTTGGTCCCCCGAACTGGCTGCCTTGAGCCGCATACGCCGTCGAGAATCGTCCGAACCGAAGTGCCGTCAGGGCGTCGAAGCTTTCGTCGAAAACGGTCGCCATGCGCTGCGACCAAAGGCGTGCGGCGGCATAGCTCCCGAGCATCATTGCGGCGGAGTAACCAACGGCAATGTCGTGTTTGGCATACCTTCGAGCGTGTTGGAGCTGCGAGGAGCCATCGTCGAGTTGGGCCATAAGCGCGTAGGCACGATTGCTCGACGCCAGCGCCGCCGTATAGTTTCCGGTTTCGATCCAATAATGCGCCGGCATGTGCGCGAGGTGCTCGGCTTGCGCCGGAAACGCGGCCGCATCCAAACGCTGCGCGCATGGGAGTGCCGGGGTGCGGTCCGGAGCGAGGTCGTAAAGGTGAACGCAGAGGTGGTTTGCCATGGGATTCGCAGGATCGTCCCGTAACACGGTCGTCACGAGCTGCAGCGCATCGCGCGATGCTTCGCTGACGGGCGCGCCAGCCTGCCACGTAAGTCCTCCGCCCTCCAACAGCGCTTCAGCCGCTAACAGTTCAGCATTCTCGTCCCGCGATTCTCGCGCGAACTGCAGCATTGCCTCACGATACGCCGCGTCATCCCGCTCCCAGTCTGCAAAGCTGCCGCGATAGCGACGAGCCAAGATCGCAATGAAGCTGGCCTCCCGCGCGGGCAGGCCGGCTGAGAGGGCTGCGGCCCGCCGCACCATTTCCGCGGCGCGATCGAATCGATCCGCAGCGATCGGAGTGTTGAGATCGGGACCGTCTGCCAGCGCCACTCCCCAGTACGCCATCGCGAGATGCGAATCGAGGGCAGCTGCCTGCGCGAACGCGTGCGCTGCATCGTCGCCGTTGTAGGCGTAATATAGGAAAAGACCGCGATCGATCACCGTTTGTGCGTCCGCACTATTCGTGGATACCGGTAGATGGACCGAGGTGGCCGCCGCTACCACGGCGGCGAGAACGACGCCGGCAAGGATCACGAAAAACCTTTCCACCTGCACGCCATCACTTCGTGCTAGACACTGTGCACAGCGGTAGGGTAAGATACGCTTTTGTCCAAGGAGCCGTTCACCGGTACGGGCGCGTAGCTCAGCGGGAGAGCATCCGCTTCACACGCGGGGGGTCGCTGGTTCGAGCCCAGCCGTGCCCACCACGCCGAGCCGGCGCTTGCCGGTCCTTGGCGCTGTAGCTCAGTTGGTTAGAGCGTCGCCCTGTCACGGCGAAGGTCGTGGGTTCGAGCCCCATCAGCGTCGCCATCGTAGCGAGCGCATCGCATCGCAAAGTAATCACTCGCAATGCGGTGCGCTCGAAATATCGCGTGCCAAGGTAGCTCAGTCGGTAGAGCACGCGCCTGAAAAGCGCGGTGTCGCGCGTTCGATTCGCGCCCTTGGCACATTCGCGAAGGCCTGGGTGGTCGGAGATCCTCGGCTGTCGGCCGAGCTGGCCCCCGCCCGGGCCCTCTTCGTCCGGTAGTGTGCCAACACGTCTGGCACTCGGTGATGCTACTACAGTGCTGATGCCGAAGCAGCGCTTGCGGGACTGCGGCAAATGCGGCTCTCTTAAAGTTATTCTGACGAGTGGCGCGTCGCGCTGTCTCGCCTGTCACAACCGCCGCGGGCGCGAATACTACCGCAAGTCCGCAGTACGCCGTCGGAAGCAGCGGGAGGCTTACGTAATTCGTAAGTACGGTCTTTCTATTGAGTCCCTGCAGGAAATGCTATTCCTGCAGGGCGAGCGCTGCGCGATCTGCTTAAAGCGTTGGCAGGATTGCGCTCCAGCGAAGCAGGTTCTTTACGAGGTGATATTCCTGCAGTATCTCTACGTCGACCACGACCACAAAACGGGAAAAGTGCGCGGTCTTCTTTGCACGCCTGCAACACGGCGATAGGGTTGTTTGAAGAGGATTCCGCCCGAATGACTTCCGCGCTATCCTACCTTAAGGAGGCAGCTGCAGGCGTGGGCTTCTCCCGTCGCCTCGTTTGACGAGAAAGCCGCAACTGCCCCGCCCTGAGAAAGACTAACCGCGAAGCGTGCGGTCGAAAAACTCGATCGTGCGGCGCCAGGCGGTCTCCGCGTGCTCCGCATGATAGTGTCCGAGGCCGCCTTTGCCCGCCTCGCCCGTATTGTAGAAACCGTGCTTGGCGTCGTAGCGGTGAAACTCATATGCCGCGCCCGCCGCTTTGAGCTTGTTCTCTATGGCCTCGACGCCCTGGACGGTATAGAAGGCGTCCTCAATTGCCCAATGGCCTTGAATCGGAACGCCGATCGCCGCCGGGTCGCCTGCCTCGGCCGGCGGATATCCATACCAGATGCTGGCAGCATCGAACCGCACGCCGCGCATAATGCTCAGCATCGCCAGCGCGCCGCCCATGCAGAAGCCGACGACGCCGACGCGCGGTGCGCCTCCCGCACGCAGATAGTCGGCCGCGCCGGCGCCATCTTGCATCGCAGCGTCGTCGAAGTCCAGGCCCTCCATCAAGTGATTGGCTTCGTCACCTTTGGCGGCGTGACGCCCGCGATACAGGTCCGGTACCAGCACGTTGAACCCGTGAGAAGCAAGGCGATCGGCGGTGGCCGCGATGCGATCGTCCAGTCCCCACCATTCCCCGAACAACACGATGCCGGGAGCGCGATCTGGTTGCGGAGCCTGCGCGAGATAGCCCGGAGCGAGCTTCCCGTCGGGTCGCGCAAACTCGATGCTCGCACCCATTAGCGGCGCTCCGCCACCGCGACTTCCTCGGCATCTTGGCGATCGAGATTCTCCGTGCGCTCCCCTAACAGCCATTCATTCGCCGCGCGAACGTGTTGCTCGTCCACGCGTCGCGTGAACCAATCGTAAACGAGCTCGTCGGTAGCGTTACCCTCTAACGCTTCATCGAACTCGGCCGGGGTGATCCCCCAGCGCTGCATCACGCCTTGGTCCATCGGACAAGGGTAGATGTAATCGTGAATCGTTCCGGCAGCCGACGCGCGTCCTTTGTCAGCCGCGCGAAGCAGCCAGAGCGCTTCGCCCATCCGTTCGCGCCCTCGGCGCGGAAAAGTCTTACCATCTCGAAAATCTGTAGGCATGCGCTTCATAAGGCCGTACGCGTGAGGCGGGTTGCGCCCCCGCGCCAAGCGAACGGTGCGTAGTCATGCAGGACCAAAAGGCGCTGCCGCTGCCGCAGCACGAGCCGCGATGGCACGCGTCGCTCGCCGTGTTGGCAGCGATGCTGCTGTACATTACGTTGCCGCCTCGGTTGACGATCGGCCCCATTTGGGCCGCGCCCGCAATCATATTGCTCTTGCTGATCCCGCTTTCGATTCTAGTGCCGCGGCGTCATCGCGAAACGCGCCGAACGCGCTTCTTGAGCATTTTCCTCATCGCCATCGTGAATTTCTTCAACCTTGCTTCGGTGCTCTTGCTCATCGGCGGACTGTTTCACCCCGAGCGAGCCACTACGCATTCGGCTGGACTGTTGCTTCGCACGGGCGCTCAGATCTGGGCCACGAACATCCTGGTCTTTGCGCTGTGGTTTTGGGAACTCGATGGCGACGGTCCGGATGCCCGCGCTCATGCCAGCTCGGCGACGGAAGTTGAAAACGCCGACTTCCTTTTCCCGCAGATGCAGTTGTCGCTAGTCAGCGATAGCGGGGCGAACTGCATCGATCCAAACTGGAAGTCACGGTTTCTAGATTACCTTTACCTGGCGTTTACGAACTCGACGGCCTTTAGTCCGACCGACGTCATGCCGCTGAGCCGATGGGCCAAAGTGTTGATGACTTTCGAGGCGTTGATTTCGCTCATCACCATCGCGATCGTCATCGCGCGCTCGATCAATGCAATTTCCTGAAAAGCGGGATTTTGGCCAAAGACCCAACTCAATGCCGGTATTGGGGGTTGTAGGACGGAGAATGGAGCGGCTAGAACCGGAAGGGTCGCCGTGCGCGGGTATGATGTAATGGTAGCCTGCGACCTTCCCAAGGTTGATGCGTGGGTTCGATTCCCACTACCCGCTCCACGCACACAGGGCGACGTAGCCAAGTGGTAAGGCAGGGCTCTGCAAAAGCCCCATTCGGCAGTTCGAATCTGCCCGTCGCCTAATGCGCCTCGCCGTCGTGGGCGCGGGCGCCATCGGCGGATTTCTGGCCGCCGCCCTGGCGAAGGCCGGCGTCCCGGTCGCGGTCGTGGCACGCGGCGCACACCTCGAAGCCATCCGGCGGCATGGGATATCCGTCGAGAGCGATCTCGGCAGTTTTACAACCCCGGTTGAAGCAAGCGACGATCTCGCGACGCTCGGCGCCTTCGATGCGCTGCTGCTTACCTTCAAGGCGCACCAGTGGCCCGGATTTCTTCCGATGCTCCAACCCTTCGCCGGTACCGCTACGACGATCGTAACGCTGCAAAACGGCGTTCCGTTTTGGTACGTGCGGCAGCCGCCGCTGCGCAGCGTCGATCCCGAGGGTGCGATCGGCGGCCTCTTCGCCGACGACCGCGTCGTCGGTGGAGTCGTGCACGTTTCGGGTGAGGTCGTCGCACCCGGCTTCATTCGGCAGAGCGGCGGCCTGCGATACGTCTTGGGAAATCCGTCGCGCGCCGGTTACGCGGCCGCGGAGCCGCTCGTGGACGCCCTGCGCGACGCCGGTTTGGCGGCCGAGCTCGACGCGAACATCCGTGGGACGGTTTGGCTGAAGCTCGTTAACAATGCCGGTCTCAATTCGATCAGCGTTCTCCGCCGCGCGACGATCCAGCCGATGCTCGCCGACGGCGAAGCGCGCGCGCAGCTCCGGCGCCTTATGACCGAGGCCTTGAGCGTCGGTCAGGCGATGAAGGTCGTGTCGGAGGTTGACGTCGACGCGCGCATCGAGTATGCGGCGAGGTTGCAAGACGTCAAGACTTCTACGTTGCAGGACTACGAGCGGGGGCGGCGCCTCGAGCTCGAGCCGATCCTTGGAGCAATCATCGAACTCGCAGAACGCTATCGGGTATCCGTGCCAAATCTGCTCGAAACCTACGCCGCGTTACGCCAAGCGGAAGCGGCCCAATCGCCGAGATGATCGCCGAAAGCTTGAACGACTCTGACGTGGGCGAGCTCAGCGGGGTCGGACCCAAGACTGCACCACTCTTTCGCGAGCTCGGAATCGAGACCGCGCGAGCGCTGTTGGAGTATCTGCCATTCCGCTACGACGATTTGCGTTTTCCCACTCCCGCGGTGCGGCTCGGGGAAGCGGGGAGCGAGGAGAACGCGGTGGGCCGAGTGACCGCCGTCAAAGAGCGGCGCGTCCGAGGCCTCGAGATCGTGGACGTGCAGTTGGTCGACCTTTCCGGCGATCGGTTCGCGGCAAAATGGATCGGCCGCAATCGTTACGTGTACGGCCGCTTTCGGGAGGGGATGCGCCTTTTCGTGCGCGGCCGAGTGGAACGCAACTTCTCCGGTCCCGTCGTGAACGTGACGCAGCACGCCAGCCTTGCCGAGGGCCAGGAGTACCACGGCGAACTCGTTCCTATTTACCGCGCCAGCAAGGATCTGCCGAGCCGCAAGATCGCGGCGGTGGTGAAGAAGAACCTTTCGCGCTTGCTCGAGCTCTCGCCGCAGGACCCGCTGCCCGCTTCGCTTGCGGCCGCGCGGCGCTATCCGACCGTGCGCGACGCATACCGTGCGGTTCACGCACCGGCTACTCCGGAGGAAGCGCGCGACGCCCGCGAGCGATTTGTCTTTGCCGAGTTCCTCGGGCTAGCCACCGCGGCGCAGCTGCGCCGCACGGAACGCGAGCGCGATCACGATGCGCGCGCTTTACGGGTGCCACCGGACTTGCTCGAACGGCTGGAAGCGACGTTGCCGTTTGCGCTGACCGCAGCGCAGCGCAAGGTCATCCTCGAGATCTGGGCGGACATGCGCCGCAACGTTCCGATGAACCGGCTCTTGCAGGGCGACGTCGGCAGCGGCAAGACGCTCGTTGCGGCGGCGGCGGTGCTTTTGGCGGCCGCCAACGGCATGCAGTCGGCCTTGATGGCACCGACGGAACTGCTCGCCTGGCAGCACGCCAGCAAACTGGCGCCGCTGCTGCTGCCGTTTGGGTTGGGCGTTGAGGCGCTGTTCGGCAGCCAGGGGTCGCGCTCGCGCGCCGCGGCGCTCGAGAAGCTCGCGAGCGGAGAGGCGGCGCTGGCGGTGGGGACACACGCCCTGCTCGAGGCGCGCGTTGATTTCGACCGCTTGGGATTGGCGATCATCGACGAGCAACACCGCTTCGGCGTCGAACAACGCGCGCGGTTGCGCGCCAAAGCGCTTTCGCCACACACCTTGCACATGACGGCAACCCCGATTCCCCGCACGCTTGCACAATCGGTGTACGCCGATCTCGACCTTTCAACCATCGACGAGTTGCCGCCCGGCCGCGAGCCGATCGAGACCTTTGCGGTGCGCGCGAGCCGCTTGGAGCGCGTCTACGAGTTCGTTCGCAAAAACGTCGCGGCCGGCCATCAAGCGTACATCATCGCACCGGCAATCGACGAGGGCGACGCAGGGTTGACGAGCGCGGTAGCGGAGGCCGACAGGCTGAAGGCTAAAGTCTTTCCCGATCTGAGGCTGGGCTTGCTGCACGGCCGGCTTGCGTCGCGTGAAAAGGAGGAAACCATGTCGCGCTTTGTGCAAGGCGAACTCGACGTGCTCGTCTCGACTACGGTGGTAGAGGTCGGCGTGGATGTCGCTAACGCCACGGTCATGGTCGTGCTGGATGCGCATCGCTACGGCCTCGCGCAGCTGCATCAACTGCGCGGCCGCGTCGGTCGTGGCGCCGGCAAGTCCTTTTGCGTC
This sequence comes from Vulcanimicrobiota bacterium, assembly GCA_963717425.1. Lineage (GTDB taxonomy): Bacteria > Vulcanimicrobiota > Vulcanimicrobiia > Vulcanimicrobiales > Vulcanimicrobiaceae > Cybelea. The sequence goes on along the minus strand of OY970335.1, from coordinate 208,329 downwards.
CTGGTCTATCCCGACGATGACGGCGATCGGGAACGCTTGGAAATCTTAACGCAGTGCAACGACGGTTTTCGGATTGCCGACGAAGACTTGCGTCTGCGTGGACCCGGTCAGCTCGCCGGTACCGTGCAATCCGGGGCCGCAGATCTTCGTTTTGGGGATCTGCTGCGCGACATTGACGTCTATCGTGCCGCCAAGGCCGCGGCGCAGACCATCGTAACGCAGGATCCGCAACTCGCCCACTCGGACCACGCGGGTTTGCGAACGATGCTTGCGACGCAGCCCAGCACTCGTGCGCTGGTGATTTCATCGTGAGGAAGCGGAGCTCATTGCTCACCGCCTTGATAGGGGTCGCGCTCCTCGTGGTGCCGGCGGTAACGGCGCGCGCATCGGCCGACGTTGCGCGTGCCACGCTTTCCAACGGTCTTCGCGTCATCGTCGTGCGCGATCCGCTCGCGCCGGTCGCCACCGCGATGTTGAACTACGAGGCCGGCTCCAACGAACAATGGATTCCGGGGCTGGCGCACGCGACGGAGCACATGATGTTCCGCGGGAGTGCGACGCTGTCGTCCGCGCAGCTCATGGATGCCATCGGAATCACCGGCGGCGATTTCGATGCCGAGACGAAAAATGGCGATACGCAATTTTATTTTACGGTTCCGTCGGCATATCTGGATATCGCGCTTCGCGCGGAGCGCTCTCGCGCCTCCGGCCTGCTGATGACCCAGTCGCTTTGGAATCAGGAGCGGGGCGCGATCACGCAGGAGGTGCAACAAGACAATAGCGATGCCTTCTATCGGCTGTTCGTCAGGATGCAGCAACGGCTGATCGGCGGCACGCCCTACGCGAAGAACACCCTGGGGACGGTCGCCGATTTTGCAAAGAACGTCAATAGCGCCCAGCTCCGAAAATTCTACGGCACGTGGTATCATCCCAACAACGCCGTCTATATCATCACCGGGGACGTCGACCCGAAAGGCACGATCGAGCAGGTGAGGAGCCTTTTTGGGGACCTCCGAGCCGCAAAACTTCCGACGCGCGAGCCCGTGCGACTGGGCGCGCTGCGCGGCGCGATCTACCACGACACATCGGATCAGGCTTTTACCGCCGTGGCTCTCGGCTACCGTTTCCCCGGCTACGACAGCCCGGACTACGCCGCGGGCCAGATCCTGGGCGACGTGCTGTCCAGTCAACGCAGCGAGCTCGGCGGCTTGCCGTATGCCGGCAAGGCGCTCGGCACGGGTTTCGTTTCGCAGGTGTATCCGAAGGCGGCGATCGGCATCGCCTTCGCGGCGGTGCCGGTGACGACGCCGCCGGAATCGATCGATCGCGAGCTGCGCGCGATCCTCGGGGCTTACAAAAAGAACGGGGTGCCCGCCGATTTGGTGTCGGCAGCAAAGTTGCGCGAGATTTCACAACTCGAATTCAATGCAAATTCGATCGAAGGCCTCGCGTCCGAATGGAGTCAGGCGGTCGCCGTTCAGGGGCTGCAATCGCCCGACGATATGATCGCGCAGTTTAATGGGGTCACCGTCGCAGACGTCAACCGCGTTTTACGCACCTACCTCGACAACGATCGCGTCGTCGTCGCCTACGCGGTGCCTAAAAACAGCGGGGCCACCAGCGCGGGCAGCGGTGAGTTGGCCAAAGAGAACAACGCGATTCCGCCCACGACGCACGAACCGCTTCCGGCCTGGGCGCAACGGGTGCTGCAGCACCTCCAAGTCCCCGAGCAAACGCTGGCGCCGGTGGACATGCGGCTGTCCAACGGCGTTCGCTTGATCGTTCAACCCGAACGCATCACACCCACCGTCGTCGTATCCGGTGAAATTCACAACGATCCATCCGTGCAGGAGCCCGCGGGAATGGAGGGCGTCGGCGACGTGACCGAAGGGCTGTTGCCGTACGGAACCGTCTCGTATGGGCGAGTGGCGTTGCAGAGTCAGTTCGATTCGATAGCGGCGACGAGCGCCGTCGGCACCGAGTTTGGCCTCGACATTCTCTCCTCGCACCTCGAGCGGGGCGTGCAGCTCTTGGCCGACGAGGAACTCCACCCGGCGTTCAATTCGAGCGATTTCACGATCGTGCGGCAACAGGCTGCGGCGGAGCTCGTCGGTGAAATGACGTCGCCCGACCACCTCGCCGACGTTGCGCTTGCCAAAGCCTTGTATCCGCCCGGAGATCCGGCGCAGCGTTTCGCGACGCCACAGACGGTCGGTGCGCTTACGTTGCAGGACGTGAAGTCGTGGTATGCTGCCGCATACCGTCCCGATCTTACGACGATCGTCGTGATCGGCGACACGACGCCGCAAGCCGCCAAAACGATCTTCGAAAAATATTTTGGGGGCTGGACCGCGGCGGGACCGAAGCCGAACGTCGGCCTACCGCGCGTCCCTCCGAATGCGCCGAGCCGAGTGGAGGTTCCGGCGACGGGTCGCGTCCAGTCGTCGGTGCAGCTAGTCGAAACGCTGCCGATCACCCGCGACGATCCTGCATGGGCGCAACTCCAACTGGCCAACAGCGTGCTGACCGGCGGCTTCTACTCGTCGCTGCTGTACCACGATTTGCGCGAGGTGCATGGGTACGCGTATTCGGTGGAGAGCCGTGTCGCGGCCGGCAGAACTCGCAGCACCTTCGACGTCGACTACGCGTGCGATCCGGCCAACGTCGTTCCGGCGCAACTCCAAGTGCAGGCCGTCCTCGCACAGCTCCAGGGAGAACCGATCGAGCCGGCGCGACTCTTGCGGTCCAAAGCCCTGCTGATGGGTGAGCTGCCGATTCGCGAGTCGAGCTACGACGGCGTGACGGAGCAGTTGCTCGCGTACGCGATTCTGGATCTGCCATTGAATCAGAACGTACTCGACGCGCAGGCGGAGCTCGGCGCGAGCGCCGCGAGCGTCCAGGCGGCTTTGGCCAAGTATCTGCGGCCGAAGGCCTTCGTGCGCGTCGTGACGGGGCCGCCGCCGCATTAGTCGCAGACTAGGACCACCCAGCGTACGGCGTCGAACGCGCCGGAAATGGAGCAGCTTCGCGGGATCGGTTTCGATCTCGATCATACCCTCGCGATCGACAATCGGCTGGAACGAGTCGCCTTTCTGCGGCTTCTGGAATCCGTCCTGAGCCATGGCGGTCGCTCGGTAGGAACGCTCTCTGACGAGATCGACAGCATCGACGAGCTCCTGACGCGCCAACGCCACGGGGAGTTTTCGATCGACGAAGCGGTGCTTACGTTCGTAGCGTCGCACGGCGTGTCGGCGGAACAGTCCTACGTCGAAGAGTTTCGACGAACCGCGGTCGGACTGGTGGACGACTTGGTCGTGCCGCTACCGGGAGTGGGTCGGACGTTGGCGAGCCTGCGGGAGCGGGGTTTGCACATGGCCGTGCTGACCAACGGTTGGAACCCGATGCAGCGCCGCAAGGCACAGCGAGCCGGATTCACCGGAACCTTACTGGTCAGCAGCGAGATCGGCGTGCAGAAACCGGCCCCGCGCGCGTTCGAGATGCTCTTGGGCGCCCTCGGAACGCAGCCGCACGCGAGCTGGTACGTCGGGGACGATCCGCGCGGCGACGTCGCCGGCGCGCAAGCCGCCGGCATGCAAACCGTTTGGATCGATTGGGAGCGCAAGGCGTATCCGCCGGACGTCCGCACGCCGGACCACACGATCCACGCTTTCGACGAGTTGCTGGATCTTTTCCCCGCGCCGGTACGCGTCACATGATGCGACGATTGATCGTCATCGCCGCTGGCTGCGCGCTTCTCGGCGCGGGCGCGCCGCCGAGCTATCAAGGCCGGCTGGTCGATCTCGAACGGCAATATACGTTCTGGTCATTCGAGCAAAATCCGAGCAGCGCCACGGATGCCGGAATCCACGACTACGACACTCGGCTTGCGGACTATTCGACGCGAACTCAGGCCGCGCAGATGGCACGGCTGCGCAGTTACCGCAACGAGCTGGTGGCGCTCACGCCCCCGGCCGGCGCGAGCGCGCACGAACGCGTCGATTATCTCTTGATTCGGGCGAATCTCGAAGGCGACTGGTGGAGCAGAACCGTGTTGCGCGGCTTGCAGCGTAATCCGTCCATCTACGAGAGCGAGTGCAGCAACGGGATTTTTTCGATCGTGAAGCGGCGCTACGCTAGCGACGAAACGCGCATCCGCGCCGCGGTCGCAAGGTTGCGCGCCTGTCCTCGGGTGCTGCAACAGGGCCGCGCAAACTTGACGCAGACGGTACGTGAATTCGCGCAGATCGCTTCGGAAGACATCCGAGATGGCGATTCGCTCTATACGACGAGTCTGAACGAAGTGGCCCGGGATACGTCTCCCGCCACGCGGACGGAATTAGCGAGCGCTCAAACCGTCGCGCTAAACGCGCTTCATGCGTATCGCGCCTGGCTCGATTCCCACATGCTTAGCTTTCATGCCGGTGGTTTCGCGGTTGGCCGCAAGCAGTACGACTGGTACCTCAAACGCGTGCTTTTGTTGCCGTTCGATTCGCGGGAGGTTGCCGAAATTGGGAGGCTCGAGCTTGCGCGGGACCGAGCGTTGGAACTGTGGGAAGAGTCCCGCGATGCGCACGAACCCGCATCCTCGCCGCCACCTGCCTTTACCTCGAAAGCCGCTTTCTTAGCCTTCTACGAGCGTAGCCTTCAGACGCTGATCTCGTTCATCAATACCCATCAGATCGTCGACATCCCGCCGTATATCGGTCCGTTTCATATCGTCGAGGTCCCTCGCGCACTCGCGGCCACGTATCCCGGCGGCTTCATGAACCCACCGCCGATGTTCTCCAGCGATCCGCAAGGGTTCTATTTCGTTCCCGACTTCAGCGCGAGCAATCAGAGCTTCTTTGTCGAGCAGGCGCGCCAATCGGTCCTCCCTCTGCTGGGGCACGAAGGGATTCCGGGCCATTTCATGCAGTTCACCTATGCCTACCATAATCCGGACTTCGTACGGCACGTGCAGGGCGACGGCGTCTTTGCCGAAGGTTGGGCCTTCTACGGGGAGGAGATGCTGATGCGCGAAGGCCTCTACGACAACGATCCAGCGGCCCGTCGGCAAGTGATTCATCTCATGCGCCACCGAGCGACGCGAATCGGGGTGGACGTCGGCCTGGCAACGGGCACGATGACGCTGCCCGAAGCCATCGCGTATTTTCAGCAAAACGCCGGCATCGACGACGTGACGGCGCGCGGCGAGGCAACGCGCTTCGCGATGGGGCCAGGCCAAGCGATCGACTATCTCGTGGGGAAGACGCAGATCGAGATGCTGCTCGGCCTAGTGCGCGATCGCGAAGGGTCCGGTTTTTCGTTACGCGGGTTTCACGATCGGCTGCTGTCCTACGGAACCGTGCCGTACTCGACGATTCGCTACGAATGGCTGGGCGACGAGCGCTGGTTGCGAGCGGCGATGACGCCGCTGGCTCCCGTGGAATTTTAAAAGAGGCCATGCCGCGCATTACGGGCGGATCGCTTGGAAGCCGGAAACTGCGTTCGCCGAAGGGTATGCAAGTGCGCCCGACGCCCGGGCGCGTCAAAGAATCGCTTTTCTCGATTTTGACGAACCGGCTCGAAGGCGCGCGTGTCCTCGATCTCTTCGCTGGGACGGGAGCGATCGGGTTTGAGGCGGCGTCGCGAGGCGCGTCGCGCGTCGTGGCGGTCGAAGGGCAGCGGGAGATCGCCCACGCCATTACGGAGGCCGCGCAAGGCCTCGGGGTCGATGACGTGGTGACGGTCTTTCAGGCGCCCGCCGAGCGTGCGCTGTACCGGCTCGAGGGCCCGTTCGACATCGTGTACCTCGACCCGCCCTATGCCGATCCCGTGCCCCTACAACTCTTTCGTCTCATGCAAGAGCGCCAGTTGCTCGCTCCCGATGCCCTCGTCGTGTACGAGCACGCCGCCAAGCGAATCTTGCCCGATATACCCGGGTATCGTTCCGTGCGGGAAGAAGTCTACGGCGATGTCGCCCTCGCTTTTCTGTCGCCGGAATCTTGAAGTTGCTTGACAAACGGTAAGCTTGGACGCCTCACGCGCGCGGTCTATCCCGGGTCCTTCGATCCGCCGACGAACGGTCATCTCGACGTCATCGAGCGTGCCTCGAGATGTTTTGGCGAACTGCTCGTCGCAATTGTCGTCAACCCCCAGAAACGCGCACCGATGTTTTCGCTAGACGAACGCGAGCAGATGCTCAAGGCCAGCGTCACGACGCTGAAGAACGTCCGCGTCGAGCACTTCACGGGCCTGCTCGCAAGCTACGTGAACGCCGCGCGGGCCGACGTGATCGTCAAAGGCTTGCGAGTCGTTTCGGATTTCGAAAGCGAGATGTCGGCGGCGCTCATGAATCGCTCGCTTTCGGACGTCGATACACTGTTTTTGATGTCCGATCAAAAATATTCGTTCGTGAGCAGTAGTCTCGTCAAAGAGGTGTTCTTTCTCGGCGGCGAGGTCGCCGCGCTCGTACCAGAACCGGTGCTCCGCGTAATGGCGGAAAAACGTACAAACTTGCAACGGAGGTAGCAATGTCGGTCTATCGCGTGTTGGATAAGCTCGAGGCTTACGTTCATGAGGGAACGTGGCTGCCCGCGGGCTACCGCGTCCTTTCTGAAGAGCGGCTGATCGAACTGCTCGAGAAGATTCGCGCTTCGTTACCCGAGGAGGTCGGGCGGGCGAAAGTCATCGCCAAGGATCACGACCGCATGCTGCGCGTCGCGCACGAGAAGGCGCAAGCAATCGTGGACGAAGCGGCGAGCAAGCACGAAGAGCTGGTCGACCAAAACGAGATCGTGCAGCGCGCCCGAACCGCGGCCGACGCCATGGTGCGCGAAGCAGAAGAACAGGGACAGCGGGTCCGCGAAGGGGCCGATCGCTATGCTGCCGACGTGTTGGCCGAAATGGAAAACCGCCTGGCTGGCGCGCTCGGCGCCGTTCGTAAGGGCCGGGACATGCTGGAGCGCCAGCGGCAAGACGCGGAGCGCCCGCTGGCGGAGGCTGCCGCAAAGAGCAAGCGGGCGGCCTTCGACTCGCAACACGCCGCCGAAGAGACTGCCGCGCTCGAATCCGTCTAAAGCGGCGCGCTCCGGGTAAGAACCGGGGCATGAGACACTTTGCAACCCTGTTCGCGCTCGCCGGCATGCTGGCCGTGCCGGCGATGGCCGATCAACCCGGTGGCATCTCCGGCGTCGTCGTGGACGCCCACACCGGGCAGCCGATGGCGCACGCTCATCTCTACTATTATCGCTCCCCGTACATGGAAAACGGCTACAATCACGTCATGGAGCTCGAGACGAATAGTCGCGGTTACTTCAACGACATCACTCTCGCTCCAGGGAGATACGTCGTCATGGCGCGGTTCCCGGGTAAAGTTGAAGGTTGCGCCGTCGACGATGTGATGGGAGGCGAAGTCGCGCGCATGCGCATCGAGATCGGGCACGATTCCATCATGTGCAGCGGACCACGAATCCATCCGGCGCTCGTCGATCCGAACGCCACGGCAAGCGTCTATCGAATCTAGACGGGCGGCGCCTGAACGTTATGAGCGAAGGCCTCGAGTCGCGCGCGGTCTATCGCTCTAACGCGCCCGCGATCGAGTTCGAGCGCGCCCGCGGTTTTTAGCCGCAGCAAGGCTCGCGCCGCCATGTCGCGCACGGTTCCGGCGGCGGCGGCAATCTGCGCTTGGGAAAGGTTTTCTACCCCCGGCAAGCCGCGGGCCATACCGACCGACGTGCGCGCGTAACCGAGTAAAAACTTGGCGACCCGCTGCAGCACGTGCGCAAACGCCAGATCGGCAATCGTGTCGATCGAGCGGCGACGCGCTTGCGACGAGGCGATTAGAAAGCCGAGCGCGAGTTCGGCATCGTTGCGCGCGGCGTGAATTACCGCCTCGCTGGGCAGCGTCACGACCGTTGCATCGGTCAGCGCCTCGGCGCGCGTCGTCGCGCCGCCACCGTCGAACGTGCCGCTCTCGTTGAGCGTGTCGTGCGTCAGGCGCTCGCCGATCGTATGCGTCTTCCCATCCGGCGAGAGAAGCGTGTAAATAACCTTGCCGCTCTTGACGATGCCGAGATACGGCCATGCTTCACCTTCGTCAAAAATGGTGTCTCCCGACTTATAGGTGCGCTCGCCCATCTGTTCGGCGAGTTCCTTGACGGTGCCGGCTTTGGCCGAGGTGAAGGCAGTAACGTGGGTGAGAAAGGTTTCGCCGCCTGCGTTTTCGTCAATGCGCTCGAGCCGCACGGTCCAGCGATTACCGCCGAGGTTGCGGGCGTCCCAAGAGAACCGGCCCGGGCGCAGTTGGGCCATCTCGTTGCGCAGCGCGCGGGGATCGGTTTCCTCGTTGATTTCTAGCGCAGTTCCGATCTGAAGCTTGTCGAATGCTTCGAGAATATGGCTGGTCTTGGTCGCGGGTAGAAGCGACCGGGCATCCAGCGCGATCGCAGCAGGGCGAGTAGTCGGCATACCGGGCCCGTCTTAGTGACGGCGCGCGATGGCGCCTGCCGGGACGGTCGCGAGCGTGCGAGGAATACTCCGCGTCGATATGAGCACTGCAATTACCGATAACGACATCGTCATTCTCGCCGGGGCCCGCACGCCGTTCGGAAATCTCGGCGGCGCATTGGCCGACCTTTCCGCGACGGATCTGGCGGTGTTCGCGGCCGAGTCCGCGATTAGCCGCAGCGGCGTACCGAAGGATCGAATCGACGAAGTCGTATTCGGCAACGTCATTCAAAGCAGCGCGGACGCGATTTACCTCGCGCGTCACGTCGGCTTGCGAGCGGGATTGCCGATCGGCGTTCCGGCGCTAACCGTCAACCGGCTCTGCGGGTCGGGCCTTCAGGCGATCCTTTCGGCGGCGCAGTCGCTTGCGCTCGGAACCGCGGCGTATGCGTTGGCGGGCGGCACCGAAAACATGAGTCAAGCGCCGCACGTCGTGCGCGGCGCGCGCAAGGGATTGCATCTAGGTCAAAACGTAGCCTTCGAAGATTCGCTTTGGACCGCTCTAACCGACTCGTACGGCAACACGCCGATGGCGGTTACGGCGGAAAACTTGGCGAAGAAATACGGCGTTTCGCGTGAAGAGTGCGATGAGTTTGCGCTGGTCAGCCAAGAGCGCGCTCTGGCGGCTCAAACGAGCGGGTATTTCGCGGAAGAGATCGTCGCGGTCGAGGTTCCCGGCCCAAAAGGCTCGAGCGTCAAAGTCGATAGAGACGAGGGGCCGCGTCAAGGCTTGACGATGGAGAAGCTCGGGAAACTGCCGGCCCGTTTCGTGCAAAACGGCGTCGTGACGCCGGGCAACGCAAGCGGCATTACCGACGGAGCCGCCGCCCTCGTCCTAACGACGCGCGGGCGCGCCAAAGCCGACGGCTTGACGTGGATTGGCCGCATCGTTTCCGCCAGCGTCGTCGGCGTCGATCCTTCGATTATGGGAATCGGTCCGGCATTTTCCATTCCAATGGCGTTGGAGCGAGCCGGAATGGGATTGGGCGATCTTGCGGTCGTGGAGATCAACGAAGCATTTGCCCCTCAGGTCATCGCGTGCTTGCGCGAACTTCAAGCCAAAGACGTGCCGCTCAATCCGCACGGCGGTGCAATCGCGTTAGGGCATCCGCTGGGCGCATCCGGTGCGCGGCTTGCGATCACCGCGCTCCACGAGCTACGCGAGCGCGGGGGCGGCTACGGCGTTGCCTCGGCCTGCATCGGCGGCGGCCAGGGCATCGCCGCGATCTTCAGTGCAGAGTAGCGAACCGGCAAAGCGCTCCGCCAACCTAAGCCGCGCGTGGGACGTCCTGGCCGTCCTCGTCGTCGCCCTGGCGTTGTGGAAGATGTTTCTCGCGCCGCGCTCGCTGAATGCACCACGCGCGTTTCCTGCGCCGCACGCGGTCTACGGCCGGCTCGAGGGTGGCACGTTTCGTCTCGCGGAGCAACGCGGCCACATCGTGTTCATGGATTTTTATGCGAGTTGGTGCGAACCGTGCAAGCTCGAGTTGCCATTGGTTGAAGGCTGGTCTCGCAAGCATCCTGAGGCCGTCGTCGTACCGGTCGATGTCGGCGAGTCGCGCTCGATTGCGCAGTCCTTCGCGCAGCGTTTCGGGCTCAACGGCGTCGCGCTCGACCCTCATAGCAGCGCGCGAGCGCTCTTTGACATCGAAGGTTTCCCGACCGTCGTAGTCATCGATCCCGAAGGGTACGTTCGTGGAAAGTGGGAGGGGCTCAATCCGGCAATCGAGCTGGCGATGAGCAACGCCGCCCTTCGACTCCGCTCAGGGCAGGCTAGGTAAAGATTTAGCGACCCTTCCAAACGGGCTTGCGCTTTTCGAGAAAGGCGCCGGTCCCCTCACGGATGTCCTCGGTGTCGACGAGCGTTCCGAACTCGAGCGCCTCGAGCTCGAGTGCGTCGTCGATCGAGAGGTGCGCACCATTGTTGATGACGCGCTTGCAAGCCGCGATCGCGAGGGGCGCTTTGGATGCGATCAGGTTGGCAATGCGCTTCGCCTCGCTCATCAATTCCGAGAGCGGCACGACGCGGGCGACCAGGCCGATGCGCAACGCCTCGCGCGCGTCGATCATTTCGCCGGTCAAACAGAGATAGGACGCCATACCCTTGCCAATCAGGCGCGTCGTGCGCTGGGATCCGCCGTAACCTGGAATCAATCCGAGGTTAACCTCGGGTTGACCGAACTTCGCGTTCTCGCTGGCGATGAGAATGTCGCCGGCCATCGCGATCTCACAGCCGCCTCCGAGTGCAAACCCGTTGATCGCCATGATAACGGGTTTACGCAAACGCTCGATTTGACGAGTGAGGGCCTGTCCGCTGCGAGCTTGGTCTGCACCGGAGCCGGCCGTCGCCAGAGCGTTGAGCTCCGAGATGTCGGCGCCCGCGGCAAAGGCCTTTTCTCCCGAACCGGTCATGACGATTGCGCGAACGCCGTCGTTGCTCTCCATGTCGCGCAGTGCCTCGGCAACTTCCCGTAGGAGCTGCCGCCGCAACGCGTTGAGAACGCTGGGCCGATTGAACGTTATGATTCCGACGGGCTCTTCGACGACGCTCAGGATATCTTCAAATGACATGCGTTAGCCTTAATGATTTGATAAAGGGATGCAGGTTCTTTCGTTGCGTTGCGGGGAAGTGCCCTCCGACCTATACTGGAAAGAGATTACGGAGGTGAGAGTGGCAGTACGGACGGCGTACCACGAGGCATTGGAAGCGACGAGGCTCGACGTCGTTCGACTCGGCGCGCTCGTGGGCGACGCGATCCGCGTCGCCGTTGATGCGCTCAACAACCGCGATGCCGCGTCGGGCGCGCGGGTCGTAGCGGGGGACGACGTGGTTGACGATTTGCGCCGCCGCATCGAGGCGCATTGCATCGAGTTGATATGGCGGCAGCAGCCCGTCGCCGGCGAGCTCCGGGAGATCGCGGCCATGCTCGAAATCGCTACCGACCTCGAGCGCGTCGGCGATTATGCCGTCGACATCTCGAAGAATGCCATCAAGCTTTCAGACCAGCCGATGCGGCCGCAGCGCGTCGAAATCGATCGCATCGCGAGCGTCGCGCACGCAATGCTGCTGGGCGCGATGCGCGCGTACACGGAACGCGACGCAGAGCTGGCGAGCGAAGTGATCGACCGGGACGACGAAGTTGACAAGCTCTATAAGCGCAGCATCAAACTGCTTCAGGAAGAAATGCGCTCCGACCCGGAAATCGTCAAGCCCGGGACGCGCTATCTTTTCGTGCTCGCATCGCTCGAGCGCGTCGGCGACCGCGCCGGAAACATCGCTTGGCATACGAAGGACATGATCGGCGCGGAGTGAGCACGCCGCTGCCTCGTTCCGAGTTTGCCGTAACCCGGCACAGCATTTACCTCAATCATGCGGCCGCAGGGGTTTTGCCGCAATGCTCGGTCGCTGCGATCGAGACTTTCGTGCGCGAGCACGCCGAAGCCGGCGTGCTCGGCACATTTCCATACGACGCCGCAATGCCTGATTACCGCGAGAGGATCGCGCGCTTCATTGGGGCCGAAGGGACCGAAATTGCGATCGTGCCGAACACCGGTTGGGGGGCGAACATCCTCGCACTCGGGCTGGATTGGCAGCCGGGCGACGAGGTGCTGCTCTGCGACAACGAGTTTCCGGCCAACGCGATTCCCTGGATTGCGCTGCGCCGACGCGGCGTCGCCGTGCGGTTGCTTTCGACGCAGTCGCAGCGGTTGACACCTGAGGTTTTGCGGCGCGAGATGTCGCCTCGTACGCGGGTCGTGACGGTGTCCTGGGTCTCCTATGCGGACGGATATCGTCACGATTTGGCCGCACTCGCGGAGGTCGCGCACCAATGCAATGCGCTGTTATGCGTGGACGCGATGCAGGCCCTGGGCGTCTTCCCGATCGACGTGCGTACCATCGGCGTAGACGCCCTGTACGCCGGCGCGGCAAAATGGATGCTCGGTCTACACGGCGTAGGTTTTTTGTACGTGCGTCAACGGCTGGGAGAGAGATTGCGGCTCGCGATGCCGGGATGGCGGTCGCTTCGGGACATGTGGGATTTCCACAACTACGAGCAGCCCTTCTCGAACGATACGATGCGTTTTGAGGGTGGAACGCCCAACTTGCTCGGGACGGTCTCGCTGATCGCGGCGATCGAACTCTTCGAGCGCTGCGGCCAGTCAGCAATCGCGGATCACGTGATCGGCTTAACCGACCGGCTCTGCGACGGCCTGCATCGGCTGGGCGCCGAGGTTTTGAGCGCGCGTGGCCACGGGGTTTCGTCGGGAATCGTGACGTTCGTCCTTCCGGGGCACGACAGCGTGGCCGTCGGACAGGCGTTGCAGAACGACGGAATCGTCACGACGTACCGCGCGACCGGCGTTCGCATCTCTCCGCACGGCTATAACACTGCGGAAGAAGTCGATGCAGTGCTGGCAACGTTGGAGCGCCAAAGTCGCGCACCGGTAAGCGCATAGCGATGCTTGCGACCCTGCTGCTGGCAGCTTTGACCGGCGCAGCTTTTCCGTCGCCGGGAACGTATCGGTACACCGCGTCCATGGGTGGTCAAACGATCGGCTCGTGGTCGGTGACCGTCTCGCAGGCTGCGGCACAGACCCAAATCGATGAAAACTCGAGCGCCACCGTGATGGGAATGCAGCTCGCTGCGACGGCTTCTCTCGTTTTAGGGACCGACCTCGCTCCGCTCAAATATACGGGAACCTATCGAACGCCGACACAAAGCCCGAGCGTCAGCGTCGCGCTGACGCCGACCTCCGCCACGGTCATCGGTGTCATGACGAATCAGCCCCGGCAGCTCACGCTCGCGGCGCAGAGCCATCACTTCGTGGTCATCGAGCCCGGCTTGATGGCCGGTTTGTTCGCGCTCCCCGCGCAGCTAGCGGGATGGAAGGATGCCACCGTGACTTGGATTACGCCGGCCACCGGGCAAGGGCTCGCGTTGACTGCCGGTTCCGTCACCTCGGTGCCGCGCCCGGCCGGAATCTCTGCGCAAGACGCCGTGATCTCCATCGACCAGCCGATTGCCCTGACCATTTGGTACGACCCAGCCACACTCGTGCCCGACCAGATCGACGTTCCATCGCAGAACGCCGTGCTAACGCGCGTTCGCTAGTTCGCGCGGAGAACCGACGACGTCATCACTGCGTCGCTCATCCCATGAATTAGCCGCTTATCGGCCGGCGCGATCGTGGCCAGCACGCCGCCCAACTGGACGCTGTCCTCGCCGGTGACGAAGTAGTACGGACAGAGCCGGACGCGCCCGTCGTACTCGCGGATCTCGTCGCGCTCGCGATCGAAATACGTCTGACGCACGCGCTTGCCTTTGTGAAAATGCTGCAAGATCCAGGGTGTCTGCTCGTACGAGGACAGCGCCGTGTCGATGGTCGCCTGCCACTCCTCGCGCGTGAGATCGTCGCCGATCTTGACGCCACGCGAGCCCCATGCTAGCTGCGAAAATCCCGAGGGTTTGACGACGTAGGCGCGTTCGCTCTTGGGCAGCGCGACGAGCTGGCGGAAATCGGAAACGGGTTTACCGCCCGCTTCCAGTCCCGCGACGACGCCCTGGGGCGGCATCGGCCGTGGATCGATGATCCAGGTTTTCGGGAAAAGCTGCCGCATCCGCTCGAACGTCTCTTCGCCCAGCTCGGAGCGCCACAACGGTTCGAGCGCGTGGTGGTGGAGTAGCGCGAACGCCAGCTTCTCTTCTAGCGAGGCCTTCGGCGGCGGCGTAATCTTCACGCGATTGTGCCGAGCCGCGTAGAGCATGAGTTCTTGCTTTGGAACGTTGAACAAATCGAAGAGTTCGAAGTTGCGATAGAGCGCGTCCAGCCGCATCTCGCGGCCGTCGTCATGGCGAATGAAGAGCCCGTCCTCACTGAAGGTGATCTCTTGCGGGCGCCGGAGCCACGCCTCGGCCAGATCCAATCGGCGAAGGGCTTCCGCGAGCCATGCCATCTCGCTGCGGTAATCCGCGGATTCTTCCGAAACGACGATCGCAACGGTCGGATGTGCGACGCCGGTCGTGTGCCGCAGCATTGCGGCGAACCCCAGCGGGATGCCGTCCGCGCCTCCCACGCTCTCGATCCCGAGACGACAATACGCTTCGGTCATCGCGCCGACGAAGCCCATGCCGCCGGGAATGCTGTCCAACTCGGTGGCGACAAAACCATCGCCGGTAACAATGAGGTCGGGGCGAATGACGCCCGGCAGTTCTTGCTTGAAGCGGTTCTGTCTGCCCAGTTTGACGATTTGCTGCGGTTTGCCCTGATCGAGGTATTCGGCGATGAAGGCAGGCGCAGTACCGCGCGCGCTGCGGTTGTAAAGATTGTTCAGGGCTCGGTAAAAGGCCAGGAGTTGCGGTCCAAGTTGCTCGATCTTGCTGAGCTGATCGTTGGACAATGCGAACGGCTCGGGGCTGACGCGCCAGGCGATACGCTCGTTTTGGTCCTGAACCCGGAACAGTCCGGGTGGTATCGCTTCGTACAGGTGGTGCGCTTGCTCGCGAGCCGTGAGATTTGGAATCGTCGCCGTACAAGGCATGGGAAAGAGCAGTCTCCTCTATCGACAGCCGTCGGGGATCTTGGAACGGTTGAAGGCAATGTAGCGCCGCCGCATATCACTTCCTAAAGCCTGTGCGGTGCCGATTGGGTTGCAGCCCTGGTCGCCGCGAGCCCGAAGGCTCACTTGATCGTGATGGCTCCTGGGGTAAGAAGCGCCCCCTCTACCTGCACCAACCCGTGCGAGTAATCCAGCGTCAGATGCAGCGTTCCGGTCAGCCCCAGGCTCGTTAGGTCGAGGCTCTCCAGGACGCGCGAGACGCCCTCGCCGGCTAGGAAACGCAGTTCGGACGAGCGGCGGATCGAACCGCCGCGAGCCGAGTAAGTAGCGGCGACGGGGACGATTACTTCCGCCGCGCCGTTGGCTCGAAGCGGGCCATCGATGCAGTACCCGATCGTTACCGCGGCACCCTCGACCGTCAGGGTCTGCTGGCTGCACGTGGGCGCCGGCGTGGCCACGCAGGCAGTGCCGGCTGCCAAGGCGATGAAGATCGTCAGCGTTCGTGCGATCATTTCTCTGTGCGCGGCGAATTCGGTACGCATCGGCACGCCACCCGTCGAAGGACGGTCCCGATGCGAATACGGGTGCTGGCATTTGCACGGCTGCGGGAACTCTTGGGTGCGCTGGAGATCGCGCTGGAGCTGCCCGAAGGCGCGCGCGTGGTCGACGCGTGGAGCGCTCTGGCACGGGGATGTTCGGGGCTGGACGAACAGCGTGCCTCGACGCGCGCCGCGCGCAATGGGAATTTGGTCGCGTTTGAGGAGCCGCTGGCGGACGGCGACGAGCTAGCGATCCTGCCTCCCGTTGGCGGCGGCTAAGTGTTTCGCATCGTTCGTGAAGCGATCGAGCCGGCGGCGCTGGAAAGCGTGATGCGTTCGGGCGATGGCGGTGCGGTAACGTTCCTGGGAATCGTACGCAGCCGCGCCGACGACGGCAAGCCGGTTACGGGACTCTCCTACGAAGCCTTCGAGCCGATGGCGATCCGTGAGTTCCGGATCATTGCCGCGGAGGCGCGGGAACGGTTCGGCGACGTTGCGATCGCGATCGTGCACCGGATTGGCGAGCTGCGCGTCGGCGAAATAGCGGTCGCGGTGATGGCGAGCGCCGTGCATCGCGGCGAGGCCTTCGATGCGTGCCGATATGCCATCGACGAAGTCAAGCGTCGGGCGCCGATTTGGAAGGAAGAGCGCTACGCTGACGGCACTGCCAGCTGGCGGGCGAACCCGTGAGCAAAGTTAGTCTGTTTCACATTTCGGACGAGCGCAATCCGCTCGCCGTACTCTGGTACGAACCGCGCCGTCCGCGCGGCGTTTCGCTGATCGCCGGCCACGGCTACTCATCGAGTAAGCAGAACCTCGATTTTCTGTGCTCGTTTTTGTCCAGCCACGGTTTCGGCGTTTACAGCCTTGATTTTCCGGGACACAAGCTGGGCGCGAGCGGAGGCGAGCTGCGCGGCGTTGAGGATTGCATCGGCGCCATGTCTCGCGTCGTCGCGTTTGCACGCGAGCGAGGAGACGATGCGAGCTATACGCTTGGCCACAGCATGGGTGGAATGACGGCGCTCTTCGCCGCCGCGTTGGATGCAAACATCCTGGGGACCGTAGCGATTGCAACGGGGTATGGACGCCCAACCTCGTTGGAAGCCCTGCGAAAGGTCGGTGCGACGGATTTTCGCTCTTCGTACGTCGTTGGCGTCACGTTGCCGGAACTGGTCGCCGGCGTCGAAACGCGCTACGGTGAATTGCTGGGACGATTGGCAGGGCGACCGGCGTTGTACGTGGCAGCGAATCGAGATGCCATGGTGAGCCCGCGCAGCGTGCGCGAACTTTACGATCGTGCGCCCGAGCCTAAATCTTTTGCCACGATCGATAGCGACCACACCTATGCCGCCGAGCACTCCAAGGCTACCGTGTTGCAATGGCTCAACGAGCGTCACTGAGCCCGCGCGAGCTGCGGCGTTACAGTCGCCACCTGCTGATCCCGGAGGTCGGCTTGGCGGGTCAGGAACGGCTGGCCTCATCACGCGCTCTCGTAGTCGGCGCCGGCGGCTTGGGATCGCCGGCGCTGCAGTATCTCGCGGCGGCGGGCGTGGGACGCATCGGCATCGTGGACGACGACGTCGTTGACGAAACGAATCTGCAGCGCCAAACGATCTTTTCCACCGCCGACGTCGGGCGGAGCAAAGCCGCTGTGGCCGCGCAACGAATGCACGCACTCAACCCGCTGATTTCGATCGAAGCGATCGCCGCGCGCTTGGAACCCGCAAACGCCCGAGAACTGGTGCGCGGTTACGACGTCGTCCTGGATTGCACGGATCGGTTTCCGACGCGTTACCTGATCAACGACGCGTGCGTTCTCGAAGGACGACCGGATGTGTATGGATCGATCTTTCGGTTCGACGGACAGGTCAGCGTTTTCGGGGTCGAATCCGGACCGTGCTACCGCTGCCTTTATCCGGAAGCGCCGCCGCCGGAAAGCACGCCCACGTGTGCCGAGGGAGGCGTGCTCGGCGCGCTGGCCGGCATCGTGGGAACGTGGCAGGCGAGCGAAGCGCTCAAACTCATGCTCGGCATCGGCGAGCCGCTGGTCGGAAGGCTCATGCTGCTGGATAGCCTTACGGCGCGCGTACGTGAGGTACGCTTCGATCGCGATGCCGGTTGCGCGCTGTGCGGAAAGGGTGCCTTGATCTCGGCGACGCTGTCAATCGCGTACGACGATCCGCCGCGCGGCGCCGAAGTTGCCGAGGTGGAAGCGGATCGCCTGGACGAAGCGTTGAGCGACGCGATCCTCCTGGACGTGCGCGAGCCGCACGAAGCCGTGCTCGGATCGATCGACGGTGCGATCCAGATTCCCGCGTCGCAACTGGAGGCGCGGATGTTCGAACTCGATAGCGCCTCGCGTTACATCGTCGCATGCCGGGTCGGCGTCAAGTCGCTCTGGGCCGTGCGGCGCCTGCGTGAAGCGGGGTTCACACGCTTGGCACATCTGCGCGGCGGCCTCCTGGTCTACGCGGCGCGCCACCAAGAGTTCGAATTCTTTTGAAGGTTCGAGCTTTCGGCGGGACGGGGGTGGAGCTTCCCGCGATCGGTCAAGGCACCTGGGACATGCCGGAAAGCGGAAGACGCGCGATAGAAGCCCAGCGTACGATCGCGCGCGGCATCGAGCTCGGAATGAGCCACATCGACACGGCCGAGATGTATGGGTCCGGGCGCGTCGAGGAACTACTGGGGGCGGCACTGCGTGGGATTCCGCGTGAGCGCTACTTCATCGCGACAAAAGTCTTGCCGACGAACGCGAGTTACCGCGGCACGCTGGCGGCGGCGGAGCGCAGCATCGCGCTGCTCCAATGCGGGTATCTCGACCTCTATCTTTTGCATTGGCCGGGATCGCATCCACTGCCTGAAACGATGCGGGCCTTCGACGATCTGGTGACCCAAGGCAAAGTCCGATTCGTCGGCGTGAGCAACTTCGAGACAGCGGGGATGCTGGAGGCCGCATCCTACCTGCAAACGACGACTTTGGCCTGTAACCAAGTGCTCTATCACCTGTGCGAGCGCGGCGTGGAACACGAGTTGCTCCCGGCTGCGCGTGCGCGCGGCATCGCCATCGTGGCCTACACGCCGTTCGGGCGCGGCCGCTTCCTGCATTCTGGTGCGGCGCGACGCGATCTCTTGAAGCGCATAGCGCAAAAACACTCCGCCACCGTTCACCAGGTAGCGCTCGCATTCTTGACCCGCGAATCGGACGTTTTTGCGATTCCAAAAGCCGCGACCGTGGTACACGTCGAAGAGAATGCTGCTGCAGGCGCCCTGGCCTTGGACGAATCGGACCTAGCGGAAATCGATGCCGCATTTCCGCGCGGGCGACCCGGGCCGCTCGCAACATTGTGATATGACGACTGCCGATCCGAAGGAAATCAAACAACGCGCCGTCGCTCGAGGGCTCCGGCTTGGCGCAGCCGACGTGCGAGTCGTTGCGGCGCGCGCCGACGAAGAATCCCGTCAGCGAATGGAGATGGCATTCCGGCGTGGCGATTTCGCGGCGTGGGGATATGACGGCGAGTATGCCCGGCGTGCGACGGACCCGACCTCGCTGCTGCAAGGCGCACGCAGCGTCGTGTGCGTCGCCGTGCCGTACGCCACCCCGCCTCCGAACGAAACGGCCGTGCTGCGCGGCCGAGTTTCGAACTACGCATGGGGTCCCGACTATCACAAGCGGTTGCATTCGCTGCTGCGCGCCGTCGCGCGCGAGATCGATGATGCCGTGGGCGAGCCGTCCACGGCGATCGTCTGCGACACTCGGCCTTTGGCGGAGCGCGCGTTAGCCGCAAGCGCCGGGTTGGGTTGGGTCGGGAAGCATACCAATCTGATCTCACCGTCGTCGGGGTCGTTCGTTTTTCTCGGAGAGATCGTGACGAGGCTCGACTTGCCGCCCGACGCTCCGTTGCGAAAGAGTTGCGGGGTGTGCCGCCGTTGCGTGGATGCGTGCCCGACGCAAGCGTTGCGTGGCGACTACACGATCGATGCAAACCGCTGCATCTCGGATCTTACGCAACGTACCGATTCCATCCCGGCAAACATGCGCCCGATGCTCGGCGATTGGGTATGGGGTTGCGATATCTGTCAACTCGTGTGTCCGCCCACGCAATCCGCTAAGCGCCCTGCTTCGATCGAATGGTCGCCCCGGGATGTGGAGGCTGCCCGTCCATCGTTGGTAGGGTTGCTTTCGCTGCGCAGCGGCGCGTTCAAACGGCATTATCGCAACACTGCGATGGGGTGGCGAGGCGCCGCGGTCTTGCGCCGTAACGCGGCCGTCGCGCTGGGGAATGCCCTCGACCGCTCCGCGGTGGGGCCGCTGACCGTGAGCCTGCGGGCAGATCCGCACGCCATGGTCCGTGGTCACGCCGCTTGGGCGCTGGGACGAATAGGCTCGCCCGGGGCGCTCGAAGCATTGCGCCGTCAACAATGCGTCGAACGAGATCCAGGCGTCCGCGGCGAGATCTCCGCGGCACTCGAAGCGTTTCAAACGAGGCAAGGATGAAGAACCTCGCGTTTCTCGCGGTTATCGGTCTCTGCGCGGTTCCGCTGCGAGCCGCGCCGGCGAGCGATTTACTGGCAAGAATGAGCGAGCTCAATCCGAACCTGCATGCGTTCACCGCCACGCTTCACGCGCACGTCGTCTTGAAGTCGTTCCCCTTCCTATCCGCCGACCTCGCCGGTACCTACTACTACAAAGCGCCCGACAAGACGAAGGTCGTGCTCAGCAGCGGCGTGCCGATGGTGGCCCGGCAGTTCGACAAGCTGTACGCGCACATCGAAAGCCCGTCGGTGTGGCGCGAGGTCTACGCGGTTAGCGTGATTTCTGACGACGGCAGCGCGACGACTTTCAGGTTGATGCCGCGCAAGCGCGGCAATGTGGATCATATCGATGCGGTGGTCGACGACAAGAAGGCCACGCTGACGACCATGCGCTGGAACTACGATAACGGTGGATACGCGCAGATGACGAATCATTACGGCCTTGTGCAGAGCAACGTCGTGGTCGAGTCGCAGGTGGGTCACGTCGAGGAGCCGGGCTATACCGCCGATCTTTCGTCGACGATCGACAACTATACCATCAATCCCAAGCTGCCGGACAGCGTATTTTCGAGTGAGTAAGTGACGATCTCGCTGATTGACGGGTTCAGCCGTCCGATCACGTACCTGCGCGTTTCGGTGACCGACAAATGCAATCTGCGCTGCGTCTACTGCATGCCCGAAGAGGGTTTGCCGTGGTTGCACCGTGAGGAAATCCTCACGTACGAAGAGATCGCCGCGATCGTGCGCGCCGCGGCCTCGGTCGGCGTTCGAGCCGTGCGCTTGACGGGAGGCGAGCCGCTCGTGCGCCGCGACTTGCACCGCTTGGTTGCGGCGATCGCCGCGGTTGGGGGAATTGAAGATATCGCCCTCTCGACGAACGGCCTGCTTCTGGAGGCACAGCTCGGCGAGCTCGTTGCTGCGGGGCTGCGGCGAGTGAACGTTTCGCTCGATACGCTGCGCGCGGATCGATTTGAGGCGATCGCACGCCGCCCGGGCCTGGATGCGGTGCTGGACGGCATCGACGCAGCGATTCGTGCCGGTTTGGGCCCGCTCAAGGTGAACTGCGTCGTTATGCGAGGCAGAAACGACGACGAGTTGGCCGACTTCGCAAACCTAACCCGCGATCGTCCTATCTTCGTGCGCTTCATCGAAGTCATGCCGGTGCACGAAAATCTCGAGCTGCAGCGCGACACGTACGTTTCGTCCGACGAGATCCTCGCCCGCCTCGCCGCGATTCACGAGCTGCGTCCCGTGCCCGGTCCCTCCGGCAACGGACCAGCGCGTTACTTCGCGTTCACCGGCGCCGCGGGTGCGATAGGCGTGATCAGCCCGCTCTCCCACGACTACTGCGAACGCTGTAATCGCGTACGGCTCACGGCCAACGGCCATCTGCGCCTGTGCCTCTTTGGCGATCACGCCCTCGACCTGCGTTCCCCGCTGCGCGCCGGCGCGGGGACCGCCCAAATCGCCGCGCTCCTGCGTTCCGCCATGCTGATCAAACCCGAACGTCACCACCTCCGTCTCGGCGAGAGCGCTTCCCGCATGCGGGCCTTCTCCGAAATCGGAGGATAGGCACCTAGGCCCATGCTCGGTCACAACGCTCGACGGCCGGCCGTTGACAAGCTGATGGAGGATGCTTATCCGGGCGCGCAGGCGTCGGCGATCGCGCGAGCGCGCGCCGAGTCGCTGGTCCTAGAGTACCAGGTAAAGCTGGCTCGTTATCTGCGGCGCATGGTTGCGGACGCGGAAGTAGCACTCGATTTGACCCAGGACGTTTTTCTCTCGGCCTTTCGCATGCTGCAAGCCGACCCGCAGCGCGAGCTCACGGCTGGATGGCTCTATCGCGCCGCGACGAACGCCGCGATCTCATTTCTGCGGCGCAAAAAAGTTCTTCGGATGCTTCCGCTGGACCGCGAGGTGGATCGCCCTTCGGCTACCTTGCGAACGTGGGGTGTCGACGAACGAAGCGCCGCATCCGTAGACCTGCAAATCGCCCTGGCGCATCTCCCTCCACAGCAATCCGCAGCGCTACTCCTTACCAGTTATGTAGGATATTCGTCTGCGGAAGCGGCCGAGATTCTGGGAACGACGTCGGATGCGATTCGGCAACGCGTCTGCCGCGCGATGCGCGTGCTGCGAGCTACGATGAGTGAGGAGAAGTAAGCGATGACGATGCACTGCGATTGCGCGCGCGCCGAGATGTTGGCCGGTGCGATCGCGCTGGGCGAAACCGATGAGGCGCAGCGCGATAGCTATCGGAATCATCTCGCTACCTGCGCGCGGTGCCGCAACGATTTGGGTGGCGAGCGCGAGATCGAGCGTGTCATGGCGACGGCGCGTCAAGCGCGGGATTCGGAGCGATGGGAGCCCGTGCTTCGGCCCGCGCACATGCGGACGCCCGAGCGGCGAAGCACTTGGCGGTGGGCCGCGGCTCTGGCGGCGGCGGCGGCGTTGATCGTGGGATTTCGCGCAATAGACAAGCCTACGAGCAGGATGGCGCCGGCATCCCAGGCGAGCGTATCTTCGGCACAGGTGGCCCGCGCCGTCGCGGCGCTCAATACGCAGACGGCTCCGCGCCGTGAAAATCAGGCTGAATCGCTGAGCTTTGCCTCGACGAGGTCTGGCACGCTGACGCTTGCGCTCAGCCTCGACGCGCGCGGCATGCCAAAGCAGTGCACCGTCACAAAAAGCTCCGGGAATCGCGTCCTCGACCGTGCGGTCTGCCGTGCCGCGATAAAAACTGCGTCTTCGCGGCAATCGGCCTCGCCTTAGCGGGCACCGCCGGGGGAAGAACTTCGGCCGACCGAAATCGGGCCTGCCATGGCAGACAGGCCGTTCGTCTATCGCTTTAGCAGAGATCTACGCCTCGACGACCATGCGGGCTTAGCCGCGGCGGCGGCGCGGGGCGCGGTGATCCCGCTGCTCCTGATCGATCCGGCCATGGAAACGCGATTGAAGGCCTCGCCGCGAAGGGCCGCATTTTTCTGCGGCGCCGTTCGCGCGCTCGATGCGGATTTGCGAGAGCGCGGAAGCGGCCTCATCGTCCGGCGCGGTGCGCTCGAGGCCGCGCTGCTAAAAGTCGTACGGGATGCCGGCGCCGCCGGCGCGGCGTGGAGCGCGTCGTACGAAAGCTCCGGGATGCAAGCCGATACGGCGTTGCAGTCCGCGCTCGAGGAACGAGGGCTCGCGGGAGTGATCGTGCAGGATGCGCCGGCGATTGCACCCCTGGAGACTTCCGAAGCACGCAGCGCGCAGGGCGCGGGTTATCGCGCCTTTGCCCCATACTTCGAGGTTTGGCGTGAATTGCCGGTCGCGTCGCACGAGTATCCGCTGCTCCTGCGCTTCACGCAAACCGAGCTACAGAGCGAGCCGCTGCCGGAACCATTCGAGTTTGGCGCCGGCGACGCGCGCATCGAAAGCGGAGCGACGGTCGCGCGGCGACTTTTCGACACGTTTCTGCGCGAACGGGCACCGAACTATGCGATCGACGCCCACGCGCCCTCGCAGGCTGGAACCTCGGGACTTTCGGCGCACCTCTCCTTCGGTACGATCTCGCCCCGCACGATCGTGCTCGCCGTTCGCGAGCGCCTCGCAGATCCGTTCGGGATTAGCGAGCAGCGGCTTTCACTGCGGCTATTTCTTCGTGCGCTCGCCCATCGGGATTTTTTTCTACAGCTGGCGTGGTTCAATCCAGAAACGCAGCAGCAACCGCTGCAGGCAAAGATGCGCGGCTTCCGGTCGGAACGATCGCATCCCGCGCTCGGCGCGTGGCGCGCCGGTACAACCGGCTATCCGCTCGTCGACGCCGGGATCCGCCAACTGCACGCCACCGGATGGATGCATCCGCACGTGCGCGCCGTCGTCGCCTCGCTGCTCTGCTTCGATCTCGGCGTTGATTGGCGAGTGGGTCGCGAAGAGTGGGACCGGTTTTTGATCGAAGACGATCCTGCGCTGGCCACGGGGAATTGGCAATGGATCGCGGGGGTCGGAGCCGACATGGCGCAATATCCGCGCATTTACAACCCCGAGCGGCAACGCCGGCGGTACGATCCGGAGGGCCGGTACGTTCGACGCTGGGTCGACGAGCTCAAACACACTCCGCTCGAAACCTGGCAGGTTCGACCGCCCGTCTCCGCTCAGCTGGCACTGACGCTCTTTGCCGACGCGGCTTACCCGCCGCCCGTGGTCGAGCACGCCGTCGCGGCGCGGGGTTTTCTACGCCGCTATCGCGAGTTCGTATCGCCTTGAGGAAGCCGTTCGTCGATCCAGCTGGTGACGACCGGTATGCGTACGTCGTCGCCGTTCCAGGTCTTGATGCCGTAGTACACGCTGGCGACGAGAAAGAGCGGCGCGAGCAGCGGGACGAGCACCCACGCTGAAAAGCCGAGAAACGGAACTTGTGCGATCAGCGACAGAAGGCCCCAGAAGCCAAAGAAGCCGAGGTTGAACCCGAGCGCCTGAAGCGCTTGGCGGCGCAGACTGCGCGATTGTTTGCGATCGAGCAGCGAGAGCAGGGCCAGCGGCCAAAGCGGATAGCCAAGAGCTACGAGCGCGCGCGTTTCCACCGGATCCGGCGGCGCCGCTACCGTAGCCTTGCCGCGAACGCTCGCGGGCGCCGGCCTAGGAGGTACCTGCCCCGGGATTTGCTGACGCGTGGCGGTCGCGGCTTCGACCTTCGCGGCGAGCCGGCAGCTCGGGCAGCCTCCGCGCTCGTCGCGGCACGTCGCACAAATCGCCTTGCCGCATTCGGTGCACCGCGCGACCGATGGTACGTTAGAGTGAAAATAGCAGTCCATGTGGTTCGACCAGTCCTCCTCGGGCATTCACATCTCACGTACCGGAACGCATCAGGGCAGGTTTCACCGCGAGACGGCCGCAAGAGCTAGAAGTCTATCGGATGACCCGTCGCTCGATTTTGCAACGCCTGACGCGTGAAGCGCGTCCCTACTATCCGCGCATCGCGCTTGCGATGGGGCTGGGAGTCCTGGCCGGCGTGCTTTCGATCGTCCCGCCGCTGGCTTTCCGCATCATCATCAACCAGGTACTGATCCCTGCATCCGGTCATGCCCCCGACCTGAAAGCGCTCTACCAAGCGTTGGGGCTGACCGCGATAGCCCTGATCCTTGCCAACGCCGCGATCTATGGGCAGACGTACCTGACGGCCTGGAGCGGCCAACACCTCGTCGCGCGATTGCGCGTGCGGCTTTTCGAGCGAATGCTCAACTTGCCGCTCGGGGAGTTTGACAAGTGGCGCCCCGGCGAACTGATCGCCCGCTTCGCGACGGATTTGCAGATCATGATCGACGCCGTCAGCGTTTCGGTGCCGCAACTCGTCGTCGCACTGGCCACCTTCATCTCGTCGTTTGCGACGATGATCTACCTCGATTGGCTCCTGACGCTTTCGCTCGTGCTCGTCGCACCGATCGTTTCGTTTGCGGTCTCGAATTTCCAACGTCTCATCGCCCTCAGCACGCACCGCGCGCAACAGAGGATCGCGGATCTCACGGCAAACCTTTCCGAGACCTTACACGGCCAGCGCGTCGTTAAATCGTTTGGCCGCGAGCAGTTCGAAGTCGATCGGTTCCGCCGTCGCAACGACGATTTCTTTGGCGCGTACATGAAGCTGACGCAATTCATACAAACGCAGCCGCTGGTGGTTTCGACGATCATGGTTGCCGCCGTGGTGGCCATCATGTGGCTTTCCGTACGGGAGGTCTTGGTGGGCCGGCTCGATACCGGAAAGGTTTTCATGTATTGGGGCCTACTGGTCAACCTCATGAATCCGATGAATCGAGTGGCGGCGTTCTTCGGGGACATCAGCAAAGCGATCGTAGGCGCGGGGCGCGTGTTCGAACTGTTGGATCTGCCAGTCGAGGTGGGCGATCCCCCGGATGCGATTGCGTTACCTGCCGTGCGCGGGCGCATCGAGTACGTGGACGTGACGTTCGGTTATAAGGCGGGGGAGCCGCCGGCGCTGCGCGGAGTCAATGCGACGATCGAGGCGGGAGAAATCGTTGCGCTGGTCGGCCCATCGGGCGCGGGAAAGACCACGCTCGTAAATCTCGTGCCGCGCTTTTATCAGCCGCAGGAAGGCGTGCTCCGGATCGACGGCGTCGATATCGCGAAGGCACGTCTGTCGGACCTGCGTGCCGCCATCGCGATCGTTCCGCAGGACGTGCAACTCTTCCGCGCTACCATTCTCGAGAACATTCGCTACGGACGGATCGGTGCGAGCGACGACGAAGTTCGGGCCGCGGCTCGTGATGGGAATGTGGACGAGTACGTACGCGGCTTCCCGGAAGGCTACGCTACGGAAGTGGGAGAGCGCGGAGTTCGGCTTTCGGGCGGCGAGCGCCAACGCATCGCGATCGCGCGCGCCGTGCTGCGGAACCCACGCATCTTAATTCTCGACGAGGCAACCAGCGCTCTGGACAGCCACTCCGAAACGCTGATCGAGGAGGCCCTGGATCGGCTTTTGCCCGGACGAACGACGTTGATTATCGCGCATCGCCTCTCGACGATACGGCGCGCCCACAAGGTGCTCTTCATCGAAGCGGGACGGGTAGTCGAGATGGGAACGCATGACGAGCTGTTGAGCAAAGGCGGCCCCTACGCTCGACTGCATGCCGCGCAGTTTGCGGCGATCCGTCCCGGGTCGTTTTAAGGCTTAGGCCGCCACCGGTCCCGGCGGTTTGCGCTGATGCAACGCGAACCGGTTTCCCTCGGGATCGCGCGCGAAGCAAGTAAGGCATGCGGGGAATTCATGCACCTCGCCCACTTCAACGCCGCTTGCTTTGAGACGGTCGCCGGTTGCGTAAATGTCGTCCACCTCGAACGCGGCGCCGTTCGACGCGCCGGGCTCGAATCCCAACGACTCGCCGTTACCGATGCCGAAGGTCGAGTTTCCGACGTTGAACTCGATCCAGTGGTCGCCGAAAGAATCGCCGGGTGTCAATCCAAGCGTATCGCGATAAAAAGCTCGCGCGCGCGGAACGTCTCGCACGGTATAGGCGATGAACGCCAGATCCTTGACCATCGACCAACCCTCCTGAAAGCGGAGGTCAGTTCAGTGTTCGGGGAACGGCGACCTTCGAGTCGATCGATGACTCGGGCCGCCGGGCGCAGGCCACGCGAGCGCGAAGCGCCAAACGAGGCTTCTAGCCAAGGAGGGCGTTCATGCTGGTATTGAGCCGGAAGCTTAATCAGTCCATTATGATCGGTAGCGACGTCCGTGTCGTGGTCGTTGGAGTGGACCGGGACCACGTGAAGTTGGGCATCGAGGCGCCGCGCGACGTACCGGTCCACCGCTTCGAAGTCTTTGACGAGATACATCGGGCCGGCTCGTCCGCCACAGCGGCGAGCAGGCACGGGGCGGTAGGAAAAGCAACTATCGGAGCCGATATACCCGGCGATGCCGACCGCACCTGAGACGAATATCGACGCTCTCGAGTCGCGTGCGATCTACAACTTATGTTTATGCGGGGCGTTCTCGTGCGCGCCCGTTGCCACGCTGCGGTCGACCGGACAGGGTCCGGCCGCAATCCTCTGAGAAAGGAACTCCAGTTGAACCAGGGATTCACCGTCTGGCTAACAGGTCTGTCCGGTGCGGGTAAGAGTACGATTGCCGAACGACTCGCACCCGAACTGACCGCTCGCGGTCGCAAGGTCGAGGTGCTCGACGGCGATGAGGTCCGCACACATCTCTCAAAAGGGCTCGGATTCAGCCGCGAAGATCGCGACATCAACATTGGGCGCATCTCGTTTGTGGCCTCGCTGCTCGTTAAGCACGGTGCCGCGGTGATCACGGCGGCAATCTCGCCATACGCGCAGGCGAGAGCCGAAGCGCGCGAACGCATCGGAGGCTCGCAGTTTGTCGAAGTCTACGTGCGCTGCTCGTTGAGCGAGCTCACGCGCCGCGACGTGAAGGGTCTCTATGCGAAGGCGATCGCCGGCGAGCTGAAGCATTTTACCGGCGTCTCCGATCCTTACGAAGCTCCCGAAAACCCCGACGTCGTAGTCGACAGCGAACGCGAATCGGTCGAAGAGAGCGTGTCGAAAATTCTCTCCGAACTCGAAAGTCGTGGCTACGTATCTGCCGGCATCAAGGCGGCGGTATGATCGCTCCTCACGGCGGCAAGTTGATCAATCGAACCGTCGGCTCCCCGCAGGCCGAACTCGAGTTGCGTGAACAGGCCAAAGGACTTCGCAGCCTCACGCTTACCGGCCGCGAATTGAACGATCTGGCATTGATCGGCAACGGCGCTCTTAGTCCGCTGATCGGCTTCATGACTCGCAAGGACTACGAGAACGTCGTTCCGCGGATGCGCCTGGCGAATGGGCTGCCGTGGAGCATTCCCGTGGTTCTGGCCGTCGCCCGCGAGGAGGCGCCCAGCGTAGGTAGCCGGGCGGCGCTCTATGACGGCGACGGCGAGCTTCGCGGCGTCATCGAGGTTGAAGACGTATTCGAGTACGACAAGCTGCGCGAAGCACGAGAAGTTTACCGCACCGAAGACGAAAAACATCCGGGCGTCGCCGCGCTCTTCGAGCGCAAAGACGTTCTGATCGGCGGCCCGGTTTGGGTGCTTCCGACGGGGCACGATCCGGTGAGTCTGTCGCCGATCGAGACGCGTGCCGAATTCGAACGCCGCGGTTGGAACACGATCGTCGGTTTTCAAACGCGCAACCCAGTGCACCGCGCTCACGAGTACATTCAGAAATGCGCGCTCGAGATCGTCGACGGGTTGCTGCTTCATCCGCTAGTGGGGGAGACCAAGAGCGACGATATCCCCGCCGACGTGCGGATGCGCTGTTATCGGACGCTGCTCGAGAACTACTATCCGCCCGATCGAGTGCTGCTGAGCACGCTGCCGGCGGCGATGCGATACGCGGGTCCGCGCGAAGCGATTTTCCACGCAATGATCCGCAAAAACTACGGCTGCACGCATTTCATCGTGGGACGCGATCATGCGGGCGTGGGGAGCTATTACGGAACCTACGATGCGCAGAAGCTGTTCGATGAGTTCGCGCCAGAAGAACTGGGCATCATGCCCCTCAAGTTCGAAAACAGCTTCTACTGCCGGCGCTGCCAAGCGATGGCTTCGCAGAAGACCTGCGGCCACGATTCCGCCAATCACGTCTCGCTGAGCGGCACGACCGTGCGAAAGATGCTGAGCGAGGGACAGTTGCCGCCGCCGGAATTCTCGCGGCCGGAGGTGGCCCAAATACTCATCGAGGCTTCGCGGGAAGCCGCATCGGCCTAACTCGGTATTGGTCCCGCGGATGAGCCTATGTTCGGAATTATGAGAATGAACGGCGGATTGTCGGAAAATGGCGCGGTTGGAAACCGGGGCGTCGCGGGCCGCCGCGTCCGCTCGGGGATTGGGCGGCCCCGCTCGGAGGCCGCTACCGACGTAGCGGAGCCGGAGTCTTCGGTCCAGCCCGAGGAGCGGTTCGGGCGCCACGGACATACCGGCGGCGTCTTCTGGCTCACCGGCCTGCCCAGCGCGGGCAAATCAACGGTGGCTTTGGCCGCGCAACGGATGCTCTTCGATCGCGGTCGCCACGTCTACGTCCTAGACGGCGGCACGTTGCGCACCTCGCTGAACGTGGACTTGGGCTTCTCCGAAGAGGACCGCGCGGAAAACGTCCGGAGGGTGGCCGCCGCGGCGGCGGTGCTGGCCGACGGCGGGTTCGTCGTGATCTGCGCGCTCATTTCGCCGTTCGCGGAGGATCGCGCCAAGGCGCGGGCCTCCTACCCAGCGTGCTTCCATGAAATCTACGTCGCCTGCGACCTCGAGACCGCCGAAAAACGTGACACCAAAGGGCGCTACAAACGCGCGCGACTCGGCCAGATTCCAGGATTTACGGGCGTGTCGTCCCCCTACGAAGTACCGGTGAAGCCCGAGCTGACGATTGACACGACCAAAAATTCCGTCCGAGAATCGGCAGCGTACCTCATGGAGTACATCGAAAGAATGACCCGCCCATGAGCCCTCACGTCCTGAGCTTCATCATCGTGGGGTTCGTCGTCGGCGCTTGCACCGCGTACAGCGGCGTCGGTGCCGGAGCGATCACGACGCCCCTGCTGATATTTTTGGGAGTTGGTACCGATACTGCAATTGGTTCGGACCTGCTCTTTGCGCTTGGGACGCGGCTGGTCGCAATGATCGCTCACCTGCAGCGCCGCACGGTTCAGTTCTCCGTCCTGTGGCGACTTTCGGTCGGCGGTTTACCCGGAGCGATCATCGGCGTTACGTTGAGCGCGCACTTACATCGAGCACTCAACATCCATCAACTCGAACACGTGCTGCGAATCGCCGTTGCCGCAGCCTTGCTGGTCTCCGCTGCCGGAATCATTTTCAATCGCCGCCTTGCCGGCGATTTTGCGGAGATGTCGTCGAAGGCCCTGCCCACGGTCCGCCTGGCGGCGATCGGTTTCTTCGTCGGACTTACGGTCAGCATCACGTCGATCGGAGCGGGCTCGCTTACGCTTCCGCTGCTGTTGCTCGTCGCGCCGGTGGTTGCCCTGCGCAGGCTGGTCGGCACGGACCTCGCCTTCGCCGTCGTCGTGCTGGTGCCGTCGCTGCTCGGCCATTGGCAGATCGGGGACGTCAACCCCGGCATCGCCGGGTTCCTTTTGCTAGGTTCGATTCCCGGGGTTTTCGTAGGCTCGCACTTCGTGACGCGACTTCCGGAGCGGTGGTTCCGAGGTGCGCTTGCGGGCGTGCTGGTCATCGTGGCGCTCGCGTTGCTCCCGATCGGCTTCCCCCACTCTTAGCTCGTCTCGCCGCGCAATCGCTCCGCTGCGACAAGCTGTCCGGCGCGAAACAGGCTTTCGAACGTTCCCGCATCGCTCCACGAACCATCGAGGATGTCGTAGCGAAGCTCGCCTCGCTCGATATAGCGATTGTTGACATCGGAAATCTCGAACTCGCCGCGCGGCGACGGCGTCAGCGTTCGGATGAGGTCGAAGACGTGCGCGTCGTACATATAAACTCCGGTGACCGCATACCGGCTCTTGGGTTCCGAGGGTTTCTCCTCAATGCCGACGATGCGATCGCCCTCAAAGACGGGCACGCCGAAACGCTGGAGATCGTCGACCTCTTTCAACACTATCCGCGCCCCGGACGGCTGCTCGGCAAACCGTCGAACGATGGGCGCGATGCTTCGTTGGAAGATGTTATCGCCTAGAATGACCACGACGCGTTGACCGTCGGCAAAGTGTTCGCACAGGCGCAGGGCATCAGCGATGCCCGCTTCTCCCTGCTGATATGCGTAATAGATGCCGGCCAAACCGAAGTCGGAGCCGTTTCCCAACAGGCGGAGGAACTCTCCGGCCGAATTGCCGCCGGTCACGATCATAATTTCTCGAATGCCGGCCGCACAAAGCGTTTCGAGCGGATAGTAGATCATCGGCCGGTCGTATACCGGCAACAGATGTTTGTTCGTGACCTTGGTGAGCGGCCGCAAGCGCGTCCCCAGCCCGCCGGCTAGAATAATCCCTTTCATTTTGATGCCTCGCGACTTCGCCGCTCGGCTGGCACCGCGCTGCGCTTTCGGCACTTGCTTCGCAGCGCCGAAATCTGCGCTGCGCGCCCCCGCACCGACTGACGCGGCGCGGGCCCCCTAGTTGATGCCTCGCGACTTCGCCGCTCGGCTGGCACCGCGCTGCGCTTTCGGCACTTGCTTCGCAGCGCCGAAATCTGCACTGCGCGCCCCCGCGCCGACTGACGCGGCGCGGGCCCCCTAGTTGATGCCTCGCGACTTCGCCGCTCGGCTGGCACTGCGCTGCGCTTTCGGCACTTGCTTTGCAGCGCCGAAATCTGGGCTGCGCGCCCCCACGCCGACTGACGCGGCGTGGGCCCCCTAGTAGAGCGCATCCCGATTCTTCAAGGGACGCCACCAGGTTTCGTTCGCTCGATACCAGGCAACGGTCTGCGCTATGCCGTTTTCAAACGGCACCTGCGGTTGCCATCCTAGGGCGTGGAGCTTTTTCGCGTTGATGGCGTAGCGGCGATCGTGACCGGCCCGATCGGCGACGTGCGCTACGTGCGTTTCGATCGAGCGGCTGCAGAGGCTGGCCAGCACGCGCGTAAGCTCGAGGTTGGTGTGAGGCGTTCCGCCGGCGACGTTGTAGATATTGCCGCCCTCGCCATCCTCGAGCACGTGGAGAATCGCACGCGCGTGATCTTCGACGTAAAGCCAATCGCGAATCTGAAGGCCGTCGCCGTATACCGGCACTGGCCGATCGTCGATCAAATTCGTTATGAAAAGGGGAACGATCTTTTCCGGATATTGATTCGGACCGTACGTATTGCTGCCGCGTGTAATCAGCACGGGCACCCCAAACGTGGCGTGGTACGCCAACGCCAGGAGATCGGCGCCGGCCTTGCTCGCCGCGTAAGGGCTGCGTGGGCGTGCCGGGTCGCTCTCGATCGACTCACCCTCGGAGACGTCGCCGTAGACTTCGTCGGTTGAGACTTGAACGAAGCGCGGAATCGCCAGCTCTCGGGCGGCCTCCAGAAGGACCAGCGTTCCGAGCGTGTCCGTCCGCAAGAAGGCCTGCGGGTCGGCGATCGAACGATCGACGTGCGTTTCCGCCGCGAAGTTGAGGATCGCGTCGGCTCGGCCGGCGATCGCGTAGCGAACGGCCGCGGGGTCGCAGATATCGCCCTTGACGAAGCGGTATCTTGGGTCTTTTTCAACGTCCCGAAGGTTTGCCGGATTGCCCGCATAGGTCATGGCGTCCAGGTTGACGATCTCCAAATTCGGGTGCTTGCGCAAGGCAAGGCGCACGAAATGCGAGCCGATGAAGCCCAGTCCCCCCGTAACGAGCCAGCGCATGTCGCCGCTCTACGGAGGGTCTTTCGCCTCGACCTGCCCGGCCGAATCGTCAAGGAGCGCCTGCAGCTGCCTGCGCGAGCTCAAGTCGAAGCGATCGAAGATCGCTGCGATGTGCGTTTCGACGGTGCGCTCGCTGATGAAGAGTTGCGCGGCGATGGAACGATTGCTCGTGCCCTGTGCCGCGAGACGCGCGATTTCAACCTCTCTCGGCGTCAGCCGGTGGGCACCGGCGCGATGGCGAGTGCGCCTGCGTGTCTGCTCTAAATCGCGCGCCTGCCGCAGGTAGCCCAGACGGCGGTAAAGCGCGAGCGCGTCGGCGTAGCGTCCGGCCAGCTCGAGGGCCTGAGCGCGTTCCCAGGGCCATCCGATCGTCTCGAAACGGGCGGCGGCATCGAGCGCCAAAGATCTTGCGGCCGCGGTCTTTCGCCCGGCGCGGGCTACGCGCGCGTCGAAAAGCTTCAGATGAGCTCGTGCCACGGCGTGTTCCGGGTCGCTGGCCGCGTGATCTAGGAGTGTTCTGGCCCGGGCGACCTCGGACGCATCGTCGCTCGTCGCGAGTTGATCGAGCAGCCACAAGGCGAGGTTGGCCCCGTGGATCTGCGCGAGCGCGCGCGAACGCAACGCGGTCGCATCCGCGCGTCTGCCGATCGCATCGTAATAAGGCGCAATGCTGCCCGCCAATGGGCCGATGCTTTCAGGTTGGCCCGAGCGAAATGGGAGATCGAGCGCGTCATCGGTCCCATAGCACTTGACTCGTTCGTCGTCGCCGCGCAAGTATGCGAGGCGCACGCCGATGCTCGCTGTGGCGGTTTGCGCCACGACGCCGCCGCTCATTTCGAGGCTTCGGTCGAGCGTCCGCTGCGCGCGCTCCAGTTCGCCGGTAAGCAGATAAACAAAGGCCAAGGACCTCATAACGATGGCCGCGGCCCTTCCCAGGTGCTCGCGCTGGACCAGATCGATCGCCTCGCGGTAGGCTGCGATCGCCTCGGCCGTCCGTCCCGCAAAGAATGCGAAGCGAGCATAGTTGCTCAACGTGATGCCCAGTCGCTCTGCGTTACCGATCCGGCGGGCCAGGCCAATGGCTTCCGTTTTTTCTGCGAGAGCCAAGCCTAGCCGGCCGGTCATGGCGCGTACGTCGCCGCGCACGTCGTGAAACATGTGGCGTTCTTCGGGCGCGTGTTCGCCGGATGAGCATTCGGCGGCGGCGAGCTCGGCGAGGGCCGCAGCGGGATGCTCTTGTTGGACGTGCAGCCGCGCGAGCGTCACGTGCGCGCTGTAGCGGAGCTCGGGGTCGTCGAAATTCTCGAAGAATTGCGTGGCGGATCGAGCCGCTGCAATGCCTTCCTCCTGTCGGCCGGCATCGGCGTACCGGCGCGCGACGAAGAGCGCGAGGCGCGTCGCCCGCACGTAGTCGCGCGCGATCGCGTAGGCCTCCACGCCACGTTGACCCCAAGCGCACGCATCGCCAAGCTCGCCGTTGATCGCGAGCGTTCGAGAGAGTTTCTCGCACACGCCGGCGTATCGCTCGCGATCGTCCGGGCTGCAACCATCGACCGCGTGGCGATATGCGATCGCGGCATCGCGATATGCATTGCGCGCGGCTGCCGCGTCGCCGGCGAGCTCGTACGATTCGCTAGCCCTCTCATGATCACCGGCAGCTGCCCAATGATAGGCGAGGCGCGCGGCGTCGACATCGCCATGCCCCGATAAACGCTCCGCGACCTGCGCGTGAAGAGAGCTCGCCTGAGCGGTCAACAGTTCTCGGTAGAGGATCTCTCGTGTGATTGCGTGCCGGAATGCGAACTGGCCGATGTGCTCGCGCACCTCGCGAACCAGTTGCAGCTCGCACGCCTGCGCAAGCACGTCGCAAACGCTTGCAAACGAGCCGGCTGAGAGCTCGGCAAGCAGCGCTGCATCGAACGTGCGTCCGATAACCGAGGCGCAGATCAAGATGCTGCGTTCGTCGGGCGAGAGGCGTTGGAAGCGCGCCAGCACGCCGGCGCGTATGCTCAGCGGGGGAGGCGCGAAGGAGCGTTCATCCCGCGCCGCGAGCGCGCTGTTTACGAGCTCTTCGGCGAAGTACGGCTTGCCCTCCGCAAGCTCGCAAAGCCGCTCGATCTCGGGGCCTTCGAGCGGACTCCCCTTGGGCCAGAGACGCGTCAGGAGAACGCGCATGTCGTCCTGGCTCAGCGGATCGACTCGCAACATGACGGCGCCGTGACGGCACACGTTTGCAAGCGCCGAAGCGCGGGCGTGGTCGCGCTCGAGATGCTCGGAACGAACCACCCCCAGCACGAGGATTCGCGAGTCGGTTAGCCGCGGCGTTAGAAACGCGAGGAACTCGAGCGTCGCAAAGTCGGCCCACTGCAGATCGTCGAACATAAGAACGAGCGGCGTCGGCGCCTCCCTCAACGTATCGGCAGCAGAAATAAACTCGCGGTGCTTTGCGGCTTCGGAGGGGCCGCGCGGCGAGGAGGCTTCGCCCGCCAGGGGCTTTCTGAGACCGAGCTTCGCGAAGGCTTCCTGTATGGGCGCGAACGGGGGGCAGAGCGATTCGAAGCATGCCGCGGCGCCGATCCGCGCGCCGCCAGCCGCGCCGAACGATCCGAATTCATCCAGCAAGCGCGTTTTGCCAACGCCGGCCTCACCCCAAAGGATCGCGGCGCCGCCGGCGCCGCCGCAGGCGTGGGCGTACAAGGCGCGGAGTTCGTCGAGCTCGGCACTCCGGCCGATGAGCGGGCTCTGGAATCGGCCCGTCGTTCCTCCGTACAGGTCCCGATGCACGACCTACCCCGCGTTGCTATGGTTGAACCGTAACGAACTTTTGTGCTGCGAAGGAGTATACCTTGATGACGACCGCACTCCCGTACGATCCCGCAAAGCTAGATGCTGCGGTGGGCCGCTTTCTCGGTGATGTCGGCGCAGTGATAACGGCTGCGTCCGTATTGATCGGCGACAGGCTGGGTTTATACAAGGCGCTCGCGACCGGCGGAGCGCAGACCTCGGCAGAACTTTCGAAACGGACCCAAACGCACGAACGCTGCGTCCGGGAATGGCTGGCGAATCAAGCCGCTGCGGGCTACATTGACTACGATCCGCAGACGCGACGGTTCTGTCTGCCTCCCGAGCACGTTCCGCTCTTGGCTGACGACGCCAGTGAAGTCAACATGTGCGGCTTATTCGGCATGGGCCAGCCGCTCTTCGCCGACGAGCCGAAAGTTGCCGAAGCCTTCAAGACCGGTAAGGGCGTGGGCTGGCACGAGCACGATTCCAGCCTTTACGGCCTTACCGATCGCATCTTCCGCAACGGCTATGCGTCGCATCTCGTCGCCGATTGGATTCCCGCGCTGGAGGGAGTAGAGTCGAAGTTGCGCACCGGTGCCGTCGTCGCGGATGTTGGCTGCGGCTTCGGCAGCTCGACCATACTCATGGCAAAGGCCTACCGCATGTCGACGTTCGCCGGCTACGATTATCACGAACCCTCGATCGTCGCGGCGCGCGAAGCCGCCCGCCGGGCCGGAGTTGAAGATCGTACGCGATTCGAGGTAGCGTTGGCCAAGGCGATGCCGGACCGGAGCTTCGATTTGGTCTGCTGCTTTGATTGCGTGCACGATATGGGCGATCCCGTGGGCGCGCTCACGCGCGCCCGTGACGCGTTGAAAGCCAATGGTACGCTGATGATTGTCGAGCCGTACGCGGCCGATGCGCTGGAAGAGAATCTCACGCCGATCGGGCGCATTTTCTACGGTGCCTCGACGATGTTGTGCACGCCGTCGGCGCTCGCCCAAGAGGTCGGCTTTGCGCTGGGCGCGCAAGCCGGGGAAGCGCGGATGCGCGAGGTAGCGACGAAAGCCGGATTCTCGCACTTCCGCCGAGCCACCCAAACGCCGTTTAACATCGTTTACGAAGCCCGGCCTTAAGAGGGGCGCCCCTTCTGGTATGCGAGGCGGTCGCCTCGGCCGGACCGGCCGGGCGGCCGCCCGGTGTGCTCCCGTAAATGAGCTTGGAGGCCGGTGGAGGTCGTGTTATAATCGCGCGGCTGTCTATCACTTCACCCCGCACGGAGGCGGGGTGCCGATGGCTCCGCGACACGGCTGCGATCTCAAGATGGGCGGCGGCCGGGAGCCAGAAAGGTACATTCATGACCGTCGTGTCCATGCGGGAGCTCTTGGAAGCGGGCGTCCATTTCGGGCATCAAACGCGCCGCTGGAACCCGAAGATGAAGCCGTTCATCTTTCAAGAGCGCAACGGAATCTACATCATCGATTTGGCCCTCACCGTGCAACGGCTGCGCGAGACGTATGAGGTGGTCAAGCAGCTGGCTCGGGAAGGCAAAGTCATCCTCTTCGTCGGCACCAAGAAGCAGGCGCAGGACGTCGTGCGCGAGGAGGCGGAACGCGCGGGCACATTCTACATCAACCAGCGCTGGCTCGGCGGAACGCTGACGAACTTTGCGACGATCCAAAAGCGCATTTCGCGCCTGCGGGAGCTCGAGAACATGAAGCTCCAGGGCGACTTCGAGCGGCTCCCCAAGAAAGAAGTTGCCAAACTGCAAGACGAAATGAATCGGCTCGAGCGCTTCTTGGGCGGAATCAAGGACATGCATCGTTTGCCCGACGCGATCTTCGTCGTGGACCCAAAGAAAGAGCGCATTGCCGTGCTGGAGGCGAGGAAGCTGAAAATCCCCATCATCGCGGTGATCGACACGAACTGCGATCCCGACGAGATCGATTATCCGATCCCCGGTAACGACGATGCGATTCGCGCCGTGAAGCTAATGGTCGGCAAAATCGCCGATGCGATCATCGAGGGCAGGACCGAAACGGAAAGCGCCTACGACCAAAGCCTCTACGAAAGCGCGCCCCCGGACTTCGTCGAGGAGGCCCCTGTGACGATGGCGGAGGCGGGACTTTGATTTCCTATCAGCCCCGACCTGAAGAGATCAAGGCCTTGCGCGAAGAGACCAGCGCGCCGATGATGGATTGCCGAAAGGCTTTGCTGGACGTGGCGGGCGACGTCGAGCGCGCGAAGGCGCTCTTGCTCGAGCGCGGCGCCGCACAGGCGGCGAAGAAGGCGGAACGCACGGCGGACGAAGGGCTCGTGAGCAGCTACATCCATGCCGGCGGCAAAATCGGAGTTTTGGTTGAGCTCAACAGCGAAACGGACTTCGTTGCGCGCAACCCCAAGTTTGCCGAGCTGTCGCGGGACCTCGCCATGCACATCGCCGCGATGTCGCCTCAGTACCTCGATCGCGAGAGCGTGCCGGGCGAGATCGTCGATCGCCTGCGCAACGAGTTTCGAGCCTCCGTCCCGCCCGGCAAGCCGCCCGAGGTCGCCGAAAAGATCGTCGAAGGCAAGCTGAACAAATGGTTCGAGGAGCACTGCTTACTCGATCAGGCCTTCGTGAAGGACGATTCGATCAGCGTAAGCGACGTCGTCCACCGCGCGATTGGAGCGCTCGGCGAGCGAATCCGTGTGCGACGCTTCACGCGATACGCCCTTGGTGAATGAGTTGCGCGGGCCGCGGTTTTCGCGGGTCCTCCTGAAGATATCGGGCGAAGCCTTTGCCGGCGACGGGGCCGGCGTTGACGTCAATACGACCGATGCGATGGCGGAGGAAATCGCCGAGGTCAGCCGAGCCGGCATTTCGATCGCCATCGTCGTAGGCGGTGGAAACATTTGGCGCGGAAAGGTCCACGAGGAGGCGGGCATGGACCGGGCCACGGCCGACTATATGGGAATGCTCGCTACGGTGATCAACGCGCTGGCGCTACAGGACTCTCTCGAACGCATGAAGGTTGCATCACGGGTTCAAACCGCGATCGCAATGCATCAAATCGCCGAGCCGTACATCCGGCGCCGGGCGATTCGCCATCTCGAAAAAGGGCGAGTCGTCATCTTTGCGGCCGGCACGGGCAACCCGTACTTCA
Organism: Vulcanimicrobiota bacterium; assembly: GCA_963717425.1. Classification (GTDB taxonomy): domain Bacteria; phylum Vulcanimicrobiota; class Vulcanimicrobiia; order Vulcanimicrobiales; family Vulcanimicrobiaceae; genus Cybelea. The sequence continues at coordinate 169,432 of OY970335.1, read as the reverse complement.
CGACCGACACGACGGCAGCGCTCCGAGCCGTGGAGGTAAACGCCGAGGCCATTCTCAAGGCGACGAAGGTCGATGGAATCTACTCGGCCGATCCAAAGAAGCACCCGGGTGCAACGCGCTTCGAGCGTCTCGAGTACATGGAAGTGCTGCAGCTAGGGCTGGAAGTCATGGACTCGACGTCGATGGCGCTGTGTATGGATAACGCCCTCCCGGTGATCGTTTTCGACATGGCGGTCGCAGGAAACATACGGCGCGTGATCTGGGGCGAGCCGATCGGCACATATGTAGGCCGGCGAGAGACGGCCGCCTCGGCCGCAGGGACCCCGTGACGTGAGCGACGCGTACTTCAAAGACGTCGAATCGCGCATGCACAAATGCGTTGAGGCGACGCGGAACGAATTTGCCTCGATTCGCACCGGCCGCGCCTCTCCCGCGCTGCTCGACCGGCTCCTCGTCGAGGCCTACGGACAACCAGTGCCCGTCAAGCAAGTCGCCAGTATCTCTACTCCCGACTCGCGGTCGCTTGTGATTACGGCGTGGGACAAGGGCGTAGTGCCCGCAATCAGAAAAGCCATCGAAAAGAGCGATCTGGGACTGACGCCCAACGTGGACGGAATTGCGATTCGCCTGATCATTCCGCCGCTGAACGAAGAGCGCCGAAAAGACCTGGCCAAGGTCGTTAAAAAGAAGGCGGAAGACGGGCGCGTCGCAGTGCGCAACGTCCGCCACAAATCGCACGACGAAATCCGCGCGCAATTGAAATCCGGCGAGATCACCGAGGACGATAACAAGCGGATGCAAGACTCACTGCAGCGATTGACCGACAGGTACGTGAAAGAAATCGACGCGCTCGTGGCGTCGAAAGAAAAAGAAATCATGGAAGTGTGATCGACGACGTGATACTTGTGCCGGAAGTGCTGGCCCGGCGCGCCCTGGGAGATCGGCCGATCCGTCTGCAAATGCTAGTCCCGGTTGGGGCTTGGATTGGTTGCGGCGCGTTGCGGGTTCTTCGCCTGAAAGTAAACGAGGGCGGATTCGCAGATTTGACGGTCGGCTACGAGTCGTACCGAAACCTATGAGTCTCTCGCTGGCCGCCGGCCCCCGCGTCGCGCTCGATACGCAACGAGTCCCGCGTCATATCGCCATTATCATGGATGGCAATCGGCGGTGGGCCAAGGAACATGGCGTGCCGGCCATCGAAGGGCATCGTCGCGGCATGATTGCACTGCGCAACGTGACTCGCGGCGCCAGCGATCTCGGCGTGGGCGTATTGACCGTCTACGGATTTTCCACGGAGAACTGGAACCGAGATGCGCGCGAGATTTCGCTGCTGTTCGAGCTCTGCGTCTACTTCGCGCGCAACGAGCTAATCGAACTGCGGCGAAACAACGTTCGCGTTCGCGTCATCGGCGAATGGGAATCGCTACCCTCGGCGCCTCGTCGCGCCCTTGCAGATCTCCAAGCCGAGACGGCCGGCAACACCGGGTTGCTGCTGAACCTAGCGGTGAACTATAGCTCGCACGCCGAGCTCGAGCGGGCGGTACGGGCCATCGCGCGTGACGTGGCTCGTGGAGTCCTTGCGCCCAACGCCATCAACGAGGCCGTGATCGGGCGCTACCTGTACACCGCGGATTTGCCGGGGCTGGATCTGCTCATTCGCCCAGGCGGCGAGCAGCGACTCTCGAACTTCCTGCTGTATCAGGCTGCGTACGCCGAGTTGCTCATGACCGACGTGTATTGGCCCGATTTTTCAAAGGAAGATTTGACACGAGCGCTGATCGAATTTCAACGGCGGGAACGTCGCTTCGGCGGGACTTGACCGAACGACGGGTTCTAGTGGCCCTGATCGTCGCGGCGATCGGCCTGTCTTGCGTCTTAGTTCCATGGACATTTTACGTGCTGTTGCTGGCCATCGGATTGGCGAGCATCTACGAGTTCAACTACCTGTGCGCGATCAAAGGCCAGCCGCTGGAGTATCCGGTCGCGGTGCTGGGCGTTTGCGCCTACGTCGCGATGGCCGTGTTCGGGGTCTTGCACAAGTGGGAAGGCATCCTTCTTGCCGGGATCGTGATCGTCGCTTTCTGGATCGGCATGTACGGCGAGCAAAAGGGCTATTTCGCTCGCACCGCTTACACGCTGCTCGCGGTGCTTTACATCGGCAAGCTGCTCACCTACTTTGTTTTCATACGGCAGATTCCGGGCGACGGGATGTGGCTAACCTTTTACGTGATCGTTCTCATCGCGCTCACCGACACGTTCAGCATGATCGTTGGGACCGGCTTCGGCCGCCATCCCCTTACAAAAATTTCACCGAAGAAGACGGTGGAGGGATCGGCCGGATCGCTGATCATCGTCCTGGTCATTGCCATCGGCGCGACATGGTTTCCGCCGCTTCATTTGCAGTGGTGGCAGGGCGCGGTGTTGGGGCTGTTCACCAGCGTCGCGGCGCAGGCCGGCGATCTGGTCGAATCTGCGTTTAAACGGGATGCCGGGGTGAAGGATGCGGGTGCGATGATCGTCGGCCACGGCGGCGTGCTGGACCGCTTCGACTCCTACCTTTTGGGCGGCGTGACGTTCTTTGCGACGCTGCACCTGCTCGGGATTCTGCAGGTCCAATGAGCCGTAAACGGGTGGCGATCTTGGGTTCGACTGGATCGATCGGTACGCAAGCGCTCGACGTTATCGAGCGCCACCCCGATTACTTCGAGGTCGTGGCGCTCGCGGCCGGACGAAACGTGGAGCTGTTGCGCGAACAGGCAGCGCGTTTCGGCGTTGGAATAACGACGACCGCGCAGGATGGCGCGGCCGGTTTGATGCGCGTCGCGGTGGAGAGCGATCCCGAGATCGTCCTGGCGGCCACCGACGGCTCGGTGGCATTTGAGGCCGTTTTTGCGGCCGTCGAGCGTGGCATCGACGTCGCCATCGCCAATAAGGAACTCGTCGTCGCGGCCGGCGCGTTGCTCGTTGAGCGCGCCAGGTCGAGCGGCGCGCGGCTACTTCCAGTTGACAGCGAGCACAGCGCGATCTTTCAGTGCCTGGTCGGAGAAGAAACCTCCAGCGTTGCGGCGATCGTGCTCACGGCTTCGGGGGGACCGTTTTGGCGCAGCTCGCGCGAAGCGATGGAGCAAGCCGACGTCGCGGCGGCGCTGGCACATCCGACCTGGCAAATGGGCCCCAAAAATACCATAGACTCGGCGACAATGATGAACAAGGGGCTCGAGGTAATCGAGGCCAGCCGCTTGTTTGACTTGCCGGGGGATCGCATCAAGATCGTCGTGCATCCGCAATCGGTGGCTCACGGCTTCGTCGTTTTTGCCGATGGGAGCGTGAAATCGCAGCTGGCCGCGCCGGATATGCGGCTTCCGATCGCTTATGCGCTGAGCTATCCAAAACGATTGCCCTCAAACGGCGAGAGCACCGACGCACTGCGCGCGCTGGGAGCAAAGCGCGGGGAAGCTGCGCTTCGATACGACTTCGAATCCCCCGATCCGGTGCGATTCCCGTGCATCGCGCTAGCCTACGAAGCGCTGGCTGGGGGCGGCACGCTGCCCGCCGTGCTCTCGGCCGCAAATGAAATCGCGGTTGGAGCGTTCATCGAGGGGAGGATTCGCTTCGGGCGCATCCCCGAGGTGATCGAGGGGACGATGAACCGGGTACGACCGGAAGAGGATTCCCTGCGCGGAATACGGTCCGCCGATCGTTCCGCCCGAACGACGGCCGGGGAGATCGTGGGAGTTATCGAAGGTTCCTAGTGAAGTGAATTTATTAGCGGTCGTCACGCTCGTCGGATTCGAGAAGGTCGTTACCTTCCTCGTGATGCTTTCGATCTTGATCGTCCTTCACGAGCTGGGTCACTTCGTGCTGGCACGCCGCAACGGCGTCAAGGTAAACGAGTTTTCGCTGGGATTCGGACCGCGATTGGCGGGCTGGACCAGCCCGCGGAGCGGCACGACCTATGCGCTGCGGGCTCTGCCTATCGGTGGATTTTGCGCAATGGAAGGCGAGGACAATCGCGTTTCCGAGGCCGAGCAGCAACGCGAATTTCGCACCCAGCCACAGGTCGCGGACAACAACTTCCAGGCGAAATCACCGTGGCGGAGGCTTGCGATCATCCTGGCCGGGCCGCTTGCGAACTTTCTGCTATGTTATCTGATTCTGTTGACGGCCGCGCTCGCGTTCGGCGTCGCCGGCGATAAAGCCCAGCCCGTAGTCGGTGAGGTTCTGCCGGCTTCCCCCGCAGCGATCGCCGGCATACGGCCCGGAGATCGCATCGTTGCTATCGACAGCGTGGCGATCACGTCGGGCAAACGGCTCGTCGACACGATCCATGCGGCCCTCGGCAAGCGGCTCGACCTCGTTTACGAGCGCAGCGGTACGCGAGCCGAGATCTACGTTAGGACGGCGCCGTGTCCGGCGCAAGTCGGCAAGAACTTCGGTTGCATCGGTTTTCAGCCGGTCCCCGCGTACGAACGCGTCGGACTCGTGACTGCCGTGCAACAGAGCGGTCAGGAGTTCGTCGCGATCGCAAATCAAACGTTTGGGGGAATCGCTCTGTTGGTAACGCAGTTTGCTAAGTACGCCCCGCAGATCGCCGGCCCGATCGGGATGGGCCAGGTCGCGGCGACCGTGCAAGATTGGGGATGGGGCCCGTACTTTTCCTTGGCGGCGACCATCTCGTTTGCGCTGGGCCTGTTCAACTTGCTTCCGATTCCCGCGCTCGACGGCGGCCGCGCTGCGTTCATCGTTGCCGAGTTGATTCGGGGTCGCCCCGTGGATCCCGAAAAGGAGGCAATGGTGCACATTGCCGGATTTGCCGCCTTGATGGCACTGATCATGCTGGTCGCTTTTCACGACATCGCGCGCATCGTCAACGGACAGGGAGTGATGTAAGCGCCCATGCTACGTGTGCGCCGCAAGAGCAAGCCGATCTTCTTGCAGAACAAGACCGGAAAATCCGATGCAAAGAGCGTTTGGATCGGTGGCGATCATCCGGTCGTCGTGCAGTCCATGACGACCACCGATACGGCGGATGCGGATAAGACGCTCGAACAAGTCTATGGCCTCGCCATGGAAGGCTGCGAAGTGGTCCGAGTGACGGTGAAGGATCCGCCCGACGCGGCCGGACTGCCTGCGATCGTGTATCGCTCGCCCGTGCCGATCGTGGCCGACATTCACTTCGATCACAAGATGGCGCTCGCGGCGATCGAGGCGGGCGTTGCAAAGCTGCGGCTGAACCCCGGCAACATCCGCGATCCCAAGAAAGTCATAGAAGTTGTCACCGCTGCGAAAGCGCGCAACATTCCGATTCGAGTCGGCGTCAACATGGGCTCGCTCGCGGCGGACCTCGAGAAATCGCTCGGGCACACGCCTGAGGCGATGGTTCTTTCAGCGTTGCGTCACGTCGAGATTCTCGAGGAGCACGGGCATACCGACATCGCCATTTCACTCAAAGCGCACGACGTGGCGACGACGGTGCACGCGTATCGCCTAATGGATCAACGCCTGCGCGACCGAGAAACGCCCTACGCGTTGCATCTCGGCATCACGGAGGCTGGATTGCTGCGGGACGGGACGATCAAATCGTCCATTGGGCTTGGCATCCTTCTCTGGGAAGGGATCGGAGACACGATTCGCGTTTCGCTGGCGGACGACCCCATCGAAGAGGTACCCGTCTGCTGGGGGATTCTCAAATCGCTCGGGCTGCGCGAAAAAGGCTTCGAAATCACGGCCTGCCCGTCGTGCGGGCGGGCTGAAATCTCGGTTCTCGAGCTGGGCCGGGCGGTCGAAGCGATCGCGAAATCCTACAGCGCGCCGGTCAAGGTGGCCGTGATGGGTTGCGTCGTTAACGGACCGGGCGAGTCGAAAATGGCGGACGTCGGGGTCGCGGGCGGTAAGGGCAAGGGCGCGATCTATCGCGCGGGCGAGCTGGTCGGCACCTACCCGGAGAGCGATCTGCTCGGAATGCTTCGGCTAGAAATCGAAAAGGTGATCGCCGAGAAGTATCCGGCGTACGCCCAAGAAATCGGCGGCGCGCTGGACGCGGTGGAACCCCTGAGATGATCGCGCGAACCCGGGAGTTGTATGCCGCCTTTAGCTGGCGACCCGTCGCAGCGATCGCGACGCTGTCCTTGGTCGTCTCCGCGGCGCTCGCGTTTTCGCGACCGACGGTTATGCTCGTCAACGGGCAACGAGTCGACAGCGACGTCCAGCCCGTGACGACGGCCAGGGCGCGTGCCTACGTCCCGCTTCGTTCGATCGCCGACGCGCTCGGCGCCGAAACGCAAGTTGACGGCAAGACCGGCAAGATCGCGGTGGTCCTGGGCGGCCAATCCTTGCGCTTACGCGTTGGCGATACGCATGCCACCCTCAACGGCATGCCGTTGACATTCAGGCACGCGCCGTTTCGCGTTCGCGGCCGGGTGATGATTTCGCTCGATGCCGTGGCACGAGCGCTCAACGTGCGCGCGAACTACGATTCGCGCAACGCTCGGATCGAACTCACTACCCCCGGCATCGGCGAAACGCTCTAGGGGAGCTCGCTCAAACCCTCGGGTTCTTCGACCGGGACGACGTTTGCCGGGTTTGAGTGCCGGAAACCGTACGCGAAGAAGAAGACCAAACCGCAGACCAAGGCGATGACGAACCACGTCCACGTGGCCCTCGAAAGTCCAAAGATCGCGAGAAAGAGCGAGAAGACGATTCCCAGCACCGGAAAGAGCGGAACGAACGGCACGCGGAAGCTGCGGGGAAGATCGGGACGCCGCTTTCGCAGATAAAGAACGCCCGCGCAGACCACAGTGAACGCTATGAGCGTTCCAATGTTCACGAGATTGAGCAGGTTATTGAGCGGAACGATCAGCGCCAGAATCGCCACCGCGCCGCCGGTGATCATGGTCGTGGTCAATGGAGTCTTGAACCGCGGATGGATCTTGGCAACCACGGGCGGCAACATGCCGTCGCGGGCCATGACGTAGAAGATTCTCGATTGACCCAGAAGCGATGCGAGTGCAACGCTGGTCGTACCGGCGAGGACTCCGACCGTGATAACCCAGTTGAGTACGGGCATGTGCAGGGGCGCTAGGGCGAAGACCAGCGGGTTCTTGATCGGTACTTGGCTCCATGGCACGGCGCCGACCAAAACGATTGCGGTCGCGCAATAGATCACCGTGCCGATGGCGAGGGCGCCGATCACGCCGACCGGGACGTCGAACTGAGGGTTCTTGCATTCCTCGGCGGTCGTGGTCGCCGTATCGAACCCGATGTAGCTGAAGAAGACATAGGCACCGATCGCGATGATGCCGTACGGCTGAGCCGAGGACGAATAGTCGGCCATGCCCCCGAAAGGACGCAGCGTTCCCCATCCGACCGGATTGAAATTGTGCAGGTTGACCCCGCGCACCAAGAACGCTCCGGCGATCACGAACACGATCAGAGCCGAAATTTTAAGCACCACGAAGATGTTGTTCACGCTGGCCGATTCTCGGATCCCAACGGACAAGAGGACGCTCAAGCCCACCACGAACAACGCCGCGACGAAATCGTACTGCGAGTGCGCGAGATCCCAACTCGACGGCAACCACCAGGCGCCATGGACGAGCAAATTGGATTGCGTTGCCCACGCCGGCAGCCCGAGGCCGACACTTTTGAAGACGTCCTGAATCGCCGCGGAGAATTGCTGCGCGACGGGCGCGGCGCTGATCCCGTATTCGAAGATCAAGGCAAATCCGATGATCCAGGCAAAGAGCTTTCCCATCGTCGCATAGGCATACGTGTAGGCACTCCCGGCGACGGGAACCATCGCGCCCAGCTCGGCGTAGCAGAGCGCGGCGAAGAATGAGGTGAGGCCGGCCAGAAGGTAGGAGATGATGACCGCCGGCCCGGCGCCCTTGACGCCGGTGCCGATCGTCGTAAAAATTCCGCCGCCGATCATCGTTCCCAAGCCGATAGCGATCAGATCCCTCGCCGTTAAGGCCCGGCGCAGGATCTTACGCGTGCCGAGTTCGCGCAGTTTCGCGGCGTCCGTCGTCGCGAACAGCTCCGAGAGAAACGACATTCGGGCGTCGTTTCGCATTGGCCGCCGTTCGGACCTACACTAGCGGTGGTTTACGTGAAGGATCCCAGAGATTTTCGGGCGCGCCGAGCGCGTCGTTGATCCAACGCGACCAAACGAAGAGCGCGTCGGAGAGGCGATTGAGAAAGCGGAGCGCGGTGTCCGCCCCGCCCTTCTCGCGGTCGAGCAACTCGACGACGCGGCGCTCGGCTCGACGGCAAATCGCCCGCGCCAAATGAAGCTGAGCGCCCGGAATAGAGCCGCTGGGGTGGATGAAATTAGCCAGCGCTGGAAGATCGCGCTCGGCGACGTCCACCGCGTGCTCGAGCGCTTCGACGTCGGCGGCGTGGACTTTGGGAACGGCAGCCCGGCTCCCGTTTTCGGGCGCGGCCAGTTGGCTGCCGAGATTGAACAGCACGTCTTGGGTCCACGCAAGCCACGCATCGAGGCGAATCGCGCGCTCGCTATGCGCTGCGCTAGCGCTCATCTGGGCGCGTGCCAGCCCGATTGCACTAGAAAGCTCGTCGACCGTGCCGTAGGCGTCGATGCGAAGTGCGCTCTTCTTGATGCGCGTTCCACCGATTAGTCCGGTCGTTCCGTCGTCGCCGGTGCGGGTATAAATGCGCGTGTGTTTCGCCATCCTTCTTCCGTATGCGACTTAGGTAGAAGTTCCCGGCACGCCGGGCGCGGGTACAGCGCATTCTCCCGGCGAAGCGGGGCCGGTCATGTCCGAAGCGTTGGCTCGGGACGTCGTCAAGGAGATTCCTCCGAAGGCGGCCGATCTCTCTGCATGGTACACGGCGGCTTGCCTAAAAGCCGAGCTGGTTTCGTATTCGCCCGTGCGCGGGTGCGTCGTTCTTCGCCCCTATGGCTTCGGGCTTTGGGAGAACTTGCAGAAGGATTTAGACGGTCGGTTTAAGGCGACCGGCCATGAAAACGCGTACTTCCCGCTACTCATCCCGGAGAGTCTGCTGATACGCGAAGCGGAGCACGTCGAGGGCTTCGCGCCGGAAGTTGCGTGGGTGACGCAGGGCGGCTCCGAAACGCTCAACGAGCGGCTCGCCATCCGGCCAACATCCGAAGCGATCATCGGAACGATGTACGCGCAGTGGATCGAGTCCTATCGAGACTTGCCGATCCTGATCAATCAATGGGCCAACGTCGTGCGGTGGGAGAAAGCGACCCGGCCCTTCTTGCGCACGATGGAGTTTCTTTGGCAGGAGGGACACACCGCGCACGCTTCGGCGGCCGAGGCACGCGAGGAGACATTGCGCATTCTCGAGCTTTATCGAGATTTTGCTCAAGACGTCGCCGCGGTGCCCGTGTTTGCGGGGCGGAAAAGCTCGAGCGAACGCTTTCCCGGAGCGGTTGAAACGTTTTCGATCGAAGCGCTCATGCCCGACGGCAAAGCATTGCAGTCGGGTACGTCGCACGATCTGGGTCAGAATTTCGCCAAAGCCTACGACATCAAATTCACCGACGCCGATCGCGCCGTCAAGTACGCTTACACGACCTCGTGGGGCGTCTCGTGGAGGATGTTGGGGGGCTTGATTATGGTCCACGGTGACGACCGAGGGTTGCGCATTCCCCCGAAGATGGCGCCGATCGAAGCCGTGCTCGTTCCGATCGTACGTTCCGGCGACGACCGCGCACTGGACCTCTGCAAAACCACGGCCGCGCGTCTGCGCGAAGCGGGCTTTCGCGTGCGCGTAGACGACCGCGACCAGCAACCCGGGTGGAAGTACAGCGAGTGGGACCTTCGCGGCGTTCCGGTGCGAATCGAAATTGGACCGCGGGACGTCGAAGCGGAGACGGCGGTTTTGGCGCGCAGAGATCGCGACAAGGGCGAGCCAGGCCAACGGCAGAGCGTCGCTCTGACGGATCTTTCGGCGACGTTGCGAACCCTTCTGGAGGACATTCAGGCCTCGCTGTACGCGGAAGCAAAGGAATTTTTGGATACTCATACGTTCGTTACGACAAACCGGGACGAGTTTCTTGAGTTGTGCGCGAATCGCGCCGGGATGGTAGACATCGCCTGGTGCGAACGCGCAGAGTGTGAGGCGCAGATAAAGGCGGCGACGGCGGCGACGACGCGCGTCCTGCGCGACCTTGAGGACTCCGGACTAGCTTGCGTGGCGTGCGGCGAACCCGCGAGAGTCAGAGCCTATTTTGCGCAGTCTTACTAGAAGGGTCACTAGATTTGCCGCCATTACGCTGCTGGCGCTCGTCGCACTATGCGGTGTCGCCGGGGCGTACGCGCCGAGCGTCGCGGACCTCGATGCGGCTGCGCGCGCCGTCGGTAATCGCCGCGACATCGCGCAACGCATCGGTTTGGCGATCTTCAGCACGCGCTGGTCCGCGCAGGTCAGCCAAATCTCGGCAAACGAGCTGGGAAGCCACCTCATCGTCGGAATCCGGATGTGGGGCGTGAAGTTCCATCATCCGATGACACGCGAGGAGTTCGTCGGGGAGGTCGTCGCGCTGGCCCAACGGACCTTCGCGGCCGCGCCGGCGACCGAAGAGCTCGACGTTTGGGCCAGCGTGCCCATTGCCGTCGCAAAAGACGCGATCGTCAGCGGCGATTTGGCAAAGCCGACGTCACGAACGGTTTTCAGCCTGACGGTTCGACGCTCGGAATCGGCGCCGGCGCTGCGCGCCCGCTTGAGCGGAGCCAGCGAAGCGGTTTTCTGGGATCCGCAGTGGTCCCGCACGGCGTTCGGGCCGTCGTGACGTATCGGAAGACAACGCTCCCGAACGGGTTGCGCGTCCTCACGGAAGCCATGCCGGGAGTACGCTCCGCGACGGTCGGAATTTGGGCCGACGTCGGATCCAGCGTCGAAAGCCACGAGCGCCGCGGCATCTCACACCTCGTGGAGCACATGCTCTTCAAGGGAACGCGGCGCCGAACCGCAAGGCAGATCGCCGAGACGATGGACGGCGTGGGTGGAAACCTCAACGCGTTTACCGATAAAGAAACGACCTGCTACTACGCGAAAATCATCGACCGCCACGTGCCGCTGGCCCTCGACGTGCTGGCAGATATGTTTCTTCATTCAGCATTCGACCCCACGGAGTTGAGCAAAGAGCAGAAGGTGATTCTCGAAGAGATCAAGATGTACGAGGACTCACCGGACGAATTGATTCACGACGTCTTCTTGCAGACGATGTGGAGCGGATCGAATCTCGGCGAGCCCACCATCGGCTTTGCCAACACCGTGGTGCGCATTACACCCGACGATTTGCGCGCCCACATGCGCGCGCATTACGCTCCGAATTCGGTGGTCGTGGCCGCAGCCGGAAACGTGGAACACGAGCGTTTCGTCGAGCTGGTCAAGGAACAGTTCGCGTCCTTCGATGGGTCCTGTGCGTTACCGGATCCGGAAGGGCCGGCTATCACTCCGGCCGCGCACGTTCGGTACAAGGACAGCGAACAGGCGCACGTCATCGTCGGAACGCGCGGCATCGACGTCCGCGACGAGCGGCGATACGCGTTGTCGTTGTTGGACACCATCCTGGGCGGTGGCATGTCGAGCCGCCTGTTTCAGGAAATCCGGGAACAGCGCGGCCTAGTGTACAGCGTCTACTCCTTCCAAGCCGCCTACCGAGGCGCCGGACTCTTCGGCGTGTATGCCGGCACGTCGCCCCAGAACGTACAGCCCTGTATCGACGTGATCCTCGAACAGTTCGCCCGCGTTCGCAATGCGCCGATCGACCACGCCGAGTTTCAACTCGCAAAGGAGCACATCAAGGGAAACCTTACCCTTTCCCTCGAGTCGAGCTCGAGCCGTATGATTCGCCTCGGCCGCAACGAGTTTGCGCTGGGCCGCCAGGTCAGCCCCGAAGAGATCGAGCACCGAATCGACGATGTGACCGCCGCGGACGTTCAGCAGCTCTCGCGCGAGCTGCTGAACGACGAAAACCTCGGATTGTGCATCATCGGTCCCGTCGACGAGGAAACAATTTCCTGGAGCGCCAGCCACGCCGCGTAGTGCGCTCGGCATCGTATCTTTGCGGCAGCGGCGTGACATGCCGCCTTGTCATCCTGAGCCGAGCCGCGGAGCGGCTCGTGTCGAAGGGCGCTCGTCGCTCCGCCATCCCGGCTGCGCTCCTGCTGCTCCGCCTCCTCGCTCCCGCCATCCGTGGCTCCGCGCGTCGGTCGGAGCTTCCTCGGCATCACGTCACACCGCCGCCTAACGATGCAAACCTCGCTTTGGAATTTCGATTTTGCAGTCGCGGTGGTGCCGCATTTGTGGTCGGGGAAGCTGATCGGCGCGATGCTGATTACGTTCGTAGTGCAGGGCGTGACGATCGGGGCGTATGCCGCGCGGCTCGCGGGCGTTCAAACCAAGCGCATCGCGACATCGATTTCGCTCTTCAATTTGTTCGTCACGACCGGGCGGCTGGCGAACCTGTTCATGGCTTTCTTTGTCGGCCCGCTCTCCGACGAGGCAGGGAATGCGACCGGAGCGGTTGCGGCGTGGCACCACGTGTTCGAACTGCAACTGCGCCTGATCGTGCTCGCGGGGACCGCGGGCATGATCGCGTTCGCGTTCTTCTTGCCGATGTTTACTTACCTGTTTCGCCGGGGCGTTCATTCGTTTGAAGCTCGCGGCTCCGTGCCACATTCACTGATGCGGTTGGCCGCGCCCTCGGTAATCGCCGACGTGCTTCGCGCACAGCGGCTTCCGTCGCTTGCCGAGCTGCGCGCGTTCAATTGGCGGGTTTTGCCCAAGCGCTTGCTGATTTTCAACGTGGTCGTCATGTGCGTCTATGCCATTGGCGTTCAGGCTTCGTACCTTGCATCGGTGCTGGACGCAAACGTTGCTCGGACCGCAATAGGCCTATCGGGCGTCATCAACGGGATCGGTACGATCGCCTTTACCTTGTTCGTGGACCCTACGTCGTCGATGATCAGCGATCAGGCGATTCACGGCAAGCGGAGCGTCGAGGAGGTTCGCTCCATGGTGTTCTACTTATCGCTGACGGCCATTCTCGGATCGCTGCTTTCGCAGGTGATTCTCTATCCGGCCGCTGTAATTATCGAAGTGGTTGCACGATTTGCCGCGCATGTTCATCTTTAGGAGGGTCGTAGCCGCGCTCTGCATTGCGGCATTGCCGAGCTGTGCCGGCCCGATCGAGCGCTGGATCGTCAACACGCGGGTCCACCAGGGCGCGGTCGCGCTGGCTCGTGGCGATGCCCGCGATGCGGCGCTGGCGTATCGTTTGGCGCTGCGAGTCGATCCGGCGAACCCCCGCGCCCGGGCCGGCTTCGTCGAGGCGGGGGCGGAGCTCGCGCGCCTCGAGTACGGCAAGGGTGACTTCGACGACGCGCTCGCGACGGTGGACGGCGGCCTCGCCGTGGATCCGCAGAGCGCTCCCCTCGCGGCGCTCAAGGCGACCATCGATCAAGCCAAGCTCAAGCGGGAGATCGTTCTCACCAACTATCCCACGTACCGCGCCGCGGGTCTTGAACTTCAGCGCGCCTATACCCAGGTCAATGCCATAAATGCCCTTCTGCTGCGCAGCCTCAAGCGCTTTGGTTATACGTTCGACACCGATCAGCTGACGGCGGCCATCAAGCGGAGTTACGAGCTTCAGCTGGAGATCGCGAAAGACACGAATCGGCTGATCGTCTATCGCCAGCTGGTGAGCTCCGGAGCGCCGGAGATCCCGTCGGAGGCAACGACGTTCGGCGCCGCTTCGCTGTTGCCGCTTCCATGATCGCTTGGTTTGAATCGCTGCCGACGTACCTGGCGGGCATCGTGATCGTCGGAGGCTTCGTCGTTTCTACCCTGGCAGTTGGATATCTGGTCGAGAAATCTACGCCCCTCGAAATCCGCTCGGCACACAACGACCGAGCCGGGTTCATCCTCGCCGTGATCGGCGTGATCTATGCGGTCCTGCTCGCTTTCATCGCGATCGGGGTTTGGGAGCGGTTTCAACAGGCCGAAGCCCGCACGTACGACGAGGCAGCGTCGCTGGCCACGATCTACCGTGACGCCGAATCGTTTCCGAGGCCCGGGCATATTCGAGCGGCGCTGCGGGCATATTTGCATTCCGTGATCTACGACGAATGGCCTCGCATGAACCGTGGTGAGAAGTCTCGCATCTCGGATGCTTTGCTGGAATCCGTCGATCGCGATATTCGAAACCTGCCCGTAACGTCCATGCAGTTGCAAAACGTACACGCACAGATGCTGGCCGCGATGGATACCGCACTGATGGACCGGCAGACGCGGCTCACCATTGATTTCATCGGCGTCAATGGCATCCTCTGGACCGTCCTCATCGCGGGGGCGTATATAACGGTTGCGTTCACCTATTTCTTTGGCTTCGAGCGCACGATCATGCAGCAACTGATGATCGGCAGCCTTAGCCTCATGATCGGCCTGGTGCTGTTTTTGGTGATGGCGTTGGACTTTCCGTACCGGGGGAGCATTTCGGTCGAGCCCGAAGCGTTTCGGGCGCTACTCGACGGCCTGAAGTCTATCGGTACGTAACGCGGCAGATGCCGTGGCGCTCGAGGAAACCTGCAGCACGCCCGGCACGCTCGGCCTTTCGGAAGGCGCGCCAGATCGATTCGCCATCGCGTGACGCCAAGGCTGGATCGGTCTCGTAAACCGGCCAACGCGCGAGCTCGTTGCGCACCGGAAAGCGTTCCAGCCAAACGCAGAGGTCGAGGTTCGCTCGTAAGCGGCCGCCTTCGATAGCGATAAAGTACCGGGCCCCCTTGCGGATCGCGCTTTCCTCGTCGAAGGGTGTCCACAATAGCGGATCTTCCTCCCAGCCGAAGCGATCGATATAGTACTGAACGTTGGGGCCGTAGTGGCCGATCACCACCAGCGCGTCTTTTGGCAGCGAGCGATTCAGCTCGGCTGCATTCCGATAGACCTGTTTATCGTAGCGATAGTAGGCGGCGACGGGTCCGCGGGTTTGCAGCAGCGCGGCAATTACGATCGCCCCAACCAGCGCCAGGAGCGCGTAGCGCGCGGGCGGCGTCGCATCCGAGCGTCGCACGACGGTGATGAAGTACGCTAGCGCACCTCCGATTGCGAGCGTGCACAACGGCAGGAGCGGATACAGGTAGTAGTCCACGCGCTCGACGGTCACGACGACGTACGTGTAGATCAAGTCGGCGGCGAGCCAGCTCCACAGAAGCGCTCTGCTGCGCGCCGCGATCCAAGGCAGCGTGACGAAGCTCGCAACCGAAAGCAGACACGCGATGCTTCCGAGCATCGTAGCCGGCAACATCGCCAGGGCGGCGCGAAACTGCGAAAACTTCGCGGCGAATGCGCTGGGGCTCAGAAACGCGGCACGCAGCGAGGGGAGAACGTGCAGCTGCGTGATTCCGCTTGCCCAGTGCCATTCCGCAATTGCAGCAACGTGCCGGTCGTACAACCAGAGAATTAGCAACGGAAGCAAGATGAGAAGTGCGATGGAACCCGGCGCCATCTTCCGATGCGCGCGCGCGCGTTCCCACAGCAGCCCGGAGACCGGCACGATGGCCAACACCGCCACGGGCTTGGCGAGATACGCTAGAGTCAAAAGAAGGAACGGCCATACGACTCGGCGCAGCGACAGCCGCGCGTCCTCGACGAGGTAGCGGGCTACGACGTACAACGCTGCGGTAAGAAAGAAGACCATCGCCGCATCCGGCATGAACGTCCGCCCGTAGTAGACGCTGCCGGGAATAATTGCAAAGAAGAACGCGGCCAGCAAACCGGCAAGCGCGCTGCCGTAGAGCCAGCGAGCAAAGTAGCCGATTGTCGCGACGGTTGCGAGGCTGAATCCCAGGCTGATCAGGCGCCCAAAAATTTCGTGAATTCCGAACACCTTGTAGAGAGCCGCAACCAAAAAGGGCACGATCTGCAGTTCCAGCTCGACATAGTTGGGCGGCGGCCCATCGTACATGGTCTGCGGATACATGATATTGAACTGGAGGCGGGCAAAGTTCCGCGCGATCGCCGCCGTGTCGCCCTGCCGCCACCCGGGATGGTCGAGAATCGGGTTATGGATTCCGTGTAACCGCAGCGCCAGCCCCAGCAGCACGATCGCCCAGAGGCCAAGGTTCCAATAGCCCGCTGCGAACCTCAATTGAGGTGACGGAACGTCCAATACTTATTCAAAAAGAAGTTCAGGAAGGTGCCGGCCAGCGTCGCGATGAGCCAGGTTGTGGTGAAGTGGGCGAAGCCCGCGCGCCCCGCGATGGTGAACACGACCTTACCGACGACGAGCGCGACGGCCGAGACGGCCAGGAACTGCAGACCCTCGACCAGAGGATTGCGCCGCGACCCAAAAGTCCAAAGTCGGTTGAGCACGTAGTTGGAAACACCCCCGACCATGAAGCCGATCGCGAAATCGACGAACCAGGAAAGGGTCGTCGTTTTTTCCAGGACATGCGCTACGACGAAATTGACGACCAGGCCCGACGCGCCGACGATCGCAAACTTGACGAACTGCCGCACGCCGCGCCGGCGGCTCAGATCGCGCACGAATCCTTGCGCGGCGCGACTATGCAACCCAGTACCAATCGGCGAACAATACCGTAAAGAGGCCCAGCAACGGCAGCGAGAACGCGAGGATCACGTTGTTGACCCACGGACGCTCCCCCCAGCGAGCCAAGATTGCGAACATCGGGAAAAGCACGAGCGCAAAGCGCGGCATGGACATGAGGTTTGACGTGGACATCGGCACGAGAATCGAGAGGGCCATGTAAGCGATATACGACGGCCGCAGCCGGTGCCAGCCCCCAAGCAAGACGGCAATCATCAGGAGCGTAAACGCGATCTCCAGCGACTGATTCGCGACGACTAACGCCCCGGCGCCATGAGTGAGCTTTCCGAAAGCGTTTGCCAGGCTGACCCAGGGCAGCGCGAGGTGGCGATTCCAATGAATCTGGACGTGGGAGAAATAAAGCGGATCGGCTCGCAACACCCAGAGATACGCCATGTAGATCGCGAGTCCGAGGACGACGAGCCCGCCCGCGAACAGATCGTAGATCGCTCGGGGGCCCGTTTCCCGGTCTTGAGTCAGCCATTCGATGACGAACGGCACGATCAGGATCACGCCCTCGACGCGGGTGAGCGCGGCGAGGCAGCCTAACGCACCCGCGGCCCACCAATGCCGCGACCGCATGTAATAAAACGAAGCGACCGTCAGCATGAAGAAGAGCGATTCGGTGTAGACCGCGGTGAAGTACACGGCCGTCGGGAAAATCGAGACGTAAAAGATGGCCCGGCGCGCGACCGCGCGGTCGTATTCATGCTCCAAGAGCTTGTAGAGAAAGAGTAAGCCGAGGAAAAACGAGGCGTTCGATATGAGCAGCCCCGCTATCAGATGGTTGCCGGCGAGCGACCCGAAGATCCTGATGAGGAACGGATAGAGCGGGAAAAACGCCATGTCGGTTCCTTGATAACCCTGGGTCGCGATGTTCAGATAATGAACGGCGTCCCAACGCCCCCAAACGGCCAGGAGGACGTGCGACGATTCCTGGACGTGGCTGCCGGCGCGCTGCCCGATGATCACGGCCGCGAGCTCGGCGATGACGATGATTGCGAGGCGCGTCGCTGCGAAGTCGATCAAAACTTCGCGTACGGTCTGATTGAACCGCGCGGCGATGAGCACTTTGCCCAGGCAGCAGAGCCCCAGCGCCAAGAGAAAGAGGCGCGCGCCGTGCGTGAGCTGGGGCGGTAACACGAACGTGAACCAGAGCAGCAAAAACGGAGGCCACGTCAGTGCGTCGTATTGCAAGGAGCGCGCGATCGTGATGCCGGCGCGGCCGGAGAAATAATGTGAGTAGGCCGTCCACGCTGCGACGGTGAGCGCGATTCCACCGAAAACGCCCCCCAGCAGTCCTAACTCTCCGATGGCGCCGTGGTGGTGCGGAACGATCACCGCATACCAGGCGAAGAAGCCGAGGGTGAGGCCGGCGAGCGCGACCGCGATTAGCGCGGACCAGCCCGCAACGAGCACATCGCCGAGGCGAAAGAACCGCGAATGCAAAGGTGGGGAGAGATGGGTACCGGCGGACACGCCGTGACCTTTTTAACAGGAAATGAGCCGCATCCCTTTGTAGGTCACCACTAACAATGGCGCGGTCGATTATGCGGGCGGTGCTGGACCATCCGGTTCACTCGCTCGATTTTGTGAAGGTTACGGAAAGCGCGGCCCTCGCCGCTTCCCGCTGGATGGGGCGCGGCGAACGCGACGCGGCCGACGGTGCTGCAGTCGAGCGAATGCGCGATGCGCTGCGCGAAATGGAAATCTCCGGCCGAATAGTCATCGGCGAGGGTGAGCGCGACGAGGCGCCGATGCTCTACATCGGCGAGGAAGTCGGCAGCGGCGGGAAAGAGGTAGACATAGCCGTCGATCCGGTGGAGGGGACGAATTTGGTGGCCAACGGGCTTCCGAATGCGATCGCCGTGATGGCCATCTCGGAACGCGGCAGCCTGCTGCACGCTCCGGATACGTATATGAAGAAACTTGCCGTGGGACCGAAGGCAGCGCCCTACGTACACATCGATGCCCCGGTGAGCGAGAACTTGGAAGCGGTTGCGAATGCGCTCGACAAGCCGATCAACGACGTCTGCGTCATCATTCTCGATCGGCCCAGGCACGCCGACCTCATTAGGGAAGTGCGATTGGCGGGAGCGCGCATTCGATTGATTTCGGATGGCGACGTGGACGCTTGTATCGCCACGGCGATCGAGTCGACCGGCATCCACGTTGCGATGGGAACCGGCGGAGCTCCCGAGGGTGTGCTCGCGGCCGCCGCCATCAAGTGCTTGGGTGGAAACTTCATGGGACGCCTGGAGCCGCGAAACGAGCAGGAAGCGCAGCGCGCGACCGACATGGGGTTCGGAGATTTGGATCGCGTGCTCGAACTCGAGGATTTGGTTCGAAGCAACGACGTGATCTTCTGCGCGACTGGCATCACCGACGGCGACTTGGTCCGCGGCGTTCGCTTCTTTGGGAATCAGGCGCGAACCCACTCGATCCTGGTGCATTCGAGTGGAACGGTCCGCTTTATCGAGTCGACACACCGCCTTGGTGCGCGCCCGGCTGGGCGCTAGAACCTCCAATGCAACAAATCGCCCGTCATGACCTGATCGTCATCGGCGCGGGTTCCGCTGGATTCGCGGCCGCCCGTACGGCGCGTGACGTCGGCTGCAACGTAGCTCTCGTCGACACCGGACCCTTGGGGGGCCTTTGCATCCTACGTGGTTGCATGCCGAGCAAGGCGCTGCTCGCGTCCAGCGATGCGCTCGCCGACGCGCGCGATGCCAAGGCACTTGGAATCCACGTGCAAGACATTACCGTCGACATGCCGTTCATCGCGGCCCGCAAGCGAGGACTCGTCAAGGAGTTCGCAGACTATCGGATCGAGGGCATCGAGCGGTTTCCGATCTATCGCGGCGCGGCCCGGTTCTTGTCGCCGACGAGCATCGCGGTCGGCAAAGCCACAGTTTTGGAAGCGCCGAAGTTCGTGGTGGCCACGGGCAGCCTGATTCCCGCGAGCGTACTCCCGGGTTTGGCGGAAACCGGGTATATCGATAGCGATGCGTTGCTGGAAATCGAAAGCATACCGAAGTCCGTCGTCGTGTTGGGCGGTGGTTATACCGCCTGCGAGCTCGGTCAATTTTTGGCGCGGATGGGCGCTCGAACGACGATGCTCATCCGGAGCGAGCATCTCCTGACGGCGAGCGACGACGACGTCGGGAATGCTCTAACGCACTATTTTCGTGAAGAAGGCATCGACGTCGTTGACCATGCGACGCTGGTCAAAGCCTACCGTCGCGGCACGGAGAAGGTCGTCCGGTATAGGGTCGACGGCGACGAGCGCGAAGTCGCCGGCGAAGAAATTTTTTACGCACTCGGTCGCGTACCCAACGTGGAGGGGCTCGGGCTCGAGAACGCCGGCATCGCATACGACCCGCGGCTCGGCATCCAAGTCGACGCGACGATGCGCACGACTAATCCCGACGTGTACGCCGTCGGCGACGTAACCGGTGAGTACATGCTTGTCCACGTTGCGATCTATCAGGGTGAAGTCGCGGCGCGCAACGCCTGCATGAACCTCGATGAATCGGCGAACTACGAAATCGTTGGAGCGCACACGATTTTCTCCGATCCGCAGGTTGCCGCAGTCGGCGCGAGCGAGAAGGCGTTGCGACGCCTCGGCATCTCCTACGTGAGCGGCCGCTACGATTTCGCCGAGCACGGGAAAGCCCAGTGCCTCGCGAAGACCAAGGGCTTCGTGAAGATGATGGCCGACCGGGAGAGCGGCGTGATCTTGGGTGCGTGCGTCATCGGGCCGCAAGCCTCGGAATTGATTCACGAGGTGATCGTAGCGATGGCTTATGCCTCGACGGCCGATCAATTTATGCGTATTCCGCACCTCCATCCCACGCTCTCGGAGATTTGGACCTACCCGGCCGAAATCTGCGCGGCGCAGCTTGGCATGAAGATGCCCGGGGACGAACCGATCGAGATGGCGACGAGCGTCCCGGACACGGGACGCGAGCGTTTGCGCGAGCGCCGCGGGTGACCGATTCCTCGGCTCGTCTGCGCGTGGCGATTTTGCAGACGAAGCCAATGAAAGGGCAATACGCGCGAAATTTGCAAGACGCGGGCGAGGCGTTCGCACAGCTAGCCGAAGATCCGCCGGAGCTAGTCGTCCTTCCCGAAGCCGCGCTTACCGGCTACTTCCTCGAGGGCGCGGTGTACGATTTGGCTCTCCCGGCAACGCGCTTCGCGCACGACCTTGCGGCAACGTGGCGCAAAGCGTGCGGCCATCGCGCCGTCGACTTGGTCGCAGGCTTTTACGAAAACGACGCAGGCACGTACTACAACAGCGCGATCTACCTTCACGTCGCGCACGAGCACGAGCGAATCGTGCACGTTCACCGCAAGATGTTCTTGCCGACCTACGGCGTCTTCGACGAAGAGCGGTTTCTTTCGCGGGGCCGCAGACTCGGCGTCTTCGACACCCGGTTCGGACGCATGGCGCTCCTGATCTGTGAAGATGCGTGTCACGCAATAATGCCGACGATTGCCGCAATCAAAGGCGCCCGCATCCTGATGGTCCCAAGCGCCTCGCCCGGGCGCGGCGTCGAACATGAAGGCGAGCTCGAGAGCATTGCGCAGTGGCGGGAAGTGCTGCGACTTGCGGCGCTCGAGCACGGAATCTTTATGATCTACGCGGGGCTCACCGGATTTGAGGGAGGCAAGGGAATGACCGGTTCGTCGTGCGTGGTCGACCCGCGTGGCCGCGTGCTCGTGGAGGCGCGGCCGACCCAAGCGTGTATCCTGCGGGCCGACCTCGACTTGCGCGAAGTCGATCTGGCGCGCGCGAGCCTGCCGCTGCTGGGCGATCTGGGCTCCGTGCTGCCGGACCTGTTGCTAGACGATGAGCTGCCCTTGCCGCGAGGACGCGATGTTGCCGATCATTGAAGCGCCTGCCGAGACGCCCGGTCCCCCGGGCGTGGATGCGGCGGTCACCGCCGATTGGCTCGTATCCTTTTTGCGTGACGAAATGGTCGTGCGGCGCAACATTCCGCGGGCGGTGTTGGGCCTCTCGGGAGGAGTCGATTCTGCGGTGACGGCCTATCTGTGCGCGCGCGCGCTGGGTGCTCGGAACGTCTACGCGATCCTAATGCCGTACGAGACTTCACACCCGTCCAGTCTTGAGGACGCGCAGCTGGTGGTTGATGCGCTCAACATACGCTCGCTAAGGATCGACATCAGCGCGGCGGTCGACGGTTACCTGCGGTTCGAGCCCGATGCGGATGCGCGACGGCGCGGGAACGTGATGGCGCGCATCCGGATGGTCGTCTTGTTCGATCAATCCGCGAAATACGACGCGCTGCCGATCGGTACGGGCAACAAAACGGAGCGATTGCTCGGGTATTTCACCTGGCATGCCGACGACACGCCGCCGTTAAATCCCCTAGGCGATCTCTTGAAGAGCCAGGTCTGGGAGCTGGCGCGCTATCTCGGCGTTCCGGCTCGATTAATCGAAAAAGCTCCGACGGCGGATCTGCAAGCCGACCAAACCGACGAAGCCGATCTCGGGATCAGCTATCGGCACGCCGACGCGATCTTGGCCCAGATTTTGCTGGGGTACTCCGACGCACAGCTGATCGAGCGCGGGTTTTTGCCGAATGAAGTCGCCTTGGTGCGCGCGCGCGTGGATGCGACGCATTGGAAGCGCCACTTGCCAACCACCGCGATGCTGACGAACACCGCGATCAACGAGTTCTACCTCCGCCCGGTCGATTTCTAAGTACGCCCGCGTGCGAAAAGCGTTCTTCCCCGTGGGGCTGAACTTGGATGGCCGCCGATGCATCGTCATCGGGGGGGCGCACGATCGCGAGGCCGTTGAGAAAGAAGCGGCGTTGCGTGAATCCGGGGCCGAAGTATTGCGCGTGTACGATCCGCAGGAACTGCGCGAGGAGGAGCTCGCCGACGCCTTCTTCGTCATATCCACACCGCAAGACGGCGCACTTTCCGAGCGGCTGCGCGGGCTTGCCGATCGCCATCGCTTCCTGCTTTGTTGCATCGATCAGCCGCGCTACGGTTTCGTCGCCATGGCGGCGATCGCGAAGGCGGGGCCGGTGCGGATAGCGATCTCCACCGCCGGCCTCGCCCCCCGCGTCGGGAAAGCGCTACGACGCGCCCTGCAAAGCGCGATGGACGAAAAGTTTGCGCGCTTCATCGAACGGTTGGCCGGGATGCGTGAACGCACGCATGCGGCGCATCCAGGACTCGAGAACTCGCGGCTCCGGCGCGGCGAGATGATCGAGGCGGCGCGCGGGTTCGACGCCGAGGTTCGCTTCCAGTACCCGTCATGGTTCGATCAGAGCGATGCCGAACGTTGAACTCATCGCGGTCGGCACGGAACTGTTGCTCGGTCAGCTCGTCGACAGCAACACCGCATTCATCGCTCGACACTTGGCTGAAGCCGGCATCGACGTTCACGCGACCCACATGGTGGGCGATAACCGGCAGCGGATTGCCGCGGCGATTCGTTCCGCGCTTGCGCGTGCCGAGGGGGTCGTTACGACCGGCGGCCTCGGGCCGACGATCGACGACCTCACGAAAGAGGCCGTGTGTGATGCTCTGGATCTCGAGGTTGAGCTCTACGAGCCCGCACTCAAGCAGATGGAAAAGGTCTTTGCTTCGGTCGGCCGCGAGATGCGCCCGAACAACCGCAAGCAAGCCGAGCTGCCGCGAGGGAGCCTTCCGCTAGAAAATCCGAACGGAACGGCGCCCGGATTCATCGCCTTCGCTCAGGACGCGAAATTCGTGGCCTGCATGCCCGGCGTGCCGCGCGAGATGAAGCCCATGTTAGCGGCTTACGTGGTGCCATTCTTGCGCGAACGCTTCGGAAGTCGCGATCGAATCTACACGCGCGTTCTGCATACGATCGGGCTTGGGGAATCCGAGATCGATCATCGGATCGCCGATCTTTTTCGCCGCTCCGAGAATCCAAAGATTGCGGTCCTCGCGCACGACTTTCGAGTGGACGTGAAGCTTATGGCCAAGGCCGGCTCGCTCGCGGAGGCGCAGGCGCTGATTTCGCCTTTAGAAGAGGAGATGGAACGGCGTTTGGATGGGCACGTTTTCGGCCGGGACGATGCTACGCCGGCAAGTGCGATTCACGCGCTGCTCCAGCGCAGAGGCCTCAAGGCTTCGGTAGCCGAGTCGTGCACCGGCGGACGGGTCGCGGCGGAATTGACGAGCGTCCCGGGCTCGTCGCGGAGCTTCGTGGGAGGCGTCGTCGCTTACGACAACTCGTTGAAGATCGCGGAGCTCGGCGTGAATGCGCAAACGATCGAGCAAAGCGGTGCGGTCAGCGCGGAGGTGGCGCAGCGGATGGCCCGCGGCGCGCGAACTCGATTTGGCGCAGACGTCGCCCTGGCAACCACCGGAATCGCCGGACCGGACGGCGGTACGGTCGAAAAACCAGTAGGCCTGGTTTGGATTGCGCTCGACGACGTCGATGCAACGACCCGGGTCTGGCGTTTTCAACTGAGCGGTGATCGCGAGACGATTCAGCGCCGCGCGACAACGGCCGCTCTGGGAGTCCTTTGGCGACACCTCAATCGCTCGTCTCCCGGATAGCGGCTTCGAGTACGTCGATCGCATGCGCCAGCTGATCTTGGCCGATGACCAGGGGAGGCGTAAGCGAGATCGTTTCGCCGTTGGTGCCGGACTGCAAGAAGATGATGCCGCGCGACAGCGCGCGCTTTACGGCGGCGCCCGCCGCGGCGGGATCGTTCAGCTGCACGCCCCAGAGCAAACCGCGGCCGCGAACGTCCACGACGTTGCGCTGCGAGCGCAAAGCCTCTAAA
The DNA here is from genome assembly GCA_963717425.1 of Vulcanimicrobiota bacterium. GTDB lineage: Bacteria > Vulcanimicrobiota > Vulcanimicrobiia > Vulcanimicrobiales > Vulcanimicrobiaceae > Cybelea. The sequence continues at coordinate 145,027 of OY970335.1, read as the reverse complement.
CGCCGCCCGAGCTCAATGCCCAGACTGGCGGCGCGCGCCGGAAGCTCCTCGCGCTGGAGCTCTTCGATCGTCGCGAGGGCGGCGGCGCAACCGAGCGGATTCCCGAGATAGGTTGAGGTGTGCAGCGCCTCGCCCGGCGAGACCGGCCATGCGTCCATGACTTTCTTGCGTCCGATCGTCGCGCTCATCGGGAAACCGGACGCCAGGGCCTTGCCGACACAGAGAACGTCGGGAACGACGCCTTCACGATCGATCGCAAACCAGTCGCCCGTTCTTCCGAATCCCGTAAAGATTTCGTCAACGACCATGACGATGCGGAGCTCGTCGCAAAGGGCGCGAACTGCGGTGAGATATCCAGCGGGAGGAACGACGCAGCCGGCGCGTCCCTGGATCGGCTCGATCACCAGCGCGGCGACGTCGTCGTGCGGCGCCAGCACTGCGCGCGTTTGGGCGATCGCTTCCTGCGCCGCGATCGCGCCTTCGCGCGGATAATCGAGCAGCAGAGGCTCGGTGGCCAAAGCCGCCGCGAAAGGCGCCCGAAAGCGTTCGATGCCGCTGACGGCGAGCGCGCCGAACGAAAGACCGTGGTATCCGCCTCGATATGCGGCGAAGCGCGCGTGGCCGGTCGATAACATCGCGGTCTTGAGTGCCGCTTCTACCGCCTCGGAACCGGTGGTTGCCAGAAAGCCCCTGTCGAGTTCCGGCGGTAGCATTTGCGTGAGGCGCTCCAAGAGCCGCACTCGCAGCTCGGTCGGATAAACGTCGCCCATGCCGTGGAGAAGCCGCTGCGCTTGCTCGGCGATCGCCCCGACGACGCGCGGATTGCAATGCCCGACGTTGGCCACGCCGAAGGCCGCGGTGCAGTCGATGTAGCGGTTGCCGTCGACGTCGGTTACCGTTGCCCCGCTGGCCGATTCCCAAAACACCGGGAAGTCGTCGGCGAGGTACGTGACGTTGCGTGATTCGTGGGATCGCAGCAAAGCCGCCAACTCGCCGGTTCGCTTCCCCGGGACGGCGCTCACGAGCCGTTCGAATCGATCGTCCGTCACGTTTCGTCGGCGATCCAGCGAACGAAGTCGGCGATGCGCGGGCGCGCTCCATGAAAGCCGGTCAACGGCGGATTTTGCAGGGTCCCGAAACGCGCGATCCGTACCGCGCCGGTTTGCGTCGCCATCTCAAGGACGTCGGGGCGGTGGCGCTCGACGGCGAGCGCTTCGAGCGTTATCCGTTGACGATGGAGATACGCCGCCGCTTCGTCCGGACGGTCTACCGAACGAACGGCGATCGCCCGCGGAAGGAAAAGCGGCGGTTCTTCGAGCGGCGGATCGACAACCACCAGAAACTCGGCAGCCTCCCCGGCGTAGACTCTTTGTTCGCCAGCCGCGCGAAACGTAGCGAGGTCGCGCGCCTCCGCGAGCCGCGCGAGCTGCCGTGCGCTGCGCGACCCAATTGGAAACTCGGCGGCGGCTTCCGCGATCGCAGCGGCCAACTGTTCGCCGAACCTCGCCGGCGATATCACTCCGCCACGCTCGACGAAGAGCGCGTGCAACGAAAGGCATCCTTGGCTTTCGTACAAGACCAAATCGCGCGCGGCCCGGTGGGCCATGGCAAGCACCGTCGTTTCATCGTCCAGCGCCTCGCGCGTCACATAGCCGGCGCTGGCCTTGGATCCATAGGCAATCAGTCGCGCCTGAAAGGGGAGTTGATTTGCGATCTCGGCGAGCGCCGAATCGCCGCCGAATGCGACGATCGCATCGAAGCCGGCGAGTTTGACGGCATCCTTTTTGCCATCCCATGCTTGCGCCCCGAAGCAATCGGAAAGCTCGCCGAGCTCCTCCGCAACGGTTGCAAAAAACGCCGCAGCCAACCCATCCTCGCGATCTTTGATGCAGACGCTGCACTTCGCGCTGAGCGCAAAAATCGCAGGAAGGATTGCTACTCCGATCGTCGTGCGGCTCGAGATGATGCAGACGCGGCCGATTGGGAGCGCGCGCACGCGCCCCCGGCCAGGCCGGTTCGTGAATCCGTCCAGCACGTCGAGACAGCCCAGCTCGTCAGCGATGATCGTCTCAATCGAGTCGTTCCGCAGCGTGGCAAACAGCGAATCGAGCGCATACTCGACGTGCGGCGGCGAGTAGGTCGTGCGCGCGCTTACAGCGTCGCGCGCGCGCTCGCGAGTCGGAAACCGGGGATCTCTCCAGCGAGCGGCCGCGGACGCGATCGCGGCGACGATCGAGCGCACCGGCTTCTTAACCATCGTTTCATCTCTTCAGGAGCGTGGTGGGGGTCTCCCCGAGGTGCTCGGGAGCGGCACGGCAAAAAGGCTCGACTAATGCGCAGTGTCTGGCTCTCGCGACTGTTTTTTGCCGTCGTTGGCGCGACGGCGGTTGCGGGAATCATCACCGGGACCGCCTGCACTCGTTGGGGCCAACCGGGGCCGATCGTCCCAACGCTCGCGCCGCTGTCCTCGATTTATGTCGACCCGATAAATGGCAGCGATACATCGGGGAGTGGGAGCGTCACCAACCCGTACAAAACGATGACCAAGGCGGTGGCGGTTCTGAATGCCGCAAAATCCATAGGGCAATCGGGAGTTACGATCTTTTTGGCCGGCGGAAACTACGATGCCACCAACGGTGAGAAATTTCCCATCGTCGTATCGCGCGGCGTGTCGATCATGGGAACGAATTATGGCACGGGACCCGCGACTGGAACGTTCATCAACGGTGTCGGGCAGGACACGATCTTCGAACGCGTCGTTCACGCTCCCGCGCGGTCGGCGTACGCAACGTTTGAGGTCGTGCCGCCGGCCAGCGTGACCCTCAGCGGCGTTTATGTCGGCGCATCAAAAATCGAGTTGCCGAGCTCGCGCGCGGTTTACTCGTCGGTCGACGTCATCGGGACGTTGAGCGCTTCGGATTCGAGCTTTGGCGCCGGCATTAAGTCGGAGCTGCGGAACGTAAACGGGGTGCTGGTTGCGAGCGGCTCCCTTACCTGCGGCTCGTGCCAAATCCGCGGCAACGATTTCGGGATCGGTGCGCTTACGGTACCCATTGCGACAGCCTCACCCTCATCCGGCGTCCCATCGATCACCTTGATGCATCCTAACAGCGACAGCACGATTGTCGCCAAGGTCGTCGATATCGTTACCGACGGCAGCGCGAACGTCACGGCTTCAGGCGAGGCCTTCGAAAAGGCGGATTATGCTTTCGAGGATTCGCTCGCACCGATCGTGCCGGTGGCGACGCGCGGGGCGATAGATTTTGGCGGCGGGGCCGCGAGCTCGCCCGGCGCGAACGACTTCATCGGCGCCCGGGTAACGGAGATTTCCATCGGCCGGCGGTTCGAAACCGTTAGCGCGCTCGACGATACGTGGAATCCGAGTCAACAACACGCCAATCGAAGTGGCCTGTACACGCGAAAGAAAATTTTCGGTTCGGGCGCGAGCGGGAAGAACGTCACGATTCACTCTGGAGCCAGCGGTTCTACGGTCACGGTGGGCCCGGCGCCCGTACCGACGCCGACGCCGTCAACTACACCCTCGGGATCGCCTGCTCCGACGCCAACCGCAACGTAATCAGCTTAAAAACCTATGTCGGACATGCTGCAGAAAATCTACGCGGCGAAAGCGGCGTCCCTCGAACGGGAGCAGCGGCTCGAACCGTACGATGTGGTTCGCTCGCGCGCGCTGGCTCGCGTCGACGAGCGCCGGGGTTTTCTGGCCGCACTGCGGCGCGCCGACGGCGCCGCAATCGTGGCGGAGATCAAGCGCGCGTCCCCATCGGCCGGCTTGATCGCGCGCAGTTTCGACCCGGTCGCGATCGGTCGCGCGTACGCCGCCGCTGGGAGCGATGCGATTAGCGTGCTAACCGAGCGCGATCATTTTCTCGGTGAGCTCATCTACATCGACGCCGTTCGTGCCGTCGCGTCATGCCCGTTGCTCCGCAAGGATTTCATCTGGACGCGCTACCAGGTCGCGCAATCCGCGGCCTACGGTGCGGATTGCGTTTTGTTGATCGTGGGCGGAATCGATGACGACGCGCTTCTGGAGTGTATGGATGAAGCGCAACAATACGCGTTGGACGTGCTCGTTGAAGTGCACGATGAGAGCGAGCTTCGGCGCGCGGTGACGGCCGGCGCGAGCTTAGTCGGCATCAACAATCGGAACCTGCGTACGTTGGAAACCGATCTGGCCGTGAGCGAACATCTGTTGCCCAAGGTGCCGCCGGGGGTCTTGGCCATCAGCGAAAGCGGGATGCGGGATGCATCAGACGTCTCGCGGCTGCGCGCTGCCGGCGCACGCGGCTTTTTGATCGGCGAGGCACTGATGCAGTCGGCGGATCCAAGATCGTTGATTGCGACGCTGCGGCGCGGCGCCGTTGGCCACCCGCTCTTACAATAAGAGGAAGATGCCGGCACCAACGACGGTGCCTAGTACGGCAACTACGGCCGGCGCGGTGCGGCGTCCGAACGAGGAAGCCGCAAGTCCCCCCAGACCTAGCGCCACGATTCCCGTACCGGGATAGATCTCGCCGTGCTGGAGATCGCACGTGAGCAACACGCCCGCCAGCGCGAAAAGGAAGATAATCAGGGGTGATGAGCGCGGCTCGAGCGCCACGGCAAAAAGCAACAGCAGGGCCGCGGCCAGCAGAGCATGCAGCGGCGCGAACGGCTCGCCGGCCATACCGATGCCGAGAAAAAACGCCGCGACGGCGACCGCGCGCAGCTGCGTCACGCTTGGGAGTTTCGCTATCCAGCAAGCGAGTGCCCTGTCACTGGTAGCTTGTGTAGCAAGGCGTCGTCCCGGCTCTCTGGTAGTATAACCGCATGACGATGACGACGCAGGCACCCGATACGGTCGCGCCCTTCAAGAACGAACCGGTCAACGACTTCACCGATCCCGCCGACGTTTCAGCGATGCGAGCGGCGCTCGCGTCGGTGCGGCGGGAATTCGGAAAGCCCTATCCGCTGGTTATCGGCGGCCGCCGGATCGAAACCGAGAAAAAGATCCGATCCATCAATCCCGCCGATCCGCAAGAAGTTATCGGGCTCGTCAGCTCCGCCTCGAAAGAGCAAGCGACGCAGGCGGTCGAATCGGCCGCGCACGCCTTCAGATCTTGGAAGAGTCTAACGCTGCCCGAACGGGCGAGTTATCTGTTCAAGGCCGCCGCTTTGCTGCGAGAGCGGCGTTATCGGTACGACGCGCTTTTGGTTTACGAGGTTGGAAAGAGTTGGATCGAGGCCGACGGCGACATTGCCGAGTCGATCGATTTCCTCGAATACTATGCGCGCGAAGCGTTACGGTACGCGCGCCCGCAGCCCGTGGTGCCGCTCGAAGGGGAGCGCAACGAACTCGTTTACATTCCCTTGGGAGTGGGTGCCGTCATTCCGCCATGGAACTTCGCCGGCGCCATTATGATGGGTATGACCGGCGCCGCCATCGTTTCCGGCAATACGGTCGTGCTCAAGCCGTCCAGCGATGCGGCCGTGATTGCGGCCTGGTTTGTGGACTTGCTCGAGGAGGTCGGCGTCCCCGCCGGAGTCGTGAACTTCATTCCGGGATCCGGCGCCGAGATCGGCGACGTGATCGTGACGCATCCCGAGATTCGATTCATTGCCTTCACCGGATCGAAAGAGGTCGGGCTGCGCATCAACGAGCTTGCCGCCAAGCCGCAACCCGGTCAAAAATGGATAAAGCGCGTGATCGCCGAGATGGGCGGTAAGGATTCGATTGTCGTCGCGGCAGATGCCGATGTCGACGCCGCCGTGGAAGGCGTGGCGGTTTCTGCGTTCGGGTACCAAGGGCAGAAGTGCTCCGCTTGCTCGCGCGCCATCGTCGACGAAAAGATCTACGACGAGTTCATCGATAAGCTCCAACGGCGCGTGGCCGGGATTGCCGTCGGCGATCCGAGCGATCCGGGAAACTACATGGGACCGGTCGTGAACGAGGCCGCCCTTCGTTCGATAGAGCGATACATCGAAAAGGGAAAGGACGAGGGCCGTCTCATCTTCGGCGGTAAGCGCGCCGGCGAAAACGGATACTTTCTGGAGCCGACCGTCATTGCAGACGTCGCGCCGGATGCGACGATCGCGCAGGAGGAGATCTTCGGTCCCGTTCTAGCGGTCATCAAGGCCAAAGACTTCGATGACGCGATGAAGATCGCCAACAACACTGAGTTCGGTTTGACCGGGTCGCTCTATACCGCCGATGAACAGAAGATCCGGCGGGCGCGTGAGGAGTTCTTCGTCGGCAATCTTTACTTCAATCGTAAGAGCACCGGCGCCATGGTGGGCGTACATCCCTTCGGCGGCTTCAACATGTCGGGCACCGACAGCAAAGCCGGCGGCCGGGATTACTTGCTGCTGTTCATGCAGGCGAAAACCATCTCGAGAAAAGTCTAGACCGCCGAAGGGCTGAGCTCAACGAGCGGGGTCCGCGGGCGGAGCTTCCCTGAAACAAACTTCGAGTTTGTTGCCGTCGGCATCCTCAAAAAACGTCGCGTAGTAAAAGGGCGTATATTCCTTACAGAGGTGCGGAGGCTCGAAAGCTGTCGCGCCGGCCAAGCGTGCGATTTCGCCCAGAGCGTCGACCTCGGAGCGGCTTGACGCTCGCAGGGCCAAGCGCGTTCCGTTGGGTTGATGAGTCGGCTCGAGGTCGAGCCCGAAGAAGGGGGCCGAGCGGTCGCGCTTCTCGTCGTAGTAGCAGATGGAGTCGGCGTCCTCGACGATTCGGACGTAGCCCATCGCGGGGAGCAGGGCGTCGTACAGCGCTCTGACCTTGGAAAAGCTGCTGACGCGCAGGTCGACGTGGTCGAATAACATGGATTTCCTTTCCCGGCCGCCTGGTCGCTCGCTGGCTGCGCGCCGATCCACGCGGAAGCGCAACCAAACGACCGCGGGGCCTGTTGTGAAGTGCGACGCGGGCCGGACACCCGGCCCGAAAACGCTTTCGGCGTTTCCTTGACAGCGCCATAGCGCGGCGATATGATAGCCGTCGTGCCCTGACCGGCAATGCCGATCAGGCAATCCGTAGCGTTCAAAGGCGATGACGCCCCCGCGCGGGTCGGTAGGACTCCGCTTTAGGGTGGCCGCGGATTCGTTCGCTCCTTGAAAACTGAACAGTGCAGCAGCGCATAAAGTCTGTGGGTCTCCGACGTCTTAAGACAGCGTCATAATGGCAACGTCTTTTGGGTCGCGAGATTTCGTATATACAACAATTAGAGAAGCAATGGTCTAGCTCAGCTCTCCGAGCCGAGCAAAATCGGAGCTTCATAGAGCCATCATCGAAGGCTCCATAGTTTTATTATGGAGAGTTTGATCCTGGCTCAGGACTAACGCTGGCGGCGTGCCTAACACATGCAAGTCGAACGAGGTAGCAATACCTAGTGGCAGACGGGTGAGTAACACGTGGTCAACCTGCCTCCGTGTGGGGGATAACTAGCCGAAAGGTTAGCTAATACCGCATACGATCGCCCTGGGGCATCCCTAGGCGATGAAAGGAGCAATCCGCACGGAGAGGGGACTGCGTCCCATTAGTTAGTTGGTAGGGTAACGGCCTACCAAGACTGCGATGGGTAGCTGGCTTGAGAGAGTGACCAGCCACACTGGAACTGAGACACGGTCCAGACTCCTACGGGAGGCAGCAGTGAGGAATTTTCCGCAATGGGCGCAAGCCTGACGGAGCGACGTCGCGTGTGGGAAGAAGGCCTTCGGGTCGTAAACCACTGTCGAAGGGGACGATATTGACGGTACCCTTGGAGGAAGCCCCGGCTAACTACGTGCCAGCAGCCGCGGTAAGACGTAGGGGGCAAGCGTTGTCCGGAATTATTGGGCGTAAAGCGCTCGTAGGTGGATCGGCAAGTCCGCAAGGAAAGACCCGGGCTCAACTCGGGAACCCGTGTGGATACTGCCGACCTTGAGGTAGTCAGAGGATGATGGAATTCCCGGTGTAGCGGTGAAATGCGTAGATATCGGGAGGAACACCAGTGGCGAAGGCGATCATCTGGGGCTAACCTGACACTGAGGAGCGAAAGCTAGGGGAGCAAACGGGATTAGATACCCCGGTAGTCCTAGCCGTAAACGATGGACACTAGGTGTAGGTGGTATCGACTCCATCTGTGCCGCAGTTAACACAATAAGTGTCCCGCCTGGGGAGTACGGCCGCAAGGTTAAAACTCAAAGGAATTGACGGGGGCCCGCACAAGCGGTGGAGCATGTGGTTTAATTCGACGCAACGCGAAGAACCTTACCGGGGCTTGACATCCTGCGCTATCCTAGGAGACTAGGTTTCCGGGCAACCGGACGCAGAGACAGGTGCTGCATGGCTGTCGTCAGCTCGTGCCGTGAGGTGTTGGGTTAAGTCCCGCAACGAGCGCAACCCTTGCCGTGTGTTGGTCGAAAGATCTCTCACGCGGGACCGCCGGTGACAAGCCGGAGGAAGGTGGGGATGACGTCAAGTCAGCATGGCCCTTACGTCCCGGGCTACACACGTGCTACAATGGAAGGGACAACGAGTCGCGAACCCGCGAGGGCAAGCTAATCTCACAAACCCTTTCTCAGTTCGGATTGAAGGCTGCAACTCGCCTTCATGAAGTCGGAATCGCTAGTAACCGTAGATCAGCTACGCTGCGGTGAATACGTTCCCGGGCCTTGTACACACCGCCCGTCACGTCACCTGAGTTTAGTGTACCCGAAGCCGCCCGTGCAACCGCAAGGAGCAAGGCGTCTAAGGTATGCTAGGTAAGGGGGACGAAGTCGTAACAAGGTAGCCGTATCGGAAGGTGCGGCTGGATCACCTCCTTTCTAAGGAGTACATGTCATCGAATCGCGTTTAACGCGGTCGCGATGACGTACAGACTATAAGTCGACCACAGACGACCCTTCGCAGGGTGCCGACATGCCGAGGAGTCTATCGATCATCTCGATCGTAAGGCCGGAGGCTTGATGGTAATGCGCGCTAAAAACTGCACTGTTCAGCTTTGAGGGAATGAACCTCAGAGATCCTTGAAAACTGTATAGAGAAGAACTTTCATGTGTCATCGACGACACATGAAGCGGCCTCCTTCGACAGAGCTCGGGAGGACACGATCATTCTATTCTTAGGATGACACGGTCTCTCTGTGCGCTGCGCGCAAGGGGGTGCAATTTTGCGTTAGTCAATTAATCAAAATAAAATAAGGGCATGCAGGTGGATACCTTGGTTCCACAGGCGATGAAGGACGTGCCAAGCTGCGAAAAGCGTCGGGGAGCTGCTAAGAAGCGATGATCCGGCGATATCCGAATGGGGCAACCCCCATGCCGTCATGGGCATGGACACCACGATGAATACAATAGTCGTGAGTGGGCGCACCCGGTGAACTGAAACATCTAAGTAGCCGGAGGAAAAGACATCAACCGAGATTCCCCTAGTAGTGGCGAGCGAACAGGGAAGAGCCTAAACCGTTCATGTGCAAGCGTTCGGGCGTTGCATGAGCGGGGTTGTACGACAGCCGTCTTGGAGCCGAATCTCCAAGCGCGAGTCAAAAAATCGATCGTTAGTAGAAGCCGGCTGGAAAGCCGCACCAAAGAGGGTGAAAGTCCCGTAGACAAAAGCCATCGATCTCGCGGAGCTGTTCGTGAGTAGGGCGGGGCACGGGAAACCCCGTTTGAAACTGGGAGGACCATCTTCCAAGGCTAAATATTCTGTGGAAACCGATAGCGTACTAGTACCGTGAGGGAAAGGTGAAAAGAACCCCCGGAGGGGAGTGAAAGAGAACATGAAACCGCATGCCTACAAACCGTGAAAGGCCAATGTGCAAACAAGGCTGATCGCGTGCCTATTGAAGAATGAACCTGCGAGTTACTTGTAACGGGCTTGGTTAAGGTGTTGAGCCGGAGCCGAAGCGAAAGCGAGTCTGAATAGGGCGTTCGTCCGTTGCAGTAGACCCGAAACCGAGTGATCTATCCATGGCCAGGGTGAAGCGTGATTAACCTCACGTGGAGGCCCGAACCTGTTGTTGTTGAAAAAACATTGGATGAGCTGTGGATAGGGGTGAAAAGCCAATCGAACTCGGAGATAGCTGGTTCTCCCCGAAATAGTTTTAGGACTAGCGTTACGCGTTAACCCGCGGGGGTAGAGCACTGACAGGGCTAGGGGTCTTACCGGACTACCGAACCCAATCAAACTCCGAATACCGCGGCGAACTGCGTAGCAGTCAGACTGTGGGGGATAAGCTCCATGGTCAAAAGGGAAACAGCCCAGATCAACAGCTAAGGTCCCTAATCGATGCTCAGTGGTAAAGGATGTCTTGTCGCTCAGACAACTAGGAGGTTGGCTTAGAAGCAGCCACCCTTGAAAGAGTGCGTAATAGCTCACTAGTCGAGTGATGGGGCGCCGAAAATCCAACGGGGCTCAAGCATCGAACCGAAGCTTTGGGATTACTAAAATAATCGGTAGGGGAGCGTTGTGGCGTAGGCCGAAGCACGACCGTAAGGACGTGTGGACGAACCACAAGTGCGAATGCAGGTATAAGTAGCGATAAATGCGGGTGAGAACCCCGCACGCCGGAAGTCTAAGGTTTCCTGAGCAACGTCAATCGTCTCAGGGTGAGTCGGGAGCTAAGCCGAGGCTGAGAAGCGTAGGCGATGCACAAGCAGTTCATATTCTGCTACCACCGACGACCGTTTAGACCTGGGCGAACAGTGTCATGACATCCTTCGCAAGCGAAGCCGTGAGGGATTTTCGTTCGAGCACAAGGAGCGATGAAGGAGTGGTCTATGGACCATGACTGAATCGCGACGCAGTGATCGGCGAAAAGACCCGCGGGGCATGACATCGTTAGCTTAGGTCTATGAGCCGAGGGGGTGACGCAGGAGGATAGGTCAGCGCGCCGATGGATGTGCGCGTCTAAGTCGGTAGGCGGTGCTGTAGGTAAGTCCGCAGCACGTAACGCCGAGAAGCGAATGCGAGGCTCTTCGGAGCCGAAGTGACCAACTCCACGCTGCCAAGAAAAGCCCCTAGGTAGATCGTAGGTGCCCGTACCGTACACCGACACAGGTAGACTGGCAGAGCATGCTAAGGCGACGAGAGAATCCCTGTTAAGGAACTCGGCAAATTGACCCCGTAACTTAGGGAGAAGGGGTGCCTTCTTTGGTCTAGTGTTTACCACGAAAGCTGAGGGAGGCGGCACAAAATAGGTCCAAGCGACTGTTTAACAAAAACACAGGTCTCTGCGAACGCGAAAGCGGACGTATAGGGGCTGACTCCTGCCCGGTGCTGGAAGGTTAAAGGGAGTCGTCAGCGCAAGCGAAGCGGCGAACTGAAGCCCCAGTAAACGGCGGCGGTAACTATAACCGTCCTAAGGTGACATAATCGTTGCCTCATCGCACGGAGACGTGCGAACGACAACCTGGCTATATGCGGGAACATCCTGAGAGCTCAATCTACTCGGCAGCGTCGAAGCGTGCCAGTAACAATGATTGAGATTGGACAATCCGCAGGAAACCTGGAATCTATAAATGATTCGAGGGATCCTCAGAGACTATACGCCAGGCATCCAAAGTAAGGATGCAGAGCGATGCAACTTAATCCAGAGTGGGTGGTTGGATTCGTAGACGGAGAAGGATGCTTTTTCGTCGGTGTCCAGAGAAACCCAACGGTAAAGATCGGCTTCCAAGTCATTCTGGAATTCCGAGTCGTTCAACACAAACGTGATTTGGACGTCCTTCACGGCCTGAAGAGCTTCTTCGGGTTTGGCAGGGTTTGTCAAAATCACGATGAGCGATGGGAATATCGGGTGCGACGTCTTGACCATCTTCGCGAAATCGTCACGTTTTTTCGGAGTCATAAGCTCCGAACGAAGAAACGCGTTGATTTTCTGAAGTTTTCGGACGTTCTCGCATTGATGGCTGAAGGCCGGCACCTAACCAATGACGGATTGAGGGAGATCGCGCGAATCGCAAGCCTTATGAACACCTGCAATCGTCCGCGGTTGAAGGAGTTAATGGATGAAGATAGAGTCCAGTCCGACGTGAAAGCGCCGGAGGAAACTGAGCGAAATTCCTTGTCGGGTAAGTTCCGACCTGCACGAATGGAGTAACGACTTGGACACTGTCTCAATGGGGAACTCGGCGAAATTGCAGTACCAGTGAAGATGCTGGTTACCCGCAGCAGGACGGAAAGACCCCGTGAAGCTTTACTGTATCCTGATCTTGGGTTTTGAGATTGTCTGTACAGGATAGGTGGGAGCCTATGATCCGGCGGCGCTAGTCGTCGGGGAGGCAACGTTGGGATACCACCCTGATGATCTTGGGATTCTAACTAGCCGCCATAATCTGGTGGTAGGACATGGTCAGGTGGGCAGTTTGACTGGGGCGGTCGCCTCCTAAAGAGTAACGGAGGCGCCCAAAGGTTCCCTCAGGACGGTCAGAAACCGTTCGTACAGAGTGCATAGGCATAAGGGAGCTTAACTGCGAGACGGACAGGTCGAGCAGATGCGAAAGCAGGGCTAAGTGATCCGGCGGTTCCGAATGGAAGGGCCGTCGCTTATCGGATAAAAGCTACTCCGGGGATAACAGGCTTATCTCCCCCAAGAGTCCACATCGACGGGGAGGTTTGGCACCTCAACATTAGGGGTGAGATGATGGAAACATCATCTAAAGTTCCGGCTTATAACGGTGAACTCCGACTGGCTCGTGGATGAGTCAAGGACAATACCGTGGGAAGTCTGGCGGTACAAGTTGCCGTCATGACCCCGTAACGACTGATCCATTCCGCTTAAACCGGAATGGTGAGATAGTACTCCGCTGTTCGACTGATCGGACAAATCTATGGTTGCTATCATACGCCGGCCCCTCGCCTGAGTTATTGGGCAGGGTGAAGATATAGTCTGCGCCATCGGAAACGATGGAAGCACGCGCGATGTCGGATCGTCGCATCCTGGGGCCGCAGTAGGTCCCAAGGGTTGGGCTGTTCGCCCATTAAAGCGGTACGCGATCTGGGTTCAGAACGTCGTGAGACAGTTCGGTCCCTATCCGCTGTGGGCGTAGGAGATTTGAGGAGATTGGACCCTAGTACGAGAGGACCGGGTCGAACGAACCGCTGGTGAACCGGTTGTTCCGCCAGGAGCATAGCCGGGTAGCTATGTTCGGATCAGATAAACGCTGAAAGCATATAAGCGTGAAACTGACTCCAAGATGAGATCTCAATCCCGAAAGGGTGAAGAGTCGTGGTAGACTACCACGTTGATAGGCCGGAGGTGGAAGCGTCGTAAGACGTGGAGCTGACCGGTACTAATCGCTCGGAAATTTTGATTAATAAACGCTCGTCGTGGCACTGAAAGTTCTTCTCTGTACAGCTTTTGAGTTTCCCGACGCGATCGGCTCGAGCTCCGGCTCGCCATTGCGGCGGGGATCACGTTTGGACCCCAAACGGCTAGCGTCGTTTGGGGACCCCAACACAGTTTCTGGCGCCCATGGCGGCGGGGTCCCACCCGTTCCCATCCCGAACACGGCAGTTAAGCCCGCCAGCGCCGATGATAGTCGGGCCGCAGGGCCCCTCGAAAGTAGGACGGTGCCAGATTACTTCGAAACATGGAGCCCGCTGTAAATGCAGCGGGCTCCTTGTCATTATTTTCGGAGAGTTGGATTGTCATGAGCGATCTGCCCAATTTTAAATTCGATCTCGAAAACGCGAAAGGATGGAGCGGCGCCGCCGGCTCCGCACGACAGCACACCATCGACGAGTTTCCGGTCGCGCAGAGCTTTGCCGCGGTATCGATGCGTCTGCAGCCCGGTGCGCTGCGCGAGCTGCACTGGCACGCCATCGCGGCGGAGTGGGCGTACGTCATCAGCGGCCGATGCAGGGTCACGGTGATCGCGCCTTCCGGCGACGCCGAGATTTCAGATTTTGGCCCGGGCGACATCTGGTATTTCCCGAAGGGGCACGGGCATTCGATTCAAGGTCTCGCGCCCGAGGAATGCCATTTTCTGCTGGTGTTCGATGATGGCCGATTCTCGGAGTTTGGAACCTTCAGCATCACGGACTGGATGGCGCACACGCCGCCCGAAGTCCTAGCGCAAAACCTCAGTCTTTCTTCCGAGGCGATCGCACGGCTTCCGAAAGAAGAAGTGTACATCGCGCAGGGCGAGGTGCCACCGACCACGCCGCCCTCAGCAATGAATCCGAACTTAGAGCCGAGCCAGCTGCGCCACAAGTTTCGGCTGGCCGCCGCGCCGACGTTGACGTTTGCGGGAGGCACGGAGCAGGTCGTATCCCAAACGCAGTTCCCGATCTCTTCGACCATCACCGGCGTGCTGCTGACGCTCAAGCCTGGTGGACTCCGAGAGCTTCACTGGCACCCGAATGCCGACGAGTGGCAATACTACATCAAGGGGCGCTCGGAGATCGGCATCTTCGGGGCAAATGGAAAATATCGCCAAGATGAGTTCGGGCCCGGTGACGTAGCGTTCATCAATCGCGGCTTCGGGCACTACATCCGCCAGGTCGGAAACGATGAAACGCAAATTCTCGTCGCGTTCAACAGTCCCGACTACCAAGAGATCTCGATATCTACGTGGCTGGCCTCGAACCCCCCGCGGCTGCTTGCCGATAACTTTGGTCTCGATCTGAGCGTCGTCGAGAAACTACCGCGCGCGGGGCGGTTCATCGTGGCCTGAGCGCTACGGAAGCGCCACAGGCTCGAACAGCCGGCGAAACTCTTCCACGCTCAGGTTCGTTTGCACCGCGAGCGCCGCGAGTTTGTCGGCCTCGGTAAAATCCGCCGGCTCCAGCCGCACCATATAGTCGCGGGCGACGCGATAGGCTTCGGTCGTGCTATCCACCAGCCGCGTCCGGATCCGCCCGGTTTGCGGATCGAGCAGCTCCTCCAGTGAAAGCGGGCAGACGCGACCCCCGGAAAGCGCGATGAGAGCGCCGCTGCCGCCGTCGACCAAATAGCGGACGGCGCCGAAGCCGAGCGTGCGAGTATAGTCCACATCGAACGGCACCGGTTTCGCGCAGCGCAGCTCGTAGCCGATATCCTTCGAATGCACCACGGACTCGACGCCGATTTCGGCAAGGCGCGTGCGCACCGCGTCGCGGAGAACGATGCCTAGCGGAACGTCGGCCAGGCGCACGTTGCCGAAAGCATCTCGCCCAACGGTCGTGGCGCTGAAGGCGTCGTCTTCGATGCGTTCCGCAACTCCTTCAGCGACCACGGCTACGCCGTGCTGGCGGCCCAGCGCGCGGCGTTTGACGATCGCGCCGACAATAGTGTCGGATACCGACGAGAGCGGCGCGTGGTCGGAGAATTCTTCCGGCAACACGGCCAGCGTCGACCCCGCCGCCTTGCACATTCCCAACGCCAGCGAGCCGGACTTCCTTCCCATGCAAACGACGACGTACCATCGCGACGTCGTGCGGGCGTCCTCCATGAGGCTTTCAAGAATGCCCGCGCCGACGGACCGCGCCGTTTCGAAGCCGAAGGTCGGGGCGTTGTCCGGAAGCGGGAGATCGTTATCGATCGTTTTGGGAACCGTTGCCACGCCGATTCGGCCGCGCGTGCGGTCGGCGATCTTGGTTGCTCCGAAGGTCGTGTCGTCTCCGCCGATGCAGATTAGGTAGCGTATGTCGAGCGAAACCAAAGCGCGAACGCAGCGCTCGAGGGTCGCTTCGTCTTTGGCGGGATTGGTCCGCGACGTGCGCAGGATCGAACCGCCGCTGGTGTGGATTCGGGAGACCTGGTCAAAAGTCAAGTCGATGGTTTTCGGCGTGGTTCCGGCCGCCAAATCGCGGTAACCATCGAAGATCCCAATCGTGCGCAGGCCGCATTTCGACGCCTCAATTGCCGCGGAGGCGATCACCCCGTTGATTCCGGGCGCCGGTCCGCCGCCGACTAAAATTGCGAGCGTGTCGGTCATCGCCTAGCGTCCACGTGCGGACCGTACGCGATAGACTAGTCCGGCATCATCGTCCGCGATGAAGAGACTACCTTTTGCACCGACGCTAATTCCGGTCGGGCGACCGATGCGAGAGGTACACCCGTTTTGGAACCCGGTAACGAAGTCGGTCCACTGCGTCGTAGGGTCGTTCCAGTCTACGGTTTTGCGTGGGCGCTCGCCTCGCATCGCGACGAAGACGACGCGCGGCGGTGCGGCGTTGCATCCGCTGCCGTCGGTGTGCCAGGAGCCGTGGACGGCAACGAAGAGTCCGCCCCAATAGCCCGCCGGAAACGCGAAGGCGCCGGCTTGACGTGCGGGATAGAACGTTGCGCCGATAATCGTCGAGTAGGCGGGAAGCTCGATCAGTGGCTCCACGGTCTTGCGGCAGTCATAACCGCGCCAATACGCGTGATGGTTCTCCTCGCACTCCGGCCAACCGTAGTCGGCGTTACCGGGATGGATCGAAAGGTCGTCGAGATACTCGTAGGGATGGCCGAACGGCAGGTCGTCCTGACCGGCTCCCCCCACCCACAGCGAACCCGTTTTCGGATTGACCGCGAGCGCGATAGCGTTGCGGATCCGTTTTGCTCGTTGTACGAAGTGCGAACCATTCGGACTCATCACGGAAATAGCCGCGCGCGTCGGGTCGACTTCCGTACAGGGTTTCTCGCCATGCTCCATCGTGGCATTGCATGAGGAACCCGCCGCAGCGTAGATGAGACCGTCGGCGTAGGCGACCGACGTGGTGGTGTGAATGTCGCCGTCGGTTCCCGGCGCGACCGGACCCGTGCGCACGTCGGCGATGCGCCGCACTTGCGAGGCCTTGCGTTCACCGTGGTACGGTATGACCCAGACGTGATGCATCGTTGCGATGTAGATTTCGCAACGCGCGCCGGCAAATGCAACGCCGGCGGCCTCATCGTCGTCCATCGTTGCGAAGACGTGCGCCGGTTCGGGGTTGCCTTCAGCATCGGGAACGATGTAGACGGCGTTCCCTCCGGTGCCGACGATCAGATCGCCGTTGGGAAGCGCCGCGATTTCCCGGGCTCCGCCGATGCCCGCGACCGTTTCGATGGAGAAGTTTTTGGGCGGGCGCAGCGCCGGTGCAGGCAAGGGTGTGGCTGATATGCCGTGGTTTTCTTCAACCGACGCGCCACACGCACTTCGCATTGAACGCGAGTGTCCTGAAGCCGGCGACGCGCTGCCGTGGTCGGCACTCACCGTGCCGCCGCACGCGACCAGCGCGAACAAAAACAGCTGAGTGGTGTTGAGGTTGGCCCGGCGCACCGGCTCTCTTTCGGCGGGCGCGCGCCCAAGGCTTGGATTACGCGGGCGGCGGCTCCTGACTCGGTGGGCCCTGCTGCGGTGGTCCCTGCTGATTCGGTGGCCCCTGATCGGGCGGCCCTTCCTGTTGACCGGGCGGCCCCTGCTGCTCCGGTGGGCCCTGCTGGTCCGGCGGGCCCTGCTGGTCCGCTGGCCCCTGTTGGTCCGGGGGTTGCTGCTGATTTGGCGGTCCCTGCTGATACCGCTGGTCCGGACCCTGCTGGTCCTGTCCGCCCTGCTGCATCTGGCTATTACGCTGCTGCATTTGAGCCCGGTGCGCTCGAATTTCCTGTTGGAGCTGATTTTGCTGGTCGCTATTTAGCACGCTCATGATCTGGCGCCGCAGAACGCCCGGTTGCAGCGGGCTGCCCTCCGGATGCGCCTGAGAATACTGAGTAATCAGCGACTGAATGCGCTGCTGCTGGTCGCCCGAGAGATTGAGATGCGCGAGTCGCCGCATCCAGTGATGCTGGAGTTTTGCTTGGCTCGGCATGCCGTTGTTGGTCTGCGTTGGTCCGGGATATTGACTTTGCTGAGCGCCTGCGCCCAGCGGCATAGCAAGCGCTACGGCTAAAGCGCTCACCGCCAAGAGGTTGATTTTCATAGCACGATCTTAGCGGTTCGACTGTAAAGGCGCCTGAAGAGCCGATTAGGACCGAGCAAGCGGCCTGATCGCGACGGCGTTGACCGAAGCGGAAACGTGCGCTTCAAATCGCTTGAAGTTGTCGAAGAAAAGTTGCGACAACTTGCGCGCTTGTTCGTCGTACGCAGCTTTATCCGTCCACGCGTTGCGCGGATTGAGCACCTCGCTGGGAACGTCCGGTACCGCCTTTGGAATCATCAATCCAAAGAAGGGCTCGGCTTCATACTCATTGCGTATGCGTCCTTCGATCGCCGCGTTGACCATCGCGCGAGTGTGTGCGATCGCCATACGATGACCGATGCCGTACGGACCGCCGGTCCATCCGGTATTGACGAGCCAGCACTCAACGTCGTGCTCCTCGATCTTGCGGCCGAGGAGGCGCGAGTAGACCGTCGGATGATGCACCATGAAAGGCGCGCCAAAGCAGGTGGAAAAGGTCGCTTGCGGCTCGCTCACGCCACGCTCGGTTCCCGCGACTTTGGCCGTATACCCAGAGAGAAAATGGTACATGGCCTGATCACGCGTGAGTTTCGCAATCGGAGGCAGCACTCCGAACGCATCCGCGGTCAGCATGATGATCGTCTTTGGATGACCGCCTTGGCTTCCCGGGACGACGTTGGGAATGAACGCCAACGGATATGCCGAGCGCGTGTTTTCAGTCTTTGCATCTGAGTCAACGTCGAGCGCCCTGGTCTGTTCGTCGTAGACCACGTTTTCGATGACGGTTTCGAAATGATTGGTTGCAGCCCAGATTTCCGGCTCCGCCCGCGGCGAGAGTCGAATGACCTTTGCATAACATCCGCCTTCAAAATTGAAGACGCCGTCGGCCGACCATCCATGTTCGTCGTCGCCGATCAGGGGCCGGTGCGGGTCGGAAGAAAGCGTGGTTTTACCCGTGCCGGAAAGCCCGAAAAGAATCGCGACGTCACCCGCGCCGCCGGCGTTGGCGGAGCAGTGCATCGGCAGCACATCGCGGAGCGGCAACAGGTAATTCATCACGGTGAACACCGACTTCTTGATCTCTCCGGCGTATCGCGTTCCGCCGATGAGGATCATTCGGCGAGCGAAGTTGACCAGGATGAACGTCCCGGAGCGCGTGCCGTCGCGTTGCGGGTCGGCCTGAAAGAGAGCGGCATCAACGATCGTGAACTCGGGAACGAAGTCCTGCAGGGGCACGTCGGGCGTAATGAACAAATGCCGCGCAAATAGGTTATGCCAGGCCAGTTCGGTGTAGACGCGCAGCGGAACGCGATAACGAACGTCTGCGCCAACGTAACAGTCGAGAGAATAGGCATCCCGTTCCGATAGATACGCTGCTACGCGATCCCACAGGGCGTCGAAGCGGGTCTCCTCGATCGCCTGGTTCGTATCGCCCCAGTCGATGTGCTCTTCACTCGACGGCTCGCGGACGAAGAACTTATCCTTCGGCGAGCGACCGGTATGCGGTCGCGTGTCCACGATCAGCTGGCCGTCCGCGCCGAGAACTCCTTCGCCCCGCGTAATGGCGTGCTCGATCAGCGTAGGCCCCGACAGGTTTTCCCAGAGCTTGACGACCTTGAGTTTTTCGGGAACGGAAAGAATGACGACCCCTCCTCTAATCCGGCAACCTTTAATGAGATGCTATTGGACGTTGCTTTTCCCCGTCGTAGGGGCACGCCTGCAGGCCGCCCTTTGACGGAGTCCAATGCACCGAGCATGCGTTTGATGCTTCTATTTCCGCTTGCAGTCTTGCCTTTTCATTTTGGGCTTTTTGCGCCGGGCCCCCTAGACGCGATCACCGACGTCGCCGGCGTTAGGGTGGCGCATGTGACAAAAGTCCAAGGAAGCGACGTTCGAACCGGCGCGACGGCCGTCTTACCCAACGCAAATCCATGGGATCACAAGGTCTCGGCCGCTTTCTTTGCCTTCAATGGAAACGGCGAAATGACGGGAACTCATTGGATTACCGAGTCTGGGTATCTGGAGGAACCGATCGTCTTGACCGATACGCTCGACGTTGGGCGGGCGGCAGACGGCGTCGTGAGCTGGGTGATCGAGCATCACCCTGCCGTTGGGCGAGGTGACGACGTCCCGCTGCCGGTCGTAGCCGAGTGTGATGACGGCCTGCTCAACGACATTCAAGCGCGGGCAGTCACGCCGTCCGACGTCGTAGCTCTGCTCGATGCCGCTAGACCCGGTCAGTTTGCACGCGGCAGTGTCGGAGCCGGAACTGGAATGAACGCGTTCGGTTTCCGCGCCGGAATAGGTTCGGCGTCGCGGATCCTTCCAAATGACGTTGGCGGCTATCGTGTGGGCATCTTGGTCAACGACAACACGGGCAGCAGTCGCCGCCAGCTGACGATTCTGGGCGTTCCGGTAGGCGAGCGGTTACGAAACGAATATCGCCCTGTATTTCCACAGCACACCGCTTTGAAAGGCCGGCTTGGCAACGGGAGCATCATCATCGTCATCGCCACGGACGCGCCGCTTGATGGGCGCCAGCTGCGCGCGCTGGCATTACGCGCCGCAATGGGCATGGCGCGCACCGGGCTCACCTCCTCGGTCGGCAGCGGCGATCTCATCGTTGCCTTTTCGACTTCACGCGTGTTCGAGCGCGTCGCCAATTTTACCGTCACCGCGCCGAAACGGCCGATTCTCGAGGACGACGATGCTCTCGACGCGCTCTACACCGCCACGGCAGAGGCGACGCAAGCGGCGATCTACGACGCACTCTTTGAAGCGCGGACGATGACCGGGCGCAACGGGGCGACGGTCTACGCCCTCCCCGTAGACCGCGTCACGCAAATGCTGCGCGCCGCAGGCGTTGTGGCGCCGACTGCCGATCGCTAATACGCGGGGCTTCGGGAACCAGCGCAGGCTCGGGTTCGCTCCTCACCGTAAAAACGGATGAAGGTGAGTCAGTTCGTCCACTTGCACGTTCATTCCGAGTATTCGCTCCTCGACGGCGCGTGTCGGATCGATCGGCTGTGCCGGCGCGCCGCCGAGGATGGCGCGACCGCCATCGCCTTGACCGATCACGGCGTGATGTACGGCGCGATGGAATTTTACTATGCGGCGCGCGAGGTCGGGTTGACCCCGATCCTCGGATGTGAGGCCTACGTAGCGCCGCGTGGGCGACTCGACCGAACGGCTCGTGAAGAGGCCCACGTTACCTTGCTAGCCGCGGATTTGATCGGCTACCGCAATCTCATCGCGCTCGTTTCGAAAGGCTTTCTCGAGGGCTACTACTACAAGCCGCGGATCGACCTGGAGCTGCTCGCCCAGCATCATGACGGCTTGATCGTCCTTTCGGGGTGCATGTCGGGGCTGGTCGCGGCTCCCCTCTTGCGCAACGATTACGCCGCCGCTCTGCGCAATGCCAAAACGTACGTCGAGATCTTCGGCGATCGCTTTTACATCGAGGTGATGCGTCACGGCATGAAGGAGCAAGAAACGATCAACGACGGGCTCGTGCGAATCGCGCGGGAGCTCGAAGTGCCGCTCGTTGCAACCAACGATTCCCACTACCTCGAGCAGAAAGACGCCCCGGCGCACGACGTCCTGCTTTGCATCGGCACCGGAAAGACCGTTTCCGACACCAACCGCATGCGGTTTTACTCCGATCAGTTCTATCTGAAGTCGGCGCAAGAAATGCGCGAGCTTTGGAGCGACCTCCCTGAGGCGTGCGACAATACGGTGAGGATCGCGGAGCGCGTCGACATCCGCATTCCGGAAAAGGTCTTCCATCTGCCCGAATACCCGGTGCCCCAGAGCGCCGGAGCGCCGGAGAAGGGGGACGCCGACTACCTCCGCGAGATGTGCGAGCTGGGGCTGCTCGAGCGCTATGGGAAGGAACGAGTCGCCACCGATGCGTCGCTGCGCGCGCGCCTCGAGTACGAGCTCAACGTCATCACGACGATGGGGTTCTCATCCTACTTCTTGATCGTGTGGGATTTTATCAAGTACGCGCGCGATCACGGCATTCCGGTGGGGCCAGGTCGAGGCTCGGCCGTGGGATCGCTGGTCGCATATTGTTTGAGAATCACGGACCTCGAGCCGCTGCGCTTCAATCTGCTTTTCGAACGCTTTCTCAACCCCGAGCGAATCTCGATGCCGGACATCGACACCGATTTCTGTGTGGAGCGGCGCGATGAAGTGATCGAATACGTCACCGAAAAGTACGGCAAGGATCGGGTCGCGCAGATCGTGACGTTCGGAACCATGGCAGCCCGTGCGGCCATCCGGGATGCCGGGCGCGCCCTGGGCGTCCCGCTGCCCGACGTGGACCGGATAGCAAAGCTCGTTCCGTCGGGTCCGGGCGGCATGCCGATCTCTCGCGCGATCGAGCAAATCGCCGAGCTCAAGAGCCTGTACGCTACCCGGCCGGAGATCCGGAAGCTCCTCGACACCGCCAAAGAGATCGAAGGCCTGGCTCGCAACGCGGGAACGCATGCGGCCGGGGTCGTGATCTCGGCGGGACCGCTGATGGATTACACGCCGCTCGTGCGGTTCGGCGACGGCGGGATCAACACGCAGTACGACATGGACTGGATCGAGCGAATCGGGCTATTGAAGATGGACTTCCTCGGTCTGCGCAACCTCACCGTCATGGAGAATGCCGTCAACGAGATCCGACGTACCGTGGATGCCGGTTTCAATCTCGAGGCGGTGACCTTCGACGACAGAAAAACGTACGAGATGCTGGGGCGCGGCGAGACGATGGGCGTATTCCAGCTCGAATCCGAGGGCATGAAGCGCGTCTGTGCGGAGTTGCGACCTTCTCGATTCGAAGATATCATTGCCTTGGTCGCGCTCTACCGCCCCGGACCAATGGATTGGATCCCGCAATACATCGCCAACAAACACGGCCGGTTGAAGCCGCAGTACCTGCATTCCAAATTGGAGCCTATACTGGCCGAGACATACGGTACGCCCGTCTATCAAGAACAAGCGATGCAGATGGCACGCGACATCGCCGGTTTTACGATGAGTGAGGCCGACGAGCTTCGCAAAGTCATCGGGAAGAAGCAGAAGGAGAAGATCCCACTCTATCAGGAGAAATTCGTCGCGGGCGCGCTCGCAACGTGTGGAATCGAGCGACCGCTGGCGGAGCGGCTATTTCACTTCATCGAACCCTTTGCGGGTTACGGTTTCAACAAATCGCACGCCGCAGCATACGCCTGGATCGCTTATCAAACCGCATTTCTGAAGGCCAACCATCCATTGCAATACCTTGCGGCCTTGATGACCTCGGTGAAAGATAGGACGGATAAACTCGTCGAATACATCGACGAGGCAAAGAACGTCGGCATCGACGTTTTGCCGCCCGACGTCAACGAATCGCTGATCGACTTCGCGGTCGTAGGTGGCGCTATTCGGTTCGGCTTGGCCGCCGTTAAGGGCGTCGGCGAAGCCGCGGTCAGAGCCATCATCGAAACGCGCGAAAAGGGCGGACGCTTTGGCGATCTGTTCGATCTGGCCAAACGCGTGGACCCAAAGCAAGTCAACCGGCGCGTTTTCGAGGCGCTGATAAAATGCGGCGCGCTCGATGGCGTTCCGGGGAATCGAGCGCAAAAGCTTGCGGCGCTCGACACGGCGCTCGAGCTGGCGGCCCGCACGACGCGCGATGCGGAGCTGGGGCAGGTCTCGCTCTTTGCAGAGACGCAGGCCCAGGGCCCTACACTCGCGCCGAAGCTCCCGAACATCGCCGCCCCGACGACGCGCGAAATGCTAACCTGGGAGCGCGAGACGTTGGGGATTTTCGTCTCGGGGCATCCGCTGGCAGAGATCGCGCCGCTGCTGGCGCGCTCGGGAGCGCTACCGATCAGGGATATGCAGAGAATCCCCGATGAGACCGCCGTGACGATCGCCGGCGCGGTGACGGGCGTTCGGCGCACGCTCACGAAGTCCGGGCAGCAGCTCTTGATCGCACAGGTCGAAGACACGACCGGCGTCTGCGACGTCGTGCTGTTCTCAAAGAGCTATGCGCAGCTGCACCAGCTCTTCGAAAACGATGCAATCGTGATCGTCAAAGGACGCCTACGTTTGCGCGAGCGCCCTGGTGCGGCTCCGGGCGACGAGCCGCGCGTCGAGTTGTCGGTGGCTGCAAATGAGGTGACGCGGTTCGTGCCGCCTGCGGTTAGCTTCGTTGCCGCCGACGCGCGCGGTTGGCACGTAGACGTGACGGATCGCGACCAGATCGACCGCCTCGCACGTCTGATCGACGAGTGGCCCGGCGAAGTTCCGGTCGTGATGCACGTACGGGGCCGCGCCCAGCGCGTCGCTCGGGCAATCGCGAGCGATTCACGCGTCCGTGGTGAACTCGAGCGCATTTTCGAGCCGGCCGGCGTACGCGAAGGCACGTTGGATTCGTACGGATGAACGTCGTTTCGGCAAGCGATGCGGCCGCGTTGTCCGGCGTTTTGGATGGTGGCTGGGACCCGCCCCAAGCGGTGGTCACGGAGGTCGCTGAGATACTTGCGAGCGTACGGGAACGTGGCGACGCCGCCATCGTCGACTACACCCGTCGCTTTGACGATGAAAACTATGGCGGATCGCGTTTGCGCGTAGCGATACCCATGCTCGAAGGCGCGCGTGCGCGCCTGGCGCCGGAGATCGTCACCGCGCTCGAGCTGGCCAAGGAGAGGATCGCGCGCTTTCACGAGCGGCAGCGGCTGCCGCCGATCGCGTACGTCGAAGAAGACGGGTCGCGATACGCGGTGCAGCGCCGTGCGTTGCGATCGGTTGCAATCTATGCCGAGCAGTACAGCCCCGCCTGCGCCGTCTTGATGGGGGCCGTTCCGGCAAAGATCGCGGGCGTGCCGCGTGTGGTCGTCTTGTCGCCGCCGATGAGACAAGGACTCTCCGATGCACTGCTCTTCGCGTGCGCGCTCTGCGGCGTCGATGAGCTTTACGCGGCCGGCGGCGCGCAAGCGATCGGAGCGGCGGCTTACGGTACGGCGTCTGTGGCGGCTGTCGACAAGATCGTCGGTCGCGGCGGAATTTGGACGACCGAAGCCAAGCGACAGGTTTTTGGGCGGTGCGGCATCGATTCGTTGGCCGGCCCGGCTGAAGTCCTGGTGGTCGCAGACGACGGCGCCAACAGCGAATACGTCGTCGGCGAACTGTTGGCTCAAGCCGAACGCCGCGGTGTAACGCGTTTGGCCGTGCTCTCGGAGTCGCGGCCGCTGCTCGAAGCGGTGGCGCAGTTGATCGATACGCTGGACGTTCGCACGCTCGAACGAAGCGATCTGGTAAGCGGCACGATCCTCAACCATTGCCGTCTGATTGAGGCCAACAGCCGCGGGGAGCTCCTCGGCATCCTCAATCGCTTTGCCCCGGCGTATCTGTGTTTGCAGGTCCGCGACGCTGCGTCGTACCTGGAACACGTTGTGGCTGCCGGCACGGTTTTCGTGGGAGACATGACGCCGCTGGTAAGCGGCGAGTACCTCGCCGGCAGCAATCGCGTCGTGCCGACGGCTGGAACGGCCCGCTTCTCCTCGAATCTTTCGCTGGCGGACTTCACGCGCAGCTTCAGCGTCGTCGAGAACAGCTCCGAGCGCGCAACCGATGACGCGCAACCCCTTGCTGCGCTGGCGGAATTCGAAGGGCTGCCGCACCACGCTCAAACCGCCCGGATGCGGTGCGGCAGTTGAAGCTGGTAGCGTTTGACGTCGACGGTACCCTAGTCGGGCGAGACCTAACGATATCGCAAAGGGTTCGCGATGCCGTCGCGCAAATGCGCGCCGCCGGCATCACGGGCTGCCTCGTGACCGGAAGAATGTATCGCGCCACGCTTCCGTTTGCGCGGGAGTTGCATCTGGACGCGCCGCTGATCTGCTATCAAGGCGCAGCGATCATCGATCCGGCGACGGACGAGGTCCTCGAGCACGTCGCGCTGGGTAACGACATCGTGCGCGACCTCATCGGCATCGCGGAGCGCGACCGCATGCAACTCCAGCTGTATCGCAACGACGAATACTACTGCGAGGCTCGTAACCGTTTTTCCGATCTTTACGCATCCTTGTCGATGACGGAGCCTGTAATCGTGCCGTCATTGCGTGAAGTCTTTTGGCAGAGCCCTGCGACCAAGGCGGTGATCGTTGCTGACGCGCCCGACGCCGAACGCTACGCGGAGATGCTCTTGCAACGCTTCGCGGGCAGGGCCTACGTTACGCGCAGCCTGCCGGAGTTCGTCGAGGTGCTCGATCCCGCGGTCGACAAGGGCGCCGCGCTACGGTTCGTGGCGGCGAGGCTCGCGGTCGCAATGGAGGATACGTTCGCAATCGGCGACTCCTGGAACGACGCGCCCTTGCTCGCGGCTGCGGGGTTCGCCATTGCGATGGGTTCGGCGCCTCCCGAACTGCGCGCCATCGCGGACGCCTGCGTGGCCGACGTTGCCCACGACGGCGTCGCCGAGGCTCTGGAAACCTACGTGCTAGGAACGGCGTGACGGGGCGCAGGCGCAAACGCTCGGCAGCAGCACGCATTCGGCCGTTCTGGATGTCGATAGCCCTGCTCGGGCTTATTGCCGCGGCCGTCATCGGGGTTGCAGCAACCTGGCCCGGCTTCGAGGCGAAGGACGTCGAGGTCGTCGGGAACGAGCGCGTCTCGAGCAACGAGATTTTGCGGCACGCGGACATTACGCCACGGCGAAGCATTTGGCTCCAAAATCTTGGCGGCGTCGCGCGGCGAATTCAAAGCATTCCCTACATTGCCGCGGCTTCGGTTCATCGCATTCCGCCCGGCTCGATCCGAATCAGCGTGACGGAGCGAGTCCCGTTTGCGATTCTGCAGAGCGGGCCCGAGCGTGTCGTCGTGGATCGCGGGCTGCGAGTGCTCGAACCGGCAAGCGCGGACGAGCGCCGGCCGGTGCTGATCGTACCGGCGGGGCTCGCGCTTTGGCCGGGAAAGTTTGTGACTACGCGCGATGCGATCACCCTGCGGGATGCGTACGAAGCGATGCTATTGCGGCGGATAACGCCGAGCTCGTTAGGGTTCGATCGCTATGGCGGCTTGGTAGTTACGTTGCACGACGGCTTGCGGGTTCTGCTCGGACAGGAGGGCGATCTCGTGCAAAAGCTTACGCTGGTAGAAGCGATTCTAGCGCAAGTGGTGCGTGCTCAACGCCGGATCACGACGATCGACGTGCGAGCTCCGTCGACGCCGGTCGTAGTCTATCGCTGAGCGCTCAGTGGCTGGTCAAGTCGGCGTAGACCATCACCGTTCCCTTGATGATGGACATTTTGAGCTGGTCGTTTGGCTGAACCTTAGAGAAGTCGACCGTAGCCCGGCCGGCGGTCAAAGTCGTTTCCTTGCCGTCGTCCATCAGCACTTGCACGTGTTTTGCGTCGACGACGCGTTCCACTTTGACGGTGTAGGTGCCGTCCGTGAGGCTCACCGGATCCACCATTGCAGCACGAGCGCAAAGTGGAAGCAAAGATCCGATTAAGATGGCGAGCAATAATCCAGTACGGTTCACTAAAGCGGGCTCCTCGCGGTTAGTTGCAGTCAAAAACGAATCATAGCGTAACTTCTACCCACCTTGTAGGACGAGGTGAAGCCGGCGATGGGATTTCTTTGAGTTCTTTTTGATCAGCCCCTTGCGCGGGCGTCGTGATCTCCCCGGATTCCACAAGCCGTCTACATCCTTGGCCGACTTGTCCTGGGAGGAGATGGCCGGGTGCCCGCCAAGGACTGCCGATCCGCCAGGCCCGGCCTACAACTAGTAGGAATCGGCGGTCGTTACCACAATATATCGTGGTTAACGCCGGCATTCTCGCGATAGGTGATTGGGGGCTAATGAAGCACGAGACCGTTTGCGGCCTCGATATAGGAACGACCAAGACCTGTACGGTCGTGGCGGCTAACGGTCCAGCCGGCCTCGAGATTCTCGGCGTGGGCGAGGCGCCGTCTCTCGGTATGCGCAAGGGCGTCGTCGTCGATTTGGACGAGACGATCAAATCCATCGAAGCCGCGACCGAGAAGGCCGAGCGAATGGCCGGAGTTCATTTTGGCGAGGTTTTCGTCGGCATCACCGGGGACCACATCCGCAGCACCAATAACCGCGCGGTCGTTGCCGTTTCCGGCGACGACCGGGAGGTGACCTCCGGCGACGTCCGTCGCGTGATCGACGCTAGCAAGATCATCAATCTACCGAGCGACCGACAGATCATCCACGCATTGCCGCGCTACTTTACGGTAGACGGCCAGGAGGGCGTCACCGATCCGATCGGAATGGCCGGCGGCCGCCTGGAGGTCGATACGCACATCGTCACCGGAAGCAGCAGCTTCATCACCAACGTGCTGAAGTGCGTGCAGCGAGCCGGCTTGGAAACGCTGGGAGTGGTCTTCGAGCCCCTGGCGAGCTCGGCCGCGACGCTGATGCAGGAAGAAAAGCAGGTCGGCGTCGTGCTGCTCGATATCGGCGGGGGCACGACGGACATCGCCGTGTATTCGCTCGGCAGCGCAATCTACACCGCGACGATCCCCGTCGGCGGCAACGTGCTGACCAGCGATATCTCGCTGGGTCTCAAGACGACGCTCGGGGAGGCCGAAGAGGTCAAAAAGCGCCTCGGCGCCAGCCTAAACGGCGAAAGCTTCGGGGTTCGCACGCTCGACGGCCGCTCGACGCGGGAGCACACGACGACCGAGCTTCGGCAGATCGTGGTTCCGCGAGTCGTGGAAACCTTGCGAATGGCGCGCCAAAAGATCGTCGATAACGTGCCGCGCGATCTCGTTCTTGGCGAAATTGTGCTCACCGGAGGCGGTGCGCTGCTGCCCAGCATCGAACCCCTGGCCGAAGAAGTCTTTGGTCTGCCGGTTCGAATCGGGATGCCGAATACCATCGGGGGTTTAACCGATGCGATGACCGCGCCGCAATACGCTACGGCCATCGGGCTCGTGCTTTTCGGCGCAAACGGCGATCGTGATGACGCGGTGCGCATTGGGCGGCGGCGCGGCGGAATGGTCGGACGAATCCAGCGGTGGCTGGCGGATCTATGGACTTAAATCTTTTTTCGACGGAGGAACCCGAAGGAATGGCTGAGGTACGACGTTCTATGTCCGAGCCGGAACACGCAGCGACCATCAAAGTCATCGGCATCGGAGGAGGCGGTTGCAATGCCGTCAACCGTATGGTCGCCGCCGGACTGGCCGGGGTCGACTTTTTTGCGGTGAACTCCGACGTGCAAGCGTTGCGCGGAGCGCTGACCGAGAATCGCGTCCACATTGGAGGGAGCCAAACGCGCGGTCTGGGTGCCGGAGCCAATCCGACGCTTGGCCGCGAGGCTGCGGAAGCTTCGCGTGAAGACTTATCGCTCATTTTGGACGGCGCGGATTTGGTTTTCCTGACCGCCGGCATGGGTGGCGGCACCGGGACCGGCGCGGCGCCCGTGATCGCTGAGCTCGCGCGGGAATCCGGCGCCCTCACGATCGCCGTAGTGACCAAGCCCTTCGCCTTTGAAGGCAAGAAGCGCATGCAGTTGGCCGAGAACGGCATCGCGGAGTTGGAGGCGAAGGTCGACACGCTGATCACGATTCCCAATGAGCGCATTCTGCAGGTCATTGAAAAGAAAACCCCGCTGAACGAGGCGTTCTCGTACGCCGACGACGTGCTGCGCCAGGGCATTGCGGGAATCAGCGATCTCATCACGCAGCCTGGCCTTATCAATCTGGATTTTGCGGACGTCAAGACGATCATGACCGATGCGGGCTCGGCGATGATGGGGATCGGTGAAGGAACCGGCGAGCATCGCGCGGCGGATGCCGCTCAGAAGGCGATCGCGTCGCCGCTGCTCGAGACGACCGTCGAAGGCGCGCACGGCGTGATCTTCAATATCACGGGCGGACCCGACATGGCAATGTACGAGGTGAACGAGGCAGCCGAGATGATCAGCCGCGCCGTCGATTCGGAAGCGCAGATTATTTTCGGCGCATCGATTGACCCCACGATGTCGGGTAAAGTGCGCGTCACGGTTCTAGCCGCGGGATTTGGTTCGCGAAGGGGCCACCGCGCATCTCAAGGCGGATATGCCTTCGAAACGGGAAGGCTCGACGCGGTGGCCCCGGTGACGATGGACGACATCGACGTACCGGCGTTCCTGCGATATCGCGGCTAGGCTCTTAGGAGTCCGGCAAGACTCGTCTCGTGGCTTATAACGCGCGCGTGTTGCTGGACTCCGTTAGTCCGGCCGGAGTCCGGCTCACCACGCTGGAAGTTACGTTCCCGCGTTTCGTGCTGGCGGAGTTTAACACGCACAGAGTTTTCTCGAGAAATTCGGCGAGCTCGCGGGCCGTACCCACGGCAAAACTACTCGAGCGCGTTGAATGCGATCCCGCGATTCCGCTCGAGTGGGGACGCAACAAGTCGGGAATGTCGGCCACCGACGTCCTCGTGGGGGAGGATGCCGAGGAGGCGAAGCGCGTATGGCTTCAGGCGCGCGACGGCGCGGTTGCGCAGGCGCAGCGACTGCTCGAGCTCAACGTGCATAAGCAAGAGCTGAACCGGCTCCTGGAACCATTTCTTTGGCACACGGTCATCGTGACCGCAACCGAGTGGGACAACTTCTTTGAGCTGCGCTGCGCGCCGACCGCGCAACCCGAGATTCGCGCCGCGGCGGTGAAGATGCGGGAAGCGATCGTCGCCAGCCGTCCGCAGCCGGTCGAGTATGGGGCCTGGCACACGCCCCTGCTGCAAGACGACGAATATACTTTGGAGCCCGAGATTCGCAAGCGCGTTTCGGCGGCACGTTGCGCTCGCGTCTCATATTTGACGCACGGCGGCCAGCGTGAAATCGAGAAGGATCTCGAGCTCTACGAACGCCTCAAGAGCGGGCGGCATTTGAGTCCGTTCGAGCATATTGCCACGCCGTCGGGAGATGCGGAGTTTCACGCGAACTTTCGGGGCTGGCTTCAGATGCGGCGCGAGGTCGAGGGTTGACGGGGCGCACCCTGCGCGGTCTCGGCCGGCTCTACCACAGCTACCGGCTCTTCGGGATTCAGAATCAACAGCGCCCGGAGTTCGTGGTCAACCAAAGGGTGAAAGAGCCGATCATCTTGGGCTATATCGCGCTTGCGCTGGGAAAGAGCCGGCGATCGGTCGATGACTGCGTTTCGTTCGCCGAGCTGTTCTGCGCCGACGCATACTACGCGATGCTGGCGGCGTGGCTGGGGGCGTCGCCTGCGGTCGGCATAGACAACAATCGCGACGGATGGAGCAAGCCCGCGAACGAGATAGCGCGCCGGCTGGGGCTCCGCGTGGATTTTCAGCAGCGCGACGTGAACGATTTGAATGAGATCGACGTTTATGACGTCGTAGCGAACATCGGCGGCCTCTACCACGTGCCGAATCCGATTGACGTCCTGCGGAAGTCGTGGACCATGGCGAGACGCTACCTAATCCTGCAGAGCGTCGTATCGCTGGCGAACGAGAACGCGGAGTATTTTGAATCGCCCGCGCCGGGGTGGACGCATGGCAGCCGATTTAGCGCCGATTTTCTCTTCTCCGCGATACGCGCCGAAGGCTATCGTGTGATCGACTCGTGCCGCAACGTGCTGGAAGGCAACGAACGTCTGGAGGACCGCGGGAGCGTATACGTGCTCATCGAGAAACGTCCGGTTTGACCGAGATGCCGGGCTCGCGCGCCGCCGCAAAGCAGACCGCGACGAGCGTCGCGAGTGCGGCCCACGTCGGCACTTTTACGGCGAGCCAGGTCAGGCTCGCCTGAGGCAGCTCCTTGACGTAAGCGATCCATGCAGTGCCGGCAAGATCGGTCGCGGTGAACGTGCCCGGAGTCCTTGCCGTGAGCGGCGCGGGAGGCGCCAACTCGAGGAGGTAGATCGCGGCGCACACGCCGCCGAACGTTGCGAACGAGACGAAAGCGCTCGTGCGCAGACGCAGCAGCAGCGCGGCAACCACGAAAAGCGCCGCCAAGAACAGCTTCTTTGTGATCCAAACGAGAATCCACGGGACGGCTAGGAGGCACAGCGCTACCGCGGCGATTTGACGCGCGTTACCGCGCAACGTGCACGCGAAGACGAGCGCGGCGGGAATCGCGAACGGCAGGTCGACCATGTGAACGTAGGGACCGCCGACCACGCTGAAGGCGGCGGGAACGAAGACGACCATCTCGGGGCGTGCGAGACGCTCGCGCAGGCGGCGCCCGAGCCAGACGCCGGTGACGAGCATTGCGGCGTAAGACGCGTCGCCGACGAAAAGCGCCGCGCTTGCCGGGACGCGCAGCGTACTCAGGAGATACGTCAGGCTGTACTGATAGGGGTGCGCGATCTCGGCGGCGGCCTGTGCCGGGAGCACGCGCGATATGTACTCCAACGTTGTGACGATGCCGACAGTGGACGCACCGATGGCGAGGAGAACGATCGCCGTCGCAACGAGGGGAGCGCGGCTGCGGGGCAGCCAGAGCAGAAGCGCGATGCAGACGGGCAGGCCGAGATGAGGCTCGATCGTGACGAGTGCGCCGAGCACCCCGGCGAACGCGTCGCGCCCTCGGGCGAGCGCGAGGCCGCAGAAGACCAGTGCTGCGAGCGCGAAAGGCACGACTTGGCCGGCATTTAGCAAGACGTAACCCGCGGGAAGCAGCATCGCGAGCGCCGTGGCTTCGAGGGGGACGAGCGCGCCCATTGCGGCGATGGCGGCGATTACGGCCGCCACGATCGCTACGGCATCGAACTGCCGCGCGGTGCCGTAGCTCAGCCGTGCCGCCAGCATGAACGGCGGAAAATCGTACGGGGGCAACGGTGCGGGCGTCACGCGCACGGGATCGTTACGATAGATCGAACCGGTATCGACCGCGTGCTCGCAGCGGTGGAGCGGCTCGTAGCGATAGGGATCGGCGCCGGCGTCGAGCGCCGCGCCCGCGCAGTAGAATTCGGCGAAGTCGTAGAGCTGCCGCCAGGGAAGAGCGTCGCCGAGTCGCGCGACGTCACGAAGGGCTGCAGCGCCGAGAAGGGCGAGCGCCACGAGCAGAACGCCGCGCGACGCTTTCATGCGACTCACTAGTTGGTCTGTCGCGGTGACTCCTGCGGAGCTGGCGATCGAGGAGCGACGCTCAACGCAGCGGCCAGCGCCGCAACGAGTGCCGCCCACGTCGGTATCTTGATCGCGATCCACAGGCCATCGGAAGAGCTGCGCCGGCTGGTGTAATCGCGCCAGGCCGCCTCGGCGAGCGCGGCCGCCGGATAGGGGCGCGTCATAGCGACCGGTTCGGGCAAATGCGGCGGGCGGAGCTCGAAGAGATAGAGCGCGACGCCGATAACGAAGAAGATCAGCAGCGCGCTCCAACGCTCTACGCGCAATCGCAGCACGATCGCGGCGCAAACGAACATACTCGCCAGAAAGAGCTGCTTCATTCCCCAAACGAGGATCCACGGAATCGCCAGGACGCAGAGCGCGGCCGCGAACACGAATTGCGCGTGGCCGCGGCTGCTTGCCGCAAGCACGAGCAGTGCCGGCAGCGCGAAGCAGAGCTCCTCTTGGTGGACGAACGCACCCCCGATTACGGCGCAAAGCGCCGGGAGAAAAACCAAGAGCTCCCGGCGGTCGAGCGCGGCGGCGGCGCGCGGTGCGGCGTACAATCCGAGCGCGACGAGGACGAGGTACGAAAGAGCGCCACCGAGCCGTGCAACCACCGCCGGCGCGTGAGCGTACGCGAGCGCGTACGTAAGGCTATATTGGAACGGAAAACTAATCTCGGACGCCGCATGCGCCGGCAGGACACCGGCGACGTACTGGATGACCCCGTGTTCGCCTACGACTCCGACGCCAACGAGCGCGAGAGCCACGGCGGTGAGGAGAAGCGTCGCGCGCGCTTTTGGTACGTACAGGAGCGTCGCCGCCATCGCTGCCAGGCCGAGGGTAGGCTCGACCGCGGTCACCGCGGCCGCTATTCCGGCGAGGGCGTTGCTATTACGCCGCAGCAGCCAGCCGCAGCCGACGAGCGCGAGCAGCGCGAAGGGAACGATCTGCGCGGTGTTGAGCGAGGCAAAAACGACCGAGAGGATCAGCGACGCCGCGACGACTGCGATCGGAACGCCTAGATCCGCGATCGTGGCGGCGCACAGCGCGGCTGCCGAGACGATCGCGACGGCATCGATGACGCGAGCCGTGTCTCTGGGAAGTCGCGCGAGAGCCATGAACGGAACGAAATCGTACGGAGGTTGCGGCGCGGGAAACACGACCGCGGGGTTCTTTTGGAAGATTTGATCCCTTAGCGTCGCATCGACGTTGACGCGGTGCTCGCAGAGATGCAGCGGCTCGTAGGCGTACGGGTTGGCGTGCTGATTCGCCACGGAGCCGGCGCAGTAGAAGTCGGCGAATTCGTCCATGGTCTTCCACGGCAGAGCGCCATCCAGCCGGCTCAAATCGCGTAACGCGGCGATAGCCAACAATCCCATGAGCACGCCCAGAACCAAACGGCCGCGCCCTTTAACGACGAAGATCCGGCTCAATCCGCCGCTACTTTCGTAACGCGACGGGAAACCATCTCGCGGCGCGCGCGCCACGCTTACGCCATATTGCGCTTTGACGGTGCGTGGTGTATAACGGGGGGACCGGGGCGGCGCCTCCGCGCGGTCACGGATTCTTAGCTGGACGAAGCTGAGGTTGGGTGTGGCTCTTTGCTTTCGTGCAACGTCGTTGCGCCGCGAACGCTTTGTCGCGGAATATTGGTACCTCTGCCGGCGCGCCGCGCGCCGTTTCATGCGTCGCGGTCTCGATCGGGCCGACCTCGAACAAGTCGGTGCCATCGGATTGATCAAGGCAATCGATCGTTACGACCCCGCGCAACCTGCGCCGTTTGAGGCGTATGCTTGGCTCCTCATCGTTGGAGAATTGATGCATCACGTTCGCGATAGCGAGCGGTTCTTGCGAGCGCCGCGCGCGGTTCGCGATCTGGAACGACGGTGGGCCGCCGCGGAGCGCGAACTGTGGACGCTGCTGGGGCGCGAGCCGAGAGAGTGCGACGTCGCGCGCCTGCTGGGGGCGACGCCCGCGGAGGTCCGCGAGATACGCGCTTATCGTGCGAGCAATCAGATCGTGTCGTTCGAGCTCGTGCGCGGCGCGGAGCGCGGAATCGCGCCGTACGGCATCGACGACGTGCTCGATCAAATCACCGTCGAAAAAATCCTTGCGGGCCTTTCACCGCTGGAGCGGCAAATCGTGCGCTCGATTCACCTCGACGGCGTTACCGTGGTCGAGTTGGCGGCGCGGCTGGGATATTCGCGCCGTCACGTGACGCGTCTGCATCGCTCCGCCATCGAGCACTTGCGGCGCGTACTGCCGCCGGTCTCGCCACGGTGAAGTAGCGACCCTTACGCGCGCCGAAGGAGGCCGGAGATGTTTCGTTACCTCACGGCGGGCGAATCGCACGGCCCAGCGCTGGTCGGTGTTCTCGACGGGATTCCGGCGCATCTACGGTTGGACGTCGAGGCAATCGATGCAACGCTTGCGCGGCGGCAAGGCGGCTACGGGCGCGGTGCGCGCATGAAGATCGAGCATGATCAAGTCGAGTTTCTGGCCGGTTTGCGCGGCGGCGAGACGCTGGGCTCGCCGATTGCAGTGGTCGTGCGCAATCGCGATTATCTCACGCCAAAGGTCCGCGCATTGATGGATCCGGTCGCCGGCCGCGGGGAGCCTTTGACGAATCCGCGCCCCGGTCACGCAGACTATGCGGGAGCGCTCAAATATCGCCAGCGCGACTTGCGAAACGTTTTGGAACGTGCCAGCGCACGGGAAACGGCGATGCGCGTCTGTCTGGGGGCGATCTGCGCGCAGTTCCTCGATGCACTCGGTATTAGGACCCGGAGCTATGTGACCCGTATCGGAAGCGTCGAAGCACCCGTGCTCGAGGATTGGGATCAGGAGGGAGTCGAGCGCAGCGACGTGCGTTGTCCGCACCCGCAGTCGGAACGAGCGATGATCCAGGCCATCGACGAAGCGAAAAGCGCCGGGGATACTCTGGGTGGACAGTTCGTGGTGCGCGTGGATGGCATGCCGGTCGGCGTGGGGAGTAATCGTCAACCGAATCAACGGCTGGATGGGATCTTAGCGGGGGCAATCGTTGGGATGCAGACCGTCAAGGCGGTGGAGGTCGGCCTCGGCGCCGACGTCGCCGCTACGCCGGGATCGCAGGCACACGACGTCTTCGCTCTCGATGGTGAAAGCGTCGTACGCCGCAGCAATCGCGCCGGCGGAATCGAGGGCGGCATGAGCAACGGAGAACCAATCGTCGTGCGCGTCTCGGTGAAACCCATTCCGACGCTGACCAAAGCCTTACCCTCCGTGAATCTTCACGAACATACCAACGCGCCGGCGACCATCGTGCGCAGCGATGTGTGCGTCGTGCCGGCCGCCGCGATCGTCGGGGAGGCGATGGTCCGACTCGCGCTGATGGAGCCGCTGCTCGAGAAATATGGCGGCGATTCGATGGAGGAAACGTTGGAGAACCTGCGGCGAAGCCGTGAGGCTGCCGGCCAACTCTTCACACGCCAGCGATGAAGCGCCACGTGGCCTTGGTCGGCTTCATGGCATCCGGAAAATCGACGATCGGCCGCAGGCTCTCCCGGCGGCTTGGCTGCGCCTTCTTCGACACCGACGCTTTGGTGGTGCGTGCGCACGGCGAGGTCGCGGCGATTTTTTCGGACGAAGGAGAAGCCGCGTTTCGCCGTTACGAGCATGATGCGATCGACGGAGTCCTTGAAAACGACGAGCCTAGCGTTGTCGCGCTCGGCGGTGGAGCACTGACCGTCGCCGCGAATCGGCGGCTGTTGAAACAGCGCGCTTACCGCGTCTTCATCCGGATCTCATCCGAAACGGTTTTGGCCCGCGTGCGCAGGAGCAAGCAGATACGGCCGGTGCTGGGCGAGACGCCAACGTTGGCCAAGATACGAGCTCTTTACGAGCTGCGTATGCCGCATTACGTAAGCGCCGATCACGTCGTCGACGCCGATCGTTTGAGCGGAAAAGAGGTGCTCGACGACATCGTCGCGTGGTTGCATCGCCGCGAAGCAAGGCCGGTCCGATAGTGCCGGACGCATTGGTCAACGACGACCTCGGCTATCCCATCGTCGTTGCGCAGACGGTTCGGAGCGACCTGGCGGATTTTGTTCGCAAGCAAGGACCGTGCGCAGTCGTTCTTTGCGACGGAAATCGCCACGTTGCGGCGATCGCATCCGGTATCGCGGCCGCCGTCGGGCGACGGCCGCTGCTCGCGTTTAAGCTCGGAGAAGCGCACAAGGGCCTGCGCACCGTGGAGCGCGTGCTGGATGCCATGCTCGATGCGGGCGTGGAGCGAAACGGTTTGGTGATCGGCGTGGGGGGCGGGATTGCTAGCGACCTCTTCGGCTTCGCCTGTGCCACCTACATGCGCGGCGTCCGCTACGTGCACATCGCGACGTCCTTGGTCGCGATGGTCGACGCCGCGATCGGCGGGAAGACGGGCGTAAATTTGCGCGGCGGGAAGAATCTCGCGGGCTGCTTCCGCGATCCCGTGGGCGTTTTTTGCGAAGTCGCGGCCTTGCGCACGCTGCCGGGACGCGCGCTGCGCGAAGGTCTGGCCGAAGTGACCAAGGCTGGGATCATCGAAGGCGGCGATTTTTTCGAATGGCTGGAAGAACTGTCACCGCATTCCCCGGTCCTTTGGCCTTGGGCGAGACTGATCGCCGAAGCGATCAAAGTGAAGACGATGAGCGTTGCCGACGACCGTCTCGAGAGCGGCACTCGAGAAGTACTCAACCTCGGGCATACCTTTGCGCACGCGATCGAACGCGCCTCGAATTATCGCGTTACACACGGTAAAGCGGTGGCGCTCGGCCTGCGCGCAGCGGGGCTCCTGGCCCTTCAGACCGGTCGATTTAGCGAAGCGGAACAGCTGCGAGTGCTTGCGCTGTTGACGTTGTTCCGGCTGCCGCTCACGACGTCGTTGGAGCCGGACGCGATTGCGGCAGCGATGCGGCATGACAAGAAGAAACGCTTCGGACGCCACCGGTTCGTTTTGCCGCGCGCGATCGGCGACGTCGAGTACGGCGTCGAATGCGCTGCCACGAGCGTGCGCGCGGTGTTGCGCCGCCTGCACGAACCGCCCGAGACGTTCCGTGCGCGCCGTTGATGCGCTGCCGGCGATTCGGTCCGCGCGTTTCGACCTGCCGCTGACCTACGATGCCGGCGAGCTGGAATTAGCCGTCGGGGACGTCGTGCGCGTTCGTCTGGCGAGCCGCGACGTCGTGGCATTCATCGTTTCGTCCGTGCGGGAAATTTCTGAGATGGAATGGCCCTTGCGACCGGTGCTCGAACGGCTGAACGTCCCGCGGGCTTTCGACGACACCGGGCTGCACCTGGCACGGTTCATCGCCGATCGCTACGTTTGTACGCTTGGGGAAGCGCTCAGCGCGGGAGTTCTGGCGGACGCTATCCCCCGGATGCGGGATTCGTTTGTTCGAACTCCCGCGCAGCCAAATGCGGGACGCTATCCGTCGGTACCCTCACGCCTCATTCGATTGATTTGGCAGGAGTTCGCCGACGGTTTTACGCTGGAGCAGCTGCTTCGCCACCCTGACGCGCGTCGAGCGGCCGACCGCGGCGCGCTCCTTCGCCACTTGCAGTCGCTGGTGCGCGCGGGCGCGCTGCGCCGAGAGCGACGCTTGATCGAACCGCGAACGAGTGAATATTTGGTTCGCGTCCTCGAGCTCGGCGATCGCGAAATCCGGGGAAAGAAAGCCTCGAGCTTGGTGGAGTTCGTGCGCGCAAATGCGAGTGTCGCGCGCGCCGACGCGCTTCTCGCGGGATTCAGCACCGCGGTTATCACGCGTGCGATTCGGTCCGGCGCCTTGCAGGAGCGCTACGTGCGGCCGTCACCGTTCCGGAGCGCCATTGCCGCCGAACAAGCCTTGCTTCCCACCGAGGAACAAGCTCGAGCCCTTGAATGGATCGACGCGGCGCTGCGCCGCGGAGGGTTCGATGCGGCGCTGCTGCACGGCGTTACCGGAAGCGGTAAGACTTTCATTTACGTCAAGGCGATCGAACGCGTCGTGCGGAGCGGCCGGCGCGCAATCGTGCTGGTTCCGGAGATCTCACTGACCCCCCAAACGGCGCAGCGATTCGAAGCGGCGTTCGGCGATCGCGTAGCGGTGCTGCATTCTGCGCTCTCGCAGCGCGAGCGGTTCGATGCGTGGCAGGCTTGCGCGCGCGGAGAGATCGACGTCGTGGTCGGAGCGCGCAGCGCCGTGTTCGCGCCTCTGCCCAGCGTCGGTTTGATCGTCGTCGACGAGGCTCACGATTCTTCTTACAAACAAGAAAGCGTGCCGCGTTATCACGCAATAGCGGTAGCGCGCGAACGAATGCGCCACGAGGGCGGCCTGCTCTTGCTGGGGAGCGCCACACCGTCGCTCGAAAGCTATGCAGCGGCGCAGCAAAACAAGCTCGTGCGACTCGCGTTGCACCAGCGGGCCACGGCGCAGCCGCTTCCCGACGTCCACATCGTGGATTTGCGCAAGGAATTCGAACGAGGCAATCGCGGCATCTTCAGCAGCGCGCTCGTGCAGGGGTTGGGCGAGCGCTTGAGGCGCAAAGAAAAGAGCCTGCTTTTCGTCAATCGCCGAGGGAGTGCCGCCGCGCTGATTTGCCGGAATTGCGGCAGCTCACCCCAGTGCCCGCGCTGCAGTATTGCGCTGGCGGTGCATCGCAGCGAGCGACTGCAGCGCTGCCATTACTGCGACTATCAAACGCCGATCCCGCGCCGTTGTTCGGCCTGCGGCTTCGAACCGATCGGCGAGCTGGGAATCGGAACGGAAAGGGCAGTAGAAGAAGTTTTGCGCTTTTTCCCGGATGCGCGCGTGCTGCGGATGGATTCGGACACCACGACGCGGATCGGCGATCACGCCCGAATTCTCGGGGCGTTCGAAGCGGAGGGCGACGTACTGGTAGGGACGCAGATGGTGGCCAAGGGGCTAGACTATCCGACCGTGACGCTGGCGGCCGTGGTGCTCGCCGACCTGGGGTTGCATCTTCCGGATTTTCGCGCCGCGGAACGCAGTTTCGGTTTGATCGCGCAGGCTTGCGGACGCAGCGGACGCGGGCGCCCAGGTGAAGCAATCGTGCAAACGTATGTGCCAGACCATCCGGCAATTCGCCACGCCGCCTCTCACGACTACGATGGTTTCGCGGCCGCGGAGCTGCAGGAACGCATTGCAACCGGGTTCCCGCCGGCGCAGCGACTTGCGTACCTCGGGATCATGGGGCGCAGCCGGAGTCGCGTCGTAGACCAGGCGCGTGTTTATGCGGCCGCGCTGCGCGGTGGCGAGGTCGTAGAGGTGCTCGGTCCCGTGCCGTATCCGATCGTGCGGGTGAACAACGAATGGCGCTACCGGGTCGTCTTGCGCACCCGCAAGCCGTCACGGCTGCGCGAACTCATTCGAGAACGCGTTCTCCCGCTAGCGCATGCCGATCGCTCGACACGCCTGGCAATCAGCGTCGATCCGTGACGCGCGCCGAGCCTTACTTTTTGCGGCTCGACTTGCCCTTGGCGGTTTTTGCGGGTGCCGCCGTTGCGCGCAGCATAGCCTTTCCGAGCCGCGATTTCTTACGCGCGGCTTTGTTTGGATGGACGATGCCTTTCGAGGCGGCTTTGTCAACCGCGCTTTCCAGTTGCCGAGCTGCCTCGGGGGTGCCCGACGTGACGGCACCCTTGAACAGCGTTTTCAAGCGGTTTTTAGCGCTCTTGTTGCGCGCCTCGCGCTTTTCGGACTGCAGAACCCACTTTTCGGCGGCTTTGATATTCGGCAAGAAGTCTTCCTTATGAAGGCAACGAGTGACGACGACGGCGTGTATCATAGCAGCTTGCCGCGAGGGCTGTCCACTGGGAAGCTAGGAAGGCTCCAAAAGGATCTTGCGATAGCTCGTATACCGGCTTGGCGCAATCTGGCCCAGGGCCGATGCCGCCTGGACCGCGCAGCCGGGTTCTTGCAGGTGCGTGCAGTCCGCGAAGCGGCACCGCAGCGCCGGATCGCGCATTTCGCGAAAAGCCTGAGCGAGCGTCTGGGCATCGATCGCTCCCAGCCCGAACTCGCTGATCCCGGGACTGTCGATGAGGAAGCCCGTGCCGATCCGGTAGAGGCGCCCGGTACTCGTCGTCTGGCGTCCCAAGCCATGGCGCGAAACGTCGCCAACCGGCGCGTCACCCCCGAGCGCACGGAAGATGCTGCTCTTTCCCACGCCCGAGTTGCCGGCGAGCATCGCCCGACGGTCCCGTATCAGAGCGCGGAAAGCATCGAGGTTCTCACCGCTCTTGGGATTGACGCAGATGGTCGGATAGCCCAACCGGTGGTAGAGCGCCATCAATTCTGCGGTTTGCGCCGCATCACCCAGATCCGGCTTCGTGAAAACAATTGCCGCTGCGACGCTTTCGACCTCGGCGAAGGCGAGGAGCTGATCGAGCGTGACTAATCGCGGCGGCGGTTTGGCAAGCGCCGTCACCGTGACCAGCAGATCGACGTTGGCAGCCATAGTTTTTGTGCGACCGACGGCGCTACGGCGCTCCAGCGTGAAGCCGCGCGGCTCCAGTCGCTCGACGACGGTCTGCCCGTCTTCGAGCATGCGTACGTGCACGATGTCGCCCGGAACCGGCATTGAGCGCTTGCCGCTCATTCGGCGCAATTGCGCGAGCCGAGGCGACGTTTCGCCGTCAATCGAAATCCACGCGGAGTTCTTTCCGGTAGAAACGACGAATGCGCGTTGAAGCGTGGCTTATCTTACCTTGAGCATCGAAGGAACGCCCGATGACGAATGCCGTGTAGCGATCGACGCCGCCGTGCGCGGCCAAGGCGGCCGGGTGACGTGGCGCACGCATCCCGGCATCGGACAATCGTACGCTTTGCTCGACCTTCCAGATTCGCACGACGCGCGAGCCATCCGCGTGGCGTGCGGCGGAGTCGTGTACGAAACGGCGATCATCGCCATGGCAGTTTCCCCGGCGGTTCCGCAAGCCTTGCCGCGCCTCTACGATGCCCTTGGCGGCGCGGGGCGCCCGGCCGGGGTCCTGTCCTGCCGGACCTCGGCGGGAAGCGTTGTTGTCGAGTGGGATCCCGGGGTTTCGGGTGTTGACGTCGTGATGGGGCTGATCGACGTGGAGCTGCGCCGTTTTGCCAGCGGGCGCACAGCCGAGGTCCTAGCGCCGCTTCCGGCATCTCTGATCGCGAACATCGCGGCGCAAGGCCTCCAAGCGCCCCAGATTCAACCCGACCGCGTCCTGGAGCTCTTGGTTGATGATGCTTAGCTCGTTGGGGCGCTACGTCGGTATCTCGGACGTGATTGACATCATCGCCACGAGCATCCTCGTCTACTACGTCCTCTTGCTGATCCGTGGTACGCGGGCCGTTCAAATCTTGACCGGCATTCTCGTCTTGCTCGGATTGCTCGGCATTGCGAATTTGTTCCATCTGTCGTTACTGGGTACGATCCTGCGCCTCATCGTCGTCGGCGCAGCGGTGACGATCCCGATCGTGTTTCAGCCCGAATTGCGCCGGGCGTTGGAGCAGATTGGACGGGGTGGTCTCTTTCGGATGGAGCCTGCGGACCGCGAGCCGGGGAGAGGTCGCGAGGAGGACCGCGAAATCGCAGCGCTGGCGCGAACCGCATCCCTGCTCAGCCGGATGAAGCGGGGCGCGCTCATCGTTATCGAGCAGCAAACCGGTCTCAAAGAGTACTGCGAAAGCGCCACGATGCTGCACGCCGACATCTCGGAAGAGCTGCTGCTCGCGATATTCACGCCGATTTCGCCCTTGCACGACGGCGCGGTCGTCGTCCGCGAGGGACGCATTGAAGCAGCTGGGTGCTTTTT
Organism: Vulcanimicrobiota bacterium; assembly: GCA_963717425.1. GTDB lineage: Bacteria > Vulcanimicrobiota > Vulcanimicrobiia > Vulcanimicrobiales > Vulcanimicrobiaceae > Cybelea. Next base: position 102,316 of record OY970335.1, on the reverse strand, counting down.
GCCGTTGGCGGAACAGTCTCTGACGAACAGCCGCTTGGGAACGCGTCATCGAGCGGCTCTTGGCCTGAGCGAACAAACCGACGCGGTCGTGCTTGTGGTTTCCGAGCAGACCGGAGCGATTACGATCGCGCGCGCCGGCAAACTGTCCCGTCCGATCGACGACGAACAGCGCCTGGTCAAGATGTTGCTGGCGGTTACGCGCCCACCGCGCCGGGAGCGTCGTCATCCGAACGATCTCATCTCACATCTCCGATTGCGGCTGCGCTCCGGACGCAAAGAGCGCGAGTCTCATGCAATTCATTGAGAAGAACTTTTCGCTCAAGCTGCTCGCGCTGGGCCTGGCAATCGTAGGCTGGGCGTATTTCCGATTTGCCAGCAACCCGATCGTAGCGGCGGCGCAATTCGACCAACAGCTTTCGATCCCGATCGCGGCGGTCAATCTGCCGCTGGGTTATGTGGCTCGGTTCACCGATCATCAGGCCGTCGTTACGATCGCTACGAGGCGGGGCGCGCCGGCGATCAATCCGGAGGAGATCAAAGCGGTTCTCGACCTTTCCAACAAAGGGACCGGAATCTATAACGTCCCCGTGCAGCTCGTCGCTCCCGACGTCGTCGTGCAAAGCTTGAGTCCCGCGTCGGTCACGCTCGCGGTCGAGCGAATCGAGGAGCGCTCGTTCCCGATTACCGCGCACTACGTCGGCGGCCAAGCGGGCGGCATCGTGGTGGGAGATACGCAAATTCAGCCGGCATCGGCGATTGTCCGCGCGCCCACGTCGGTGCTCGCAGAAGTCTCGGCGGTACACGTCGAGGTTGCCCTACCCAACGAGCCAAAGGCAATAGATGAAATGGTCCGCGCAGTCCCCGTGGATTCGGCGGGCGCGGAAGTCTCGGGGCTGTCGGTGATACCGAACCTCGTGCGCGTCGAGATGCGCTTTGTGGCCGGCAGAGGAGCGACGAAATGACCCGTCTGTTCGGAACGGATGGCGTCCGCGGCGTCGCTAATCGCGAGCTCACCCCCGAGCTGGCATTTCGAATCGCGCGGGCCGCGGCGAGCCTGCTTACCGACGACGGCGACACGCGCCCCGTGATCGTGGGGCGCGATACTCGGGTCTCCGGGACGATGCTCGAAGCGGCGATCATCGCGGGAGTCACGTCGACCGGCCGCGACGCCGTCTCGATCGGTATCGCACCGACGCCGGCGATTGCTTGCGTGACGCGAGCGGAGGGTGCCGCGGCCGGTGTCGTCATCAGCGCATCGCACAACCCCATCGCCGACAACGGCATCAAGTTCTTTGGCGCAGACGGATTCAAGCTTTCGGATGAACTCGAGGATCGAATCGAAGCAATGCTCGACTCGGAAGCGCTCGCGCGCCCGACGGGAACCGGGGTCGGCGGCGCGCGGGTAGCCCAAAACCTGGTGCGGCACTATTATCGCGAGCTCTACGACGGCGATCCGGACCTGCACGGACTCGAGGTGCTGGTTGACGGAGGTTTCGGTGCGGCCTTTGCCATCGCGCCTTATGCGTTACGTAAGCTCGGCGCGGACGTGAGCGAGATCAACTGCGAAAACGACGGCGCACGGATTAACGTGCAGTGCGGTACGACGGATATGCGAGGGCTTCAGGCGGCGGTCCGGTCCAAAAACGAAGGCGGTGAACGCAGGGCCGTCGGAGTCGCGTTCGATGGCGATGCCGATCGAGCGCTTTTCGTCGACGAATCCGGAGCGATCGTGAGCGGCGATCACGTCATGTTCGCCCTGGGATGTGCGATGCAAGCGCGAGGCGAGTTGCACGCGGATACGATCGTAGGAACGGTCATGAGCAATATCGGGTTCGAGCGCGCATTGCTCGCGCACGGGATTAGCCTAATTCGTACGCCCGTCGGCGATCGCTACGTCCTCGGGTGCATGCGCGAAGGCGGGTATATGTTGGGCGGCGAGCAATCGGGCCACGTCGTCGATTTTCGTTACAACACGACGGGCGATGGACCGCGTGCCGCCGTGACGCTGCTCGGCATCGCGGCGGCGCGCGCGACGACGCTGCACGAACTCGTGCGTGAAGTCGTGATCGCGCCGCAGGTGCTGGTGAACGTTCGGGCCGGCAATCGGGATGTGCTCGCTGCGCCGGCAGTACGCGACGAGATCGCCGCTGGCGAAGCGGCCCTTGCCGGGGCTGGGCGCCTGTTGATTCGGCCTTCGGGGACGGAGCCGCTCATTCGCGTGATGGCGGAAGGCGACGACGCGCCTTTAGTTCATGCGGTGGCCGCCCGCGTCGCGGCGCGAATTGAACAGGAGGTCGAACGCTTTCGATCATCGTAGCCGCCGATTAATTGCATAAGGTAGGGTGCCCGGGAGGGCGACCTGGGCTCATGCCGAAGCGCTTGACCACAGGGGGTCCCCCGAAGGCGAAAGCTCAACGGGTTACTCCCAATGCCTAACAAGGTCACTGAGTCGGGACGTATGTCCCGAGCGGGGGATTCCTCCGGTAGGGGTGAGTGGGCCGGTCGGCCCTAGGGCGATTCTTTCCCGCCCGAACCCGTCAACTAACCCCGCAAGTGTCGTGAAAGAGGAGCGGTTTCTTGCGTCATGCGTTAGTTCTTGGGGCTTTTGCCCTCTTGGTGGCGGGCTCGGGTGCGTTTGCTCGCGCCGATTCTCCCGCCGGTAACCAGCTCGACTACACCGGCTCGTCGGGGGCGGTCAACGCTCAAACCCTCAGCCCCGACGTCGCTGAATGGACCTCCCGCCTCATCATTACCGCGCCGCAGCGCCACCGCGCTGGAATCGGCCGTTTTGCGGGCGGCATCCTAGCCCGTACTTCTCGAGTCGCCGAAGCCCTAACGCGTAGCGCGTTGCGCTTCCTGGGCGTGCCGTACGTCTTCGGGGGAACGACCGCGTCGGGATTTGACTGCTCCGGCTTCGTGCAGCACGTCTTTGCAATGCTGGGCATCGACCTGCCACGGACTGCCGATGCACAGTATGACGTGGGGCACCGGGCGGTGGGCGGTCCCCACCCCGGGGATTTGGTGTTTTTCGATACCTACGGCGGTGTTTCGCACGTCGGGATCTATCTCGGGAACGGCGAGTTCGTGCACGCAAGCTCGAGCCGCGGCGTGATGGTGAGCCACCTCTCCGAATCGTATTGGGCGGCGCGCTACGTTGGAGCGAAACGCCTGATCGCCACGCGTTAGCTAAGACCCGCGTAGCCGGGCGCGAGAGGGGGCGGGTCCGCCTTCCGATAACGCTTGCCCTTTGTTTTGGCACGAGCGAAGCCTGATCAATGGGGTGTAGCCAAGCGGTAAGGCAGCGGACTTTGACTCCGCCATGCGTTGGTTCGAATCCAGCCACCCCAGGCTTTCCATTGCGGAGTCAGGGTCCGCCATGTGTTGGTTCGCCCTTCGACTACGCATCGCTGCGCGATGCGGAGTTTATCCTGAGCGGAGTCGAAGGGCTCAGGATGACAAGCCACCCCAGCTTCACGTCGGGGTCAGCATGACAAGCCCGGCCTTGCGTTGGCGTGCGCTGTTCGTCTCGCTGCTTTGCGTTTTTGCGACCTCCTGTGCGTTGCAGAAGAACACGGGCGCGCTGCCGTCGGCGCGGCTGGCTCCCATCGCCGCCCATGCGGGCGCTTCGGCCTTCGAAAGCGAGCGTCTCTGGAGACCGGTGAGCGACAATCACTGGGAACCCGTCACCGCTGCGGATCCCACCTCCAGTTGGGTTTACCAGATGACGACGGATCAGCGGCCGGACTATCTGCTCTTCCGCGCTTCCAGCGATGGCGGGCAAAGGTGGCGCGTTCCGCGGCACGTTTGCCTCCGCGGCGTCAAGGTACCGTTTCAGTACGATCCGCAGATAATCGTGGCGGCAGCCGGGGTCATCGACATCGTTTGCCTAGATGGTTTTCGTCCCGGCGTGGTTTTTACGCAGTCGCACAATCACGGCGCGAGCTGGAGCAAAGCCGTTCGGCTCGACGGCACATTGCTCTATAGCGACAAGCCGACACTGGTCGCATCACGGGACGGCAAAGATGTCTTCGTGGCGTACAACGCGCGCTACGCGCTTTACGTCACCGCCTCACACGACTACGGTCGAAGCTGGGAGGCGCCGGTGAAAGCGACCGCCGCGCACTACTGGTATTACTCGTACGGCGGAACCGTTGCGCCCGATGGAACAATTTGGTTCGCAGCGGACGGCGAAACGGGAAAGAATCAGACCGGAGCCGGTCACGTCGAGCTGATCGCGTCTTCGGACGGTGGCGCGACCTGGCGCGAAGTTCCGTTTGCCGTCAGCCGCGAGGGCGCCCCGTGCATCGTGAAGCGCTGCTATCCGGATTTTTATACGGCTCAGGACGCCGTTGCTGCCGATCGGCGCGGAGGCCTCGTCTTCGTGTTTGCAAGGAACGCACGTAAGCAGGGTCCCAATTCCCTTTATGCGAGCCGTTCCAGTGACGGCGGCGCGACGTGGAGCGATGCCATGCTCATCAACGGTCTAGGAAACAGCACGAGCCCGGCGCTCGTCGCAGGTCCGAGCGCCGGCGACTTTCGGCTCGTCTGGCAAGACAATCGCAACGGGCCTAACGCTTGGAATACTTGGTACGCACAAAGCAGCGACGGCGGCAGGACGTGGGGCGATCCGCTGCGGCTTTCAAACCGTGACTCGGGAGCGCCGTATAAGCACGCAGGAGGCTACGATTTCCCGTTCGGCGATTATCTTGGGCTATCGGTTGATTCCAACGGCATCAATCACGTGATCTGGGGCGAAGGCTCGGCTGTCTACGTTCCCGGGGGGACCTGGTGGACCAACGGACCAAGCTCGAGCGGGGTGAAACGGGAAACGGATTAAGGCGGTGGCTCAATCTGCTGCAACGCTCCACATCACCAACGGTGATGGAGCGCTCTACCTCCTCAAAAAGGCCGGAATCCTCGGGACGCACGTTGCCTGGCGCGATGCGCTGAACGAGGGTCCCGTCCCGGCTGGGCTATCGCTCGAAGAAACCAGCGCGGTTCGCGCGACGTATCTGTCACAGCGCGCGTATGGCAACCCGATTCGGTTGATTCACGACTTCCAACGTCGCGATGCTCAGCTCCGGATCGCGGGCGACTTCCAAGAAGTAGTGCTCTGGTTCGAACATGATCTTTACGATCAGCTCCAGATCCTTCAAGCCCTCACCGCCCTCGACGAACTCGAGCTCGAGCCGGGCCGGATCGCAGTAGTGCAGACAGATCACTACCTCGCGAATATGACGGTCGACGACATTCTGCCGCTGCTGCCGAGACGGCGTACCGCGACCGCGGCAATTTTCAAATCGGCGCGTCGAAGCTGGCAACGGTTCACATCGGCGTCACCCGCCGAGCTTTATGCGGCGGCCTCAGAAGACGCGATTGGCTTGCCGTTCTTGCGTTCCGCGCTTGCGCGATTGTGCGAGGAGTATCCGTGGACTCGCGACGGTTTGTCCCGAACGCAACGTCAGGCACTCTATGCAGTTGCGCAAGGACCCGCACGTGAGGAAGAACTGTTCGCGCGAGCGCAGGCGCGCGAGGAGGCATTTTTTCTTGGGAATCGCGCGTTTTCGAACGTTTTGGAAGAACTCAGCGCGCCCGAAGCGGCACTGGTCGAAATGGAAGAAGGGCAACGCGTGCTCACTGCGTTGGGGCGCCGCGTCCTTGCAGGCGACGCGGATTGGCTTAGCGAGCACGGCATAGATCGCTGGATAGGCGGCGTGCACCTGATTGGCGACCAGGTAACCCGTTGGGATGAAGACTTGGGACGCTTCGTATGAAGATGTGCCTGACGATTCCAGGCCAAGGCCATTTCTGGCGCGAAAGGCCGATGGGAAGATGACGCACGACGAGTTAAACATCGACCTGAAAACCGAGGAGGGCGGCGACACGTTGGTTTTCAAGCTGCGCGGAAGCTTGGACCTGGCGACGGCGCCTACCGTACGGGCCGCGTTGAGTGAAGCGACGGAAAAGGGCAGCCACAACTTGATCGTCGACTTGACGCAGCTGGAGTTTTTGGACTCAACCGGCCTCGGCGTGTTGATCGGCGCGCACCGGCGGGCCGCGGAGCATGGTGGATCGTTTCGGCTGATCGTCAACAATGGCCCCATTTCGAGACTTCTGAACATTACGGGGCTAATCGCGGTCTTCGCGGCGTACCGTTCACTCGAGGATGCCCGAGGGAATCGCGCTCGCCTCAACCCAGCGCTTTAGGCGGCGATTCGCCGTAGACGTCGTCGAGTAACTCGACGATATGTTTGACCGTTGCGTGGTAACCCGCGTCCCGCAAACCGGCGACGACCTGAATTGCGCATCCGGGATTAGCGGTTGCTACGATCGTCGCGCCGGTGCGCCGAATTGCCGCCACCTTCCGGCGCTGCAAACGGCCGGCCATGTCGGGTTGCGTAAGGTTATAGATTCCGGCGCTCCCGCAACACACCGCACTTTCTTCCATTTCCACAAGTCGCAGCCCCGGAACGCGCGCCAGCAGCCGACGTGGTGCGGCGGAGATGCGCTGCGCGTGAACCAAGTGGCAGGGCTCCTGATAGGTCGCGGTCGCGTCGACGCGGCGCGCCGGTGAACCCAGCTCCATGGCGTCAAGCACTTCCGTGATGTCGCGCACCCGCTCGGAGAAACGTGCGGCGCGCTGCGCCCACTCGTCGTCGGAGGCGAAGAGCTCGCCGTACTCCTTGAGGGCGCTGCCGCAGCCTGCCGCGTTGACCACGTAGACGTCGGCGCCGCTGGTCTCGAATGCCGTGATATTGCGCTTGGCCATCTGCCGCGCGAAATCCATGTCGCCGGCGTGGACGGCGATCGCCCCGCAACACCCTTGTTCTGCGGGTATCACTACCGAAAGCCGGGCGCGACGTAACATCCGCAACGTCGCTTCGTGAACCTGTCCGAAGGCCACCGACATGATGCAGCCGGTATGCACGAAGGCCACGCCTTGGGCGTCGGGTGAATCGATGCGCTGCCCCGCCGCTACGAAGAATCGGTCGGGAATTCTCGGAGCGAGCTTTGCGGCGGAACCCAAGCCGAATAGACCGGCGAGCGATACCAACCGCGATCGCTGCGCGAAGCGCAAGAGGCCGGCCGCCGCATGCATCAGGTTGAGTTGTCCAAATAGGCGCGTCAGCACGAGGCGCCGCACCTTTCCTCGCGCCGGCTGCCGCGCGACATGAGCTCTCTCGATTTGCGTGCGGGCCGTTTCTACCAGCTGACCGTAATGAACGCCGGAAGGACAGACCGCTTCGCACGCGCGGCAGTCCAAGCATTGCCACATCTGTTCGACGAAACCAGGGCTCAAGAGATCGAGTCGCGATTCTCCGACCGCTTTGATGAGACTAATCCGGCCGCGGGGACCCGACGTTTCTGTCATAGTTTCCAGATACGTCGGACAGGACGGCAGGCATAAGCCGCAGCGAATGCACGTATCGTAAATGGAGGGGTTGGGCTGATCGGTTCCGCTAAACCCTGCGGTCGCGTGCTCGCTCATCGGATCTAAGTCGCTTCGCTGCCAATGAGGATGAGCTCTGCTGAGCGAACGGCGGTCACTTTTGGAGGGAATGTGAAAAAACGGGTCAAGGTGGCGGTTACCGGCGCGGCCGGACAAATAGGCTACGCGCTGCTCTTTCGCGTGGCCTCGGGGCAAATGTTTGGACCCGACACCGAAATCGAGCTCCAGTTGCTCGAGCTCGAGCAAGCACTGGGGGCGCTGGGCGGCATCGCGATGGAGCTCGAGGATTGCGCCTTCCCGCTGCTCAAGAGCGTGCGCTACGGCGCCGACGTCGGCCAGGCCATGAGTGGCGTGAACTGGGCGTTGCTCGTCGGTGCGATTCCTCGCAAAGCCGACATGCAGCGCGCCGACCTGCTTCGCGTCAACGGCAAGATCTTCACCGAGCAAGGCCGGGCCATCGACGCGAACGCGGCCTCCGACGTTCGAGTGTTCGTGGTCGGAAACCCCGCGAATACCAACTGTCTCATCGCCATGAATAACGCCCCGAGCGTTCCCAACGACCGCTTTTTTGCGATGACGACCCTAGACGAGCTGCGCGCTCGGGCTCAGCTCGCGAAGAAGGCGGGCAAGGACACGACGGAGATTTCCCAGATGGTCGTGTGGGGGAATCACTCGACGACGCAGTTCCCCGATTTCGCGCACGCAACGATCGGCGGCCGAAATGCGCAGGAGGTCATCGGTGACCGCGCGTGGCTCGAAGGCGAGTTCTTGATGACCGTGCAAAATCGCGGCACCGAGGTGATCAAGGCGCGCGGGGCGTCTTCCGCGGCATCGGCAGCAAACGCGGCAATCGTCGGCGTTTATAATCTGACGCACGATACGCCTCCGGGCGAGTACTATTCGGTCGGACGCTGCTCCCACGGCGAATACGGGGTCGATCCAGGGCTGATATTCTCGTTTCCTTCGCGCACCGAAAACGGCGTTTCGCGCATCGTTGAAGGCATCGACCACGACGAATTCGGGCGGCGCAAGCTTTCGGCGACGCTGGAGGAGTTACGGAAGGAGCGCGAGGCCGTGGAAGAGCTCGGATTGATAGCCGCGAAGTAGCGGGCATGCCTGATTCTCCGAAGGATCGCTTCGAGCTCGAGCTCGTGCACGTGAACGTCGCCTCGGTGGCGGGCGCGTATACGGTGGGGAACGCCTCGTTCTTTCGGTATATCTTGCGCCTTGGAGAGCTCGGGTTGGCCCTTTCGATGGCGGATCAGGAAGCGGTCGACGTGCTCGCCGCCGTTCCGCACGCGCTTGGTTCCGACGACGACGTTTCGTTCGTTTCGGGTCGCGGCTGGCGGGTCGTGCCGGCGCAGGGCGATTTGGACTGGCCCGTGCTGGAAGCGACCCCCGAACGCTTGCACAGCGCTTTAGAGCGGGCTCGCAGCTTGCTCTGGACGCACGCCGCGCGCTTCCACGTGAGCGCCGGCGAAATAGCGTCGATAGAAGAAGAACTGGACGCGGTGTACGGCGTGCTCATGCGCGCCGAGGCAGCCGGCGTTGCAGTGAACATTTCTTACGTAGCCTAAAGCACTCTCACATGAACATCGTTTGTGAGATGTCGCTGCGCGGTGCAGGCGGCGAACCGATTTCATTTGCGCGCATTCATTCCCACGGGTGCGCGCGGCTGCCGCCCGCAGCGGTGCAAGAGGATCCGCTCGTCTACCGGCGAGCCTTTCGCATCGGCGCAAAGGTCACGAACGTCGCGATGCATTCGCGCGACGGTGAACTGGTGGTGGAAACAACGCGCCCGCTCGCCCGCCGAGACGCAGCGGCTGTCGAAGCGGCGGTCGCGCGTATGTTCCGCTTCGGCGACGATCTGTCTCCCTTTTACGCGCAGATCGCCAACGACGATTCGCTCGCATGGGCTGCCAGCGGTGCGGGACGAATCTTGGCCAGCCCGAGCGTTTTCGAAGACGTCATCAAGACGATCTGCACGACGAACTGCGCCTGGTCGGGGACGATCCGCATGACCGGCGCATTGTCGGACCTCGGCGGCGGCGCGTTTCCGGAACCAACCCTGGTCGCGCAGGCGCCGGATTCATGGTTTCGCGACGTCGCCCGAATGGGCTATCGCGGAGCCTACGTCAAAACAATCGCGCGCGACGTCGCGGCGGGGACGCTCGATCTCGAGGGTTTATTGGACCAACGCCGCCCCGACGAAGAGGTCGAGGAAGCACTTCTGGAGCTGCCGGGCATCGGTCCGTATGGCGCGGCGCACGTGATGCAGTTGCTGGGGCGCCATCGGCAGCTCGTCCTCGATTCCTGGACGCGTCCGAAATACCGGCGATTGGCCGGCAAAAAGCGCGCCGCCGATTCGACGATCCGGCGCGCCTTCGCGCGCTACGGGAGCTACGCCGGTCTCGCGTTTTGGCTGTATCTGACGCGCGACTGGTTGGCCGAGGATTGACTACGCGGCGGAGATCGAACGTTTACTTGTCGGCGATGCGATCGCGTGGGTGCGCTTCGTCGTACGCGCGCCGCTTGTGACCCATCGCCAACTGGAGGTACACGCCGGTGGTAGCCAGGCTCTCGTGTCCGAGGAGCTCGCGGACCGTTTCGAGATCGACACCGTTTTCCACTAGATGCGTCGCGAAGGAGTGGCGCAGCGTGTGCGGGCTCGCGTGTTTTTGCAGGCCGCTCACGCGATAGATGTTCCGGAACAGGCGCCAGACGTGTTTGGGCGTCAGCCCGGCCCCCGTGCGTCCGAGAAAGAGCGTCGGATCGGCGCTCCGCGGCCGCACGCGAAGGTAGGCTTCGATGGCGGCCGCAGCGGTGCGATTGATCAACACCGTGCGCTCCTTGTTCCCTTTTCCGGTCACGCGAATCGTGCGCTCGGCGAGGTCGACGTCGGCAAGCCGCACACCGGCAAGCTCCGCGCGCCGGATGCCGCTCGCATAGAACAGCTCCAGGATGGCTCGATCGCGGAGCCGCGCGGTGTCGGTGCGGCCCGCTAGCGACGTGCGAAGCAAGCTCATGACCTCGTCGACCTTCAAAGGCGCCGGCTTTCGCTTGGCGATCGAGGGGCCGGGGATCGCAAAGGCCGGGTCGCTGTCGAGGACGCCGGTGATCTTCAGAAACCGGTACAGCGCCCGAATCGAGGAAAGCTTGCGGCAGACGGTCCGGCTGTCGTATCCGTGCGTGTCGAACATGTCGGCGATGTACTGGCGGACTCGCGAGGGCGTTACCGCCAGCAACGATGGGTCCGAGGCTTCGCGCTTCAGGAAATCCGAGAACTCCTTGAGGTCGCGCGCGTACGCCGCGGCGGTGAGCGGGCTGCGCTTACGCTCGGTGAGCAGATACCCGGCCAGATCGCGGACCAGGGGATCCAGGTCGGGGGGCAGAGCCGCTTCGGCTAACGGCCGGGGCTTCTTTCGCATAGCTGGAGGCGACATAATAACAGTTTTATCGCATTGGAGAAGAAACCCTTCGCCGAGCTCGACACCCGGGGCCCGCGAGACCGCCGCGGTCTGCCGTTTCTTCTCAGCGGGGGATCGGCCCCTTCGACTTCGCTCGCGGAGTTTATCCTGAGCGAGCGCAGCGAGTCGAGGGGCTCGGGATGAGAAGGGTGGTGAGGGCTGAAATTTGTGCGGCGGAGTCGAACGTGCAGGTCCGCAATGAGGACGTTACTCTTTCGAGTTTACGCGCTAAGCGTAAGCCTGGCCATTCCAATGCTCGGCGGCTGTGGTGACAACAGTCGGCCCGTGCCCGCCGGGTTGCCGCCCGCGCCTGCGGTCCGCGACGCGAGCACGCCTGCCCTGCGAAAGAACGCACAGCTCTACGTAGACGCTCTCACGGGAGGCTCGACATCGGCAATCTTGGGCTATCACCTTAACCATCGGCGAAAGCCCCCGATTTGCAAGATCAAACGCTTCCACTATGCGGACGACATCGCCGTCGACGGCGGGGGTAACCTGATCGTTACCAATGGTCGCCACGGATCCGTGAGCGTTTTCAAGGGGCCAGGCATGTGCGGGCCCGAGCTGGGCTCGCTGCTTGACGTGGTCGGCCGCCCGTCTGACGCGGCCAGCAACAACGCGGCAACCGGAACGATTGCAATAGCCAATACTTTAGACTTCAGCGGTCCGGGCAGCATTTTGGTCTGCACGCTCACAAACGGTTGCTCGGCCAACCTCCTCAATCCGAAGATGTCCGTGGTTGCCGGGGTGGCGATGGCAAATAACGGCGACTGCTGGGCCTCTGCGATCGACGCTTCCAGCCGTACCGCGACGCTGATCTATTTCAAGCAGTGCTCGGGAGCGGGCAGAGCGGCCACCGGATATGAGAACAAAGGCGACGGCGGCCTCGACATCGATGGGCAGGGTAATCTCGTCGCGATCAGCTCGTCAGGTTCCCAGACCTCGGTTTACGTGTATAAGGGTTGCAGGCGGCACTGCTCCCTCGTCGGCGGCCCATTCGCGCTTCCGTACGAAGCGATCCACGGACACCTGAACCAGGATTCCTCAGAGCTGGCGATGGCGAACGTTCTGGCCCCTCAGGTAGACGTTTACAGGTACTCGCCAACGAGCATTACCTACAAGCTCAGCTTCAACGTCAACGGCATCGGCGCCGTCAGCATCGATGGCGCAGCGTACAACCCGCGTTCCAAACAATAACCGGCCGGCTAGAAGCGGCCCGCGCAGGTGACGAGCCAGGCGGTCAGCTGCAATCTTTTGAGGATCGCAGTTTCGTCGTAGCGCGCGGTGTCCGCGCACGCCTTACTCAGAAAGCGCTGCCGCGACAGCCCGTATTCCACGTCGACGACGAGCCGGTTCGACTTAGTATAAAGCGCGAACTGATCGCACCAGCCCTGCGCGAAGCATTGCTCGACGACGGCGAAATCGTAAACCTTTACGAGATCTTTCACTTGGCTGTTGTCGCCTTTCTGATCCGCCGTGAGGCCACGGTCGTGCGCGGCTCGCGCGACCCACGTGTCGTAGGTCAGCTGCTCGCGGTACGATATCGGAAAACCGGTACGGTTCTGATAGCCGTCGAGATTGTCCGGATCAACGCCGTCAAAACCCTTGTTCTTACACAGATCCAGGCGATGCGCCATGATGGGCTCCAAGATGTTGGTTTGGCGAACGTCCAACCAGCGTTCCCCGCGCCAATGACCGTCGCGCTTGCCGAGCACGCTCTTGGGAAATTTGTCCGCGTCAGGGCGCCAGTTCTCCCACGTTCCGACATCGACGTAACACATGACGCGCCGGTTCATCGCATGGAGTTTCGTTACGATCGACGAGGGCGTGTCGAACATGTCGAGATCGTAGACGTCGGCGGCGACGTGTAGGTCGAGCCTGCCGTTGTACTGGATCTGATAGGACTCTCCGGGCGCTGGAACCCAGCGCGCGCTTGCGGATAAGGCGCTCCGTTCCGGCGCCGGTGCGCCGGGGGCGACGGGCACGCCTAGTCCGCTACAGGCCGGCAGGGCGAGCGCCATCAGTGCGCAGCCTGCGTAGAGGTGAAAGAGCCGCGCAAAGGTCATCGAAGAGCGTTCTCCGTGAGATCTCCGCTCCTTCTTCTTCCCTTGGCGGCGTTGGTTTCGTGCAGCGCTCCCACGCCGTACTCGACGACCGTCGGCATCTTGAAGCCGGGTGCGACGCTCGTGGTCCGCGTCGCGCAAGCGCCGTTGAATATCTATCAGCCTGCAACGGGTCAACAACGCAATCTTTTTACGATCGCCGCGACGGGGCTGCCAAAAGCGACGCCGCCGCCTGGACCACGCGTGCGCGTCGCGCCGCTGGGCGTCATCGTTAGCGCGCCGAGCCCGCTGGCATCGTTGCTCGTACGCGTTCCCGACGGAGTGAATCTAGTCGTGCAGTCGCAAAGAGGCGACGTAAACGTTACCGACATTCGGGGCAACGCTCGCGTCGTTGCGCTGCGCGGCAACGTTACGTTGATGCTGCCGGGCTACGCCCAGGCCGCGGTCGGCCGAGGCAACCTCGCCGTCACCATGGGCTCGATCGATTGGCCCGGCACGCTGCGATTTTCGACGCGTCAGGGAGACATCGAGCTGCGAATTCCGGCCAGGGCTGCGTTCGGCGTTCATCTACACACCGATGCGGGGACGCTTTTTACCGACTTCGCGCTTCGAGGGACGTCGCAAGGTCAATCCGAGACGATCGACGGCAACGTCAACGGCACGAGCGTGCGGCGCGTCGACGTAGAAACGGGCGCGGGCGCGATTCGGCTGTTGCGGCTAGAGCCCCAGCCGTGAACGCGCGAGCAACGCCTCACGCGCTTTGACCAGCCGCACCATGGCGTCGTTGTAGGGCGTCGGCGTCGCAGTGCGCCGGCCGAAGGCTACGACGGCGCCGTTGATGTGATCGATCTCGCTCGGGTGCCCCGATTCCAGGTCGTACGCCATCGAGCTTTTGGCGTCTGCGCCCAGGGCGATGACCTCCGTGACGTATTGCCATGGATTGACGAACGGAAGACTGATCTTGAGTGCGGCGGCGACGTTTGCGGTCTCTTCCGCGAGCGCTTCGGCCAAGCGCGCGGCATTTGGATCGCGGGGTATCTCGCCCGCATCACAGTCGAGCAATGCGGAAAGCGCATTGACCGACGCATTCGCCACGAGCTTCCCCCAAAGATGGGGCCGAATGTCGTAAACTACCGAGGCTCGCAGCCCGCTGCGCGTCAAGAGGTCGGTTACCGTGTGCGCCGTCGTCGTGGACGCACTGGTGGAGCCGATGATCGTGTTACCCTGTTCCGAGCTGCGGACGCAGGCGTGCGCGACCGTCTGCGAGGATTCGGTCGTGATCCCGAGGATGACGGGGACCGCACCGCCGAGCGCGGTCTTGATCGCATCTTCGTTTCCGACCCCATTCTGCAGCGAAACGACGGGCGCCGATGGGTCGAGCTCGCCGGCGAACGCGCGCAGCGCCCGCAGCGTGTCGACCGCTTTGACGAAGAGAAAAAGCATCTGCGATCCGTAGAGATCGTGCGCCCGGTGAGCAACCGCGACCTTGCGGGGCGGATCGTCGTTGACGCGCAGCCCGTCGCGCTCGACGGCCTCGGCGACCGCCGCGTTGTCGTCCAGAATGGTGACGTCGCAGCCGGCGGCTAAATGAAAACCGAACAACGTTCCCATCGCTCCAGCTCCGATGATGCCGATGCGCGGCCTTTCAGACATTGGGTTCCCGAGAGCCCTAAAACTGGTACTGAAGGCCGAAAGTGTTGCGCCGCGATGCGTGCGTAATGTCGCGCTGCCCGAAAAAGAGCTCCGCGCCGGGCGCGATGTGGAGATTACCGTAAAGATCGATCATCGGATAGGTCAGATCGTAAACGCGAGTTTCCAGCCCGAAACCATGCAACGGCGCGTATTGACCCAATATACCGATCTGCGAGTAGAGGACGCCGGCGCCGAAGTGAAAGTCGCCCTTGCTTTTCTCGAGCACGGCGTTCCAGGTCGTATTGTTGCCGATCGCGTTGGCCCCCACCATGAGGCTGGTGCTCGCATGCGGGAGCACGACGAGGTTGATGTCGCCGAGCGGCCCTTGGCTCGACGTCATGACGGGATTGAGCCCGGGATTGTGCTGCGGCGAGAGCCCGCTCAAACGCACCTGAATGGCCACCAGCTCGTGTGCGAGGTTGGCCAGTTTGCCGTGAAGGCGATCGCGCATCGCGGGCGAGATTCCGGTGCCCCCGGGAGCGGCGCTAGCCCCCGGTTCGGGGCTGGCGCCCGGCGCGGGCGAGGCACCCGCATCGACGCCCGGTACGCTGCTCGTGCCGCCGAGCTCGGCCAGCAGGGAGTTCGCCTTCTGCATCACGGCGTCGAGATTCGCGATGGTATTGCGCAACTCGGCTTGTGTCTGAGGGTTGCCGGTAACGGTACGCAAGTCTTTGGTCAACGCCGCAAGGGTCTGCGTCGTATCAGCGATGCTCTGCGTGGTCGTTAGAATATTTTCCTTAATGCGCGGATCCGTGGCCAGGCCTTGCAGCGCGTTCATCGAGCGGTTCAAAGCAATGGAGGTAGAATGGAATTGATCGAGCAGCGCACCGACCTTCTTCGAATCGGTCGTTGCCGCGCTGTTGAGCGTGGCGGACAACTGGACGACGTTGGCGCTGGCCGCGCTGAGACTGCTCTGCAAGTTCGCCCCCAGCGCGAGGAACTCGCCGGAAAGGCGCTGCATCGAGGCCTTCGTCGATACCGTAAGGTCGTTGGCGTTGTCGAGCGTCGTTTGCAGTGTGTTGAGCAGCTTCGGGGTGCGCGCTTCCAGCAGCGCCATGACGTTGTCGAGCCTCTTGATCTCGCCTTGGCCCTGTTGAAGCAGATCCGCGATCGTTGCCGTGTTCGTGCCCTGCGGTTGCTGGGCGATCGGCAGAACCTGGCGAGGAAGGAGCGGAACGGGTGGTTTGGTGCGGGGCGGTACGATCACGACCGACGGGGTCCCGGTCAGCGGCTCTTGAATCAGAAAGCGTGACTGAGCGGGGATATCGATGTCGCGATTGATCGCCAGGATGACGTCGACGGTGTTGTCCGGCAGCAGCTCGATCGAATCCACGGATCCGATGTCCACGCCGCTAAAGTAGACCAGCGATCCCGCAGTCACCCCGGCCGCAGACTGGTAGTGAATGCCGATACGGTAGCCGGTGTGCCGCGTGCCGAAATCGGTGATGACATAGAAAACACCGAAAAGTAAGAGCAGCGCGATAATCGCGAATGCTCCGACCTGTGCCTGCTTCGTCATGGCGTTTCGTATTAGCTTTCGGAAAAGGAAGTGCCTCGCAGCCAAGCGGCCAAGCGAGCAACTAACTGTTATGAATATAGAGGGGAATAGCCTCCAACATGGTAGTGCGCCTCCGAGGAGACCTTCCATGCTGCAACCCAAAGAAGTCGCCGAACCTGAAAAGGCTAGGCCATTTGACTTGGACGTTTTCGTCGTTAACCTGGAGGGTGAGTTCGACATCGCCGAGCGAGTCCGTTTGCTGGATGCGTTCGCCTTGACGGCGAATGCATCGCTCGTGATCATCAATTTTGAAAAGACGCGCTACGTTGACTCGAGCGTGCTCGAATGCCTCGTTTCGCTGGAGCGTGCGATTACCGGCCGGGGCGCCAAGTTGCGGCTCGTCGGCCTCCGCTCCGAGATTCAACGCATTTTCGACGTGTGCGGGCTCGACCGCGTCTTCGACATTCGCGCTAATCTGAGCGATGTTCCGGAGGCATTCGACGCCGATCCGTCGCGCGTCCGCCGGCTCTCGCTCATCGTCGAGCCGGCAATCGAGTCCGACCCCGACGAGACGGTTGGGAGTCCGCAATGACGCGCGCGAAACGCTCGGACGGAACGGAAGCGCTTTCACCCCAGATCGGCGGGTCGCAAGATGCGCAACGTTTCACCGTAAATATCTCCGCGGAAGCCGCTAAGCAGCTTAGCGAGATCGCCTCCACGCATCGCGTCAGCGAGAGCTCGGTGGTTGAGGTCGCCCTGCGCCAGCTGTTCCGGCGCGTCAGCGGTCCGGCTTTGGGCGCCTTCCTGCGCGATCACGGGGCCTGCTTGCGACGACGGTAGTGCGGCGCGGGGGTCGCGAGGTCGAGCGACTCGCGACGATCCTCCGCAAGCTCGACGACGCCAGCCGAGATCCGGCGCGGATCGATGCGTTTCTCGCCACGCTGGTAGACATGCCGAATGGCCCGTTTTCCGGGGCCGGCTTGTTCACAGCAGCGAGCGACGGCCGCTCGTTCGTGCTTACGGCAAGCCGCGGCTGCGAAGCCGATACGGTGCGAGCCTGGAGACGATGGCCTCTGGGGCGGCTCTTCGCTCGAATGAAGCCGGCGCGCATCCTCGATCGCGACAGCGGCGGAACCTTCGCGCTCGCGGTGCCGCTATGTTACGGTTCGCGGCGCTACGTCGCGATCGCTCCGTTGAACTCGCGAGGTATCAGCGCACGCTATCAGAGCTTCTTCGACGCCCTCGAAAGCATCACCATACCCCAGGCCGACGCCGCGCTCTGGCTCGCCGACGAAAAACCTTCGATGCAAATCGAGCCGCGAATCATCGGGCTTCTGCTTTGCAACTCATTAAACGACCGGCTTAGCGCCATGTTGGACCGGCGAGGCTGGACCTTGATTCGCACAAGCAGGTTTCGCGCGTTCTATGAGATGCTCGCGGCCGAAGAGCCGGATGTCGTCATCGTCGACACGGCAGAGTTGGCGGATCCGATTTCGGCGCTTCGCGGCGTCCATCACGCGGCCGCCTCCCGCGGGCTGTACGTCATCGCATTTGAAAGTCAGCCCCGGCTTGCGTCGCGCGTGCCGATCTTGGCGGATCGCTTTCTGGCCCACGATGAAAGCGACGCGGAGATATTCGCGACGTTCAAGGAGCTCTTTCGCGGCATCGAGCATCGCCGGCGAGAGCGCTCCCAACATTCGGTGGCGATCGCGTCGCGGCACATCCAAGAGTTGGCGGCGCCGCAGGAGCTGGCAGATTACGCGGTCCATCAGGCCGCGGCTCTGATGCGCGGCTGGGCGGGCATTGCGCTCGTGGGCCGGTCGGGCTCCGTCTATCGCGCGGAACATCCTCAAAGTGGCGTTGCGATCCTTTCGAAGATACCGGCGAGCTTTTTGAGCGATGCGCCGAGTTTTTGCCCGCGCGTCGATCACGAATTTCTAGACGAGATCTGTGACGACTTGCAACAGCGCCGGGCGTTCGAACGGCTCGAGCCGATCTCCGGCGCTACGTTCCCGATCAAGTGGGCCGACGATCGTCTCGGTGCGCTGGTGGCCGTTTCGCAGGGCACCTCGGCAGAGCCGAGCGAGTTTGAAGCGCTTTGCCAGTTAGCGAGCGACGTTGCTCGCCGGTTTCACGAAATGAATTCGCGAGCGGCCGCGATCCCCGAGTTCAGACGGGACGGTCTGTGGGAACACTGGTCGGACCGTACCTTGGAACTCGCGATCTATCGTTCGCGCGATTGCGCGCTACCCTGGCGTTACCGTTGGGTTAGCGAAACCAGCGGCGTTTTGACGCTCGGCATCGCCGATACCGTGCAGCTCTATAGCCGGCTGGGCGATCCGGCCGTTCTCGAGCCTCGCGAGCTCGTGCAAGAGCTGGCCGCCTGCGTTGCAGGGCCGAATCGGTTTGCCGCGGTCGTGGATGCGGCGACGGCGTCGATGGTCTACGCGGCACGCGACTTCTCCCCACCGATGCTGCTGGATTCCCGCGGCCCAACCGGCGCTATGGGGAGGGCCGAACACGTGACCACTGGAATTGCCTCGCTCGGCGCCGCCGCGGACACGCTAATTTGCGACCGGGAACTGTGGCAATGGTTCGGCCGTCACCCGGCGGCCTTAGATCAAATCCCGACGCTACTGAACGAACGAACGCCGCCGGGGCTGGGCTCGATGGTAAGGATGGGCTCGTAGTCTTCCGAGTGAAAGATAATCGGGTGCACCAAAGAACGCCCCAGGATGCGGGATGGGAAAACCGGCGAAACCGCGTCGCTGGTCGCGATCGGCGCGTCGGCGGGCGGCATCGAGGCACTCGAACGACTGGTATCGAGACTACCAAAGGATTTTGCCGCTCCCGTCGTCATTGCGCAACACGCTAATCCGAACGTACCTAGCCACCTGGCGCACATTTTGGAGCGGCATACGCCCCTGAAAGTCGTAACGATCGACGAACACGAGGTCGATTTAGCGGCCGGCAGCATTTACGTAGCTTCACCCGGAAAGAATTTCGCAATTCGCGGACGACGCGTGGCCGGCGCGCCGCGCGGTTCCACCCATCCGACGCCGTCGATCGACGCGCTCTTCTGCGGCGCGGCGGAAAGCTATCAGGATCGGGTCATCGCCGTCATCCTAACCGGAATGGGGACCGATGGGGTCGCGGGAGTTCGAGCGGTCAAAGAACACGGCGGCACGGTATTGGTTCAAGAGCCCGAGTCAGCCGCATTCCCCGCCTTGCCCAAGGCCGTTCCGCTCAACCTCATCGATTTCACCGCAACGCTCGATTCGCTGCCGACGCTCTTGACGGCGCTTGTGGCGAGCGACGGACTGGCTAGGGCGATCGCCGATCCGGATCTCCTGCGCGCGTTCCTGAGCCAGCTGCGGACGCGCAGCGGCATCGATTTCCGCCAATACAAAGCGCCGACGATGGTTCGTCGGCTTGCCCGATTGATGGCCGCGTCGGGGCACACGACGCTGGTGGATTATATGCGCCATCTCGGGAGCGATCCGGATGCATACCAGCGTTTGGTCAGTGCGTTCCTCATCAAGGTCACCGAGTTCTTTCGCGACCCGCAACTCTTCGCGCAGCTGCGCAAAACCGTTCTTCCGGACATCATCGAACACGCGCGCACGACCCACTCGGAGCTGCGCCTCTGGTCGGCGGGGTGCGCGACCGGTGAGGAGGCCTATTCGCTGGCGATCGCGCTTGCAGAGCTGCTCGGCGACGAAACCGAAACATTGCCGATTCGGATCTTTGCGACCGATTTAGACGCTCAGGCCGTTACCACCGCGCGCCGCGGGGTCTATGCCGCCGACGCTTTGAAAAATCTGCCACCCGAGCTGTTGACGAAGTATTTCTTGCGACTGGATGGTGCGTTTCAGGTAAAGAAGCGCATCCGCAACCTGACCGTCTTCGGCGAATACGATTTGGGGCAGCGGGCACCTTTTCCGCGCATCGATTTGGTGCTATGCCGCAACGTTCTGATCTATTTTACGAAGGAGCTGCAGCAGCGCACGCTGCAACTGTTCGCCTTTTCGCTGCGCGCGGGAGGCTATTTGGTGCTGGGGAAGGCAGAGACGACCTCCCCGTTGCCGCAATACTTCGCGCAGATCGATCCGGATTTCAAGGTCTTTCGTCGCCAGGGCGAGCGACTGCTCATCCCCGCCCCGGCGATGCTGGAAAGCTCCGGCCCGCAGCGTTCGCTCCGCAGCGCAAAGAGCGCTACGTTCCCGGCGCGCCGTCCGATCGGCGATATGCCGGCGCCCAGATGGACGCTGGTGGATCGATTGGGTGCGTTTTTGTTCGAGTCGCCGGTCGGCATCGTGGTCGTCGATCGCAACTACGACATTTTGACGATCAACCAAGCCGCACGCACGCTACTCGGGATCCACGGTCAAGGGATCGGGGAAGACCTTATCCATTCGGCCGACGTTTCGTCCGGGGAGCTAAAAGGCGCGCTCGACGCAGCGTTTCGCAGCGAGATGCCTTCGGGCGAGCGGGAGATGGAAGTATTCGACGCGACCGTCAACGAGACGCGTTTTCTGCAAGTCTCATGCTATCCGGATCGAACGACCAATAAAGAAGGCCATGTAGACGGCGCCTTCGTGCTCGTCGTCGACATCACGAAGAGCTCGAAGTGGCGCCGCCAAATCGAGGTCGAAAACGAAGCGAGCCGCACGACGCTGGACCGCCTAACGACGCAAAACGCCGGACTGTTGGAGCGCCAGCGCGTCTTGATCGATGCCAACAACGAGTTAACGTCGGCCAATGCGGAACTCCGCAGCACCAACGAGCATCTGCTCATTGCCGCCGAAGAGGCTGAGGCCTCAGCCGAAGAGGTCGAAACGCTCAATGAAGAGATGCAAGCGTCCAGCGAGGAGCTGGAGACGCTCAACGAGGAGCTGCAAGCAACGGTCGAAGAGCTGAATACAACCAACGAAGAGCTGGCCGCGCGGAGCAACGAGCACGAGCAGTTGGCCAAGGATCGGCAAGATCAGCTCGAGGCCTCCGCGCACACCATCGCGATGCTTCGGGCGGTTGTCGAGCGAGCGCCGCTGCTGGCCTGTCTCATCGACGCCAAATCCCGGGTTCTTCTTGCGTCGCAGCGCTATGCGAGCCTTTCCGAGAGCAACGAGGCTCTTCCAGGCGTCGGCAAGACGTGGAGCGATCGGCCAAAATCGCTGGAGATCGCCGACGAAGATGGGCGCCGTGCAGCCTACGGCATCACACCGATTGCGGTGCAGCCGGCCGGTAACGGCACGTTGCTGATCCTCGAGCCCAAGGGAGTAGAAGCCTAAAATCAGTCGACCGATTCACGGCTGAAACAAGCGAGGGCGCGGGTCCGTAAAACCCTTAGAGGCGAACGAGATGACGATTTCCAGGGCCCGCACCATGGGCGCCGTGTACTTGCTCTACTTCGTGATGGCCATCGGCGCTGCTGCATTGATCGGGCGCACGCCGGCCGCGCTAAGCAATGCCGCCAACCTTATCGCGAATGCAGGCTACATCGTCGTGACGTTGCTTCTCTATCAGCTGTTCAATCCGGTGAGCCGAAATCTGGCCGTACTTGCCGTCGCGATCAGCGTGGTGGGCTGCGTGATTCAATCGCTGAGCTTGTTTCATCTCGTCCCGGTCCAAAGCTCGCTGCCGGTTTTTGGTCTGTTCAACCTCACCATCGCCATCCTCATCTTGAAGTCGACCTTCCTGCCGCGCGGCCTGGGCGTCGTGATGGCCATCTCCGGTCTGGGCTGGCTAACGGTTCTGTCGCCCGAGCTGCTAAAGCATATAGGCACATACGTCGAGATTCTTGGCATCGCAGCTGAGGGATCACTGATGCTTTGCTGCTCGTCATGGGCGTGAACGTGCAGCGATGGGATGCGCAGGCGCGCGGATGAACGTCGAGGGTTGGGCGTTCGGATTCTGGCAAGCCTGGACGTACCTCGCCATCTCGCTCGTTTCAGCCGCCGCCATCGCGGCCTATCTCAAGCGTGTCGATCCCAAACTGCTGGAACGCCGCTTGCGCGGACCGGCCGCCGAAAAAGATACGAGCCAGAAGCTGACGCAGCTCGCCGCAGCCATGGCATTCTTAGGGACGATCGTGCTCTCTTTGCTCGACCATCGCTTCTCGTGGTCGCACGTTCCGGTTGTGGTAACCATCGCCGGATGCGCGCTCCTGGCCGTTGGCTATCTCGTCATCTTCCTGTCTTTGAGAGAGAACACGTTTGCAGCGGTGAACGTCGCGGTGGAGAGCGGCCAGAAGGTGATCTCTACGGGCCCATACGCAATCGTTCGACATCCTTACTATGTTGGATTGCTCGTCTGGGTTTTTGCCACCCCCCTCGCATTGGGATCGTGGTGGGGCTTGCTGATGCTCGTGCCCATGGTGCTCGTCATCGCCTCGCGTATTCGGTACGAGGAGGGCTTTCTAAACGAGCACCTGTGCGGTTACGCGGCATGCTGCCAGAAGCTACGGTATCGGCTAGTGCCGTTGATTTGGTGAGCGCGGACATTTTCACCGACTTCGTTTGGTGAATCCGGGCTAAATCGGAATTGGTCCGATCTCGGATCCCTGAAGAAACTGCGCGACGATCGGGTTACCCGAGTTGCGGATGCGATCGGCCGTGTCGTAAGCGATGATCGCGCCTTCGAAGAGCATCGCGACGTAGTCGGCCATCGCGAAGATCGACTGCAGGTCGTGCGAGATCACAACGGCGCTGCTATTGAGCTTTGCGCGCAGCTTCAGGATCGTGTCGGTGATCAAGTTCGTTACGATTGGGTCGAGCCCGGTCGTGGGCTCGTCGTACAAAACCAGCTCGGGACGGGTCACGATCGCGCGGGCAAAGCCGGCGCGTTTGAGCATGCCGCCCGAAAGCTCGGCCGGAAGGCTGTCGTACGCACCGGCCAGGCCCACGCTGTCGAGTGAATCCATCACCGTCTGCCGGATTTCGGCCTCCGAAAGCCGCGTATGCTCGCGGAGAGGCAAAGCGACGTTCTCCCCGACGGTGAGGCTATCGAGCAGGGCCGAAAACTGAAACGATAGACTGATCTTCTGCCGAACGCGGTTACGCTGATCCTCGGTCATGTGGCAGATGTCGCGCCCGTGGACGTAGACGTGTCCCGCACTCGGCAACAACAGGCCGTCGAGCAGCCGCAGGATCGTGGACTTACCGGCGCCCGAGAGGCCGATGATGCACGTGATCGCGCCATCAACGATGTCGAGGCTGCAGTTCTTCAGAATCACGCTCTCGCCAAACGCGAGCGTCGCGTCTTCGATTCGCGCGATCAACTTCGTGCCGCTTGGATTCATTCTCAGCCGCCTAACCGAAAAGCAGAAACGACAGCACGAAGTTGGAAATGAAGATCAAAATGATTGACAGCACGACGGCGAAAGTCGTTGATCGGCCAACGCCGGCGGCGCCGCCACGCGTCGAGAGGCCTTGATAGGCCCCGACCATCGCGATGATCACGGCGAAAACGAAGGCCTTCAGCAATCCCTTCAACACGTCGCTCACGTCGATCGACTGCCGGACGGACGACAAGAAACCGTCATACGAAACGTGCGCGTAGGCTTGTGCGATCCACATGCCGCCCGCAATCGAAACGACGTCGGCAAAGATCGTCAGCAGGGGAAGCATCAGCAGCAGTGCTACCAATCGCGGAACGACGAGGAAACGAGATGGCTCGAGTCCCATGGAGCGCAGCGCTTCGATCTGCTCGGTGACCACCATCGAACCCAGCTCGGCCGCGATGGCAGCCCCGACGCGCCCGGCCACAACGACGCCCGTCAGCATGGGCCCGAGCTCGCGCACCGAGGCGTACGCCACGGCCCCGCCCACGAGGTTGGCGAAACCGTAAGCCACGGCTTGTTGCGCCGATTCCAACGAAATCACCATGCCGGTGAACAGCGAGGTCAGCATGACGATGATCAGGGATTGAACGCCCAGTAGCGCCGCCTGCGAGACCGTCTCGGCGAGGCGCACGCGTAAACGGACCATGAAACCGACTGACTCGGCCGTGAGCAGCGTCAACCCGCCGGCATACTCGAAAAAGTCGACCGTAGCCCGGCCGAATCGATCGAGGAATCTCACGGCGAAACCTCACCCAAGCCGGTCAAGGCATGCAACACTCCTTGCGTCGCCTCGATGCGTTTGACCGCGACGGCGCGCTCGGCGGCCAGGTTGAAATGCACTTGGTTGACATGCTCCAGGCGCCGGTCGACGTCCCGCAGATGCGAGCGCGCTTCAGCGTCAAAGCTCTGGAAGTAACGGTGCGCCGCGGCGAGGTACTCCCGCCGGGCCCGGTCGTCCACGTCGCCGCTTGCAACTGCCGCCTCGATGGCGCGTTGTGCGCGCTTCATCGTTCGATCGGTAATGTGGAAAGCGCCGATGCGCGCCACCAATTCGGCTAGGGCGGCGTCAACCGGCATGAACCGGCAAATTTGCCTCGAGCGCCGCGGTCTGCGAGGCAAAAAGCTGGCGGATTCCGCGTTCGGCCAGCGCTAACAGCGCTTCGAGTTCGCGTCGATCGAACGGTGCCGCTTCCGCCGTGCCTTGCAGCTCGACGTACCGGCCGGCGTCGGTCATGAAGACGTTCATGTCGACGAGTGCTTTGCTGTCCTCGTCGTACGCGAGATCCAGCAGCGGATTGCCGGCCACGATTCCCACGCTGGTTGCCGCAACCATCGCGAGCAGGGGCCAGCGAGTGCGGTCGCTCGCGTCGAAACGCGTGCGCAAAGCGAGGGCCAGCGCCACGTACGCGCCGGTTACCGCGGCCGTTCGCGTGCCCCCGTCGGCTTGAATGACGTCGCAATCGAGCCAGACCGTTCGTTCGCCCAGCCGTGCCATGTCGGTAACGGCGCGAAGCGCGCGCCCGATGATTCGTTGAATCTCATGCGTCCTTCCCCCGAGGCGTCCTTTGGTCGCTTCGCGCTGAGTGCGCTCGTGGGTCGCGCGGGGCAGCATCGCGTATTCCGCCGTCACCCAGCCGACGCCGCGCCCCTTCATCCACGCGGGCACGCGATCCTCGACGGATGCCGCGCACAGGACGCGTGTGTTGCCGATGCTGATCAGCGCGCTTCCCTCGGGATACTTGAGGAAACCCGGTTCGATTGCGACTGGTCGCAACTCATCTACCCGTCGACCGTCGCTGCGGATCACTGGGACGTCACTCGACCGTAACCGTTTTGGCGAGGTTGCGCGGCTGGTCCACGTCCTTGCCCTCGATGTCGGCGATGTGATAGGCGAGCAGCTGCAGGGGGATGACGTTGACGATCGGCGCGAGCAGCTCGTCGACCTTTGGCACCCAGAATACGTAGTCGGCCACGCTCTTGGCTTCGGCATCGTCGCGATTTGCTACTACGACGACTGGCGCTTCGCGCGCTTTTGATTCCATGAGATTGGAAAGCATCTTCTCCCGCACTCGATCCTCGGTGACGATGCCCACCACCGGAACGGTGGAATCGAGCAGCGCAATGGGACCGTGTTTCATCTCGCCGGCGGGATAGCCCTCGGCGTGAATGTATGAAATTTCCTTCAGCTTCAGGGCGCCTTCCAAGGCGGTTGGAAAGTTGACGTAACGCCCGAGGAAGAGCACGCTCTGGGCCTTGCGCAGCCGTCGCGCGGCCTTGCGAATCTCGTCCGAGGTATTGAGGACGATGTCAACGGCGGCCGGAAGCAGCTTCGTGCCTTCCGCTATTTCGACCAAGCGGCGATCCGGCGTCGTGCCGCGCAGCTTCGCGAGATAGAGCGCGAAAAGCGTCATGACGATGAGTTGGGAGACGTAGGTCTTGGTCGCGGCAACGCCGATTTCCGGTCCCCCGCGGGTGTAGAGCATGGCATCGGCAAGACGCGTCAAATGCGAGCCGAGCACGTTGCAAATTCCCAAGACCCCACAACCGGACTCCTTGGCGATACGGACGGCTTCGATCGTGTCGGCGGTCTCGCCCGACTGCGACATCGCGATCACGAGCGTCGTAGGGTCGATGACGGGATCGCCATACCGGAACTCGCTCGCGAGCTCCATCTCGACGGGCAAATGAACGAGTGACCGCAGCAAGTACATGCCGACCATGCCCGCGTGGTACGCGGTGCCGCAGCCGGTGATGGCGATCTTGCTGAGATTGCGAAGCCGCTCCGCGGTTATCGAGCCAAGCTCGGCACTCAGATTCACGTTGCCGGCGTCGTCCACGCGACCGCTCAGGGTTTCCTTGATTACCTGAGGCTGCTCGAAGATCTCCTTGAGCATGAAATGCTTGAAGCCGCTCTTTTCCGCCGATCCCGGATCCCAGGTGATCGCTACGGGTTCGCGCTCGATGCGGGCACCGGAATAATCCATGAGGCGATATCCATCGCGGCCGACGACCGCGATCTCGCATTCTTGGAGGATGATCTCGCGACGGGTGTAGGGCAGGATCGCAGGCGTGTCGGACGCGACGTACATCTCCCCCTCACCGACGCCGAGCACCAGCGGGCTTGCGCCGTTGCGCGCGAAGACCAGATGCTCTGGGTCGTCGCTGCAGATCACGCCGAGCGCGTACGCGCCGCGAACCTCATGGACGGTTCGGCGCACCGCTTCTTCCAGGTTCCCGTCATAATGGAGCTCGATGAGATGAGCCAAGACCTCGGTGTCGGTTTGGCTCGTGAAAACGTGACCGAGCTCTATCAAGCGCGCCCGTAAGGACGCGTAATTCTCGACGATGCCATTGTGGACGACGGCGATTCTGCCGCGGCAATCTAAATGCGGATGGGCGTTCGCATCGGAGGGAGCGCCGTGCGTCGCCCAGCGCGTGTGCCCGACGCCGACGGCGCCCGACAGCGGGCTCCCGTTCGCAAGCCGCTCGGCCAGTCGCGACAACTTTCCTTCCGCTTTCGAGCCGGCAAGGCTGCCTGACGCATCGATCACGGCAATGCCGGCGCTGTCGTAGCCGCGGTACTCGAGGCGCTGCAAGGCGTCGAGAATTATGGGTACGCTATCGCGCCCGCCGATATAACCGACTATTCCGCACATCTTAATTTAGGCCGCGACGAAGCGAATCACTTAATTCCTTCGCGCGTGCGGCGGTAGACGATCTTTCCCTCGGCAATTTCGTCGAGCGCGATGGAGACGGGCTTGTTCGGGTTGATCGTTTCGCGATCGACGAGCGGCTCGCTCGCGAAGTATTCGCGGCGATCGGTTGCGGGAAGCTGCTGCACGCGGATCCAATTGTTCAGTTGGCGAGCGCGCTTGGTTACGATGTTGACGAGGCTGAACTTGGAGTCGGCGTGCTCCAGCAGTACGTCAAGATCGCCGAATACGGTTTTGCTCATGGGATTCGATGTGGTTTCCTTTACGGTGTAGTGTTCGTCATGACGACTCGACGCGCAGAATCGAATCGTCGGGATACCGGTGGATGCGAAAGCGCTCCGCCTGCAGGATCGCCTCGAGGTCGCGCACCGCGTCCTCCGGGCGGTCTTGCTCGTTGACCACGATATAGTCGAAGCTCCGGATGAACTTCATCTCCTGTTGAGCGATCTCGAGCCGCCGCGCGATCTCCTCATTTGTTTCGGTGCGACGAGCGAGCAGCCGCTCGCGAAGGTTTGAGAAGCGGTCGGGAACGACAAAGATTAGAACCGCGTCCGGATACGCCGCCTTCACGGCGAGCGCTCCGTTGACCTCGGGCTTCATGATTACGTCGTACCCGTCGGAAAGGCTCTCCTCGACGTAATCGCATGGCGTCCCGTACTGGTTGCCGTTGTACTCGCGCCACTCCAAGAGGCGGCCACCATCCCGCAGCAACTCGAATTCTTCTTCCGAAACGAAGAAGTAATGTTCTCCGTTGCGCTCGTCGGATCGCGCCGCCCGAGTGGTGGCCGAAACCGAGTACCGAAGGCTATTCCGGCGCTCTCGCAGTGCCTCAACAAGCGTGTCCTTGCCGGCTCCTGAGGGCCCCGATACGACGAACAGCAGACCCGGCCCGGTGCTCAACCCTCTCCCGTTCACGCCGCGAGGCCGCCGGACCTATGGGCTGACGTCGATCTCCCTCATGCCGGAGGCGTGCAAAGCACGTTCTGCATGGCCTGCAGGACGTCGGGATCCACGGGCGTGCCCATCGGCCGAATGTAGCTGACGCGAACCGCCCGCCCGTCACGGACGGCGAATCCGGCTTGCAGCGTCCGGCGATTGGCTAGCCGAAAGGTCGCGACGCCGGCCGCGCCCGGGCACGGGCCGAAGGGATTACTGCCCTGCAGCTTGGCGCTCCGATTGCCCGTCAGGGCGTCGATCGTGACTTGCGAGGCGAGGTCTTGCAGCGTTCCACCGAAGCTTGCCACGCCGTAGCGATATTCTTGCGCCTGCGAGCCGGTGCCCAGCGTCCACGCGCCGTTCGTGCCCGCTACGGCCTGCCAGTTCTTCGGGGCTGGAGAGCCGCCGCTGCAGGCGTTCAACAGCGCGATCGCACTGAATGCCCAGGCTATTCGGGTTGTCACGATAAGGATGTTTGATGCTGACCGATTGGGTCCTCATCCGGCGGCTTGCGCGAGAAATCGCCGAACGGTTGCGGGGCTCACGAGTTGAAGACGTGGGTTTGCTCGACGACGGGCGCGTCGGGATGGTTTTCCGCCGACGCCGCGAGCGCGTGGTTCTCGCCATCGACGTCTTTGCTTCGCCGCCGCTGGTGACGATCGAAGATGCCGACCCTTCGACTAGTTCAGGATCGACAGGCTCAGGTCCACCTCTGGTAATCGCTACCGAGCCGGGCTTCGTGCGAACGTTGGCCCGTTCTTTGGAAGGGATGCTCCTCTCGGACGTTTCCGCGCGTCGCAACGACCGGCTCCTGCGCATGACTTTTTCAGCCCGTTCGCGTTTCGGAGTCGGCGACCGGTTGGAGCTCTACGTGGAGCTCGTTCCTCGGTTCGGCAACCTCGTGCTGGTAAAGGGCGAGCGCATCGTGGGCGCGCGAAAGGAGTTCGTGCCGTTAGAAGGTCGCCGCGGGGTGCGCGCCGGGGAGCCATACGCGCTGCCTCCGCTTCCGGCCAACGTGCGAACGATCGCAGCGCCGCAAGGCGACGAGGGGGCCGCGGATGCGCCGCTGCACGTTTATCGTAGCGGAGATAAGCTGTTACAGGCATACGTGGCACCTCTCGAGGGGTTTGAAGATGCGCGGCATTCTCGCGAGCCTTCGCTGCTACGCATCTTTGCCGAGTTGCACCGCCAGCAGATTGCGTTGGCCGGTCGGCAACAAGAGAACCAACGCCGGCATCACGTCGTCAAACGGCTCGAAGAACGCGAAGCCAAGCTGCGCCGTGAGCTGGAGGCCCTCTCGCAAAAGCGCGTGCACGCCGAGCAGCGTCAGGAGTTGCGTGCGCAGGGAGAGCGAATCTTCGCTACGCTTCACGAACTCGAAGCCGAGGAACGCGAAGCCGCCAAGGAAAACGCGGCCAAGCTGTTCGCCCAATACAAAAAACTCGCAAAGAGTTTGCCGCACATTGCCGAGCGGGAGCGCGCGCTCCAGGCAGCCCTGAACGCCGTCGAGACGCTGCTGTGGGAAGCGCAGCGCGCCGCCGACGAAGACTTCGCTGAGGTCGAAGCGGCCGTGGCAGAACTTCTGCCGTCCCGCCGCAAGTCGGAGCGGCGCGCCTCGGTGCCGAAGCGCAAGCGGGCGCGGCTGGAGTTGCGGACGCGCCACGGATCGCGGATCGTGATCGGCCGCTCCCCGCTTGAAAACGCGGAGCTCACGTTTAGGCTCGCTCGACCCAACGATCTGTGGCTTCACGCACAAGGAGTACCCGGCGCGCACGTAATTCTCGCGCGCGACGATCGCGCCGCGGCGCCCGACGACGACCTGCAGGTTGCTGCGGCGCTGGCGGCCTTCTACTCCAAAGCGAAAGCGGCGACGTCCGTGCCCGTCGACTACACGCTACGCAAATACGTGCGCAAACAGCGCGCGGCGCCGCCCGGTCTCGTGTGGTACACGCACTCGGAAACAATCCTGGCGCACCCAGAGTCTCTTGATTCCTTCGTCTTGCCGGCCGGCGGCTAGGGGAAGGACACTCCCATGGGGCGCGCAACATGTAGCGCGAACCGCACGCATTCGAGGAGGCTGTACGTGAAGAACCCATTGGACTCGCTCTGGGGAACGGTCATCAGCGGCTTCGTTTTGACCGCCATCCTGTACTTAATTGCGCGAGCGCTCGTGTCACACGCGGTCGGGGCGGGCGCATAGATGGAAAACCTCGATTGGATCTTTCGCTGGTTCCACATCCTGGCCGGCATCATGTGGATCGGCTTGCTCTACTTCTTCAACTTCGTCAACGCAGCGGCCGTCAAAGAGGCCACGGCCGCCGGCGAAGCCGGGCCGATCTCAAAATACGTCATGCCGCGCGCGCTGCTCTACTTCCGCTGGGGTGCCGTCGTGACGTGGGTCTTCGGAGTCGCGCTGCTCGGCAATTTCCACGGGCCGGACGGCTCGAACGGCTTCGTTTCCGCATTCACGCTCCAGGGCGTGATGGCGCCGATCGGGTTCGGCGCGTGGCTCGGTACGATCATGCTGCTCAACGTCTGGGGTATCATCTGGCCGAATCAAAAGAAACTGCTCGGACTCGTTCCGGCGACCGATGAAGAGAAAGCGAAGGCTCGACGCCAAGCGTTCCTTGCCTCCCGTGTCAACACGATGCTCTCGATCCCGATGATCTTCTTCATGGCGACCGGCCCAACGTCGATGAGCCAATTCATCTACCACTGATCGCTAGATCGGTATAAGCACCAGCTTGCCGACGTGTGCGCCGGCTTCGAGCCGAACGTGCGCGTCGGCGGCGCGCTCGAACGGATAGACCGAGTCAATCACCGGAAAGATCGGGTCCCGCCTCGGCAGCAACGGCCAAATGTGTTGGCATAGCTCGCGCGCGATCGCGGCTTTCTCTTCAGCGCTGCGTGGCCGTAGACTCGACGCCAGCAGAGTTCCGCGTTTAGCGAATAGTTGGCCGAGATCGAGCTCCACGATTCTCCCCCGCGGCGCTGCCAAGCACGCAACTCGCCCATCGGGCGCGAGGCAGGCGATATCTCGGGCGATGTAGTCGCCTCCAACGATATCGAGGACCACGTCCACGCCGCGCCCGGCGGTGATTCTCGCGACCTCGGCGACGAAGTCGGTCGCGCGGTAATCGATCGCGTGCGCCGCGCCCAACGCAATGCACGCGGCGCACTTTTCGGCCGTCCCGGCGGTGGCGATCGGGATGGCGCCGAGCGCCCGCGCGAACATGATGGCCATGCTGCCGATTCCGCTCGTGCCGCCATGGACCAATACCACTTGTTTGGTTTCGAGCCGTGCGCGCGTAACCAAATTGTCGTAGACGGTGAAGGCGTTCTCCGGAAGCGATGCGGACTCGACCGCAGTCCACCCCGGCGGAATCGGAAGAGCTTGACCCTGCGGAACGGCAACGTACTCGGCGTAGCCGCCGCCGTTGGTAAGCGCGCAAACGCGGTCGCCGATTTGCCACCGCGTGACGCCTTTCCCGACCGCCGCGATCGAACCGGCTACCTCGAGCCCGAGAATCTCGGAAGCGCCGGGGGGTGGCGGGTAACGGCCTTGTCGCTGCATGACGTCGGCATGCGAGACGCCGGCGGCTTCGACCGCGATCACGACCTCATCGGCTCCGGGCGAGGGCGCCGGGGCGTGTGCGACCTTCAAGACCTCCGGACCACCGGGGACGTCGAACGTTACGTATCTCACTCTGCTCTCGATACGAACATTGCGTCGCCGAAGGAGTAAAAGCGATATCGCAGCGCGATAGCCTCTGCGTACGCGTCGCGGATACGCTCGAAACCGCCGAACGCACTGACGAGCATCAGCAACGTCGAGCGCGGCAGATGAAAGTTCGTGATCATGGCGTCGACGACGTGGAACCGAAAGCCCGGCGTGATGAAGAGCCCGGTGGTGTGCTCGCCGGGCTCGATGCGGCCGTGCGATTCGACGTTGCCCTCGAGCGCCCGAACGACCGTGGTCCCAGCCGCAACGATGCGGCGGCCGTCGTCGCGGGCTCGCTGCAGCGACTCTACCACGGACGGTGAAATCGCATAGGCCTCGGCGTGCATGACGTGTTCTTCGACGGTGTCCGCGATAACGGGGCGAAACGTGCCGAGGCCAACGTTGAGCGAGAGCCGCACGACGTCAACGCCGTTGCGCTCGATGTCGCGCAGCAGCTCCGGCGTGAAGTGCAGCGAAGCCGTTGGCGCGGCCACGCTTCCGGGAACGCGGGCGAAGACCGTTTGATAGCGTTCCTCCGCCCGCGGAGAGTGGTCGTGAACGTACGGGGGCAGCGGCATTCGTCCGGCGCGATCCAGGAACTCTTCCAGCGGCACGGTGAGGCTCAGCTCGATTTCCCGCAAGCCTTCCTCGAGCTCGACTCGGATCGTTGCTTGGCCGAGCTCGCCGAAGGCAACGCGGTCGCCACGGCGGAGTCGACGAGCGGGGCGAGCCATGGCGATCCAGCGCGACGCGTTGGGTTCGTACTGCATCGAATCCGCGGGATGCAGCAAGAGAAGCTCGGCGTGGCCCCCGCTCGCGCGACGGCCAAAAAGGCGCGCCGCAATGACGCGGGTTTCGTTGAGCACGAGCACGTCGCCGGTCCGCAGCAGTTGGCCGAGGTCGGCGAATCGGCGATGCTGCATCGCAGCGCCTTCCAGGACCATCAATCGGCTGTCGTCGCGGCGCACGGTGGGGCGTTGCGCGATCAACTCTTTCGGCAGATCGTAATCGTACGCCGCGACGGGATGGCTATCCGACAAGCTCCTAAAGATTAGTGACGACCGCTCCGGGAAGGTAATACGCTAGGATCTCGGATGGTGTCCGCGCGTCGAGCGCCATCCCGCGCGCTCCCCATTGGCATACTCCGACGCCATGACCGAGCCCGCCGCCTTCGATGAGAATCTCGGGCGCGTTCGGGCCGCGTTCGAATCGCGATACCAGCAAGCTCGGGAGGATGCGCACGCCGACGGCCCGCCGAAAGACGCCGCCTTGCACGAACGTGCTGCCGCGTTCCGTCACGAGCTCGAACGCGCGTGCTCGTCCGCTTGGATCGCGCGTCGCGATCCGCACGTCCTGCAGCTCGCCCGACGGCGCGAGTTGCGCCGACAGCCGGCCGGCAATGGCGCTAACCGCCAGGGTCGTTACCCAACGGTAGTTCGGCGAAGCCGAACACCACGTGCAGACTACTCCTTGGAGATAGGGAATCGGCGCAGCACCCCACGCATCCGACGACGCTTCGGTATGTCCGCCGCAGCACGAGGAATACGCGACGAGCGCAAAAGCGTTGCCGTTTTTCAACACTTGACCCGCGGTCGCGTTTACGGCCGCGGTGCCCGCCGGCGTTTCGCCGGCCGCGCCATCGTAGATTTGATCGAGCTCCGAAGGAATCAAGTCGTACTGCCGGCGAGGATCGCTGCGCTGCAGCACGTAGGTGCGCGCACAGATGGATTGGACCGCAAGTGCGGCAGGCGGCCAGCGTGCCGACATCTCGCGCGAGACGACGCTGTAAAGATACTCCTCCAAGCCGACGACGTTGACGATCCGTCCATCGTCCAAGCGCTGGAACGTCCCACGGTACGCCCGCCCACCGAAGGTAAAGAGGTCCGGCGATACCGGCGCGGCTTCACCCGAGCCCAGGAGCACCCGCAAGGCGGGCTTGAGCGACGAGCTGGACGGGTCGGCGTCGCTCTGCGCGCGAGCGGTGCGCGCCCGCACGAAGGGGAGCGCCCCGAGCATCAGAAACGCGGCGCGGCGCATTCGGGGGATCGAGCTCACAGCAGTCGTTCCTGCGTCGCCGGCCCGCCGGCGAAGCCGAGATGGCGAAACGCGAGCGCGGTCGCGCGGCGGCCGCTGGCGGTGCGCGTCACGAAGCCTTCCTTGAGCAGGTACGGTTCGACGACGTCTTCGAGCGTTTCGGCATCCTCGGTGAGCGTTGCGGCGATCGCGGAAATGCCTGCGGGGCCTCCGCGGTATTGCTCGACGATGGTGCGCAAAAAAGCGCGGTCGAGTCGATCGAGCCCGAGCTCGTCGACGCCTTCCCGCTGCAAGGCTTCGCAGGCGATCGCATCGCTGACCCGTCCGTCCGCGCGCACCTCCGCAAAATCGCGAACGCGTCGAAGCAGCCTGTTCGCGACGCGAGGCGTTCCACGGCTTCGCGCAGCAATCGTTCGAGCGGCCTCGGCGTCGATGGGGACGCCGAGAACTGTGGCGGAGCGGCGAACGATCCGCTCCAATTCACTTGCCGGATAGTAATCTAAATGCTGGACGATGCCGAAGCGTTCGCGCAGCGGCGCAGTCAGCATACCCGCTCGCGTCGTTGCGCCGACCAGCGTAAATCGCCGTAGCGGGAGTTTGAGCGTCTTTGCATATGCACCCCGATCGACGACGAAATCGATCTGAAAGTCCTCCATTGCGGGATACAGAAATTCTTCGACCACGCGGCCGAGGCGATGAATTTCGTCAACGAAAAAAACGTCGCCCTCTTCGAGCGAAGTCAAGATGCCGACGAGATCCTTCGGCTTTTCCAGCGTCGGGCCACTCGTGGGCCGAAAGTTCGCTCCGAGTTCGTGTGCGATGAGCCCCGCAAGCGTCGTTTTACCAAGACCGGGCGGTCCGTAGAAGAGCACGTGTTCGAGCGGTTCGCCCCGCTTCTTGGCGGCATCGATGGAAATCCGAAGGTTTTCGACGATGCGCTCTTGCCCGACGTATTCTTCGAACGAGCGCGGGCGCAAACTGGCGCCGTACAGCTCGTCTTCCATGACGTCGTGGGGATCGACGATGCGCGCGTCGTCTGTCGCTCCCGCCGGCGGCACCGAAATATCCGTGGGACCCAGCAGACGTTTGCGCGCGTTGGGCTCGCTCATGCGGGTTCCTTCGTGGCCTTGCGCCGGTATATCTCCGCGAGCAGACGCTCGGATTGTTCGATGCTCGGATTCCCATGAAGCGTATCGCGGATCATCGCCTCACCTTCAGTGCGCTTGTAACCCAGCTGTAGCAGCACGGCCAAGGCTTCGTCCGCAAAGTCGGGGATCGAGGGTGCTCGCGGTGCCGGCGCATCTTGAATCAACAGAAACTTCGCAACCTTGCCCTGCAGCTTCGCGACGATGTCGCGAGCCTTCTGTTGCCCTATGCCTGGAAGGCTCTTCAAAAATCCATAGTCGCCGCGGTCGATCGCTGCGGCGATCGTCGACATCGGCGCCGAGAATGCACGGGCCGCCGAACGTGGGCCGATCGATGCAACCGTTATGAGCGCTTCGAAGAACTCGCGCTCGATCGTGTTCGTGAACCCGTAGTAGGTGAAGCGGCCGCTGTTCCCGTCGAGGTTCACGACGGCGTAGATCTCCAGCGATACCTGCGCTCCCGGCGCCGTCGGCAGTTTTTCGGCGATGCATGGCGGCAGGAGGATTTCGTATCCCAGACCGGAGGCTTCGACGATTGCTGCGTCGCCGGTGCGCTCGACCAGCGAGCCCGTGATCCTAGCGAACACGAACGGCTATTGACCGGCGATCGACGACGTTCAGAAACGCCAGCGCGATGGCGAGTGCGTCGGAAACGTCGTGCGGTTTGGGTGCGGTTCGAAGGCCCAGCAGCCGCATAACCATCGCGTTGACTTGCTCCTTGCGCGCACTGCCCGAACCGACCAGTGCCCGTTTGACGCGTGCATGACCCAGCGTATGCACGGCGACGCCGGCCTGCGCGCTTGCCAGACAAAGCACGCCGCGAGCGTGACCCATCAGCAACGCCGCGCGCGGATTTTTATAGCTCGAATAGAGCTCCTCGATGACGACGAGCGTCGGCGCGGTTTGTGCGATCACCTCGGCGATGCCGGCATGCAGCTCGCGCAGGCGCTCCTCGAGCGTTGCGCCGGTACGAGGGACGACGACTCCCGCCTCGACCAACTCCACCCGACCGTTTCGGCGCTCGACGACCCCGTATCCGGTCGTGCGCAGCGCAGGATCGATGCCGAGAACGCGGATGTGGGGCTCAGGTGCGACTATGGCGGCGGCGTCCCGTTGACCGTTACGCTTACCGAAGAGCCGGGAGCGAGCGCGCTCCCCGCCGCCGGCTCGGTCCCGACAACTTTTCCACCCGCTCCCACACTGGTCGTGTAATCCCAGCGGCTGACGGAGTAGCCGTAACCCTGCAGCAGCTTGTTGGCATCAACGGGCGTCAGGCCAACCGTATCCGGCACTTCTCCCGAGACCGATAGCGTGATCGTCACGGTTGTGCCCTGTGCTTGCGGGCCCGGCGACGGAATTTGCGAGACGATAAAGCCGTTGTTGGCACTCTGCTGCGCATAACGAACGGCAATTTGAAAACCGGCCTGGGTCAGCGTTTGGCGGGCCGTCGCGTAATCGTTACCGACTACGGTTGGCAGATCGGCGATCGGACCGTTTCCGGGTGCGGCAATCGGTCCGTTCGGCTGTCCGTTGTTGACGACCACGCGTACGATGGCGTTGCGATCGAGCTTCGTCCCCTTCGGAACGCTCTGCGATGCGACGGTGTCGGGTGGCATGCCGGGGACGCTCTGTGTCGCGTCCAGCGTAATGCCGAGGCGGTTTGCGAGCGACCGGGCGGCGTCGACCGTCAGGCTTACAAAATTGGGAACGACGACCGGCGGCGAGCCGTTCGACACGATCAACGTCACCCGGCTCGCTTCGGGTACTTTGGCGCCAGGTTTGGGCGTCTGATCGACGACGTTGTCTTTGATGGTGGCATCGAAGCGGCGAACGATCGTTACCGCGAAGCCCTCCTGTTGCAGGGTACGTTGCGCGTCGTTGACGTTGTAGCCCCGGACATCATCGAGCCCGCGCAGCGGCCGCCCATTGCTGACGACCAGCTCGATCACTTGATTTTTCTCCACCTTCGCTCCAGCCGGCGGAGATTGGCGGATGACGTGGTCCGGAGCGACCGTTTCACTTGCGGTTTTGGTAAAGCGGGTACGAAGACCGGCGTTGACCACGGCTTGCTGCGCCTGGGCCTGCGTCATTCCAGTGTAGTCGTCGACGACGACCCCCGACGCGAACTGCGGCAGCGGTTTGCCGAACAGCATGTAGCCCAGGGTCGTTGCCGTCAACAGCGCGGCGACCATTGCCGCCACGATCCAGCCCCGCCGGCGTGGGGCGCGCTCCCAGCTCTCGTCGGCCATGGAACGGTCGGGCATCGGAGAGCGGCGCGGCGGCAGGGCCGCTCCCCGCGCGCCCTGCGCGGGCGCATCGTCGGAAATGCGGTAGCCGGCGACGGTCGGTCGCTCGCGAGCCTCGCGCAGCGCCGTCGCGAGCTCGCTCGCGGATTGGAAGCGATGCTCCGGCTTCTTCTGCAGTAAGCGATTGACGATCGCCGCCAGGGCCGGGCTGACCCCGGTCGTGGAAACGTCGATCGCCGGCACGGGGTCGCCGATATGCTTGAGCGCGACGGTGACGGGCGATTCCCCGGTATACGGCAGCTTCGCGGTCAGCATCTGATAGAGAACGACGCCGAGGCTGTAGAGGTCCGCCGTTTCATGCACCTCATGTTCTTGCGCCTGCTCCGGCGAAATGTAATAGACGCTGCCCATGACCAGGCCGGGTTTGGTGAGCGCCATCGTTTGCTGCGAGACGGCGCGCGCGATGCCAAAGTCGGACAGCTTCACGACGTCGTCTTTGGTGACGAGGATGTTGGCGGGCTTGATGTCGCGGTGAAGCAGCCCTTGGCGGTGGGCATAGGCGAGGCCGCTCGCGATTTGCGTTGCGTAGTCGATCGCAACCGGCTCCGGCAGGCGCCCATCGGCCGCGATGATTTCCGCGAGCGTTGGACCGTCCACCAACTCCATGACGATGAAGTACGTGTCGTCTTGACGGCCGACGTCGAAGGTGTTCACGATGTTGGGATGGGAGAGCCGCGCGGCCGATTCGGCCTCTTGGTAGAAGCGACGAACGAACTCCGCATCTGCAGCGTATTGCTCCCGCAACACCTTGATCGCAACCCGGCGGCGTAGGAGAATGTCGGTGCCGCAATAGACCATCGCCATACCGCCCTCGCCCAGCTTGCGGTCGAGCCGGTAGCGGTTATTGAAGATGCGCTCCTCGATCAACTCCCGATGCTTTCGAGCGCGGTTCGCAAAACGTCCCGTGCGATCGGGGCGGCGTACGTTGCACCGTAGCCGACGTTCTCGACGACGATGGAGATCGCGACGCGCGGATGCTCGGCCGGTGCGAAGCAAATAAACCACGAGTGGGAGCGTCCTCGCGGATTCGTAGCCGTGCCGGTCTTGCCGGCGACGCTGACGTGCGGCAACTGCGCCGGCGTTCCGGTTCCTCGCTGCACGACGGCAATCATCATCTGCGTAACCTTCGCTGCGGTGTCGGGCGATACCGCGTTTGCGAGCGTCGACGTACTCGAAACGCTGGCCGGATTGCCGTCGCGGACGACTTG
This sequence comes from Vulcanimicrobiota bacterium, assembly GCA_963717425.1. Classification (GTDB taxonomy): domain Bacteria; phylum Vulcanimicrobiota; class Vulcanimicrobiia; order Vulcanimicrobiales; family Vulcanimicrobiaceae; genus Cybelea. The sequence goes on along the minus strand of OY970335.1, from coordinate 63,741 downwards.
CCGCACCACGTAAGGACGGGGCTCGTCGCCACCGTTCGCGATCGTCGCGCCCAACAACGCCATCTGCAGCGGCGTCATCAGCAGTGCCCCTTGCCCGAAGCCCATCTGCGCCAGCTCGCCGGGAACGATCTCGGACCTCGCCGGCACCTGACTCGTCTGCGAGGGCAGCTGGAAATCGAGGGATTGCCCGATGCCCCAGCGCTGTAAGTACTCGTAAAACGTAGCGACGCCCATTTTCAGCGCGATCTGCGCGAAGTCTACGTTGCTCGAGAGCGCGAAGGCGGTAGTAAGATCGGCATAGCCGGTCGCCTCGCTTTCGTTATCGTGCAAGACGAAGTCGCCGATGACGAGATACCCGGGATCTTCGAAATGCGAATCCATCGTAACGGTGTTGCTGTCGAGGGCTGCGGCGGCGGTGAATACCTTGAATGTGGATCCCGGCGGGTAGAGGCCGTCCAGCGAGCGATTCAACAGGGGCGCTTGCGCGTCGTTGCTCAGGGACGGGAACTCGGCATCGAAGTCGTTGGGATCGTAGCTCGGCACGCTGGCTAGCGCCAGGACTGCCCCGCTGCGCGGGTCCAGCACGACGCCCGCGGCACGCGGATAGCGTGAAAGCAGCGCAAAGAGCTGGGCTTGAACCGGCGGGACGATCGTTGTTACGATGTCCGCGCCGTGGGCGACCGCCTCACGCCCGCTCAGCGTTGCGGCGAGCTGCTCGAGTTGGGCAACCGGGTCGCCACCGGAGTCCGGCGGCGTCAATGCGCGGTCGAAAGCACGCTCGAGACCGCTCGTGCCATACCGCACCGATTCGTAGCCGACCGTCTGTGCCAGCTCCGCGCCGAGCGGGTAGAGCCGTCGACCGCCCAGGGTTTGCGCGATCACGGTACCATCGGTCGCGAGAATACGCCCGCGACCGGCGTCCAGCAGTGCGTGCCGGGGATTACCGGGACGCTCGGCGATGCGCGGAGCGGCGACGAGTTGGACGTAGATTTGGCGGATCGCCAGCATGACGAACAGCAGAACGAAGAACCGAGAGAGATCGCGGATGGCGCGGTTGGTCATGTTTCGCGCAAAACAGTAAAGCCTCCATGGGTGCGAACTGCCATGTGCGGACGCCCGGGGTCGCTCTCGAGCAACGCCTTCACGATTGCCTGAACCGCGCCGTCCTCGAACGCATTAACGGTCAGAACGGCTTCGACCCTCGCGTCCAACAGCGGCGGAGCGACGTACGCGCAGGCCGGCAACGTCGCAAAGTGGCGCTCTTCGTAGACACCGTCGTGCCAGGGTCCGCGCTTGCCAAAGACTTGGGCGTGAAAGTCCCAGGCGCACAACTGCTTTTCTTTCCAGACGAAGTCGTCCCGAACGCACAGGCGGCGGCAGGCCGCGCACTGTACGAGCCCCACCGGTGCCTGGGCGAGTCCCTCGACGATCTCTTCGGGCAGGTCTTCGATGTTTATCACGTTCGTTTCGCTGATCCGTTCGGGTAGCGGAGCTTCCCAGCCGATTCGGACAAGCAGCTCGAGATCGCGCAACGGTGCGACGAAAGCGTGCTCGTCCTCGGCTGGAAAGGTGCGATCGATCCAATCGAAAAGTCCGGAGAGTGCAACGCCCACGTCTTGCCGAGTATCCCCCACCGCGATCCCCAAGGGAGTCCAGGCAAGCGGTACGAGCCTCGCGGTAATCAGCGCGCTCGGCGTCTCGGCTCGAAAGCTGTTGACCGCCGCGAGCGTCGTACCGTTACCGCCCACTACGACGAAACCCGCCGCTCGTTGCGACTTTATGAGGCGATCGTCGCCATGGATCGACGATACTCTTGCAGGCTGCGCGGCGGTCCAGCCTTGCTTGTGAGAGCTTCCGCCAGTGCCCGCGCCGTATCTAAACTCGTTAAACACCCGATACTCGCTTCGACCGCCGCACGGCGAATCTTGTAGTCGTCCGAGATTTCTCGTGGTCCCTTCGCATCGTTAATTACCAAGTCCACCGAGCGCGAAGCAATGAGATCGAGCACGTGCGGAGACCCATCGGCGATCTTGTTGATTCCCTCGGTCGCGATGCCGGCGCTCTCGAGCACGCTCCGGGTGCCGGGCGTCGCGACGAGCGTGTGACCCAGCGCCCCGTACGCACGAAGAACCTCAACGGCATCCTCCTTCTCTTCGTCGGCGATCGACACCAGGATGCGGCCTCCGCTGCCCGGCAGGCGCACGCCGGCGGCCAGAAAGCCTTTGCGGAGGGCTCCACCAAAGGAGTCGTCGATTCCCAGCACTTCGCCGGTTGACTTCATTTCGGGTCCGAGCACCGTTTCGACACCGCGCATCTTCGAAAAAGAGAAAACCGGAACTTTCACCACCACGAAGGGAATGTGCGGCCGGAGCCCAGTGCCGTACTCCATGTCGCGCAGCTTTTCGCCCAGCGCGATGCGGGTAGCGGCCGCTACGAGGTTTATGCCGGTGGCCTTTTGGATGATCGGAACCGTGCGGCTCGCGCGCGGATTGGCTTCGATGATGTACAACCGCTGCCGGTGAATGACGAACTGTAAGTTGATCAGCCCGCGAATCTGCAGTTCGCGCGCGATTGCGAGAGTAACGTCGGCAATGCGCTGCTCCATGGCGGCATCGATCGTTTGAACGGGATAAACGCTGATCGAATCGCCCGAGTGAACGCCCGCGCGCTCGACGTGCTCGAAGACTCCGGGAATCAAAACGTCCTCGCCGTCGAAGACGGCGTCGACTTCGACCTCGAGCCCGCGCAGGTACGTGTCGACCAACAACGGTGCGTCGGCCAGAATGGGCGGCGCCGCCTGCGCATATTCGGCGAGCTGCGCTTCGTTGTAGACGATCTCCATGGCGCGGCCGCCCAGCACGAACGACGGGCGCACCAACACCGGAAAGCCCAGTTCGCGTGCGATGGCGCGAGCCTGGCGGAAGCTGCGAGCCGCCTTGCCGGGTGGGCGGGCGACGCCCAGGCGCGCGAGGGCGGCGTCGAACTGCTCGCGATTCTCCGCCATGTCCACCGATCGACGATCGCTTCCGATGATCGGTACGCCGCGACGATTGAGCTCGCCGGCCAGATTGATCGCCGTCTGCCCCCCGAACGCCAGCATCACGCCTAGCGCGTGCGTCGCGCAATAAGCGGCCTCGACCTCATCCGCCCCCGGCGGCTCAAAAATCAGCGCATCCGAGATGTCGAAGTCGGTCGAAACGGTTTCCGGATTGTTGTTGACGACGACCGGAGAACGGCCGGCTTCCTTCAACGCCCAAGCGGCGTGCACGCAGCTGTAATCGAATTCGATACCTTGCCCAATGCGAATGGGTCCGCTTCCCACGACCACGACCGCTTGACCTGATGTCGCACGCATCTCGTCGCGTTCGCCGCGTGAAAGATAATAATAGGGCGATTTCGCCGGAAACTCGGCAGCCGCCGTGTCGACCATGCGGAAGGCCGGAGCGGCGGCACCATCTTTCGGGACGCGACCACCGCGCAGCCGTTGCAAACTCGTCGTCGAATAGCCCTCTTGCAGGGCTTCGGCGGTATAGTCGTTGGAAGGGTGAGCGCGTACGCGTTCTTCGAGTTCAACCAACTCGCTGAGCTCGTAAAGCCAAAAACGGTCGATCGCGGAGAGTTCGTTGATGCGTTGGATCGCGCTCTCGCGATCTCCCGCGCCGGCTCGCCGCAATAGCTCGCACACCGCGAAGAGGCGTTCGTGCGTGGGACGCACGATTATTGCCTCGAGCTCCGCGTCGCTCCACTCGGCGAGCGGTCCGGTGAGCGTCATTCGGTCTAAATCCAAACCGCGCACCGCCTTGAGGAGGGCGGCGCGAAAGGTTCTGCCGATCCCCATCGCTTCGCCCGTCGACTTCATCTGCGTACCGAGTGCGGTGTCCGCGATTGGAAACTTGTCGAACGGCCAGCGCGGGATCTTCACGACGACGTAGTCGAGGGTCGGTTCATATGCGGCCTTGGTCACGCCGGTCACCGGGTTCGGAATCTCGTCGAGCCGCTGACCCAGGGCGATGCGAGTTGAAATCTTAGCGATCGGATAGCCGGTCGCTTTTGACGCCAGGGCGGAGCTGCGCGAGACGCGCGGATTGACTTCGATGATCGCGTACTCGCTGCGCTCCGGATGCAGTGCGAACTGGATGTTGCATCCGCCTTGCACGTCCAGCGCGCGAATGACGTTGATGCTGGCCGTGCGCAACATTTGGTATTCGAGATCGGAAAGCGTCTGCGAGGGGGCGACGACGATGGAGTCGCCGGTGTGAACGCCGACCGGGTCGATATTCTCCATGTTGCAAACGACGATGCAGTTATCGCCGCCGTCGCGCAAGACTTCGTACTCGATCTCTTTCCAGCCCAGCAGCGACGTTTCCAAAAGCACCTGGTGAATGAGGCTCGCATTTAGTCCAGCGGCGAGCGTTTCTCGGAGCTGCGCTTCGTCGTAAACGATGCCACCGCCGGTTCCGGCGAGCGTATAGGCGGGGCGCACGATCAGCGGGTAGCCGGCCAAAGCGGCGAATTCGATCCCCTGCTCGATCGCGGTAATGATGGCGCTCTCCGGGACCGGCTCGCCGATCTCTTGCATCTTGAGTTTGAAACGCTCGCGGTCTTCGGCGAGCCGAATCGTCTCGATCGGCGTCCCGAGCAGCTCGACGTCGTACGTTGCAAGCACACCGGCTTCTTCGAGCTCGACTGCAAGGTTGAGGCCGGTCTGGCCGCCGAGAGTCGGCAACAACGCGTCGGGGCGCTCGCGTGCGATGATCTCTGCGACCGATGCCACCGTGAGCGGCTCGAGATAGACGGCGTCGGCCACCTCGGGATCGGTCATGATCGTGGCGGGATTCGAGTTGACGAGGACGACGCGATGGCCTTCTTCTCGCAACGCGCGGCACGCTTGAACCCCCGCATAGTCAAACTCGGCGGCCTGACCGATCACGATCGGTCCCGACCCGATAACCATGATGTTCCGGCGGGGCATGCTCGGGCTGTGTCTTTACGGAGGTACGAAGAAAGTCCCTGGCTACGCACGGAACTCAACCGGAAACGGCTCGTCGACAGCGCATCCTAGGGTTGGAGGAGTGTTGTTTCCCAACCTTGGGGGGTGCGCGTGTAGTGGACGCGTTCGTGCATGCGGTTAGGGCGGCCAGTCCAGAACTCAAAGCGGGACGGAACGAGCAAGTACCCGCCCCACGAGTGCGGACGCGGGACGTCGTCGCCCTCGAAGCGTTCCTCGAAATGCGTGAAGCGTTGTTCGAGTAGATCGTGCGACTCGATCGGCTCGCTTTGCTCGGATGCCCACGCGCTGAGTCTGTGACCGCGCGGTCGCGAATCGAAGTATGCGTCCGACTCTTCATCCGAGAGCGGCGTCACGCTGCCCTCGACGCGCACTTGCCGCGTCAGCTTCGGCCAGTAGAATGTCGCGGCGGCGAATGGATTTTCCGCCAGGTCGCGGCCCTTACGGCTGAGGTACGAGGTGTAAAATCGCAGGCCGCTGGAATCGAGGCCGCGCAACAGCACGATACGCGCGGAAGGCTTGCCGACGTCGTCGGCCGTCGCCAGGCACATCGCGACCGCGTCGATCGAGGCCGATCCGCCCGCGTCATCGATCCAGCGCGCGAGCAGCGCAAACGGGTCGTTCACGGATATCGGCCCAATCCGAAACCTGCGAGAAAAGCTGCGAGCATTCCAAGCGCACCCGCGATTGCGAAGCCAAACGATGCGTCCACCCGCTTCGCCTGCAGCGACGTGATCCGGCCTAGCCGAGCGAGCGCGTCGTGAAGCTGGGTTGCGTTTTCGGCGCGCGCGTACGCCCCGCCGCTTGCCTGTGCGTAGCCGCGCAGTGCGTCTTCGTCGATCGTTGCTTCTTCATTCGTTCCCGGTATCAAGCCGCCGGCCGGCGTTCCGATGCCGACCGTATAGACCGGAATGTGATGGGCGCCCAACCACTGCGCCATCTCGCTCGGGTCGGTGCCCGTGTTGTTGACGCCGTCGGTAATCAGGATGATCACACGATGGCCCTGCGCGGGTAATTGCTCCGCTGCCAGCTTGAGGGCGTCGCCGATCGCCGTTGCGCCGTTTGGCAGCGGAATGTCATCGAGCGACGAGGCCACCGCCTGGTGATCGGCATTCAGCGGCGCTACTACTCCCGCGGAACCCGAAAACGCGATGATGCCGATTTTGATGCCGGGCGGACTCTCGGCGATGAACGCTCGCGCCGCCGCTTTAGCCGCTTGTGCGCGCGTCGGCGCCACGTCGGTAGATGCCATCGAACCGGAGGTGTCGATGCAAATGAAAACGTTCCCATCTCGCGCCGGCACGAACATCGTTACGTGCGGACCCGAAACCGCGAGCACCACTCCGGCCACTGCAAGAACCCAAAGCGCTTGCAAGACGCGCGGTATCCACGTTCGCGGCTTCGCGGCTTCCAGGAAAAAGGGCACGTTGGAATAGGCCAGGTCGCGCGCGGTCGTCCGCCGCTGCAGCCGTTCGTACAGAATTGCGAAGGCCAAGATCGCAACGATCCCAATCGCCAGCCGCGCCGGATGATCGACGCTCACGCGTGCGTCCCAAAGGCTGTGGCCAGCGACTCGGCCCCGTTCTCCTCGCGAAGCACGCCGCTGCGCCAGTTGGCGCGGGTGAAGCGCGTCAGCAGCGCGGTTTCGCGCGCCACGACGGCTTCCCGATACGCGGTGCGTTCGCGTGGCCCGACGTACGTTCGGAGGCGCCCGCCTTCGGCGCCACGTAGGCGAACGATGCCTGCGAGCGCCAGCCCATCGTACCAAGGATCGCGCGCCACCAACGCCGTGCAGTCGAAGCGAGCGCCGAGTTCTACGAGATCCCGGTCAGACGCCGCATCGAGATCGTACCAATCGCTAATCGCCAGCAGCGCCGTGCCGCGCGGAAGCGCGCCGCGCGCGGTGCGCAGCGCGCGCTGGAGGTCGAATGCCACCGCCGGCGGCAGCGCTGCAACAGCCCGATGTGCGCCGCGCTGGAGCGCGGGAGGCGTTATCTGGCCGGCATCGATGCGAATGCAGCGATCCTCTCCGCATGCCGCCCCGAACCAGGATTGCAGGGCTTCCTGCGCCGCGACAAGCAGCGGCCGTCGCCGGCCCACGCGCATCGAGGGCGAGCCGTCCACGATCGCCGCCAGTGTAAGCGCGACGTCCTCCAGGACGACGCGCGTCTGCAAATCACCGGAGCGGGCGGTCGCGGCCCAATCGATGCGGCGCACGTCGTCGCCCGGGACATAGGCGCGCAGCTCTACGAACTCGTAACCGTCGCCGCGATAGATCGTGGGCGACCCGGCGCCCAAGTGGCGCGGCCGCCGTCGCGCGCGCAGCAGCGCATCACGGATCGTCATGCTATTAGGGCGCGGGGATCGCCGCAATCATTGCTTCGATCACAGGGTCGGCGCTCGTTCCCTCGGTAGTCAGTCGATAGTTGAAGCCGATGCGATGGCGCAGCGCGTGCGCCGCAACGGCGCGGACGTCATCCGGCAACGCGAAGTCTCGGCCGGCGAGCAACGCGCGGCCGCGCGCGAGAAAGGCTAGGGCCAGCGTTGCGCGCGGGCTCGCACCGTAGTCGATCAGTTCCGACGCGCGCAGCGACGTGCCGGACGGTGTTCGCACCGCCACGCGGTCGGCGTTGCGCGTGATCGTCACGAGGTCGACGATATAACGTTTGAGTTTCTCGTCGATGTGGACGCTATGCGCCTGCTCGCGCCAGGAGCGAATGTCGTCCAGTGTGGCGACGGCGCGAACCGGCTGCGTGTCGGCCACGGCGAAGCGATCCAGGATCTGCAGTTCCTCGTCGCGCGACGGATACCCGACGTTGACCTTCATGAGAAAGCGGTCCATTTGCGCGATCGGTAAGGCGTAGGTGCCCTCGGAATCGAGTGGGTTCATCGTCGCCATCACCACGAAGGGATCCGGCAGGGGGTACGACTGCGGACCAATCGTGACCTGACGCTCCTGCATCGCTTCCAGGAGAGCAGATTGCACCTTTGCAGGTGCGCGATTGATCTCGTCGGCCAGCACGACGTTTGCAAAGATCGGCCCGAGCACGGTGGCGAAGGCGCTTTCCCGCTGATCGAAAATGCGCGTGCCGACGATGTCGCTGGGCAGCAAGTCCGGCGTGAATTGAATCCGCTTGAACTCGCCTTCCAGCGCGGCCGCCAGCGAGCGGCACGCCAACGTCTTGGCCAATCCCGGAGGGCCTTCGAGCAAAATGTGGCCGTTTGAGAGTAGGGCCAAAAGCAACGCTTCGATGACGCCTTGCTGCCCGACGATCGTGTGGGCCAGCGCGATGCGAAGGTCGTCGGGACGGCGCGCTCCGATCATGCCGCGGATCCGATCGAGCGTTCCAGCGCAGCGCACGCGTCTTCGATCGCGCCGCGCAGATCGCCGTCGTACGTGAAGGCGCTGCGTTCCAACGCGATGAGGAGACCCCGCATAACGGGGTCCGAGGATTCCGGCCTGCGCAAGACGTCGCCCAAGGTCTCACCGTCGCCTGCGCCGAGCATCCGCCATATTGCGGTGCGAACCGCCACGGCGGACGCGCGCGTTCGTTCGGCGCGCAGCACCGTCAGCGCATCCTCGAACTGCTCGCGGCGCGATCGCGCGAGGAGGGGCGGCGGGGGCTCGGGTGCGATCACGGTGACGGCGATTGGGCGTGGCCGGCGCCGCCGCAGCACGACGATGACGGCGACGATTGCCGCTACGCCCAGGACCCAAAGCAGCAGCCGAAGCGCCGCTGCGACGCGTTGCAGCATGAGCCCGGCTTCTTGCCGAAGCGCCGGCGCGTTGACGCCGCTGACATAAACGGTCAAGCCGTTGGTAAACCATTGTTTTGGTTTACCGTCGCGCGCGTCGATTGCTTGCAGCGTGGCCGGTGCGAAGGTGATCGCGCCGGCCCGGTGTGCGACAATGGTGATCGTCTCTCGGTACTGTGTGCCGTTGGGCGTGCTGGCGGTCTGGCGTTCGTCGCCGAGAAGTTCCACGTCGGCTAACATGGGGAGCTGGAGATTGGCGACTTGATCGAGTCGTTGGCGCACGCGTAAAGCCACGATCAAGTGGAACGGTTCGTCGACGCGAGGCCGCGCACTGTCGCTGGACAGCGTGAACGATTGCACGGCCAGCCGCATGAGGGCCTGCGCGCTGACGGGCCGCTGCGCCGCGACGGTCGCGGCCGCGGCTAAAGCTAGCGCGGCGGCAGTTCGCTTAACCACTGTGCGAAAATGCGGCGAGCGTCGAATGGTCCGGGTGAGGCCTCGGGGTGGAACTGGACTCCCGCGATCGGCAGCGTACGGTGTCGAAAGCCTTCGTTCGTGCCGTCGTTGAGATTGGTCATCGTGGGCTCGAGCTCGGCGGGCAGCGTGCCAGCGTCCACTGCGTAGCCGTGGTTATGCGCTGTGACGATTACCTTGCCTGCGGCCAGATCCATCACGGGCTGATTCCCACCGCGGTGTCCGTACGGCAACTTATACGTCTGCCCTCCGCAGGCGAGCGCCAGAAGTTGATGCCCCAAGCAGACGCCGAAGAGCGGTTTGCGGCCCGCCAGGCCGCGCAGCAGCTCGATCGTTCCAGCGAGGTCCGTCGGATCGCCCGGACCGGGGGAAACGAACACCGCTTCCGGATCGGGGGCCAAAACTCGGTCTTGGGTCGCGTTATACGGGACGACCGTAATTTGCGCACCCAGCGCCTCGAGTTGTTGCAGAATTGCACGCTTGACGCCGCAGTCGATCAAGACGACACGTCGTCCGTCGCTCGCGCCGCACACGAACTCTTGCGACGTCGCGACGCCGGGGACGAGCGCGCTGGTGCTCGCGTTGCGCGCGAACTCGGTCAGTCGTCGCTCCGCGCTGCGCAACGCCGCGTCGCCGACGGCCAGGGCGGCCCAGATCGTTCCATGCTCGCGCAGCGTTATCGTGATGGAACGCGTATCGGCACCGATGAGCGCGGGAACTCGCTGCTCGTCGAGCCAGGACGGTAAACTCTGCTTGGCAAGATGGTGCGACGGATGATAGGCGATTTGCTTGATCACGGTTCCCGTCACACAAGCACGCCCGTATTGCGCTGCGCTGCCGGATATCCCGTAGTTGCCGATCATCGGATAGGTGAACGTGAGAATCTGGCCGGCATATGACGGATCGGTCAAGGCCTCTTCGTAACCGGTCATCCCCGTGTAAAACACCGCTTCCCCGAGCGCTATCCCCTCAAAACCCAGGCCGTGGCCGTCAAAGCGGCTTCCGTCGGCCAGAAAGAGCGCGGCGGGATGCGGCGCGCTCATTCGGCGAGCTCCGGCGCGCGAAAGCGGAGCTCTCCTCCGACGATCGTGGCCAGGACTTTTCGCGGCAACGTTCGGCCTGCAAATGGCGTGCATTTGCCCATCGATGCAAAGGTACTTAGGTCCACGGTCCAGGCTCGATCGGCAAAGATCGTGACGTCGGCCGGGGCGCCGATGCTCAGAGTTCCCGCGGACACGCCGAGGATACGCGCGGGATTGGTCGAGAGGAGCGCTACAAACCGCGCGACCGGAAGGTCCGGCAATGCGGCGGCATACGCTCCTACCGCGACTTCTAAGCCCGAGAACCCCGGCGCCGAGTTGCCGACGGCGCGCTTCTCCGCATCGGTGTGCGGCGCGTGATCGCTGGCGAATGCATCGATCGTCCCGTCGCGCACGCCGTCGCGCAGCGCGCGCACGTCGTCCTCGGTGCGCAACGGAGGATTGACCTTGGCGATTACCCCGAGCTCCTGGTTCAGCGCGCCGGTGAAGGTGAGATGATGCGGAGTCACTTCGCAGGTTATGCCCGAACCGCGCGTGCGTTCCGAACGAACCAAGTCCAACGCGACGCGCGTCGTGAGGTGGGCGATGTGCCACGACTTGCCGGTCTCTGCGGCGATGCGCAAGTCGCGCGCGACGATCGCGTCTTCGGGTTCGCAGTGCGAGATAAAGGGCGCCGGAAGCTCGCGCGCCAGGCGTGCCGCGTCGCGCAAGACGTCTCCGTCCTTTACGGTGTCGCCATCATCCGAGAACGCAACCGCGCCGGCGCGAGCGAGTGAAGGAAAGTCGCAGGGATACAGGCCCAGGCGGCCTTGCGTGATCGCCGCGATCGGATACACGCGGCAGCGGGCGCGCCGTTGGATTTCACCGATCAGAGCGTGCAGGACCGCAGGGTCGTCGAGCGCGGGATTCGTGTTGGGCATGCACGCCACGCTCGTGAATCCTCCGCGCAGGGCCGCCTCGGTTCCGGTTTCGAGCCGTTCTTTCTGCGGAAAACCAGGTTCGCGCAAGTGCACGTGCATGTCCACGAAGCCAGGCGCCACGAATGCGCCTGCTACCTCAAGGTAGCTTTCACCGTCGGCGCGCTCCAAATGCTCGCCGATTTGAACGACTACGCCGTCGCGCAGGCGCAGATCGCGCAAAGCATCCAGCGAGTTCGCCGGGTCGACGATTCGCCCACCTTTGATCAGCAGCGCCGTCATGTACCGTGTGCGTTGACCAGGAAGTCCAGGACCGCCATGCGGACGCCGACGCCGTGATGAACCTGACGGGCATAGCGCCAGCCGGCGAACTCCAACACCGAGTCGTCGAGTTCCATCCCGCGGTTATAGGGTCCGGGATGCATGACGATGGTAGCCTTGCGCACAAGCCCCAAGCGTCGCCGATCGAGCCGATAGCGGGCGACGTATTCGAGGTCGGATAGCGGCATTTCCGCAAAACGCTCGCGCTGAATGCGCAGCAAGATGATCGCGTCAGCGTGGGGGAGCACGGCGTCGAGGTCGCGTTCTACCGTAATGCCGTTTACCGCATAGGCGCTGGGCAGGAAGCATTCCGGGCCGACCAAAGTCACCGACGCGCCGAGGCGCGCAAGCCCGCGAATCGTGGAATGCGCAACGCGGCTGTGCAGGATGTCACCCACGATTGTGACGGTGCGCCCGCTCACCTCACCGAACTCTTCGATGAGCGTATAGATGTCGAGCAGCGCTTGCGTGGGATGCGCGTGCGCTCCGTCGCCGGCATTGATGACGTGGCCGTCAAACGCGAGCGCCACGCGCTGCGGGAAGCCGGCTTCGTGATGGCGGACGACCACGACTGAGATGCCGAGCGCGCCCAGCGTGATCGCGGTGTCCTCGATGGTTTCGCCTTTCGTGGCGAGGCTCAACTTCGAGGGAGCCAGATTCACGACGTCGGCGCCGAGCCGCAGCTCCGCGATATTGAATGAGGTGAACGTCCGGGTGCTCTCTTCAAAAAACATGTTGACGCAGCTCGTGCCGAGCAAGAGCGGGCCCGGTGTCGTGCGCTCGAACTGAGCCGTTCGTTCAAAAATGTGGGCCAACTCTTCGCCGGTGAGATCGTCCAGGTCGATGAGACTACGGCGTATCCGCACGTGAGTTTCCTAAGATGGTAACTTCATCTGAGGTTGCCGCGCGGGGCGCCAGGGTGACTTTAACTCGCTCGCGCGGCGTGGTCGGACTGAACCGGCCCACGTAGTCGGCTTGAATCGGCAGCTCGCGTAACCCCCGATCGACCAGCACGCAGAGGCGGACCGCGGCCGGCCGGCCGAGATCCGTGACCGCGTCGAGCGCCGAGCGAATCGTGCGGCCCGTGTACAGGACGTCGTCCACGACGACGACCACGCGTCCGGATACGTCCACCGGAATCGCCGAGTCCGGGAGCTCGTGTGTCACTCGGTCGTCGCGATAGAGATTGATGTTGAGAAAGCCCAGAGCCGGGGCGCGCGCCGAGATGCGTTCGATTTCAAAGGCGAGCCGGGATGCGAGAGCCTCGCCGCCCCGCCGAACGCCGAGCAAGACCAGGCCTTTTTGAGCATCTTCCGGCTCGAGGATTTGATGAGCCAAACGCGCGATGATGCGCTGGATTTCGTCGTCGCGCGCTAGGACGCGACGTGAGGCGCTGGTCGTCATGCTGGTTCCTTCAACGCGCGCAGCGCGGCTTCGACCCGCGCGAGTTCCATACGATAGGCGTCGAGTTTCTCTCGTTCTTTCGCAACCACGTCCCCCGCTGCCTTGGCCACGAAGGCTTCGTTCCCCAGCTTCTTTTCGCCACGGTCGATTTCGGAGCGGAGGTGCTGCACTTGTTTGTTGTACCGCTCCTCGAGCACGCTTCGCGGCGCGCGCACGCCCACGGCCGCAAGGGCGGCTTCAAGGCCATCGCCGGCGGCCGCGCAGCGCTCGATCGTTGCGGTGGAAAGCAGAGCCAGAAGCGCCGCGATCGGCTCGGGAACGTTCGCCGGAACGTCGAGCGTCACGCGCTCGCGCGGATGAAGGCCGATCTCGGCGCGCATGTTGCGGACGCGCTCGACCGTGCGCTGCACGAGCGTGAAATCGTGGGCGTCCGGCGGCGAGTCGGGAACTTCGAGTGGATCGGGCCACGTGGCAGTCACGATCGTTTGCCCGTCGTGCGGCAACGCGAGCCATACCTCCTCGGAAATGAAGGGCGCCAAGGGGTGGAGTAAGCGCATCGCGTTGTTCCATACAAAGGAAAGCACGGCCGCCCGCGTTGGCCCGTTCTGATCGGCCTTGGTTGCCTCGACGTACCAATCGCAAAACTCGTACCAAACGAAGCGGTAGATCGTTTCGGCGGCGTTCCCAAAATCGTAGCGATCGAGGAGCTCGCCCATCGTTACGATCGTCGAGCGCAGGCGCGTCAGGATCCAGCGATCGGCAGTGGTGAGGGCGGTCTCGGAGGGTAGCGTCATCGCTTCGGGCAGCCCTTCCGGTAAGCCCAAAATGTAGCGCGTCGCGTTCCAGATCTTGTTATTGAAGTTTCGCGCCTCTTCGCAGCGGGATTCCTGGTAGCGAATCTCTTGGCCCTCGATGCGCATTTGGCGGAGGATCGAGATGCGAAAGGCATCCGCGCCATACTTTTCCGCCAGCGCCATGGGATCGATCACGTTGCCGATCGACTTCGACATCTTACGACCGGCGGCGTCGAACACCGTGGGCGTGATGACGACGTCCGGAAACGGCACGCGCTGCATGAAGTGTAGGCCCAGCATCACCATCCGGGCGACCCAGAGAAAGATAATATCGCCTCCGGTAAGGAGGGCCTGCGAAGGGTACCAGCAGCGGAGTTCCGTCGTCTCGCTTGGCCAGCCGAGAATCGAGAACGGCCAGATGCCGCTTGAGAACCACGTGTCCAGCGTATCCGGGTCGCGCGTCAGGTCGCGCGTACCGTAGGTCTGAGCGGCGACGTCAAGCGCCTCGTTTTCAGTTTCGGCGACGACCTCGTGTCCGTCGGGCGTGTACCAGACGGGGAGCTGGTGCCCCCACCAGATCTGGCGCGAAATGTTCCAATCCCGAATATTTTCAAGCCAGTGCTCGTACGTGCGGCCGTAGCGCTCGGGAACGAAGCGCACGAGGCCGTCGCGATAGGCATCCAGTGCCGGTTTAGCCAGCGCAGACATTTTGACGAACCACTGCAGCGAGAGGAGCGGTTCGACGATGTCGCCGCTGCGCTCGCTCGTCGCGACGGAATATCGATGCGGCTGCGCCTCGAGCAAGTAACCCCGCTCCTGCAGGTCGACGAGAATGCGCTCGCGCGCCTCGAACCGGTCGAGATCGGCGTATGGACCGACCGGTACGTCAACGCCGGTAATCCGCGCGCGCAAGTCGATAACCGACGGCATCGGCAGCCCGTGCCGTTCGCCGATTTCGTAGTCCAGCGGATCGTGGGCCGGCGTGATCTTCACCGCGCCGGTGCCGAACTCTGGGTCGACTGCCTCGTCCGCAACGATCGGGATCGTGCGCTCGAGCAGCGGCGGGAGCCAAACGTTGCGGCCAATCCATTCTGAATACCGAGGATCGCGAGGATGGACCGCGATGGCAACGTCGGCCAGCATCGTTTCCGGTCGTGTCGTCGCAATCTCGACGCCATCGGCGGGATCGGTCTTTGAGAATGGATAGCGGATTCGCCAGAGATGACCATCGCGTTCGACGTACTCGAGCTCGGCATCCGAGAGGGTCGACTGCGCGCTGGGGTCCCAGTTGACCAGGCGCGTTCCGCGATAGATCAATCCTTCCCGATAGAGCTGTACGAAGACGCGTCGCACAGCCGACGAAAGCCCTTCGTCCATCGTAAAGCGCGACCGTTGCCAGTCCGGGCCGAATCCGAGGCGGCGAAACTGCTCCTCGATTTGCCCGCCGTAGGAGCGGGACCACTCCCAGGCGCGCTCGACGAATCGTGTTCGGCCAAGGTCCTCGCGGCGCAGCCCTTCGCGCGCCAGCTGTTTGACGAGAACGGCTTCCGTGGCGATCGCCGCGTGGTCGACGCCGGGCAGCCAGTCGGCATTCTGGCCCAGCATGCGATGGTAGCGCGTCAAAACGTCCATCGGCGCGAAGGTCGATCCGTGCCCCAAGTGCGCTCGCCCGGTGACGTTGGGCGGCGGCATACAGATGATGAAAGGCGGCCGTGCCGGATCGGGGTCTTCGTGGAAGTAGCCGTGGAGCTCCCAGCGCGCGTAGAGGCGCGGTTCGACGGCCTGCGGATCGTACTGCTTGGGGAGGTCCATGGGTGCGCCAGCGTTCCGCGCCGCCCCCAGCGCGGCCTCTTGTCCTGCGGGGCAGGAACCTAGGCGGGCATGTCCTTCTTCTGCTCGTGATAGACGAGCGTCGGCGACTCTTTCTTTTCGATCACGTCTTTGTTGACGACGCACTTCTTGACGCCTTGGAGCGACGGCAAATCGTACATGACCTCCAACATCGTCTCTTCGAGGATCGAACGTAAGCCGCGCGCGCCGGTTTTCCGGCCCTGAGCCTTGTTGGCGATCGCGATCAGCGCCTCTTTGGTGAACTGCAGGTCGACGCCGTCCATATTGAGGATCTTCTGGAACTGGCGGACGAGCGCGTTGCGCGGTTCCGTGAGAATGCGACGCAGTGCCAGCT
Source organism: Vulcanimicrobiota bacterium (assembly GCA_963717425.1). GTDB lineage: Bacteria > Vulcanimicrobiota > Vulcanimicrobiia > Vulcanimicrobiales > Vulcanimicrobiaceae > Cybelea. The sequence continues at coordinate 47,842 of OY970335.1, read as the reverse complement.
CGTCGAGCGCATCCAGCGTGACGACGATCGGCAGGCGCCCGATGAACTCGGGGATCAGCCCGAATCGCAACAGGTCTTCGGGCATCAGCTGCTGGAGCAGCTTGCCGACCCGAATGTCGCGCTTGCCCTCGGGCTGCGCGCGGAAGCCCATGTTGTTCGCGGCGACGCGCGACTCGATGATTCGCTCCAACCCGTCGAATGCACCGCCGCAGATGAACAACACGTTGGTGGTGTCGATCTGAATGAACTCTTGGTGCGGGTGCTTACGGCCGCCCTGCGGCGGCACGTTGGCCGTCGTCCCCTCGAGAATCTTCAGCAGCGCCTGCTGCACGCCCTCACCCGAGACGTCGCGGGTGATCGACGGATTCTCGCTCTTGCGCGCAATCTTATCGATCTCGTCGATGTAAACGATGCCTTTTTCGGCCCGCTTCACGTCGTAGTCGGCAGCCTGAATCAGTTTTAGGAGGATGTTCTCAACGTCTTCCCCGACGTAGCCGGCCTCGGTCAGCGACGTGGCATCCGCCATCGCCAGGGGCACGTCGAGGATTTTGGCAAGCGTCTGGGCGAGATAGGTCTTCCCCGAGCCGGTCGGGCCGACGAGCAGAATGTTCGACTTCTGAAGCTCGACGTCGTCGGTGGTTCCTCCGGCGTTGATGCGCTTATAGTGGTTGTAGACGGCGACCGCAAGCGACTTCTTAGCCCGCTCCTGACCGATCACATATTGGTTGAGGATGTGATTGATTTCTTTGGGCTTGGGGATGTTCCGAAGACGCAGATTCTCATCGACGTTCTTGTAAAGCTCTTCCTCGATGATCTCGTTGCAGAGCTCGATGCACTCGTCGCAAATGTAAACGCCGGGCCCGGCAATGAGTTTGCGAACCTGCTCCTGCGATTTTCCGCAGAAGCTACACTTCAACTGGCCCTTATCGTCTCCAAAGCGGAACATCGGGGATCCGGGTCTCCTTTTAGCGTTAAGCCGGCATTGGCAGGCCTTGACGGCTTTCGATGATCTGATCGATTATCCCGTAATCCTTGGCCTCTTGCGCCGTCATATAGTAGTCCCGTTCGATGTCCTTAAGGACCTGTTCGAGCGGCTTGTTCGTCGTTTCTTGGTAGATTCGTGCGACCGTCTGGCGGGTCGCGAGCAAGTCGCGGGCCGCGATTTCGACGTCCGTGGCCTGGCCGCCGATCTGAGAGACCCAGGGCTGATGGATCACGATCTTGGCGTTGGGTAGCGCAAAGCGCTTGCCCGGAGCGCCGCCGGTGAGCAGAATCGACCCCATCGAGGCGGCAAAGCCCATGCAAATCGTCGCGACGTCGGGTTTGATGAAACGCATGGCATCGTACACTGCCAGGCCCGCGGTGACGCTGCCACCTGGGCTGTTCAGGTACATATCGATGTCCTTTTCAGGATCTTCCTTCTCGAGAAACAGCAGTTGTGCGATGACCAGGTTAGCGAGATGGTCGTCAATTGCACCGCCGACGAAGACGATGCGATCCTTGAGCAGACGTGAATAGATGTCGTATGCACGTTCGCCGCGCGCGGTTTGTTCGACGACCATCGGTACCAGATGTCCCAAAATGTTCTCCTTCGAATGCCTTAACTACGACGCCGGCCGGGAGGTTTCTTCGTTTACGCTCACGATGGCGTTGTCGATGAGGAAGTCAAGCGTCTTGGTGCGTACGATGCCGTCGATCAGCGAAAGCAAATTGTTCCCCAGTGCTTTGCGAATTCGCGCCACGGGTTGACCGTAGCGCCGCGAGAGCGCTTCCAGCTCAGCGGCAATGTCGGCGGGCGTCGCGGTAATCTTCTCCGCCTTGGCGATGGCCTCGATCACGAGAGCGGCCTTAACGCGCGATTCGGCCTCGGCGCGATAGGAATCTCGAAGCTCCGCCTCCGTTTTCTCCGCGCTTCCGGGCGAAGCTGCGGTGTCCTCGACAAGGTGATTGAGTTCGCTTTCAACCATCGTGCCGGGGAGCGGAAATTCGTGCGCGTTCATTACTTGATTCATCACGGCATTGCCGACCGCGCGTCGAGCGTGCGCCGTCGCGATGGCTTCCAGCCGGCGGCGAAGATCGGCTTTGAGTTCGGCGAGCGTTCGGTCGGGTGAGACGGACTTCGCGAAGTCGTCGTCGAGTGCGGGATACTCATACTCTTTGAGCTCTTGTAGGGTAATCTCGAACTGCGCCGCCTTTCCGGCCAGCTCCGAGGCTGCGTAGTCGTCGGGAAAGAGCGCCTCGACGGTTTTCTTTTCACCCGGGTTCATCCCGACGATCCCTGCCACGAAGCCCGGGATGAACCGGCCCTCAACGAGCTCCGAAACCTGCCCCTCCCCGCGTCCGCCCTCGAATGGGGTTCCATCGATCGTTCCAACGTAGTCGAGCGTGGCCACGTCACCGAGTTGCGCCGCGCGTTGCAACGGTATGAGCGTTGCGCGTTCCTTTGCCAGCGCCGTGAGGCTGCGTTCGACGTCGTCATCGGTTACCGGGGTGGCCGGCCGCGACACCGCGGCGCCTTTATAGCCGTGAAGTTCGATCTCGGGACGAACCTCGACGGTGGCCTTAACGCGGGTCGGGCGCCCATCGGATTCCTCGAGAATCTCGAGCGTGGGGCGATCCACGGGCTCCAAGTCGTGCTCCGCGATGGCTTTGGCATAGATCTGTGGGACGACGTCGTCTACCGCCTCGCGCGTGACCGCTTCGCTGCCGTAGTTTTGCTCGAAGATCTTGCGCGGCACTTTGCCCTTGCGAAATCCCGGCAAGCGCACGTCCTTGGCGAGCTTACGAAACGCGCGCTCCTCCGCGGCGGCGATCTCTTCCCCCGTGATGGAGAATTCGAGCGCTACTTGCGTCGGGGCGAGCCGCGTCAGTGTGGAGGTCGTCGTCATAATAAATTAGCGGAAGACGAGATTCGAACTCGCGACCCTCGCCTTGGCAAGGCGATGCTCTACCACTGAGCTACTTCCGCACGCGACGCTCGCCGTTTTCAGAGGTTGAGTCACATGGTTCTTGCGGATGCTCGTCTCGCACGTCCAGTGCTCGACTCGCTCGATTCTCCGCCGCTTTCGCCCTCGTGGCTCCGCGGCGGATTCAGACGCCGCGCGAACCATGCGACACAACCCCTGAAATCAGCTCGCTTAATTAGTTTGTTCTCCTCGGGCGTCGGCCGCTGCTTTCTTTTGGACGTGGGCAAGCAGAGACTCGAACTCTGACGGGTCGCCCCACTGGATTCTAAGTCCAGCGCGTCTGCCAGTTCCGCCACTTGCCCGGCGACCCGGATACATAGAACGCCTCCCGAGGTTTTCCTCTCTGCGGCGCGATTTAGGGTAGCGCCGCTCCGGTCAGAGGCGAGCCGGTGTCCTGGCGCAGCATGTCCGCATCGACGGGGACGCACGTGCTTCGGTCCATCGGGTCATCGCAAAGCAAAACGTTGGCAAAGTTGGTGGCACTGGTTTGGGCGCCGCCCATCTTATCGCACGTGGCCTGGCGCTTATCTCCTACGGTAACGTTCCAACACAGAACCGCTCCGTCGAATCGCACGCCGTTTAGATCGGCTTGCGAAAAGTCCACCGATAAGAGCGGAATCCCGGAGAGATCGCGACCCGCAAGGTTGCTGCCGGTAAAGTTGCACGCAACGCATCCCGAAAGCAATTGGCGCACCTGCTCGTCCGGCATGGAGGCGGCGAAGCCTTTGAAGTTTGCTGCCGTCATGAGCGTTCCCGTAAACGTCGCTCCGTCCAGCTTCGCGCCGAGGAAGTTGCATGCCATGCACTGGGCTCCGTCAAAGGCCGCGTTGCGGAGGTCGGCGTTCTGAAAGTTTATTGCCAGCAATCGCGCCTGGCGGAACGAGCTGCCGCTGAGGTCGGCTCCCTCGAAATCGACGCCGATGTAGGTGGCGCGCGTAAGGTCGGATCCTGCCAGCTTAGCCGCGGTGAACTTGCATCCCGCGCAAAACTTGTGGACCTTCGTGTTCGTATTCTCCGCGCCCAAGCACGCTAACAGGACGAAACCGCAGGCAAACAGCAAGCGCTTCATGGCCAAGCGTTCAAGCAGAAGCCCTACAGAATCCTATGCTGTAGGGCATCGCTTCATTTTGCACCGCGAGGGACTTGAACCCCCAACCAAGTGATTAAGAGTCACTTACCGAGATCATGCACTGTATGGTTCTCTCGCAAAGAGGGCTCTTTTGTGTCTCATCCTTCTTCCATTTCTCTCCTATTGGCGGTACAATGGCGGCACATAAGCAAGAAGGCCTCGGCGGGAGTGCTATCGCCGAGGGCATCGCCAACGGAAGGATGATTTCCGATGACAGCCACGATTCTACCCCAAGCCCTCCCGGTCGCCGCAAAGACCGATAACGCCCTCGCCTCCACTGTCGATCGCGCTCGCGACTATGCGGAGGCGGCTCAGGCGCCAGCAACGCGCCTCGCATACCGGATCAGTTGGGACGGCTTCACGGCGTACTGCACAGCGCACGGTTTCAATACACTGCCCGCAAGCCCGCAAACCATCGCGCTCTACGTCACGTCGCTTGCGGAACGGGCCAAAATCGCGACCATTCGGCGCCACTTGGCCGCAATCTCACAAAAGCACCGGGAAACCGGCCTGGATTCGCCGACAGCGCACGAAATGGTGCGCCGCATAGTTCGCGGCGTCGCGCGCACCAACGGCTGCGCACAGACCCGCAAATCGGCTGTCACACTCGACCACCTACGGGCCATGTTGCTGGAGGTTCGCGGCGACGGCCTTAAGGCTAAGCGCGACCGTGCCGTCGTGTTACTCGGCTTTGCAGCGGCACTCCGGCGCTCCGAGCTGGCGGCGCTACACATCGAGGATCTCCGATTCGAGAAGCGTGGCCTCGTAGTAACGATTCGGCGCTCAAAGACAGACCAGGAAGCCAAGGGCGCCGAGATTGCCGTCCCCTACGTGCCGAACCATTCACTCTGCGCTGTTCGTGCTGTAAAAGTGTGGCTGGAAGCATCGGCGATCGCAGCGGGCTTCCTCTTCCGCTCCTTCTCGCTTCAGCGTCAAATGTTGGAGACGCCGATCGACGGCCGCGACGTGGCAAACCTCATCAAGAAACTCACGACAAAAGCCCGACTCGACGGCGACTTCTCGGGTCATTCCCTGCGCGCCGGTTTTGCCACCAGTGCCGCGGCTGCGAAGGCGTCGCTCGATGCGATCGCACGCACAACGCGCCACAAGTCCCTATCCGTACTCATGGGCTACGTCCGGCCAGCGCAAGCCTTCGACGACGTCGCCCTCACGACGATGATCGCGTAAAGCGCCATGATCGCGTTCAACTCCTCCGACTGCAGGATCGGCCGCTCGACACTGTATCGCGCACTCGCAGCGCCGGCTGCATTGACGGCGGGAGCGCCGGGTGTTTCACGGTACGACGCTTCCCGCCAAGTTCATCCAGCAACGGGATTGCCGGACGAATGCCTGGAGCGTACCCATCCCAACCCAAACGACACAACGCTGTAATGATTGTCTAATGATTCGCCAGTTATCGTGCCACGCCGCAGCGAGCGCTTTGATGCAAAGAGGCCAGTCGCATCGCCCAGATCGATCCGGCCAACCCCTTTCGCGCGCTAACTTTGTGAACGGAGCCATACTCAGGTACCCATCCCGCCGAAACCCAACTAGCAGCCGCCGCCTTCACGAGCGGATATTTCCATGATTGAATTCATCATCGTCACGATCTTCATCCTCTGCGTGTGCCTCTGGCTCGGAGCCTTCATCGCCGGCACAGCAATATGGATCGAATGGCTTTACAAGCTCGCGAAAAGGTTAGGGCTCGCCCGAGTCCTGTCGATCGCCGCGGGCATCACCGCCTACGTAATCGCCGACACGCAATGGGGCTGGGGATGGTGGAGCTGGCTATTCGCAATCTTCGTCACCGCGGTCGCTCATGCATGGATTGGGCAGGGCATTGAACAGGGCTCGGTCGGCCAGCGTGACCCATGAGATTTCATGGCGGCACGCCACAAAAGACAGAGAGGCCATCCGTACCCGGTTCGATCCGGCCAGCCTCTCTTGGTTGCACGAGCCATTTTTTGAACGGAACTAGCTCCCTCATACCCATTTCTCCGTGACCCAAATACATAAGCAAACAGCCACGCGCCGGCACTTGTCCGGCAAGAAAGGACCTATCGAAAATGCTTTCTCAAGAAGGTTTCAAGCCTCAGGTATCTCCGGGAGTCATTGATGTTATCGCACACTTGGCACTAACCACGCTAGTGTTAGGCGATGAAGCAGGGCCCGCACCCGAGTATAGCTTGGGCAACGTAGGAGCAAACGAAGCCTTTGTCTCGTACGTTTGTGACAAGTTCAACATCGACGGCCCATGGGCGAACCTAAAAACGAGTGCGTTTGTCAGTGGTTTGGGCGAAGGGTTTAAGATTGGATTATGCGCCGCTACCGCGATATCTAGCGATCCGCTCAACATAAAAGCCATTTGCGCGAGCATAGAAGCAGAATTCCAAAACGAATCGCCCTATTGGGCTGAGTCTATCCAGGGCCCTAAAGAAACAACCCAATAACCTTCGAAGTACTCACACGCTGAAATAACACTGCATCCGCCGGGCGTTTGTCCGGAAAGAAAGGTTTCCCACGAAATGATTAATCAGACAGTAGTCTCTCGACAGAGCCTACACGCATTGGCAACTCTAGCACTGGTTACTATTGGGATAGGTCCCAGCAAGTCGAACACAAAGCCTGAGTACAACCTTGACGGCGGCGTAGACGAAGCTTTTATGACAGCCATCAGGAAGAAATACGCGCTTCCTTATGGCGCCAGCGTCGATTTTTTTCGCGGACAAGCTTCGGGTCTGGAACTTGGTCTCGACATCGCGGCGGCCATCCAAACCAACGGTCTTGACTCCAAAGCTACGGCGAAGGCGGTGCAGTCTGCCATAGCAGCGGCTGCGCGCCGCTCCCCCGAAGAGTATACGCCCAAGGATGCAGCGTGAGTGGGCGACATTCTACGGTTCCCCGAGATAAGCGATGCCGATGTACGATTCGACCAACGAAAGGCCGAGATGAAGGCGCTACGTGAGCACCTTTTCCCGCATAGCAGCGAACCCAACGATCCGTCCTCTATCGGCGCGCTCCCTCCGAACGTGACACTGCTTGCCCCAAGGCCCACCGCATCGTAGTACGAACGAATCATTACAAACGTACCGTCGGATCATTAGCTCGAAAATTGCACTGAAATAATCCGAAATTATCCAGAGGCCGGCGAAAGGTCGAAACGAACGACAACGTTCTCCCTTTGTTACTCCTGATCGCTTGGGAAGTGCGGGGAGAACGGGGGTCGCTCCGAAATGGAGCGGCCCTTCATTTTGAAACGAATTGGCGAGCGTCGCGTTGGGGCGCTTCGATAGGCGAGAACATGATCGAACCAAGTACATCACCAGCTAAGCGTTCGCATCAAAACAGGCTGAAGGCCTTCGCGGTCATCGTTTGCGCTCTGGCGATGATGGCTCTCCTGGCCGCGTTCTTTCAGCTATTCCTCCGCTATGACTATGTGACCGATAACCACGGCGGTGTTTGGCGCATCGACCGACTCACGTAGCAGTCATGTCGCATAATCCACGCCGTTGTCCATTGCGGCGGCCCGCTATCGTCAAGTAAGAGCGTAAGTAAGAGCTTCAGCATCAGCCCAAGTATCAGCACGAGCGTTAATCGGGGCCGGCCAAAATAGAGCGAGCCTTGCCGTTGCGCTCGCTTAGGCGGGCGCCCTTTTTGCTTACAGATGCATCATGCCGCGCTGGCGGGTTGGCCAAAAAGCGTCATTCTATATTTGTCCGCACGCGCGTACTGTTATGGACCGGCCATGATGCCCCGACCGAGCGGCGATTTTTAGTGGCTAGGCGCGGTCGAGTAACTTTGTAGAGAGCGCGCGGAATGCGACTGCACCGCACGTCGGCGCAGCCGACCCGGCTGGGCAATCCCAACGAAGCCGTGCTGGTGGCCATCCGAGGTCACATACGATCCACAGATGTCCTCGCTGTCGTTAATGCCGTACACGATTGTATCATCAGCCGCGCCACCGCAGCCGCCGCATGGGTTAGGGACTGTTTGGTAAGAGCTGCATGTAGGATTGGAGTTCTTGTCCCAGTCACATATGAACCCATGCGTGGCGCCGCTCTCCGTGTACGAGCCGGCTATCACCTCGGAACTGTTTATGCTGATCTGAGGCATGGGTACACCGGGGAGGCCCGAAAGCGTCTTGACCCCTGCGGTGTCGGTACCACTTGGCAGGTACCAGGCGAACGTCGGTCCGCTCTTGATCATCATGCCTGTTCCAACGACATGGCCGCTATCGTTGATTCCACCTGCAGCCGCGGAATAGTAACCACTGGGTGTTATTTCCGTGTACTGCTCGCCTATAGAAACCTCAAGAGCTTCATCAGCGCAGCCCTGAGAGTGCTCTGTATAAAAACCTACCGCAGTTTGCCCATCGTTTATTGCCGACAGTTCCATCGCTTGGTTCGGCGGATCGCACGAGTCCTCGCCGGGATGCATGTGCATTACCGTCCAGAGCCCCTGATTGTTGACGACACCAAATGGCGGGTAGGGCGCATACTTGTTAAGGTGCCCGGGCTCTCGAAGCCAGCCGGCCTCGACGCTTGAGCTATATCCAGGGCCCTTTGGGCTGAGCGCCGTGATAGCGCTCTCAACAGCGTTGGGGTAATTGTCGTTGTGAAACGTGTACGAGCCTGGTGCTTGGGGAATTCCGATATAGCTGTTGTTGACGAGCTTATAGAGCGTGGTGGTGGGGTGCTCTGAATACTTTCCAACGATATGATCGGCGTCATTGATGCCCGTGACTACGTTGTAGCTTCCAGTATCGTCGACCTGATAGAACGTCCAGTTAATATTTTGCGCAGAAACTCCGTGCTTCGATAATGGTTGTACCGCGGTGCTTGTCGCCGTATTGGAGCACGCGCTGGCAGCGAATGCGCACATCGCAGAAAGGACGGCCACGAGAATCTGACGGCTAAATGAAGGAGATGAGCGAGTCATAAAGCCTTCCGTTCGGCGCGCGTTGAGGTGATCGTTAGCGTTCACCGGCGCGGCCCGCGAGACGCGCCATCGCCACGGGGCGGCCTCGGCGCGTTGGATTTGGGGCACGGGTCACAGAATCCAAGAAAGCCATAGCTGTTGCCCTGGCCATCGATGTACTGTCCGCTCATGGTCCATGCGGTATTAAGAGAGTTTACTAACGTACTGCTGTAGTTTACGCTGCCAATTTTGACAACAAAAGGTATCGGATTGGACGTCGGCGACAAAATGAGAAAGCCGTGGGGGGTCCCGAGCGAATCAGTGTAACTACCAACGATACCGTCGTTGTCATTTAAGCTGAGCGCTTGCGTGTTGGATGAGCCGTTAACACAAAAGGTCTGATAGCCGAAGTCCGTATAGTACCATCCTACCGTCACCGATCCTGCACATACCCCCGACACTGGTGTCGCAGTACCGACCACGTCCCCATAATTGTTGATTCCGGTGGCGATCACATTTGTTGTGTTTGTTGCGCCAGTAACATTAAAGGGGACGAAAACCGTAGCGTTGTTATACTGGTATTCCTCGAAGGCTTTTTCGACGCACACGCCGCTTTCCTTAACTTTGTAATAGCCTACTGCGGTGTCTGACCCGTTGATCCCCGACAGCTCCGTCACCCCACAGCTACTGTCGTTGGGGTCCTCTATCAGATCCCAGGTTCCGGTGCCAGTATAGGCGTTAAAATCGTACACGGCCCCACAGGTCGTGCAGGTGAGGCCCGTCGGAGGCGAAGAGAATATCACGTAGCCAACGTCATAGATATGGCGACCGTTTGAATTGTTGCTCCCGTTCAAGTAAGTAGGTAGGCTTTTGCCCGAGCTATTGGTATAGTCAGCGGAGACAGGCGGGCCGCATTTGGAAGCGGTCTTCGGGCACGGGTCGTCGAAGCTGTGGTACTGGCTTCCTGCCAAGTAGGTACCCACGATCCAGTTGTCGTCGTTGAAACTGTTGGCCTCGTTCTGCGTTCCCGTATCGTAAATTTTCTGGAACGAATTATACGTCACGACGAGCGGATTCGATCGTGAACGGATCACCCTGGATGGTTGGGTCGAGGAGGCGCCCGCGCCAAGCCACGATCCGGTGTTGAGGCCCGAGCACGCGGCGATCGCGAGTACTCCCCCTCCAATAAAAATGGCTGCCCATCGCCGCCGACCCAGCCCAAGAGATGAGTGCCCCATACGTCCCCCCTTGGTAGCCACTCCGACGGCGCGGCCGATTAAGCCGGCATCGGTTTGCTTCCTTCCCCCAAGTGTAGCATGCTAACCAGGTCCCGCGGAACACCGGGGATGTACGAGATTCAGCCGGGGGCTTCGCGGTAGTTTTCTAGGCGTCAACGACGTTCGACCAGCATCGCGAACTCCTGTTCGCTTCATGACCAGGCTCCTACGTACGAGCGTCAAACAAGAATCATGCGACGACGCTCAGGCGTCGGGGTGGCCATCAAGGCGTCACGGCGCCGGCATAAAGCGCCGCCACCGCAATCTGTTGATCGCCCTTAGTTTCGCGCTCCGTCAGGCTTCCCGGTAGTAGGCAATCCGGTATGGCCAACACTCAAATGCGCCGGTTTCAAGCTCCGCGCTGCAAGGCGTCAGAAAGCCATTAACTTCTGTGAGTGTGACGCGCCTTTGCGCTCAGTTCTCGTTGGCGGTGGAGTCGCGACAATCAGCACGTCGCGGAAGTTCGACAGATTGTAGTAGTCCAGATCGCCGAAATAGTAGATGCCCGGAGTCAACGTGAAGGTTTGCGAGTAGCATTGCTGGCTTACGGGGGCTTCAATGCGGCCAGTCGACCACAGCTTGCTCGTGCTCACGGTGGTTGCTGTCGGCGAGGCCGCGACGGATGGCGCCCAGGTTGCTCCTCAGTGTTGCGTTCCGGAAGGGGCGCGTCGACGTACAGCCTGCTTCGTCAGCGTAACCATCCTCTCGAGCCAGGAAATGGGCGCATGAGAGGGCTCCCCTGTGGCCCTTTCTTCAAGATTCAGGCCACCTTGAAAGCTTGGTTGCTACGCTGGAACTGACGGTAACGGCGCCGAACGTTCGTAGTCGCTGATTCGTTTCAGCTTGGGGGAGGATTGCACATGGGAATCTTGGCGAGATACGCGTTTAGCATCGGCGCCGCTGCGGCATTGCTCGCCGGGTGCGGCGGAATGCAGCGTCAGACCGGAGCGTCCGGTACCTTGCCCGCCTTGACTGGTCCACAACACATTGTTGTTGATCCGGATTACAAGGTTTCTTCGGGCCTCCTTTATGTAGCCCTGTTCAACCCAGGATCCTCTTCTAACAAGGTGCAGGTATACAATACGAAAGCCAAAGACCCGACACCTATCGCGTCAATTACGGACGGAGTTGAAGAGCCACAATCAGTGTGCCTCGATGGAGAGGGCATACTTTACGTTGTAAACGGACCCGGCTGGGTTTCCGAGTATTCGCTTGGAAAGACGAAGCCCTTTCAGACGATTACCCAAGGTATCGATGGACCGGCATTCTGTGCAGTAGACGGCAGTGGAAATCTATGGGTCACGAATGTTAACGGCCCTAATGTTGTTGAATATCTGAAAGGGTCTACCGTGCCCCACACGACGATTACGAAAGGCATCATCTACCCCGTGGGCATCGCAATCGATCACGGCGGAAACATGTATGTAGCGAATCGTGAGCTTAATGGCACGACAAACGTTCAGGTCTATCCGCAGGGGAGTAAGTCGCCGTCAAGGACTATCACTGATGGGATCACGTGGCCGGTTGGCATCGCCGTGGACGCGAACGCGACGCTATACGTTACGAATACTGTCTCACCAGGATCTGTGCAAGAATTCCGCGCCGGTCAAAGCTATCCCTATAGAGCCATTACGAAGGAGATGAACGGGCCGACAGCGGTAACATTCGCTCCGAGCGGGCGCATGTACCTTACAAACACCGAGACCCAGGGTGGTTCTGGACCGGCGCCCGCCATTTTGGAGTACCGACCCGGCTGGATTACGCCCACGAAAAAAATGATAACGAATGGTCTCGCTTTTCCTCTTGGTACGGCATATTATCCAGCGCTGCTGCCATGAATAGTCGCCAGCGGTCATTAGAAATTGCGAAGCCGGAGTAGACGTTCTTAGGCTATTGCGAGCGCACTTCTCTTCTTCGGTTAAAAATCTTGACACCGGTCGAGGAATGTTAAGGAGTTCTCAGCTCCGAGCGGTTGTCCATCGGGCGTGCTCAGTCTAACCGTCGGGAAGACAAAAACGTCACTACGCTTTCAACAAAGAAGGAGTACTCTTCCAATGTCCACGCCATATGTTTTCACGCAGGACGTGCAATCAAGCAAGAATTTTCCCAGTTTCGAATATTCTGGCACCGAGACCGACAACGTGTACCATGAAGATCGCGAAATCGCCGGAATTATGTACAGAGCCGCTAACGCAGCGTATGATGACATCTCCGGCCTTTGGAGTCAACCAGACGGTTCGAATCCGTCGTACGCTATCGCGCAAAATACCGACGGTACTATTAATTACCTATATATGCCCCCGATGGGCTCGTCAACCTGGACGACCTGGCAAGGCACCGGGCAGCCAGACGTCTATCACGCCGTGAACTACGGAATGTCGCCCGCCAGCGCTGACAATACGGGAGCGCTTCAGGCCGCGCTCAACGCTGCCTATATGTCCGGCAACGGGGGCATCATATTTATACCACCCGGAACCTATCCGTTTACCGGAACCGTCATTCTACCGGACCCCCCGCCAGTCCCCGGGAGCGACAACGGCATTATCATAGCCGGAGCAGGCGGGTCGACGAATTTACAGCAAACCCAGTTCCGTGATCTGTTTTCCTTTACCGGGCTTGCGAGTGGCCGAGGCGTGCGCTTCAGAGATCTTCGCATCAGCTATACCGCTGCCTCTCTCATCGGTCAACCGGCAGCCATCCGGGTCTCCGACTGCGAGGCTATTACGTGCGAGCGCGTCTATTTTTACGACTGCCCGCAGGCCCTAAATCTCGAAAACGAGGCAAATCAATGCGGGCTACGCGACTGCATTATCGATTATGGAAACGGCACCAGCCCTTTGGGTGGCCGGGTAATGGTCTCCATCAGCGGCACGGAAGACTTCATTGATCACTGCATCATCAAGCAGGTACCACAAGGGCACAGCCCTCCCGGACCGGCGGGTTGCACTGGAATCGTAATCGCGTCGCCCGGCGTTGCTTTCATCACGAACACACACATCAGCGACTTTACTATTGGCATTGAAGTTCAAGGTGGCGGTCCCTATCCGCTGCGCTCCTATGTCTCGAACGTCGTGTGTGAGTCCTGGACCTATGGCGTTAAAATCGTGCCCACCAGCGATGCGGGGCGGATTTCCCAAATGTTTTTTAGAGACTGCGTCTTCGCTAGGGAAGACGATTCAACGGACACGACGTCGACCGGCGTCTATATCGATACAGACGGTGGCGCTAATGCCCACGTCTCGGACATTTTCTTCGATAATTGCATGTGCTACCAATGGAACGGCCCAGGAATACAAATCAATGCCGGCCAGAATATCGTTATCACCGGTGGGCGCTACGGCTCCAATGCGACCTCCATGCCGACGAGCGGAGGGATTGCCATTACGGGCACGCCGACGAACGTGACAATTACGGGAGCGGACTTCTCGCCGACAGTTCCTAACCCAGCGGGCGGAACATATGGCACGCAGCCATATGCATTTTCAATAACCGCGGCTGTCGAAGGTCTGTACGTTCGTGGCTGCAATCTGACGGGCTACGGTATCCCGCCAGTTCCAATATACGCGTACACGACCGCATTGGACGTTGAGGTCACCGATTGTGCGGGGTACAACGATCTTGGTATGGTGTTGCAGACGACACCGCGAACGGGAGCCTTTAGCAATACGAGCGCCTGGACGAACGCACCTAACGGCTGGTTCGGCCCCGTTGCGTTCTACGTAATGGGCACCGGATACGTTAGCTTCGGTACCAATAGCACGTTACTAACGCAGGGGGAATTCACACTTTCGCCGGGCCAGACCGCTTCAGTCGGAGGAACCATAGCCCACTTCTTAGCCATAGGGAAGTAAAGTTTCTCAGGTTAGCGGCGCCACACGCTGCCGCTACCAAGGCGTTAAATCGATCTCGATCGCTTGGCACGAATCGAAGGCCCGTAGTCTCTGCGGGCTTTCGTCTTTCCTAGCGAGCCTGAGAGCGAGACAAGCACGGTTCCAGGCGACCGTGATAAAATCACACTATGAGCACATACGCATTGGCGCCTTTAGCTTAGCTGTCCGATTGGCGGACAGCGGCCCGCTATACGTCGAAATGTCAGATCACACGGCAAAAAAAGTTGAAAGAAGCCCTCAAAGATAAGACTCGGATCTTACGCCGTCAACGGAGCGCCCCGTGCACGGCTCCGCATCAGCGTGCGAAAAGCGAGACTAGGAGCTGGCTCGGGAGTCGGCGCAGCGATCGAAGTTGCTCAAGTCCGTCTAGGCCGCAATCGTCGTAGGCGCTCGCTCAGGCGGCCGCCTTTAGCTTTGACGGCGTAATGGCGGCCCGTATGCCTATTCCCGGCCGAACAGGCGCTCCATGAGATCTATGAACGACTGGAGCACGATCGGTGGCCAGCTTTTATCGTTCAGATGCATGATCCAATCCAGAGCTTTCGCAGGCGTTTCGCAGCGATCAAGCTCGAACCAATAGTCAGTATCGTCGTCCGGGTCGCACTGCTTGCATCGAATTTGCCAGATTCTATCGCGAAGGGCCTCCCCCGGCTCGGGTAATATGTTTTCAAAGTCCACGGCGTTTACAATCCGCACTGGCGCCTCTCCGGTGGAGAACTCGCCCGTGAGCACGTCGATTCGAGTGTTTTCGCGATCGCTCTCTTCATCACTTGGGCTGAGAACCTTATCGACGGTTATTGCCCCTATAGGCTGATCGCGCCCACACGCAGGACACGTCAACCTTTGAGGCAGCTTACTTCGCACGGAAACGCGGCGCAATCATTGCGGATCCCGATCGCCTTTCTTTCGGTTACGAGCGGCTCGCTTCTCTTCGCGTCTCGTCGCCAGCAGTGCTTTGTCGAACTCTCGCGCCAACCGTGGCCGATCCTTTAAACGACCGAAGCCCTCCTCCAACGTAATGCAAATGACTGTGGCAAGCAGCCGTATGGAATCTCGAGCCGCATTCTCTGTCTCCGGTGCGTCGGGCTCTGCTCCGTGAACAATCTTATGCCTGATTTGGTAGAGCTCTGCAAGCCTATCAGAAACTCCAATAAGATCGGCCATCGATTGCGAAACATCAGGATCCCGAATGAAGCGCGCGACTCGACGAGTCACCTTGTTTGGGATTTTCCCAACGTCTTTCGTGTGATCGGCGAACAGCGCCTCAAGCCCGATGAAGGCGTTGAGGATGGCATCCTCTCGGTAATACGAGACCCGCGCATGGCGATGGCGGCCGAGTGCACGACGCAACCTCAGCCCGGATTCCGATTGATCGAATATTTCGGACCAGTAGCGCTGGAACGTTTCGTCATCCACGTTCATCGTGGCGTAGGCCTCCAGCTCGCCCGGAATGCGCTGATTTCCGATCGGAATGATCTTGTAGTCGTCGGGAGGCCATCCCTGTAAGCGATGCTCTCCAAAAGGCGTCCAGAGAACATACGGCAATCGAACGTCGACGAACGCCATTAGAGAGCCCAGAGCGTTGGCTGCGGCCTCATCACTCAGCGGATCATTGCCGCCGTAGTCACCTTCAAGGAGCACCCCGCTTGCCGCACGTTCGAGCATCCACGCGAAGCCACCGATAGCGCACTTTACCTGAGGATGATCGCGCCATCGCTTCTTGTCATATTCACTAAGTGAAACGATCGAGATCTTATAGTTGGGGCGCGTATGCGCCACGAATTCCCGACTGATCGAGGCGTTGACGAGTGGAATCAGGAACCGTTGGTAGTAGTGACGTTCGAAATCTCCGGCGCTACGGGCGCTCGTTCCGGCGTCTGACCTCATCCTGGGCTCGTTGCATCGGCGATTCTTTTCTTGAGAACTGCACTCTCGGAGCGAAATCTTTCTACAAATACTGCGTGGCGCTGGATTAGCTCATCGAGTTTCTCGCGAATACCCACCCCGAACAGTTCGACCATAACGAACAAAATCGCCAGGACCTTGCCAAGCCCGCGGTGGAGTACTAGATCGGCATCGGAGTCAACAGCGAGCGCGGTGCGGACACCCTCACCGGCTGCAAGAAGCCGATCGCCAGCGTCGGCAAGCGCAACGATGTCCGCGTGATTCCACTTGCTGAGCATCTTGGATTCGTAAGGTCCCATCAATATGCCGGCGCTTTGATCGTCCCCATCGTAGGCTCGGGACTCGATTTTTTGCATCGTGTCCGAGTCAGCGTCGGCAAAGAGTGGCTCCATCGCCTTTCTGGCCGGGTGATCCTGTGGAATCTTACTCAGCAGTTCTTTACGCGATGCTTCCAGAGACTCGAAGATCTTCAGAGCTATATCGGGATGTTTTGGCAATAGCAGAAAACGCCGTGCGATGTCGCCCAATGCGCGCGCATGAATGCGGGCTGGAGCACAAAGGTCGAAAGAACAAAGGGAGATTTGCGCCTCGGCTTCGGTGGCAGCCACGGCCGCGCTGGCGACGAGAAGTTGTCGTATAGCGTTCCACTTCGGATCATCCGCCTTTGATAGCGTCCTTGCAGCCGAAACGGCGGCGTATAAAAGCTGCACCGCATCGGTGAAGACCGAGATGAGCACCCGGTCCACGTGATCACAGGGCCCAATGGCCATGCGGTCTCTGGTGAGTGTAGATCCTTGGTACCCGGTGCTCTGCAGCTCGCCGCGGCGCCTAAACTCAGGCGCGTTCGCTTCTTCCGTCATCATGAGGGATTCTAACCCGAGGATCGAACACCTGTTCGCCTTATGGCGAGGCCGCCGCAATACTAGCGTGAGGAGAGCCCTGGAGCGACGCTCAGGCCGTAAGGCCCCGCTCAAACGCCTAAGCCCTGAAGATTAAGCTCGCCTCCTGGCGTGGCTGTGCATCTATTATGACGATCGCGGAGCCATGTTCTCGCCGCAGATCAGCCGGCGTCGGCAATGGATGGCGTTAGATGGCGTCGAGTATTGGCTCGTTAGAGTGCCGAAACGACGCTAGCTTACGCTCTCATCGCCCTTCATTTTATGCCTAGCGCGATCTTGATCGCGGCATCAACCAACCCCATGTCCAATGGATCGAGGTGGTGCATCAACCTGGGACGTATGATCGTCTTTGGGATTGTAAAGATATAGGAACATTTTATGACGCCATCTAGCGGCCCAGGACGTCGCAAATCCGACGTGTAGACGTCGGTGGGATATCGTTTTTTGGGAATCCTTGAACTTATTGGAACAACGGTCGCGTACGGTGCGTAAACATTGCCGAGATCATTCATTACGTCGAGACACAGCGGATCTTCGTCAGAGGACCAAAGTATCAGGTTCGGCCTGGTCCCCCCCTGAATGCCAGGTTCGGTGTCTCCGAGGTCAATGATGTAAACATCGCCCCTACGCACGCTGCCGCAAGACGTTCAATTGCGGCTGAAGGTATTCCGCAACTTCGTCGCCCTCATCGAGCCTATACATTTCCGACAGGAGAAGCATCTCGCTTTCGGAGTCATCCACATCGAAAGGCATGTTCAGAGAGACTCCAACGTAAGCCGTGTATAAAGCATCCGTGTTATAGGAGGACCCAGCATTCAGGGACGGAGCTGGTGACGTAAGCGATGCCATTTTGTCGAGTCCTTTGTTATGAGAGCAGCGAATCGAACGCCTGATGGAGCTCGGTCGAAAAGTATCCGTGCACGCGGCTAACTTCTGAGATAATTTCCTGCCGGCTATTTGCGGGGAGGCCGAAGTTGTTTGCGTCGATGTTCATGTAAAATTTGCTTGGGTCCGCAAAGAGTGGCTCTAGTCGGGCGTCGTACCTGCGGCCGTCTTTCTCGTAAACGGACCGAAGGCCCGTTCCGATATAATTGTCCGCGAGCGAGGTGAGTGTTTTCGCCTTTGCGCCCAACAGTTCCGTAATGGCTTCGGACGCGCGAATGTCTCCGGTCGCAACGCCATCGATTACCACACCAAAGGGTAATGGCGGCCTCATCGCAAGCACCTCAAGGGCCACCTCGAGTGCCGTTTCCAAGCTCTCGATCGCACGCCTGGGATCGGGAACGTAATCTTCGGAGAGTTGCAGCCGAGCCAGCTCAACGATAACGCCCTTTCGCATCGCGGGATTCATTAGGTTCAGGGCCCCGGCGCGACGTTCTTGAATGGGGTAGATATGCGCCAAGCGCGTGGCGAGGGACTGCAGGTCCTCATCACGCATCGGCGTTTGGACGGGTCTAAGAATAGCTACTTTGATGCTATTGGTAGTCGGCGGCAGGATCACTTACGCTGACTTCACTGTCACGCTGGCTGCTCCCCTTCGGGCGGGCTTAATATTCGAGTTATTGGAAGGTCCCAAGCCCAAGGGCGCGGCCCACCCATGCGAGGCGGTTACTAAGGTCGGTCGTGCGTCCCTCTCACTCAGCGTGACGGAGTTCCCCACGAGCGAACGATGTTCTGCTCTGTGTTAACTGGGGAGTTTATTGGTTTGATTAACCCCGTTATTGGCTGGTCGCAGACCCACTGCACGGGCGGATTTAGTTGTAGAGTCCCGAGTGGCTGCCGATGTAGTGCGCCAGAATTCGAGGAACGGGCCGCTAGCCGTGAGAGAACCTCGCAGGATGTCGTAGAGCGTCCCGCACGCAGCGAATCGCGCGCGCCCGGCCAATTTACCCAAGCCACTAGCTCCACTTTGTTGATCGCGCTTGATTTCCGCTGAACCGTGGCAGGTGCCGAGCTGGGATTTGATAACGTCGTGCCATACAGTGGCCACCACTGAAGGGGAACAAGTATGCGCAAATGGCTCCTCGTCCTTAGCCTGAGCGTCGCGGGCGTGCTCGTAGCGAGCATGGGGCTCGCTACCGCCCAGGAAGTCAATCCAGTTGTAGTGACCCCACCTATTGTGACTCCGCCCATAGTAACTCCACCGATAGTAACTCCACCAGTAGTGACTCCGGCCGTGGTTCCAAGTGTGTCACAGCCGGTGACCGTCGCAACGGCACCTCCCGCTGTTGAGCCGATCGACGTACCTAGTCATCACGGCGATCCGACGCCAACTCCTAGCCCACCAGGTTAGTTCTCTGCGGATGCACATTCGACGCCGACGGGCGTCAGCATT
This sequence comes from Vulcanimicrobiota bacterium, assembly GCA_963717425.1. Lineage (GTDB taxonomy): Bacteria > Vulcanimicrobiota > Vulcanimicrobiia > Vulcanimicrobiales > Vulcanimicrobiaceae > Cybelea. Next base: position 28,524 of record OY970335.1, on the reverse strand, counting down.
TCACTCTCTCAGACTTAGGAGCAACATCGTTGGACGTAAGCGACAGTAAGGAGCTCCGACGCTCGATTCTTCAGGTAACTCTAGACAAAATCGATGGTCGGGAAAATGGCCACTGGTTCGTCCCAGGTTTCCTAGGGGAGTTCGATCTCGAACGAAGCGATGACAATCTTCGTCGCGTACAACGTGAGATCCAATACCTGGCCGAAAAGCAGATGATTAAAGCCGTTCCGGGCGCCGGGACCTATGCTGTGACAGGGATCACGGCGCTCGGGCGAGACTATCTAGACGCGCATTAAGGCATCGTTCTACAGATTAAAGTGACTAAGCCTCTCCTGCACATTTTGGTCACCGTGTTCTGACATCACTGTTACGTTTTCGAGAACGACAATATCATCGGATCGCCCGGTGGCTGACGAAACAATGAGCCACCCGCTATCACCAAACATGTCGCCATATTCAATAGCGCAGCCAAATGGCCATGTCTTGCCGGAGTTAGCGGCTCCTGCAAATGAACTGCCGACCTTGTAGCGTAAGTCGATCTCAATTGTTGAGCTCGGACCAATTGGCGCCGCAAAAAACTTACGGCGTACGACTGCCGATGGCGTGAACCATAGGGTCACAACCGAGGCTGGCCCAGGCCCGACATTTTCTATTTTACCTATTAGGCGCAGCGTGTAGCTCTCGGTACCATCCAAGTCGCGTTGAAGGTCGAGGACCCGCGCTTCCAAAAGTCGCGTCGTGATCAGCGGAGCCAAGGACTCTCGATGATGGCGCTCGCGCTGCTGGGCCTCCAACTGCGCACTCTGAACGACGTCGCGCGTCTCGGTAGCTAGCTTGTTAGTGTCTGTAGCTAGCGCCCTGGTGAAGAACGCCATGAAGCCGGTCACGACGGCTACAGCTAGCGACGTAATAGATCCTATCGCCACCCAGAAGCGTTCTTGTTGCCAAAGCCGCAGCGAACCTTCCGGGATTGGCTGGTCAAGAATTACATGGAGCACGTTGGCGGCTGCGCCAAGGAACTGCATGAGCCAAAGCTTCGGCGCAAGCACTCTGCCACATGCCTATGTCGCTGGCGCTTATCCGTAAACCAGCCACCGCAGGATATCGCCAGCGCCCCGCACGTTGCAGTAGGACCAGCCGGCAACCTTGCCCATGGGCGGCGCTCATCCGCGTCAAACACCGCCAAGCGGTAGGGTATGATTCACCCCTTTGATCGTGGCGGTCCAACCTTTTGCCTCATCGCCGTTTTCTTCGGCCATCTCAAACGACTCATCGAGCGTTCTCGGCCAATACTCCGTGTTAAATCGGCTCATGCCGTACCCGGTAAGGTTGATGCGCGACTCGATGTTGAGCAGCGGGAGTAAGTCTGGCGTAACGGCAAGTTCGAACTCGCCTTGGTATTCATGCTGGCTGATCTGACGCCAGATTTGCTCGGCTCGCTGCTGGCACTCAGTCGGCGTGAGGTTGGGGTAGGTAAACGTATACTTCTCGAGGCCGGAGTCGGAGAGCGGTGCGTTTGAACCCTGAGACGGCCCGCCGGATGAGGTCCATGAGCCATACGTGACGTTACCGTCATTCCCGTAGGTGATCGAGGTCCCGCCGTTCACCCCAAAGTTCGGCGTGGCCGTGCTGGTCTTGATGACCTGTCGAACCTGGACGCCACCGGTAATGGTCTGTACGCGCGTTGCGGACGAAACCCGCGTGCGGTCTAGATACGAGGACACGGTTACCCGGATGTTTCGATTGAATTGCGGCGAGTGGGACGGTTTGAAGCTGAGAATATCCGTTCCGTACTTCAGGTTGATCATCTTGGAGAGGTTAGGGACGACAGACGCCACGTTCCAGGGGTGGACGTAGTAGAGCGTTCCGTCATCTTCCCAAACGTCAACATCGTCGAAGACCGACGCTCGCAAGAGTACGTCCCACTTAATGAGGTTGTGAAGCCCGACGACGTAGTCTTGGGAGTAGACTTTCACGAGCGTCGTGGGCTGGAGCGTAGGATCTACGACGACTGGGATGTTGTATGGAGCGCAAACCTGCTTGATGAATGCAACGGTCGTCAGATTTTGGACTGCCGTCGTGATGCGATCTGTCGTCAGCGGAGCGGCGATCGATCTGCAGTGGAACTCCGTAGTATCCATGTCCTCCGGGTCGTAAATGTCGAGAACGCCGGCGAACCGCTTTGAGAGTCCCGCGACACTCGGCTTAGAGCTCGGGCTGCTCGGGAACCCAGCCCAGATTTCGACAGGGATCGGATCGTACGTCGTCGCCGTGTCGCGAAAGAGCGCTTTCGTCCAGTCTGGGTTTCCGGAATACGGCACGACGAAGCTCGCCGTATTCGTAGCCCCATAGGCGCTTTTATTGATCTTGAACGACTTGAGCGGGTAGAGCAGATGGTTGAGCTTCACACAGGCTCGCGCTTGGCACGCAACGGTCGTCTGAGAAAACGTTACTGGGAGAAGGTCATTGGGCGCGACGCTCATGCCAAGCCTCCGGCTTCTCTGCCTTCCTGTAGTTCATGGGCAAGAACTCGCAAGACAAGCGGCTCCAGGATAACTCCGTGCTCAACGCCGTCACTCGGCTCATTTGAGGACTTACAAATATCCGATTCCATTGGTTCTCCTACTGAGTAGTTAGTGGGCAAATCAGGCACCCCGCTTGGGTGGCCCGTAGATAAGCCATCGTAGAAAATCGCTAAAGTCCCGGACATTGCAATACATCCATCCCGCGGCTACGCCCATAGGCCACGCCGTGTCGCATGCGAACGTCGCGAGCGCTAAGTAGAGCCTTCGCGGCAGCGCTCTCTCGGCGACGGTAAGCAAGCCCGACACTATTGCCGGGTACCAGTAAGACCACGCGCGAATGAATCGCTCGTCGCGTTCGGTTAACTCGCTCATATTACGGATGCAGCCCAAGGCTCGGGCTCATGACATTCAAGACAGTCGGCTCATTGGGAACCGGGACTAACGCACCAGTGGCGCGACTCCGTGAACGCACTCCAGACGCCAATCCCTTCATACCGAGCTCGACGATCGCTCGCGCCTGATCGCTCGTCGTTCCGGGAGCAAGCGTGACGTTGAAGGTTTGCGTAATGTGGTTCTCTGACGTCCAGTGCTCGCGAACGTCCGAGCTGACGTTCGACCAGCCGGTCCGATGGATGTAATCGCGAATCTGGTCCTTGCTCATGCCGGAAAGCCCGGTCCACGATGGCTGCGAGCCCAACGGCGTAGCACGTGCATTATCAAAGGCTGCCAGTACAGCTAACGGACCACCGATGAACCGGAGAGCGCCTGCGAGTCTACCCAAGCCGCCAGTAGCCGCTGAGAGTGGCCGCGGAAGAGCGTCGATGGCTTGACCGAACGCCTTCGCTGATCCCTCAACTCCGTAAAATGCCCGAACTCCGGTGCGAACGAAACTGAATACTTTGCCGATGCCGGCAAGTGCGAGCACCGCGGTGGAGAGGCCGGTGACTCCGGCGATCCCGCCGACAACCCACTTCTCAGCGGTGCGATGCTGATGCAGGTACACTTGAACACCGTGGAGGGTGTCGCCCAGGCTGCGAAACTCGCTGGTGAGTTGCGGTAACGTGGTCCAGCCCAACTCGGTCAAATCGGCCTTGAGATTGCCCCACGCGCGCCCAGCCTGGAACGACAGCGTATTTTCTCTGTTGCGCGCTCCGGCAGTCAGGCCGACATTCGGATTCGCAAGATAAGTGCGAATGTCGCCAAGGAACGACGTCATCTGCGGATCGGCCATCAACTGAGCGATCGTCCCGCCCTGCTTTCCAAAAACGCTGTACAGGACTCGCGCGAGGTTCGATGCAGGAACACCCCGCGCTTCTTGCCCTTGCGTCCATCGCGAGATCTGGTCCAGCATCCCCATGAAGTTGACGCCGCCACCAGGCAGATTCCACGCGAATCGACCGGATTTATTGAAGATCCCCATTTGCTCGAGGTAGCCCAGCTTGGCAGCCTGTGCATGTGTCGTTAGTTGCAACGGCCCAAGCGCTTGAAGGAGCATCGCTCGCACATTCGTACCGACCTTCATGCGGAAGCCGGCGCGATCGAGCAATGCCATCATCGCGATGCTCGAGTTTTCGTCGATCTTCAAGCCCTTGAAGAGCGGCTCATAGTAGCTCATCTGTCGCACGGCCTGCTGCGGCGGTTCGGCCATCAATCCCGAGAGTCGATAGACCTTATCGAGCAGCGGCACCAGTTGGCTCGGCTGGTAAGCCCGGAACAGATGCACGAGCTGTAGCCCGGCCTGCGTTGCGTCTTCAACGGACACATCTGGTCGGTTGTAGTTCGTAACGCTGGCGAACCGAGCGATCGATGGAGCAACCTTAAGCATCTGCGCAACCTGAAGTTGGCCAGCCGTAAGGCGCGAGATGTTCAAGAGGATCTCGGCCGCATTCTGGGGCGCAACGCCGATCTGGTTGGCGATCTCAAACGATGCGGCGCGAAACCGATCGAGTTTCAAGCCTCCGGCTCCGGTTTCGTTGCCGATTGCAGTCAAGGTGCGCTGCAGACTCGCTGCTTGTGCGATGGAATATATACCGACAGCGGCGCCGGCAACCGCAAACGACTTGGCGACGGTGAGACCGACGCCAATCGCCTCCGCTTTGAAGCGCTGCATCGCTAACGTGGCGGAGTTGACCTTAGCCGTCTGCGCCTCGACGGCAGCATTGGCCGTTCTGGTAGCAGCCGCCATCTCGGCCATGACGCGCGAACCATTGCTGGTAAAGCGCATCATGACGCTAATGAGCCATGCGTCGTTCATGGTGTTGTCCTTTTGGGTGGTTATAAAATCGAAAGCGAACCCGTGTCCGCAGGGATAGCCAGCATCTGATTGCCGTCCCGGTCGAACTGCTCGGCAGGATGGCGGACAGCGCTAGGTAAACGGGTCGTGGCGCGACCGCATTGAGGTGTCCGTTATGACTAAATCCATTCCGAACCACGCGAATTACGGAAGACAGACCACCCTGTCGCGAATGCAAGCGTCTCGCTCAAGAGGGCTTCTCCCCGAAACGTAATTCTCCGATACGGCTCAGTCCGGTCGTTGCTAACATTAACACTTCGACTTTGGAGGAAACCCGTGAAGTACATTCTCGTGATACCGATGTTACTTATCGTAGCGGGGTGCCAGTCGACCCTGAGCCAAGGATCTCCGAACAGCTCGACAATCCCAACGAACCCATCCGCAAAGCGCTTGATATGGGAACCGCCGCCGGTTGTTGCATCAAACAGCAGCGATCGCACCGTAACCTTTACAGTTTCTTCGCAATGCAGTCCAGTGCCGTACTCGCCAAGCTCCGGCACAATCCACGCCGGTAGCGTGACTCCGATTGACTTCGAACCCAACGGAAACCCATGCTCGTACCAATCGGTGACGATTAAAGCCACCGATAACCCGATAATACCACAGGACGAATGCGATCTGCTTGTCGTTGGACCCAACATCGACGTAATCAACTATTCAAACACGAATTGCGGCCTGGCATACCTGGGCTCGGGAACCTGGGGATTTACGTATAAGCTCGTGTCAGGAGCGCAGAAACGAGTTAGGCACTAGTCCAGCATAGGGCTCGTTAAATGAAAGGGGGTCGAGCCAATGGCATTCCACTCGACCCCTAACGGCCTCACGACGCAAGTGGACCGCAAATCCATGCGTCGCTCGGCCGTCCCCTCAGGGTCTTACCCGGACGGAAACTCGTCCGGAAATGTAAGGTGGCCTAGTCTTGAGTACAGTCGTTCATGGCTAATACGGCTCTGCGACCATCGATCCGTAGCCGTAGACAGTTTGGCTTGTGGTCGTCGAACCTGCGACGTAGAAGCTCACGCTGAGGGTGGCATTGTTTGCCACGAGAACGTGCGCCGTCGCTACAGAGCTCAATGCTCCGATCGCTCCAGAAACAAAACCAAAGTTCGTAGTTCCGGCAATGCTGTTGGTCAGCGCCGTCGTGCACGTCGAGGCGTTTGCGGAAGTATTGTCTTCAAGCGTGAAGGTCGACGCAGACGAAAAGCATCCATAGACGCTTTCGGTCGCAGCTCCGACTACGGACAGCGGCTGCGTGATCGTGACCAGCCATTCTCCGTTGGGTCCGTGACTTACACCGGTCGTGATGCTTTGCGTCGTGCCAAGCTGCTGATACGTGTTGGCCGTAGTACCGGTCGCAGTCGAGGTGTGGCCTGTCGTCGCAAAGCTGGGTGTTAATGAGCATTGCGATTCGTTCGTTCCGCTAGCTCCGCAAAGCGGTCCAACCGTAGCCGATGAGAGGCCAGTGTTTTTGAGGTTCGGAACGGATACGTTCGCGCTGTGCGTTTCGACGCTCGCCGTCGTGATTCCGAAGTCAATCGTATCGCTTGCGGTTGAGCCACCGAGCTTGATTTGACCGGTGGACGCGCCTTCTGATGCACCGATATCGCCCGAGCTCAGTGTTGGCGCATTAGCTCCGAGGCCAGAGGCGTCGGCTAAGATGGTGCCCTGGTTCTCAAAGTTGGTCGTTCCGCTGTCGGAGGACATATCCCAAGTTGTTACGGAAGCGGCCCCGAATGTGAGAATGCCGCGATGAGTTGAACCACCTGCGACGAATCCGCCGAAGCTGCCGGAATTGGATGAGTAGACATAGCCGTTTACCAGCGCTGTTGGAGCCGTAGTGCCGCCAGCGATGATTGGCCCAGATAGGGTACTAACAATGGTACCGCTACCGGATGACGTTATGTTGCCGGAAGTAGATAACCCCCCAGCGTTAGTATTTAAGCCGCAGTTGGCGTTAAGCTCGCTGCTGATCGTAACGTTGAAGTCAACTAGACAATGTGACGATGAGCCGCCAAGGTTTAGCGCGCCGGTGGTGGTCGAGCGAGAACCTACGAGGTCGCCATTCGTAGCCGTTGGAGCAGTGCCTTCGCCCGCGATGATTGCGTTGGCGGCTTGCACGCCTCCGTTCATTCCGAGGTTGCCGTTAGTATCGATCGCAAGCTCGCGCGTGCCGGTATTGTTGACGTTGAGAACTGAGTTTTGAACGCCCGCCACGGTGCCGGAATTGGCGGCTGAGATCACCGTGAAGCCGGTCGATGCGACCGCGGCGTTTCCGAGCGAGATCCCATTGTTATTGCTCGTCGCTACGCCGAGTGTACCGTCGCAGATGAAGCAGGAAAGCGTATTGGTGCCGGTCTGCTGAAAGGTAGCCCCAAACCAATCGCCCGAGCAGTCGGCTGTAGCCTTTGACGAGCCGTTGACCTTGATATTGACGTAGGTGTCAGTCGTGGCGTGACAGCCCGTGGAGGAATCGAAAACATACCCCTCAGTGGTGGTCGTATTGGCCTTATCCTTGAAATTGCAAGGGGTCGTGCCCGCTACGCCGCACGCCAAGCCGCTGGCCGGTGCCGCGTTCCCGTCAGTGCCGATGCCGGTCGTTACCGACAATGAAGGAATAGCCATGGTGGCGCTGTGCGTTTCAACGTTCGCCGTCGTCACACCGAAATCGATTGTGTCGCTGGTCGTCGAGCCGCCAAGCTTGATTTGACCGGATGACGCACCTTCGGATGCCGCGAGGTCTCCTGCACTAACGGTAGGCGCTGTGCCTTGACCCGCAACAATCGAGCCGACTGAATCGGTGTTACCAGCGATGCCGACATCGCCGCCGTTATCCATCGCCAGCTCGCGGTTTCCGGTATTCGCGATCTGCAGTGCCGTTGATGCGATCCCTGCAACGGTCCCGCTATTGGCAGTTGAGATCGTCGTGACGCCCGTCGTTGCAACTGCCGCGCTGCCGAGCTTGATACCGCTGCTAGCGCCGGTTGCAATTCCGGTCGAGCCGATACAGACGGAGCATTGGCCGGGAGTAAAGCTGGTGCCGGTCGTGTTCCAGCTTGACGAATAAACGTCGCCGGAGCAATCGCCGTAGAATTGTGTCGTTCCGTTGACCTTGGCGTTGAAGAACGTATCAGTGGTAGCTTTGCACGCCGTGTTCGTGTTGAACACGAAGCCTTCAGTAGCGCTGGTATTGGATGCGTCCGTGAGGTTGAACGGGGTCGTGCCGGCTACACCACCGGTGAGACCACTTGAGCCAGCCGCATTCGAATCCACGCCGACCGCGCCATTGACCGATGCGCTGGTGGGGCCGTAGATCGATGAGCCTACTTGAAGCGTTCCGTTACAGCCGAACTGATCTTCAGCCGTTGATCCGTTGACGAACTTGACGAGGTTGACCGTACCGCAGTTGGCTGCCGTAAAGATGAACGAGTTGGCTGCCGCACCGCTAACGCCAGAGGTGAAGGTGCCCGCCGTCGAGCCCGTACCGGCTGCAAAGCCGCTTGCCGGGGCCGCATTACCGTCAACGGCGAGCGATCCAGAGACCGCTGGTGAGTTGACCAGAGCGACGGAGGGCGTCGTGCCGCTGCCGACCGTAACATTCGACCCGGCTGTCAGGCCGGTGACGCATGTCGCGCACCCTACCGTTACCGTCCCCGAAACCGTTGATGCGGTAACAGGGGACGTACCATTGACTGCCGTGACAGAGGTAGCGGAGCCGCAGGCAGAGCCGGTGGTGGTAAGCGCGCCGGAAGTGGTCGCCTGAACGCAGTTACCCGGAGTAAGGGTGGTGCCTTCCAGCGTCGTGGCCGCCAGCGTACCGGCGACATTCGTATTGCAGCCCGAAGTCAGAACCGAGCCCGTGGTAACGCCGTAGTCGATCAAGCACTTCGAGGTCGTGCCGCCGAGGTACATCGCACCGGTTGAGGCCGTGCGAGAGGCCGACAGATCGTTATTCGTTGGGATGAAGGCCGTCGCTGAACCAGCTACGAGTGGTCCCGTGGCGCTGAACCCCGTCGCCGTCGGCGTACCGCTGAAGGCCGGCGATGAAACAATCGAGAGGCTCGGGGTCGTGCCGCCAGACGAAGCGATAGGCGTCGAAACGCCGATGCTGGTAACTGGAGCGGTGACCAGAGAATTGTTCGGGACCGTACCTGGAGTTAGTCCGGCACCAGAGCCGTTGAACTGCGAGGCTGTGGCTGCACCGCTCCACGTAGGAGCGTTGACCTCGCCTACCGTGACAACACCTGAAACCGTCGAAGCCGTTACGTTGCCTGACCCGTTGACCGCCGTGATGGTGCCTGCTCCGGGGCAGGCGAAGCCGGTCGTGGCAAGCTGACCACCCGTGGTCGTCTGGACGCACTGGCCGCTCGTCAATGCCGAAGCGGTGAGGTTCGTTGCCGTGAGCGTGCCGTTAACCAGCGCTGAGGCAGCGCCGTAGGTGGATGATCCACTCAGGAAGCCTCCGGCCGCCGTAACGGTCGGGTTCGAGCCTGAGACGAACTGGAAAGCGTTCGTACCGGTGCGCTGCAGCGATGCCGTGGCGTCAGAGCCGAAGTTGAGCGTACCGGTGCTGGCACTAGCATTGATCGACGGAGCACCGGTCCAGGTCGGATTGTTGACCTCGCTGACCGTCACCGCACCCGAAACAGTGTTAGCGTTGATATTACCCGAGCCAGCCACCGATGCGATCGCTCCGGATCCCGAGCCGCAAGGCAGACCGGTAGCGGTGATTACACCGCCGGTGCTCGTCTGCAGACACGACCCCGAAGGCAACGCTGACAGCGTGAGGCTGCCGCCGATGATCTCGGCCGCAACCGCCGGGTTCGTGACGGCCGTGATGCCGTTGCCGTTGGTGGTGATCGTGTATTCGAGGACGGAGTATTGATCCGGGGCCGTGTTGGTTCCCGTCATCGTGAACGTATCGGTCGCCGTGGACAGCCACCAGTACGTCGTCGTATTGATTGGAGCAGTCTCAGCCGCTGCCACCGTATAGAGACGCGTTCCCTGCGCCACCCAGGTCATCGCCGGGATCGTGAAGTTCAGGGACGTGTTGAAGTACGTGAAGGACGGGCTGTAGATGGGGCCGTCAGTCCAGAAGTCGCCGTACTGGCCGGGGCAGGAAGCGCCAAAGATGAAGTTCTGATTGAGCGGCGGCGCTACGATCGCCTGACCAGTAGCCAGAATGTTCGGAGGCATACAATAGGTGAAGGTCGGGCCAGCAGATGGCGCTGCACTCGCTTGGACGTCTGCTCCGGCGCACAGTGCAACGCAAAAAGCCAGCGCCGTAAATAAACGACGCATGGGGGATCTCCCGGGAATTAAGGTTTTTTAGTTAGATGGCTCTCGTATGTGCCGCAGAGCAACTAAAGAGGGGTTCGCTGGGCGAACGGAGCCGGGAAGCCTACGCAGCTACGGCTTCAGGATACTCAGCTTTAAGCTCAGCACAACGCGCTTCGAGTTCGTGGATCTCGGCGAGCTGCTGCCCGCATAGTGAATGTGCTGTGATGAAGCTACCGTGTGCGGCCGAAATTTCAGCGTTCTTTTCGTAGCTTGGATTCCGGCGAAGGTCGTGCCATTTCGTACGTAGTTTCTCGACATGGGCCGCGCTCTTCTCGTGCTCACGCTGGCAGCGGCCGATTTGCTTCGAGATTTCGGCGTACTCCGCTCCGGCAGCGAGCTGCTCTAGACCGGCAATGATGTCTTTAAGCCGCGCAATCTTACCGCGCACGGCGTCGACAGCATCTGCTCGGTATCCGTTGTGGTCGGCTTCGAGGTGAGCTTGGGCGGCTACGCGTTGTGCTGCGGGTAAGCTTTTCTTCGCTTCAGCGAGCTCGTGCTCGACGGCCGCGAGTTGTTCGGCGATCTCGTGCGATGATAGGCTGGTACTCACTTGCCGCCAACCTTCCGCGACTTCGACGCGCCTTCGCGCACGTCTAAGAGTGTTTTATTCAGCAGACGACCGCCGGAGCTGTTAAAGATCGGGGTATCGCGGTCGGTCTGAACCGCGAGCGCTAATCGTGCGCACGGCACACAAGTTCGCTTGTCGGCGGCATGGAGGCAATGTTGTACGTCGAGTTCGTTAGACATGATTGTTTCCTCTAATAGAGTTGTGGTTTTGGAAAGTTCTAGTCACTGGCGCGCGATTGCAAAGCTCCACTCAACGGCCTGACGCTGGCAACTATTGAGCGCCATAACGAGTGCGTCCACCTGGTCTGGTGATTTCGAGTTGTTGATGGTGTTTGGAAACGCCAAGAGTTCGCTCAAAAACACCGTTAACCAAGGTGCTTCAGTTGGCAAGTGAACGCGGCGACTTTCAAACAATCCGACTATGCCCTCTGCGCGCGCAATTTTAGACGCACCTTTGGGCTTAAACGGCACGATCGGAAGCGCCGTATTTCTCATAAGGTCCTGAATAGCGCCAATACCGTTCGCCGTGTCTTCTATCAGGCAGCGAGACGGAGTCCATTTTTCGCAAAGGTTGATAACCAGCCTTCGCAGTTCGGGCAGCTCCACTTTTGCCCGGACGACATCCAATATGTAGAACTGCCCCTTCTTTGCGCCGATCACTACAGCCGCAGAGTAGTCCGCAGTTTTCGAAGCCTTGGATGCCGGATCAATCGCAAGAACTACGCGCTCGAAGTCGTCGGGCAACTTCTTATCGAAGACGAGCCAGTCGTACTTGAACAGCGCGCCCTCACGCGTGATCGGGTTTTGTTGGAATTGCGCCTCGAATGCGAAGCTGCTGGACATCGTCGAGCGTCGCTTTTCGATCTCCGCGAGCGATACGCGCTCAGGCCAAAGCGGGTCGCCCGGCTGACGACCCAGTGGATCGTTCGCGAGGGCGAGCGCCGGCAGCGATACGAACGTCCATTGCGCTGCATCTTCGGAGCTCTGAATCCGACCAACGACATCATCGCTAGCAAATCGCGCCGCAACGACGATGATCGAACCGCCGGGCTCTAGTCTAGGAACCGCGGTCTCTGTGAACCAGCGCCACGCGCCATCGCGCTCTGCCTCCGAGTGAGCGTCGTGCAAGGGGTCATCGACCACCAGCACGGCTCCCCCTCGTCCCGTGATGGAACCGCCAACACCTACCGCATACACGCCGCCGCCATCGGTGACATTCCAGCGTTGGACCGAAGCGGAGTCTTGGGACATCCGAACGTCTGGAAATGGCCAACGGTCGTCCTCAACGAGGTGCTTAGCAACTCGCGAGTTCAGTACAGCGAGCCCCTCGGAGTGCGACGCCAGAATAATCGGGGCCGTCGGATGACGTCCGATATACCAGGCCGGGAACACCTGAGAGCATATGACACTTTTCCCATGGCGAACTGGTACACTCACGCACAACTGTCGGATCGCCCCGGATTCAACTTTTTCGAGCAGTTCGGCAATGTACCGGATATGCGGGGGTGCTACAAACCGAGGGTAAACGCGCTGTGCAAATGGTAACAATAGGCGGCGTGAGAGTTCTTCAGACGCCGCCTCAGCTAGCGCTACTCGGCGTGCATCATCTGCGCTCGCCGGAGAAGCTGTGATCACTTCGACGCACGTGTCTTACGACTGTTCGTCTTTGATGCGCGGATCTCGGCCAGTAATTCATCGACTCGAGCCATATGGGCCTCACCCTGCTCCCGGACGGCACGGCCCATTTCGACAATGCCAGCAGCCCGCTCGACGAGTTCGCGCTTCGAGATGGCTTCCGTCCAGGTAAAATATCCCGCCATTACGGCCGCTGCGACGTTGGCTTCGTGCGGTTTTAGCCGTCCGGATTGCGCCTTCTGGAGCACGCTCTGCATGTACTCTGCCGCGTGGTTCTTAACTAGGTCGGTCGTTGAGGTTGCCATTGATGTCCTTTCGGGTGAGTTTCGTGTGTGATTCAGCTATCGCCGTGCCGGTGCTGGGCTAAGCGGAGAGTCACATCTGTTGAAAGTTCGGTGCCATCGAGATCGCCGTTCAGAATACCGATGGCTTCTTCACAGTCTTCAGTCAATATGCGCCAATAGTGAGCGTCGCCAACATCTCGACGAATACTCTCGGCGCGGTGAATCATATGGTCGAGGTCCATCGCAACTCGCTGCGAACGTGTCATTTTATTGTGTCCTTCCTTCGGTGAGAAATCGGGGGTGCAAGATGGGTGAGTCAACTAATCGCCGCGTCGACGACGGGCTTGTTGAGCTTTCGTATGCCGACGCTGCGGAGCGGGTACAAATCGCTGACGGGAGCGATACTCGCGGATGATGCCGGCTTTATCGACAGCTTTTTTGAAGCGCTTTAGGGCAAAATCAATTGGCTCGCCCTGACGCAGTTTAATTGAAAGCCCGTCGCAGACTTCGAATGGTGGCAAAGCCGTTTTTGCCGGCCTGATCGCGGGAGCGCTTTCGACAGTTAAGGCTGGTGCTGGAGGCGCCACGAGTGCAGACGTTGCGTGTTCGAAGTGCTCAGGCGGGTAAATCGCTTCCCCGCCGCGATCGTTCATTGCGCGAACATGCGTCGCGGTTATCTCGGCGATGGAAAAGGCGACGTCTCGACGGCGAGCCGCTTTCACGCGAACGAGATCGCCGATCTGGAACTCGAGCGTAGTCGAAGCAGGCTGCGTCGGCGCGGCTGGGGCTGGATTGTACATTAGGAAGATCTCCGCAATTGGAAACGCCGCCCGGAGAAGACCGAACGGCGGAATGGCATGGATGAATACTGTGACGTTAACTCGCCGAGCCTAGCAAGCTCCTATTGGGAAAGATTCCTTGGGGTTCTCCGCAGGTTCGGGAAATCGAGATTAGTCCGGATTTCGCTCAAACGGCAGCATTCTCGTGTTTGGCAGGCTGGGCAGGTCTACGATATCTTCATTCGGCTCAGTCTCGTACACAGCATCTTGATAGTCACGAAAGCGAAGGCGGACTAGTTCTTTCGGGAAGGCCGCGACGGTGTTATCGAACGTGACGATGAGATGGCCTGAACGGACCTCGCCGGGTTCAATCGGGACTTGCGCAGCATTATACATCGCGTCCTTCTCGAAAAGAACCCTTTTGCTGCCGTCAGGGGATGTGAACCTAAGTGCTTCTGCGGTCTCCGCAAGTCGCCCGTAAACCTCTTTGCCATTTAGCGTGACGACTGGCATAAAATCCCTTGCTATGCTCCGATGCCCCTCGTTTCTAATGTCCATATACACGAAGAACTTATGGTCACTAATCCTTCCCAAGACTCGAACATTGGCGATTAGCTTGGGCAGCTTACTGTCCCGCTCGATTTGCAAGGCTTCATTTGCACCGCTTACAGCCATCCGCTCATCTCGCCAAGCTAGGAATACGGCACACGGAAGCGTCAAGACGCACCAGGCCGCCGCGAGGCCTGCCAGGATTGCCGATGGTTCCTGAGACCACTTCAAGAAGAAACTCGCAACCGCGACGACACCAGCCGCGATGACCAAGGGTGGTCCCGCCCAGAAGGCCGTCATGGTGACCCACCCGTGGATGACCGCTGAGAGCCAAGCTCGCACTGTTCCTGACGACGCCGCTGCCGTGGAATAAGCCATATATCGGGGGTTCGCCCGAGATTTGCAGAGGCCCGGCTTTGAGCTGATTCCGACGTCCACCAGCCTAACCGTTGGAACCCCGGCAGTACGCGCACTGTCGTTTCGCACAAACGGTGCCATTGACAGCGAAGGACCTGCATCCGCGTGGCATGTCCGAGCGCGGCGCCGATGGTCAAACGAGGCTCCTTTTCAAAGTGAAAGCCGCTCTGGATTCAGAACGGCCCGTGGAACCCGGGTTCGCCCCGGCATTACGGCTTCGAGTACGCCTCCGGAACGCTCCAGCGGTTAGATGACGAGTCGTAGCAATTCGGATCCAGAGTTAACTCGCCAGGGATTACGTAATGCACGCTGCCACTCTTACACAGCTCGGCAGCGATCTTGTGCGCATTTCTAACATCCTTACAGTCCGCAACGACCCTCTCAATGAGCGCGAACTTGTCGGTGGTTTGCTGCTGAATTACTTGCGGCATTTTATCGTGTTCCTTTCGTTGACGGTGTCGTGAAAAGTGAAATCGGTGTTCGGATCACGCTCACTGTTAAGCATCCGAGATAGTGGCCGAAGCAGGCAGCGACAACTCGCCTTGGCGGCGAATCATTGAGGTCATGTATTCCGGATTGGGTGACCCAGCGTGAGCGCGATTCAACGACCTGACCTTCAGGCTTTACTGGAGGAGGACGGCAAGCGGATTAACGCACTTCCTCTGTCAGAAGCCACCAAACTCGATTTGCTCACAACCTATAGACAGTGGCTTCAAATCCTTTGGGCAGAGGGAGCAAAGCAACGTAGCGGCCTAGGCGCCCCAATCAGCATCGATCTAACCGTTCGGCGGGGAGAGGACATTGGCAGAGCACTTGAGCTGCAATTTCGATTTGGTCCGAAGCACCCGTTCGGAGAGGTTTGGGTCGAAGCGATAACGGGCGAGCCGCCAAGAGTCCTGTATAGGTTCAACGGTTTCGGCTATGCCACCGACGCAGCGCAAGCATTTTGACATAGCGACTGCGCCTTCAGGATCTTGGAGCAGCAGCCGGATGACGAGCAACTCTTCGACTAGCCGCCTCGGATAAGGCAGTCGTATCCGCTGCGCATATTGGCCAGCTCGGAATGAACACTGGAAGGCGACGGAGCGTCCAGCGTCGTAGCCGTGAAATCGTCTGGAGGTCTGCGATATGCGATTGATAGCTCTCGCTTTTTGTTTTGCGCTGGTAAGCTGCGCCCACGCATCAACATCGTCGCCGCTACCGGAGGTGCCGTCGTTCGCCGCGCCGCAGCAGCCGGCCGGAGCCGCGAGTTATAAGACGATTTTCCGTTTCAACAACACCGATGGAGCATACCCCTCAGCCGGCTTAACCGACTATAAGGGCACGCTTTATGGTGCGACGCCGTCCGGCGGCTCGGGCCGTCTTGGGACGTTCTTCAAGATCGCTCCGGATGGTTCCGAAAAAACTCTCTATAACTTCGGAAAGGTTTCAAGTGCCGATAGCGGCCCACAGTTCGGGCCTTTGGTCGAGGTAGGCGGTGTCTTTTACGGCACCACGTATCAGGGCGGCGAGAAAGGCCTGGGATCGGTCTTTCGCGTCAGCCCATCTGGTGCGGCAAAAATCCTCCACAACTTCACGGGCGGGAAGGACGGGCAATGGCCGAAGGCCGGTTTGGTCGCCGTAAACGGAACGTTGTACGGAACCACATCGCTCGGGGGTACCGGCAAATGCGCTAGCGGTGAAGGATGCGGAACCGTCTTTAAGATTACGACTTCGGGCAAAGAGAGCGTTCTGTATTCCTTCAAGGGCATCTCGACGGGGGACGGTCCGGAAGGCGGCCTCGCATACGTGGGGGGCGCGTTGTACGGGACAGCGGTCGAGGGCGGCACCCCGTACGATTCCGGGATCGTCTTCAGGATCTCGTTGTCGGGCTCTTTAAAGGTCATCTATAATTTCAAAGGCGGTGCCTTTGCCGACGGCCTCGGCCCCACCGGCAACCTGACCGCCGTCAAAAGCGTGCTTTACGGCACGACCGCGTACGGCGGAGCTTATGGGAATGGCACGGGAACCTCTGGGACGGTCTTCCGTGTCACGACCTCGGGTTCTGAGAAGATCCTCCACTCTTTTAAAGGCAGCCCGGACGGGGGTTATCCCAACTTTACCAGCCTGGCGTATTCGAATGGCGCGCTCTATGGAACGACGTGCGTCGGCGGAACGCATTCGCTTGGAACGATCTTTAAAGTGACGACCTCTGGTGGAGAAAGCGTGCTCCACAGCTTCGCGGGCGGAAAGGATGGGGCGATCGGCGAGCGCCTCGCAGACGCGGGGCCCGCTGTGCTCAACGGCAAGCTCTACGGCGTGGTACCGTCGGGCGGCAGCACAGGGAGTTATGGGACCGTTTACTCCATCACGCCCTAAGTTCGGTTTCGGCTACCCCTTTCTTGTCAGCGCTTTAGGCAGGCTTGGAAGCCGTTTTAGTCCGTCACCATCGCCACGAATATGGTTGCAAGCGCGATGAACTAGTCGAAAGTTACGCAGCTCGTCCTCACCGCCTTGCGCCCGAGGGACGATATGATCGAATGTCGCTCCGAAGCCCTCATAAACGCTTGGATCGAACCCGTCGCTCTCGAGCGGGAAGCGATGGCCGCAGAGCCCGCAGCGACCATCTTGTTTGTGCATGAGCTTCTCGCGCCACCGCGCTCGCGTCTTCGCGTCGCGAAAAGGATGCCAGCCCATCGTCCTACTCGTAGCTCACGATCGGACGACACAGCTTGTTTCCGACATGCCAATGCCTCTTCGAGCACTGGTATGGCTGGTGCCGAGCGCATGTTGCGTTCGTCTAGCCATTCACGGGCCTCAGCGCCGCTGCTGAAGATATTCTTCGGCTTGCCGTCTCCGCGGATACATTCACGCTCGGGGCCCACTAGGTCGCCGGCCGGATTCCGCTGCATACCCCTGACCTATCGGTGGGGAGTGCCAACAGCCTGGCATTCATCGGATCCCCTAAACCGTTCCTCGAGCGAGCGAGTGGGGACGTTCCAGGGTAAAAGCGGAACGTGAGTTCGGATCTGCTCCCTGAATCTTGCCGCGGTTGGCTGGGTATCGCGCTAGCGAACCAGGCCCGCGATGACGACTTTATCACCCTGCTAACGGACGTACGCATCACCAGCCTGGAAATGGCTGAGGCCTTTGAAAGGGCAATAAAGCGATACGCTCAGGACGCAATGGACGAAGAGCGGAAGGCGATTTATGCGCGCTTCTATACTAGCCGCGACCGCTGCGAAGCAACAGCTAAGCAGGCCGATGAAGCCATGGAGAGGCTCAACAAGTTCCCGCCCTATCCGGACTAACGCGTCCCGATTTCACCATCCAGTGCTGGTAGCGAATTGCCCGATAACTCCAGTTTATCGGTAACGTTTTTGAGCGGCTCCGAACCAGCGGCCAACGCCCTCAGTTCGCTTTCGCTGAGCTTGCCGAGCAATGCGATCGACTGCCGGCGCGCGTCGATCAGCGTGGTATTCCCGCCACCCTCCACGAGCCAGCCGGCGACCTTGGCGTAGCTTTCAGCGGCGGCGCGATACTCACGAGCTAGCTTCACCACGGCATCGATGTCGCGGCGTTCGTAACTCTCTTCGAGCAAATCGCCAAGCCGAAACAGCTTTCGAAGGCGACCAAGCAGGTCTTGCGCCGACGTTATCTCCCCTTGGTTCGATTCGAACCGACCCGCTGCGGCGGACCCGCTAGCCTCGGAGATGCTGCCGAACTCTTTTGTTCGTCGCGGAGCCCTGAGACATCCGGCTCGATGCCGCTGCACGGCGGACGGCGTGACTCCGAAACGACCCGCCACGTCGCGATTCGACCCACCTGCAGCTATCGCTTTCGCCATTTGAGCCGTCTGCTCGTGACGGCAGACTGTGCAACTACGCGGCATAGGTAAGACCTCGAAAATTAGATGGGCTAGGGGTGGCGCGGGCCGGAATTTCGGCGGCAGCCGGAAAACTAAGAATAAGCCACGCATGATTCCGGTGCCCCAGACCCCTTACACCCTGTTATAATAGTACGAAATCCGTATCTAAGGAGGCAATAGTACGGATTTCGTAGCTAGGCGGCATTCGTCAATGAAGTGCGGGGCACTAACTCGATGACAGGGGCAAGTTTCCTCCCGCGGCTATGGACCAGGATTGCGCCACGTTCTTCGAGCAGCTTGCGGGCCGTGTAGTAGTGCGGCCGCTGTAGCCCGCTCCGTTGCTGAATCAAATCTGCTGAGGGCGTAAGCTCGTCGAAGGCGGCTTCGGCTAGCACCATCAAAGTCGCCGCGACTCGCAGTTCGGTGCCGTTCTGGATTTCGGACAGCCAGCCCTCAAACCAACGCGCCGGATCGACTGCGCTGACTGGGTATTGCGCGGCACTGTAAGCAATCACACGGATCTCCTTCTCCTCCAAGGGCGGCCGACAGCGTTCGGTGTTGATGGTCATGAGCACGGCGGCAAGAGCCGCTTCAGGGAGGCTTAGTTTCCATCGAAGTTTGATCCCGATTATGGCCAAACTGGTGTTGCGACTCCCGCGCTCGATTAACGGGGGAAGATCCTGCGCCGTCAGGCGGCGCGTAACTCGTTCGATCGAGCGTCGACGGATGCGATCGAGAAGCGCGTCGGGCAAGGTTGGGGCATCGAACGTTTCTGGCCAACCGTCCGGGCAGCGCCACGCATAGGCTCCTTCGGCGCGCGTGGATGGTGGCGCCACAACGCCTCCCTTGAAACCAATAATGTCAATGCCTCTGCCCAACGCGTGCGGGAGTGATCGAATCCGCTCAGATGGGGCTGAGAAGTGGTGATGAGAGCCGCCAGAGGGCGTCTTGACGGTCGGGCACAGCGCAAACGCCTCAAGGCCAATCTCGCCGCAGAGTTTTTGGAACGACTCAGTTCCACCGTTCCGTGGGTCGACGTCGACGACGATGCGTTGCGACGGTCCGCAGGCGATCCCGACGGAGGCACCAGGAAACTGTTTGAAGAGGGCTGCGACGCGCTCCGGATCTCTAACCGCGCCAGCGGCATTCCACGCCCTGATTAGAGCGCGCTTATCGCCGGCGGCTGGGTACACGGCCAAACCGGCGTTGACGTACCGCTGCGCAGCGTCGAGCGTATTCATCGCGCCGGCCCTTGCGGGCGCTGTGCAAACCTGCTAATATTCGACATTAAGTTGATCCAAAAGAGAGGCGCCGGCTGCAACCGGCGCTTTTTGTTTTTGGTCGCCACACGAGCGACTGGGAAAGTTTTTAATCTGGTTATGCAGTGTCGCCAATGATGCGCTCTGCCGTGGAAATGGCGTCGGCGGCCGTTGGCGGGTCATCTCGTCGAGAAAGGGAAACCCCGGGACCAGGCCGCTGTCGGCGCGCCGCCTGTCGCCGCTCTAGCAGAGCAGTCGCTGCTTGGAAATCCTCGATCAATTGGTCGGGATCGCGCCGACGAATGACAATCTCGGCCTCGTACAGCACCTGCATTCCTCCCAGTAAAAAAAGACGGGTCCCAAGCGGGCCAGTCTGTACCAATTACAGCTTTTCGGATGGCGCTAAGCGTAGCGCTTTTCGGCTAGGGGACAGGTCCGCCGCGACCTGCCTATACCCTAATTGTAACATTTTTGGCCCGGTTAGGCCGTAACGCTTTCGCGGGCGGTCTGCTGCTGGTCCACCGCATCATCGCTGATGTATGCGACTATCCGAGCTGTCCCGTCGCGGTCGGTGCCGGGCTGCCCCGAATCAATGTGTTGTGCAATGCGAATACAGTCTGACCGGAAACGCTCACAGATCCGGCAGACAGATTCCAGTTCGCCGAATCCGGGCCAGCCCGGCCCAATGATGATCTCCCAACCGCCAGAGGCCGTCGGAAGGCGCCGAACGCACTTTCCGCCACAGTGATTACGCTCCATCGTCTTCACGATGCGTTCGAATTCAACTGCGATGACGTGCAGGTCGTGCAAACGCTTGCGCCGCCGAGCGAATCGCTCGTGCGGTTCGACCGCGGTCCCAAGCGGAGGAATGCTCTGGGGCACCGCGGTCTCCCAGTCGTCGGGTACGCGCGCGATGCCGTTGTGTCGCGCCAGGTGTTCGGACCGGCCGCAGCACGACAGCGGCGGTAAGTCTAACCTTTCATCCGGCTTGGCGCCTATCTCGCGCGCAAGGGAACCCGCTCGCGCATCAACTTGCCGAAGATCCGTCTCCGCGGCCTTCACGAGAGCGCGCATGCGACTGCGCATTGTGTTGTATTTGTCGTGACGTTCGAACGTGCGGCGAGCTGCCTTGGAAATTCGGTTAAAGGCTGCGTAGTCGAGTGGTCCGAGCTCCCCGCCGCGCCACGATTTGGGAGGGTCTAGCGTAGACCAGCCGGTTCTTTCGTACTCGGCGCGATATGCCTGATCGACAACCTCGAAGGCATCAGGCTTATCAACACTGCTAATTTCTTTGTTTCGAGGCTTTTTCGCCCAATGATCTGGTCGAGTTTCGTCGTCGTGCTTAGCGACACTGATCTCGCGATCGATGAGAACTTCGGCTTGAATCCATGGCGACGTGAAGGGGTAGTGGCCGAGTCCCCTTATTAAGTAAGGGATAAGCATGCGCGAAAGGCGATGCTGCCTCGCGCGTTCGCGCCTCTGAGCCTCTTTCAGTGCGAATAAGAAGCTCTCGCGATCGACGACGCTGGCAACGAGTTCGATCGTCGTACCATCCGAGGAACTACAGCACGCGGCGACCGTGCGGCGCCAAGATTCACGGCACCGATGCTTACGCTGGCGGAATGCGTTGCCATGTTCCGGACCGCAAAAATAACGCTGCCGATCGGTCAGCTTTTTCAAACAGCCTGGCTCAAGGCAGACGCTAGATGACGTACTGTCGGTCACGCGGCATCATCGGCGCTCGACTCGATTCGCTCAACAGCCGCGATGGGCACCCGGATCGCGGTCCCGGCCCGGAGACTGGGCACGGTCCCACGCTCGACAAGCCTGTATGCGTGCGCCAAGCTGACTCCCCAACGCTTCGCGAGCTGTGGAACTGTCATAAACCGCCGCTCGCCGATGTGATCGTTCTTCCTCATCCTGTGCTCCCAAAGAAAAAGGCCCGCCGATTGGCGAGCCCCGGAATTCCCGAGTGTAAAAAGCACCTGGGCAAATAAAATAAGCGTCACCTATGGTTACACCCGGTGACGCTCCTGTCTCTCTAAGGGTGCACTTTCTATGCCACCACCAGTTCTCCTTCCGCTAACGTGAGCGCGATGGCGGCGGCCTCCTCTCGGGTTGATGTGAAGGTGGCCGCCGAGCCATGCAGTACGTCAAACGCTTCCTGTGGCGAGAGCCCGCGGTGAAGGCACGCGCAGATCACATAAAAGACGAGCGCATCTCGAATAAAAATGCCCGGTAGCGGCCGCAGGTTCCGGTTCCGGTATCGGTTATTTTCGGGTATTGCACTACGCAGTCGCTTTTCAAACGCTGGGGTGCAGCTTACCCGCAGCCTTGCTTCTCGCGTATTCCAGGCTGGCAAGAGAAGGAGCGTTCGTATTGGGCCCCATCCACCCAATTGCTTGTAGGGAGAAAAGTCCGCCGGTAAGTGCTCCATAACGGAAGCCAGCGCTTGGAGTGCGGTTAGGCCCTGCTCTCGAGAACGCTCGATGAATGCTGCTAACTCGGCACTCAGATCCGATCGTAGCATCGAAGTGCGCGGCTCGAGCGCGGGCGATCGGCCCTGTTGAACGTCCATGCAAATATAGACCGCTAAACCACAGTGCCTACACAACTTCTGGCGTCGCTTTTCCCTCTCTCTCGCCCGTCGTTGGGACGATCCGCCGCCCTTGCCCGAAGTGGTTGGGCATTCCGCTGCCGTCTGCCTGAAGTACTCGCTTCGATCAGAGGCAAGTACGGCGGCAGCGTTGCCCTCCTGTCGTAGTCTCGCAAGACGTCGTCGGCGTCTTGCGGGAGTTTCGTCAAGCGCAATCTCTACCAGGGAACGCTGCCGCGTCCTTTCGCTAGCTACGCTTGCGATTTTTGAATTCTCTCGAAACACAACACTATCATGCGTCTCCTCCGTTGGGCGTATGCAACCGTTTTCCTGGTGCCAAATGGGCTAAGGATAAAGCCGCATTGGTGCTGCAAACGGACTAGGTACGGTCATCGCCCGAACGTTTGTTCATCCACCGTCACCATCCAAAATAGCCACGTGCCCGTCTGTAGCCTCCGGTGTGTTAAGACGACGACGAAAAACCGGGTTTTATAGTCCTGTGAGCAAATTCGATCGGTCGCCCAAAGCCGAGGATTTAATCTAACGAGGATGCAGGAAAGCAACGTTCCGCACCATACGCGTTCGGAGATCGGCATTGGTCTATCGGAATGCTTTGTCTCGCGATCATTCTGAGACGAACGGCCTTCCAACGCAGCGAAATTCCCTGGTGCGGCCGCAGGCTCCGTTGTGTCGGTGTCCTACCGAGAGCCTAAGCTGATGGTTGTTCCGATTGGCTCATTCACGCCTATCATCTTGAAAGCTGGGCCACCGAGCGGGTAATTGTA
Source organism: Vulcanimicrobiota bacterium (assembly GCA_963717425.1). GTDB lineage: Bacteria > Vulcanimicrobiota > Vulcanimicrobiia > Vulcanimicrobiales > Vulcanimicrobiaceae > Cybelea. The sequence continues at coordinate 5,651 of OY970335.1, read as the reverse complement.
CAAGGCAACGTCGTTATTGATTTCATCCGGTGCAATCAGTTGGTGGCCTTGCATGGTAAACTGTGAGACGTACCTGGATGATCCAGTCAGAAGTATGGAGCCACGAATCCTTGCAAAATTACGGGAGACCGAAAGTTGATAGACTCCTGACTGAGGCTGATCGTCGAAGTACTGATCGCCGACCACGAAATAGGGCTTGTGCCATTGGACGCCAGTCGGCTCGTAGATGATTCCGGGACCCATTACTGCGATGGGCGTGAGTTGCTTGGCGCCCTTGGCGAGCCTGTAAAAATAATTGCTCGTCGCAGTGGTTATGAAAAGATTCCCCTTATCGTCATAACTGCAAAACTCGAAGGCGTTCTGCACCGAAGTCCTTGAGTAATATGCCTTCGGTTCGCCCGTTGCCCTTTTATAGATAACAACATTGCCATAACCAGCACTCCCCAATGGATTCGTAACAGCGAGATCACCGGATTTGGGGTCGACAGCGCAACCGCCGGGTGCTCCATAAACATTGTCCACGAGAGTTTTGATAGGTGTCTTTCCCCCATGCGCATACTCAAAAATTTCCAGATTCTGTTTGTCAGTGATGAAAACGTTGCCCGCGCTATCAGAACAAAGGCCTTCAGGCTGTAAGAAATGCGTTAACTCTCCGACTAGCCTACCCTGCGGATAGTCGAAGACATAGACGACGCGATCGTTGGTTGAAACGTAGAGGAGGTCTCGGCTTTTAGCTTCCGGCGACACCCACGATCCCGCACGTCCCGCGCCACCGGCGGGCAACGCGCTCCATGGCATCGCCCCCGGGGCCCCTGTTGGGCCACCGCATCCCGCCAGCAATGCTGCAGCAAGACCAAAGAATAAAGCCTGGCCGTTAAGATGCAAACGCATCATCCCCATAGCGTTTCCCTCCGATGAAGGAGGTCGTTCGACGAGACTTCAGCGTTCCCGGTTGATCCGAGCGGAGGCCGCCGGAGGTGGAGCTTGATACTGACAGGTCGAAAGTAACTACTATGCCGCGGACCAGAGAGGTCGCTCAGCGCCGTCGTACGCGCGGCGAAGGCACGATCTACGAAAAGACCCGGACTTGGAAAACGTCCGACGGCAAGACTCGCTCGAAAAAGATTTGGGTTGCCGAAGTCTCCGAGGGATTCATTACTAAAGGCGGCCTTTCGAAGAGGCAGCGGCGACGTTTTACGGCCAACACGGCCGCTGAGGCGCGGGTGAAAAGAGACCGATATCTGCAACAAAAGGGCGAGCCGATCCCGGAAGCCCCGGAGGTCGATCCGGCGACCGTCAGTGAGTTTATCCCGCGCTTCTTGGCCCACTGGTCAACGCACCCGCGCCGCGATGGAAAATCGCGTTCGCCGGCCACGCTGCACAGCTACGAAAAAACGCTGCGTCTTCACGTGCAACCATATCTTGGCAAGGTGCAGCTCGCCGAACTATCGCCGGCGCGACTCAAGACGTTCTATACTTCGCTTGAACCATGCGTATCACCGAGCATGCGGGCCAGGGTCCACGCCGCTCTGCGGGCGATGCTGAATCACGCGCGTTACGAGGGCATTGTCGTGAGGCCGTTGTTTGATTCCATACGCCCGGCAATCCCCCGCTACAAAAGACCTCCGGTTGAACCCCTGAACGAAAAGCAGATCGCCGCACTCCTGAAGGCCGCGAAGGGTCACCGTATCGCTGAGGCGCTGATCCCCCTTGCCCTTGACAGCGGCATGCGAGAGGGCGAACTAATCGGGTTGCGCTGGGAAGACGTTGATATCAGGGGACGCAAGATTCATGTGCGTAAGGCGGCATCCGAAGTCGCCGGCGAAATCTCGATGGAAGCGCCCAAGTCGGGGTCCGGTCGTTCCATCCCGGTTTCCGAGGCTACGATCGCGGCGCTGAAACGTAGGAAGGCGATTGCCGGACGCGAGGGGCTCGCGGACTGCGAACTGGTCTTTCCGGCCGAGCGCGGTGGCCCGTTATATAAGTCGAACTTCCTACGAGAAACCTGGGGACCGCTTCGAGAGGCGGCTGGAATCAGGAAGGCGCGTTTCCACGACTTGCGACATACCTGCGCGACGATGCTCCTGAAGGCCAATCTTCACCCAAAGGTCGTCCAAGAGCGGCTTGGTCACAGCTCCATCGTCCTCACGATGGACACCTACTCGGCATTTCTGCCAAGCATGCAAGCTGGCGCGGCACTGGCGATGGGCCGAGCCCTCAACCGTCTAAGCCGCGCGAAGGGTCGGGCGAGTTAGGGTGATAGGCGGCGCATGGCGGTACATGATAAGGGCTGCGCTGGAAAGATGAAACCCCCGGAAAGTCATTGTTTCCAGGGGTTTTGTGGCTTGCACCGCGAGGGACTTGAACCCCCAACCAAGTGATTAAGAGTCACCTGCTCTACCAATTGAGCTAGCGGTGCCGGAATGTGCGCCCTCCGGGACTCGAACCCGGGACCAACGGCTTAAAAGGCCGCTGCTCTACCGACTGAGCTAAAGGCGCCCGTCCGGCCGCGCTCGTTGTTTGTATTGAATGCCCCGCTAAAGTCCTCCGCCAGCTTTTGGGGTGACTGACGGGCTTCGATCCCGCGACCTCCGACTTCACAGGCCGGCGCTCTAACCAACTGAGCTACAGTCACCGCAAGTCGCTACTATATCATGCGCCCGGAGGGACTCGAACCCCCATCTTCGAGTTTAGAAGACTCGTGCCTTATCCCGTTAGACCACGGGCGCGAAGTTGGTCGGGGCGACAGGATTTGAACCTGCGGGCCTTCCGCTCCCAAAGCGGACGCTCTACCAAGCTGAGCTACGCCCCGATCGATCGCATGTGGCCATCTCAACGTTTCAACCGTTCGCCGACGATGGCAGTTTGCGCAACGAACTTCACACTTCGCGATTTCCCTGACAATCCTCCCCCACGCGCACCCTCTTTGGACTAGGCTACTGATGTTCATCCCTTTTTTTCGCCTCACGTGGTCGAACTCGAGCACGCGCGGATCGGCGTTTCCGCAGTCAATACACGGATGACAACCGAGATATTCCCTAATGAGTTCCCGTTACGCTCCTTATAGCGTGCCATGTTCACGCTTCGACGAACATTGTGAAGCCTTGCGTTTCGGCGATAGTGCGCCTTGCAATACTCGCTTTGACACGGGCTGCAGTACGATGAGAGCCTAACGCGATTGCGCGAAAACATTTCGACCGTAAGGAGGTGCTGGCATTTGGGACATTTCTTCATGCAACGTATTGTCGGAACATCACTGTGCCAACAGTATTGCACTTTGTATTGGGCTCCTGAAGAGAATTATCTAAAAGAGCAGCCGGTGATATCCGAGGTAGGTCGATAGATCGGCGTGAGGCGAATCGTTCGAAAGCAGAAGCGTTTCCTCCAAGCGCAAACCTGCCCGCAGTGCCGCTCGCGCGATCCGAACATTCACTCCCGGCACAAGCATCGTGCACCATGACGCCTGATGCCGCCGTTGCATCGTAACGAGCGCAAACGCGAGAATCTGGACTAGATAAGCTTGCGACGCACAGGCCAGCGGCCCGATGCGCCCGTCCGGCCAGACGTAGGCGTATGCGACGAACTCTCCGTTGAGAAAAAACGCCTGGCCGGTGGCGAAGGTCGAAAAGTAGGCGTGATCCGCGGGTCGCATCGTGCCGCGCACTTCACGATCGAGCCCGTTCAGCCCAAAGCCGTGAGCGGCGGGATCGAGGGCATCCACTTGAAACCGGTACTCGCCGGCGGCCATTTTCACCAGCTCTTCTTCTCGCGGAATTGAGCCGGCAACGCGCACGACGGAGCCTCTCGGTGCCAGGCCATTGCGAAAGGCCAGCGCGAATCCGGAGGCCTCGTTCTGGTCGAGCAGCATTGCGCGCGCGGCGTCGCCGCCTTCGGCAAATGCAGCATTCAGCAACTTCCCGCCGATGCCCTGACCGCGATACGAGGGTTCGACATAGAGGTCGCCCACATACCGCTCTTCGTCCGAGGCGTGCGCGATCGTTATCCCGATCACTTCGCTCGCATCGCGCGCTACCCACGCGGTGCCGCGGTCGGCGAGTTCAAGGGCAACGCGAAACGTTACATCATCGAAGGCGCGGCGCCATGCGATCGCGCGGACGTCGTCGGCCGATGCCGGTGCGACCGTAATGTCACTCACGTGGGCGCAACGCCGCCAGCAGCGCATCCGCTGCGCGACGCCGATGGCTCACCTCGTTCTTCTCCTTCTCGCTGAGTGCGCCGAAGCTGCGCGCACTGGGCGGATAAAAGAACAGCGCATCGTAGCCGAACCCGCCGCTGCCGGACTCGGCTTCGAGAATGTAGCCGTCCACCCGACCTATCACCGTGATCGGCTCTCGATCCGGTTCGCACCAGGCCAGCGCGCACACGAACCGGGCGGTGCGGCGATAGGGCGGTACGCCGCGCAGTTCGGCCAGCAGCGCGGCCCGGCGCTCGGGCCAGCCGATGGTCTCGCCGCCGTAGCGCGCCGAGTGAACTCCGGGCTGCCCACCAAGCGCGTCGACCTCCAGCCCGCTGTCGTCCGCGAGCGCGCCCGCAGCGACTCCTCGCTCGCGTAGGACTGCGGCTAGCGCTTCGGCTTTCAGGAGCGCGTTGCCGGTATACGTCTGCGCGTCTTCCTTTACTTGCGCGTATCGCCGATAGGCCATCGGCTGTAAGGTGGATCCCGAAAAGATGGCCTTGAGCTCGCGCAGCTTTCCGGCGTTGTGCGTCGCAACGTACGCTTTCATTCCGAACCTAGGCGCAACACCGCCATAAAGGCTTCCTGGGGCAGCTCGACTCTGCCGACGCGCTTCATCCGCTCCTTTCCGATTTTTTGTTTCTCCAGCAGCTTGCGTTTGCGCGTGATATCGCCGCCATAGCACTTCGACAGGACGTTCTTGCGCATGGCGCTGACGGTCTCGCGCGCGACGATCTTCCCGCCGATGGCTGCTTGGATCGGCACCTCGAACATCTGCCGCGGGATCAGCTCCTTGAGCTTTTCGGTAAGGGCGCGTCCGCGCGCGACCGCTTTGTCGCGCGCCACGATGAACGAAAGCGCGTCCACCGGCTCGCCGTTGAGCAGAATCTCGAGTTTAGCCAGATCGCCCTCGCGATAGCCGATCACCTCGTAGTCGAGCGAGGCGTAGCCCTTGGTCCGCGATTTCAGGGCGTCGAAGAAGTCCACGATCACTTCGATCAGCGGCATCTCGTAGGTGAGAATGACGCGGCCGTCGTGCAGGTATTCCATGTTACCGAGCGTCCCGCGCCGGTTCTGCGTGATCTCCATGATCGCGCCGACGTAATCCGGTGGCGAAATGATCGTCGCCTTGACGTAGGGCTCTTCGACCGAGCGAACCGTATTGGGCGGGGGAAGCTTCGAAGGATTGTCGATCGTGGCTACGCTTCCGTCTGCACGCACGACGCGAAAGGCGACCGACGGCGAGGTCGCGATCAGCTCCAAACCGTAGCCGCGTTCGAGACGCTCTTGAACGATCTCCATGTGGAGCAAACCCAAGAAGCCGCAGCGAAAGCCGAAACCCAGCGCAACCGAGCTCTCCGGCTCGTATACCAGGGCCGCGTCGTTGAGCTTGAGCTTTTCGAGCGCGTCGCGAAGGCCGTCGTATTCGCCTTCGTTGGGGTAGAGGCCGCAATAC